>JAHVJD010000004.1 GCA_019801415.1 Nocardioides marinus
TCGCTCTTGCTGATCGCGGGCGGCGGCATCATCGGCATGTATGTTGCCAAGAAGGTGCAGATGACCGAGATGCCGCAGCTGGTGGCGGCGATGCACTCGCTGGTCGGCCTCGCCGCGGTGTTTGTCGGCTTCATCGCCCATTTCGAGATCGGCAATGTGGCGGCCGCCGCGGCGGCGGGCAGCACCGAAGAGCTCGGCACCTTTGCCAAGCTCATCGCCAAGAAGACCCCGGCCGAGATCGCCTTTTTGCGGGTTGAGCTGTTCCTCGGCATCTTCATCGGCGCCATCACCTTCACCGGTTCGGTGATTGCCTTTGGCAAGCTGGCGGGCAAGGTCACCTCGGCCGCCACCAAGCTGCCGGGCGGCCATGCGCTGAACGCAGGCGCTGCGGCGCTCTCCTTCATCTGCCTGATCTGGTACTTCAACTCCGGCACCTTCCTGCCGCTGTTGCTGATGACGCTGGCAGCCCTCTTCATCGGCTACCACCTGATCATGGGCATCGGCGGCGCCGACATGCCGGTGGTTGTCTCGATGCTGAACAGCTACTCGGGCTGGGCCGCGGCGGCGATCGGCTTCTCGCTTGGCAATGACCTCCTCATCGTGGTCGGCGCGCTGGTCGGCTCCTCGGGTGCGATCCTCTCCTACATCATGTGCAAGGCGATGAACCGCTCCTTCGTTTCGGTGATCCTTGGCGGTTTTGGCGGCAGCACCGGCCCGCAGATGGAGGTCGAGGGCGAGCAGGTCGCGATCGACGCCGAGGGCGTGGCGCAGGCGCTGGAGGAAGCCGACAGCGTCATCATCATCCCTGGCTACGGCATGGCGGTGGCGCAGGCGCAGCAGAACGTCGCCGAGCTGACCCGCCGCCTGCGCGCCAAGGGCAAAGAAGTGCGCTTCGCCATCCACCCGGTGGCGGGCCGCCTGCCGGGCCACATGAACGTTCTCCTGGCCGAGGCCAAGGTTCCTTACGACATCGTGATGGAGATGGACGAGATCAACGACGACTTCCCGTCCACCGACGTGGCCATCGTGATCGGCTCCAACGACATCGTGAACCCGGCGGCGCAGGAAGACCCGAACTCTCCGATCGCGGGCATGCCGGTTCTGGAGTGCTGGAAGGCGAAACAGGTGATCGTCTCCAAGCGCGGCCAGGGCACGGGCTACTCCGGCATCGAGAACCCGCTGTTTTTCAAGGAGAACACCCGGATGTTCTACGGCGATGCAAAACAGAGCCTCGACACGCTGCTGACCGCCGTCAGCTGACCTCTCATCAAGACAAAGGAACCCGACATGGACAACAACCCCAAGCGTGCCAACGCCATGGAAGCCTATTGGATGCCCTTCACCGCCAACCGGCATTTCAAGCAGAACCCGCGCATGATCGCCGGTGCGGAAGGCATGTATTACACCACCACCGAGGGCAAGAAGGTGCTGGATGGCACCGCGGGCCTGTGGTGCGTGAACGCAGGCCACGCCGCGCCGCGCATCACCGAGGCGGTCAAGAACCAGATGACGGAGCTGGACTATGCGCCGGCCTTCCAGATGGGCCACCCCAAGGCGTTTGAGCTGGCAAACCGGCTGGCCGAACTGGCACCGGGCGATCTGAACCACGTGTTCTTCACCAACTCCGGCTCGGAATCGGTGGAAACCGCGCTGAAGATCGCGCTGGCCTATCACAAGGCCAGGGGCAATGCCTCCCGCACCCGGCTGATCGGCCGCGAAAAGGGCTATCACGGGGTGAACTTCGGCGGTATCGCGGTGGGCGGCATCGTCAACAACCGCCGCCACTTTGGTAGCCTGCTGACCGGCGTTGACCACTTGCGTCACACCCATGACCTTGAGCGCAACGCCTACAGCCAGGGCGAGGCCGAGCATGGCGTCGAGCTGGCCGAGGATCTGGTGCGTCTGATCGAGCTGCACGGGGCCGAAACCATCGCCGCGGTGATCGTCGAGCCGATGGCAGGCTCCGCCGGGGTGATCCTGCCGCCCAAGGGCTATCTGAAGCGGCTGCGCGAGATCACCCGCGAGCACGGAATTCTGCTGATCTTTGACGAGGTGATCACCGCCTATGGCCGTCTCGGCCGTGCCTTTGGCGCGGATTACTACGGCGTCGAGCCGGACATGATCACCACCGCCAAGGGCCTCACCAATGGCGTGATTCCGATGGGCGCAGTGATGATCAGCAGCGAGGTCCACGCCGCCTTCATGACCGGCCCCGACCATATGATCGAGCTGTTCCACGGCTACACCTACTCGGGCAACCCGGTGGCCTGTGCCGCCGCACTTGCCGCGCTCGACACCTACCGCGAGGAGGAGCTGTTCGAGCGCGCCGCCTCGCTGGAGGGCTACTGGGCCGAGGCGATGTTCAGCCTGAAGGGGCTGCCGCATGTGAAGGACATCCGCTGCGCGGGTTTGGTCGGCGCGGTGGAGCTGGAGCCGGTGGCGGATATGCCCACCAAGCGCGCCTTGGACGTCTACCTCAGGGCCTGGGACAAGGGGGCGCATCTGCGCACCACCGGCGACATCATCGCCATGTCGCCGCCGCTGATCATCGAAAAGCAGGAAATCGATGAGCTGGTCGGCATCCTCGCCGAATCGCTCATCGCCTAAAAATCTGCCCCTGCCGTGCGGCCCTTGGGCGCGCGGGGCAGGGGCGAACAGGGAGAAAGACATGAAAGACGTGCAAAGCAACGCCCGCATCAACGGCAGCCGCCTGTGGGATTCGCTGATGGAAATGGCACAGGTCGGCCCCGGCCTGCGCGGCGGCTGCAACCGCCAGACGCTGACCGACGAAGACAAGCAGGGCCGCGACCTGTTCAAGCGCTGGTGCGAAGAGGCCGGGATGACCGTCGGTGTCGACAGCATGGGCAACATGTTTGCCCGCCTTGAAGGCGCGGAACCCGATCTGGATCCGGTGATGATGGGCAGCCATCTGGACACCCAGCCGACGGGCGGCAAATACGATGGCGTACTGGGCGTGCTGGCGGGGCTTGAGGTCGTGCGCTCGATCCGCGATCTGGGGATCACCCCGCGCCGCCCCATCGTGGTGGTCAACTGGACCAACGAGGAGGGCACCCGCTTTGCGCCTGCGATGCTGTCCTCCGGCGTTTTTGCCGGTGTGCACACGCAGGACTGGGCCTACGCGCGCGAAGATGCCGAGGGCAAAAAATTCGGCGAGGAGCTGGCCCGCATCGGTTACGTGGGTGATGAGCCCGTGGGGCAGCGCAAGATGCACGCGATGTTCGAGCTGCACATCGAGCAGGGCCCGATTCTGGAGGCCGAGGGCAAGGACATCGGCGTCGTCACCCACGGCCAGGGTCTGAACTGGTTGCAGGTGACGCTGACCGGGCAGGAGGCGCACACCGGCTCAACCCCGATGCCGATGCGCCGCAACGCAGGTCTGGGCGCTGCGCGGATCACCGACCTGGTGCATGAAATCGCGATGAGCCACCAGCCCGATGCGGTCGGTGCCGTGGGTCATTGTGACTACTACCCCAACAGCCGCAACATCGTGCCGGGCAAGGTGGTCTTCACCATCGACTTCCGTTCGCCCAGTTTCGATACGCAAGCGGACATGGAACGCCGCCTGCGCGAAGGTGCCGCGAAAATCGCCGAGGAGCTGGAGCTGGGGCTCGAGATCGAGCAGGTCGGCCATTTCGACCCCGTCACCTTTGACGAGGGCTGCGTCGCTGCCGTGCGTCGGGCCGCGGAAAAGCTGGGCTATTCGCACCGCAACATCATCTCCGGCGCGGGCCACGATGCCTGCTGGATCAACAAGGTGGCCCCGACCGCGATGGTGATGTGCCCCTGCGTTGACGGGCTCAGCCACAACGAAGACGAGGAAATCAGCCGCGAATGGGCGGCGGCCGGCACCGACGTGCTGCTGCACGCCGTTCTTGAAACCGCAGAAATCGTGGAGTGACAGCCATGACACAACGAACCGTGATCAAGGGCGGCACCATCGTCGCCGCCGACCGCAGCTATGAGGCCGATGTCGCCATCGAGGATGGCAAGATCGTGCAGATCGGCGCAGGCCTGAGCGGCGACAAGGTGCTCGACGCCACCGGCTGCTACGTCATGCCCGGCGGCATCGACCCGCATGTGCATCTGGAAATGCCCTTCATGGGCACCCATTCGGCGGATGATTTCGAATCCGGCACACGCGCGGGCCTGGCGGGCGGCACCACCATGGTGGTGGACTTCTGCCTGCCCAGCCCCGGCCAGTCGATGCTGGAGGCGCTGGAGGCCTGGCACGCCAAGTCGAAACGCGCCTGCGCCGACTATTCCTTCCACATGGCGGTGACCTGGTGGAGCGAGCAGGTCTTCAACGAGATGCAGCAGGTGGTCGACCTCGGCATCAACTCCTTCAAGCATTTCATGGCCTACAAGGGGGCCTTGATGGTGGAGGACGACGAGCTGTTCGACAGCTTCCGCCGCTGTGCCGCCCTTGGCGCGCTGCCGATGGTGCATGCGGAAAACGGCGACGTGGTTGCGACCATGCAGCAAAAACTGCTGGCCGACGGCATCCGCGGCCCGGAAGGCCATGGCCTGTCGCGCCCGCCCGAGGTCGAGGGCGAAGCCACCAACCGCGCCATCATGATCGCCGACATGGCGGGCGTGCCGCTCTACGTGGTGCACACCTCCTGCGAGCAGGCGCATGAGGCGATCCGCCGGGCGCGCCAGAAGGGCATGCGCGTTTTTGGCGAGCCGCTGATCCAGCATCTGGTGCTGGACGAAAGCGAATACCGCAACCCGAACTGGGACCATGCCGCGCAGCGGGTAATGTCGCCGCCGTTCCGTGACAAATCCCATCAGGACAGTCTCTGGGCCGGTCTTCAGGCGGGCTCCTTGCAGGTGGTCGCCACCGACCACTGCGCCTTCACCGTGGACCAGAAACGCACCGGCATCGACGATTTCACCAAGATCCCCAACGGCACCGGCGGTCTGGAAGATCGCATGCCGGTGTTGTGGACCGAAGGCGTGAACACTGGCCGCCTGACCCCGAACGAGTTCGTCGCCGTCACCTCCACCAACATCGCCAAGATCCTCAACATCTACCCGCAGAAGGGCGCGATTGTGGAGGGCTCCGACGCTGACCTGGTGGTCTGGGACCCCAAGAAATCCAAAACCATCTCGCCCGAGACCCAGCAGTCGGTGGTGGAATACAACGTCTTTGCGGGCCGCGAGGTCACCGGCTTGCCGCGCTACACCCTCAGCCGGGGTGAGGTCGCGGTGGACGACGGCAAGGTCTGCGCCACACCGGGCCACGGGCGCTTTGTCGAACGTGCCCCCTTCCCGGAGGTGAACAGGGCGCTGTCGAAATGGAAAGAGCTGACCGCCCCGCGGCAGGTCCAGCGCTCGGCGGAAAACATGCCCGCCTGCGTCTGATCGAGGTTCCCCGGTGCAAGCCGGGGAATTTTCACATCTGGCGGACCCCGCGACAACAAGAAGGGGCCGTCGCAAGCCAAATAACAGGGAGAACTGATAATGGCTGATATAACAAGCGGATACACCGCACCCGGCGCCCAATCGGCGCAGCAGGTTGATCTGGCTGGGATCGACCCGGAGCTGTACAACGAGGACCAGCTGCCCACCACCGCAGAGCAGCGGACCTGGGACTGGCTGGCGATCGCCGCGCTCTGGGTCGGCATGGTGGTCTGCATTCCGACCTACCTCCTGGCCTCCTACCTGATCGGCTCGGGCATGAGCTGGGATCAGGCGGTACTGACCATCCTGGCCGCCAATGCCATCGTGCTGATCCCGATGGTGCTGGTCGGCCACGCGGGTACCAAATACGGCATCCCCTTCCCGGTGCTCTTGCGCTCCTCCTTCGGGCCCACCGGCGCCAAGATCCCCGCCGTCGCGCGCGGCATCGTCGCCTGTGGCTGGTTCGGCATCCAGACCTGGGTTGGCGGCTCGGCGATCTTCGTGATCCTCAACACCCTTACCGGCGGCGCGCTGGCGGGAGAGCCGCTGGCCGTGCTCGGCATCAGCGCGGGTGAGTTCATCTGCTTCCTCGCCTTCTGGGGTCTGCACCTCTACTTCATCAAGAACGGCACCGAGTCGATCCGCTGGCTGGAAACCTACGCCGCACCGTTCCTGCTGGCGATGGGTCTGGCGCTGCTGGGCTGGGCCTATGTCAATGCGGGCGGCTTTGGCGAGATGCTGTCGACCCCCAGCGCCTTTGATCCCGGCCAGCCGCAGGAAGGCCAGTTCTGGAAAGTGTTCTGGCCCAGCCTCACCGGCATGATCGGCTTCTGGGCGACGCTGGCGCTGAACATCCCCGACTTCACCCGCCACGCACGCAGCCAGAAGGACCAGTTCCTCGGCCAGATGGTCGGCCTGCCGATCCCGATGGCGCTGTTTGCCTTCATCGCCTCCGCCGTGACCTCGGCCACCGTGGTGATCTTCGGCGAGGCGATCTGGGACCCGATCCAGCTCTCCGAGAAGATGGGCGGCCTGTCGGTGATCATCGCGCTGTTCGCGCTGATCGTGGCAACGCTGACCACCAACCTCGCGGCCAATGTGGTGGCGCCGGCACATGGCTTCGCCAACCTCGCGCCCAGCAAGATCAACCTCAAGCGCGGCGGCTACATCACCGCGGGCATCGGCATCGCCATGTTCCCCTGGGTGCTGGTCAACCACATCGTCGGCTGGCTGATCGCCTATTCGGCGCTGCTGGGGCCGATCGCGGGCGTGATGCTGGCGGACTACTACCTGCTGCGCAAGACCAAGCTGGAGGTCGCTGACCTGTTCAAGATGGACGGCATCTATTCCGGCAAGAACGGCACCAATTGGGCCGGTGTCTGGGCGCTGGTGATCGGCATCCTGCCGAACCTGCCGGGCTTCCTTGCCGGTGTCGGCCTCACCGCGGGCACCTCGGA
This sequence comes from Nocardioides marinus, assembly GCA_019801415.1. GTDB lineage: Bacteria > Pseudomonadota > Alphaproteobacteria > Rhodobacterales > Rhodobacteraceae > Leisingera. The sequence goes on from JAHVJD010000004.1 coordinate 6,882, forward strand.
TTTCTTCGCCACGATCTACACCTATGCGTGGTTCGTGGGCCTCTTCGTGGCCGGTGCCGCCTATCTGGTGCTGTCGAAGATCCTCAACAAGTAACACCAATGCCGGGGCTGCCATCGGCGGCCCCGGTGCTTTCTTTTCGGCGCGCCCGGCCTCAGCTGCCGACGGTGATGCCGATCTTGCCCATGTGGGACTTCTCCAGGAAGGCTTCCTGTGCCGCGCGCAGATCGCGCAGGGCAAAGACCTCCGCCACCAGCGGGCGGATCTCGCCTGCCTCAATATAGCGGATCAGGTCGGTGAACACCTCCGGTGCCTGCCGGGTGCTGCCGATCAGGGTCAGATCCTTCAGGTACAGCGTGCGCAGGTCCAGCTCGACGATCGGCCCGGCAATCGCGCCCGAGGTGACATAGCGGCCCCGTGGCGTCAGCGCCTCCAGCAGCTCCGGCCAGCGCGGTCCGCCGACAAGATCCAGCACGACATCGAAACCGTCCTGCGGCAGCGCCGCGCCGCGCGCCAGCACCGCGTCGGCCCCCAATGCGGCCAGAGCTTCGGCCTTGGCCGGGCTGGTCACGGCGGTGACATGCGCGCCACGGCGCTTGGCCAGCTGCGCCGCGGCCGAGCCGACCCCGCCGGAGGCGCCGGTGATCAGCACCCGTTCTGCGCCCAGTGCGGCACGCTGAATCATGCCTTCGGCGGTGGAGAAAGCGCAGGGAAACGAGGCCAGCTCGACATCCGACAGCGCGCTGTCGATGCGCAGCGCTTGGTCCGAGGCCGCCACGGCATAGGCTGCAAAAGCGCCGTCGCATTCCGAACCAAAGGTTGCCAGCGCATTCGCCTCCGCCCCGGCAGGGTGGAACATCGGCCGCACCAGCACCCGCTCGCCCAGCCGGGACGCGGGCACATCCGCGCCCAGGGCGACGATCTCGCCGCAGCAGTCCGCCCCCTGGATGCGCGGAAAGCTGAGCGCCCCGGACCAGCCGCCATCGGCATCGGAGGCGCCGCCATAGCCTTCCGCCGCGGCAGAACCGGTGTCGCCGCGCACCGCCTTGGAATACCAGCCCGTGCGGGTGTTCACGTCCGTGTTGTTCACTGCCGAGGCGCCAACCCGGATCAGCACCTCGCCCGGGCCGGGGCGCGGCACCGGCACATCCTCGCGCCACTGCAGCTTGTCCAGTCCGCCATGGCCGGTCAGCACCATGGCGCTCATCGTTTGGGGCAGGGTCATCGCATCGTTCTCCAGTGTAGAATGGTTACTCTACTTGCATGGGTAGAGGGACCATTCTACATCTGTCAACCATGGCAGAGATGATCGAGAGAATATCCGCAGGGCTTGAGCGCGCATTTGCCGCCCGCGGGTTTGCGTCGCCCAGCGTCGAGGAGCTGCGCGATGCGGCGGGCGTCAGCCTGCGCACGCTGTACAAATACACGCCCTCGCGCGCCGACATGGTTCTGGCCGCGCTGGAGCATCGGCACCGGCGCTACATGGCGCGGATCTTTACCGAGTTGCCGGAGGCGCAGGGCGGGGCGCTGGATACCCTGTTGGCCCGGGTTGGTGGCTGGATGGCCGAGGAGGCCGCCCATGGCTGCCTGTTCCACGCCGCGGTGGCCGCCGATCCCGACAGCGCCCGGCTGCGCGCGCTGCTCCAGCGCCACAAGGCCGAGGTCGCGGAGCGTGCGGCCAGCGCCTGCGGGCTGCCGGGGCGCGAGGCTGAACTTTTGCTGCTGCTCGAGGGGCTGACCCAGTCCTGGCCGCTGCATGGTGCGCAGGCGATTGCGGCGGCGCAGCAGCTGGGCCGCGCGCTGATTCAGGCGCCGCAATAGCAGGGTCGCAACAGGCTGCGGCGCTGCCACGGCCAAGATGCACAAGCGGTGCACAAACGGCTGGCGCAGCTGTTCCCGTGGCGGGTGCGCTGGTGGCTATCGTCTTGAGAATGAAGGGTGTTTGGTGGAGCCTAGCGGGATCGAACCGCTGACCTCCTGCATGCCATGCAGGCGCTCTCCCAGCTGAGCTAAGGCCCCAAACCTGTCCGCTTCCGTGCCCGTTCCGTTTCCGGTGTGGTCCGTCTTGCGGTGTGAGCGTCGTTTACGGGACAGCGGCGCGGGCTGCAAGAGAAAAAATGCGCCGGGGTCCAATTTTTTTCAGCTTCCGCTGAAAGCTGTCCGGGAGAGCGGTAACTCCCCCGAACGGCGAGCGTTTTCAGGAGTCATCCTCGGGTGTCGACACGTCTGCGATCTCGTCCAGAGAGACGTTGTCCTCGTCATCGTCGTCATCCAGGACATCATCGCCCAGGTCCACGTCGACCGCGTCGTCATCATCCAGAACGACGTCATCGGCATCCGCCGATTCCTTGGCCTTCAGGGTTGCCGCGTCCTCGGCATCCGCTTCGATCATCCGGGTCTTGCCGGTGTCCACCTCGACGACCTCGCCCGTGTAGGGGCTGATGATCGGGTCCTTGTTCAGGTCATAAAAGCGTTTGCCAGTGGTGGGGCAGACGCGCTTTACACCCCATTCTTCCTTGGGCATGTGGATCCCCTTGATTTACTGGTGAGTCGTATCGACGATTCCGGTGCCTTGCCATATGAGGGTGGCACTGTCAAAGCCTTTGCCGGAAAGGGGCATCTGCATGGCCGAATATCACCTGTCCGGGACGCCGCCGGTGCCCCTGACCCTGCGCCGCTCCGGGCGGGCAAGGCGGATCAGCCTGCGGATCTCCTCGTTGGACGGACGTGTGACGCTGACCCTGCCTGCGCATCTGCCGGACCACGCCGGTCTCGCCTTTGCCGAGGAAAAGGCCGACTGGATCCGCAGCCATCTCGCCCGGCACCCGGCCGCGGTGCTGGTGGGCCTTGGCGCGGTGCTGCCAATCGACGGGCAGGACAGGGTGGTCGAGCGGGCCGAGGGCCGCCGCATCGTGCTGGACGCGGGCCGGGTGGCGGTGCCGGGCACCAACCCGGGACCACCGCTGCAACGCTACCTCAAGGAGCTGGCCCGCAACCGCCTGGCGGAAGCATCGGATTTCTACGCCGCCCGGCTGGGGCGTGGCTACAGCCGCCTGACCCTGCGCGACACCCGCTCCCGCTGGGGGTCCTGCACCGCGGATGGCGCGCTGATGTATTCCTGGCGGCTGATCCTGGCGCCACCGGCGGTGCTGCGCTATGTCGCCGCCCATGAGGTGGCGCATCTGCAGGAGATGAACCACTCGCAGGACTTCTGGGCGGTGGTCGAACGGCTCTATGGCCGCTACCACGAGCCCCGCGCCTGGCTGCGCGAAAACGGCGCCAGCCTGCACCGCTATCGCTTCGATGCCACGGCCGAGGCCGCGCCGCTCGCTTGACGTGGCGCGAATTTGTGATCACATGGGCGCATGACCTTGTCCAATCGCCCGTCTCCGGATGTCGCGGCCGTCGCCACGGTTGCCACCACCGCCCCCGTTGCCGCAGCGGCCCCCGCCCATGACCGGGTCTACCGCGCGCTGCGCACCCGTATCATGCATGGCGAAATCGCGCCCGGCGCGGCACTGACCCTGCGCGGCATCGGGCGCGACTACGAGGTCTCGATGACGCCCGCCCGCGAGGCCGTGCGCAGGCTGGCGGCCGAAGGGGCCCTGTTCCTGTCCTCTTCGGGCCGGGTGTCGACGCCGGAGCTGACCAACGAGCGGATCGAGGAGCTGGCCGCCCTGCGCGCCCTGATCGAGGTCGAGCTGGCCAGCCGGGCGCTGCCGCGCGCCCACATGGCGTTGATCGACCGCTTGCAGCACATCAACAGCAATGTCGCCGAAATGGTCAGCAAGCGGGACGCGGTCGGCTATATCCGCACCAACCTCGAATTTCACCGCACCCTTTACCTGCGGGCGCAGGCGCCGGCCATGCTGGCGATGGCGGAGACTGTCTGGCTGCAGCTCGGGCCGACCATGCGGGCGCTCTACGGGCGGTTGCGCCGCACCGATCCGCCGCCGCACCACCGCCATATCATCGCCGCGCTCAAGGCCGGGGATGAGCCGGGCCTGCGGTTGGCGGTGCGCTCGGACGTGACCCAGGGGTTGCGCCTGCTGGCCGGCTGACCAGGCGCTGGTCAGATGACCCTGTCCAGCGCGCCCTGCAGGGTCTCGGTGGTCGGATCTGTTGCCTTGGGCACGATGCGGTAGCAGGCGTTGACGAGGCAGAACAGTGCAAACCCCAACAGCCCGAGGCACAGCAGCGTGACCAGAACCCGGCCATATGCCTTGGTGCTGAGCCAGTCGAAGGCGCTGCCCATGCCCCCGGCCGGTGCGCCGGAGGACGACAGGGCTGCCTGCAGGATCAGCACGCCGATGATCGCGATGACCACGCCATGGGCGGCGATCCCCGCTTTCAGCAGCGTGTTCATATGCACCGTCGTGGGAACGGCGCGCAGGTGGGCGCGATAGGTCTCGCGCCAGGCCTTCTGCAGATAGTAGCCCGCGGCGCCGAGCGTCAGCAGCCCTGCCACGAAGACGGCGATGCGACCGCCCGGCTGCGCCAGCAGCGTGGCAAGGCCGTTGCCCTGACCGCCACCGCCATCGCCGAAGCCAAGCAGGACGGCAACTGCCAGACCGCCAAGACCAAGATGCACCAGCCCGGTGGTGAACATGCTGACGCGCGCGACCAGCCCCTTGGCGCCGTTGCCATAGGCCTCCAGATCCCAGATGCTGTCGACCGCCCGCCACAGCGCATAGGCAAACAGCCCAAGCGCAATCAGGACGACGATCGCGGTGCCCCAGCCGCCCTGCAGCCATTCCAGGGCTTCGGCCGTGCCCTTGGCCTCGCCGCCCTGCCAGATCGAGTAGAGCGAGACCCCGGCGACCGCGAGGTAGACCAGCGCCCGCCCGGCATAGCCCGCGCGCATGACCGGCACCGCCCAGGCGAAATCCTCCGCGTTCACGGCCTCAAGGCGCTGGCGGCGGGCATGGCTTTGCGAAGTGTCGGGTAACATGGCGGGATCTCCGGGGCACGCGGGCTGAGCGGCGCTCATGATACCAATGCGCGAGACGCAGGATGGTTCCGCCACAGCCGTGCAGGCCCGCTCGGCCGGGTGCCTTCAGCCCACGCCCCACCAGCGCAGCGTCTGCCTGAAATGGTGCTGGATGGCGGCCGTCGCGGCCTCGCCGTCGCGGGCCTCCAGCGCATTGATGATGGCCAGGTGCTCGGTCATTGCCGAGGCGATCCGGTCCTGCAGAAACGGGCGTGCGTTCTGGATGATGGCAATCCGCATCCGGTTGGCTGCGTAGGCGGCGGTCAGCTGCGCGTTGTCCAGCCCGGCGGCCAGGTAGTCGTGCAGCGACAGGTCCACAGCAATGGCATCGCCGCCGGGATGCGCGCCCGGCGCTTGCGCAGCACTGTCGAGAAAGCTTTGATGGCGCTCGCGCAGGGCGGCCAGACCGTCCAGAGACACGCTGGAAATGCGTCGGCGTGCGCCTTCCTGGTCCAGGACCATGCGAAAATCGAGGCATTCGCGGATGGTCTCGGGGCGCGCTTCCATCACCTGGATGCCGCGCTTGGGCAGGGTGGTCACCAGCCCCAGGGAACTGGCGTGCTTGACCGCCTCGCGCACCGCCGAGAGCGGCAGTTCCAACATGGTAACCAGTTGGGACATCGACAGAAACTGGCCGTCGCGCAGGGTGCCGTTTCGCAGTGCCTGCCACAGGGCTTCCTGCGCCTTGGCGGCCAATAGCTGAACATCTTTGGTTTGGGTCATCGGTGGTCCCTAGGCCGCATTGCCTGCGGATTCAATAAGGTGCTTTCTGGAATTCCTTACGGACTTCTACCTAGAATACAGTCTAACATGTTAGTTGCAAGAGCAGTTTCAGGGACGCTGGCAGCAGGCAGAACCGCCAGCCGCAGAACTGCAGCAGGGAGACTGAAATGACGACAACAGACAATATGCCACTGGCGCACGGCGGGACGCTCGATCCCGAGGGCAACGCGCTCAACCCCGTCGAACCACAGGAAAAGACCTGGGGCTGGTTCGCCATCTTCAACATCTGGGCCAACGACGTGCAGTCGCTGTTCGGCTATTCGCTGGTGGCCTCGCTGTTCATCTCCTACGGGGTGGGCGGCTGGACAGCCTTTGCGGCGCTGATCTTTTCCGGCCTCTTCGTGATGTGGATGGTCAACCTCTCCGGCGCGCCGGGCGAGAAATACGGCATTCCCTATCCGGTGCTGGCCCGCGCCAGCCTCGGCACCCAAGGGGCCAAGCTGCCCGCGGTGCTGCGGGCCACCGTGGCGGTGTTCTGGTACGGGGTGCAGGTCTATTTCGCCTCCACCGCGCTGGCGCTGCTGATCCGCTCGCTCACCGGCATCTCGGGCGGGGCCGAGATCCTTGGCCTGACCAGCATCGACTGGCTGTCCTTCGTGATCGTCTGGGGCTTCCACATCGTCATCTTCTGGCGCGGCATGGCCTGGGTTGAAACCTTCCTCAACATCGCCGGTCCCTTCGTCTACGTGGTGATGATCGGTCTGGTGATCGTGCTTTGGCAGCGCTCCGACGGGCAGCTACTGACCGCCACCGCCACCATCTTTGCCAACCCCGAGGGCACCTTCTGGAGCGAGTTCCGCGGCTTCATCGCCATCGTCGGCACCATGGTCGCCTATTTCGCGGCGGTGATGATCAACTTCAGCGACTTCTCGCGCTATTCCCGCAGCCGCGAGTCGATGGTGATGGGCAATCTCGCCGGGCTGCCGTTCAACATGATCCTGTTCTCGGCGCTGGCCCTGTTGACCACCGGCGGTGCAGCCGTGGTCTTTGGCGAGGAGATCATCAACCCGACCGAGATCGTCGAGCGCACCGACAGCGTGCTGTTGGGCGTGATCGCCGCGATCACCTTCTTTGCCGCCACCGTCGGCATCAACCTGGTGGCCAACTTCATCCCCGCGGTGAACGGCATCGCCAACCTGTCGCCCGAGCAGATCAGCTTCCGCAAGGCGGGTCTCATCACCTCGCTGTTCGCCCTGGTGATCGGCGGTTTCTGGAACAGCTTCATCAGCCAGTTCGGCATCAGCGGTTTCGTCAACACATTGGGCGCAACGCTGGCACCGATCTTCGGCATCATGATCGTTGATTACTACCTGCACCGCAACCAGCAGCTCGAGCTGGCCGACCTCTACGACATGAAAGGCGGTGCCTACCATTATAACAACGGCTGGAACAGCGCCGCGGTCAAGGCCTTCGGACTGGCGGCGATCTTCTCGGTGGCCACCGTCTGGGTGCCGTGGTTCGCCTTCCTGTCCGGCTACAACTGGGTGATCGGTGCGGTCCTCGGCGGGGTGGTCTACCACCTGATGGCCAAGGGGCGCAGCGCGGGCTGATCGCGCCGCCCAATACGAAAACAAAAAACCCGGCGCCAGCGCCGGGTTTTCCTGTTGTCTGCGGGGCAGGTGGCTCAGGCCGCCAGCCCTTTCGAGCCGATGTCGAGGAACTTCTTGCGACGGTCGCGGATCAGCTCCTCGGCGCTCTTGCCGTCCAGCTCTTCCAGCATCTCGGAGATTGCCTTGGCAACCGCGTTCATCGCGGCCTTGGGGTCGCGGTGCGCGCCGCCCAGCGGCTCGGGGATGATGCGGTCGTTGACGCCCAGCTTGTTCAGATCCTGCGCCGTCAGACGCAGCGCCTCGGCGGCTTCGCGCATCTTCTCGGCATCCTTCCACAGGATCGAGGCGCAGCCTTCGGGCGAGATCACCGAATAGATCGAATGCTCCAGCATCGCCACGCGGTTTGCCGTGGCAAAGGCCACCGCGCCGCCGGAGCCGCCTTCGCCGATGATCACCGAGATCAGCGGCACGCCGATCTTCAGGCACATCTCGGTCGAACGCGCAATCGCCTCGGACTGGCCGCGCTCCTCGGCGCCCTTGCCGGGGTAGGCGCCGGCGGTGTCCACCAGGGTGATCACCGGCAGGCCGAAGCGCCCGGCCATCTCCATCAGCCGCACCGCCTTGCGATAGCCCTCGGGGCGCGCCATGCCGAAGTTGCGCTCGATCCGGGACTTGGTGTCGCTGCCCTTCTCGTGGCCGATCACCATCACCGGCTGGTCGTTGAACCGGGCCAGCCCGCCCATCACCGCCAGGTCGTCGGCAAAGTTGCGGTCACCGGCCAGCGGCGTGAACTCGGTGAACAGCGCCTCGATGTAATCCTTGCAATGGGGGCGTTCGGGATGCCGCGCCACCTGGCATTTGCGCCAGGGGGTCAGGTCCTTGTACAGGTCCTTCAGCAGCTGGGCTGCCTTGGCATCCAGCGCCGCGGCCTCGTCGGCCACATCCATTTCTTCATTCGCGCGCGCCAGCGCCCGCAGCTCCTCCGCCTTGCCTTCGATTTCGGCCAGCGGTTTTTCGAATTCCAGATACTGGGTCATGGTGCCTCTGCTCTGACGGTTTGCAGCTATATGGCCTTAGCGGCGGCAAGATGCAACTCGGCAAGCGGCGGCGTGTGCCACGGTCGCCATCATGCCTGCTGCAGCAGGATCCACACCAGCGAGGCAACCAGCACCGCGGCCATCGTCCAGTTGAATGCCCGCAGTTGCGCCGGTCGGCGCAGCAGCCGCCGCAGCTGCTGGCCCAGCATGGTCCAGGTCGAGGCCGAAAAGCAGCCGATCAGCAGATAGGTTCCGGCCACCCACAGGATCGCGCTCAGGTCGCGGCTGGCGGCATAGAGCGTGATCGCCCCCAGCGCCATCGCCCAGGCCTTGGGGTTCACCCACTGGAAGGCGCAGGCCTGCACGAAGCTCAGCGGGCGGCCCTGCGCCGCGCTGTCCTCGGGCGGGGCGGCATTGGCGATCTTCCAGGCCAGCCACAGCATGTAGACCACCGACAGCGCCGTCATGATCGTGGTCAGCGGCGGGAAGGCCTCGAACAGCTGCATCACGCCGAGCCCGACGGGCACGATCATCAGCGGAAAGCCGATGGCCACCCCCAGCAGATGCGGGATCGAGCGCTGAAAACCGAAGTTCGCGCCCGAGGACATCAGCATCAGGTTGTTGGGGCCGGGGGTGAAGACGGTGCCAAAGGCAAAGGCGGCCAGGGCCAGGAAGAGTTCGTAAGTCATGCGCGCAAGATTGCGCGAAATATGCCAAATGAAATTGCGTTTTGCGTCGCCTTGACGGTAGTTTTGCAATCAATGGCGAAAAATGACCGAATAAACCAGCGGATATTGCAGGAGCTGACCCGTGATGGCCGCATCAGCAACCTCGACCTGGCCGAGCGCGTGGGCCTGTCGCCGTCGGCCTGCCTGCGCCGGGTGCAGGAGCTGGAGCGCAGCGGCATCATCACCGGCTACCGCGCGGTGCTGGACCGCCAGCAGATGGGGCTGGGCTTTGTCACCTATATCGGCGTCGGGCTGGGCGAGCACACCAAGGAGGCGCAGGAGGCTTTCGAACGCGCCATGCAGGCCGCGCCCGAGGTGGTGGAATGTCACAACATCACCGGCACCATCGAATACCTGTTGCGCGTCGAATGCGCCGATCTGCCCAGCTACAAGCGGTTCCACACCGATATCCTCGGCACCTCGCCCTATGTCACCGCGATCACCACCTATGTTGTGATGGGCTCGCCCAAGGATCTGCGCGCGTGACCCGGCGGCGAGGGCGGGATTTTGAGTATTTAAGGGAAAGATGAAGGGCGGAACGGCGCGTTTCATCTTTCCCCAAATACTCATTGCGCGGCATCGCCATCTTGCGCGGCGCCGGTGTTGCGCGTCTTGCGTACGCCGCTGTCACCATATCCTAAGGTGCATCAGGCACTCTGCTGCCTGATCGCGATTGCCCGTCGGGCCTGACACCCCCGGCACTCCTGGAACCGGATCCGCATTTGCGGGCCGTGCAGAGACAACGTTTAGCACGCGGGCGGATACGCCCGTCCACCTCCGCCTGTTTGGCGGCGCCGCCAGCTTTAATTTTCTCCGGCCATGAGCGTTTCGGCGTTCAGCACAGAAACACAGATCAGGGCAGGGCGGTCCCGCCGCCTCCCGATCGTCAGTCAGGAAAGAAGGGCGTCCGCCGCTGCGGGACGCCCCTGTTGGCGTGGCAAGGCTGTCTGTCAGCTCTCGGCGATCAGCTCCGCCTGCGCCACGATTACCTCGGCCTGCTTGATCGAGGCGATGTCGACCAGCCGCCCCTTGTAGACGGTGGCACCCGCGCCGCTGGCCTTGGCCGCCTCCATCGCCGCGAGGATCTCGCGCGCCTCGGCCACCGCGGCGGCGGAAGGCGTGAAAACCTCGTTGGCGAGGCTGATCTGGCTGGGGTGGATCGCCCATTTGCCGACCATGCCCAGCGTCGCCGAGCGTTTGGCCTGCGCGATATAGCCCTCGGCATCCGAGAAGTCGCCGAACGGCCCGTCGACCGGCAGGATGCCATGGGTGCGGCAGGCGGCGACGATCGCGGCCTGGGCCCAGTGCCAGGGGTCGGACCAGTGTTTCTGCCCCTCCCGCAGCATGTAGTAGTTCTCCTGGGTGCCGCCGATGCCGGTGGTCTGCATCCCCATGGAGGCGGCAAAATCCGCCGCACCCAGGCTCATCGCCTGCAGGCGGGGCGAGGAGGCGGCAATCGCCTCCACATGGGCGATGCCCGCCGCCGATTCGATGATCACCTCGAAACTCACCGGCTTGGTCCGGCCCTTGGCGCGCTCGATCGCGGTGACCAGCGCGTCCACCGCATAGACGTCCTCGGCGCAGCCCACCTTGGGGATCATGATCTGGTCGAGCCGGTCGCCCGCCTGCTCAAGGATGTCCACCACGTCACGGTACCAATAGGGGGTGTCCAGCCCGTTGATCCGCACCGACAGGTATTTCTTGCCCCAGTCCACCGTATTGATCGCTTCGATCACGTTGGCGCGGGCCTGTTCCTTGTCCGAAGGCGCCACCGAATCCTCGAGGTCGAGGTTGATCACATCCGCGTCCGAGGCCGCCATTTTCGGAAACAGCAGGGACTTGGAGCCGGGGCCGAATAGCTGGCAGCGGTTGGGGCGGGCCGGGGCGGCAGGCTGGATGCGAAAGCTCATGGCGGCATGTCTCCGGGTAATGAAATTGCTTGTTGTTCAGTGCTTGGGTTATTAAATTGCGCATCGTCACGCAAGGAAATTTTGCACCTGCGGCAAGAAACGCCGCGTTGCGGCATTCCGGCGGGCGCGGCGGCCTGACGGATGATTGCGCGATCCCGTTGATCGGGCAAGCGGAAGGCGGCTTTGCCGTCCGGGTGCGGGAGGATCTTCGAATGATTGCGCTAAATGGAGGAGGAAATCACCGTATCGGAAAAATCTTTCGCGATTATGAGAGGAATTTGCATGGCAAACCGGACAGACTGGCGCGGAAGAACGAGATCAAAGACCAAGAAGGAAGCGCGCGATGATCGAGACCCCCTATCTGCTGTTCCTGGGCGACGCGCCTGACATGCTGGCCGCCAAGGTTGCCATCGGCATCCGCGACTGGCGCCCCGAGCATGCGGTCGGCCAGATTTCCCTGCCCGGCTGCGGCGCCGATCTGGGCCTGACCGAGATGACCCTGGCCGAGGCCAAGGAAGCCGGTGCCAAGACGCTGGTGATCGGCGTGGCCAACCGCGGCGGCGTGATCTCTCCCGCCTGGAAGGAAGTGCTGATCGCGGCGCTGGAAATGGGCTTTGACATCGCCTCCGGCCTGCACAACCTGCTGCGCGACGAGGGCGACCTGGTCGCCGCGGCGCAGACCTACGGCGGCACCCTGCATGACGTGCGCGTGCCCACCGTCGGCTACCCGATCGCCAACGGCAACAAGCGTCGCGGCAAGCGTTGCCTCGCCGTGGGCACCGATTGCTCGGCGGGCAAGATGTACACCGCGATGGCGATGGACGCCGAGATGCAGAAGCGTGGCATGAAGTCGACCTTCCGCGCCACCGGACAGACCGGCATCCTGATCACCGGCCACGGCGTGCCGCTGGACGCGGTCGTGGCGGACTTCATGGCGGGCTCGATCGAGTATCTGACCCCGGACAACGATGACGACCACTGGGACCTGATCGAGGGGCAGGGCTCCCTGTTCCACGTCTCCTACTCGGGTGTGACCATGGCGCTGATCCACGGCGGCCAGCCGGATGCGCTGATCCTGTGCCACGAGCCGACCCGCACCCATATGCGCGGCCTGCCGGAGTATGACGTGCCCTCGCTGGAAGAGCTGCGCGACCTCGCGCTGCCGCTGGCGCAGCGTGCCAACCCCGCCTGCAAGGTGGTCGGTATTTCCGTCAACACCCAGCATCTGTCCGAGGAAGAGGCCAGCAAGTACCTGGCCGAGACCGAAAAGAGAATGGGGCTGCCGGCGGTGGATCCCTATCGCCACGGCGCTGGCCGCCTGGTGGACGCGCTGGACGCGATCTGATCTAACCATCCCGCCGGAGGCTTTCAGGCGCGCCCTGGGGAGCCTCCGGCGGGAGTATTTTTTGAAAGATGAAAAGGCGGGATGCCTGTCCGGGCCGGCGGTGTGCCGGTCTGGTGCGGCAGCGGCCTGCCACAGGGAAAGGGACAGGCCATGCAGGTTTCCGTCACCCGCGATGTATTCAAACTGGCGCAGGTGTTCACCATCTCGCGCGGCTCGCGCACCGAGGCCAAGGTGCTGACCGTGCGGATCGAAAAGGACGGTGTCACCGGCTGGGGCGAATGCGTGCCCTATGCCCGCTACAACGAGACGCTGGAGAGCGTCACCGCCGAGATCGAAGGCCTGCCCGCCGAGTTCACCCGGCAGGAGCTGCAGTCGCTGCTGCCTGCCGGTGCCGCCCGCAACGCCGTCGACTGCGCGCTGTGGGACCTGGAGGCGAAACAGGCCGGAAAGCGCGTCTGGGAGCTGGCGGGCCTGCCGGAGCCGAAGCCGGAGATCACCGCCTACACGCTGTCACTCGACACGCCGGAGAAGATGCAGCAGCAGGCGGCGGAGAACGCGCATCGGCCATTGTTGAAGATCAAGCTCGGCACCCCCGACGACATGCCGCGGCTGGAGGCGGTGCGCGCAGGCGCGCCGGACGCCAAGATCATCATCGACGCCAACGAGGGTTGGTCGGCCGCGGTCTATGCGGACCTCGCGCCGCATCTGGTGCGCCTTGGTGTCGAGCTGGTCGAGCAGCCGCTGCCCGCGGGCGAAGATGAGGCCCTCATCGGCATGGAGCGCCCGGTGCGGGTCTGCGCCGACGAGAGCTGCCATGACCGCGAGAGCCTGGCGAAGCTCAAGGGCAAATACGATGTCGTCAACATCAAGCTGGACAAGACCGGCGGGTTGACCGAGGCGCTGAAATTGCGCGATCAGGCGCTGGCCGAGGGCTACCAGGTGATGGTTGGCTGCATGGTCGGCTCGTCCCTGGCGATGGCGCCCGCGACGCTGGTGGCACAGGGTGCGGCGGTAACGGATCTTGACGGGCCGCTGCTTCTGGCCGAAGACCGCGAGGAACCATTGAAGTTTGACGCCGACGGGGTCCACCCCCCGAAAGCTGCCCTGTGGGGGTGAGGAGAAAAAGATGACCCGTACCGTTTATGTGAATGGCGAATACCTGCCGGAAGACGAAGCCAAGATCTCTGTCTTCGACCGCGGCTTCCTGTTTGCCGATGCCGTTTACGAGGTGACCTCGGTGCTGGACGGCAAGCTGATCGACTTTGAGGGCCACGCGGTGCGGCTGCAGCGCTCGCTGGATGAGCTGGAGATGGCCAGCCCCTGCAGTAAGGACGAGCTCTTGGAGATCCACCGCAAGCTGGTGGAGCTGAACGGCATCGAGGAAGGGCTGGTCTACCTGCAGGTCAGCCGCGGCTCTGACGGTGACCGCGATTTCGTGTTCCCCTCCGAGGACACCCCGCCCAGCCTGGTGCTGTTCACCCAGAACAAGCCCGGTCTGGCCGACAGCCCGGCGGCGAAGAAGGGCGCCAAGGTGATCTCGATCGAGGACATCCGCTGGGGCCGCCGCGACATCAAGACGGTGCAGCTGCTGTATCCGTCGATGGGCAAGATGATGGCCAAGAAGGCGGGTTGCGACGATGCCTGGCTGGTCGAGGACGGCTATGTGACCGAGGGCACCTCGAACAACGCCTATTTCGTCAAGGACGGTGTGATCGTGACCCGGCCGCTGTCAAACGACATCCTGCACGGCATCACCCGCAAGGCGGTCCTGCGTCTGGCCGAGGAAGCCCAGATGCAGATCGAGGAACGCCTGTTCACCATCGAGGAAGCCAAGGCGGCGGATGAGGCCTTCACCACCTCGGCCTCGGCCTTTGTGATGCCGGTGGTGGAGATCGACGGTGTGGCGCTGGGGGACGGCACCCCGGGTCCGGTGGCCAGGCGCCTGCGTGAGATCTACCTGGAAGAAAGCCGCAAGACCGCGATCTGACGCGGGGTGCTGTTGAACCGCAAAAGCCGCCCCGAGGGGCGGCTTTTTTGGTGTCAGGTTGGCCGTGCGGGCCTCACGTCTTGTCGGCGACGTTTTCCTTGAAGGCCACCTCGAAGGCTGCCTGCGTCTCGGCGCTGGCCTCGGTCTGGTGCTTGGCCTTCCACTCGGCCATCGGCATGCCATAGAAGATCTCGCGGGCCTCGTCCTTGCCCATTTCGATACCGCGCGCGTTGGCGGCCTCCTGGTACCAGCGGCTCAGGCAGTTGCGGCAAAAGCCGGCCAGGTTCATCAGGTCGATGTTCTGCACATCCGGGCGGTCCTGCATCAGATGTTGCTGCAGGCGGCGGAAGGCGGCGGCCTGGAGTTCGATTTCGGTCTGCTTGTCCATCGCGGGCTCTCCGGGTTTGCGGGTGTCTTGGGCTGGCCTAGCAGCGGCGGGCGCGGCGGGCAATGGCCGAGCCGGGCGCGAGGGCGGGCGGGGCGGTCGCTCAGATCAGCTGCAGGGCCAGCCACGGGGCCAGCGCGGTCGCCAGGATCACGATCTTGTAGCTGCCCAGCCAGCGGTAGATCGCCAGTCGCACAGCCTCCGGCGCCAGGCCGAACATCCGCCCGTGCAGCCCGCAGATCCGGTCACGCAGCGCCAGCACCAGCAGCGCCGACAGGGTGAACAGGCCCAGGTGCAGCAGGGTCAGCCAGCCGAAGAAGGCCGAAAGCGTCTCATGGGTCATCGCGGCTCCTTTCTGCGGCAGCCCGGTCCTTTGGATATTGGGTGCCGGGCCTCCCTGTGCAACCTGCGCCGGTCCGCGGCGGGGAAAATCCCGTCGGCAACTGAAAAATGCCAAACTGTCATCCGCCTGATATGTTTTGCCGCAACCTGTTCGCAGCAGTTGCGCGGCGCGGGGAATTGGGAGATAAGCACCTCAGCGCTGTTTGCGTTAACATATGCAGCCCCGAAGGAGATCCGCCCCATGAAACGTTCGCGCAGTGTCAAGATTGTCGCCACCCTCGGGCCGGCATCGGAGACCTATGACACCATCCGCGCGCTGCATGAGGCGGGGGCGGACGTGTTCCGCCTGAACATGTCGCATGGCAGCCACGAAGAAATCGCCGAAAAGCACCGCATCATCCGCCAGGTGGAGCAGGAACTGGACAGCCCGATCGCCATCCTCGCCGACCTGCAGGGGCCGAAGCTGCGTGTCGGAGTCTTTGCCAATGGCGCCGAGGAACTGGAGGAGGGCGCCGCCTTCCGGCTCGACCTCGACGAGGCGCCAGGCGATGCAACCCGCGTCTGCCTGCCCCACCCCGAGATCTTCCAGGCGCTGGAGCCGGGTGCGCATCTGCTGGTCAACGACGGCAAGATCCGGCTCAAGGTTGCCGACTGCGGCCCGGATTTTGCCGATTGCACCGTTGTCACTGGCGGCACCATCTCCAACCGCAAGGGCGTGAATGTCCCCGACGTGGTGCTGCCGCTGGCCGCGCTGTCGGAAAAGGACCGCGCCGATCTTGAGTTCGTCTGTGATCTCGGCGTCGACTGGCTGGCGCTGTCCTTCGTGCAGCGCGCCAAGGACGTGTTCGAGGCCCGCCAGCTGGCCGATGGCCGCGCCGCGGTGCTGTCGAAGATCGAAAAGCCGCAGGCGGTCGAGGACTTTGATGCGATTCTGGACGCCTCCGACGGCATCATGGTGGCGCGTGGCGACCTCGGGGTCGAACTGCCGGTCGCCGCGGTGCCGCCGATCCAGAAGCGCCTGGTGCGCAAGTGCCGCGCCGCCGCCAAGCCGGTGATCGTGGCCACCCAGATGCTGGAAAGCATGATCGAAAGCCCGATGCCCACCCGCGCCGAGGTCTCCGACGTGGCCACCGCCATCTACGAGGGCGCCGATGCGGTGATGCTGAGCGCCGAAAGCGCGGCAGGCCAGTATCCGATCGAGGCGGTGCAGACCATGAACAGGGTCGCGATCGAGGTCGAGGCCGACCCGACCTATGCCCAGATCATCGCCGCCTCGCGCACCGCCAAGGGCACCACCGTCGCCGATGGCATCGTCGCCGCCGCGCGCGAGATCGCGGAGAAGACCGAGATCAAGGCGATCTGCTGCTTCACCCAGTCCGGCACCACCGCGCTGCTGACCGCGCGCGAGCGCCCCGGCGTGCCGATCATCGCCATGACCCCTGTCAGCACCACCGCGCGGCGGCTGTGCCTCAGCTGGGGCTGCACCTGCGTGATGACGCCGGAGCTGGACCGCTTCAAGGGGGCGGTGGTCAGCGCCGCGCGGGCCGCGCGGGCCAATGGCTTTGCCGGTGAGACCGATCAGATCGTGGTCACCGCGGGCGTGCCCTTCAACGTGCCCGGCACCACCAACATCCTGCGCATCGCGCCCTGCGACGAGCGGTTGATTTACAGCACCGACCCGGAATAACATTTCCCTTACGTCAATGTGAACGTGAGGGGTGCCGGGGGATGGAGACGGATCTGCCGCTGGTCGCGGGTCTGGTCATCGGGGCACTGTCGGTGCCGTCTGTGCTGTCGGCCGTCAGCGAACGCCGCCCGCCGCGCGTGTCGCTGCTGTCGATCCTCGTCGCCATCGCGCTGGTCACCTACGCGGTGATGTTCAAACCCGGCGGATACCGTGTCGCGGATGTGCCGGAGGTGTTTTTCCGGGTGCTGGGGCAGCTTTTCTAGAGAATCCGCTTGCCCCGCCGCGCCGCTTTGCGTATTGGGCAGCCCTGTTCCGCGCGGCCGGCCATCGTGGCATGCCGAGTCGCGCGCCTAGCGAACCTGCATTGAAGGAGACGGAAATGCCCAAGATGAAGACAAAGTCGAGCGCCAAAAAGCGCTTCAAGATTACCGCCAGCGGTAAGGTGAAGGCGGGTCAGGCCGGCAAACGCCACGGCATGATCAAGCGCACCACCAAGTTCATCCGCGACGCCCGCGGCACCACCACCCTGTCGGCCCCCGACGCCAAGATCGTCAAGGGCTTCATGCCCTACGACCGCTAAGAGGAGATTGAGATATGTCCCGCGTTAAAGGTGGTACCACGACTCACGCCCGTCACAAGAAGGTCATCAAGGCAGCCAAAGGTTACTACGGCCGCCGCAAGAACACCTTCAAGGTTGCCCGTCAGGCCGTCGACAAGGCGAACCAGTACGCAACCCGCGACCGCAAGAACCGCAAGCGCAACTTCCGCGCGCTGTGGATCCAGCGGATCAACGCTGCCGTCCGTTCGCACGACGAGGCACTGACCTACTCCCGCTTCATCAACGGCCTGAACCTGGCCGGCATCGAAGTGGACCGCAAGGTTCTGGCCGACCTGGCCGTGCACGAGCCCGAAGCCTTCGGTGCGATCGTGCGCCAGGCACAGGACGCGCTGGCCGCCTGAGCCGCCAGCCACGTCTGAACATCTTCAAGGCCGCTCCATCCGGGGCGGCCTTTTTGCGCCGAACGGCCGCTTTGCGGGTCCATTTGGTTGCCAAGCCGTGCAAAGCCACTCATAGTCGCGCGATTGCTGACTTGGCTGGAGGCCGAAGATGAAAGCGACCCCTCACCCGCAGCAGGAAGACCGCCTTCTTGCCCTTCGTTCCTATGACGTCCTCGACACCGAGCGGGAGAGGGACTTCGATGAAATCGTCGAACTTGCCGCCGCGCTGTGCGGAACCGCGATTTCGGTGGTCAACCTGATCGATGCCGAACGGCAGTGGTTCAAGGCCGAGACCGGGCTGGGCGTGCGCGAGACGCCGCTGGAGACATCGATCTGCTCGCATGTGATCCTCGAGGAGGATTTCGTCGAGATCAACGACACGCTGACCGACCCCCGCATGTGCGACAACCCCCTGTGCCTGGCGGAGCCGGGGCTGCGGTTCTATGCGGGCGCGCTGCTGAAGACGGCCGAGGGGCTGCCGCTGGGCACGCTCTGCGTGCTCGACTACCAGCCGAGGGAGCTGAGCGAGGTCCAGCGCAACGCGATCAAGGTGCTGGCGCGGCAGGTGATGGCCCAGCTGGAGCTGCGCAAGTCGCTGCGCGCCGAAGCCGTGCTGCGCAAGGAGGCCGACCACCGGGTCAAGAACTCGCTGATGTCGCTGTCCGCCTTCGCGCGGCTGCAGCAGCGCAGCTACCACGCGCCGCAGGCGCAATCGGCGCTGGCCAAGGTCATCGCGCGCATCGACGCGATGAGCCGGGTGCATGAGCTGCTGTACAAACACGCCGAGCAGGGGCGCCTGTGCCTCAAGCCCTACCTCGAAGAGGTCTGTGCCCATACCGCCGAACTGGCGCCACCACAGGTGGCGCTGACGGTGGAGGCCTGCCCGGTGCGGGTCAGCGCGCCCCAGGCGGTGGCGGTGGGCACTTTCGTCAACGAGTTCATTGCCAATTCCTACAAGCACGCCTTCCCCGACAACCGTCCCGGCGCGCTGCGCATTGCGCTGGACCTGCTCGAGGAGGGCCGGGTGCGGCTGCTGTGTGCCGATGACGGGGTCGGCATGCCGGCCGATTTCGGCCAGGAGGGCACTGGCCTCGGCATCAAGATCGCCGAGGTGGTAAAGATGGAACTGCAGGGCGAGCTGTCCTATGGCACCGAGGGGCCTGGGGTGACCGCGACGCTGCTGTTCCCGGTCTGAGGCGTCCAAGGCCGTCCGGACCCTCGCCGGACCCTGGCGGAATACCGGGCGGAACCCGAGCGGCAGCCTCTGCGTTGATCCCGTGACCGTGCCGCAAGGTCAGCCCGGGACAAACGCAGGAGGACGCCGTGACCGCCACCACCCCTTCAGAGGCCAGGACGGAAACCACCGCCACCACCGCGAAGCTCTATCGCATGGACATGCCGGGGCATCTTTGTCCCTATGGGCTGAAATCAAAGGCCCTGCTGCGATGGCAGGGTCATGAGGTCGAGGATCACCTGCTGACCACCCGCGAGGAGGTCGACCGCTTCAAGCAGGAAGCCGGGGTGGAGACCACGCCGCAGACCTACATCGGCGGGACCCGGATCGGCGGCTACGATGCGCTGCGAAGCCATTTCTGCCTGCCGTTGCGCGCCGAGGGGGAGACCACCTACACGCCGGTCATCGCGCTGTTCGCAATGGCGCTGGGGATCGCGCTGGCGGCGCAATGGGCGGCCTTTGGCAGCCTCGCGGCGGGGCGCAGCCTGATCTGGTTCGTGGCAATCTCCATGTGCCTCCTGGCACTGCAGAAGCTGCGCGACGTGGAGAACTTCTCCACGATGTTTCTCAATTACGACCTGCTGGCGCGCCGTTTTGTGCCCTATGCCTATTTCTACCCCTTCGCCGAGGGGCTGGCCGGTCTGCTGATGCTGGCGGGGATCATGACCTGGTTGGCGGCACCGCTGGCGCTGGTGATCGGCTCCATCGGCGCGGTTTCGGTTCTGAAGGCAGTCTACATCGACCGGCGCGAACTGAAATGCGCCTGCATGGGCGGCAGCAGCGAGGTGCCGCTGGGCTTCGTCTCCCTCAGCGAGAACCTCATGATGGCGGCGATGGGCGCCTGGATGCTGCTGGGCTGACCCCTCCCTGATCCTGTCCGTCACCGCCTGCGGCGCAGCGGGGTGACACATGCGGTGCCATTGCCCCCGCGCCCCTTGCTTTCGCCCGCCCTTGTGGTAGCAGGGCACAAGCAGAATTCGAGGGGCCGTGATGGACGATCTTAAAGCCAAATATCTGGGTCAGATTGCAGAGGCCGCCGACGAGTCGGCGCTGGAGGCGATCCGCCTTGCCGCTGTCGGCAAGAAGGGCGAAGTGGCGCTGAAGATGCGCGAACTGGGCAAGATGACGCCCGAGGAACGCCAGGTCGCAGGCCCGGCGCTGAACGCGCTGAAGGATGAGATCAACTCGGCGCTGGCGGCCAAGAAGGCGGCGCTGGAAGATGCGGCGCTGGATGCGCGCCTGCGCACCGAATGGCTGGACGTGACCCTGCCCAGCCGCCCGCAGCGCCAGGGCAGCCTGCACCCGATCAGCCAGGTCCAGGAAGAGATCACCGCGATCTTTGCCGAGCTCGGCTTCTCGGTCGCCGAAGGGCCGCGGATCGATACCGACTGGTACAACTTCGACGCGCTGAACATCCCCGGCCACCACCCCGCGCGGGCCGAGATGGACACCTTCTACATGCACCGCGCCGAGGGCGACGATCGCCCGCCGCATGTGCTGCGCACCCACACCTCGCCGGTGCAGATCCGCGCGATGGAGAAGATGGGCGCGCCGCTGCGCATCATCTGCCCGGGCGGCGTCTACCGCGCCGATTACGACCAGACCCACACGCCGATGTTCCACCAGGTCGAGGGCCTGGCGCTCGACAAGGACATCTCGATGGCGAACCTCAAGTGGGTGCTGGAGGAATTCGTCAAATCCTTCTTCGAGGTGGACGATGTCGAGCTGCGCTTCCGCGCCTCGCATTTCCCCTTCACCGAGCCGTCGGCCGAGGTCGACATCCGCTGCTCCTGGCAGGACGGCACGCTGAAGATCGGCGAGGGCGACGACTGGATGGAGATCCTCGGCTCCGGCATGGTGCACCCCAAGGTGATCGCGGCCGGCGGCATCGACCCTGAGGTCTACCAGGGCTTTGCCTTCGGCATCGGCATCGACCGTCTGGCGATGCTGAAATACGGCATCCCGGACCTGCGCGCCTTCTTTGACAGCGACCTGCGCTGGCTGCGCCACTACGGCTTCCGCAGCCTCGACGTACCGGCGCTGCATGGCGGGCTCAGCAGGTGATCCGCCGGGAGTGATCGATGCTATTTGACCGGGACCATCAAAGCGGCTCTGCCGCGAAACGGCGCAAATACGCGGCCTACGAGATCGTCTACACGATCATCGATTTTTCTGCCGCCTTGTGCTTCGTTGTGGGGTCGGTCTTCTTTTTCGACGAAAGCCTGAAAACGGCAGGCACCTGGCTGTTCCTGTTCGGCTCCATTCTGTTTGCCGCCAAGCCCACGCTCCGCCTGGTGCGGGATCTGCGGCTGGCGGCGATGGGGGACGACGAGGATCTGGCCCAGAGGTTCAAGGACTAAACACATGAAATTCACGCTTTCCTGGCTGAAAGACCACCTCGACACCGACGCCAGCGTCGAGGAAATCACCGAAGCCCTGACCGATCTGGGCCTTGAGGTCGAAGAGGTCGTGAACCCGGCCGAGCGGCTGAAGGATTTTACCCTCGGCTATGTGAAACATGCCGAGAAACACCCCGACGCCGACAAGCTGCGGGTCTGCAAGGTGGACACCGACGAGGGCGAGATGCAGATCATCTGCGGCGCCCCCAACGCGCGCGAGGGCATCACCGTGGTGGTCTGCAAGCCGGGCATGTATGTCCCCGGTCTCGACATCACCATCGGCGTCGGCAAGATCCGCGGTGTCGAGAGCTTCGGCATGATGGCCTCCGAGCGCGAGCTGGAGCTGTCGGACGAGCATGACGGAATCATCGAACTGCCCTCGGGCAACGTCGGCGACCGTTTCGTCGACTGGCTGGCGGAAAACGATCCGGCCAAGGTCGACCCGGTGATCGAGATCGCCATCACCCCCAACCGCCCCGATGCGCTCGGCGTGCATGGCATCGCCCGCGATCTCGCGGCGCGCGGTCTCGGTACGCTGAAAACCACTAGCTATGAATCCATCCAGGGCGATTTCGCCAGCCCGATCAAGGTGACCATCGACGAGGACACGCTAGACGGCTGCCCGCTGTTCACCGGTCGGGTGATCCGCGGCGTCAAGAACGGCCCCAGCCCGCAGTGGCTGCAGGACCGGCTGAAGGCGATTGGCCTGCGCCCGATCTCGGCGCTGGTGGACATCACCAACTTCTTCACCTTCGACCAGAACCGGCCGCTGCACGTGTTTGACGCTGCCAAGGTCGAGGGCGACCTGCGTGTGCACCGCGCCCAGGGCGGCGAGGTGCTGAAGGCGCTGGACGAGAAGGAATACACCTTTGAAGCCGGGCAGATGGTGATCTCTGATGCCAACGGCCCGGAGAGCATCGGCGGCATCATGGGCGGCGAGGCGACCGGCTGCACCGAGGAGACCGTGGACGTCTTCCTCGAGAGCGCCTTCTGGGATCACGTGCAGATCGCCACCACCGGCCGCGCGCTGAAGATCAACTCGGATGCCCGCTACCGCTTCGAACGCGGCGTGGACCCGGAGTACACCATCGAGGGCCTGCACCGCGCCACCAAGATGATCCTCGAGCTTTGCGGTGGTGAGCCGTCGGAGATGGTGATCGCGGGCGACGTGCCGGATCATTCGCGCGCCTACAAGCTGGACGCGGGCCGGGTGCAGTCGCTGGTGGGGATGGATATTCCCGAAAGCGATCAGCGCCAGACGCTGACCCGTCTCGGTTTCCGCCTCGAGGGCAACATGGCGCATGTGCCCAGCTGGCGTCCCGACGTGCAGGGCGAGGCCGACCTGGTGGAAGAGGTCGCGCGCATTGCCTCGCTGACCAAGCTGAAGGGCAAGCCGCTGCCGCGGCTGACCGACGGCATCCCCAAGCCGGTGATGACGCCGCAGCAGCGCCGCCAGCAGATGGCGCGCCGCACCTGCGCCAGCCTCGGCTACAACGAGGTGGTGAGCTACACCTTCATCGACAAGGCCTCGGCGACGCTGTTCGGCGGCGGTGATGACGCCACCATGCTGGCCAACCCGATCTCGTCGGAGATGTCGCACATGCGCCCGGCGCTGCTGCCCGGCCTGTTGCAGGCCGCGGCCCGCAACCAGGCCCGCGGCATCATGGACCTGGCGCTGTTCGAGGCCGGTCCTGCCTTCCACGGCGGAGAGCCGGGCGAGCAGCACAACCTGATCTCCGGCCTGCTGGTGGGCCGCACCGGTCCCAAGGATGTGCACGGCGCCTCGCGCGCGGTGGACGTCTATGACGCCAAGGCCGACATCGAGGCGGTGCTGGCCGCTATCGGCGCGCCCGCCAAGGTGCAGATCCTGCGCGGCGCCGACAGCTGGTGGCACCCGGGTCGCCACGGCAAGATCTGCCTCGGCCCGAAAAAGGTGCTGGGCGTCTTTGGCGAGCTGCATCCCAAGGTGCTGAAGGAAATGGGCATCAAGGGCGCCGCGGTGGCCTTCACCATCTGGCCGGACGAGGTGCCGCTGCCGCGCAAATCCGGTGCGGCACGCCCGGCGCTGGCGATCAGCGACCTGCAGGCGGTGGAGCGTGACTTTGCCTTTGTCGTCGATGCCGATGTCGAGGCGCTGACGCTGGTCAACGCGGCGGCCGGTGCCGACAAGGCGCTGATCGAGGACGTGCGCGTCTTTGACGAATTCATCGGCGGCTCCTTGGGCGAGGGCAAGAAGTCCCTGGCCCTGACCGTGCGCCTGCAGCCGACCGACAAGACGCTGAAGGAAAAGGACATCGAAGCGGTGAGCGAGAAGATCATCGCCAAGGTGACCAAGGCCACCGGCGGCACCCTGCGCGGCTGAGGCCGCGTCCGGGGCTGTTGCTGACAGTCCCGGGATTTGCAGATTCTGCATGGGCAGCGCTCCTTTCCGGGCGCTGCCCTTTTTCATGTTTGCCGGGCAGTCATGCGGGCGGTGGACGCGCCGGGCGGCTTGGGGGATACTCCGGCCTGCTGTCGGGGCTGGAGCAGAGTGCCCGGACGGCAGGACACAGGATTATGTCACCCGGGCATGCGGGGCGGTCGATCTGTCGGCGCGCGTCTGCCGGGGCCGCGAAAAGGAATGAACCATGGCATTGAACGTCTATCTCTCGGGCGAGATTCACACCGACTGGCGGGAGCAGATCATCGAGGGCGCCAAGGGGCTGGAGGTCAGCTTTGCTGCGCCGGTGACCGATCATGACGCCAGCGATGATTGCGGCGCCGCGATCCTCGGCGCCGAGGAGAACAAGTACTGGCACGACCACAAGGGGGCGATGGTGAATGCGATCCGCACCCGCAAGGGGATCGAGGACGCGGATGTCGTGGTGGTGCGCT
Source organism: Nocardioides marinus (assembly GCA_019801415.1). Taxonomy (GTDB): domain Bacteria; phylum Pseudomonadota; class Alphaproteobacteria; order Rhodobacterales; family Rhodobacteraceae; genus Leisingera. Next base: position 31,130 of record JAHVJD010000004.1, read on the forward strand.
TCGGCGACAAATACAAGCAGTGGAACGCTGCCTTTGATGCGGGCTATGCGGCGGCGCTCGGCAAGTCGATCATCGTGCTGAGCCCGCCGGAGCATCAGCACGCCCTGAAGGAGGTCCATGCAGCCGCCTTGGCCGTGGCCGAGGAGCCGCGCCAGGTGGTTGAGATCCTGACCTATGTGCTGACCGGAAAACTGCCTGCATGAGCCCCCGGAACCCGCCGGTTCTGGAAAGCGAACGGCTGATCCTGCGCCCGCATGTGGCGCAGGATTTCGACGCGGTGGCCCGGCTTTGGGCCGACCCGGAGGTGGTGCGGTTCATCTCTGGCATCCCGGCCACACGCGAAGAAAGCTGGGCGCGGCTGCTGCGCTATATGGGCCATTGGCAGGCGCTTGGCTTTGGCTATTGGGCGGTGACGCTGCGCGATGGCGGCGACTTTGTCGGCGAGGTCGGCTTCGCCAATTTCCGCCGCGACATGCAGCCGGGCCTCGACGACGTGCCGGAGGCGGGCTGGGTGCTGTCCCCGGCCGTGCATGGGCGCGGCATCGCCAGCGAGGCAGTGGCCTGCATGCACCGCTGGGCCGAGCAGCACACCGACTGGACCGAGACCGCCTGCATCTTCGATCCGGCCCATGAGGTGTCGCAGAAGGTGGCGCGGCGGCTGGGCTACACCCCGCGCCCCGAGGCGCGCTACAAGGGGGGCACGGTTCTCGTGATGGCGCGCCCGATCGCGCGGTAGGTGGTCCCCCGGCACCCGGGCCGCGCGGGCAGGTGGCAACCCTTCGTTAAGTCGGCTCGTGTAAACAACTGGCGCTGAACAACTTTCATTCTGGGATGGTGCCTGTGGCCGCAGGCATCGCAAAGCGCGTATGACCAACCGCCGAAGACCCGCCTGGCAGATCACCCCGTTGATCGAGGACGGTGGCCTGTTCAAACGGGAAGTCCGCGATGTCGCGGTGGAGCTGGTGCCAGTGTTCTGGCGCAACAATCGCAATGATCTTCTGGTGACGGGGCTGGTGCCGCCGGGCACCGAGATCGAAGTTGTCTTTGCCGGCCGGCGCACGCGGGAGGCGGTGTCCCTGGTCGATCGCATGAAACATCTGCGCCGACAGGGGCTACGCTGTGCCGACAGTGGGCATGAGGCGCTGAACGCGGTGCGCCAGCTGCGTCTGGCGGTGCAGATCCGCGGCACCTGGCGGCTGCGGTTCGAGCGGGACGACAGCGGCTGGGAGGCAAAGAAATACCAGCTGATTGCCGCGCAATGGGCGTTTCACGACCTCGACGGCTTTCGTGTCGTGGCGGGCTGCCCGCCGGCCGAACCGGAACCGGCGCAGCGGTTGCAGGAGCGCGCCCGCGCCGAGCGGGCCCGGCTTGCCGCCCGCCGCAGCCGGGCCGCCGCCCCGCGCGACGGCGTCTGAACGCCGCGCGGCGGGGCTGCGCCTGCGCCGCCGGGGCGGCACGGGCCTTGGTCATGCTCCCGGCGAAGGTACCGGGACGGGGCGGGCTCAGCCCTCTTTCTGGATTTCCACGCTGTGCGGGTAGGGAATGGAGATGCCCTTGGCGTCAAAGGCTTCCTTCACGCCCTGGGTGAGGGCGAATTTCAGCTCCCAGAAATCCTCGGACTTGCACCAGACGCGGGTGGTCAGATCCACCGAGCTGTCGCCGAGGTTGGTGACCCGGACCCAGGGGGCGGGATCCTGCAGCACGCGCGCGTCGGCGTTGACCTGTTCGAGGATGATCGCCTTGGCCTCTTCGGCGTTGTCGCCGTAGTCGATGCCGAAGACGAGCTCGACGCGGCGGGTGGGGTGATGCGAGAAATTCTTGATGATCGCGCCCCAGGCCTGACCGTTGGGCACGATGATCTGCACGTTGTCGGCGGTGGCCAGTTCAGTGACGAAGAGGTTCAGATCCTTCACAGTGCCGGAGGTGCCGCCGATGTCGACAAACTGGCCGATCCGGTAGGGGCGGAACAGGATCAGCATGAAGCCGGCCGCCAGATCGCTGAGCGTGCCTTGCAGCGCGAGGCCGATGGCCAGGGTGGCGGCGCCCAGCATGGCGACCAGGCTGGTGGCCTCGATGCCGAAGATGTTCAGGACCGCAACCAGTACCACTGCCAGCAGCACCCAGCGGACCGCGCTGGCCGCGAAATTGCCCAGGGTCGGGTCGATCTGCGGGGTGTTGTTGATCCGGTTGCGCACCGCGGTGCTGATCCAGCCGGTGGCGATCCAGCCGAGGACCAGCACCACCAGTGCCTTCACCCCGCTCACCAGCAGGGGCCAATAGGCGCCTGCCTGTTCCATCATCTGTTCCATCTTCACTGTCCTGAATGGTTTTTCTCTGTGCGGCGAATGTTTCGGAAAGCGCCGGCTGTGGCAATAGCGCGCAGGGGGGAAAGATCGCCGTGGCGCGGCTCAACCACAGGTGGCCTTGACACCGCTGTGCCCAATCGGCAACGTGCCGACCCCCATGACGCGCGCCAGGCGGCGCTTTCCTGTTGCGCCGGGTGGGCCGACGGCCAGTATCGCTGGGGGGCGACCGTCAGGGAGGGATGACAGCATGGGGAAGGCCAACCCGCTCGAGGGGCAGTATGACTACATCATCGTGGGGGGTGGCACCGCCGGCTGCGTGCTGGCCAACCGGCTGAGCGCCAATCCCGCCAACCGGGTGCTGCTGCTGGAGGCCGGCGGGTCGGACAATTACCACTGGGTGCATATCCCGGTCGGCTATCTCTATTGCATCGGCAACCCGCGCACCGACTGGTTGATGAAGACCGCGGCCGAGCCGGGGCTGAACGGGCGCAGCCTGGTCTATCCGCGTGGCAAGGTGCTGGGCGGCTGCAGCTCGGTCAACGGGATGATCTACATGCGCGGGCAGTCCACCGACTACGACCAGTGGCGGCAGCTGGGCAATCCCGGCTGGTCGTGGCAGGACGTGCTGCCCTATTTCCTGAAGTCCGAGGACCACCACGGCGGCGCCAGTGCGCTGCACGGGGCAGGCGGCGAGTGGAAGGTCGCAAAACAGAAGCTGCAGTGGGACATCCTGCGCGCGGTGCAGGAGGGCGCGAAGGAGTTCGGCATCCTGCCGCGCGCCGATTTCAACGATGGCAGCAACGAGGGCTCGGGCTTTTTCGAGGTGAACCAGAAGAACGGCGTGCGCTGGAACACCGCCAAGGCCTTTCTGCGCCCGGCGATGAAGCGGGCGAACCTGCGGGTGCTGACCCATGCCGAGACCGCGCGGCTGACGCTCGAGGGTCGCCGCGCCACCGGGGTCGAATTCTATCGCGGCGGCCAGCTGCACCGGGTTGAGGCGCGGCGCGAGGTGCTGCTGGCGGCGGGGGCGATCAACTCGCCCAAGCTGCTGGAACTGTCGGGCATCGGCAATCCGGAGCTGTTGCAGCGGCTGGGCATCTCTGTCTGTCACGCGCTGCCCGCGGTGGGCGAGAACCTGCAGGACCATCTGCAGCTGCGCACCGTGTTCAAGGTGCGGGGCGCCAAGACGCTGAACACGCTGGCAAACTCCTGGACCGGCAAGCTGCGCATCGCGGCGCAATATGCCTGGAACCAGAGCGGGCCGATGTCGATGGCGCCAAGCCAGTTCGGCATGTTCACCAAGTCGGACCCCTCGCTGGAGATGCCGGACCTCGAATACCACGTGCAGCCCCTGTCCACCGACAAGCTGGGCGATCCGCTGCACCGGTTTCCGGCGATCACCGTTTCCGTCTGCAACCTGCGCCCGGAAAGCACCGGCAGCAGCCATGTCACCACCGCCGATCTGGCGCAGCAGCCGGAGATCCGGCTGGGCTACCTGTCGGCGCAGGCTGACAAGCGTGTGGCCGTGGCCTCGATCCGGCAGGCGCGGCAGATCATGACGGCCCGCGCGCTGGCACCCTATGCGCCGGAGGAGATCCTGCCCGGCCCGGCGGCGCAAAGCGATGCGGAGCTGCTGGAGCAGGCGGGCAATATCGGCACCACCATCTTTCACCCGGTGGGCACCTGCCGTATGGGCAGCGATGCGGCGGCGGTGGTGGATCCGCAGCTGCGGGTCAGCGGCATCGAGGGGCTGCGCGTCGTGGATGCCTCGATCATGCCGCGGATCGTGTCCGGCAACACCGCCTCGCCGGTGGTGATGATTGCCGAGAAGGCTGCCGACATGATCCTGCGCCCGGTCCAGGCAGGCTAGCCGCTGCGGCACGGACGTTCAGCCCAGGAAGAACAGCAGTGTCATCCCGAGGCCAATGGCGGTGACGAAGTGGCGCAGCAGGTCGGTGCGGTGAATGCGACGGCTGAGGCGGGCGCCGAGGTAGCCGCCGACGGTTGCGCTGATCGCCATGATCAGGGCGGGTTCCCAGGCGATCAATCCGGCGCTGATGAACATCGCCGCCGAGGCCAGTGAAACCACCGCCGACAGCAGGCTCTTGAGCCCGTTCATGCCGTGCAGGTTGACGTAGCCGATGAACCCGAAGGTGGCGAGCAGCATGATGCCGAGGCCGCCGTTGAAATATCCTCCGTAGATCGACACCGCAGTGAGTGCGACCGCCGAGGCGACAGCGCCGACCTGGCCCGCCCCGTGGCGACGGGCAAGGCGCAGCAGGCGGGGGCCGAAGGCAAACATCAGCGTGGCCAGAAGCAGCAGCCAGGGCACCACCCACAGGAAGGTCTCGCCGGGCGTCACGATCAGCAGCACAGCCCCCAGCAGGCTTCCGAGCGCGCCGATCAGCGCGATGGCGCGCAACGACAGGCGGCCCTCGGCGCGCATGTCGTGGCGAAACCCCCAGGCGCTGCTGAGGTACCCGGGCAGCGCGGTCAGCGTGGCGGTGGCATTGGCCGCAACGGGCGGCACCCCGATGTGGATCAGGGCGGGCAGGCTGAGGAAGGTGCCGCCACCCGCCACGGCGTTGAGCATGCCCGCGGCCAGCCCGGCGGCGGCCAGCAGCAGGGTTTCGGCAAGGCTCATGTGCGGCGCCTGGATCTGTCCGCACCGCCGGGCTGGCCGGCGGGCAGCGGCAGGCGGGCGCGCAGCAGCTGCATCAGGCTGCGGCGGTCGGGGTATTCCAGCACCACCGCCGCGGTGGCCTCCAGCGCGTGGCGCGCGGCGCGGGCGGCTTCGAGATCGCGGAACACCTGCGCCTCGGTGTCAGCGGCGGGCGCATCGGTGCCTGCGCGGCGGGTGCTCTGGTGGGGGTCAGTCATGGCGCTCTCCTGGTCGGTCTCCTGGATTCTTGGAGAGCGCCTTTGTGCTGCGCCGGGGATTGGTCTGCAAATTGGCCTGCTAGAATTTCGGCGGGAGGGATGCGCGGGGCCGCACGAAAAATGGCCCCGCCGACAGGGCAGGGCCATTTCGTTTCGATCCAAAAAAATGCGGTGGGGCGCAGGCCGCCCCTTAGGCCAGGTCGATGTCCTCCACCTCGGGGTCGCTGTCGGCGTCGATCTCCGCGCTGCCGTCGTCCTCGAGGCTGAGCGCCGCCATCAGGTCTTCGCCGGTGGTCTCTGCCATGTCCATCAGCGCCTCGTCATAGGCGGCCAGCACGTCGTCGGCGTCCTCAAAGCCACCTTCGGGGGCGTCGAGGCGGAACAGCTCCTGCGGGTTGCCGTCCGGGTCGGTGCCGTAGAACACCACGGATTCCAGCGCGGCGGGGTCGCCGCCGACCTCGTCCGAGAGGTAGAAGGACAGGTAGTTCTCGAAGGTCGGCTCGGTGCCCTCGGGCAGCGCCAGGTTGTTGTAGGGGTTGGGGTCGGGTTCCTCGTCCAGAATGTAGGCGCCGCTGAGCGGAAAACCGGTGTCGGAGAACTCTTCGCCGAAGAACACCTTTTCATAGGTGGGCTCTTCCGGCTCCTCGGGGTCTTGCGGGTCACCGCTGACGGCCTTGATCGAGCCTTCTTCGGTGGTGGTCGAGGTGGCGCGGATGCCGAAGATGCTGATGTCGTCCAGGCTGGCGGCGTCCAGCTCCACCGTCATGGTATCGCCGGTCTGCAGGTAGGTTTCCTTGTCCTCGCCCTCGGGGCCGAGACCGGGCCTGCTGAGCTCGGTGGCCGCGTCCCATTGCACCTTTTCGCCGTCCAGGCTGGCGCCGTTCATGTTCAGCGGACCTTTCAGCGATTCGCTGGAGCCGGAAAAATCCTCGTCGCCGAAATAGATCGCGTTCACGTCCATCGCACCTTCGCCGACGGTGATGTCGGCGTAAAAGGCACCCGCTTCCTCGTAGACGGTGACGGTGTAGGCGAGGCCTTCTGCTTCGTATGTAAAGACTTTTGTGTTCTCAGGCACTGTGTTTGATCCCCCATGGCCGGTAATCGCTGCGCGCGCCGCCTAAGGCCGACCTCCGTGGGGCGGGCAAATCGCAATATGAGCACAATTTTAACAAACTTTGTGACGGTTCGGCACGTGATGTGCGGAAACAATCGGCGGCGATTGTTGCGACCCTGGGGCGGTGGCCCGAAACGGGCCCGAAACAGGAAAGCCCCGCCTTGGGGGCGGGGCTTGGGAGGGTTGGAGGGGGCGGTGCGTTACTGCTTCAGCGCCAGTTTCGGCGACAGAACGTCGATCCCCAGGGCTTCACCCACGGCGTAGTAGGTCAGCTGGCCCGCATGCACGTTGAGGCCGTTCAGCAGGTGCGGATCGTCCTCGCAGGCCTGACGCCAGCCCTTGTTGGCCAGATTCAGCAGGAACGGCAGGGTGGCGTTCCCCAGCGCCTGGGTCGAGGTGCGGGCAACCGCCCCCGGCATGTTGGCGACGCAGTAGTGCATGATGCCGTCGACCTCGTAGATCGGCTCGGCATGGGTGGTCGCCTTGGAGGTCTCGAAGCAGCCGCCCTGGTCGATGGCCACGTCCACCAGCACCGCGCCGGGCTTCATTTCCGACAGCTGCGCGCGGGAGACCAGTTTCGGCGCCGCCGCACCCGGGATCAGAACCGCGCCGATCACCATGTCGGCTTCGCGCACCAGCTCGGCGGTGGCGCCGGCGGTGGAGTACTGGTTCTTGAAGGTGCCGCCAAAGACGTCGTCCAGGTACTTCAGGCGGTTCAGCGAGCGGTCCAGCACGGTCACATCCGCGCCCATGCCTGCGGCGATCTTGGCCGCGTGGGTGCCGACGACACCGCCGCCGATCACCACCACCTTGGCCGGGGCCACGCCGGGCACGCCGCCCATCAGCACGCCACGACCGCCGTTGGCCTTTTGCAGCGTCCAGGCGCCAACCTGCGGTGCCAGGCGGCCGGCCACCTCGGACATCGGCGCCAGCAGCGGCAGGCCGCCGCGGTCGTCGGTGACGGTTTCATAGGCAATTGCGGTGCAGCCCGATTCCAGCAGGTCCTTGGTCTGCTCCGGGTCCGGTGCCAGGTGCAGGTAGGTGAACAGCAGTTGGCCTTCGCGCAGCATCTTGCGCTCAACCGCCTGGGGTTCCTTGACCTTGACGATCATGTCCGCGGTGGCAAAGATTTCCTCGGCGGTGTCGAGGATCACCGCCCCGGCCGCGGCATAATCCTCGTCGGTGAAGCCAGCGCCAAGGCCGGCGCCTTTCTGGATAACGACCTCATGGCCGTTGTGTACGGCTTCGCGAGCGGCGTCCGGGGTCATGCCGACGCGAAACTCCTGCGGTTTGATCTCGGTTGGGCAGCCGATCTTCATGGGATTTCCTCCGTAAATTGTGGAGGACATTTTGCCGCAGTTCCGACAAAATGTGCTGCTTTTTTAAGCGAAATAAAAACATGCCAATCGAAGATTCTTTGGTTATACTGCCTGTCTGACGCAAGGATCTTCGACATATGGCGCTAGACGAAACAGATCGTCGCATACTTTCGGTTTTGCAAAAGCAGGGACGGATTTCCAACGCCGACCTGTCGGAACGGGTAAACCTGTCGGCCTCGGCCTGCCACCGGCGGGTGCAGCGGCTGGAGGCGGAGGGCTACATTCGCGAGTATGTCGCGCTTTTGGATGCGCGCAAGATGAACGTGCCGACCACGGTGTTCGTCGAGATCACCCTGTCGGGGCAGGCGGATGAGCTGCTGGACGCCTTCGAGAAGGCCGTGGCGCTGACCCCGGATGTGCTGGAGTGCCACCTGATGGCGGGCACGGCGGACTACATTCTGAAGGTGGTGGCGGAAAACACCGATGATTTCGCCCGCATCCACCGCCAGCATCTGTCGCGCCTGCCCGGGGTGGCGCAGATGCAATCGAGCTTTGCCCTGCGGACGGTGTTCAAAACAACGGCACTTCCGGTCTGATCCGCCGGGATGCGGGGCCCGGGCGCCGGGGCGCCACGCTTTTGCGCTTGAACCCGGTCGGAATTTCCGCTGTCCTTGGGTCAGCCCCGCCGGACGCCCCGGACCCTGCGCCAAGCAGGGGAATCGTCCCGCGCCCGGCACTGCGACATCAAACCGTTACATGCCGTCCCTAAGGGCGGTGTCTGCATGACCTGACAAGGAAGGAGTCCTGCCTGTGACCCGCGAATTTGAAACCGCTTCCCTCGACTGGCTGGAAGCGGAGCTGCAGGACACGCTGGATGAGGACATCGAGATCGAGTTCGCAGAACCGATGCTGTCGCGCGAGATCCGCAAGATCTACCGGGAACAGCACCCGGAAATGCTGGACCGGAAGGTCTATTTCCGCAACCTTCTGCGGCTTCAGGCCGAGCTGATCAAGGTGCAGGACTGGGTGCAGCATACCGGCGCCAAGGTCTGCATCCTGTTCGAGGGCCGCGATGCGGCGGGCAAGGGCGGCGTGATCAAGCGCATCACCCAGCGCCTGAATCCACGGGTTGCGCGGGTGGTGGCGCTGCCTGCACCCAGCCGCCGCGAACAGAGCCAGTGGTATTTCCAGCGCTACGTGCCGCATCTGCCGGCCGCGGGGGAGATCGTGCTGTTCGACCGCTCCTGGTACAACCGCGCCGGGGTCGAGCGGGTGATGGGCTTTGCCAGCGACGACCAGGTGGAACAGTTCTTTCAGGACGTTCCCGAATTCGAGCGGATGCTGGTGCGCTCAGGCATCATCCTGCTGAAATACTGGTTCTCGATCACCGACGAAGAGCAGCAGCTGCGCTTCATGATGCGCATCCACGACCCGATGAAACAGTGGAAGCTGTCGCCGATGGACCTGGAGAGCCGGATCCGCTGGGAACAGTACACCAAGGCCAAGGAGGAGATGTTTGCGCGCACCAACATCCCCGAGGCGCCCTGGTTCATTGTCGAGGGCAACGACAAGAAGCGCGAGCGGCTGAACTGCATCGAGCACCTGCTGACCAAGATACCGTACGAGGAGGTGCCGAGCGAGAAGGTCGAGCTGCCGGACCGCGAGTACAACCCGGACTACGAGCGCCGGGTGCTGCCGGACGAGCTGTACGTGCCCAAGGTCTACTGAGACCGGCTGCACGCAAAGGCAAACGGGCGCGCCACGATGGCGCGCCCGTTTCGGATCCGGTCCCCGGCCCGGATAAGAACAGCCCGGATCAGAACAGGAAGTCGTCGGCCTGCAGGCTCTGGGCGGTGATCCCCGACAGCAGCATCGTGTCGCCATCCGCATCGGTAATCTGCAGCCCGCCCGAGGTCTGGGCGACATGGTTGGCCATCAGGTCGGCGTAGTCGGTGATACCGTCCGCTGCGCCGAGGTGGATGCGCTCGCCCGCGGCGCTGGTGTCGAAATCCTTTACCGTGTCGTCGCCGCGACCAAAGATGAAGGTGTCGCCACCGCCACCGCCGTGAAGCAGGTCATTGCCGCCACCGCCGTCCAGCGTGTCGCGCCCCTTGCCACCCCAGAGCCGGTCATTGCCGTTGCCACCGTCGAGGCTGTCCCGGCCGTCGCCGCCGCGCAGGCGATCCAGACCGCCGCCGCCCTGCAGCTCGTCACTGCCCTGGTTGCCGGAGAGGGTATCGCGACCGCTGCCGCCGGAGAGCGCATCGTCGCCACCGCGCCCGGTCAGCAGGTCGCGGCCGTCGCCACCGCCCAGATCGTCGCTGCCGGAACTGCCGTTCAGCGTGTCATTGCCGGCCAGGCCTTGCAGGCTGCCGGCGCTGCTCAGGCTGAGGCTGTCGTCACCCTCGGTGGCGACGTTGGCGTCGGGCCTGTTGTCGGCGCTGGCCGTTGGGGCCGCGTTGTCCAGCTCCACCGGGGCGCTGGTGCGGGCAAAGTTCTGGGTCACCATCACCGCGTCCCAGCCATCGAAGTTGCCCTGTTCGATGCCGATGCCGACAAGCTCGACATCGGGGCTGAGGATATTGGCGCGGTGGCCGGGGCTGTTCATCAGGGAGTTGTGCAGGTCGGCCACATCGTCTGCCAGTCCGGGGGCGCCGCGGGTGCTTTGCCAGGCGATGTTCTCGGCCCAGGTCCAGGTGCCGGAGAATTGAAACCCGGCGGATTCCATGCGCTGCCCGGCGCTGGAGCCACCCGCGCCGGTGTGGGAAAAGACATCCTGTTGCAGCATCCAGCTGCTGTGGTCCTCGGCCGAATCGTTGAGGCGCAGTTCCAGCTGCACCGGGTTCAGCCCGCGGGACGTGCGCTCCGCGTTGATGAGGTCGAGCATCTGCCGCTCAAGTTCGCTTGCCTGTGACATCAGGGTCGTGCTCCGAAAGAAAAAAGGGCCGTCTAGGCGGCGGTCTTCCATCGGTTAACGGAATTTTAAGGCGCGAAAAGGGCGGGGCTGTGACAGGGTTAATAGCGGCAGGCCTCTGCCATCGGGGTGCGCGCGCTACGCGGAAAACCGCGCGCTATCCGCACGGGGGCAGCCGTTGACGGCACGCTTTTGCCGACCCCGGCAGAACGCAGCGGATCGCTGCCGGTGTGACGCTTCCTCGCGGTTCCGGCCTGCGCGGCAGCTCCGTGGGTCCGGGGTGACGGCGGCGGTGCAGGGTGTTTGGGGGCTGTCATTCGCTAAAGCCGCGGGTGGAGGAAGAAGGGGAGGAAGGCCGGACGCCGGCTTGGGGGAGAGCAGGCGCCCGGTATTTCAAGGTCCCGGACAGGCTGTGCCTTGCGTGCAGGCGGCAAGGCGGGCGCAAAAATTGGTGGGGGCGCGCCAGACCCGGGACACTTCAAGCCGGGTGTTCCAGTCCCGGCAGGCGAGGGTGCGATAAGGGAAACGCATCAGGCCAACCCCGCCGTATCTCCTTATTAGCATATGCTAAACCAGAAATACACCCTAAAGATGAGTTTGCTGGAATTTTCACGCTTTAACAGTATTTCGGCGGGGGCGCGCGGCATTGGCCGGGGCCAGATACGACAAACCCCCGAGGCGGGGCCGCGGGGGTCGTCTTATCATCGAATGGCTGACACGAAGGCCAACCTAGTGCTGTCCGAAGCTGGAGAGCAAGGTGTGCTTAGAGCAGACCTTCGCGCTGGGCTTTCTTGCGTGCCAGTTTACGGGCACGGCGGATCGCTTCAGCTTTCTCACGCGCTTTTTTCTCGGACGGTTTCTCGAAATGCTGCTTGAGCTTCATTTCACGGAAAACGCCCTCGCGCTGGAGCTTCTTCTTCAGGGCACGAAGCGCCTGATCGACGTTGTTGTCGCGAACACTAACCTGCATGTGGTTTTCACCACCTTTCTAAGTTGGAGTTGCAAGGAATTGCAGGAAGCCGCCGTATAGCAAAGTGTCGCGATATTGTCTAGTAGGGTGTGAGGACGCTGCCAGCGGGAGGGTGAGATGAGCCAAGACCACGATCACGCACAGGATCACGCCGAGGGAGACCTCAAGGAAAAACTGCTGGATGCGGCGCTGTTGCACGTGCCGTTCGATGGCTGGTCCGAGGCCACCTTCCGCGCCGCCTGCCGGGATGCGGAGGTGCCGGAGGTGCTGGCCCATGCGGTCTGCCCGCGCGGCGGCGTGGACCTGGCGCTGGCCTATCATGCGCGCGGCGATTCGGCGATGCTGGCCCGGCTCGCGACGGAGGATCTGTCGGGGCTGCGGTTTCGCGACAAGGTGATCGCGGCGGTGCGCTTCCGGCTGGAGGCGGTGGACGACAAGGAGGCGGTGCGGCGTGGCACCACGCTGCTGACGCTGCCGCAATATGCGCCGGATGGGGTCAAGGCGATCTGGGGCACCTGCGATCTGATCTGGGAGGCGCTGGGCGACGGCTCGGAAGATCTGAACTGGTACACCAAGCGCGCGTCGCTGGCCGGGGTCTATTCGGCCACGGTGCTTTACTGGCTGGGCGATGACAGCCCCGGCCACCAGGCGACCTGGGATTTTCTGGAGCGGCGGATCGAGAACGTGATGGATTTCGAGAAGCTGAAGGCGGGCCTGCAGAAGAATCCTTTGCTGAAGCCGCTGCTGGCCGGGCCGAACTGGCTGGCCGAGCAGATCAAGCCGCCCAAGGGGCGCGATGATCTGCCGGGGTCGGTCAACCCGCGCCGCTGAGGGGGCTCCTGCGCCTGTCTTTGCGGTTTGCGCTGCCAACCCCGGATGCTAGGCAGGGGGCAGGATCAGCAGGAGGCAGCCCGATGACACAGATGATGCGCGCAGTGGAAATCACCAAACCCGGCGGGCCGGAGGTCTTGCAGCTGTGCGAGCGCCCGGTGCCGCAGCCGCGCCACGGCGAGGTGGTGATCAAGGTGGCCTATGCCGGGGTAAACCGCCCCGATGCGCTGCAGCGGGCCGGGGCCTATGATCCGCCCAAGGGGGCCAGCGATCTGCCGGGGCTGGAGGCCGCGGGTGAGGTGGTCGCCGTCGGCGCCGGCGCCGAAGGGGTCGTGGTGGGCGACCAGGTCTGCGCGCTGTTGCCGGGCGGCGGCTATGCGGAATACGTGGCCACCCCGGCGGCGCATTGCCTGCCGGTGCCCGCGGGGCTGGATCTGAAACAGGCGGCCTGCCTGCCGGAGACCTTCTTTACCGTCTGGTCCAACGTCTTCGGGCGCGGCGGGCTGCAGGCGGGGGAGCGGTTCCTGGTGCATGGCGGCTCTTCCGGGATCGGCACGACGGCGATCCAGCTGGCGCGGGAATTCGGCGCGCGGGTGTTTGCCACTGCCGGGTCCGAAGCCAAATGCCGGGCCTGCCTTGCGTTGGGGGCGGAGCGGGCCATCAACTACCGCGAGGAGGATTTCGTCGAGGTGATGCGCGCCGAGGGCGGCGCGGATCTGGTGCTGGACATGGTCGGCGGCGACTATATCCCGCGCAACATCAAGGCGATGGCGGATGACGGGCGGCTGGTGCAGATCGCCTTTCTGCAGGGGCCCAAGGTGGCGCTGAACTTTGCCCAGATGATGACCCGGCGGCTGACGCTGACCGGCTCGACCCTGCGCCCGCAAAGCGATCTGGCCAAGGCGCGGATCGCGCAGGATCTGCGTCAGAAGGTCTGGCCGTTGCTGGCGGCGGGCCGGGTGGCGCCGGTGATGGACAGCGAGTTCGCGCTGGCAGAGGCCGATGCGGCGCATGCGCGGATGGAGACCTCGGGGCACATCGGCAAGATCGTCCTGAAGGTCGGCTGAGGCACGTGATCAGGCAGGCAGGGGCGGCCGGTGGCTCGCCCCTGCACGCATGTGGCAGGCGGGATGCGCCTGCAGGTGGCCGTGGCGGTTACTTCACCGCGCGACGGTAGAGATGCCAGGTGGCATGCCCCAGCACCGGGACCACCACGATCAGGCCTGTCAGCAGCGGGATCGCGCCGATTGCCAGCGCGGTGCCGACCAGGATGCCCCAGGCCAGGCAGACCACGGGGTTCCTGCGCAGCACCCGCATCGAGGTCGCGACGGCCACGGGCAGACCGACATGACGGTCCAGCAGCAGCGGGAAGGACACCAGGCTCATCGCCAGCGCGGCGAGGGCGAACACCGCGCCGACCAGCCCGCCGCCGATCGCCATGATCCACCCCTCGCGGGTGGTCAGAACGGCATTGGCGAAACTGGCGATCGAGGCCGGTGGTTCCGGCCCAAGCGTGCGGCTGTAGATCATGTCCGCGGCCACCAGCCACAGGATGAACAGGGCCGCCAGATACAGCCCCAGCACCACGATCGCGCCAAAGGCGGGGGAGCGTACCACCGCCAGCGCATCGATCCAGCGCGGTTCCAACCCGGCCTCGCGGCGGGCCGACATTTCATAAAGCCCCACCGCCGCCACCGGGCCGACCAGGGCAAAGCCCAGGATCACCGGGACGATCAACGGCAGCAGGTTCAGTGACAGCCCCATCGCGATCAGCAGCACCCCGATGACCGGGTAGATCAGCACCAGGAACATCGCATCGCTGCGGCAGGCGGCGAAGTCCTCGAAGCCGCGGCGCAGCGCATATCCGAGATCGCTGAATGTCAGCCGGTTCACCTCGGGCAGGCTGTGAACGCCTGTGCTGCCCAGTTCCTCGACGGTGCGACCGAGATGCGTGCCCGTGGTTTCCGCGCCTTGCAGAAGCCAGCTGAGCGGGTTTCCGATTGTCTTAGCCATGGCTGTACCTCCTCGCTGACCAGACGGACGTGCCGTTGGAGGCGGAGCCAGCGACGGCACGCAGGAGTAATACTAGCACGAAATCGGGAAAAATCCGCTGCCGGGGCCATTTTGGGCCCCGCGCTGCGTCGCTCTACACGATTTTTGGGTCCTGCCCCTAGCGGATGGGCGCGAACCGGGCGTTTTCCAGGGTGCAATCGCGGATCACGTCGCGCCCACAGGGCACCGGCTCCAGCGATTTGGACAGGCAGATGCGGGCTTCCTGAATGGCGCCGTCGCGGCAGGTGATGGTCACGCTGTCACGGGTCAGCGCGGGGTTGGCCTGCAGGAAGGCTTCCTCGACCAGCGAGGCCGGGAGGGTCACCGGTTTGGTCAGCTTGCGAAAGATGGCAGGGCGGGTGATGCGGTTGTAGGCCTCGCGCATCAGGGCGTAATAGGCCTGCGCGCTCAGTCCGGCGCAGGTGCCGTGTTTCTTCCACTGGTGCCACGCGAGACCGGGGCTGCCCATGATGTCGGCCATGTCACGGCTCATGGCGCGGCTGGGAGGGGCGACGGCGGTGCGGCAGTAGCTGGGCCAGCCGCGGTGGAATTGCGGCCACAGCCCGTGCAGGGTCCAGCCGTGATCGTGGCGCGGATGACACTGGTCGGCCTTGCGGGCGTCGCCCTCCTGGGCGCACCAGTTCGGAGACCAGCTGAGCGCCAGCACGTAGTAGTCGAACTCGCCCGCGGGTTCGCCCTCGGCGGCGGCAGGGGCCGCAAGGCAGGCAAGCAGGGCAATCAGCCCGCAAAACAACTTCGGCATTGGCCTCTTTCCTTATGCGTCGATGCCGACTATATAGGGCTGAAGTTCCCCGACAACGGAAACCTGCCCCGCCAGCCGGGGACGCCATTTCAGGCGGCGGGAGAGATGTATCCGGGGATCAGGTGTTATAAGGAGATGAGCACATGGCAAAACCGTTGATGGCCAAGGCAACCGCCGTGTGGCTGGTGGACAATACCACGATCAGCTTCAAGCAGATCGCCGATTTTGTCGGCATGCACGAGCTGGAGATCCAGGGCATCGCCGACGGCGAAGTTGCAGTGGGCGTCAAGGGCTTTGACCCGATCGCCAACAACCAGCTGACCCAGGAAGAGATCGACAAGGCCGAAAACAACCCGCTGCACAAGCTGAAGCTCAAGTTCAACCCGGCAGCCGCCGGTGAGGAAAAACGCCGTGGCCCGCGCTACACGCCGCTGTCCAAGCGTCAGGACCGTCCGAACTCGATCCTGTGGCTGGTCAAGTTCCACCCGGAACTCAGCGACGGTCAGATCGCCAAGCTGGTGGGCACCACCAAGCCGACGATCCAGTCGATCCGCGAGCGCACCCACTGGAACATCGCCAACATGCAGCCGATCGACCCGGTGGCGCTGGGCCTGTGCAAACAGTCCGAGCTGGACGCCGCGGTGCAAAAGGCAGCGGCCAAGAAGGCGGCCGAAGGCGGCGTGATGAGCGACGACGAGCGCCGCAAGCTGGTCTCCACCGAGCAGTCGCTGGAGATGGAAGCGGAACCAAAGATCCCGACCGCGATCGAAGGGCTGGAGACATTCACCCTTGGTGGCGGCTCTGCCGACGAAGAGGAGAAGCCGGAGGCCGACATCCTCGACGCGGACAGCTTCTTCAACCTGCCGTCGGATGGTGATGCCGACGAGGACGAGGACGAAGATCCCCGCAGCTGAGCGCTGCGGCACGTGGCTGGGGCTGGCTGAGCCCCGTTGCGTCGCTGAAGTATCCTTAAAATGCCACGGATCCGCCCGTTCGGACCCGTGGCATTTTTTGTTAGTCTGACAGGGCAGCGCGGCTGACGGCGCGTATGCGATCCCTGCGGGGGCGACCGTGGTCACGTCGCGGTCGGGCCGGTGTCAGGGGTATTGTGTTGACTGTATCGCCGGCCGGGCACGCGCGATCGGCCCTGGGGCTGGCAGGAGTGCGAGTGATGAGTGAAGCAATGGTTGCGGCGCCGGGTGGCGGCGCGGAACCGGGCCCCTGGGCGCTGCTGGGCGGCAGGGCGTATTGCGAGGCGCTGGTCGAGCAGCTGTCGCGGCAGTTCGGCGCCGACTTCGTGGCCATCGGCGACCGCCGGATCGGCGCGGTCGACCGGGTGCGGTGCCTGGTCAGCCGCTTTGATGGGCTGCCGGTGGATGATCTGGACATGGAGTGCGAAGCGACCGCGGCGGGTGAGGTCCTGCGGCAGGGCCGCGTTCAGGTGACGGCGGGCGGCGTCCGGGCCCGTTTCCCGCGGGATGAGATTTGCGCCGAGGAAGGGATCCAGAGCTATGTCGGCGTGGCGCTGTGCCGCGCAGATGGTGAGGCCATGGGCCTGATCCAGGCGGCGTGGCGGCGCGCGGTCCCTGCCGACCTCTGTCAACAGGTGGCGGCCCTGATGGACGCCCATCGGCCACGGCTGGCCGCCGAAGTGGCCGCGATGCAGGTCGAAGCCGCGCTGGCGGCCCTGGCCGTCGGTTGCGACGGGGCGGGCACGGCGGAGACCTTTAGCTGGCTGGCGGAGCAGCTCCAGCGGGCCTTCAACGCGCGCGCGGCCTTCATCGCGGAGCGGCGGGAGGAGACGACCGACAGCTATCGCGTTCTGGCCTGCTGCGCCGGGGGGCTGCGGCTGCCGGTGGCGGCGGATGCGGTGGTGTCCTTTGCGGGCGCGCCTTGCGCCAGCCTGCGTGACCAGCCGGAAGCCCACGCGGCCCGCGACGTGCTGGAGGCGGGCGATTGGCAGGCCTCCTTTGCTGCGGGCGGCGCGGAGGAGATATGCGCGTTGCAGAGCTATCTCGGCTTCGCGATCCGGGACGCTGAAGGCCAGATGATCGGCCATTTCGCCCTGCTGCATGACCGGGAGCTGGAGCGCGCAGGTCTCGACAATCGGCTGATCGAGGTCTTCCTCGCCCGCATCGGGCGGGACCTGCGCCGCCGCCGCGGCGACCGGCGGCGCAACGAGGAGGAGCGCGCCGCGCCGGTTGCGCCCGAGGCGCGCAGCTTTGATCAGCTTGCAGGCACGGTCGCCCATGAATTCAACAACGTCCTGGCGGCCATGCAGGGGCGCACCGAGCTGGCCCTGGCCTGCCTTGGCGGCGGTCATCCGGCAGAGCGCCACGTTGAAGTGGTGGCCGAGGGGGTGCAGGCGGCGACCGGGCTTGTGCGCCAGCTGCTGTGCGCCGGGCGCGAGGGTGGGGATGCGCCGCCTGAGATCGCGACTGAGATCGCGCCGGGGACCGCGCCGGATCCTGCCGCCCCGGACGCAGCGCAGCCGCCGTCGATGGCGGACCGGCGGCGCATCCTGGTGGTGGACGACGAAGAAACCGTACGCCGGGCGGTGGCTGGGCTGCTGAAGCTGCGCGGGTGCGACGTTTCCCTGGCGGATGGCTGCGACGCGGCGCTGGCGCTTCAGGGAAGCGGCGGGCCGTTCGACGGGGCGGTGATCGACATGAACATGCCCGGGCGGGGCGGCTGGGAAACCCTGTCGCAGCTGCGCGCCGCGCAGCCGGGGCTGAGTGCGGTGATGATGAGCGGCTTTGCCATCAGCGCCGCCGATGCGGGTTTTCCGGCGCTGGCGGATGTGCAGGTGCTAGACAAGCCCTTCACCAAGGAACATCTCTACCAGGCGGTGCTTGGCTGACTGGCGAGACGGCCGTCGGTGCGGCTGGGGTCAGATTTCCTTGCGGGCGCGCAGGGCCGCGGAGATGGTGCCGTCGTCGAGGTAGTCCAGCTCGCCGCCGATCGGCACGCCCTGCGCCAGCGAGGTCAGCTTGACCTTCCCCTGTAGCTGGTCGGCGATGTAATGGGCGGTGGTCTGCCCGTCGATGGTGGCGTTCAGCGCCAGGATCACCTCGGTGATGCCTTCGGTGGACACCCGGTCGATCAGCCGCGGAATGCGCAAATCCTCGGGCCCGACCGCGTCCAGCGCCGACAGGGTGCCGCCGAGCACGTGGTAGCGGCCCTTGAACACCAGCGCGCGCTCCATCGCCCAGAGGTCGGAGACATCCTCAACCACGCAAAGTTCGCCGTTGGCGCGCTCCTCATCGGTGCAGAGCGGGCAGATCTCGGCGGTGCCGATGTTGCCGCAGTTGAGACATTCGCGCGCGGTGGCGGCGACTTCGGCCATGGTTTCGGCCAGCGGCGCCAGCAGCAGGCCGCGCTTGCGGATCAGGTGCAGAACCGCGCGGCGTGCCGAACGCGGCCCGAGGCCCGGCAGTTTGGCCATCAGGGCAATCAGGTCTTCGATGTCGCTGGTCGAGTTGCGGATCATGTGCGCGGGCCTTTGTTCTGCCCCTCATATAGGCTGATGCCGCGGGGGGAGCGCAAGGGCACGGCGGCAAAATGTTCGGCTTTTGTTTGCGCCGGGGCGGGCCGCGGTCACGGAAAAGGCGGCCCCGTCGGGACCGCCCTTTGCAGAGGTTTGGCGCCGTGTTCAGAACGGCAGCTTGATGTCCTTGGGCAGGCCCATGCTTTCGGTCAGCTTGGCCATTTCTTCCTTGGCCTTCTCCGCGGCCTTGGCCTGGGCGTCCTTGATCGCGGCCAGGATCAGGTCCTCGACCACTTCCTTGTCGTCGCCGTTGAAGATCGAGGGGTCGATGTCCAGCCCCTTGAGGTCGCCCTTGGCAGAGGCCGTGGCCTTGACCAGACCCGCGCCGGCCTCGCCGGTGACCATGAGGTTATGCAGCTCTTCCTGCATCTCGGTCATCTTGGTTTGCAGTTCCTGAGCCGATTTCATCATCTTGGCCATGTCGCCAAGACCGCCGAGGCCTTTGAGCATGTGATCTCTCCTGAGAGTTCCGGTTTGCCCCGCTAGATACGGGCGCAGGGGCCATGAAACAAGGGGCAGCTTCGCCGCGCTGCCGCGGTCAGCCCTCCTCGAAGGGGTCCCACTCGTCCTCGACCTCGGGCAGGGCTTCGGCGGCCACTTCGGCGGCAAGCTCCTCGGGGGTGCGGATGCGGGTGATCTTGGCCTTCGGGAAGCTTTCCAGCACCGCCTGCACCAGCGGGTGTTCGCTGGCCTTGGCGCGCAGGGCGTTTTCGGCGGCATTCTCGCGCTCGCTGATGGTTTCGCCGCCGCCCTCGCTGACGATCGAGAAGAACCAGTTGTAATGGGTCCAGGCCTTCAGCTGCTCGCTGAGGCGCTTGGTCAGGTCGCGCGGTGCATCCTCGGTGAGCTGGAAGGTGATGCGACCGGGCTGATAGGCCACCAGCCGCACGTAGCTTTTGACATATTCCAGCAGCAGGCCGTCGCGGCGGCTGCGGATCAGCTCGACGACATGTTCAAACGTCGGATAGCGGGCCAGATCGGCATCAACCTGTGGCGCCAAGGCGGCCATGGTGCCGCCGCCGCCATGGGCCATCGGCCCGCTGCCGGGGCCGCCCGGACCGGGCTCCGGCTGGCCATAGCCGACCGGGGCGCCCGAGGCCGGTGCCCCCGGGGCGCTGCCCATGCCACCCATACCCATACCGGCCATGGCGCCACCGCCGGGGCCATTCGGCGGCAGGGGCGGCGGGGTGGCATCTTTCAGCTTGCGCACCAGTTCCTCGGGGGTGGGCAGGTCGGCCACATGGGTCATGCGGATCACCGCCATCTCGGCGGCCATCATCGCGTTGGGGGCGGCGGCCACTTCCTCCAGCGCCTTCAGCAGCAACTGCCACATCCGGCTGAGCACCCGCATGTGCAGGGTTTCGGCCATCGCCAGGCCGCGGGCGCGTTCGTCCGGGCTGACGGTTGGGTCCTCGGCGGCGTCGGGGGTGATCTTGACGACCGAAACCCAGTGGGTGATCTCGGCCAGGTCGCGCAGCACCGCCAGGGGATCGGCGCCTTCGGCATATTGCGCGCTGAGCTCGGTGAGGGCACCTGCGGCGTCGCCGCGCAGGATCATGTCCATCAGGTCCAGTACCCGGCCGCGGTCGGCCAGGCCCAGCATGGCGCGGACCTGATCGGCGGTGGTTTCGCCCGCCCCGTGGGAGATCGCCTGGTCCAAGAGAGAGGTCGCATCGCGGGCCGAGCCTTCGGCGGCGCGGGTGATCAGCGCCAGCGCGTCATCGGCAATCTCGGCCCCTTCGGCGGTGGCGATCCGGCGCAACAGTGAGATCATCACCTCCGGCTCGATGCGGCGCAGATCGAAGCGCTGGCAGCGCGACAGAACGGTGACCGGCACCTTGCGGATCTCGGTGGTGGCAAAGATGAATTTTACATGCGCGGGGGGTTCTTCAAGTGTCTTCAGCAGCGCGTTGAACGCACTGGTGGACAGCATGTGGACCTCGTCGATGATGTAGATCTTGTAGCGCGCCGAGGCGGCGCGGTACTGCACCGAGTCGATGATCTCGCGGATGTCGCCGACGCCGGTGCGGGAAGCGGCGTCCATCTCCATCACGTCGACGTGGCGGCCTTCCATGATCGCCACGCAATGTTCGCACTTGCCGCAGGGGTCGGTGGTCGGGCCGCCGGTGCCGTCGACGCCGATGCAGTTCATGCCCTTGGCGATGATCCGCGCGGTGGTGGTCTTCCCGGTGCCGCGGATGCCGGTCATGATGAAGGCCTGGGCGATGCGGTCGGCGGCAAAGGCGTTCTTCAGCGTGCGGACCATGGCGTCCTGGCCGACCAGGTCGGCAAAGGTCTCGGGCCGGTATTTGCGCGCCAGTACCTGGTATTGGGATGGGCCGCTTTCGCTGGGGGTGTCGCTCATGGTGTCTCGTGCCGGATTCGGATTGGTTATGCCGCGTATCGCGCAGGGTATTGGAGCGCGCCCGGTTCGTCCACCGCAGAAGGGCGGCGCGGGGCGGCGGAAAAACCTTTTGGGATTTGCGGCTGGCGCGGCTAGACTCGGTGGTAAGGCCCGGGTGGGATCGGGCGGGGCGCGCGCAGGCAGGGAGGCGCCATGCATTCTGACAAAACCTCTGGGGTGGCGGAGCAGCCGACGCCCGCGCCGATGGCGGCTCACGATCCCGTCAATCTGACCCTTCACGCCCTGTCGGTTGGGGGCGGTCTGCTGGCCCTGTGCAAGCTGCCGGGGAGCGGTGGCGATTATGTCGGTGATCTCGCGCAGATCAACGCGTGGAAGCCGGGGCTGGTGATTTCGATGACAACGGAAGCGGAGCAAGTCGCCGCGGGCGGTGTGCGCCTGGGCGCGGATCTGCAAAGCATGGCCTGTCGCTGGATCCATTTGCCGGTGGCGGACTTCGACACCCCGTCAAGACGGGTGGCCTTGAAATGGCCGACCACCAGCCGCAAGGCGCGGCGCGCGCTGGCCGGCGGCGGTCGGGTGCTGGTGCATTGCAAGGGCGGCTGCGGGCGCTCTGGCATGGCGGTGCTGCGGCTGATGATCGAAGCCGGCGAGCTGCCGGCGCAGGCGCTGGCGCGGCTGCGCAGCTTGCGCCCCTGCGCGGTGGAGACCCAGGCCCAGATGGAATGGGCCTACGCCGGTCGCATGCGGCTGCGGCGCCCCAGCTGAAGACATGCAGCAGCCGGGGCCGGACCGCCAACGGCGCAGGGCGCGGTAGCGGGAGACCGGGGCGTCAGCCGAGCGGAACCTGCGTTGCGGCTTGTGCGTGGGCGGGGTTCGGGATCGCCTCGATCAGGGCGCAGGGGCGCGCCGTTGCCGTGGTGGCAGCAAAGCCACTGTCGCCGGGGCTGAACATGGCATCCGCAAAACGGTCGAGCCCGACCCGCGGGGTCTGGGCCTCGACACCGCAATAGATGCGGATCCTGTCATGGCTGGCGGCGAATTGCGCCGGGCAGGACTTGGGGCAGCCGTCCAGCACGGTGTTGCCGGTGATTTCAAAATCCTCCTGCGTCAGCGGACGCGCCTGCGTCAACGCCGCCGCTAACCGGGTGATCATGCGTTCCGCTGCCGGGCAGGGACGGCCCAGGTCGGGACAGTCGGTGGCCGTGTAGCCGTGGGTCTGGTCGCTCCAAATCATCAATGCGCCCTCCGCGCGTGGCGGGGCAGAGGGGCAGGGGGAGAGGCGGTGCCAGTCCGTCCGTCGCCGGGCAACCGCAGCCGTCAGACCCTGCCCGGACGCCCCGTCCGGGTTCGAGTTTCACATGTGATGGCAGGTCTCCTGACTTGCGGGTCGATGCTGATCCGGTCCTTCCCGGCCCGAGGGCCAGTGGATTGTCCGGGGTCGCTCGCCGCTTACAGTTGCGGGGGCAGTTGCGGACTTGTCCGGCCCGAGGCCGGACGCACCGCATTCCCTTTTCATCCCGGCCACGATCCGTCGCGGCGCGGGAACCATCCCCTTAGCGGTAGCGGCTGCGGCCCCGGCGCGTCAATCGCAAATCCGCATCCGCCGCCGGAGGAACGGTGCGTAAAGCGACCATGCGGCGGCCGCAGGTCTGCCTGCAATGGTCTTGCCACGCGGGCGTCAGCCGGGGCTGTCGGGCGATGAGATCAGGCGGTGCTCTTCAGCCGCGCCTCGGTCAGGCCCGCGTAATCGGCCAGGCGCAGTTTGAAGCGACGGTTGAGGTTGTTGCGCGCCAGTTTCAGAGACTGCAGCAGCAACCGTCCGGTCAGGGTGCTTGCCTCCAGTTTCAGCCGGACCGAGAGGCGGGTGCGCTGGGGGGACAGGGGCACCAGCTCCACCTCCATGCGGCCATCCAGACCGCTGCCACCGCCGGTGATGGTCATGCCGGTCACCGGCGAATAGTCGGCCAGGGCCAGCCGGGCCTCGCGCTGCTTGCCGCGGAAGGCAAAATTCAGATCCCAGGTCAGCCCCGCCTCGGGGTGGGCAGGATCGCCGGTGCGCTGCACCTCGATGCTGCGGCGCAGAGCGGAGCGTTCCATCAGTTCAAAGTCGGAGATCGCCCCAAAAACGTCCGCAATGGGTGCTTCGATATCTTCGTTGCCTTTGAATTCCATGCTCGCCTGCCTGTCCCGAATGTCTGATGTGCGTGCCTGTTGTACCCCGTGCGGTGACAGGGGGGAGCGTGCCTCTCGCGCTGGACACAAATATGCGCTCTAGTCCAGCGTGTCCGCAAGCCAGTTCTTGAGCAGAAAATGCGCAATTGCGCCTTTTCGGGCCGGTTTGATCAACGGGTGTTCGCCGGCAAAGGCCGTCATCATCTCCTGACGGCTGACCCAGAGCGCGTCTTCGATCTCGGCCGGGTCGATGGTGATGTCGCGGCTCAGCGCGGTGCCGGCGCAGCCGAACATCAGCGACATCGGAAAGGCCCAGGGCTGGGAGGCAAGGTAGCTGACCGCGCCGACCTCCACGCCGGTCTCTTCCAGCACCTCGCGCCGGACCGCGGCTTCCAGCGTCTCGCCCGGTTCGACAAAACCGGCCAGCAGCGAATACATCCCCTCGGGCCAGCCGGGCGAGCGGCCAAGGAGCACGCTGTCGCCATGGTTGATGAGCATGATGACCACCGGATCGGTGCGCGGGAAATGCGGCGCCTTGCAGGCAGGGCACAGCCGTTGCCAGCCCGCCTGCGCGATGACGCTGGGCGCGCCGCAGCAGGCGCAGAACCCGTGGCTGCGGTGCCAGGCCAGAAGCGCCTTTGCCGTGGCGGCCATTTCGGCTTCCAGTGGCGTGAGCATGGTCATGATGCGGCGCAGTTCGGCAAAGACGTGGCCCTGCGGCAGTTCCGGGTGTTGCTGTTCGCTGGCGTCGCTGAAGGCCTCCAGAGACGCTGCGTCCAGGTCTGCGGGCTGCCAGTCGCCGAGGTCGCAGGCAAAGCGCGGTGCGCCTTGCGGTGTCAGGCCGAGGAACAGGGCCGTGTCGCGCAGGGGGGCGACAAGCGGGTGATCGGGGGCCGTCAGGGCAAGCCCCTGTGGCGGTGCCTCTGCCTGTGGGCGCCGGGCCAGCGGTTTGCCGCGCCACAGCAGCAGCACGGCTGCATCGGCTGCGCGCCAGGCTGCGTCCAGCGCTGCAGCGTCGGTGCGCAGATGGGCGGCGCGGTTCAGCGCACCGCCACCGAAAGTCACCTGTTCTGCATGTTTCATGGCGGTCTCCCGAGGCATCTTGCGGTTTCCTTGCCAGCCCGGTTGGCCGGGAGCCAGCCATGTTGCGCGATCCGGGCTTGCCTGTCACTGCAACGCAACACCGCCCGATCGGAGCAAGGCGCGCGCGGGGCAAAAAGGCAGGGTGCAAAATGTCTTTGGCGGCAGAGCAAGTCACGGCGGCGTTCAGAAAAATGTCGCAGCACTCAAAAGGTGCCTTTGCAAATCGTTAAAACGCTGATTCAAATGGGGCAGAGAAACACGCGGTAAAGCGTAGCCTACAGAAGCGGACCCTAAGTGCCGACACGGGAGCAGACATGACGGTTGCGGTGGACAAGCCCCCCGCCCGGACCTCCGGGCGGCTGCGCGTGCTCGCCACGACGGATCTGCACTGTCACCTGCTGGGGCACGACTATTATGCCGACCGGGCCGATCCGGCCGTCGGGCTGTCGCGCGTGGCCAGCCTGATCGCCGAGGAGCGCGCCGAAGCCGCGGCGCGCGGCGAGGCCTGTCTGCTGGTCGACAATGGCGACGGTTTCCAGGGCGCGCCGCTCGGCGATATCGAGCCTGGCAGCACCCGGCCGCATCCGCTGGCGGTGGCCTTTGACGTGCTGGGGTACGACGCGGTCGGGCTGGGCAACCACGACTTTGATATCGGGTTGGAGCGGCTGTCGCGGGTGTTGGCAGACGTGCGCTGCCCGGTGCTGTGTTCGAACCTGCGGGCGGCCCGGCCCGGGCTGCACCTGCCTTTTGGAGAGGCCGCGATCCTGGAGCGGCAACTGGACAGCTGTCCCGATCTGCCGCCTGTGCGCATCGGGTTGCTGTCGGTGCTACCGCCGCAGACGCTGGTCTGGGGTGGTCGCGGGCTGCAGGGGCAGCTGCGCGCCACCGGGATCGTCGATACCGCGGCCGAGCAGGCCTGGCGCCTGAAGACGGAAGGCTGCGATGTGGTGCTGGCGCTGGCCCATACCGGGCTTGGCGATGACGGCGGAGCGCTTTCGGCGGCGGGCGGCGGCGACAGTACGGAAAATGCGCTGGAGCAGCTGGCGGCCTTGCCGCCGATCGATGCGCTGGTGGGCGGCCATACCCATCTGACGCTGCCGGATCCGGCGCATCCGCTGGACAAGCCCGTGGTGATGCCCGGTGCCCATGGCTCGCACCTGGGCGTGCTCGACCTCGACCTGCGGTACGGGGACGGGGGCTGGCGGCTGGTCTCTGGACAGGCACGGTTGCGGCCGGTGGCCTGCAAGGGCAATGCCGGCGCAATCCAGTCGCTGGCGGCGGAATCCCCCGAGCTGGTGGCGGCGCTGTCGCAGGACCATCAGCGCACCCAGGAGCGCATGCGGCAGCCTGCCGGTTCCTCGGACGTGGCGATGCATTCCTATTTCACCTTCTTTGCGCCGGACCGCGGTTTGGCGCTGGTCGCGGCGGCGCAGGCGGCGGCGGTCCGGCCGCTGCTGGCGCAAAGTGCCGCGGGAGAGCTGCCGCTTTTGTCAGCGGTTGCGCCCTGCAAGTTCGGCGGTCGCGCCGGGCCGCAGTTCTACACCGATATTTCCGCCGGGGACCTGAGCGCCCGCAATATCGCCGATTTGCAGATCTTTCCCAATGAGTTGCGCGTGGTGACCGTGAGCGGCGGCCAGTTGCTGGACTGGTTGGAGATGTCGGCAGGGCTGTTCAACCGGCTGACACCCGGGCGCAGTGGCCAGCTGCTGGCGGATCCGGCCCGCGCGGGGCACAATTTCGACGTGATGTTCGGATTGCAGTACCGCATCGATCCGTCGCAACCGCCCCGGTTCTCTGCCACCGGAGAGCGCATCAACCCGCAGGCCCGGCGCATTCGCGAGCTGCGGTGGCGCGGTCATCCGGTGGATCCCGAACAGAAGTTCGCGGTTGCCGCCAACAGCTACCGGGTGCGGGGCGGCGGCAGTTTCCGGATGTTGCACGAGGCCGAGGAGCTGTCCCTGCCGCCGCTGCTGATCCGGGACGCGGTGCGTGATTACCTGCAGGGCCGACTGAAGACCGACCCGCTGGAAGCCGCGCCTTACCCGTGGAAGCTGGCGTCCCTGCCGGGCGCGCGCGCGGTTGCGGTGACCGGTCCGGGCGCGGCGCGCCACCTGGCAGAACTGCCTGCTGGTCTGGCAGTGCCGCGGGGGTTCAATGAGCAGGGATTCTGGGAACTGGAGCTGCATCTCTAGTCCTGTCCGGCGGGTGTGCAGCTGCCCTTGTCATTCCGGATCATGCCCCTTATATCGGGATTCGAGAGGTTGGCGCGGGCAAGCGCCTCGCCAACCTGGTCAGGTCCGGAAGGAAGCAGCCACAACGAGCCCCGCTTGGGTCGATGTCCAGCCTCTCACATTAACTCCCCCCCCCCCCTCGAAAAGTATCCGCCCGACATGGGCGTGCGACAGTCATTTCGGTGTGCCAGAGCGGCCGCGTCGCTAGAACGGCGGTATGGCCTGCACGAGGTTGCTGCCCGCGCGGACGCAGGCAGGGAGGCTGACTTGACCGGTGTTTGAAGCCGTGGCGCGACCGGGGGCGACTGCCGAAATCGTGGCGTCAGAACCGGCCGTGGTTGGCCGGGTAGACGCCCAGAACCTCGACGTTGGTGGTGAAATACTTCAGCTCATCCATCGCCAGCTGCACATTGGGATCTTCCGGGTGGCCTTCGATATCGGCATAGAACTGGGTCGCCGTGAAGGAGCCGTCGACCATGTAGCTTTCCAGCTTGGTCATGTTGATGCCGTTGGTGGCAAAGCCGCCCATCGCCTTGTAGAGCGCGGCGGGAATATTGCGGACCTGGAACACGAAGCTGGTGATCATGCTGTGGGTGCCGCGACGGCGGTAATCCGGTTCCGGCGCCATGATCAGGAAGCGGGTCGTGTTGTCGCCATTGTCCTCGATGTGGCGCGCCAGCACCTCCAGCCCGTAGATTTCGCCGGCCAGTTCGCTGGCCAGCGCCGCCACGTGCTTGTCGCCGGCCTCGGCCACGTCACGGGCCGCGCGGGCGTTGTCGGGGCTGACCCGGCCCTGGATGCCGTGTTCGCGCAGGAAGGAGCCGCATTGCGGCAGCAGCACCAGGTGCGATTTTGCCTCGCGGATGTCTTCCAGCTTGGCCCCCGGCACGCCCAGCACGTTGATGTGCACCCGCACGAAGGCCTCGTCGATGATGTGCAGCCCGCTGTGGGGCAGCAGGCGGTGAATGTCGGCCACCCGCCCGTAGGTCGAGTTCTCGACCGGCAGCATCGCCTGTTCCGCCTCGCCGCTCTTGACCGCTGCGATGGCGTCTTCAAACGTCCGGCAGGGCAGCACCTCCATGTCGTGGCGCGCGTTGCGGCAGGCCTCGTGGCTGTAGGAGCCCAGCTCCCCCTGAATGGCGATCTTGCGGGTCATGGGTGTGTTTCCGGTGCAAAACTTCAGCAAATGGGCGTTTCGTCGCGCTGTCTATACCTTGCCACTGGCGAGGGGAAGCCTTAGACACCCCCCCAGACAGCTAAATGGACCCGCGATTCATGTTTGACACAATGACCCTTACCAAAGCGACCGCAGGTTTCTGTGGCGCGTTCCTGGTATTCCTCCTGGGCAAATGGGCCGCAGAAGAACTGTATCACGTGGACAGCCACGGAGAGGCTGCCTACGTGATCGAAGTCGCCTCCGCCGATGACGCGGCCAGCGACGAGCCGGAGGTCAGCTTTGACGAGCTGATGGCCTCGGCTGATGTCGCCAAAGGCGCAAAAGTATTCAAGAAGTGCTCGGCTTGCCACAAGCTGGAAGATGGCGCTAACGCCACGGGTCCCTATCTGTATGGGGTTGTTGGCCGTGATATCGCCTCGGTTTCCGGTTTCGGCTATTCGGGTGCTCTGACCGCCCTGGCCGACAAGGACTGGACGCCGGAAGAGCTGGATGCCTTCCTGGCCAAGCCGTCGGCCTATGCTTCCGGCACCACCATGTCGTTCTCCGGGCTGAAGAAACAGTCGGATCGGGTGAACCTGATCGCCTATCTGGACAGCCTCGACGACTGATCCGTCGCTGTCCCAGCTATCCGAAAAAGCCGCTGCCCCGGGCAGCGGCTTTTTTGCCGTTTGGGCAAGTGTTTGCCGTGTGGCCGGGCGCTGGGCGGGGATTGTCCGGATTGTGACGGATGGTGACGGAAATCCTCCAATCTCAACTTGAAAGTGACCGCCGGCGGACATTAGCTTGGGAAGGCAGAAAACTCCGGCGGCAGGCACCGGGCAACAGGAGGTCAAGGCAGATGAAAACGGCTCAGGCTGTGGCGCGGGCACGCGTGAAGGAACAGGCGTATCCGATGCAGACCGCAGTGATGTTCGCGCAGATGTTGGCGCTGTCGCTGATCCTGGCGCTGACGGCGACGTTGGCGCAGGCAGAGGGCACGCCCGAGGCGGAGGCAACTGACAAGGTCATCACCAGCCACGGGTATTCCTATTTCGGCAATCTCGACTACCCGGCCGATTTCGAGCATTTTGCCTATGTGAACCCGGATGCGCCCAAAGGGGGCGAGATTTCGCTCGGGGCGTCGGGCACCTTCGATTCGCTCAACCCCTATTCCCGCAAAGGTCGCGCCGGGGCGCTGACCACGATCCAGTATGACAGCCTGCTGGTCAGTTCCGACGACTCCATCGGCCAGTACTACGGCCTGCTGGCCGAAAGCCTGGAGTATGACGAGGGCCGCAACTACGTGATTTTCCACATGCGCCCCGAGGCACGGTTCTGGGACGGCACGCCGGTGACGGCCCATGACGTGGTCTATAGCCACAAGCTGTTCATCACTCAGGGGTTGCCGTCCTATGCGCAGGCGGTGGGCCATATGGTGACCAGCGCCGAGGCGCTCGACGACCTGACGGTGAAATTCACCTTCCACCCCGAGGTCAGCCGCCGCAGCCTGATCGAGACCGTCGGCAATACCACCGTGTTCTCCAAGGCGTGGTTCGAAGAGGACCCGGAAAACCGCCGCCTGGATGAGCCGCGCCTGGAGGTGCCGGTGGGCTCGGGCCCGTACAAGCTGGAGAGCTTCGACGTCAACCGTCGCATCGTCTACACCCGCCGCGATGACTATTGGGCCAAGGATCTGCCGGTGAACCGCGGCCGCTACAACTATGACCGCATCCGGGTGGAGTATTTCGCGGACCAGACCGCCGCCTTCGAGGCCTTCAAGGCGGGCGAATACACTTTCCGCCAGGAAACCGACGCCAAGCGTTGGGCCTCGGGCTATGACTTCCCCAAGCTGGCGGCGGGCAGCGTGGTGATGGATGAAATCCCGGATGGCAGCCCGCCGTCGCCCTCGGGGTTCGTGTTCAACCTGGCCAAGCCGCAGTTTGCCGACAAATCCGTGCGCAAGGCACTGGCGCTGGCGTTCAACTTTGAATGGGTGAATGAATCGCTGCTGTTCGGTCTCAGCACGCAGCGCGACTCCTTTGTCGAAGGCACCCACCTGGAGGCCACCGGCGTGCCCGAAGGCGCGGAACTGGCGTTCCTGCAGAGCCTGGGCGACGTGGTGCCGGCAGAGGTGCTGGAAAATGAAGTGGTCACCACCCATACCTCGAAGCCGGATCGGCTGAACGACCGCCGCAACCTGCGCAAGGCCTCGCAGATGCTGGACGAGGCTGGCTGGCCTGTGGGCGATGGTGCCTTGCGGCGCAATGCGCAGGGGCGGACGCTGAAGGTGAACATCCCCTATCCGTCCAACATGACGGGATCCGTCGCCACCATGATCGAAACCTATGTGCAGAACCTGCAGGCCATCGGCGTCGATGCCACGGCGGAGAAGGTCGATCCGGCGCAGTTCACGCTACGCAGCCGGGAACGGGATTACGACATGGTCTATACCGACCGGTATGGCGCGTTTCTGACCACCGGTGGCGGTCTGACGCAGATGTATGGCTCCAAGGAGGCGGAGTTCAGCCTGTTCAACCCCGCGGGCCTCGCCAGCCCGCTGGTGGACGCAATCCTCGAGGGGTCCTTCGACACCACCAACCAGGAAGAGCAGGACGCGGCGCTGATGGCGCTGGACCGCGCCTTGCGCTACGAGTTCTTCGTGATACCCGACGGGTATGTCGCGGAATATTGGACCGCTTACTACGACATGTATGCCTATCCCGAGACGCTGCCGCCCTTCACTTTGGGCTACCTGGACCTGTGGTGGGTGGACCCCGAACGCGAAGCGGCGCTGAAGGCGTCCGGCGCGTTGAGGTAACTCCCCGACATGGCAGCCTATATTCTTCGACGCCTGCTTTTGGTGATCCCGACGCTGTTCGGCATCATGGTGGTGAATTTCGTGCTGGTGCAATTCGTGCCCGGCGGCCCGATCGAGCAGATCATCGCCCAGCAGCAGGGTGCCGGTGACGTGTTCGAGGGCTTTGCCGGTGGCAGCGGCGCCGAGATCGAATCCGGCGGCGCCACGGATCGCTATGCGGGCGCCCAGGGCCTGCCGCCCGAGTTCATCGAGGAGCTGGAGCGCGAATTCGGGTTCGACAAGCCGCCGCTGGAGCGGTTCATCAACATGATGTGGAACTACGTGCAGTTCGATTTCGGCGAGAGCTATTTTCGCAAGATCGGCGTGACCGAGCTGGTGCTGGAGAAAATGCCGGTATCGATCTCGCTTGGCCTGTGGTCGACGCTGATCGCCTATCTGATCTCGATCCCGATGGGCATTCGCAAGGCGCTGACGGATGGCTCGCGGTTCGACACCTGGACCAGCGGCGTGATCATCGCGGCCTATGCGATTCCGTCGTTCCTGTTTGCGATCATGCTCCTGGTGCTGTTTGCCGGTGGCTCCTACTGGCAGATATTCCCGTTGCGCGGGCTGACCTCGGACAACTGGGAGGATCTGAGCCTGTTGGGCAAGGTGGCCGATTATTTCTGGCACATCGCGCTGCCGGTGCTGGCCTCGACCATCGGTGCCTTTGCGACGTTGACGCTGCTGACCAAGAACTCCTTCCTTGATGAGATCAAGAAGCAGTATGTGATGACCGCCCGCGCCAAGGGGCTGAGCGAGAACCGGGTGCTGTACGGCCATGTGTTCCGCAACGCGATGCTGATCGTGATCGCGGGTTTTCCGTCGGTGTTCATTGGCATCTTCTTTTCCGGTTCGTTGATCATCGAGACGATCTTCTCGCTCGACGGTCTGGGGCGGCTGGGGTTCGAGGCCGCGGTGGCGCGGGATTACCCGGTGATCTTCGGTACGCTGTTCATCTTTGGCCTGATGAGCCTGGTGGTCGGTATCATTTCGGACCTGATGTATGTGCTGGTCGATCCGCGCATCGACTTTGAAAAGCGGGAGGGCTGAGCCATGGCACTTTCCCCCCTGAACCAGCGCCGCTGGAACAATTTCCGCAAGAACAAGCGCGCCTACTGGTCGCTGATCATCTTCTCGGTGCTGTTCACGCTGTCGCTGTTCGCCGATTTCCTGGCCAATGAAAAACCGATCCTCGCCAGCTACCGCGGCGAGCTGTACACGCCGATCTTCAAGTTCTACCCGGAGACCGAATTCGGCGGCGATTTCCAGACCGAGGCGCCCTACCGCGACCCGGAGGTGGAATGCCTGATCCGCTCCGGCGGCATCGAGGATTGCTTTGACGATCCCGAGGGCATCCTGGAGCAGATCGATGCGGGCACCTATCAGGCCGAAGGGTTCTACGAAGGCTGGACGCTGTGGCCGCCGATCCCCTACAGCTACAACACCTCCGTCGACCGCCCCGGCGCGGCCCCCCTGCCGCCCAACAGCCAGAACTGGCTGGGCACCGACGATACCAAGCGCGACGTGCTGGCGCGGGTGATCCACGGCTTCCGCCTGTCGATCCTGTTCACCCTGATCGTGACCGGCGCGGCGACGGTGCTGGGTATCATCGCAGGTGCGGTGCAGGGCTATTTCGGCGGCTGGCTCGACCTGATCTTCCAGCGCGCGATCGAGATCTGGAGCGCGACGCCGACGCTCTATGTCATCATCATCATGTTCGCGGTGCTGGGGCGCAGTTTCTGGCTCCTGGTGTTCCTGATGGTGCTATTCGGCTGGACCGCGCTGGTGGGCGTTGTGCGGGCCGAGTTCCTGCGCGCGCGCAACCTGGAATACGTGCGCGCGGCCAAGGCGCTGGGGGTCGGCAACATGACCATCATGTTCCGCCACATGCTGCCCAATGCGATGGTGGCGACGCTGACCATGATGCCCTTCATCGTCACTGGCACGATCTCGTCTTTGGCGGGGCTGGATTTCCTTGGCTTCGGGCTGCCGTCCTCGGCGCCGTCGCTGGGCGAGATGACGTTGCAGGCCAAGCAGAACCTGCAGGCGCCCTGGCTGGCCTTCACGGCGTTCTTTACCTTCGCAATCATGCTGTCGCTGCTGGTGTTCATCTTTGAGGGCGTGCGCGATGCCTTTGATCCGCGGAAGACGTTTTCATGAGGATAATTTCGGAGACAAGCGCGAGGGCTGTGCCTGCCTGGGCGGGCGCAAATGCGCCTGCCGAGGGGCAGGCAGGCGCAGCCCGGGCCGCAAACGTCCCGGGCGGAAACTGGGTTACCGGAGACGCAGAATAAATGACCACGACAAACGCTCCCCTTCTGAACGTCCAAAACCTCCGCGTCTCCTTCCGTCAGGACGGCAAGCTGACGGAGGCCGTGCGCGGCGTCTCCTTTTCCGTCGGGCGCGGCGAGACCGTGGCGCTGGTCGGCGAGTCGGGCTCCGGCAAATCGGTCTCGGCGCTGTCCACC
The DNA here is from genome assembly GCA_019801415.1 of Nocardioides marinus. Taxonomy (GTDB): domain Bacteria; phylum Pseudomonadota; class Alphaproteobacteria; order Rhodobacterales; family Rhodobacteraceae; genus Leisingera. Next base: position 64,161 of record JAHVJD010000004.1, read on the forward strand.
GTGTCGCTGCTGGGTGACAGCGCGATAGTCGAGGGCTCGGTCACCTACGACGGGCACGAGATGGTCGGCGCGGATGAAAAGCACCTGATGCAGGTGCGCGGCAATGACATCAGCTTCATCTTCCAGGAGCCGATGACCTCGCTCAACCCGCTGCACACGATTGAGCGCCAGCTGGCAGAATCGCTGGCACTGCACCAGGGGCTGGCAGGCAAGGCGGCGCGGGCGCGCATTCTGGAGCTGCTGGACAAGGTCGGCATCCGCGATGCGGAAAACCGGCTGTCTGCCTATCCGCACCAGCTGTCCGGCGGCCAGCGGCAGCGGGTGATGATCGCCATGGCGCTGGCCAACAAGCCCGACATCCTGATCGCGGATGAGCCGACAACGGCGCTGGATGTGACCATTCAGGCGCAGATCCTCGACCTGCTGGCGGAGCTGAAGAAAAGCGAGGGCATGGGGCTGTTGTTCATCACCCATGATCTGGCCATCGTGCGCCGCATTGCCGACCGGGTCTGCGTGATGAAGAACGGCGAGATCGTCGAGGAAGGCCCGGCAGCGGAGATCTTTGCCGCGCCCAAGCACCCCTATACGCAGAAACTGCTGGCGGCGGAGCCTTCGGGCCAGCCGAAACCGGTGGCACCGGACGCGGAGGAGCTGGTCTCGGCCCGCGATCTCAAGGTCTGGTTCCCGATCCAGCGCGGGCTGCTGAAACGCACCGTGGGGCACGTCAAGGCGGTGAACCCGATGTCGCTGCGGGTGCGCGCAGGCGAGACCCTGGGCATCGTCGGCGAGAGTGGTTCGGGCAAGACCACGCTGGCGCTGGCGATCATGCGCTTGATCGCGTCCGAGGGCGCGGTGACCTTCTGCGGTCAGGACCTGCGCAAGTGGTCCACCCGTGAGCTGCGTCGCCTGCGCAAGGACATGCAGATCGTGTTCCAGGATCCATTCGGCTCGCTCAGCCCGCGGATGACCTGCGCGCAGATCATTGCCGAGGGACTGGCCATCCATAAGGTCGACCAGCACCGTAAGCCGCGCGAGCTGGTGGCGGAGGTGATGCGCGAGGTTGGCCTCGACCCGGCGGCGATGGACCGCTACCCGCATGAATTCTCCGGTGGCCAGCGCCAGCGCATCGCGATTGCCCGCGCCATGGTGCTGCGCCCCAAGCTGGTAGTGCTGGACGAACCCACCTCGGCGCTGGACATGACGGTCCAGGTGCAGATCGTCGAGCTGCTGCGCGCTTTGCAGGCGCGGCACGGGCTGGGCTACCTGTTCATCAGCCATGACCTCAACGTGGTGCGGGCGATGTCGCACAGCGTGGTGGTGATGAACCAGGGCGACGTGGTCGAGGCAGGGCCGGCGGCGGAGCTGTTTGCCAACCCGAAGGCCGAGTACACCCGCAAGCTGCTGGCCGCGGCCGGGGGCTGAGGGGGGCTGAGCCGCGCCGACGGGTCAGCTGCGGCAGCAGGGCGCAGCGGGCGACCGGCATTAATCCGGGCCGCCCCGATTGAGCTTTGTGGCTGCTTCCACTAGGTTGTGGCGGACAGGCCAAGGCCTGCCTTGACCCAGATCAAACGGGATCCTCTCATGAATGCGCCTGTCCTGTCCCAGTCCAGATGCGCCGACTGCCCGATCCGCCACCGTGCCGTTTGCGCCCGCTGCGACGCTGATGAGCTGGAGCAGTTGGACGCCATCAAGTACTACCGCAGCTATGAAGCCGGCCAGCCGGTCATTTGGTCCGGCGACCAGATGAGTTTCGTTGGCTCGGTGGTCACCGGTATCGCCTCGCTGACGCAGACGATGGAAGATGGGCGGACCCAGATGGTCGGGCTGCTGCTGCCGAGTGATTTCGTTGGCCGGCCGGGACGCGAGGGCGCCGCCTATGACGTGGTCGCCACCACCGACCTCGTGATGTGCTGTTTCCGCAAGAAACCCTTTGAGGATCTGATGGAGCGCACCCCGCATATTGCCCACCGGCTGCTGGAGATGACCCTGGACGAGCTGGATGCCGCGCGGGAGTGGATGCTGGTGCTGGGCCGCAAGACCGCCCGGGAGAAGATTGCCAGCCTGCTGGCCATCATCGCCCGCCGCAATGCGGCGTTGACGCCGGGGGGCGACACCGACACCGCCGAGTTCGATCTGCCGCTGACCCGCGAGGCGATGGCCGATTATCTCGGCCTGACGCTGGAGACGGTCAGCCGTCAGATGTCGGCGCTGAAGCGCGACGGTGTTATTCAGTTGGCGGGCAAACGCCATGTCACGGTGCCGGACATGACGCGCCTGCTGGACGAGGCGGGCACCGACAGCGAAGACTGATCCCGGATGCCGCCAGGGCGCCCCCGTCGGGGTGTGACAGCGCCCTCGTGGCCGGGCCTTGTGGTCACGGTTGCGCGGTTTGCGACCGTGATGGGCTGACCGCAGCGAGGGCCTGTGCTCTACTGCCACTTGTGCAACGCTGAGGAGGCCGCAATGGAGTTTGGAAGTCTTATCGGGATGTTGATCGTCGGCGCGCTGGCCGGTTGGCTGTCGGGCAAGATCATGCAGGGGCGCGGGTTCGGCCTGCTGGGCAATATCATCGTCGGCGTGGTTGGCGCGTTTCTGGCCGGTGTCATCTTTCCCGCCCTTGGCTTTGCCGCGGGGGGCGGTTTCTTCTGGTCGCTGGTCCATGCCACGATCGGCGCCGTGATCCTGCTGTTCCTGATCGGTCTGATCCGCAAGGCCAGCTGACCCTGAAGGCGCCCCGTGACAGGGCGCCTTGCTGAGCGGCTGGATGCTGGGCGGATTTGAAACCGCCGTGGCGGTCAGTGCGCCATCAGCACCGGCACGCGCGCCTGCTCGAGCATGTTGCGGGTCGCGCCCCCCAGGATCGCCTCGCGAAAGCGCGAGTGCCCGTAAGCGCCCATGACGATGAGGTCGGCGGCGGTGTCGGCGGCGTGGCGGTTCAGCACATCGGACACCCGTGGCAGGGTCTTGCTGAGAACGTCGATTTCGCAGGTGACGCCGTGGCGAGCCAGCATCTGCGCCAACAGGCCGCCGGGGTCCGACCGCTCGCTGCTGTGCTGGGGCGGGTCGATCACCGCGAGGCGGACGAGATCGGCCTGCCTCAGGAAGGGCAGCGCATGGCGCACGGCTGTCATCGCTTCGAGACTTTCGTTCCAGGCCACGACGACGGTTCCGGGCTGCCGCAGCGGTGCCTGCGCATCCGGCACCACCAGCACCGGGGCGCGGCCTTCGAACAGGGCGGCCTCGACGATGGGTTCGGCCTCGGCGCGTTTGCCCTCCCCGTAGGGCTGCCCGAGCACGACCAGATCCGAGAACCGGGCCCGGCGCGCCACATGGCGGCCAAGGTCCGCCATTTGAGCGACGCCCGTGTCGGTGGAAAAGGGCACGGCCGCGGCCTCCAGCGTGGTTATCGCCAGGGCTTCGAGCGCCTTGGCCTCCTCGCTGGCGCGGGCCAGGCTTTCCTGCAACACCAGCGCATTGGCCCCGGCGTAGTAATAGCCGGTCTGGGTGCGATCGACGCCCAGGCACAGCGCCTCTGCGTGGCCACCAAAGGCATCGGCCAGCGCGGCCGTTTGGGCCAGCGGTGCCGACGCGCTCTCGGCGGCGGACAAGACGGTTAACACGGATTTGTAGGCCATTTCGCACATCTCCTGACGGGCCGACGCCAGCCGCTGCGAGGGGCCGGGCGCGACATTTCACTGCACCTGTACAAGTGTCACATGTCGCCTTCTGACGTCTTGATGCAGATCAAGGCGGCAAGGATGCGCTTGCGGCATCAAGGGCACGGTCAAAACATGCCTCCGGGGCGCAAGATTCGCGGAGTGCAGGCAAAGGGACGCAAGATGTCTAATTATATCAAGCTGATAGCGCTTGGGTTGGTCACGCTGTTTGCGATGATCGGCACCAACTACGCGCGCGATCTGGCCTATCAGGTGCACGCGGTCATCGTGATGATCGTGGCTGGAGGGCTGTTTCTTTACACGCTGCGCCAGACCGGAGAACCGGTCCCCGCGACGGCGGCGCATCCGCAAAACGAGTACTTTGACAGCGTGATCCGCGCTGGCACAATCGCCACCGCCTTCTGGGGCGTGGTGGGCTTTCTGGTCGGCACCTTCATCGCCTTCCAGCTGGCTTTTCCTTCCCTGAACTTCGAGTGGGCCGAGGGGCTGGCGAACTTCGGCCGCCTGCGGCCGCTGCACACTTCGGCGGTGATCTTTGCCTTCGGGGGCAACGCGCTGATCGCCACCTCGTTCTACGTCGTGCAGCGCACCTGCGCGGCGCGGCTGTGGGGCGGCAACCTGGCGTGGTTCGTGTTCTGGGGCTACCAGCTGTTCATCGTGCTGGCGGCGACCGGCTACCTGTTCGGCTCCACCCAGTCCAAGGAATACGCCGAGCCGGAATGGCACGTTGACCTGTGGCTGACCATCGTCTGGGTCGCCTATCTCGCGGTCTTTCTGGGCACGGTCATCAAGCGCAAGGAGCCGCATATCTATGTGGCGAACTGGTTCTACCTGGCCTTTATCGTCACCGTTGCCATGCTGCATGTGGTCAACAACATGACCATTCCGGTGTCGATCTGGGGCTCCAAGTCGGTGATCGTCTGGCCGGGCGTTCAGGATGCGATGATCCAGTGGTGGTATGGCCACAACGCCGTGGGCTTCTTCCTGACCGCGGGCTTCCTGGGCATGATGTATTACTTCATCCCCAAACAGGCCGAGCGTCCCGTCTTTTCCTACAAGCTGTCGATCATCCACTTCTGGGCGTTGATCTTCCTTTATATCTGGGCCGGCCCGCACCACCTGCACTATACCGCGCTGCCGGACTGGGCCTCGACGCTGGGCATGGTGATGTCGGTGATCCTGTGGATGCCCAGCTGGGGTGGCATGATCAACGGGCTGATGACCCTGTCGGGCGCCTGGGACAAGCTGCGCACCGATCCGGTGATCCGCATGATGGTGATCTCTGTCGGCTTCTACGGCATGTCCACCTTTGAAGGTCCGATGATGTCGATCCGCGCGGTGAACTCGCTGTCGCATTATACCGACTGGACCATCGGCCACGTGCATTCCGGTGCGCTCGGCTGGAACGGCATGATCACCTTTGGTGCGCTGTACTACCTGGTGCCGGTGCTGTGGAAGCGGGAACGCCTGTATTCGCTGTCGCTGGTCAGCTGGCACTTCTGGCTCGCCACCATCGGCATCGTTCTTTACGCCGCGTCGATGTGGGTCACCGGCATCATGGAAGGCCTGATGTGGCGCGAAGTGGACGCCAACGGCTTCCTGGTGAACTCCTTTGCCGACACCGTCGCCGCGAAATTCCCGATGTATGTGGTGCGCGGTCTGGGCGGGGTCATGTTCCTCGCGGGCGCAATCATCATGTGCTACAACCTCTGGATGACTGTCCGGAAGGCACCGGCCAAAGAGGCCAGCCTGACGGCACCGGTCCCGGCTGAATAAGGAGCCAGGAAACCATGTCTATTCTCGACAAACACAAGATCCTCGAGACCAATGCGACCCTGCTTCTGGTGTGCAGTTTCCTGGTCGTCACGATCGGCGGGCTGGTGCAGATCACGCCGCTGTTCTACCTGGAAAACACCATCGAGAAGGTGGAGGGCATGCGCCCTTACACCCCGCTCGAGCTGGCGGGCCGGGAGGTTTACATCCGCGAGGGCTGCTATGTCTGCCACAGCCAGATGATCCGCCCGATGCGCGACGAGGTCGAACGCTATGGCCACTACTCTCTGGCGGCGGAGTCGATGTATGACCGGCCGTTCCAGTGGGGCTCCAAGCGCACCGGGCCGGACCTTGCCCGTGTTGGCGGACGCTACTCGGACGAGTGGCACGCCGACCACCTGCGCGACCCGCAGGCGGTGGTGCCGGAGTCGGTGATGCCGAAATACGGTTTCCTCGAGGAGACGCGTATCGATGGCAAATACATCGGCGAGGTGATGGCGACCAACGCCATGCTGGGCACCCCGTACACCGAGGAGATGATCGCGCAGGCGCAGGCCGACTTCCGCGCCCAGGCCGATCCTGACAGTGACTATGACGGGCTGCTGGAACGCTATGGCGAGGACATCAACGTGCGCAACTTTGACGGCCAACCGGGGGTTTCCGAGGCCGATGCGCTGATCGCTTATCTGCAGATGCTGGGCACGCTGGTCGATTTCTCGACCTTCACCCCGGACGCAAGCCGGTAAAGGGGGCGGAGATGGAGTTCTATACGCTGCTGAGGCAATTCGCAGACAGCTGGATGATGCTGTTCCTGCTGAGCTTTTTCATCGGGGTGGTGATCTGGGCGTTCCGGCCCGGCAGCACCAGGGTCTACCGCGACACCGCCAATATTCCGTTCCGGCATGACGACGCGCCAGCGCCCGCCGGTCCGGCTGACGCCGCTGCCAAGAAGGAGGCAAAGGCATGAGCAAGAAAGCACAGAAATTCGAAGGCGATCCAAATACCACCGGCCACGAGTGGGACGGGATCGAGGAATTCGACAACCCGATGCCGCGCTGGTGGCTGTGGACCTTCTACGCCACCATCATCTGGGGGCTGCTCTACACCGTGGCCTATCCGGCCTGGCCGCTGATCAATGGCGCTACGGCCGGGGTGCTGGGCTGGTCGACGCGCGCAGATGTCGCCGCCGAAATCGCCGCGGTCGAGGAAGCCAACGCGCCGATGAATGCGCGGCTGGAAGCGGCCGATCTGACGGCCATCGCCAGCGACGGCGAGTTGGGGCCCTATGCGGTCTCCGCCGGTTCCGCCGTGTTCAAGACTTGGTGCGCGCAGTGTCATGGCTCGGGCGCGGCGGGGGCCAAGGGCTATCCGAACCTGCTTGATGACGACTGGCTGTGGGGCGGGTCCATGGAGGACATCCATGTGACCGTTGCCCATGGTATCCGCAACGAGGACAGCGACGAGGCGCGCTATTCCGAGATGCCCGCCTTCGGCCGCGACGAACTGCTGGCAAAGGAAGAGATCTCGCAGGTGGTCAATTTCGTCATGTCGCTGTCGGGGGAGCCGCAGGATGTATCCGAGGTTGCTGCCGGGGCAGAAGTCTTTGCGGAGAATTGTGCCTCCTGTCATGGCGCCGACGGCACTGGCGACCGCAGCCAGGGCGCGCCGAACCTGGCGGATGCGATCTGGCTCTATGGTGGCGACTACGCGACCCTGACCGAGACCGTGGCAAATTCCCGCTATGGCGTGATGCCAGCCTGGAACACCCGGCTGACCGAGGCGCAGATCCGCGCGGTGTCAGCCTATGTGCATCAGCTGGGCGGCGGCGAGTAGGTCGGTCACTGCAATCGTGACAGAAAGGGCCACCCCGCGCGGGTGGCCCTTTTTCGTGCTGCTCTTGGTGGGCTGAAGCGATCCGCGGATCACCCCATGGAGGTCGCGGTCCCGCGCAGATGTGCGCGTCGGCTGTCGCTCCAGGTGCTCCAGGCGCTGATCCCGCCCCACAGGGCCACGTAGAAGGCGCCGGTGGCCAAAACCAACTCGCCGGGGAAGGGGCCGATGTCGGCACGGTTGACGGCCTGTTCCAGCGAGGTCACGGCGGTGGGATGCACCGCGATCTTGCCGGCATAGGCAAGGGTCTGGATCAGCAGGATCCAGAAATAGTTGCGCCGGATCCGCCGCCCGATCGCCGTCATCTGGCTGACGTGGTATTCGGGCCGCAGGTAGTCTCGGGCCAGAACAGCTTGCCAGTTCTCCTCCAGATGCAGGTCGCCTTCGGTCAGCATCGGGGCATAGAAATGCGTCTCCATCCAGCGGGCGCGGGCGCGAAATACGTTGAAATAGCGGTAGCGCCGCGCTTCCAGCATCAGGAAGAAGATGATCAGCACCCCGACCAGGATCAGCGGCAGCGGCGAGGCTTCGGGCGAGGAAAAGGAGATCGACAGCGCCACCCCCAGCGTCACCACCGCCCAGTTGGTGGTGGTGTCCAGCCGGGTGCGCCAGATCGTGCTGCGGTAGATTTCGCCCCGGTAGAGATGCGCCAGTGCGCCCACCTCTGCCGCGCTCAGCGGTGCGCGGTGGGTGTCCGGATGCGGTGCCGTTTTTCTTGTGCCCATGATTTGAGCGTAGGTGCCTTGCCCGGGCAGGGCAAGTTTTTTACCCGGTTCGGGCAGGCGGTTTGATCAGGATCAAATCGCGCGGGCAGCCGGGGCGGTACAGGTGATCGAGACACCTGATTGCCGCCCCTCCATCCCCCTTCAGGGGTGGCATGTGATCCCGCCCGGCAGACGTGCAGGCCCGGCGGGCGCTGCGCCGGCTTTCCGATCTGTTCGCGCGTTTCTGGGAAAGCCGGCGCTTTTTGCGTTTGCCGCGTGGGGCTTGGAGGGCGCGGCGGCAGTGCGGGACCTGTCGTTACCGGCTTTGGTCTGGGGTGGCGTGATGCGGGTCGCGGTGAAGAGGCTTTGGGCAAGAATACCGATCATGTGTGGGCCCTCCTTGGGCAGATGGCTGGGTCTTTCGACCCTTGTACCCTTGCGTGGAGGCGCGATTCCTGCCAGTTAAGAAAAATCAGTATCTGTAAGTCTGGCTTACATATGGATTGGAAGGTCATGCCGCCTATGGCGGGGCTGCGCGCGTTCTGTGCCTTTGCCGAAAGCGGCAATCTGGTGCAGGCGGGACAGGCGTTGAATGTCAGCCACGCTGCCATCAGCCAGCAGTTGCGGGCGCTGGAAGCGCATCTGGGGGTCGCGCTGGTGGACCGCTCCGGGCGGTCTCTGGCGCTGACCGCGGAAGGTGAACATCTGGCGCGCGCGCTTTTGCTGGGTTTTGGCGCGATGCAGGCGGCCGTGCAGGAGTTGACCGGTGCGAGCGCCGCGCGGCCCCTGCATGTGACCTGCACCCCCAGTTTCGCGGCGCAATGGCTGGTGCCGCGATTGCCGGGCTTTCAGGGCGAACACCCCGAGGTCGAGCTGATGCTGGACCCGACCGGCACGCTGGTCGAACTGAAGCCGGGCGGCGTCGAGATCGCGTTGCGATACGGTGATGGCCAGTGGCCGGGGCTGGAGGCGGAGTTGCTGCTGATCTCTCCGATGGTGGTGGTGGCGGCGCCGCAGCTGCTGGCGGGGCGTCGGGTCGATACTGCGGCGGATCTGCTGGACCTGCCTTGGCTCGAAGAGCTGGGCACCAATGAGGCAAGTCGGTGGTTCCGCTCGCAAGGGGTCGAGGACAGTCTGCGTGGCCCGCGCACCCGGTTGCCCGGCAACCTGCTGATGCAGGCCGTTCGGGCCGGGCAGGGGGTGGCGGTCAGCGTGCAGAACTTCGTCGAGGAAGACCTTGCCGAGGGGCGCCTGCTGGCCCTGTTCACCGAAGCGGAGGGCAGCGGCTATCACATCGTCACGCGCCCCGGTGTTCTGCGCCCGGAGGCCCGCGCCTTCATCGCGTGGTTGCGGCGTGAACGGGGGCGGGCGCAATAGCCGCAGGTCCGGGGGAGGCGCTGCGGCATCGTGCCTCTGGCGGCGGGTTGCGCACAGGCATAGGTGGCGGATTGCCTGCGGGACATCAGGTTCGGCGCGAAAACATGATTGTGTGATGCCTTTTTTGATCCACGTCAAAGTTGCCGCTCGCCGCATCTGGGACAAGGGCGCAAGACAGCCATAATCCGGAGTGAGTCCGTGAGCGATTCAGAACCCGCCCCCAGCCTGTATGCCGCACGTGAGCCGATCTTTCCGCGGCGCGTCTCCGGCAAGTTTCGGAACCTGAAGTGGTACATCATGGCGGTGACGCTGGGGATCTACTACCTGACGCCCTGGATCCGCTGGGACCGCGGCCCCAGCCTGCCGGACCAGGCGGTGTTGCTGGATCTGGCCGGGCGGCGGTTCTACTTCTTCTGGATCGAGATCTGGCCGCATGAGTTCTATTTCGTCGCCGGTCTTCTGATCATGGCGGGGCTGGGGCTGTTCCTGTTCACCTCGGCGCTGGGGCGGGTCTGGTGCGGTTATGCCTGCCCGCAGACGGTCTGGACCGACCTGTTCATCCTGGTGGAACGCTGGATCGAGGGCGACCGCAATGCCCGGCTGCGGCTGCACCGCCAGCAGGGCTGGGATCTGCGCAAGGCCCGGCTGCGTCTTACCAAATGGGTGGCGTGGCTGCTGATCGGCCTTGCGACGGGCGGCGCCTGGGTCTTTTACTTTGCCGATGCGCCGACCTTGCTGCGCGATCTGGTGACGCTGAACGCGCACCCCGTGGCCTATACGACGATGGCGATCCTGACCTTGACCACGTTCCTCTTTGGCGGCGTCGCGCGCGAGCAGATCTGTATCTACGCCTGCCCCTGGCCGCGCATCCAGGCGGCCATGATGGATGAGGACACCTTGACCGTGGGCTACCGCGACTGGCGCGGTGAACCGCGCGGCAAGCTGAAAAAGGCACCCGCCGCCGCAGTTCCGGAGCCGCAGGGTGACTGCATCGACTGCATGGCCTGCGTCAACGTCTGCCCGATGGGCATCGACATCCGCGACGGCCAGCAGATGGAGTGCATCACCTGCGCGCTGTGCATCGACGCCTGTGACGACGTGATGGCAAAGATCGGCAAGCCGCGCGGGCTGATCGACTACATGGCACTGTCGGATGAGGTCGAGGAGCGCGCAGGAAAGCCGCCCAGGAAAGTCTGGACGCATATCCTGCGGCCGCGCACGGTCATGTACACGGCCCTGTGGGGGCTGGTCGGGCTGGGGTTGCTGTTTGCCCTGTTCATCCGCTCCGACATCGAACTGACAGTGGCGCCGGTGCGCAACCCGACGTTTGTCACCCTGTCGGACGGTTCGATCCGCAATACCTACGACGTGCGACTGCGCAACAAGCACGGCGAGGCGCGGCCCTTCGCGCTGTCGATCAAGGGCGGCGAGGGCATGAGGATCGCGCTGGAGGGCGTGGACGGCACCATCGTCGAGGTGCCCGCCGATACCGCGCTGCTGCAACGGGTCTATATCGTCGCCCCGTCACAGGCGCCTGCCTCTGCTGCGGCAACGAGCCCGGTGCGGATCTGGGTCGAGGATCGCGACAGCGGGGAGCGGGCCTACAAGGATACCACTTTCAACGGACGGGGGAACTGAGCCATGGTGAAGCGAACACGGGAATTCACCGGGAAACATGCGCTGATGGTGTTCTGCGGGGCCTTCGCGGTGATCATTGGCGTCAACATTGCGCTGGCGGTAAACGCGGTACAGACCTTTCCGGGGCTGGAGGTGAAGAACTCCTACGTGGCCAGCCAGCAGTTCGACCAGCGCCGCAGCGCGCAGGAGGCGCTGGGCTGGTCGGTCTATGCATCGGCTGCGGGCGACGCGGTGCGGCTGGAGATCACCGATGCAGATGGTCAGCCGGTCGAGGTGGCCAAGCTGACCGCGACGCTGGGCCGGGCGACACATGTGCAGGATGACCAGCAGCCGCAGTTCACCTTTGACGGCACCGCCTATGTGGCCGCGGCCGATCTGGGGCCGGGTAACTGGAACATCCGCATGGTGGCGCGGGCCAGGAACGGCACCGAGTTCACCCAGCGGGTGATCCTGCATGTGAAGGGCTAGGGCCATGACCGTCCAACCCCGTCCCTCGCTCGCCGCCTGCCCGGCCTGCGTTGCCGCCCCGCAGGTCCCCGTCGAGGCCCCCCCGACCGAGGCCCGTCTGGCGCTGTCCCTGCCGGGCATTCATTGCCAGGCCTGCATTTCGACGGTGGAGCGCGCGCTGAACGCCCACCCCGCCGTGCATTCGGCGCGGGTGAACCTGACCCTGAAGCGCGCCCTGATCGAGGCAGAGCCCGAGTTGCGCGCGGCCGACCTGATCCCGGTGCTGGCGAAGGTCGGGCATGAGGCGCATGAGTTGGATCTTGCCGCGCTTGCCACCACCGGAAGCGACCGGGCAGGGCGCGATCTGCTGATGCGGTTGGCGGTGGCCTTCTTTGCCTCGATGAACGTGATGCTGCTGTCGATTTCGGTCTGGTCCGGGGCGTCGGACGCGACCCGCGATCTGTTCCACTGGATCTCTGCCGCGATTACCTTTCCGGCGGTCATCTTCTCGGCGCAGCCGTTTTTCGTGAACGCCTGGAGTGCCTTGCGGGTGGGGCGGCTGAACATGGACGTGCCGATCGTACTCGCCCTGGTGCTGGCGCTGGTGACCTCGCTGTGGGAGACCGCGCTGTCGGGTGAGCACGCCTATTTCGACGCGGCGCTGACGCTGACCTTCTTTCTGCTGGCCGGGCGCTATCTGGATTACCGCACCCGCGCGGTGGCGCGCTCTGCGGCGGAGGAACTGGCGGCGCTGGAGGTGCCCCGCGCGCTTCGCCTTGGCGATGGCGGCGCGCAGGAGGTGCCCGTGGCGGAACTGGCGGTCGGCGATCTGATCCTTGTGCGCCCGGGCGGGCGGATGCCGGTGGACGGTGAAATCATCGACGGCCAGTCGGAGCTGGACCGCTCCTTGCTGACGGGGGAGACGCTGCCGGTCTATGCCGCCCCCGGTCTTGCGGTGTCGGCGGGCGAGGTGAACCTGACCGGCCCGCTGACCATCCGCGCGACGGCGGTGGGGGAGGACACCTCGCTGCACCGGATGGCGGATCTGGTGGCCATCGCCGAGTCGGGCCGCTCTCGCTATACCTCGCTGGCGGACAGCGCGGCCAAGCTCTATGCGCCCGGCGTTCATATCCTGTCGGCGCTGGCCTTTGTCGGCTGGTACCTCTGGACCTTTGACATCCGCATGGCGCTGAACATCGCCGCGGCGGTGCTGATCATCACCTGTCCCTGCGCGCTGGGGCTGGCGGTGCCTGCGGTGACCACCGCGGCCTCGGGGCGGCTGTTCAAACGCGGCATGCTGATCAAACACGCCACCGCGCTGGAGCGGCTGGCGGAGGTCGATACCGTGGTCTTTGACAAGACCGGCACGCTGACGGCGGGCACGCCGCAGCTGACCAACCTGCACGATCATGCCACGGAAAATCTTGCTGTTGCGCTGGCGTTGGCCGAGGCCTCGGCGCATCCGCTGTCGGTGGCGCTGGCCCGGGCGGCGCGGGACGCGGGCATTGCTGCGGCCGATGTGCAACAGATTGCCGAGGTGCCCGGCCATGGCACCGAGGGGATGTATCAGGGGCGGGTGGTGCGCTTGGGACGCGCGGCCTGGGTTGGTGCCGTGCAGGGCCGTCAGACGGCGGCCTGGCTGGATGTTGGCACCGGAGAGGCAAAACCGTTTCTGTTCACCGATGCGCTGCGCCCCGGCGCGGCGGAGGCGGTGGCCGCCCTGCGCGCAGCAGGCAAGGAGGTGCTGCTGATCTCGGGCGATACCGTCGGGGCGGTCGAGGAGCTGGCCGCGCGGCTGGGGATTTCCAAATGGGTTGCCGAGGCCCTGCCGGACGAAAAATCCGCCCGCGTGCAAAAGCTGACGAACCGCGGGCACAAGGTGCTGATGGTGGGTGATGGGTTGAATGACACCGCGGCGCTGGCGGCGGCGCATGTGTCGATCTCGCCTGCCTCGGCGCTGGATGCAGCGCGGGTGGCCTCGGATATCGTCCTGTTGGGGCAGGACCTGACGCCCATCGCCGAGGCCTGCAGCGTGGCGCAGAAGGCGACCCGCCGCATCCGCGAGAATTTCCGTATTGCCACGCTGTACAACGTGGTGGCCGTGCCGCTGGCGGTTGCCGGTCTTGCGACGCCCCTGATCGCGGCCCTGGCCATGTCCACGTCTTCGATAACGGTGTCGCTGAACGCCCTGCGCCTACGCTAGGCGCGGCCAAACAGGAGCTGAGCCTCATATGAGTGTGCTTGCCTATCTGATCCCAATTTCGCTGTTTCTCGGCTCGGTGGGGTTGGTCGCCTTTGTCTATACGGTGCGCAGCAACCAGTATGACGACCCCGAGGGGGACTCGCGCCGCATCCTCAACGACGACTGGGACGACAAGCCCCGCCCGGACTGACCGCGCCCCGCCCAGACCTTTCGGCAGCGCCCCCTTGTGAGAGGCCAGTCAGTGTCGGCGGGCGGTTCGCCGCGGTGGCGCGGAGACCGAGAGCGACCGGTCTCTCGCCCGATGATCCGCTCAGGACTTTTCTTGCTGGGCCGACTCTGCCAGCACGTCGCGCAGTTCGTCCTCATTGCGATAGCCGATCAGGATTCCCACCTGTGCCTCTCCCAGGCTTGCATTCCGGCTCGCGATCACCGCGTCGGAAATCGTGGTGCGCTGAGAGGTGCGCCGGGTCCAGTCGAAGAACAACCTCTCCATCCGGGCGATTTCGTCAGCGTGGGCCTGATCGGCCCCAAGATCCTTCAGTTCGTCAGGATCGGTTTCGAGATCAAAGAGCATCGGCCGGAACCCTTCGGCAAAGATGTATTTCCACCGACCATCGAACAGCATGGTCAGCTTGGCATCCTTGACCGCGACGCCCAGACGCTTGCGGACATCGCGCATCGAATAGTCGTATTCCGAAACCGCGACCTTGCGGACCTTCTCGGCCTGTCCATGCAGGATCGGGGAGAGCGACCGCCCCTCTATGATGTGGGGCACCTGTTCGCCACCGAAATAGTCGAGGATCGTGGGCACCACGTCGATCGCTTCGACAAGCGCCGCGGAGCGAAGGCCGCGGGTGGCGTCGGCCTGCGGGCGGGGATCGACCACGATCAACGGGATGCGGGCGGATGCATCGTGGAACAGCTCCTTCTCGCCCATCCAGTGATCGCCGAGGTAATCGCCGTGGTCGGAGGTGAAGACGATCATCGTGTCGTCGGTCAGGCGCTGCTCATCGAGGAAGGCCATCAGTCGCCCGATCTGGTCGTCGAGTTGCTTGATCAGCCCCATATAGGCGGTCAGGACGCGGGTGCGCGTGCCCTCATCGGTGAAGGCGCGGGAGACGCGCTCTTCCATGAAAGCGCCGAACACCGGGTGCGGATCAGCGCGCTCTGCTTCGTCGCGCACCGGTGGCAGATGCGTTTCGGGGCCGAACATGTCGTGGTAGGGCGCTGGCACGATATAGGGCCAATGCGGCTTGATGTAGCTCAGGTGCAGGCACCAGGGCGTGTCACCTGCCTCGCGGATGAAATCCATCGCCCGGCTGGTGGTGTAGGGGGTTTCACTGTCCTCTTCGGCGACGCGGGCCGGTTTGTCGGCATGGTCGAGGAACCAGCCGCTGAGAATGTTGCCGTCGGCATCCTCGGCGCTGTTGGCGACGCTTTGCCAGGGGTTTTCATCGGGCCAGCCGCGCTGCTTCATATGCTGGTCATAGGCCGGGTTCCGGGGGTAGCGCGGGCCATCCGGGTGCAGCCCGTCGTCGCGCTCGTAGGGCTCAAAGCCGCATTCCGCAACACGCACCCCGATTTCGCTGTCGGGGGCCAGGCCCAGCCGCCGCATGCCTTCGACGTCTGCGGTCATGTGGGTCTTGCCGACAAGCGCAGTGCGCACACCCAGCGGTCGCAGGTGGTCGCCCAGCGTCATTTCCCCCACTTTCAGCGGAATGTTGTTCCAGGTGGACCCGTGCGAGCTGACATAGCGTCCGGTGTAAAACGACATGCGTGACGGCCCGCAGATCGGTGATTGCACATAGGCGCGGTCGAACAGCACGCCCTTTTCGGCAAGCCGGTCGATATTCGGGGTGGGCAGGTGGGGATGACCGGTGCAGGACAGGTAGTCCCAGCGCAGCTGGTCGCACATGATGAAGAGAACATTTCGAGGCATGGTGACAGCTCACTTTCAGGCAGGCGAGGCGCGCAGCGCGCCCCGGGACGTTGGGGTCAGGCGCGGGCACTCTCGGGGATGGTTACGCCCAGATCCTCAAGCGCGCGCCGGGCACCGTGGTGCAGGGGCATGTTGAGGTCCTGGACGGCGCCTTCGGGGGTGACGGCCTGCAGCCAAGGGGCGCTGTCGCGCATCTCCTGCACGCCTGCGTAGAAAGCCTTTGTCATGTCGTGGACCATAGCTTCATCGGTAGTATCGCGTGTGATGATACTTACGGTGACGCGCAGCGTGTTCGTCGGTCCTTCGTTGAGCTGATTGTCGCCGTAGACACCAGCCGGGATCGTTGCCAAGCCAAAGCCTGGCCGCGAGACCAAGGCTTGTACTGCCTCGCTGTCCAGTTGATCCTGTGGTATGCCAAGGAAACGGATCGGGTTGGTGACGGCGATCTGGGTCAACACCGGGCTGGGGGCATTGGTCGGGTTGCAGTAGATGTCTAGGTTGCCGTCCTGAAAAGAGGCCGCTGCGGCATCCCAACCGAGTTTCACCACCTCATAATCGATGTCCGGTTCAAGTCCTGCGACGGCTTTGAACAGGCGGCGCATGGTAGCGTTGGCTGCGCCACCTGGAGGGCCGAGAAAGACGCGTTTGCCACGGGCACCTTCAAGCGAAGTGATGCCAGAGGAGTCATAGACCGCAATGTGGTAGACACCCATCGGGAAGTTCAGAACCGTGCGCAGCTTCTTTGCTAGTGCGGGTGCCTGGTCCATCTTGGCGAACATGGCCTGCTGGTTCGACATCAGGGCATGAATCGCGGGCGAGGACATGCAAAAGGCGGTCTTTCCCATCGCCACTTCCAGCACATGGCGGGTGGCGGCCCCGGTTGCATTCACCTGAATCTCGTAGTCGGGCAGCTCCCGGTTGATGATGCTGGCAAAGGTGGTCATCACTAGGTTCGGACTGGTGCCCGGACCCAGTGTGGACATTCGCAACAATTCCTTGGCCTGTGCCATTCGTGGAAGCAAGGGAACGGCTGCGGCGGCTGCGCCATGGGTCAGGACCGCGCGACGATCGAGGCGTAGGGGTTTCATGGTTGTGCTCCTCATGTTCGTGAAAGTTTTCTTGCAGACTGCCCCGGTCGGTCGAGGACAAGGGATGCACCGGCCAGTGCGACACAGAGCCAGGAAACCAGAGGGTTGAGAAAGATGAGGCCGCCTGCGAGGGCCAAGCCGACCGGCGTCATGTAGGTCTTGTTTCGGCGTGGGTAGCAGGCGCGCGAGATCACGATGACCGCCAGCAGCACGAAAAGGATTGCCTGTGCTGTCTCGGTGATCGGATATCCGGTGCCGAGCAGAAGGGCTGGCTGATAGACGAAGGCGAAAGGGATCACGAAACCGGGCAGCGCTAGCCGGGAGGCCTCGAGGGCGGTGGCCATTGGCGGCGCCCCCGCGATAGGCGCGGCGGCAAAGGCAGCGAGCGCCACAGGGGGCGTGATCGCCGACAGAACTCCGAAATACAGAACGAACATATGCGTGTGCACGATCGGCACCCCCAGCTTTTGCAGCGAAGGTCCCATGACCAGCACGATGATTAGATAGGCTGGCACTGTGGGCATGCCCATGCCGAGCAAGAGGCAGGCTAGCGCCATGAGCAGCAAGGAGAGGATCAGCTGATCGCTTGCCAGATTGGAGAGGAGGGCGGCAAAGCGCAGCCCGACTCCAGTCAGGTTCAAGACGCCGATCACGATCCCGACGGCGCCGACGATCACGACAAGCTGGGCCGAGATCAGCCCTGCAGAGCGCACAAACTTGAGCCATGCCTGAAGGTCAAACACCAGGTCCGGTCGAACGGAAAAGCCGAGAACCGTTGCCAGAGCTACGCCGATGAAACCTGCATAGGCCGGAGACGCACCGGCGACCATGGCGCAGACAATACCTGCAAGCGCGATGGCGAAAATGGCGATCTGGAGTAACTCTCGCCAAGTGAAACGAACCGTTGGTTGGGCTTCCTCCACCAGCTCCATATTGTCTGTCGCACGCGAAATTGCGACGAACAGGCCGCAGTAGTAGATCACGGCCGGAACCGCGGCGGCCGCACAGATCGTCAAGTAGGGAACACTCGTCACGTCCGCCATGATGAAGGCGACGGCGCCCATGATCGGCGGTGTGATCTGTCCGCCACTTGAGGCTGCGGACTCGACGGCCCCGGCGAAACGCGCGGAGAACCCGCGCTTCTTGATCAGTGGGATCGTGATGACCCCGGTTCCCACCACATTCGCAACGGCGGAGCCGGATATGGTGCCAAATAGACCGCTTGCCACCGTTGCGGCGGCTGCTGGTCCGGACTTCAGCCGTCCGGTTGCCGCCACAGCCATGCGCACCAGAACGCGATCTATGGACAAAAGCTCTAGCAAGGCGCCGAAAAGAATGAAGATCAGGATTGTCGAGACCACGGTTGCCATGGGACGACCAAAAACGCCGTCAAAGGAGAACCACAGAACTGTCATCAACTCATCTGCTGAAATCCCGGCGTGGCGCAGAAACCCCGGTGTCATATGGCCAAAGGCCCCGTAGGCCAGTACGATCGCCGCCACCAGGGCCATCACAAGACCGACGGACCGCCGGGTCAGCTCGATGACGGCGAGCAGCCCCAGCAGGCCAAACCAGATGTCGGTGGTGCTGAGGAAGTATAGCCCAGTCTCAATCTCGTCGGCGGCGCGGAAATACTGGTAGACGGCCAGAAACAGCGCCGCAGCCGTCAAGAACATAGGAAGGCCGGTGCGCAGGGATAGGCGGGTATCGCTGAGATCGCGTGTGCGGCCTAGACTGGACAGGACGACCAGCAGCCCGCTGATCAGCAGCATGCCCACACGCAGATAGGAATCCGAGAACACCCCAAAGAGTGACACGTAGAGAACGGTGGCAACCACGATGAGCGACAAAAGCGTGACCAGATGATCCGCGACTGGGATTCTCTTGAAAACCGACATTAACTCCTCCCCTGGCACACGGCGTGCCCGATCGGTGTTCCGACACTGGGGGCAGCGCCGACGTTGCGCCTCGGTGAAAAGGTATTGAACAGGTTCACTGTTGTCGAATAGGTGTTTCACCAGGTGGAACGTAGCATGATGAAACTGAACCGCTCGATTGACAGGGGGCTGACCGTGCTGGAGACGGTCCAGCGCTGCGGCACTTGCTCTCTGGCAGAGCTGGCCGACCGCACCTCATTACCCAAGGCAACCCTGCTGAGGATCTGCGCCACGCTGGAGGCGCGCCGCTGGCTGGCCCGCCGCAGCAGTGACGGCAGATACCAGGTTGGCTCGGCCTTCCCGCAGGAAGAGCGGGCCGAGGGATACGCGGATTTGATGGTGGCTGTCGGCAAGGAAGAAGTGCTGGCGGTCAGTCGGGACACCGGGCTGGC
This sequence comes from Nocardioides marinus, assembly GCA_019801415.1. Lineage (GTDB taxonomy): Bacteria > Pseudomonadota > Alphaproteobacteria > Rhodobacterales > Rhodobacteraceae > Leisingera. The sequence continues at coordinate 83,226 of JAHVJD010000004.1, forward strand.
CGTCGATCTGGCCGTGGCCGTTGGTGGCGGCAGGATCGAGATCGTCGACACCTCCCGGAACTTCAATGTGCATGGGGTGCACCCCGACACGGTGGGCTATCGCCCGTCGCCGGTTCTCTCTGCTCTGGGCACGGCCTATCTGTCCGCGCTGTCAGGGGAGGACCGGGTGGTTGCCCTGCGGGAGCTGTTCGGGCGTTTGCCCCGCGAGGACGCGGAGGCCTTTCCCCGCCTTGCGCAAATCCTTGGCCAGATTGCCGAGCGGGGCTATGCAGTGCGCCCATCCGGATATTGGGGGCGCGCAGTCGATTACGGCGCGCTGCCGGCTGCAATCGCGGTGCCGGTCATTGCCGGGGCCACGGCCATTGGGGCGATGAACCTGGTGTGGAATGCCAGTGACTACAGCGTCGAGGAGGTGGCAGACAAACACCTGGCCCGGCTGAAACTGGCCGCGCAACGGATCGGCGCGGCCTTTGCGAGCGCTGGGTAAGGTTTGCACTGCAGGGGAATGCGAGTGCCCGCTGATCTGACGGCTAGTACAGCCCGGCCTCGCGTGCGGCCAGCGCCGCCTGCGTGCGGTTGGTGACCTCCAGCTTTCGGTAAAGCGTTTTCATGTGCAGCTTCACCGTGGGTTCGGAAATCTCCAGATCCCGGGCAATTTCCTTGTTGGACTTGCCCTCGGTCAGGCCTTTCAGAACCTGACGCTCTCGGGGGGAGAGCTTTTCCGCCAGAGGATGGGTTTCCTCGGTTTCCGTCGCGGTCATGAAATCGATGGGGGCATATTGCTCTCCCATAGCCATGAACTTGACCGCGTTGATCATCGATTTCGCCGACAGGGTCTTGGGGACGAATCCTGCCGCCCCGGCCTCCAGCGCCTGCTCGGCGATCTGGCGGGTTGCGGTGCCGGACATCAGGGCGACCCGCTGCCCATCCTTCAGCTCCATGGCCCGCTTCAACCCGTTAAGCCCGTCCATGCCGGGCATGTTGAGGTCCAGAAGCACAAGGTCGAAAGGGTCCTCGGTCTCGATCAGTTTGCAGGCCTGGTCCAGATCCGCAGCGGTTCTGGTGGTGATGGAGCCCTGGCCTTCAAGGAACAGGACAAGTGTATCGCGCAACAGGTCGTGATCGTCGGCAATCAGTACTCTCATCTCAGGCTCCTTGCTCTCGCCCTATAAGACGTAACCTGTGTTTGCGGCGCTTGCACGGCAAAATTGGCACGTATTCGTCACAGCTTGGCGGGAAATCGGCGGCACGGCAAGCGGGGTATCGGACAGCGGGGCGCGGCTGTGCCTATTCGAAAGGATAGGGGGGTATCCGTCTAACCTTTTGGCCCTGTACTACCCACGTGCGATACGTGGGACAGCTCAACCAAGGAAGGTCATGACATGCTTCGCCGCGCGCTCCAGACGATTGCCATTTCCATGTTGGCCATGCTGCCCCTTGCGGCCGCCAGCCAGGCAGACCCCGCCGGGGAAGTGCTGTTGACCGTAACCGGTCCGATGGCAGGCCAGGCGGAGGCCGAGGCGGTGCAGTTTGACCTTGAGATGCTGCAAGAGCTGGGCACCGTAGAATTCGAAACCTCCACCATCTGGACGCAGGGGGTGCAGACATTCGAGGGGGTGCCGCTGAGTGCGTTGGTCGAGAGCCTGGGGATGTCCGGCACCACGCTGAGAGCGACCGCGATCAACGACTATGCGGTCGATATTCCGATCAGCGATGCAGTCGAGGACGGGCCGATCATCGCGTACAAGCTCAACGGTGAGGAAATGTCAGTGCGCGACAAGGGGCCGCTGTGGATTGTTTACCCTTACGACAGCAAAAAGGAATATCAATCAGAAGTGGTCTATTCCCGCAGCATCTGGCAGCTGGACCGGATCGAGGTGATCGAATAGCGACACGCGGGGGTGCGGCATCGGTGCCCCTGGCTGCCTGCACTTGAGGAAGATGGCGATGGTCGGCAAAATGCGCAGCATGCTCGGGTTACGGCTCGCAGTTCTGCTGGTCGCCGCCGTAGTGGGGTTGGTGGCGATTGCGCTGCTGGCCTTCAACGTTTCCCGTGATCTGCGACAGCTGAGCTCGGCCAGTTCGGACAATATCCAGTGGACATTGTCGCAGACCGAGGTCGAATTTCTTCACTTCCGGCTGGCCCTGGCGCAGGTGCAGACGAACGAAGTGCCCGATATCCGCAGTCTGCGGCGCAAATTCGATGTGTTCTACAGCCGGATCCGGACGCTGGGACAGGCGTCGATCTATCACGAGCTGCGTCAGGTGGAGGAGTTTGCCCGGCATCTGGCGGCGGTCGGTGACTATCTGGATCGTGCGGTTCCGATCATCGACAGCGATATCACTGCATTTCAGGCCGCACTGCCTGCGTTGCGGGCCGAGACGACGGCCATCCGCCCGAGCGTTCGGCGGTTGTCGGTCTCGGGGCTGAATTTCTTTGCGGAGGACTCGGATTTTCGTCGCAACGCCCTGTCGAACACGTTGAAGCAACTGGCCTGGGCCATTGCCGTGCTGGTTGCGGCGCTGGTGGTTCTGGTGTGCTACCTTGCGGTTCTGAACGCGCAGAACGTTCGGCGGCGGACGCAGGCGATCGAAGCCAGTGAGCGGATGAATATCGTCACCGGCACGTCGCTGGACGCGGTGATCGTTGCCGATACCTGGGGGCGAATACTGGATTTCAACGCCGCCGCCGAGCAGATATTCGGCCATTCCGCCGATGCGGCGATCGGTCAGGACCTCGGGAAGCTGATCGTCCCGGAGCAGTACCGGGCCGCGCATGAGGCAGGGATGGCGCGGCTTCGGGAGCGTGGGGAGAAACGCGTCGTCGGCAGTGGCCGTTTCAAACTGGAAGCCCTGCGCGCGAACGGGGACGTGTTTCCCGTCGAACTGGCGATCCAGTCCGCCGACACCAAGGACGGGGAGATCTTCATTGCCTTCCTGCGGGACATTTCCAGCCAAGTGCAGGCCGAGGCAGAGCTGGTGCTGGCGCGCGACAGGGCGATGGCGGGCGAAAAGGCGAAGACCGATTTCCTGGCGACCATGAGCCACGAGATCCGCACGCCGCTGAACGGGCTTCTGGGCAACCTTTCGCTGCTCGAGGACACGCCGCTGAGCGACAAGCAGGCGCGCTACGTTCGGAACATGAAGATCTCGGGCAAGTTGCTGAAAAATCATGTGTCCGACGTGTTGGACATTACCAAATTCGATGCCGGAAAACTTCTGCTGCACCCGGCGGACATGAACGTCAGCACGCTTTTGCAGGACATTGTCGACAGCCAAAGCGGCGCCGCCGAGGGTCACGGAACCAGTCTGGACTGGGCATGGGAGGGGGCGCCGGTACACTGGATCCATGCAGACCGGGACCGCTTGCAGCACATCCTGATGAATATCGTAGGCAATGCCGTCAAATTCACGAAGAACGGCAGTATTCGGATCACGGCCAAGGCGGACCCCGGCCCGGATGACACCATGAACCTGCGGATCTCGGTGCGCGATAACGGCATTGGCATCGCCGCGGAGCTGCTGCCAAGGATCTTTGATGACTTCACCACCGGTGACACCTCCTATGATCGGGACGTGGGCGGCACCGGCCTTGGGCTGGGCATTGCGCAGCGGTTCATCAAGGCGCTGGGGGGCAGTATCTCCGTCGACAGCAATCCCGGCGCTGGCAGTGTCTTCCACATCGATCTGCCTGTCCAACCCATCGCGGAACCGATCGCGGACCGGCATGCGCAGTCTTCTGGCCACGGCGCGCGGAAGGCCCATGTCCTGTTGGTGGAGGACAACGAGATCAACCGTGTGGTGGCGCGCGAAATGCTGATGGCGCAGGGCCACTCGGTGACCGAGGCCCACAACGGGCGGGAGGCGGTGGACCTTGCGGAAGATACCGCGTTCGACATCATCCTCATGGATATCAGCATGCCGGTGATGGATGGGCGCAGCGCCGCAAGGGCGATCCGCGCAGGGACCGGGGCTTCGTCGCAGGCGCCGATCATCGCGGTGACTGCAAACGCCATGGCCTCGGAACAGGAGGCCTTCATGGCCGACGGGATGAACGGGGTTCTGACCAAGCCCCTGACGCGGGACGGTCTGTTGCAGCTGGTGGCCGATCATGTACCGGCATCTCCGCAGGAAGATGCGCCGGAAAGCCCGCGCTCCCAGTACCTTTATGATCTTGCCGAAGCCGTCGGGAGTGAGGCGCTGCAAACCCTGCTGAACCGCTTCACAACCGAGCTGGATGCCTTCCTGGAGAACCTGGACGCCGGGCAGAATCCGGTTGCCGCGGAAACCGCCGTGGAGGCCCATCGGATCGCCGGAAGCGCCGCGACCTTCGGGCTTGCGGAAGTGCGCGAAGCGCTGGTGGGCCTGGAACAGGCCGCGCAGGAGCAGGATGTGGCGGCGGCAAAGGCGGCCATCCGGTCCCTGCGGGAGATCTGGGCCAGCGGCAAGCCGATGCTCAGCCTCACCTGACGCAGCTGGTCAGTGATTGGAGCGTCTGACGTCGCCCGACATGCCGGATGGTTTGAGGGCCGGGCCTGTTTCCGGGGTGCGTTTGCCGGGCGGCTCAGTCGAGAAACAGCCCGAAATAGTCCTGCGCCTCGGACAGTTTGCGCACGCGTTGCCCGGCCGCTTCGCCCAGTTCCGTGCTGACATCCTGTAGCAGCAGGTTCAGCCCTGTGGTGATGCCCTGGGGCATGGCCAGAAAGAAATGAGTCTCGGCGGGATAGCGCAGCACATAGGGGGTGATGCCGCTGGCCCAATCGCAGAATTCATCTGCGAGGATCACGACCTCGATGCCGCGCTCCTTGGCCAGCTGCGCAAGCTGCGGACCATGGGCACCGTAGCGGTAGATGTCCATGATGATGAGAACAACCCGTTCGCCCGGTTCTGGCAGAAGCCCGGCATAGACGCCGTCGATGCCATCCACGATGTGAACCCGGTCGCGCAGGTACGACAGGCGGCGACAGAACCCGTCGGCCAGATAGTACATGGTCTGAAAACCCGTCACATGCACCGCGTCGCAGGTGCCGACGAGTGCCACGATCTCCTGCCAAAGAGGCGTGCTTCTGAACTTGAAGGCCGCCTCGATCGAGGCGCGGCCCAGTTCGATGTAGCGGGCATCATCCGAGGTCTGACGCTGTGAAAAACTGTCCTGGAAACGTTGGTCGACGCGGTCATTCCCGGGGCCATAGCTGCTGCGGATCGCCTTGCTGCGTGCATCCGCGGTGTCGTCGAAACCGAGCTTTCGGAAGAAGCGGGTCAGCGTCATGGGGCTGAGGTCCAGCTTTTTCGCGATATCGGCGTTCTTTTCCACGATCACCGCATCGGGCCGGGCCAGAAAGTAGGCCGCGATGCGCCGTTCCTTTTGGGTCAGCTTTGATTCCGCAGCAGCGATAGCGGCGGCCAAGAGGTCTCGGTCTTGCGGCATTTTACGCTCCCATCTCTGCTGTCATACGCGGCGCAGTTCCTAATTATTGAACACAATCAAAATAGTTATGCAAAATGTTAGTCCAAAATCTATAACATCGCAAATGTTTACTTGATAACAAAATCGGCTTTCGCTATCAGATTCGCCAGTGTGCTGCGGCGTCTCGTCTGACCCAAGGGTTTCTCGCGGGGGACCTGGTCTGCGCGATTTTTCCGCCGTGGCCTGCACCAAGAAAACGCTTATTCAACGGGAAGGATCGCTTCATGAAAAACAAGATTTTGGCCGCCGCCGCGCTGCTGATGTCCACTGCCCTGGCCGTGCAGGCAGAGCCGATCAAGCTGGGCTACAACGGTGCTCCGGACGCAAAGAAGAACGCGGTGCATTACTTCGCGGAAACGCTGGAAGCGATCGTCGAGGAAAAGACCGACATCGAGATCGAGCTTTATCCAAATTCGCAGCTGGGCAGCGAACAGGAGCGGATGGAAAATACCCTGGCGACACCATCGCTGAACGTGGCGAGCTTTGCCGGTCTGTCGCCGGTGGTGCCGGAGAGCTTTGTCTCCAACACGCCCTTCATGTTTACCTCGCCCGAGGAAGCGCGCCGTTTCTTTGACGAAGGCAAATACTGGTCCATGGTCGAGGATGCCTTCCGCGAGCGCACCGGCGGCTCGGAAATTCTCGCCGTGGTCGAAGAGGGCGGTTTCCTGGCCTTCACCAGCACCGACAAGCCGATCCATTCGCCTGCGGATTTCGAGGGCATGAAGTTCCGCGCGATGGATCCCTCGCAGGTGGCCCTGTACGAGGCGATGGGCGCGTCCGGCACCCCGATCCCGTGGACCGAGGTCTATTCCGCGCTGCAGACCGGCGTGGTCGAAGGCCAGATGAACCCGCCGCTGTACATCATCCTCGGCTCGCTGAACGAGGTGCAGAAATACATGACGCGGGCAAACGTGCAGTATTCCATGCAGTTCCTGGTAGCCAACGGCGAATGGCTGGCCTCGCTGTCCGACGAGGACCGCAAGGTGCTGGAAGAGGCCGTGGCCGAAGCCAACGCCAAGACCCGCGAGAAGGTTCAGTCCTCGGTTGAGGAGCGCGTGACCTGGCTGGCGGAGAATGGCATGGAGGTCATCACCCCGACCGCCGAGCAGATGGCCGAATTCCAGAAGATCGGCCAGCCGAGCTTCATCGAATGGCTGGGCACCCAGAGCATCGACCAGAGCTTCATTGACGCGGCCTTTGCCGATCTGGGCAAGTCCGATCTGCTCAAGTAATGCTTGCGCTTGTGCAAAAATGGCTGGCACGTCTCACCATGGGCGTGTCGGCTTTGCTGATCGCCTGGGTGGCGTTGTTCATCCTCTACGGGGTGGGCGCGCGCTACATCTTGGGTTCGTCGCCGATCTGGTTTGATGAGCTGGCCCGCTACAGCATCATCGCGGCGGCGATGATCGGGGTTGGCGCGGTCTGGGTCGAAGGCGCCCATATGCGGGTGTCCGTGGTCGAGGACCGTGCGCCCGCGGCGCTGCGCCGGGCCATCATCCTGTACCAGTGGCTGTTGACGCTGGGCCTGACCGGGGCGATGGCCTGGTTTTCCTATGAATATGTGGGCAAGGTCGGGTTCTTCAAAACCCAAGGCCTGCAAATCTCGCGCTCGGTGCCGGTGGCCATCCTGCCGGTGGGCTTCGGCCTCTTGTTCCTGATGGTGCTGCTGCACGGCCCCAGGGCGCTGCGCGCACAGACGGTCGAGGACGACGAATGATCTCTGTTATGCTGGCGGTGATGCTGATCAACGTGGTGATCGGCCTGCCGCTGTTCCTCAGCCTCATGGCCACCGCCGTTGTGGGCTTTGCCTTCGTCGGCTTTGATCAGATGAGCCGGATCATGCCGCAGCAGGCGTTCGGCGGCATCGACGCCTTTTCGCTGATGGCGATCCCGCTGTTCATTCTGGCGGGCAACCTGATGAACAATGGCCAGATGACACCGCGGTTGCTGCGGCTGGCCGACCGGCTGGTGGGCCACCTGCGCGGCGGGCTGGGCCATGTGAACGTGGTGGCCAGCGTCTTCTTCGCAGGCATCAACGGCTCTGCTGTGGCGGATACTTCGGCGCTGGGAACGCTTCTGGTGCCGGGCATGCGCAAGGCGGGCTTTCCGGGGCCCTATGCCGCCGGGCTGACCGCCGCCAGTTCACTGATCGGGCCGATCATCCCGCCGTCGATTTTCATGATCCTCTATGCCAGCCAGACCGGCACCTCTGTCGGCAGCCTGTTCCTCGGTGGCATCCTGCCGGGGCTGGCGCTGGGTGTGGCCTTCATGGGGATGAATGTGGTCTATGCGCGCGCTTATGGCGTGACCAAGAACGCCGCCCGCGCGCGCCTGATGGAGATCGCCTGCGCCGCCTATGCGGCGCTGCCGGCGCTGATCGCCCCGGTCATCATCGTCGCCGGGATCGTATTCGGCGTGGTGACGCCAACGGAATCCGGTGCGCTGACGGTGGCCTATGTGCTGCTTTGGGGGCTGGCGACCGGCAACCTGAACCTGGCCAGCCTGTGGGCCTCGCTGCGCGACACCGCGGTGCTGACCTCGGCGGTGTTCGTCATCATTGCAATCTCGTCCATCATCTCCTGGCAGCTGGCCTATGCCGATGCGCCAGAGGCCTTTGCCGATCTGCTGGCGCCCTTTGCGCATAGCCCGGCGCTGACGCTGGTCGCGATCTCGCTGGTGACCTTCGTGACCGGCATGTTCATGGAGGAGGTCTCCGCCCTGATGCTGCTGACGCCGATCTTTCTGCCGGTGGCACAGGCGACCGGGATCGATCCGGTGCATCTGGGGATCGTCATCACCCTGAACATCACCATCGCGCTGATCACCCCGCCGATGGGCGCCTGCGTCTTTGTCGCCTCGGCCGTGGGCAAGGTTGATATCGCGCGGTTGTTCGTGGCGATCTGGCCGTTCATCGCGGTGGCGCTTGGCGTGCTGCTGATCATCATCCTGGTGCCGGGCATGACCACCTGGCTGCCTTCGGTTCTGAACTGACATGAGTGCAAAGCAGCAAGAGGCGCTGGACTGGAGCGCGGCGGCGCAGATCGTGCCGGGGACCAGTGAAGAGCCGCTGGTCCCGGCGTCGCCCTGCCCGCATTGGATCACCTGGCCGGTCTACTACAAACAGGGGCTGGCCGGTGCCTTGCCCGAGGTCTGGCTGCGGCAAGGGGTCTATGATCGGCTGCTCGTGGCCGCCCGGGCGCTGCCCGGGGATGTGCAGCTGGTGCTGCTGGACGGCTGGCGCCCGAAGTCGGTGCAGATGCAATTGTTCGAGGACATCCGCCAGCAGGTGGCGCTGGACAATCCCGGCCTCGAGGCTGCGGAGGTCGAGCGCATCACCCTGCAGTTCGCGGCGCGGCCCTCGGATGACCGGCAAAGCCCCAGCCCGCATATTACCGGCGGTTCCGTGGATGTTACGCTGGCGGACCGCGAGGGGCGGATGCTGAACATGGGCAGCCGGTTCGACGAACCCAGTGAACGCAGCTGGACCGCCGCGGATGTCGGTGCGGCACAGCGGCAGCGTCGGCGCATGCTGGCGGACGCGATGGGGCAGGCGGGCTTTACCAACCTGCCCAGCGAATGGTGGCATTTCGATTACGGCAACTGGGTCTGGGCCTGGTACAGCGACCAGCCTGCCGCCCTTTATGGTCCGGCGTCACTGGCCTGATGGCCTGACCGTCCGGCTTTCGGTCTGCTGAGCTTTACGGGCGCCCGCACTGCTGCGGGCGCCCGTTCTTTTGGTCCGGTCTCAGATCCACAAACCAGAGAAGATAACCGCCAGACCAGCAGCGCAGAAGCTGATCGTCGGCAGCGGTTTGCGCGCGCCAATCAGCCCGGTGGAAACCAGGGTCAGCCCGACGGCCATCCGCACGAGGTCGCTCAGCGCCGCCAGTGGCGCGGTTGCAAGGTTCAGAAGGTCCGGATTGGCGACCATCCCCAGCGGGATCAGGTACAGGCCGACCCCCAGCGACATCGCGGTCAGCGCCACTTTCAGCCAGCTCTCGCCGATCATGCCCGCCGCGATGAAGACCGCGCCGCAGACCGGCGGGGTGATGGTGGACAGAAGCGCGAACCAGAACACGAAGAGATGCGCCTGCAGCGGTTCCAGCCCCAGCTGGGTCAGCGCAGGACCGGCAACCGACACGCAGATCACGTAAGCCGCAGTGGTCGGCACCTCCATGCCCAGCACCAGGCAGGCAATGGCGGTCAGGATCAGCGAGGGCCACAGCAGCCCGCCGGAGCCCTGGATGATCAGCGAGGTGATCTTGACACCCAGACCGGTGATCGACAGTACCCCGATGATGATCGAGGCGCAGAGGATGATGGCCGCGATCATCGAGACCTGCCGCGCCGCGTTCAGCAGCGCATTCGCGGCGCGCTCGGCGATCTGCTGCCTGTCGAATGTCAGCTGCCCGTTGAACAGCAGCAGGCCCGCACCCGCGATCACCGCCAGCGCGGCGGCGTATTCGGGGGTGAAGCCGGCGCCGAACATCGCCCAGAGCAGCACGCTGAAGGGCACCAGGAAGAACAGCGAGGTCACGATCACGTCGCGGCGCTTGGGGCGGTCCTCCTCGGGCACGCCTTTCAGGTCGAACCGGCGGTTGTAGGCGTTGATGCCGACCCAGACGGCCAGGAAATACAGCAGGGCAGGCAGGAACGCCGCCGCCATGATCGAGGTGTAGGGCACGCCCGTCAGCTCGACCATCACGAAGGCGCCGGCCCCCATCAGCGGTGGCATGATCTGCCCGCCGGAGGAGGCCACCGCCTCGACCGCTGCCGCAAGGCGCTTGGGGTAGCCCAGCCGTGTCATCGCGGGCATGGTGATCGCCCCGGTCGAGGCCACATTGGCCGAGGCTGAGCCGGAGATCGAGCCAAACAGCGCCGAGGAGATAACCGACACCTTGGCCGCACCGCCCTTGAGCCGCCCGGCGGCCGCGCCCGCGACATTCATGAAACCCTGTCCGGCCTCACCCGCGTTGAGCACCGCGCCGAAGATCACGAAGATCGACACGACACCCACGGAAACCCCGGTGAGCGAGCCCCAGATGCCGCCCTCGGCAATGGTCAGCGTGCCGAGGAAGCTTTGCAAGGGCGTGCCGGAATGGCCGAATTCGCCGGGGATATGCTGGCCGAACAGCCCGTACAGCAGCGCCAGAGCCGCCACCACCGGCAGCGGCCAGCCGATGGCGCGGCGGGCGGTTTCCAGCACCACCGCCAGCAGCAGCAGCGCGATGACCTCCTGCAGGCGTCCCTCAAGAAACCCGTACTGATCCCCCAGCGCATCCGCGTTCATGGCCACCCAGATCGCCGCCGAACAGCCCAGCACCGCAAGTACAATGCCGGACCACAGTTGCCCGCGGTGCGTGACCCCGTACACCAGCGCGAAGGGCAGGATGAAGGCCATATGCAGCGGACGGCTGACAAGATTCGGCACGATGCCTGCAAAGACCAGCGCCAGGTGGTAGCCGACAAGGGCCGCCGCCAGCAGCAGCCAGAAACCGCCCACGAGGCGGTGTTTGGAAAGGAGTGTCATCGGGGGAATTCCAGAAATGAATTGGCCCCGCCCGGCCCAGGACGGGCGCAGCGTGCGGGGCCGGTTCAGGTTGCGGCTTACTTCTGGGCGTCGCTCAGCGCGATGCCGACCTCTTCGTAGTAGCGGATGGCGCCGGGGTGCAGCTTGGTGCTGATATGCGTCATCAGCTCAGGCGTGACGCCGTTCCACCAGGGCGAGACATCGGCCATCTTTGCCTTCTGCTCCCAGAAGGTGCGGGTCAGCGCATAGGCCGTGTCGGCGTCCATCTTGGTGGTGGTGAAGGCGGCCACCGGCAGCGAGGTGGTGGTGATGTCCTCATCCTGTCCGGCGTAGGTACCCGCCGGGATCACCAGCGTTGCGCGCTTGGTTTCGGCGATCTCTTCCGCGCTCAGCGACAGCACGGTAACGGGGGTGGAGGCGGCGGCCTCGACCACGTTCGGCGCCGGGAAGGAGCCAGCGGTCACAAAGGCGTCGATCTGGCCGTTTTTCAGCGCCGCGACCGCGTTGGACAGTTCCGCCTCTGCGATCTTGACCGAGTCCGCCAGTCCGAAGAGCGACAGGTATTTCTCGCCTTCGCGCGCGCCGAAGGAGCCCTTGCCGAGCAGGATCGTCTTGCCTTCCAGATCCTTCAGGGTGCCGGTGCCATCCTGACCCGCCATCACGAAATGCATCGTCAGCGAGGGGATCGGGAACAGGGCGCGGATCTCGTCGAACTGCGGCGCGCTGCGGTCCTTGAACGGGCCCTTGCCCTCCTGCGCGAGGCCGATCAGCGCGGGCGGCGTGGTGAACACATAATCACCGCCGCGGGCGCGCACTTCCATCACGTTCTGGGTCGAACCCTGGCTTTCTTCGACGGTGACGATGATATCGCCGTTGGTGCCGGCTTTCATCGCTTCGGCCAGCTCCACGCCCATCTGATAATAGGAAGAGCCACTCTTGGCGGATTTATAGGTGACGCGCGTTTCCGCCGCGGCGCCCTGGGCCATCAGCAGGCCAGCGGCCAGCGCGGCGCCGACAATGCGTTGAAACTTGGACATGGTGGTACTCTCCCTTGCAGATCCGGTAACATCCTTGCTGCTGTAAATGACGCCGCGCGGCTCCCCGCGTCAACCGCAAGAGCGCCGTGGAGACCGGCAAATCGCCCCCTTCACAGCGGGCAATCACGGGTGCGCGGGGCGGCAGGTGATTTTGTGCGTGATGCGCGCGAATGGCGGGCCGGAAGGGCGCGTTGCCAGCTAAAAAAACGGGGCCGCGTGCGGCCCCGTCTATCTGGTTTCACCTCTGCCGAGGACTGAGAGGTCAGGCCACCCGGTTTACAGAAGCCTGCAGCAGCTGGCTGGTGTAGCCGTGTTTGGTGCGGCCTGCGCGCATGTCCTCGATGCTGATGATCTCGACGATCTCGCCGTTGCGCATCACCGCCGCCTGGTCGCACATATGCGCAACCACGGCGAGGTCGTGCGACACCATCACATAGGTCAGCCCGTGCTCGGCGCGCAGATCGCTGAGCAGGTTCAGGATCTCGGCCTGCACCGACACGTCCAGTGCCGAGGTGGGTTCATCCAGCAGCAGGATCTGCGGTTCGGACGCTAGTGCGCGCGCGATGGCCACCCGCTGGCGCTGGCCGCCGGACAGCTGGTGCGGATAGCGGAAGCGGAACGCCGGGCCGAGGCCCACGTCCTGCAACAGCCGTTCGATCCGGCTGTTGATGTCGCTGAACCCATGCAGTTGCAGCGTCTCGGTCAGCACCTGGTCCACCGACTGGCGCGGATGCAGCGAGGCATAGGGATCCTGGAACACCATCTGCACGGTCTTGTAGAAAGTCCGGTCGCGCTTGCGGTCCAGTTCCCTGCCCGCGACGCTCATGTGGCCCTCCCACTGCGGGGCGAGGCCGGTCAGCGCCTTCAGGATGGTCGATTTGCCAGAGCCGCTTTCCCCCACCAGGCCAAAGCTTGCGCCCTTTTCGACCGTGAAGCTGGCGGATTTCACCGCCTGGAACAGGTCGTGGTGGTCGCCGAAATAGACGCTGAGGTCGTTGATCTCCAAAGCTGCTGTCATGTTCCGGTCTCCACGCTGGGGGCGTCGCGCCAGGCCGGATCGCGGTTCAGAACCTCAAGCCGTTTGCGCGGTGCGTCGAATTGGGGCAGGGAGCCGAGCAGCCCCTGGGTGTAGGGGTGCTGGGCCTGATGCAGCTTGTCCGCATCGCAGACCTCGACCACGCGGCCGGCATACATGATCAGCACTCGGTCGCAAAACTGTGACACCAGGTTCAAATCGTGGCTGATGAAGATCAGCCCCATGCCGCGGTCTTTGACCAGCTTGTCCATGATGGACAGCACCTGCCCCTGCACGGACACATCCAGCGCCGAGGTGGGTTCATCCGCAATCAGGATTTCCGGGTTCGGAATCAGCATCATGGCGATCATGATCCGCTGGCCCATGCCGCCCGACATCTCGTGCGGATAGGCTTTCATCACCCGCTCGGGCTCGCGGATCGATACCGCCTCCAGCATCTCCAGCGCCTTGGCGCGGGCCTCGGCCTTGCTGGCGCGGCTGTGCAGCCGGTAGGCCTCGATGATCTGGTCGCCGATGGTCATCACCGGGTTCAGCGAGAACTTGGGGTCCTGCATCACCATGGAAATTTGCTTGCCGCGCACGGCCCGCATCTGCCGTTCCGGCAGATCCAGCAGGTTCTGCCCATGCAGCGAGATGTGGTCAGCCTCGATCATGCCGGGCTTGCGGATCAGCTGCAGGATGGCGCGGCCGGTCATAGATTTGCCGGAGCCGCTTTCGCCGACGATGCCCAGCCGCTCCTTGCCGAGCGAGAAGCTGACCCCGCGCACGGCGTCAAAAATACCGTTGCGGGTGGGAAATTTCACCCAGAGGTTCTTTACGTCCAGAAGCGTGCTCATGAGGTGCTGTCCTTCGGATCCAGCACATCGCGCAGCCCGTCACCCAACAGGTTGAAGGCCAGCGAAACGGCAAAGATGGCAAGGCCGGGCATGGTTGCAACCCACCAGTAGTCCAGGATGAAGCGGCGTCCTTCAGATATCATCGCGCCCCATTCCGGGCTGGGCGGCTGCGCGCCCAGGCCAAGGAAGCCAAGGCCCGCGGCGGCCAGGATGATGCCTGCCATGTCTAGCGTCACCCGCACGATCAGCGAAGAAATACACAGCGGCCAGATGTGTTTGATGATGATGCGCAAGGGGCCCGCGCCCTGCAGGCGGATGGCGCTGATGTAATCCGACGAGCGGATGGTCAGCGTCTCGGCCCGTGCCATGCGCGCATAGGGCGGCCAGGCGGTCAGGCTGATTGCCAGCACCGCGTTTTCGATCCCGGCGCCAAGCGCGGCCACAAAAGCCAGCGCCAACACCAGCCGCGGAAAGGCGAGAAAGATATCGGTGATGCGCATCAGCACCATATCGGTCACCCCGCCGGCATAGCCGGAAATGGTGCCGACCAGCAGCCCCGCCACCGGTGCAATCAGTGCCACCAGCGCCACGATATACAACGTGATCCGCGCGCCGTGGATCAGGCGGCTGAGGATGTCGCGCCCCAGCGAGTCGGTGCCAAGGAGATGCCCCTCGGTGCCGAGGGGCTGCAGCCGGTTGCCGAGATCCTGAACAAAGGGATCATGCGGCGCGATCCAGGGCGCAAAGGCGGCGATCAGCACCAGCGCCAAAATGATGGCAAGGCCTGCCATCGCCATGTGGTTGGATTTGAGCGAGAGCCAGCCCTTGTAGAAGGCGGCCCAGCGGGCCTGGCGGCGCGAGGCCGGGGTCTCCGACGTGAGCCAGGCGTGCAGTGAAGTTGGCTGGCTGCTCATTTGGACCTCGGGTCAAAGACTTTATACAGAAGATCGGAAAAGACGTTCAGGCAGATGAACACAAGGCCCACTATAACCGTGCCGCCCAGCACCGCGTTCATGTCCGCGGACAAAAGCGCCGTGGTGATGTAGCTGCCGATCCCGGGCCAAGAGAAGATGATCTCTGTCAGCACCGAGCCTTCGAGCAGGTTGGCATAGGACAGCGCGATGACGGTGATCAGCTGCACCCGGATGTTCCTGAACGCATGGGTCCAGATCACCGCCCATTCGCTCATCCCCTTGACCCGGGCGGTGGTGACATATTCCGCCGACAGCTGTTCCAGCATGAACGACCGCGTCATCCGGCTGATATAGGCAAGGCTGTAGTAGCCCAGCAGCGAGGCGGGCAGGATGATGTGGGAAAACGCATCCCAGAAGGCGCCCCAGTCGCCCGCGATGAGCGAATCCAGCAGGATCATGCCGGTGACGGAGGGGATCATGTCCTCGTAGAAGATGCCCTGCCGCCCCGGTCCGCCGACCCAGCCCAGGATGCCGTAGAACACCAGCAGGCCCATCAGCCCGAGCCAGAAGATCGGCATCGAGTAGCCCACCAGCGCCACAACGCGGGCGATCTGGTCGATCCAGGAACCGCGGCGCACCGCCGCCATCACGCCCAGCGGCACCCCCAGCACGCAGCCAAGGAAGATGCCGATGGTGGCCAGTTCAAAGGTCGCGGGAAAGACGCGGGCGATGTCTTCGGCCACCGGGCGCGCGGTCAGCAGCGAGGTTCCGAAATCGCCGCGCAGCACATCCGCGACATAATAGAAAAATTGCACGATCAGCGGCTTGTCGAGGCCCAGCTCGAGGAAGACCGCCTCATATTGCTCCTGGCTCGCGCGTTCGCCGACCACGGCCAGCACCGGGTCGATCGGCATCACCCGCCCGATCAGGAAGGTGACGAACAGAAGACCCAGCATGGTAATCGAAATGGAGAAGAGGGAGACAATCAGCCCTCGCACCCAGTGGGGAAGAGGCAGCCGGGGCTGCCTCTTCACAAAGTTACGTTGCATTTGCATCTTACTTGGTCACGTTCCAGTAAGCGGCGGCGGTGATCGCACCACCGAGGTTGAGGCCCTCGACATTCTCGGCAATGCCGACCTGCTCCACCTTTTGGAACATGATGGCAAAGGGCGAGGTCTCGCGGAATTCGGCCTGGATTTCCTGATAGAGCTTCGCGCGAGTCTCGGTATCGCCCTCAACGACGGCGGCGGCGGTCTTTTCGGTCAGACCGCCGGTGTCCCAGCTGTTGCGCCAGGCCAGAAGGCCGGTGGCGTTGGCCTCGTCGGAGTTGTCCGGGTTATAGGCGAAAGTGCCGGCGTTGGTCTGTGGATCGGGGTAGTCCGGCCCCCAGGCGCCAAGGTAGATGTCCAGTTCGCGGGCGCGGTATTTTCCGAGGATCTGTTTGCCGGTGCCGACTTCCAGGTTCACCTTGATGCCCGCCTGGCCGAAGGTGTTCTGCAGGGACTGGGCGATCTCCAGCCGCTCCTGCGCCTCGCGCACGCCGATGGTCAGCTCCATGCCGTCCACGCCTGCCTCTTCCAGCAGCGCCTTGGCCTTGTCCAGATCCAGCGAGAAGGGGTTTTTATCCACGGCGCCGAGGTAGGTCTTGGGCAGGAAATTCTGGTGCTTTACATAAGCACCCTTGAGGAAGCTGTTTTCCATCCCGTCATAGTCGATCAGGTACTTCAGCGCCTGACGCACCTGCGGCTTGGACAGGTCCGGGTGCTTCTGGTTGGCAGAGATATACATCAGGCGGCCGCGCATCTCTTCGAGGATCTCGACACCTTCGGCAGCGCGCACGCCCTCGACGTCAGAGGGGTTCAGGTCACGGGCCACGTCGATGTCGCCGCGTTCCAGCATCAGGCGCTGGGTGGCGGATTCCTGGACGTGGCGCACGATCACGCGCTTCATCGCCGGCGCACCGTCGTAATAGTCCTGGTTGGCGGTCAGGGTGACGCTTTCCTTCGGCTTCCAGCTGGCCAGGCTGTAGGGGCCGGAACCGGCCGAGTTGGTGGCGAGCCAGGCATTGCCCATGTCGCCATCGACCTCGTGCTCCATCACCAGTTTCTCGTCGACGATGGCGCCGATGGTGGCGGTCAGGCAGTTCAGCACGAAAGAGGTCGCGTAGCGTTTGTCGGTGGTGATCGACACCGTATTGCCATCGACCACGATGGTTTCATCCACGTTTTCCGGGGTGAAGCCAAACTGGGTGATGATGAAGGACGGGGTCTTGTTCAGCAGCACCGCGCGCTTCAGCGAAAACGCGACGTCCTCGGCGCGCACCGGGTTGCCGGAGTGGAACTTGACGCCCTCGCGCATGGTGAAGGTGATGGTGCGGCCATCCTCGGAGACGGTCCAGCTTTCGGCCAGATCGGGCTGGAAGCCCGCGTCCAGATCGGCCGGGTCAAAATTGACCAGCTTGCCGTAGATGTTGCGGATCACGTCGGCCCCCGCAAATTCAAAGCTTTGCGCGGGATCCAGGGTGGTGATGTCGTCAATGCGGTTGGCGATCACCAGCATGTTGTCCGGCGTCGCAGCCAGTGCAGGCATCGCGGTCACGCCCAGGGCAAGCCCCAGTGCGGCGGATCCGAGCAAGCGGTTGAATGCGTTCATTTCAATACTCCCTGTTTTGGTTATCTTGTTGGTTTGTTGTTGTGCCTGCCGGTTCGCGACAGTTGTCCGCCCAAGGGCGGGTCAGCTCCAGGTCTTGTCCAGAACCCGCAGCCAATTCTCGTGGCAAAGCTTGGTCATCAGCGCATCGTCGTATCCATGCGCCCGCATCGCTTGCCGCAGCTTCGGCAGCCCCGCGACGGTGCCGATTTCGGCGGGCACGGTGGCCCCATCGAAATCGGACCCCATGCCGACCCGGTCTTCCCCCAGCACGTCGATCAGGTAATCGAGATGCCGGATCATCTGCTCGATCGGCGTGTCCGCCTCCATTCGTCCGTCCTGACGCAGGAAGGCCACCGCGAAGTTCAGCCCGACCATGCCATCACTGTCGCGGATCGCGTGCAGCTGGCGGTCGGTCAGGTTGCGGCTGTGCGGGCAAAGGGCATGGGCGTTGGAATGGGTGGCCACCAGCGGCGCATCGCTGTGTTCGGCAACGTTCCAGAAGCCTGCCTCGTTCAGATGCGACAGGTCCACCATGATCTTCATCTGGTTGCAGGCCTTGACCAGCCGGATGCCATCCTCGGTCAGCCCCGGCCCGGTGTCGCCGGTCGACGGATAGCGGAACGGCACCCCGTGGCCAAAGATCGTCGGGCGGCTCCAGACCGGGCCGAGCGAGCGCAACCCGGCGGCGTAAAGCACCTCCAGCATGTCGAAATCGCGGTCAATCGCTTCGGCACCCTCCATGTGCATGACGGCGGCGAGGGTGCCTTTGGCCATCGCGGTGCGGATGGCATCGGTGCTGCAGCAGATGCGAAGCGCGCCGCTGCGCTCCAGCCGGTGCAGGATTGCGGCCTGCGAGAGCGCGGCTCTCGTGGCGGCTGACAGCTCGACCATCGGGGGCAGGGGCAGGTCATAGCTTTCGGACATCATCTCTGAATCGTCCAGCGCCTTGTCCGGACTGGGGACGTAGATCGCGAAGAACCCGCCGCCAAATCCGCCCGCCCGTGCTTTCACCAGATCGATCTGGTTGCCGCCGTCACCAAGAAACCCGTCTGTTTCGCCGGAGACGTCCCCGTTGTGAATGCGCAGCAGAAGATCATTGTGCCCGTCGAAAATCAGGGGAGCTTGCATCAAATCTATCCATTCCATTCAAACTGTCGGTCGCGCCCTCGGACCGCTGCGGCCCGGTAAAGCGAACAGTCATTCTCTAATTGCGACATAAAGTCTTACGCAGATCGGCAAACGGAGCAAGAGAGAGATGAAACTTGTTAAGTATCGTGAGGGGCGACGGACCAGCGCGAAACGATTTGCCTTGTTCTGGCGCAATTCGATACAGGAGCCCCGCGTCAGGTGTCGTCAGGGCGGGCGGGGGCCTTCGCAACAGCCTGTGACGGGGCGAGGTATTCAAGTATACCCGTGTGAGCCCAATATCCGGGCGGGTTGGGACCGGTACGTGATCGCACGCCTATCGCGAACGGCCTTTCGGACGTCAGATCCTGCAATTTGCTGGTTTTTCGGTGCGAGAGAATAAATGCGAATTTTGGTGTCTTTTGGGCTTGCGTCTCCCTCGCGCTGCGCGTAAACCCCGCCGCAGTGGACCGATAGCTCAGCTGGATAGAGTACTTGACTACGAATCAAGGGGTCGGGGGTTCGAATCCTCCTCGGTCCGCCACTACCTCCCCTCCGAACATTTAGTGACAGATGCACGCCACGTGCCGTTCGGTGCTCCGGGCATGCGCGTTTGTTGCGCTTTGCAGTGATGCCTTCTGCTGCCGGAAGAGCAGGGACCTGGGGCTTGGCTACCGCTGGATTTCGCCACATGTGGGATTGACGGTGGGGTAAGCGTCTGTCGGCGCAGGGTTATTTGCCTGCTGCATAGCACCAATGCCTGCACTGCATACCCTATGCGATATCGGCATTTCACATAATTTCTTCTGCGCAGTAGCGTGCCGTCATAATCACAGGGAGTATGCCTAATGACGAAACTTGTCAGAAGCCTGGCGGCCGCGGTCGCTGTGGCGGCGATGGTACCTATGGCTTATGCCGAGACCACCGTTCGCGTTGCCTATGACGCGGACCCGGTCTCGCTTGACCCGCACGAGCAGCTGTCTGGCGGTACATTGCAGATGTCGCACATGGTGTTTGATCCGCTGGTGCGCTGGACGCAGGACTTGCAGTTCGAAGCGCGCCTGGCCGAGAGCTGGGAGCAGATCGACGAAACCACCATGCGCTTCAAGTTGCGCGAGGGGGTGACGTTCCACAGCGGCAACACGCTGACGGCCAAGGACGTTGACTGGACCTTTGACCGCCTGAAGCGCAGCGATGACTTCAAGGGTATTTTCGCCCCGTTCACCGACGTGGAAGTGGTCGACGATCTGACTTTCGATCTCAAGACCTCGGAACCCTATCCGCTGGTCCTGCATACCGCGACCTACATCTTCCCGATGGACAGCGCCTTCTACACCGGCACCAGCGAAGACGGTAAAGACAAGTCCGAGCTGGTCAAACATGGCGACAGCTTTGCGTCGCGCAACGTTTCCGGCACCGGTCCGTTCGTGGTCACCGAGCGGGAACAGGGCGTGCGCGTCGTGTTCGAGCGTTTTGACGGTTACTGGGACGCGGATGCGGGGAACGTCGACAAGATCGTGCTGACCCCGATCAAGGAAGACCCGACCCGCGTGGCGGCCCTGCTGTCCGGCGACGTCGACTTCATCGCGCCGGTTCCGCCGACCGACCTCAAGCGGGTTGAAGGGGCCGATGGCGTCGAGCTGATCACCATGCCCGGTACGCGCATCATCACCTTCCAGATGAACCAGGAACGGGTCGAAGCCTTCAAGGACGCGCGCGTGCGCAAGGCGATCGACTACGCCGTCAACAATGCCGGCATCGTCGACCGTATCATGCGTGGCTTCGGAACCGTGGCAGGCCAGGCCAGCCCGGATGGCTACCTGGGCTACAACGAAGCCTATGCACCGCGCTACGACTTGGAAAAAGCCAAGGCCCTGATGGCCGAGGCAGGCTATGCCGACGGCTTCTCCATCACCATGATGGCGCCGAACAACCGCTACGTGAACGACGACAAGATCGCGCAGGCGGTGGCCTCGATGCTGGCGCAGATCAACATCAAGGTTGACCTGCAGACCATGCCCAAGGCGCAGTACTGGCCCACGTTCGACGAGCGCGCGGCCGACATGATGATGATCGGCTGGCACGCGGACACCGAGGATTCGGCCAACTTCCACCAGTTCCTGACCGCCTGCCCGGACAAGGAAACCGGCAACGGCCAGTACAACTCGGGCAACTACTGCAACGAGGAAGCTGACGCGCTGATGAACCAGGCGAACGCGGAAACCGATCCGGACAAACGCGCCGAGCTGCTGCAGAAGCTGGAAGGCATTCTGTACGACGAGGCCGCCTTTATCCCGCTGCACTGGCAGAACCTGGCCTGGGGCGCGAAGTCCGGCATGAACGCGGCAGAGATCGTGAACGCGCTGAACTTCCCCTACTTCGGCGACTTGGTCGTCGAGACCGGCAGCTAAGCCAGCCCTGCAAAAGACACACCGGGGCGGCGCCGCTGCCGCCCCGGCCACCCAGCCAGAAGAACTGCAGCCACCGGGCTGCGCATGCGGGAGCCGTGCCGGATGGCGCATCCTGCGTGCTGAACAAATTCTACAAAGGTCAGGAAGATGTTTGCCTATCTCGCCAAGCGAGTGATTCAGGCGATTGCCGTGATGTTCGTCATCTCGCTGATCGCCTTTGCCATCCAGGGCAACCTGGGCGACCCGCTGCGTGAGCTGGTCGGCCAGTCCGTCTCTGAGGAAGTGCGCCAGCAGCTGCGCGATGAGTTGGGGCTGAATGACAGCTTCGTGACCCAATACCTGCGCTTTGCCGGCAACGCCCTGCAGGGCGACCTCGGCACCTCGTATTTCTTCAAGGAACCGGCCCTGGACGTGATCCTGAAGAAACTGCCCGCCACGCTGGAGCTGGTGTTCGGCGCGACGCTGATCATCATCGGCTTCTCGGTGCCGCTGGGCGTCTATACCGCGATCAAGCCGGACACGATCATCAGTCGCATCATCATGGGCCTGTCGATCGTCGGCATTTCGATCCCGGTGTTCCTGACCGCGATCCTGATGATCTTTGTGTTTTCGGTCGAATACGGCTGGCTGCCGTCCTACGGGCGCGGCGATACCGTGCATGTCTGGGGCTATTGGGAGACCAATTTTGCCACCGCTGACGGCTGGACCCATATCATCCTGCCCTCCTTTGCGCTGGCGTCGATCATGCTACCGCTGTTCGTCCGCCTGATCCGGGCCGAGATGATGGAAGTGCTGCAGTCGGAATACGTGAAATACGCCAAGGCCAAGGGTATCAAGCCGTGGCGGATCTACTTCGTGCACGCTCTGAAGAACACGCTGCTGCCGGTGATCACCGTGGGCGGCGTGCAGATCGGCACCATGGTGGCCTACACCATCCTGACCGAGACCGTGTTCCAGTGGCCGGGCATGGGCTTCATGTTCCTTGAGGCGGTGAACCGCGTCGATACCCCGCTGATCGTGGCCTACCTGATCGTCGTCGGCTTCATCTTTGTGGTCACCAACACCGTGGTCGACCTGATCTATGGCCTGGTCAACCCGACCGTGAACATCGCGAGGATGGGCGCATGAGCGAGACAGTGATCCCCAACGACCGCCCGTCGCGCTGGTCGCGGATGTGGAACTCCAACATGGGTTACAGCTTCCGCCGCAACCCGGTGGCCGTGGTCAGCATGATCGTTTTCCTGATGATCGCCTTCGCGGCCTTCCTGGCGCCGGTGATTGCGCCCTATGATCCTTATGATCCCGCCAACATTGACATCATGAACTCGGAATACCCGCCGATCTGGGTAGATGGCGCACTGCCTGAATTCATGCTGGGCACTGACGATCAGGGCCGCGATCTGTGGTCCACCATCCTGTATGGCACGCGGCTGTCATTGCTGATCGGCATCTGCGCGGTTGCGCTTCAGGCCTTCCTCGGTATTTCGATTGGTCTGATTGCGGGCTATGTGGGGGGTCGCCTCGACAGCCTGCTGATGCGGCTGGCCGACATTCAGCTGTCCTTCTCGACGCTGATGGTGGCGATCATCTTCCTGGCCGTGACGCAGGCGATGTTCGGTTCGGATACCTTCAACCGCTACGCGGTGGTGTTCCTGATCGCGGTGATCGGCGTCGCCGAATGGCCGCAGTACGCCCGCACCGTGCGTGCAACCGTGCTGGCGGAGAAGAAGAAGGAATATGTCGACAGCGCCCGGGTGCTGGGTTTTGGCCCGCTGCGCATCATGGTGCGGCACATCCTGCCGAACTCGCTGTCGCCGATTTTCGTGATCTCCACCGTGCAGGTCGCCAATGCGATCATCTCCGAGGCGTCGCTGTCCTTCCTTGGTCTGGGCATGCCGCCGAGCCAGCCGTCGCTGGGCTCGCTGATCTCCTCGGGCTTTGACTATATCTTCTCGGGCAGCTGGTGGATCACTGCCATTCCCGGCGTGGTGCTGGTGGTGCTGGTTCTTGTCATCAACCTGCTGGGCGACTGGATGCGCGACGTCCTGAACCCGAAACTTTACAAGGGGTGACGTGATGAGCCTTCTTTCCGTACGTGACCTGACCGTCAAATTCGCCATGCGCGACCAGACGGTGACCGCGCTGAATGGCATCTCCTTTGACCTTGCCAAGGGCGAGCGCCTGGGCATCGTCGGCGAAAGCGGCGCGGGCAAGTCGATCACCGGCTTTTCGCTGATGAACCTGCTCAGCCGCCCCGGCTATATCGACAGCGGCAAGATCGAGTTCGAGGGCGAGGATGTCGTCAAGATGTCCGACAAGCGCCTGCGCGATCTGCGCGGAAACCGCATGGCGATGATCTTTCAGGACCCGATGGTGACGCTGAACCCGGTGCTGACCATCGGCCAGCAGATGATCGAAACCCTGATGGCGCACCGCAAGCTCAGCCGTGAAGAGGCGCGCCAGATCGCCATCGTCAAGCTGCGCGAGGTCTATATTCCGTCGCCCGAGGAGCGTCTGGAGCAATACCCGCACGAGCTGTCGGGCGGCATGCGCCAGCGGATCATCATCGCGATTGCGCTGCTGCTTGATCCGCAGCTGATCATCGCGGATGAACCGACGACGGCGCTGGACGTGACCATTCAGGCCGACATCATGGAGCTGCTGCTGGAACTGTGCCAGTCCAACCAGGTGGGGCTGATCCTGATCACCCACGACCTCGGCGTGGTCAGCCAGATGACCGAGCGCACGCTCGTGATGTATGCCGGCCGCATCATCGAACAGGGCCGCACCCGCGAGATCATCAACGATCCGCAGCACCCTTATACGCAAGGGTTGATCAACGCGCTGCCGCAGCAGACGGTGCCGGGGCAGCGGCTGAAGCAGATCCCCGGCAACATGCCGGGCCTGGCCAGCATCCCCACCGGCTGCGCCTTCCACCCGCGCTGCAAATACGCCACCGATCTGTGCCGCAGCCAGATCCCCGAGGTGGTGCAATACGGCGACCTCAAGGTCGCCTGCCACGAGGTGCAGCGCCTGCAAGCAGATGAAGACCGCCAGGAGGTTCGCGCATGACGGACGCCAAGACAGAGACCCCGCTGCTGGACATCCGCAACCTCGAGAAACGGTTCGACCTGGACCACGGGCTGCTGGAGACGCTGAAGTTCCGCAAGGGCAAATTCGTCCGCGAGACCCGCTCGGTTCATGCGGTCAACAACATCTCGTTGCAGGCCCGCAAGGGCGAGGCGCTGTGCGTGGTGGGCGAATCCGGCTGCGGCAAATCCACCGTGGCGCGGCTGGTGGCCGGCCTGCTGACCCCGACCGCGGGGGAAATCCACTATGACGGCCAGCGCATCGACAACCTGTCGCGCGCGGGCATCCAGCCCCTGCGCAAGAAGATCCAGATGATCTTCCAGAACCCCTATGCCTCGCTCAACCCGCGCATGACCATCCGGCAGGCGCTGGAAGAACCGGTGCGCCATCACAACCCCAACGCCTCGGCGGCGGAGGTGCGCGACAAGGTGACCGAGGTGATGCTGTCGGTGGGCGTCGATCCCAGCTGGGCCAAGCGCTATCCGCATGAATTCTCCGGCGGCCAGCGCCAGCGGATCGCCATCGCGCGGGCGCTGACGGTGAACCCGGAATTCATCATCGCGGATGAGCCGATCAGCGCGCTGGACGTGTCGATCCAGGCGCAGGTGCTGAACCTGATGCTGGAGGCCAAGGAAAGCCGCGGCCTCACCTATCTGTTCATCACCCACGACCTCAGCGTGGTGGAGCATTTCGGCACCCGCGTTGCGGTGCTTTACCTCGGGTCGGTCTGCGAGGTTGCCGATACGGCGACCCTGTTCTCCAACCCCAAACACCCTTATACTCGGGCGTTGCTGTCCGCGGTGCCGCAGCTGAAGGACGACCGGCCGAACCATATCCGCCTCAAGGGCGAGATCCCGACGCCGATCAACCTGCCCAAGGGTTGCCCGTTCCAAAGCCGCTGCGCCTTTGCGGGTGCACGTTGTAAAAGTGAAAAGCCCAACGCCATTCACCAGCCCGACGGCAGCATGGTCGCATGCCATGCCGTCGAGGAAAACAGGCTGGACGAGATGGCGGCCGGTTAAGACGGGACGCCCAGTTGGACATCATCTGGCTCAGAGATTTTGAAGCTTTGGTCGCGTGCAAGAATTTCTCGCGCGCGGCCGAAGAGCGCAATGTAAGCCAGCCTGCCTTCTCACGCAGGATCCGGGCGCTGGAAAATGAAATCGGCGTGCGGCTGATCAACCGCGAGACCCTGCCGCTGACGCTGACGCCGGCGGGAGAGGTGTTCCTGTCGCAGTCGCGCATCATGCTGCGCACCTACGAGGAAACCATCGAGCGTTGTCAGACCATCGATGCGGCAAGCGAAAACGTGATCCGATTTGCCGCCTCGCAGTCGCTGTATATGACGCACTACAAGACCCTGATCGCGCCGCTAGTCAGCGAGGATGGGCTGGAGACCGACCTGAACTCGACGTCCTGGGCGGCGGATCAGTTCGTCAGCGCGCTGCAACAGGGCTATTGCGACGTGATCCTGACCTACTGGCATCCGTCGATGGATTTCCTCGGCCCGCTTGAAGTTGCCAATTTCGAATATCTGACGCTGTCCACCGACCGGTTTGTCCCCGTGTCCCGCACGCTGCCGGACGGCACCCCGGAATTCAATTTCACGGCTTCGGGCAAGGACGCAGTGCCGTTGCTGTCTTATGGCGCCGTGTCGGCGTTGCGGTCGGTTCAGGAGTTTGCCCTGGAACAGCTGCTTCCGCGGCAAAAGGTCTTCGTGGTCAATCAGAACGCGCTGGCGAACAGTGTAAAGGCGATGATCGAAGAGGGCTTTGGCATGGGGTGGCTCCCGCTGAGCCTGTGTCGCCGCGAGATTGGCACCGGCCGGTTTGCGGTGGTTGATGATCGGCTGTCCACGGACCTTGAAATCCGGCTCTACCGCGATCCGCGCAGCACCAAGTCGACGCTGGACGTCCTGTGGAAACAGCTGCGACAGGCGGCAGTGGACGCCGCCTGACGATCCTTGCACAAATGCGATAAGCCGGGGCCTGTCGAACATCTTTAAACTCCGCGACATTTCTACCTAGGATTGATCTGGAGTAATTTAGCCAAATCTGGCATTGCTGACTGAGGCAGTGGTCCGTGCCGCCAAGGCGGGCACGCCTTTCACCCGCTCCTGTGGGGCGTTTGCAAGGATGGAGCTGAATGCATTATCTCAAGCAAGAGTTGTATGATCTGGTCAAACGCGAGGACACGATCTTCGAGTTCCTGCAACTCGGTTCGCTTGACGGCTTGTGGTACTGGGACCTGGAAAACCCCGAGAACGAGTGGATGAGCCCGGAGTTCTGGCGCCTGTTTGGCATCGATCCGGCCACCCGGGAGCACCGGGCAGAGGAGTGGCAGGACCTGATCCACCCGGACGACCTTGCCCTCGCGTTGGACAATTTCAACAAACATCTGGCAGACCCGGATCACCCCTATGACCAGATCGTGCGCTATCGCCATGCCGAGGGCCATATGGTCACGGTTCGCTGCCGCGGTCTGGCGATCCGCGACGAGACCGGCAAACCCGTGCGGATGCTTGGTGCCCATAGCGATCTGACCCAGTTGCGGGCCAGCGAGGCCAGCGAGGCCCGGTTTGCCGAGTTGAATGCGATGCTCGCGTCCGAGGTGGTGCGGGCGAATACGGCGGTGGAGGCCCGAACCGCCTTCCTGGCAACCATGAGCCATGAAATCCGCACGCCGCTGAACGTGATTCTCGGGCTGTTCCACCTGATCAAGACTGACGAAAGCGCCTCGGACAAGACGCGGGAGCGGGCGGATGTCGGTCATCGCGCGGCGGAACTGCTGCTGTCGCAACTCGTCAACGTGCTGGAGGCTGCGCGTCTCGATTCCGATGCGCTGAAGTGGAACCCGCGCCCGACCATGGTCGCGGATCTGGCACGGCAATGGCGCGAGATGCTGACCGCGAATGTCAGTCGATACGGCAAACCGCTGGAAACCACGGTGGACGTGGTCGCAGGGGTTCCGACGCAGCTGGTCGTGGATCATGGGAAGGTGTCGCAGATCGTCAACAATCTTGCCGACAACGCGGTGAAATTTTCCGATCAGGGGCGGGTTTGTATCCGCGTGCAATATGAAGCGGGCGACCGTCTGCCGATCCGTGTCACCGTGCTGGATACCGGCCTGGGCATTGCCGTCGACGACCGCGAGCGTGTCTTCGAGCGTTTCACCCAGTTGGAAACAGCCCGTGTTCAGCATCGGGGTGGCTCCGGACTGGGGCTGTCCATCTGTCGCGAACTGGCGGCGCTGATGGGGGGCAGCCTGGAGATACGCGATGATCCAACGGGGGAGTTCAACCTCGCGGTCAGCCTGTTGCTGCCGGAGCCCGACAGGACGCCGCCCACCGCCTGACGAGGCGCGTCAGCCTTTCCGCCAGCTCGTGGCCGAAATGGTGCCAAGCGCATTCCGTGAAAACAAAAAAGGCGCCCGAAGGCGCCTTGTTTTATTGGTCGGAGCGAGAGGATTCGAACCTCCGGCCCCTGCCTCCCGAAGACAGTGCTCTACCAGGCTGAGCTACGCTCCGACCGTGGAGGGCGAAATAGCTCAGGGCGGACGATTTGACAAGGGTGATTTGACAGAAAGATGCCGATTTCGGCAAAAGATTTCGCCGCGCGCCGTCAGGCAAGTGGGCCAACGCAAAAGCCCCGCACCGGCGATCGGGCGGGGCTTTCATGAGGCAGTGATTAGCTCTCTGATATCAGAGGCTTGCGTCCAGCGCTGCGACGATTGCGTCACCCATCTGGCTGGTGGAGACCGGCTCCACGCCTTCTTCTCCCAGAAGGTCGGCCGTGCGCACGCCGTCGGCCAGAACCTTTTCTACCGCGGCTTCGAGACGCGCGGCCTCATCGCCCAGATCGAAGCTGTAGCGCAGCGCCATGGCAAAGCTCAGGATGCAGGCAATCGGGTTGGCCTTGCCCTGGCCCGCGATGTCGGGGGCAGAGCCGTGCACCGGCTCGTACAGCGCTTTCGGGCGGCCGTTGGCCATAGGTGCGCCGAGCGAGGCGGAGGGCAGCATGCCGAGCGAGCCGGTCAGCATCGCGGCACAGTCGGACAGGATGTCGCCGAACAGGTTGTCGGTCAGGATCACGTCGAACTGCTTGGGCGCGCGCACCAGCTGCATCGCGCCGTTGTCGGCGTACATGTGCGACAGTTCGACCTCCGGGTATTCCTTGCCGACGCGGGTCACCACCTCGCGCCACAGGATGCCGGATTCCATCACGTTGGCCTTCTCCATCGAGCAGAGCTTCTTGTTGCGGCGCATCGCCAGCTCGAAGGCCGAGCGCGCGGCGCGCTCGATTTCGCTCTCGGTGTAGCGCTGGGTGTTGATGCCGACGCGCTCGTTGCCTTCCTCGAAGATGCCGCGCGGCTCGCCGAAGTACACGCCCGAGGTCAGTTCGCGCACGATGACGATGTCGAGCCCGGCAACCACGTCTTTTTTCAGGGAGGAGAAATCCGCCAGCGCATCAAAGCACTGCGCCGGGCGCAGGTTGGAGTAGAGGTCCATTTCCTTGCGCAGGCGCAGGAGGCCGCGCTCGGGCTTTACCGAGAAGTCCAGCGCGTCATACTTCGGGCCGCCGACGGCGCCCAGCAGAACCGCATCCACTTCCTGTGCCTTGGCCATGGTTTCGTCTGCCAGCGGCACCCCGTGTTTGTCGTAAGCTGCACCACCGACCAGGTCTTCGCTGACGTCGAACTTCACGCCGCGCTTGTCGCCGAACCAGGAGATGACCTTACGGACTTCGGTCATGACTTCGGGACCGATCCCGTCGCCGGGCAGAATCAGAATAGATGGGTTGGGCATGGATATCCTCCTAAAATCAGCTGTCACGGGCGTAGCGGCAGCGGGGGGCGGGGTCAAGAATATGGGGCTCTGGGATTGGCCTTCGCGCGATTTTCAGGCGGCAGGTCCGCCTGGCAGCACTCAGGGCAGGGTGATGTCGGTCCAGACCAGCCGGTGACGGCTGGCGCGGTGTGCCGCGTCCTGCGCGTCGTGTGGCCAGTCGACACCGGAGCCGGTAATACGCAGCCCGGCCGATGGCAGCACGTAGCTCACCCGCATCTTCCCGACGCTGGCCCAGTCCACGGTCGCTGTGCCCGCCTCGGCGCTTTCGGGCACCGGATCCTGCAGGCGCGGGTCGCTCAGCAGGTCACGGATCGCGGAGCGTCTTCCCGCGCCGCGGTCCGGGTCCAGGTTGGCATCGCCGACGATCACGAAGGGGGCGGGCGGCACTGGCCCCAACTCTCCATTCAGAAGCAGTTGCCAGAGGCGGATCTCGTCGTGGTTCCGCCTGCCGTTGCGGTCTTCGGGGCCATCAAAGACCGGAGGTGTCGCGTGAAAGCCCAGCACATGCAGCCGCGTGCCGTCCGGCAGCATGAGTGGCACAACCCAATGTCCGGTGTCCGACAGCCGCTGAACCTGCTGCGCGTCGCGACTGGGGTAGGGGCTCCCATCGGGGTGACGCGGCAGCTGTGCCTGGGGCAGTTTGCGCCACAAAAGATCCGACAAGTCGCGCACCGCCGTCACATCAATCGGCAGTTTCGACAGAAGTGCCATGCCGCCTTGTCCGCGGAAGCGGCCATAGCCATGGTTGTCCCCCGGTCCGCCGCGTTTTCCGTCGCCGTCCAGATCCAGCGGCTGAGCGGGGGGGCGACCGGCATTGGGTTGCAGGGACAAAAGATGGGGGTAATCCGTGCCAGCCTCGGACAGGCGGCGGCGCAGCGCCTGTACGGCCCGGTTCTCCAGGTCCCAGTCGATGCCTTGCAACAGCAACACATCGGCATTGTTCGCGGTGATCACGTCGATCACTGCGGCGATTTGGGGATCCTCGCCGCGGTCGATATCCCGCAGCAGCAAACCGGGGCCGTCGCGGGAAAGCTCGGTGTTGAAAGTTGCGATGCGCAGCTGTTGGGCAAGGCCCGGTGCAGCGGCCAAGAGCAGAACCAGAGCCGCCGCCACCGCCTTCATGCGGTTTGCAGCGCGTCTTCTTCGGCCTCGTCCCGGCAGGCGGCCCGGCGCTTCTGGGCGATCAGACCGGCGATCCTCAGCATTGCCATGCCGCGCATCACCATGGACGCCGGCACCAGCGCCCAGCCGCCCGCGATCCAGATCAGCATCTGGGGTGAGGGCAACAGGGCGGGACCGACCCAACCGGCTGTCATCTGCACCGCAGCAGGCAGGGCAAAGGGCAGCAGGACGCCGCCGATGATGTTGATCCGCCCATCCCGTTGCAACCGCTGCACCACGTCGCCGCCCGTGGTGGGGTCGAACAGGGGCAGATTGACCCAGACATTGAACGGGCCGTTGCCGATCGGCCAGTGACCGAAGCGGATGACCAGGGCGAAGATGCCTGTTGCCGTTGCGGTCAGCGTCGCCGCCAGCGCCGCCGCGTTCCGCACCATCACAACCGTGTCGAGGGGCACCTGTTGTGGCAGCATCAACATGGTCAGCTGCACCGGGGAATACGCAAAATCCAGCTGCCCGCCGAGCCAATGGGCAAGCTGCTGGACCAGCGCGGTCAGGCCGGTCGGGGCCAGCGGATGGGCCATCAGCAGGCTGAGCCCGCCGATGACGGCGACCGCCATGGCAAACCGCAGCCGGTTTATGGGAGGCGCGTTGCGGAATTCCACGAAGCTGGGGAAATGGGCGGCATATTCCGTCACGACCAGCGCCGCCGCGAGCAAGGCGATAAAGAGGGTAATTTCCGGAGACGTGGTAACGCTGGCAGGCAGGATCAGTGCCGGCGTGGCAAACAGCAGTGCCACCATTGATCCGCGGAGAACCGCGCCTGTGATACGTGCAATCACCGTTGTCATCCCTTCAAACCGGATCGGGTATTTGTACCTCTGTGTCCGGCTGTGAAGCTCCCGGTCCAACTTGCCGGGGGCTCTGCCTCATTTTTGCCCCAATCTGCCGTTTGGCGGCTTTCCGCTCAAGAGGCGGACGGGATGGAGGACGCAGGTTGGTGTCAGCACTGGTGCGAGATTGCATCAATATCCAGCGTCAGCCCCGCGGCTGCGTCGGCTATGATACTAGATAGTGTGGCTGGTCGGAAATGTGCCACAATGAGCCAGATGCCGAGGCGCGGCGACCGGATTGTGTCAGAACTGCGGCAGAATCAACTGCGATGGCGGGCAGCCGCCCCGATCAACAGGGCGGCCACCTCTGTTTTCAGACCCAGGGACGCGCCTGCGACGCCTGTTCTTCGAAGGTCTTGATCGCGTCGGCCTTCTCCATCGTGAGGCCGATATCGTCGAGGCCATTCAGCAGGCAGTGCTTCTTGAAGGGGTCGACGTCGAACGTGATGACCACGCCGTCCGAGGTGGTGATCTCCTGTGCTTCGAGGTCCACGGTCATGCGGGCGTTGGCGCCTTTTTCGGCGTCGGCCATCAGGATGTCGACCTGCTCCTGCGGCAGTACGATCGGCAGGATGCCGTTCTTGAAGCTGTTGTTGAAGAAAATGTCGGCAAAGGAGGTGGACACGATGCACTTGATGCCGAAATCGGCGATCGCCCAGGGCGCGTGCTCGCGCGAGGAGCCGCAGCCGAAGTTGTCGCCCGCGATCAGGATCTCCGCGTTGCGGTACTGCGGCTTGTTCAGGACGAAATCCTCGATCTCGGTGCCGTCGCGGTTATAGCGCATCTCGTCGAACAGGTGCTTGCCAAAGCCGGTGCGCTGAATGGACTTCAGGAACACCTTGGGGATGATCATGTCGGTGTCGATGTTCACCAGCGGCATGGGCGCGGCGATGCCGTGAAGTTTCTGGAACTTTTCCATTACTCGTTTCCTTGTTTCTGGTGCTTCAATCCGCTGAGGTCAAAACCGATTTCCTGTGCGAAGCGGTAAATGAAGCTGTGTTTTTCGGGCCGGTGCGCCTTGTGATAGCGGCGCACCATGGAGGCATAGAGGTGGATGGCCAGGGTATTCTGCGTCAGCCAGCCGTCTTCCTGGCAATGGCCGCTGAAGAAGACGTCCGTCAGCACGCCGCGGATCGGGTAGAACACGTCCGGTTGGCGGACGTGCTGCACCTCGCCGGTCAGGTTCAGCGTGTGATCCAGCGCCCGTGGCCCCAGCGAAGGGCGTTGCAGCTCAAAGGCCTTGAGCAGCCGCTTGCCGGGCGCGGCGGCCTCCACTTCCTTGCGGATCTTGCGGGGCAGCCATGGTGGCACGAACTCGGGATCCTCGAACCAGTCCAGCAGATGGTTCAGCGTCGCCGACCCCTTGGGCAGTCGCAGAACCGCGCCGTTGATCGACCGCGTGGGCTCATACCCCACGTGGTAGTCCGCATCCGGCAGCGGCCGGTAGCAGAGCATGTCGGTGTCGATCCAGATCATCTCTGTCTGCTTCAGCAGATAGAGCCGGAACAGATCCGACAGCATCGAGGCAGGCGCCTCTCCATGGCCCGCGGCAGCCGCATCCCAGATCTCTGCCGCCGGACAGGTGCGGACACCTGCCGGAACCGGCGGCGGGGAAGGGGCGGTGTGGAACAGGACAACCTCGTGGCCGCGCTGCACGAAACTGGCCAGAGACAGTTCGTGCAGCCAGTTGAGGCGATCCCCGATCCACAGGCTGGCTACCGCAGGAAGAGAGGTGCTGGACGCCATGGTCTGGCCTCTCCTGCTCAGATCAGCTCACGTACGTCCGTCAGCCTGCCGGTGAGAGCTGCTGCGGCTGCCATTGCCGGGCTGACCAGGTGGGTGCGCCCCTTGTAGCCCTGGCGGCCCTCGAAGTTGCGGTTCGAAGTGGCCGCGCAGCGCTCGCCGGGGGCCAGCTGGTCGGGGTTCATCGCGAGGCACATGGAGCAGCCCGCGAGGCGCCATTCGAAGCCGGCGGCCTCAAAAATCTCGGCCAGGCCTTCTTCCTCGGCCTGCGCCCGCACCAGGCCGGAGCCGGGAACGATCATGGCGCGCATGCCGTCCTTGATCTTCTTGCCCTTCACCACTTCGGCCACGGCCCGCAGGTCTTCGATGCGACCGTTGGTGCAGGAGCCGATGAACACGGTGTCGATCTCGATGTCGGTCAGCTTCTGGCCCGGGGTCAGACCCATGTATTCGATCGAGCGGCGCGCCGCCTCGACCTTGCCACCGGTGAAGTCCTCGGGGTTCGGCACCACGCCGGTGATCGGCAGAACGTCCTCGGGGCTGGTGCCCCAGGTCACGACCGGCTCGATGTCTTCGCCCTTCAGGGTGACGACCTTGTCGAAATGGGCCCCTTCGTCGGTGTAGAGCGTCTTCCACCAGTTCAGCGCGGCTTCCCACTGCGCGCCCTTCGGCGCGTGCGGGCGGCCCTTGACGTATTCAAAGGTGGTCTCGTCCGGGGCGATCAGGCCCGCGCGGGCGCCGCCTTCGATTGCCATGTTGCAGACGGTCATGCGGCCTTCCATCGACATGTTGCGGATCACTTCGCCGCAGTATTCGATGACATAGCCGGTGCCGCCGGCGGTGCCGGTGGCGCCGATCACGGCCAGCGTCACGTCCTTGGCGGTGACGCCCGGCTTCAGCTTGCCGGTGATCTCCACCTTCATGTTCTTGGACTTCTTCTGGATCAGCGTCTGGGTGGCCAGCACGTGCTCCACCTCGGAGGTGCCGATGCCATGCGCCAGCGCGCCGAAGGCGCCGTGGGTGGCGGTGTGGCTGTCGCCGCAGACCACGGTCATGCCGGGCAGGGTCCAGCCCTGTTCGGGGCCGACGATGTGCACGATGCCCTGGCGGATGTCATCCACCGGGTAGTAGTGCACGCCGAACTCCTTGGCGTTCCGGTCGAGCGCTTCGACCTGGATGCGGCTTTCCTCGTTCTCGATGCCTTTGGCGCGGTCGAGCGTGGTGGGCACATTGTGGTCCGGCACCGCGATGGTCTTGTCCGGGGCATGCACCTTGCGGCCGGCCATGCGCAGACCCTCGAAGGCCTGCGGGCTGGTCACCTCATGGACCAGGTGGCGGTCGATATAGAGCAGGCAGGTGCCGTCCTCTGCTTCATGCGCGACATGCGCATCCCAGATCTTGTCATAGAGTGTTTTGGGGGACATGGGTCCACTCCCGTAATGTATTGGGTATGCTGGCTGTTGGGCTGGGCAAACGCCTTATAGGCGCGCCAGGACCGTGCGGGCGGCGCCAAAGAACCGTTCGCGCAGCCGGGCGCGGTCTTGCAGTTCAATCTTTTGGGCCAATACGAGGGTCATGGCTGTCAGATACATCCGCGCGGGCCGGCAATCAAGATTCGTTCTCTCTGACGCCTGTGGAAGCCCGTGCGGCGGTTCCGTTCCATCGCGGCCTGTCCCCGTCTTTTCTTGATCCCGACCGGTCGCAACGGCAGACTGTCTGAAAAGGGGAGGCATGATGGAGCCCGAGGAGCAGGTCCAACCCAAGGATGCCCTGGCAGAGGGGGCAGCAGAGGCGATTGCGCTTGGTCAGCAACTGTGGACCTTCGCCATCGACACGGTCGAGCACCTGCTGC
The DNA here is from genome assembly GCA_019801415.1 of Nocardioides marinus. GTDB lineage: Bacteria > Pseudomonadota > Alphaproteobacteria > Rhodobacterales > Rhodobacteraceae > Leisingera. Next base: position 117,777 of record JAHVJD010000004.1, read on the forward strand.
GGCCGTGGAATGCCTACCAGATCGGTATCGCGGTGGGGCTGTTTGTCCTCGCCACACTGGTCGCGCGCCCGCTGAGTGCTGCGTTCCACAACTGGCTGCGCAGCCGCGAAGGCTGGCCGCGCTGGCGGATGCGGGCAGGGCTGGTGCTGCACAAGCGGATCCGCGGCATCGTTTTCGTGGTGCTGATCTGGCTGGTGGTGCTGATCATGCAGGAGGTCACCTGGCCCAGCCGATCGCGGTTGCTGACGGTGATCGCCAACCTGTCCCTGGCCTGGCTGATCGTGTCTTTCGCCACCCGGCTTGTGGCCAATCCACTGCTGCGGAACCTCGTCAAATACGGCGCCTGGATCTGGATCACCTTGCGCATCCTCGGGGTCACGGAGGAGGCGACTGCCCTGCTGGATGGCGTCGCCATCGATTTCGGAGACCTGAGGATCTCGCTGTATCTGGTGGTGCAGGCGGCGGTGATCCTGGGGGTCATGCTGACGCTGGCACGGGTGATTTCCTCGGTGGCGGCGAACCGCATCCGTGGCAATCCCGACATTTCGCCATCCATGCAGGTTCTGGGGGCCAAGCTGGCGCAGATCCTGCTGTTCGGTGCGGCGTTCTTCATCGGGCTGAAGGCGATCGGTATCGACCTGACCGGGCTGGCGGTGCTGTCAGGGGCCATCGGCGTGGGGCTTGGCTTTGGCCTTCAGAAGGTGGTCTCGAACCTGGTGTCGGGCCTGATCATCCTGTTGGACAAGTCGATCAAGCCCGGCGACGTGATCTCGCTGGGCGACACCTTCGGCTGGATCAACGCTCTGGGCGCGCGCTATGTCTCCGTGGTCACCCGCGATGGGCGCGAATACCTGATTCCGAACGAGGATCTGATCACCTCGCAAGTGGTGAACTGGTCGCATTCCAACAAGTTCGTGCGGCTCGACCTGCATTTCGGCACCGGCTATGGCGACGATCCGCACAGGGTGCGCAACATCGCGATCGAGGCCGCGCTCGGGGTGGACCGGGTGCTACAGGCGGGCAACCGCCGCCCGGTCTGCCATATCACCGGCTTCGGCGACAGCAGCGTCGACTATGTGCTGCGCTTCTGGATCGACGATCCCACCGGCGGGCTGACGAATATTCGCGGCAATGTCTACCTGGCGCTGTGGGACGCCTTCCAGGCTGAGGGCATTTCCATCCCCTTCCCGCAGCGCGAGGTGCGGATGCTGAACGACGAACTTCCGGTCAGGGTTGCGCCTGCGGGCAAGGAGGGATAAAGCACATGGCTTGCATCACGGGTGGGGGATTCATTGAAATTTTACCCACTGGTTGCTACATTATTAACAGGCCCGGCGCCGGGGCTTGGCGGCGCGTTGTAAGGAGGACTATGTCCTGTCACCCGTACCTCAAGCGGCGGATGCCGCTGTTTCTGGGGCAGCCGTGATGGCCGCCCAGTCCCAGCCCACCAGCGAACAGCTGCTGGAGCGGATTCTCTCCTCACTCAGCGATGACAAAGCCGAAGATGTTGTGCAGATCGACCTGCGCGGCAAGACTTCGATCGGGGATTACATGGTGCTGGCCTCGGGCCGCTCCACCCGTCAGGTTGCGGCCATGGCTGAAAAACTGACCGACCGGCTCAAGCAGGAGTACCGGATTGTCAGCAAGGTCGAAGGCAAGGATGCCGGCGACTGGGTTCTGATCGACACCGGCGATGTGATCGTGCATATCTTCCGCCCGGAAGTGCGCGAGTTCTATCAGCTGGAAAAGATGTGGATGCCCGCAGGCACTGCTGCCGCCGCTCAGACCGGCGACGACTGAGCCGGGGCACTTGCCTCTGATTGCGGCCCGCGCAAAGGGTGCGGGCCATATGGTGTGGAGCCTCTATGCGTCTGCATATCTGTGCGGTTGGCCGCCTGCGCGCTGGCCCCGAAAAATCCCTGATTGATGATTACCTTACCCGGTTCGACCGGACCGGCCGCGCCCTTGGCCTGGGCCCGGCCCGTGTGGTTGAAGTCGAGGACAAGAAGAACGGCGGCATGGCGGCCGAGGCGGCGCTGTTGCGCAAGGCCTTGCCGCGCGGCGCGGTGATCTGCACCCTGGATGAGCGCGGCAAGGTGATTTCCTCCCCGGATTTTGCCGACAGGCTGGCCGGTTGGCGCGACAGCGGGCGGCAGGATCTGGCGCTGATCATTGGCGGTGCCGACGGCATCGATCCCGGCCTGCGCGCTGAGGCCGATTTCTCGATCTCCTTTGGCAAGATGGTCTGGCCGCATATGCTGGTTCGGGTCATGCTTGCCGAACAGGTCTACCGTGCCGCGACAATCCTGAGCGGCAGCCCGTACCATCGGGTGTGACGCCACCCGGATCGCGTCGTTTCCACCAATTTATACTACGTGCCAGCGGCCTAGGGTAGGCTGAGGTGATAAGTCGCCCGCGCCCAGCCGTCGATCAGGCAGCGCGCCTGGATTTGTACCTGAGTGGTCTGGGCCGGGATCTGAATGTTGCTCAGCGAACGGGTGAAGGGTTGTTCGCGCGCGTGCGGATGGGCCAGCACCCGCAGGCCCAGTTCATTGCCATCCATGTCAAGCACGCGCCAGCCATCGGCGTAATGGTCCCAGCCAGTGTCGGGATGGGACAGGGTCACGCTGATTGTCCAGCCATCTGCCGATCGGCGCGCGCTTGCGTCCTCAATCACCGGGGGGTCCGCCTTGGCGGCAGGGGGCGCCAGAAAGAGCGGGCAAATGGCAAGGGTGGCGAGTCGCAGGATCATGGCGCCAGTCTGACACTGGCTCAGCGCATTGGTATAGTCACGATGCCGTGTCACCCTTGCTTTCGGGCGGGGTGCGCAAAAGGATGCTGCGCGATTGCGAGGCAAACTCGCGCCGGTACAACACTGCCATGGTGATGAGCGCCGCGGCTGCCAGCGCGGCTGCACCGGCCAGCCAGGCCACGGCTGCCAGCGCAAAATAGGTGGCCCGCATGCCGCGATTGAAACTGCGCGCGGCGGTGATGTTGATCTCGGCGGCCTGTGCCGCCCGCGGATAGGCCTGCGGATCCGCCCGGTCGTTCGGCACCGCCGCCATCAGCACCGCGCAATAGCCGAACAGACGGTGTGACCAGACAAACTTCAGGAAGGCGTTGGAAAGGAACAGGACCACCAGCAGCACCTTGATCTCCCAGACGAAAGCGGGGGCGCTGTCCTGCATCAGGTCTTCGGCCACCCCTGCCAGCTGCTCTGTATTGCCGATCAGCGCCAGCCCGCCGCCGATGGCGATCATCGCGGCAGAGGCGAAAAAGGCGGTGGCCTGGCGCAGGTTGCCCACCAGCTGGGCGTCAAAGATCCGCGGGTCGCGTTCGACCATGCGTTTCATCCAGTCGCGCCGGAAATCCGCCATCAGCCACGACACCGAAGGTCGCCCCTTGGGCGGGTTTTCGATCCGCCAGCCGATCCACAGCCAGCCGCAGACCAGCAGCGCCAGCGCGGCCAGGTCAAAGAGCGAAAAAAGTGTCAAACGGTCGATCCAGGTCATGGGCGCACCCTAGCGCGGCAATCCGCCACTTGCCAGATGGGGTAAATTGGTAATATTAATTGACCAAAGAGGAGAGCCCCATGCAGATGCCATCCCCGAACCCCGCCATTCTGGCCCGCAAGGACGCGCTTGTGGCGCGGTTGGCAGAGGTGCTGCCTGCCGATGCGGTCATCCAGGATGAGGCCGAGACCCGCGTCTACGAATGTGATGCGCTGACGGCCTACAAGTGCCCGCCGTTGCTGGCGGTGCTGCCGCGCAGCACGCAGGAGGTTTCGGACGTGCTGCGGATCTGCCACGAGGAGGGGGTGCCGGTGGTGCCGCGCGGGGCAGGCACCTCGCTGGCGGGTGGGGCCTTGCCGACGGCCGACTGCGTGATCCTCGGCGTTGCCCGCATGAACGAGGTGCTGGAAACCGACTATGACAACCGGTTCATCCGGGTCCAGGCGGGCCGCACCAACCTCAGCGTGTCCGGCGCCGTTGAGGAAGAGGGGTTCTTCTACGCCCCGGACCCGTCCTCGCAGCTGGCTTGTGCGATTTCTGGCAATATTGCGATGAACTCCGGCGGGGCACATTGTCTGAAATACGGCGTGACCACCAATAACCTGCTCGGTGTGACCATGGTGATGATGGACGGCTCGGTGGTCGAGATCGGCGGTGCGCATCTTGATGCAGGCGGTCTCGATCTGCTGGGCGTGATCTGTGGCAGCGAAGGACAGCTGGGTGTGGTCACCGAAGCCACCCTGCGCATCCTGCATAAGCCCGAGGGCGCGCGGCCGGTTCTGATCGCGTTTGACAGCAACGAAGTGGCCGGAGCCTGTGTCAGCGATATCATCAAGGCGGGTGTCCTGCCGGTTGCGATCGAATTCATGGACCGCCCTTGCATCGAGGCTTGCGAGGCCTTTGCGAAGGCGGGCTATCCGATGTGCGAGGCGCTTCTGGTGATCGAGGTGGAGGGCAGCGCGGCGGAGATCGACCACCAGCTGGCGCTGATCGCGGAGATCGCTCGCGCGCACAACCCGGTGGAGCTGCGCGAAGCCCGCGATGCCGATGAGGCCGCCCGCATCTGGCTGGGCCGCAAGTCGGCCTTCGGGGCGATGGGGCAGATCAACGATTACATGTGCCTCGACGGCACGATCCCGGTTTCGGCCTTGCCGACGGTGCTGCGCCGGATTGGAGAGTTGAGCAAGGAGTTCGGGCTGGATGTGGCCAACGTCTTTCATGCAGGCGACGGCAACATGCACCCGCTGATCCTGTTTGACGCCAACAAGCCGGGTGATCTGGAAACCTGCGAGGCCTTCGGCGCCGAGATCCTGAAGCTTTGCGTCGAAGTGGGCGGCTGCCTGACCGGCGAGCACGGCGTCGGTATCGAGAAACGCGACCTGATGCTGCATCAGTACAGCGCTGCCGATCTGGAGGCGCAGCTGAGGGTCAAGGACGTGTTCGATCCGAAGTGGTTGCTGAACCCGGCCAAGGTCTTCCCCCTGTCGGTGACCGAAAGCCGCCGCGGCGTGGTGATGTCCGCTGCATAATTGGGGCTTTGCCCCAAACCCCAGAGTATTTGGACAAAGATGAAGATGATGACACCAGAGACAGAGGCGGAGCTGGCCGACGCGATCGCCAATGCCGAGGGGCCTTTGGCCATTCAGGGTGGCGGCAGCCGCGGGCTGTCGGTGGCGGGCGTTGTGCTCAGCACCCAAGGGCTGACCGGCGTGGAGCTGTATGAGCCGGGCGCGCTGACGCTGGTGGTGCGGGCGGGAACGCCGGTGGCCGAGGTCGAGGCGCTGCTTTCTGCGGAGAACCAGCAACTGGCGTTTGAGCCGATGGATCATCGTGGTCTTCTGGGCGATGCCGGTACGCCGACGATTGGCGGGGTGATTGCCGCGAATGTGTCGGGTCCGCGCCGCATTCAGGCGGGGGCTGCACGGGACCATCTTCTGGGGGTGCGGTTTGTCGACGGAAGCGGGCAGGTCCTGAAGAACGGAGGCCGGGTGATGAAGAATGTCACCGGTTATGACCTGGTCAAACTGATGTGTGGTGCCCATGGCACGCTGGGGGTGCTGAGCGAGGTCTCCCTGAAGGTGCTGCCGCGGCCCGAAGCTGCCGTTACCGTGGCTGTCGAGGGCCGCGATCTGTCCTCTGCCGTGGCGGCCATGTCAGCGGCCTTGGGGTCGCCCTATGATGTGACCGGGGCGGCCTATGATCCTGATCGGTCGGTCGCTTACGTGCGCGTCGAAGGCTTTTCCTCCTCGGCGGCCTACCGGGCCGAACGGCTGGTGGCGGAACTGGGCCGGTTCGGCTCGACAAGGCTGGCGGAGGACAGCGAGGCAGTGTGGCAGGGCATCCGTGACGTTGCGGCGTTCCACGGGCGCACGGGCGATGTCTGGCGAATTTCGGTCAAACCGTCGGATGCGGTGACCCTGGCCCCGCAGTTGCAGGCCGAGGCGCTGCAGTTCGACTGGGGCGGCGGGCTGATCTGGGCGCTGGTGCCTGAAGGTACCGATCTGCGTGCCCGCATCACCGTGCCAGGCCATGCAACGCTGGTGCGCGCCAGCGCCGAGACCCGCGCCCGGCTTGGGGTCTTCCAGCCGCAGCCCGCGCCGCTGGCGGCGCTGTCGGCGGGACTGCGGCAGCAGTTCGATCCGCGCGGCATTCTGAACTCAGGCCTGATGGGGTAGGACATGCAGACCACTTTCACCGAAGAACAGCTGCAGGATCCCGGCATCGCGCGGTCCAATGAAATCCTGCGTTCCTGCGTGCATTGCGGGTTCTGCACCGCCACATGCCCCACCTACCAGGTGCTGGGGGATGAGCTGGACAGCCCGCGCGGCCGGATCTACCTGATCAAGGACATGCTGGAAAACGAGCGGGTGCCGGACGCCAAGACCGTCAAGCACATCGACCGCTGCCTGTCCTGCCTTGCCTGCATGACCACCTGCCCCTCTGGCGTGCATTACATGCATCTGGTGGATCACGCCCGCGCCTATATCGAGAAGCATTACGACCGCCCCTGGAGCGACCGCGCCCTGCGCTGGCTGCTGGCGCGGATACTGCCCTATCCGACCCGCTTCCGGCTGGCGCTTCTGGGAGCAAAGCTGGCGCGGCCCCTGCGCGGGTTGATGCCGGATGCGCGACTGCGGGCGATGCTGGACATGGCGCCGAAACAGATCCCGCCGGTCAGCCGCAATGACGATCCGCAAAGCTTTGCCGCCGCCGCGCCGCGCAGGAAACGGGTCGCCCTGATGACCGGCTGCGCCCAGAAGGCGCTGAACACCGACATCAACGACGCCACCATCCGCCTGCTGACCCGGCTGGGCTGCGATGTGGTGGTGGCCGAGGGCGCGGGCTGCTGCGGGGCGCTGACCCACCACATGGGGCGTGAGGAAGAAAGCCACGCAACGGCGGCAAAAAATATCCGCGCCTGGACCGCCGAGATGGACGGGCAGGGGCTGGACGCCATCGTCATCAACACCTCCGGCTGCGGCACCACGGTCAAGGACTATGGCCATATGTTCCGCAATGACGCGCTGGCGGCGGATGCCGCGCGGGTGTCGGAGATTGCCATGGATATTTCCGAGCTGCTGATGCAGCTGGAATTGCCGGAGGGCACGGAGAAGGGGCTGACGGTGGCCTATCACGCGGCCTGCTCGCTGCAGCACGGCCAGCAGATCAAGACCCACCCCAAGACGCTGCTGAAACGCGCCGGTTTTACGGTGGTGGAGCCTGCTGACAGTCACCTGTGCTGCGGCTCGGCGGGCACCTACAACCTGATGCAGCCGGAAATCTCGGCCCAGCTGAAGGCGCGCAAGGTGAAGACGCTGGAGGCAAAGCAGCCCGACCTGATCGCCGCGGGCAATATCGGCTGCATGATGCAGATCGGCTCCGGCACGCAGCTGCCGATTGTCCACACGGTCGAGCTGCTGGACTGGGCCACCGGCGGGCCGCAACCACCCGCGTTGACAGCGCCCGGCAAGATCGTGCCGGAGGTGCCGATCCTGCGCTGAACAAATGAAAAGAATCCCCCAATACGGGGCTGCCTTTGTCCGCCGCTTGCCGTAATTTCGCCTGAAGAGACAGGTAATCTCCCGGTTGGTGGACAAGAGGAGACGCGAGTGAGGCAGTGGGTTCTGGCGGTTCTGGCAGCGGTGCTGCCAGCCGTGTCTTTGGCGCAGGACAGCCGTCTGCAACGGATGGATACGCTGGATGCAGGCCGCAAGTGGGAAGCCGTCGGGCGGCTGGATGTCAATGGCGAAGGTTTTTGCACTGGCGCGCTGATCGCGCCCGATCTGGTGCTCACGGCGGCGCATTGCCTTTACGACAGCCGCACCAAGGAACGGATCGACCCCTCGACGATCGAATTTCTCGCAGGGTGGCGCAACGGTCGCGCCTCGGCGTACCGCTCGGTGCGCCGGGCGGTCGAGCATCCTTCCTACGTGTTTGACGGTGCCCTGTCGACGGATCGCGTGCGTAATGACCTGGCACTGCTGCAATTGCAACGCCCGATTCGGAACACCACCGTCACCCCTTTTGAAACCGATGCCCGCCCGCGCAAGGGGGCCCGGATCGGCGTGGTGTCCTATGCCCACGACCGCTCGGAAGCGCCCTCCCTGCAAGAGGTCTGCGCGGTGATGGCGCGGCAGGAGGGGGTGTTGGTGATGTCCTGTGATGTGGACTTTGGCTCCTCCGGGGCGCCGGTGTTTTCCTTTGACGGGGATAAGCCGCGGATCGTTTCGGTGGTGTCGGCCAAGGCCGAGGTCAGTGGCAAGCGGGTCTCGCTTGGCTCTGCGCTGGCGGAGGAGCTGGCCCTGTTGCAGGCGCAGTTGACCGGCGTTGCCACCAGCAGCCGCATGCCGCCCGGCGTCGGTCGGGTACGGGTCGGTGAGGGGCGTGGCACCTCCGGCGCCAAGTTCATCCGGCAATGAGCTGGCGGGGGCTGATCCTGGCGCTTGTCGCCTGCGGCGTCAGCGCGGCAGCGATGGCCCAAGACACCGGCCTGCGGCGATTGACAGACCGCGAGGATGTGTTGGGCTGGGAAGCCGTGGGGCGGCTGGAGCTGAAGGGGCAGGGCTTTTGCACCGGGACCCTGATTGCGCCGGAACTGGTGCTGACCGCGGCGCATTGCGTTTACGGGCGCGACGGGATGCTGCGACCGGCAGAGCAGATCGTCTTTCGCGCCGGGCTGCGCGACGGTGTGGCCATTGCCGAGCGGCAGGCGTTGCAGATCGCCGCGCATCCGGGGTTTGACCCACATCGTCGGTTGGACATGAACAACATTCGCCACGATGTTGCGTTGATCCGTCTGGCGCGGCCCATTCACAGCCACGAGGCCGACGCCTTTGCGCTGCATGCGGCGCGTGACTATGGCCAGGACATATCCGTTACCTCCTATGGCATGGGGCGGGCCAAAGCGCCGTCACGGCAGCGTCACTGCAACCTTCTGGGGGAGCAGAACGACGTGATGGTGATCGATTGCAACGTGACCTTCGGGTCGTCTGGTGCGCCGGTGTTCTCGCAGGTGGGCGGGCGGGGACGCATCCTGGCGCTGGTTTCGGGCGGCGGCAGCTACAATGGCCGAAAGGTTGCCTTTGGCATGAAGCTGCCAGAGCGCGTCGCGGAATTGAAGGCGCAGCTGCGCCGCAACCCGGTGGCGCCGCCAGGCCCACGGATCAAGCGTATCCGGGTCGGCAATGGAAGTTCATCCGCGGGCGGCGCAAAATTTGTCCGCCCCGAAGGCTGACAGCCCTCTTGAACCCCTCTTCTGCTTTCCTATCTCAGCATTGTCGGGGCCGCCGCTGATCGGGGCCCGGACGTGACCCGCCTGTCCCAAAAGGGAAGGCACCCTTGAAATCGCTCAACTTATGAGGATGACACATGCGTACCTTCGATTTTACCCCGCTGCACCGGGCCACCATCGGCTTTGACCAGATCGCAAATCTGATGGACCGCGCCTTGAGCGCCGATTCCACCCAGTCCAGCTACCCGCCCTACAACATCGAAAAGACCGATGCCGACAGCTATCGCATTTCGGTGGCCGTTGCCGGTTTCTCCGAAGACGACCTGAGCGTCGAGGTCAAGGAAAACGCGCTGGTTGTTTCGGCCAAGAAGGCTGACACGGACGACGAAGAGCGGACGTTCCTGCACCGTGGCATTGCCACCCGTGCCTTCGAGCGTCGCTTCACCCTTGCCGACCACGTGCGGGTGACAGGCGCCACCCATGAAAACGGCATGCTGCATATCGACCTGTATCGCGAGGTGCCCGAAGCACTGAAACCGCGGCGGATCGAAATTGCCTCGTCCCGTACCAAGCATCCCGAGATCGAGGCCAAATCGGTCAACTGATCCGGTCGATGCATCACGGAAAAGCCCGCCAGAGATGGCGGGCTTTTTTGCTTTTGGCGGTTCCTGCGCGGGCTTAGCTGGGCTGGCCCGCCGTGCCGATGGAAAAGAACATGGTCTCGCCCGAGCTGTCATCGACGCCGTCATTGTCGGTGGAGACATAGATCTCGCCCGAGGGCAGGATCGCCAGGCCTTCGACCTTGTCCAGCACATAGCCGCCGGTTGATTTCAGATCCGGCAGCAGATCGCGCACCAGCTCCTTGGTGACCACGGGCAGCTCGCCGCCCAGCGGCGCGGGCACCATCTCCGACAACGGGATGCGGTAGACCTTCTTGGTCACGGCGCGTATGTCATGCTGGTTGTCGCGTTCCACCACATAAGCATAGCCGTCATGGGCGGCGATTTCCGACAGGCCGACCCAGCCGGTCTGCGGCTCTGCCTTCTGGTAATGCACCGCGCCCCATTCCTTGGTGTCGAGATTGTAGGCGACCAGTTTGACGTGGTTCTTCGGATCATCCTTCCATTCGCGCTGGACGGCCATCCACAGGGTGTTGCCGACCTTGGTGATGCCCTCGAAGCCAAAGCGCTTCTCAACCGCCTGCAGTTCCGGCGGCAGGGCGATTTCGCCCGATTTCGCCTTGATCAGGCCGTTTGCGTCCACGTGGTAGATCGCATGCGGGACAAGCCGGTCGCTGCGCCCCTCCGAGGCCACGTAGAAACCGCCTTCGCCATCAAGGGTGATGCCTTCCAGGTCCAGTTTCTGCGCCGGGTTGCCGTCGGCGCGGTGGATGCGGATCACGTCGACAATGCGGGCCGGGGTCTGGCTGGGATCAATTTTGAAGATCGAGGGCTGGAAGCCGTAGAAGCTGTCGTTCACCGCCCAGATCATGCCGTCCTGATCCGCCACCATGCCGGAGATCGCGCCCCAGCCGATCAGCTCGTCCGCGCCGGCGGAGGTCAGATGCGGATAGGCGGCCGGTGCGTTTTGCAGCTCGAACAGGCTGACATGCGCCCGCGCGCCGCCGTCCTCGATCAGGTCCTTTTCATTGGCCGAAACCAGCAGGTTGCGCTCGGGGATCACCGCGTAGCCTTCGGGACCGACGCCGGAGGGGAGCAGCTGCTTCAGCACCGGTGCGGCGGGATCGCTCACGTCATAGACGCCGACGACCGAGGCACGCTCGGCGCCGACAAACACATAGGGCGCGCCGCCAAATTTGCCGAAGGTAACCGATTCCGGCTCCACGCCCTTGGCGTCCGAGCGTTTGTCCGGGTAATGGCCGATCTGCACGATGGCATGTTCAAAGCTGGTGCCGCTGTCGTAGACCACGGTGCCGTCCTTGCGGAAGATCGTCCAACCGCGCGAGCCGCCCTGGTAGTCGCCTTCATTGGCGGTGGCGAAATGGTCGTCATCGATCCAGGCAACCGCATCGGGCTCGCGCAGGCGGCCCTTCTGGCTCTCGTCAAAGATCAGCGCGCCGCGCTCGTCCGTGGCGTCGATGCCCTCCAGGTCCACCGCCCCGGCGGAGAAATGGCTGACCACGCTGCCATCGCGCGCGACCACGACGATGTGGTTGTTTTCCTGCAGGGTGACGACCGTCTCGCCAAGGCCGTTGATCGAGACATATTCCGGCTCCGGGTCGGAACCGGCAATCTCGGCCAGCCCGGTCAGGCCGACCACCTTCATCGACGCGCAGTCGAGGCTGTCCTCGGTCAGATCCAGCATCACCAGATTGCCCGCAGGCATCTGCGGGATCTGGCCGCCGTTCAGATCCTCGTCGCGCTCATTCTCGATCGCCACGGCGATAAAGCTGCCGTCCGGCGCCTGTGCCACGCTGTCCGGCTGGCCGCCCAGATCGCAGCTGCCCAGCGTGTCGCCGCTGGCGATGTCGATGGCCATCAGCATTCCCGACGGCGCGGTATAGCTTTCCGATGTGTTTACCCCGACGAATGCGGTCTGGCCCTTGATGGCAACCGAGGTCGGCTCTCCCGGCAGGGCGATGTTGCCCAGCGGCTTGGGATTGGCGGGATCGGTGATGTCGATGCGGCCCAGTGCCTTCAGCGGGCTGTCGGTATAGGCCAGCGTCAGCCCGTCCGCGGTGGCGGCGATGATCTCGGGCGAGGTCTCGCGGCTGGTGTCTTCGCCAGCGGCCATGTTGGCGACCACGGGGAAAGAGGCGATACGGTTGAAATTCATCTCGGCCAAGGCCTGACCGGCGCTCAGGGCGAGGGCGGAGGTCAGGCAGATCATGCGCAGCGGCATCGGGTGTCTCCCAGTCAAAATTGATGGGCGGAACAGACCCGCTGCGCGTCACAGGCGCATGACGGCGGCGTTGCGGTTTTATGACACCGGGGGCAGTGCCGTGGCCCGCCCCCCGTGCAAGCGCGGTCAGACCGACATGCAGATGTATTTCATCTCCAGGTAGTCCTCGATGCCGTGGTGGCTGCCTTCGCGGCCGAGGCCTGACTGTTTCACGCCGCCAAACGGCGCCAACTCGGTCGAGATGATGCCGGTGTTGACCCCGACGATCCCGTATTCCAGCGCTTCCGCCACCTTGTAAACGCGGCTCAGATCCTTGGCATAGAAGTACGACGCAAGGCCGAAGATGGTGTCATTCGCCATCGCGATCACCTCGTCCTCGTCCTCGAACTTGAACAGGGGTGCCATCGGGCCGAAGGTCTCATCCGTGGCGAAAACCATGTCGGTGGTCGCGCCGGTGATGATCGTGGGCTCAAAGAAGGTGCCGCCCAGCTCGGACGGGTTGCCGCCGAGGATCACCTCTGCGCCCTTTTCCTTGGCGTCGGCAATATGGGCCTGCACCTTTTCCACCGCTTTCTGGTTGATCAGCGGGCCGAATTGCACGCCCTCTTTCAGCCCGTCGCCAACGGTCATCTTCTCGACCGCGGCCTTCAGCTTGGCGGCGAATTCGTCATAGACCCCGGCCTGCACGTAGATCCGGTTGGCGCAGACGCAGGTCTGGCCGTTGTTGCGGAACTTACACATGATCGCGCCCTCGACCGCGGCGTCCAGATCGGCATCGTCAAACACGATGAAAGGCGCGTTGCCGCCCAGCTCCATCGAGCATTTCATGACAGTGTCCGCCGCTTGCCGCATCAGGATGCGGCCGACCTCGGTGGAGCCGGTGAACGTCAGCTTGCGCACCGCGCCGTTCTCGCAGAATTCCTTGCCGATTTCCGACGCGTTGGAGGAGGGCACCACGTTGAACACGCCTGCGGGAATGCCCGCGCGGTCCGCCAGAACCGCCAGAGCGGTGGCCGACAGCGGCGTCAGCTCCGCCGGGCGCGCCACAAAGGAACAGCCCGCTGCCAGCGCCGGACCCGCCTTGCGGGTGATCATCGCGTTGGGGAAGTTCCAGGGCGTGATCGAGGCGGCAACCCCGATGGGCTGCTTCAGCACGGTGATGCGCTTGTCGCGCTGGTGGCCGGGGATGGTCTCGCCGTATACGCGCTTGGCCTCTTCGGCGAAGAATTCGATGAAGGAGGCACCATAGGCGATTTCGCCGCGCGCCTCGGCCAGCGGCTTGCCCATCTCGGCGGTCAGGATCACCGCCAGGTCTTCCTGGTTCTCCATCATCAGGTCGAACCACTTGCGCAGCACGCCAGCGCGCTCCTTGCCGGTCCATTTGGCCCAGTCCTTCTGCGCGGCTTCGGCCTGGGCGATGGCGCCGGCCACCGCGGCGCGGTCCAGATCGGCCACCTGCGCGATCACGTCGCCGCGGGCGGGGTTGGTCACGTCAAAGGTGCTGCCGCCCTCGACGAACTTGCCGCCGACATAGGCGCGGGTTTCCAGCAGGCTGGGATCGTTCAGCAGGGATTTCAGGTCAGTGGTTGCGTCAAGCATGGCAGGCCTCCCGGGTTTCTGTGTCGCTGGAATGCAAATCAGCTGCGCCCAGTTATGTCCAGAAGGAACCATAAGTCCAGATTTTGATCAAATGATGGGCGCGCGAAAACCATGCGGAATTTGACACGGGCTGTGCGACACTGTCAGGTAGCCGCAAATAAAAACTTCAGGGGAGACCGGGCATGGAATTGGATGATGCCTATGCCAATGGCGCGTATATCGAAAATGCGGCGGACTACCCGCCACGCTGGGCGGCGTCGGCCGAGGATTTCCGCAACAGCCTGCATGAACGGGCCCGGCTGGACATAGCCTATGGCGAAGGCGAGCGGCACAAGTTCGACCTGTTCCTGCCCGAGGGGACGCCGAAGGGGCTGCTCATCTTTGTGCATGGAGGCTATTGGCTGGCCTTCGACAAAAGCAGCTGGTCGCATCTGGCCCGCGGCGCGCTGAAGCACGGCTGGGCGGTGGCGATGCCGTCCTATGACCTGTGCCCGTCGGTGCGGATTGCCGACATCACCCGCCAGATTGCTGCTGCAGTGACCCGCATCGCGGCTGAGGTCGAGGGGCCAATCGCCCTGGCCGGGCATTCCGCCGGCGGCCATCTGGTGGCGCGGATGCTGGACAAGACGCTGCTGCCAGCGGAGGTGGGCACGCGGATCAAGACGGTGATCCCGATTTCGCCGTTGTCCGACCTGCGCCCCCTGCTGCGCACCTCGATGAACCAGAAGTTCAAGATGGATTCCGCTTCGGCGATCGCGGAAAGCCCGGTGGAGATGCAGGACCGCTACTCGGCGGAGGTCACCGTCTGGGTCGGCGGCGAGGAACGGCCTGCGTTTCTGGACCAGGCGATCTGGCTGGTTGAGGCCTGGGAGGCGGATCACGTCATCGCCTTTGGCAAGCATCATTTCAACGTGATCGAGCCGCTGGCGGACCCCGAAAGCGATCTGGTGGCGCTGATCGTGAACTGAGCCGCCTCCTCTGCCCGTCAGACCGGACAGCACGCGCCCCTCCCTCGCATGGGGGAGGGCGCTTTTCGTTTCTCGGCGCAGACTGCGGCGCGGACCTTGGCGCAGATCTGCAGAAGCCGTCCGTCTTTTTTCTTGCCAGCCGCGCGATTCCGCCCCATCTTCGCGGCATGGGCCGGGCGATGGCGTCGCCGCATGGGATTCATGGTGCCCTGACATTCCAAAAACTGTCCTGAACGCCGGGACCTTTCTTGTAAGAAGGAAGGGTCTGATATGACTTCACGTCCTGACATGTACCGTTTTCACAATGGCGAAAAGGCGCCGTTGCAGTTTTCCGTTTCGGAGTATGAGGCGCGCATCGCGGGCCTGCGCAAGATCATGGCGGACGCTGGGGTGACGGCTGCGGTCTTCACCTCGATGCACAACATCTCCTATTACTCGGGCTTCACCTACTGCGCCTTTGGCCGCCCCTACGGCCTGGTAGTGACCGAGACCGAGGCGGTGACGATCAGTGCCGGCATTGATGCGGGCCAGCCCTGGCGGCGGTCGTTCTGCGACAACATCACCTATACCGACTGGCAGCGCGACAATTTCTGGCGTGCGATCAAATCGGTCAGCGGTGAAAACGCCGTCGTCGGATACGAGAGCGATCACCTGACGCTGCTGCAAAAGGACAAGCTGGAGAGCTTCCTGAAACCTTCCAGGCTGGTTGACCTCTACCTGCCGACGATGGAGCAGCGGATGCGCAAGTCGGCGGCCGAGATCGAGCTGATCCGCGCCGGTGCTGCGGTGGCCGACGTCGGCGGTTTTGCGATCCGAGATGCGGTCAGGGAAGGCGTGCGCGAGATCGACGTGGCGATGGCCGGGCGCGACGCGATGGAACTGGAAATCGCCAAACGCTTCCCCGATGCGGAATACCGCGACACCTGGGTCTGGTTCCAGTCCGGTATCAACACCGATGGGGCGCACAACCCGGTGACGAGCCGCCGCCTGCAGCGCGGCGATATCCTGTCACTGAACACCTTCCCGATGATCTCGGGCTATTACACCGCCCTGGAGCGGACCATGTTCGTCGGCGAAGTCGACGATGCCAGCCTCGAGATCTGGGAGGCGAATGTGGCGGCGCATGAATATGGCATATCGCTGCTGCAGCCGGGCGCCAGCTGTGCCGAGATCACCCACAAGATCAACGCCTTCTTCGAAGAACGCGACCTGCTGCAGTACCGCACCTTCGGCTATGGCCACTCCTTTGGTGTGCTGTCGCACTACTACGGGCGCGAGGCTGGGTTGGAGCTGCGCGAGGACATCGACACGGTGCTGGAGCCGGGCATGGTGATCTCGATGGAGCCGATGCTGACACTGGCGGAAGGGCAGCCTGGGGCCGGTGGCTATCGGGAGCACGACATCCTGCTGATTCAGGAAGACGGCAACGAGAACATCACCAAGTATCCCTACGGCCCGGCGTTCAACGTGGTGGGGTGATGGCTGCGTACGGTCAAGGGCAGGGGGACGCGTCCCCCTGCGGCTGCGCGAAAATGCACTTAGTGGTAGGGTTGCACCGGGGGTGTGACCGTCTCGCCTGAAGGCAGCCAAACGGGGGCCTCCGGCGCTGCGGGCGTTGGATGCGGCTGGCGGGTGAGCCAAGCATGGTTCATGCGCATTGCCGTGGTCTGCGTATTTGCGATTTCCGGATGCACCGAAAGGCTGAGATTCGCGGCGTCATGCTGCGCGGTGACCGTAACGCGGTCGCCTGGGAGGGCCTGACGCGGCTGGTCCAGCAGGAACGCCGTGCGCCCCCAATGGCCGTCTGAGGTGAGGCCATTGTCCACCGCAATGCCCGCGGCCAGCTGCATTTCAAAACTGACCAGCACCGCCTGCAGCGTACCGCCGAGGTCGCAGGCCAGCTCGCGGGTGATGCGACCGGGATCGATGGTGGGGCGGGTGAAATCAAAGCGGAACAGGTCGCAGTCTGGCCCGATCGCCCGCATGCCGCTGGCGGCAAAGTCGCCCGGCGTGATCTGAGCCACCCGCGCAAACTGGTGAAACGCGCTGAGGTCGAACCCCTCGGCCTGTGCCGGGCGCCATTGGTTCATCAGCCCGTCGCATTGCACCAGGCGTGCGCGGAGCGTGCCATGTTCCGGCACCGCGCGGGCCGCCGGCTTGGCCAGGGCCGCCATCGCGTGGGTCAACGTGGCCAGCGCGCCTTCGCCCAGCAGGACGGTGTCCACGATCTCCGAGATCACCACATCGGCGGGTTCCGGCATATCTTCGCCGATGACGATGTCATGGGACCACTTCGAGATGACGGTAACCCGGTCGGCAAGGCCATTTTCGGCGATCACCCGCCGTGCCGCTTCGGCAATCAGCGGCTGTTGTTCGCAGGTATAGACATGTTTCGCGCCTGCGCGCGCGGCCAGCATCGCGGTCAGCCCGGCCCCGCAGCCAATGTCCAGAACGATGTCGCCGGGCCGCACTTTGGCGGCGATTGCCTCGGCATAGGCGCGATTGCGGGCGGTGTCGGCGAGCATCGGGAAATGCCACCGCGGCACGAAGGTCTGGTGCAGGCGCTCGCGCAGCACCTGCGCCTCGTGGTGGTGTGGATCCTGCTGCAACGCCCGCGACAGCAGGCGGGCGGTGCGGATGCCGCCATCGGCCAGGGATTCGGACTTGGCCAGGGTGACAAAGCCTTCGGCCTCCGGCGCTGCCTGAGGCTGGGATGTGCGGTCGGAGACGGGAGATTGGCGGTCAGGCAATTTTTAGTTTTCCTCATTTGAAGCAAATGCTGCTGATTGGACTATTCACCGGACGGCTCTAAGAATTGGTAAAGGACAGGCCAGCGCGCAGGCGGTGTTCGGGACGTTGCGCCGGAGCGGGTCTTGGGGCATATGTGCCCATAGGCCGAAAGTCTGCTTCCTGCTTGTCACTGGCCGCACCGTGCCCTGCGCCCGGCAGGAAATGCTCGGCGAGCAAGAGAGAGCCACCGCCATGTATGACGCCCAGGAAAAAAAGAAATCGGAGTTCGCGCTGATCCAGCTGATGCCGAACATGATGACCATCGGTGCCATTTGCGCCGGTCTGACGGCGATCCGCTTTGCGATCTTCGGCAGTTTCATGCCAGCGGTGCTGATGATCATTCTGGCCGCGCTTCTGGACGGTCTGGACGGGCGGCTGGCCCGCGCGCTGCGCAGCCAGAGCAAGATGGGCGCGGAGCTGGATTCGCTGGCGGATTTCCTCAATTTCGGGGTGGCGACGCCGATGGTCATCTACCTGTGGGCGTTGCAGGACGTGCGCGGCGCAGGGTGGATCTCGGTGCTGGTGTTCTCGGTCTGCTGCGTGGTGCGCCTGGCCCGGTTCAATGTTAGCGCCAAGTCCGAGGAGGAAGCCAAGGTGCGCAGTGGCTTCTTCGAGGGCATCCCGTCCCCGGCCGGTGCGCTGCTGGCGCTGCTGCCGATGTTCATCTCTTTTGCCTTCGACGGGGAAATGGTCCTGCCGGGGCTGCTGATCTGCCTGAACATGGTGGTGATCGGTCTGTTGATGATCAGCCACATTCCGACCTGGTCGCCCAAGGCCATGAAAATTTCGCGCGAACATGTCAAATATCTGCTGGTGGGCTTCGCGTTCATGGCTGCGGCCTTGCTGACCTATGCGTGGACCGTGCTGGTGGTTCTGTGTCTTGGGTATGTTGCCATCGTGATTTGGGGGCTGATCTTTCAGTCGCGCGAATGACAATTTTTCGAGGAGGTACTTTTGGATATCAAGGCTGTCGAGGAATCCTACGCGCGCTGGGCGCCGGTATATGACAGAACATTCGGCGCGGTGACCCGCGCTGGTCGTCGGCGCGCGGTGCAGTTCATCAACGCGCGCGAAGGCAATGTGTTGGAGGTCGGCGTCGGTACCGGACTGTCGCTGCAACATTATGCGCCGCATCTGAAGGTTACCGGCATCGATTTCAGCCATGACATGCTGAAAAAAGCCGAGGCAAAGGTACAGGAGATGAACCTGAGCCACGTCGAGGCGCTGCGCCAGATGGACGCGCGCCAACTGGATTTCCCGGACAATGCCTTCGACACGGTTGCAGCAATGCACGTGCTGTCGGTGGTGCCGGAGCCGGAACAGGTCATGCGCGAGATCGCCCGCGTTCTGAAGCCCGGCGGCAAACTGGTCGTCACCAACCATTTCAAGAGTGGCAAGGGGGTGCGTGCATCGCTGGAGCGGCTGTCAGCCCCGCTGGCCAATGTGATCGGCTGGCATTCCGATTTCGAGCTGGAAACCATCCTGAAGGACGATCGGCTGCGCATCGAGCAGCAGGAAAGCTTGCCGCCGCTGGGCATGATGACCTTTCTGGTGCTGGAAAAGCATCAGAACAACTGACCTCTCGGCGCCGCCCCAGCCTGTCGGTTGCGGGCGGCGAGCTTTGTCTCTGTCCTCGAATAGCCCCCGGCGATTTTGCCGAAGGGCAGTTCGTGGCGCCGAAGTTTGGGCGGGGAGGGGATGTAAGTCGTGTTCACATGCCCATATCATTATATGGCATCTTGGCATGATGGGACGGGCATATGAGCGATACCCGGTTTGAACGGACACGGCGGACCCCGGGCGGGCCGACGCGCGCGCCCGCGTCGGGGCACTGTGATGCCTGCACGCTGGGAGGCTTTTGAATGTTCGGTTTTCTGCGCCTGGTCCTGATTCTGCTGGTGGTGCTGACCCTGGTCTACGGGGCGGTGTCGCTCTACTCCCGCGAAGCGCGGCGGGCGAAGCTGAAGCGTCGCTGGAAAGACAAGGGGTTGACCGGAGACCGCGCGGCCTTCATCCAGCGAGGGCTGAAACAATACGACCGGTCCTTTCGCCGCCGACTGATCCTGCTGGTTTACATCGTTCCGCTGGGGGCGCTGGCGCTCCTGATCTACGTCATTAACTTCATGTGAGGCTCCTCCCATGCGTTTCATCAAATGGGCATTTCTGATCACCTTCTGGGGGCTGTTTGGCGCCTTCCTGCATTATACCTTGCCGCAGTATGATGTGGTGCGCATCGTCAACACCTACGAGGAACGTCAGGAGCTGAACGACTGGACACGCATTTTCTGGTCCAGCCCGGATGATCGCTCGGCGCAGCTGATCAATCGCGACGTGCAGTTTATCCAGGGCGTGCGGCCGAATGGCCGCGCCATCGTCTACCGCAACGAGGATACCGGCTGGAACTGGCCGCCGTACTTCAAGTTCGACACCGCCAACCTCTACACCGACGCCAACGACAGCATTTCGACCAAGGCCAACCCGGAATGGGTGGCGGTGCTGCATTATGGTTGGCGCAACGAATTCCTGTCGGCCTTCCCCAATGCGGTCTCGATCAAACCGGTGGCCGGTCCGGATGACAAGCCAACCAATTGGTTCACAATCATCTTTCTTGTGTTCCTGGCGGCGTTTCTCTGGGCGATATGGGTGCGTTGGCGGCGCTTCCGCCGGGCGCGCATCGATCCGATGCTCGAGAGCGCAGAGGACAGCCTGTATGCCGCGGGCGATGCCTTCGCCGAGCGGCGCGGTCGGTTCCGGCGCTGGCTGCAAAGCTGGAGATCAAATTGACCAAGGGCCGCCGTCGAGGCGGCCCTTTTTGCTTTCCGGGCCGGTAATGCATCGCGCCATGCAGTCGGGATTCGCCGCAGGGCAGGCGGCTGTCCCCTTGGCCAGATATAGGTCCTGACGCATTTCGAACGCGTCGCACGTTTTGCGGCATTGGACAGGTTTGTCCGCGCCAAGGCTTCTGCCATGCATGTCTTTTTCCGGTTTTTGCGGGTCGGTTTTGGTTCCGCTGTATAGTCGCAAATCGGGCAATTTCCGCTTCAGCAAGGTGCCGTCCTCCGGGGCGGAAAATTGGGAAGCTGGTGGAACAACGAAACTGCCTGCGCAACGGAGACCCTGTTTGGGGCATGGCTGAAAGCCGCTGAAGGAGCCTTCAGACAGCTGCCATGCGCCATCGGTCGAAACGCTGCGGGCCGTCCGACCTCCAGCCTTGCCAGAAACGTCAACCGCGGATGCGGCAGGACGGTTGCGGGCGTGTGGCCAGCAATCTCTCCAGTCGTGCCCGCACCCAAGCCAACCCGCCGCGGGGCCGCGGCGAAGGAGAGAGACAGATGCTTCAGGACAGCGAAATTCTGGCCAAGCTGATGGCCCGGCAGGAAAATCATTCCCTGGAACAGGCGTTCTACACCGATCCGGGTGTTCTGGATCTGGACATGCGGCAGATTTTCTACCGCGAGTGGCTGTTTGCCATCCCCGCCTGTGAAGTCCCGAAACCCGGGAATTACGTCACCCACCAGGTCGGCAGCTACAACGTTATCATCGTGCGCGGCACCGACGGCGAGGTGCGGGCCTTCCACAACTCCTGCCGCCACCGCGGTTCGGTGGTCTGCAAGGCCAAGAAAGGCAATTCGCCGAAACTGGTCTGCCCCTACCACCAGTGGACCTATGAACTGGACGGCTCACTGCTGTGGGCGCGCGACATGGGGCCGGATTTCGACGCCTCCAAGCACGGGCTGAAGCCGGTGCATTGCCGCGACCTCGCAGGGCTGATCTACATCTGTCTCGCGGATGAGGCTCCGGATTTCGACGCCTTCGCCGACGTGGCCCGCCCCTATCTGGAGCCGCACGACCTGGCGAATGCCAAGATCGCCCATGAAAGCGCGATCATCGAGGACGGCAACTGGAAGCTGGTCTGGGAAAACAACCGCGAGTGCTATCACTGCGGTGGCAACCACCCGTCGCTGTGCCGCACCTTCCCGGAAGATCCCTCGGTCACCGGGGTGGAGGGCGGAGAGACCCCGCCGCATCTGCAAAAGCATTTCGACCGGATCGAGGCCGCAGGCTGCCCGGCGCAGTTCCGCATCGATGCGCGCGGCCAGCACCGGCTGGCGCGGATGCCGCTGAACGAGGGCGCCGAGAGCTACACCATGGACGGCAAGGCCGCCGTCGCCAAGCCGCTGGGCCGGGTGCCCTTTGCCGACGCGGGCACGCTGTTGAAATTCCACTATCCGACCACCTGGAACCACTTCCTGCCGGATCACTCCATCGTCTTCCGCGTCACCCCGATCAGCCCGACGCAAACCGAGGTCAGCACCAAGTGGCTGGTTCACAAGGATGCGGTGGAAGGTCAGGACTATGACCTGAAGCGGTTGACCGAGGTCTGGATCGCCACCAACGACGAGGACCGCATCGTGGTCGAGGACAACCAGCGCGGCATCAACTCGCCCGCGTACCAGCCTGGCCCGTATTCGAAGGTGCAGGAAAGCGGCGTGATCCAGTTCTCCAACTGGTATGCCGAGCATCTGACCCGCGCCCTGACCGGGCGCCATCTGGTGGCGGCGGAGTAAACCGATGGGACTGCAGGCCAACTTCGAGACCCTCGATGAAACCCTCGCGTGGAAGGACGACGAGATGCTGGAATGCGTCTCGGTGGTGCCGGAAGCGCCGAACACCGCGACCTTCAGTTTCCGCGCGCCTTCGGGCGCATGGTTCAAGTATCAGCCCGGCCAGTTCCTGACGCTGGAACTGCCGGTGCCGGGAGAAACCGTCTGGCGGACGTATACGATCAGCTCGTCGCCGTCGCGGCCGCTGTCGATCTCGGTCACCGTGAAGGCGCAGGCAGACAGCATCGGCACCCGCTGGATGCTGGACCATCTGCGCCCCGGCATGAAGCTGCGTGCCTCTGGTCCGGCAGGGGTCTTCACCCTGCCCAAACGCCCCAGCGGCAAGTTCCTGTTCATCTCGGCCGGCTCCGGCATCACCCCCAGCCTGTCGATGACACAGTACCTGTTTGACCGTGGCCAGTCGCCCGACATCTGCTTTATCAACTGTGCCAAGCGCCCGAGCGAGATCATCGCGCGCCAACAGTTGGAGAGCATGGCCTCGCGGGTGCCGGGCATCAAGCTGCACTTCGTGGTCGAGGAGGACGATCCCTATCAGGTCTGGACCGGGTATCGCGGGCAGCTGAACCAAATCATGCTGGGCCTCATCGCGCAGGACTACCTGGAGCGCGAGGTCTATTGCTGCGGGCCGGAACCTTTCATGCAGGCTGTGCGCGACATGTTGAACGGCCTCGGCTTCGACATGGAAAACTATAACCAGGAAAGCTTTGGCGCGCCGGTGGAAACCGCTGCGGATGCGCCCGAACTGGACGATGTGGTGCCGGAGGAAACCGCCGCCGCAGAGATCCTGTTTGCCGCTTCCGGCGTCACCTCCGCCTGCACCGAGACCGATACGGTTCTGGCCGTGGCCAAGGCGTCCGGCCTCAACATCCCCTCCGGCTGCACCTTTGGCATCTGCGGCACCTGCAAGGTCAAGAAGACCGCGGGCGATGTGCATATGGTGCACAATGGCGGCATCTCGGACGAGGACGTGGAGGCAGGCTATATCCTCGCGTGCTGCTCCAACCCCATCGGCCGCGTCGAAGTGGACATCTGAGCTGAGCGGCGCGCATCCAAGTGGTTGCGCGCCGTCGACTTGTCCTGGCCTGTGGCTGTCAGATGCCGATCAGTCGCAGAACAGGTGATCGACGCGGAGTATCTCTGTCGCCTGTTGCTGCGGAACACTCAGGAATCGGGCAAGTTGGGCAGCGTTCTGCTCTGTCGTCGCATTCTCGTTCAATTGCGAAAGATGATCGAACCCGGCATCGCGGATGCTGTCGGCCTCGTATGTAATGTCGTTGCGAATGGTCGGCAGCAGATTGTTCAAGGCGGTTTTCGGCGTGCGCTCACCGGCAAGCCCGACCCGTTGCGCATGGCCGACCAGATAGTCGTCGCTGAAATTGCACTCGATATGCAGGAAACGGGTGGTGCAGCGGTCGGAATGGAAGTCGTGCATCAACTCGATCGCCGAAGGGTCGAGGCAGATCAGCAACCTGTCTGACTGGTAGTAGTCATACAGCATGCGCAGCAGGGCCCGGCGGTGGCGTGTGCGCTTGAACAACGCGGCTTCGATGCCGCCCAGGTCCGGCAGTGGCGTGTGTTCCTCGTGAAACAGGTAGTCGATGGCGGGGATGTTTGTCGCGTGGCGGATTTGCTCCAGCAGGCGCTTGGCGACATGCCATTTCTTGCAGGTCACGACCAGCAATTCGCGCTCACGACCCAGGCTGCTTTCGGTCTCCCAGAACCGGGGCGCAAACCTGCGCCCGACACGGCCCCGCTGGGTCAGGAACTTGTAGAGGTTGCTTCCCTCGTTGGAAATCTGGAAGTCCACGTCTTCGGCCGCATAAAGCCGTCCCAGGCGCGATTTCAGCTCGCGGGCTTCCGGGCTGATCTTGCGGGCAAAAAGGAAATCCTGGCCGAGCAGCAGATCATAGTGGTCGTTGTAGAAATTCACCGGCATGCCGTAGTCGGTGAACATCAGAAAGGTTAGCGTCCGCGACACGATCTCGGCTTCCGGGATCAGGTGGCGCACCAGTGTCTGGAAAAACGTCTCGTCCGGGATCCAGGTGGTGCGAAAGAAGCGCAGCACATCTTCGCGCTGCCGAATGAACTTCAGAAGGGTTTCGACGGTTCTGCGGCGCAGGCACCACCATTGGCTACCGATCTGTACCTGGATGTCGGCTGGCAGTCGGCGTTGCAACCCCAGCCGCTTTTGAACCTCGTGGCACAGGTAGAACAGACGCTTGTGTTTGCGCTCGTTGAAATAATGGCGGTAGATCAGCCGGTCTTCCTTCATGCCGGTCTTGATCCAGTCGCTTTCGAAGAAATCGAAACTCTCGATGAAGTCGCTGTCGTGGCTGTCCAGAAAATGGTGGGCGTATTCGGCGGTTTTGATGGGCATGCAGTCGCCCGACAGCATGTAGAAATGCGTGGCGCGCGGGAAGGCGGCAACAGCACTGCGGAGGGCGTGTAGCGTGGCTTCGACAAGCGACCACTCGCCCCAGCCGCATTTGACCCGCCGATTGGCGAAGGTCACGTTGGGGTTGTCGTCCAGGGCTGCGCGGATCTGTTGATAGTCCTGCGCCGTGGCGCGGCCGTCAAAATGGATGGCCACGCAGTCGCCGACGGCCGTCAGCCGTTCCGCCTGCTGAATGATGGCCTCCGGGTCTTTATGGCACAGCAGGATGTACGCGATTTTTGCCATACTCGTGACGGTCCGCCTTGTCTTGCCTGATTGTATCTCTTGATACGCATGCAATCCCTGCGAATAAACCAGATAGTTCCGGTTTTCGTAAACTTGTGCCATTACTGGGACCGATGACAGTGCAACAGAGAGAAGACAGCACATGGGGTTCCCGGGCACCTGGATGACGGAAAGTGAGAGCGTGGTGTATCGGGTGGTGCCAAAATGCGCCTGCTCGACGATCGGGCAGATCCTGTACTACTCGGACCATGGCAGGTTCTACGACGGCGACATTCACGACTCGACGACCGGGTTGCACAAATGGGCGCAGGAGCACAGCCAGGAGCCGATCACCCGGAACGTGCAGGCGCAACGGTCTTATGCCTTCACCTGCGTGCGCAACCCCTACACCCGTATCCTGTCGTCGTTTTTCGACAAGATCTGCGGCATCCAGCGCAACGGCAAACGCTATCGGGGCAACCTGGTTCCAAAGCTGGCCTACGACTATGGCATTGAAGTCGGCGGCGAGGACGGCAAGCAGGACTTCGACCAGATCGCCAGCTTTCGTCGTTTCCTGCTGTTCGCGCGCGACACCATCCGCTGGCGCCGCCCGATGGACCCTGACATCCATTGGTCGGCCATGTCGGGACATGTTTCGACCTTTATCCTGAACGGTGGCCGTTACAACAAGATCTTCTGGACAGAGGCGTTCAATGACGGGATGCAGCAGGTGCTGGACGCCATCGACACGCCGCATCCGGTAGACCTGGCCGCGATCCCCCGTTTCAACGAAAGCGAAGGCCACGGCCCCAAGCGCGCGCACGCGGTAGAGGACTATTTCGACGACCTGTCGATGCACCTGGTCTATGAGATCTACAAGCGCGATTTCGAGCTGTTCAAATATGATTTCGAAAACCCGGCCAACAAGATGCCGGTCGGAGAGATCGACCTCGACGAGGTCCACGCCAAACTGGGAGAGTAGGCGGATTGGCGCACCGGGGAGAGCTCCCGCGCCTTTGCGCAGCATCAAAGATGCAGCATAAAGCCTTGGGCCGGGCGCCGCTGGCGCGGCGCTTGCGGGGGCCTCATCTGGCAGAGCAGCTTCTCCTTTCCTGAAATGCTCCCGCCGGAGGCGCGCCGTGCCTCGGCACGGCGCCACGCCCGACGCCGCGTGGCGTGCTGGCGCCAGCCAGCGGGCCGAAGCGGGGGCGGGAGAGCCGCGCAGATGAAGGAAGTTTGCTGAGAAGCGGTTCAGGGGCAGGTCTGCCCTGAACGCGCCTGGTCCATTGTATGGCGCCTGAAACCGCCTCAAGGGCAAGCGGCTGCGCCGCCGCGCCCTGCGCGGCCCTTGACCCGGTTTCAGGCTCGGGAGCTACAAGAAAACCCGCCGCGTAAGGGCGGCGGGTTTGGCATTTTTCTGGGCGTGTCCGGCCTCAGTCCTCGTCGGGCAGCGCGCGTACGGCCCCCTTGGCGGCGGAGGTGGCCAGCATGGCGTAGGCTTTCAGCGCCTTGGAGACCTTGCGCTTGCGCGGCTCGGCGGGTTTCCAGCCCTTGGCGTCCTGCTCCTCACGCCGCGCAGCCAGCTCCTCGTCGGAGACCGCGAGGTGGATGGTGCGGTTCGGGATGTCGATCTCGATGGTGTCGCCGTTGCGCACCAGGCCGATTTCGCCGCCCTCGGCCGCCTCGGGCGACACATGGCCGATCGACAGGCCCGAGGTGCCGCCGGAGAAGCGGCCGTCGGTCAGTAGCGCGCAGGCTTTGCCCAGCCCCTTCGACTTCAGGTAGGAGGTCGGATACAGCATCTCCTGCATGCCCGGACCGCCGCGCGGGCCTTCGTAGCGGATCACCACCACGTCGCCTTCCTTGACCTTGCCGGTCAGGATGTCGTTCACCGCCTGGTCCTGGCTCTCGCAGACATAGGCCGAGCCGGTGAACTTCAGGATGTTTTCGTCCACGCCCGCGGTCTTCACGATGCAGCCGTCCCGGGCAATGTTGCCGAACAGCACCGCAAGGCCGCCGTCCTGGCTGAAGGCGTGTTCCTTGGCGCGGATCACGCCGTTCTCGCGGTCGGTGTCCAGCTCCTTGTAGCGGTTGGCCTGGCTGAACGCCTGCGTGGTGCGCACGCCGCCGGGGGCGGCCTTGAACAGCTCCAGCGCCTTCGGGTTGTCGGTCACCTTGATGTCCCATTTGGCGATCGCTTCGCCGATGGTCGGGGTGTGCACGGTGTGGCAGTCCTCGTGCAGGAGGCCCGCACGGCTCAGCTCGCCGAGGATGGAGAAGATACCGCCGGCGCGGTGCACGTCTTCCATGTGAACGTTGTGGATGTTCGGCGCCACCTTGCACAGGCAGGGCACGCGGCGGCTCAGCCGGTCCATGTCGGCCATGGTAAAGTTGACTTTGCCCTCGTTGGCAATCGCCAGGAGGTGCAGCACCGTGTTGGTGGAGCCACCCATGGCAATATCCAGGCTCATCGCGTTCTCGAAGGCCTCAAACGTGGCGATCTCGCGCGGCAGGAAGCCTTTTTCCTCGTCCTGGTAGTGGCGCTTGGTGATCTCGACGATCTTGCGCCCGGCTTCCAGGAACAGCTCCTTGCGGTCGGCGTGGGTGGCCAGCGTCGAGCCGTTGCCCGGCAGCGCCAGACCCAGCGCCTCGGCCAGGCAGTTCATCGAGTTGGCGGTGAACATGCCAGAGCACGACCCGCAGGTGGGGCAGGCGTTTTCCTCGATGTGCTTCACCTGCTCGTCGGTGAACTTGTCGTCTGCCGCGGCGACCATCGCGTCCACCAGGTCGATCTTCTTCATGTCGAGATCGGCGATGTCGATCTTGCCTGCTTCCATCGGCCCGCCAGAGACGAAGATTGCCGGGATGTTCAGCCGCATCGCGGCCATCAGCATCCCCGGCGTGATCTTGTCGCAGTTGGAGATGCAGACCATCGCGTCGGCACAATGCGCGTTGACCATGTATTCGACGCTGTCGGCGATCACCTCGCGCGAGGGCAGCGAGTAGAGCATGCCGTCATGGCCCATGGCGATGCCGTCATCCACCGCGATGGTGTTGAACTCCTTGGCGACGCCGCCGGCGGCTTCGACCTCGCGGGCGACCATCTGGCCCAAGTCCTTGAGGTGGACGTGGCCGGGCACGAACTGGGTGAAGGAGTTGACGATGGCGATGATCGGCTTGCCAAAGTCATCGTCCTTCATGCCGGTCGCGCGCCACAGTCCGCGCGCGCCCGCCATATTGCGGCCATGGGTGGAGGTTCTGGATCGGTACATCGGCATGGTAGCGCTTCCCTTTGAATTTGGCCCTAGGGACACGATTTGCGCAATAAAGGCAACCGGCCAGGGGTGGGTTGGGTAATTTATGGCGTATTTTGCGCCGGATTTGGAGGGTCTGATGGTTTCTCTTCAGGGTGATTTTGGCGGCTCAGGCCCGTGCTGGCGCAGGGACGGGGCGGCGTAGCCAGTGATTCACCGCCAGCCCCAGCAGCAACGCCCAGAGTGGCGCGCCGATACCGGCAAAGCTGATGCCGGACACCGTGACCATGAAGGTCACCAGCGCGGCCTCGCGCCCGTCCGGCTCTGCCAGCGCTGCGGAGAGGCTGTTGCCTATGGTCGACAACAGGGCCAGCCCGGCGACCGTGGCCACCAGCGCCGCGGGTGCGATCAGGAACAGGCTGATGACGGTGGCACCGCCCAGCCCGACCAGACTGTACACCAGCCCGGTCATCACCCCGGCCAGATAGCGCGTGCGCGGGTTTTCATCCGCCTCGGGTCCGGCGCAGATCGCGGCGGTGATGGCGGCAAGGTTGAAGGCAAAGCCCCCGAACGGCGCCAGCAGCAGCGAAGCCAGCCCGGTCACGGTCAGGCAGGCCGAGACCGGCGGCTGGTAGCCCGCGGCCCGCAGCGCGACGACGCCGGGCATGTTCTGCGAGGACATGGTGACGATATACAGCGGCAGCCCGATGCCGATCAGCACCGGCAGTGAAAAGGCGGGCATCACGAACTCGGGACGTGCCAGCGTCAGGTCCAGCGCCTCCAGGCTGCCAAAGCTGCCGGTGGCCGCGCAGTACAGCACGCCCGCGGCCAGAACTGCGGGGATGCAGTAGCGGGCAAACAGGCGGCGGCCTGCCAGAAAGGTCAGACCCATCACCGCCACCAGCTCCGTGTCGGTCTGCAGCGCGGTAAAGGCCGAGAGGCCGAACTGGAACAGGATGCCCGCCAGCATCGCGCTGGCCAGGCTGTCGGGGATCAGCCGCGACAAGGCGGCGAACCAGCCGGTCACGCCGGTCAGCACTAGCAGCGCGGCGCACAGCAGGAACGCGCCCACGGCCTGCTCCATCGGTACTCCGGGCAGGCTGACCGCCAGCAGCGCCGCGCCAGGTGTCGACCATGCCGTCAGGATCGGCATCCGGGAGAGCAGCGACAGGATCAGGCAGGTGATCCCCATGCCCAGCCCCAGCGCCAGCATCCAGCTGTTGGCCTGCGCCTGGGTGGCGCCCGCGGCCTCGATCGCCTGGAAAATGATCGCGACAGATCCGGTATACCCCACCAGCACCGCCACCGCGCCGGAGACAAGATGCGAGAGTTTCAGATCCTTGAGCATATGGGTTTTCCTTGGCTGCCGGGTGGCATAGGGTGGCCGTGCGTTATAGCGCACACTGGCACACGTGCGTTATAACGCACAAGCGTTTTCTGGCGGCGGCGGTTGGGGGCAGGCAAGGACCATGAGTGACGACAGCATTACCCTGAATTTGCGGGATATTCGCATGGCAGCGGGGCTGAGCCTGTCAAAGGCGGCCGAGGTGACGGGCGTCAGCAAGGCGATGCTGGGCCAGATTGAGCGCGGCGAATCGAGCCCGACCATCGCCACCCTGTGGAAGATCGCCAAGGGGTTTCACCTGCCGCTGACCGCGCTGATCGGCCAGGCGACCCGGCCCGCAGGCGAGGGCGACGGGGTCTACGAGACGGTGCAGTTCCCCGGCAGCATCGCGGTCAAGATGGTGTTCCCCTTCGATCCCTTGCTGGGGGCCGAGACTTTCCAGGTGACGCTGAAGCCGGGCCAGTGCCACCAGTCGCAGCCGCATGATGCGGGCGTCACCGAAGAGGTGTTCGTGCTGCAAGGCCGGATGGAGCTGCTGCGCGATGGCGCCTGGGTTGCGCTGGACACCGGCCAGGGGCTGCGCTTTGCCGCCGACCAGCCGCATGGCTACCGCAGCGGAACCAGCGGCGCGGTGTTTTTGAACATGCACCACTACCGTCAGGCGGGTTTGCCGCAGCCGGGCTGACATCGCTTCACTTGTGAATTTTCTGCGCGGGCCCTACCAATCGGTGCAGACATTCAGTTGAAGTGATTTTTGCGGAAAGGTCTTGCATGGATACGCTGCGCGGAAGCCTGTTGATGGTGCTGGCGATGGGGGCCTTCGCGCTGGAGGACATGTTCCTCAAATCCGCCGCCGCCGCGCTGCCGGTGGGGCAGATCCTGATCCTGTTCGGCCTGGGTGGCATGGCGGTCTTTGCCGCGATGGCGCGTGCGCAGGGGCACCGCCCGTGGCACCCGGCGTTCGGCACGCGCCCGATGCTGCTGCGCTCGGTTGCGGAGGTGGTCGGGCGGCTGTGCTTCACGCTGGCCATCGCGCTGACGCCCTTGTCCTCGGCCTCTGCCATCCTGCAGGCAACGCCGCTGGTGGTGGCAGCAGGGGCGGTGGTGTTCTTTGGCGAGACCGTGGGCTGGCGGCGCTGGCTGGCAATCGGCCTCGGCTTTGTCGGCGTGCTCCTGATCCTGCGGCCGGGTCTCAGCGGGTTCGAGCCCGCCTCGCTGTTTGCGGTGGCGGGCACGCTGGGCTTTGCCGGGCGCGACCTGGCCACCCGGGCCGCCCCGCAGGACATGCGCAACAGTCAGCTGGGGTTCCTCGGTTTTGCCATGCTGGTGGTGGCAGGGGCGCTGGCGCTGGGCTGGACCGGCGGCGCGGTCTGGCCGGAGCCGCGCCAGTGGCTGCAGCTGGCCGCCGCCACGGTAATCGGCGTGATCGCCTATAACGCGCTGTCGGGCGCGATGCGGGCGGGCGAGATCGCGGTGATCGCACCGTTCCGCTACACCCGGCTGGTCTTTGCGATGGTGCTGGGCGTGCTGGTGTTCGGCGAGCGGCCGGACCTGCTGACCCTGATCGGCAGCGCGGTGATCGTCGGCAGCGGCGTGTTCACCCTGCTGCGCAGCGCCAAGGCGTGACGGGCCATCTTGCGCCTGCCGCCCGCCCGCCTTACATCTGCCTCCCATGGCCAAGAAAAAACAGACATCAGACCCGAACTACAAGGTGATCGCCGAAAGCCGCCGCGCGCGCTTCGATTACGCGATCGAGGACGATATCGAATGCGGCATCGTGCTCGAAGGGTCCGAGGTCAAGGCGCTGCGCGGCAATGGCACCAATATCGCCGACAGCTATGCAGCCGTCGAAGATGGCGAGCTGTGGCTGGTGAACGCCTACATCCCGCCCTATGAGCAGGCCAAGGTGTTCAAGCACGAGGAACGCCGCCGCCGCAAGCTGCTGGTGTCGCGCAAAGAGCTGTCCGATCTGTGGAACCTGACCCAGCGCAAGGGGATGACCCTTGTCCCGCTGGTGATGTACTTCAACCACAAGGGGCGCGCGAAGGTGAAACTGGGCATCGCCAAGGGCAAGAAGCTGCATGACAAACGCGAAACTCAGGCCAAGCGTGACTGGGGGCGTCAGAAACAGCGGCTGCTGAAGGACGCCCGCTAACACAGGCCAGAGCGGCATCATCGCTGTCCCCGACCCGTTATCCAACGGCTGCTGATGGCCTTCGGCCAACGGGTGCGGTTTTGGCAGTCTTGCGGCGCTTTATTGGTCGCTTGCAAATCCTGACAATATGAGTCAGATATCACTCGCCCAGCAGATACCCTCGTGGATCAAGCCCGGTTCCTCCCTGCGGCAGGCGCGCCGCTGTTCTCTTGGTGACTGGATCTGCTGATGACCGTTTCTGTATTTGATGCTGCCCGGCAGCACGCTGACTCCCCGTCTGTTTCGGCACAGGATGCCGCTTCGCTGCCCGCGCCGGTTGCGTCTCTGGGGATCGATGAGTTTGAGCTGGGGCTCCTGCCGGTGCTGCGCCATTTTCTGCTGGCGCATGCTGATCCTCGGCAGCAGGCATGGCAAAGCGCCTATGCGATTGCGGCTGAACGCTGGGGAGAGACCCTGGGGTTGGCGGCGGCCCATATGGCGATGAAACTGCTGCGGGCCGTGCTGGAGTGCCGTGACGGGCAGTTTGCCTGCATCAGCCCCTTTGATCTGGAGAACCGTGCCTGCGTCACGGCGGATGAGGCGGCGTTGCTGCGGATGCTGCATCACATGCGCCGGGACGAGACCCCGCCGGCGCGGGACGCGGTGGCCGAGGTGACTCAGGGCCAGATGGACCCGCATGTGATTCGCGCAGGCCTGGCCCTGGCGCACCGCTTTGCCGTGGGACGTCCGGGCGGGCGACCGCCGGCCCCAAGGCTGCAGGTGGTCGGATGAGCCGCGTGGTTTAGAACTGCGCTCCGAAATGGGCGCGGATCTGCTCCTGTCCAAGCAGGCGCTTGGGCTTGCCGTGGCCTGTTCCGGTCACCAGGATGCGCAGGCTGTCCATCCCGACGACCGGCGCCAGGGTTTCTCTCGGCAATCCGACAGCGCGCAGAATGGCCAGGTTCTTCAGACCGGTCAGGGGAGACAGGTCACTCACGGCGGTGCCGGACAGGCAAAAATCCCGAAGCTCCGCCAGATGCTCCACCCCGGAGAGGTCGCCCAGCGTGCTTTGGGTCACCGACAGTTTGCGGATGCCACTGCCCGCCAGCGGTTCAAGACTGCTGATCGGTGTGCCCGTCAGGTCCAGCTTGCGCAGAGAATGCAACCCTGACAGCGGCGCCAGATCCTGCACCTCCGTTCGGTTCAGCGCCAGCTCCCGCAGGCTTGTCGCTCCGGCCAGCGGGCCGAGATCCGCAACCGGCGTGTCGGACAGGATCACGGTGCGCAGGGCCGGTTTGTTGGCCAGCCCGTCCAGCGACTGCAACCGGGTGCCCTCGGCGCGCAGCATCTCGAGGCGTGTTGACCCCGCCAGCGCAGCCAGGCTGGTCACCGGAGAGTTCGAGATCCAGGCGACCCGCAGGTTTGCCGCCGCCAGCGGCGACAGATCGGTGATCTCGGTGTTGAACGCCAGGAAGACCTCCAGCGTGTCGAGGCCGGTCAACGGTGACAGGTCGGTGACACCGGAATCCGCGATGTTCAGGCTCTGCAATTGGCGCAGGTCGCGGGCGAATTCCAGGTCGGTTACCGCGTCGATCCCCCAGACGGACAGGTGTTCCAGGGAGGTCAAACTGGCAAGGGGCGTGAAATCCGGCGCGGAGACGGAATCAAGACTGAGGCGTTTCAGCTTGGGCAATTGCAGCAGCGGTGACAGATCCACCGCATGGATGCCGACAAGGGCCAGCTTTTCCAGGTTCGGCAACGCGGCCAGCGGAGTGAGATCAACGGGCATCTCGTAATGCAGCTCGGCGATCAGGGTCAGATCCTGCAGGTTGTGCAGGGCTGGCAGCGCGTACAGGCTTGGGGTTTGCGGGCCGATGCGCAGTTGCTGGGTGTGCGCGTCATTCGGAATACACTCCTGGCCGACCGGCGCGCATGTGTCGTCGGCAAAGGCGGCGCTGGCCAGCGAAAGCGCCGCTGCGAGGATCGCAAGTAAGATGCGTAAGTTTATCATCAATGACGCCTGTAGTCTGGCCTTGGAAAAATGCCGGTATTTGAGCAGGGGTGCGATCATTCGCCGCCAGCACCCTCGCAACAAACTCGTAACAGACCGTAAAAATCGCGGATGGCTTGCACCGATGGGCTGGCGGCTGTACGCATGGCGCCAGCGCTGACAGGGAGACGCTTCGATGCTGGATGATCCGAAAACGCTTGTGTCCACGGGCTGGCTGGCTGCTCATCTGAAGGACCCGGATCTGCGGATCCTGGACGCCTCGTGGTATCTGCCGCAGGAAGGGCGCGACCCGCGGGCGGAATACGAGGCCGCGCATATCCCCGGCGCGCGTTTCTTTGATATCGAAGAGATTTCCGACCACCGCTCGGACCTGCCGCACATGATGCCGCCGGTTGAGAAGTTCATGTCGCGGCTGCGCGCCATGGGCGTCGGCGACGGCCACCAGGTGGTGATCTACGACGGCAAGGGGTTGTTCTCCGCGGCCCGCGTCTGGTGGATGTTCCGCCTGATGGGGCAGACCAATGTCGCGGTGCTGGATGGCGGCCTGCCGAAATGGCAGGCCGAAGGGCACCCGGTCGAGGATCTGCCGCCGGTGATCCGGGACCGCCACATGACGGTGCGGGTGCAGAACCAGCTGGTGCGCGATGTGACCCAGGTCTCCGCCGCATCCAAGCTGGGCGATCACGAGATCATCGATGCGCGCTCCGCCGAGCGGTTCCGCGGCGACAAGCCCGAGCCCCGCGAAGGTTTGCGCGCCGGGCATATTCCCGGCTCCAAGAACGTCCCCTTCACGACCCTGCTGAACGCGGATGGCACCATGAAGGATGCCGACGGCATCCGCGCGGCCTTCGCCGCTGCCGGGGTCGACCTGAACAAACCTGCCATCACCACCTGCGGATCGGGTGTCACAGCCGCCGTCCTCAGCCTTGCCATGGAGCGGATCGGCAAGACCGATCACGCGCTTTATGATGGCTCCTGGGCGGAATGGGGTGCCTTCCCGACCCTTCCCGTTGCAACCGGAGAGAACTGATGTTCGAGACCCTCAAACCCCAGCCAGCTGACAAGATTCTGGCGCTGATGCAGATGTACCGCGACGATCCGCGCGCCGAGAAGGTCGACCTAGGTGTCGGCGTCTACAAGAATGCCGAGGGCGTCACCCCGGTGATGCGCGCCATCAAGGCGGCCGAACACAAGCTGTGGGAAGAGCAGACCACCAAGGCCTATACCGGCCTGGCGGGCGATCCGGCCTATGCGGACGCAATGATCGGGCTGATCCTCGGCGATGCGGTCGCGCGTGAAAACATCGCTGCCGCGGCCACCCCCGGTGGCACCGGCGCGGTGCGTCAGGCCTTCGAGATGATCCGCATGGCCAACCCCAAGGCGCGCGTCTTCGTCTCGGATCCGACCTGGCCGAACCACATCTCGATCCTGAAATACGTCGGCATCGAGACCGTCACCTACCGTTACTTCGACCGCGAAACCCGCGGCGTGGACTTTGACGGCATGATCGAGGACCTGAAGGGTGCCGAGAAGGGCGACGTGGTGCTGCTGCACGGCTGCTGTCACAACCCGACCGGCGCCAACCTGAACGAGACCCAGTGGAAAGAGGTCATCGCGCTTCTGAACGAACGCGGCCTGATCCCGATGATCGACATCGCCTACCAGGGCTTTGGCGACGGCCTGGAAGAAGACGCCAAGGGCGTGCGCATGGTCGCCGCGGGCTGCCCCGAGGTGCTGATCGCAGCCAGCTGCTCGAAGAACTTCGGCATCTACCGCGAGCGCACCGGCCTGCTGATGGCGGTGAGCCAGGACAAGGGCGCGCAGGCGCTGAACCAGGGCACGCTGGCCTTCCTGAACCGGCAGAACTATTCCTTCCCGCCGGACCACGGTGCGCGCCTGGTGACCATGATCCTGAATGACGAGGCACTGCGCGCCGATTGGGCCGCAGAGCTGGAGGAAACTCGTCTGGGCATGCTGGCCCTGCGCCAGCAACTGGCCGATGAACTGCAGCGCCTGACAGGTTCGGATCGCTTCGGCTTCATCGCCCAGCACCGCGGCATGTTCTCGCTTCTGGGCACCACGCCCGAACTGGTCGAGAAGATGCGCGTCGACAGCGGCATCTACATGGTTGGCGACAGCCGCCTGAACATTGCCGGCCTGAACACCAAGACGGTTCCCGTGCTTGCCAAAGCGATCGTCGACGCTGGCGTCTGATCCAATCTGACAGGCCGAAGCGGCACAGCGCGCCCGCTAGCGGGCGCGCTTTTTTGTTCCCCAAGTCATTGTGGGCGCCCTTGGATACGGCGGATACGGCCCCGGATTGGCGCTTGCAGCGCCACACTCTCCGCCGTGTCTGGAACCAAGCCCTGCGCAAAGAGAAACGCGGCGC
Source organism: Nocardioides marinus (assembly GCA_019801415.1). Lineage (GTDB taxonomy): Bacteria > Pseudomonadota > Alphaproteobacteria > Rhodobacterales > Rhodobacteraceae > Leisingera. The sequence continues at coordinate 153,656 of JAHVJD010000004.1, forward strand.
CTGAAGCAGGCGCCGCGCTTTTGTTTCAAGGGCTGAAAAGTCAGCTCGGCGAGAACTCGGGGTAGGCTTCCATGCCCAGCTCCGCCATGTCCAGCCCGTTGACCTCGTCTTCCTCGTCGACCCGGATGCCGAGGGTGGCCCGCAGGATCAGCCAGACGACGGTGGAGGCGACGACGGTGAACACGCCGATGGTCACGATGCCGGTCAGCTGGGTCATCAGCGAGGCGTCGGGGTTGGACAGCACAACCGCGATGGTGCCCCAGATGCCGCAGATCAGGTGGACCGGGATCGCGCCGACCACGTCGTCGATCTTCAGCTTGTCGAGGAAGGGCACCGCGAAGACCACGATGATGCCGCCGATTGCGCCGATCAGGGTGGCCATGCCCAGGGATGGGGTCAGCGGCTCTGCGGTGATCGACACGAGGCCGGCCAGCGCGCCGTTCAGGATCATGGTCAGGTCAGGCTTGCGGAACAGAACCTGGGTCAGCACCAGCGCTGCCACGGCACCGCCTGCGGCTGCGGCATTGGTGTTGGAGAAGATGCGGCTGATGTCCGCCACGTCACCGACCGTGCCCATCGCCAGCTGCGAGCCGCCGTTGAAGCCGAACCAGCCCATCCACAGGATGAAAGTGCCCAGGGTCGCCAGCGCCAGGTTGGAGCCGGGCATCGGTACGGTCTTGCCGTCCTTGTACTTGCCGATGCGCGGGCCGAGGATCAGCGCGCCGGTCAGAGCCGCCCAGCCGCCCACGGAATGCACCACAGAGGAACCGGCGAAGTCCAGGAAGCCCATCTGGTCGAGGAAGCCGCCGCCCCATTTCCAGCTGGCCTGCAGCGGGTAGATCACGGCGGTCAGGATCACGGTGAAGATCAGGAAGGGCCACAGCTTGATGCGCTCGGCCAGGGTGCCCGACACGATCGAGGCGGTGGCAGCACAGAACATCAGCTGGAAGAAGAAGTCCGAGCCGGTGGCGGCATAGGAATAATCATCCGCCGCATCGGCGGTGATGCCCACCGCTTCCAGAACACCGGGGCCAAAGACGCCGGACAGAACCCCGTCCATCGCCCAGTTGCCCAGCGGATACATCAGGTTGTAGCCGATCAGCCAGTAGAACACGGCCGCCAGCGAGAACAGCGCCATGTTCTTGGTCAGCTGCATGGTCACGTTCTTCGAGCGCACCAGACCTGCTTCCAGCATCGCAAAACCGGCGGCCATCCAGAACACCAGGCAGCCCCCGATCAGGAACAGCAGCGAGTTCAGGATGAACACCGTGTCGGTCGCGGGGTTCACGCCGGCCACCGGGCCGTCCTGGGCCAGCGCCAGGCCCGGCAGGGCTGCCAGCGCCAGCACCGCAAGGGGGAGTTTCAGGTTCTTCATAAGTCTTTCCTCCATGGCGGGCGCCTTACAGCGCCTCGAGGTTGGTTTCGCCGGTGCGCACCCGCACAGCCTGTTCGACATCCAGCACGAAAATCTTGCCATCACCGATCTTGCCGGTGCGGGCGGTTTCGGCGATGGCGCTGACGGCGGGCTCGGCCAGCTCGTCCGGGACCACCAGCTCCAGTTTCACCTTGGGCACGAAGTTCACTTCGTATTCGGCCCCGCGGTAGATTTCTGTATGCCCGGCTTGCGCGCCGAAGCCTTTGATTTCATTCACCATCAATCCGCTGACGCCCAGTCCAGTCAGTGCCTCTCGGACCTCGTCCAGCTTGAAGGGCTTGATGGCGGCTATGATCATTTTCATCTCAGTACCCCTTGGGTTGCCCAGTTTCCGTCCAATGTTTGCCCTCAGGCGCTGTCCGTTGCGGGGCAGCTGTCAGGCGCGTTTGCATCTGCAGAAAAGACGCTGGGCCGAGTCGTGCCTATAAATTGGGAGCAGGTTTCCGCGTGCAGCGCGCCGAGCGCACAAAAATTTTGCGCCTTTTGGGGCAGTCGCCTAAAAACCGGACATCTGGAAAAGCAGGTTTGCGGGCTTCTGGCCCCTCTACATTCCCATGGCGCCGGGGTATTGTCGGCGCAAACGGGTAAACCGGGCAGGACTTCGAGATGGCACAAGGAAACGGGCGCAAGCCCTTGGTGGCAGACAAGCGCAATTATGCAGGTGGCAAGCGCAAGCCTGCCGCCGCCAAGACGTCCGGGCGCAAGCCGGCGACGGGCAAGCGCCGTGGAGGCTTCAGTCTGCTGGGCCTGTTTCGGCCCAGGAAACCGGCCCCCAGACCGGTGCGGAAAAAGCGCGGCCCCCTCGGCCTGATTCTGGCGCCCTTCGTCTGGGCGTTCCGGCTGCTCTGGGGCTTCACCTGGCGCATAGGCATGGTGGCCTGCTTGCTGGTGGCGGTCGCAGTGGCGTTCCAATACGCAAGATTGCCCGAGGTCTCGGCCTATCTTGATGGGCGCGCGCGGGGATCGGTCACCTTGCTGGACCGCAATGGCGAAGTCTTCGCCTGGCGGGGGGACCAGTTCGGCGGCGTGGTGCGTGCCGACACCGTCTCGCCGCATCTGAAGAACGCCATCGTCGCCACCGAGGACAAGCGCTTCTACCAGCATTTCGGGATTTCGCCGCGCGGCATCGCCAGTGCCATCCGCATCAACCTGCGCGAAGGACGGGGACCGCTGTCGGGTCACGGCGGCTCGACCATTACTCAGCAGACCGCCAAACTCCTGTGCCTGGGGCGGATCTATGACCCTGCGGAATGGGAGAACGAGCGCGCCTACGAGGCCGACTGCCGCAAGAGCTCGCTGTGGCGCAAGGGCACCGAAGCGATCTTCGCGCTGGCGATGGAGCTGAAATACACCAAGGATGATATCCTCTCGATCTACATGAACCGTGCCTACATGGGCGGCGGGGCATATGGCGCCGAGGCGGCCGCGCAGCGCTACTTCGGCAAGTCCGCAAACCAGCTGAACCCGGCCGAGGGCGCGATGCTGGCGGGTCTGCTGACTGCGCCCTCGACGCTGGCGCCGACCAATGATCTCAAGCGTTCGCAGGATCGGGCCGCGACGGTGCTGCGGCTGATGCAGGAGCAAGGCTACCTGACGACGGCCGAAATGACGCGCTTTCAGAACAACCCGGCCGGGCTGAGCGAGGCAGCGGCAGCGCGGGCCGGGGGCTACTTTGCGGATTGGGTGATGGACAGCATCCCCGATTTCCTTGGCGATCAGACCACCGAAGACGTCGTGATCCGCTCGACCCTGGATCAGCGACTGCAACGTGCCGCCGAGGAGGCGCTGAAATACGTCTTCGAGAACAAGGTCCGCGAAGGCTCCAAGGCGCAGGCCGCGATCGTGGTGATGAGTGCCGACGGCGCCGTGCGCGCGATGGTCGGTGGGCGAAAGACGCGGGTGTCGGGCGTGTTCAACCGCGCGACCCAGGCCAAGCGGCAGACCGGGTCGGCCTTCAAACCCTTCGTCTATGCCACCGCGCTGGAACTTGGATACTCGCCCTATGACCGGGTGCTTGATGCACGATACTGCATGAACATTCCCGGATCAGGCCAATGGTGCCCGGAGAACTATACACGCAAGTTCTATGGCGAGGTCACCCTGGCGCGGGCGTTGCGCGATTCCCTGAACGTGCCTGCGGTCAAGCTCTCGGAAGCGGTGGGCCGCGACAAGGTGAGCCGCGTGGCGCGCGATTTCGGCATCGACAGTGATCTCGCGGCGGGTCCTGCGCTGGCGCTCGGCGCGTCCGAAAGTACCCTTCTGGAGATGACCGGCGCCTATGCGGGCATTCTCAACGGCGGTTCTTCGGTGACGCCCTACGGGGTGAATGAACTGCGGCTGGTTGCCGACAGCGAGGCGCTGATGGGCGCCAGCGGCGGCATCGGGGAACGGGTGGTTCGCACCGAAGCGGCGCAGCAGCTGGTCTGGATGATGGAGAAGGTCATCTCCGAAGGCACCGGGCGCCGGGCACAAATCCCCGGCTGGCAGGCCGCGGGCAAGTCCGGCACGACATCGGCGGCAAAGGACGCCTGGTTCATCGGCTTCACCGCGGATTACGTGGCCGGTGTCTGGATGGGCTACGATGACAACACGCCGCTGACGGGGGTGACGGGCGGCGGCCTGCCTGCCGAGATCTGGCGGGAAACCATGGTGCGGGTCCACGAGGGGCTGGAGCCAAAGCCGCTGCCGATGCTGGAGCCTGCCCCGATCGCCCCGCCGCCGCAGCCCACCCGCCGAGAGCGTCGCAAGCGCCAGGTGCCCAACCTGGGCCAGGAGCTGGGGCGTGCCGTGGACAATATCCTGCGCGACATTCTGGGCAACTGACGGCCTTCCCAGTCTGTGCCGACAATTGACGCAGAAAGGGGCGTGCTCCCGCCCGGCTCGGCGCCCCCGTGGGGCGCTTGCGCCGGTTGGGCCCGGCGCCGCACCGGGGGTGCGGCGCGCGTCGCACTCCTTGGCGGTCCCGCTCAAGACGTCGGATCACGGGCGCATGTCGCATCATTCCTGCCATGGCGCAGGGCGGGCGAGCTGGACGGCAAATGGCGCGCGCGAAAAAGGCTCCCTTTTCAGGGAGCCTTTCACTTGTTTCCAGTCACGGGGCTCGGCGACGGTTCGGATTTGACGACGAGCCCGGTGTCTATTCGTTTCTCGACCGGCCTCAGCCCTGGCGTTCCAGTTCCGCGATCAGCGCATTGATGTCGCCGCCCTTGCTGTCCAGGATCGCGCCGATCTCGGTGCGTTCGGTCAGCAGGAGGTTCACACCCTCGATGAACATGTTGAAAAACAGGTCCTTGCCCGACCGGTCCGAGACGAGGAACGTCACTTCGAACGGCGACTGGCCCTTGAGGTAGGCGATGGTGCTGACCTCATACCACTTCTTCACCTTCTTGACGCCGGTGACTTCCAGCTTGCCGCCAATGAACTCCCGGAACCGCTTGCCGTACTTGCGCGCGATGTAGCCCTGGAACGCCTTGGAAAACGCACGTTTCTGGGCCGCACTGGCCCGGCGACCGTCCACGCCCAGGGCGTAGGCGGCGATGTAGGAGGTGTCGCTGTAACGCGAGAAGATGCGCTCGAACTCGCGGAACATGGCGGTCTCGCCCTTGCCGGATTCGATCACCCGGTTGATGTCGCCCACCAGGTTGTTGATCAGCGTGCTTGCCCGGCTCTCGGTCAGCGCCCAAAGCGCCCCGGGGGCGGAGACGACTGCGGCGGCGCCAGCGGCAAGCGAAGACAGGAAAGTACGGCGGTTCATCATTCAGAATCCTTCAGTATCCAGTTCGAACGGGTCGATTTCCTTGATCTCCGCTCCGTCACCCAGCTCGAACCGGCGATTTTGCAGGTAGATCAGGCGCGATTGCGCATAGCTGTCGGCGCTCTCGTAGAGAATCGAATCGATGGTGTCGGAATAATTGCCACGATCCCCCATCCGCCGCACGATCTCAGCGTAGATGCTGATGTTCTTGGCGGTATTCTGCTCGACATAGCCCAAGGGGTTCAGAACGAAGTCCACTGCGATCCCCGCGGCATCGCGGCTGGTCGACGGGCCAAGCAGCGGCAATTCCACATATGCGCCTTCACCCACGCCCCAGGCGTGCAGCGTTTCGCCGAAATCGGTGTCAACTTCCGGCACGTTGAAATCCGATGCCGGATCGCCCAGCCCGCCAATCCCGAAGATGGTGTTGACGACAAAACGCGTCAGCGCGGCGCCGGTGGATTTCAAATCGCCCTGCAGCAGGGCGTTGACGGCCTGGCCCGGCATCGACAGATTTTCCGCGAACAGGCCGAAACTTGTGACCATATCCGGCGGAACGATCGAGACGTAGCCCTTCGAGGCGGGGCGGAACACCAGCCGGTCAACGCCGCGGTTGAAGCCGTGAACCGCGCGGTTGGTATTCTCGTAGGGGTCAAAAACCTCGCCTGCGCTGCGGGCCACCGGATCCTGTGTGGCACAGCCTGCAGCCAGTGCCGCCAACACAAACACCGCCGGGATTTTTAGTAGTCGCAACATGAAAGGCATTCGGATAAGGGTCCACTTGATAAGGGGGCGGCGGATCAAAAGCGACGTAAGAGCTTTCCGGCCGTTTTCCAGTCTGATTACATTTTTTTACCTGCCTTGGGCCAGAACTGCTACAAATCAGCCCTGAGCCGAGGCCACGGAACCACTATTGCAGTCTGAACATGAATAAAAGCATTTATAGGAACGGCTACGAAGAGCTGCGCGCGGTGCGGCGGCAAAGCCGCGGACTCTACTGGTCCGTCGGGATTTTCAGCTTCTTCGTGAACCTGCTGATGCTCACCGGGCCCTTGTACATGATGCAGGTCTACGACCGGGTTCTGGGGAGCCGGTCCGAGGCGACCTTGCTGGCCTTGTCGCTGCTCGTGGTGTTCCTCTATGGCATGATGGGGCTGCTGGATTATGCCCGCGGCCGCATCATGGCGCGGATCGGGGCGCGGTTTCAGGCCGCGCTGGATCGGCGGGTGTTCGATGCGATGATCCGGCGTTCCGCGGTGGCGCAGGATCCGGCCGCGCAGACCGGCCTCAGCGACCTTGAATCCGTGCAACGGCTGATTGCGTCACCGGTGCTCGGGGCGGCCTTCGACCTGCCGTGGACACCGGTTTTTCTGGCGGGGATTGCGCTGTTTCACCCCTGGTTGGGGCTGCTGGCGCTGGCCGGCGGCGCGGTGCTGGTGCTGATCGCGGTGCTGAACCAGATCTTCACCCGCGTGCCGATGCAAAAGGCCAACATGACCGGCCACAAGGCCAACCTCATGTCCGAGGAAATCCGCACCGAGGCGGAGATGATCCAGTCGATGGGGATGCGTGGCGCGTCCTTCTCTCGTTGGAAACAGGCCCGCGATGCGGCGCTGGCGGACAGTGTCGCTGCCAATGACACCGGCGGCGGTTTCACCACGCTGACCAAGACGCTGCGCCTGTTCCTGCAATCGGCGATGCTGGGATTGGGCGCCTACCTGGTGCTGCAGAACGAGGTGACGCCCGGGGCGATGATCGCGGGCTCGATCCTGATGGGCCGCGCCCTGGCCCCGATTGAACTGGGGCTGGGTCAATGGGGCATGGTTCAGCGCGCGCTGAAGGGCTGGCACAGCCTGGCCGAGCTGCTGGACAAGGTGCCGGAGGAGGCTGACCGTACCGCATTGCCAAAGCCAAAGGCGCTTCTGGAGGTGCAGGGGCTGGCCGTGGTGCCGCCGGGCGGCAACACGCCTTTGCTGCGAAACGTCAATTTCCGGGTGCAGCCCGGCCAGGCGATCGGGGTGATCGGCCCGTCCGGTGCCGGCAAATCGACCCTGGCGCGCGCGCTGACCGGGGTGTGGCGGCCAGCCGCCGGGTCGGTGCGGCTCGACGGGGCATCGCTGGACCAATACGCGCCGGACGTGCTGGGCGGCCACATCGGCTACCTGCCGCAGCGCATCCAGGTCTTCGACGGCACCATCGCCCAGAACATCGCCCGTCTCCAGCAGGAGCCCGATGCCGAGAAGGTGGTCGCCGCCGCACGCAAGGCCGCCGCCCACGAGATGATCCTGAAGCTGCCCGAGGGCTACGACACCAAGGTCACGGCCTCCGGCGGGCGGCTGTCGGGGGGGCAGATGCAGCGGGTCGGCCTTGCACGCGCGCTGTATGATGACCCGGTGATCGTGATCCTGGATGAGCCGAACTCCAACCTCGACAACGAGGGGTCGATCGCGCTCAACCAGGCGATCAAGCAGATCAAGGCCGAGGGTCGCTCGGTCCTGATCATGGCGCACCGTCCGGCTGCCATTCAGGAATGTGACATGCTGCTGGTCATCGACAAGGGCACACAGACCGCCTTTGGCCCCAAGGACAAGGTCCTGCAGGAAATGGTCGCCAACCATCAGAATATCCGCCAGGCCACCGGTGCCGGAGGTGTGCGATGAGCGCTGCAAACCAATGGACCGCGCGGCGGCCGATGATCCTCGGGGTGCTGACCTTGCTGGTGCTGGTCGGCGGTTTCGGCACCTGGTCGGTAATGTCCTCCATTTCCGGCGCCGTGGTGGCCTCGGGACGTCTCGAGGTCGACCGCAACCGTCAGGTGGTGCAGCACCTGGATGGCGGCATCGTCGCCGAGATCCTGGTCGACGAGGGCGACACCGTTGCCGAGGGCGATACGCTGATCCGGCTCGACGCGACCGAGCTGATGTCGCAGCTGGTGATCACCGAAGGCCAGCTGTTCGAGCTGATGGCCCGCCGTGGCAGGCTGGAGGCCGAGCGGGACGAGGCGGACGCCATAACCTTTGACCCGGAGCTGCTGGAGGCGGCCGAACGCCAGCCGGATGTGAAGGATCTGGTCGAAGGCCAGCGTCGGCTGTTCCAGGCCCGCAAGGACACCACCGCGCGCGAGATCGAGCAGCTGGAAAAACGTCGCGGTCAGATCGAAGAGCAGATCCGCGGTATTCAGGCGCAGCAGAAATCGATGCAGGTGCAGCTGGAGCTGATCGAGGAAGAGCTGAGCAACCAGCAGTCGCTTCTGGATCGCGGCCTTGCGCAGGCGACGACCGTGCTGAACCTGCGGCGCACCCAGGCCAATCTGGACGGCCAGCTGGGGGAGTTGGTCGCTGCCGAGGCGCAGGCCGAGGGCCGCGTCACCGAGATCGACATCGAGATCCTCAAGCTGGCCACCGGGCGGCGCGAGGAGGCCATCAGCCGTTTGCGCGATCTGCGCTACCAGGAGCTGGAGCTGGCCGAAACGCGCCGCTCACTGCGCCAGCGTCTGGCACGGCTCGACATCACGGCGCCGGTTTCGGGCGTGGTCTACGGGCTGCAGGTGCAGACGCCGCGCTCGGTGATCCGCCCGGCCGATCCGGTGCTCTACCTCGTGCCGCAGGACCGCCCGCTGGTGATCGCGGCGCAGGTGGCGCCCACCGACATCGATCAGCTGTACACCGGCCAGCAGGTGACTTTGAGGTTCTCGGCGCTGGACCAGCGCACCACGCCGGAGCTCTTTGGTGAGGTCACACAGGTCTCGGCGGATGCGTTCGAGGATCCTTCGAGCGGTCTGTCCTACTACCGGGCCGAGATCGAATTGAACCCCGGTGAGCAGGGACGGCTGCCAGCCGGTACGGTGCTGCTTCCGGGGATGCCGGTGGAAAGCTACATCCGCACCGCAGACCGCTCGCCGCTGGCCTATCTGGTCAAGCCGCTGGCCGATTATTTCAACAAGGCCTTCCGCGAAAGCTGATGTTGCCCCAGTCCGATGGGGCGACGGCGCACCTTTTCATGCGCCGCAAGCGGGCAGGGGGCTCGGAGCGGGCGGATGGCGCAATGCCACGCCGCCGCTACGCATTTGCTCTTTCCGATTTCGCGGCGGGCGAGTAGCGTCCGACCAGAACTGAACTGGAGGAATGCCACCATGAGCATCGAAGCAAAGCTGAAAGACCTGGGCGTGACCCTGCCCGACGCACCCGCCCCGGCGGCAAACTACGTGCCCTATGTGGTCAGCGGTGACATGGTCTACATCTCTGGCCAGATCTCTGCGGATGAAAACGGCCTGATCACCGGCACCCTCGGCGCGGACATGGACGTCGAGGCAGGACAGGCTGCGGCCAAGCGCTGCGCCATTGCCCTGCTGGCCCAGCTGAAGGCAGCCTGCGACGGCGATCTGGAGCGCCTTGTGCGGGTCGTCAAACTGGGCGCCTTCGTCAATTCGACTGCCGATTTCACCCAGCAGCCGCAGGTCGTGAACGGCGCGTCCGATTTCCTCGTCGAGGTGCTGGGCGACATCGGGCGTCACGCGCGTTCGGCCGTCAGCTGCCCGTCTTTGCCGCTGGGCGTGGCGGTCGAGATCGACGGCGTATTCCAGATCCGATGACACCGGCCCTGCCAGCCGAGTTCCTGGCCGTGCCGCTGGCGCATCGTGCCCTGCATGATGCCTCGGCGGGGCGGCCCGAGAACAGCCGCGCGGCGATCCGCGCGGCGTTGACCGCGGGGTATGGCATAGAGATCGACCTGCAGCTGTCCGCCGATGGCTGTGCCATGGTGTTTCACGATGATGATCTTGACCGTCTCGCGCAGGCCCGAGGCCCGGTCCGGGCCCAGAGCCGCGACCAGCTGCGCGCCACGTCGTTGAAAGGTGGCGACGGCGAGGGCATCCCGGATCTGGCCGAGGTGCTGGCGATGGTGGCGGGACAAGTCCCGCTGCTGATCGAGCTGAAGGACCAGCATGGCCAGATGGGGCCGGGGGACGGTCGGTTGGAGAAGGCCGCCGCGGCCGCGCTAGACGGGTATCAAGGGCCGGTGGCGCTGATGTCCTTCAACCCCCATTCAGTGGCGGCGATGGCGCAACTGTCTCCACGGCTTGCGCGGGGGCTGGTCACCAGCGCCTACGTGCCACAGGACTGGCCCGAGCTGCCGGAGGCGACCTGCGACCATCTGCGCGGCATTCCGGATTTTCACCGCAGCCACAGTGCCTTTATCAGTCACGAGGCAAGCGATCTGGCGCGCCCGCTGGTGCAGCGCATGCGCAGCGAGGGGGTGCCGGTCTTGTGCTGGACGGTGACATCGGCGGCGCAGGGGGCCGCGGTGCAGGCGCTCGCTGACAACGTGACCTTTGAAGGATACCTGCCACCGCTAACATCTTGATTAAGCAGGGGCACACCCCACATCATGGAAGCGGTGCGGAGGAAATCCATGGATCACGCTCAGATCAAGATTCAGCTGCTGCCATCTTTGACGCAGATTCCGGCGGCAGAGTGGGACGCCTGCGCGTGCCCCGAGGTTGCGCAAGGGGGGCGGGCGCGCGATCCCTTCACCACCCATCGGTTCCTGCTGGCGCTTGAGCAAAGCGGTTCGGTGGGGCCGGGGACGGGCTGGCAGCCGCAGTATCTGACCGCCTACAAGGATGCGCAGCTGATCGCCTGCGCGCCGCTTTATGCCAAGGGACACAGCCAGGGCGAATACGTCTTCGACCACAACTGGGCGCATGCCTATGAGCAGGCCGGCGGGCATTATTACCCCAAGCTGCAGATGGCAGTGCCGTTCACCCCGGCCACCGGACGGCGGTTCCTGGTGCGCCCGGGCTTTGACGGCGTTGGCCACTCGGCCCTGTTGCAAGGCGCGGTGCAGCTCGCCTCGCAGAACAACCTGTCGTCCCTGCACATAACCTTCTGCACCGAGGACGAGGCCCGGCTGGGCGAGGAAATGGGGCTGATGCGGCGCAGCAGCCAGCAGTTTCACTGGCAGAACGAGGGCTATTCCGATTTCGAGGGCTTCATGCGGGCGCTGTCGTCGCGCAAGCGCAAGAACATTCGCAAGGAGCGCATGCAGGCGCAGTGTTTCGGGGGCGAGATCAATGTCTATCAGGGCGATCGCCTGCAACCCGCGCATTGGGATGCCTTCTGGGAGTTCTACCAGGACACCGGCGCCCGCAAGTGGGGCTCGCCCTACCTGACGCGGTCCTTCTTCGACCTGCTGCATCGCACCATGGCCGATGACGTGGCGCTGGTTCTGGCTGAGCGCAACGGCCGCCCGGTGGCCGGTGCCTTGAATTTCATCGGCCGCGACACTCTTTTCGGCCGCTATTGGGGCTGCACGGAACATCACCCCTGCCTGCACTTCGAATTGTGCTACTATCAGGCCATCGAACTGGCTCTTGCCCTTGGGCTGCAACGTGTCGAGGCCGGCGCGCAGGGAGAACACAAACTGGCGCGCGGGTACCTGCCGCGCCAGACCCACAGTCTGCACTGGATCGCAGATCCGGGCTTTGCCGAGGCGGTTGGCCGCTACCTGGAGGCCGAACGCGCGGCGGTCGACGAGGAAATCGAAATCCTCACCGAATATGGCCCGTTCCGCAAAGCGCAAGTAGAGGAAAAAGAATGACCGAAAAACTCTCCGACGCCACCCGCGGCCCGCTGCTGCAGCCGCTGTTCGCCACCGGCTGGAAGATGGTCGAGGGGCGCGATGCGATCACCAAGACCTACAAGTTCACCAATTTCGCCGATGCCTTTGGCTGGATGACCCGCGCCGCGATCTGGGCGGAAAAATGGAACCACCACCCGGAATGGAGCAATGTCTACAACCAGGTGACAGTGGTGCTGACCACCCATGATGTCGACGGCATCAGCGCCCAGGACGCCAAGCTGGCGCGCAAGATGGACGGGCTGTTCGGCGAACCTCAGGACTGATCCGCGACAAGTATCGCGGCGTCATCGCGCCAGTTGAGCCCGTTGAAACAAGGCAAGGCGCGTGGTTCGCAAAATGGGTCAGCAGGACTGTCCCAATGTTTCGCGTGCGAAACATTGGGGCATGGCTTCTGACCTGATTTTTAACAGAAAATTAAGCATCGGCGGCGATCCGGGCAGGATCGCCGCCGCAGGTTTGGGGGCGGGTCAGCCCATCGCGTCCAGCAGGCCTTCACCCGCTGACAGTTCGCACTGGCCGGGGTTCTCTTCCTTGTTGAGGATCTTGACCTCGCCGTCTTCCACCAGCATCGCGTAGCGCAGCGAGCGGCCGACCAGACCGGCGGCGGGGGCGTCAAAGCGCATGCCCAGGGCCTCGGTCAGTTTGCATTCGGCGTCCGACAGCATGGTGATGCCTGCCTCGGTTGCGCCGGTATTGTCACCCCAGATCGACATCACGAAGGGGTCATTGCCGGCCAGGCAGATGATCTCGTCCACGCCCTTTTCGGCGAACTTGTCCTTGGTGCGGATGAAGCTGGGCACATGCGCCGAGTGGCAGGTGCTGGTGAAGGCGCCGGGGACGGCGAAGATCACCACTTTGCGCCCTTTCAGCTTGTCGGCCAGTTGGACCTGCTCGGGGCCGTCCGCTCCGATCCGCGTCAGGGTGGCGTCTGGCATCTGGTCTCCAACAGAAATCATGGCAGGTTCCTCTTTCTCATGATTGCGTTTCGGTTGCCCCATTCGGTAGGGTCCGCCCAAAGCGTGACTGGAACTAATGCGAGAGGCAAGCGGAGATGTCCCATATCGTCGTGATCGGAGCCGGGCAGGCGGGATCTTCGCTGGTGGCGAAGCTGCGCAAGGATGGATTTGACGGTGACATAACGCTGATCGGTGCCGAGGACGTGCTGCCCTATCAGCGCCCGCCGCTGTCCAAGGCGTATCTTCTGGGCGAGATGGAGCTGGAGCGTCTGTTTCTGCGACCGGCGAGCTTTTACGCCGACAACAACATCACCCTGAAGCTCGGCCAGCGCGTCACCGGCATCGACACCGCGGCCAAAACCGTGTCGCTGGGGGATGAGGTGGTCGGATATGACCAGCTGGCGCTGACCACGGGCTCGGACCCGCGTCGCCTGCCTGCCGCGATCGGCGGCGATCTGGAGGGCGTGCATGTGGTGCGCGGTCTGGGCGATGTGGACGCGATGGCACCGCAGGTCCGCGAGGGAGCCCGGGCGCTGATCGTCGGCGGCGGCTACATCGGGCTGGAGGCGGCCGCGGTCTGTGCCAAACGCGGCGTCAAGGTGACGCTGGTGGAAATGGCCGACCGCATCCTGCAACGTGTCGCCGCGCCGGAAACCTCCGATTATTTCCGCGCGCTGCACAGCGGCCATGGGGTCGATATCCGCGAGGCCACCGGGCTGGAACGGCTGGAAGGCGAGGGCGGCAAGGTCACGCGCGCCGTGCTCAGCGGTGGCGAGATGCTGGAGGTGGATTTCGTCGTCGTCGGCGTCGGCATTACCCCGTCCACGCAGCTGGCGGAGCTGGCCGGGCTGGACCTGGACAACGGCATCAAGGTTGACGCGCAGGGACGGACCTCGGACGCATCGATCTGGGCCGCGGGCGACTGTGCCTCCTTTCCGTATCGTGGTCGGCGGATCCGGCTGGAAAGCGTGCCCAACGCCATCGACCAAGCCGAGGTGGTGGCGCAAAACATGCTGGGGGCGGCCAGGGACTATGTCGCGCAGCCCTGGTTCTGGTCGGATCAATACGACGTAAAGCTGCAGATCGCCGGGCTGAACACCGGGTATGACACGGTGGTGACCCGCCAGGGCGAGGGGCTGCAGAGATCGTTCTGGTATTACGCCGACGGGCAGCTGGTGGCGGTGGACGCGATGAATGATCCGCGAGCCTATATGGTGGCCAAGCGCCTGATCGACATGGGCAAGACCGCCGACAAGGGGGTGGTGGCAGATTCGGCGGCGGATCTGAAATCACTGCTGAAAGCGTGAGGATCATCGCAGGCGAATTCCGCGGCCGGGCGCTGGCAGCGGTGGGCAAGGGGGACGCGGGCGCGCATCTGCGCCCCACCACCGACCGGGTGCGCGAAAGCCTGTTCAACGTGCTGATGCACACCGGTGCCATTCCCGGCGCGCGGGTGCTGGATCTGTTCGCGGGCACCGGTGCCCTGGGGCTGGAGGCACTGTCGCGCGGCGCGACCGAGGTGCTGTTCGTCGATGACGGCCGGGTGTCGGGCGGGCTGATCCGCAAGAATATCGGCCTGTGCCGGGCGGAAGACCGTTGCACGCTGGCGCGCCGCGATGCGCTGAAGCTGGGGCAGAACCCGGATGCGCCTTTCGACCTGGTGTTTCTCGATCCGCCTTACGGCAAGGGCCTGGGGCAGAAAGCGCTGACCGCCGCCGTGGCCGGTGGCTGGATCGCGCCGGAAGCGCTGGTTGTCTGGGAGGAAAACACCCCGATGGCGGCTCCCGAGGGGTTCACGCTGCAGGACAGTCGCAAATATGGCGACACCCATATCACGCTGATGTGGCGCGAAGCGGCCGAGTGAACGAGGCCCACAAGGAGTAAACCGCATGCCACCGACCTTTCCGACACCCAAGCTGGTGATCTTTGACTGCGACGGCGTGCTGGTCGACAGCGAACGGCTTACCAGCCAGGTGCTGGTGGACAACCTGGCCGTCCACGGGCTGAGGCTGTCTGTGGAACAGGCGATGGCCCAGTTCGTCGGGGGCACCATGGCGGGGGTGATGCAGAAGGCACGTGCGATGGGCGCCGATCTGCCGTCGGATTGGGTGGACGAAATCTACGCCAAAACCTACGCGCGTCTTGCACAGGGGGTGCCGCTGGTCTCCGGCATCCCAGAGCTGTTGGCGCGGCTGGATCAGGCGCAAATCCCCTGCTGCGTTGCCTCCAACGGCAGCGAGGAGAAGATGCGCATCACCCTGGGCCAGAACGGGCTGTGGGAGCGGTTTCACCCGCAGGCGATGTTTTCGGCGCATGCGCTGGGCGTGGCCAAGCCGGAGCCGGGGCTGTTCCTGGCGGCAGCCAGCCATTTCGGCGTGCAGGCCCGCGATTGTCTGGTGATCGAGGACAGCGCCAGCGGTGTCACCGCGGCCCTGCGCGCGGGCATGCGCTGCCTTGCCTATGCGCCCCATGGCGATGGCGCCCGCCTCGCGGAACTGGGAGGCGAGCTGGTCCGTGACATGGCCGAGGTGCCCGCACGGTTGTCGATCTGACAGGCATCATCTGGCCTTGGCCGCAAGGGGGGCTTAAGGGGCCTTGGGGGGCGGGGTGGCCCGCCCGCCGTACCGGGGCAGCCTATTCGTAGGTCGGGTGGAACTTGCCCGCGGGCGACAGGGTAAAGATGTCGGCCCCGTCGGCGGTGATGCCGATGGAATGTTCGAACTGCGCCGACAGCGATTTGTCACGGGTGACCGCGGTCCAGTCGTCGGCCAGGATCTTGGTCTCGGGGCGGCCGAGGTTGATCATCGGCTCGATGGTGAAGAACATACCTTCCTCGAGCACCGGGCCGGTGCCGGGACGGCCGTAGTGCAGCACGTTGGGCGGGGCGTGAAACACCTGGCCCAGCCCGTGGCCGCAGAAATCACGCACCACGCTCATCCGCTGGCTTTCGGCATAGGATTGGATCGCATGGCCGATGTCACCGAAGGTGTTTCCGGGCTTGGCGGTCTCGATCCCCTTCATCAGCGAATCATGGGTGACCTGGATCAGCCGTTCCGCCTTGCGGCTGAGCTTGCCCGCCACATACATGCGCGAGGTGTCGCCGAACCAGCCGTCCACGATCACGGTGACGTCGATGTTCAGGATGTCGCCATCCTTGAGCTTCTTGTCGCCGGGGATGCCGTGACACACCACGTGGTTCACCGAGATGCAGCTCGCGTGCTGGTAGCCCTTGTAGCCGATGGTGGCAGATTTCGCGCCTGCGTCCTCGACCATCTGGGTGATGATGCGGTCGATCTCACCGGTGGTCTGGCCGGGGAACACATGTGCGGCGATGTCATCCAGAATGCGCGCGGCGAGGGCCCCGGCCTTGTGCATGCCGGCAAAATCGCCGGGCTCGTGAATGCGGATGCCGTCCTTTGTCGTGCGGCCGTCTTTCGATCTCATCGGGCGGAGCTCCATCGGATGTCGTTGCCCAAGCTATGTAAGGGGTTCGCGCCCAAAGGGCCAGAGGGGGCAGCCGGGAACTTTTCCGCGTGGTGCCGAGTTGGGCCCAAGTACATTTCTGCAAACGACACGGAGGGGCAAGACGGCATGGATGGGATCAACGACCTGATGCAGACGGAGATTTACGGGGGCAAGGCGCTGGCGGATCTGGTGACGCTGGAGTTCCTTGCCGAGGTGCTGGGCAGCGTTGTTGCCGCAGTCATCATCCTGATCGCGGGGTTCATCGTCGCGGGCTGGGTGAAGCGCCGGATCGTCGCCGTGGGGGACGCCCATGCCAAGTTCGACGTGACCCTTTTCCACTTCCTCGGCAACCTTGCGCGCTACGCGGTCCTGGGGTTTGCGCTGCTGTTCGTGCTGAACACCTTCGGGGTCAAGACCACCTCGATCATCGCCGCCATCGGTGCTGCCGGGCTTGCGATCGGTCTGGCCATGCAGGGTGCGCTGTCGAACGTGGCGGCCGGGGTGATGATCATCCTGTTTCGCCCCTTCAATCTGGGCGATTTCATCGAGGTCGACGGCCAGATGGGCACGGTCAAGGACATCAACCTCAACAACACGGTTCTGGCCAGCCTTGGCAATCTCAAGGTGATCATTCCCAACTCCGAGGTCTGGGGCAACACGATCACCAACTACTCCTCCTTTCCGACCCGCCGCGCCGAGTGGACCTTTGGCGTCGGCTATGGCGCCGATCTGGCGCTGGCAGAGCGGGTGATCCGCGACACCATCATGGGCGACAGCCGTTCGCACAGCGACCCGGAGCCGTTCATCCAGGTGAACGAGCTGAACAGCAGCTCGGTGGATTTCCTCGTGCGGGTCTGGGTCGATGCCGCGGACTACTTCCAGTACCAGGCGGACATGAAGCGGAAGGTGAAAGAGGCGCTGGACGCGGCCGGGGTCGACATTCCTTTCCCGACCCGGACCATCGTGCATGCGGATCAGGCCGGTATCGACGAGGAAGCCAGCGAAGCCGCCTGAGCACACCGGCCCGACGGGCTGACCTCAGCCCACGGCAGCGATGGGCTGGCCGACCTCGACGCCTGTTGGCGAGATAGTGGTGCCCAGCACCAGCCGTTCCACCCCGGCGGCCTGCGCGGCGTCAAAGGCCGCCGCGTAGGCGGGATCAATGTCGGCCGCCAGTTGGAAGTGATCGCAGTCGGTGCGCTGCACCAGATAGAGCATCATCGCGCGGTGGCCCTCGGCCACCATCCGGGCCAGTTCGCCCAGATGCTTGGTGCCACGGGCGGTGACGCTGTCGGGGAATTCCGCAAGGCCCGGCTGGCGTGACAGGGTGACGCTTTTGACCTCGACATAGCAGTCGGGCAGGCCGGGCTGGGTCAGCAGGAAGTCGATGCGGCTCTTCTCGCCGTATTTCACCTCCGCCCGGATGGTTTCATAGTCCGCCAGCCCGGCAACCTGCCCCGCCTCCAGCGCGGCGCGCAGGGCGCGGTTGGGCACGGATGTGTCGACGCCGGTGAAATGGCCCCCCGCGTGTTCGACCAGTCGCCAGCCGAATTTCAGCTTTTTCTTCGGATCGTCGTTGGGCTCCAGCCAGATCCGCATGCCGGGTTCGGCCAGCCCCATCATGCTGCCGGGGTTGGCGCAATGGGCGGTCACCTCGCACCCGTCCTCCAGACGGCAATCGGCAAGAAATCGTTTGTAGCGGCGGATCAGCACCGCGGGGATCAGAGGGGTTTCAAAGCGCATGGCTTCGGGCCTATACCTGCCATGACGCGGTATCAAGGGAGTACGATCATGCCCAATCCAACAGCAGCCATGCTGGTCATCGGGGACGAGATCCTGTCGGGCCGCACGCGCGATGCGAACATGCATTACCTGGCCGGAGAGCTGACCAAGCACGGGATCGACCTGAAAGAGGTGCGCATCGTCAGCGATGACGCTCCGGCGATCGTGGCGGCGGTACGGGCGCTGTCGGCGGCCTATGATCACGTGTTCACCAGCGGCGGCATCGGGCCGACCCATGACGACATCACCGCCGATTGCATCGCCGAGGCGTTTGACGCGCATCTGGATGTGCGTGCGGATGCCCGTGCGATCCTGCAGGCGCATTACGACACCCAGGGGCTGGAGCTGAACGAGGCCCGGCTGCGGATGGCGCGCATTCCCGAGGGGGCGGTGCTGATCGACAACCCGGTCTCGGCCGCGCCGGGGTTCACCCTGGGCAATGTGCATGTGATGGCTGGCGTGCCGATGATCTTCCAGGCGATGGTGGCCAGCGTGATGCCGACGCTGACCGGCGGCCAGCCGATGTTGTCCCAGACCCTGCGGGTGCAGCGCGGCGAGGGCGAGATTGCCGCGCCATTGCGCCAGCTGGCCGAGACCTATGATGACCTGACGGTCGGCTGCTATCCGTTCCAGAAGGACGGCGTCTTTGGTGCCAACATCGTGATCCGTGGCCATGACGGGGCGCGGATCGACGCGGCGATGACCGATCTCGCCCGGGAGCTGGGGCAGTGACAACCGATCCGCGCTATTACGCGGTGACCGAAGCGACCTGGCCGCCTGCCGCAACGTGGCAGCTGGGCCCCGTCACCCTGCGCAAGGGGCTTGGTGGTGGTAGCCGGGTCTCGGCAGCGACAGTGGACGGGGCGGCTTCAGAGGCCGATATTGCAGCCGCCGAAGCCGAGATGCGGGCCATGGGGCAGGCGTGCCTTTTCATGATCCGCGACGGCCAGACGGCGCTGGATGCGCAGCTCGCTGCGCGCGGCTACACGGTGAAGGATCCGGTGAACCTCTGGGTCTGCCCGGTGACGCAGCTGACCGACAGGCCAGTGCCGCCGGTCACTGCCTTCTGCGTCTGGGAGCCCCTGGCGATCCAGCGCGAGATCTGGGCCCAGGGCGGCATTGGCCCGGAGCGGCTGGCGGTGATGGAGCGGGTTGCGGGGCCGAAGACGGCGCTCCTGGCGCGGCATCGCGACAAGCCGGCGGGCGCCGGTTTCGCGGCCATCCACGACGGCGTTGCGATGGTGCATGCGCTGGAGATCCTGCCGCATCAGCGCCGTGCGGGCATGGGGGCGTGGATGATGCGCCAGGCGGCGTTCTGGGCGTTGGAAAACGGTGCCACTGAAATGGCGGTCTTGTGTACGAAACGTAACGCGGGGGCAAACGGGCTTTATGCTTCCCTCGGCATGGCGCTTTCGGGAGAGTATCACTACCGGATTTTGCAGGAAGGTGATTGAACGATGACGAACCAGACCCAGCCGACGGCTCTCGATCTGCCCATGGTGGACCCGCTGCCGCCCGAAACGCAGCGCTACTTCGATATCTGCGTGGAAAAGTTGGGCTTCGTGCCCAATGTGTTGAAGGCAAACGCCTTCGACATCGACAAGCTGAATGCCTTTACCGCGATGTACAACGACCTGATGCTGGCCGACAGCGGTCTCAGCAAGCTGGAGCGGGAGATGATCGCGGTGGTGGTGTCCTCGATCAACCGCTGCTTCTACTGCCTGGTCGCCCATGGGGCGGCGGTACGGCAACTGTCGGGCGATCCGGCACTGGGCGAAATGCTGGTGATGAATTACCGCGTCGCGCCACTGGAGCCGCGACAGCGGGCGATGCTGGACTTCGCCGCCAAGATGACCACCGCGAGCGCCGAGATCGAAGAAGCGGACCGGCAAGGTCTGCGGGACGTGGGCTTCAGCGACCGTGACATCTGGGACATTGCCAATGTGGCGGGGTTCTTCAACATGTCCAACCGCGTTGCCAGCGCCACGGCCATGGTCCCCAACCCGGAGTATCACGGCCAGTGTCGCTGAGGCGCTTGTGGTGTCTGCAGGTGGCGGGCCTGCGCTGGCTCGCCTATGTCTGCATGCTGGTGGCGATCGCCCCTGCACGGTTGGCCGCTGCCGAGTTGATGCTGCCCGCAGAGGCCGAAGCGCTGTCTCAGCGCGACACGGCTCTGGGGGTGTACCAGCTGCCCACGGGCCCCGAGCGCGCGGACGAAGTGCCCTCGCAGGCCTTTGAAGGGCGGATCAGTCGCCGGACTTGGCGCCTGCCGCCCGCGGGCAGCGCGCTGGAGGTGCTGGTGTCCCTGCGGGCTCAGCTGGTGGAACAGGGCTACGAGGTACACCTTGACTGTGCGGCACGCGACTGTGGCGGTTTCGACTTTCGCTTCGGGATCGAGGTGGTTCCGGCGCCGGACATGATGGTCGACATCTCGACCTATCACTTCCTCTCCGCCAGCCGAGGGGACGAGGCGGTGTCGCTGCTGGCGTCGCCGGCAGGGGGGGTGACCTTCTTGCAGATCATCACCGTGCAACCGCCCGAAGCGGCTGCTGCGGTGACGGTGTCGAAACCTGCGGCCCTGCCGGCGGTGCCGGGGCCGTCGCTGGTGGACCTGGCGAAGACGCTGGAAGTGCGCGGCCACGTGGTTCTGACGGACCTGGATTTCGAAAGCGGATCCACCCGCCTGCAGGAGGGTGCGTTTCCCAGTCTGCGCGCACTCGCCGCCTTTCTGGGCGACAATCCGCAATACCGCCTGCTGCTGGTTGGCCACACCGACACGGTCGGATCGTTGCAGCAGAACATCGGCATTTCCGAGCGCCGGGCGCAGGCGGTCAAGGATTACCTGACGCAGAGATTGGAGGCGGATGGCTCCCGGATCGATGTCGCCGGAGCCGGGTTCCTGGCGCCGATTGCCAGCAATCTGACGACCGAGGGGCGTCTGGCCAACCGGCGGGTCGAAGCGGTGTTGCTGACGGAGTGATCCGGGGCTTGCCGCCTTATGTTGCGCACACTCGACCGACAGCGGCGCGATCCGCTTGGCGCCTGAAGGGGGCAAAGGTGCGCAGGCTCAGCATGGCACAAAAAAGCCCCCGCAGCGGATGCGGGGGCAGGTCTTCGAGGGATGTCTTGGTCCGGTGTGAGCCGGGGAGGTCAGGTCTTCCAGTCCGAGGGGTCGCGGTCAGCAAAGGCCGCCACCAGAAAATCGATGAAGGCGCGGACCTTGGGCTGGGTGAACTTGCCCGGCGGGTAGACCGCATAGATGCCTTGGGTTTCCACCGGCAGGCTGGGCATCACGTCTTCGACAAGCCCTTCGGCCATGGCCGAAGCGTAGAGGTAGCTCGGCAGATAGGCGATGCCGAGGCCGGAAATCGCCGCATTCAGCAGTGACTGGCCGTCATTCACCGACAGCCAGCCGGAGGTGCGCACCTGGCGCTTCTCTCCCGAGGGGGCGGTGATCTTCCAGACGTTGCCGCTGGACTGGCTGGAATAATGCAGCAGCTTGTGGGCGTTCAGCTCGTCGATCTTCTGCGGGCGGCCGAATTTCTCCAGGTAGGCGGGCGAGGCGATCATCCGCTTGGTGGTCTCGGTCAGCTTGCGGGCGCGCAGGGAGCTGTCCTCCAGCTCGCCGATCCGCACCGCCATGTCGAAGCCTTCGGAAATCAGCTCAACGTAGCGGTTGTTCAGAACCATGTTGACGGTGATGTCCGGGAAGTCGCGCAGGAAATCCGACAGCACCGGCGACAGGTGGTTGACGCCGAAATCGGTGGCGACCGAAATCCGCAAGAGGCCGGAGGGCGCCGACTGCATCGAGGTGACCAGCGCATCCGCTTCGCCCGCATCGTTCAGGACGCGGCGGGCGCGGTCGTAGTAGGCAAGGCCGATCTCGGTCGGCGACACCCGGCGGGTGGTGCGGTTCAGCAGCCGCGCGCCTAGGCGGGCCTCAAGGCTGGAGACATGTTTGGAGACGGCGGATTTGGAGATCCCCATCTTGCGCGCCGCGTCGGTGAACCCGCCCTGGTCCACCACATTGGCAAAGGCCTCCATTTCGGTCAGTCGATCCATGATCCGGCGTCCTCATCATCCTCGGGTTGAGGTGAACTTGCCGGTGAAATCGGGCAAGATCGGGGCGCAGGTGGGATAATTGCGGGGTTTTGATGGGATCGTTTGCGCTGTGGAAACGGCCAGCTTGCGCTGCGATTACGAAGACTTCGATGCAGGGCGAAGCATTTGGCTCGGTGCAGCTGCTAGCTCTGGGCCTGCAACAACCCCGGAGAACCGCCATATGCTGACCTGTGTCATCCGCTATCACATCGACCCGACCAAACGGTCAGAATTCGAACAATACGCCCGCACCTGGGGGCAGGCGATCCCGCGCTGCGGTGCGGATCTGGTTGGCTATTACGCCCCGCATGAAGGCTCGTCGACGCTGGCCTACGGGATATACAATGTCGCCAGCCTGGCGGACTATGAAGCCTACCGCGCGCGGCTGGCGGCGGATCCGCTGGGGCGGGAGAATTATGAATTTGCACAGCGCGAGCGGTTTCTGCTGCGCGAGGACCGGACCTGGCTGCGGCGTGTCCCGGGCTCGCAGGGGGATAAAGGAAAGGGAGCGGCATGATCGCAGTCATTTTTGAAGTGGAGATCGCCGAGGGCGAGAAGGACAGTTACCTGGCGGCTGCCGCCGCGTTGCGGCCCCTGTTGGAGGAAGTCGACGGCTTTGTGTCGATTGAGCGGTTCCAGAGCCTCGCCAATCCGGAGAAGCTGCTGTCGCTGTCCTTCTGGCGTGACGAGGAAGCGGTGGCGCGCTGGCGACAGATGTCGGAACATCGCTCTGCACAGGTGCAGGGGCGGTCAGGGATCTTTGCCGACTACCGCTTGCGGGTGGCAGGGGTTATCCGTGACTACGGTTTGCAGGACCGGACACAGGCGCCGCAGGACAGCCGCGCCGTTCATGGGGCGGCAGGATCGGCAGGCGTCACAGAAGCCTGAGCCAGCGCATCACCAGCAGCATGCCCGCGCCCAAGCCCAGCAGGCTGAGGCAGAGGATGGGGAAGGCCAACGGCGATTCCGCGCCCGGGATACCGGCGAGGTTCACGCCGAACAGGCCGGTCAGGAACCCGAGCGGCAGGAACAGCGCCGCCACCACCGACAGCGCATAGCTGTTGCGGCCCATCTGCCGCGCCAGTTCGGCATCGGTGTGGTCCCGCAGCACGGCGAGCCGCCCGGTCAGCGATTGCAGCGTTTCCGCCGACAGGGTGAACAGGTTCACCGCTTCGCGCAGATGCAGCTGTTCGTCTTCCGAGAACAGCTGCTCTCCGGTTTCCTGCAGGTTCAGCAGGGCTTCGCGCTGCGGTTCCAGGTAGCGATACAGCTTCAACACATTGCGACGCGGTGCCTTGAGCGCCTCGGCGGCGGGCAGGGTGCCGTCCTCGGTCATTTCCTCCAGCGCTTCGGTTGAGGCGCTGAGTTCCAGCACGACGTCGCGGGTGTGCAGCGCCAGACCGTTGATAAGACGGTAGAGGAATTCGCCCGGCGCTTGCGGGCCGTGGCCGGTGCTGCATTCAGCGCGGATTGCATCCAGCGCGAAGGTCTTGCGCAGGCGCACGGTGACGATGGTGCGGCTGGTTGCCCAGATCCTGAGCGACAGCATCTCGGCGGCCTTGGCGCCGGGGTTGCGGTTCACCGTGCGCAGGTTCAGGATCAGCCCGTCTTCGAACATGTCACAGCGGGGGCGGGTTTCGCTCTGCAGCAGCGCCTGTCCGGGAATGCTGGGAAGCTGCGCTGCGCACCAGTCGGCCAGCTCCGGGTCCGCAAGATCGAAATGCAGCCAGCGGTAGCGCCCCGGCCCGGTCACGCTGGTGTCCGCCGCGGGGCGGGCAGTGCCATCGGCCCAGAGGTCGTAAGCGGAAATCGGCATTGCGCGGCCTCGTTTGCTACCGTTTTACCATGGGTAGCGCGGATGCGCCCATGCCGCCAGTTTCATTGAAGAAATTCGGCGTGGTTTGTCCCGCTGAAGCTGCACGAGGAGAGGGGCGGGCGAATAGTTGGTGAGGTTTGCGCTTGCCCGGGGTGTCCCGGAAGTGCGGGGGGCAGGGTCGCTCGTGTGGTAGGGCAGGAAGATACGCGGCTTCCGGGCCTTTCGACCCAGAAGCCGCGCCTGCATCATTGGCACAGCGTTGTGTCAGCCCTGGCTGCGCTGATGCGTGCCTTCCTCGATCTCTTCGGTGATCTTGGAGACGAAGGTCTTCAGGTCGTCGGGCTGGCGGCTGGTGACGATGCCCTGATCCGCCACGACCTCGACATCCTGCCAGTTCGCCCCGGCGTTGATGATGTCGGTCTTGATCGAATGGTAGGAGGTCATGTCACGGCCCTTGGCGATCCCGGCCTCGGCCAGGACCCAGGGGGCGTGGCAGACCGCGGCGATCACTTTGCCGCCCTCGTAAAAGGCTTTGACGAGGTTGAGGACGTCTTCCTCGACCCGCAGCAGGTCGGGGTTGATCTGGCCGCCCGGGATGACCAGAGCATCGTAATCCTCGGCCTTGGCATCGGCGATTTTCAGATCCGCCTCTGCCTCGCGGCCCCAGTCGCTGCCTTCCCAGCCCTTGATCGCCTTTCCGTCGAGCGTCGCGACATGGACCTCGGCGCCCTTGACGCGCAGCTGGTCCCGCGGAAATTCCAGTTCCGACTGTTCGAAACCGTGGGTGGCGATGATCAGGATTTTTGCGTCTGCGATTTTGGGCATATCAGAGTCCTCTTCTTGCCAGGATTTATGTACCGCCCCTGAGGACGGCCTCGCAGAAGCAATGCGCCGCGGCCCGGATTGGTTCCGAGCCGCGGGCGAAGCAGAAGGGGAATGGCCG
Source organism: Nocardioides marinus (assembly GCA_019801415.1). Lineage (GTDB taxonomy): Bacteria > Pseudomonadota > Alphaproteobacteria > Rhodobacterales > Rhodobacteraceae > Leisingera. The sequence continues at coordinate 178,547 of JAHVJD010000004.1, forward strand.
GTGAAAGGCGGCGCTTCAGAGCGCCGCGGCCAGCCGTGTGCCCTGGTTGATGGCGCGTTTGGCGTCCAGTTCGGCCGCCACGTCAGCACCGCCGATGACATGGGCGGTGATGCCCCGTTCGGCCAGCTGATCGGCCAGCGAGCGCTCGGACACCTGGCCTGCGCACAGCACGATGGTATCGGCGGGCACCAGCGTCGGGTTTTCGCGCGCCTCGCCAAAGCTGACATGCAACCCCGCATCGTCGATCTTCTCGTAATTCACGCCGCCGATGAATTCGACGTTTTTCATCTTCAGCGTGGCGCGGTGGATCCAGCCGGTGGTCTTGCCCAGGCGTTTGCCGTGGCGTTCCGCCTTGCGTTGCAGCAGGGTGACATGCCGGGCCGGGGGCGCGGGTTGCGGGCCTTCGGGTGCGAGGCCTGCGCGGTGCTCGGCCGGGTCGGTGACGCCCCACTCCTTCATCCAGGCGGGCAGGTCGGTGGCGGGGCTGTGGCCCTCCTCCAGCAGGAATTCGGACACGTCAAAGCCGATGCCGCCGGCGCCGATCACCGCCACGCGCTGGCCGACCGGTTTCTTGTGACGCAGCACGTCGATGTAGCTCAGCACATTGTCGCGGTCCTGGCCGGGGATCGCGGGATCGCGGGGGAGAACACCGGTGGCGATCACCACTTCGTCAAAGTCGACAAGATCATCCGCACCGACTTCGCGTCCCAGTTTCAGCGTGATGCCCGCATCGGCCACCATGGTGCGGTACCAGTCCACCAACCCCCAGAACTCCTCCTTGCCGGGCACCTGTTTGGCCATGTTGAGCTGGCCGCCGATCTCGTCGGCGCGGTCGAACAGGGTGACGACATGGCCGCGCTGCGCGGCGGTCAATGCCGTCGAAAGCCCGGCGGGACCGGCACCGACGATGGCCACGGTCTTGGGCGATGCCGCCGGTTCGATCACCAGCTCGGTCTCGTGGCAGGCACGCGGGTTGACCAGGCAGGAGGTCAGCTTGCCGCTGAAGGTGTGATCGAGGCAGGCCTGGTTGCAGGCGATGCAGGGGGCAATATGGCTGGCCTCACCGGCGGCGGCCTTGGCGACGAAATCCGCATCCGCCAGCATCGGGCGCGCCATCGACACCATGTCGGCGCAGCCCTCGGCCAGCACCTGTTCGGCGACTTCGGGCGTGTTGATGCGGTTGGACGTGATGACCGGGATGCCGACCTTGCCCATCAGCTTTTTCGTCACCCAGGCAAAGGCCGCGCGGGGCACCGAGGTGGCGATGGTGGGGATGCGGGCCTCGTGCCAGCCGATGCCGGTGTTGAGGATGGTGGCGCCGGCCTTCTCGACCTCCTGCGCCAGCTGCACGACCTCTTCATAGGTCGAGCCCTCGGGCACCAGGTCGATCATCGACAGCCGGTAGATGAGGATGAAATCGCGGCCCACGGCCTCGCGCGTGCGGCGCACGACCTCAAGCGGCAGGCGCATGCGGTTCTCGTAGGAGCCGCCCCAGCGGTCGGTCCGCTTGTTGGTGCGGGTGACCAGGAACTGGTTGAGGAAATAGCCTTCGGACCCCATGATCTCGACCCCGTCGTAGCCCGCCTCTTGTGCAAGGCGGGCGGCGTTGACGATGTCGCTGATCTGTTTCTCGATCCCCTCTTCGTCCAGCTCGATCGGGGCGAAGGGCGAGATCGGCGATTTCACCGGGCTGGGGCCGACGCATTTCGGGCCATAGGCGTAGCGGCCCGCGTGCAGGATCTGCATCGCGATCTTGCCGCCCGCATCATGCACCCGGTCAGTGACGATCCGGTGGTTGGCCACGTCCTTGTCGCTGGTCATCATCGCGGCGCCGGGCAGGACCGAACCTTCGAGGTTGGGACCGATTCCCCCGGTCACCATCAGCGCCACGCCACCGCGGGCGCGGGCGGCGTAGAATTCGGCCACCCGGTTCCAGTCGCCGGTTTCCTCCAGCCCCGTGTGCATCGACCCCATCAGCACGCGGTTCTTCAGCGTCGTAAAGCCGAGATCCAGCGGCGCGAGCATGTTCGGGTACGCAGTCATTTGAACTCTCCCTGGCAGTTGTCGCAAGGATCGTGAACCGGGCCGCCATTGTCACGAGGAAACGCGGCGTCACCCTCTTGCGTGCCGCGGCGGCAATCGGTCTAAAGGGATGGCTGCAACGCCAAGGAGAGCCTGATGACGCCCGAAGAAATTGCCAATCTGCCCTATCGCGCGAATGTGGGCGTCATGCTGATCAACGCCGAGGGCGCGGTATTCGTGGGGCAGCGCCGAGACCGGTTCAAGGATGCCTGGCAGATGCCGCAGGGCGGGATCGACGCGGGCGAGGACCCGCGCGCCGCAGCCCTGCGCGAGCTGGAAGAGGAAACCGGTGTCTCGCCGGAACTGGTGGAGATCATTGCCGAATCGGACGGCTGGCTGCCCTATGATCTGCCGCATGACGTGGTGCCCAAGTTCTGGGGGGGCAAGTACCGCGGCCAGCAGCAGAAATGGTATCTCATGCGGTTCCTTGGCACGGATGATCAGGTCAACATCGACACCGAACACCCTGAGTTCTCGGCCTGGTGCTGGCAACCGGTCGACAGCCTGGTGGAGAAGATCGTGCCCTTCAAGCGCGAGGTCTATGCCCGGGTGGTCGAGGAGTTCAGGGAGTATCTGTGAGATGCCTGTTTTCAAAGAACTGATCGCAAGCTCTGCCCGTCTTGCGGGGCTGCGCGATCTGGCCGCGGCCTGCGGCGCGGTCGTGGCGGCCAGTCCCGCAGCGGCGCTGAGCTGCCTGCCCTGGGGACCGGCGGATGCTTATCTGGAAGCGGCCAACTCCAGCAGCGCCTACAATGTCATCGCCGGAGAGCTGCGCTTTGACGAGACGCAGCTGCCGCGCTCGCACTCCGAAAACCCCGAAGACATGCCGGAGCTGAGCCGCATCCCGGCACAGATCTCGGGCAAGCTGCTGGACGGGAAATACTTCTCTCAGCGTGTGTCTGTCCCGGCGGTGCTGGAGGTGGAATGCGCCGGCCCGTGGTGCGCGGGGGCGCGGTCGGGCGTGGATTACGTGCTGTTCGCCGAGCAGCGCGGAGGCGAACTTGTGGTTCGCCTCGGCGCCTGTGGTGGTTTTGCCTTTGACGACACCCCCGAGGTGCGCCGCACCGTGCTGGAGTGCCACCGTGGCGGCAGCTGCGCGCCGCTGGCGCCGCGCTGACGTGCCCGGTTAGCGAGCGGTGGCGGCCTGCCGCCGCAGCCGCAACCTGCCTTGCCCGAGCCACAGGCTGAACAGGGCAAGGCTGGCGCCCAGCATCTGGTTCGCGGTCAGGGTTTCATTCAGCAACAGCCACCCCAGCACGACAGCGGACAGCGGGCTGAACACCCCCAGCAGCGAAACCTGTGCAGGGTCGAGCCGCGCCAATCCCCGGAACCACAGAATATAGGTCAGCGCGCCGCCGATCAGGCTCATGTAGGCGAGGCCCGCGATATTGGCCGCGGTGAACTGCGGCAGGTCGGGCACCATCCACAAGGTGACGGGAACCAGCAGCAGTCCGCCCGCGGTCAGCTGCCATGCGGTGAAGGTCAGCGGAGGCACCGGTGGTTGCCACTTGCGGCTCAGCACCACGCCCGCCGCCATCGACAGCGCACCGCCGAGGCCCGCCAGCACACCGATGGTATCCAGCCGTGCGGCCGGGGTCAGCACCAGCAGGGCAACACCTGCGATGCTCAGCAGCGCGGCGGTGACGGCGGCGGCGCGGACCGGGGTGTTCAGCAGCAGCGCCGACAGGAACACCACGATCAGCGGCTGTACCGCCCCCAATGTGGCCGCGACCCCGCCCGGCAGCCGATAGGCCGACAAGAACAGCAGCCCCCAAAACAGCGAGAAATTCAGCGCTCCCAGCAGCAGCAGCCGTGGAATCCAGTGAAGCGGCGGCAGCTCGCGCACGAGCAGCAGCAGCAACAGCCCCGCCGGCAGGGCCCGCAGCAGGGCCACCACCAGCGGCGAGTGCCCCGGCAGCAGCGTGGTGGTCACGATATAGCTGCTGCCCCAGATCGCGGGGGCCAGGGCAGTCAGAAAAAGCGTTCGGACGGACATGGGACTCTCCTTATCTTGATGTCGAGATAACATGTATTGTCTTGACGTCAAGATTAATCTCGCTACACCGGAGTCATGGATCATGTAGATGTCATCACCCAGCAGTGGGAACAGGAGCGGCCGGACCTAGACGTGACGGCCATGGGCGTGATTGGACGGGTTGCACGGTTGCAGCTGGCCTATCAGCGCGAGATGCAGAAGACCTGGGCCGAATTCGGGTTGAACGCGGCCAAGTTCGACGTGCTGGCAACGCTGCGCCGCGCGGGCGCCCCCTATGCGTTGTCGCCGGGGGCGTTGCTGGAGGCAACCATGGTGGCCTCTGGCACGATGACCAACCGGATCGACCGGTTGGCCGCGGACGGGCTGGTAAAGCGCGAGGTGAACCCGGAGGACAGCCGCAGCTTCCTGATCGGGCTTACCGAGAAAGGTTTTGCACTGATCGACGAGGCGGTCACGGCGCATGTGGAGACGCAGGCGCGCCTGCTGGCAGGATTGTCCGCCGAAGACGTCGCAGCGCTGCAGACCTTGCTGGGCAAGGCACTGAAGGCTGCGGACAGCTGACACAGGCCCGCGGTTGCGCCTGGTCTTGGGCAGCGGTCGAAAAGACGGGCCGCGTTGGGAGAGCTGATGGCGGCGCGCGCCGCCAGCCGGGGGCGCCCTGGCGGTCCCGGCTGCGCCCAACGGGCGCGGCGGCACCGTCAGGTGATGTTGCGACGGGCGGGAGCGCCCGCCTGCGGAGACGGGCGCGGGCCGATCAGACCAGACCGGCGTCCTCCAGCAGGGCCAGCACATTTGTTTCCGGGCGCGGGCCGATGTGGCGGATCACCTCGCCTGCGCAGATGCACCCCATCCGCGCCGAGATCTCGATGTCCCGACCCGTGGCGAGGCCGAACAGGAAGCCGGCTGCGAACTGGTCGCCTGCGCCGGTCGCGTCCACCGGAACGATGGTTTCCACCGGGACGTCGACCCGCTGGTTGTCCTGGACCACGGTCACCCCGTCGCCGCCGCGGGTGCAGACCATCAGGTCGCAGATCTCCGCGGTCCGGGCCATGGCCTGTTCCAGATCGTCGGTCTCGAACAGGGCGCAGATCTCGTCCTGGTTGCCGATGACAAAGTCGAGATCATTGCCGATCAGATTCAGGAAATCCTCCCGGTGGCGTTCGACACAGAACGGGTCGGAGATCGACAGGCCGACGCGCCCGCCGCTTTGGCGGCAGATGCGCGCGGCTTCCATGAAGGCGGTCTTCCCCTTGTCCCGGTCGAAAAGGTAGCCCTCAAGGAACATGATCTGAGCCGCGCTTGCGGTCTCTTCCGGCACGTCGGCAGAACTCAGCTCTGAGGAAGTGCCGAGATAGGTGTTCAGTGAGCGCTCGCCATCGGGCGAGACAAAGATCATCGAGCGCGAGGTGGGCAGCTCGTCGCCCTCGACCGGCGGGTTCACGAAGGCGACGCCCTCGTTGTTCATCGCATCGGCATAGAATTTGCCCAAGGTGTCGTCGCGCACCCGGCCGATGAAGGCCGCGTCCAGCCCCAGCGCACCGGCGCCTGCGATGGTGTTGGCCACCGAGCCGCCGGGGGTCATCACCCGGTTGCCCATCGCGGCATAGAGCTCCTCGCAGCGATCGCGCTCGATCAGCTGCATGATGCCCTTTTCGATACCCTGTTCGGACAGGAAGGTGTCTTCGCATTGTGAAATCACGTCGACCACGGCATTGCCGATGCCAACCAGCTGATAGGTCTTGGTCATTGTCTCTCCTTGGGGAATGCGCCCGGCTGCGGGGCGTCCAGGTCTGGATCAGAGGGGCGGCAGGCCAGGGACGGCGGTTGCCGGGACGATACGGAGGGCGGCTGCGCGGCTCACAGGTTTTTGTCCTCGTACTGGCACAGGTCGCGGATCAGGCAGGTGCCGCACAGTGGCTTGCGGGCCTTGCAGTGGTACCGACCGTGCAGGATCAGCCAGTGGTGCGCGTGCTGCTGAAAATCGGCCGGGATGTTGTCCTCGATGGCGCGTTCCACCGCGTCCACATCCTTGCCCGGCGCAATCCCCGAGCGGTTGCCGACCCGGAAGATATGGGTGTCCACTGCCTGCGCCGGTTGCTTCCACCACATGTTCAGCACGACATTGGCGGTCTTGCGGCCAACCCCCGGCAGCGACTGCAGCGCGGCGCGGGAATTGGGCACCTCGCCGCCGTATTCCTCCACCAGGATGCGCGACAGCTTGATGACGTTCTTGGCCTTGTTGCGGTAGAGACCGATGGTCTTGATATGCTCGATCAGGCGTTCTTCACCCAAATCCAGCATCTTCTGCGGGGTGTCGGCGATCTTGAACAGCTCGCGGGTCGCCTTGTTGACGCCGGCGTCGGTGGCCTGCGCCGACAGCGCCACCGCCACCACCAGCGTGTAGGCGTTGACGTGCTCCAGCTCGCCCTTGGGTTCGGGCTCGGCCGCCTGAAAGCGGGTGAAGATCTCACGCAGGGTATGGTAATCGAGTTGCTTGGCCATGACGCGCCTTATGTACCGTCGAGAGATTAAAGCGCAATTGAAATTGCGCCGTGGGCGTCCCCCCTTGGGGCGGAGCGTTGCGTCGCCCGGGCCTTTTCGCAAGTTCCGGGTCGCAGGTCGGCGCGCATCGCATTAGCCTGTGGGGCGAAGACAGCAGGTGGCGGAAATGACAGTCGAGACGCAGGAAACTTCTTATCATTATGGCGTCATGCGCCGTGCGATCGCGCTGATCGACGCGGGCGGCGAGGATCTGACGCTGGAGCAACTGGCCGCCCGCATGGACATGAGCGCCAGTCATTTCCAACGCGTGTTCTCGGCCTGGGTCGGGGTGTCGCCCAAGCGGTACCAGCAGTATCTGCGGCTGGGACACGCCAAGAGCCTTTTGCGCGAACGTTTCACCACGCTGGAGGCGGCGCATGCGGTGGGCCTGTCGGGATCGGGGCGGCTGCACGATCTGTTTCTGCGCTGGGAGGCAATGAGTCCCGGAGAATATGCCCGCAAGGGGCAGGGCTTGCGCATCTTCTGGGGATGGTTCGACAGCCCCTTTGGGACGGCTTTGGCGATGGGGACGACCAAGGGCATCTGCGGGCTGGCCTTCGCGGCGGAGACCGGCGCGGAGGCCGCCATGCGAGATATGTGCGCCCGTTGGCCGTTGGCAGATTTTGTCGAGGACACGACACGGCTGCGGCCGCAGGTCGACGCCATCTTTGCCCAGCGGGGAGAGGCGGCGCTGCATATGATCGGCGCCCCCTTGCAGATCAAGGTCTGGGAGGCGCTGCTGCGCATCCCGTCGGGCCATGTGACCACCTATTCCGAGCTGGCCCGGGCGATCGGGGCACCGCGAGCGGTGCGGGCAGTGGGCACGGCGGTGGGCCGCAATCCGGTCAGCTGGCTGATTCCCTGCCACCGGGCCCTGCGCAAGTCGGGCGAATTGGGCGGCTATCACTGGGGGCTGCCGGTGAAACGCGCGATGCTGGCCTTTGAAGCCGCGCAGGATGACGCCACCCCGCGCGCGCCCGATACGGCGCAGACAGGCCTGCACACCGGCAACTGAGCCATGGCCGAACCGGGCCATGAGGCAGCTTTCAGCGGTATTTCGCCAATCTCTGACAACCTGTCCTTGAGCTTGACGCTCGGCGCCCCGATATTCGGCGGGACAGCCGGACCTGGGGGTCTGGTGCGTGCAATACAAGAAGGCAGTTTGATTATGCAGATGAAACTCACCTCGGCCGGCCTTGTGACGGCTGCCTTGACCCTTGCGGCCTGTACCGATCCCGCCACCGTGGCGACGCCCGGAAGCAATACCCAGCAGGGCGCGATCCTGGGGGGCATCATCGGCGCTGGTGTGGGTGCGCTGACCAATGATTCCGATCCGGGTCTCGGGGCATTGACCGGCGCCGTGGTCGGGGCCACTGCGGGCGGGGTGATCGGTAACCAGCTCGACAAGCAGGAGCGCGAGCTGCGCCAGACACTCGCAAATGACGAGATCACCATCGTCAACACGGGCGACCGGCTGATCCTGTCGTTCCCGAATGACCTGACCTTTGCCACCGACAGCGCCGCGATTTCGCCTGCGGTGCAGGGCGACCTGCGCAAGGTGGCCAACAGCCTGGTGCGCTACCCCAACAGCCTGGTGCAGGTGATCGGCCACACCGACAGCGATGGTGCCGCCAGCTACAACCAGGATCTATCGGTGCGCCGGGCGAATGCGGTGGCCGATCAGATCCAGGCCGGCGGCGTGCCCTATAGCCGTCTGAGCATCATCGGTCGGGGCGAGGAGCAGCCGGTAGCGTCGAACCTGACACCCGAGGGCAAGGCCCGTAACCGCCGCGTCGAGGTGGTGGTGATTCCGCAGAGCAGCTGATCGAAAAGCTGACTGTCACACGTCTTTAGCAGCGGCCTGTCCCACCGGGGCGGGCCGTTGTTGCATCGAGGTCAGAGAGTGCAGCGGGGACTGCTGCCCCGCGCCTGCGGAATTATGCACATGCGCTGCGCGGCGGCAGCTCTTTCAGCCGGGGCTGGAGTGAATAATGATGGGTGAAGACCAGCAACCTACGTCAGGAACATCCGATGGCAGATCCCGTCTTGCTCACTATCTCCGGCTCGCTGCGCCAGGACGCCACCAATCGCAAGCTCCTGGCCGAAGCCGCGCGTCTGTTCGGCCCGGCCACCGTTGTCGAGGCGGAGCTGAGGTTGCCGCTTTACGATGGCGATGACGAGGCTGCCGAAGGAATCCCGGCGTCGGTTCAGACCTTGTCGGACCAGATCGCGGCGGCGGATGCGGTGCTGATTTCCACGCCGGAATACAACAAGGGGCCGTCGGGCGTTCTCAAGAATGCGCTGGATTGGGTGAGCCGGACCAAGGGCAATCCCTGGGCAGGCAAGCCCGTAGCGGTGATGTCCGCGGCCGCTGGGCGGGCCGGCGGCGAACAGGCGCAGGCGCTGCTGCGCAGCTTTCTGGTGCCCTTTCAGCCGCGCGTGATCGCCGGGCCTGCTGTGCATCTGGCCAACTCCCGAAATGAGTTCGACGATGCCGGGCGGCTCATCAGTGAACGCTATCAGGACACGCTGGCGGTGCTGATGCAGAACCTGCGTGCCGAATTGGCCGACTAAGGCCGCGCGGGGCCATTCAGAGGTTGTCTTCGACGCGGAACCCCTGGGGGATGTTGTCGGTCTCCGCGAGCAGCAGGTCCGCCATCACCTCGGCCATCTTTGGCGCCATGCCAAAACCGATCTTGAAGCCGCCGTTGGCGATGTAGTGGTCCTCTCGTCCCGGCCAGGCCCCCAGCATCGGCGCGCGGGACTTGGCCCGTGGGCGCACCCCGGCCCAGCGTTCGATGACCTCGGCCCCGTGCAGCACGGGTACCGCCGCGCAGGCGCGCTCGATCACGTCGTCAAGCTGCATGTCGGTGGCCTGGCCATCCGTGAACTCCCGTTCGGAGGTGGAGCCGATCGCAAGGGTGCCATCGGCATGCGGGATGATGTGCAGCCCGTCCGCATAAAGCTGCGGCACCGCGCCTTCGTGAAAGCGCAGCAGCGCCGCCTGACCCTTGACGCCGCTGCCCACGGTCTTGCCGAAACGCTCATTCAGCTCCAGCAGCCCTGCATGGCCCTTGGCATGGACGACCTTGCCCTGATCCGGGGCCTCGGCCACCACGGTGATGTCGCGCACCGCCAGGGCGGCCACCAGCGCCGCGCAGGCGCGGCGCGGATGCATTCGGGCGCTGAGGGTGTCATGGACCACCATGCCGGTGGCGCTGGGCGGCACCCAGGGGCCGAGATCGGCGGCAGGCACCACGCGCCATTCGGCCGCGTCCTTCCAGAGTTGGGCGGCGCTGGCTTCGCGCTGGCGGGCGAGCTCCAGCGCGCGCGCGTCGTTCAAGGGCTGCAATCGCCCGGTGCGGCCGTAACCCGCGCTGACGCCGCCTTCGGCCTCTACCGTCTCCCAGAACGCCTGCGCCATCAGCAGGCTTTCCAACTGGAATTGCTTCTTGGGGTTCCAGTTTTCGGGGACATGCGGTGCGAGCGCGCCGACCAGGCCGCCGCTGGCTCCGGCACCGGGGCCAAAGGGGTCGATGACCTGCACCCTGGCGCCGCGCCGGGCGCAGGTCCAGGCGATGGACAGACCGAAGATCCCCGCGCCGCGCACCGTTACATCTGCCATTGCCATTTGCGGATCCTTTCGCCAGTGTCGCGCCGTTCGGCTTACCTTTAGGGGATTATACCATGGCAGACCAGCAGGCCCGTCTCAGCTGGCGGGAAGGCGTCATTCCGGTGTCGGATCAATTCGATGATCCCTATTTCTCGATCCAGAACGGGCTGGCGGAAACCGAACACGTGTTCCTGGCGGGCAACGACCTGCCGCGACGCTTTGCGCCAGGGTTCCACATTGCCGAGCTGGGGTTCGGCACCGGGCTGAACATGCTGGCGGCCTGGCGCGCCTGGGAGGAAACCGGCCAAGCGGGGGCGCTGCGGTTCACCAGTTTCGAAGCCTTTCCGATGGGACCCGAGGACATGGCCCGCGCCCTGGAGGCTTTCCCCGCGGTGGCGCCTTGGGCCGAGCGGTTCCTGGCCGCCTGGTCGGGCCATGGCGCATGTGATCTCGGCACTCTGCATCTGGAGGTGATCGAAGGCGACGCCCGCATGTCGCTGCCAAGCTGGACGGGGCGCGCCGATGCCTGGTTTCTGGACGGGTTCTCGCCGGCCAAGAACCCCGAGCTGTGGGAACCGGCCCTGATGGCAGAGGTGGCGGCTCATACCGCGGAGGGCGGCACGGCGGCGACCTATACCGCGGCCGGTTTCGTGCGCCGCGGGCTGGAGGCCGCCGGATTCGAAGTAACCCGCATTCCCGGTTTCGGGCGCAAACGGCATATGACACAGGCGGTAAAGAGATGACCCAAGCAGCACCCGCGCAGGGCAGCGCCGGACTGGCCCCAACCCGTGGACCCCAGACCAACAACGTGCCGCTGGGCATTTTCCTGATGATTAGCGCCACGGTGGTGTTCGCCCTGCAGGACGGGATCTCGCGTCACCTCGCGGGCACCTACAACACCTACATGGTGGTGATGATCCGCTACTGGTTCTTTGCGGCCTTCGTGGTGTTCCTGGCCGCGCGGGCGCCCGGGGGCATTCGCAAGGCCGCGCAGACGCGCCAGCCGTGGTTGCAGATCTTCCGCGGGGTCTTGCTGGCGGCGGAGATCTGCGTCGCGGTCTACGGTTTCACCAAGCTGGGGTTGGTCGAGAGCCAGGCTGTCTTCATCTGCTATCCGCTGCTGGTGGCCGCTCTGAGCGGGCCGCTGCTGGGGGAAAATGTCGGCTGGCGGCGCTGGGCGGCGATCGGCGTCGGACTGGCCGGGGTGCTGATCATCCTGCAACCGGGCGCCGGAGTGTTCGATCCCTTGGCGGTGATCCCCTTTGTTTCGGCGCTGATGTTCGCGGTCTATGGATTGCTGACGCGCTATGTCGCGCGTGAGGACAGCACGGCCACCAGTTTCTTCTGGACCGGGATTTCCGGCATGGTGGTGATGACCGCCGTGGGGGTGTGGTTCTGGCAGCCGATGAACCAGGCGGACTGGGGCTGGATGGCGCTGCTGTGCATCACCGGGGCCTCGGGGCACTGGCTGCTCATCAAGTGTTACGAGATGGCCGAGGCCAGCGCGGTGCAGCCCTTTGCCTATTTCCACCTGATCTGGACGGCGATCCTGGGGGTGACGATCTTCAGCGAAGTGATCCGCACCAATGTCGCCATCGGTGCGGGGATCATCATCGCCGCGGGTCTGTTCACCCTATGGCGCGAACGCGTGAAGGGTTGACCCCGACAGTTCCTGCGAGAAGGGGATGGGCAGCGGCGTCTTGCCCAGCCGCGCGCGGTAGACCGGCAGGCTTTCGGTCACCCGCATCACGTAGTTGCGGGTTTCATTGAACGGGATGTGTTCGATCCAGTCGATGATGTCCGGCTCGCCGTCGCGCGGGTCGCCATAGCGCTCCATCCAGGCCTTGGGACGGTGCGGCCCGGCGTTGTAGCCGGCCGCCATCATCACCACGTTGCCGCGGAAATCTCCGGCCAGCCCGGCGAGATACGTGGCACCCAGGCGGGCGTTGTATTTCCAGTCGGCGGTCAGCAGCGATGTCTTGTGGTTGGCGAGAATGCCGAGTTCCCCGGCCACCAGCTCGGCGGTGGCGGGCATCACCTGCATCAGCCCGCGCGCCCCGGCATGGCTGACGACATAGGGATCGAACTCGCTTTCGCGACGGGCGATGGCGAGGGTCATTTCCTCGGCCATCGGCAGGGCGTGTTTGGCCACGGGGTGCAGCGGGTAATAGGCGCCCTGCAGCTCCACCCCGTCCTGGGCGGCGCGTTTGGCGATCATCACCGCCAGATGCGGTTCGTTCAGATCCACCGCCATCTGCCCCAGCTGACGTGCCTGAACGGGCGTCAGCCCTTCGGTGAGGTGGGTCAGGAAACGCTCGGCCAACGCCAGATCCCCCGCCTGCAACAGCATCAACCCGGCCTTGGTCACCGAGGACCCCATGAAGGCCGCGTTACGCCAATCGGGCAGCTCGGGCGGGTTGGCAAGCGCAGGGTCGAAGGGGCGGCCCAGTTTCTCCGCGGCCAACAGGCCATAGAAGGAGGTCTGGAAGTCGGCGGCCTTGGCGTAGGCTTCATGCGCCTTGTCGACCTCGCCCATCGCGGCATAGGCACGCCCCAGCCAGTAGCCGCCGCGCCCGATCGAGATCGGCGTCTCGACGGAGTCGAGGAACCGGTTGAAGTGGTAGGCCGCGAGCTCCGGGTCGCGCAGCATCTGTAGCGCGATATAGCCGGCCAGCCATTCGCAGTCGGAATAGCCATAGCCATCCTCGGGGGTGGCAAAGTGGTAGGCCGCCAGCTGATAGGCGTCCTCGTATTTCTTGTCGCGCATCAGCTGGCGGGCAAAGTCGCGGCGGCGGCGCAGCCACTTGCCGGGCTCGCCGAGAGCGTCGGCGCTGGTGCTGCGATCCATCATCATGGCGATGGCGCTGTCTTGCATCCGCTTGCGATCGCGCCAGACAAAGCGGTCATAGGCGAGGCCCGCGGCGTCCTGCAGCTTGTCCGGCACGGCCGCGATCCTGGCGTCCACCCCCGGTGTGCGCTCCTGCAAGGCGATGCGGGCTTCGGCCAGTTTGCGCTGGGGCTCCGGCACCAGCGCCAGCATTCGCTTGGCGCTGACCCGGTGTTCCTCCCAGAGCAGCTTGTCCAGCCGGGCGCTGTGGTGGGGTTTGAGCAGCGCGGAAAAGTCGCGCAGATACTCGGCCTGGATGGCGCTGCCCATGGCCATGGTGCGCCAGGCGAGCACGATCTCGGCTTCGCCTTCCCCCCGCCGACCCGCGGCGATCAGTGCGCGCGCAAAGCTCAGCGCGCCTTCAGGGGTCTGCGGGCGGCGGCCGTCATAGAAGGCCAGCACCTCGGCGCGGGGCAGGGCGGCCACCGTGTCCTCGTTCTGGCGGCGCAGGTAGGCGAGGCCGGGCCAGTCCGGACGCCGCTTGAGGAACGACACGACATCCGCGGCGGAGCCCATCTTGGCGCGCAGGCGGTGCCATTCGATGATGTCCCAGCCGACGCTCTGCGGCTGCCCGGCGGCCCGCGCCGCCTCGGTCCATTTCTCGGCCCGCATCAGCGACAGGGCTTCCTTGAGATCATCGGCGGTGGCCCGGCTTCCGGGCAGTATGGCTGCGATGAGCAGAATAAAGACCAGGATGCGTGTCATCTCTTGCATTTTCCAGCTGTCCGGGGATACAGGCTTGAACGTTACTCATCGGCGGGCCGGTCGCAACTGAAAACCCCGGCATCGCCTGTCTTGACGGCGGCAGATTGCCGCCAGCACCGCAGCAAAGGGAGCGTGCCCATGTTCAAAGGCTCTATGCCAGCACTCGTCACCCCGTTTTCGAACGGCGAGCTGGATCTGGATGCGCTCAAACGCTTGGTCGAGTGGCAAATTGCCGAAGGGTCCAATGCGCTGGTGCCGGTCGGCACTACCGGCGAAAGCCCGACCCTGACCCACGAAGAGCATGAGACCGTGATCGCCGAGGTGGTCAAGGCCGCAGCGGGGCGGGTGCCGGTGATCGCGGGCGCGGGTTCCAACAATACGGTCGAGACGATTCGATTCGTGGAGTTCGCCAAATCGGCCGGTGCCGACGCGGCCCTGGTGGTGACCCCGTATTACAACAAGCCGACCCAGCGTGGCATGGTGCAGCATTTCACCGCCGCCCATGATTGCGCCGAGATCCCGATCATCATCTACAACATCCCCGGTCGCTCGGTTGTTGACATGACACCCGCCACCATGGGTGAACTGGCGAAACTGCCCCGCATCATCGGGGTCAAGGATGCCACCGGCGACATCGCCCGCGTCAGCCAGCAGCGTGCCACCTGTGGCGCGGATTTCGTGCAGCTCTCGGGCGAAGATGCCACCGCGCTGGGCTTCAACGCCCATGGCGGCGTCGGCTGCATCTCGGTCACCGCGAATGTTGCGCCCAAGCTGTGTGCCGAATTCCAGGCTGCGACGCTGGCCGGCGACTACGCAAAGGCGCTGGAATACCAGGATCGCCTGATGCCGCTGCATGAGGCAATCTTCATCGAGCCGGGCCTTGCAGGTGCAAAATACGGCCTGTCCAAACTGGGCCTGTGCAGTGAGGAGGTGCGTTCGCCCCTGACCACGCTGGAAGACAGCACCAAAGCGGCGATTGATGCGGCCATGGTGCACGCCGGCCTGCTGTAAGCCGTAGCGGATAGAATGACAGAAGGGCGGTCCTGCGATGGGCCGCCCTTTTTCGTGGTTGCCGTTGTCTGTTGCCCGAAGGGGCCGCCTTTGTCCTGTCAGCTGCCGGGGGCGCGCTGCGGGTGCGATCTGTACCGGGGCGCGACGCGTGGAAAGCTCCGGTTGCGCGCCCCGGAGCGGGATCAGCGTTTGCCGTAGTACAACCCGACGACATGTTCCGCCTGGGCAAAGAACAGCCAGCGCGACACCGCGATGCCTGCCATATGAGACAGCACTGCGAGCGCCGCGAGCACATGCTTCAGCACAAAGCCGTGCACCGGCGCGAGGATCATCAGCAACGGCAGCACGAAGCCGAGCGCAAAGGCAATCACCCGCAGCTTTTGCGCATGTTTGCGTCCCACCACATGCACGAATTCGCGCAACAGGTAGTTGCTGCCGGTGTGCGGCGGCTCAAAGGCGCGCACCGTGCCGCGGCTGCCCAGCCCGGTGGCGGTGGCCAGATCGGTGCCCGAGGCCGCAAGCGCGCCGTCGCCCTTGGCCCAATAGGCCAGCTGCACCGCACCGGCGAGGGTCAGCAGCCAGGGCGCCAGCGTCTCGGCCCCGGCCAGAAGCGCGCCGCCCGCAATGCTGAACGACAGGAACATCACCGGCGTCAGGGCCGTGTTCCAGCGCGGCACGGTCTTGAGCTGGGTGTAGATCATCGAGGTGGTGAACACGGTGGCAAGGCTGAGCGCCGCACCAAGCCAGCCCAGCAGCGTCCAATGGCTGTCAAGGAACACCGCCCCCAGCGCATAGAGCCCCATGACGAGCAGGGCGGCCACGGCGCAGATCCCCTCGCGGCTGAGCCAGCTGGTTTTCCACTGGGTGAACGCCCGCCAGGCGCGCTCGGGACGGCCCAGGTGGAAGGTCGAGGCGAGGAGCCCGCCCACCGCCAGCGCATATGCGATGAGGTAGAAGACAAAGGCCACCGTGCCGGTGGCGGCGGGTTGGCCAAGGCCGAGAAAGAATAACAGGCCGAAACCGAGACCCGAGAGGGTTGTGAAGAGAATGACGGACGGTGCCGGATGCATCAGTTGGTTCCCCCCGGAAGTTTGTCGAGCGCCTTGTCGAGCCAGCCCATGAAACCGCCCGCGTCCTCCGCGACAGGCTTCAGCAGCGGTGCCAGCGGCGCGGCCTGTGCCTCGATCTGGTCCTTGGGGCGGGGCGGCAGGTACTTGTTTACGGGCTTGGTGCCCATCTCGGGCATCAGGTCGATGCCGCCGCGCTCCGCGACCAGTTTGGAGACGTCGCTGTCAGGATCGCCGAGGTCGCCGAAATGGCGCGCGCCTGCGGGGCAGGTGCGCACGCAGGACGGGATGCGGTCCTCCTCGGGCAGGTTTTCGTTGTAGATGCGGTCAACGCAGAGGGTGCATTTCTTCATCACGCCCGCGGCCAGGTCCAGCTCACGCGCGCCATAGGGGCAGGCCCAGGCGCAGAGACCGCAGCCGATGCAGTGGTCCTCGTTCACCAGCACGATGCCGTCCTCGGTGCGCTTGTAGCTGGCGCCGGTGGGGCAGACGGTGACGCAGGGGGCGTCCTCGCAATGAAGGCAGGATTTCGGGAAGTGGATCAGCTGCGCCGCCGGGTCCGGCTGGCTTTCACAAGGGGCTGGCTGCACCTCATAGGAATGCACGCGGTTGAGGAAGGTGCCGGAAGGGTCCGCGCCGTAGGGATCCTGGTCCGACAGCGGCGCGCCGTAGTTCTCGGTGTTCCAGCCCTTGCAGGAAATCACGCAGGCATGGCAGCCGACGCAGGTGTCGAGGTCGATGACCAGGCCCATCTTGCGGTCCGTGGAATTGGGAAGTTCCGTCATTTGCCCACCTTCCATTTCAGTTCCTTCGGGCCGGTGCCAACCGGCGATTCCTGCGCTGCAAAGGCGGGTTTGCTTTCCTGCGGGTCGTCCGGCGGCGTGGTCTTTTCGATCCTGACCTTCAGATCAAACCACGCTGCCTGACCGGTGATCGGATCCGAGTTGGCCCATCGCAGCCCGTCGCCCTTGGGCGGCAGCAATTCGTGGATCAGATGGTTCAGCAGGAACCCTTTCGTGGCCTCCGGTGCGTCCGGCTCCAGCGCCCAGGCGCCCTTGCGCTTGCCGATGGCGTTCCAGGTCCAGACGGTGTTTTCATTCAGCGCCGCCATTTCCATCACCGGTACGGTGATTTCCCCATGCGGCGAGGAAACCCGCGCCCAGTCGCCGTCCTTCAGCCCATGCTCGCGCATCAGTTTGGTCGGCACATACAGAGGGTTGCGCCCGTGCAGCTGGCGCAGCCACGCGTTCTGGGTGCCCCAGGAGTGGTACATGGCCATCGGTCGCTGGGTCAGGGCGTTGACTGTGAAGCCCTCGTTGCCCTGCTGATCGGTCTCGTACCAGATCGGCAGCGGATCCATCGTGTGCCTGATGCGCTGGCGCAGATGTTCGGGCGGCTGGCGTTCGCCATGGCCTTCGGCGGCCAGCTGGAACTTGCGCATCGGTTCCACGTAGAGCTGGAAAAGGTAGGGCTGGGGGCTGTCATAGATCCCCATGCCCACGGCCCAGTCCTGGTAGGCGGTGTTCCAGGGCTTGTAGTAATCCGCGCCTTCGGGGATGTGCGCGACGTAGAAACCGCCGTTTTCGATGTAGCGGTTCAGCTGATCCGGGTTCACCTCGCCGCGGCCTTCCTGGGTGCCGTCCCTGCCGCGGAAACCGGCGAGCGGGCCGATGCCCGGCTTGCGCTCGTGGTTGACGATATAGTCGGCGTAGTCCTTCCACTTGGGGGTGCCGTCGGCATTGGTGAAGCCCGGCAGGCTCATCCGGTTGGCGAGCTCGATCAGCACCGACTGGAAGCCGCGCACGTCGCGGTCGGGTTCGATCACCGGCCAGCGGATCGCATCAGCCGCCGCGTCCGCCTCGCAGATCGGGCGGTCGAGCAGGCTGATGCAGTCGTGGCGCTCCAGGTAGGTGGTGTCGGGCAGCACCAGATCGGCATAGGCCACCATCTCCGAGGAGTAGGCGTCGGAATAGATGATCCGCGGGATCATGTAGCCGCCGTCGTCGTTGCGGGCCGACAGCATCTCCATCACGCCCTTGGTGTTCATGGAGGAGTTCCACGACATGTTGGCCATATACATGAACAGCGTGTCGATCTTGTAGGGATCGCCCGCATAGGCGTTGGAGATCACCATATGCATCAGCCCATGCGCCGACATCGGGTTTTCCCAGGTGAAGGCCTTGTCGATGCGCTGGGCGGTGCCGTCCTCGTCCAGCAGCAGGTCTTCGGGACCACGCGGGAACCCCAGATGCGGCCCCTCCAGCGGGCGGCCCGGGCGGCGGTCGCCGTGCGGGGTGGGGTGGGCCTCAATCGGTTTGGGGTAGGGCGGCTTGAAGCGGAAGCCGCCGGGCACCTCGACCGTGCCCAGAAGAATCTGCAGCACATGCAGCGCGCGGCAGGTCTGAAAGCCGTTGGCATGGGCCGAAACGCCGCGCATCGCGTGCATCGACACCGGGCGGCCGGTCATCTTGCTGTGCTTTTCGCCGCGGAAGTCGGTCCATTCGACGTCCAGTTCAAACGCCTCGTCAAAGGCGACGCGGGCCAGTTCCGCTGCGATGGCGCGAATGCGGCTGGCCGGGATGCCGCATCTGTCCGCCACCGCCTCGGGCGCATAGTCCGCGCTGAGGTAGCGCTCGGCCATCTGGTGGAACACCGGGCGGTGGGTGACGCCGTCCTTGTCGAAAGTCGCGGTCAGGTCGGGGCGCACGCCGGGCTGGTCAAACGGGGTGGGCTGGCCGGTGTTGCGGTCGATCACCAGCATCTTGCCGTTCTCGTCGCGCAGAAACAGCCCCTTCTGCGGGCCGTCAGAACCGTTCACCAGCACCGGCGCGTTGGTGTAGCGGCTAAGGTAGTCGAGATCGATCTTGCCGGCCTTCATCAGCACGTGGATCAGCGACAGGATGAACAGCCCGTCGGTGCCCGGCGTGATGCCGACCCAGTCATCCGCCACCGCGTTGTAGCCGGTGCGGATCGGGTTCACCCCAATCACCCGCGCGCCGCGCTTCTTGATCTTGCCGATGCCCATCTTGATCGGGTTGGAGTCGTGATCCTCGGCCACGCCGAACAGCATGAACAGCTTGGTATGCTCCCAGTCGGGCTGGCCGAATTCCCAGAAGGCGCCGCCCATGGTGTAGATGCCGGCGGTGGCCATGTTGACCGAGCAGAAGCCGCCGTGCGCGGCGTAGTTGGGGGTGCCGAAATTCTGCGCCCAGAAGCTGGTGAAGCTCTGGCTCTGGTCGCGGCCGGTGAAGAAGGCCAGTTTCTGCGGCGCGGTCTCGTGCAGCTCGTTCAGCCAGCCCACGGCGGTGCTGATCGCCTCGTCCCAGGAAATCTCGCGGAACTTGCCCGAGCCGCGCGGCCCCACCCGTTTCAGCGGCGCGCGCAGCCGAGAGGGCGCGTTGACCTGCATGATCCCGGCCGAGCCCTTGGCGCAGAGCACGCCCTTGTTCACCGGGTGGTCGCGGTTGCCCTCGATATAGGCGACCTTGCCGTCCTTCATGTGCACGTTGATGCCGCAGCGGCAGGCGCACATGTAGCAGGTGGTCCGCCGGATTTCGTCGGAAACCTTGGGCGAGGTGTCGAGGGTCGGCTGATGATGGGTCATTGGCACCTCTGGGTTTTGCGGGCAGATTGTCTTGCGGAAGGAGCTTCTGTCAGAATGTTGTTCTCAGAAGTGGTGGAGTTTCAAAAGATAATTTTTCACAGGGTGGCCAGAATGTCGCGCGTATGCAGGGCAATCTGGCGTTCTTCCTGGGCGGGGATCACATGGGTGTTCTCCGGTCCCAACCCGGCCCAGGCCAGTTGCCGGACGACGCGCTCCCTGATGTCGGGCGCGTTTTCCCCGATGCCGCCGGTAAAGGCGATGGCGTCCGCGCCCTGCATGGCCGCCAGCATCGACCCTGCATGGCGGACGATCCAGTAGCAGAAATGCTCCACGGCAAATCGGGCGGGGGCGGTACCGGCCTGTTGAATGGCGCGCATGTCATGGCTGTGGCCGGACAGGCCCAGAAGGCCGGAGCGGTGCACGAGATCGGCACGGGTGGCGCTGATGCCGTGGCGCTCGGCCCGGTCCAATACCGCGCTGGCGTCGATCGAGCCTGACCGGGTGCCCATCGTCAGCCCTTCCAGCGGGGAATACCCCATGGTGGTGGCGACGCTTTGGCCGTCCAGAATGGCACAGAGGCTGGCACCGTTCCCGAGGTGGCAGGCCAGCAGCCGACGGGGCAGGGGGGCGCCGCTGTCGCGCAGGCTGCGCACCAGTGCCGCATAGCTCAGCCCGTGAAAGCCGTAGCGGCGGATGCCCTCGGCGTGCCAGTCCTGCGGCACCGCATAGTGCTGAGCAACCTCGGGGCAGGTGGCGTGAAAGGCGGTGTCGAAACAGGCGATCTGCGGCATGCCGGGCATCAGCTGCATCAGGCTGCGGATGGCGGCCGCGTTATGCGGGTTGTGCAGCGGCGCAAGGTGGCTGCAGGCGTCGATCTGTGCCAGCACGTCGGCAGTGACCGCCAGTGGCTGCGTCAGTGTCGCGCCGCCATGGACAACCCGGTGGCCCGCGGCAGCAAAGCTGTCGGGGCCATGCCCCTGCGCCGCCAGCCCCTTCAGCAGCAGCTGAAAGGCCGCGGCGTGGTCCGGCACGGCGGGTGCGGATTTCTGCGCCCCGATCTGCAACTCCCCTGCGGCGGAGCTGCCGATTCCGGCGGCTTGCGCGGTTAGCAGCGGCTCCAGCGTGGGGGAGAAGACCGCCAGCTTGATCGAGGAGGAGCCTGCATTGATGACGAGGATGTTCTGCATGGGCGTCTCCTTCAGGCGGCCAGCCGGGCGATGTTGAACAGCGCCAACAGGGTCAGCAGCACCACCACCGCGCGGCGGAAGTGGACTTGGGAGACGGCGGCAAACCCGCGCGAGCCTGCCCAGATGCCAAGCGCCAGTACCGGGAAGGCCAGCAGGATGCCGGTCAGCGTCTGCGGCCCGACCAGACCGTTGGCCGCCATCACCGGCAGCGCCATCAGGTCGATACCGGTCAGGAACACGATCATCGTGGCGCGGAACACCGCCGGAGACACCGGCTGCGCCGTGAGGAAGGCCGCCACCGGCAGCCCGCCGACGCCTGCGCTGTTGGCGATGCCCGCCAATGCGCCAACGCCCAGGTTGCCGTTGCGCCCCACGGGCCGCGCCAGCTGCCAGCCACTGAGCAGAACCAGGCTCAGCCCGAGGATCAGGCAGGAGATCGCGAGCCGTGCCTCATCCTCGCCCAGCCGGGCCATGAGGGAGATCGCCGGGACGGTGGCCACGGCGGCGCCGCCCAGCAGAGCAAGGGCGCGGCGCCAGTCCACATGCGGGCGGATGTCGCGGGCCTGAAAGGCGGTCATGGCAATCTCGCAGGAAAACACAACCGGGATCAGCGGCAACGGATTGGTGATGAGGGCCGCCAGAATGATGAAGATCGCGGAAAAGCCAAAGCCGGAAAATCCGCGGATCATGGCCGCCGCAAACAGCGCGGCGGCCAGATAGAGCCCCTGGCCCGAAGACAGGTCAAAGGGCAGGGTCACGGCGTCAGACCTGCTGCTCGCGCATGTCGGCCTTGTCGATGCCCGCCACGCGGACCGGCTTCTTCATGGCGTCGCGGCGGAACGGCTCACCCAGCTCCTGGTTGATCATCGCCTCGATCAGGGTGGTGGTGCCGTTCTTCTGGTCTTCGATCGCCTGCGCCAGGGCCGAGGTCAGCTCGTCCATGGTGCGGGCGACCACGCCTTTCAGACCGCAGGCCTTGGCGATACCGGCATAGGACACCTGGGTGTCCAGCTCGGTGCCGACGAAGTTGTCGTCGAACCACAGGGTCGAGTTGCGCTTTTCCGCGCCCCACTGGTAGTTGCGGAACACCACCTGGGTGACGGCGGGCCATTCGCTGCGGCCGATGGCGGTCAGTTCGGTGACCGCAATCCCGAAGGCGCCGTCGCCCGAGAAGCCGACCACGGGTGTGTCGGGGTTGCCGATCTTGGCGCCGACGATGGCCGGCAGACCATAGCCGCAGGGGCCGAACAGGCCGGGGGCGAGGTATTTGCGGCCCGCCTCGAACGACGGGTAGGCGTTGCCGATGGCGCAGTTGTTGCCGATGTCCGAGGAGATGATCGCCTCTTTCGGCAGCGCCGCCTGAATCGCGCGCCAGGCCATGCGGGGGCTCATCCAATCCGGCTTGTCAGCACGGGCGCGCTCGTTCCAGGTGGTGCCCGGATCGTCGTCCTCGTGGGTCATTTCGGTCAGCTGCTGCGCCCAGCGGGACTTGGTCTCGGCAATGCGGTTCTTGCGTTCTGCGCGGCCTTCGTCACCTGCGGTGTCGCTGAGTTGCGCCAGGATGCCCTGCGCCACCTTGGCGGCGTCGCCGATGATGCCGACGGAAACTTTCTTGGTCAGGCCGATGCGGTCGGGGTTGATGTCGACCTGGATGATCTTGGCCTCTGTCGGCCAGTATTCCATGCCATAGCCCGGCAGGGTCGAAAACGGGTTCAACCGGGTGCCGAGACACAGCACGACATCAGCGTCCTTGATCAGTTCCATCGCGGCCTTGGACCCGTTGTAGCCCAAGGGACCGGCAAACAACGGATGCGAGCCGGGGAAGGCGTCGTTGTGCTGGTAGCCGACACAGACCGGCGCATCCAGACGCTCGGCCAGTTCCCTGGACGCCTCGATGCCGCCCTTGGACAGCACCACGCCGGCCCCGTTCAGGATCACCGGGTTCTTGGCACCCGACAGCAGCTTGGCGGCTTCGGCCACGGCGGACTCACCGCCCGCGGGGCGCTCGAATTCGACGATTGCGGGCAGTTCGATGTCGATGACCTGGGTCCACATGTCGCGCGGGATGTTCAACTGGGCGGGGGCCGATGCGCGCTTGGCGTTCATGATGACGCGGTTCAGAACCTCGGCCACGCGGGAGGGATCGCGGACCTCTTCCTGATAGGCGACGCAGTCGGCGAACAGGCGCATCTGCTCCATCTCCTGGAAGCCGCCCTGGCCGATGGTCTTGTTGGCCGCCTGCGGCGTGACCAGCAGCAGCGGCGTGTGGTTCCAGTAGGCGGTCTTCACGGCGGTGACGAAGTTGGTGATGCCGGGGCCGTTCTGGGCGATCATCATCGACATCTTGCCGGTGGCGCGGGTGTAGCCATCGGCCATCATGCCGCCGGAGCCTTCGTGGGCGCAGTCCCAGAAGGTGATGCCCGCAGCGGGGAAGATGTCGGAAATCGGCATCATTGCCGAGCCGATGATGCCAAAAGCGTGCTGGATGCCATGCATTTGCAGCGTTTTGACAAAGGCCTCTTCGGTGGTCATTTTCATGGCGGGTTCTCCTGAGTGAGACGCGGAATGCGCCCGGGCCTTGGGCCGGGAATTGACTCTGGTTTAGGCGCGCACTCAGGGGTGGGTTAGGGCCAGTTGTCTCGGCGCAGTAGGTCCAGATGTCGGCGCGGGGCCATCGTGGCGGAGGCCGTGATCCGGAGCCGCCGGATTACCCCTGTTTCTGGGCCTGCTCCAACGCCTCGGCCAGCAGTGCCAGCCCCGGTTCGATACGCCCCGCCGCGATCGAGGAATATCCCAGCCGGTAGAAGTTCTGCTGCCGGTTCTCGGCAGCAAAGAAGGGTGCGCCGGGTTCGATCAGCACGCTTTGCGCCTTCAATTGCTCCGCGACGGCCAGGGTGTCCACGTTCTGCGGTGCCTGCATCCACAGGGCGGAACCGCCAAAGCCACCGACCCCGGCGATGGTCAGCCCGTGGGCGGCGATTGCAGCCTCGATTACCGCGCGGCGGTCGTGCAGCACCTTGGCGGTGCGGCGGATCTGGGCATCGTAGTGCCCCAGCGACAGGAAATAGGCGACCGTGCGCTGCACGTGGCCGGGCGGGTGGCGCAGCACGCTGGCCCGCAGGGCGCGCGCCTGGCGAATAAAAGGTTCGGAGCCGACCAGATAGCCCAGCCGCAGCCCGGGAAACAGCGATTTGGAGAAACTGCCGACGTAGATCACCCGGCCTTCGCTATCCAGCGACTTCAACGACGGCGAGGGCGCGCCGAGAAAGGACATCTCGAATTCATAGTCGTCTTCGACGATCACCGCGTCGATGTCGCTGGCGCGTTGCAGCAGCGCCTTGCGCCGCGCCATTGGCATGGTGAAGGTGGTCGGGCTCTGATGGCTGGGGGTGCAGAAGATCACATCGGTTTCGTGGCTGATGCGGTCCGGCGGCAGCCCGGCCTCGTCCACGGGGATGCACTCCATCTGGCAGCGGGTCTGCATGATCTGGTCGCGCAGGGTGTAATAGGCGGGATCTTCCACCGCTGCCCGCCGCCCGCGGTTCAGTAGCAGCTGGGTGGTGATCCACAGCGCGTTCTGTGCCCCCAGCGTGATCAGGATTTCCTCGGGCCGGGCGGTGATGCCGCGCCGGGGCAGGGTGTGGCGGGCGATGTATTCGATCAGCAGCGGGTCGTCCTGATCGAAGTAGTCATTGGCCAGTGCGGAAAAATCCTTTTGCCCCAGCGCCCGCAGCGCACAGAGCCGCCAGTTCGCATGGTCGAACAGCGCCGCATCCGCCTGGCCGTAGATGAACGGGTAGCGGTAGCTGCGCCAGTCCTGCGGCTTGCGCGGCGTGTCGCCGCCGGCAAAGTTGCGCGCCAGAACCTTGCCCCAGTCCATCGCATCGCCGGATTTCTGCTGCGGCGTATAGGAGGGCGGCACCGGCGCGTTCTCCGACACAAAGTATCCCGACCGCCCGCGCGAGGTCAGGTAGTCGTTGGCCAGCAGCTCGGTATAGGCCAGCGTCACGGTGATCCGGCTGATGCCCAGATGCGCCGCCAGCTTGCGCGACGACGGCAGCTTTTCCCCGACCCGGAACCGGCCCGAGAGGATGCCCTCGGCGATCATCTCCTGGATCTGCGCCTGCAGCGTTCCATGCGCGTCCGGGTTGAGAAAGAAGGTGTCGACAGAAATAGCCATGCGGGCACGTTAGGCTGGACTTAACCCCGGCGCAATCTGGACTTAGCTGAAATGTTCGCCTCCGGGCTTGATCGAGTTCAATATATCCATAAAACTAGTTTTATCGAATCAAGTGGAGTGGACATCATGCAGTGGGAAGAAGCTGCGCAGGGATTTGCGGCGATGGGCTCGGAGGCGCGGCTGCAAGTGCTGCGCTGCCTGATCCGCGCGGGCGAAGCCGGGCTGACGGTGGGCGAGATCCAGGAACGCACCGGGATCGCGCCCTCGACGCTGGCGCATCATCTGAAATTTCTGGCAGGCGCCGGGGTGGTCACGCAGCAGCGCCAGGGGCGGGCCACCATCAACCGCGCCGATTTCACCCGGCTGGAGGCGCTGGCGGGGTTCATCCTCAGCGAATGCTGCGCCGACGCGGGCGCAAAGGCGGCAAACGATGGCTGAGCTGACACAGAACCCGCGGCCTGCCAAGCTGCTGGCGGGCTGGCTGAAAACCCCCTGGGCGCTGGCGGCGGCGCTGCTGGCGGCGGTGGCGCTGCTGGACCCCGGCAATTTTGGCCCGGTGGTGGAATTTGCCGCAACGGCGCTGGTCAGCACCGCGCGCTATATCCTGTTTGCGGTGCTGCTCTTGGCTTACCTCAAGGCAACCGGGGCGGAGGTGATGGTGGCGCGCGCCTTTCGGGGCCGCGAGACGCGGATGATCGTGCTGGCTGCCCTGTTTGGCGGGCTGGCGCCGTTTTGCTCCTGCGAGGTGATCCCGTTTATCGCCGGGCTGCTGGCGCTGGGGGCACCTTTGTCGGCAGTGATGGCGTTCTGGCTGTCCTCGCCGCTGATCGACCCGCCGACGCTGCTGATCACTGCGGGCGCGCTGGGCTGGCCCTTTGCCATCGGCAAGGCCGTGGCGGCAGTGGCGCTGGGGCTCTTGGGCGGCTTTGCCGTCAAGCTGTTGCAGCGGCACGGCGTCTTTGCCAGCCCGCTGCGTCAGGCGCCCGCCAGCAACTGCTGCGGCTGCGGTGCGCCGAAGCTCGACGGCCAGCCCCACTGGAGGTTCTGGCAGGACGCCGGACGCCGGGCGGTGTTCCGCCGTGAGTTCGGCTCTAACGGGCTGTTCCTGCTGAAATGGCTGACGCTGGCCTATGTGCTGGAAGCGCTGCTGGTTCACTACGTGCCTGCGGAGTTGATCGCCGGGCTGGTGGGCGGCGAGGGCGTGCTGCCGATTGCCGTCGCTGCCCTGGTCGGGATGCCGGCCTATCTGAACTCCTATGTTGCGCCCCCCCTGCTGGCGGGGCTGATGGAGCAGGGGATGAGCGCAGGCGCCGCCATGGCCTTCATGGTGGCGGGGGCGGTCAGCTCGATCCCGGCGATGGCGGCGGTCTGGTCGCTGGTGAAGCCGCGGGTGTTCGTGACCTATCTGGGGCTGGGCGTCAGCGGTGCGGTGCTGTCCGGCATCCTGTTCCAGCTGGTCTGACCCGCCGCGAAGGGGCGGCTCCCGCCCGGTGCCGGGACAATTGAAAATTGCCCCGCACCCGTTGGGCCTGGCGCCGCGCTGACGCGCGGCGCTGAAAGTTTTCGCTGAGAAGGCCCTGAGGGGCAGGTCTGCCCCGCAGGGCCCGCGCCGATTTTGGGGTGAAGGATGCGCGTCAAGGAAAAGCCGCCTGGCGGCGGGGCCTTGCGGCCTCCTTGACCCGCGGGGACCTGCGGCCGCATGAAAAAAAACGCCCCGTAGCGGTCCGGGGCGCAGGTTGATCGTCCGACAGGGAGGAGGGTCAGCCGAATACCTTGGTCAGGGCGTTGTCCACCGCGGCGCAGATCTGGTCGATGTCGTCCGCGGTTGCGATCAGCGCCGGGCTGAAACACAGGGTGTTGTTCTTGCCCGGAACCGAGCGGTTGGTGACGCCGATGATGACGCCTTGGGCGCCGCATTCGGCCACCACCTGCTGGGCCAGCTTCTCGTCCACCGGTTCCTTGGTTTCGCGGTCCTGCACCAGTTCGGCACCGAGGAACAGACCCTTGCCGCGGACGTCACCGATCACCTGATGCTTGTCCATCAGGGCGCGCAGGTTGGCCTTCATCCGCTCGCCCATGGCGGTGCAGTTCTCCAGGAGGTTTTCCTCCTCGATGATGCGCATGTTTTCCAGCGCTGCGGCGGGACCGGCGGTGCAGCCGCCGAAGGTGGAAATGTCGCGGAAATAGTTCAGCGGATCACCGGCGTCGTCCTTGAACATCTCAAAGACTTCTTCGGTGGTGACCATGCAGGCAATCGCCGCATAACCCGAGGCCACGCCCTTGGCCATGGTCACGAAATCGGGCTGGATGCCGTACTGCTGGTAACCGAACCAGGTGCCGGTGCGGCCGACGCCGCAGACGACCTCGTCGATGTGCAGCAGGATATCGTATTTCTTGCAGATCTCCTGCACCCGCTCCCAGTAGCCTTCGGGCGCCTCGATCACCCCGCCGCCTGCGGTCACAGGCTCCAGACACAGCGCGCCGACGGTGTCGGGGCCTTCGCGCAGGATCACCTCTTCGATGGCGTCCGCCGCGGCGCGGCCGAAATCGGCACCGGACAGATGCTCAAGGCCCAGCTCATGCTTGCGGTATTCCATGCAATGGGGCACGCGCACGAAGTCCGGCGCGAAGGGGCCGTATTGGGCGTTGCGCTCATCCTGGCCGCCTGCCGACATCGCGGCGAGGGTGGAGCCGTGGTAATCGCGGTCGCGGTAGAGGATCTTGGTCTTCTTGCCGCCGTATTTCTTGTGCGCGATCTGGCGCACCATCTTGAAGGCCTTCTCGTTCGCCTCCGAGCCGGAGTTGGTGTAGTAGACGCGGCTCATGCCCGGCATCTTCTCGATCAGCTTTTCGGCAAACAGCGCGCCGGGGATCGAGCCTGCGGAATTTGCGAAGTAGCAGAGTTTCATCAGCTGGTCGTAGACCGCCTTGCAGACGCTTTCGCGGCCGTAGCCGACGTTCACGGTCCACACGCCGCCGGACACCGCATCCAGGAACTCCTTGCCGTTCTGGTCCCAGACCCGCATGCCCTTGCCCTCGACAATGATGCGGGGGTCGGCGGTCTCCAGTGCCTTGTGCTGGAACAGGTGGTGCCAGATGTGGGCCTTGTCGGCTTCCACCACGCGGGAGAGATCGTTTTCGTTGAACGTGCCGTCCATGACATGTCCTTTCGGCGTTGAAGGTGAAACGGGCCGCCGGTTGGGCAGTCCTCTTACCTTAACACAAACGTCAGAATCGCAGCTTTCGTTAGGTCCAGTGCTTGCGGTTGTTTAGGTCCAGCGACGGGTGCGCGAGGCGCTGGCAGCGAAAGAACATATGTTCCGAATTCTTCGTCTTGAGATCGCACGTGCGGTCTGGCCAGTCTGCCCCCGATCCCGCGCGGCGTGCGCGCAGGGGGAAACAGGCGTGGAGAACGGATGTGGCGAACTATGAATTGATGGTGGCTCTGAACGGCGCGCGGCGGCAACGGCGCGATCACCCCCGCCTGCCGGTGACGGCCGCACAGCTGGCCGAGGCCGCGGCGGCCTGCCAGAAGGTGGGTGCGCAGGCCGTGCATTTGCACGTTCGCGACGAGCAAGGGGCACATTCACTGGATGCCGGGCGCTATCGGGAAGCGATGGCTGCAGTGGCCGAAGCTGCGCCGGGCATGGCCATCCAGATCACCACGGAAAGCGCGGGAATATACGATGTGGCCGATCAGCTGGCCTGCCTTGAGGCACTCCGACCGGGGGCGGCGTCGATCTCGGTGCGGGAAATGGCGCGGGAGCCGCGGCTGGCGGCCCGGACCTATGCGCTGTGCGCCGAGGCGGGGACGCGGGTGCAGCATATCCTGTATGGTGCCGACTGCATTGCCCGGTTGCGGGCCTGGTATCGCGAGGGTCTCGTTCCGGGCACAATGCGGGACGCGATCTTTGTGCTGGGCAGCTATCGGCCTGCGATGCCGGGACAGCCCGAGGGGCTGGCGACGTTCCTGAACGCCGCGTCGGATCTGCAATTGGCCTGGGCGGCCTGCGCCTTTGGGCGTCATGAGCAAGCGTGTTTGCTGGCCGCCGTTTCGGCAGGCGGGGATGCGCGAATCGGATTTGAGAATAACATCGAAACACCCGATGGCGGTCTGCTGGCGGACAACGCCGCGTCAGTTGCCGCATTTGTTCAGGCCGCAAGGGCCGAGGGCCACACACTCAAGGAGTGCCGATCATGAGCCATGTCTTTCCACGCCATACCAAGGCCGACCTGCCCACTGCTGTTGCCGGGGAGGGGTGCTACCTGATTGATGCGGCGGGCAAACGCTACTTTGATGGCTCCGGCGGGGCGGCGGTGTCCTGCCTTGGCCATTCCGATGCCGATGTCATCCGCGCCGTGCAGGAACAGGTTGGCAAGCTGGCCTTCGCGCATACTGGCTTCATGACCTCGGGGCCGGCCGAGGCGCTGGCGGATCTGCTGGTCGCCCATGCGCCGGGGGAACTGGATCGGGTCTATTTCGTCTCTGGCGGGTCGGAGGCGACGGAGGCCGCGATCAAGCTGGCGCGGCAGTACCATCTGGAGCGGGGCGAGCCGCAGCGCCGCCACCTGATCGCGCGGCGGCAGAGCTATCACGGCAACACGCTGGGTGCGCTGGCCGCAGGCGGCAACGAATGGCGGCGGCAGCAGTTCGACCCGCTGCTGATCGGCGTCTCCCATATTGCGCCCTGCTACGAATATGTTGACCGCGCGGAGGGGGAGAGCAGCTACGGCTATGGCCAGCGGGCAGCGGATGAGCTGGAGACCGAGATCCTGCGTCTTGGCCCGGAAACGGTGATGGCCTTCATGGCGGAACCCGTGGTGGGGGCCACGTCCGGTGCGGTGCCGGCGGTGGCGGGGTATTTCAAACGCATCCGTGAAATCTGCGACAAGTACGGCGTGCTGCTGATTCTGGACGAGGTGATGTGCGGCATGGGGCGTACCGGGCACCTGTTCGCCTGCGAGGCAGACGGCGTCGCGCCGGATATCCTCTGCATCGCCAAGGGGCTGGGCGCGGGCTATCAGCCGATCGGTGCGATGCTTTGCACCAAGGCGATCTATCAGGCGATCGAGCAGGGCTCGGGCTTTTTCCAGCACGGCCATACCTATATCGGACACCCGGTGGCCACGGCGGCGGGGCTGGCGGTGGTCAGCGCCTTGCTGGAGCGCGGTCTGGTGCAGCGCAGCGCCGACATGGGCAACCAGCTGCAAGCGGCGCTGGTAGAGCGGTTCGGGGCGCATCCGCATGTGGGCGACATCCGCGGCCGCGGCCTGTTCCGCGGGGTGGAGCTGGTCGAAGACGGGAAAACCAAGGCTCCGTTTGATCCGTCACTGGGGCTGGCCGCGAAAATCAAGAAGGCGGCGTTTCGGGCCGGGCTGATCTGTTACCCGATGTCCGGCACCCGCGACGGCCGCAACGGAGACCACATCCTGCTGGCACCGCCCTTCATCATCACCGAGGAGCAGATCACAGAGTTGGTGGACAAGCTGGAAACGGCAATCACCGAGAGCCTGCCGAAAGGCTAGCCGTCACGAAGGTGACACACCGTTCGTCCCACTGGTCGCGGGGCGGGCGGTGGTCTCAGCTGAATCTGGGGGCGGCAGCGCCCAGCTGTTCCAGAATGCTGGCGTAGGTCTCGACGCCCTGTGCGCCGGTCACCAGGTGGCGGCGGTCGAACACCATTGCGGGCACGCCACTGATGCCCTGCTGCACCCAGAACGCCTCGCGCTGGCGCACGCTGTCTGCGTGTGCGCCGCTGTCCAGCGCCGCACGCGCATCGGCTGCGTCAAGGCCGAGGCCCTCGGCGGTCTGCACCAGAACCTGGGGATCCGAGACGTCCTTGCCATCGGTGAAATAGGCCTTCAGAAGCGCCTGCTTCATCTCGTGGCCCTTGCCTTGGGTTTCGGCCCATTCGATCAGCTGGTGGGCCTGGAAGGTGTTGTAGATCCGCATATCGTCGCCAAAACGGAAGTCGAACCCCAGCGCTGTGCCAAGTTCGGTCAGCTGGCTGCGGATCTGCGCCGACTGTTCGGCCGTACTGCCGTATTTTGCCGCCAGATGCTCGCGCAGGTTTTCGCCCTCGGGTGCCATGTAGGGGTTCAGTTCGAACGGCTGCCAGTGAATATCAAGCACAGCTCCGCTGCGGCGGGCCGCCATGGCCAGCTGGCCGTAACCGACGGCGCACCAGGGACAGACCACATCGGAGATGATATCAACGCGCAACGGGCGCAGGTTGGCTGTGTCGGTCATAAGGGCTCCCCGGTTGGCGCAGTGGCTGGTTGATTTGACATGGGGGTTCGGCGTGCTTGGCGCAAGCGCCTTGGTCCGAGGCACCTGTCAGGAGCGATGGAGGAGCGCTTTGTTGCGTTGGGTGTCATTAATTTGATCAAATCTTGCCAGAGCATGTCAGACCGTCTATTCAGCTAGGGCACGCGCTGCCGGGACAACAGGAAGGAATGCCCATGACTCCGCTTGAAGGTCTGAAAGTGGTCGAACTCGCCCGCATCCTGGCAGGCCCGTGGATCGGCCAGTCGCTGGCGGATCTGGGGGCCGAGGTCATCAAGGTCGAAAGCCCGGATGGCGATGATACCCGCAAATGGGGCCCGCCCTTCATCGAGCGCGAAGGCGACCGCAGCGCGGCCTATTACTACTCTGCCAACCGCGGCAAATCCTGTGTGACCGCTGATTTCCGCACTGAGGACGGCCGCCAGACGGTGATTGACCTGGTCCGCGATGCCGACATCCTGATCGAGAATTTCAAGGTCGGTGGCCTCGCCAAATACGGTCTGGACTATGCCAGCCTCAGCAAGATCAATCCGCGGCTGATCTACTGCTCGGTCACCGGTTTCGGACAGGACGGACCTTATGCGCCGCGGGCGGGCTATGATTTCCTGCTGCAGGGCATGTCCGGGTTGATGTCGATCACCGGCGAACCGGACGGCCAGCCGCAGAAGGTTGGGGTGGCGATCACCGATATCGTGACCGGGCTATACGGCAGCATCGGCATCCTCGCTGCGGTGGAGCAGCGTCATCGCACCGGACGCGGTCAGCATCTGGACATGTCGTTGATGGATTGCGCCACCGCGCTGCTGGCCAACCAGGCGATGAATTACCTGGCGACCGGTGAAAGCCCCAGACGGTTGGGCAATGACCATCCCAACATCGCGCCATACCAGGTGATGGCGGTGCAGGATGGTCATGTGATCCTCGCGGTGGGCAACGACGGCCAGTTCCAGCGGCTGTGCCAGGTTCTGGAGCTGGCGGATGTCGCCGAGGATTCCCGGTTCCAGACCAATCA
Source organism: Nocardioides marinus (assembly GCA_019801415.1). Lineage (GTDB taxonomy): Bacteria > Pseudomonadota > Alphaproteobacteria > Rhodobacterales > Rhodobacteraceae > Leisingera. Next base: position 210,718 of record JAHVJD010000004.1, read on the forward strand.
GCTGCGCGTTGACAATCGCGAGGCGTTGACGATGCGGCTGGAGCAGGCTCTGTCCGGTTGGACCCAGGCTGAACTGCTGGAGGCATTGGAAGCGGCCACGGTTCCCGCAGGGCCGATCAACACCATCGGGCAGGCTTTCGACGATCCGCAGATCCGTTACCGCGGCATGCAGATCGCGCCGGAAGGGGTGCCGGGGGTGCGGGGGCCGTGGAAATTCTCGGATGCCGAACTGGCGCTGGACAAGACCGCTCCGAAACTGCCACGCTGATCCGCGTGTGCCGCGCGCAACGTCCGGCTGTGGCGCAATGCAAGATGCGAGGTCAACATGGCAGGTGCCTTTGAGGTGATCGACAACCACTGGATCCCGTTGCCGGATGGTCGACGGCTGGCAGCGCGGATCTGGATGCCCGCAGGCGCGGGGCCGTTTCCGGCGATCCTGGAATACCTGCCTTACCGCAAGGGTGACGGCACCGCGCCGCGCGACGCCACCACCCATCCGGTCTTTGCCGCCGAAGGCTATGCCTGCATCCGGGTCGACATCGCGGGCACCGGCGACAGCGAAGGGGTGTTCGACGATGAATATTCCGAACAGGAACTGTCCGACGGCGAGGCGGTTCTGGCCTGGATCGCGGCGCAGGAATGGTGCGACGGCAATGTCGGCATGATCGGCATCAGCTGGGGCGGCTTCAACGGGTTGCAGCTCGCCGCGCGCCGCCCTCCGGCGCTGAAGGCGGTGGTCTCGGTCGCTTCGACCGTGGACCGCTATGCCGATGACATTCACTACATGGGCGGCTGTTTGCTGAGCGACAATGCCAATTGGGGCAGCCAGATGTTCGCCTATCAGTCGCGCCCCGCGGATCCCGAACAGCGGCCCGATTGGCGTGCGGACTGGATCCGGCGGATCGAGGGGATGCCCTTCATGGCGGCCGAATGGCTGCGCCAGCAGACGCGGGGCGATTTCTGGAAACATGGCTCGGTGTGCGAGGATTGGTCCGCGATTGAGGCGCCGGTGCTGGCGATCACCGGCTGGGCGGATGCCTATGTGAACGCGCCGCCCGCACTGGCAGCCAATCTGAAGGTGCCCGCCAAGGCGCTGATCGGCCCGTGGGAGCACCGCTATGCCCATATCGCCAAGCTGGACCCGGCGGACTTCCACGGCGAGGTTCTGCGTTGGTTCGACAAATGGCTGAAAGGGCAGGACAACGGCGCCGAGGCGCTGCCGGACTACCGCACCTTCATGCAGGAACACTTCAACCCCTCCATGCGGAACAAGCCGCGCTGCGGCCACTGGATCGCGGAGGAGGCCTGGCCTTCCCCCAACGTGCGGGACCGCCGCCTGCATCTGGGGCAGGGGTGCCTTTCGGATCAGCCTGCCAGTGGTACGGTCGCGGTGCGCAACCCGGCGACGCTGGGGCAGGCCTCGGGCTATTTCTGTCCGGGCATGAGGTTTGACAATGAACTTGCCGGGGACCAGGCCGGGGATGATGCGCTGTCCGTCTGCTTTGACAGCGCGCCGTTGCAGGAGCCGTTGCAATTGTTGGGGCGACCGCGGTTGAAGGTGTCTTTCACTGTCGACAGACCGGTGGCGCAGCTGGTGGCGCGGCTCTGCGATGTGGCCCCGGACGGGGTGTCGCAGCGGATTACGTACCGCCCGCTGAACTTGTGCTGCCGCGACAGCTTCGAGACGCCGGAACCGCTGGTTCCGGGAGAGCTCTATGAGGCGGAGATCGAACTGAATGAATGCGCGCATCAGCTGCGGGCGGGCCATGTGCTGCGGCTGGCGCTGTCGACCTCGTATTGGCCAGTGGTCTGGCCCGCGCCGCAAGCCGCCGAGGTGACGCTGCATCTGGAGCGCTGCACGCTGGTGCTGCCACAGCGCGAGGTCACCGCGGAGATCGCGCCGCAGAACCCCGGCCCGCCGCGGGCGTACCCGACCTATGACGCCCACGAGCTGCGGGCGCCGGGCGGCCGCTCGGAAACCGTATCGCGCGCCGATGGCACGCTGGTTCTGGATACTTTTGACGATTACGGCATGGCCGAGGATGCGGCCAGCGGGCTGCGTGTCGGCAGCCATGTCACCATGCATTACGAGATCCATCCGGACGATCCGGCCTCGGCCGTCTTTGCCAGCAGTTGGACGTTTGAATTCTCCCGCGGCCAAGACTGGCAGGTCTCGATCGAAACCGAGAACCGGATGCATTGCGATCAGGAAAATTTCTACCTGTGGCGCAAGGTGCGCGCCCATGAAGGGCCGGAGCCGCGCGAGGTCGTCACGCGGGAGTGGCAGGAAACGATTCCCCGCGGGCTGCTGTGACAAGGCCGGTGCGGGGTGCAAATACCGCCGCCGAGACGGTGAATTTCCGGCAGGTTTTCGGCAAGTTCTCCGCATTCGCCACGGTTTTGACATAGTGCGTTACTGAAAGCACACAGGGCCTTAACCATTTGGCTGCAAATTTGGGTCTTGGTGAACTGCCGTTGCCCTTGGTGCGCCGGACCGGCAAATATCTAGGTTAACGAGCGGTTAACGAGCAGAATTGAGGGCGACACAGTGCAGCTATCGGTTGTTGTGCCCTGCTACAACGAAGAAGAGTCGGTGCCGATGCTGGTCGACCGGCTGGTGCAGGCGATTGAACCATGGGCCGACGAGGCCGAAATCATCCTTGCGGATGACGGCTCCAGCGATGAGACCTGGGCCGCGATCGAGGCGGCGCATCGGCGCTACCCGGTGGTGCGTGGCATTCGCCTGTCAGCGAACCGTGGTCATCAGGTGGCGCTCACGGCGGGGTTGGAAGCCGCGAAGGGTGAACGCATCTTCATGCTGGATGCCGACCTTCAAGACCCGCCGGAAATCCTGCCCGACATGATGATGATGATGGACCGCGGCTATGACGTGGTCTACGGCCGCCGCGCTGAACGTCAGGGCGAGACGCTGTTCAAGAAGGCGACCGCCTATCTGTTCTACCGGTTCCTGAACACCCTGTCGGATGTGGAGATCCCCAAGGACACCGGCGATTTCCGCCTTGTCAGCCGCCGCTCGCTGGATGCGGTACTGGCGATGCCTGAGAGGGCCCGCTTCATTCGTGGCATGTTCGCCTGGGCCGGGTTCAAACAGATCGGGTTGGAATATGTCCGTGATCCACGGGTGGCCGGGGTAACGAAATACCCGTTTCGCGCCATGCTGCGCTTTGCGACCGATGCGCTGACGGGATTTTCCACCAAGCCGCTGAAAATGGCGACGCGGCTGGCATTTCTCAGCCTGTATGTCACCTTTCTGATGGCGGTCTACGTCTTCCTGTCGCTGGTGCTTCACAACACGGCGCCTGGCTGGGCCTCGATGCTGTTGGCGATCTCCTTCTTCTCCGGCATCCAGCTGCTGACACTGGGCATCATGGGCGAATACATTGGCCGCCTGTACATGGAGAGCAAGCAGCGGCCGATGTACTTCGTGGCCGAAGAAACCGGCGCCAGCGACGGGCCAGCGGTTCCGCAAAATCTGCGCGAGCCTCTGCGCAGGGAAGCCTCCTGACCATGGTGGATGTCGGACAGATACTGCGCTTCGCCACAGTCGGCGTCTGCGTCGCCGCATTCTACGTGCTGGGGTATTCGATGCTGCTGAGCGCCGGAATGTCGCCACTGCCAGCCAATATCCTGGCCTTCGTTGCCGCGGTGATTGCGCAATACGTGCTTCAGACCAGCTGGACCTTTCGACGATCTCTGGGGTTGCCAGACCAGATGCTGCGCTTTGCCTGCACGGTCGCAGCGGGCCTCGCAGTCTCGACGCTGGTGACCTGGGCAGTTGGTCCCGCATTGGGCTGGGCCCCCTGGGTTGCGGCAGCGGTCGTCGCCGTGCTGCTGCCCGTGCAAAATTACGTCATCTTTCGCTTGTGGGTCTATTCCGCGGCTGGTTGAAACAGGAACAAGACACCATGTCCCATATCTATTCCAACGCCTTCTACGACTATATCGACCGTGGTGCGCGCAGCTCGGCGCAGGCGATGATCTCCGTGGTGCAGCCCTGCCTGCAGGCGCAAAGCGTACTGGACCTCGGCAGCGGCCGCGGCGTGTGGCTGGGCGAATGGCTGAAGGCCGGAGTGGCGGATGTGGCCGGGGTGGACGGCGACTATGTCGACCGCGACCGGCTGTCGATCCCGCGCGACAGTTTTCATGCCGCGGATCTGACCAAGCCTTTCGACCTGGGGCGGAAATTCGATCTGGCGCAAAGCCTGGAGGTGGGCGAGCACCTGCCCGAGGCGGCCTCGGCCACGCTGGTCGACAGCCTGACCCGCCACGCCGACCGGGTGCTGTTCTCGGCCGCGGTGCCGGGGCAGGGCGGCGAGTTCCACATCAACGAAAAGCCTTTGTCCTTCTGGCAGGAACTGTTCGCGGAGCGCGGCTATACCGCCTTTGATTTTGCCCGCCCCAAGCTGAAGCATATGGAGGGGCTGGAGCCCTGGTACCGCTACAACACCGTGCTTTATGTCAATGACGCAGGCCGTCAGGGTCTGCCGCCGGAGGTGCTGGCCAGCGAAGTGCCAGCCGGGCAGCCGGTGCCGCTGGCGGGCAGCCTCGGCTGGCGCATGCGGCGCGGTGTCGTGTCAATGATGCCGCGCGGCATGGTGACCAGGATTGCGCAGGCGCGCGCCGCCGTGCTGGCCCGCCAGGCGCAGCGCCAGCAAGAGGCGCAGGGATGAGCCTGACCGCCGACGTCTCCGGCGCAGCCGCCCGGCCGAAGGCAGCCTCGCAGTTGCTGGTGACCGTGGCGGCGGTCTTTGCCGTGATGCTGCTGGCGGCGGTGTTCCAGCTGCCGGATCCGATGCTGCGGCATGACGACTATCCGGCGCTGCTGGCGGATCCTTCGCTGTTTTACAGCAAGACGCTGACGGAAGGGCGCTGGGTCAACTACCTGTGGCATCTGCGCGGGCTGGTAACGCCGGCCTGGCTGAACTTTCTGGCCTACCAGTTGCTGTGGGCGATCTACCTCGGGTGCCTGGTTCACAACGCCTTTGGCCGGGAGGCGGCGCTGTGGCAGCGGGTGATGGTGGCGCTGATTGCCGGGCTGGCCCTGCCTTGGGTGCTGATTTCCCTGTGGTTCAACACGCTGCTGCTGGGGCTGGCGATCGTTGCGCTTTATGCGTGGTTGTCCACCCGGCTGAGCGAGCGCAGCTGCCGCTGGCTGATGCTGCTGTTCGTGCCGGTGTCATTGATGGCCTATACCACCTATCCGTTTCTGATTCTGGCGTTGAGCCTGACGCGGGCAGAAACCAAGAGATCTGCCCGCGATCTGGCCGGGCTGCTGGCGCTGTTCATTGCCAGTTTCGCGTTGGGCATGCTGACAATCTACTCGCTCAACTACGCGGTCCATGGGATTTTCGGCGTGCCGATGGCCGAATGGCGCAATCCCAGCCCGGCCACCGATCTGGCTTCGCTGCTGGAAAACGGTAGGCTGGCACTCGATTACGTGGTGGCGCTGGTGCGCAGAGGGGCCTACGGCAATACCGGGCTCGCGCTGTTGCTGGCGGGCGTGCTGGCGGTGGCCGCCTGGTCGGTGCTGCGCCGGGACAGGTGGCGCGGGGTCTACATGCTCAGCGGTGTCGGGTTGGGGCTGGGGCTGGTCTGCCTGCAGGTCATCCGCACGGGTATCGACATGCCCCTGCGCTCTGGCGGGTTCGTGTGGCTGTATGGCGCGGTGTTTCTTGGCCTGTTCGCGATCGCTTTGCAGGATGCAGGCCGTGCCCGGCTCAGCCGCAACCTGTTGTTCACGCTGACGGCGATGTCGGTGATCTTTGCGGGGATGACGCATTACTTCGCGTCCGAGTGGCAGCGGCTCAGCCGCGCGATGGCGGACGAGCTGGGGGCGGGCAGCGGGCCGATATTCGTGACCGGCACCTATCTGTCGCTGGAAGCGGCGCGCAAATCGGACCTGCAAAAGGACCAGTCGGTGGTCTTCCGGCTCGAGCACCTGACGGGCCGTCCAGTGGTGATGTGCGAAAGCCAGCCGCAGGAGTGCGCACATCTGCCAAAGGAGCTGCGCGCAGGACTGCAGGACAGCGACAAGCCCTACGAGGTGCGCCAGATCGAGGGCGCGTCGGTGCTGATGCTGTCGCCCGTTGCCCTGCGCAAGGCCAAGCTGGAACCGACGCAGTCGCAGCGCGGGGCAGATTGATCGGGGGCGGCGGCGCCTGGCCCTCAGAAATCGAGACCCAGGTCCAGGGTGCGCGCCGAATGGGTCAGCGCCCCCGAGGAGATGTAATCCACGCCGGTTGCCGCCACCTCGGCGATCCGTTCCAGTTTCATGTTGCCCGAGGCTTCGGTCACCACATGGCCGCGTGCCATGGCAACGGCCTGCGTCAGCGTTGCGGTGTCCATGTTGTCCAGCAGCACCACGTCGGCACCGCCGGTGGCGATCACCTCTTCCAGCTGCTCGAGGGTGTCGACCTCGATTTCCACTTTCATCATGTGGCTGGCGCAGGCCTTGGCGGCGGTCAGCACCGCCTTGATGCCGCCCGCGGCGGCGATGTGGTTGTCCTTGATCAGGATCGCATCGGACAGGCCGAAGCGGTGGTTGTAACCGCCACCGTGCAGCACCGCCTGCTTTTCGGCGATGCGCAGCCCCGGCGTGGTCTTGCGGGTGCAGGTGATGCGGGTGTTCGTCCCTGCGGTCTGTGCCACGAAACCCGCGGTCAGGGTGGCGATGCCGGTCAGCCGCCCGGCAAAGTTCAGCGCGACCCGTTCGGCTGACAGGATCGATGCGGCCGAGCCTTCGATGGTCATCAGTGTATCGCCTTTGGCGCAGGTGGACCCATCGTCCAGCAAGGTCTCCACCTTCAGTCCGGCGTCCACCAGGTGAAAGGCGATGCGGGCGATTTGCATGCCCGAGACCACACCCGCCTCGCGCGCGTTCAGCCGCGCCTGGTAGGTCGCACTGGCCGGGATCACGGCGCGGGTGGTGATATCGCCGTTCTGGCCCAGATCTTCCATCAGGGCGGCGCGCACCATCGGTTCCAGGATCAGGTCGGGCAGGCGGGCAAATTGTTGGGTCATTGGAAATCCTCTTGCACCCGGGCGCGGATGGCCAGGGCTTCGGCCAGGGTTATGCGTGTGCGTTGGGCCTGGGCCGGATCGGTTTCGGGATAGTCATCGCGGTAGTGGCCGCCACGGCTTTCCTGTCGGGCGAGGGCCGCGGCAGCGATCAGGGTGGCAGTGGCGCACATGTTGACGAAGTTCTCATCCTCCGCCTGTTCGGCCTCCAGCCGGGCAAGGATTGCCAAGGCCCGCCGCAGGCCCGCGGCGTCGCGCCGGACGCCGACAAAGGCGGTCATGGTTTCACGCAGAGTGGTCAGCGCCTTAGCGTCCATCGGGCAGCCGCCAACGGGAAACTCCGGCGCGATCTCGGCGCACTCCGCGGCAGTCTGCAGCTGGGCTGCTATGTCCTGCGCGGCGTTGCGGGCATAGACCAGCGCCTCCAGCAGGCCGTTGGAGGCAAGCCGGTTGGCCCCGTGCAGCCCGGTCGAGGAGGCCTCGCCGCAGACCCAGAGATTGCGCAGGCTGCTGCGTCCCTGCATGTCGGCCTCGACCCCGCCCATGTGGTAATGCGCGGCGACCGCGACGGGGATCGGCTCGGTGACCGGATCGATGCCCGCCCGGGCACAGGTCTGCGCCACGGTGGGAAAGCGGCTCAGCACCTCCGCGCCGAGGGCGGCGCGGGTGTCGAGCATCGGGCGGCGGCCAGCTTGGGTCTCGGCAAAGATGGCTCGGGCGACGATGTCCCGCGGCGCCAGTTCCGCATCCGGGTGGACCGGCAGCATGAAGCGCGCGCCCTCGGCATTGATCAGCACCGCGCGTTCGCCGCGAAGCGCCTCGGTGGCCAGCGGCGCGGGGTCTTCGCCGATGTCGAAGGCGGTGGGGTGGAATTGCACGAATTCCGGATCCGCGAGCCGCGCACCGGCACGGGCGGCAAGCCCGATCACCTGGCCGCGGATGCGTGGCGGGTTGGTGGTATGGGCATAGAGCCCGCCAGAGCCGCCACCGGCCAGAAGCACCGCGGGCGTGCGGATCAGCACCGGTGCGGAGGGCGTGTCCGCCCGGCTGATCCAGACGCCGGAGACGCCATCCTCGTTGGTTTCCAGCCTCACGGCCTGGGTGTTTTCCAGCACCTGCACGTGGCGGGCGACCCGCACCGCGGTGATCAGCGTCTGCATGATCCGGTGGCCGGCCTGATCGCCCTTGACCCGCACCACGCGGGCGGCTGAATGGGCGGCCTCGCGGTTCATCACGTAGTTGCCGGCGGCGTCGCGATCGAACGGCGTGCCCAGTTCCGTCAGGTCCAGAATGTGATCGCGGGCCACGCGTGTCACCATCGCAGCCACCCGGCTATCAACCGTACCGGCTCCGGCGCGCTGGGTGTCGGCGGCGTGGGCCTCGGGGCTGTCGGGGCGTTCCATCGCGGCGGCGACCCCGCCTTGAGCCCAGGAGGAGCTGGCGCCCCGGCCCAGCGGTTCGGGGGAGATGACCAGCACCGGGTGCGGCGCCAGTTCAAGCGCTGCGTAGAGCGCCCCCAGACCGGCGCCGACAATCACGATGCGGCCGGTGTCCAGCACGTGTCAAATGCCCAGTTTGCGGCTGAGGTCGATCATCCTCTGCACCGCGATGCGGGCTTTCTCGGCCACCTCGGGGTCCACTTCGACCGGTTCGGTCATCGTGTGCAGCGACCACAGGATCTTCTCCAGCGTGATCTTCTTCATGTAGGGGCACATGTTGCAGGGGCCGACGAATTCGACCTCCGGCAGCTGGTCGGCAATGTTGGACGCCATCGAGCATTCGGTGATCAGCAGCGCCTTTTCCGGCTTCTCGTCGGTCACGTATTTCACGATGCCACTGGTCGAGCCGGAGAAATCCGCCTCGGCCACCACGTCGGGCGGGCATTCGGGATGCGCGATCAGCCGGGTGCCGGGGTTCCATTCACGGAAGTCGCGCAGATCCTGCGCCGTGTACTGCTCATGCACGATGCACGAGCCTTCCCACCAGACGATGTTCTTTTCCGGCACCAGCTTGGCGATGTTCTGCGCCAGATACTGGTCCGGGGTCATGATGATGGTGTCTTCCTCCATCGCGGCGACGATCTGCGCGGCATTGGAGGAGGTGCAGCAGATGTCCGACGCCGCCTTCACCTCGGCGGTGGTGTTCACGTAAGTCACCACCGGCGCGCCGGGATAGCGGCGGCGCATCTCGGCGACGCCCTCGGCGGTGATGCTTTCGGCCAGCGAGCAGCCGGCCTCCATATCGGGAATGAGGACGGTCTTTTCCGGGCTCAGGATTTTGGAGGTCTCGGCCATGAAATGCACGCCGCACTGCACGATCACGTCGGCTTCGACCCGGGTTGCCTCGATCGCCAGCTGCAGGCTGTCGCCGACCACGTCGGAAATGCCGTGGTAGATCTCGGGCGTCATGTAGTTATGCGCCAGCACCACCGCGTTGCGCTGTTTCTTCAGCTCCAGGATGGCGGCGACATAGGGCGCATGGGTGGCCCATTCGATCGGGTTCACCACCCGGTCCATCCGCGCGTAGACATCGGCCATCTTCTCGGCCAGTGCCGGATTGGGGGCCAGATCGTAGTGGTTGGCGAGCTGATCCCGCATGGATTGCAGGTCGAACATGGCATATCCTCAAGATTGCGTCCGGGGGGGCACTTTGGGCGCGGTTTGTTTCATGTTCGCATGCCGCACGCAAGCGCAGTGGTGCGAAATAGGCACCAAATGCGGTGATTTGGCACGTTGGGCGCCGATTGGCAGCAGCGCGCGCCCCTTGGGGCGCGGCAAAATGGCGGCAGAGCGGCGTGTTTGCCGTTTTTGACTGTCCGAATGTCCCGTCCTGTGATTGGAACAGACCTGAGCCGTGATAGTTCCGGCAGCAATTGAAACCGCGGGGAAAAGACCGGGCCGATGGGTGATTTGTGGGCAGGGCTGGGGCAGGCATTCTGGCTGCTGGCGACGCTGGATGCGGATCTGGTGGAGATCACCCTGCGTTCGCTGCGGGTGACGCTGACCGCGCTGGTCATCGCCTGCGCCATCGCGTTGCCGCTGGCGGCCTTTCTGGCGGTGCGCCGGTTCCGCCTGCGTCGCGCCACCATCGCGGTGCTGAACGCGCTGATGGGGCTGCCGCCGGTGGTGGTGGGGTTGGTTGTCTACGTGTTCCTGTCGCGGGCCGGGCCGTTTGGCGTCTTCGGCCTGCTGTTCACGCCGACCGCGATGATCATCGCGCAGGTGATTATCGTGGTGCCCTTGGTGGCCTCGGTTGCGCATCAGTCCCTGCGTGAGCTGTGGAGCGACTACCACGACCTGCTGATCTCGATGAACGCCACCCAGTTCCAGCGCATCAAGGCGCTCTTGTGGGACGGGCGGCGGGCCTTGCTGACCGCGGCGCTGGCGGGTTTTGGCCGCGCCATCGGCGAGGTCGGCGCGATCATGGTAGTGGGCGGCAATATCGACCATGCGACGCGGGTGCTGACCACGGCGATCGCGCTGGAGACCGGCAAGGGCGAGTTTGCCATGGCGCTGGGTCTGGGATTTGTGCTGATCGCGCTGGCGGTGGCAGTAAACCTGATGATCCACTGGCTGGGCCGCACCGAGAGCGAGGGGCGCTGGTGATGGAGATGTTCCCTCTGGTGGTTCAGGGCGCCTGCGTGCGCCGCCGCGGCAAACTGCTGGTCGGGCCGGTGGATCTGACGCTGGGCGGGCAGGGCAGCGCCATCGTGATCGGTCCCAACGGCGCGGGCAAGACCACGCTGTTGAAGATGCTGCACGGTATCGTGCGGATGCGCGACGGCAGCCTTGATTGGGCCTGCCCGCTGGCCGAGGCGCAGAAACATCAGGCCTTCGTGTTCCAGACCCCGGTGATGATGCGCCGTACAGTGATCGAAAACATCGCCTACCCCCTGCGTCTGACAGGTGTCCGCCGCCGCGAGGCCCGCGCCCGCGCCGCCGACTGGGCCGAGCGGGTGGGGCTGGGCAGCATTCTGGAGCGGCAGGCCACCAATCTCTCGGGCGGCGAGCGGCAGAAGCTGGCTCTGGCCCGTGCCCTGGTGCGCGAGCCGCAGGTGCTGTTTCTGGATGAGCCCTGCGCGGCGCTGGACGGTCGCGCCACCCGCGAGATCGAGGAGATCCTGACCCGCGCCGCTGCCTCCGGCACGCGGCTGATCATGTCGACCCACAACATGGGGCAGGCGCGGCGGCTGGCGGATGAGGTGATCTTTGTCCTTCGCGGCCGCATCCACGAATTCGGCCCGGCAGATGAATTCTTTGCCGGCCCGCAAACCGCGCAAGCGCGCGCATTTCTGAACGGAGATATTGTAGAATGAAAAAGCTGATTATCGGCGCAGTTGCCTCCTTGGCGATGGCCTCGGCCGCGCTGGCCGAAGAGATGAAGATGGCGGTGACCACCTCTTTCCACAATTCGGGACTGGCCGAGATCCTGCTGCCGGAAATCAAGAAAGACCTTGGGCTGGATGTGCAGCTCTTGGTGGTTGGCACCGGCCAGGCGATCCGGCTGGGCGAAGCTGGCGATGTGGACGCGATCCTGGTGCATTCAAAAACCGCCGAAGAGAAATTCCTCGCGGGTGGCAATGGCACCCACCGGCGCGAGATCATGTACAATGATTTTGTCTTCATCGGCCCCAAGGCGGATCCGGCTGGCATTGCACAGGCTGCCGATGCCGCCGCTGCCCTGCAGCAGATCGCACAGGCCGAGGCGGCATTTGTCAGCCGTGGCGACGACAGCGGCACCCACAAGAAAGAGCTGAGCCTGTGGTCCGCTGCCGGTCAGGCGCCGGAGGGTTTTGGTGATTGGTACCGCGCGGTTGGCGCAGGCATGGGCGCAGCGCTGAACACCGCCGCCGGCATGGATGCCTATATCATGTCGGACCGCGCGAGCTGGCTGAACTTTGGCAACAAGGGCGGTCTGGAACTGCTGTTTGCTGGTGATCCGGTGCTGTTCAACCAATATGCCTACTTGCCGGTGAACCCGGAAAAGCACCCCCATGTGAAGCATGATCTGGCGATGCAGCTGGAGGGCTGGCTGGTCTCGGACAAGGCCAAGGAGCTGATCAACGGCTACCAGATCAACGGCGAAACGCTGTTTGTCTTCAACGCCAAGCAGTAAACTCCGCACCAGCGGAGCACGGCCCCTGCCAAGCGGCGGGGGCTTTTTTGTTGCCAAGGGGGGCTGCGGCAGGCCTCAGTCCTCGCCGCCGACGGTCAGGGTGACCCGGTCACCGGCAAACCAGGTTCGGCCGAACTCGACCGGGGTGCCGTCGGTGTCCGCGCTGATCGAGGTGGTGCGCAGGATTGGCGCGCCCTCGCTGATGCGCAGGTGCAGCGCCTGCGTGGCGGTGGCCAGCTTGGCGGTGATGCGGGTTTCCAGCCGGGTGTAATCCGCCACGCCGCAGACCTTCAGCGCCGCGGTGATCGAGGCTTCTTCGCGCAAGGCATCACAGAGGTCCGGCAACCGCTCCGCCGGGAAGATTGCCTGCGCCAGCGCCACAGGTTGGCCGTCCGCCAGCGACAGCCCGTCATAGACATGCACGGGATCACCGGGCGCCAGCCCCAGTGCCTCGGCCTCGCGGACACTGGCCGCACGGGTTTCCAGCATCAACACCTGCTTGGCCGGGGTGCGCCCCTCGCGCGCCAGGTTCTGGTGAAAGCGCACCCGTTTACCGATCGGATAGTCAGCCGGCTTGGCCGCCACGAAAACGCCCGCACCGCGGCGCGCATGAACGAGGCCCTGCTCGGCCATCTCGGCCAGGGCGCGGCGCACCGTGTGCCGGTTCACCCCGAAGCGCGCGGACAGCTGTGCTTCGGGCGGTAGCTTGGCACCGGTCTCATAGCGCCCCTGCGCGATGTCGTCGGTCAGGGCGATGGCAATGGATTTCCAAACGGGGGTGCGGGCCATGTCACGGAACTTTCACAAGACTCAGATTGCGCCGCCCGGGGCGACTCGGCTAACATTTGTCTAGTTGTATAGTTGATGTAGACAACCCGGCCAAGAGGCTTAGACAGATGAACACAGAAATTTCCGCACGGGACCGCAAGGGCTGGATGAGCCTGCTGGCCAGTGCAGACGAGGCCCGGCTTTCAGAGCTGTGGCAGGGCTTCGGGGCGGATCCCGCCTTTGACTGGCTGCGCGCTCCCGAGGCGGGCGGCGTCATGGTGCGTGGTCGCATGGGCGGCAGCGGCGCGCCCTTCAACCTGGGCGAGATGACCGTCACCCGCTGCGCGCTGGTGCTGGCGGATGGCACAGCGGGCCACGGCTACGTGCAGGGCCGCAGCAAGGCCAAGGCCGAGATCGCCGCGAAGATCGACGCGCTGATGCAGACCTCGGCGGCAGAGGATCTGCGCGCCGCGGTGCTGGCGCCGCTGGCCGCCGAACAGGCGGCCAGGAAGGAAGCCCGCGCCGCCAAGGCCGCGGCCACCAAGGTCGAATTTTTCACGATGGTACGGGGAGAGGACTGATGCAGGCACAGGCCCGAAATACGGTCTACGGTGGCGGCTTTGCCAACCCGCCGGTGGACTCGGCGCATGGGTTCCGCGCCGCGATGAACGCCATGGCGCGCCCCGGCACGATCCAGCGGATCAGTGGTGCCACGCCGCCCGACGGCATCTCGCCTGCGGCTGGCGCGCTGCTGCTGACCCTGTGTGACCCGGAAACCGGCGTCTATCTGACGCCGGATGTGGACAGCGACGACCTGCGTGGCTGGCTCACCTTTCACACCGGCGCGCCGGTTGTCGCGGCGGAGCAGGCAGATTTCGCCTTGGGCAGCTGGGCGGCGCTGATGCCGCTGGATCGCTTCCGCATAGGAACCCCGGAATATCCGGACCGGTCGGCAACGCTGATCGTCGAGATGCCAGAGCTGGACGCCCCCAACGCACGGCTGCAGGGGCCGGGGATCAAGGACAGCGCTCGCCTGACGCTTCCGGACCTGGAGGAATTTCAGCACAACGCGATGCTCTATCCGCTGGGCGTCGATTTCTTTTTCACATCGGGTTCGCAGCTGGCGGCGCTGCCGCGCTCGACCAAAGTCACCGCTGGGGAATAGACCATGTATGTTGCAGTAAAAGGCGGCGAGCAGGCGATCGACAACGCCCATGCCTGGCTGGCCGAGGAGCGCCGCGGCGACACCTCCGTGGCCGAGCTGAGCCTTGCCCAGATCCGCGAACAATTGGCCCTCGCGGTCAACCGGGTGATGGCAGAGGGCTCGCTCTATGATCCCGATCTCGCCGCGCTGGCGATCAAGCAGTCGCGCGGCGATCTGATCGAGGCGATCTTCCTGATCCGCGCCTATCGCACCACGCTGCCGCGCTTTGGCTACACGCAGCCGGTGGACACCGGCGCGATGGCCTGTGACCGCCGCATCTCGGCCACCTTCAAGGATGCGCCGGGGGGGCAGGTGCTGGGGCCGACATTCGACTACACCCACCGGCTGCTGGACTTCAAACTGGCCGCCGATGGCGAGGTGCCTGCCGCGCCCGAGGCAGAGCCGCGCCGCGAGCCGACGCCGCATATCACCGAGTTCCTGCAGGGTGAGGACATCATCGAGCGTGAGCCCGCCTCGGACGCGGAGCCGGGCGATCTGACCCGCGAGCCGATGGCCTTTCCGGCTGGCCGCGCGGTGCGGCTGCAATCGCTGACGCGCGGGGATGAGGGTTTCATCCTTGGCATGGCCTATTCGACCCAGCGCGGCTATGCGCGCAACCACGCCTTTGTCGGCGAGCTGCGCATCGGCACCGTGCCGGTCGAAATGGAGATCCCCGAGCTGGGCTTTGCTATCGAGATCGGCGAGATCGAGCTGACCGAATGCGAGACGGTGAACCAGTTCAAGGGCTCCAAGACCGTGCCGCCGCAATTCACGCGCGGCTATGGTCTGGTGTTCGGCCAGTCAGAGCGCAAATCCATCGCCATGGCGCTGGTTGACCGGGCCCTGCGCTGGGAAGAGCTGGGCGAGGACAACGTCGGCGCGGCCGCACAGGACGAGGAATTTGTCCTGAGCCACGCCGACAACATCCAGGCCACCGGCTTCCTCGAGCATATCAAGCTGCCGCATTACGTCGATTTCCAGTCCGAGCTGGAGCTGGTCCGCAAACTGCGCCGCGAGGCCGCGGAACTGGCGGAAAACCTTGCAGCACAGGAGGCTGCGGAATGAGCGACTACAACTTTGCATACCTGGACGAACAGACCAAGCGGATGATCCGCCGGGCGATCCTCAAAGGCTTGGCGGTGCCGGGCTATCAGGTGCCTTTCGCCAGCCGCGAGATGCCGATGCCCTATGGCTGGGGCACCGGCGGCGTTCAGGTTTCAGCCGCAACGCTGACGCCGGAAGACACGCTGAAGGTGATCGACCAGGGCGCGGATGATACCACCAACGCGGTGTCGATCCGCAAGTTCTTTGAACGCACGGCAGGCGTGGCCACGACGGAGGAAACCGCCAAGGCCAGCGTTATCCAGACCCGCCACCGCATCCCCGAGGCCGAACTGAGCGAAGATCAGATCCTGGTCTATCAGGTGCCGATCCCGGAGCCGCTGCGCTTTCTGGAACCGCGCGAAACTGAGACCCGCAAGATGCACGCCTTGCAGGAATACGGGCTGATGCACGTGAAACTCTATGAGGACATTAGCCAGCACGGCGCCATCGCAACCGCCTATGCCTATCCGGTCAAGGTCGAGGGCCGCTATGTGATGGACCCCTCGCCGATCCCGAAGTTCGACAACCCCAAGATGGAAATGGCGGCGATCCAGCTGTTCGGCGCAGGCCGCGAGCAGCGCATTTATGCGGTGCCGCCCTACACCAAGGTCGTCTCGCTCGATTTCGAGGACTACCCTTTCGAGGCCAGCAAGGCCGACCACCCCTGTGACCTTTGCGGCGCAGAGGACAGTTATCTGGACGAGGTGATCCTGGATGACGCGGGCAACCGGATGTTTGTCTGCTCTGACACCGATTATTGCCGCTCGCGGCGCGAGGCGGGCCACAGCGGCCGCCTGGGAGAGGAGGCAGCGTGATGACACCTTTGCTGCAAGTGAAGAACGTCGCCAAGATGTATGGCGCGCGGATCGGCTGCACCGACGTCAGCTTTGATCTCTACCCCGGCGAGGTGATGGGCATCGTCGGCGAAAGTGGCTCGGGCAAGTCGACGCTGCTGAACAGCCTGGCAGGGCATCTGACGCCGGACCGTGGCGAGGTGATCTTTGACACCCGCGCGGACGGGCCGGTGGATACCGTCACCATGTCGGAACCGCAGCGGCGCATGCTCAGCCGCACCGATTGGGCCTTTGTGCATCAGCATGCCCGCGACGGGCTGCGGATGTCGGTTTCGGCCGGCGGCAACATCGGTGAACGGCTGATGGCGGTGGGCGACCGGCACTATGGGTCGATCCGCGAACGCGCCGCCGACTGGTTGGGCCGGGTCGAGATCGCCGATAGCCGCATCGATGACCGTCCCTCGGCCTTCTCCGGCGGCATGCAGCAGCGGCTGCAAATCGCCCGCAACCTGGTGACCGGCCCGCGGCTGGTGTTCATGGATGAACCAACCGGCGGGCTGGATGTCTCGGTGCAGGCACGGCTGCTCGATCTCTTGCGCGGGCTGGTGCGCGAGATGGGTCTGAGCGCCATCATCGTCACCCATGATCTGGCGGTGGTGCGGCTGCTGGCGGACCGGCTGATGGTGATGAAAGATGGTCATGTGGTTGAAAGCGGGCTGACCGATCAGGTGCTGGATGACCCCCAGCACGGCTATACCCAGCTGCTGGTCTCAAGCGTGCTGCAAGTCTGAGGGTGATGAGATGATTGAACTGAACAACGTCAGCAAGAGCTTCACCCTGCACAATCAGGGCAGCGCGGTGATCCCGGTGATGGAGGGCGCCAGCCTGAGCGTCAAACCCGGCGAATGCGTCGGCCTGATCGGCGCCTCGGGGGCGGGGAAATCCACACTGATGCGGGTGATCTACGGCAACTACCTGGCAGCCTCCGGCAGCGTCATGGTTGGTGGCACCGACGTGGCGACGGCGGAGCCGCGCGAGATCCTTGAGCTGCGCCGTCACACGCTGGGCTATGTCAGCCAGTTCCTGCGGGTGGTGCCGCGGGTTGCGACGCTGGACGTGGTGGCGGAGCCGCTGCTGGCGGTGGGCACACCAGTGGATGCCGCGCGTGACAAGGCCGCATCCTTGCTGGCGCAGCTGAACATTCCCGAGCGGCTCTGGGGGCTCAGCCCCACCACTTTCTCGGGCGGTGAGCAGCAGCGGGTCAACATCGCCCGCGGCTTTGCCCACGACTACCCGGCGCTGCTGCTGGATGAACCCACCGCCAGCCTGGACGCGCAGAACCGCGCCACGGTGCTGGAGCTGATCACAGGCGCCAAGGCGCGCGGCGCGGCGATTGTCGGCATCTTCCATGACGAGGCCGCCCGCGAACAGGTTTGCGACCGTTTCATCGATGTCTCGGCCTTCACCCCGCGGAGTGCGGCATGACCGGCCCCGCGTCAAAAGGCCCGGTGATCGCCGTGGTTGGCCCCTCGGGCGTGGGCAAGGACAGCCTGATGTCGGCGCTTGCGGTGTCGGGGCCGGGGCTGCGGATCATGCGGCGGGTCATCACCCGCGCGCCAGAGGCGGGCGGTGAGGACTACCAGCCGGTGAGCGAGCCGGAGTTCTCCGCCCTGGCAGAGAATGGCGTCTTTGCCCTGCACTGGCGGGCTCATGGGCTGCACTACGGTATTCCGCGCGACATTGAAACGCTGCGTGAGGGCGCAGGCGGGGTGCTGGTCAACCTGTCACGGGCTGTGCTGCTCGAAGCACAGGAGGTGTTCGGCGATCTGATCGTGCTCTCGGTCACCGCCCGGCCCGAGGTGCTGGCACAACGCTTGATTGCCCGTGGGCGCGAGGATGCGCAGGAGGTCGAACGCCGATTGGCCCGCTCCGGCAACCCGCTGCCGCAGGGGCTGGCGCGGGTGCATGAAATTGACAACAGCGGCGCGCTCAGCGCCGCGGTGCAGGCGGCGCTGAAAGCGCTTCAGCCGCTGAGGGCGTAGCGATGGATCAGGTGAAACCGCCCGTCCTCAGCCTCGCCCATCAGCGCCAGATCGCGGATTTCGAACGGTTCGGGCAACAGCGGCAGCAGGTGGCTGGCCAGCGCGTCCTCGACCAAGGGCAGCTGCGGCTTCGGCAGCTTACCGGTCAGGGTGATGTGAAAGCGGAACTGGCCCAACACGTAAGGGTAGCCCCAGCGGCTCAGGTTCTCGTCCTGCTCGGCGCTCAGCCCGGCCGCGCGGCGGCGGGTCAGCTCAGCCTCGGGGGCAGGGGCGCGGAATGGATCAAGGTCTCGCACGCAGGCCGAGGCCAGCGCATTCAGCGCCGTCTCATCCCCGACCGGGCGCAGCGCCAGGAACCGACCCAGCCGCGCAAGCTGCAGTCCGTCCAGCGTGACGGGCTGCTGGCGCGCGGCCAGCGCGGCGCAGGCGTCCTCCAGCGCGGCCTGGGTCTGCCCCTTGGCCAGCCGCATCGGTGGCTTCATCGTCGCATGCAGCCCGTATTTGCGCGGCACCGCGGTGATTTCTGCAACATCCAGCCCGGCGATGTCGGGATGGGGCAGCTCTGCCCCCGTTTCCATGTCCCAGCCCAGCCAGCTGGCGGCAAACCGGCTCCAATCCGCCGTCGCGGGCGGAGCATAATAGATCGCGTATCGCGTGAATGTCACATTGGCCTCCTAAACGTGGCCTTCCATAGCTCGAAAGATGTGAAGTTCAGATGACAGAAGAGTTGATTCTTGCCAATGCCACCCTGGTGCTGCCCGGCGAAACCCGCACCGGCAGCGTGAAAGTCGTGGATGGCGCCATTGCCGATATCTCCGATGGGACTGCCGTGCCCGCAGGCGCGGTCGATTGCGGCGGCGACTGCATCTGCCCCGGTCTGGTCGAGCTGCACACCGACAATCTGGAACGCCACATCCAGCCGCGCCCCAGCGTCGACTGGCCCCATGCCAGCGCCATCATCGCCCATGATGCGGAACTGGCGGGCACCGGCATCACCACCGTGTTTGACGCCATGCGCGTCGGCTCGATCAAGCGCAAGGAAAGCCGCTATGGCGCCTACGCCCGGCAGCTGGCCAGCGAACTGCTGGAGCTGCGCGGCCAGAACGCGCTGAAAATCTCGCATTTCCTGCATCTGCGGGCCGAAGTCTGTTCCGACTCGCTGGTGGAAGAGCTGAACGAGTTCGGCGAGGCGGACCGGGTCGGGCTGGTCTCGCTGATGGACCACACGCCGGGCCAGCGGCAGTTTCGCGACATCTCCAAGCTTGAGGCCTATGTGAAGGGCAAGCACGGGTTCGATGACGCGGGCTTTCAGGCCCATGTGGCGCACCTGAAATCGCTGCGCGACACCTACGGTGATCTGCACGAGGCCGAGGCGGTAAAGGCTGCGCGGCGCTTTGGGGCGGTGCTGGCCAGCCATGACGACACCACAGCGGAGCAGGTCGCGGTTTCGGCGGGTCACGGCATCCAGCTGGCGGAGTTTCCCACCACGGTGGAAGCGGCGCGGGCCTGCCATGCCCATGGCATCAAGGTGATGATGGGCGCGCCAAACCTGATCCGCGGCGGCTCGCACTCCGGCAATGTCGCAGCGCATGAGCTGGCAGAGCTGGAGCTTCTGGACATCATCTCATCCGACTATGTGCCGGCTGCGCTCTTGGTGTCGGCGGTGCGGCTGGGCGAGCTGTGGGGCGATATGGCCCGCGGCCTCGGCACCGTGACCCATGCGCCCGCCGATGCGGTGGCGCTGGCAGACCGCGGGCGGCTGGAGATCGGCAAGCGGGCCGACCTGATCCGTTTCCGGCTGATCGGTGGCGCGCCGGTGCTGCGCGGTGTCTGGTCCCGCGGACAGCGGGTGGCCTGACGGCGCGGGCGCGCGCCGTCAGCAGGCAGTCAGGACGCGCGGTAGAACATGTAGCGGCCCGGCGGGATGCCCGCGGGGCCGTCCAGTTCCTCCAGCCCGACCAGCGGCTGGCCGGAGACGATGATGCCGCCGGGGGCCATCACAGCGGCGACATGCGGCGACAGGGCTGCGGCCTCGGCCACGTCTTTTTCCTTGTCACCAAAGCCGAAATCATAGTGGGCGAGGGCAATCCGGTGGCCACCGACCGCCAGCTGCGCCAGCATCGGCTTTGCTTCGCCTTGCAGGAAATCCTGCTCCGGCGGCACGCAGGAAGGATGGCATTGCAGCACCCGATCGATCACCCAGACCCGCCGGTCCGGCAGCGTCTCGCGCAGGTGGTCGTAGGTGCGTCCGTTGCCGAGCCCGAGGTCCAGCACATCGCCGGCGGTGTCCGCAATCTGGTTGGCAGCCCAGTTCAGCCCGTCGCGTTGGGCGGTCAGTCGGCGCAGCATGGAATCAAGGCGGCTCATGTCAGGAAATCCTTTCGTCGAAGGTCCAGGCTTCTGCCGGTCCGGCCAGCAAGCGCTCTGCAAGGGCAATGGTGAAGTCCCACGTCGCGCGGTCCTGCACAAGGTGGTGGGTCAGCAGCCCATAGGGTTCGTCGTTGTCGGCTTCGCCGAGGCGGCGGTCGCGCAGCTGGCGGGTCACTTGCGCAATCAGCTGCTGCGGGGGCAGCAACCCGCGTCCCCCCTTCCAGTCAATCGGATCCAGATGGGTGTTGACCCGCAACAAACCCGGCGCAGGTTTGGCCTGCTTGCGGGGCGTGAAGGTTGAAATTGCCGAGTACCCCGCGCCTGCGAGCCAGGTCAGCATCTGCGGGGTGATGCGGTTCCAGGGCGGAACGAACATCGGGCGCAGGGCGCTGCCGAACAGGTCCTCCAATGCGGCCAGCCCGCGTTCGGCGTCGTCCAGCAGGTCATCCAGGGGGCGATGGGCACCGAATTCGGCTTTCTTCTCGCCCGCCGGGGCATGGTTCTGATGCGCCCAGCCATGCACAACCGGCAGCAATTGCGGATGTGCCGAGACATATCGGGCAAGGTCCGCCGTGGCGCCCTGCGGGATCACCGCCAGGTGTACGGGCAGCTCCAGCCGGGCAGAGGCCTTGGCCAGGCGTTCCAGCTCGGTGGAATGGGAGGTGGCGTCATCATCGCGCCACCACAAGGGGAGCGTCATGCGCGCCGCGCGCCAATGGCTCAGCTCTGTATCCAGCTCGTTCCAGTCGGGTTTCATCCGCGCTCCTTCTCCAGCTGCGCAGCAATCTCCACGGTCCGGGCGGCGCCGTCAAACCGGAAACCGCTGGAATCACGCTGCGGCGCCCGCATGACAGCCTTGACCGCAGTGCATAGCGACTCGGGTGTCAGCGCGGCCGTGGGCAGCACCTCAATGCCATCAAGTGGTGCGAGGCTGTCGGCACGCAGGCTCTGTTCGGTCTCATTGCCCGCATCAAAGGGGATCAGCACCGCCGGGGTTGCCGCCTGCAGAAGATCCAACGCGGTATTGTAGCCGCACATGCTGACAGAGGCGGCGGCATGCGACAGCATCTGGCGGAAATCGGGGCGGGCAGGTTCCAGCAGGGCGGGGGAGCCTGCCTGCGCAAACTCGGCGATCCGCGCCGCCGCATCGGTGCCGCCGACCAGCAGCCGCCAGCGATGGTCCGGCATCAGCCGTGCGGCCTCCAGCGCGGCGCGGTAAAGATCGGCACCGACACTGCCGCCACCGGCGCTGACCAGGATTTCGCCCGCCCCGGCCCGCTCGGGGTGCGGCCCGGCAGCGGCGGGGGCGACGTAGCCGGTATAGCGCAGCTTGGCCTCCAGCATCGGCGAGACCGGCCAGCTGACCTGCAGCCGGGTCGCGGCGGGGTCGGAATGCACCAGCACCGCGTCGTAGAATTGCGAGATGACCGCATCGGCCTTCTCGGCCTTTTCCGGTTTCGAAGGCGGCGCCAGGATGTCGCGCACCGAAGACAGGATCACCGGGCGGCACGGCATCTTGTGGGCGGCTTCCAGCAGCGCCAGGAACTCGCCGCGCAGGGAGCGGCGGCCAAAGGGGTAAAGCTCGGTAATCAGCACATCTGGCTGCGCCTCTTGCAGGGCAGCACAAAGCTGCGACTGACGCTGGGCCAGGTCCTCTGCCTGCGCCACGGTGCCTTCCGCGGTCAGCAGCCGGGCGAAATCCACCCCGTCAGAGCGCAGCGGCGGCAGCTGCACCAGCGTCACGCCGCATGTGTCCAGCTGCGGTGCCGGAAAGCCGCCGCTGACCAGCGTGACCTGATGCCCTTCGCGGTCGAAGGCCCGCGCCAGTGTCAGCGCCCGCGACAGATGGCCCGTGCCCAGAAGATGCGTGACTGCGATCAGGACTTTCATGCGGTCTCCTCGCGGATCAGGCGGATGGGCTCATCCCAGGGGCGCAGGGTCGGGCCGTCGATTTCCACGATGAACAGCCGGTTGCGCTTGACGCGGAACGGCGCGGGACCGTCAAAGTCCCAGCCGTGGGCGCGGGCGAGGATCATCCGCATGATGCCGATGTGGCAGACTGCGACCGTGTCGCGCGTCAGCCCCCGCAGCCAGGGTTCAATGCGATCCCAGACCTCGGCCGGGGTTTCGCCGCCGGGGGGGCGGTAGTGCCAGCCCCAGTCCTCGATGTCGCGGAAACCGCTGCTGGGGTCCGCCTTCAGGTCGGTGCCGTGCAGCCCTTCCCACTCGCCCCAGTTCATTTCCGTCAGCGCGGGCGCGGTGCGGGGCGGTCGGCCCGTGACCAGTTCCGCGGTCTCCGCCGCGCGCTTCAGCGGGCTGGACCACAGGTCTGCATCCGCCCAGTCCGGGGGCAGACTTTGCGCTGCCAGCTCGGCGCGGGCGGCGTCATCCAGCGGGATATCGCTGCGGCCCTGAATGCGGCCCGCGCGGTTCCAGGAGGTATGGCCGTGGCGCAGCAGGGCAAGTCGGATCATCGGGAGACCTCGATCAATGGGGTGACAGTGTTCCAGAAGCAAGCAGCCGCTGCCGGTTCAAGATGGCGGCCCGCGATCCGCGCGCGGGCCTGGGTGCCGCGGTGGCGACGCAGCGCGGTATCGCCCAGCAGTTCCGTTGCCAGTGCCGCGAGGCCCGCCGCGCCCTGTTCTGGCGCAGGATACGTTCCGGGCAGCAGCACGTCACGCACGCCGGGCCGGTCCTGTGCCACCACCGGCAGCCCATGCGCCTGCGCCTCCAGGTAGACCATGCCGAAGGCCTCGTTGACGCCGGGCCACAGCAGCAGGCTGGCGCGGGCATAGGCCGCTGCCAAAGCGTCCTGCGACAGCTGGCCCAGAAACTGGACGCGACTGGCGAAGGGCGCCATCATCGCCTCGACTTCCGGGCGGGCAGGGCCGTCGCCGGCAATGTCCAGCTGCCAGTCCCCGTCAATCAGCGGCAGGGTTTCGGCGATCAGCCGGTAGGATGCCAGTTTGTCGCCCTTGCGCATCATCGCAGCGGTCAGCATCGGCCCGTCCAGTGCGGACGCGCGGGGCAGAGTGGTGCGCGGCAGGAAGGGCGGCAGCTGCGCCAGCAGTTGACTGCCTGCGCGGTCCCGCTGCAGGGCAAAGTGGTCATGTTCGGTGAAATAGAAGATCGCCGCGGCAGCGTCGGCGGCGGCATGGGCCGCACGGGCGAACTCCGCCCAGCCGCCGCTCAGCCGTTTCCGCGCGCGGGTGGATTCGATCTGCACATAGGGAATGCCGCGGGCGCGCGCCACGGCCGGGCCGATCAGGTCCGGCGCCTTGTAGTAGTTGTGGTAGGTGACCCAGAGATCCGCCGGGGGCATGTCGCGCAGCAGCCGGGCGACCTCTTGACTGGCCGCATCTTTCAGCCTCGCTTGCGTGTCTGCACAGCCCTCTTTGTCATAGACCCGCAGCTCCGAAGCCAGGTGCACTTCGGCCCCGCTGGAGGTCAGCATCGCCATCAGGTTGCGGGCAATCGCGCGGTCGCCCGAGGGCACCGGGTGGTGCGGCGGCTTCATTGGCGCGTAAAAGGCGATCCGCGTGCCGCGTCCCGGTGCCATCCGTGATCAATCCTGCGCCAGCATCGCCTTCAGCCGCCGCGACAGCTGGGCAATGCCGGGGTCCATGCCAAAGTCGCTGCGCAGCCGCTGCAGCGCGGCTTCGGCCATCTCTGCCAGCCGGTCCGGATGCCGCGCGGCATAGAGCAGGCTTTCGGCCAGCATCTCGGGGCTGTCCTCGCTCAGCAGGCCGTGGGTGCCGTGGGTGATGAACTCGGGGATGGCCGACACCGGCGTCGACAGGATCGGCAACCCTTGCGAGGCGGCCTCCATCAGCACGTTCGGCAGCCCGTCGCGGTCGCCGTCGGCGGCCACCCGGCTGGGCAGAACGAACAGATCGCTGGCGCGCATCGCCTCGATCACTTCGGGCTGGTCGCAGGCGCCGCGCCAGGTGATGCGATCGGCGATGCCCGCATCCTCGGCCATGCCTTGCAGCAGATCGCCAAGGCCGCCGCCGCCGATATGGGTCCAATGCCAGTCCAGCCCCGCAGGCAGCAGCGCCAGCGCCGCGATCAGCCGGTCAAAGCCCTTCTTCTCCACCAGCCGTCCGACGGACATGAAGTGCACCGGGTCCTGCGGCTGGCGCGGGCTTCGCTGCGGCGGGGGCGGAAAGCGTGACAGGTCCAGCCCGTGATAGACCAGATCCACCCGGTCGGGCGTATCGGCCATGTCCTGCAGATGGCGCGCGCCAAATCCGGTGCAGGTCGCACCAAATGCGGCCCCGTGATGCGCGGCAGAGAGTTTCTCGGTGATTTCCCAGTCGGGCGAGGTCCAGATGTCCTTGGCGTGGGCGGAGAAACTCCACGGCAGGCCGCGCATGATGGCGGCGTAGCGCGCGACCGAGGACGGCGTGTGCAGGAAATGCGCGTACAGCCCCAGCACCTCGGCGGGCATCTCGGCGGCCAGCACGCAGGCCTGGCCAAAGCGGCGGATCCGGTTGGGGGTGCAGTCGCGGCGCAGATCGGCGCGCCAGACGCGGTAGGCCTCGGCGTAGCCCGGCAGCTGCTGCGCGGCGGCGCGGGCGCGCCAGACCCGATCGGGTTCCTCGTACAGGTATTCCGGCAGGTAGTTCACCCGTGCCTGCAACTGCTGATGCAGCGGATGACGCTTGACGTCGGTGGGGTGGCGCAGCGACCAGATCTCAAAGCTGTGGCCAGCGGCTTCCAGCGCCACCAGCTCCTGCGCGATGAAGGTCTCGGACAGCCGCGGCCAGCCCTTGACCACCACCGCCAGCGGCGGGCGAGCGGCGGTCATTCTGCCGTCCTCTGCTGCGCGTCCTGCAACAGGATCTGGACCCGACGGGTGACATAGTCGAGCCCGTCCAGCAAACCTTCCGAGCCTGCGGCAGAGGGCGGCTGCTGGGTGGCGAGGGCGCGGATTGCACGGGCCAGGGCCGAAGCCGTCCAACCGTCACGGGTTTCATCCAGCATGGTCGACAGCCCCAGCTCCTCGGCGCGGTTGGCGCGGATCCACTGTTCGAGACGTGGGGTCGTGCGCGGCACGATCACTGCGGGTTTGTCAAAAGACAATACCTCGCAGAAGGTGTTGTAGCCGCCCATGCAGACCACTCCCTGGGCTCCGGCGAACAGGGTTTCGATCTGCGATTCAAAGCCAACGGCGGTTACGCGCCCCTGCAAACGGGCCACCCGCTGTTCGAAATCCGCGCGCGTGTCACCGGACAGGAAGGGGCCGTAGACCAGCACGGCACGCGGAGACAGGTCCGGGTCGGCCTCGTAGGCAGACAGCACCAGATCCACCATCATCTCTCCGTCACCCCCCCCACCGGCGGTGACCAGCAGATAGGGGTGCTGCGGCGGTTCGCCGACCTGGCCCAGGTCGCGGCGCAGGTAGCCGGTCCAGTGCATCCGCGCCCGCATCTGCGGCGTGAATGGCAGGCCCTCGGTCGGGTCATAGACGGACTTCGGCCCATAAACCCAGATCTCGTCATAGAAGTCGCGGGTGGCCTCGACCGCCTGCTTGCGCTCCCATTCGGCGGCCAGCACGTCGGGCGCATCCAGCACATCGCGCAGACCCAGTACCAGCTTGCAGCGGCCTTCCGACTTCAGGAACTCCAGCGCGGGGATCAATTCGCCGCGAAAGCCGGTCGGTTCCTTGTCCGCAACCAGCACATCCGGCTGGTATTGCTCCACGGTGGAACGGATCAGGGCTGCCCGCAGTTCGGCGGTTTCCTCGATGCTCATGCCCATGGTGCGCGAGGCATAGGAGCCGTCGGAGCGCTTGATGACGCCGGGCAGGCGGATGTGATCGACCCCGGCCGGGAACGAGAACCGCCCCGCAACCGGCGATCCGGTCAGGATCAGCGCGGAGGATTGCGGCGTCGCGGTGGTAATCGCGCCTGCCAAGGCCCGGGAGCGGCGCAAATGGCCGAGCCCGAACGTGTCGTGACTGTAGAACATGACCCGCGGCCCGCGTTTCGGGGAGCTCGCAGAGGCTGGGGATTCACCTGGCTGTGTCATGGGCTCGCTTGCCTGAAGGGTTCACGCCCAAACCGGCCGAAACGGGCGGCGCCAGGACCGGAACACGGGGTTTGGGGGCTGAGCCTGGGGCCGGGCGGGGGCTGTCGTGTTGTGCCATTCTCTGCCTCGGGTTGCGCAGCCCCGACTGCTGAGGGCGGGGTGCCGACTGTTGGTTCTGCTTTTGCAGGATACAGCCGACCGCACCCGCGGGACAAAGCTGCGCTGCTGCCCGCCGGTCGGCGGAGGTTGGGATCGGTATAACCTGCCCCCGGCACCTATGCAATCATGCGGCAGGGGCAAGGGGGCAATCTGATCTGCGTCGGGAAAATTTGCATGACGTTTCCGCGCGTGGTTAATTCTGGGTACAATTCCAGAAGGATAGGCGCCCATGCTGCACGTTGTTTGTCGAATTCTGCTGATGGGGCTCCTGATCCTGTCCACGGTTGCTCACGCCGAAGCGCAGGAACGTGAACCGGCGAGCGCGGATAGCCTGTCGCGTATTCTCGAGCAGGCCGCGCAGGCAGGCGTCGGTGTGGTCGTCGTCGACAGCAACGGGCAGCTGCTGACCCCGCCCGCGCCCCCCGAGGCGAGCGGGCAGCCGACAGGCGAGCACATGGAAAAGCCCTCGGCGCTGATGCAGGCGCAGTCCAAGGTCGCGGCCTTCCGGGCCGAGCTTGCCAGCCGCCTCGAGGCGCTGCCCTATTCGGTCTTTGAAATGCAGTACATCCTGCGCCAGACCAGCCCCGACGGGCGCATCAGCACCTATGTCGAAGTGCTGGGATGGAGCGTGCTGTTGCTGATGATCGGCCGCTGGTTGTCGGTCGAGATCTACGGCAAGCGTATTGCCAAACGCTACGTGGTCGCACGCATCAAGCAGCAGCCGGAAGGCTATCAGGAGAAGATGCCGTTCCTGATCTTCCGGTTCTTCATGGGGGTCGGGGGCACCGTCTTTGCGATGCTGTTTGCCGCCCTTGCGTCCTATGTGATCTTCGGTCCGTCCGGCGATCCCTCGATCGAGTTTACCACCACCGCGATCTACACCGCCTTTTTCCTGGCCCGGACCGTGTCGGATCTGTGGCGCATGGTGCTGTCGCCCTATCTATCGCAATACCGCATTCCGGTGTTCTCCGACCGGGATGCCCGGCGGCTCTACATCTGGGCGTCGTTGCTGGCGACCTATGACATTTCCTCGGTCCTGTTTGCCACCTGGGTTGGTGATTTCGGGCTCAACTACAACGTCTATGCGCTGGTTTATGGCGTTCTGGCGCTTGTGGGCACCTTCGGGAACCTGGTGCTTGTGCTGGTCAACGGGCGGGCCATTTCCAATGCCATCCGTGCAGGCCGCCCGCCCGAGGAATGTTCCTGGCTCGTGCGGGGGCTGGCGCTGGCCTGGGCGCCGGTTCTGATCGCCTACATGATCTTTGGCTGGCTGAAGCTGGCGTTTGACCTGGTGCTGGAAAATGACATGGCGGTGCCGGTGATGGCGGGCAGCTATTTCGTGCTGACCACGATCCTGATCGTCTACGGTGTCATCAACTATTTCATTGAACGCTATTTCAGTCGCGCGCGTCGTCCCGAGGCTGCGCCGTCGCTCGAAGAGCAGGGGGCGGAGTCCGGCTTGGCAGAGGGGGAAGAGGCGGGCGAGGCAGAGGCAACGGACACGCCAGCCGAGGCCGCCGAGGTTTCGCCGCCGCTGCCGCGCCGCCACCCCATAGCGACCTATCAGGATCTTGCCCGCCGCGTGGCCGGTATTCTGGCCTTCGTGGTCGGCGCCTATTCGCTGGTGATCGTGTGGAACCCCGATGCCGCCTGGCTGAACACCACCTCCGCCGACCGGGTGATCGACATAACGGTGATCCTGTTCATCGGCTACATCGTCTATCACCTGTTCCGTATCTGGATCGACAGCAAGATCGATGAAGAAGTCGGGTCGGCACCGGCGGAGGCAGAACTCGGGGACGAAGGCGGAGCCGGTGGCGCAAGTCGCCTCGCAACCCTGCTGCCGCTGTTCCGCGGGGCCATACTGGCCGTGGTTGTGGTGTCGATCGTGCTCATCGTTCTGCTGGAACTGGGCATCAACGTCAGCCCGCTGTTCGCCGGTGCTGGTGTCGTTGGTCTTGCCGTGGGGTTCGGCTCGCAAACACTGGTCCGAGACATTTTCTCTGGTGCGTTCTTCCTGGTCGATGACGCGTTCCGCAAAGGGGAATATATCGACATCGGCGAGGTCAAGGGCACGGTCGAGAAGATCTCGGTGCGCTCTTTCCAGCTGCGCCATCATCTTGGTGCGCTGCACACGATTCCCTTTGGCGAAATCAAGGTGCTGACCAATTACTCCCGCGACTGGGTGATGATGAAGCTGCCGTTGCGGGTCACCTATGACACCGACGTCGAAAAAGTGCGCAAGCTGATCAAGAAGCTGGGCCAAAGCCTGCTGGAAGACCCGGTGATCGGCGATGCCTTCATCCAGCCGCTGAAGTCGCAGGGTGTGATCGAGATGCAGGATTCGGCCATGATCATCCGGGTGAAATTCATGACCAAACCGGGCGATCAGTGGCTGGTGCGCAAGCGGGTGTACCAGGAAATCCGCGAGCTGTTTGCGCGCGAAGGCATCAAGTTCGCCCACCGCGAGGTCACCGTCCGCCTGGCCCCGGATCAGGAAGATGAGCTGACGCCGAAACAGAAACAGCTGGCCACGGGGGCGGTGCAAGCTGCCATCGACGAAGATGCGCTGGATGAAATGGGCGGCAATGGCGACGACCGCTGACGTCGCCGCTGCAGAAGCGGGCCTGTTTCTGGCTGAAAAGTCTCCGGGGTGTATTTCCCGGGACCGCTATGAGGGGCAGCGCCCCTAGGCCCGCCTGCTACTGCCAGCGTGGTGCGGCGCTTTCGCAGCGTGCGGCGGGCAGGTCCCAGCGCATCGCCGTCTGCCCCAGCCGCAGGGGCGGCAGCAGGCGTCGACCCGGCCCCCAGCCGCTGGCCTCCAGCGCGGCGGCAAAGTCCGCGTCCTCTGCGCCCTCGATGACACCGCCCCCGGCAGACTGCGGCAGCGCTGCCAGTTCCTCTGCCGTGCGGGCCAGCGACAGGCGCGCGGTGGCAACCGGCGCGCCGCCTTGGGCGGTGTGCAGCGCCGACACCACTGCTGCCGCCATCAGATAGCCGGTGGCATGGTCCAGCGCCTGCACCGGCAGTGGCACGGGGCGGTCGGCGCCCGCCCAGCTGCGGCCTGCATCGGCGATGCCCGCGCTCATCTGCACGAGGCTGTCAAATCCGCGCCGCTGCGCCCAGGGGCCGGTCCAGCCGTAGGCGTCCAATGCCACTTCGATCAGGTCGGGCGCGATGCGGCGGCGGGTCTCGGGCCCGAAGCCCAGCCCGTCCAGCGCGCCGGGGCGGTAGCCGTGCACCAGCACATCGGCCTGCGCCAACAGCGCCTGAAACTGTTGCCGCCCGGTGCTGCTGCGCAGATCCAGCGTCGCCATGCGCTTGCCCAGCGAAACATCCGTGATCACCCCCGGCTCATCCCAGCCGGGCGGATCGATACGCAGAACCTCGGCGCCAAAACCGGCCAGCGTGCGGGTCGACACCGGCCCTGCAATCACCCGCGTCAGATCCAGCACGCGCAGCCCGGCCAGGGGCCGTTCCCGCGTCGCCTGGGGCCGGTTCCGCAGGCGGATCTCGCGGCGTGTGCCCCAGCGGATCAGCGGCTCTGCCGCCACCGCGCGGCCCTGCGGATGGGCGAGCCATGCCGCCCGGCTGTGTATGGCCGCGGCCACGCCGCCTGCCGAAACCACCGCGGTTTCCAGATCCTCTGCCTGCCAGCCGCGTACCGCGGCAGCAACAGTCTGACGCTCCTCGGCGCAGCCCAGCACCTGCAGCGCGGCGCGGCGATGGTGGGGCAGGTTGGTGTGCAGCCGGATCCAGCCGTCGGCGGTTTCATAATCGCCCGCGATGGTGTCCCACAGGCCGGGCATTTCCCAGCCCTCGGGCCGAAAGCTGTAGCCGAACCACAGCGAGGCCAGGCGCTGGTCCACCGTGACTTCGGGCGGCGCAGGTGCCAGGTTCAGCGCGGCGATCAGCTTGGCCAGCTCCACCCCGACGGCAGCGACCGAGGCCGTGGCCAGTTCGGTCACGGCAAAGGCGCTCTGCCAGTGGCCGGTGCGGGTGACACGGTAGTGACCGGGCGTGGGGAGGGTAGAGATCAGGCTCAATGCTGGTACGGGTCCAGGCTGTCGCGCAGCCCATCGCCCAGGAAATTGAACGCCAGCACCACGATCACGATCGGCAGCATCGGAATGGCGGTCCAGGGGTAGATCTCGATCGAGGCGAGGTTCTGCGCATCGTTCAGCATCACGCCCCAGCTGACCGCCGGTGCCCGCAGACCAAGGCCAAGGAACGACAGCGCGGTCTCGCCGAGGATCATTGCCGGGATCGACAGCGTGGCCGAGGCGATCAGGTGCGACATGAAGTTCGGCAGCAGATGCTTGCGGATCACCCGGCCCGAGGAGGCGCCCATCATCTCGGCTGCGCGCACGAATTCCTCTTCGCGCAGGGACAGGAACTTGGCCCGCACCGCCCGCGCCAGCCCCGGCCAGTCGAGAATGCCGAGAATGATCGAGATGATGAAGAACACAGTCACCGGCGACCAGTTCGACGGCACCGCCGCCGACAGCGCCAGCCACAGCGGCAGTTCGGGCAGGGAGCGCAGCACCTCGATCACCCGGTTGATGACCCAGTCGGTCTTGCCGCCCAGATAGCCCGCCAGCGAGCCAAAGAAGATGCCCAGGACGAAGGACACGGTGATCCCGATCAGGCCCACCGTCAGCGACAGCTGCGCGCCGTACAGAATGCGTGAGAACATGTCCCGCCCCAGCCGGTCGGAGCCCCACAGGAACACCGGCTTGGCCGGGTCCGGCGAGCAGAACAGATGCGTAGTCGAGGGGATCAGTCCGGCGATATGGTACTCGGTGCCCTCGCAGAAGAATTTCAGCTTCTGCGGGTTCTCCAGATCCGGGGTGAACACCCACTGAAAGCTCTCCAGATCCGCGTGCGAGGTCAGCGGATAGACATAGGGGCCGATGAACTCTCCCTCGTGGAACAGGTTGATCGACTGCGGCGGGGAGTACAGATGCTCGCTGTGGCGCTGGTTCGGCCCGTAGGGCGCGATGAAGCCGGCCACCGGCAGCAGCACATAGCAGATCAGCAGAAAGACGCCCGAGACCAGCCCGAGCCTGTGGGTGCGGAACTTGCGCCAGACCAAAAGCCAGTTGGGTGCGTCCAGATCCTTGCGCTCCACCTCCAGCAGGGCGGCCTTCGGGTCATAGGGCACGTCGTCGACATAGCGTCCGTCGGGCAGCTGGGTCATGCGCTTTTTCCTTCATAGCGGATCCGCGGGTCCAGCAGCATCAGCAGAACATCCGACACCATCGTGCCGATCAGCGTCAGCAGCGCCACGAACATCAGCACGAAGCCGGACAGGAACATGTCCTGCGTCTTCAGCGCCGTCAGCAGGGTGGGGCCGATGGTCTGCAGCCCCAGCACCACTGACACCAGAACGGAGCCCGAGATCATCGAGGGCAAGAGGTTGCCGATATCGGCCACAAAGGGGTTGAAGGCCACCCGCAGCGGGTATTTCGCCAGCATCCGCGACGGCTTCATGCCCTTGGCGATGGCGGTCTCGACGTAGGGTTTGCCCAGCTCGTCCAGCATGTTGGCGCGCAGCCGCTGCATCATCGCCGAGGCGCCGGCGGTGCCGATCACGAAGGTTGGCACGATCAGATGCGCAAGGATCGACTTTACCTTGTCCCAGCTCATCGGCAGCCCCTCGTATTCAGGCGCCATCAGCCCGCCGATCGGCAGGTCGAACCAGCGGTGGCCGTAATAGAACAGGATCAGTGCCAGCAGGAAGTTCGGCGTGGCCAGCCCGAGGTAGCCGACAAAGGCGGTGGTGTAGTCGACCCAGGACCGCGCCCGTGCCGCGGCCAGCACGCCCAGCGGCAGCGCCACCAGGTAGACGAACAGCACCGCCGCGAGGTTGACCAGCACCGTCAGCCACAGGCTGTCGCCGACGATCTCGGCCACCGGGCTGTCAAACTCGAACGACCAGCCGTAGTTGCCCTGGATCATGCCGGAAAACCCGTGCGGGCCGGGCATGAACCCCATCCAGATCATGTATTGCTGCCACAGCGGCTTATCCAGCGCGTATTCCTTGCGCAGGAATTCCGCCTTGGCGACGCCCGCGGACTGGCCGGTGGCCTGCAGTTCGGCGATCTGGTTGGACAGGTAATCGCCGGGCGGCAGGTTGATGATGATGAAGATCAGCACCGACACCACCAGCAACGTCAGCAGCATGGTGCCAAAGCGGTAAAGAGCGTAGCGCAGAATTTCCATCAGCCCTGGCCGTCCTCGAAGTAGAATTCGTCCGGCCGGTAGACCCCGAAATGTGCGCCCGGATCCCAGGCCCAGATCGCCTGTTCCGGCACGTTCCGCAGTCGGTTGGACACCACCACCGGCTGCGGCGCCGCCGCGACCACACCGATGGCAAAGACCTGATCCGCATGAATCTGCAGCATCTCGCGCCAGGCGGCGCTGCGCTCCTCCTCGGTGGTGGCAGCCTCCCAGTCCTCCAGCAGCGAGAGCAGGCGCTGCGCTTCGGGCAAGTCAGGCGGCTCACCGGCCTGGCCGCCGGTTTGATAATACTGCCCCCACTTCGGCCAGGACAGGAAGGTCTGGTCCGTTGGGGCCAGGTAGACCGGCGAGGTATAGGGTTGCGGCAGGCCGTTGTCCCAGCCGAACCACGTCGAGGCCATGGTGGTGCCGGAGAACACCCGGTTGCGCAGGATGTCGCGGTCGAGGGGGCGCATCACCAGTTTCACGCCCACGTCGCGCCAATCGTCAGTGATGATCTGGAGCGCGTTTTCCTCTTCCTGACGTTCGCCGGCGGTTTCCACTATCAATTCCATCCGGCGTCCGTCAGGCAGGTAGCGGATGCCATAGGCGTCGCGCTTGTCCAGTCCGGCCTCGTCCAGCAGGCGGTTGGCCTCTTCCGGGTCGAAGTCTGCCCATGCGTCACGCAGGCTCTGGTCGAAAAAGGCGCTTTGCTCCAGCACGGCCATCGCGCCCGGCTTGGCGAGGTTGAAATACAGGGCCCGGTTGATGGCGCGCCGATTTATCGCCAAGGACAACGCCCGGCGCACGCGCACGTCGCGGAACACCTTGCGCCACACCGGGTCGTTGACGTTCAGGTTGGGATAGATCGCAATCTGCGAGGCCGCCCCGCTGCCCCACAGGTAGGTGCGGTAGTTGCCGCCGTCCTTCTCGCCCTTGCGCAGGATCGGAATGTCGCGGAAATCCAGCCCGCGGCCCTGCAGATCTGTCTCGCCGGCGTTCGACTTGGCGGCCACCAGCCCGGCGCCGACGATCTCCATTTCGACCGTGTCGATATAGGGAAGCTGCACGCCGCGGCTGTCGATCCGGTGGTAATAGGGGTTGCGCACGAACTGGTGACGGATCTTCTTGCCGGCCGAGGCATTGATCCAGGGCTGCAGGGTCGGCAGCTCGTGATTGTCGAACTTGTACATGTTGTCGTACTTGTTGTGCAGCGCCGCCCAGCTTTTGACGCGGGCGTAATCGACCTCTTCCGCCAGCGCATCGGGATCGGCGTAATCGGCGTGGAACTTCTTCAGGAACTTCGCGGGACGGTAGATGAAGGGGGGACGCGCCAGTGCCAGCGTGTGCAGAAAGCCGGGATTGGGGTGGTCCCACTCGTAGATGACGGTGGTTTCATCCGGAAAGCTGACCCGCGGCAGTTGGCCGCCCGCCCGCAGGAAATCCGGTGGCCCGGAGGGGCTCAGCAGCTCGTTGTTGGCGACGTCCTCCCACCAGTAGCGGAAATCGTCCGAGGTGAAGGGGTCACCATTGGACCAGCGGTGCCCGGGCCGCAGCCTGAGGGTAAAACGGCGGTTGTTCTCGTTTTCATAGTCCAGCAGGATGTCGGGCCGCAGCTTGTAATCTTCGCCGTAGCCCGCCAGCCGGGCATAGCCATAGACCACCATCTGCCGGATGTCCTTGGAGCGGGTCACCATGGTGTTCAGCGTGCCCCCCTGAACGCCATGCGTCCGGCCTTTGGCGGCGAGATCGACCACCAGCGGCACTTCGGGGAGGCGTTCGGCCACGGGGGGCAGGTGCCCGGCGTCGACCTCGGCCCGCCAGAAGGCGCTTTCCTGCACCGGCGGCTGCGCCAAGGCGGGCAGGGCGGCTAGGCACAGCGCCGCAAAAAGGGGTTTCATCACGTCAAACATGGCAGCGTACCTTGTGACCAGCCTCCAGTTGCGGCAGTTGCACCAAGGGCGGCGCCATGGGGCCCTGAAAGCGGAAGGCCTCGGGCCATTGTTCCGGGGCGCCTGCGCCCTGGGCCACCAGCTTCAGATCGATAGGACGGTCGATGTCCGGCTCTGGCTGGGCCGCGATAAGCGCCTTGGTGTAGGGATGCTGGGGGTTGTAGAACAGGGTTTCCGGCGGTGCCTGCTCGACGATCAGGCCGCGCCGCATCACCGCCACCTCGTCGGCGATGCGCGCCACCACCGCCAGATCGTGGCTGATGAACAGGTAGGACAGTTTCTGCTGGTCGCGGATGTCCTCCAGCAGGCGCAGGATCTGCTCCTGCACGGAGACATCCAGCGCAGAGGTCGGCTCGTCGCAGACGATCAGCGACGGTTCCAGCATCAGCGCGCGGGCAATCGACAGGCGCTGGCGCTGACCGCCCGAGAACGCATGCGGATAGCGTTGCAGCATGTCGGGAGACAGCCCCACCAGCCGCAGCTTCTCGGCCGCCTTTTCGCGCCGCTCGCTGCGGCTGCCGATACCGTGAATGTCGAGGGGCTCCACCAGCGTGTCCTGAATGCGCATCCGTGGCGACAGCGAGGAATAGGGATCCTGAAACACCATCTGCGCCTGCCGCTGAAAGGCCATGCGCTCGGCGCGGTCCATGTCATGCACCTTCACCGGCGGCTGGTCGGGATCGGGGCGGAACAGCACGCTGCCGCCGGGGTCGGGGGGCTCTGCCCCCAGCGCGATGCGCGCCGCGGTGGTCTTGCCCGAGCCGCTTTCGCCGACGATGGCCAGCGTCTCGCCGCGGGTCACCCGCAGGTCGATCTCGCGGCAGGCCTGGATCAGAACCGGTGCCCGCCAGCCCTTGCCCGACCGCAGCGTGTAGGTCTTGGAGACCGACTTCATCTCCATGATGAGGTCATCGCGCGGCGGCGGAATGGCAACCACGGCCTCGTCCGGGATGGCGGGGGCGGCGTTGAACAGCGCCTGGGTGTAGGGGTGGGCGGGCGCGCGCAGCAGCGGCTCGGCGCGGCCTGCTTCCATCACCCGGCCCTTATGCATCACCACCACCTGCTCGGCCATGTTGGCGACCACGCCGAGATCGTGGGTCACCAGGATCATCGCCATGCCGGTCTCGCGCTGCAGGTCCTTCATCAGGCCCAGCACCTGCGCCTGCGTCGTCACGTCCAGCGCCGTTGTCGGCTCATCCGCGATCAGCAGCTCGGGCTTGGCCACCATCGCCATCGCGATCATCGCCCGCTGCCGCATGCCGCCCGACAGCTCGAACGGGTAGGAGCGGTAGGTGCGTTCGGGATCGGGGAACCCCACACGCTCGAAACACTCCAGCACCAGCTTGCGCGCCTCGCGCTCGGTCTTGCCGCCGTGCAGCCACAGCACTTCGGACACCTGGTTGCCGATCCGGTGCAGGGGGGAGAGCGAGCGCATCGGCTCTTGGAAGATCATCGAGATGATGTTGCCGCGCACATCGCGCATGCGGCGTTCGTCCAATGTGGCAAGGTCGCGCTGCTTGCCGCCGGTGTTCAGCAGGATCCGCCCCGAGCGCAGCTGCGCCACCTTGGGCAGGATGCGCAGCACCGCGCGGCAGGACACAGTCTTGCCGGAGCCACTTTCACCGACCAGCGCCAGTGTCTCGCCCGGCTGCACCGCAAAGCTGACGTCCTGTACCACCGGCGCGCCCTTGCCGAATCCGATGCTGAGGTTCTCGACGGACAGAAGCGGTTGCATTCAATATGGCCCGCCTGGCGGGGTTGAGACGTGCATGAGATCGCATTTTCCCTGTTTTTAAGACACCTTCGCGCGACCGGACCGGGTTAGTCAAACCCCATTTCGGCAATGTGACGCAGGGCAGGGGCCATTGCCGCCCTTTCGTACAACTGTCGGGACCTGCCCGCGGGCTGCTAGCGGGATTCGGTGTCGAATTCATGAAGGTTTCACCCTAGCGAGGGATCTCCACACGCCAAATCACATGGCAACACGATCCGGTGTCTCGATCGGGCGCGGGCAGGTCGCTGCCAACTGGCGTTACCGCGCCCGCCGCCGTAAGGTGCAGGGATCAGTGTCACCTAGGGGGGCTCAATGTCACGCAAACCTGTTCTGCACCGGGACAACCCGGCGGCATCACCGCTGATTGGAAACGTCAAGGTTACCCGCGAGGATTGGCTGAACGTCGCGATGGACGTGCTGATCTCTGACGGCGTGGAGCAGGTGAAGGTGCTGGCGCTGGCCGAGCGGATGCAGGTCTCACGCTCATCCTTCTATTGGTACTTCCGGTCCCGGCAGGATCTGCTCGACGCGCTGTTGCAGACCTGGGAGCAGACAAACACCGCCGGCATGGTGCGCCAGGCAGAACTGCCAGCCAAGACCGTCACCGGGGCGGTGCTGAACGTGTTCCACTGCATTGCAAATTCCGAGCTGTTCAACATCGCGCTTGATTTTGCCGTGCGCGACTGGGCACGGCGGTCGGGCAAGGTGCGCAGCCTGCTGGATCGGTCCGATCAGCGCCGGGTCGAGGCGTTGACGGCCATGTTCATGCGTTATGACTACCCGCCGCTGGAAGCGATGACGCGCGCCAAGGTGCTCTACTACATGCAGATCGGCTACGACATGGCGGATCCCAACGAAAGCCATGCCCACCGGTTGGAGATGACGCCGGAATACCTGCGCGTATTCACCGGTCGTGAGCCGCTGCCGGAGGAACTGGAAGAGTTCGCCGCGTTTACCCGGCAGCACTGGGATATCTGACAGCAAAACCGCCCCGGTCAGGGGCGGTTCGTCCAGGTTCACTTGCGCGCTGTGGCGCGGGCCGCAGCGTTATAGCGCCGCCAGTGCCTCGTCGGCTTCTTGCCGGACCTTTCGGGCGGCGCTGAGGCGCACGGGGCCATAGCCGCGGATTTCCATCGGCGCTTTCAGCACTTCCAGGCAGGCTTCGTGGTTCTGGCCGTCATATCGTGCGGCCACCTGTTCCAGCGCCTGTTCATACCAGCGCAACAGGTCGCGGTGCAGCCGGGCTTCCTCGTGGTAGCCAAAGATGTTGAAGGCCGTGCCCCGCAGGCGCTTGCCCCGTGACAGCAGGTCCATCAGCGGGCGCAACCAGGGGCCAAAGGCCCGCTTCACGGGGCGTCCGCGGGTATCGCGCTTCCATGTCATCAGCGGCGGGGCCAAGTGGTACTTGACGCTGAAGTCGCCCTCGAACTCTTCATTCAGCTGGTGCTGGAAGGTCTCGCTGGTCAGCAGCCGGGCAACCTCATACTCGTCCTTGTAGGCCATCAGCTTGAACAGGGAGCGCGCTGCGGCGCGGGTCAGCTCATCGCGCACGTCTGTGGGTAGCGCCTTGCGGAAGCGTTCCAGCGTATCCGCGTAGCGCGCGGCATAGTCACGGTCCTGATAACCGGTGAGGAAGGTCGACCGGCGGCCGATCAGCGCCTCCAGCGTCTCTTCCTTGGGCTTGGGCTCCTCGTAGTGGTCGGCGACCAGTTTTGCATCCACCGCCATGGCGCGGCCGATGGCAAAGGCCAACCGGTTCTTCTCGATGGCAACGCCATTCAGTTCGATCGCCTGGTCCAGCGCGCCCGCGCTCACCGGCACCAGCCCCTTCTGCCAGGCAAAGCCCAGCATCATCACATTCGCCAGAACCGCATCGCCCAGCAGCGTCTCGGCGGCCTCGTTGGCGTTGAAGCCTGACAGGTTCTGCGGCCCCACAGCGTCGGCGATGGTCTTTTCACGCACGCCCGCCATCAGGTCGGCATCGCGGCGCAGCACCAGATCGCCAGTGGGCATCTCGGCGCGGTTCAGCACCACCTTGGTCCCCGCCCGATAGTGGACCGAGGCCTTGGGCGCCGAGCTGACAACCACGTCGCAGCCGATCACCGCATCCGCGCTCGCTTCGCCGATCCGCACCTGGTTCAGCGTCTCGGGGGCGTTCGACAGCCGGATGTAGCTCAGCACGGTGCCGAACTTCTGGGCGAAGCCGGTGAAGTCGAGCACGCTTGCGCCCTTGCCCTCCAGATGCGCCGCCATGGTGATCAGCGCGCCGACGGTGACAACGCCGGTGCCGCCGACACCGGTGACCAACAGGTCGAACGGTGCCTCCAGCGACGGCAGGTCAGGCGCGGGCAGCTTGGCGGTCAGCCGTGCCGCATCCAGACCCGCGATCTTCTTCTTGCGGCGGGTGGCACCCTCGACGGTGACAAAGCTGGGGCAAAAGCCGTTCAGGCAGGAGAAGTCCTTGTTGCAGGTCGACAGGTTGAT
This sequence comes from Nocardioides marinus, assembly GCA_019801415.1. GTDB lineage: Bacteria > Pseudomonadota > Alphaproteobacteria > Rhodobacterales > Rhodobacteraceae > Leisingera. The sequence continues at coordinate 249,777 of JAHVJD010000004.1, forward strand.
CTTGCGCTTGCGGCCAAACGGCGTTTCCTTCGGCTCTACGCTCAGGCAGTTGGATTCCACCGAGCAGTCGCCGCAGCCCTCGCAGACCAAATCGTTGATAAAGGCGAACCGCTTGGGGTCCTCCATCTTGCCGCGCTTGCGGCGGCGGCGTTTCTCGGTCGCGCAGGTCTGCTCGTAGATCAGCACGGTCACGCCGGGGATCTCGCGCAGCTCGCGCTGCACCGTGTCCAGCTCGGCACGGTCGTGGAAGGTGGTGCCGGAGGGAAAATCGCTGCGGTGGAACTTGTCGATGTCGTCCGACACCAGCGCGATCCGCTCCACGCCCTCGGCGCGGCAGGTCTGGGCGATGCCATGCACCGAAACCGGCCCGTCCACCGGCTGGCCGCCGGTCATCGCCACGGCGTCGTTGTAGAGGATCTTGTAGGTGATGTTGGTGCCCGCCGCGACGGCCTGGCGGATCGCCAGCGACCCGGAGTGATACCAGGTGCCCTCGCCAAGGTTCTGGAACACGTGCTTGCCGCCGTTGAACTGCGACGCCACCGTCCACGGCACGCCCTCGCCGCCCATCTGCGCATAGCCCGCGGTGTCGCGGTCCATCCAGCTGGCCATCACATGGCAGCCGATGCCGGAAAACGCCTTGGAGCCTTCGGGCAGCTTGGTCGAGGTGTTGTGTGGACAGCCCGAGCAGAAATAAGGCGTGCGGGTCGCGCCAGGCACGTTCAGCACCTTGGGCTTCTCGGCGGTCAGCGCCGCGGCCTTGGCGGGCAGGTTTTCCTCCGGGAAGAACTTGTCCAGCCGTGCCGCCACGATCGGGGCCAGCATCCGTGGGCTCAGCTCACCAGTCCAGGGGATCAGCGGGTTGCCCTCGCTGTCATATTTGCCGACCATCTTTTCCGGCTTCTTGCCTGGCCAGTCATAGAAGTATTCCTTGAACTGGCTCTCGATGATGCCGCGTTTTTCCTCGACGACCAGCACCTCCTGCTTGCCCTGCACGAAGGTCAGCGCGTCCTTGCGGTCGAGCGGCCAGACCATGCCGACCTTGTAGATGTCGATGCCCAGGCGGCGGCAAGCAGCCTCGTCCAGGCCGAGGAGCCGCAGCGCCTCCATCAGGTCGAGATGCCCCTTGCCGGTCGTGACAAAGCCAAAGCGCGCCTCGCTGATGTCATAGATCTTGCGGTCGATCGGGTTGGCCTCGGCAAAGGCGCGCACCGCGTCCAGCTTGGCCTGGATGCGGGTTTCGATCTCGGGGGAGGGTAGGTCGGCACGGCGGATGTGCAGGCCGCCGGGGTAGTCCGGTAGTTCAGGGTAGATGAACTGTCGATCCGGTTGCAGCTCGACCGAGCGTGCGCTCTCGACCGTTTCCGACACCGCCTTGAAACCGACCCAGGTGCCGGAATAGCGCGACAGCGCAAAGCCGTATTCGCCGAACGACAGGTATTCCGACACGTCGGCCGGGTTCAGCACCGGCATGAACCATGACAGGAAGGCCGCGTCCGACTGATGCGGCATCGAGGAGCTGACGCAGCCGTGGTCATCGCCGGCCACCACCAGCACGCCGCCCTTGGGGGAGGAGCCATAGGCGTTGCCATGCTTCAGCGCATCGCCCGAGCGGTCAACGCCCGGCCCCTTGCCGTACCACATGGAAAACACGCCCTCGACCTCGCAATGCGGGTCCAGCACCGCCTGCTGCGCGCCCAGCACGGCGGTCGCGCCCAGGTCCTCGTTGACGGCGGGCATGAATTTGATCCGGTTGGCCTTCATCCGGTCCTTGGCGCGCCAGAACTCCAGGTCGACCCCGCCCAAGGGCGAGCCGCGGTAGCCGGAGACAAAGCCGGCGGTGTTCAGCCCCGCGTTGCGGTCGCGGCGGGCCTGGTCCAGCATGATGCGGGCCAGCGCCTGGGTGCCGGTCAGGAACACCCGGCCCTGGGTCAGTTCATAACGGTCATCCAGCTTGTAGCTGCGGAAATCGTGGCTCAGCTTGGTCATCTGCGAGAGTGTCCTTGCGCGCGTTCATATCTGAGCGGTAAGATAATCCTGATCCTTTGAAAAATTTTGCCCCATTTACTGGAGTTTCGCTGATTTGTGGTCGGTTGTGCCAGAATGGGGGTGAAAACTGGATGATTGGACCGAAAATGAAACTCGACGACAGGGACCGCCGCATTCTGAAGATGCTGCAGGAGGATTGCCGCATCTCGAACGCGGATCTGGCAGAGGCCGTGGGCATGTCCTCGTCGGCGCTGTGGCGGCGGGTGCGCGCACTGGAGGAGGCCGGAGTGATCGAGCGCTATGGCGCCATCGTCAGCGCTCCGGCGATGGGGCTGGGCTTTGAGGCGCTGGTGCACGTGCAGCTGACCCGGCACGACCCGGAAAAACTGGTCGAGTTTATCCGCGCGGTCGAGACCAGCCCGCTGGTGCAGGAGTGTTATGCGACCACTGGTCAGGCCGATTATCATTTACGGGTGCTGGCCCCGGACCTGGAGGCCTACAACCGGTTCCTGGAGGAATTTCTGTTTCGCCTGCCCGCAGTGGCAAGCGCGCAAACCAATGTTGTGTTGCGCACGATCAAGCGCGACCGTCCCCTGGTGCCCTGAGCGGCGGATCCGCCCACCGGCGCTGCGCAGGCATAACGGGCAACATCAGCGCCGTGGTTTATGCGACTTGATTACAATGCCACGTATTTTATCCAGGCCCAGCCCATGGCGATATAGGTCAGTTGATGCAGCGCCTGGTCTGCCCCCATGGCCTGCCAGAACCGGGCCTGCTGGGGGTTCAGCTCCTTCATCTCGCAATAGCGTGCCTTGGCAAAGTCGATGTGGAAATGCACGACCCACTCCAGCATTGCCAGCGGCAGGATGAAGCTCAGCGGGGAGCCGAACAGAGCAAAGACGATGATCGATCCGATCACATGCACCCCGGCATGCTGGGCGCGGCCCATGTGGACATAGGCACAGCGGCCGGACAGCATTTTTGACGTTTGCAGGAAGAAGTCGGCAAACATGTGCTTGACCTGCAGAGCGCAGAGCAGCAGCAGAACGGAACCGACAAATTCAGGCAACGCAAAACACCTCCAGCAAGTGTACTTCGCTGGAACCTTACGGATTTTTTCCCTGCTGGCAAATGTTGTGACGTATGATGCCGCAACGGGATACGCGATTTTACTTGCCATTGCCTGTTCCCGTCAAACCGGGGTACCCCTATATGAGATCCTGACCAGCCGCCGCCATTGATGGAGCCTTCCCATCGAACGCTCTTTGTTCCGTTTCATCTGGAAATATTCGAAACGCGATCAGCTGGTTCTGCTGGTCGTCACCGCCTGTCTGTTTCCGCTGCTCTACCTGACGCTGGAGCTGCCCAAGCGCATCATCAACGATGCCATCGGCGCAGAGACCCAGACCATTGATGTGCTGGGCTACAGCGTCGACCAGCTGACCTTCCTGTGGCTGCTGTGCGGCGCCTTCCTGCTGTCGGTTCTGTGCCACGGCCTGCTGAAGATGCGCATCAACACCATGAAGGGCGTGCTGGCCGAGCGCATGTTGCGGCGGTTCCGCTACCAGCTGATTGGCCGGGTGCTGCGCTTTCCGCAGCCCTATTTCGAACGGGTTAGCCAGGGCGAGCTGGTCTCCATGGTCACCTCCGAATCCGAGCCGATGGGCGGGTTGATGGGCGATGCGGTCAGCCAGCCGGTGCTTCAGGCCGGACAGATGCTGACGATTCTGTTCTTCCTTTTTCTGCAGAACTTCTGGTTCGGCATGGCGGCCATCGCGCTGATTCCGTTGCAGGGCTGGCTGATCCCGATGCTGCAGCGGCAGATCAACCTGCTGAACAAGAAGCGGATCAAGCAGGTCCGCGCGCTGGCCACCGAGATCGGCGAAAGCGCCGCGGGTGCCTCGACACTGCGCATCAACGGCGGCTGGCGTTACCGGATGGCCGTCATCACCGCCCGGCTGGGGCGGCTCTACGACATCCGCTTTGAGATCTACCAGAAAAAATTCTTCATGAAGTTTCTCAACAACTTCATTACCCAGCTGACGCCGTTCTTCTTTTACGCGGTGGGCGGCTATCTGGTACTGCAGGGCAAGGTGTCGCTGGGGGCGCTGGTGGCGGCGCTGGCCGCCTACAAGGATCTGGCCTCGCCCTGGAAGGAGCTGCTGACCTATTACAATCAGACCCAGGACATGGCCCTGCGCTGGGAGGTGATCCTGGAGCGCTTCGCTCCGCCGGGCATGGTGGACGAGACCCTGATGACGGGCGAGCCGGACGAGCTGGAGCATCTGAACGGGGATGTGGTTCTGGAGTCGGTCAATGTGCGCGACACCGACGGTAATCTCGTCCTCGAGGATCTCAGCGCGACCTTCCCGGCCGGGCAGGTGGTCGGCATCGCGGCCCCCTCGGAGGAGGACCGCCGGGCCCTGGCCGAGCTGCTGACCCGGGAAATCCTGCCGACCGCCGGTCGCGTGACGGTGGCGGATCGCGATCTGCGGGGGCTGCACCAGGCGACGATCGCGGCGCGCATCGGCTATGCCACCTCGCGACCGGTGCTGTTCCAGGGCTCCTTCGGCGACAACGTTCTGATGCCGATGCGCCTGCGCCCACTGGGCGAAGGGCTCGACAGCAAGAAGCTGGACATGGCGCAGCGGGCCGGCAACAGCCCGGACCCGTTTGATGCCCCCTGGCTCGACCCAAGCCTGGCAGGTTTCTCGAGCGAGGCGGAGCTGCGCGGGTGGTGGCTCAACCTGGTGGAGGGCATCGGCTCGGACACGGCCTTGTTCCGGCGCGGGATCGAACAGCGTTTCGAGGCGCTGGCGCACCCGGAGCTGGCCGAACAGCTCACCGCCCTGCGCCCGACCTTCCGCCAGGCTGTCCGGGACGCCGGGCTCGAGGCCCATGTGCATTTCCTCGACCCTGACACCTATAACCCGACGCTTCCGGTGGTAGAAAACCTCGTCTTCGCCGCCAGCAGGGAGGCGCTGACCGGCGAGAATCTGCAGCGCCATGGCGAGTTCCTTCGCCTTCTCAAGCAGCTGGGCCTCGATGAGGGGCTAGTGGCCTTGACGCGCGATGTGGTCGAAATGCTGCGGCAGATCTTCGGCATGGATGGCACCGACCACCCGCTGTTCCGCAAGCTGGGCCTTGATGTCGCGGCCTACGAGGCTGCGCTGGCGCTGACCGAACGTCCCGGCGATGTCAGCGCAGCCGGGCTCAGCCGCGAAGAGCTGGCGCAGCTGCTGATCGTACCATTCACCATTTCTGCCGAACAGATCGGTCCGGCCTTCGGGGAGGATATGAAGGAACGTATCCTGAGCTACCGCCGCAGCCACGGCGACAGCTTGCTGAAGGCCTTGCGCACCGGGTTCGAACCCTTCTCCGCGACGCGTTTCGCCCCCAGCCTGACGGTGCTGGAAAACGCGCTGTTCGGCAAGATATCCGACAGCGCGGGCGGCAAGGGGGACGAGGTGCGCAAACTGGTCTCCGAGATCATGGTCCGCGAGGGGCTGCGCGATCAGGTGGTGGCGCTGATCTTTGACATGCCGATCGCAGTGGGCGGGCAGGGGCTGGCCGCCAGTTTTGCCGAGCCGCTGGCCTTCTGTCGGGCCACCATCAAGCGGCCGGACATCCTGATCCTCGATTCCGCGATGGCGAGCTACGATCTGGAGACCCGCGTGGCGGTACACAACAATCTGCGCAAACTGCTGCCGGAGACCACGCTGATCTATCTCGCGCCCTCCTTCCAGAGTCCCGATGTCTTTGACGCCTATTTCGAGCTGCGACAGGGCCGTTTGGTCAGCGACAAGGTGCAGGCACCCGCGTCGGGCGACGGGGCGGGCAGCCAGGACCTTGCGCGCAAGCTGCGGGCGCTGGAACAGACCGAGCTGTTCTCCGGGCTGAACCGCCGCCAGTTGCGGCTGCTGGCCTTCGGTGCGCGCTGGTACGAGGCCGAGAAGGGCGAGACCGTGTTCCTCAAGGACGACGAGGCCTCGGACGGCGCCTATATGGTGCTGGAGGGCGAGGCGGGGCTGTACCTGCCACAGGACGGCGGCGAGGACCGGCTGGTCACCACGGTCGGCCCCGGCCGCCTGGTCGGCGAACTGGGCCTGATCCGGCAGGAACCGCGGGCGCTGAGCATGGTGGCGGTCACCGATCTCAAATGCCTGCGCATCGGCGAGGAGGAATTCCTGGCCGTGGTCGAAAATGACGCCTCCACCGCGTTCAAGCTGTTGCAGGTGGTCGCGGGTTACGTCTCTAACTGAACCCGGTTGAGGCTGGGCCGACGCCGGGCCTATTCCGCCTCTGGCGGCGCCCCGCCGACAAAGGCGTTGCCATTGGCATAATCGCAGGGCGCTTCCTGCATGTTGAGATGCAGGTCCGAGCCGGTGAACGGATGGGCGCGGGCCAGCTCCTCGTCCACCTCGATGCCGAGGCCCGGCGCATCCGGCGCGGTGACAAAGCCGTTCTCGACCCGGATCGAGCTTTTGATCAGCTGGTCGTGGAACGGCGTTTCGATGGTTTCCAGCAGCAGGATATTCGGGATCGAGGCCGCCAGATGCACATTGGCGGCCCATTCTACCGGCCCGGCATAGAGATGCGGCGCCATCTGCGCATTGAACACCTCGGCGATGGCGGCGACCTTCTTCATCTCCCAGATGCCGCCGGCCCGGCCGAGGGCAGGCTGCAGGATTTCCGCGGCCCCCGCGCGCAGGATGGCGGCAAACTCCGCCTTGGTGGTCAGCCGCTCGCCGGTGGCCACGGGGATGCGCACGTCGCGCGCCACGCGGGCCATGTCCTCAACGGCATCGGGTGGTGTCGGCTCCTCGAACCACAGCGGTGCATAGGGCTCCAGCGCCTGGCCCAGCCGGATCGCGCCCGCGGTGCTGAACTGGCCATGGGTGCCGAACAGCAGGTCCGCGCGATCGCCCACCGCCTCGCGGATCGCCTTGCAGAATTTCACCGACAGGCTGATGTCGGACATCGCAGGCATATGGCCGCCGCGCAGCGTGTAGGGGCCGGCGGGGTCGAATTTCACCGCCGTGAAGCCCTCGGCCACTTTCTGCGCTGCCGCTTCCGCCGCCATTTCGGGCGAGGTCCAGAAGGCGCTGATGTCATGCTGCGGCAGCGGGTAGAGATAGGTATAGGCGCGGATGCGGTCGTTCATCCGCCCGCCCAGCAGCGCATGCACCGGGCGGCCACGGTGCTTGCCCAGGATGTCCCAGCAGGCGATCTCCAACCCGGAAAACGCGCCCATGACGGTCAGATCGGGGCGCTGGGTGAAGCCCGAGGAATAGGCGCGCCGGAACATCAGCTCAATGTTTTCCGGGTTCTCCCCTGCCATGTGGCGCTCGAACACGTCGCGGATCACATGGGCCATCGCGCCGGGCCCGACCGAGGAGGCATAGCATTCGCCCCAGCCGGTGATGCCACAGGCGGTGGTGATCTTCACCAGGATCCAATAGCGCCCGCCCCAGCCGGGGGCAGGTGGGGCGGTGACGATGATATCCAGGTCCTGCAGCTTCATGGTCTAGCGCTCCGATGCGGCGTCAAAGGCGCCGAGCTCGCGGTTCAGCTCCTCGATGGCGAATTGCGGCGTGAAAAAGGTCACATCCGCTTCGCCGCCGCTCTCCATCACGACCTCGATCCCGAACTCTGCCGGGGCGCCGTCAAAGGCGCCTTCGATCTGCCAGCGGCGGCGCTGATGCAGGTCCAAGTGGGGCAGGGCGGTGGCGATCTCCTCCGCCAGCCCCTCCGGCAGGCCAAAGCGCGGGTTGTTCGCGAGCCGGGTCAGAAACGGCGCGATTTCGACCACCGCAAACAGCATCGAGGTTTCGGACGTTGCCGCGGTAGGCTTCACCGCCTCGGGCTTGAACAGGCTGGTCAGGAATTTCAGCACGGCGCGGGCTCCGCTGTCTTGGGTGTCGTTCGTCGGGTGTCAGTCGAAGACAATCACATTGCGCTTGGCACTGCCAGTCCTGGTGTCGGCAATCGCCTCGTTGATCTGCTCCAGCGTCCAGCGGCCCGAGATCAGCTCGTCCAGTTTCAGCCGCCCCTGCTGGTACAGGTCGATCATCCAGGGAATGTCGCGCTGGATCACCACGTCGCCCATCTTGGAGCCGATCAGCCCCTGGCCCACCGCGGCCAGCACCACCGGTTCATAAGCGGCCTTGGCGCCGGAATGCGGCATGCCGATCATCACCGCGCGGCCGCCGCGCGCCAGGTAGCGCGGTGCCTGCTCATAGGCGGGGATGGCGCCGACGGTGATCAGCACCGCATCGGCGCCACGCCCGCCAAGCGCCGCTTGCGCGGCCTTCCACGGCTTGTCCTCGGTTGCCAGCACGCCATGGGTGGCGCCAAACTCGCGGGCGATCTCCAGCTTCTCGGCGCTCATGTCCACGGCGACGATGCGGCGCGCCCCGGCGATGCGCGCGCCCTGGATGGCGTTCAGCCCGACGCCGCCCGCGCCGATCACCACCGCGTCCTGGCCGGGCCGCAGCTGTGCGGCGTTGACCACCGCGCCGACCCCGGTGATCACCCCGCATGAGACCAGTGCCGCGGCGTCGCGGGGCATATCCGCGGGGATCTTCACGATCTGGCGCTGATCCACCACCACCTTCTCGGCAAAGGCGCCGCAGGCCATGGCCTGCTCCAGCGTGCCACCATCGGCGGTCTTCAAGGGGCCGTTGACGGTGTCATGGGGTGTTTCGCAGATCGTCGGCTTTCCGCCTGCGCAGCTGGGGCAGCTGCCGCAGCTGCGGATCAGTGTGACCACCACCGCATCGCCTTCGACGAAGCCCTGCACGCCCGCGCCCACGGCACTGACGATGCCCGCGGCCTCATGCCCGTAGACGGCCGGCAGATGGCCGCCCCAGGCGCCGTCGGCAAAGGAAATGTCGCTGTGGCAGATCGCAACCGCGTCCAGCGTCACCTCCACCTCGCCCATGGCGGGCGGGGCCAGCAGCACCTCCTCGATCACCAGCGGGGCGCCGAATTCACGGCAGACGGCGGCTTTGATCTTCTGCATGATCTGTCTCCCTGATTTTCAGGCAGGGTGGCGCGGGGCAGGGGCGCGCATCAAGCCGGAAAGTGCCGCGGCTGCCGCTTTTACGCAGCGGCACCGCGGCACGTGGCTATTTTTTGCCCTCTTCGGCCAGCGCAGCCGCCTGCGCGGCGAACCGCTGCGCCTCGGCCGGGGCCTGGCCCAGCTGACGGGCCGGATCAAACAGCCGCGCTATGTCCAACGCGGGATAGTCGCGCGCCGCCAGCTGCCGCAGCGGCGTTCCGCTGTTCCGCGCCTCGCGGCACAGCGCTTTCACGGCGGCCTGCGCGTCCGGGCGTGACATCTGCTCGGCCAGGGCAAAGCTCAGCGCCTCGGCGTGGATCATGTCCAGCCCACCGCCGACAGCGGCCTGCATGGCATCGGCATTGGGGCGAAGACCCGCGCAGAGCGCCTTGCCCGTCGCCGCGGCGCTGGCGGCCCCCAGAACGATCTGCGGCAGGCACATCCATTCGGTGAACCAGGCCGCGCCGTCGCGCTGATGCTGCTGCAGGGCCGCGCCTTGCAGCACCGCCATCAGACCGCTGCCCTGCCGCGCCAGTGCCACCAGTGCCGAGGGCACCACCGGGTTCTGCTTCTGCGGCATGGTCGAGGACGCGCCGGCCCCGCCCAAAGTGATCTCGCCGATGCCGCTTTGGACCAGCGCGGTGCAATCCTCGCCGATCTTGCCGAAGGCCAGCGTGACCCGCATCAGCCAGTCGGCGATGCGCAGCACCGGGGTGCGGTCGGTGTGCCAGCTGCGGCCGGGATCGGCCAGCGCCAGCCCGCGCGCCACCGCCGCGCGCAGTTCCGCCGGTTGCGCCCCCAGCGCCGAGGCGGTGCCCGCCGCCCCCGACAGGGACACCAGCAGGCAGGTTTTGCGCAGTTCTGGCAGCTCTGCCAGCAGGTTGGCCAGCGGCGTGCCCCAGCCCGCCGCCACCGCGCCAAAGCTGGTGGGGGTGGCATGCTGGCCATAGGTGCGCGCCGCCATCGGCAGCGCGGCGTGGTCCCCGGCCAGCTGCCCAAGCGCGGCAACGGCGCTGCGCACATCAGCCTCGACCAGCGCCAGCGCCTGGCGCAGCCGCAGCATCAGCGCAGTGTCCATGATGTCCTGCGAGGTGGCCCCCCAATGCACGTATTGCGCGTGCTCGGGGGCTTTCATCTCCTCGCGGAAGGCAGCGACCAGGCCCGGCACCGGCACGCCGTTCTGGCCCGTGGGCCGCTTCAGAACGCCCGGGTCCACCGCGATCTCGACCACCGCGCGGCCGATCGCGGCGGCGCTTTCCTGCGGGATCACCCCGGCTTCGCCCTGCGCCTTGGCCAGCGCGCCTTCGACCAGCAGCATCGCGCGCACTTCGGCACTGTCGGAAAACAGCCGCCCCGCCTCGCCGCAATTGAAAAGCCCGCCGTAAAGCTGGCTGTCGAATACCGAGCCTGCCATCAGAACGCCTCCGCGATACGTGTCATCAGATCCGCCAGCCCCGCCGGGTCGGCAAAGAAGGGCGAGTGTGAGGCCGCCATGTCGAACACCCGGTCCGCGGGCAGGGCAGAGGCCATCTGCGCCTGATACTCCGGCGGGATCACCCGGTCTTCGGAGCAGCGGATATAGGCTTTGGCCACGCTGTCAAACCGCGCCCCCAGATGGACAGGCGTGTCCTGCGGCGGGATCGGCTGCGCACAGAGATTGTCAAGCGCAAAACGCACCGTCTCCGGCGGGCAGTCGTGATAGAACAGTTCCGGCGCATGCTCGGCCACGAAGCTGTAGGCGCTGCCCTCCGCGTTCTTCTCGGTGGCACCGCCGAGCGTCTGGCGCGGCCCGGCTTGGCGCATGCCGATCAGCGACAGCCCGCTGACGGGGATATAGCTGCACAGGTAGATCAGCCCGCGCATCCGCTCCGGCGCGGCCTCGGCAGCGGCAGAGATCGGAACACCGGCCCAGGAATGGCCCAGCACGATGCGGTCGGGGGCGCAGGCGGCCAGCACGGCATCGGTGGTTTCCGCCAGCGTGACCGTGGCCGGGTCGCGCCCGTCGCCGTGGCCGGGCAGGGTGATGGCATGGGCAGTATGGCCGCGGGTCTCCAGCGCCGGGATCAGGTCGCGCCAGCACCACGCACCGTGGCAGGAGCCGTGAACAAGCAGAAAATCAGCCAATGTGTCCGGTCTCCTTCAGAAAGGCGCTCAGCCGGTCGGCGTATTCGTCCGGCTGTTCAACGCAAGGGATATGGCCCGCGCGGCGGATCAGGTGGAACTGGCTGCCGGGGATCAGATCCACGGTCTCGCGCACCAGATCGGCGGGGGTCGAGCCGTCCTCGGAGCCCGCGATGCCCAGGCAGGGCAGGCGCAAGCCGCTGGTGGGCGTGTAGAAATCGGTGCCCGCAATGGCGGCGCAGCAGCCGGCGTAGCCCTCGCGCGATTGCTGCACCAGCATGTTGCGCCACAGCTGCAGGTCTGGCTTGGCGCGGAAATCGCGCGCAAACCAGCGTTCCATCACGCTGTCGGCCAGGGCCTCGACGCCCTGTTCCCGCACTGCCGCGATGCGCTGCTGCCACATCTCGGGCGTGCCGATCTTGGCGGCGGTATTGGACAGCACCAGCGCGCGCACCATGTCCAGCCGCTTGACCGCCAGCCCCTGGCCGATCATGCCGCCAACGGACAGGCCGACGAACAGCGCATCGCGCACCTCCAGCTGGTCCAGCAGACGCTCGGCATCGCGCACCAGCGCGCCCATGGAATAGGGGCCGGGCGGGCAGGAGGACAGGCCATGGCCGCGCTTGTCGTAGCGGATGATGCGCAGCCCCCGCGGCAGGCGGGCAATGACGGCGTCCCAGACCCGAAGGTCGGTGCCGAGGGAGTTTGCAAATACGATGGGCGCGCCGTCCGGGTCGCCGTCAATGCGGTAGTGAAGCTGGACATCGCCCAGGTCTGCAATCTGCATGCTGTGCCTCATGTTCGAGTTTGCCGCACTCTATCCGCGGCGGCAGTGCAAGGTAAAGCAACCGGGCCCGGTGCCTGCGACAACGCCGCTTCAGCCGTGCAGCGCCATATGGGCCATGATCTGCCCGTGGTCCGAGGCCAATTTGTTATAGGGCGCCTCGGGGTGGCTGCCATCGGTCAGGTGGTCGTTCAGCACGCTGTAATACTGCATCTCCCCGATCGCGCCGGGCCAGCTGGGGTCGAAATGGCGCGACATGTAGATCTGGTCGATGCTCTCATGCACGCCGCCAAAGGCGGTGGTGTAGACCACGTCGCGCAGGGATTTGCGCAGGAACATCTTCTCTGCCGAGCGCAGCCGCACCCGGTCGATGTCCTCGCGGATCTGGGCGTCCTCCGCCTCGCTGTAGCGGTCGCCGCCGTGGCGGGCGTCATGGCGCAGCATCCAGGCATAGTTGCGGAACGGCACCTCGCCCGAGATGATCTCGCTGCTGACCGCATGTTCGCCATCGTTGAAATCGCCGAGCACCATCACCGGGCGGCCCTGCTCCAGCTCGTCCAGCACGGCGCGGCGCAGCACCCAGGCCTCGCCCATGCGGCGCAGCGCGGCGCGCAGCGACCCCAGCGCGCGCCCGGCCGCGTCATAGGCTGTCAGCACGGTTTCGGGCGGATAGGCAGCGCCCTGCGGGGTGATGTATTCGCCCAGCTTTGATTTCAGGTGGCAGTTGAACACGCTGATGACTTGCCCGCCGACCGGCACCCGCACCTTCAGGATCGGGCGCGACAGGCGGCGCAGAGTGTAATAGCCAGCCTCTTCGTCGTCGCCGCCGAGGCTGGCCATGGGGATGTCGAGCGGCTGCTCAAGTTCCTGGATCACCTCCGGCGCGCCGTCAAAGCCGAACCGTGACAGGATCGCCAGGCCGGGGCGGCGGTGGCCCGGCTCGCCGCTGTCGTTGATGTTGGGCGCAAAGGCCAGCGCCGCGCTGCCATAGCTCTCATAGGCCAGCTTGCGGAAAATCGCCTTGCGGTGATAGCGCTTGGAGGGGGCGGGGATGCTGGCGGCATTGGCTTCGGCGCCGCGGCGGTCGGTCTCGGCGATCACCTCGCGCAGCGGCTCTTCCTCGAAGATCTCCTGAAAGCCGACGATGTCGGCATTCAGTGTCAGCAGCTGGTCTGCCAGCCAGTCGGCTTTCCACGCGTATTCCTCGGGCGTGTAGCTCTGGAAGCGGTAATACTCGCGCTCCGGCCCGATCAGGTTCTTCACGTTGAACGAGGCAATGGTGAAACGCGTCATGTCAGCCCCCCCTTGGTCCCTTGGCCGCCGTCGCCGGGTGTCGCGGCGGTCAGATGTCAACCATAGCGCGTCAGCGCCTCGCGAAACAGCTCAGGATCGACATTGCCGCCGGTGACCACCGCGATCACCGCATCGCCGTCGATCGCATCGCCATGGAACAGCGCCGCCGCAAGGGAGGCCGCGCCGCCCGGCTCCAGCACGATCTTCAGCCTCAGGAAGGCCAGCGCCATGGCCTGCATCGCCTGATCCTCGGTGATGACAAGGCCCGCGCCGCAATGCGCCTCCATAATCGGAAAGGTGATCTCGCCGGGTGCGGGCGTCAGGATCGCGTCGCAGATCGACCCCGACGGCGCCGGGTTGCTGCGGATCTCTCCCGCCGCCAGAGAGCGGGCGACGTCGTCGAACCCCTCCGGCTCCACTGGCCGCACCCGAAGCCCCGGCGCGCGCGCCGCCAGCGCCAGCGCCACGCCGGACGACAGCCCGCCGCCGCCGCAGTTTATCAGCACGTCGCCCTCGGTCACGCCTTCGACGGTGGCCTGTGCGGCGATTTCCAGCCCGCAGGTGCCCTGGCCGGCGATCACCTCCGGCTCGTCGTAGGGTTTGATCAGCGTCAGCCCGCGGGTCTCGGCATGGCTCGCGCCGACCGCCTCGCGGCTTTCGCCGCCCGTTCTGTCATACAGAACCACCTCGGCCCCCAGCGCGCGGGTATTGTCGATCTTCAGCTTGGGCGCATCGGCGGGCATCACGATCACCGCGGGCGCGCCATGGGCGCGGGCCGCCGCGGCCACGCCCTGCGCATGGTTGCCGCTGGAATAGGCGATCACCCCGCGCGCCAGTGCTTCGCGCGGCAGGGCCGAAACCGCCGCCCAGCCGCCGCGGAACTTGAAGGAGCCGGTGTGCTGCAGGCACTCCGCCTTGACCAGCACGCGGCGACCGGCGATCTCGTCCAGAAAGGGCGAGGACAGCAGCGGCGTCACCCGGGCATGGCCCTGCAGCCGTTCGGCGGCGGCTTCGATCATGGCGATTGAGGTCATTGGGCTTGCTCCAGCACGGAATGGATCAGGGCGAGCGCCTCTGGCTCGTCGAGGAAGGGCACATGGCCGCGGTTGGCGAGCTCCACCGCCTGCAGGTCGGGCAGGCGGCGCTGCATCTCCAGGTATGTCGCATGGCTGAGGATGTCGGAATGGGCGCCGCGGATGACGCCGCAGGGCAGGCCCTCCAGCGCCAGGAACAGCGGCCACAGATCCGGGGCGGGCCCGGCCTCGGCCTGCGCCAGAAGCGCGTCGCGCAGGCGCGGATCGTACCGCAGCTGCAGCCCGTTGGGACCTGCGTCATAGAAGGCCTCGACCTCTTCGCGCCAGCGCGCCTGCGGCACATCGGGAAAGGCCGGGGCCATCACCGCCTCCAGTGCGGCGGCCGCCTGTGCGTGGGTCTTGGCCGCGGGGCGGAAACCGACGTAGTCCATGATCCGTCCGATGCCGTCTGCCGGGATTTCCGGTCCGATGTCGTTCAGCACCACCGCCAGCAGCCGCGCATGCGCGGTGGCGGCCAGGGTCATCGCCACCAGCCCCCCGCGCGAAGTGCCAAGGACCGCAGCCTGCGCCAGGCCCAAGTGGTCCAGAAGCTCCACCGCGTCCTGGGATTCGCGCAGGACATTGTAGGTCATGAAATCCGCAGCATGGTCTGAACGGCCGCGCCCGCGCGCATCCAGCGTGATCATCCGGTAGCGCCCGGCATGGGGGGCAAAGTAGCGGAAATCGCGGCTGTCGCGGGTCAGCCCGGCTAGGCACAAAAGCGGCAGCCCGCTGCCGCCCGTGTCGGTGTAATAGAGCGTCAGCCCGTCCGAGGTCTCGAAAAACGGCATCGCGCTCAGCCCCGCGCCAGATCGGGGATCGTGGTCAGGTCGCTCAGCTCATGCGCCGGTTTCCACGGCATCCGGTCGACCGGCTCACCGGCGCGGTTCACCCAGGCGGTGACAAAGCCATAACCGGAGGCTCCTGCCGCATCCCAGCCGTTGGAGGAGACGAACAGCACCTCCTCCCGCGCGCAGCCAAAGCGTTTTCCGACCAGGTCATAGACGCGGGCGTCGGGCTTGAAGATGCCGACGCTTTCGACCGACAGCACGTCATCCAGCACCTCTGCCAGCCCCGCCGACTGCACCGCCCCGTCCAGCATCGCGGGCGAGCCGTTGGACAGGATCGCGGTGTTCAGCCCGGCGTCCTTCAGCGCGCGCAGCATGGCGGGTACCTCGGGGTAGGCCTGCAACTGCCAGTAAAGATCCAGCAGCCGCTGGCGCAGGGCTGGGTCGCCGTCCAGGCCGGTGGCCTCCAGCGCCCAGTCGAGCCCGTCCTGCGTCACCTCCCAGAAATCGGTATGGGCATCGGTGATCGCCCGCAGCCAGGTGTATTGCAGCTGCTTCAGCCGCCAGTGCTGCGCCAGCTCGGCCCAGCGGTCCTGCAGCCGGGAAAACTCCGGTTCTGCCGCGGCCTGACGGGCGGCGGCGCTGACGTCGAACAGGGTTCCGTAGGCGTCAAAGATGCAGGTTGTGATCGGCATGAAATCCTCCGCTATGGTTGCCAGCCGGTGGCTCGCGGCGACAGTGGCACGAAGCACGCAACAGGGCAAAGCGGATAATTGTACCGGATACGGGTTTACATCAGGGCCTCAGCCTTTAGGCTGCGCGGCTTTGACACCCTATACCTGGACAGGAGATCCCATGACCGAGGTCAAGAACGGCGACACAGTGCGCATCCATTACACCGGCAAGCTGACGGACGGCACCGTCTTTGACAGCTCCGAAGGGCGCGACCCGCTGGAGTTCACCGTTGGCAGCGGTCAGGTGATCGCGGGCATGGACGCCGGTCTGACCGGCATGTCCGTAGGCGAAAAGAAGACGCTGGAAATCGCCTGCGCCGACGGCTACGGGCCGGTCAACCCCGATGCGCGCCAGGAAATCCCGCGTGAAGGCATCCCGGCGGATATCCCGCTGGACCTGGGCACCCAGCTGCAGATGCAAAGCCCCGAGGGCCACGTGCTGCCGGTGACCGTGGTCGATGTGACCGAAGAGACGGTGACGCTGGACGCGAACCACTTCCTGGCCGGCAAGGACCTGGTGTTCGAAGTCGAGCTGGTCTCGGTGAACTGAACCCTGACGCACGGCGGAAGGCGGGGCGCTCCCGCCCATTGCGGTGCAATCCCGGGGGATTGCCTCCTCATCGGTTGGGCCCGGCGCCGTCTGCGGCGGCGGGTCTTTTTCTGCTCCCGCATTGCCCGAAACCCCGGGGGCGGATTGCCGATATCAGGTGTGCGCGGCCGTCGCCTGGGGCTGTGCCACCAGGGCAGCGATGCCCTCAGCCGCCGTTGCGGCAAAGCGCATCAGGCTCTCCCGTTCGTTCCCGGCGCGTGCCCGGATGCCCAGCGAGTGCAGGGTTGCGGATGCCAGAGCGGATGCGGCCTCCAGCGACGGCGGATCAGCCTGCGGCGCGCATCGGGCCAGCAGGCGGTGTAAGAAGCCGTCATTTGAAGCGATCTGTTCAAACAGGCGGGCGCGGATTTCGGGATGCGTCGGGGCCTCTGCCGCGGCGGTGGTGAAGACCAGGCAGCCGCGGCCTCCTTCCCCATCCAGGTAGATGTCCAGCGCCGTCTCGAACACCTGTGTGAGTGCTGTGTGCGCAGATGATGCGCCGCCGGTCACCACCTCCAGCTGCTGCCGGATGCCCGCGGCAAAGTCCTCCATCGCGCCCAGGAACATCTGTTCCTTGCTGCCGAAGGCGGCGTAGAGGCTGGGCCGCACCAACCCGGTCGCCCGCGCCAGATCATCCAGCGAGGTCGCTGCATAGCCCTTGGTGCGGAAGCAGTCGACGATCGCCGAGCGCACCTCCGCTTCGACGAACTTGCGCGGACGACCGCGGCTCATTCCGGGAAATCCGCTTCGTGCAGCATGTCGCAGAAATGCGGCACCGCAAAACCCGGCACGTTGCGCTGGGCAATATCAGCGCCAAAATTGTGCAGCGCGGTCATCGGCTTGCGGGCATAGACCCGGCTCAGTGCATCTTCCATGGCCCGTTTGAACCCCAGCCGCGGATAGGCGTCAAGCACCTGCTCCATCACCTCGGGCGTGACCTGGCTGTGCGGCAGCACGCCCACATCCATGGCGGCGCCGATCTGCACCAGCGCCGCCTCGGGTGATTTCTTCTGCGGGATCGAGAAGGTGGTGTGCAGCGCAATCGCGTCCCAGACACGGTCGATGCGGGACTGTTCGACGTTCTGGCGTGCAAGGAAGGCCGCCGCGGCCTCGGCACCGTCGATCTCGAAGCGGTCGTCGCCCTGGTAGGTCTCTGTCAGTCCGAGGTCATGCAGCATGGCGGCCACATAAAACAGCTCCGGGTCGTATTGCATCTGCGATTGCCGCGCTGCCAGCGCGCCGAAAGCATAGGTGCGGCAGACGTGGTTGTAGAGAAACGGCCGACTAGCCATGCGCGCCATCTCGGCGGCGGCGGTGCAAAGCGCGGTATCGGGAATGCAAATGTGGTCGCTGAGGCCCATGTCTAAATCCTGTTGAGGTGGCTTTCGGGTATTTATATGCGATTCGGTACATAAATAAAAGCACCCCCTGGGCCGGGGCAGTGGCGGGCAAAAGAAAAGGCGCCCCGAAGGGCGCCTTGTCAGAATTGGCTATTGAAGACCGTGCTTTACAGGTGGTCCTGTTGCGGCATCCCCAGCACGTGGAAACCGCCGTCCACGCGGATGATCTCACCGGTCGTGTAGGCGCCCGCATCCGAGGCCAGGTAGACCGCGGTGCCGCCCACCGCCTCCAGCGTCGCGTTGGAGCGCAGCGGCGCGTTCTGCTCGGTGTGCTTGTAGGTCTTGCGCGCGCCGCCGATGGCTGCGCCCGCCAGCGTCTTCATCGGGCCGGGGGAGATCGCGTTCACCCGGATGCCGTCGGGGCCGAGGTCGTTGGCCAGATAGCGGGTGGCACTTTCCAGCGCGGCCTTGGCTACGCCCATGACGTTGTAGTTCGGGGTGACCCGGTTGGAGCCGCCATAGGTCAGCGTCAGCAGGGTGCCGCCGTTTTCCTGCATCATCGGATAGGCGCGCCGCGCCACCTCGATGAAGGAATAGGCGGAGATATCCATCGAGTTCTTGAAGTTGGCCCGGCTGGTGTTGATGAAACGGCCGGTCAGCTCGGTCTTGTCGGAATAGGCGATGGCGTGGACCAGGAAGTCGATCGTCGGCCAGCGGGCGCTCAGCTGGTCGAACGCCACATCAAGAGAGGCATCATCGGTCACGTCCACATCGACCATAAAGTCGGACCCGACGCTGGCGGCCAGTGGCTCCAGGCGTTTGCCAAAGGCCTCGCCCTGGTAGGTAAACGCCAGTTCGGCGCCGGCATCGGCCATCGCCTTGGCAATGCCCCAGGCGATGGAACGCTCGTTGGCCACACCCATGATCAGGCCGCGTTTGCCGCTCAGCTGTCCAGCCATTTTCTGTTATCCTTTGTACTTGCTCAGGACCATGGAGCCATTGGTGCCGCCAAAGCCGAAGCTGTTGGTCATCACCGAATCCAGACCGGCGTTTTCCACCAGATCGGTGGCGATCTCGCCCGGCAGGATGCCATCGGCGAGGGTGTCGACATTGATCGACGGGGTGATGAAATCCTTGTCCAGCATCAGCAGGCAGAAGATCGCCTCCAGCGCGCCGGCCGCCCCCTGCGCGTGGCCGGTCATCGACTTGGTCGAGGAGATCGGCGGCACCTTGCCTTCGCCGAAGACGCGGCGGGCGGCTTCGACCTCACCCACGTCGCCCACCGGCGTCGAGGTGCCATGCGCGTTGATGTAATCCACCTTGCGGCCTTCGGGCAGGGTCTGCAGCGCCAGGCGCATCGCGCGCTCGCCGCCTTCGCCCGAGGGGGCCACCATGTCATGCCCGTCGGAAGTCGCCGCAAAGCCGGTTACCTCGGCGTAGATCTTGGCGCCGCGCGCCAGCGCGTGCTCCAGCTCCTCCAGCACCACGATGCCGCCGCCGCCGGAGATCACGAAACCGTCGCGGTCCTGGTCAAAGGCGCGGGAGGCCTTCTCCGGCGTGTCGTTGTATTTCGAGGACATCGCGCCCATGGCGTCGAACAGGCAGGACAGGGTCCAGTCCAGCTCCTCGCCGCCGCCGGCGAACATCACGTCCTGCTTGCCCATCATGATCTGCTCGGCGGCGTTGCCGATGCAGTGCAGCGAGGTCGAGCAGGCCGAGGTGATCGAGTAGTTGATGCCCTTGATCTTGAAGGCGGTCGCAAGGTTCGCCGAGATCGTCGAGGACATGCACTTGGGCACCGCGAAGGGGCCGATGCGCTTGGTGGCGCCGGATTTCAGCACCGTCTGATGTGCCGTGAACATGGCCGAGGTCGACGGCCCGCCCGAGCCTGCAACCAGGCCGGTGCGCTCGTTCACGACCTGGGATTCGTCCAGGCCAGCATCGGCAATCGCCTGTTGCATGGCGATATGGGCATAGGCGGCCCCAGCCCCCATGAAGCGCAGGGTGCGCTTGTCCACATGCTCGGCCACGTCGATCTTCAGCGTGCCCGCCACCTGGCTGCGAAAGCCATGTTCCGCCATTTCGGGGCTGGCAACGATGCCGGATTTGCCCGCTTTCAGCGAGGCGGTGACTTCTTCGGCATTGTTCCCGATGGAGGAGACGATCCCCAATCCGGTGACGACGACGCGGCGCATTAGCGTACTCCTGTTTCTGTGCGGTTGGTCTCGTGCGAAAGCGGCTCAGCTTTCGGACAGGGCCACCTTCATGTCCTTGACCTGATAGATCACTTCACCATCCGCTTCGACGATGCCATCGGCAACGCCCATGGTCAGGCGGCGGGTCTGCACGGCCTTGGTGAAGTTGATGCGATAGGTCAGCATCTTGCGGTCCGGGCGTACCATTCCGGTCAGCTTGACCTCACCCACACCCAGCGCATAGCCGCGGCCTTTCCAGCCGCGCCAGCCCAGGTTGAAACCGGTCAGCTGCCACAGCCCGTCAAGGCCCAGGCAGCCCGGCATGATCGGATTGCCGGGGAAGTGGCAGTCAAAGAACCACAGGTCCGGGGTGATGTCGAATTCGGCGACCACGTGGCCCTTGCCGTGCTCGCCGCCGTCACCGGAAATCTCGGTGATACGGTCCATCATCAGCATCGGCGGGGCCGGCAGCTGGGCGTTGCCCGGCCCGAACAGCTCTCCCCGTGCGCATTTCAGCAAATCTTCCTTGTCAAAACTGCTGGGGTAATCGGCCATTCGGATCTGTCTCCCGCCATTTGGGTCTGGTATTTATATCTGGCCCCCTGTAGCACCCGGCCTCAGGGTCCTGCAAGAGGACGCTGGGTCACTTCCTGCGCTCAATCTGCCACAGACGGGCGGGAAAACGACGCGGAACTGCAAATGAATTTCATTTGAAATACCCCCGAAGGTGCTCCTATATATACGGTCAGCAACGCGATGCAGGAACTGCTCATGACGCCAAACAGCGAAGAAGTGGCCACACGCTGGCTGACCAATGCCGGTCTGCGCCCGACCCGGCAGCGGGTGGCGCTGGCCGAATTGCTGGTGGGGGACGGCAAGCACCGCCACATCACCGCCGAGAGCCTGTTTGAAAGCGCCCGCAAGAAGGGCGCGGCAGTGTCTCTGGCCACCGTCTACAATACCCTGCGCGCCTTCTGCGATGCCGGGGTGTTGCAGGAAATCCCGCTGGACGGTTCCAAAAGCTACTTTGACACCAATACCCACGACCACCCTCATTTCTTCTGGGAGGACGAAGGCCGCGTCAGCGACGCGCCCGCCCAGGACCTCGTGATCAAGAAACTGCCGGAAGCGCCCGAGGGGATGGAGATCGCCTCAGTCGACGTGGTGATCCGGCTGCGCAAGGTCTGAGCGGTCGCGGCGCAGAGCGCGCAGAAGCACCGCATGCGCCCGGGCGGATGTCGAGGTTTCGGGCTGTGACGCATGGCTGGCCAGAATCACCGGCTCCTGTGCCTGCCGATCGCGGATCGGCACCGCATGAAGCGGTCTTCCGTCATAGCTGATGTTGCCCGGCGGCAGGCTGTAGCTGATGCCGACACCTTCGCCATTGGCGGCGAGGCTACGCAGCAACTCCAGCGAGCCCGCCCGATGCGCAATGCGTGGCACCAGCCCCTGCGCCCTGAACAGCCCCAGCATATGCTGCACCGACAGCCCCTCCTGTGACAGCACCAGCGGCTGGTCTGCCAGCTCCGCCAGCGTCAGGCTCTGGCGCTGTGCCAGCGGATGCTGCGGCGGCACCAGCACATGCGGCGCCAGCCGGTCCAGCTCGCTGCGGCTGAAACTGGCGTCCAGCCCAAGGTCATAGGTGATCGCCAGATCCGCCTCGCCCGCACTCAGAGCCGCGATCAGCGGCTGGAAGGCGCAGCTGTGGTGGCGGATCTCCACTTCCGGTAGCGCCTGGCGCAGCGCTTTCAGCGCCGGGGCCAGCAAAAACGGCGCCAGATCCGCAAAACACAGCAGCGTCAGCCGCTGCGGGGCCGAGGTGGCGGCGCCGGGATCTTCCAGCTGCGCGGCCTGCTCCAGCAGCTGTTCGGCGCGATCGGCAAACTGCCGTCCCTGCGGCGTCAGCGCCAGCGCCGCGCCGCGGCGGCGCAGGAACAGCTGATGGCCCAGATGCGCCTCGATCCGGGCCAGCGCCGCCGACAGCGCAGGCTGACTCACATGCAGCGCTTCGGCCGCCGCAGACAGGCTGCCATGGCGGGCGACCGCACAAACATATTCGTAGTGGCGCAGGGTAAGGTATAACATGGATCGAAAGGTACCTTAGGCAGATATGATTTGAAACTATGCCAGTCCGCGCGGCAGATAAAGGCATCACGAATAGCGATACCAACAGCGGAGACAGCCATGGTCCACCCCCTCATCACCCCGGAACACGTCCAACGCTACCAGCGCGACGGCGTCGTGCTAATCCGCGGATTGTTCGCCGAACAGGTTGAGCTTCTGCGCGCCGGCGTGGGTGCCAACATGGACGATCCCGGCCCCTATGCCTCGAACAACGAAAAGGCGGGGCAGACCGGCCGTTTCTTTGACGACTACTGCAACTGGACCCGGATCCCGCAGTTCCAGCAGGCGATCGAGCAGTCCCCGGTGGCCGAGGTCGCAGCCGACCTGATGCAATCGTCAACGGTGCAGATGTTCCACGACCACGTGCTGGTCAAGGAACCGGGCACCTCGATGGCAACCCCCTGGCATCAGGACGGGCCCTATTACTTCGTCGAGGGCCAGCAGACGGTCAGCTTCTGGTCCCCGCTGGACCCGGTCAAAGAGGCCACCCTGCGCTGCGTCGCGGGCTCCCACAAATGGGAAAAGGAGGTGCTGCCGACCCGCTGGGTGTCCGAGGCGGACTTCTTCCCGGACGAGGGCCAGTACATGGCGGTGCCGGACCCGGATGCCGAGGGCATGACGGTGCTGGAATACGAAATGGAGCCGGGCGATGCGGTGGCCTTCAACTACCGCACCCTGCACGGCTCGCGCGGCAACACCAGCACCAGCCGCCGCCGGGCGTTCTCACTGCGGCTGGTGGGCGATGATGCGCGCTACGTCGAGCGCCCGGGCCCGACCTCGCCGCCGTTTCCCGGCCACGACATGCAGCCCGGCCAGCGCCTGCGCGAGGATTGGTTCCCGGTTCTCTTGCAGCGGTAACTACCCTGACCGCGAAGGGGAGGGGGCGTTGCCGCCCCCTCTCGGACCCTTGGGTGTGGATGGCAGCGGCGCGTCGGGCTTCACCTGACAAACTGGATCGGCAGGGTAAAGCTCATCTGTGTCAGGCGCAGCTTCTTTGGGGCCGCAGGGAAGCGTCCGGCACTTCGCACGGCCGCCAGTGCCGCCTGGTCCAGCGTCGCATTGCCCGAGGAACGGACGATGCGGCTGTTCAGCAGCTGGCCGTTGCGGGCCACGGTGAGGTCCACCAGCACCGTGCCGGCCCCCTTGCCGCGCGGCGTGCGACGCGCCACGCGGGCACGGATCTTGGCACCCCAGACATGTTGCAGCTTGGTCTGGCGTCCCGCGTCTGCCGTGGCCGCCTGCGCCCCGCCCGCCTGTCCGGCATGGGCCCCGCCGCCTGAACCGGCAGACTTTTGCTCGGCCCGCCCGGCGGAGGTCTGCGCGGCCGGTTGGCCCTTTGGCTGCGGCCTGGGCGCAGGTTTGGGGCGCGGTTGCGGCTTTGGTTCGGGTTTGGGCTCGGGCTTGGGTGGCGGAGGAGGCGGGGGCGGCGCGGTGTCCGCCTGCGGTGCTTCCGCCCGTTGCGGCTCGCTCAGGGCGATGAGCGCTGCGGCGCGCGGCGTCCGGGCCAGATCGAATTGCGGCAGTGCGGGCGATTGCGGCTGCTGCAGCGGCTCGGCCATCTCGGTTTCGAGCGTCGCTTGGGTCTCGGGCGGGCGTTCCCAGGCGTCCACCATTTTGGCAATCGTCTCCGGCGCCGCCTGGATCGAGACCATGGCCTCGCCACCTGAGCCGCTGGAGGCGGCACCGCTCTCGGGGGCGCTGCTGAACAGCGTGATGTGAATCACCCCCGCAATGGCGGCAAAGATGATGGGTTCGACGATTCGTTTCATGGCTGACGCACCACCAGTTCCGCGTGGCTCAGGCCCGCTTCCGCCAGCTGTCGCAGGATTCGGGCAAGGGCGCTGGCTTCCAGCTGCGCATCCGCGCGCAGTTGCACCTTGGCGGCGTCGGCACTGGCGGCGGCCAGCGTGGCCAGGGCCGCGTCGCCCTCGTGTCCGCCATAGTGCAGCCTGCCGTCGGCGCGGATGAACAGCACCGGCTCGGCCTCCGGCTCGCTTTCCAGTGCCGCGTCGGGCGGGGTGACCTCGAATGGTTCCGGCTCGGCCAGTCGCGAGGTCATCAGGAAGAAGATCAGCAGCAGGAAGACCACGTTGATCATCGGCACGATGCTTTCGCCGCGCGGTCGGCGGGGTGGGTCGCTCAGGTCCATCGGCGCCTCCTCATTCCACCAGGACGAAATTGGTCAACCCTGCCTGCCGCAGCAGGGTGGTGACATCGGTGATCCGCTGCAGGTTGGCCCCGTCGCGGCCGCGCAGGATCAGCATGTCGGCGGGCGATGTCATCAGCGGTGCCAGCGCCTGGGTCAGGTTCTTGTCCGCAACCGGCACGCCGTTCACATCCAGGTTGTTCGCGCCAATTCCAATCAGCCGGGGCGGCCCGTCGTAGGAGCCGCCCTGGCCCGCCAGCGGCAACTGCAGCACCGCGTCCGAGCCGAAGCGTGAAGCCAGCATGAAGAACACGAGGAGCAGAAAGACCACGTCGATCATCGGCGTCAGGCTGGGCTTGCGCCGCCGCCGCGGGGCTTGGGTGAACTGCATGGGATCACTCGGCCGCCAGCTGCAGGTGCGGCTGTTCCCGGGCGACGAAGATGCGTGTGGCACTGTCCTCGATGTCCTGGCGGATGCGGGCGATCACCGCCTCGAACCAGGTCAGCGCCGCGGAGGCGGGAATCGCCACCGCCATGCCCGCAGCGGTGGTCAGCAGCGCCTCCCAGATGCCGCCGGCCAGCAGCGCCGGGTCCGCCTTGGAACCCGCCGCCTGCAAGGCCTGGAAGGCGGCGATCATGCCCAGAACCGTGCCGAGAAGACCCAGGAGCGGCGCGATGGTGGCGATCAGCTCCAGCGCGCCAAGGCCGATGCTGGCGCTGGCCAGATGCAGCTTGGCAACGCGGGCGGTTTCCTCGCGGGCGCGGTTTTCGGGCAGGGTCGCGCTGGCGGTCAGCGCGGCGGCGACAACGCGCGAACGGATGCCGATGCGGCCCTTGACGATGGCTAGCGCGGCCTCGGCATCGCCGCGTTCAAAGGCGGCCACGGCCTTGCCCGCCTTGCCGCGCGACCAGGCACCGATCAGCGCCAGTCGCCAGATCTTCCACAGGATCAGTGCCAGCGTGATCACCGACAAAGCCGCGATCGCCCAGATCGAGGGGCCGCCGTCACGCAGGAACTTCAGCGCTTTGGCGGTGGCATTGCTGGCCATTTCCGTCAGCTCGTCCTGCCGCGTCACGGTCGCGGGCGCTTCGGCGCTGGCTGGCGAAGCCTGCTGCGGCGGCGTTTCCCTGACCGGCGCGGCCTCTTCCGTCGCTGTGGGCGCGGCGGTCTCTGTCGCGGCCTGCGCCGGTGGGGTTGGGATCAGCGGCGTCGGTGCCGCCGCATCGGCGCCATCGCCGGGCAGCAGCGGTTCGGCCCCCGGTGCTTCGAGTGCGATGAAAGGGACCGGCGGTGCAGCCGGTGCGCCCTGAGGATCCTGTGCCTCCTGCGCCAGTACCGCCGGGACGCTCATCACAAGGGCGGCGAGGGCTGCGGAAATACGAAGGGTCATGGCTTGCTCCAATAAGCTGCGATGTAGTGGGTGGCGGGGTCGGCCTGGGCGTCTTTGACCGCCGTCCGCACCGGTTGCGTTTGGGATTTTTCGGCGGCGAACCACAGGAAGTGGTCGCGGTGTTCCGGCCACGCCGCCAGCGCCAGTTCGGTCAATGCATCGCCCTGACGCCGGTCCAGCCAGCGCAGGGTGATGCCTGCGGGTGGGGTGAGCGGATAGCCGCAGTCCGCGCCGCCATCGGCCTGCAGCACCGCCGCGCCGCTGGCGTCCGCAGGCAGGCTGTCCAGAATGCGCGCGATGGCGGGCAGGGCGGTTTCATCCCCGTACAGCAGTATCTTGCGCGCATCAGGGATGCCGCCGCCGCCGGGTCCGGCAATGGCCAGCCGGTCACCCGGCCGGGCGCGGTTGGCCCATTCCGTTGCGCGGCCCCCCTCATGCACGAAGATGTCGAACGCCATCTCGCCGCTCTGGTGGCAGATTTTGCGGGTGGTATAGACCGGCCGGTGCAGCGCCATCTCTCCCTTGGGCCAGATGGTGGCGCCGTTCTCGCCCAGCCGCGGCCACTCCGGCGTTTCGCAGTCAGAAGGCGGTAGCAGCAGGCGAAAGTGAATGGCATCGTCCTGAAATCCGGAGAAGTCGTCGCCCTTGATTGTCACCCGCAGAAAGCTGCGCCCCAGCGGTGCGACCGACTGCACGGTGGTGAAATGCACGTTCGGCGGCACCGCGCCTGCGGCCTCGCCGCCCTGCCAGCGCAGGGTCTCGGCCGCCTGCGGCTGCAGCCCGCGCAGCTGTTCGACGAAACTGTCCTGCAGCATCTGCAGCCGGTCGGGCAGGGCAGCGCGCAGCCGTACCTCGCAGCCCTCCGCGCCCGCTTCGGCCTGTAGGCGGCCGAAATCGCGCACCTCGACAAGGATCCGCTGCGCGCTGTCTTCCAGTATCTCCAGCTCGTACACCTGCGCCTGCTGCCGCATCGTCCCGGCCAGGGCGGCAAAATCCAGCCCTGCTAGCGTGGCGCGGGTCTCCAGTGTGAACGTCGGGCTGATTGTCATTCCGGGCCTTCCCTGCTGCCAGCAAAGCCGCAGGAGCCAAGCGGCGCGGCGCAGCCGGGGCCGGGTCATCCTGTCAGCTGTTCGATTGTGCGTGGCTGGGCGCGGCGGCGGGACATGCGGGCCGGGGCCGTAGCTGGAAACGCGCCATGCGGCGCATCGCTGCGCCTAAAATAACCGAGTTCTTTTGTCAAGAAACTTGTCGCCAGAGGCCACCCCGCTGCTGCCCCCTGCATGGCTGCCATGCCGCCGCGGCAGCAATTCTTTCGTTCCCAAAGCCCGCGCCGCGCGCTATATGCGCGCGCATGACCAGTGACGCGCCCAGCAACCCGCCCAGCCTCCGCCCCGACCTTGCGCCGCAGCCGCAGTTCCGCGAGGCGCCCCGTGACGGCCAGCCGACTCTCGGCATGGTCTCGCTTGGCTGCCCCAAGGCGCTGGTGGACAGCGAGCGCATCCTGACCCGCCTGCGCGCCGAGGGCTATGGCATCTCGCCCGATTACGCGGGCGCCGACGCGGTGATCGTCAACACCTGCGGTTTCCTGGATTCGGCCAAGGCCGAAAGCCTCGAGGCGATCGGCGAAGCGCTGAAGGAGAATGGCAAGGTGATCGTCACCGGCTGCCTCGGCGCCGAGCCGGATTATATCCGCGAACATCACCCGCGAATCCACGCCGTCACCGGCCCGCACCAGTATGAGCAGGTGCTGGACGCGGTGCATTCCGCGGTGCCGCCCAGCCCGAACCCCTATGTGGATCTGTTGCCTGCGGCGGGGGTGAAGCTGACCCCGCGCCACTTCAGCTATCTGAAGATTTCCGAGGGCTGCAACCACAAGTGCAAGTTCTGCATCATCCCCGACATGCGCGGCAAGCTGGCCTCGCGCCCGGTCCACGCCGTGCTGCGCGAAGCGGAGAAGCTGGTCGAGGCCGGTGTGCGCGAGCTCCTGGTGATTTCGCAAGACACCTCGGCCTACGGTCTGGACCGCAAGTATTCATCCCACCCGTGGAAGGGTGAGGAGGTGCGCAGCCATATCCAGGACCTCAGCCGCGAGTTGGGCAAGCTGGCCCCTGCCGAGGACCTCTGGGTGCGGCTGCACTATGTCTACCCGTATCCGCATGTGCGCGAACTGATCCCGCTGATGGCGGATCCGGACAATGCGCTGCTGCCCTATCTGGATATCCCCTTCCAGCACGCCCACCCGGACGTGCTGCGCCGCATGGCACGGCCCGCGGCAGCGGCGAAAACGCTGGACGAGATCCGCAACTGGCGCGAGACCTGCCCGGACATCACCCTGCGCTCGACCTTCATCGTCGGCTACCCCGGCGAGACCGAGGCGGAGTTCCAGCATCTCTTGGACTGGATGGATGAGGCGCAGCTGGACCGGGTCGGCTGCTTCAAATACGAAAACGTCGACGGCGCGCGCTCCAACGACCTGCCGGACCACGTCCCGGAGGAGGTGAAGCAGGAGCGCTGGGAGCGCTTCATGGAGAAGGCGCAGGCCATCTCCGAGGCCAAGCTGGCGGCCAAGGTCGGCCAGACTTGCCAGGTGATCGTCGATGATATCGACGAGGATGGCATCGCCACCTGCCGCACCAAGGCCGACGCGCCGGAGATCGATGGAAACCTGTTCATCGATGAGAACACCGAGGGGCTGCAGGTCGGCGATCTGGTCACCGTGACCGTGGACGAGGCCGGCGAATACGACCTCTGGGGTGCCCGCGCCGAGTGAGGCGCAGACGTAACCGCCTGATTTTATTGAACCGGCCCGCTCAGTGCGGGCCGGTTTTTTCGTCGGACGGTGCCCTTGCAGAAACCACTGGCTTTTTGCGGCGATATAGTTGACACTGTCAATTACCATGACAGATGACCGTTTTCAGCTTCACAACTCCCTGGGCTACCAGATCACCATGCTGGCGCGGGTGATCGAACGCCGGTTCGAACAGCGCATCGCCGACTACGGGCTGACCCGCCCGATGTGGTGCGTGCTGCTGGCGGCCGGGCAGGAGGGGCTGCACAGCCCGTCCGAGATCGCCGATTTCATCGGGATCGACCGCACCGCCACCTCGCGCACCTTGCGCAAGATGGAGGAGCGCGGCTTCATCACCCGCGGCAGCGGCGATGGGGACGGGCGCTCGATCCATGTCACCCTGCGCGAGCGTGGCAAGCAGGCATTGGAGGCGGTGCTGCCGATGGCGCAGGAGAACGCCGCGCATTTCGAGGCCAAGCTGACCGAACAGGAGCTGGCGCAGCTGCGCGCCGCCGCCGCCAAGCTGCTGCGGGACGAGCCGCGCATCGTACCGAAACTCTGACCCGCTCCCCCCCAGCGAACGAACCGCAAGGAAGAATCATGGGCAAACTGTTTTCCTACCGCAACCGGCCGGTGCATCTGGGCGCCTATCCGATGGAAACTCTGGCGCGGCAGGCTGCCGCTGAGGGGCTGGAGGCGGTCCCGGTGCGGCCCCAGACCGCCTTCCGCCGCCCCGGGGCGCCGCTGTCGATCGTCAACGCGATGCGCGACTACCAGGCAATGCTGGATGCCACCCGCGAGGGGCTGGTCAAACGCGAGCGCGCCGAAATCCCAAGCGACCCGCAGGAGCGCAGCGATCATCTGAAGGCCTTTGGCTATTTCTGCGATGCGTCCATCGTCGGCGCCTGCGCAGTGCCGCCGTCGGCCTGGCTGGACACGCCGCTGGCCAACCCGGACGTGGACGCGCTGGCCGAGGCGCTGCGCAGCAAGCAGACCAAGACCTTTGCCTCGGGCATCGACGCGGTGATGGCCACCTTGCGCGAAACCATGGATGCGCCGCCCGCCAGCTGCCGTCATCACGGCCATGCGCTGGTGTTCCTCTATGAATTTCCCCGTGACCCCGAACCGGGCGAAGACGGCACCGACTGGCTGGCGGACGCACAGGACCAGCGCGCCTGCCTGCGCGCGGCGGAAACCGTGGTGACGCTGGCCAGCTACATCCGTCTGCTCGGCTGGGAGGCCCGCGCCCATACCGGCGCGGCGACCGATGTTCACCTGGCGCAGCTCGCGGTGCAGGCGGGGCTGGCCGCGTTTGAGGATGGCGAACTGGTGAACCCCTTCCTCGGCCGCCGCTTCGGCATCGCCGCGGTAACCACCACGCTGGAACTGGCCCACGACCTGCCGCTGGTGCCGGGGCAGACGCCGGGGCTGGGCTATCGCTTTGGTCTCGGCCGCCACGCCAAAAGCGCCGCCACCCGCGACCCTTATGCCAAGCGCCGCTTCAAGGATGGCCCGCACCCGTTCGAGACCCTGAAGCGTGTTGACGATCCCACCACCTATATCGACGAGGTGAACGTCGCCCGCGTCCCAAAACGCGCCGACATGTTCGCCCGCACCCTGTTCGGCGACCTCGGCAAAGGCCCGCAGGAGGCCGCCAAGAACGGCAACTACGTGCGCAAGTCGTCCTCGGCTTTTGCCTTCCGCTTCTCGCTGGCGGCCTTCGTGCTGCTGCAGGACGGCGAGGTCGCGCCAGAGGTGCATCCCTCCGCCGCCGACTCCGCCCGCAACGCCGCCAATATCAAGGCCACTGCCTATTTCCTCGGCTGCGATGCGGTGGGCATCTCGCGCTGCCCGGACTGGGCCTATTATTCCCATGACGCGGCAGGCGAAAAGCTGGACCCCTACCACAAGAACGCCATCAGCATCATCATCGATCAGGGGCACGAGACGATGGATGGTGCGTCGGGCGACGACTGGATCGCCTGCGCGCAATCGATGCGCGCCTATCTGCGGTTCTCGCTGCTGGGCGGGGTGATCGGCCAGCAGATCCGCAACCTCGGCTATTCCGCCCGCGTGCATTCGGTGATGGACGGCGAGGTGCTGCAGCCGCCCTTGCTGCTGCTTTCGGGTCTGGGCGAGGTCTCCCGCATCGGCGAGGTGATCCTGAACCCCTTCCTCGGCCCGCGCCTGAAATCCGGCGCGATCACCACCAACCTGCCGATGGACCACGACAAGCCGGTGGATTTCGGCCTGCAAAAATTCTGCGAGGCTTGCAATAAATGCGCCCGCGAGTGTCCGTCGGGGGCCATCACCGCCGGGCCGAAGCTGATGTTCAACGGCTACGAGATCTGGAAATCCGACAGCCAGAAATGCACCACCTACCGGGTCACCGTCCCCGGCGGCGCCATGTGCGGGCGCTGCATGAAGACCTGCCCGTGGAACCTCGAAGGCCTGTTCGCCGAGGCCCCGTTCCGCTGGGCGGCAAGGAACGTCCCGGGCAGCGCGCCGCTATTGGCGAAACTCGACGATGCGCTGGGCAACGGTGAAGTGAACCCCGTCAAGAAATGGTGGTGGGATCTGGAGATGGAGGACGACGGCGCCTACCTGCCGTCGAAACACCCGGTCAATGCGCGCAAGCTCTCCAAGGACCTGGACCTGAAGTACGAGGATCAGACCCTGGCGGTCTACCCCGCGCCGCTGGCGCCGCCGCCCTACGCCTGGCCCGCGCCGATGGACCGCGAGGCGGGGATCGCGGCCTATGAGAACATGATAACGGCGGAAGAACACAAACGCCGTCGTGCCGCAGGCCAGCCGCACGAGCATGTCTATACCGCCGATCAGGGCGACGCGCCGGTGATGCGGGTCAGGCTGTCCAAGGTCGAGCACATGACCGATGCGGTGACCAAATATGAATTCTCCATGCCCGACGGATCGCCCCTACCTGCCGCAACGGCCGGCGCCCACATCGACGTGGTCGTCGCGCCGGAATACTTCCGTCAGTACTCGCTGTCGGGCGACCCTGCCGACACCTCGAAATACCAGATCGCGGTGCTGCGCGAGGACGCGGGGCGCGGCGGCTCGCGCCTGCTGCACCGCATCTTCGAGGAAGGCCGCATGGTGTTTGTCTCCAAGCCCATCAACCACTTCTCGCTGCACGAGGATGCCGAGAAATCCTACCTGATGGGCGGCGGTATCGGGGTCACCCCGATGATCGCCATGGCCCACCGCCTGCACGCGCTGGGGCGCGATTTCGAGTTCCGCTACTCCTGTTCCAAACGGGCCAATGCGGGCTTCCTCGCGGACCTCAGGCAGGTGCCTTGGGCCGACAAGGTGCATCTGCATTTCTCCGACGAGGGCAGCCGCGTGGATCTGGCAGAGGTGCTGCAATGGGCACCCGGCCGCCATGTCTACACCTGCGGGCCGGACGCCTACATGCAGGCGGTTCTGGACACCGCCCGGGCCAACGGCTTCCCGGAGGAAAACCGCCACATGGAATATTTCTCGGTGCCGGAACAGCCCGAGTATGAAAACCACGACTTCACCCTGAAGCTTGCGAAAACGGGCCGCGAAATCGTGATCCCCGCCGACAAATCCGCAACCGACGTGCTGGCCGAGGCGGGCATCCATGTCGATGTAAAATGCTCGGACGGGATCTGCGGGGTGTGCAAATGCGGGCTGCTCTCGGGCGAGGCCGAGCACCGCGATTTCGTCCTGTCCAACAAGCAGCGCGAGCGTGCCATCATCCTCTGCCAGTCCCGCGCGGCGGAGCCGGGCGGCGTGCTGGAGGTGGATCTCTAAGGGGCTGCCCCCGGCAGCCAGCGGCGCAGTTTCCCGCACGAGGGAAATAATCAGAATTTGTGCCCGCGCCCGGATCACCTCCGGCGCGGTGCGCGCTCGGGCTTGCCGGGCGCGGGCAGGGATGCTATGCGCTCCGTCAGTTTTGTTATGATATAACATAAAGGGTCTGGCATGACGGACAACAGGCTGCCGGTGACGGTGCTTTCCGGCTTTCTTGGGGCGGGCAAGACAACGCTGCTCAACCACGTTCTGAACAACCGCGCGGGCCGCCGGGTGGCGGTGATCGTCAACGACATGAGCGAGGTGAACATCGACGCGGACCTGGTGCGCGGTGATACCGAACTGTCGCGCCAGGACGAGAAACTGGTGGAAATGACCAACGGCTGCATCTGCTGCACCCTGCGTGATGACCTGCTGCAAGAGGTCCGCCGCCTCGCCGCCGAGGGGCGCTTTGACTACCTCCTGATCGAAAGCACCGGCATTGCCGAGCCGCTGCCGGTCGCCGCGACCTTCGATTTCCGCGACGCCGAGGGCAACAGCCTGTCGGATGTGGCGCGGCTCGACACGATGGTGACGGTGGTGGACGCGGTCAACCTGCTCAGGGATTTCTCCAGCCATGACTTCCTCAGCGACCGTGGCGAAAGCCTGGGCGCAGAGGATGACCGCACCCTGGTCAACCTGCTGACCGACCAGATCGAATTTGCCAATGTCATCATCCTCAACAAGGTCACCGATGCGGGGCCGCACCAGACCCAGGCCGCGATCACGGTGATCAAGGCGCTGAACCCCGATGCCGAGATCATCCAGACCGACCATTCACAGGTCGACGCCAGCCGCATCTTCAATACCGGGCTGTTCGATTTCGACCGGGCGCATGAACACCCGCTCTGGGCCAAGGAGCTCTACGGCTTCGAACATCACGTTCCGGAAACCGAGGAATACGGCATCTCGTCCTTTGTCTACCGGGCCCGTCGCCCCTTTGACCCGGCGCGGATCCACGCGACCCTGAATGGGGACCTGCACGGGGTGATCCGCGCCAAGGGGCATTTCTGGATCGCCAGTCGCCCCGACTGGGCGGCGGAATTTTCGCTGGCGGGGGCGATGTCCTCGGTGCGGCCGATGGGGTTGTGGTGGGCCGCGGTGCCGACCGAACGCTGGCCGAGCCATCCCGAGGCGCGCAGCGAATTCCTGCGCAACTGGGATGAAACCTGGGGTGACCGCCGCCAGGAACTGGTGTTCATCGGCGCGGGCCTGAACCCGGAGGCGTTGCGCGCGCAGCTGGATGCCTGCCTGATGCCGGAAGCCGCGCCGGGTCTGGACCCGGCCTGGGCCACACTGGAAGACCCGTTCCCGGCCTGGCGGCGCAATGGCTGACCGTCGTCCGCGCCGCAACCTCAACTCGACCCTGCGCCGCCGCCGCAGGGTCGGGGACCCGATGCAAGCCTATGATGCCCTGCCAGCGCCCCTGCGCCGCTGGCTGGCCTCGGCCTGCCTGCCCTGGAGCCCGGCCTCGGCGCTGCGGCTGTGGCGCAAGGCCGGCGGCGCGCGCGACCCGGCGGCGGCGCTGGCCCGACTGGACGCCGCGGAACAGGCCATGTTGCGCCGCGATGCGCAGGTGTGGCAGGGCAGGGGATAACCCTCTGCCCCCTTGCGCTGGACCGGGAATCCGCCTATACGCGCGCTGTCGAGACAGGACGGCCAACGTCCGGGTGACATGTCTGAGCAGGGCTGGGGACTACCTCGGCCCTTTGTGTTTGTTTGATCGGACATGTTCCGGGCCACGTTCTTGACTGGCTAACCAAGACCGGCGGAGACAACCGCCCGGCCAGAAAACCGTTAGTAAAGGAAACCTGAGACCTCATGGCTCAAAACGCATCGATGGAGGAATTCGAAGCCCTCCTGAACGAAAGCTTCGAAATGGACACTCCGGACGAAGGTTCGGTTGTCAAAGGCAAAGTGCTGGCGATCGAAGCCGGCCAGGCCATCATCGACGTCGGCTACAAGATGGAAGGCCGCGTTGATCTGAAAGAATTCGCAAACCCCGGCGAAGCGCCCGAAATCTCTGTCGGCGACGAAGTCGAAGTGTACCTGCGCGCGGCTGAGAACGCCCGTGGCGAAGCCGTCATCTCCCGCGAGATGGCCCGCCGCGAGGAAGCCTGGGACCGCCTGGAAAAAGCCTACGCAGACGATCAGCGCGTCGAAGGCGCGATCTTCGGCCGCGTCAAAGGCGGCTTTACCGTCGATCTCGGCGGCGCCGTGGCCTTCCTGCCCGGCTCGCAGGTTGACGTCCGCCCCGTGCGCGACGCAGGCCCGCTGATGGGTCTGAAGCAGCCGTTCCAGATCCTGAAGATGGACCGCCGCCGTGGCAATATCGTTGTTTCCCGCCGTGCGATCCTCGAGGAATCCCGCGCCGAGCAGCGCGCCGAAGTCATCGGCAACCTGTCCGAAGGCCAGGCAGTGGACGGTGTCGTCAAGAACATCACCGAATACGGTGCGTTTGTTGACCTCGGCGGCGTTGACGGCCTGCTGCACGTCACCGACATGGCATGGCGCCGTGTGAACCACCCCTCCGAGATCCTGTCGATCGGCGAAACCGTCAAGGTTCAGGTCATCAAGATCAACAAGGAAACCCACCGTATCTCCCTGGGCATGAAGCAGCTGCAGGAAGACCCGTGGGATCTGGTTGGCGCCAAGTACCCGCTGTCCTCCGTGCACAAGGGTCGCGTCACCAACATCACCGATTACGGTGCATTTGTTGAGCTGGAGCCCGGTGTCGAAGGTCTGGTCCACGTCTCTGAGATGTCCTGGACCAAGAAGAACGTGCACCCCGGCAAGATCGTCTCCACTTCGCAGGAAGTCGACGTCATGGTTCTGGAAATCGACGGTGCCAAGCGCCGCGTGTCCCTGGGCCTGAAGCAGACCATGCGCAACCCGTGGGAAGTCTTTGCTGAGACCCACCCGGAAGGCACTCAGGTCGAAGGCGAAGTCAAGAACATCACCGAATTCGGTCTGTTCATCGGCCTCGAAGGCGACATCGACGGCATGGTTCACCTGTCCGACCTGTCCTGGGACGAGCGTGGCGAAGACGCGATCCAGAACTACCGCAAAGGCGACGTGGTTCAGGCCGTTGTCTCCGAAGTGGACGTCGAGAAAGAGCGTATCTCGCTGTCGATCAAAGCCCTGGGCGGTGACAAGTTCGCCGAAGCCGTGGGCGGCGTGAAGCGTGGCTCCATCGTGACCGTTGAAGTGACCGCGATCGAAGACGGTGGCATCGAAGTGGAATACGAAGGCATGAAGTCCTTCATCCGCCGCTCCGACCTGGCCCGCGACCGTGCCGACCAGCGCCCCGAGCGTTTCTCGGTTGGCGACAAGGTCGACGTCCGAGTCACCAACGTCGACTCCAAGACCCGCCGCCTGGGCCTGTCCATCAAGGCGCGCGAGATCGCGGAAGAAAAAGAAGCAGTCGAGCAGTATGGCTCCTCGGATTCCGGCGCATCGCTGGGCGACATCCTGGGCGCCGCTCTGAAGTCGGGCGACTAATCGCCCGGCCTCACGGCTGACAAAACTGAGCCCCGCAGGAAACTGCGGGGCTTTTTCATTGGCGCGCAGCGTTGGCTGATCGCGCGGTTCGGGCGGCTGTGTCAGGCGTCCTGCAGCTCGGCCAGCATCGGGCAGGATACATTGCCGCTGGCGCAGTTGCGGGTCAGTTCCTGCAGCGCTGCCTCCAGGCGTTCCAGCTCGGTGATCTTGCGGCGGACTTCCGCAATATGCCCCTCGGCCAGTGCCTTGACCGCCGGGCAGTCGTCGCTGCCTTGCTCGGCCAGATCCAGCATCGTCTTGGCATCCGCCAGTGAGAACCCCAGCGCCCGGCACCGTTTCAACAGCCGGAGCCGCCCCACGTCGCGGGCGGTGTAGAGCCGCCGGTTGTTCGCCGCCCGGGCAGGCTTGGGCACGATGCCTTCGCGCTCATAATAGCGGATCGTCTCGATGCCGACGCCGCTTTGGCGGGAGGCTTCTCCAATGGCGATCATCTCTCTTTCCCGCTTGCTCCTGTAGTGACTACAGGAAGTATACCTGCCGTCACGGCTTGCAGCAAATCCACGCGGAAAGGGCGGCAGATGCAGACATACCTGAAGCTCAGCTACCTTGGTTCGTCCTCGGCGCTGCTGGCGGCGACCTGCTGCGTTCTGCCGATGCTGCTGATGTTGCTGGGGATCGGCGGCAGCGGGCTGGCGGTCTTTGGCCTGCTGGCCGCGGCCAGCTATCCCGTGCTGGTCCTGTCGACCGCGCTGCTGCTGGTCGCCGGATGGCTGGCGCATCGCCGCGCAACCGCGGCGCGGCTGCGATGGTGGCTTGGCGGCAGCGCCGCGCTGACCGCCATCGCCTGGCTGATCGCGCTGAACGAAAGCCGGATAAACGATTACCTGATTATGCAGATGTGAGCCGATGACCGAGCAACCGATCGAATTGCAAAGCACCCTGACCTGCCCCGAATGCGGCCATGCGCAGAAGGAAACCATGCCGACCGAGTCGTGCCAGTGGTTCTATGAATGCACGGCCTGCCAGACCATCCTGAAGCCGCAGCCGGGCGATTGCTGCGTGTTCTGCTCTTATGCCACCGTCCCGTGCCCGCCGGTGCAACGAGGCGGCGGCTGCTGTGGCTGACCACGGGAACCGGCCCGGATCAGCCCTGCGGCGTCAGTGCGCCAGCATTTCGTGCAGGATCTCCTCGCCGCTCATCGAGGCGGGGTAATAGGTCGGCCAATTGGTCAGCTCCTTCAGCACCTCGGCGCGGTCATCGCCCCAGTAGAGGTGGTAGTGATCCACCTTCTCCGGCGCGATGCGATGGTCGCTGAACTGGATATAGCCGGGGGCCGCCGCATCACCGCTTTCCTTCCGGAAGATGTAGCGCACCCCACGGTTGCCCTTCCTGTAGCTCAGCACTTCGTAGCCGTCCGAGACATAGGTGCCGCTGACGCTGCCCGCATCGCTGGTGAACGTGACGGTTTGCCCGTCGATGCGGATGGCATGCGTGTCGGTGCCATAGCCTATGGTGTAGTAGGCGCGGTACTCCTCGACTGTTTTGTCGCCATGGGCGGCGCGGTCTTCGAGCACCGGGTCAAGCGTGCCGTCCTGCAGGTAAGGGAACACCGACTGCCAGTCGCCCTCCCAGTCGGACAGCGGACGCGGCTGGATCTGGCTGTCCTCGAAATAGCCCTCGTAGATGCGCTTTTCGGCCTCGGTCTGTTCATGGCCGTGGTCGTGGGAATGGGTCTTGGCGGCCATGGCGGGCAGGGCGGTGGTCAGGAACAGGGCCGCGGCGGCCAGCGCGGGCAGAGAGGTCAGTCTGGTCTTGGTCATTGGATCACCCTATCGATTCGGAATGTAATAACATAACAATTGCTGGTTAGGCCCATTCCCGCAGCTCTGCAAGGGGGGCAGAGCGGGCAGATTGGCCCGAATCATGCAGCGCGGCGTTGTATCCAGCTTTGTCCAATGCCGCATTGCGGCGGCGAAA
The DNA here is from genome assembly GCA_019801415.1 of Nocardioides marinus. Classification (GTDB taxonomy): domain Bacteria; phylum Pseudomonadota; class Alphaproteobacteria; order Rhodobacterales; family Rhodobacteraceae; genus Leisingera. The sequence goes on from JAHVJD010000004.1 coordinate 287,508, forward strand.
TGCCGCCCGAAAATTGGCGGTGCGGCGTTGAAAACCTGCGCATTGGTGGTGGAATACCCGGCCTCCGGTGCGGCATTTTGTTCCCCCGCCACTGGATTTTTCCTATACTCTCAGAATAATAGCCGAAACAACACGGTGATCTGGGAGGAAACAGACCATGATCCGCTCTGAACTCATTCAGAAGATTGCAGACGAAAACCCGCACCTGTATCAGCGGGACGTAGAGAGGATCGTGAACACGGTGTTCGAAGAGGTGACCAACGCCATGGCCCGCGGTGACCGGGTCGAATTGCGCGGCTTTGGGGCCTTTTCGGTCAAGAAGCGGGATGCCCGCGTCGGTCGCAACCCGCGCACCGGTGAAACGGTCAATGTTGAAGAAAAACATGTGCCGTTCTTCAAGACGGGTAAACTCTTGAGGGACCGCCTGAACGGGAAAGCCTGATGCGTTACATTCGCTACGCGGTTCTTGCGGCCCTGGCCATTGTGCTGGTGTCGGTGTCTCTGGCCAACAGCGCGGTGGTGCAGCTTCGGCTGATGCCGGACGCGCTGGCCGATCTCTTCGGCTTCAACCACGGCATCGCGCTGCCGCTGTTCGTGGTGGTTCTGGGCGGCGTCGGGGTCGGCCTGATCATCGGCTTCCTCTGGGAATGGATCCGCGAGCACAAGCACCGCAGCGAAGCGGCGCAAAAAGCGCGGGAGGCCCGCAGGCTCGACCGCGAGGTGAAGCGGCTGAAAAAGCAGAAACACGAAGGCAAGGACGAGGTTCTCGCGTTGCTCGACGACGCAGGCTGACCGGTCATGTCTGATATCCGGGTCAAGATCTGCGGTCTGAAGACGCCGCAGGATGTGGCGGCTGCCGCCGCCGCGGGGGCAGCCTACGCGGGCTTTGTGTTCTTTGCGAAATCGCCGCGCCACGTCACGATCGCCGAGGCCGCGGCGCTGGCGATCGATGCGCCGGTCGGCCTGTGCAAGGTGGCCCTGACGGTCAATGCCACCGACGCCGAGCTGGATGCCATCACGGATGCGGTGCCCCTGGACATGCTGCAGCTGCACGGCAAGGAAGCTCCGCAGCGTGTCGCGGAGGTGCGCGCGCGCTATGGTCTGCCGGTTATGAAAGCGGTGGGCATCGCCGATGCCTCCGACCTGCCGCAGATTGCGGAATACGAACAGGTCGCTGACCAGCTGCTGATCGATGCCAAGCCCCCCAGGGACGCGGTGCTGCCGGGCGGCAACGGCCTTGCCTTTGACTGGCGGCTGTTGGCGGGGCGCAAGTATTGGCAGAAACCCTGGATGCTGGCGGGTGGCCTGACCCCCGACAACGTGGCCGAGGCCATTCGCATGACCGGCACGCGCCAGGTCGATGTCTCCTCCGGTGTCGAAAGCGCACCGGGGCAGAAGGACGCCGCCCTGATCGACGCCTTCACCAAGGCGGCCATCGCCGCCCGCGGCTGACCGGGCGGGCAGTTGGTCGGCGACAGTGCGCGGGTAGGCTTTGGATTTGAGTATTTGGGGAAAGATGAAGGCACAAGCCCCGGGTCTTCATCTTTCTGAAAATACTCATTGCTCACCCTGGCGCCAATCCGGCTCCCCGGGTGTTGCGCACAGGGCGTGCGCCCCTCTCATGCGATTTTAAGCCCGGTCAGCCACACTGCCTCCCGATCGCGATCATCGCCGGGCCTGACACCCCCGGCATCCAGGAACAGGGCCCCCGCGGCAGGGGGCACGCAGAGACAACGTTTAGCGTGCGGGCGGATACGCCCGTCCCGCCTCCGCCCCCGTGGCGGCGCCGCCATCCTTGACAGCACCCTATAGTACGGACGGCAACCGGCAGGATCAAAAACCTCGGCGACACTGGCAGAGCAGCGCCCCGTGCCAGGTGGTCGCGCTTGCGCAATCCCCTTTACCAAGCCCCCGCCGCGCTATAGTCAAGGCTGGCACGGCGAAAGCGAGAGGGAACACCCATGGCCGACGATCTTTTCAACAGCTTCATGAACGGGCCGGACGAACAGGGCCGTTTCGGCATCTTTGGCGGGCGCTTCGTGTCCGAAACCCTGATGCCGCTGATCCTGAGCCTGGAAGAAGAATACAACCGCGCCAAGGATGACCCCTCCTTCTGGGCCGAAATGCGCGACCTGTGGACGCATTACGTCGGCCGCCCCAGCCCGCTCTATCACGCCGAACGGCTGTCGGCGGAACTCGGCGGTGCCAAGATCTACATGAAGCGCGACGAGCTGAACCACACCGGCGCGCACAAGGTGAACAACGTGCTGGGCCAGATCCTGCTGGCGCGGCGCATGGGCAAGACCCGCATCATCGCCGAGACCGGTGCGGGCCAGCACGGCGTGGCCACCGCCACCGTCTGCGCCAAGTTCGGCCTGAAGTGCGTGGTCTACATGGGCGCGCATGACGTCAAGCGCCAGGCCCCCAACGTCTTCCGCATGCGCCTGCTGGGCGCCGAGGTGATCCCGGTGACCTCCGGCCGCGGCACCCTGAAGGACGCCATGAACGACGCGCTGCGCGACTGGGTGACCAATGTGCGCGACACCTTCTACTGCATCGGCACCGCCGCCGGCCCGCACCCCTATCCGGCGATGGTGCGTGATTTCCAGTCCGTGATCGGCAAGGAAGTCCGCTGGCAGCTGGCCGAGCAGGAGGGCGAAGGCCGCCTGCCGGACACCGTGATTGCCGCCATCGGCGGCGGTTCCAATGCCATCGGCCTGTTCCACCCGTTCCTGGATGATCCGTCGGTGAAGATCATCGGCGTGGAGGCCGGTGGCAAGGGTGTCGACGACCGTATCCAGCATTGTGCCTCGCTCACCGGCGGTCGGCCCGGCGTCTTGCATGGCAACCGGACCTACCTGCTGCAGGACGAGGATGGCCAGATCCAGGAAGGCTATTCGATCTCGGCTGGTCTGGATTATCCGGGCATCGGCCCGGAGCATTCCTGGCTGCATGACACCGGGCGCGCCGAATACGTCTCGATCACCGACAAGGAAGCGCTGGAAGCCTTCCAGGTCAGCTGCCGCACCGAGGGGATCATCCCGGCGCTGGAGCCCTCCCACGCGCTGGCGCATGTGATGAAGATCGCGCCGGACCTGCCGTCGGACCACATCATCGTGATGAACATGTGCGGCCGCGGCGACAAGGACGTCTACACGGTCGCAAAACATCTCGGCTTTGACATGTCCGACACCGAGGAAGGCCGCACCTTCGAGGAGTGAGCCTGCCGGGTACGGCAAAGGAACAGGCGCCCCGCGGGGCGCCTTTTTCGTCTCTGATCAGCGGTTTGCCAGATCCCGACCGGGGGTTACGCCTCGTGCAGTACGGTTTCGAACCCTTCGAACTGCGGGTGCCCCATGATCGGGCTTTCGCCCTCGCGCTTGCCCGCGTTGCGGTGCGACGCGCGGAATTGTTCGGATTTGGTCCAGGCCTCGAAATCTTCGCGGCTGTCCCAGACCACGTGGCTGGAATAGAGCCGGTGATCCGCGGCTTCGGGGCCTTTCAGCAGGCGGAATTCGCGAAAGCCGGGCACTTCCTTCAGGCGGCTTTCCCGCGATGCCCAGATGGATTCGAAATCAGCCTCGCGGCCAAGGCGGATCTTGAAGCGGTTCATGGCAATATAGCCCATGCAGGGTGCCTCCTCGGGGTGGTCAGTCTCGGAACGAAGGCTGGCAAGGCAGGCGAGGGATCCGGCGGGCTGGCTTGCATGTGGACTTACGGCAGTGCCGCCGACAGGTCAATGCAGCGGCTCAGGCGGGGTCGGCGGCATAGGATTGCAGGATGCGCATCGGCACGATGTCGAGCGCCCGCAAGTGGGTCGCCTCCAGGTTCACCTGCGGTGCGCAGCCCTCATCCGCCGCCTGCAGGAACCGCGCGGCACAGAGGCACCAGCGGTCGCCGGGTTTCAGCCCGGCGAAATTGAACTCGGGCCGCGGGGTCGACAGGTCGTTGCCGACATATTTGGAAAAGGCCAGAAATTCGGCCGTCATCACCACGCAGACGGTGTGGCTGCCCTGGTCCTCGGCGCAGGTGTTGCAGTGGCCGTCGCGGAAAAAGCCGGTCAGCGGCGCGGTGGAGCAGGGGGCCAGCGGGCCACCCAGAACGTTGATGCTGGTCTCTTTTTGCATGATGCGGCCCCGTGATCTGCGGATGAGGATGACTCTAGCGCGATTGCTGGCGGACGCCCGGATTTTCCGCGCGCCGCCGCCATCATGGCAAAGCCGGGGCCGCGGTCAATCCCCGCTGAGGGTCGGTTGCGGGGCGCAAAAGAAAACCGCCTGCCAAGGGGTTGGCAGGCGGTGAGCTGTCACGTTTCGGGGCGCTTCAGGTGTTGAACAGGAAGTGCAGCACATCGCCGTCCTTGACGATGTAGCTCTTGCCTTCGGCGCGCATCTTGCCCGCTTCCTTGGCGCCCTGTTCGCCGTTGCAGGCGACGAAATCCTCATAGGCGATGGTCTCGGCGCGGATGAAACCCTTTTCGAAATCGCCGTGGATCACGCCCGCCGCCTGCGGTGCCGCGGTGCCCTGGCGGATGGTCCAGGCGCGGGCTTCCTTGGGGCCGACGGTGAAGTAGGTCTCAAGGTGCAACAGGTCGTAACCCGCGCGGATCAACCGGTCGAGGCCCGCCTCTTCCAGCCCCATTTCCTCCAGGAACATCTGCGCCTCTTCCGGGTCGAGCTGGCTGATCTCTTCCTCGATCTGGGCGGAGATGATCACGTGGCTGTTGCCCTGCGCCGCCGCCATTTCGGCGACCTTGGCGGAATGCGCGTTGCCCTCCACCGATTCCGACTCGCCGACGTTGCAGACGTAGAGCACCGGCTTGGTGGTCAGCAGCTGCAGCATCTTCCAGGCCTTGGCGTCTTCGGCGTCGACCTCGACCAGGCGGGCGGGTTTGCCGTTTTCCAGCATCTCCTGCGCGGCGGCCAGCAGGCGGTCCTGCTGCTGGGCTTCCTTGTCGTTGCCCTTGAGCTTGCGCACCAGGTTGGCACGGCGTTTCTCGATGCTTTCGAGGTCGGCCAGCATCAGCTCGGTCTCGATCACCTCGGCATCAGCCACCGGGTCGACGCGGCCGTCCACATGGGTCACGTCGCCGTCCTCAAAGCAGCGCAGCACGTGGGCGATGGCGTCGGTCTCACGGATGTTGGCGAGGAACTGGTTGCCGAGGCCCTCCCCCTTGGAGGCGCCTTTGACCAGACCCGCAATATCGACGAAGGTCATCCGGGTCGGGATGATCTGCTTGGACTTGGCGATTGCCGCCAGCTTGTCCAGCCTTGCGTCCGGCACCGCCACTTCGCCCACGTTGGGCTCGATGGTGCAGAACGGAAAGTTGGCCGCCTGCGCCGAGGCGGTTTTGGTCAGCGCGTTGAACAGCGTCGATTTACCCACGTTGGGCAGGCCGACGATTCCCATTTTAAAGCCCATACCGGCCTCCTGATACCACTTGGGAGCTGCTTCTAGGCAGCAATCGACGTGCGTGCAAGGCACCTGTGCCGGGCAGGTGTGCCACTTTTGCCATCTGTGCACCTGTTCACAGACAGCCTGCAACGCAAGGCAGCATAGAGGGGTTCAGATATCGCAAGCAAAGCCGTATCTCTGGGCGGCGTAAAGCTGCCGACAAGCGGCATGTAATGATCGAGGGGCTTGATAATGAAAAAAGCGGCTGTGTTGGCGGCGGTCTTGTCGACCGCAGCTCTGCCTGTGGCGGCACAGGAAGTGACATTGGGCGTGGGGTACTCCGACTATCACCGCGAGATCGCCGAGGATGGCGCGATCGTCTCGCTGGAATATCTGCACGCGCCGTTTCACCAGCGTGGCCGACTGTCGGCGCGCTTTGGCGCGACGCTGGACGTGCAGGAGACCGGCGATGTCTTTGCCGGCGTGGGGATCAGCGGTGTGTATGACCTGAAGAACGACTGGTTCATCGAGACCAGCGTGATGCCCGGTGCCTATCACGACAGCTCGCCGGAGAATGATCTGGGGTCGGCTTTCGAGATCCGCAGCCTGCTGGCGGTGGGCAAGCGATTCCAGAACGGCAAGGCCGTGTCGCTGGCGATCAGCCACAAATCCAACGCCTCGACCGCTGACGAGAATCCCGGCGTGAACTCCTTGACGCTGCGCTGGCATATCCCGCTCGGCCGCTGAGAGCGCTAGCCAGGCTGCGCGGGATTGATTTCCCGCGCAACATTCGGCACACCGGGGCGGACAGATTTCAAAAGGCCCGCCCATGACCCGTATTGATGCCAAATTCGCCGAACTGAACGCCGCCGGCAAGAAAGCCTTTGTCACCTATGTGATGGCGGGTGATCCGGATTACGATACCTCGCTGGAGGTGGTGAAGGGGCTGCCGGGCGCCGGGGTCGACATCATCGAACTGGGCCTGCCCTTTACCGACCCGATGGCCGACGGCCCGACCATCCAGCTGGCCGGCCAGCGGGCCCTGGACGGCGGCATGACGCTGGAGCGCACGCTGCAGCTGGCGGCCGACTTCCGCAAGACCGACGACACCACCCCGATCGTGCTGATGGGCTATTACAACCCGATCTACAACCGCGGCGTGGACACGTTCCTGGCGGATGCCAAGGCGGCGGGCATCGACGGTCTGATCGTGGTGGACCTGCCGCCCGAGGAAGACGAAGAGCTGTGCATTCCGGCGCAGAAGGCGGGGCTGAACTTCATCCGCCTGGCCACCCCGACAACCGACGACGCACGCCTGCCCAAGGTGCTGCAGAACACCTCCGGCTTTGTCTATTACGTCTCGATCACCGGCATCACCGGCGCGGCCGAGGCCGAGGCCGGTGACGTTGGGCCCGAGGTTGCCCGCATCAAGGCGGCCACCGATCTGCCGATCATCGTGGGCTTTGGCATCAACACGCCGGAGAAGGCGGAGAAGATCGCCTCGGTCGCCGATGGCGCGGTGGTGGGCAGCGCCATCGTGAGCCAGATCGCCTCCGGCAAGTCGACGGAAGAGGTGCTGGCCTTCGTGAAGTCGCTCGCTGACGGCGCGCACAGAGGCTGAGCCTTTCGACAGCAGAGCTGAGGGCAGCGCCCGACCCTGGGCGGGTGCGAAGCGCCCTCCCGTGGGGAGGGTCGGGCGCTGCCCGGCGTGCCGCCGGACACAGCATGCAAAGACCGGCATGTCTGATCGAATAGCCGCACCAATGGGTGCGGCTTTTTGCGTTTTCAGCCTGCAGCAAAGGCGCCATTGATTTTGATCGCCGGGATTGGTAAAGAAATTTTACCAGATTAAGGCGGGAGAATGGCCGGTGCCGGTAATCACGAATATCAACGACCTCAAGCGCATCTATGAACGCCGCGTGCCGCGGATGTTCTACGACTATGCCGAAAGCGGCAGCTGGACCGAGCAGACCTTCCGCGAGAACACCTCGGATTTCGAGAAGATCCGCCTGCGCCAGCGGGTTGCGGTGGACATGTCCGGGCGCTCGACCGCGAGCCAGATGATCGGTCAGGACGTGGCGATGCCGGTGGCCTTGGCACCGGTGGGGCTGACGGGCATGCAGCACGCCGACGGCGAGATCAAGGCAGCGAAGGCGGCGGAAGCGTTCGGCGTGCCCTTCACGCTGTCCACCATGTCGATCAACTCGATCGAGGAGGTGGCCGAGGCTACCTCCAAGCCTTTCTGGTTCCAGCTTTATACCATGAAGGACGAGGATTATATCCGCCGCCTGATCCAGCGCGCCAAAGATGCGCAGTGCTCGGCGCTGGTGATCACGCTGGACCTGCAGATCCTCGGCCAGCGCCACAAGGACCTGAAGAACGGCCTGTCGGCGCCGCCGAAGCTGACGCCGAAAACCATTGCCAACCTGATGACCAAATGGGCCTGGGGCCTCGAGATGCTGGGCGCCAAGCGGCGCAACTTCGGCAATATCGTCGGCCATGTGAAGGGCGTCTCCGACACCTCGCAGCTGGGCGCCTGGACGGCCGAGCAGTTCGACCCCTCGCTGGACTGGGGCAAGGTCGAAAAGCTGATGGAGATGTGGGGCGGCAAGGTGATCCTGAAGGGGATCTTGGATGCCGAGGACGCGCGCATGGCCGCCAAGCTGGGCGCGGATGCGATCGTGGTGTCGAACCACGGCGGGCGGCAGCTGGACGGCGCGCTGAGTTCGATCCGCATGCTGCCGGAGATCGTCGATGCGGTCGGCGGCGACGTCGAGGTGCATCTGGACAGCGGCATCCGCTCTGGTCAGGACGTGCTGAAGGCGCTGGCGCTGGGGGCGACCGGCACCATGATCGGCCGGGCCTTTGTCTATGGCCTCGGCGCGATGGGGCAAAAGGGCGTCAGCACCGCGCTGGAAGTGATTCGCAAGGAGTTGGACACCACCATGGCGCTGTGCGGTGAACGCCGCGTGCAGGATCTCGGCCGCCATAACCTCCTGGTGCCGGAGGATTTCGGCGGGCGCTGGCAGCAATAATGCTGCTGCGGGGCAGGGCCGGACGGCTTTGCCCCTTCCCAAAGCCTGCGTTCCGGTCTATAGGCACGGCTTCACGCGGGGTGACAGCCTTGGAGGCACCCCGCCCTAGACATATTGGAGAATAGACATGGCAAAAGAGATTCCTGATCTCGTAGCCGAAGTACGTGCGGGGACGGGCAAGGGCGCCGCTCGCGCAGCTCGCCGCGCAGGCATGGTTCCCGGCGTTGTGTACGGTGGTGACGTGGATCCGGTTGCGATCCAGATCCCGTTCAACGAGCTGCTGAAAAAGCTGAAAGCCGGCCAGTTCAAGTCCACCCTGTGGAACCTGAAAGTGGAAGGCCAGGACGACGTGCGCGTGATCTGCCGCGACGTTCAGCGTGACGTGGTCAAGGACCTGCCGACCCACTTCGACCTGATGCGCCTGCGCCGCACCTCGAAAATCAACCTGTTCATCCCGGTTGAGTTCGTGGGCGAAGAAGCCGCTCCCGGCATCAAGAAGGGCGGCGTTCTGACCGTCGTTCGCCCCGAGGTGGAACTGGTTGTGACCGCCGGTGACATTCCGGAGAAGATCACCGTCGACCTGACCGGCCTGAACATCGGCGATGTTATCACCATCTCCTCGATCGAGCTGCCGAACGGCACCAAGCCGACCATCGACCGCGACTTCGTGATTGCCAACATCTCCGCACCTGCGGGCCTGGCCGCTTCCGATGACGAGGAAGCCGAAGGTGAAGAAGGCGAAGCCGCCGAAGCATAAGCATCGCACCCTGGTATCAGGGTCTGCTGCACGGGCTCCCGTTTCGGGAGCCCGTTTTTTTATGCGCAATCGGTGGCCCGGCGTCGCGGCAATTGACATTTTCCCGCGGCACTGTCCCTCTGGCGCCGGGCGTCAGCAGTATTTCTTTGGGGGCAGGGATGGCGGATTACGATATGGTGATTGCCGGCGCCGGGATCATCGGCGTTTCCTGTGCGCTCTGGGCGCGCATGCGGGGCTTGCGGGTGCTTCTGGCGGATCCGAACCCGCCGGGCAGTGGCACCAGCTCCGGCAATGCCTGCACCTTGGCGACCTATGCCTGCCTGCCGGTGAATGATCCCTCGGTGCTGCGCAGCCTGCCCAGCCTGATGCTGTCCGGCGACAGCCCGCTGGGGGTCTCCTACGCCCACGCGCTGAAGAACCCGCGCTGGATGCTGGCGTTCCTGGCCAATTGCCGCGTTGCGCCGTCGGCGCGGATCGCCGGGCACCTAGCGGCGCTGATGGCGCAGGCCGACGACGGCCTCGACCCGCTGATCGAGGCGGCGGGCGCGCAGGATCTGGTGGAAGCTCGCGGCCAGCTGAACATCTGGTCGACCGCCGCCGGGGCCGCCGCCGCCGAAGCCGGGCTGCAACGTCGGCGCGCGTTGGGGGTTGCTTGGCGAGAGGTCTCGCCGCGCGAGGCCCAGGCGATGGAGCCGGGTCTGAAATTGCCGATCCAGCGTGCGGTGCATTTCCACCAGGCCCGCCATCTGCGCAACCCGCAGGCGCTGATTGCGCGGATGCACCAGAGGTTCAGCGACCTCGGCGGCAGCAGCATGACGGCGCCGGTCGAGGCTGTTCAGGCCGGGCAGGACCGGGTGACGGTGACGGTGGACGGCCAGCGCCTGAGCGCCGATCACGCGGTGATCGCGGCCGGTGCCTATTCCGGCCGGATCCCCGGCGCGGGCACAGCCGATCTGCCGCTGGGCACCGAGCGGGGCTACCACCTGATGTTTCAAGGTGAAGCGCACAGGGTGACCCGCCCGGTCGGCTGGGCCGAGGGCGGATTTTACGCGGTGCCGCACGCCGACGGGCTGCGGCTGGCGGGCACGGTGGAGATTGCGGGCCTCGATGCGCCGGTCAACCGGCAGCGGCTCGACTACCTCGCGCGTCGCGGGGCGGAGATGCTGGGACCGCTGCCCGCGCCCTCCAGCGAGTGGCTGGGCCGCCGCCCGACGATGCCGGATTCGCTGCCGGTGCTGGGCCACAGCGCGCGGTCGCCGCGGCTGCTCTATGCCTTTGGCCACCAGCACGTGGGGCTGACGCTGGGCGGGCTGACCGGGCGGCTGATCGCGGACCTTGCGCAGGGGCGCGATCCGGGGCTGGATCTGGCGCCCTTTGCCGCCAGCCGCCGCTACGCCTGATCCGCCGTCAGCTCTGGATTTCGCGGGCCAGATAGGGCATCACCTTGGGTCACGGAAAACACAAGCGGGCAGACCCCATGAAACTCTTTGTCGGCCTTGGCAATCCCGGCCCGAAATACGAACGCAACCGCCACAACATCGGCTTCATGGCGCTGGACCGGATCGCCTCCGATCACGGCTTCAGCCCATGGAAGGCCAAGTTCCAGGCGCTGGTCTGCGAGGGCAGCCTCGGCGGCGAGAAGGTGCTGCTGCTGAAGCCGCAGACCTTCATGAACCTCTCCGGCCAGTCGGTGGGCGAGGCGATGCGGTTCTACAAGCTGACGCCGGCCGATGTGACGGTGCTGCATGACGAGCTGGATCTGGCGCCGGGCAAGGCGCGGATCAAGCAGGGCGGCGGCCATGCGGGCCACAACGGGCTGCGCTCGATCCATTCGCACATCGGGGCGGATTATGGCCGGGTGCGGCTGGGCATCGGCCATCCGGGCCACAAGGACGCGGTGGCGGGCTACGTGCTGCGCGATTTCCCCAAGGCGGACGAAGGCTGGCTGGACGATCTGATGCGCGGCATCTCCGACGGCGCGGCAGATCTGGCCCGCGGCGACGGCGGCAAGTTCATGAACGCGGTGGCACTGCGGGTGGCCCCGCCGCGCAGTTCCACCACCAGGCCCAGGGGCGAGGCCAAGGATGGCGGCACTGCCAGCGCCAAACCCGCCAAGGAAGAGCCCGCCGCCGACACCCGCTCCGCGATGGAACGGCTGCTGGACAAATTCAAGTGACACGCCAGGAGGCACCACAGATGGTTAAGCTGATTATCGACACCGATCCGGGCATCGACGATGCCATGGCGATCTTCTATGCCGTCGCGGCGCCGGATATCGAGCTTTTGGGGCTGACCACGATCTTCGGCAATGTGACGACGCCGATGGCGACCCGCAACGCGCTGCGCCTGCTGGAGGCCGCGGGGCTGGATGCGCCGGTGGCGCAAGGCGCGGAGGCACCGCTGGTGCTGCCGCCCTTTACCCCCTCGGCGCATGTGCACGGGGCCGAAGGTTTCGGCGACATTCCGGCGGCCGACCCCAAGGCCAAGCCGCTGGAGGAGGACGCCGCCGATTTTCTGTGCCGCATGGCGCGCGAGCACAAGGGCGAGCTGGTGGTCTGCCCGGTCGGCCCGCTGACCAACATCGCCCTGGCGATGCAGCGCGATCCGGATTTCATCGAGAACGTCAAAAGCATCGTCATCATGGGCGGCTCGCTGGAGGAGGGCGGCAACATCACCCCCCACGCCGAGGCCAATATCTACCACGATCCCCATGCGGCGGATGTGGTCTGCAGCGGTGGTGACAAGGTGGTCTTTGTCGGGCTGGACGTCACCCACCGCATTCTCTGCGTGCCCGAGGATTTCGCCGCCATCGCCGCCAGGTCGCCGCGTCTGGGCGGCATGCTGCAGGAGATGTCGCATTTCTACATCAAGTTCTACCTTGAGGTCGCCGGTCTGAACGGCTGCTCGCTGCACGATCCGGCGGCGGTGATCGCCTGCACCCACCCGGAGCTGTTCGGCAAGCGCCAGCTGCCGCTGCGCGTCTCCTGCGAGGGGGAGACCTCGGGCGCGACCCTGGCTGCCGAAGACAGCGGCCGCGCGCCGGTCAACGTCTGCATGACGGTTGAGGCCGATGCGGTGAAAAACCTGTTCCTGGAACGGCTGGCACTGCTGCCCTGAGCGGCGTCCCAATGGCAGGACATCCGCGTGGTCTGGACCTGCGCGGATGTTCCAGGCTGAACAGAAAATGCCCTGCCGGTCCGCGTTGGTACGGGCTGGCAGGGCGAGAGTTTGCGGGCCGCCCGATCGGGGGCCGCCCGCGACAGGGAGATCAGTCGAGGTAACCGGTCAGCGCCAGCGAGACCTCGGGCACATAGGTGACCAGCAAAAGGATCACGGCCAGCACGCCGATGAACGGCAGGTTGGTGCGCGAGGTTTCCCAGATCCCCGCCTTGGCAATCGAGCAGGAGGTGATCAGCACCGAGGCAACCGGCGGCGTCTGCTGGCCGATGGCGAGGTTCAGCGTCACCATGATGCCGAAGTGGATCGGGTCGATCCCCACCGCGTTGACCAGCGGCATCACCACCGGCACCACCAGGATGATCGCCGCCGCACCGTGCAGGAACATGCCCAGCACCAGCAGCAGCAGGTTCAGCAGTGCCAGCACGATCAGCGGGTTGGTGGTGACCTCGGTGATTTCCGCCGCCAGCGTCTGCGGCACCTGCGCCTGGGTCAGGAACAGCCCCAGCGCCGCCGAGGTCGAGACCAGCAGCATCACGATGCCGGTCTGGCTGACGCCCTCCAGCATGGTCTTGCGCAGGCGGGACACGTCAAGGTCACGGTAGACGAACAGGCCGATCACCAGCGCTGCCAGCACCGCGAGTCCTGCGCCCTCGGTCGCGGTGACGAGGCCCGAAAAGATGCCGCCGAGGATGATGACCGGCATGGTCAGCGCCCAGAAGGCTTCCTTGAAGGTCTTCCAGACGTAGCCGAGGTCGAAACCTTCGGCGCGCGGCAGGTCATAGCGCACCGCCAGCACCCAGGTGACCAGCATCAGCAGGAAGGCGCCCAACAGGCCCGGCACCACGCCGGCCACGAACAGCTTGATCACCGAGGTCTCGGCGATGGCGCTATAGAGGATCATCGGGATTGACGGCGGGATGATGATGGCCAGCGAGGCGGAGGAGGAGGTGATCGCCGCTGCGAGCGTGCGCGAATAGCCGCGCCGCTTCATCTCGGGGATCAGCACGGTGCCGGTGGCGGCCACGTCGGCCACCGCCGAGCCGGAGATCTCGGCAAAGACCATCGACACGCCGATGTTGACCATGCCGAGGCCGCCGCGGATGAAGCCGATCAGCGCGCTCACGAAGTTGATGAGCCGCAGCGAGATGCCGGAGGTGTTCATCAGGTTGCCCGCGAGGATGAACAGCGGGATCGCGATCAGCGGAAAGGAGGTGGAGCCGGAGTAGAGCTTGATCACCATGTCGTTGAGCGCATCCGGCCCGGAGGTGAGCAGGAAGCCCCCCATCGACACCACGCCGATGGCCACCGCGATCGGCACGTTGATGAGGATCAGCGTGATCAGGGCAACCGTGGTCAAAAGCAGGATCATTTCAGGCCTTCCTTCTGGGCAAGTGCGGCGGTTTCGGCCTCGGCCTCGGCGATGGCCTGCTCGATCTCGGCGTGCTCGGGGTCGATGCCGTCAGCCGCGGCGCGCAGGGCGCGGGGCAGGGTCAAGAGGGTGCCGAGGATCATGATGACGGAGGCAATCGGGATCACCGATTGCACGATGTCCAGCGTCATCCAGCGCAAGGACAGTAGCGAGTCCCATTTCGCCACCGCCAGCACCGCATTGCCGTACCAGGCGACGACGGCGAAATAGGTGATGACCAGCAGTTCGGAAAACAGCGCCAGCGCCACCGCCAGATGCCGCGGCAGCGCGGTGACGATGCCGGAGAACCCCATGTGCTGGCGCAGAAACACCGCATAGGCGGCGCCGAAATAGGTCAGCCAGGCCAGCAGCACGCTGGCGATTTCATCATACCATGCGGGGGATGCCCCGAGATAGCGCATGGTGGTCGCGTAAACGACGGACACTGCCAGGATCACCAGCAGCAACAGGCAAATCGTCTCGATGGCTCGTAAAAGTATGCGCTCGATCAGTGCGATCATGCCCACCTCCAGTCTTGTAGTTGCCCCGGCCGGGCATGCCGGGCCGGGGCGTTGGATTTGTTACTTGGCCAGGTCCTGGGCGCGCTGCACCAGCGCATCGCCGCCGGGAACCTGGGTGGCGAAGGCCTCGTAGATCGGCGCGGAGGCGGCGATGAAGGCGGATTTGTCGGCCTCGTTCACCTCGACCCCGGCGGCGCGGACTTTCTCGACCAGCTCGTTGTCGGCGGTTTCCCCCTGGGCCAGCGCCCAGTCCTGCACCGAGGCGGCGACGTCGGACACGGCGGTCTGGACCTCGGCGGGCAGCTTGGCCCAGGTCTCGGCGCCGGTTGTCAGATAGGTGGGCGAGTAGACGTGGCCGGTCAGGCTCAGGTAGCCCTGCACCTCCTGGAAGTTGGCGCCGACGATGTTGGTCAGCGGGTTTTCCTGGCCGTCCATGGTGCCGGTCTGCAGCGCGACGAAGACCTCGGAGAAGGACATCGGGGTGGGGTTGGCGCCCCATTCCTTGAACATCGACACCCGCCATTCAGACGAGGGCGTGCGGATTTTCAGCCCTTCGAGGTCGGCCGGGGTGTTGATGGGGCGGGCGCTGTTGGTGATCTGGCGAAAGCCGTTCTCCCAGGTCGACAGCACTTTCAGGCCTGCCTTCTCGGCCAGCGGCGCAAGATCGGTCTGAACGATCTCGGCGTCGATGGCTTTCAGATGGGCGCGGTCCTGCACCAGGAACGGCATGTCGAACAGGGCAAATTCCGGTGCCACGTTGGTCATGATCGAGGAGATCAGGGTGAAGTCGACGGTGCCCAGACGCAGCCGTTGCATCAGCTCCTTTTCGTTGCCGAGTTGGGCATCAGCGTAGAATTCCACCTTGTGCGCGTCCCCCAGGCGGTTTTGCAACTCCTCGGCAAAGCGGGCGGCGCTTTTGCCCTGCAGGCTGTTCGAGGCGGCGCCGACGGCCACGATGTAAGTGTCCGCCGCGGCGGGCACGGCGATGGTCAGCGTCGCGGCGGCGAGGCTCGCGCTCAGGGTCTTCTTCAAGGTTTTCATGATGTCTCCTCCGGTGTGTTTGGAACGTCCTGCCGCATCCGCGACGCCGTCTTGGGGTGTTTGTACAGGGCAGACGCATCTGGCGGAAAGCCGCGTTTCTGCGCTGCGCCGCCTCCTCCTCGTTTTTTGGCGCTTTAGCATTTTGGCATTCCAAAATACCATTACCATGTTACAACAGATGTCAACATGATTCGTGTCCCGGCCGGTGAGACCCGGCCCCGGACACGCCACCAAGTGAGAGAAAGAGGAGCCCTGAATGACCAAGATCAAATCTGTCCGAACCCGTGTCTGGAGCTGGAAGGGGCCGACGGTTCCGCCTGCCGGGAACTTTTGCACCAACGCCTCGGACGCGCTGTGGATCAAGGGCGACGCGATGGAGTCCTTTCGCTTTCACCAGTGGCTGACCTGCGAGGTGGAGACCGAGGATGGCACCATCGGCATCGGCAATGCGGCGCTGGCGCCGCGGGTGGTGAAACAGGCGATCGACGAATGGTATGCGCCGCTGGTGATCGGTGAGGATCCCTTTGACTACGCCTACCTGTGGGAAAAGATGTACCGCCGCAGCCATGCCTGGGGCCGCAAGGGCATCGGCATGACCGCGATCTCGGCGATCGACATCGCGATCTGGGACCTGATGGGCAAGCTGACCGGCAAGCCGGTGTTCAAGCTGTTGGGCGGGCGCACCAAGGAAAAGATCCCGGTCTACTACTCCAAGCTCTACTCCGGCTCGGTTGACTCGATGCAGGCCGAGGCCGAGGAGGCGATGAAGAACGGCTATACCGGCTATAAGACCCGGTTCGGCTTTGGCCCCAAGGACGGCATGGCGGGCATGCGCGAGAACCTGAAGCGGGTCGAGGCGCTGCGCGAGGTCATCGGCTACGACAAGGACCTGATGCTGGAATGCTACATGGGCTGGAACCTGGACTACGCCAAGCGGATGCTGCCCAAGCTGGCCAAGTATGAGCCGCGCTGGCTGGAAGAGCCGGTGATCGCTGATGACGTGGCGGGCTATGCCGAACTGAACGCGATGAACATCGTGCCGATCTCGGGGGGCGAGCATGAATTCTCGGTCATCGGCTGCGCCGAGCTGATCAACCGCCGCGCCGTCAGCGTGCTGCAGTATGACACCAACCGCGTCGGCGGCATCACCGCGGCGCAGAA
This sequence comes from Nocardioides marinus, assembly GCA_019801415.1. Classification (GTDB taxonomy): domain Bacteria; phylum Pseudomonadota; class Alphaproteobacteria; order Rhodobacterales; family Rhodobacteraceae; genus Leisingera. Next base: position 304,005 of record JAHVJD010000004.1, read on the forward strand.
GATCAACGCCATTGCCGAGGCGGCGCAGATCCCGGTGATCCCGCACGCCGGGCAGATGCACAACTATCACCTGACCATGGCCAACGTGAACTGTCCGATCGCCGAATACTTCCCGGTGTTCGACGTCGAGGTCGGCAATGAGCTGTTCTACTACATCTTCGAGGGCGACCCGGAGGCCGTGGACGGCTTCTTGCAGCTGGACGACGACAAGCCGGGCCTTGGCATCGAGATCACCGACAAACACCTGCACAACTTCGAGATCACAGAATGACCACATATTCCGGTATCTGGCCCGTCGCACCGACCCCGTTCCACCCGGACGGCACGGTGGATTACGAGGGCATGAAACGCGTCATCGACTGCATGGTCGATCAGGGCAGCGATGGCATCTGCATCCTGGCCAATTTCTCCGAGCAGTTCCTGATCACCGACGAGGAGCGCCGCAAGCTGACCGAGGTGTCGCTGGCGCATATGGCAGGCCGGCTGCCGGTGATCGTCACCATCAGCCACTATGCCACCCAGATCGCGGTGGCGCGGGCGCAGCATGCCAAGGATCATGGCGCGGCCATGGTGATGATGATGCCGCCCTACCACGGCGCGCTGCTGAAGGGCTCGGCCGAGCAGACGTACGAGCAGTTTGCCCGCGTGGGCGAGGTGGGCCTGCCGATCATGGTGCAGGATGCGCCCCTCTCCGGGGTTGATCTGCCGGTGCCGCTGCTGGTGCGGATGGCGCGCGAGATCGAGATGGTGAAGCTGTTCAAGATCGAATGCCCCCAGGCCGCGGCCAAGCTGCGCGATCTGGTGGCGGCGGGCGGCGATGCCATCGAAGGCCCGTTCGACGGGGAGGAGGCGATCACCCTGCTGGCGGATCTGGAGGCCGGTGCGACCGGTGCCATGACCAGCGCGATGATCCCCGATCAGATCAAGCCGGTGCTGGATCATTTCGCCGCCGGCGATCTGGATGCGGCCACCGCGGCCTATGCAAGGGTGCTGCCCGCGGTGAACCATGAAAACCGCCAATGCGGCTTCCGCTCTGCCAAGGCGGCGATGGTCGAGGGCGGCGTGATTGCCTCGGATTTCTGCCGCCACCCCATCGCGCCATTGCATTCGCAGACAAAGGAGGCTCTTTTCCGACTGATCCGGCCGCTGGATCCGGTGGTGCTGAAATGGGGCAAATGACATGAGCAAGAAGGCTGAAATCTCCGACCTGGACACCAGTGAACTGGCCCTGGCGCGCCCGCGTGCCACGTTGGTCGAGATTGCCGCCGACAAGCTGCGCGAGCTGATCCTGCTGGAGAAGCTGCCCGCCGGGGCGCATATCTCGGAGCGCGATCTGGCGGCGGCGCTGGGCATCAGTCGCACGCCGCTGACCAAGGCGCTGACCATTCTGGAGCAGGACGGGCTGATCGAATACTCGGTCACCCGCCGCCCGCAGGTGGCCAATCCGCCGATCCGCGAGATCGAGGAAAACCTGGTCGTCATGGGTGCGCTGGAGGCGCTCGCGGGCGAGCTGGCCTGTGCCAGCATCACCGAGGAGGAGATCGCCAAGGTGATCGACTGCCAGCAGCGGATGGAGGCCGAGGACGGCAGCCTGACGCCGCTGGAATCCTTCCGGCTGGACATGGAACTGCATGAGACCATCGTGCAGGCCAGCCGCAATGCGCCGCTGATCGACACCCATCAGAAATACAACGCGCGCCTGTGGCGGGCGCGTTTCCAGTCTTCGCAGCGCCAGTCCGGCCGCGAGCAGACCTTTGCCGAACACCGGGCAATCGTCGACGCGCTGAGCCGGCGCGATGCCAAGACCACCTCAACCGCCCTGCGCCGCCATCTGGCCTCGGCTGTGACCAACATCAGAAACGCCCTGCGCGACGAGCGCCAGGGCTGACGAAACGGAGTAGACATGTCCCCAAGGATTGGACTCATCCCCGGTGACCCCAGCGGCATCGGGCCGGAACTGGTTGCCCGGCTGCTGGCCGAGGACTGCATCGCAGAAGCCGATGTGCTGCTGATCGGCGACCGCCATGTGTTTGAACTGGGCCAGGCGCAGGCCGGGCTGTCCCACGAGATGACGGCGGTGGATGCCGCCACCACGGACTGGATCAGGGTGGACGGGCTGGCGCTGCACGAAATGCAGACCCTGACGCCGGACGAGGTGGTGCTGGCCGAAAGCACCGAGGCCTCGGGCCGCTCGACCCTGCGGGTGCTGGATCAGGCGCTGGACTTCGTGCAGCAGGGGGTGATCGACGCGATCGTCTTTGCGCCCTTCAACAAGGCGTCGATGCATATGGCCGGGATCGGCCATTCGGACGAGCTGCACTACATGGCCGAAAAGCTGGGCGTCAGCGGCTATATCTCGGAGCTGAACACGCTGGACGGCATGTGGACCAGCCGGGTGACCAGCCATATCGCGCTGAAAGACGTGGCGGATGCCATTGACGCGCACCGCATCGAGGAGGCGACCCATCTGATTGACCGCACCCTGCGCCGGGCCGGCTATGCGCGGCCGCGCATCGCGGTGGCGGCGCTGAACCCGCATGCGGGCGACGGCGGCAACTTCGGCCGCGAGGAGATCGACGTGATCGAACCGGCAGTGGCCCGCATGGCGGGCGGCCAGATGGCGGTGACCGGGCCGCTGCCGTCGGACACGGTGTTCCTGAAGGTGACCCGCGGCGAGATCGACGCGGTGGTGACCATGTATCACGACCAGGGCCAGATCGCGCTGAAGCTGTTGGGGTTTGACCGCGGGGTGACGGTGCAGGGCGGGCTGCCGGTGCCGGTGACCACCCCGGCGCATGGCACCGCCTTTGACATCGCGGGCCGCGGCGAGGCGGACGTGGGCGCCACCCGCGCCGCGTTTGAGATCGCCTGCAAGATGGTCAGCAACTGGGAACAGGAGAGCGCGGCATGAGCTTTGAACCGCATGGCAAACATCTGATCGCGGGCGAGTGGATCGCCCACAGCGAGACCTTCCGCTCGGTGCCCGCGAGCGGCCCGGCGCATGCCTTCAGCCGCGGCACCCCGGCGCTGGTGGAACAGGCCTGCGAGGCCGCCGAGGCGGCGTTCTGGAGTTACGGGTACAGCAGCCGCGCCGAGCGCGCCGCCTTCCTCAACGCCATCGCTGACGAGATCGCGGCCCGCGGCGACGCGATCACCGAGATCGGCTGCCAGGAGACCGGCCTGCCGCAGGCGCGGCTGGAGGGCGAGCGCGGCCGTACCACCGGCCAGCTACGGTTGTTTGCCCTGCATATTCTGGACGGTGCCTATCTCGACCGCCGTCACGACGAAGCTCTGCCGGATCGCGCCCCCTTGCCGCGTCCGGATCTGCGCATGGTGCAGCGCCCGATCGGCCCGGTTGCGGTGTTCGGCGCGTCGAACTTCCCGCTGGCCTTCTCTACCGCGGGCGGCGACACGGCGGCGGCGCTGGCGGCGGGCTGCCCGGTGGTGGTCAAGGGCCACTCCGCCCATCCCGGCACCGGCGAGATCGTCGCCGAGGCGGTGCATGCGGCGGTGCAGAAATGCGGCATGCCGGCCGGGGTCTTCTCGCTGATCCAGGGCGGCAAGCGCGATGTCGGCCAGGCGCTGGTGCAGCATCCCTTCATCAAGGCGGTGGGCTTTACCGGCTCGCTGGCCGGGGGGCGGGCGCTGTTTGACCTCTGCGCGCAGCGGCCCGAGCCGATCCCCTTCTTCGGTGAGCTGGGCAGCGTCAACCCGATGTTCGTACTGCCCGCGGCCGCGGCCGCCCGCGGCGCCGAGATCGGCGCGGGCTGGGCGGCCTCGCTGACCATGGGGGCAGGGCAGTTCTGCACCAACCCCGGCGTTGCCGTGGTGCCCGCGGGGGCGGCAGGCGATGCGCTGGTGCAGGCCGCCGCCGCCGCGCTGGAGCAGGCGCCGGAGCAGGTCATGCTGACCGACGGCATCGCGCAGGCCTACCGCGACGGCAAGGCGCGCCTTGACGCTGCGGAGATGGTGCGCCCGGTGCTGGTCACGGACAGCGCGGGGCGCTGCGCGCGGCCCAACCTCTATGAAGCCACGGCCGAGTCCTACCTGCAGGACCACAGCCTGGGCGAGGAAGTCTTTGGCCCGCTGGGGCTGGTGGTTCGGGTGGCGGACGCAGGCCAGATGGAGACCCTGGCACGCGGGCTGGAGGGTCAACTGACCGTGACCCTGCACATGGACGAGGGCGACACCGATGCCGCCCGTGCGCTGTTGCCCATCGCTGAACGCAAGGCCGGACGGGTGCTGGTCAACGGCTTTCCCACCGGGGTCGAGGTGGCTGACAGCATGGTGCATGGCGGGCCTTACCCGGCCTCGACCAATTTCGGTGCCACCTCGGTCGGCACGCTGTCGATCCGGCGTTTCCTGCGCCCGGTGTGCTATCAGAATCTGCCGGAGGCGCTGCTGCCTGCGGATCTGTGATCTGCGGTCAGTCGGCCACGAAAGGGGAAGGCCCGCGCAGTCTGCGCGGGCCTTCTTCATGTTCATCGGGGCGGCACTGCGCAGTGTCCCTCGCAGGGGGTGCGAGCCTTCGGGAAACACCGGGAAATCCACGTGTTTGCAGGCGACAAAGAAAATTGAAAAAACGCCTTGTCTCTCCGGGCGGTGGGTCATATACGGGTCAGCGGAGACGTGGCCGAGTGGTCGAAGGCGCTCCCCTGCTAAGGGAGTAGGCGGGAAACCGTCTCGAGGGTTCGAATCCCTTCGTCTCCGCCATAAATCATTGATTTTCATGTGTACTATGGCGTCGCTCGGATGAGCCGCGGTCGATTTGGCGTGTCACGTCGTTCCCGGGTGGAAGCCGGGAACGTCAGCATCCGCAGGTTGGGCACGGCGCAAGGGCGAGCAGTGCCGGGGCGTCTCAGGCGGGGGCGACGGGCAGGGCGAACCCTGCCTTCACGCGATCCATCACGGCACTGGTTCTGAACTTCAGGACGTTCTCGTCGGCAAAGAAATGACGGCGGGTGAAGGCTTCGTAATCGGCCATGCTTTCGGCCGAAAGGATCAGGACAAAATCAGAGTCGCCGGTGACGTAGTAGCATTGCATCACTTCCGGTGCGGCGACCATGCGGGCCTTGAAATCGTCGATGTCGCCGAGCCGTTCGTTCTGCAGGGAGACCTCGACGATCAGCAGGAGCTCCCTGCCGACGGATTTCGGCTCGAGGATGGCGATCTCGGCTTCGATGATCCCCGAGGCGCGGAGCTTGGCGAGCCGTTTGCGGCAGGCGTCCGGGGACAGGCCGACGGTGGTCGACAGGGCCTCGGCCGTCAATCGGGCGTTGCCCTGAATGGCATTGAGAATGAGCGCGTCGAATCTGTCCATCTCGCGAGAGTGTCCGAAATTCGGCCTCAGGGGAAGCTGTGACTGGCCTTCGATCCGAACTTCGTCCCTGTGAGCTTATCCTGGTCCTGATATCGGCGCAGATTGGGTGGAATGATCCGATTAAGATCCGGCCCGCGCTGATATGCTGACCGTCAGGAAATCAGGGGGCGTATCCATGGCAAACATCCTGCAGAACCCGTGGCGCGGCAGAGGGCTTGATCTGAAGGCCCCGATGCCGAGCGTTGAGGCGCAGTCGGTGCTGGAGCTTCTCGGCCGTTGCCCGGCCTATGCGGCGACGCCGCTGTTCGCCGTGCCGGAACTGGCCAGACGGGCGCAGGTTTCGGAGGTCTGGCTGAAGGACGAACGCGACCGCATGGGGCTGGGCAGTTTCAAGGCGCTGGGTGCGGCCCATGTCATCGCGCGCGCGGCGGCGGCCCGTGGCGGCGACATCAAGCACGCGCTTGCCGACCGCTGTTTCGTGACTGCCAGTGCCGGCAATCATGGGCTGTCGGTTGCGGCGGGCGCGGCGCAGTTCGGCGCGCGGGCGATTGTCTATCTTGCGACAACCGTGCCCGACAGTTTTGCCGATCGGCTGCGGGCCAAGGGGGCGGAGGTCGTCGTCGAAGGCGCGGATTACGCTGCCAGCATGGCGGCGGCCGAGGCCGCTGCCGAGGCGCACGGCTGGACGCTGCTGTCCGACAGTTCCTGGCCCGGCTATGTCGACCTCCCCGGCCAGGTGATGCAGGGCTATCTCGCGCTCGCCGCCGAGGTGACTTCGCAACTGGCGGAGCCGCCGACGCATATTCTGCTTCAGGCCGGAGTGGGCGGCTTGGCGGCGGCCGCTGCTGCCTGGTTCCGCCACACATGGGGGCGCGCGCCGCAGATCATCGTTGTGGAACCCGACGCGGCACCGGCGCTGATCGAAAGTATCCGCGCAGGCAGGGTCGTTGAAACGCAGGGACCGGTGTCCGCGATGGGGCGGCTTGATTGCAAGACTCCTTCGTTGATCGCGTTGAATGGGCTGGCGCGGGATGCGGATGTTTTCGTCACCCTCTCAGAGGCCGAAGCGGCGGAGGGCATTGCCGCGCTTGCCGACTGCGGGGTGGCCACCTCGCCCTCGGGCGGGGCCGGGTTGGCGGCAATGCTGGCCGGGCTGGAGATCGGTGCCGAGGCACGGGTGCTGGCCATCCTCAGCGAAGGGGCGACGGATGACTGAGCGATCGCTGATCTTTCCTGCGGCAGAGTACCGCTCCCGCCTGCGGCGCTTGCAGGCGCAGATGGCGCAGGAGGACCTGGATGCGCTGCTGCTCAGCTCGGCGGCGGATGTGTTCTATACCACGGGCTTCCTGACCCGGTTCTGGGAAAGCCCGGCCCGTCCGTGGTTCGTGGTGATCCCGCGTGAGGGAGACCCTGTTGCGGTCATTCCCGCGATCGGCGCGGAGCTGATGGGGCGGACCTGGGTGTCCGAAATCCGGACCTGGAACGCGCCGGATCCGGAGGATGACGGGGTTAGCCTGCTCACGCAGACGCTGCTGGACCTGACACCGCGCAAGGGGCGTGTCGGGTTGCCGATGGGGTTGGAGACCCATCTGAGGATGCCGCTTGCGGATTATCACCGCCTTGTCGGCCTCTTGGGTGACAGGCAGGTGGTGGATGCGACCCGGGCTGTCCAGCGCGTGCGCGAGATCAAGTCCCCGGCAGAGGTGGACCGGATACGCGCGACTTGCGCGATTGCCGCCCGGGCTTTTGCCCGGGTGCCGGAGTTCGCGCAGGCCGGGCAGGGGCTGGACGCGGTTTTCCGCGCCTTTCAGGTCGCGCTGCTGCAGGAGGGAGCGGATTGGGTCAGCTATGTCGCCGGAGGCGCCGGTGCCGGTGGCTATGGCGATGTGATCTCGCCCGCAACAACCCATCCCCTGACCCGCGGAGACATACTGATGCTGGACGCGGGGGCCGTGCGCGACGGCTACTTCTGCGACTTTGACCGCAACTATTCGGTGGGTCCTGCCAGCGCCTCCGCCCGGCGCATGCACGAGGCGCTGTGGGAGGCAACGGAGGTCGCGCTCGACGCCCTGCGGCCGGGCATGCGGGCTGCGGACGTTCACCGGCTGATGGCAGAGGCGCTGCGCAAAAAGGGGTTTGAGCCCGCCAGCGGTCGCCTTGGCCATGGGCTGGGGGTTACGCTCACGGAATGGCCCTCCTTCACGCCGCAGGATGTGACGGAGCTGCGCGAGGGCATGGTGCTGACGCTTGAGCCGGGGGTGTTCGGCCCGGATGGGGTCGGGCTGGTGCATGAGGAAAACATCGTTCTGGGTGCGCAAGGGGCCGAGCTTCTCTCGCCCCGTGCGCCCTATCATCTGCCGGAGATCTGACGTGTCCCATTTCCACTGTGACCTCTCTGATAGCCCGCTGCCGCGACTTGGGGTGCTGGTGCTGGAGAATGATGAAACGCTTGAAGAGGACCTGCGCCGGATCTTCCCGCCGGAGGTCGCGCGCCTCCACGTGAGCCGGGTTCCCTCACGCGCCGAGCTGAATCCCGAGACCTTGCAGGCGATGGAGGCCACCATTCCGGCGGCGGCCGATCTGTTGCCGAAAGCGCCGCGCTATGCTGCGGTTGGATATGGCTGTACCTCGGGCGCGATGATGATCGGGGCGGACCGGGTGCAGGAATTGGTGTCGGAGGCCGCGCCGACGGACAGCGTCACGGAGCCGTTCACCGCAACGCTGAAGGCCCTCGAGGTAACAGGTGTGCGGCGGCTGGGCCTGATCTCTCCCTATATCGAAACCGTGGCGGCGCCGTTGCAGCAGGCCCTGGAGGCGCAGGGGATCGTGGTGCCGCACAGCCTGTCATTCGGCGAGGAGCAGGAGCCGAAGGTCGCCCGCATCTCGCCGCAATCGCTGATGGATGCTGCCGGGGCGATCGCTCGGGAGGGCGATATCGATGGCATCTTCCTGTCCTGCACCAATCTGCGCACGCTGGATATCATTCCCACGTTGGAGGATACCCTGGGCCTTCCGGTGCTCAGCTCAAATCAGACCCTTGCCTGGCATATGGCCACCCTTTCCGGCGTGGTCGGTCAGGCCGTCGGGCCGGGAAGGCTGTGGCGCTTGCGCCCCTAGAGCCTGCCGGGCTGAAACAATGCCGGTCGCTGCGGGGCCATGCTGTGGCGTTCCCGCTGCGCAAGGGGGGCGGGGGCCGACTGATCCCAGCCGGACCCGGGTCGTTTTCGCGCTTCAGAAGCGCAGCGACAGGCAGGACATGCCGCCGTCGAGCAGGGCGCAGTCGGTGTTGTCGATCTCCACGATCTCATACCCTGCCTTGTCCAGCATCTCGGCCGTGCGCGGGAAGCCCGCGGCCATCAGCACCAGATTGTTGAAGCGGATCGCGTTGGCGGCGGCCTCCTCGCCCTCGGCCACGTGCAGAACCCGGTAGCCCTCGAAACAGCCCGAGGCATCGAGGCGCTTGGTCGCGAGAATGGTTTCGGCGTCCATCAGCGAACAGTCGGTCTTGAAGTGCAGAACACCGGGGGGCGTGAAGACCTCGCGCAAGCTGTGGCCCCATTCGGCGACGATCTCGGCCAGCTCTGCCACGCCGGCGGCATCGGTGCGGTCGGAGCGGCCGACGAGGATTTCGCGGCCGGTGACCAGGATGTCGCCGCCCTCGATATGGCCGGGGCCGGTGATCTCGCGCACATCGTCGTAGCAGGCCCGCAAGGTCGGAGTCATTTCCGCCACTTCGCCCAGCCGCGAGGGTGCTCCGGGGCGCATCAGGATGGCACCTTGCGGCAGGCACAGGGCGGTGTCCTCGACGAACTGCGCGTCGGGAAAGGCCTCCAGCGGCGGCAATTCGATCACCTCGGCGCCGGTGCTGCGCAGCGCGCTCACATAGGCGGCGTGGGCGGCCAGCATGCCTTCGAGGTCCGGGTTGCCCATGTCCTCGGCCCGCAGGCCATCGGCGATGCTGGACGCGGGGCGGCGGGTGATGGCGCGGGTGAATTCATATGAAGGGTTCTGCATGGCTTACTCCTGTCCCGGCGCGGCGGCGGGGATGTCGATTTCCAGAAAGGACGGCGCGTTGAGCGCGCGCGCCCGTGTCAGGGCAGTGGCGATGGCTTCCGGCTCCTGCGGCACGCGCACATGGGCGATGCCGAAGGAGCGCGCGGTGGCGGCAAAGTCCGGTGGCGTGGGGTCGCAGCCCACCACCGGCACCTCGACCTCTTCCATGGCGGAGGCGATCTCGCCATAGCCGCGGTTGTTCCAGATCACGAAGGTGACGGGCAGGTTTTCATCCACCGCCGCCATCACTTCGGGCAGGGAGAACTGCGCGCCACCGTCGCCGGTGATGCAGATCACCGGGCTGTCGGGCGTGGCGATGGCAGCGCCGATGGCGGCGGGGATGCCATAGCCGAGCGCGCCATAGCCGGTGGCGGCATTGAACCAGCCGCCGGGGCGGTCGTGGTCATAGTAGAGGTTGCCGGCATAGATCGGCTGGGTGGAATCGCCCACCATCAGCGCATCCGGCACCGCGTCGCGCATGGCGTTCAGCACCTCGACCTGGCGGCGATAGGCGGGGCCGATTTCCTCGAACGCGGCGGCGCGGGTGGTCTCGGCGCGGGCTGCCCCGCCGGTTTCGCGCGGCTGGCCGGGCAAGGCCGAGCGCAGCGCCGCGGCGGCGGCCTGGGCCTGGCCGGGGATGGTCAGCGCCGCGGGATGGCGGGCCAGCTGATGGGGGCAGATGTCGATGCGGATCAGGTTGCGCATCGCCGCCATCTGGCCGGTGGCATACATGTCGTAGTCAGTCGGTCCCAGCTCGGTGCCGAGCGCCAGCACGCAATCGGCGTCCTCGATCAGCGCGCGCACGGCTTTGAGGCTGGGGCTGGCGGGCACCGACAGTGCATGGCCGTGCATCAGCCCGCGGGCGTTGACGGTCTGCACCACCGGCGCGTCCAGATGCTCGGCCAGCGCGCGCAGCTCGGCGCTGGCGTTTTTGGCACCGCCACCGGCGAGGATCACCACGCGGTCCGCCTGCGCCAGCTGGCTGGCGGCGCGGGCGATCAGTTCCGGGTCCGGGGGCGGCGGGGTGCAGGCCTCGGCCGTGGTGGCGCTGGCGTCCGCGGCGGCACCCGCCACATCCAGCGGGATTTGCACGTGGGTCGGGCCGGGGCGACCGATGGCAAAGGGCGCAAAGGCGGCGGTGAGCGCGTCATCCAGCTCAGCCGGGCGGGCGACATGCTGCGAGGTCAGCGCCACGGTCCTGGCCAGCGCGTGCTGGTCCGGAAGCTCATGCAGGTGGCCGTGCTGGAGGCCGAGCGTTGCGCTGGCGTTGACGCCGGAGACCACCAGCATCGGCACGGAATCGGCGCGTGCCTGGGCCATGGCGGTCAGCGTATTGGTGAGGCCGGGGCCGGTGATGACAAAGGCCACGCCCGGCCGTCCGCAGGCGCGCGCATAGCCATCGGCCATGAAGCCCGCGCCCTGTTCGTGGCGCGGCGTGACATGGCGAATGCCCGAGTTCGCAAGCCCGCGGTAGAGCTCCACCGTGTGCACGCCGGGGATGCCGAAGACGCAGTCCACGCCGCGCGATTTCAGACGGGTGACCAGTGCCTGGCCGACGGTTTCCGTGGTCATGCGACGCTCCGTTTGTTGCGGGCTGCGTGGGCGGTGATCCGGTCGAGCGCGGTGGTGAAATCCGCATCATCTATGGTGAGCGCGACCCGCACCCAGTCGCGCAGACCGTCACCAAAGGCGGAGCCGGGCATCACCGCAACCCCGTGGTCCAGCAGGTCCCAGGCATAGGCCTCGCCGTCCATGCCGGTGGCGGAGACGTCGATGAGGGCGAACATGCCGGCCTCGGGGCGGTGGACGCGCAGGGCGGTCTCGGCGTGCAGGCGCTGCGCCAGAAGGTTCGCGCGGGCGGCAAAGCGGGCGGCCATGCCCGCAGCCACGGGGGAGCCGTCGCGAATCGCCTTTTCGGTCATGTCCGCGATGAAGGGCTGGTTGCCGAACAGCATGGTTTCCGAAACCGGCAGCAGGGCGGTGCAGAAGTCCGCAGGCCCCACGCACCAGCCGCTGCGAAAGCCCGGCGCGGCGTGGGACTTCGAGATCGAGGAGACCGCGATTACCCGGTCGGCCAGCGCCGGGTCGGACAGCGGCGAGACAAAGTCGGAGCCCTCGAAGATCAGGTGCTCGTAGACCTCGTCCGAGATGATCCACAGATCGTGCTGTAGCGCTAGCTGGCCGATCTCCTGCAGATCCCGGGCCGTCAGGATGGCGCCGGTGGGATTGTGCGGGGTGGTCAGCAGGATGGCGCGGCTGCGCGGGGTGAGGCGGGCGGCGATGTCGCTGGCCTGAATGCGAAAACCCGCCTCCGGGCGCAGCGGTACCGGCACCATGTCGGCGCCGGATGCGCGCACCACGCCCTCATATGTTGCATACATCGGATCGCCCACCAGCACCTCGTCGCCAGCCTCGGCCACGCCTTGCAGCACGGCATAAAGCGCGGTCTGGGTGCCCGGAAAGCACAGGATGTTGTCCGCGCTGAAGGCGCGGCCACGGCTGGCGCTGTAGGTCTCCGCCAGGGCGGCGCGCAGGCCGGCCTCACCGCGGCCATCGGAATAGCCGGTGCGCCCGGCCTGCATCGCCTGGATGGCGGTGGCGACCAGCTCCTCCGGGGTCTGCACATCCGGTTCGCCGATGGTCATTTCCACCACGTCGGCACCGGATTCGGCCAGTTGCCGGGCTTTCAGATGCACCTCCCACTTGCCGCCGCCGAGACCGGCCAGACGCTTGGTGACTGCTGTCAGTTTCATGGCTGTTCCGCCTCTTGTTCCAGATCCAATCCGATGATGGCGGCAACCGATTGCCGCCCGATGTCTGCCAGTTCCCCGGCTGCAAATGCGTCGGGCAGGGCGCCGCCTTCGAGCCACAGCCCGTCGATCACCGCGTTGCAGGCGATGGCCAGGCGGCGCTGGCGGGCCGGGTCCGCGTGTCGGCCTGCCTCGGCCAGGGCGGCGGCGATCAGCCCCTGCAGATGGTCGCGGAAATAGGCGTAGGTGCGCTCGTGCGTCGCCTTCATCTGCGGATCCTGCTGCACCTTGTTCAGGAAGCTGGCCCAGAGCGCGATGGCGCGCGGATCCACCACCGGCGGCGTCAGCGAGGCGTTGACGAAGGCGATCAGCCGCTGGCGCGCGCTGTCGGTCCGCGCGGCATCGTCGGGCAGGGCGCTGGCGGGGGCCATGGTCTGATCGGTCATCGCCGTCATGTGGTGCTCATAGGCGGCGGTGATCAGCTCTTCCTTGGAACTGAAATAATGCCGGATCAGCCCCTGGGTGACATTGGCGCGCTCGGCGATGGCGCGCACGGTGGCACCGCGGACGCCGTTTTCCGCCACCAGGTCGAGAGTGGCGAGAATCAGCGCCTGCTTCCGTGCCTCGGCGGATTCGCGTTTGAATTTGCGGCGCTCGTCGGTCACCTCGGCTCCTGTTTTGGCTGTGAGGAAATTATACACTTGAATAATTACGCGAGTCGCGGCTTACTGCAATCGGAAAATTCAGGAAGACGCATCAATGGACACAGCCACAGCAGACGCCGCCAGCCCGGAGATCGATACGCGCCCCGAGGCGATCCGGGTTGCCGGGCTGCACAAGTCGTTCGGCGATCTGGAGGTTCTGAAGGGGGTGTCGCTGACGGCGCGGCAGGGCGATGTGGTGGCGATCATCGGCGGCTCGGGCTCAGGCAAGTCGACGATGCTGCGCTGCATCAATTTCCTCGAGACGCCGAGCGCCGGGCAGATCGTCATCGGCGGCGAGGAGGTCGCGATGCGGCCCGATGGCAGCCCGGCGAACCAGAAGCAGATCGAGCGCATCCGCACCCGGCTGGCGATGGTGTTCCAGCAGTTCAACCTGTGGACTCACCGCACCCTGCTGGAAAACGTGATCGAGGTGCCCGTGCATGTGCTGAAGACGCCGCGCGCCGAGGCCGAGGCCCGCGCCCGCCAATTGCTGGAGCGGGTCGGGCTGGCGGGGCGCGAGGACACCTATCCCGCCTATCTGTCCGGCGGCCAGCAGCAGCGCGCGGCGATTGCGCGGGCGTTGGCGGTGGACCCGTCGGCGATGCTGTTCGACGAGCCGACCTCGGCGCTGGACCCGGAGCTGGTGGGCGAGGTGTTGACGGTGATCCGCGATCTGGCCGCCGAGGGGCGCACCATGCTGCTGGTCACCCATGAGATGAAATTCGCCCGCGAGGTCGCGAACCACGTGGTTTACCTTTACCAGGGCCGCATCGAAGAGCAGGGACCGCCTGCCGAGGTCTTTGGCAATCCGCAGTCAGAGCGGCTGAAGCAGTTCCTGAGTTCGGTCGCCTGACACACCCCCACCGCAACGCAAATAAAAACCAACTGGGAGAATGACATGAAACTGACATCACTGCTTGCCGCTGCCACCGCAGCCTCGGCGCTGTTCGCCGGTGCCGCCGCGGCCGAACAGGTCAAGATCGGCATCGCCGCTGAGCCCTATCCGCCGTTTGCGGCGCCCGACAGCTCCGGCAACTGGAGCGGCTGGGAGGTCGAGATCATCGATGCGGTCTGCGCCGCGGCGGAGCTGGACTGCGTCATCACCCCGGTGGCCTGGGACGGCATCATCCCGTCGCTGACCGGCCAGCAGATCGACGCCATCATGGCCTCGATGTCGATCACCGAGGAGCGGATGAAGACGATCGATTTCACCGATCCCTATTACAATACCCCGGCGGTGATCGTGGCGGACAAGTCGATGGACATCGAACCCACCCCGGAGTCGCTGGCGGGCAAGATTCTGGGCATCCAGGCCTCGACCACCCACCAGGCCTATGCGCAGGCGCATTTCGGTGACGCCGAGCTGAAGGTCTACCAAACCCAGGACGAGGCCAACCAGGACCTGGTTGCAGGCCGCATCGATGCCACCCAGGCGGACAGCATCGCGATGGCGGATTTCGTGAACTCCGACACCGGCGGCTGCTGCGAGATCAAGGGCGCGGTGGCGGATGATCCGGCCATCCTGGGTCGCGGCGTGGGCGCAGGCGTCCGCAAGGGCGACGACGATCTGCGCGAGGCGCTGAACAAGGGCATCGCGGCCATCCTGGCCGACGGCACCCACGAGAAGATCACCGCCAAATATTTCACCACCAGCATCTACTAAGGCGCTGACGTGACCGGACTGCTTGAACTTTTGGGCCTTGGCGCCAGCGCAGAGCTGCTGTCGCTGTCAGGCTGGGGCGGCAACCTTCTGCGGGGGCTTGTCAATTCCTTGCAGATCGCCTTTGGCGCCTTTGGCATGGGGCTGGTGATCGGGCTGTTCGGAGCCTATGGTAAACTCTACGGCGGGAAGGTCACGCGTGATCTTCTCGCCATCTACACCACGGTGATCCGGGCGGTGCCGGAACTGGTGCTGATCCTGATCCTCTATTACGTGGGCAGCGATATCATCAACAAGATCTCCGCCGCGATGGGCGGCGGCCGGGTCGAGATCAACGGCGTCGCGGCCGGCATCTGGGTGCTGGGCGTGGTGCAGGGGGCCTATGCCACCGAAGTGCTGCGCGGCGCCATCAAGGCGGTGCCGACGGGCCAGATCGAGGCGGCGAAATCCTATGGCATGCCGGCCTTCATGATCATGCGCCGGGTGACGATCCCGGCGATGATGAGCTTTGCGGTGCCGGGGCTGGCGAACCTGTGGCTGATCGCCACCAAGGACACCGCGCTGTTGGCGGTGGTCGGCTTCAACGAGCTGACGCTGGAGACCCGGCAGGCGGCCAGCAGCACGCGGGCCTATTTCACCTTTTTCCTTGCGGCAGGCGCGCTCTACCTGATGGTGACGCTGTGTTCCGGCGTGGTCTTTGCCCGGATCGAAAAATGGGCGCGCCGCGGCCAGCCCTCGCTGAAGGGGGGCACGGCATGACCAGTGTGAAGGCACTGATGCAGCCGCACCGCATCGTGATGATGCTGATTTTTGCCGCACTTGTGGTCTGGTGCGCGCTGTCGCTGCGCTGGGACTGGATCCCGCAGTATGCGCCGCTGGCGCTGGAGGGGTTGTGGACCACCATCTGGATCCTGGCGGTGTCGACCTTCCTCGGCTTTCTGCTGGCGGTGCCACTGGGCCTCGCCCAGGCCATCGGCCCCTGGTACCTGTCGATCCCGGCGCGGACCTTCTGCACCATCATCCGCGGCACGCCGCTGCTGCTGCAGATCTGGCTGCTGTATTACGGGCTGGGCTCGCTGTTTCCGCAGTTCCCCTGGATCCGCGGGTCCGAGCTGTGGCCCTATCTGCGGCAGGCCTGGCCCTATGCAGTGCTGGCGCTGACGCTGTCCTATGCGGGCTATGAGGGCGAGGTGATGCGCGGTGCCTTTTCCGGCGTGGCCAAGGGCCAGCTGGAGGCGGCCAAGTCCTTTGGCATGCCGCGTTTCACCATGTTCCGCCGGATCTGGCTGCCGCAGGCGGTGCGCAACGTGCTGCCGACGCTGGGCGGCGAGACGATCCTGCAGCTGAAGGCCACACCGCTGGTGGCGACGATCACGGTGGTGGACATCTATGCCGTGTCCTCGCGGGTGCGATCGGACACCTTCATCGTCTATGAGCCGCTCTTGCTGCTGGCCCTGGTCTACCTTGTCATTGCCGGCCTGATTGCCCTCGCGTTCCGCCGGTTCGAGCAGGGCTGAGCCGACACGGGTCCGCCACGGGGGCCTGGTCGCCGACTGCGCCACCCCCGGCGCGGCTTGTCCTGCGGGCGGGCGTCGCGCGGCGGTCTGACGAAATCTTCATCCCTATGGGCAACCAAACCGGCGTGCAGGCCGGTAGGGCGTTGACGCCCTGCGTCGGCAGGCGCAGACTGCTGATACAGTAAGGAATTATCCGAGCCAGCCCGAAATGTTTGCGAAAATTTTGCAAAGCCCTCTGAAACTGGCACCATGTTTTGAAATGTTTCTGGTCAACTGGCCTTATCGGTTTCTGAAACTGTCACTGTCGGTGAAAGACCGGCAACCGCAAGCTTCTGCAACAAACAACAAGAATAACAAAAATCGATCCATAGGGAGTATTTGGATATGACGATCAAACGTACACTTTCCCGCCGCGCGGTGTTGAAGACCGCGGGTGCTGCGGCACTGGCGGCCCCCTTGTATTCCAAGAGCGCGCTGGCCTCGTCGGGCGAGATCAACATCCTGATGTGGTCGGACTATCTGCCGCCGGAGTTCATTTCCGGCTTTGAATCCGAGACCGGCATCAAGGTGAACTACACCGGCATCGGCTCGAACGAGGAAATCATCAACAAGATGAAGGCCACCAAGGGCCAGGGCTTTGACATCGTCTCGCCGACCAACAACCGCTCGCTGCAGTGGGGGCCGCTGGAACTGCTGAAGCCGTTCGACATGAACAAGGTCAACATCGACGCGGTGAACCCGGCGATGGCCAAGATCGGCACGGACGCCTGGAACTTTGACGGCGCAGGCGTGCATTGGCTGCCGCATATCTGGGGCACCGAGGGCATCGCCTACCGCACCGACAAGTGGCTGCCCGCGGGGGATGCGCCCTCCTACGGCGACGTCTGGTCGGAAGAAAACGCCGGCAAGACCATGGGCCGGGCACATTCGATGATGCTGGGCGCGGGCCTGTTCATGGAAGCCTCGGGCGAGATGGAACCGGGCTCGATCTGGGCCGCCTACGAGGACGAGGAAACCATGCGCAAGGTCTGGGGCCAGGTCACCGACTGGTGCGTGGCGCGCAAGGACCGGATCAAGCTGATCTGGAACGATGCCGACACCCAGAAGAACGGCCTGCTGAACGAAGGCGTGGTGGTCGGCCAGACCTGGGACGGCCCGCCGCTGGCGCTCAAATCCGCGGGTGAGCCGGTGCACTACCAGGCGCCGGTCGAGGGCGCGATGGCCTGGGTCGACGGGATTTCGATGCCGGTCGGCGCCAAGAACGAAGAGCAGGTCTATGCCTTCCTCGACTACGCCTACCGTAAGGAGCCCGCGGGCAAGGCAATCGACAGCCACGGCTACAACTCGCCGGTGCTGGGTGCGGATACCTACTCGGGCGATGTCTACAAGAAGAACTTTGCCGAGGCCTATCCGGGCAACTCGCTGGCCAATCTGAACCCCTGGCCGGCCGAAGCGCCCTGGTATGCCGACGTGCGCACCGAGTTCGTCAACAAGTTCAAGAGCGCCTGATCGCAAGCGCCAGACGTGCAGCTGGTCCCCGTCCACGAGTGGGGGCCAGTCGTGCGGCGACGGCGCGGTACATTCAATCAACAGCTAGGGGACGCAGGACATGCGGCAACCGGTGGTGCGCCACCGGGCGGTGTTTTGCACCCAGGGGAGAAGCCAAATGAGTGCAGGGGTCGGCGTTGATCTCGAAAACCTCTGGATCCGCTTCGGTGACTTTGTCGCCGTGCGAGATGCCAATGTACACATCAAGGGGGGCGATTTCTTTTCGTTCCTCGGGCCGTCAGGCTGTGGCAAGACCACCATCTTGCGGGCGGTTTCCGGCTTTCTGGACCCCAGCGAGGGGCGGGTACTGATCGGCGGCAACGATATGAAGGGCATTGGCCCCAACAAGCGCCCGACCGCGCTGATCTTCCAGAACCTGGCGCTGTTTCCGCTGATGAAGGTCTGGGAAAACATCACCTTCTCGATGGAGATCAAGGGCGCCTCCGCGCGCGAGCGGCGCAAGCGGGCAGATGAGCTGCTGGACATGATCGCGCTGCCGGGGCAGGGTGACAAGCTGCCCTCGGAACTGTCGGGCGGCCAGCGCCAGCGGGTTGCTATCGCGCGCGCCCTCTGTGCCGAGCCGGACGTTCTGCTGCTGGACGAGCCGCTGTCGGCGCTGGACCTGAAGCTGCGCCAGCACATGCGCACCGAGCTGCGCGAGATCCAGCAGCGGGTCGGCATCACTTTCATCTACATCACCCACGACCAGGGCGAGGCGCTGACCATGTCCGACAGCATCGCGGTGATGAAGGCGGGGGTGATTGACCAGATCGCCGATGGCAAGACCATCTACAACGACCCGTCCACCGCCTTTGCCGCGTCATTCGTGGGCGAAAACAACGTGTTCCGGGGCCGCATCAAGCAGATCATGGGCAATGAGGCGCTGATCGAGACGAACCGTTCCGGCACCCTGCTGGCGCGGATTTCCACCGCCAACCAGGGCCGGATGAAGGCAGGCGACGAAGCGATGATGTTCATCCGCCCGGAAGCGCTTGCGCTGGCAGGCGAGGGGGCGGCGGGGAGCAACATCGTCTCGGCCCGGGTCAACCACGAGGAGTTCGAGGGCAACGTTTTCAACATCTTCATGGAAGGTGACGGCGGCAAGGAGCTGAAGGTCTCGATCCCCAATGTGGGGCAGTCCTTTGACGATCACACCGGACAGAACATCACCCTGCAATACGCCACGGAAAACGCCGTTGTCGTGCCCGCGGGTGAGCTGGCCGCGGAATGAGGGAGCGCACGCCATGCCAGTCTTCCTGAAGGAATTCTTCAAGCGCAACGGCACCGGCATGGGCAGCCTGATGCTGGCCTTGGTCCTGTTCTGGACCATCGGCCTGATCATCCTGCCGCAGCTGTCGATGCTCGACTTTTCGTTCCGGCCCAACCTGCCGCCGCCGGAGATCGGCGGCCCCAAGGATGTCTACACGCTGGAGAACTACAAGTACCTGATCTACGGCCCCGAAGGCGGCAGCCAGGATTACAACGCGGTCGACCTCAAGGTGTTCTTCCGCACGCTGGTGGCGGCGGTCTGCGTCACCATCTTCAACCTGATCCTGTGCTACCCGATCGCCTATTACCTGGCGCAGACCAAGGGCAACCACATCCGCATCTTCGCGCTGATGCTGATCATCCCCTACTGGATCAACGAGATCCTGCGCGCCTTTGCCCTGCGCATCATCTTCGGCGAGACCGGGGTTTTGAACAACGCGCTGGTCGGCCTGGGGATCTTCGATACGCCCTTTGATTTCATCCGCAATGACATCGCGCTCTATGCGGGTCTGGGATATGCCTACATCCTGTTGATGATCTTCCCGATCTACAACGTGATCGAGAGCCTCGATCGCAACCAGATCGAGGCGGCGCGGGACATGGGCGCAAGCTGGGTGAAGATCCACCAGCGGGTGGTCATCCCTTACGCCAAGCCGGGGATCTCCTCGGGCTGTACCATGGTGTTCATGCTGTCGGCGGGCGCGCTGGCGGCACCGCAGATCCTCGGCGGGCCGTCGTCGCTGTGGTTCACGCAGCTGATCTACCAGCAGTTCAATGACAACTCCGACTGGCCGCAGGGCGCGGCCTACGCGGTGGTGCTGCTGGTGACCTGTATCCTGCTGGTGCTGGCGGTCATGCGGCTGTTCAAGGTGAACATGGGAGACATCGGCAAATGAAGAACCTGTCTTTCACACGGATCAGCATCTGGATCTACCTGGCGGTGTTCTTTGCCTACCTGCTGGGGCCGCTGATCATCATGTCTGCGACCGCCTTCAACTCGCCCTCCTTCCCGCGGATGACCCCTTGGGAATGCCTGACCTTCGAGTGGTTCTCGGCGCTGTTTCAGGACGAACGTATCCTGAACGGCATCTGGAACTCGATCCTGGTGGGCGCGGGCACGGTGGTGCTGTCGGTGGCGATGGGGCTGGCCGGGGCGCTGATGCTGACCCAGATCTGGCCCAAGCTGCGCGCCACCTATTACACCATCATCATCGCGCCGATCCTGATCCCGGGCGTGGTCATCGGCATCTCGACGCTGGTGTTCTGGGACCGGATCAACCGGATGCTGGGGCTGGGCGCCGACAGTTTCCTGTCGAACGGTCTGTTCCTGACGGTGATCGGCCAGTCCACCTTCATCGCCAGCTACTGCATGCTGGTGCTGGTGGCGCGGTTGCAGCGCTATGATGTCGCGCTGACCGAAGCGGCGCTGGACCTGGGCGCGACCCATGCGCAGGCGTTCCGCAAGGTGCTGCTGCCGTTCATGCGGCCCGCGATTGCCTCGGCGGCGGTGCTGGCGTTCCTGGCAAGCTTCGAGAACTACAACACCACCACCTTCACCTTCGGGGAATACCCGACGCTGACCATCGAGCTGGCGCAGAAAGTGCGCTACGGCATCACGCCTGCGATCTCGGCCCTGGCCTTCATCATCGTGGTGCTGACGGTCTTTGCGGCGCTGGCCAACGAGGCCTCGATCCGCCGCAAGGAGCTGGTCGCCATGGCCCGCAAGAAGGCCACGGTGGAGGAACTGGAAAGCGGCAAGCTGCGGCTGCCGGGCTTTCTCAGCTCCAATTCCGCGGCGGTGGCGCTGGTGGTGGTTGCCTGTGCCACGGTGGCGGTGGCCGGCACGGCGGCGGTCTACAGCCCGCAGCAGTGCATTGCAGAGGTGCAGGAGCAGAAGCGGCTGGAGACGGAACAGCGCATCCAGGAGCTGCGCCGCCAGCGCGAGCTGCGTCGTCAGGAACAGCAGCAACAGCAGGGCGAGACCGCCCCGCAGGCGCAGCCCTCCGGCAACAACTCGGGCTTTGGCGGGGTGTTCAACCCCGGCAACCTGTCCGGCGACAGCAGCAGCGGCGAGGACGCCAGCCCGACCGAGGAGCCGCCCGCGGGCAACAACTCGGGGTTCGGGGGCGTGTTCAATCCCGGAAACCTGTCCGGCGGCGATGGCGGGGGATCGGACAACTGATCCAGATGCCCGGCTCACGGCAAAGGCGGTCCCTCGGGGCCGCCTTTTTCTTCGGTCATGCGGGAGTGGTCAGGCCAGCGAGCGCTGCGGCTCGCGTTCGGCGTAGTATTGCTTGCGGAAGGCCTGCGGGCTGGTCTTGTACTCGCGCTTGAACCATTCGGTCAGATTGCTGCGCGAGCCGAAGCCGGTGGCGGCGACGATTTCGGTCAGCGGCAGGCTGGTGTGCAGCAGCAGCTGGCGGGCCTTTTCGATGCGCAGCTTGCGGTAGGCCGCCAAGGGGCTGGTCCGGGTCTTTTCCTGAAAGCGTCGTTCCAGCTTGCGGGGAGAGACGCCCGCCTGGCTGGCGATGTCGCGGATCAGCAGCGGTTCCTCGATGTTGCGCTGCATCAGCTCGAGGATCTTGACGATCAGCGCATCGCCACCGGCGGCCTGTCGCAGCTGCAGGGAGACGCGGGAGTGATCGGCGGTCGGTCCCAGCGCGAGGCCGAGGTAGTCGCAGACCGCGTCGGCGATGAAGGCGCCGCGGTCTTCGCGCAGGTAGGTGGTCAGCAGGCGCAGGGCGGCAAAGCTGCTGATGGCGGTACTGATCCGGTCCGATACGGTTGTCAGCGTTCCGGCCGGGGCGCAGGGCAGGTCTTCCTCCTTGGCCGCGGCGGCGAAATTGGCGTGCACGGCGGTCTCGTAGCGGGTGTTCAGGCCGGTTTCGGGCAACAGGAAGATGGCGCTGCCGGCAAACAAACAGCGCGGGGTCTGGCGGCAGATCCTTTGCAGGCTGGCCTTCTCGCCGCTGTTCAGGGTCCAGCGGGTGGAAATGCCGCCAAGGAAGATGGCGGTTCGCGGCTTCCAGCCGTCGGGGGCCGAGCGCATCTGGGTGGCAAGGTCGTGCACATGGGTGCGATAGGGCGCGCCGGGGAACAGGTCGTTGGCGGCGCGGAAGACCTCGCAAATCATCTGCGCGGCGGCCTGGGATTCCTGGCGCGGCAGAATGATTTCGACATCGTGGAAACGGGCAGCGGGGGTTGCCGGGCTGGCGGACTGCGGAACTGGCATGGTCAGCGGTTCGAGACGGGACATCATTCTCTCCTCTGAGCGGGTCATGCGTGGGGACTGTCCCGCCGGAGCGACCGGCGGGACAGGGGAGCCGGGGGGATGTCCCCCGGCCAAAGGCATCAGCCTTCTTCGTAGTCCGACATCGGCGGGCAGGTGCAGACCAGGTGACGGTCGCCATAGGCGTTGTCGACCCGGTTCACGGCCGGCCAGTACTTGTCGACGCCGAGGTTGCCCGGCGGGAAGCAGGCCTGCTCGCGGCTGTAGGGACGGTCCCAGTCGCCCACCAGGTCACGCACCGTGTGCGGCGCGTGTTTCAGCGGGTTGTTCTCGGGATCGATCTTGCCATCGATGATGTCCTGCGCCTCCGCCCGGATCGACAGCATGGCGTCGCAGAAGCGGTCCAGCTCGTCCTTGGGCTCGGATTCGGTCGGCTCCACCATCAGGGTGCCCGCCACCGGCCAGGACATGGTCGGGGCGTGGAAGCCGGAATCGACCAGGCGCTTGGCCACATCGTCCACGGTCACGCCGCCCTCGTCGTTCAGCGGGCGGGTGTCGAGGATGCATTCATGCGCCACGCGACCCGTCTCCGAGGTGTAGAGGATCTTGTAGGCATCCTTCAGGCGCGCCGCGATGTAGTTGGCGTTCAGGATCGCAACCTTGGTCGCCTGGGTCAGACCCGCACCCCCCATCAGCAGGCAGTAGGCCCAGCTGACCGGCAGGATCGAGGGGGACCCGAAGGGCGCTGCCGAGACCGGACCAACGGCGGTGCCGTATTCCGGGTGACCCGGCAGGTGTTCGGCCAGGTGCGCCTTGACGCCGATCGGACCCATGCCGGGGCCGCCACCGCCGTGCGGAATGCAGAAGGTCTTGTGCAGGTTCAGGTGGCTGACGTCGCCGCCAATGTCACCCGGACGTGCCAGACCCACCATGGCGTTCATGTTGGCGCCGTCGATGTAGACCTGGCCACCATGTTCGTGGGTGATGTCACAGACTTCCTGCACGGTGGTTTCGAACACGCCGTGGGTGGAGGGGTAGGTGATCATGCAAGCGGCGAGGTTGTCGCTGTGCTGTTCGGCCTTGGCACGGAAATCGGCGACGTCGATGTTGCCTTTCTCGTCGGCTTTGACCGGGATCACCTTGTAGCCCACCATCTGCGCGGTGGCCGGGTTGGTGCCATGCGCGGAGGTCGGGATCAGGCAGACGTTGCGGTGCCCCTGGCCATTCGCCGCATGGTAGTTGCGGATGGTCATCAGGCCCGCGTATTCGCCCTGCGCACCGGAGTTCGGCTGCTGGGAGATCGCGTCGTAGCCGGTGATCTGGCAGAGCTTGTCGTTCAGATCGGCGATCATCTGGTGGTAGCCCTGCGCCTGGTCTTCCGGGCAGAAGGGGTGCAGGTTGGAGAACTCCGGCCAGGTGACCGGGATCATCTCGATGGTCGCGTTCAGCTTCATGGTGCAGGAGCCGAGCGGGATCATCGCGCGGTCCAGCGCCAGGTCGCGGTCGGCCAGACGGCGCATGTAGCGGGTCATCTCGGCCTCGGCCCGGTTCTTGTGGAAGATCGGGTGGGTCAGATAGGGGGTCTCGCGCAGCGCGTAGTCCGGCAGGCGGTACTGCTTGTTCGAGCTGTCGTCCTTCTTATCGATGCCGAAGGCCCCCCAGACCGCTTCGATGGTCTCGGCGCGGGTCTGTTCATCCAGCGAGATGCCGACGCGGGTTTCGCCAACCTTGCGCAGGTTGATGCCGCGGGCAACAGCTGCCTCCATGACGGTTTTCTGCAGCGGGCCGACCTCGACGGTGATGGTGTCGAAGAAGACTTCCGGCTCCACCTTGAAGCCATGCTCTTCCAGGCCGGCGGCAAGGCGCGAGGTCTTGCGGTGCACCGACTGGGCGATTGCCTTGATGCCGTCGGGGCCGTGGTAGACCGCGTACATCGAGGCCATCACGGCCAGCAGCGCCTGTGCGGTACAGACGTTGGAGTTGGCCTTCTCGCGGCGGATGTGCTGCTCGCGGGTCTGCAGCGCCAGGCGATAGGCCTTGTTGCCACGGGCATCGACCGAGACACCGATGATGCGGCCGGGCATGGCGCGCTTCAGCTTGTCGGTGGTTGCCATGTAGGCCGCGTGCGGGCCACCGTAGCCCATCGGCACGCCGAACCGCTGGGTCGAACCGACGGCGATGTCGGCGCCCATTTCGCCGGGCGATTTCAGCAGTGCCAGCGCGAGGATGTCGGCGGCGACAACGGCAATGCCCTTGTGCTCGTGAATGGCTTCGATTTCCTTGGTGAAATCGCGCACGTGGCCGTAGGTGCCGGGATACTGGAAGATCGCGCCAAAGACCGCGCCCGGGTCCAGATCGTCGGGATCGGCGACCACAACGTCGATGCCCAGAGGCTCGGCCCGGGTCTGGATCACCGCGATCGTCTGCGGGTGGCAGTTCTTGTCGACGAAGAAGGCGGCGTTGTTCGCCTTGGAGCGCGATCCGCGGTGCGCCATGGCCATGGCTTCGGCGGCGGCGGTGGCTTCGTCCAGCAGCGAGGCGTTGGCGATGTCCAGGCCGGTCAGGTCGCTGACCATGGTCTGGTAGTTCAAGAGCGCCTCAAGACGGCCCTGGGAAATTTCCGGCTGATAGGGGGTGTAGGCGGTGTACCAGGCCGGGTTTTCCAGGATGTTGCGCAGGATCGGCGCCGGGGTGGTGGTGCCGTAGTAGCCCTGACCGATCAGCGAGGTCAGCACCTTGTTCTTGGAGGCGACCTCTTTCATGTGGAACAGCGCATCGCGTTCGGTCATCGCCGGACCCCAGTCCAGCGGCTCTTTCTGGCGGATGGCGGGCGGCACGGTGGCGTCGATCAGCTCATCCAGCGTCTTGAAGCCGATGACCTGCAGCATGTCGGCCATCTCCCGCGGGGAGGGGCCGATGTGACGCCGGTTGGCGAAGTCATAGGCTTCGTAATCGGTAAGTTTGAAGGCCATTTACAGCGCTCCTTTGAAAACGGTCACCTCCGGCCGGGCTTCGGAGTGCCTCCGGCGGGAGTATTTTGGGCAAGGTGAAAGCGCGGGGCCGGTCAGCGCGGCCCCGCAGGCCGGGATCAGCCGATCAGCGCCTTGTAGCCGTCCAGGTCCATCAGCTCTTCCAGCTGGGAGGCGTCGGCGATCTTGATCTTGTAGATCCAGGCGCCGCCCTCAGGGGCTTCGTTCAGCGCGCCGGGGTTGTCGGCCAGGGCTTCGTTGACTTCGACCACTTCGCCGTTCAGCGGCGCGTAGATCTCGGACGCGGCCTTTACGGATTCGATGACGCCGATCTCGTCGCCCTTTTCGAACTCGTCGCCGGCTTCGCGCTGCTCGACGAAGACAACCTCGCCCAGCTGGTCGGCGGCGTGCTGGGTGATGCCCAGGGTTGCCACGTCACCCTCGACGGTGATCCATTCGTGCTCTTCAGAGTAATAGGTGGCCATGTTCGACTCTCCTGATGTGGTCTTAGCGTTTGTAGTTCTGGGTGACGAAGGGCAGCGCAACGATTTCGGCGGGCTGCGCCTTGCCACGGATGATGAGGTTCACCTTGGTGCCAGCCGCGCTGTGTTCGGTCGCGACGTAGCCCATGGCAACCGGACCACCAACCGTGGGGCCAAAGCTGCCCGAGGTGATGGCGCCGATGCTGTCGCCCTCGAGCGTCTGCACCTCGACACCCTGTCGGGCGGGGGCGCGGCCTTCGGGCTTGATGCCGACCAGCTTTTTGGCGGCGCCTTCGGCCAGCTCTTTCTGGATGCGGGCGGCACCGGGGAAGCCGCCTTCTTCCTTGCGGCGTTTCTGCATCGCCCAGCCCAGCGAGGCCTCCACCGGGGAGGTCGACTGGTCGATGTCGTTGCCATAGAGGCAGAGACCTGCCTCCAGACGCAAGCTGTCACGCGCGCCCAGGCCTGCAGGTTCACAGTCGTCATGGGCCAGGAACAGCTTGGAAATGCGAATGGCGTCGGCTTCGGGGATCGAGATCTCGTAGCCGTCTTCGCCGGTGTAGCCGAGACGCGAGATGCGGCACTCGACGCCGTCGATCTCGGCCACAGTGGTTTCCATGAACTTCAGCTCACGGGCGGCGGGGCAGAGGCTGCCGACAACCTCCTCGGCGCTGGGGCCCTGGACGGCGACCAGGGCGCGGTCGAAGATCTCGGTCACTTCGACGCCGTCGAGGTTGGCCTGCATGTGCGGAATGTCCTGGTGGCGCAGGGCGGCATTCACCACGACAAAGTAATGGTCACCGGCGTTGGAGACGATCAGGTCGTCCATGATGCCGCCATCGTCATTGGTGAAGAAACCGTAGCGTGCCTTGCCTTCCTTGAGGGTGGCAAAGGCCTGTGGGCAAAGCGTTTCCAGCTTCTCGCCCACATTGTCGCCGCGCAGGATCACCTGGCCCATGTGGGAGACGTCAAACAGCGCAGCCTTCTCGCGGCACTGTTTGTGCTCGCCCATGATGCCCATGGGGTACTGGACCGGCATCTCCCAGCCGGCGAAGTCGACCATCTTGCCGCCAAGTTCGACGTGCAGGTCATAAAGCGGGGTGCGTTTGGGTGCGTCGGTCATCCTGTGCAGCCTTTGAATTGGTGTAGGTGGGGGGGGAGGGCGCAGGTCGCGCCCTCCGCGTGTTTTATTCGGCCGCGCGGCCGGCTTCTTCGGAGCGCCCGCCGGTGGCAAAGAACTCTTTCGTCAGCTTGAAGACGATCGGGCTCAGCAGCGCCAGGGCGATCAGGTTCGGGATCGCCATCATCGCGTTCAGCGTATCCGCCAGCAGCCAGATGAAGCCGAGGTCAGCGGTGGCGCCGAAGTAGATCGCGACGATCCACAGGATGCGGTAGGGCATCAGCACCTTGGCGCCCAGCAGGTAGCCGACGCATTTCTCGCCATAGTAGGACCAGCCGAGGATGGTGGTGAAGGCAAAGATCGACAGCGCGATGGCGATCAGGTAGCCGCCGAAGCCGGGCAGCGAGGTTTCAAACGCCAGCGAGGTCAGGGCCGCGCCGCTTTCGCCCGAGGTCCAGGCGCCGGAGGCGATGATCGCCAGACCGGTGATCGAGCAGACGATGATGGTGTCGATGAAGGTGCCCAGCATCGCGATCAGGCCCTGGTTGACCGGACCTTTGGTTTCCGCCGCCGCGTGGGCGATCGGGGCCGAGCCGAGGCCTGCCTCGTTCGAGAACACGCCGCGCGCCACACCAAAGCGGATCGCCGCCCAGACCGCCGCACCGGCAAAGCCGCCTTCGGCTGCCGACGGGGTGAAGGCATAGGTAAAGACCATCGCAAAGGCGTCGCCGATGGCATCCGCATTGATGATCAGCACGATCAGACCCGCGACGATGTAGCTGACGGCCATGAAGGGCACCAGCTTACCGGCCACCGCGCCGATGCGGGTGATGCCGCCGAGGATCACGGCGCCGGTCAGCACCATCAGCACGATGCCGGTGATCGACGGGTTGAAGCCAAAGTTGGTCTCCAGCACCTGTGCGACGCCATTGGCCTGCACGCCGTTGCCGATGCCAAAGGCGGCAATCGCGCCGAACAGGGCAAAGGCAAAGCCCAGCCAGGCCCATTTCTTGCCGAGGCCGTTCTTGATGTAATACATCGGGCCGCCGACGAAGTTTCCGGCCTCGTCACGCTCGCGGAATTTCACCGCGCAGACCGCTTCCGAATATTTGGTGGCCATGCCGACCAGCGCGGTCATCCACATCCAGAACAGGGCACCGGGGCCGCCAAGGAACACGGCGGTGGCCACGCCTGCGATGTTACCGGTGCCGATGGTGGCCGACAGGGCGGTCATCAGCGCGTTGAACGGGCTGATCTGCCCTTCGCCGCTGCCTTCGCGGCCCTTGAACAACAGGCCAAAGCCCATTCCCAGTTTCAGGATCGGCATGAACTTCAGGCCAACCTGAAGGAAAAAGCCGACACCCAGGATCAGAACCAGCATCGCCGGCCCCCATACGATCCCATTTATCCAGCCAACTGCTGTATTTAACGCTTCCATGGGTCTCCTCCCGCTTGCGTTAAAGTTAAATGCCCTGCTTCAAGGCCGTCTGTCGGGCCTGTTTCAGGGCGGCAAAATCTTCATCCGCGTGGAACGACGACCGGGTCAACGGAGTGGCTGATACATGCAGAAACCCCTTGGCTCGGGCGATCTGTTCCAGTTGGGCGAATTCATCGGGTTCCCAGAAACGATCAATTGGATGATGCTTCGGGGTGGGCTGCAAATACTGCCCTACGGTCAGGAAGTCGACCTGCGCCGCGCGCAAATCGTCCATAACCTGTCGCACATCGTCCAGGGTCTCTCCCAAACCCACCATGATGCCCGATTTCGTGAACAATTGCGGGTTGGCGCGCTTGGCGTCATCCAGCAGCCGCAGCGAGGTATAATACCGTGCGCCGGGCCGTACGCGCGGGTAGAGGCGCGGTACGGTTTCGAGATTGTGGTTGAACACATCCGGGGCCGCGTCGAACACCGCCTGTGCCGCGTCGCCCTTGCCCAGGAAATCCGGGGTCAGCACCTCGATCGTGGTCTCGGGGTTCTGGTGGCGGGTGGCACGGATGGTCTGGGCGATATGTTCGGCGCCGCCGTCTTCCAGGTCATCCCGGTCGACGGAGGTGATCACCACGTGGCGCAGGCCCAGCTTCTTGACCGCGGCGGCAACCCGGCCCGGTTCAAACGCATCCAGCGTGTCCGGCTTGCCCGTGGTCACGTTGCAGAAGGAGCAGCCGCGGGTGCAGACCTCGCCCATGATCATCATGGTGGCGTGACGCTTGGACCAGCATTCGCCGATGTTGGGGCAGGCGGCCTCTTCGCAGACCGTCGCCAGATCGTGTTCGCGCATCAGTTTGCGGGTTTCGTAATACTCCGCGCTTTCGATCTTTTTCTTGCGGATCCACTTGGGCTTGCGCGGGATCGCGCTGTCGGCCTTGTGGGCTTTTTCCGGGTGGCGGGGACGCAGCTGGATGGTCATCTGGCGGGCCTTTCGGATCAGGCGTGGATGGCGCGGCCAAGCGCGTCGAGGCAGGCTTCCTTCACGGCTTCACCCAAGGCGGGATGGGCATGGCAGGTCTGCGCAACCTCGGCGAGCGTAGCATCTTTGGTCATGGCAAGCACCAGTTCGGCGATCAGGTCGCCCGCGTGGGCCCCGCAGATATGGGCACCAAGAATGCGGCCGTCGGGGCGGGCCAGCACCTTGACGGCGCCGTCGGTCTCGCCGGTGGCACGGGCGCGGGAGTTGGCCATGAAGGCAAATTTGCCGCTGATGTATTCGGTCCCGGCCTCTTTCAGGGCCTCCTCGGTCAACCCGACCGAGGCGACCTCGGGATCGGTGTAGACCACGCCGGGCACCTTGCCGTAGTCGACATGGGCCGACTGGCCCGCCAGCATTTCGACGCAGGCGACGCCGTCTTCCTCGGCCTTGTGGGCCAGCATCGGGCCGGGCACGCAGTCGCCGATGGCATAGATGCCGGGAACCGAGGTCGAGAAGCGTTCGTCCACCTCGATGAAGCCGCGGGCATTGATCGAGACACCCAGCTCCTCCAGCCCCAGGCCGCGGGTGACCGGGCGGCGGCCGATGGCAACCAGCACCTTGTCGGCCTCGATCAGCTCTTCCTTGTCCTTGCCGACACGCTCGACGGTCAGGGTCAGGCCGGTCTCGCCTTTTTCGACGGTCTTGAGGGCACGTCCCAGCTGGAATTTCAGGCCCCGCTTGGCGAGGGCGCGCTGGGACAGTTTGGCAATCTCGCCGTCGATGCCGGGCAGGATGCGGTCGAGGTATTCGACCACGGTGACCTTGGCGCCGAGCCGCGACCAGACCTGGCCCAGTTCCAGCCCGATCACACCGGCGCCGATTACCACCAGATGCTGCGGCACCTCTTCCAGCGCCAGCGCGCCGGTGCTGCTGAGCACGTCTTGTTCGTCGATGTCGACGCCGGGCAGCGGCGTCGGTTCGGAACCGGTCGCGATCAGGATGTTCCTGGCGGTGTAGCTTTGTTCACCCACGCGTACCTGGCCGGGCGCGGGGATGCTGGCCCAGCCTTCGATCAGGTCCACGCCGTTCTTCTTGAACAGGAAACCGATGCCCTTGGTCAGATCCGCAACGGTCTTGTCCTTGCGTGCCATCATCGCGCCGAGGTCGAGGCTGGCGCCTTCGACCGTGATGCCATGGGCGGCCAGACCAGCCAGCCCAGCATATTTCGAAGAGGAGGTAAGCAGTGCCTTGGACGGGATGCAGCCCACGTTCAGGCAGGTGCCGCCAAGGGCGCCGCGGCCTTCGACACAGGCCACCGAGAGGCCCAGTTGCGCCGCCCGGATGGCTGCGACATAACCGCCCGGACCGCCTCCGATCACGATCAGATCATAAGTGCTCATAAGGGGCCTCCTCCTTGTTTCGGTCCAGGACCGGCACGTATGCGGCTGTATACGACGCTGCGTGTTCCCTATAGGAAACTTTTTCCCCGATGCAAACAAAAAGTAACGTCAGGGAAATTTTGACCGCAAAATGCTTCAGGGCTAAGCTGTTTGCGAAACAGGAGAATTTATACCTATGGAACCGATTTCCTTAGATGAAACAGGGCTGGGGCCCGAGGCGGCCGAGGCGCCGGACGGGGAAATCCTGGGGAAAATGATTCGGGATGCCCGCAAGGAAAAGGGTCTGACGCTGGAAGAAGCGGCCAAGGCGGCCGCCATCGGACGCTCGACCCTGTCCAAGATCGAGAACAACCAGACCCGTCCCAGCTTCGAGATCATCCGTCGCCTGATGCAAACATTGGAGCTGGAAACGCCACAGCTGTTTGTCCAGTCAGGGCAGAGCGGGGTGACGGGGCGGCGCGACTTTACGCCCTCGGGCAGCGGCGAGCACAAGAAGACCTCGACCTACGACCATGAGCTGTTGTGCAGTGATCTGACCAGCAAGCGTATGGTGCCTTACATCAGCACCATTAAGGCGCGGGATGTGACCGAGTTCGACAACTGGGTGCGGCACCAGGGCGAGGAGTTCATGTTCGTGCTGAGCGGGGAAGTCATTCTATATACGGAACACTACCGGCCCCTGCGGATGGGGCCGGGGGATTCCGTCTATTATGACAGCGGCATGGGCCATGGCTGCGTGTCCACCAGCGTCGAGGATGCGCGCGTGCTCTGGGTGTCGCTGGAGGGCTGACGGCAGTGCAAGGCGCTTTTCCGGACGGACTGCATGGCCTAAAGCATTTCCTGTTCCACAAGAAAAAGGAAATGCGATGAAACTGGACCCGGTGGATATTTCCGGCGCATCTTCCGCCGCCGCGGGCGTGTTCGAGGCGTTGCGCCTGGCGATCATCGAGGGGCGCCTCGCCGAGGGCGAACCGCTGCGTCAAGACGAGATCGCGCGCCATTTCAAAACCAGCCGCTTGCCGGTCCGCGAGGCGATCAACCGGCTGGAGGAACACGGCCTGGTCAAGACACAGCGCTTCAAGGGCGCGGTTGTGGCGGGACTGTCGGCAGACGAGGCGGCGGAGATCTTCGATTTCCGCGCTCTGCTGGAGCCGGAAATCATCCGTGATGCGGTGCCGCGGATGGATGCGGCGCTGCTGGCGCAGGCGAGGGCGGACTACGCCGCCTTCGATGCCTCCGCCAATCCGAGGGAATGGGGGCTGTTGAACCGGACCTTTCACGACGGTCTCTACAGTGCCAGCAGGCTGGCCTACTTCCGCGAGGCCGCCAGCAGTGCGATGGATCGGATCGACCGCTATATCCGTGCCCAGTTGGTGCTGAGCGATGGCATGCAGCGCGCCCGGTGCGAGCACCTGACCATTCTGGAAGCCTGCGAGGCGGGAGATGCCCAGCGGGCGTCGGAACTGACACGGGCCCATATCCTGGCGGCCAAGAACTCGTTGCTGGCGCATTTCCCGTAGCCGGCCGCGGGCTGGCCGCGCCCCCTTGATCCGGGGGCGCGTTTGCCCGGCAGGGTCAGGTCAGAAGTCCTGCCATTTGCCCGCCCCCGTGGTGCCGGTTGCCAGAGGCATGTCTTCGTTGGGCTGCTCGTCCTGCCAGGGATCAACCTCGGCCCCGGTGGCAGTTGGCGTCTCGGGCTCCAGGCTGTGCATGGCAAAGGACGCCGGCGTGCCCTGGCCGGAAATGGTGAAATGGGCGACCAACTCAGCCAGTTTGGTGGCATCGCTGTTGAGCATATGCCCGGCCGCGGTGGCCTGTTCGACCATCGCCGCGTTCTGCTGGGTCACCTGGTCCAGCTGGGTGACGCCCGTGTTGATCTCATGCAGGCCGGTGGATTGCTCCGCCGCACCCTCAGCGATGCCGGAGACCAGCTGCGAGATATGGGTCACCTGCGACACGATGCTCTGCAGCGCCTCGCCCGCCTTGCCGACCAGATCCACGCCGCGCTCGACCTGCTTGGAGCTGTCGGAGATCAGCGTCTTGATCTCCATCGCCGCCTCGGACGAGCGCTGCGCCAGCGCCCGCACCTCGCTTGCGACCACAGCAAAGCCCTTACCGGCCTCGCCTGCCCGCGCGGCCTCGACCCCGGCGTTCAGCGCCAGGAGGTTGGTCTGGAAGGCGATGTCGTCGATGACGGAGATGATCTGGCTGATATGGGCCGAGGATTGCTCGATCTCGGTCATCGCGGCCACGGCGCTTTGAACCACGGCGTCGCTGGTCTCGGCCTCGTCGCGGGCCTGCTGCATCGTCGCCTCGACGCTGCGCGCGCCCTCGGCGGCGGATTTCACGCTCGCGGTCAGCTCGTCCAGCGCGGCGGCGGTCTGCTCGAGGGTGGCGGCCTGGCTTTCGGTGCGGTGCGAAAGGTCGTCCGAGGCCTGGCTGATCTCGGCGGCGCCGCTGCGGATGCTGCCGGAGGCCGCGATCACCTGCTGCACGGTGGCGTTCAGGTTGCTGACGGTGCTGTTGAAATTCTGCCGCAGCTGTTCGTATTCCGGCGGGAAGGCGGTGTCGATGGGCTGCGAGAAGTCGCCCTCCGCCAGGCACATCAGGCCGTTGCTCAGGTTGTCGACCACCTGCTGCTGCTGGCGCTGCATCTCGGCGCGCTCCTCCTCGGCGGCGCGGGCCAGTTTCAGGTCGTCCTGCATCGACAGGAGCGTCTTGCCGATCTTGCCGATCTCGTCGCGGCGCTGCGCGGCCTCGACCTCGGTATCCAGATTGCCACCGGCGACCGCTTCCATGTTATCGCAGATGCGGTTGATCGGCTTGGTGATCGAGCGCGCGAAGAGCCAGCCCAGGAGCGACACCAGAAGCGCACAGGACAGCGATACCAGCAGCATGATCTGGCGCTGCTGAACGGCCGGTGCCAGCAGCTCGCTGTGGTCCATTTCCGCGACAATGGTCCAGTTGATGTCGCTGAAGACGACGGGAGCGGTGACCGCGGCGACGGTGCGGCCGTCGGGTTTCTGGACCGCGGGATGGAAGCGGGCGGTTGCTTCCGCTGCAGCCGGTGCGGTGTCGAAATGTGGCTGCTGGGGCAGGGCATCCAGAACCGCATGGCCCCCCTCGAGCCGCGACCGGGTGCGGGCCTTGAGGTCGGTGCCGATCAGGTAGGTGTCGAGGGTTTGCCGCTCGCCGCCGGCATTCGAGGTGATGCGGGTGATTTCCGCGACGGTGATCTGCACGGCGAACACACCGATGAAGCGGCCGGATTCATCTATGATCTGGGTGGCCGCAAAGGCCGCGGGCGCGTTGCCGCTGGGCGCATAGGCGGCGATATCGGAGTAGTAGACCTGCTTGGCGTCGCCCGCGACGGTCTTTTTGAAGACCTCTCCCAGGCCAGAGCCTTGGTAGGGGCCGGAGACCAGGTTGCTGGTGTAATCGTCTTCCTGTGTTGCCGAGAAGACGACGTCGCCATCCGGGCTGATAAGGGCCACGTTGTAGAACCCCATCCGTTCGATGATGCGCTGGAACGGGGGAAGGTTGCGGTTGAAGTGGACGTCATAGGGCGAAGCTGCCGAGGCGAACATCGCAAGGTTGCCGACCGCGGCCTTGTCCGCACCCGCGCGCGTTGACCAGGTGACGGTCAGATCCTTGATCGCCTTGGCCGTGGAGGGCACCGAGGCGATGGTCAACGTCCCGGCCTCGATCCCCTTGAGATAGGAGTGCAGTGCCAGCTCCCGGTCGCGCACCAAGGACATCATGAAGTTTTCTGCATCTGCGACCACGCTGCGTCGGAAATAGGTGGTGCTGACCGCGATCAAGATGACGGTCAGGGTCAGCGCGATGCAGACGATGAGCAGTGGCAGCTTGTGCGCGAGTTTGAGAGATTTGAACATGGATACCTAAACTCCAGCGGATGGGCGCTCCACGGAAGACGGGTCCGTCAGAGCAGAGAACGCAAATTTCCACAGATGAAGTCACAGTTAGGTGAGCGAGACGTTAATCGGCTGTGGATCGCTAGAATTGAGTCCATTTCCCGGTTGCCACCGCGGCGCACGCGGTGCGGTGACCCGGAGCAGTGTTAACCAATGTGGTCCTGCGGCGGTGGAACCCGGGGCGGACCTTCCGTTAAGACTTTCGCAGCCCGAAAGCCTCTGGAAAGAGGGCGCCGCAGACAAGACCGACGAATCGCAGGCCGGTTTTGGGCGAGAATTGCCGACATCTGCCCCGCACGGGCGCTGATTTTCAGGCGTCTTTTTAGGGATTTGCCAAAAGTGGAAAAGTTTTTTCCGGTTTTTCTGGCAAATCGACGACTTTTTTTGCCATGGTTAAGCATCAATGAAAGCAGCGTTAGGGGATTGTTAACGCTGCCGCATTGGCGGCGTGTTTTTGCCACTGGGTCGCAGGTTTCTGTCTCATTTCGGCCTTGTGCGTGAATGACGATGCCGGGGTGGGAAGCTGGAGTGGAACATGAAGCTTTTATTTGCTGCTATTGCTGCGTGCCTGACGCTGGTGCTGCCAGTCGGCGTTTTGGCACAGAACGCGCAGCCCGATTTTCGAATGGTTGACGGCTGGGAAGCGGTGGGGCGGCTGAATATTGCCAACCGCAGCATGTGCACCGGGGCGCTGGTTGCTCCCGATCTGGTGCTCACGGCGGCCCATTGCCTGTATGATCCGCAGAGCGGCGCGGCGGTGGATCCCACCTCGATCCGTTTCGAGGCCGGGCTGGCCGGGCGCGAGGCGATCGCGCTGCGCCGGGTCGTGAAAGCCGTGAAACACCCGCAATACCGGTATCGACCCGACGGTGCGCACCAGATCGGAAGCGACCTTGCGGTGCTGAAGCTGGAACGCCCGATCAGCAGCCGCCGGATCCAGCCGCTGACCGTCTCGGCCGGAGCCGAGCGGGGGGATGTGCTGGGGGTTCTGTCCTACACTGCCCGGCAGGCGACACGACAGAACCTGCAGAACTATTGCAATGTTCTGGCCCGGCAGAGCCGCACCCTGGTGATGTCCTGCCTGGTCGAGTTCGGGGCTTCGGGGTCGCCCGTGCTGGCGATGCGGCCGGGGCAGCCACCGAGACTGGTTTCGGTCATCTCCGCCAAGGCCGAGATGGGGCGGCGCAAGGTGTCGATCGGCACCGCCTTTGACACCACGCTGCGGGATCTGATGCGCCGGGCGGGCTGAGCCCGGCGTCCCCCGTCAGGGTTCGCGCAGCGCCTCGCGGGATTTGTACAGCGGTTTCAACAGATATTGCAGAACGGTTTTTGAACCGGTTTGCAGCTCGGCGGTGGCGCGCATGCCGGGGCGGATTTCAATCGCCTGCTGGCGTTCGGTGAAGCTGGCCTTGTCGACCCGCACGGTCACCCGATAATAGGGTTCGGCACGTGGGTTGCGCTCGTCCTCGAAGGTGTCGGCCGAAACGAAGTCCACCTTACCCTTCAGGGCCCCGTAGATGGTGTAGTCATAGGCGGACAGCTTGATGGTGGCGGGCTGTCCCGGTTGCACGCTGGCGATGTCTTCGGGCCGCACGCGGGCCTCGACGAACAGCTCTTCGCCCAGCGGAATGATCTCCAGGATTTCCTCGCCGGGGCGGATCACGCCGCCGATGGTGGTCACGGCCAGGCTGTTGACGATACCGGCCATGGGCGAGGTGATGACGGTACGGTTCAGCTGGTCCACCGCCAGTCGCTGTTCCTGGCGCAGGGTGGTGATTTCCCGCAGGGTTTTCGAGTATTCCTCGGCCTGTTCCAGTTCCGCCTGGGTGCCGATTTCATTGTATTTTGCCCGCGCATCGGTGGCGGCCTTGCGGGCCTTGTTGACCTCGATCAGCGCCACGATCTTCTGCTTGTAGAGCTTTTCCATGTTGGCCAGCTCGGCGTCGAGCTGATCCATGATCTGGCGCGCGCTTTCCCGACGGCTGGTGAAGTCCGTCTGCCGCGCGGTCAGCAGGCTGCGCTCCGAGGCGAGAATGTCGGGCGAGCGCTGCGCCAGCATGTCCGGCACGGTGAACTCGAAAGCGCCCTTCATCTGTGCTTCCAGACGGTGGCGCTTGATCTCCAGCGCGTCGAGCTGGTTCTGCAGTTCATCGGCAGCGGTGCGGAATTTCGTATCCTGCAGTTTGGCCAGCACCTGGCCGGCGCTGACCACGTCGCCCTGGCGCACGTGCAGCTCGGCGAGGATGCCGCCTTCGAGGTTCTGCACGATCTGCGCGCGCGAGGAGGACACGACCTGACCTTCGCCGCGCACGATCTCGTCGATCGAGGCAAAGGCGGCCCAAACCAGGAAAACTCCGACCACGGCCACCGCCAGATAGATGATGCGGCTGGCACTGCGCGGGGTTTCTGCGGTGCCGTAGGGATCGTTGAGATCCATGGTCATTTGCCCTCTCCAGCGGCGAGATGTGCCAGCACCTGGTCGCGTGGCCCGTCGACCACCATCCGGCCCGATTGCAGAATCAGGGTGCGATTGGTCAGCGCCAGGATCGGCATGCGATGGGTGGCGATGATCGCGGTGCGGCCCTCCAGCCAGCTCTCAAGGCGGCTTACAAGGGTGCGTTCCAGCGTCTGGTCGAGCGCCGCGGTGGGTTCATCCAGCAGCACCACCGAAGGGTTCTGCAACCACAGCCGGGCCCAGCCGATCGACTGGCGCTGGCCGATCGACAAGCCATGGCCGCCGTCGCTGATTTCCAGGTCAAGCCCCTTGTGATGGCTGCGGACGTGGGCGCCGAGGCCTGCGAACTCCAGCGCCTCCATCAGGCGGTCGTCGTCGCGCTCCAGCTGGTTGAGGTTCAGGTTGTCGCGCAGGGAGCCTGCGAACAGGCGCACGTCCTGGCTGAGGTAGCCGATGCCCGCCCGCAGGTCGCGCGGATCGATCTGCGCCATGTCGGTGCCGTCCAGCAGGATGCGGCCGCGGTCGGGCGCATAGAGACCCGACAGCAGCTTCAGCAGCGTCGACTTGCCGGAGCCGTTGACGCCCAGCACCGCAACCCGTTGACCCGGCGTGATGACGGCGGCCTGAACATCCACAGTGGGGGCGGCGTCATCCTCGTAGCGGAATAGGATTTCACGCAGCTCGAAGCGTCCCTGGATCTTTTGGCGGCGCAGGTAGGTGCGTTCCTTGTCCTTTTCCTGCGGCGCGTTGGCGATCGCGTCCAGACCCTCGAGTGCCGCCTTGACGTTGCTCCAGCGGGCCAGGGTCGCGGCGAACTGGGTCAGCGGGGCGAGGGTGCGGCTGGTCAGGATGCCGGTGGCGATGATGGTGCCGACGGTGAACTCGCCCGCAAAGACCAGGAGCGTGCCCAGCACCACGGCCGTGATATAGGTCGCCTGCTGCACACCTTGCGACCAGTAGGTGAGGGCGCTGGAGAGTTTGCGTTGCTCGGTCGCGGAATGGGAGGACAGCGTGTTCAGCTCGTCCCAAAGCCGCAGCACCCGCTCTTCGCCGCGCTGGGTCTTCACCGTGTCCAGCTCGGTCACCACCTCATGCAGCAGGCGGCCCGCCTTGGCGTTGGCGCCCTGGGTCTGGCGGGTGTAGGCGATCATCTTCTTCTGCATGAAATAGGCAGGCAGCAGCATCAGAATGCCGCCGATGACGATGACCCAGACCACCGGCCCCGCGATCGAGGCGACGAGGATCAGGAACACCGCGATGAAGGGGATGTCCGCCAGCGTCGAGATGGTGGAGGAGGTGAAGAACTCCCGCACCGAGCCGAAATCCCGCATCGCGGCAAACAGGCCCGAGGGCGGCAGCGGCTTCTTGTCGGACCGCATGCCGATCAGGCGGCGCATCAGGTTGTGCTGCACCGAAAGCTCGATTTGCCGTCCGGCCGCGTCGGTCAGCCGGGCGCGCGCCAGCTTCAGCATCGCTTCCAGCGCAATCGCCAGAAAGGCGCCGATGGCCAGAACCCAGAGGGTTGCATGCGACTGATGCGGCACCACGCGGTCGTAAACCTGCAGGCTGAACAGCGCGACGGACACTGCGAGGATATTCGCCACCAGCGAGCCCAGCATGATCTCGCCCACCTGGCGGCGGTACTTGGGAAATTCGCTCCAGAACCAGTGGCCGGGGTCGATCTGCGGCGTATGGCGCGCGGCCATCTGGCTGAGAGACGGGCGGGCCGAGAGCACGGTGCCGGTGAAATAGGGGGCAAATTCGCCCAAG
Source organism: Nocardioides marinus (assembly GCA_019801415.1). Lineage (GTDB taxonomy): Bacteria > Pseudomonadota > Alphaproteobacteria > Rhodobacterales > Rhodobacteraceae > Leisingera. The sequence goes on from JAHVJD010000004.1 coordinate 342,594, forward strand.
GTCACCTCGGTGCGGTTGTCGGCGCAGGAGGTGTCATAGATCGTCAGCACATCCTCGGCCTGGCTGAGCACCAGCACGCATTGGCCGCCGGACATCACCGCCAGCGCAGGCCACAGGGCCGGGGTCAGGGCCTGTTTTTCGAGGATTTTCGGCTGCAATCCAGTGGATTGCACGGCCTTTGCCAGGGTGTGCAGGGACAAGTCGCCGGGCGTTTCACGCCACAACAGCGCGGCAATGTCGCTGACCGGCACTTCACTGCCCTTGAGCGCGGCGAGGGTGGCGATCAGGCTGGCGCGGTGCTGGATGCGGGCCGCGGCCCCTTCAAGCAGGGTGCCGACCTCGGGCTGGGCGTCCTGGGCGTTTGGCTTGGCGGCTAGGCTCGCGGCGGATCTCGCCTCGGCGGTTGCCTGGGCCGATGCGGTGGCATCGAACGGCGCCCGCGCGGGCGCGAAGGCCGCGCCGGGCGGTGGGGCAGGCGGTATGGTGGCGGGGCGAGACTGGCCCGAGGGCGCTGCCGCTCCGGAGGAGGGGACGGCACGCAGCACCGGCTTTTTACCGGTGGCGGGTGCCGAAGGGGCCGGTTTCTGCGGTTTGTCGGTCAAATCTTGTCCCCATCGGCCAGCAGGCCCAGATCCCGGGCCAGTTGCAGCTGGATCAGCACCGCCTCGTATTTCGCGTCGATATAGGCCTGTTCGCGGCGGACCAGTTCCTCGTACACTTGGATGACTTCCATGACCGGGCGCTGACCGGCCTCGAATTGCTTCTGGAACAGCTCATAGGTTTCGCGGCTGCGGCGCACCAGCGCGGCGGTCTCGGCTTCCTGCCGTTGCAAAGAGGCGATCTGCTGCATCTGGCGACTATAGGTGCGCCGCGCCGCTTCCTCGGCCTCGCTCACCTGGCGCTTGGCGGCTTCCTTGGAGGCTTCAAGCGCCTGCATGGCTGCCGGTGTGCCCAGCCCCAGCGGTTGCGCCATGTCCAGCGTCAGCCCGGCGCCGGAGCCATCGGTGGTGGCATTGCCCGCAGCCGAGATCTGCGGCAGCAGTCCGGCGCGCCCGGCCTTGGCCTCGGCAATCGTGCGGTTCGCTTCGGCGCTGGCTTTCAGCACCGACAGGAATTGCGCCTGGGATGGCGGTGTCGCGATATCCAGATGCGTCGGCGCGCGCTTGAACTCTTGCCCGGTCATCGCCTGCAATTCCGCGCGGGCGGTGGCGGCATCATCGCGGGCGGTGGCGGTCGTGGTGCGGATGCCACTGATCTTGCTGTCGACGACGTTCAGGTCGGAATGATCCGAAACCCCGCCATCAACGCGGCCCTGCACGATGCGGCGAAACTCCTGCATGCGGCGCAGGGCGCGTTCGCCATAGGCGGCCTTTTCGTCACCACGCAAGGCGGCGACGTAGAGGCCGACGGCCGTTTCCACCCGGCCATTCATGTCCTGCGACAGGTTCACGGCGGCGACTTCGACATCGGCGGCGGCGAATTCCCGTTCCGCCTTGCGTCGACCGTTGTCGAACAGAACCTGTTCGATCAGCAACCCCGCGACCACGTCACCCAGGTCGGTCAGGCTGACGGAGGGGCCAAGGGTGGGCAGCCAGTTCTTGGAGGCGGCTTCGGCGCGCAGTTTGGCGCTGATCAGCTCGGCCTCGGCGGCGCGGGCCGAGGCGGCGAGCGCGGCGTCGGCGACCTCGCCAAAAGCGCTGTCAGGCGACAACAGCGAACGTCGCTCCAGCAATGTCTGGATCACCTCCGACTGCGCCGTGCCGGTCTGGGCGAAGTTGCTGCGGGGCGCGGTGTCCGGGCTGTCTTTCGAGGCAAACAGGCCGGTTTGCGCACAGGCCGACAGGCTGCACGTGACTGCGATGGCGCATAGAAAGCGTCCCGGTTGCATCCTGCCCCTTGCCTGTTTGATCCGCGTTTGGCCCGGCGGTTTTTGTTGCTGTCTGGCGGTGCGGCCCGGCATCCGCTGGCGGGCGCCGGGCCAAAGGCTCAGATCACGGTATTGATGTCTTCGTCCACGATCACCGTCGTGCCACCATCGCCGAGGGTATAGACGTTGTAGGTCTCCTCGTTGATGGTCTGGGTGCCGGTCTTGGTGGCTCCGCTGATGGTGAGGGTGTCGTTGTCGGACCCGTGCACGACAAGAGTGTCCGAATTGCCCGAGAGGGCGTTGATGTCGGCTTCTGTCAAGGTCAGGCTGGCGTTGTCGGAGTGATCGAGGTTCAGCTCGTCGATGTTGAACTGCGACAGGCCCGCCTGGCTCAGCACGTCTGCACCTGCACCATCGTCCAGCACGACCAGCGTGCCGGAGCTGTTGCCGGCGTCGTCCACACGGTTCAGCACCAGTTGCGAGCCGTCCGGCACATCTGCATCGAACTCGAACAGTACCCGGCCGTCGGCCAGGTCGGTCTGGGTGCCGCTGATGGTCGAGACGTTTCCGGTGCTGGTCAGCTCATGCACCGTGTCGCCCGCGGCGAGATCGTCGCTGAAGAAGGCGCTGGTGGATGTGCCCGCGCTGATCACCTTGCCGATGTCGGGCGCGGAATAGTCGGTGTCGACGCTGAAGCTCTCGGTCAGGGTCTGGGTGTTGCCCGCCGCATCCGTGGCGACGATCGTCGCCGAGGTGTCATAGGTGCCCTGCGCCAGTTCGCCGGAGGCGAAAGTGGCGCTCCAGTTGCCGCTGGCATCAACGGTTGCCGCATGGGTGACGCCCTGAATGGTGACCTCGACGGTGGAGCCGGGCTCCACGGTGCCGGTCAGGGTCAGCCCCGCGGCATGTTCGGCCAGGTTCAGCACGTCGTCGGTGGTTTGCTCCGGCGCGGCGGTGAGGGGGGTAACCTCGGTGTCGATCGCCAGCGTGTCGGTGATCGTCTCGCTGTTGCCCGCCGCATCAGTTGCGGTGACCACGACGGCGGCGTCATAGCTGCCTTCGGGGATGTCGCTTGCCGCAAAAGTGGCGCTCCAGTTGCCGCTGGCATCCACAGTGGCCGTGGTGGTGGCGCCCCCCAGCTGCACGGTGACGGTGGAGCCGGGCTCCACGGTGCCGGTCAGGGTCACGCCATCGCTGCGCTCGGCCTGGTTGACGACGTTGTCGCCCTCGATGTTGCCAGAGGCCAGGGTCAGCGGATCGACGAGGGTATCGACGCGCAGGCCCGCGGTCGTGGTCGCGCTGTTGCCGGCCGCATCGGTGGAGGTCACGGTGACCGTGGTGTCATATTCGCCTGCGGGCAGCGAGCCCGCTTCGAAAGTGGCGCTCCAGTTGCCATTGTCGTCGACGGTGGTGGTGCGGGTGACGCCCTCCACGGTGACGCTGACCGCGGATCCGGCCTCGCCGGTGCCGGTCAGGACCAGCCCGGAGGCGGCTTCGGCGCTGTTGAGAATGTCGTCGCCACCGGCCTTGCCACCATCGATGGACACGGCGGTGGTGGTGTCGACACGGATGGTCCCGGTGGTGGTTTCGCTGTTGCCGAAGCTGTCGGTCGCGGTGACGGAGACCTCCGCGTCATATTCGCCGGCGGCGATTTCGGTTGCGGCGAAGTCGGCGCTCCAGGTGCCGGCGTCGGTGGCGGTCACCGTACGGGTCACCCCCTGAAAGGTGACTTCGACGGTGGCGCCGGCCTCGGCGGTGCCGGTCAGCGTGACGCCATCTGCGGCCTCGGCTGCGTTGATCATGTCGTCGCCACCGGCCTGGCCTGCGTCGATGTCCACATCGACCACGGTGTCGATCACCACGGCGGGGCCGTCGAGATCGAATTCATAGCCGTCCGGGTCGACCACATGCACGTCGACATCGTAGTTTCCATCGACAGGCAGCTCATCCACCGGAATCGAGACACCCCAGGTGCCATCGTCCTCGACGGTGGTGGTCACTTCGGTGGTGCCGACGGTGACGGTCACGTCCGAGCCGGGCGCGCCGGTGCCGGTGATCACGACAGGGTCGGTGGTGGAGCTGGAAACCGGGTGCGTTGCGTCAGGGTCGTCGACGGTCGGGTAGATGCCGCTCGGCGGACCGTCGCCATTGCCGCCGCCACCACCACCGCCGCCACCGCCACCGGCGAGAACAGCCGCGCCGGCCACACCGGCTGCCGCCGCGCCAGCCGCGCCGAGGCCACCGAACAGCGGCGCTGCCAAGGGGGCCACGACCGGCTCGATGCGGTCGACGTCCAGGAACACCATTTCGTCATAGGCGCTCCACTTGCCGGTCAGGTCCAGCGGCTCATAGGTGGCAAACAGCATTCCGCCGGATTTGTCTTCCAGCACCACTTCGATGAACTGGCCTTCCTCGCTGAGGAACAGATTCTTGGAACCGGTCTGACCGAAGGCGTAGAAATCCTCCAGCACCAGCTCCTGACCATTGGCCAGGGTGATGTGCAGGTTGCTGCCGTGGCGGGCATAGCTTTCGACGTCCGCCGGGTTGAGGTTCAGCGAGATGTCCTTGGCGCCTGCGGCCTGAATGCGCGCGGGGTTGCCTTCGGAAGAATTCCCATGCTGCGTAGTGCCCGCCATGTTGCGGGTGATATATGCGACAGTGCTCATGTTTACCGCTCATCTGTTCGCTACGCCGCCGGGGAAAGCCCGTCCGCGCCGCGTGGTTGCGTTGCCTGTGTATTGCCCATCGACCGTCTGATGCGGCCATTTAGGGGCCATAATGTGACGAGTTTGCCCATGCTGTCCAGTGTTGCAATGCCGTGAAAGGGGGCGTTTTGGGCGCAACCGTGTCCTGACTGCCGCAGATTCTCTAAGGTTTATTGCGCTTTTTGCGATCCTTTGCGCTCGGATGCCGCGAGATGACGGCGCGTCGGAATCAGGCCGCGCTCGGGCCCAGCCAATCGTGGTACGCCCTGTGGGGGAGGCGTTTGCGAGCCGTTGATGCCGCGTTGCAGCGTGGTCGCGGGGGCAGGCTGATCGCTGCAATGTGAGGAAAATTTCCCGCAAAAGTTTCTGGCAATTAATTAAAAGTACACCACTTTCAGATAGTATGAAGTTCGTAATTGGTGTAAGCTCGAATGTAAGTAACATGACGCCGAGAGCCCTGGCATGCCGGGCCCAAGCCGCCGCCAAGAGCGGCTAGCCGGACGTAAAGAGCCAGCAGCGGCGCTGAGCAGAAATCAGAATTCTAACACTGACGCGGACACCCATGCCCACGTGCTGGGCACTCTCTGTCCGTGCGCGAACCAGAACGCCAGGAGGACCGGCGCCAGCTAACCAGGAGGCTTGATCCACGATGAAAGACATTGCCGAACTTTTTGCAGAGCAGTACGGCGAAACGCGCGAGCAGGAAATGCCGCTGCAGGAGTATCTGAACGCCTGCCGCGACGATCCCAGCCTCTACGCGAACGTTGCCGAGAGGATGCTGAAGGCAATTGGCCAGGAGGAGTTGATCGACACCTCCAAGGACGCGCGGCTTGGACCGATCTTTCAGAACCGGACGATCAAGCGCTACAGCGCCTTCCACGATTTCTACGGTATGGAAGACACGATCGAGCGGATCGTCGGTTACTTCCGCCACGCGGCGCAGGGATTGGAAGAGCGCAAGCAGATCCTCTATCTCCTGGGGCCGGTCGGCGGCGGCAAGTCCTCGCTGGCGGAGCGGCTGAAGCGCCTGGTCGAGGATCAGCCGATCTATGTGCTGAAGGCGGGCGATCAGATTTCGCCGATCTTCGAAAGCCCGCTGGGCCTCTTTGACCCTCTGCGCATGGGCAAGGTCCTGGCGGAAGAATACGGCATTGCACAGCACCGGCTGCCGGGGCTGATGTCGCCCTGGGCGGTGCAGCGCCTGGATGAATTCGACGGCGATATCAACAAGTTCTCCGTCGTCAGAATGTATCCCTCGCGGCTGCGCCGGATCTGTGTCGCCAAGGTGGAGCCGGGCGACGAGAACAACCAGGACATCTCGACCCTGGTTGGCAAGGTCGACATCCGCCAGCTGGAGCATTTCAGCCAGGATAACCCGGATGCCTACAGCTTCTCGGGCGGGTTGAACCGGGCGACCCAGGGCATCCTGGAATTCGTCGAGATGTTCAAGGCGCCGATCAAGATGCTGCACCCGCTGCTGACGGCGACCCAGGAAGGCAACTACATGGGCACCGAGAGCTTTGGTGCGATCCCGTTCAACGGTCTGATCCTGGCGCATTCGAACGAGAGCGAATGGCAGAGCTTCAAGAACAACAAGAACAACGAGGCCTTCATCGACCGGGTGTCGATCGTCAAGGTGCCTTATTGCCTGCGGGTGTCGGACGAAACCTCGATCTACCAGAAACTGATCGAGAACAGCGAGCTGCGCGATGCGCCCTGCGCACCGGAGACGCTGAAGATCCTCAGCCGCTTCTCGGTGCTGACGCGACTGAAGCCGCATGAGAACTCGAACCTCTATTCCAAGATGCGGGTCTATGACGGCGAAAGCCTGAAGGACACCGACCCCAAGGCCAAGACGGTGCAGGAATACCAGGACCGCGCCGGGGTGGACGAGGGCATGAACGGCATCTCGACCCGCTTTGCCTTCAAGGTGCTGTCGACCACCTTCAACTTCGACACCAACGAAGTGGCGGCGGATCCGGTGCACCTGATGTATGTGCTGGAACAGATGATCAAGCGCGAGCAGTTCCCGCAGGAAACGGAGCAGAAGTACCTGGAATTCATCAAGACGGAACTTGCGCCGCGCTATGAGGAATTCATCGGCAACGAAATCCAGAAGGCGTACCTCGAAAGCTATACCGAATACGGCCAGAACGTCTTTGACCGCTACATCGCCTATGCCGATGCGTGGATCGAGGAGCAGGACTACAAGGATCCCGACACCGGCCAGCTTTACAACCGCGAGGTGCTGGATGCGGAGCTGTCGAAGATCGAAAAGCCCGTGGGCATCGCCAATCCCAAGGACTTCCGCAACGAGGTGGTCAAATTCGCCCTGCGGCATCGCGCCAACACCGGGTCGAACCCGGCGTGGAACTCCTATGAGAAGCTGCGCGACGTGATCGAGAAGCACATGTTCTCGCAGGTGGAGGAACTGCTGCCGGTGATCTCCTTCGGATCCAAGAAGGACAGCAAGACCGAAAGCAAGCACCAGGAGTTCGTCGAGCGGATGCGCGGCCACGGCTACACCGACCGCCAGGTCCGGCGTCTGGTCGAATGGTACATGCGGGTCAACAAGGCGGGCTAAAGAGGAGCGCTGTGCAACATGCATCATTTCATCGACAGGCGCGCCAATCCAAAGGGCAAGAGCCTCGGGAACCGCCAGCGGTTCCTGCGGCGGGCCCGCGAGAATATCAAGGAGCGCGTTGACCAGTCGGTCCGGGGCAAGTCGATCCAGAACGGCAGCGGTGTCCCGGATGAAGGCGAGAAGGTCACCATCCCCACCCGGGGGCTGAAGGAGCCGCGGTTCTTTCACTCCTCCAAGGGCGGGCTGCGCCGCCATGTTCTGCCCGGCAACAAGGATTTTGTTGTCGGCGACACCATCAAGCGGCCGCAGGGCGGCGCCGGGGAGGGCGGTCGCAAGGCCTCCGAGGACGGCGACGGCGAGGACGAGTTTTCCTTTACCCTGACGCAGGAAGAATACCTGGAGATCCTGTTCGAGGGGCTGGAGTTGCCGGACCTGGTCGAAAAGGCCACGGTGGAGACCGAAACCATCGGCACCCGCCGCGCCGGGCTGACCACCGCGGGCACGCCCAACAACCTCAACCTCGTGCGCACCATGCGCAATTCGCTGGGCCGCCGCATCGCGTTGCAGCGTCCCACCACCAAGTCCCAGCGCGAACTGGAAGACCAGATCGCCGAGCTGGAGGCGCTGGAGGAGCGCACCCCGCCGCAGGAAGAATTTCTGGAGACGCTGCGCAAGAAGCTGGAGGGCATCATCCGCAAGCGCAAGGTGGTGGGCTACATCGACCCGCTGGACCTGCGGTATGACACATTCGTGCCGGAGAAGATCCGCAACTCCCGTGCGGTGGTGTTCTGCCTGATGGATGTCTCGGGCTCGATGCAGGAACGCGAAAAGGACCTGGCGAAACGCTTCTTCCTGTTGCTGCACCTGTTCCTGGAGCGCTGCTACGAGCACACCGAGCTGGTCTTTGTGCGCCACACCCACCACGCCCAGGAGGTGGATGAGGAAACCTTCTTCTACGCCCGCGAAACCGGCGGCACCATCGTGTCGACCGCGCTGGAGAAGATGAAGGAAATCATCGAGGAACGCTATCCGCCGGACGAGTGGAACATCTACGGCGCGCAGGCGTCGGACGGCGAAAACTTCGGCAATGACTCGGTGCGCTGCAAGAACCTGCTGCTGAAGGATTTGCTGCCGGTCAGCCAGTTCTACGCCTATCTGGAGATCGTCGACGAGGCGGCGGAGATGCTGCTGAACAACCCCGAAGCAGGCGAAGACCTGTGGCAGAACTACCGCGAGGTGAAGGCGCAGGCGCATCATTTCGAGATGCAGCGGGTGTCGCAGCCGGGCCACATCTATCCGATTTTCCGGGAGTTCTTCCTCCCCAAGGTGAAAGGGGCGCAGAATGCAGGCAGCTGAAAAGGCGCGCAAGCCGTTGTTCGACGGGCCGGAATGGACCTTTGAGCTGATGGAAAAGGCGCGCGACGCGATCGAGGAGATCGCGCTGGGCGACCTTGGGCTGGATGTCTATCCCAACCAGATCGAGATCATCTCGGCCGAGCAGATGCTGGACGCCTATTCCTGCGTCGGCCTGCCGCTGATGTACCAGCACTGGTCCTTCGGCAAGCATTTCGCCCGCGATGAGGCGCTCTACCGCACCGGGCGGCAGGGGCTGGCTTATGAGATCGTCATCAACTCCAATCCCTGCATCAGCTACAACATGGAAGAAAACACCATGGCGATGCAGACGCTGGTGATGGCGCACGCGGCCTTTGGGCATAACCATTTCTTCAAGAACAACTATCTGTTCCAGCAGTGGACCGACGCGGCGGGCATTCATGACTATCTGGCCTTTGCCAAGAACTACATCGCCGCCTGCGAGGAGCGCTATGGCCTGTCGGCCGTGGAGGAGGTGCTGGACGCCGCCCATGCGCTGCAGTCGCAGGGGGTGTTCCGCTACGGTCGCCCGCCCAAGCCCACCAGCGAGGAACTGGCCGCGATGCAGAAGGTGCGCGAGGGCTATGAGAGTGGCCAGAGCGTGCTCGACATCTGGACCGACAGCACCATGGGGCGCAACACGCTGGAGGCGGTCGAGGACAGCTCCTATGCGGCGCGGCGCAAGCTGATGAATCTGCCCCAGGAAAACCTGCTGTATTTCCTGGAAAAGCACAGCCCGGTGCTGGAGCCCTGGCAATGCGAGATCCTGCGCATCGTGCGCATGCTGGCGCAGTATCTGTATCCGCAGAAACAGACGAAGGTGATGAACGAGGGCTGCGCGACCTTCGTGCATTATTACATCATCAACAAGCTGTACGAGCAGGGCCAGATCACCGAAGGCGCCTATATGGAGATGCTGCACAGCCACACCAACGTGGTGATGCAGCCGGAATACGACGATCCGCGCTATTCCGGCATCAACCCTTATGCGCTGGGCTTTGCGATGATGCAGGACATCCGCCGCATCTGCGAGGAGCCCACGGACGAGGACCGCGAGTGGTTCCCCGATTTTGCCGGCAATCCCGACTGGCGCGGCGTTCTGCGCGATGCCTGGGCGAACTACCGCGATGAAAGCTTCATCCAGCAGTTCCTGTCGCCGCATTTGATCCGCAAGTTCAAGCTGTTTACGCTGACGAATGACGCCGACCTGCCCAATCTGGTGGTCAGCCAGATCCACAACAGGGCTGGCTACAAGGCGATCCGCCGCGATCTGGCCAAGCAATATGATCTGGCCTTTCTGGAGCCGGACATCCAGGTCACGGATGCCGACCTGCGTGGCGACCGAGAGCTGAAGCTGACCCACACCGTGCGTGACGGTATCCACCTGGACGAAGACGATCAGGAAGAGGTGCTGAAACACCTGCGCCGCCTTTGGGGTTATGACGTCAGCCTGGACGCCGTTGAGGCGACCAGGGAGGGGTGAGGTCGAAGGACTGGGGGCGGCAACCGCCCGGGAGTGTGGCCCGTTCCGACAGGGCAGAAAAGAAAAACGCAGGCCGCCCGGCCTGCGTTTTCCCGTTTCAATGTTTAGGCGCGGATCAGAATTCCACGACCGCGCGGATCGACTTGCCTTCGTGCATCAGCTCGAAGCCCTCGTTGATCTGGTCCAGCGTCAGCTTGTGGGTGATCATCGGGTCGATCTCGATCTTGCCGTCCATGTACCAGTCGACGATCTTGGGCACGTCGGTGCGGCCCGATGCACCGCCGAAGGCGGTGCCTTTCCAGACCCGGCCGGTGACCAGCTGGAAGGGGCGGGTCGAAATTTCGGCTCCGGCAGGCGCCACGCCGATGATGATGCTCTCGCCCCAGCCCTTGTGCGCGGATTCCAGCGCGGTGCGCATCACGTTCACGTTGCCGGTGGCGTCAAAGGTGTAATCGGCGCCGCCCTTGGTCAGCTCGACCAGATGCGCCACCAGATCGCCCTCGACCTCGGCCGGGTTGACGAAATCGGTCATGCCGAATTTCTCGGCCATTTCCACCTTGCCCGGGTTCAGGTCGACACCGACGATCTGGTCGGCGCCCGCCAGCCGCAGGCCCTGAATCACGTTGAGGCCGATGCCGCCAAGGCCAAAGACGATGGCGCGGCTGCCGATCTCCACTTTGGCGGTGTTGATCACAGCACCAATGCCGGTGGTGACGCCGCAGCCGATGTAGCAGACCTTGTCGAACGGCGCGTCTTCGCGGATCTTCGCCAGCGCGATTTCCGGCACCACGGTGTGGTTGGCGAAGGTCGAGCAGCCCATGTAGTGGTGGATCGGGGTGCCGTCCAGCATCGAGAAGCGGGTGGTGCCGTCCGGCAGCAGGCCCTGGCCTTGCGTCGAGCGGATCGCCTGGCAGAGGTTGGTTTTCGGGTTGAGGCAGTATTCGCACTCGCGGCACTCGGGCGTGTAGAGCGGGATCACGTGGTCACCGGGCTTCAGCGAGGTAACGCCTTCGCCGACCTCGACCACCACGCCCGCGCCCTCGTGGCCCAGGATCGCCGGGAAGATCCCCTCGGGGTCGTCGCCGGAGCGGGTGAATTCATCGGTGTGGCACAGGCCGGTGGCCTTGATCTCGACCAGAACCTCGCCCGCCTTCGGGCCTTCGAGGTTCACGTCCATGATTTCAAGCGGTTTGCCGGGGGCAACCGCAACGGCGGCACGGGTGCGGATCATGATGGCTATCCTTCGTCTGTCATACGGTGGGCCGACCGCCGCGTGGCGGGCCGGGAATTTTGCCAGCGGCGGGGACACAGCGGCCGGATGACCCAGCGTTACATTTGCGGCCGGCCCCACGCAAGCATTCCCCGGCACTCTAGCAGCGCAGCAGGCCTGCGCTTTGCGCCGAATGCGACGGCTGGCCCTTCGTCCGCGCCATTTCGCGGCGACGGCTGGCCAATCGCCTTGGTTTGCAAACAGTTAGAAGAAAGTTTCCAGTTTTGGGAAGGAATCTGCAGCAGGGCTCTTGACCTTCCTCTCACTGGAAGCCTCATATCTCCTGTCACAGCATCTAGACCAGCAGGTTTGCCATGACAGAACTCAGCACATATTCACTTCAGGTTACCGGGCTCAGCTGTGCGGGCTGCGTCGGCCGGGCGGAACGCGCCCTGGCCGCGGTGGAGGGTGTCAGCGCCGCCTCGGTGAACCTGGCCAATGCATCCGCGCACGTCGAGGCGGCGCCGGATGTGCCGCTGGCGGCGCTGACCGATGCGCTGGCCACGGCCGGCTATCCGGCAGCACAAAGCGAGGTCACGCTGCGGATCGAGGGCATGACCTGCGCGTCCTGCGTGGGGCGGGTTGAACGCGCGTTGCAGGCGGTACCCGGGGTGGTTTCGGCCGCTGTCAACCTGGCGACGGAAAGCGCGCAGGTGACGTACCTGTCCGGCGTGACGCAGATGGCCGAGCTGATGCGCGCCGCCGACGGGGTCGGCTATCCCGCGCACCTGGCCGAGGAAGCGGCGGATGAGGCCGCGCAGGCGGACCAGCGCCGCCGCGAGGAAACCGCGCGGCTGTCGCGGCAGGTTCTGCTCGCGGGCCTGCTGACGCTGCCGGTCTTTCTGGTGGAAATGGGCGGCCACATGGTGCCCGCGCTGCACCATTGGGTCGCCGCCAACATCGGCATGCAGAACAGCTACCTGATGCAGTTTGTTCTCACGTCCATCGTGCTGGCGGGCCCGGGGCGGCAGTTCTACACCAAGGGCGTGCCCGCACTGCTGCGCGGCGCACCTGACATGAACGCCCTTGTGGCGCTGGGTACGGCGGCGGCCTATGGGTTCTCGGTGGTCTCCACCTTCGCACCGGGTCTGCTGCCCGAAGGCACGGCCAACGTCTACTTCGAGGCCGCGGCGGTGATCGTGGTGCTGATCCTAACCGGTCGTTACCTGGAGGCCCGCGCCAAGGGCCGCACCGGGGCGGCGATCCGCAAGCTGGCGGGTCTGCAGCCGAAGACGGCGCTGGTGCTGCGCGACGGCGTTGCGGTGGATGTCCCGGTTGCGGAAATCACCACCGGCGACGTGATCCGCACCCGTCCGGGGGAGCGCATCGCGGTGGACGGTGTAGTCGTCTCCGGCAGCTCCTACGTGGATGAGAGCATGATCTCGGGCGAGCCGGTGCCGGTAGCCAAGGGCGCGGGCGACGAGGTGACGGCGGGCACGGTCAACGGCAACAGCCTGCTGGAGTACCGCGCGACCCGCGTCGGCCAGGACACGGTGCTGGCGCAGATCATCCGCATGGTGGAGCAGGCGCAGGGCGCCAAGCTGCCGGTACAGGCGCTGGTCGACCGGATCACCCTGTGGTTCGTGCCCGCGGTGATTGCCGTGGCGGCGGTCACGGTGCTGGCCTGGTCGTTGTTCGGCCCGGCCCCCTCCCTGCCGCTGGCGCTGGTGGCCGGGGTCTCGGTGCTGATCATCGCCTGTCCCTGTGCGATGGGGCTGGCGACGCCGACCTCGATCATGGTGGGCATCGGCCGTGCCGCGCAGATGGGGGTGCTGTTCCGCAAAGGCGACGCGCTGCAGCGGCTGCAGGAGGTCAAGGTGGTGGCGCTGGACAAGACCGGCACCCTGACCGAAGGCCGCCCGGCACTGACCGAGCTGATCTGCGCCGAAGGCTTTGATCGGGCGCAGGTGCTGCGGCTGGCGGGCGTGGCAGAGACCGGATCCGAACACCCCATCGCCCAGGCCATCGTGGCCGAGGCCGGCAGCGATCTGCCGCCGGTAGATGCCTTTGAGGCGATCCCCGGTTATGGTCTGCGTGCAAGTGTCGAGGGCCGCGATGTTCTGGTCGGCGCTGCCCGGCTGATGGCGCGCGAAGGCATCGAGCTCGGCTCTCTGGCGGCAGAGGGGCAGCGGCTGGCAGAACGCGGCGAGACACCGTTGTTTGCGGCCATCGACGGGCGCGCGGCGGCGGTGATCGCGGTCTCCGACCCGATCAAGGCGGGCACGCCCGCGGCGATCCGGGCGCTGCATGCGCAGGGGCTGAAAGTGGCGATGATCACCGGTGATGCCGAACCCACGGCGCGCGCGATCGCGGCGCGGCTGGGCATCGATATCGTGCGGGCCGAATGTCTGCCTGCGGACAAGGTCGCCACCATCGAGGCTTTGCGCCGCGATCATGGCGCGCTGGCCTTCACCGGCGACGGCATCAACGATGCGCCGGCGCTGGCGGCGGCGGATGCGGGGATTGCCATCGGCACCGGCACCGACGTGGCGATCGAGGCTGCGGATGTGGTGCTGGTCTCGGGCGATCTGCGTGGCGTGGTGAACGCGCTGACGGTCAGCCGTGCCACCATGCGCAACATCCGCCAGAACCTCGGCTGGGCCTTTGGCTACAACGTGCTGCTGGTGCCGGTGGCGGCAGGCGTGCTCTACCCGTTCGGCGGGGTGATGCTGTCGCCTGCGCTGGCGGCAGGCGCGATGGCGCTGTCCAGCGTTTTCGTACTGTCGAACGCCTTGCGCTTGCGCCGCCTGAAACCTGCTATAGATGTGGAGGAGGTCGGCGGATCCGCCGGCCGCCAGACACAGCAGGAGGCGCGTGCATGAACATCGGGGACGTATCCAGCCGCTCTGGCCTGCCGGCCAAGACGATCCGCTATTACGAGGATATCGGGCTGATCCGGCCGCACCGCAGCGCCAACGGCTACCGCTGTTTCGAGGAAAAGGACCTGCACAAGCTGGCCTTTCTGGGACGGGCGCGGGCGCTGGGCTTCACCATCGAGGACTGCCGCACGCTGCTGGCCCTCTATGAGGACGACAGCCGCGCCAGCGCCGATGTGAAGCAGCTGGCGCTGGAGCATCTGTCCAAGATCGAGGCCAAGATCGCGGATTTGCAGGCGATGCGCGACACCCTGCGCGAACTGGTCACCAGCTGTGCCGGAGACAATCGGCCGGACTGTCCGATCCTCAAGGATCTGTCCGGCGCCGAGTAGGTTCCGCGTGAAACAATTCCCCGGCCCTTCGGTGGGCCGGGGCAGGGATCAGGGCATGCGCAGGCCCAGGATCTCACGCGCCTGCTGCCAGGTCGCCACGGGGCGCTCGTATTTCTCGCACAGTTCCACCGCGCGTTTCACCAGCGCTGCATTGGACGGCGCCAGCGTGTCACGGTCCAGCCGCATGTTGTCCTCCAGCCCGGTGCGGGTGTGGCCGCCTGCGGCGATGGACCATTCATTGACCTGGATCTGCCCGGCCCCGACACCGGCACCGCACCATTCGGCCTCGGGGGCCAACCGCTGCATGGTTTTCACGTAGTAGTCGAACACGTCGCGGTCCACCGGCATGGCGTTCTTCACGCCCATCACGAACTGCACGTAGAGGGTGCCGGGAATGCGCCCGTCTCGGTTCATTTTCACCGCCTGGTGAATGTGCGACAGATCGAAGGCCTCGATCTCGGGCTTCACCTCGTAGGTGCGCATCTCACCCGCCAGCCAGTCGACCAGATCGGGTGAGTTCTCATAGACCCGCGTCGGGAAGTTGTTTGACCCCACCGACAGCGAGGCCATGTCGGGGCGCAGGCTCAGCATGCCGCCGCGCTCGCGCCCGGCGCCGGAGCGGCCGCCGGTGGACAGCTGCACGATCATGCCGGGGCAGTGCTTGTGCAGGCCTTCCATCAGCCGCGCGAATTTCTCGGGGTCCGAGCTGGGCGTCTGATCGTCGTTGCGCACATGGCAGTGCGCGATCGTGGCGCCGGCTTCAAACGCCTCGTGGGTGCTTTCGATCTGCTCCGCGATGGTGACCGGCACCGCCGGGTTGTTGGCCTTGGTCGGAACTGATCCGGTGATGGCCACGCAGATGATGCAGGGCTTCCCCATCGGTCTATCCTCTTGTCTAGATGTCAAAGAATACGGTTTCACCATCGCCCTGCAGGCAGATGTCGAAACGGTAGGTCACGGCGCCGCCGCGCTCGCTGCGGCGGGCGATCAGGGTCTGGCGGCGGTGTTCCCATTCGATCAGGTTCAGCACCGGGTCGGCGGCATTGGCCTCGGCCTCGTCCTCGAAGTAGAGCCGCGTGTTCAGGCCGACATTGATGCCGCGGGCGACGATCCACAGGTTGATATGCGGTGCCATCAGGCGGCCGTTGCGCCCCGGAACCGGGCCGGGCTTCACGGTGTCAAATCCCCATGTGCCGGTCTCGAAATCGGTGATGACACGGCCCCAGCCGCGAAAGCCGTCCTCGACCTCGCCGGGGTGTTCGGGATGGGCGTAGATGCCGTCCGCATTGGCCTGCCAGGCTTCCAGCAGCACGTCCTTCACCGGCGCGCCGGTACCGTCGGTGACCACGCCTTCGACGCGGATGCGTTCGCCGCCGGCGTTGGGGCCTGCGATGTCCCAGCCCAGTTCCCGCTCATAGATGTCAAACCCGGCAGCCCCCGGCGCGAGGCCGATGTGGACATAAGGCCCGGCGGTCTGCGACGGGGTTTCCTTCAGGTACTCAAACGGGCGCATCATCAGTTTCCCTCCGGCCGGTTTTCGAACATGGTCGAGCGCCGCCCGCGCAGCACGATGTCGAAACGGTAGGCGATGGTGTCCAGCGGGATGGTGGCGTTCATGTCGAGCCTCGCAATCAGCATCTCCACCGCCTGCGGGTCGGCAATCGACTGGACAATCGGGCAGCGCGGGATCAGCGGGTCGCCCTCGAAATAGAGCTGGGTGATCAGCCGCTGGGCAAAGGCCGTGCCAAAGACCGAGACATGGATATGCGCGGGCCGCCAGTCGTTCACCCGGTTGCGCCAGGGGTAGGCGCCGGGTTTCACGGTGCGGAAGCTGTAGCGCCCTTCGTCGTCGGTCAGCACCCGGCCGCAGCCGCCGAAGTTCGGGTCCAGCGCGCCGAGGTAGCCGTCCTTCTTGTGGCGGTAGCGGCCGGAGGCATTCGCCTGCCAGATCTCCACCAGCGTGCCCGGCACGGGGCGCGCGTTCTCGTCCAGCACCCGGCCATGCAGGATGATGCGCTCGCCGATCGGGCTTTCACCGGGCTTGGCGAAGTTGGTCAGGAGGTCGTTGTCGCCCGCGTCGATGTCCCCGTGCCCAAAGGTCGGGCCGGTGATCTCGCTTGCGGTGTTTTCGAGACTGATCAGCGGCAGCCGTGGCGACCGCGTGACCGAGGTCTTGTAGGCGGGGGCGAGGGCGGGCGGATGCCAGTCCCTGTCGCGCTGGTAGAACTCTCCCTGATCGGACATCTGCGGCTTCCTCATTGCTCGGCTTCGGCGGCCATTTCGGCATAGGTCTGCTTGGCCAGTTTCAACGCGTGATTGGCCCGCGGTACCCCAGCATAGATCGCGACGTGCTGGAAGGCTTCGATGACATCGTCCTGGCTGGCACCGGTGCGGGCGGTGGCGCGGATGTGCATCGGGATCTCCTCGAAGTTGCCGGTGGCCGCCAGCAGCGCCAGTGTCAGCATCGAGCGTTCGCGCCGGGAAATGCGGTCGGAGGCCCAGACCGTGCCCCAGGCCGTCTCGGTGATCATCTCCTGAAACGGGCGGTCGAGCGGCGTGGCAGCAGCGGTGGCCGCGTCCACGTGTGTGTTGCCCAGAACCTCGCGGCGGACCTGCATGCCCCGGCTATAACGATCTTGCGTCATGGTCGTCTCCTTGCTTGGGAGAAATATTGCATAACGAACGCGTTCTGTATAATGCTGAGTGATCCTTTAATTGATATCGAATTTATTATGAAAATACCTTCTGCACTGAAGCTCCGCCACCTTGAGGTCTTTGTCGAAGTGGCCCGCAAGATGAGCGTGACACAGGCGGCGCAGGCCCTGGGCATGAGCCAGCCTGCGGTGACCCGCATCCTGCGAGAGCTCGAGGAGGTCTGCGAAAAACCGCTGGTGGAAAAGCACGGCCGGGGCATCCGGCTGAGCGGCTATGGCGAGCTGTTCTGCGATCATGCCGCGCGCAGCCTGGCTTTGGCGCGGGACGGGGTCGCGCTGCTGCGCGGCATGGGGGAGACAGATGGGCCGCGCGTCGCCATCGGCGCCTTGCCGACGGTGGCGGCGGACCTGGTGCCCGATACCCTGGCGCGGCTGCGCCAAGAGGGCGCGCCGGGGCGCTTTCAGGTGACGTCGGGCGACAATCAGTATCTGATCGACCTGCTGCGCAAGGGAGAGCTGGACGTTGTGGTGGGGCGGATGCCCGCGCCGCGGCACATGGCCGGGGTGACCTTCGACCCGCTGTACCGCGAGCGGGTGGCGGTGGTCGTGGCGCAGGATCACCCGTTGGCGGGGCTGGAGCAATTGCCCGCCTCCGCGATGGAGGATTATCCGGTGCTGCTGCCGTCGGAAGGGTCCATCATTCGCCCGTTCGTGGAGCGATTGTTCCTGGAGCTGGGGCAGCCGATGCCGCGGTTTCCGATTGAAACGGTGTCATCGACCTTTGGGCGGCGGTTCGTGCTGGCGCATCGGGCGATCTGGGTCATCAGCCACGGCGTGGTGCGGCCTGACCTGGCGGCGGGCAACATGGTTGCGCTGCCGCTGGACACCGGCAGCACCCTCGGGCCGGTGGGGCTGTGCAGCCGCAGCGAGCATCAACTTTCGGCAGCGGCGCAGCGGTTCTGCCGCCTGCTGCGTGAGGCGTGTGTCGAACAGGGGCTGTAATCACGGCTTTGCCTGCGGCGGCTGTCAGCCCGCGCGGCTTTCGTGAACGCCGACTGCCCGTGCGGCGCTTCGCATCCGGGTAAAGCTCATCGAGATGTGGGCGCGTTGGATCAGGGCCACGGCCTCCATGTCCCCAAGTTCGACCGCGGCCAGGATTTCCTCGACCTCGCCGCCGAAGATGCGGATTTCCTCGTTCAGATCGATGATCGACGCAAAGACGGATTGCAGCCAGATACGCGTGGTCTGGAAATACAGCCGCTCGCTGACCTCGCGCAGGGCGAGGTTGTCAGTGATCTTCAAAAGCGCCTGGAAGAACGCCATGTTCAGCTCGGCAAAACTGCGTGGTTCCGGCGCGTCGGTCAGGGATCGGGCGCGCTCGGCCAAATCGCGAAATTCCGCCACCAGCTCGGCGCTTGGGCGGGTGGGGGACAGCCGTCCGGCCAGCCCCGCCAGTTCCATGCGCAGCCGATAGGTCTGTTCCAGCTCGTTGATGTCGGCGTCCGTTACGATCGTGCCGACCCCTTGAACGGAGCGTAGCAGCCCCTCGCATTCCAAGCGCACCAATACCCGTCGCAACGGTGTGCGCGAGACGCCGAACTCCTCGGCCAGCGCCGTTTCCGACAGCCGGCTGCCCGGGGCATAGTCCAGCAGGCAGATCCGGTTGCGGATTTCGTGGTGAAGCCGCTCGAAACGGTCACGGGCGGAGGCGTCGGACATGTCTGGTATCGGGGTGGTCACGGGTCAGGGCCTTTTGGTGAAAGGCGCAGGGTATCCCCGCGCCGTCCAAAGTGCAAAATCTTGGCTTCCGGCTGTCATACCAGTTTCGCCGACAGCCGCTCCAGCATGCCGAGGCACTGTGACATCTGGTCGATGCTGACGAATTCATCCGGCTTGTGCGCCTGCTCGATGGCGCCGGGACCGCAGACCACCACGCTCATGCCGAGGGTCTGGAAGATCCCCGCCTCGGTCCCGAAGGAGACCACATCGGCGTGGCGGCAGCCGGTCAGCTCCATCACGATGTCGCGGGCCTCGTTGTCGTCCATCGGCTGCAACCCGTCGATCTCGCCGATCACCTCGGTGTGGATGTCCGCCTCCGGGTGGGTCCGGCGCATCTGCGGGATCAGCTCGTCCTGGCATAGCTGGTGCAGAACGGTGCTGACGTAATCCGCGTCGCGGGGCTGCACCGGGCGCATCTCCCAGTCCACGCGGGCCTTGCCGGGGATCACGTTATGGGCAACGCCGCCCACCAGCGCACCGGTGTTGATGGTGGTCCAGGGCGGGGTAAAGCGGCTGTCTGCCGGGGCGCGGGCCTGTAGTTCTGCCTTCAGTTCCAGCAGCTTGGCGACATAGCGCACCGCGTATTCCACCGCGTTCACGCCAAGGTCGGGGCGGCTGCCGTGACCCTCCAGCCCGGTAAAGCGGGTGGTGTACTCGTGGCAGCCCTTGTGGCCTTCGATGATCTGCATCATCGTCGGCTCGCCGATGATCGCCACCGCCGGGCGCAGGTCGCGCTTCTGCAGCGCTGCGGCCAGTGCGCGGGCGCCGAAGCAGCCGATTTCCTCGTCATAGGTAAAGGCGAAATGCACCGGGCGCTGCAGCTCCATGCGGGCATAGCGCGGCGCCATGGCGGCGGCCGCAGCGATGAAGCCTTTCATGTCGCAGGCGCCGCGGCCGTACCATTTGCCGTCCCGTTCGGTCATGGTGAAGGGGTCGCTTGACCAGTCCTGGTCGGTGACCGGCACCACGTCCGAGTGACCGGACAGCACGATGCCGCCATCGCGCTCCGGCCCGAGGGTGGCGAACAGGTTTGCCTTGGTGCCGGTTTCATCATGCCAGATATCGACCCGCGCGCCGCAGCCGTGCAGATGGTCGGCCAGGTATTTGATCAGGCCAAGGTTGCTGTCAGCCGATACCGTGGGATAGCTGATCAGATCGCGCAGCAGCTGTCGCGTGTCGTCCAGTACGCTCATCGGGATCAGTCCTTCACAAACAGCTGGCGCTCGACGTTGCACAGCGCCTCGGCGGGGCCGTCGGGGCTGATCACGATGGTTTCGGTGGTCTCCAGCCCCCAGTTGTCCAGCCACAGCCCCGGCATGAAGTGGAAAGTCATCCCCGGCTGCAATACCGTGTCATCGGTGGAGCGCAGCGACACCGTGCGCTCGCCCCAGTCCGGTGGGTAGCTGAGGCCGACGGGGTAGCCGCAGCGGCCGTCGCGGTCGATCCCGGCCTTGGACAATTCGCGGTTCAGCGCCTTGGCGATGTCGCTGGCGCGGTTGCCGGGGCGGGCGGCTTCCAGCCCCGCCTCCAGCCCGGCGGTCAGCGCCTTGGAGGCGTCGAGCATGTATTGCGGCGGCTTGCCCAGAAACACCGAGCGGCACAGCGGCGCGTGATACCGCCGGTAGCAGCCGGAGAGTTCGAAAAAGGTGATCTCTCCTTGTTTCATCCGGTCGCCGTTCCAGGTGAGATGCGGCGCGGTCGCGTCCAGCCCGGAGGGGGCCAGCGGCACGATCGCCGGGTAGTCGCCCCAGTCGTCGCCCACGCCCATCAGGGCGGCGCGGGAAATCTCCGCCACCAGCTCATTCTTGCGCAGGCCGGGCTCGGCGCGCTCCAGGGCCAGCCGCACGATCTTTTCCGAGATGCGCGCGGCCTTGCGGATGAACTCCATCTCCTCGGCCGATTTGACGCCGCGCTGCCAGTTCACCAGCGCGGTGGCATCGGCAAAGGAGGCGTTCGGCAGGGTGGCGGTCAGCACCGCGTGGGCCTTGGCGGAGTAGTAGTAGTTCTCCATCTCGACGCCGATGCGCGCCTTGCCGTGGCCCATCTCGCGCAGCCGCTGCGCCAGATCCTGCATCGGGTGGCGGCTGGTGGACTGCACGTAGCTGTCGTCGTAGCCCAGCACCTGCTCGTCCTCCATCCAGACGGTGCGGCGCGCGCCGTTGGCGTCCATCTCGCGCCCCCACCAGATGGGATCGCCCTCCAGCCCCAGCAGCACGCCCTGATGCACGTAGAACGACCAGCCGTCATAGCCGGTCAGCCAGGCCTGGTTCGACGGGTCGGTGACAAACAGCACGTCAATGCCCGCCGTCACCATGGCAGCACGGGTGATGGACAGGCGGCGGTTGTACTCTTCCTGGCTGAAGGGCGCGTGTTCAATGGGCATTGGGACCTCGCAAGTGAAGGGTGGTTGTGCACAGGCGCGAGTCGCGGGATGTGTCACATGGAGGATAGTCGCGCCGGAGCGACCGTATCGTCAGTTTGCGACCCGTTTGGGTCGTATTTTGCAGGCGATCGTCCCGTCATGCGAATGTCTTGTATACAACTAGCCTGAAATGCGGGCGCGGCCATGCGCGTTTGCCTGCACGGCGGGCAGTGCGCCGCGGGTGGTTGACGGCGGCGCCAATCGGGGGAAGTCTGCGCCCATGCAATTGGATGAACGGGACATACGGATCTTGTCGGTGCTGTCGCAGGACGGGCGGATCACCAAGGCGGCCCTGGCCGAGCGGATCGGCCTGTCGCCGACGCCCTGCTGGGAGCGGCTGAACCGGCTGGAAAAGGCCGGTTTCATCGAGGGCTACGGTGCGCGCATCAACCTCAAGAAGCTGGCGCCGCATGTCACCGTCTTTGTCGCGGCAGAGATCGCCGACCACACCGCCGCCAGCTTTCGCGCCTTTGAAAGCGCGATGCAGCGCTATGACGAGGTGGTCGCCTGCTGGGCGCTGGGCGGCGGGTTTGACTATATCCTGCAGATCGTCACCCGGGACATCGACGCCTACCAGCGGCTGATCGACGAGATGCTCGACGCCCGCATCGGTCTGTCGCGTTATTTCACCTATATCGTCACCAAGCCGGTGAAGGGCGCGGCGATGCCTCCGCTGGAAATCCTGCTCTCCGGCGGGTGAATCCTCTGCTTCAGGGGCAATCTTTGGCCGGAACCTCCGCCGCAAGCTGTCAGAGTCTTCTGTGACAACAGGAGGCAAAGCATGTCTGATACAGCCCTATCCGCACGTGCGGACATCCAGGACAAGGCGCTGGTGCGCTCGTTTTCCTATGTGAACGGCAAATGGTGCGTGGCGCAGTCCGGCGAGACCTTCCCGGTGAGCGACCCGGCCAGCGGTGCCTTTCTGGGCGATGTTGCCGCCCTCAGCGCAGAGGAATCCTCTGCCGCGGTGGATGCGGCGCAGGCGGCGTTTGCCGACTGGTCCACCCGCCTGCCGCAGGAGCGCGCCGCGGTGCTGCGGCGCTGGCATGATCTGCAGCTGGCCCACAAGGAGGACCTGGCCCGCATCATGGTGCTGGAGCAGGGCAAGCCGATTTCCGAGGCGCGCGGCGAGATCGAATATGGCGCCGACTTCGTTGAATACTACGCCGAGGAAGCCAAACGCCCCAATATCGAGGGCGTCACCAGCCATCTGCCCGACGCCGAGATGGAGCTGTGGCGCGAGCCGGTGGGCGTGGCCGCGCTGATCACGCCGTGGAACTTCCCCTCGGCGATGCTGACGCGCAAGGCGGCGGCGGCGCTGGCAGCGGGCTGTACCGTGGTGGCGCATCCTTCGGCCGAGACCCCGTTCAGCGCCCTGGCGCTGGCCGAGCTGGCCGAACGCGCGGGCTTTCCGCCCGGCGTGTTCAACGTGGTGACCGGCAATGCGCCCACGGTGGTGGAGCCCTGGACCGCAGATGCGCGGGTGCGCGCCTTGTCCTTCACAGGCTCGACCGAGGTGGGCAAGCTGTTGTACCGCCAATGCGCCGGCACGGTGAAGCGGCTGGTGATGGAGCTGGGCGGCCACGCGCCGGTGCTGGTGTTCAAGGGCGCGGATCTGGACAACGCGGTGGCCGAGACCCTCAAGGCGAAATTCGCCACCTCGGGCCAGGATTGTCTGGGCGCCAACCGGATCTATGTCGAGCGGGCGATCTATGACGAGTTCTGCACCCGCTTCACCGCCGCCGCACGGGCGCTGACCGTGGGCACCGGCATGGAGGATCCCGACATCGGTCCGCTGATGAACGAACAGGCGGTGGCCAAGCAGGAGGCCCATGTGGCCGATGCGCTGGCCAAGGGGGCAAAACTGGCCTGCGGCGGGGAACGCCACCCGCTGGGGCCGCTGTTCTACCGCCCCACGGTGCTCACGGATGTGCCGTCGGATGCGGATATCCTGCACCAGGAGACCTTTGGCCCCGTCGCGCCGATCCTGCCCTTCGACACCGAAGAAGAGGTGGTCGCGCGGGCGAATGACAGCGAATACGGGCTGGTGGCCTATGTCCACAGCCATGATCCGCGCCGCATCTACCGGCTGAGCCGGGCGCTGCAATACGGCATGGTTGCGGTGAACCGCACCAAGGTGACCGGCGCGCCGATCCCCTTTGGTGGCACCAAGCAGTCCGGTCTGGGCCGCGAGGGTGCGCGTCTGGGCATGGAGGCGTTCACCGAGGTCAAATACGTCTGCCGCGACTGGGCGTAAGGCGCGCACCACGCAGAATGATCCGCCGGACGGGCGGGACGGGAATTACAGGAAGGACAAGACATGCTGAAGAACGACCAGCTGGACCAATGGGACCGCGACAACTTTTTCCACCCCTCGACGCATCTGGCGCAGCACGCCCGCGGTGAAAGCCCGGCCCGCGTGATCCAGACCGCGCAGGGCGCCCATATCGAGGACCGCGACGGCAACCGTCTGCTGGACGCCTTTGCCGGGCTCTATTGCGTCAACGTGGGCTACGGCCGCCAGGAAATCGCCGAAGCCATCGCCGCGCAGGCGCGGGAGCTGGCCTATTACCATTCCTACGTCGGGCACGGCACCGAGGCGTCGATCACCCTGGCCAAGATGATCCTCGACCGCGCGCCCTCGAACATGTCGAAGGTCTATTTCGGCCTCGGCGGCTCGGACGCCAATGAAACCAACGTCAAACTGATCTGGTATTACAACAACATCCTGGGTCGCCCGCAGAAGAAGAAGATCATCTCGCGCTGGCGCGGCTATCATGGCTCGGGGCTGGTCACCGGCTCGCTGACGGGGCTGGAGCTGTTCCACAAGAAGTTCGACCTGCCGGTGGAGCAGGTGATCCACACCGAGGCGCCCTATTACTACCGCCGCGCCGATCTGAACCAGACCGAGGAGCAGTTCGTGGCCCATTGCGCGGCTGAGCTGGAGGCGCTGATCGAACGTGAGGGCGCGGACACCATCGCGGCCTTCATCGGCGAGCCGGTGCTGGGCACCGGCGGCATCGTTCCGCCGCCGGCGGGCTACTGGGCGGCCATCCAGGCGGTGCTGAAGAAACACGACATCCTGCTGGTGGCGGATGAGGTGGTGACCGGCTTCGGGCGGCTTGGATCGATGTTCGGCTCTGACCACTACGGGATCGAGGCTGACATCATCACCATCGCCAAGGGGCTGACATCGGCCTATGCGCCGCTGTCCGGCTCGATCGTCAGCGACAAGGTCTGGAAGGTGCTGGAGCAGGGCACCGATGAAAACGGCCCGATCGGCCACGGCTGGACCTATTCGGCGCACCCAATCGGGGCCGCGGCGGGGGTTGCGAACCTCAAGCTGCTGGATGAGCTGAACCTGATCACCAACGCGGGCGAGACTGGTGCCTATCTCAACGCCACCATGGCCGAGGCGCTGGGCAGCCACCCGCACGTGGGCGATATCCGCGGCGAGGGGATGCTGTGCGCAGTGGAGTTCGTGAAGGGTCGCGACAGCCGCAGCTTCTTTGATGCGGCGGACAAGATCGGCCCGCAGATCGCGGCCAAACTGTTGGAGCAGGACAAGATCATCGCGCGGGCGATGCCGCAGGGCGACATCCTGGGCTTTGCGCCGCCGTTCTGCCTGACGCGGGCCGAGGCCGATCAGGTGGTCGATGGCACCCTGCGGGCAGTCAAGGCGGTACTGGGCTGACCCGACGGCCGGGCCAGAGGTGTCTGCGCGATGTTGCGGCGGCGGATGAGGGATCCGCCGCCGCTCATTATTCTGTGTTGACTGATGGGCGCCTGCGCTGTGGGTCAGCGCAGGCGCTGGCCGCCTTCGTCAAAGTAATAGGCGCGGCTGGGGTCAAAGCCAAAGCGGGCATCCTGGCCTGCGCGGATGTCGTGCTGACCGAACAGGCGGATGGTCAGCGGTGCGCTGGGGGTCTCGAGGATCACGTTGGTGTCGCCGCCCAGCTGTTCCACGTGCGACACTCGGCCTGCAATCGGGCCGCCGCCTTCCAGCCGGATGTCCTCGGGGCGGATGCCCATTTCGCGCGGATCGCCGGGATTCAGCGCCTCGGCAGGCAGGAAGTTCATTGACGGTGCGCCGAGGAAACCCGCGACAAAGCGGTTTGCCGGGTCGTTATACAACTCCATCGGGCTGCCGATCTGCTCGACCCGGCCGTCGCGCAGCACCACGATCTTGTCGGCCAGCGTCATCGCCTCGGTCTGGTCGTGGGTCACATAGATCATCGAGGCCGACAGCTGGCGGTGCAGGTTGGCGATCTCGATCCGCGTGTTCATCCGCAGCGCGGCGTCCAGGTTCGACAGCGGCTCGTCAAACAGGAACAGCTTGGGCTGGCGCACGATGGCGCGGCCGATGGCAACCCGCTGGCGCTGGCCGCCGGACAGCTCGGATGGGTAGCGGTCCAGATAGGGTTCCAGCCCCAGCATCCGGCTGGCCTCGGCGACGCGCTCCTCGATCACCGCCTTGGGCTGGCGTTCCTGTTTCAGCGCGAGGGTCATGTTGCCGCGCACGTTCAGATGCGGGTAGAGCGCGTAGCTCTGGAATACCATGGCGATGCCACGCTTGGAGGGCGGCGTCAGGTTGACCTGCTCGCCAGCGATATGGATCTCGCCCGAGGTCGCATCCTCCAGCCCCGCGATCACCCGCAAGAGGGTGGACTTGCCGCAGCCCGAGGGGCCGACGAAGACCACGAATTCGCCGTCTTCGACCTCAAGGTTGATGTCCTTCAGAACATGCACCGGGCCAAAGGACTTGTTGACGTTTTTCAGGGACAGGGCGGTCATTGGGCGGCCTCCTCAAGTGTAACAGGCTGGCCGGTGCGGATGCTGTGATCCGCAGCCAGGCAAATGGCAAGGGACTGGACGGCGTCATTCATGTGCCGGATCAGGTCGTGGTCTTCGGTGATGGCACGCAACATGGCGGCCTGTTCGGCGTCGCACAGCTCTTGGTGGCCGGGCTCATCCGGCAGGTCGATGTAGCGGTCGCCCTCGGCGCGGTGCAGCAGGATGCTGCCGACACGGGTGTGGCCGTCCACGTCAGACGATCCGGCCTTGTCGGTCTCGGTGATGGAAACCGAGCCGTTCGGCGTGATGATGTCCTTCACGAAAAACGCGGTTTCCGACATCATCGGCCCCCAGCCGGCCTCGTACCAACCGGTGGAGCCATCGGCAAAGATCACCTGGAACTGGCCGTAGTTGTACATGTCCTCGGCGATTTCATCCGACAGGCGCAGCCCCATGCCATGCACGCGCACGGGCTCAGCATCGGTGATCTGGCACATCACGTCGACGTAATGCACGCCGCAGTCGACGATCGGGCTGGTGGTCTGCATCAGCGCCTTGTGGGTCTCCCACTCAGGCCCGCTCGATTGCTGGTTCAGGTTCATGCGGAACACATAAGGGCCGCCCAGATCGCGGGCCTCGGCAATCAGGCGCTGCCAGCTGGGGTGGTGGCGCAGGATATAGCCGACCATCAGCTTGCGGCCGGTTTCTTGCGCGGTGGCAACCACGCGGCGGGCATCCGCCACGTTGGTCGCCAGCGGCTTTTCCACAAACACATGCGCCCCGGCTTGCATCGCCGCACAGGCATAGTCGGCGTGGCTGTCGGAATAGGTGGCGATCACCACCAGATCCGGTTTCACCTCGGCCAGCGCCTGATGGAAATCGGTGAACACAGGGTAGCCTTGCAGGTCAGCGTGGCCCACCTCGCCGGAGCGGTTCACCAGGCCAACGATCTCGGCCTCGGGGTGGGTGTGGTGGGCCAGCGCATGGGACAGCCCCATGTTGCCCAGGCCCGCTATCAGAACCCGGATCATTTGACCGCCCCCGACGTAATGCCGCGGATCAGCTGGCGTGAGAAGATCATGTAGAGCACCAGCACCGGCAGGATTGCGAGGCTCAGCGCCGACAGCACAGCGTTCCAGTTGGTGACGAACTGGCCGATGAACACCTGGCTGCCGAGGGTCAGGGTCTTGGTTTCCTCGGCCGGGGCCAGGATCAGCGGGAACCACAGGTCGTTCCAGATCGGGATCATGTTGAACACCGCCACCGTCGCCATCGCCGGGCGCACCAGCGGCAGCACCAGCCGGAAGAAGATGGTATATTCGCTGAGCCCGTCGATACGTCCGGCGTTCTTCAGGTCATCACTCACCTGTTTCATGAATTCGCTGAGGATGAACACCGCGAGCGGCAGCCCCTGGGCCGTGTAGACCAGGATCAGTGCCCAGAGGGTGTTCACCAGCCCCGAAGCCACCATCATTTCAAGGATGGCCACGGTGCCGATGCGGATCGGGATCATGATCCCCAGCGCCAGATACAGCCCCAGCAAGGTGCTGCCGCGGAACTTGTATTCACTCAGCGCATAGGCCGCCATGGCGCCGAACAGCAGCACCAGCGTCAGCGAGGCCACGGTGACGATCATCGAGTTCTGGAAATACAGGAAGAAATCCCCCTGTTTCATCACTGTCTGATAGCCGATCAGGCTGAAGCTGTCCGCGTCGGGCAGGGCCAGAGGTTCGCGAAAGATCGCCTTGCGGGTCTTGAAGCTGTTGATCAGGATCACGAACACCGGGAACAGCGCAATCAGCGTGTAGAGGATCAGCGCGCCGTGCATGGCGAAGGTGTTGAGCGGGTTGGAGCGGGCCTTGTTCATGTCATCTGCTCCTTACAGCTGGTACCGGCGCATCCGGGTCTGGATGCCGAAGAGGTAGATGCAGACACCCACCAGGATGATCGCGAACATGGCGCTGGCGATGGCGGAACCCATGTGCGGATCGCCAAGCTGCAGCTGGAAGCCAAAGAAGGTGCGATACATGAAGGTGCCCAGGATATCGGTCGAGAAATCCGGCCCCGCCAGCGCGCCCTGCGACGCGTAGATCAGGTCGAAGGCATTGAAGTTGCCGACAAATGTCAGGATCGAGATGATCCCGATCGAGGGCAGGATCAGCGGCAGCTTGATTTTCCAGAAGGCGGCAAAGCCGGTGATGCCGTCGATTTCACCCGCTTCCAGAACTTCTTCGGGGATCGACAGAAGTGCCGCGTAGATCAGCATCATCGGGATGCCGACGAACTGCCACACAGAAATCAGCGCCAGCGTGGTCAGCGCGTATTCTTCCTTGCCGAGCCAGGGCGCGAACAGCGACTTCAGCCCGACCGCATCCAGCATTGACGGCGCGATGCCCCAGATCGGCGAAAGGATCAGTTTCCAGGCAAAGCCGACGATCACGAAGCTGAGGATGGTCGGGATGAAGATGGCAGAGCGGTAGAGTGCCGCAAAGCGCAGCCGCGGATGGCTCAGCAGTGCGGCCAGAGCGATGCCGATGGGGTTCTGCACCAGCATATGCACGAGGAAGAACCAGAAATTGTTGCCGAGGGCGTTCCAGAACTGCTCTGACCAGATCGGGTCGAAGAACAGCGTCTGGAAATTGGCCAGCCCGGCCCAGACCCGCTCCTGATCGATGCGCGTATAAAGCGCCAGCCGCAGCGTGTTGAACAGCGGAAAGATCATCACCGCGGTATAGATAAGCACCGCGGGCGCCAGGAACACGACGACGTGCAGGTGCGGGCGGCGGCGCTTCTTCGTGGCAGGAGCAGCGGCGGCGGCGGCCTGTGGCGCCGCGGCGGCCATTGCGCCGGCTTGTGCCACGGTCTGCGGGGTGCCGCTTTGCGAAGGGCGGGACATGGGCAATTCCTCCATGTGTCAGGGGTGCGCCGACGGGGCGGTCGGCAGGTCGGTCCGGCGGGGCGCGCGGACGGCTGATCTGGACGATCGGGGGTGCGGGGCGCAACGCAGGCTGCGCCCCGCGGTCAGCTTAGTTCTGCTGCGGTTCGTACCAGCTGGCCAGCCCGTCCTGCAGCTTCTGGCCCAGAGCCTCGGGTGTCTCGGTGCCCTTGATGGCAGCGACCGATGCGCCCCAGGTCTCGTTTTCCAGGTTCGGCGTGCCGCGCGACAGGATCTGGTAGGTGGAGCGGATGGTGCTCTCGCAGTCGTCGCGCCAGCTCAGGAACTCTTGCGCCAGCGGGTCCTCCAGCGCGACCGGGGCGCTGGACAGCGGGAAGAAGCCAGGCAGGGCGTTGGCAAAGATCTCGGCGAACTCGGGGCTGGCGACCCAGGTCAGGAAGGTCTTGGCGGCCTCCGGGTTGTTGGTGGCGGCGTTCATGCCGATGCCGATGTCGGTGTGATCCGAGATATAGCAGGTGTCGCCCGCGTTCTGCACTGGCGGGTTGAACACGCCCATTTCGAAATCCGCCTGCGCGTTGAAGCCGGAGATTTCCCAGCTGCCTGCCGGGTAGATCGCGGCGCGGCCCAGCGTGAACAGGTTCTGGCTGTCGGGATAGGTCTGTGCCTCGTACCCGTCACCCAGGTAGTCGGCCCATTTTGCCAGCGTTGCAAAGGGGGCGGTCCACTGCTCGTCGGTCAGCTTCTGCTCGCCCGCGATCAGCGCCAGGCGGCCTTCTTCGCCCTTCCAGTAGTTCGGGCCGATGTTGTTGTACCCCATGGTGGCGGCTTCCCACTGGTCGTTGGTGCCCATCGCCAGGGGGATATAGCTGCCGTCTTCCTTGATCTTGTCGAGCGCGGCAAAGAACTCCGCTTCGGTTTTGGGCTCTTCGATGCCCAGCTCGTCGAAGATCTCCTTGTTGTAGATGAAGCCGTGGATCACGCTGGCCATCGGCATGCAGAATGTGGCCGAGCCATCATCGGTCTGCCAGGCGGATTTGGCGACATCCGGGAAGTTGCCCATCGCCTCCATGTCGCTGAGGTCGGTCAGGTGACCGGCTTCATACAGCGCCAGCGAGGCGTCGAAGGGGCGGCAGGTGATCAGATCGCCGGCCGACCCTGCGTCCAGCTTGGAGTTCAGCACGGCATTGTACTCCGCCGGAGCCGAGGGCGTGAACTTGATCTTGATGCCGGGGTGCTTGGCTTCAAAAGCGGGGATGATCTTGTCCTGCCACAGGGTCAGGTCGTCGTTGCGCCAGCTTTCGATGGTCAGCGTCGCATCTTCGGCAAAGGCGGCCGGGGCGCTTAGCGCGGTCGTGGCCAGCATGGCGATCAGGATCTTGCGGTTCATGTATTTTCTCCCAGTTTTTCTTCTTGAGTTCAGGCAGTTGGTTTCTTCAGCTGCTCAAGTGCCGGGCGCAGTCTGTCGCTGCTTGCCGACAACATTTCGGTGGCCTGTGCCATATCGGTTGCGCCTGCGCACAGCAGGATGGCGGGTTTGACAGCCCCTCGCGACATCTCCAGCGCGGTGCGGGCCTGCGCCTGTGTTGCGCCGGTGATGCGCATCGCCACCGCCTCGGCGCGGGTGCGCAGCTTGGCGTTCTCGGCGCGAAAATTGACCATCATGCCGTCATGCACATGGCCCAGCTCGACGGCCATCAGGGTGGACAGCATGTTCAGCGCGATCTTCTGCGCCGTGCCAGCCCCCATCCGGGTCGAGCCGGAGACCAGCTCCGGCGCGGTTGCCAGCAGGATGGGGTGGTCGCTCAGCTCCAGCAGCGGGCAGCCGGGGTTGTTGGCGATGCCGACCACCGCGGCACCGGCCTTGCGTGCGATGCGCGCCGCCTCGAGGGTGAAGGGGGTGGTGCCGCTGGCCGAGACCACGATCACCGTGTCATCGGGGGTCAGCAGCGCCAGGCCTTCGGTCAGGCCTTCGGTGTCGTCTTCAGTAGCGCCGGGCATGCGGGCGCTCTGCGGCAGGCCGCCCGCCATCAGGATCTGAATGCGCGACTCGTCGATGCCAAAGGTGCCGCCGAGCTCCATCGCATCCGCCGCCGCCATCAGTCCGGAGGACCCCGCTGCCACATAGTACAGATTGCCGGTCCCGCCCAGGCTGCGGGCCATGGCGCGAGCGCCGTTGCTGATTTCGGTCAGGGCGGCAAGGGGGCTGTCGGCCGCCTGCCGCTGGCTGTCTGCGAGCGCCCGGGCAATGGTGGTGAGTGGCTGGGTGTCCAGCCCTTCTGCCTGCGGATGCAGCTGTTCGGTGGTACGTGGCAGCACGGGGGTCCTCCTTGTTGGCTGATAGCATACCTATACAATACCACTTGTCCATGGTTAATTTTTGAAAGGCCAATTCTGCCGATATTTCAGCAGATTGATCGGTGTGGTGCCGAGATTGGTCTGTTTTCGCCTTTCTTTTTTGCAAGAGGTATCATATAGGTATTTTCATGATGACTGGTATGAACACTCCCATTTTGGCCGTGGATGGCGGCGGCACCAACTGTCGGATCGCCTGTTGCGCAGGCGGCCAGCGGCATGTGGTCGGGGTTGGGCCCGCCAATGTCGCCAGTGATTTCGAGGGTGCGGTGGCGCGAATCGTCGCCGGGCTGGAGCAGCTGGCTGGCCAGCTGCAGCAACCGCTTCGGACGCTGTGCCGCCAGCCTGCCTACCTGGGGTTGGCCGGTGTGACCGGTCCCCAGATGGCGGCGCGGGTCGCGGAGGCGCTGCCGCTTGAGTTGCTGCGGGTCGAGGATGACCGGCGTTCCGCGCTGGTCGGCGCCCATGCCGGTGGGGATGGTGCCATCGCCCATTGTGGCACCGGCTCCTTTCTGGCGCTACAGCGGCAGGGCGCACAGCGCTTTGCCGGCGGCTGGGGTTCTGTGCTGGGGGATGAAGCCTCGGCGCAATGGGTGGGTCGCAAAGCGCTGTCCGCGGCGCTGGATGTCGTGGACGGCCTGACCGATTCGACGAATCTGACCGAGGCGCTGCTGCGCGAGTTTGATGGTCCGGCCGGTATCGTGGCCTTCGCCGGTCAGGCGCGCCCTTACGAGGTCGGCCAGGTCGCGCGCAAGGTCACGGCGGCGGCGGAAGTGGGGGATGCGGTCGGTGTTGCGCTGATGCGGGAGGCGGCGATGCAGTTGTTGCAGGTGCTGGAACGCATGGGATGGACGCCGGAGCTGCCGCTCTGCCTCACGGGGGGTATCGGGCCGCAGTATCAACCCTATCTGCCGGAGGCTGCGCGCGCGGCTCTGGTCGCGCCGCAGGGGGCGCCGCTGGAGGGCGCCATCACCCTTGCGCAGTCTTTTGCAGCGGAGGTGCAGTCATGAACGCGGCAGCTTTTCTGGCACCCGACGACTGGTTGAATGAGGCCGATGGCCCGCGTTACGTCCGGCTGCGTCAGCGGCTGGAGGAGGGGATCGAATCCGGGGTTCTGCCGCCCAATTCCTCGCTGCCGCCGGAACGGGAAATGGCCGAGATCACCGGCCTGTCACGGGTCACCGTGCGCAAGGCGATTCAGGAGTTGGTCAGGCGTGGCAGCATCGTGCAGCGGCAAGGCTCAGGATCCTTTGTGCGCGATGCCGCGCCGCGGGTCGAGCAATCCCTGTCGCATCTCACGTCCTTCAGCGAGGATATGCGCCAGCGCGGTATGGAGGTCAGCTCCAAATGGCTGGAGCGGGGCGTGTTCCTGCCGTCGCCGGAAGAGGTGGCGACGCTCGGGCTGGCGAGTGATGCCCAGGTGGCGCGGATCTGCCGTCTGCGCGAAGCGGGCGGGCGTCCGATGGCGGTGGAGCGCGCGGCGCTGCCGCTGGATATCCTTCCGAACCCATTGGCGGTGCGCGATTCGCTTTACGAACTGCTGGAGAAGGACGGGCTGCGGCCGGTTCGCGCGATCCAGAAAATTTCGGCCGTCAACCTTGGCCCGGCAGATGCCGAACTGCTCGGCGTGGCCGAGGGTGACGCCGGGCTGCGCATCCAGCGGATTTCGTATCTCGACAGCGGCCGCGTGGCCGAGTTCACCCGCTCGCTTTACCGCGGCGACGCCTATGACTTCGTGGCCGAGCTGCGCTTGACCCCGTGACCCCGAAACCCGACTTGAGAGGGCTGCCAAGATGACGTCCACCAAAACCCTGATGCGTCAGGAAATCGAAGAGATCCCGGTCGCCGCGGAGCGCCTGCTGACCGGCGGCGGTGAGGCGGTTGCCGCCGCTGCCACGATGGCCCGTGCGGGCGGGATGCGGTTCATGATGTCGGTGGCGCGCGGCTCCTCCGACCATGCCTGCACCTATCTGAAATACGCCAGCGAGCTTACACTGGGCCTGCCGATGGCGTCGGTCGGCCCTTCGGTGGCCTCGGTGTACGGGGCGGAGTTGCAGGCCGCCGGGGCGCTGTGCCTCGCGATCTCGCAGTCCGGGCAAAGCCCGGACATCGTGCGGCTGACCGAAAGCGCGCGCGCCTCCGGCGCCAGCACCGTGGCGATCACCAATGATCCCAGGTCGCGGCTGGCTGGCGTGGCCGAGGCGACGCTGCAGCTCCACGCCGGGCCGGAGCGCAGCGTGGCGGCAACCAAGACCTTCGTGACCTCGCTAATTGCCGGTTTGTGGCTGATTGCCGAGCTGAAGGGCGACAAGGATCTGCTGGCGGCGCTGCACAAACTGCCGGAGCATCTGGAGGCCGCCACCCGCTGCGACTGGGGCGCGGCCGCGGCGGCGATCACCGGCAGCTCCCTGTTCACCCTGGGGCGCGGCCCGAGCCTTGCGATCTCCAACGAGGCGGCGCTGAAGTTCAAGGAGACCTGCCAGATCCACGCCGAGAGCTATTCCTCGGCCGAGGTTCTGCACGGGCCGGTCTCGATCGTCGACAGCGGCTTTCCCGTCATCGCCTTTGCCGCTGCCGATGCGGCAGAACCGCTGCTGGCCGAGGTTGCGGATGCGCTGGCGGCCAAGGGCGCGCAGGTCTTTGCCGTAACCGATCAGGTCAAACAGGCGCAGATCCTGCCGCATGTGCGCACCGGCCACTGGCTGGCGGATCCGATTGCGGCGATCGTCTCCTTCTATGCCATGGTCGAGCAGGTGGCCGCGCAGCGGGGCATCAACCCGGATGCGCCGCGTCACCTCAAGAAAGTGACGGAAACGGTATGAGCGCGCAGGCAACCCTCTATCGTGGCGGGCGGATCTTTGACGGTGTCCGCTTCCACGAGGGCGCAGCGCTGCGCACCGAGGCGGGTCGGGTCACCGCCCTGGGGCCGGAGGCCGAAGAGCAGGGCGGCGATATCGTCGATCTGAACGGCGATATCCTGTCGCCGGGCTATGTCGATCTGCAGGTCAACGGTGGTGGCGGGGTCCTGTTCAACGCCGAGCCGACGGTCGATGCGCTCGCCTGCATGGCCGCGGCGCACCGCTCGCTGGGCGCAACCTCGATCCTGCCGACGCTGATTACCGATACGCCGGACAAGACACGCGCGGCGATTGCCGCAACGAAGGCGGCGATTGCGGCCGGGGTGCTGGGCATTGCCGGGCTGCACCTGGAAGGTCCGCATCTGTCGGTGGCTCGCAAGGGCGCGCATGAGGCGGCACTGGTGCGGCCGATGGAGGTGGCGGATGTCGCCCTTCTGGTCGCGGCCGCGCAGGATCTTCCCGCACTGAAGATGACCCTTGCGCCGGAAAGCGTGACGCCTGCGCAGGTGCGCGAGTTGACCGCGGCGGGTGTGGTGGTCTCGCTTGGGCACACGGACGCGGATTTTGACACCTGCATGACCTACGCCGAGGCCGGTGCCAGCTGCGTCACCCATCTGTTCAACGCCATGAGCCAGCTGGGCAACCGCGAGCCGGGCCTTGTTGGCGCGGCGCTGGCGGCGCCGGGGTTGAATGCGGGGCTGATTGCCGACGGCATTCACGTGCACCCGCAAGTGATCCGCGCCGCCTGGGCTGCCAAGCGCGGTCCGGGGCGTATTTTCCTGGTCAGCGACTCGATGTCGCCCGCGGGTACGGATCAGACAGAGTTCGAGCTGACCGGGCGCATGATCTCGCGCCGGGATGGGCGGCTGACGCTCGCGGACGGCACCCTGGCGGGGGCGGATCTGGATCTGACCACGGCACTGCGGGTGCTGACCGGCAAGGCGGATGTGCCGCTTGAGCAGGCATTGGCGGCAGCCACCAGCGTGCCTGCGGGGGTCGTCGGCTTGACCGGGGTGGGGCGGCTGCGGGTTGGTCGTGCGGCGGATCTCATCCGTATTGCCGGTGATTTGTCCTCCGTCGCCGTATTGGATTGAGTTGTCGGCGACATGTGCTCTGGTCCCGGCGCGCGCTTGCCGCATCTGGTGTGGCAATGCCTCGGACGCTTGCAATTGCGCCGGGTTGCGGCAAGATGCCCCGGTCAGCCGCGCGGCGGAACTGCCTTGACTTGACGTATCGTTATCGTTACCGTTATCGATAACAGAAACACCTGCCCGCTTGCATTGGCTTCCCGGCGGCGGCATGTCAAACTCAGCCGTGGCGACGCCGGGCTGATGGTATGCGTGAACCGGGCCGCCGGCCAGGGCTGACAGAGGTTGAATCAATGGTTTCGCGCGTCATTCCCGTCGCTCCTTTTGATCTGGTGCTGTTCGGTGCGACCGGCGATCTTGCGCGTCGCAAGATCCTGCCGGCCCTGTTTCACCGCTTTCAGATCGGTCAGTTCGGCAATGACTGCCGTATCATCGGCACCTCCCGCACCGAGCTGAGCGGCGAGGAGTTCCGCAGCCAGACCGCCGAGGCCATTCGCGACTTTGGCCAGGATGTCGAGACAACCGCCGAGGAGATCGCCGAGTTCACCCAGCTGTTGGACTATGTTGCGGTTGATGCGCGCGGCACCGGTGGCTGGGACCAGATCAACGAAAAGCTGCGCGATGATGCGGTGCGGGCCTTCTATCTGTCGGTGGGCCCGTCGCTGTTTCCCGATATCGCCCGCCGCCTCAGCGAGACCGGCATCGCCACACCGGAGAGCCGGATCGTTCTGGAGAAGCCCTTTGGCCATGATCTGGCCTCGGCGCAGGAGCTGAACGCCGCCCTGCGCGCTCATTTCCAGGAAAAGCAGATCTACCGGATCGACCACTATCTGGGCAAGGAAACCGTGCAGAACCTGATGGCGCTGCGCTTTGCCAACTCATTGTTCGAGCCGCTATGGAACTCCTCCCATATCGATCACGTGCAGATCACCGTGGCCGAAAGCATCGGCGTCGAGGGGCGGGGCGAATACTACGACAAATCCGGCGCCATGCGGGACATGGTGCAGAACCACCTGATGCAGCTCTTGTGCCTCACCGCGATGGAGCCGCCGGCGCGGTTCACCCCCAACGCGGTGCGCGACGAAAAGGTCAAGGTGATCGAAGCGCTGCGCCCGGTGCCGCAGACCAGCATTGCCCGTGGCCAGTACCGTGGTCGCAGTGATGGCGGTGCCGGGGACGGGTACCGCGACCATGCCGGCAACCCCGCCAGCCGCACCGAAAGTTATATCGCGCTCAAGGCCGAGGTCGCCAACTGGCGCTGGGCCGGCACGCCCTTCTACCTGCGCACCGGCAAGCGCCTGCGCGAACGTGTGAGCGAGATCGCGGTGTTCTTCCGCGACCCGCCGCACAATATCTTCGAAGGCTCCGGCCCGGTGCATGGCAACGTGCTGGTGATCCGCCTGCAGCCGGACGAGGGCATCACCCTGCGCACCACCATCAAGGATCCCGGCCCGGGCGGCATGCGCCTGACCGGCGCCAACCTCGACATGACCTTTGCCGAGGAATTGCCGGAATCGGGCCGCCCGCAGGACGCCTATGAACGGCTGATCATGGACGTGATCCGTGGCAACCAGACCCTGTTCATGCGCGGCGACGAGGTCGAGGCCGCCTGGGCCTGGGCCGATCCCATCATCGCAGGCTGGGAAGAGGGCGGAGAGGCGCCGCAACCCTACGACAGCGGCAGCGCCGGTCCCGATGACTCGCTGTTGCTGATCCACCGCGACGGCCGCCGCTGGCGCGGCATCGGCAGCTGAACACCCGCAGCAGGACAGACACCGGAAAGGCATCTGACATGAGCTTGAACTCCACCTTGGCCGCGGTCACGGAACGTATCATCCGGCGCAGCGAAGAGACCCGCAGCACCTATCTGGAGCGGATGCGCGCGCAGGGGCGCAAAGGGCCAGCGCGGGCGCATCTGTCGTGTTCGGGTCAGGCGCATGCCTATGCCGCCGCCGGTCCCGACCAGCCTGCCCTGGCGGAGGCCACCACCGGCCATCTTGGCATCGTCACCGCCTATAATGACATGCTTTCGGCGCACCAGCCGTTTGAAACCTATCCGGCACTGATCCGTGACGCGATCCGCGCCGCGGGTGGTACGGCGCAGGTGGCGGGCGGCGTGCCTGCGATGTGCGATGGTGTTACCCAGGGCGAGGCGGGCATGGAGCTGAGCCTGTTTTCCCGCGACACCATCGCCATGGCCACCGGGGTGGCGCTCAGCCACAACGTGTTCGATGCAGCTGTCTACCTCGGCGTCTGTGACAAGATCGTGCCGGGCCTGGTGATCGGCGCACAGGCGTTTGGCCATGTGCCTGCCGTGTTCCTGCCCGCAGGCCCGATGACCAGCGGCCTTGCCAATGATGACAAGGCCAAGATCCGTCAGAAATTCGCCGCCGGTGAGGTCAGCCGTGCAGAGCTGTTGAAGGCCGAGATGGCCGCCTATCACGGCCCCGGCACCTGCACCTTTTACGGCACCGCCAACACCAACCAGATGCTGATGGAGTTCATGGGGCTGCATCTGCCCGGCTCCTCCTTCGTCAATCCTGGCACGCCCCTGCGTGAGGCGCTGACGGTGGAGGGCGCTAAGCGTGCCCTGTCGCTCAGCGCGCTTGGCAACAATTACACCCCGGTCTGCGAGGTGCTGGACGAGAAGGCCTATGCAAATGGCATCGTCGGGCTGATGGCGACGGGCGGCTCCACCAACCTGCTGATCCATCTGATCGCCATGGCGCGGGCGGGCGGTATCATACTTGACTGGCAGGATTTCGCGGAGCTGTCGGACGTGGTGCCGCTGCTGGCGCGGGTCTACCCGAACGGGCTGGCCGACGTGAACCATTTCCATGCCGCGGGCGGGCTTGGCTACATGATCGGCGAATTGCTGAAGTCCGGCTTCCTGCACCCCGATACCCGCACCGTCGCGGGGGAGGGGCTGGAGCATTACGTGCAGGAACCTTTCCTGAGTGACGAAGGGCTGACCTATCGTCCCGGCCCGCGCGAGACCCTCAACGACAAGGTGCTGCGCCCGGCCTCGGACCCGTTCCAGAAAACCGGCGGGCTGAAGCGGCTGACCGGGAACCTCGGCACCGCGGTGATGAAGGTTTCCGCGGTCGCGCCCGAACATCACGTGGTCGAAGCGCCCGCACGGGTGTTCCACGACCAGGACGACGCCAAGGCCGCCTTCAAGGCGGGCGAGCTCGCAGAAGGGGACGTGATCGTCGTGGTTCGCTTTCAGGGCCCCAAGGCCAACGGCATGCCGGAACTGCACAGCCTGACGCCCTTCCTGGGCATCATGCAGGGGCGCGGTCAGAAGGTGGCCCTGGTCACCGACGGGCGCATGTCGGGCGCTTCGGGGAAGGTGCCTGCCGCGATCCACGTGGTGCCAGAGGCGCTGGACGGCGGTCCGATTGCGAAAATCCGCGACGGTGACATGCTGCGCGTGGACGCCGTGAAAGGGACCCTTGAAATCCTCGATGAGAATGTGCTGGATCGCGACAACGCCACGGCCGATCTGTCGTCCAGCCAGCATGGCACCGGACGAGAGCTGTTTTCCCTTTTCCGCCGTTCGGTCGCTTCGGCCGATGAAGGCGCAAGTGTATTTGGAGTTTAAGCAATGCCCATAACCGCACAGCAAGCCAGCCAGCGGACTCGCGAAATTTGTGCCATGGCCCCGATCATGCCGGTGCTGGTGGTGGAGGATGCTGGCCACGCCCGTCCCTTGGCCGAAGCCCTGGTCGCCGGTGGCCTGCCTGCACTGGAGGTGACCCTGCGCACCGCAGCCGCGCTGGATGTGATCCGCGAGATGGCGCAGGTGCCCGGCGGCGTGGTCGGGGCGGGAACGCTGGTGACCCCTGCCGATGCCGAGGCCGCCAAGGACGCGGGTGCGCAGTTCGGCGTCTCGCCCGGTGCCACCGACGCGCTGCTGGACGCCTGTGAGCAGATCGGCCTGCCGATTCTGCCCGGTGCCGCGACCGCCAGCGAGGCGATGCGGTTGCTGGCGCGCGGCTATGACATGTTGAAATTCTTCCCGGCAGAGGCATCGGGCGGCGCGCCTGCGCTGAAAGCCATCGGGGCGCCGCTGCCGCAGATTTCCTTCTGTCCGACCGGTGGCGTCAGCCCTTCCAATGCAGACAGCTACCTCAGCCTGTCCAACGTGGTCTGCGCCGGTGGGAGCTGGGTTGCCCCCAACGATCTGGTGCAGGGGGGTGACTGGGGTGCGATCAAACAGCTGGCCGCAGAGGCCAGCCAGCTAGGTGGCCGCAAATGACCAGCGTCTGGGATACGCTCGAGAAACTGCACGCCAATACCCGGGATCGCCGGATCCTGTCGCTGTTTGATGCGGATCCCGCCCGCTTTGACAGCTTTTCGGCGGAGGTGGACGGGCTGCTACTGGATTATTCAAAGACCAACATCGATGGCGACACCCGCGCCGCGCTGCTGGAGCTGGCCGAGGCGGCAGATGTGCCTGGCAAGCGCGACCGGATGTTCAGTGGTGGCATCGTCAATAGAACCGAGGGCCGCGCGGTTCTGCACACCGCCCTGCGCGCACAGACCGCCGATCCGCTGCTGGTCGGCGGCGAGGATGTGCGCCCCGGCGTGGCAGAGATGCTGCAGCGGCTGGAAGAGTTTGCCGAATCCGTGCGCTCGGGGGCGCTTACCACCCCGGCGGGGCGCAAGTTCACCGATGTGGTCAACATCGGCATCGGCGGCTCCGATCTTGGCCCGCTGATGGCGGTAGGTGCGCTCGCGCCCTACCACGACGGGCCTGCCTGCCACTTCGTCTCCAACATCGACGGCGCCCATGTGCGCGACACGCTGGCCGCGCTGAACCCGGAAACGACGCTTGTTATCATCGCTTCCAAGACCTTCACCACGGTGGAGACGATGACCAACGCCGCCGCCGCGATCCGCTGGCTGGAAGCCGCTGTCGGCAAGGAGGCAGCCGGTCATCTGGCAGCCGTGTCCTCGGCGCCGGACCGGGCGGCCGAGCTGGGCATCACCGCCGACCGGGTGTTCGGCTTCGCCGATTGGGTTGGCGGACGCTATTCGCTGTGGGGGCCGGTGGGGCTGCCGATCATGCTGGCCATCGGGGCGGCGAACTTCCGCGACTTCCTGGCGGGTGGCGCGGCGATGGACGACCATTTCCGCACCGCCGAGGCCGACCGGAACCTGCCCTTGATGATGGGGCTGGTCGGGATTTGGCACAACAACATCTGTGGCTATGACTCTCGGGCGGTGCTGCCGTATGACCAGCGGCTGGAACGGCTGCCTGCGTATCTCCAGCAGCTGGAGATGGAAAGCAACGGCAAGCGGACCAGGGTGAACGGGGACACCGTGGAGCGGGCGACCTGTCCCATCGTCTGGGGCGAGCCGGGCACCAACGGTCAGCACGCCTTCTACCAGCTGCTGCACCAGGGGACCCGGATCGTACCGGCCGAGTTCCTGATTGCAGCCGAGGCGCATGAACCGGACTTGCAGCACCACCACGACCTGTTGAAGGCAAACTGCCTGGCACAGTCCGAGGCGCTGATGTGCGGCCGGTCTCTGGAGGAGGCGCGCGACCTCGTCGCCAAATCCGGGCTGCCGGACGGAGATATCGAGGCCGAGACACTGGCCTGTCACCGCAGCTTCCCGGGCAACCGGCCCTCGGTCACGCTGGCCTACCCCAAGCTGACGCCCTTCGTGCTGGGCCAGATCATCGCGCTGTACGAACACCGGGTGTTTGTCGAGGGCGTGATCTGGGGCATCAACTCCTTCGATCAGTGGGGGGTGGAGCTGGGCAAGGAACTGGCCAACTCACTGCTGCCGATGGTTCAGGGCGCCTCGGCGGAGCGCAAGGATGGCTCCACCAGGGGGCTGCTGGCGAAACTCTCCGGATCAAGCGCTTAAGGCAGCGCGGCCCCTAGGGGGGGCGGCGGGCCGGATGACGGTCGAACAAATAAAAGGGGGCGCATTGGCTGAACCAATGCGCCCCCGTTCTTTATGCGCGCCCTGCACAATGGCAGGTTCGGGGCAGGTCAGGCGGCGAGGTCGAAGCGGTCGGCTTCCATCACCTTGACCCAGGCGGCGACGAAGTCATGGACAAACTTCCCGGCGCCATCGTCCTGCGCATAGACCTCGGCGAGCGCCCGCAGTTGCGAGTTGGAACCGAACACCAGGTCGGCGCGCGTGGCGGTCCACTTCGGCGTCCCGCTGGCGCGATCCACGCCTTCGTACAGCCCGTCGCCGGTGGGTTTCCACTTGGTGCCCATGTCGACGATGCCGTGGAAGAAGTCGTTGCTGAGAACCCCGACGCGGTCGGTGAACACCCCGTGCGGGCTGTTGCCATGGTTGGCCCCCAGAACCCGAAGGCCGCCCAGCAGCGCTGTCATCTCCGGCGCGCCAAGGCCAAGCAGCTGCGCGCGGTCGACCAGCAGCTTCTCCGCGGGGATGCTGTAGGTGCCTTTCTGGAAGTTGCGGAACCCGTCAGCTTCCGGTTCCAGCACGGCAAAGCCCTCAACATCGGTCTGCTCCTGGGTGGCGTCGGTGCGACCGGGCGTGAAGGGCACCTCGATGGGGAAACCTGCCGCCCGTGCGGCTTCTTCCACCGCGGCGCTGCCTGCCAGCACGATCAGATCGGCAAGCGAGACCTTCTTGCCCGCCGGAGCGGCGGCGTTGAAGTCGCTCTGGATCTGTTCCAGTACATCCAGCACACGGGCCAGCTGCTCGGGCTGGTT
The DNA here is from genome assembly GCA_019801415.1 of Nocardioides marinus. Classification (GTDB taxonomy): domain Bacteria; phylum Pseudomonadota; class Alphaproteobacteria; order Rhodobacterales; family Rhodobacteraceae; genus Leisingera. The sequence goes on from JAHVJD010000004.1 coordinate 384,638, forward strand.
CACCTCCCAGTCCTTTTGCGGCGCAAGACGGATGCGCGCGCCGTTGGCACCCCCGCGGTGGTCCGATCCACGGAAGGTCGAGGCCGAGGCCCAGGCCACCGACACCAGTTCCGGCACCGTCAGCTCGGACTCCAGAACCTGTTTCTTCAGCGCCGCCACGTCCGAGGCATTGATCAGTTCGTGATCCACCGCGGGCAGCGGGTCTTGCCAGATCAGGTCCTCGTCCGGCACCTCGCTGCCGAGGTAACGCGACTTGGGCCCCATGTCGCGGTGGCACAGCTTGAACCAGGCGCGGGCAAAGGCGTCGGCGAATTTATCCGGGTTGGCGTGGTAATCGCGCGAGATCTTCTCGTAGATCGGGTCCATCCGCAGCGACATGTCGGCGGTGGTCATCATCGGCGGATGCATCTTGCTGGGGTCATGGGCGTCCACGACCATATGCTCCGGCTTCACGTTCTGCGCCTCCCACTGGTGCGCGCCGGCAGGGCTTTTGACCAGCTTCCACTCGTAGCCGAACAGCACGTCGAAATAGCCCATGTCCCATTTGGTCGGATTGGGTTTCCACGCGCCCTCGATGCCGCTGGTGGTGGTGTCACCTGCGTTGCCGGTGCCATGGGTGTTGATCCACCCGAGGCCCATTTCCTCGACGTCTGCCATCTCTGGCTCGACGCCGACCAGCTCGGGGTTGCCCGCGCCGTGGGCCTTGCCGAAGGTGTGCCCGCCGGCCACCAGGGCCACGGTTTCCTCGTCGTTCATGCCCATGCGCGCAAAGGTGTCGCGTACGTCAAACCCCGAGGCGATCGGATCGGGGTTGCCGTCCGGACCTTCCGGGTTGACGTAGATCAGGCCCATCTGCACGGCGGCCAGCGGATGTTCGAGTTCCCGCTCGCCGGAATAGCGACTGTTGGGCTTGTCGCTGGTGGCCAGCCATTCGGTCTCGGAGCCCCAGTAGATGTCTTCCTCGGGTTCCCAGATGTCTTCGCGGCCACCGCCAAAGCCGAGCACCGGACCGCCCATCGATTCAATGGCGCAGTTGCCGGCCAGGATCATCAGGTCCGCCCAGGAGATCCGGTTGCCGTATTTCTTCTTGATCGGCCACAGCAAACGGCGCGCCTTGTCGAGGTTGCCATTGTCCGGCCAGCTGTTCAGCGGCGCAAAGCGCTGGCTGCCGGTGCTGCCGCCACCGCGGCCATCGGCGCTGCGGTAGGTGCCCGCACTGTGCCAGGCCATGCGGATGAACAGGCCGCCGTAGTGGCCGTAGTCCGCGGGCCACCAGTCCTGGCTGTCCGTCATCAGCGCGAACAGGTCCTTCTTGACCGCGTCCAGGTCGAGCTTCTTGAACTCTTCGCGGTAGTTGAAGTCCGCGCCCATCGGGTTCGACTTGGCCGAGTGCTGATGCAAGATCCGCAGATCCAGCTGATTTGGCCACCAGTCCTGGTTCCTGGTGCCGCCGCCGCGGGCGGTGTTATGCGCCGATCCATGCATTACCGGGCATTTTCCTGCGGGGGTATTGCCGTCCATCTTTCTCTCCGATCGTGGCTGCAAAGTGGGTTGTGCTACGTGACGCAACATCTTGAACCTTGGCGCGTCTCGCCTGTCCTGATGTTGAGAAAACCCTAGCAGACGGCGTTGATTGGATTAAGTTGCATTTATTCATCGCAGTGATAGGTTCGCCTTATGATAAATGTGACCTTGCGCCAGATGCGTTATTTTGAGGCCTTGGCCCGCCACCGCCATTTCGGTCGTGCCGCGGATGCCTGCGCCGTGTCCCAGCCCGCCCTTTCGGTTCAGATCAAGGAGCTGGAGGAGGTGCTCGGGGTGCAGCTGGTCGAGCGGGGGGCCCGCCAGGTGCGGCTGACCAGCCTGGGAGAAGACCTGGTGCAGCGGGTGCGCGGCATCCTGCGCTCGGTGGATGAGCTGGGAGAACTGGCGCGCGCCTCCCGTGAGGGGCTGGCAGGGCGCCTGCGGATCGGGGTGATTCCGACCATCGCCCCCTATCTTCTGCCAGCCATCGTGGCGACGCTCGCCCGCGACCATCCCGAGGCCGACATCCGGGTGCGCGAGACCGTGACCCCGAAACTGCTCAAGGAGCTGGGGGAGGGGCGGCTGGACACCGCCATCGTGGCCTTGCCGGTCTCGGAACCGGCGTTTGAGGAGGTGGCGCTGTTCAGCGAGCGTTTCGTGCTGGTGCGCCCCGGCGAAGACGGAGATTTGCCGGTGCCCGGCCCGGAGGGTCTGCGCGAAATGCGCCTGTTGTTGCTGGAGGAGGGGCACTGTTTTCGCGATCAGGCGCTGTCCTTTTGCAACATGCAGTCTGCCGCCCCGCGGGAGTTGCTCGATGGCAGCTCGCTGTCGACGCTGGTGCAGATGGTCGGCGCCGGCATCGGGGTGACGCTGATCCCGGAAATGGCAATCCCGGTCGAAACCCGCTCGGCGGCCGTTTCGGTAGCGCATTTTGCCGACCCGCAGCCCGCGCGCACGATCGGCATGATCTGGCGCCGCAGCAATCCGCTGGCTCGGCAGCTGACCCAGGTGGCCGAACTGGTGCGGGAAACCGCGCGCACCCGGCTGGGCGCGACGCCGGTGCAGGGGTGACGCTGGTGGGCGGGGCTGTGCCTTTCGGATGAAGAGGGCAGGGCACGCCCCCTGTTTTTCGCGGGCGATGCATCTTTTCACCAAAACCCGTGCAGCCGATGTTGACTCTGCCACCGCCCTCTATATAAGCGCGGCTTCATTGGTGTTGGTGGCCCCCGCAAGGGGATGCCTGTCATGCCCGGATCCTGGATGCGGAGCAAGAGGACAACGCCCTTCGATTGTTGCAGAGGCTTCTGGGACAGGCGAACACGGTCGGTGCGGTCGCACAAGCGATTACAACCGTCCAGGTGGGAACCGGTTTTGGAAAGTGGCTGCAGCGCCACTCAAGAAGGAGATCAGCCGTGACCAAACGCACGTCTGCCAAGTACAAAATTGACCGCCGCATGGGCGAAAACATCTGGGGCCGCGCCAAGTCCCCGGTCAACCGCCGTGAGTACGGCCCCGGCCAGCACGGTCAGCGCCGCAAGGGCAAACTGTCCGACTTCGGTATCCAGCTGCGCGCCAAGCAAAAGCTCAAGGGCTACTACGGCGACCTGACCGAAAAGCAGTTCCGCCGCATCTACGGCGAAGCCGAGCGTGTGAAGGGCGACACCGGTGAAAACCTGATCGGTCTGCTGGAGCGCCGCCTGGACGCGGTTGTCTACCGCGCCAAATTCGTTCCCACCGTCTTTGCGGCTCGCCAGTTCGTGAACCACGGCCACGTGACCGTGAACGGCAAGCGCGTGAACATCCCCTCCTACCGCGTGAAAGAGGGCGACGTGATCGCCGTTCGTGACAAGTCCAAGCAGCTGGCCATCGTGCTGGAAGCCGTAGGCCTGGCAGAGCGTGACGTTCCGGACTACCTGGAAGTCGACCACTCCAAGATGACCGCGACCTTCGTGCGCACCCCGGGTCTGAGCGACGTGCCGTACCCGGTCGTGATGGAACCGAACCTGGTCGTCGAATTCTACGCTAAGAACTAAGTCACCTGCCCCTTGGGCATGCGACTGGAAGGGCTGTCCTGCGGGGCGGCCCTTTTTCGTGGCGCAAAACGGTCGCAAAGTGGCGCATTGCAATTTTCCTGTGGCTGTTGGTCGTGGATCGCTCTACCCTCGAGTCAGAAAAGACCGGGAGTGTATGATGAAATTCATTGCAGGGGCGGTCTCAGCCGCCGTAATTGCCTTCTCCGCCGCGGCGGCCTTGGCGGCACCTCTGAAGCTGACGCCAGCCAACCCTCAGCCATCTTCGGTCAAGCCGGGGCTGGCGGTTACCTACGCCTATCCGCAGGACGTCAAATCGTTGGCGCAGGCGGAATGGGCCTTGAAATCCCACGGTGAGCCGGGACGCCCGATTGCCGGGCTCGACAATCGCGACACCGCGGAGGGCGAGCCGACGCTCACCTCCAAACGTGCCATGCATGTGGCGGCGCGCATCACCGGCTACGTGCGGCTGGATCAACCCGGCGTGCACACCATCGATTTCCTGACCAATGACGGGCTGCTGGCCCGCATCGGCGGGCAGGAGGTCGGAAAGTTCGATGGTCGGCAGGCCTGCGACAGCACCGTCCAGACCGAGGTCGAAGTGCCCCAGGCCGGATGGTACCCTGTCGATATCCTTTATTTTCAGAGGCTTGGAACCGCCTGCCTGCACATGCGCATGGGCCCCAAAGGCAAGCGTCCGATGTGGATGAAGAACAGCGCCTTCGGCCACTGAGGTCAGGCTCGGCCGGTCCCGTCGGCCAGCCGTGTCCACCCGCGGCTGCTGCCGGGGCCCTCTGATATCGGGCCGCGGGAAGGCGGGGCCTTTGGGCGCGCCTACAGGGGCAGTGGCCGGGCTTCGGCGATAGCTTCCATCGCGAAATACGAGGTCACGCTGTCCAGTTCCACGCCCGCGATCAGCCGTTGGTAGACGCGGTCATAGCTGGCCATGTCCTGGGTGACCACCTTCAGCTGATAGTCGTAGTCCCCGCCAATGCGGTGGAAGTCCACGACCTCGGGAATGGTCAGCACGTGACGGCGGAACTTTTGCAGCCAGTCTGCGGAATGATGCCGGGTCCGCAGCATCACAAAGACGACAAGATCCAGATCCAGCGCCGCCCGGTCTATCCGCGCGGTGGACCCCTGCAATACCCCGCTGTCATTCAGCGCCTTCAGGCGCCGCCAGCAGGCGTTCTGCGACAGGCCAACCTGCTCTGCCAACTCGCGTTGCGACAGGCTGCCATCCATTTGCAGGGCGCGCAGAATGCGCCTGTCTATCTGATCGATTACTTTGCTCATACTGCGATCATACGACACAAAAATTGGCCAAAATAGTCACTAGTTGATAAAGAATCCGCGCTGAATGCCGTTCAGAATGTCCCAGCGACTACATGAGGGGCCGACATGACACTGGCAGCATTCAAACAATCCATCAAAATCGCCGCGCAAGATGGCAGCCTGGAGCAGGGGTTGATCGGCGAAGGGGTGATGATTCCCGGTCTCGATGGCGAGGTGCCGTTGGTCTATGCGGACTACGTCGCCTCCGGGCGCCCCCTGCGTCAGGTCGAGGAGTTCGTCGCGCAAGCGGTTCTGCCCTTCTACGCCAACTCCCACACCGAAGCCTCCTACTGTGGCTCCTACATGACCCGCCTGCGCCGCGAGGCGCGCGCCGAGATCGCCCGCTTGTGCGGCGCGATGCAGCAGGACAGCGTGATCTTCACCGGTTCCGGCGCGACGGCGGGGCTGAACCGTCTGGTCAGCCTGTTCGGCGTCAACGAGGCCGCGCAGCCGGTGGTTTTCATCGGCCCGTATGAGCATCACTCGAACATTCTGCCGTGGCGCGAAAGCAAGGCCAAGGTGGTGGAAATCCCCGAGGCCGCAGGGGGCGGCGTCGACCTAGAGGCACTTGCGCAGGAACTGGCGGCCCATGCGGACAGCGATCTGAAAATCGGCAGCTTTTCCGCCGCCTCCAACGTGACCGGCATTCTCACCGACCCGGATCCCGTCAGCCGGCTGCTGCACGCCCATGGCGCGCTGGCGGTCTGGGACTACGCCGGCGGCGGTCCCTATCTGCCGATCGACATGGGCGGGCAGGGCGCGGCCCGCAAGGACGCGGTGGTGGTCTCGCCGCACAAGTTCCCCGGTGGTCCCGGCTCTTCCGGCGTGCTGATCGTCAATGGTGCCATGGTGCGCCGCCGTTGCCCCTCCTGGCCCGGTGGCGGCACCGTCAGCTTTGTTTCGCCCTGGCATCATGAATACAGCCGCGACCTGGCAGCGCGCGAGGAGGCAGGCACCCCCAATGTGATCGGTGACATCCGCGCAGCCCTCGCCTTTCTGGTCAAGGAGGCTGTCGGGCAGCAGCGGATCGAAGCGCGCGAGGCCCGCTATGCGCAGATGGCCTGGGACGGCTGGGCCGACAATCCGCGGCTGCGCGTCCTCGGCCACCGCGCCGCGCACCGGTTGCCGATCTTTTCTTTCCTGGTCACTGACGCGTCGGGCGCGCCGGTGCATCAGCAGCTGTTCACCCGCATGCTCAGCGACGTCTATGGCATTCAGGCCCGAGGCGGTTGCGCCTGTGCCGGGCCTTACGCGCACCGGCTGTTGGGAATCGGCGCGGCCGAGTCGGCGTCCCTGTTCCGGGACCTGCAGGCCGGAGAGGAAATGAAGAAGCCCGGCTGGGTGCGGCTGAACTTCTCCTACCTGATGCGGGATGAGACCGCCCGCTACATCATCGAGAGTGTCAATGCGCTGACCGAACGCGTCGGCGCGCTGGCGCCGCGCTATGGTGCCGATCCCGAAACGGCACGCTTCCAGGCGCTTGTCGCCTGACCCAAGTGGCAGCAGGTCGGCTGGGGGCGGCATCTTGGTGCTTCCCCAGCCCGCCTTGGGCCGCTATGACGGGCAGGAATTAACGGAGCCCGTATTATGACCCAAATCACCCCGCAGCCCGGCATCATGGACATCGCTCTGTATCAGGGCGGAGCCGCCCATGTGACTGGGGTGAGCAACGTTGTGAAACTCTCCTCGAACGAGAACCCGTTCGGGCCCAGCCCCCGCGCGGTGGCCGCGATGCAGGAGGCCGCGGCCAACATGCATCGCTATCCCAGCTCCGACCACGCCTCGCTGCGCCGGACCATCGGAGAGGTTCACGGATTGGCGCCGGAGCAGATCATCTGCGGCGCTGGCAGCGACGAGATCATTGCCTTCCTGTGCCAGGCCTATGCCGGACCGGGTGACGAGGTGCTGTTCACCGAACACGGGTTCGCCATGTACCGCATCAGCGCTTTGGCGGTGGGCGCGACCCCGGTCGAGGTGCCCGAGCGCGAGCGCGTCACCGATGTCGACGCGCTGCTGGCAGGGTGTACCGACCGCACCCGGCTGGTCTTCATCGCCAATCCCAACAACCCGACCGGCACCATGATCAGCGCGCGCGAGGTCGCCCGGCTGGCCGATGGCATCCCCGCGGGCGCGCTGCTGGTGCTGGACGGCGCCTATGCCGAATACGTCGAAGGCTTTGACGGCGGCGCCTCGCTGATCGCCGAGCGCAGCAACGTGGTGATGACTCGCACCTTCTCCAAGATTTACGGCTTGGGCGGCGCGCGCATCGGCTGGGGCTACGGCCCGCAGGAAATCATCGATGTGTTGAACCGCCTGCGTGGCCCGTTCAACGTCTCCAGCACCGCGCTGGCGGGGGCCGAAGCCGCGGTCCGAGACACTGACTACCTCGACCACTGCCGCGCCGAGAACGCCAAGTGGCGCGGCTGGCTGGCGGATGCGCTGGCCGAACTGGGGGTGCCGTCGGATGTCTCCTGCACCAATTTCATCCTGGCGCGATTCGGCAGCCAGGCCGAGGCCGAGGCCTGTGACGACTACCTGCAGTCGCAGGGGCTGATCGTGCGCCGGGTGGCAGGCTACAAGCTGCCCAACGCGCTGCGCATCACCATCGGCGACGAAGACGCCTGCCGCCGTCTGGCCGCAGCGGTAAAAACCTTCAAAGAGGGCCGGGCATGAGCACGCAGGTTTACGAGCGCGTCGCGCTGATCGGGCTGGGGTTGATCGCCTCCTCGATGTTCTGGGCGATGAAACGTGCAGGGCTCGCGGGCGAGGTCACAGGCTATGCCCGCAGCAGCGAGACCCGCGACACCGCGCGCCGCATCGGCTTGTGCGACCGCGTCTGCGACACCGCGCGCGAGGCGGTTGCGGATGCCGATCTGGTGGTGCTCTGCGTGCCCGTCGGCGCCATGGGCCCGGTGATGGAAGAGATCGCGCCGGTGCTGAAACCCGGTGCCACGGTTTCGGACGTGGGTTCGGTCAAGCGCCATGTGATCGACGCGGTGCAGCCGCATATCCCCGAGGGCGTGCATTTCGTGCCCGCCCACCCGCTGGCCGGGACCGAGCATTCCGGGCCTGAATCCGGCTTTGCCGAGCTGTTCGACAACCGCTGGTCGCTGCTGGTGCCGGTCGAGGGCACCGATCCGGAGGCCACCGCCCGCCTGCGGGCGCTGTGGGAGGGGATGGGCGCCAATGTCGATGAGATGGACGCCGATCACCACGACCTGGTGCTCGCCGTCACCTCGCACACGCCGCACCTGATCGCCTACACGATGGTGGGCGTCGCTGACGATCTGCGCCGCGTCACCGACAGCGAGGTGATCAAATATTCCGCCGCGGGTTTCCGCGACTTCACCCGGATTGCGGCCTCGGATCCGACCATGTGGCGCGACGTGTTCCTGACCAACAAGGATGCGACGCTGGAGATCCTCGGCCGCTTCACCGAGGAGCTGTTCGCCCTTCAGCGGGCCATCCGCACCGGCGACGGCGAGCATCTGCACGATTACTTCACTCGCACCCGCGCCATCCGCCGCGGAATCATCGAGGCGGGGCAGGACACCGATGCGCCGGACTTTGGCCGGAGCCTGAAGAAGTGATCCGCGCGGGCGTCCTCCTGGCAGCCCTGCTGCTGGCGCCCGCCGCCATCGCAGGGCAGCAGCAGGAGCCCACCGCGCCTGCAACGCAGCTGGCCGCACTCAGCGTCCCGCGCGGGACGCCCCCCTTGCCGCAATCGCTCGCGCCCCCGCAGGGCACGGAGGTTCTGTTCGGCCGCAAGAAGCGCCGCGAAGGCTCGGTCTGCGGCGATCCCGAGATCAAGGGCGATGACTTTGGCGATGTGGCGGGCAAGCTGCCCGGCTGCGGTGCCAAGGATGCGGTGCAGGTTCGCGAGATTTCCGGCGTGCGTCTCAGCCAGGCCTCCCTGATGACCTGCAGAACGGCGCGCGCGCTGAAGACCTGGATCAACCGCGAGGTGGAGACCGCCTTTGGCCGCCGCAACAAGGTGGTCGGCCTGCGGGTCGCCGCGCATTACGCCTGCCGCACCCGCAACAACCGCCCCGGGGCCAAGATCTCGGAACACGGGCGTGGTCGGGCGATCGACATTTCCGGCTTCACGCTGGAGAGCGGCGAAACCATCACCGTTTTGCACGGCTGGCAAAAGCGCAAGACCCGGCGCAAGCTGAAGAAGATCTGGCGCGCCGCCTGCGGCCCCTTCAGCACCGTGCTGGGGCCCGAGGCCGACCGCTATCACCGCGATCACTTCCACTTGGACGTTGCCCGCCACCGCAACGGCGCCTATTGCCGCTAGGCAGCGCCGGAAGGGGCGGCTCCCGCGCCTGAAGATGCCCTTGCGGGCATATTGCAGCCTTGGGCCCCGCGCGCTGCGCGCGCCGTCCGGCCTGTTGCGCTGCGCGGGCATTTCAACCGGATGCGCTGCGTGCAAACCATCAGAAGAACATGCTGAGAGGCACCTCAGGGGCAGGTCTGCCCTGACGCGCCATGTCCAGTATGCAGGTAGAAGCCTGTAAAGGGTAAACGGCGCGTCGCGCCGCCGCTGCGCGGCCCTTGACAGGCTGGCGCGCGCGGGCGCTTCAGCGCAGGATCAGGCGCGGCGCGGGGCCGATCGGCAAGGGGCCCAGCATTACCTGGCCGTTCTCAAAGCCCAGCGTCAGATCCAGATGCTCCGGGTTGCCACCGGACTGCGCCAGGAGGCCGAGCACGCGCTCCGCCGTGCGGCGCAACGCGGGCGCAAGCACACCGCTGCGCTCGGCCATCGACAGGATGTCACGCCAGTTTTCCGCCCGCAGGGCGACGCGCCCGTCGGGCCGACCCTGCGCGTCCACGGTCACCGCGCCGCTGGCCTTCAGTCGCAATGCGCCCCAGTGGGCGTCGGCGAAATGCAACTCGATGCGACGCGGCTGCGGGCGGCTCTCTTCCAGGGCGCTGCGGTCCCAGGCGCGGTCGAACGCCACCGTCATCTCCAGCGTCAGCGTCTCCAGCGCCTCTGGCAGGTCGGGCCCGGCGGCCAGGCGCCGCCGCCAATGCTCTCCCGGTACCAGGCCATCGGCCCGTGCCCGCAGCTGATAGGTCTCGGGGGTGTCGGTTTGCACCATGCCGATGTCCAGTGTCCCGGCGGCCAGCGCGATGTCTTCGCCCCTCGTGACCTGCCAGCGCCCGGCAGTCAGCTCCAGTGCTTCGATGGTGAGGGCGGTGCCGGGCGCCAGCCGCAGGTCTGCCTGAAGCTCCTGCGCGGCGATCACCGCCGTCTGGTCCAAATAGGACAGCCGTTGCTGCGTTGCCGGGAAGCGCAGCGTCATCGCGCCGGGCCAGAGCGCCGGGCTGTCCAGCTCCAGCCAGTCGGCCCGCCAGGCAAGGCCGGTGCCCGGATCGGCCAGCGCGGGCTGAGCCAGCCGGGTGCGGTGGCGCCACGGGTAGCCCTCGGTGTTCAGCGCTGCGATGTCTGCCTGCCAGCCGTGCGCGCGCCGGTCCTCGAACCAGGCGGCCACCCCCGCACGCAGACCCCAGCCTGCAACGGCCCAATACAGGCTCCAAAGCAGCAAACCGGTCAGCAGCAGTTTCACCAGGCGCATGGGATAGCCTCTTTTGTCCGGGGTGGGATTGCTGTTTATAGGGGGAGAGCAGAAAGGGCCAGACAGCATGACAATGTGGGTATTCGGTTACGGATCTCTCCTGTGGAACCCGGGGTTCCCGGTGGCGCGTCGCGAGGTGGCGGTGCTGCACGGCTATGCGCGATCCTTCTGCATGAGCTCGGTCCACCATCGCGGCACGGAGGAGCGACCGGGGCTGGTGCTGGCCTTGGACGAGGTGAAGGGCGCCCATTGCAAGGGGTTGGCGATGGCCGTGGAAGCCGGACATGAGGCGCAGACGCTTGACTACCTGCGCGAGCGGGAGCTGATTTCCTCGGCCTACGTGGAGCGCAACCTCGAGGTTGAGCTGACGGACGGGCGCAAGGTCACCGCGGTGACCTATGTGATCGACCCCGATCACGTGCAATATTGCGGCGGCATGGGGTTGGAGGAACAGGCCCAGATCATCGCCCATGCGGTCGGCGGGCGGGGGCCGAACACCGAGTATCTCTACAACACCGCGGATCATCTCTCCGAAATTGGCCTCCATGACGTCGATCTCGACTGGCTGGCCCGACGGGTGCGGGAAATCACCGCATAAAGCCTTGGCGCTGCAAGCTCTTTGCTTATAGGCTGCAAGCGAAGCAAGAGCAGGCAATCGGTCAGGACCTAGGACTATGGCGCAGCCAGACCGCAAGACGCGGCCGCAATTTTCACAGCCGGTGCGGCAGATCATCATGATGCTGATCGCGCTGGGGCTCTCGGGCTTCGGCGCTTTCGTCGCCCTGCCACGGGTGCTGCCGGTGTTCGAGGCGAACCCCTGGCTCAACGGCTTTATCGTCTTTGTCTTCGTGATCGGGGTGCTGGCCTGTTTCTGGCAGGTGGTGCAGCTGATCGGCTCGGTGCGCTGGATCGAGCGCTTTGCCGCCGGCGACAGCCAGGAACACCGTCGCCCGCCCTCGATGCTGGCGCCGCTGGCGTCGCTCCTTGGCTCGCGCTCGGCGCGGATGCAGCTGGGCTCCACCTCGACGCGCTCCATCCTCGACTCGGTTGCCAGCCGCATCGACGAAGATCGCGAGATCACCCGATACATCGTCAACCTGCTGATTTTCCTTGGCCTTCTCGGCACTTTCTACGGCCTCGCCACCACCGTTCCCGCCGTTGTGGACACCATTCGCAGCCTCGCCCCGCAGGAGGGCGAAGAAGGCCTGTCAGTCTTCAACCGCCTGATGACCGGGCTGGAGGCGCAGCTGGGCGGCATGGGCGTGGCCTTTGCCTCCTCGCTTCTGGGTCTTGCCGGTTCGCTGATCGTGGGGCTGCTGGAGCTGTTCGCGGGCCACGGGCAGAACCGCTTTTACCGCGAGCTGGAGGAATGGCTGTCTTCGATCACCCGTGTGAGCTTTGCCTCGGGCGAGGAGGGGGCGGGCGACAGCAATGTGGTGTCGCAGGTGCTGGACACGATGGCCGAACAGATGGACGCGCTGCAGGCGATGTTTGCCGAGACCTCCGAAGGGCGCGCGGCGGTGGACCGGAAGCTGGGCGAACTGGTGGAGACCATCCAGGAGATGAACCGCCGCCAGGAGCAGACCGGCACCATCACCGCGGCACTGGACCGTGTTGCCGTGGGGCAGGAGGCCCTGACCGAGATCCTGCGCGCCCAGGGCGAACAGGGCGGCATTGACGCCGAAAGCCGCATGCGTCTGCGCTCGATCGACGTGCAGATGCTGCGCATCCTCGAGGAAATCTCGGCTGGGCGGCAGGAAAGTCTGGCGGAGCTGCGCAAGGACATCGACCTGATGATCAAGGCCTTTGCCCGCCCGCGCGGCCTGTCGCGCGGTGGCGTGTCCGACCGCAGCGCGGGGGACTGATCCATGGCCCTCTCGCGGCGCACAGGGCAACGGTTCCAGGCCTCGATCTGGCCCGGCTTCGTCGACGCGATGACCGGGCTTTTGCTGGTGCTGATGTTCGTGCTGACCATTTTCATGGTGGTGCAATTCGTGCTGCGCGAGACGATCACCGGCCAGGAAAGCCAGCTGGATGAACTGTCGGCAGAGGTGAGCGCGCTGGCCGCCGCGCTGGGGCTGGAAGAGCGCGAAAATCGCCGCCTGCAGGCGCGGATGGGAGCGCTGACCTCGACCCTGAACACCGCGCAGTCGGATCTGGAAGAGGCAGAGGGGCGGATCGCGGCACTGACTGCCGAGCGTGACCGCCAGGCGGATGCGCTGGCCGAGGCCGAAACCCGCATCACCAGCTTCGAGGCGCAGGTGGCCGCGCTGATCGCCAGCCGCGACGCGGCGCAGGCGCGGATCGCGGATCTCAGCGCCGAACGCGACAGTCTGGAAGCCGCCCGCGATGAGCTGCTGAGCGAACAGGAGGCTCTCAACCTCGCGCTGGCTCAGGCCCGCGACGAACTTGATGCCGAGGCCGAGGCGGCACGACGCGCTGCTGCCGAGCGGGAGGCGATGGAGGCGCTGATCGCGTCCCTCGAAGAGGAGGGGACCCAGCAATCCCAGCAGATCAGCAGCTTGCAGGAGCAGCTTGACGCCGCCGACTCCGCCCGCCTGCTGGAAGCTGCCGCCGCCGAAGCCCTGCGCGAGAAACTGCAGGATGCCGATGCCGAGCTGACCGCCATGACCCTGGCGCTGGAGGCGCAGCGGCAGGAGGCCGAGGACACGCTGACGCTGCTGGCAGCCTCCGAGGCGGCGAAGAAGCAGCTTGATGCGCAACTGGCCGAGCTTGAGGCCGCCCGCGCCGACGCCGACAAGGAAACCGCAGAGCTGGCAGCCGAACTGGCCGAAGCCAAGGCGGCGCTGTCGGTGGCCGAGGCCAGCGCGGATGAGCTGGATGTGCTGCGTCAGCGCCTGCTGAATGCGGTGGCGGCGCAGGAGACCGCCGAAGCGCGCGCGGCCGAAGAGTTGAGCCGCGCCGAGGAGCGCGCGGCGCTGCTGGCGCAGGCGCGGGAGGCCCTGGCACAGCAAAAGGCGGTGTCCGAGGACGCCCGGCGCGAGACTGCGCTGCTCAATCAGCAGGTTGCGGCGCTGCGCGAACAGCTGGGCAGCCTGCAGGCCTTGCTGGATGATTACGAGGCGCGCGACGCCGCGCAGCAGGTGCAGTTGCAGAACCTGGGCCAGGACCTGAACGCAGCCCTAGCCCGCGCCGCCTCCGAGGAGCGCAAGCGGCGGCTGTTGGAAGAGGCAGAGCGCAAACGGCTGGAGGCCGAGGCGGCCGCCCTTGCCGACAAGGCGCAGGATCTGGAGCGCTACCGGTCGGAGTTCTTTGGCCGTTTGCGCGACCTTCTGGGCAACCAGGAAGGGGTGCAGATCCAGGGCGACCGCTTTGTCTTTGCCTCCGAGGTGCTGTTTGCGCCCGGCAGTGCCACGCTGTCTCCGGAAGGCAAGGTCGAGATCGCCAAGGTGGTGTCGATCCTGCAGAGCGTGGTGTCCGCGATCCCGCCTGAAATCAACTGGATCATCCGCGTCGACGGGCACACAGATGACACGCCGCTGGGCGCCCATCCTAAGTTTTCCGATAACTGGGAGTTGAGCCAGGGGCGGGCGCTGTCGGTGGTGCGCTACATGGTCGAAGCGTTGGGAGTGCCGCCCTCGCGGCTCGCGGCCAACGGGTTTGGGGAGTACCAGCCGGTCAGCACCGCCGATACACCGGAGGCACGCGCGCAGAACCGCCGGATCGAGTTGAAATTCACCGAGAAGTAAGCCGCCCTCGACCGCCAGGGGCATGCCGATGCAACGACATTGGAGGTCGGCATGCGGTATTGATGGCTGAGAGCGGGAGGTTGCACGCCCAGGCGCTGCCACGCCCGGTGTGCGGCGCGTGCCCGGGTGCAACCCGCTTCACCATTGGAGACAGACTGCTCCCTGCGGAGACAGATCACTAGTTACACACGGGTTGCGGCCCCACCGGGCAGCAGGGCCTCTCTAGATCTATTGCTGGGAGCGATGAAATCAAATCCGGCAGCTTGCAGGCGGCAGCGGTCGTGGCTGGGGCGAGGGCATGGCGCAGGGCGAGGGCGGATCAGCGGGCCGGGATCGTCATGCTGTGGCTGTAACTGTCGACCGGTTGCCCATCACGCAGCAGGCGCGCGGTGCCGGTATAGGTGCCGTCTGGCCAGCGATCCCGCCGTAACCGCCGCCCGGCGGCGCGGAAGAACTGGGCCTGGTTGCGGTCCAGCACGGTGCTGTCGAACACCAGCGCGCCGTCGGGGCCGGTCACCGTCAGCTCCAGTTGGTCGCCTGCGCGGCCGCCATAGGCATAGGCCCAGAACACCAGCGCGCGGGCTTGGGCATCCAGCGGTGTCTCGTCGGCGTAACCTCGCTTGATTGTGTCATAGGCGGGCACCCCCGTGCTGAAGCCCGCGCCAAGCAGCCCGCCGGGCTGATAGGGCGGCGGGGGACCTGCCCAAAGTGTGTCCTTCGCCGGGGCGCCGCAGCGATCCGCGGAGTGGGGCGCAAATGGGTCCACCACCGCACCGTCCCGGCGCACCGACAGGTGCAGATGCGGGAACTGGCTCTTGCCGGACAGCCCCACTTCGCCCAGCACATCGCCAGCGCGCACCTGCGCGCCGGTTTCCACCCGGATCGAGCCGCGTTTCATGTGGCAATACTGGGTCTCCCACCCGCCCGCATGGCGCAGGACCACCCCGTTGCCGCATTCGCGGCCCTTGATTGTCGCGGCATTGGCGTCGGTGGCGTAGGCGTCCGGCATTGCATCGCGGGTGCCGCGCACCACACCGTCGGCGGCGGCGCGCACCGCAACGCCCGCTTCCATGTCCGTCAGGTAGGGCAGGGCAAAATCGGTGCCCTTGTGCCCCTCGTAGCTGAGCGTGCCGCAGGTGAAATCCGTGGCGCCCGGGCCCGGATCATGGTCGACGAACTGCTGGATATGGCAGTCTTCGCCCAGGGTGCAGTCCAGCGGGAACTGCAAACGAAAATCGCTCGCCGCGACGGGCGCGGCGAGCGAGACTGTTGCGATCAATGCCGCAAGGCGCATTATTCAGCGGTCAGCAGCGGCGGCTTGTCACCGGAGATACGCGGCTTGCCCGGACCTTCGAGGCGCAGCTCCAGCTTGCCGTCCTTGATGCCGACCTGCACCACGCCGCCCTTGGTCAGCTTGCCGAACAGGAGCTCCTCGGCCAGCGGCTTCTTGATGTGCTCCTGAATGACACGGCCCAGGGGGCGTGCGCCCATGCGGTCGTCGTAGCCCTTGTCGGCCAGCCATTCCGCGGCCTTGCGCGTGAGCTCGATCGAGACATTGCGGTCCATCAGCTGGGCCTCCAGCTGCAGGACGAACTTCTCGACCACCTGCAGGATCACCTCCTTGCCCAGCGGTGCGAAGGAGATCACCGCGTCCAGACGGTTGCGGAACTCCGGCGTGAAGGTGCGCTCGATGGCGGCGGTGTCCTCGCCCTCGCGGCGGTCGCGGCCGAAACCGATCGCCGCCTTGGCCATGTCAGACGCACCGGCATTGGAGGTCATGATCAGGATCACGTTGCGGAAGTTTACCGTGCGGCCGTTGTGGTCGGTCAGCTGGCCGTTGTCCATCACCTGCAACAGGATGTTGTAGACGTCCGGATGCGCCTTCTCGATCTCATCCAGCAGCAGCACGCAGTGCGGGTGCTGGTCGACGCCATCGGTCAGCAGGCCGCCCTGGTCAAAGCCGACATAGCCCGGAGGCGCGCCGATCAGGCGGGAGACCGCGTGTTTCTCCATGTATTCCGACATGTCGAAGCGCAGGAGTTCCACACCCAGCTGATCGGCCAGCTGTTTCGCGACCTCGGTCTTGCCGACGCCGGTGGGGCCCGCGAACAGGTAGTTGCCGATCGGCTTTTCCGGTTCGCGCAGGCCGGCACGGGCCAGCTTGATGGCGCTGGACAGGGCGGTGATCGCATCGTCCTGGCCGAAGACCACGCGTTTCAGCGATTTTTCCAGATCCTTCAGCACCTCGGCATCGTCTTTCGAGACATTCTTGGGCGGAATGCGGGCGATCTTGGCGACCACCGCCTCGATCTCCTTGACGCCGATGGTCTTGCGGCGCTTGCTCTCGATCACCAGATGCTGCGCGGCGCCGGCCTCGTCGATCACGTCGATGGCCTTGTCCGGCAGCTTGCGGTCGTTGATGTAACGCGCCGACAGCTCCACCGCGGTCTTGATCGCGTCCGAGGTGAACTTGATGCCGTGGTGCTCCTCGAAATAGGGCTTCAGCCCTTTCAGGATCTCGATGGAGTCTTCCACCGTCGGCTCGTTCACGTCGATCTTCTGGAACCGGCGGGACAGCGCGCGGTCCTTCTCGAAATGCTGGCGGAACTCCTTGTAGGTGGTGGAGCCCATGGTGCGCAGCTTGCCGCCCTGCAGGGCAGGCTTCAGCAGGTTGGAGGCATCCATCGCGCCGCCCGAGGTCGCGCCCGCACCGATCACGGTGTGGATCTCGTCGATGAACAGCACCGCATCCGGGTGGTCTTCCAGCTCGGTGACAACGGCCTTCAGGCGCTCCTCGAAATCGCCGCGGTAGCGGGTACCGGCCAGCAGCGCGCCCATGTCGAGCGAGTAGATGGTGGTTTCAGACAGCACTTCCGGCACTTCGCCATTGACGATCTTGCGCGCCAGCCCCTCGGCGATGGCGGTCTTGCCGACGCCGGGGTCGCCCACCAGCAGCGGGTTGTTCTTGCGCCGACGGCACAGCACCTGGATGCAGCGCTCAACCTCGTGGTCGCGACCGATCAGCGGGTCGATGTCGCCTTCGCGGGATTTCGCGTTCAGGTCGACACAGTATTTCGCCAGCGCGGATTCCTTCTTTTCCCCTTCGGGCGTTGTCGCCAGGCCTTCTTCTTCCTGCTCGGTGGCGCCGGTCACCGGGCGCGATTCACCGTAGGCAGGATCCTTGGCCACCCCGTGGGCGATGAAGTTCACCGCGTCGTAACGGGTCATCTCCTGGTCCTGCAGGAAGTAGGCGGCGTCGCTTTCGCGTTCGGCGAAGATGGCGACCAGCACATTGGCCCCCGTCACTTCGGTCCGACCGGAGCTTTGGACGTGGATGGCCGCGCGCTGGATCACCCGTTGGAAGGCGGCGGTGGGCACCGCCTCGGAGCCGTCCACATCGGTGACCAGGTTGGCCAGATCTTCATCCACGAATTCCACCAGCGCGGATCGCAATTCGCCGAGGTCGACACTGCAGGCGCGCATCACGCGGGCGGCGTCGGGCTCGTCGATCAGGGCCAGAAGCAGATGTTCCAGGGTTGCGAATTCATGACGGCGTTCATTCGCCAGCGCCAGCGCTGCGTGAATGGCCTGTTCCAGGGTGCTCGAGAATGAAGGCACGGGCGTGCTCCTCTGATCTTGGGTTGGCCGGTGGAGAGGTATTAACCAACTCCTCAGTTCAACCATGTGCTTATAAGGTTAGAGTTTGGTTGATAGCGCGCCGGCTTCAAGGTCTTTTCTTCATTTTGCGGTCACATTTATTTTGGTCCTGTTGCAGCCGGATACCGCCGCGGGGGATCAGAAATTGTCCTTGCGTTTTCGGACCTCGGCAAAAACCTCAACGTCTTCAGCATCTTCCATGCGCAATGCGGCGCGGATGGCGGGGTCGTGCGGGCGCAGGAAGGGATTGGTGTCAAGCTCAAGCTGCAGCGAGGCAGGCACCGTGGGGCGGCCTGCGGCGCGGGTCGAGGCGATATCGCGCAGGCGCTCTTGCAAGGCCGGGTTGTCCGCATCGATGGTGGCGGCAAAGGCACCGTTGGACTGGGTGTATTCATGGCCCGAATAAACCATGGTCTGCGGGGGAAGATCCGCCAGCCGCGACAGGCTGGCCCACATCTGCTGGGGCGTGCCTTCGAACAGCCGTCCGCATCCCAGCGCCATCAGGCTGTCGGCGGTGAACACCGCCTCGGCACCGGGCAGGTAAAAGGCGATGTGGCCGACCGTGTGACCGGAGACATCCATCACCAGAACCTCCTCGCCCAGCAGCGAGAAGCGCTCGCCGTCGGCAACCGCCTGGTCCAGCGGCGGCAGCCGGTGGGCGTCAGCCGCGGCGCCGATCACCCTGGCGCCGTAGGCGTCGCGCAGGTCGGCCACGCCGTCCACGTGGTCCCAGTGATGGTGGGTCAGCAGGATCCAGTCCAGCCCCCAGCCACGCTCCGACAGGGCGGCCTTGATCGCGCCTGCCTCGGGTGCATCCACCAGTGCGGTCTCGCCCGAAGCCGGATTATGGATCAAATAAGCATAGTTATCCGACAGGCAGGGCAGGGTGATGATCTCAAGAGGCATGGTCATTCGCCTTTACATTGCTAAACTGAGTCCAGATTGGCCGAAGCAACAGGCGCCCGCAATGCATCTTGATGTCCAGGATCTGAGGAACTTCTACTACCGCAGCACGCTGGGCCGGGCCGCGCAGGCCTCGATCCGTGGCCGCCTGACCCAGCTCTGGCCCGAGGCCGCGGGGTTGACGGTGGCGGGCTTTGGATTCGCGGCCCCGCTTCTGCGGCCCTACCTGTCCGAGGCCCGACGGGTGATGGCGCTGATGCCGGGGCCGCAGGGGGTCATGCAATGGCCCGCGGGCCAGCCCAATGTCTCGGTCCTGTGCGAGGAGACCAGCTGGCCGGTGGAGACCGGGCGGATCGACCGGCTGGTGCTGCTGCACGGGCTGGAAACCTCCGAGCGGCCCGCCCGGCTGCTCGAGGAATGCAGCCGGGTTCTGGGGCCGGGCGGCAGGGCCATCTTCATCGTGCCCAACCGGGCCGGTCTGTGGGCGCGATCGGACCTGACCCCCTTTGGCTTCGGACGCCCCTACACGCTGCGTCAGCTGGAAGGTCAGCTGCGCGAGCATGAATTCACCATCGAGCGCCACACGGCCGCGCTCTACCGGCTGCCCAGTCACAAGCGGTTCTGGCTGAAAACCGGCGCCATGTTCGAGCGCATGGGGGATCGGCTGCCCGCAATGCTGGCGGGGGGCGTGTTCATGGTGGAAGTCAGCAAGCAGACGCATCCGCAGAAGGGCCACATGATCCGCCCGCGCGCCCCCAACCCCATCCGGGTGCTGGAGGGGCTGTCAAACCCGCTGACCGAACCGGCCTGAGCCCCCGCCCGGGCGTTCGCGGGCAGGCGTTTTGCGGCCGATTTGGTTTTTCCGAATTGACGCCCCGCGGCTGCGGCGCTCAGATGCGGCTGCAAACGCGGTGCTGGTGTAACAATTTTGCCGTGGATTCGGGCTTTCGGAATCGCCAATTTGCGCGCTTCTGGTGCAGTTTTTGTGGATTATATTGCGGTCAAAGGGCCGCACTCGTCGCAAGTGTTTGAAATGACGGGGAACTCGCATTCTTTCAATACCGTTATAGACAGTTGATAGGTCGCATCCGCTCTGCTAGACCCACGCTGATTTCAACGCCCCGCTGCCTAGGGCGGGCTGACTCACGCCCCCGGACGCCGCCTGTTGCCAGGTATGCCAACCGGGGCCAAAAACATATCGGAAGGGTGGACGTGTCCGAACCAGCTTCGATTTCTGCAGGCATTGCTGCGCGCTATGCCACTGCGGTGTTCGACATCGCGGAAGAGAACAAGGCGCTCGACAGCCTTGAATCCAGCATCAATGATCTGGCAGCCGCGCTGGCTGACAGCGACGACCTCAATGGCCTGATCCGCTCGCCGCTCGTCTCGCGCGAGGAGCAGGGCGCCGCAATCACCGCGGTCGCGGACAAGATGGGGCTGGACCCCGTCCTGCGCAATACCCTGGCACTGATGGCGGACAAACGCCGTCTGCACGTGCTGCCCGCGCTGATCGACGCGCTGCGCGCCCGCCTGGCCGAAGCCCGTGGTGAAGTCACTGCCGAAGTGACCTCCGCCAAGGCGCTGACCAAGACCCAGAGCGAAAAGCTGGCCAAGACTCTGGCCGAGCGCGTGGGCAAGAAAGTCACTATCAATGCCACCGTCGATGCCTCCATCATCGGCGGTCTTGTCGTTAAAGTGGGCTCGAAGATGATCGACAGCTCGATCCGCTCCAAGCTCAACTCCCTACAGAATGCAATGAAAGAGGTCGGATAAATGGGTATCCAAGCAGCAGAGATTTCTGCGATCCTTAAAGACCAGATCAAGAATTATGGTCAAGAAGCAGAAGTGGCAGAAATCGGCCGCGTGCTGTCCGTTGGGGACGGTATCGCGCGCGTTTACGGCCTCGACAACGTCCAGGCCGGCGAAATGGTCGAATTCCCGGGCGGCGTCATGGGGATGGCGCTGAACCTCGAAGCCGACAACGTCGGTATCGTGATCTTCGGCTCCGACCGCGACATTAAAGAAGGTGACACCGTCAAGCGCACCAACTCCATCGTGGACGTGCCGGTGGGCAACGGCCTGCTGGGCCGCGTTGTCGACGGTCTGGGCAACCCGCTTGACGGCAAGGGTCCGATCACCGACGTCACCCGCGGCATCGCCGACGTGAAGGCGCCGGGCATCATCCCGCGTAAGTCGGTGCACGAGCCGATGGCAACCGGCCTGAAATCCGTTGACGCGATGATCCCCGTTGGCCGCGGCCAGCGTGAGCTGATCATCGGCGACCGTCAGACCGGTAAGACCGCGATCGCGCTCGACACCATCCTGAACCAGAAATCCTACAACGACGCGGCTGGCGACGACGAGTCCAAGAAGCTGTACTGCGTCTACGTTGCTGTGGGCCAGAAGCGTTCGACCGTTGCCCAGCTGGTGAAGAAGCTGGAAGAGACCGGCGCGATGGAATACTCCATCGTCGTGGCCGCAACCGCGTCCGACCCGGCACCGCTGCAGTTCCTGGCGCCCTACGCCGCGACCGCGATGGCGGAATTCTTCCGCGACAACGGCCGTCACGCGCTGATCATCTATGATGACCTGTCCAAGCAGGCCGTGGCCTACCGCCAGATGTCGCTGCTGCTGCGCCGTCCGCCGGGCCGTGAAGCCTATCCGGGTGACGTTTTCTACCTGCACTCCCGCCTGCTGGAGCGTTCGGCGAAGCTGAACGAGGACTTTGGTGGTGGCTCGCTGACCGCGCTGCCGATCATCGAAACCCAGGGCGGCGACGTGTCCGCGTTTATTCCGACCAACGTGATCTCGATCACCGACGGTCAGATCTTCCTGGAAACCGAACTGTTCTACCAGGGCATCCGCCCCGCCGTGAACACCGGTCTGTCGGTGTCGCGCGTTGGCTCCTCGGCCCAGACCAAGGCGATGTCCTCGGTTGCCGGTCCGGTGAAACTGTCGCTGGCCCAGTACCGCGAGATGGCGGCCTTTGCCCAGTTCGGCTCCGACCTGGATGCCGCCACCCAGCAGCTGCTGAACCGTGGTGCGCGCCTGACCGAGCTGATGAAGCAGCCGCAGTACTCGCCGCTGACCAACGCGGAAATCGTCTGCGTCATCTTCGCCGGCACCAACGGTTACCTCGACAAGGTCGACGTCAAGGACGTGGGTCGCTACGAGGCTGGCCTGCTGAGCCACCTGCGCGGCAAACACGCCGACCTGCTCGCCGACATCACCAACAACGACCGCAAGGTGAAAGGTGAGCTGGCTGACAAGATCAAGGCTGCGCTGGACGAGTTCGCCGCTAGCTTCGCTTAAGGGGAGGATGAGGCTATGCCGAATCTCAAGGACCTTAAAAACAGGATCGCGTCGGTCAAATCGACCCGCAAGATCACCAAAGCCATGCAGATGGTGGCCGCGGCGAAACTTCGCCGCGCCCAGGAGGCTGCCGAGGAATCCCGCCCCTATGCCAAGCGCTTCAATGCCGTGATGGCGGGGCTGGCGGCCTCGGTCGGTGGCAGCGACACCGCGCCCAAGCTGCTTCGCGGCACGGGCTCGGATCAGGTGCAGCTGCTGGTCGTGATGACCGCAGAGCGCGGCCTGTGCGGCGGCTTCAACTCGAACATTGCCAAGCTCGCGCGCCAGAAGGCGCACGAGCTGAAGGCCGCGGGCAAGACGGTCAAGATCCTGACCGTCGGCAAGAAGGGCCGTGACGCCCTGAAGCGCGACTTTGGCGATGACTTCATCGGCCATGTGGACTTGAGCGAGGTCAAGCGGGTTGGTTACGCCAACGCGCAGGAGATCGCCAAGGGGATCCTCACCCGCTTTGACGCAGGTGAATTCGATGTTGCCACGATCTTCTACGCGGAGTTCGTCAACGTCGTGACCCAGATCCCGACCGCACAGCAGATCATTCCGGCCTCCTTCGAGGCGGCGGAAGGGGACGGCGCGAGCGCGCTGTATGACTACGAACCCAGCGAAGAGCAGATCCTTGCCGACCTGCTGCCCCGCGGCGTGGCGACCCAGATCTTCTCGGCCCTGCTGGAAAACGGTGCATCCGAACAGGGTGCCCGGATGAGCGCGATGGACAACGCGACCCGCAACGCGGGCGAGATGATCGACAAGCTGACCATCGAGTTCAACCGGTCGCGCCAAGCCGTGATCACCAATGAGCTGATTGAAATCATTTCGGGCGCTGAGGCGCTCTAAGAGACAACCGGAGACCAACAAATGGCACAAGCAAAAGGCAAGGTGACTCAGATCATCGGCGCCGTTGTGGACGTCCAGTTTGACGACCACCTGCCCGCAATTCTGAACGCGCTGCACACCGAGAACGACGGCAAGACCCTCGTCCTCGAAGTGGCGCAGCACCTCGGCGAAAACACCGTCCGCACCATCGCGATGGACGCGACCGAAGGTCTGGTCCGCGGTCAGGAAGTGACCGACACCGGCGCGCCGATCTCGATCCCGGTGGGCAACGCCACCCTGGGCCGCATCCTGAACGTCGTCGGCGAGCCGGTTGACGAAAAGGGCCCGGTCAACGCCGCGGAAACCCGTGCGATCCACCAGCCCGCACCGGAATTCAACGACCAGTCCACCGAATCCGAGATCCTGGTGACCGGCATCAAGGTGATCGACCTGCTGGCGCCCTACGCCAAGGGCGGCAAGATCGGCCTGTTCGGCGGCGCCGGCGTGGGCAAGACCGTTCTCATCATGGAACTGATCAACAACATCGCCAAGGTGCACTCGGGCTACTCCGTGTTCGCCGGTGTTGGTGAGCGGACCCGTGAAGGTAACGACCTGTACTGGGAAATGATCGAATCCAACGTGATCAAGCCGGACAACCTGGAAGAATCCCAGGTGGCCCTGGTCTACGGTCAGATGAACGAGCCTCCGGGAGCCCGTGCCCGTGTTGCGCTGACCGGCCTGACCCTGGCCGAGCAGTTCCGCGACCAGTCCGGTACCGACGTTCTGTTCTTCGTGGACAACATCTTCCGCTTCACCCAGGCGGGTTCCGAGGTTTCGGCTCTGCTCGGCCGTATTCCTTCGGCGGTGGGCTACCAGCCGACCCTGGCAACCGACATGGGTGCGATGCAGGAGCGTATTACCTCCACCAAGAACGGCTCGATCACCTCGATCCAGGCCGTCTACGTTCCCGCGGACGACCTTACCGACCCGGCGCCGGCAACCACCTTTGCCCACCTGGACGCGACCACCGTTCTCAACCGCGCGATCTCGGAACTCGGCATCTACCCCGCCGTGGACCCGCTCGACTCCTCCTCGCGCCTGATGGACCCGCAGATCGTTGGCGAAGAGCACTACAAAGTGGCGACCGACGTTCAGCAGATCCTTCAGCGCTACAAGTCGCTGCAGGACATCATCGCGATCCTCGGCATGGACGAACTGTCGGAAGAGGACAAGCTGACCGTTGCGCGTGCGCGTAAGATCCAGCGTTTCCTGTCCCAGCCGTTCGACGTGGCAAAGGTCTTCACCGGTTCCGACGGTGTCCAGGTTTCCCTGGAAGACACCATCGCCTCGTTCAAGGCGGTTGTGGCCGGCGAATACGACCACCTGCCCGAAGGCGCCTTCTACATGGTTGGCGGCATCGACGAAGTGATCGCCAAAGCCGAGAAGATGGCTGCGGAAGCCGCCTAAGAATGGATTTTCCCCCGCGCCCTTTGCCGGGGGCGGGGGAACCCTGAAAGGAGGCCCAAATGGCACAAACGATGCAATTCGACCTCGTGAGCCCCGAGCGGAGCCTGGCTTCGCAGCAGGCAAGCGCGGTTCTGATCCCCGGAGCCGAGGGTGACATGACGGCGATGCCTCAGCATGCGCCGACCATCACCACCCTGCGCCCCGGCGTGCTGAAGGTCGAAAGCCCGGAAGGCAACTCGGAGTATCTGGTGACCGGTGGTTTCGCCGAAATCGCGGGCGACAGCCTGTCGGTTCTGGCCGAACGTGCGATCCCGATGAACGAACTGACCCGCGAGCAGCTCGACGCGCTGATCGAAGAAGCCCGCGAGATGTACAAGACCGCGAAAGAAGAAGACCAGCCCCACGGCCTGGTCGAGGACGCAGCCAAGCTGCTCGCCGACATGGAAGCCCTGGGCACCCATATGGCGATCTGATCCTCCCGCGGATTGGACGATCCTGAAACCGGCTCCCGAAAGGGGGCCGGTTTTTTGTTGGCGTTTGAAAGGGGTTTCTTGGCGCTGGGTACCTATTGGGCTGACGCTAAAACCAGTGTTGCACCCGGGGGCCGGTAATTGTCAGCAAAGCGCGACAAAGTGAGCTTTCGCTGCACGTGCGCCAAGGTCAGCGTCCCTCGCTGGCTATCGGATTCAGCCAATTTTCCGAAGCGTTTGAAGGTCGCAAATCGTTGCGTACCCCATTGCCCGCTTGATACCGGGTAACAGCGCAGCTCCATTCATCGCGAAACTGATTTCTATCAACCCAGCTTCGCCATAAGCGTCTAGGACCTTGGCCCGGGCTTCAGCATCGTCTTGACGTTGGCCCACAACGGCATCTGAGAGGCGAGCAACCGCTTGTAATTCGTCTGACAGTGCTGAGTAGCTTGACTGCAGGATCGCAGTAATAGCGTCCCGCGAAACGCCCGCTTTCCTGGCCAGGTTGATTTCTGCTTCGACGCAGGTGCCGCAATCCGCTGCGATTGCCCCCCGAAGACGAGCCGTATGATACGCTTCGGCCGGCACGTTTTTGTTTGGATCCAGAAAGGAAAATATCTTCCCATAGCGTACCATCAAACCGAAATCAGTTTTTGCAATCTGATGAGCATAATCTAAGTTGACGCCAGTGCGCTTTTCCCCTGCTGACACCAACAAACCTAAAACTTTTTTCAGCATCCCGTCTCCTCATATCCCTAGAACCTAAAAGCCATAAATAAACCGGACATTGGTTCAAGGTGCGGCAGTGTGCAAGAATGGGTTCTCAGCAGCCATCCAATGGCTCCATGGCGCGGCGTCTGCCGCGCTACAGCTGCACCCCTCCCACACCCGTGATGCCACCGTAGCGCCACATTCCCTTAACGCGTTCCTCATCAATTTTCTGAAAATTACCCTGCATGACATTTACCCAATCAGCAGGATTCTCCGTGACCGACTGGACCTCCGGCTATGTCGCCGACATCGACTACACCCACGACTTCCATAGCCAGCTGACCCCGGCGACCCTCGCCTTCTGCGCCACCGCGCAGGGGCATCGGCACGGGCTTGGCCAGCCGCGGCTCAGCTATTGTGAACTCGGCTGCGGGCAGGGGTTCTCGGCCAACCTGCTGGCCGCCGCAAACCCCCATATCGAGTTCCACGCCATGGATTTCAGCCCGGCGCATATCGCCGGTGCGCGCGAACTGGCCCAGCAGGCGGCGCTGGACAACGTCCAGTTCCACGAACGCTGCTTCGCCGATTTTCATCAGGCTGCGGGCCTTCCGGCCAGCTTTGACATCATTGCGCTACATGGGGTGTTCAGCTGGGTCTCGGCAGAGAACCGCGATCACATTCTGCGCTTCATTGCCGACAGGCTGAAGCCGGGCGGTCTGGTCTATGTCAGCTACAATGCGATGCCGGGCTGGGCCGCGGCCATGCCGCTGCGCCAGCTGCTGCGCAGCCGTGTCGAACAGGGCAGCGGCCCGCTGCCGACCCGCATCCAGGAGGCCATCGGCTGGGCGCGCAAACTGCAGGAGGCCGGTGCCGGTGTCTTTGCCCGCAACCCGCTCGCGGGCAAACGGCTGGCCCACATGCAGAAGATGCCGGAAAACTACCTCGCGCATGAATATTTCAACGCCGACTGGACGCCCTTCTATTTCGAGGACCTGAAGGACGAGATGGGGCAGGCCAAGCTGGATTTTCTCGGCTCCACCAGCCCGCTCGACAACCTGGATGATGTGCGCTTCACCCCCGAGCAGCAGGCGCTCCTAGAGGCAGAGAGCGATCCCAGCCGCCGCGAGGGGCTGCGCGACATGCTGCTGAACGAGCATTTCCGCACCGATGTTTTCGTGAAGGGCAAGCTCGCCCATACCCCGCGCGGCGAAATCGGCGGCTGGTTTGAAACCCCTCTGGCGTTGGTGCGCCCCTATTCCGGCGGCCGGTTGACCTTCCAGCACCGGGGTGCCGAGATCGACCTTGCGCCGGAGCAATATGCCCCGGTCCTGACCGCCCTGTCACAGGGGCCCGCCACGGTGCGCGCGCTTCTGGATCAGGGGGTGTTCGGCAGCATGGACTGGGCCAGCATCCGGCGCATGCTGATGGTGCTCATTGGCTGTGGCTGCCTGGTGCCCTGTCTGCCGGCCGAAGACCTTGAGCGCCGCCGCGACAGCTGCCGCAAGTTCAACCAGGCGGTGTGCAAACGGGCCGAGGACAGCGACTCCCTGGGCTTCCTCGCCTCGCCGGTCACCGGCGGCGGGGTGGCGCTGGATCGGCTGGAACAGCTGTTCCTGCTGGCGCTGGACGAAGGCGCGCAGGCGCCGGCCGACTGGGCGGCGCTGGCGTGGCGCATCCTCGCGCCGCAGGGCCAGAGGTTGCAGCACGAGGGCCGGGTGCTGGAAAGCGACGAGGAAAACATCGCACTGCTGAAAGCCCGCGCCGGCAATTTCGCGGCCCGTCGGCTGCCGGTGTTGCGCAGCCTGGGCGTCGCGCCCGAGCTGCAGCAGGCACCCGCCGCACAGCGCGCCAGCGCAGTCGCCTGACGCCGGTCCGGGGCAGGCCCGCGGTATCCGGGCCTGCCATTAGCAATTTGAAAATCTGTCGTCGCTAGACAGATTTGGCAGACGTATTTCACTGACAGGAACCAACACGTGTCCTTTGAAGATCGCACGCTGGCCCCGCAGGCCAGAGGCCGTGAGGCCGCCTTTGCCCTGGATGAAGTGTTTTTCTCTCGTACGGATAGCCGCGGGGTGATTCTGGCGGGCAACACGGTGTTCAGCCGGGTGTCCAAATTCCCGCTCCAGGAGATGCTGGGCGCTCCGCACAAGCTGGTCCGTCACCCCGACATGCCGCGGGCGGTGTTCCAGCTGATGTGGGACACCATTCGCAACGGCGACACCGTCGGGGCCTATGTCAAGAACAAGGCCAGCGACGGCAGCTACTACTGGGTGTTCGCGGTCATCACCCCCTGCGAGGGGGGCTACCTGTCAGCCCGGATCAAACCGTCCAGCCCGTTGTTGAAGACGATGCAGCAGGAATACGCGCGCCTGCGCCAGGCCGAGCTGAACGAGGGGCTGGACCCCAAGCAGAGCGTCGACCGGCTGCTCGCGCGGCTGCGGGAGATGGGCTATGCCACCTACAGCGATTTTGCAGGCCACGCGCTGGCGGAGGAGTTGGTGGCGCGGGACGCCGGGCTGCATCGCCCGGCAGACGAGCGAATCGTCGAACGGCGCGCCATGTTCGCCACCGCCGAACGGCTGGTGCAGGAAACCGAGGCGTTGGTGCAGGATTTTGAATCGATGCGCACCATCCCGCACAACCTGCGGGTCATCGCCTCGCGCATCGAGCCGGCCGGCGGGCCGGTCACCGTGCTGTCGCAGAACTACAGCGCCATGTCGCGCGAGATGTCCAGCTGGTTCGAGGCGCATGTCTGGGGCAAGGACAGCAATTTCCGCGCCATCAAGGGCACCGTGACCGCGGCCATCTTTGTCGAGGGGCTGGCGCGTATCCTGACCGAATGCGGCCACCAGCTGGAGCAGGAAAACCCGGACGCCGCGGCCACCATCAACATCACGCATGAGCAGGGCATCCTGAAGCAGCTGAAGGGCGTGCAGGTCGAAAAGGCGGGCAGCAGCCTGCGGGATGTGCGCTTCGAGGCCGCCCGCATTCAAAAGGCCTGCATGACGCTGCACCGGCATTTCATGGCGCTGACCACCACGCGGGTGCTGTGCAAGATCGAATGCGCGCGGCTCGGCAACGTCGGCGAGTCGCTGAATTCGATCATCGACGAATTGGGCCTGTTCCAGGACCGGATCTCCGCCCGGCTGGAGGAAATCACCCGGCTCAGCACCGCGCTCAGTGCCGAGGACAGCTGAACGCCGCCGCGCCGCACACCCCGAGACCGCATGTGGCAATTCGGCCAGTTTCAGGGCGCGGGCCCGGTTTGCGCGAATTGTTGCTGATCTTCGCCCGGTGGCGGGCTAAAATGCCGGGCGAGTAGGGGGCTGGAACGCGGAATGATAAGACTACGAAATCCCCGCACGGGGATTCTTCAGGGAGATACGGTGGTATTTTCCGACTTCGAAGACGGCGGCGAGATGTGGACCGGCACCGGCCTGCGCGAGCGGCGCTGCAAGGTGGACTTCAGCGAAGGTTTCGCCCGCCCGCCCGCCGTGCAGGTGTCGCCATCCCTGTGGGACATGGACACCAAGGCCGCGATCCGCGCCGAACTGGTGGCCGAGAACATCACCCGCAACGGCTTCGAGATTGTCTTTCGCACCTGGTCCGACAGCCGCGCCGCCAGGTTGCGCGCGGCCTGGATGGCCATCGGCGAGCTGCCTTACGCCGACGACTGGGACGTCGACTAGACCTCTGCCGTAAGGCTGCCTGCACGCAGCAACTTCTGAAACTTGGGACAGTCCAGATGGCTGGGCGCGGGGCAGTCGGCCACGTGGCGCAGCGCATCACGCAGGGTCGTCAGCTCGTGGATCTGTGCCTCCAGGGCGTCGGCGCGGGCATGCAGCTGATCGCGTGGCAATTCGGGGCGGCCGCCCTGTCCGAACATGCCCGCGATGTCCTTCAACGCGAAACCGGCCGCCTTTCCCAGCGTGATCAGCGACAGTTGCAGCAGCACTTCCGGCCCGAACTGCCGCCTGAGCCCGTTGCGCCCGCAAGAGGTTATCAGCCCGAGGTCCTCGTAGTACCGCAGCGCCGAGGGCGCCACGCCGGACCGTTCGCTGACCTCGCCGATATCCAGAAGTTTCATCATTGACCTCAAGCTGACTTCAAGTGGCAGGGTGCCAGTCCTGATTGAAATGGACAAGGGGACACCCGGATGAAGACGAGTAATGGCGCGCTCTGGCGCGAGCCACGCGCGATGGCACTGTTGATGGCGGCCAGCCTAACGGTGATGGCCAATGCCACCATCAGCCCGGCGTTGACCGGCTTGGAACAGGAATTTGCAGCGCAGCCCGGGGCGGCGGTCCTGGTACGGCTGCTGGTCACCGCGCCCTCGCTGGCGGTGGTGCTGGTGGCACCGCTGGCGGGATGGCTGACGGATCGTGCGGGGCGACGGCGGGTGCTTCTGGCCGGGGTCTGGCTGTTCGTGCTCTTCGGTACTGCGGGGGCCTATCTGCCCGGGTTGCAGATGGTTCTGGTCAGCCGCTTTGGCCTCGGGATTGCGGTCGCGCTGATCATGACGGCGCAAACGGCACTGATTGGCGACTATTTCACCGGCCCGCGGCGCCAGGCGCTGACCGGCCTGCAAATCTCGGCGCGCAATTTCGGCGGGCTGCTGTTCATCGGCCTGGCGGGCCTGGCTGCCGCGGTCTCGCCCCGCCTGCCGTTCCTGATCTACGCTCTGGCCCTGGTCTGCCTTTACACCGTCTGGCGCCACGCGCCGGAGCCCGCGCGCAACCGGGCCGAGGGGGACAGGCCCCAAGCAGACGCGGCGCACCCGGCCTGGCTGGCGCTGGTGCTGGCGGTGTCGGCGCTTCAGATGCTGACCAATGGCCTGTTTTTCCTGATGCCGACACAGTTGCCGTTCTTCTTTCAGGCACAGGGCTTCGACAGTGCGGCGATGACGGGTGCCGGGTTGGGGCTGCTGTCGCTCTGTGGTGGCATTGCGGCGCTGTTCTACGCCCGGCTGAAAACGGCGCTGCCGCAGGCGCTGATCTTTGCCATCGGCTACGGCGCGCTGGCGGTGGGCTTCTGGTGTCTGGCGCAGCAGGGCAGCGCGGCGCTGTCTCTGGCCGGCGCAATGGCGGTGGGCGTTGGCTATGCCACCGTCTCGCCCGGCTTTGTCGCCATCGCGCTGGAGCTCGCCCCCGCCAGCCGCCGCGGCACGGCGGGGGCGATCCTCACCGCCTCGGTGTTCAGCGGCCAGTTCCTGTCGCCGCTCGTCAGTACGCCTGCCATCAGCCAGTGGGGCTATGGCGGCACTTTTGCCGGGGTGGCGGGGGGTGTTGCCCTGCTGTCGGTGGGGGCCGGAGTGGCGGCGCTGCGCCAGCACCGCCGTCGCGCTGCCGCCTGACGTGCGGCGCGCAAAGAAAAAGCCCCGCAGGCTGCGGGGCTTTACAATCTTTGGCAAGGCGGGCTGTCTTAGCCGCCGTTGCTGTAGAGGCTCTCGTAGATCGGCACCAGCGTCTTGTCCTCGAACAGCGACGACACCGAGGTGCCGTGCCAGATGTTCAGGATCGCCTGGGTGAACAGCGGCGCGGTCGGCAGGATGCGGATGTTGGGCGCGGCGGCCACCGCCTCGGTCGGCTGGATCGAGTCGGTCAGCACCAGCGATTTCATCACCGAGTTGGTCACGCGCTCCACCGCCGGGCCGCTCATCACGCCGTGGGTGATATAGGCATGCACTTCCTTGGCGCCGTTGTCGAGCAGCACCTGCGCCGCCTTGCACAGCGTGCCGGCGGTGTCGCACATGTCGTCGACGATCAGGCAGATCTTGTCGGTCACATCGCCGATCACGGTCATCTCGGCCACTTCACCGGGCTTCTCGCGGCGCTTGTCGACGATCGACAGCGGCGCGTTGATGCGCTTGGCCAGTTCGCGTGCGCGGGCCACGCCGCCCACGTCGGGGCTGACGACCATCAGGTCTTCCATCTGGTCCTTGAACTGCGCCTTCACGTCCAGCGCGAAGATCGGGCTGGCATAGAGGTTGTCCACCGGGATGTCGAAGAAGCCCTGGATCTGCGCCGCGTGCAGGTCCATGGTCAGCACCCGCTCGATACCCGCACCGGTCAGCATGTTGGCCACCAGCTTGGCCGAGATCGGGGTGCGTGCCTTGGTGCGGCGGTCCTGGCGGGCATAGCCGAAGTAGGGGATCACGGCGGTGATCCGCTGAGCCGAGGAGCGGCGCAGCGCATCGGAGATGATCAGCAGTTCCATCAGGTTGTCATTCGCCGGGTTCGAGGTCGGCTGAATGATGAACATGTCCTCGCCGCGGACGTTTTCATAGACTTCGACGAAGATCTCGCCGTCATTGAAGCGCTCCACGCGCGCATCGACCAGACCCTGGTCAACGCCACGGTGCATGCTCATCCGGCGGGTGATGGCTTGGGCAAGAGGAAGATTGGCGTTCCCAGCAATCAGCTTGGGTTCGTTCAAGGTCGGCATTGGCTGTGATCCCCAGGCAGCAATGGCAATGTGTCAGATTCGTGATATTGAACCCCGCTTATCATGCACTTACCGTCGCGCAAAGTTATTAGCGGGAGAAACAACCAATGGCAGCCGTGGATTTCTACTTCTCAACCCTGTCGCCCTTTACCTATCTGGCCGGCAGGCGCCCCTGGGAGATCGCCGCGCGCCACGGGGTGACGCTCAACCTCAAGCCCCTGGACATCATCGCGCTGTTTCCCCGCACCGGCGGCACACCGCCCGCGCAGCGCCATCCGGCGCGGCAGGAATACCGGCTGATCGAAATGCAGCGCCAGGCGGCGGCGCTGGGGATGCCGATCAATCTGAAACCGGCCCATTGGCCCACCAATGCCGCACCGTCTTCCTATGCGATCATCGCCGCGCAGGCGGCCGGGGGCGGCGATCTGGCGCAGCTGGTGACCTCGATCCTCGGCGCCTGCTGGGCCGAGGAGAAGGACATCGCCGATGACGCGGTGATCCGCGCTTGTCTCGATGGCGCCGGCTTTGACCCCGCGCTGGCGGACAGCGGCCTCCTGGCCGGCGCGGAAACCTATGCGCAGAACCTCGAGGATGCCGTCACCGCGGGTGTCTTCGGCGCGCCCTTCTGGGTGACGGCGGACGGGGCCCGTTTCTGGGGCCAGGACCGGCTGGCGGATCTGGACGCGCATCTGGCCGGGGGTCAGGCGTGACGGAGCTGCCGCAGGGGATCTTCGCGCGCAGCTTCGGGGAGGGGCCGCGGCCGCTCCTGGCGGTGCATTGTTCGCTCGCCCATTCCGGCGCCTGGCGCGGTCTGGCGGCGGCGATGGAGCGCGAGGTCACGCTGACCGGCTTTGACATGCTCAACCACGGGCGCAGCCCGGACTGGGACGGGCAGGGCAACTACCAGATGCTGAACACCGAGGCCGGTCTGGCGCTGCTGCAGGAGATGGCCGCAAGCGAGGGTGGGCAAGACACCCCGGTGGACGTGATCGGCCATTCCTTCGGGGCCACGGTGGCGCTGCGCATGGCGATGGCGCGGCCCGACCTGGTGCGCAGCCTAACCCTGATCGAGCCGGTGCTGTTCGCGGTGGCGCGCAGCGACGATCCGGGCCTGCTGGCCGCCATCGAGGCCGAGAGCCGGCCGTTCGACCAGGCCTATGCAGCCGGTGATCTGGAGCGCGCAACGCGGCTGTTCAACCGCCTGTGGGGGCCGGGCCACCCGAAGTGGCCGGACCTGCCCGAGAGCTCGCGGGCGGCGATGATGCGGGCAATGCCGGTGATCCCGGCCAGCCACGCGACCCTCTACGACGACGAGAACGGCACCCTTGCGCCGGGCGCGCTGGACGGGGTGGCGATGCCGGTTCAGCTGATCTACGGCAGCAAGAGCCCGGCGGTGATGGCGGTGATTGCCCGCGGGCTCAGCCGACGCCTGCCGCAGGCGCTCTGCGTGGCGATGCCGGGCGCCGGGCACATGCTGCCGGTGACGCATCCGCAGCAGACCGCGGCCCTGTTGCGCCGGTTCTGGAACGGTCGACCGGAGGCCGCGCGCGCGCCTGGGGTACAGACGCCCGAGGCAACCGCGGCCGCAGAGGGCACGGGCGGGACGGCAGGCGGGACCACGGCCGAGAACAGGGCCGAGGAGGACAGCCGCCAAGACTGAGATGCAGGGTGGTCAGGTTCAGGCGGCGTGTCCGCCTGCACCGGGGGCGGTTGCGCCTTCCGGTGTTTGACCTACAGCAGCGCCAGCAACGCGTCGATCTGCGCATCCGGCACCGACCAGTCGCAGACGAACCGCGCGGTCACCAACTCGTCCTCCGGGCCGTCCATGCCGCCGTCCCACAGGTGATAGGCGGCACCGGCGTCGAACAGGCGCCGGTGGGTGGCGCGGGGCAGGGCGGCAAAGATCATGTTGGCCTGCACCTTGTGGCTGAATTCGGCCCCCGCCGCGGCCAGACCCCTGGCCAGCCGCGCGGCCTTGGCATTGGCGGCGCGGGCGTTCTCGAGCCACAGATCATCACTCAGATAGGCCAGCATCTGCGCCGACAGGTAGCGGTGCTTGGAGAACAGATGCGCGCCGCGCTTGCGGCGGTACTCGAACTCCTCGGCGCGGGCGGGGTCGAACAGCACCACCGCCTCGACGCCCAGGCAGCCGTTCTTGGTGCCGCCAAAGGACAGCGCCTCAACCCCTGCCTTCCAGGTCATCTCGGCGGGCGTGCAGCCCAAGGACACCAGTGCATTGGCAAAGCGCGCGCCGTCCATATGCACCGGCAGGCCATAGTCCCGCGCCACCGCGCCCAGCTCGTTCAGCTCCGCGACCGAGTAGACCGTGCCGAACTCCGTCACCTGCGACAGCGACACCGGCCCGCGCTTGGGGCCGTGCACGCCGCGGTTCTCCTCGCCCTCCAGGGCGCGGCGCAGATCCTGCGCGGTCATCTTGTGGGCATCGCAGACCGTGGTCAGCTTGGCACCGCCGCTGAAGAACTCCGGCCCGTTGCATTCATCCACGTTGATATGCGCCTGCCGGGTGCAAAACATCGTCTGCCACGGCTGGCACAGCGCCGACAGCGCCAGCACATTGGCGGCGGTGCCGGTGGCCACCAGGTAGACCGCCGCCTCGGGGGCCTCGAAGATCTCGCGGATGCGGGCGGTGACCTGTTCCATCTGCGGATCAGCGCCATAGCCCATGGCATAGCCCTGGTTGGCCGCGGCCAGCGCATCCAGGATCTGCTGCGGCACCGGGCCGGAATTGTCAGAGGCGAAATGCATGGCAGAAGCTCCTTGGGAAATCTGGAAAACAAGAACTCAGGTGGGTTCCTCGATGATGTGGTCTTCCCACTCATCTTCGGGTGTTTCGAACTCCGACACCGTCCAGCCGCGCACCGAGACACCGGCCGCGTGCACGCTCTCCGGCGTGCCGGTCAGCAAGGGATGCCACTCGGGCAGCGGCTTGCCCTGCCACAGCAGCCGGTAGGCGCAGGTCTCGGGCATCCAGTAGGCGTGGGTGTCGAGGTTGTCGGGTTTCAGCACGATGCATTCCGGCACGAACTGATGGCGGATCGGATACTGCGAGCAGCGGCAGGTGGCATCATCCAGCAGGCGGCAGGCGACCCGGGTCAGCGCCACTTCACCGGTCTCCTCGTCCTCCAGCTTGTTGAGGCAGCATTTGCCGCAGCCGTCACACAGCGCTTCCCATTCCTTCTGGTTCAGCTCGCTCAGCGGCTTCTTTTCCCAGAACCGCGCCGCCAGACCCGCGCGGTCGATCACGTCCTTGCCCCGTTTCATAACGCGGCCAGAATGTCGCGGGCGCGGGCGCAATCGGCATCCATCTGCGCGATCAGCGCGTCCAGCCCGTCGAATTTCAGCTCGGGCCGCAGGAACTCCACCAGCCCCACCGACAGCGTCGCGCCATAAAGGTCGCCCGAGAAATCAAACAGGTAGGTCTCGATATTGGGCACCACGCCGCCGAACATCGGCCGCACCCCGATCGAGGCCGCGCCGTGGTAGCTGCCCTTGTGCGGCCCGTCCAGTACATCGACCAGCACCGCGTAGACCCCAAAGCGCGGCTGGTGCAGCCCGTCGATCGACATGTTGGCGGTGGGAAAGCCCAGCTCGCGGCCGCGCTGCTCGCCGCCGATCACCACGCCCTCGATGCGGTGCCAGTGGCCCAGCATCTCCTTGGCGTCGGCCGGGCGGCCTTCGGTCAGCGCGTTGCGGATCGCGGTGGAGGACACCGCATGTTCGGAATATTCCATCAGCGGCGCGATGGTGACACCAAAGCCATATTGCGCGCCGAAGCGTTTCAGATCCTCGGCATTGCCCGCGCGCGCCTTGCCAAAGCAGAAGTCGGCCCCGACCACCACATGCCGCAGCCCCAGCCCCTTGGCGATCACGTCGCGGGCGAATTCCTCGGGCGTCAGGCTGGACAGGGCGGTGTTGAAGTTCAGCTCATAGAGCCGCGCCACGCCCAGCTTCTCCAGCCGGTGCGCCCGCGCATCGGCGCGCATCAGCCGGAACGGCGGGCTGTCGGGCGCGAAATACTCGCGCGGGTGGGGCTCGAAGGTCATCACGCCGAGCGGCGCATCGGGGGCGGCCTTGCGGGCCAGCTCGATCACCGACTGATGGCCCAGGTGCACGCCGTCGAAATTGCCGATGGCGACGGTGGCGCCCCGGTCCTGGTCTTCGACGAACTGATAATCTCTGACGATACGCATGGCGCATGCCTATCCGCAGCCGCCCGCCGGTTCAAGCGGCCAGTGGCAGGGGAGATTGGGAGCACAGGTGCTCCCGCCCGGAATTAAGCCGTAGGCGCCGGGTGACCTTAAAAGCACCCTCAGAGTGATACTGGGCCTGCCGACCAACCTAAGTGCACGGTGACTGGTTTGGGCTTCGGGATTTGAAGGCAGCCGGGCGAGAAACGGTTTTCTTTCGGCAAAACGCTCACATTCAACTTTTCTCCCACGAACAGATTGTAGGCAATTCCATCTCCGAAAACCGCCCAGTGCGCAGTTGCGCCAGAATCTTCTGCTTTTGCGCTAGAGAAAAGGAAAGAGTGCCGTGACTTGTTCTTGCCTTTTCGCAACTCTTGTCCTTCCGGCAAATGGTCAAAGAGGTCGGAGGGCCGCCCGCCGTTGAACAATTGTTCGTTGGAAAAGCAAATTACGCCGATCCTAGCATGGGATGGGAGAATTAGACCTGTTTTTTTCCAGTGTAGAGCCAACGCCAATTTTGCGCCGTATAGGAGGAGCGCTTGGGAAACAATAGGTCCTTGAAGGTTCATTGCTCCACCCCCCTCCATCACCGACGTAGCATTCTTGGCTTGGTATCTGTAAGGAGAGAGTTCCCCGCGAACTTCAGGGTGGGATTTAAAAAGGTGCTCCAGCCGCTTGGCGAAATGCTCTGCGGCGTAATCACTTTCCTCGTTAAACACTATGCCTCCCAAGGCGGATACAATATCTTCAAACCATTTTGATCCTTGGTTGCATGCTTCACAACATGGAAACTCCATTCCACCAGGGCGGTCTTTGGGAAACATACCTTTGTTTGGCATATGATCCCAGGTTGTGCTTGCGGATGCTCCTCCGCAGTAAATGCAAAATGGGTTATCCTTAAGGAATTTATTCTTATGCATGTTTCTTGCCATGGTAGAAAACAATACGTAGCAATTGGAACAAGTCAAGAACATTCGGGTGTTTAGTTACGTGTTGCGCACCCGGCGTACGCTGCCTTCACGCAATTCTCAGGCCGCTGTGCCAGACTGCGAGGCGATCGATCATTCGCCATGGCCCTGTGGCCATGACACCCGGCGCTGGGCGAACTGTGTGGCCGCCCGCGCATAATCAGGAGACCGGCCCCGATAAAAAGGGGGTCGTTCAGGATATCCTGTCCGAGCCTCCCCCGCGGGGGAGCGCCCATCCTCCGTCCGGCGGCGCCGCCACCCTTTGCGGGCACGTGCTCCACGGCAGATACAAAAGAGACCAGAAAAACAAACCGCCAAGGCCAAACGGCCCCGGCGGCTGAACCTGCAGCAAAGCGCCGCTAAAGCGCCAGTCGCGGACGACAGAGCGCGGGCCCTGCCCGGTTCAGTCGAACTTGCGCGACGGCGCCAGCACCATTGCCTCGCCCTCCAGCACCTTCTTGCCGTCGACGATGCAGCGGCAGTCCAGCTTGACCCGGCGCTTGTCGATCACGATGTCGGTGACCTCGACCTCCGCCAGCACCATGTCGCCGGGGCGCACCGGTGCGAGGAACCGCAGCGACTGGCTCATGTAGATGGTGCCATGGCCGGGCAGCTGCTCGCCGATCACCGCCGAGATCAGCCCGGCGGTCAGCATGCCATGGGCGATGCGGCCCTCGAAAATCGTGTCCTGGGCATAGGCGTCATCCAGATGCACCGGATTGCGGTCGGTGGAGACCTGGGCAAATTTCTCGATATCCTCATCGGTGATGGTTTTGCGCAGGTAGCGCACCATGCCCATCTCGATGTCCTCGATGCAGATGGTGCCGCGGGGCAGGTTGTCCAACATCCGGTCCTCCGTCCGTGGTGCCCCGGTCCGGCTGCGGCCGTGGGCGTGCTGAAATATTTGCGCGCTAGATTGCCCGCTTGCGCAACTTTATTACTTTGCAACTGCAGAAAATCAAGGGGCTTCAGCACGAAAAACCCCGCCCTTCCGGGGCGGGGGTCTGCGATCCGCTATTGGGTGGGGGATTTTAGCGCAGGAAACCAATGGCATAGGTGGGGGCGGATTGCTCCTGCGACAGGTAGTCCGCCAGCGCATCCGCATCCGGCTGCTGCGCGGTTTTGGTCTCGCGCGCGGCCAGGCCGCCGGTGATGAACAGGGAATCGATGCCCTCGCCCATGGCGCCGGCGATGTCGGTATGCGGCCCGTCGCCGATCGCCAGGATGTCCGCGTCGGCAATGTCGACGTCCAGCTCCGCCAGGCGGCGGCGGGCGAGGTCATAGATCGGCGGATGCGGTTTGCCGAAATAGAGGCTCTCGCCGCCCATCTCGGTATAAAGCCGCGCCAGCGCGCCGGCGCACCACTCGCGGGTTTCGCCGCGGTCCACCACGATGTCGGGGTTGGCGCACAGCAGTTTCAGTCCCATCTGTTTGGCATAGAGGAAATCCGGACGGTTCACATCCGGGTCAGCCTGGGTGTCGAAGGGGCCACAGCAGACGATTCCCTCGGCCTCTTTCAGCGGCACGATGGAGATCTCGACCGGATCGTGGATCACGTTCAGCGGCTCGAAGAAGCCGGCATCGCGTTCCCACTCGCCCATGAAATACACCTTGTTGCCGACAGCCCCGGTGAACATCGCGGCCCGCGCGCTGTCGCCGGAGGTGGCGATGGTGTCATAGGCATCGTCGGGCACGCCGAATTCGCCCAGCTGCGCGGCAACCCCGGCCCGCGGCTTGGGAGAATTGGTGACCAGCACCACCAGGCCGCCCTGCGCCCGATAGGCCTGCAGGGCCGCGACCGCTTCGGGAAAGGCAGTGATGCCGTTGTGCACGCAGCCCCAAAGGTCCACGAACAGCGCCTTGTAGCGGCTGGAGACTTCGGCGAGGGAATTGATGATCTGGGTCATGGGCGATCTCCTGAGGCAGGTTTCCCCCGCTTATGCCCGAGCCGCGCCGACAATGCCATGGGGCAACCGCTTTCGCAGCCCCCGCATTGCCGCTAAACCGGCGACAGGGAGAGACCACCGCCCCGCCGGGGCAACCGGAGAGACGACAAGATGGCAAAACCGATTCACTCGATGGTCCGCGTGCTGGACGAAACCCGCTCGCTGGCCTTTTACAAGGCGGTATTCGGCATGGAGGTGCGCGACCGTTTCGACTTCGAGGGCTTCAGCCTGATCTACCTCGCGACCGATGAAAGCTCCTTCGAGCTGGAGCTGACCGTGAACAAGGGGCAGGACACGCCCTACGAGCTGGGCAACGGCTATGGCCACCTGGCTTTCGCGGTCGAGGATCTCGAAGCCTCCCATGCCGCGGCCAAGGCGGCCGGTTACGCACCGCGCGACATCGTCGAATTCAAACCCGACGGCGAAAACATCCTCGCGAAGTTCTACTTCATCGCCGATCCGGACGGCTACCAGATCGAGGTGCTGCAGGCCGGTGGGCGCTATCGCTGACAGCCGCAAACCGCAGCCGCCGCAAAACGAAAAAGGCGCCCCGAGGGGCGCCTTTTGTGAAACAGCGATCTGCGGGTCGCGATCAGACCTTCAGGTTGGGAATGATCTGCTTCTTGCGCGACATGACGCCCGGCAGCACCACGGTGTCGCCGTCCGCATCCGCGTCAAAGGATTTCTTGGCGACGGTCTTCACCAGGTCGTTCGGCACCAGGAGGGTGGCTTCCTCGTTCAGGATGTCGACGACGAACAGCAGCACCTGGTCGACGCCGTCCTCGGCTGCCACGGTGGTCATGGTCTCCATCAGCGAGGCCTTGCGGTCCAGTACAACGGCCGGCGCGGTGGTTTCCAGCACGGAGACGCGGAACTTGGTGCCGTCGACTTCGTATTCCTTGGAGTCCATGCGCAGCAGTTCGGCGTCGGAGAAGGACGACACATCGGACTTTGCCGCGAACATCTCTGCCGCGTAGTCGGCGATGTTGATGCCCAGGTCGGCGGCCAGTTTCTCGGCCACGTCCTTGTCATGCGCGGTGGTGGTGGGCGAGCGGAATTCCAGCGTGTCGGACAGGATGCAGGTCAGGGCGGCACCCTTGATCGCCTCGGGCATCTTGGCGGCGTCGTCACCCATCAGGTCGACCATGATGGTGGCGGTGCAGGCCAGCGGGCGGATGGTGATGTCGATCGGGCCCTTGGTTTCCAGGCCGCCGACCAGCTTGTGGTGGTCGATGATCGCCTGCACGTCGGCGCCGTTGATGTTGGCGGGCAGCTCGGCCGGGTTGTTGGTGTCGACGATCACGACCGCGGCGTCATCGGCCACGTCTTCGATGATCGCGGGCTTCTCGAGACCCCAGCGCTGCAGCATGAAGGCCGCTTCGGTGTTCGGCTCGCCCAAGAGCTTGGGCTCGGCGGCCACGCCTTTCACCTCGTTCAGGTACCAGGCCCAGACAATGGGGGAGCCGGTGGAATCGGTGTCGGGGGATTTATGGCCGAAAACTTGAATGGTCATGGGCTGTCCTGTTCACTCATCTGACATGAAATAGGGGAGATTTGCGCGCCTTATAGAAAGGCTGCGCGCCCGTGTCATCCCATAACTCCCAGGTGCCGCGCCGCAGCGCCGATTTGCCGCCGCTTGTCTCGCCCCAGGCCAAGGCCTAGGGTCGCAGCAAACGGGCAGGGCAGGCGCAGGGGCAGCCATGGGACAGACATCCGGGGCGCTGAAAATCGACATCGGCATCTTTGCCCATAACGAGGGCGCAGGAATCGCCGCCATGCTGGCGGATCTGGCCGGGCAGTCGCTGCTGCAGGCGGGCGCGGATCTGCGGCTTTTCGTGCTGGCCAACGGCTGCAGCGACGACACGGTGGCACAGGCCCGCGCCGCCCTTGCGGCCAGCGCGCTGACGGACCGGGCCGAGGTGCTGGAACTCCCCGAGCCGGGCAAGAGCCGCACCTGGAACCGCTTCACCCACGAGTTTTCGCGCGCCGAGGCGGATCTGCTGATCTATTGCGACGCGGACATCCGCTTTGCCGATGCCTCCACCTTGCAGCAGCTGGCCGATTTCATGCAGGCCAATCCGCAGCTGGCCGCCAGCAGCTCCTTCCCGGTCAAGGACCTGGCGCTGGCCGAGCGCCGCCTGTCGCTGGTTGAAAAGCTGATCGTCTCCGGCGGCAGCAGCCGCGAGGAGGTGCGCAGCCACATCTGCGGCCAGTGCTATGCCGCGCGCGTTGCAGAGGTACGTGCGGTGCATATGCCCGCGGGCCTGCCAGTGGAGGACGGCTTCCTGCGCGCCATGCTGCTGACCCGCAATTTCACCGCGCCGGAGGATCTGTCCCGCATCGATGCCAGCCCGGCTGTCTGGCACATCTATGAAAGCGAGCGGACCCTGCCTGCGCTGATCCGCCATCAGACCCGCATCGTGATCGGCGGCGCGGTCAACCTGGCGCTGTTCGACCACCTGCGGCGGCTGCCGCGGGAGCAGCGCTCGGCCGCGCTGCAGCAGGCAGCGGCGCAGGAGGGCTGGCTGCAGAACATGCTGGCGACGGCGCTGCCGCGCGCGCCCTGGGGCTGGGTGCCGGTGCATTTCCTGGTCAAGCGCAGCGCGGCGATGCTGCGGACCCCCGGCACCTTGCGCCCCGGACGGCTGGCGAAGCTGATCGCGGGACAGGGGTTCGACCTCGTGGTCTGGCTCTTGGCGCAATGGCGCATGGCGCGCGGCAGCGGCGCGGGCTTCTGGTAGCCAGCGCTGCCGCCACCGCTTGCCTGCCTGCCGCCCCTTGGCGAATTCGTTGAACCTACGGGCGTTGCATTGCCAATCGCGCGGCATCCTGCCAGTCATGGCGCATGGAACGCGAGGATCAGCTTTATGCGCCGGTGAAGGCGCTGCTCGAGGCGCAGGGCTACGTCGTCAAGGGCGAGGTCGGTGCGGTGGACGTAATGGCCTGCCGCGGCGACGAGCCGCCGGTGATCGTCGAGCTGAAGTTGCGGTTCTCGCTGTCGCTGTTTCACCAGGCGGTGGCCCGGCTGGCGGTCAGCGATCACGTCTATATCGCGGTGCCACGGCCCTCGGGGCGGCAGGCGCGGCGCATGCTCAGGGATAATCTGGCGCTGTGCCGGCGGTTGGGGCTGGGCCTCATCACCGTTCTGCCCGACGGCCGGGCCGAAGTGCATTGCGACCCCGGTCCCTACAGCCCGCGCAAGTCCAGGAAGAAACAGCAACGGCTGCTGCGCGAATTCCAGACACTTCGGGGCGACCCGAACGCGGGCGGCGCCACCCGGCACGGCATCGTCACCGCCTATCGCCAGGATGCGCTGGCCTGTGCCGCGCATCTGGCGACGGTGGGCGCCTGCAAGGGCGCAGAGGTGGCCCGCGCCACCGGCGTCGCCCGCGCCACCCGGTTGATGGCCAGCAACCATTATGGTTGGTTCGCACGGGTCTCAACCGGCATATACGAGCTGACCGAGGCGGGGCGGAAAGGGCTGGCGGACTGGTCCGGCAGCTGGGAAGACACCGCCCCGGAGTGCCGCTGATCCGGTCGTCGGCGGATGCAATTTTTCTGCTGATTCCATGTTGACAAGCGCAGGGTGCATTCCTAGCTTCCCCTTCGTTAGCACTCACCCCAGGTGAGTGATAACGACCTCGGTCGAAGCCCCGACCAGCGGGCGCATCGAGGTGCACAAGATAACAACCTTTGAGCCTTTAAGGAGCTGCAAAGATGGCATTGAAACCGCTTCATGACCGCGTCCTGGTGCGTCGCACCGAGAGCGAAGAAAAAACCGCAGGCGGCCTGATCATCCCTGATTCCGCCAAGGAAAAGCCGAGCGAAGGCCAGGTCGTCGCAACCGGTGAGGGC
Source organism: Nocardioides marinus (assembly GCA_019801415.1). Classification (GTDB taxonomy): domain Bacteria; phylum Pseudomonadota; class Alphaproteobacteria; order Rhodobacterales; family Rhodobacteraceae; genus Leisingera. The sequence goes on from JAHVJD010000004.1 coordinate 427,630, forward strand.
GCGCGTAAAGACAGCGGCGAGCTGATCGCCATGGCCGTCAAGCCGGGTGACAAGATCCTGTTCGGCAAGTGGTCCGGCACCGAAGTCACCGTCGACGGCGAAGAGCTGCTGATGATGAAGGAAAGCGACATCATGGGCATCATCGAGTAAGCCCTCCGGCTTCTCTGATCCCGATCTCGCTGAAACACACAGAAATTCTCTAGGAGAGTGAACAATGGCTGCTAAGGACGTCAAATTCGACACCGATGCCCGCAACCGCATGCTCAAAGGCGTCAACATTCTGGCTGATGCCGTGAAGGTGACCCTGGGCCCCAAAGGCCGCAACGTGGTTCTGGACAAATCCTTCGGCGCACCGCGCATCACCAAGGACGGCGTGTCCGTGGCGAAGGAAATCGAACTGGAAGACAAGTTCGAGAACATGGGCGCCCAGATGGTGAAGGAAGTTGCTTCCCGCACCAACGACGAAGCCGGTGACGGTACCACCACCGCAACCGTTCTGGCCCAGGCCATCGTCAAGGAAGGCCTGAAGCAGGTTGCTGCCGGCCTGAACCCGATGGACCTGAAGCGCGGCATCGACCTCGCCACCTCCAAGGTCGTCGAGAGCCTGAAGGAAATGGCCCGCGAAGTGAAAGACTCCGACGAAGTTGCGCAGGTTGGCACCATCTCCGCCAACGGCGAAGCTGAAATCGGCCGCCAGATCGCCGACGCGATGCAGAAAGTCGGCAACGAAGGCGTCATCACCGTCGAAGAGAACAAAGGCATGGAAACCGAGACCGACGTGGTCGAGGGCATGCAGTTCGACCGCGGTTACCTGTCGCCCTACTTCGTCACCAACGCAGACAAGATGGTTGCAGAACTCGAAGACTGCATGATCCTGCTGCACGAGAAGAAGCTGTCCTCCCTGCAGCCGATGGTTCCGCTGCTGGAGCAGGTGATCCAGTCGCAGAAGCCGCTGCTGATCATCGCTGAGGACGTCGAAGGCGAAGCGCTGGCAACCCTGGTTGTCAACAAGCTGCGCGGCGGCCTGAAAATCGCAGCCGTCAAGGCACCGGGCTTCGGCGACCGCCGCAAGGCCATGCTGCAGGACATCGCGATCCTGACCGGCGGCCAGGTCATCTCCGAAGATCTGGGCATGAAGCTCGAGAATGTCACCATGGACATGCTGGGCACCGCCAAGAAGGTCGAAATCACCAAAGACGAAACCACCATCGTCGACGGTGCTGGCGAGAAGGCCGAGATCGAAGCACGCGTTGCCCAGATCCGTACCCAGATCGAAGAGACCACCTCCGACTACGACCGTGAGAAGCTGCAAGAGCGCGTTGCCAAACTGGCAGGCGGTGTTGCCGTGATCCGCGTCGGCGGCATGACCGAAGTGGAAGTGAAAGAGCGCAAGGACCGTGTGGACGATGCGCTGAACGCGACCCGCGCAGCCGTTCAGGAAGGCGTCATCGTGGGTGGTGGTGTTGCCCTGGTTCAGGCCGGCAAGGCTCTGGAAGGTCTGGAAGGCGCCAACGCCGATCAGAACGCAGGTATCAACATCGTTCGCAAGGCCATCGAAGCGCCGCTGCGCCAGATCGCCGAGAACGCCGGTGTTGACGGTGCCGTGGTTGCCGGCAAGATCCGCGAATCTTCCGACACCTCCTTCGGTTACAACGCACAGACCGGTGAATATGGCGACATGTTCTCCTTCGGCGTGATCGACCCGGCGAAAGTGACCCGTACCGCTCTGGAAGACGCGGCATCGGTTGCTGGCCTGCTGATCACCACCGAAGCCATGGTTGCCGACAAGCCCGCCAAAGAAGGCGCGGCAGCCGGCGGCATGCCCGACATGGGCGGCATGGGCGGCATGGGCGGCATGATGTAAGCATCAGCCATCCAACCGGATGACTTTGGGGGCTGCCTGCAAGGGCAGCCCCTTTCCGTTTTAAGGGGGCAGAAAGCCCGCCTTGCGGGCTTGCCTGCGGCGCGAGTATTTCTGGAAAGATGAAGCGGCCGGGCCTCGATGCCGCCCGCGCCACGGAAATTTCACTGGCTCTCGGTTTGCCGCCGGGGTAGCCCTGCTGCATGCGCCTGTTTCTTCTCGTCTGTCTCACCATGCTGGCCTTTGCCGCCAATTCAATCCTCGGCCGTGCTGCCATCGCGGGCGGGCATATGGATGCCACCGGCTTTGGCCTATGGCGGCTGGTGTCGGGCGCGCTGATGCTGGCGGTGCTGTGTGCCGCGCGCGGGTTGCAGCCTTGGAGCCGGGAGCGGATCCTGCGCCCCGCGTCGCTGTGGGGCGGGGCGGCGCTGACGCTCTATATGGCGGGGTTTACCCTTGCCTATCAGCATCTTGATGCCGGGCTCGGGGCGCTGGTGCTGTTCGGGGTGGTGCAGGTGTCGATGTTCCTCTGGGGCGCGCTGCGTGGCAATCCGGTCACTGGCTTGCAGGCCGCGGGCGCGGTGCTGGCCTTTGGCGGTCTCGCCTATGTGGTCTGGCCCGAGGAGGGCGCAGGCGTGCCGCTGACGGCCTCGCTGCTGATGGCGGCCAGCGGGCTGGGCTGGGGGATCTACAGCCTGTTGGGGCGCGGCGCGCAGCAGCCGCTGGCGGCGACGGCGGTGAATTTCGCCTGGTCCAGCGCGATGATGCTGCCGGTGCTGCTGCTGGCGGGCGGCGGCACGGTTGTCAGCGCCTATGGCATCCTCCTGGCGGTGCTGTCCGGCGCGGTGACCTCCGGCATGGGCTATGCGCTGTGGTACCGGGTGCTGCCGCAGCTGGCGCCCGCGGTGGCCGCCACGGTGCAACTGAGCGTGCCGGTGATCGCCATCCTCGCCGGTGCGGCGCTGCTGGGGGAGGCGATCGGGCTGCGGCTGGTCTTTGGCGCCATCGCGGTGCTGGGCGGCATCGCCCTGGTGGTGCTGCGGGGGCCGAGGGCGCGCCCTGCCGCGGCAGAGTGAGGCGGGGGCTTTTCCCGCCCGAGGAATGCGCCTATCTGCAACGGATGACACCTGTGCTGAAACCCCTGTGCCTTGCCGCCGCGGCGCTGCTGCCGCTGCCTGCCGCCGCCGACTGCGTGATCCTGCTGCACGGGCTGGCGCGCTCCGAGACGTCTTTTGCGGTGATGGAGGAGGTGCTGCGCTCGCGTGGTTACGACGTGGTACGCCCCGGCTATGCCTCGACCGATGCGCCGATAGAGGATCTGGCGGAAGCGACGCTGCCCGCGGCCTTTGCCGCCTGCGGCCGTCAGACCACGCATGTGGTCAGCCATTCCATGGGCGGCATCCTGCTGCGCTACTGGTTGCAGGAGGGCCATCCGCGAAACCTCGGCCGGGTGGTGATGATGGGGCCGCCGAACCAGGGCAGCGAGCTGGTGGATGAGCTGGGCGGCTGGGAGGTATTCGGCCTGCTGAACGGCCCCGCCGGGCTGCAGCTGGGCACCGGTGCGGACAGCCTGCCCAGAAAGCTGCCGCCGGTGACGTTCGAGCTGGGGGTCATCGCCGGCAACGAGTCGCTGAACCCCTTGTTCTCGAACCTCATTCCCGGCCCGGACGACGGCAAGGTCTCGGTCGACAGCACCAGGGTCGCAGGCATGCGGGCGCATCTGACGCTGCCGGTCACCCACACCTACATGATGAACAATCCGCAGGTGATGGCGCAGGCGCTGCATTTCATCGAGACCGGCCGCTTTGACCCGGATCTGGGCTGGCTGGACGCGGTGCAGGAAATTATCACGGAGGCCTGCCAGTTGAATGGCGGCTGTGAAGAAGAGGGCGAGGGATGAGCCTGGAACTGACCATGCAGGGGGGCGATGTTTTGCGCCCCCAGGGGTTGCAGCGCGGCGGCGAGATCGCCATCGCCGGTGGCGTGGTGGTGGAGGAAACCGCCGGACGGGCGGTGGACCTTTCGGGCTACCTGGTGCTGCCGGGCATCATCGATGCCCATGGCGACGGGTTCGAACGCCACCTGGCCCCGCGCCGCGGCGCCATGAAACAGATGGCGGAAGGCGTGGTGGCGGCCGAGGCGGAACTGGCCGCCAATGGCATCACCACCGCGGTGCTGGCGCAGTTCTATTCCTGGGAGGGTGGCCTGCGCGGGCCGGAGTTCGCCGCACAGGTGTTCGAGGGCATCAAGGCGGTGCGCGGTGAGCTGGTCACCGATCTGATGCCGCAGCTGCGGCTGGAGATCCACATGCTGGACGACTACGCCGCGCTGCCCGCCCGCATCGCGGACTGGCAGGTGCCCTATGTGGTGTTCAACGACCACCTGCCGCACGAGCGGCTGGCGGCGGGCAAGAAGCCACCGCGCCTCACCGGCCAGGCGCTGAAGGCGGGCCGCAACCCGGAGGTCCACTGGCAGATGCTGAAGGACATGCACGCGCGGCGGGCCGAGATCCCCGCTGCCATGGATACCCTCTGCGCCGCGTTGTCGGAGATGGGGGTGCGGCTGGGCAGCCACGACGACCATCGTGCCGAGGACCGCAGCCTATGGCGCGCGCGCGGCGTGCGGATCTCGGAGTTTCCCGAAACCATGGAAGCGGCAGAGGCGGCGCGGGCTGGCGGTGATCACATCATTCTCGGCTCGCCCAACGTGGTGCGTGGCGGCTCGCACAAGGGCAATGCCTCGGCGGTGGAGCTGATCGCGATGGGGCTGTGCGACGCGCTGGCCTCGGACTACCACTATCCCAGCCCGCGCCGCGCCGCCCTGATGCTGGAGCGCACGGGCCTGATGGATCTGGGCACGGCCTGGCGGCTGGTCTCGGAAGGTCCGGCCCGGCTGCTGGGCCTGGACGACCGCGGCACGCTGGAGGCGGGCAAGCGCGCCGATATCGTGGTGCTGGACAAGCGGACCCAGCGGGTGGCTGCGACGATCGCCGGTGGGCGGGTCAGCTATATGTCAGGAGAGGTGGCAGGCCGGTTCATGGGCTGCTGAGGGGGAGGCGGCGCCGCGCATCAGGCCGGATGGCCCTCTTTACGGCGCGTGAAAGCGGCGGGGCCGCTTTCACATGCGTTTCTCTGCGCGGGCGTGCGCCGTCCTGATGTGGGGAGAAACCCACGGGCCGGGGCTGGGTCCCGGCTTACTCCTGTGGCTTCACCACGCGGTTCACATGCGCCATCTTGCGCCCCGGCTTGGCCTCGGCCTTGCCGTAGAGGTGCAGCGCGCAGTTGGCTTCGCGGGCCAGCTCCGGGATGCGGTCGATGTCATCGCCGATCAGGTTCTCCATCACCACGTCCGAATGGCGCTGGCCGTCACCCAGCGGCCAGCCGGCGACGGCCCGGATGTGTTGCTCGAACTGGTCGGTGGTGCAGCCGTTCTGGGTCCAGTGGCCGGAGTTGTGCACCCGCGGTGCGATCTCGTTGACGATCAGACCCTGCGGGGTGACGAACAGCTCGACCCCCAGAACGCCGACATAATCCAGCGCGTTGAGGATCTTGCCCGCCATCAGCACCGCATCCATGCGCTGCGCCTTGCTGAGGCGCGCGGGCACGGTGGTGGTGTGCAGGATGCCGTCGCGGTGGACGTTCTCGCCCGGGTCGAAACAGGCGATCTCGCCGCTCACGCCGCGGGCGGCGATCACCGAGACCTCGTGGCTGAAGTTGACGAAGCCTTCGAGGATCGAGGGTGCGCCGGCCATGGCGGCGAGTGCGTCGGCGGCGTCTTCCGGTGCCTTGATGCGGGCCTGGCCCTTGCCGTCATAGCCGAAGCGGCGGGTCTTCAGGATCGAGGGCGCGCCGATCTCTGTCAGCGCCGCATCGAGGCTGGCCTGATCGGTGATGTCGGCAAAGGGTGCGGTTTGCAGGCCGAGATCCCGCAGGAAGGTCTTTTCCGTCAGCCGGTCCTGGCTGATCCGCAGTGCCTCGCGGCCGGGGCGGATCGGCTTTTGCGATTCCAGCAGGTCCAGCGCCGAGGTCGGGATGTTCTCGAACTCATAGGTGATGACGTCGACCGAGGCGGCGAAGGCCTTGAGCGCCTCGGCGTCCTCGTAGCCTGCGGTGGTCACCCGGTCGGCGACATGGCTTGCGGGCGGGTTGGCGCCGGGCTCGAAGATATGGGTCTTGAAGCCGAGGCGGGAGGCCGCGACCGAGAGCATCCGGCCCAGTTGGCCGCCGCCGAGGATGCCGATGGTGGCGCCGGGAGAGAGCATGTCAGTCATCGACGGGCTCCTCCGGGATCGAGGCCGAGAGCGCCTCGCGCCAGCTGTCCAGACGCTGCGCCAGCTCCGGGTCCTGCAGGGCGAGGATGCCCGCGGCCATCAGGCCCGCGTTGGCGGCGCCGGCCGCGCCGATCGCCATGGTGGCCACCGGGAAGCCCTTGGGCATCTGCACGATGGAATAGAGCGAGTCGACGCCGGAGAGGGCGCGCGTCTGCACCGGCACGCCGACCACCGGCACCCGGGTTTTCGAGGCGACCATGCCAGGCAGGTGGGCAGCACCACCGGCACCTGCGATGATCACCTGCAGCCCGCGCTCCGCTGCGGACTTGCCGTAGCTCCACAGCCGGTCCGGGGTGCGGTGGGCGGAGACGATCTTTGCCTCATAGGCAACGCCCAGTTCATCGAGGATATTCGCGGCTTCCTTCATGGTGGGCCAGTCGGATTGGCTGCCCATGATGATGCCTACTTTGATGTCGGCCATCGGCTTGGCTCCTGTCGCGGCTTGTGGAGCGCGCACTATAGGGAAAGTTGGATTTTGCGCAATCCGGCAGCGGCTGGAAAAGCGCCGGATCTTCCCGCTTTTGCGGGCTTTGGCCGCTATGCCGCAGGGGGCGGAGGCTCCCGCCCGCGCGGGGATGCAGGTAAGCTGCACCTCCCCCGCGGTTGGGCGTGGCGTGGGCGCTCCTTTGCGTCGACAGCGGGCGTGGCCTGTCTCTATCCTTGGTTGCGGCGGGACTTCAGGCGCTTTTCGATCTGGCGTCTTTCCCACTTTTGGTCAAAGCGGCCGATTACGTCAAAAACGCTGAATCCGTGCATCGCAAGGCCTATGCCCCAGCCTAGGGCGGGCCAGACAACCCAGAAAGACTCTGGACTGGTGAGCAGATTCAGAAACAGTAGCACGGCCATCACCACAGCGTACTGGATGGCGTGGGTGTAGAAGGCCCGGAGGTCGCGCGCGTACCGGATGGTGTCCTGTTCCGCTTCGCTCAGTTCCGGCGCGGCTGCTGCCGGGGTGGTTTGCATGGCCTGTTCCCTTCGAAGGCTGGAAAATTCCGCGTCCAGAGCAGCGGCAATGCATTTCAGGGTTTCCAGGCTGGCCTTGGTGCCGCGTTCGATGCGCTGCAGCGTGCGGGTGCTGATGCCTGCCATCCCGGCAAGCTGCTCTTGGGACAGGCCTTTTTCGAGGCATAGCTTTCTGACAATCACGGTAAGTAATCCTGCTGTTCTTGTCCCCGGAGTCTGGCAGGACTGCCAGATATGACCACGACAGGCCCCCGACACGCGCCCGACAATTGGGCGGCATGAGCGAACTTGGCTGGTTCCGGACGGGGCGTCGATGGCGGGGCTGACGGCAGGGGCGGCGGGGAGGCGCGGGAAAGGGAGCCGCCGTCGTGGCGGCTCCCTCACGGTTCGGGATCAATCTCGCTGTTTGGGCAGGATCAGGTTCAGCAGCAGGCCCGCGACGCCAGAGAGGCCGATACCTGCGAGGGTGAAGCCTTCGCCGAATTCCAGCGTCAGCCCGCCGAGGCCGATGATCAGCACGGTGGAGATGATCACCATGTTGCGCGCCTCGGACAGCGCGTCGCCCAGCTTGGCCAGCACCGACAGGCCGACCACGGTGACCATGCCGAACAGCAGGATCATGATGCCGCCCATCACCGGCATCGGGATGGTCGCCAGCGCGCCCGACAGCTTGCCCACGAAGGCCAGCGCGATCGCGATCAGCGCCGCCCAGGTCATGATCGCCGGGTTGAAGGCGCGGGTCAGGGTGACCGCGCCGGTGACCTCGGAATAGGTGGTGTTGGGCGGGCCGCCGAGCAGGCCGGCGGCGGTGGTGGCCAGCCCGTCGCCCAGCATGGTGTTCTGGATGCCCGGCTTTTCCATGTAGTCACGCTTGGTTACGTTGGAGATCGCCAGGATGTCGCCGAAATGCTCGATCGCGGGCGCGATGGCGACCGGCAGGATGAACAGGATGGCGGCGAGGTTGAACTCGGGCATGACGAACTCGGGGATCGCGAACCAGGGCGCGGCGTCCAGCGCGGAGGTGTCAATCAGGCTGGTGCCGGTCACGGCGCCCAGCACCAGCGCCGCGATGTAGCCCGCGGCAACGCCCGCGAGGATCGGCACGATGCGCATGATGCCGCGGCCGAGGATCGCGGTCAGCATGGTGGTGCCGAGCGAGATGGCGGCCAGGGCGAGCGCGGTGTTGCGCGGCATCACCTGGGTGTCGCCGGCAAGGCCGGTGGCCATGTTGACCGCCACCGGCGCCAGCGACAGGCCGATCACCATGATCACCGGGCCGACCACCACCGGCGGCAGCAGCCGGTGCAGGAAGCCGCTGCCGAAGGCGCGGATGGCAAAGCTGAGCGCCACATACAGAAGACCCGCGGCGGCCAGGCCGCCGGTGGTGGCGGCAATGCCCCAGGTCTGCACGCCGTAGATGATCGGCGCGATGAAGGCGAAGGAAGAGGCCAGGAACACCGGCACCTGGCCGCGGGTGACGATCTGGAAAATCAGCGTGCCAAGGCCCGCGGTGAACAGCGCCACGCTGGGGTTCAACCCGGTCAGCAGCGGCACCAGCACCAGCGCGCCGAAGGCGACGAACAGCATCTGGGCGCCGGCCAGCGCCTGTCTGGGGGAGAATTTGTAGTCGGTGTCTTGCACGTCGGGCACCGGGTCGTGGTCGCGCGTGGCGGTCATGGGCAAGTTCCTCGTCCGTTTTTTTCTTTGTTGTTCGTTGCGTGTGGTTGCGGTTTGTTTCAGGAGCCGCCCCCGGCAGCTTGCCGGGCAGCGGGGTGAGTAAAAATTTTCGAGGTTCTAGAAAGAAACGCGCGGTTTGACCATCCTCGGATTTTCGGAAGGTGGTGGTTTGCGGGCTGCTCCGGCGGGTGACGCGCAGGCTGGCGCAGCGCGCCGCAGGCGCGCTGCCACGCCCAACGCCCTGGCGGGCAGCTGGCTGCCTGTCAGCGGGGGCGGGAGGGGCTGGGGAAGGTTCGGGCGGTGGCGGTCAGCAGCCGGTCACGCAGGCCTTGCGGGTCAAACTGCACAAGTCGGGGCAGGGGCTGCAGGGTGCATCCGGTATCGCGCGGGCCGAAAGCGGGTGGATGGCGGCGCCGCGCAGCGGTCAGGCGATGATGTCCGGGGTCAGCCGGTCTTCGATCAGCGAGATCTTGTCCTTGAGGATGAGCTTCTGTTTCTTCAGGCGGCGGATTGTCAGCTGATCGCTGGTGCCGCGCTCTTCCAGCGCGGTGATCGCCTCGTCCAGATCCCGGTGCTGTCTGCGGAAAACCTCCAGCTCAACCTTCAGGACCTCGTCGGTTTTCATCGACACATCTGTGGGTGCATTCATTGGCGACTCAGGTAAGCTGATGAAGGAAGTTGGGAAACCATACGGCGTTAACCGCTTTTCCGCCAGACCTATGCGTACATGGTCTTGTGAATCCAGATGGAACTTCCCATATTCCTTTCTGAGGCGGCTGCCGGGATCGGGGCCGCACCCTACCGTCGCTTTGGCATAAAGGACGAACGAACGTGTCGAAACTTACCTTGGCCTCCTACCCGCATATGCTGGGGTTTGAGCAACTGGAACGCCTTCTGGAACGCTCCGCGAAGTCGGGCAACGAAGGCTATCCCCCCTATAACATCGAACAGACCTCTGATCATTCCTACCGCATCACGCTGGCCGTGGCCGGTTTCGCGGAGGAGGATCTGGCTATTACCGTCGAGGACCGCCAGCTGGTGATCCGCGGCCGCCAAAGCGACGACAGCGACGGGCGGGTGTTTTTGCACCGCGGCATCGCAGCGCGTCAGTTCCAGCGCATGTTCGTGCTGGCCGATGGCGTCGAAGTCGGTGAGGCGGTGATGGAAAATGGGCTGCTGCATGTGGATCTGACCCGCGCACGGCCCGAAACCGTGGTTCAGACGATCAACATCAGAAAGGGGTAAGGCAATGAACACACCGTTTGATTTCAGCCAGGGCTCCGGCCGGACCGTTTACGTCAAGGCAGTGCCGGTGACGGATCTGCCCAAGGATGTGCAGCAGAGCGTGGCCGGACGGCAGCGGCTCTACGCGGTCCACGATTCGCAGGGTGGCCAGCTGGCGTTGGTGACCGATCGGCGCATGGCCTATGTGCTGGCGCGGCAGAACGACCTGACACCTGTCGCGGTCCACTGACAGCTTCCCGTGCGGCGCGGCGGCCTCGGCCGTTGACAGACCGCGGGCGATACAGATGATGCCAAAGGCGGGCGCAGGCCCGCCTTTTTTGATGTCCGCCGTGGGGGAGCTTGCAATGGCGCTGTATGATTTCGACTGGGTGGATGCGTTTTCGGCGCGGGCCTTTGGCGGCAATGGCTGCGCCGTGGTGCATGGCGGGGCGGAGCTGCCGGAGACGGTCTGCACCGCCTACGTGCGCGAGACCTCGCTGGTGGAATGCACGTTTACCGGCCCGTCGCAGGTCGCCGATGTCCGGGTGCGGTATTTCCTCGCCAGCCGCGAGATTCCCTTTGCCGGCCATCCCACCATCGCCACGGTGGCGGCGCTGCGCGACCGCGGGCTGTTCGAGGGCGACCGGATCACCCTGGAAACCGGGGCCGGGCTGGTGCCGGTCACGCTGGACGGCGACCTGATCGAGATGACCCAGGTGGCGCCCGAGTTCGGCCCCTTTGCCGATCCCGCGCTGGTGGCGGCGGCAGTGTCGCTGCCGGTGGAGGCCATCGTGGGGCGCCCGCAGAAGGTCTCCACCGGGTTGCCGTTCTGCATCACGGTGCTGCGCGATCGCGCGGCGCTGGAGGCGGCCCGGCTGGACCTCGGGGCGCTGGCCGAACTGGGCCGCGCGCTGGGCGCGGATGGCATCGACATGATGGAGCCGTTCCTGGTGACGCTGGAGGGTGCGACACCGGCGGGAGACACCTTCTCGCGCCTGCTGATGGCACCGCCGAGCCCGCCGGAGGACCCCTTCACCGGCTCGGCCACCGGCGCGATGGCGTCCTACCTGTGGCGGCACGGGCTGATCGACAAGGCCGCGTTCACTGCCGAGCAGGGGCACGGGCTGGGCCGTCCCGGCCAGGCTCGGGTGGCGCGGGTTGGCACGCCGGAGGCAATCGGAGGGGTGCGGGTGGCCGGGGAGGGCTTCGTGCTGATGCGCGGCACGGTGGATCTGCCGTCCGATCCGGGGGCGCAGGGGCGATGATCGCCTATGTCACGGTTGGCGCCGATGATCTGGCGCGGGCGAAGCGGTTCTACACCGCCTTCCTGCCGGCGCTTGGTTACAGCCTGACGGAAGGGCCCGAGGGGCTGAGCTTCTGTCTGCCAGTGGCACCGGGACAGCGACCCGTGTCACCCGATTTCTACGTGAAGCCACCGTTTGACGGCGCCGCGGCGACAGCGGGCAACGGTTGTATGGTGGCCTTCGAAGCAGGCAGCCAAAAAGCGGTTCGCAGCTTGCATGCGGCGGCGCTGGCGGCGGGCGGCACCTGTGATGGCGCGCCGGGGTTCCGTGACGCCTACAGCGCGGATTTCTACGTCGGCTACCTGCGCGACCCGCAGGGCAACAAGATCGCGCTGTTTTCCAGCAACCCGGAAGAGCCCGGCCGCGACGGGTGAAGGTTCCGGAAGACCTGCAAGGAGCGTCAGCTCTGCCAGATCATATCCGCGGGCAGCCGGTCGGCATGGCGCTTCAGCATGCGCCCGAACAGGCTGTCTGGGGTGGGGCGATGGTTGGGCCGCGTCTTGCAGTGCACGTGCAGCCCGGTGACGTCCGGGTCGTCCTCGAGGCGCCACTTGTCGGTGGGGTCGAAGAAGCGTGTGGTCTGCTTGCCGTTCCAGCAATAGAAGGGTTTGGTGCCAAGGGCGTATTGCGTCAGCTTGTGCTTCTTGATCAGGCGGGAGAAGGCGTCGTTGCCGTAGATGGTGATCCCAAGGTCGCGCGGCGAGAAGGGTTTGCCCTGCAGGCGCCACAGCGCGGGCTTCAGCACCCGCCTGCGAAAACCCAGCCAGTGCGGCATCAGGTCGGGGTGGTCATAGACCCGGTTGTAGTCGCGGATCATCTCGCAATCTTCTGGCAGGTAGAACACCGATGCGCCGATGCGATGCCGGTCTTCCCAGGCGAAAAACGGCTTGCCTGGATCGATGTCAAACGGGCGGAACAGCAGCACGTCGCAGTCCAGCCACAGCCCGCGGCCAAGCTCCATCAGCTTCATCCGGAACAGGTCCGAATAGGACAGGGTGCTCTGGATGTTGGCGCGTTCGGTGTAGCGCAGCGGTTTGAGGCGGGGGATCAGATCCGCGGGCAGAACCTCCGCGGCCGGGCGCAACCTGACGCCGGCGGGAACGTTTTCCACCGGGCCGAGATGGTACAGGTCGACGTCAAAACCGTGGTCGAGCCAGGACGACAGGCAAAGTGCGCCCAGGTTGTGGATCCGTCCCGATATCCATAGCGTCGCCAGTTTCACGCCTGGTCTCCCCGATAGCCCGCCAGTCGGGCGTAGCCTTACAGGAAAGTCGGGGCATGTCGCAATCCGCCCCGCCCAAAGGGGCGGGGCGGTGTGGTGTCAGGGTCGTGCCGTCAGGCTCAGCCCGAGATCAGGCCCATGCTTTCCAGCTTCAGCAGAACCTGGTGGGCGCAGTTGTCCACGTCGGTGCCTTCGGTCTCGACGCGCAGTTCCGGGTTCTCCGGCACGTCGTAGGGGTCGGAGATGCCGGTGAACTCCTTGATCTTGCCTTCGCGGGCCAGCTTGTAGAGACCCTTGCGGTCGCGGCGTTCGCATTCCTCGATCGAGGTGGCGACATGCACTTCGACAAAGGCGCCGAACTGTTCGATCTCCTCGCGCACGGCGCGGCGGGTGGCGGCATAGGGCGCGATCGGCGCACAGATGGCGATACCGCCGTTCTTGGTGATCTCGGAGGCCACGTAACCGATGCGGCGGATGTTGAGGTCACGGTGCTCTTTCGAGAAGCCCAGCTCGCTCGACAGGTTCTTGCGCACGATGTCGCCGTCCAGCAGCGTCACCGGGCGGCCGCCCATTTCCATCAGCTTGACCATCAGCGCGTTGGCGATGGTGGATTTGCCCGAGCCGGAGAAGCCGGTGAAGAACACGGTGAAGCCCTGCTTGGAGCGCGGCGGCTTGGTGCGGCGCAGTTCCTTCACCACCTCGGGGAAGGAGAACCACTCCGGGATTTCCAGACCTTCGGCCAGGCGGCGGCGCAGTTCGGTGCCGGAGATGTTGAGGATGGTGACGTTGTCGCGGTCCTCGATCTCGTCGGCGGGCTCGTACTGGGCGCGTTCCTGCACGTAGACCATGTGCTTGAAGTCGACCATCTTGAGGCCGATTTCTTCTTCATGGGCGCGGAACAGCTCCTGCGCGTCATAGGGGCCGTAGAAGTCTTCGCCCTGGGAGTTCTTGCCCGGGCCGGCGTGGTCGCGACCGACGATGAAGTGGGTGCAGCCGTGGTTGGCGCGGATCAGGCCGTGCCAGACCGCCTCGCGCGGGCCGGCCATGCGCATCGCCAGGTTCAGCAGCGACATGGTGGTGGTGGCGGCCGGGTATTTGTCCAGCACCGCTTCGTAGCAGCGCACGCGGGTGAAGTGGTCGACGTCGCCCGGCTTGGTCATGCCGACGACCGGGTGGATCAGCAGGTTGGCCTCGGCTTCGCGCGCGGCGCGGAAGGTCAGCTCCTGGTGGGCGCGGTGCAGCGGGTTGCGGGTCTGGAAGGCCACGACCTTGCGCCAGCCCAGCTTGCGGAAATGCGCGCGCAGCTCGTTCGGGGTGTCGCGACGGCCGCGGAAGTCATAGTGGATCGGCTGCTGGATGCCGGTCACCGGGCCACCCAGGTAGACCTTGCCTGCGGTGTTGTGCAGGTAGTTCACCGCCGGGTGCGCGTCGTCATCGGCGCCAAAGACCTTCTCGGCCTCGCGGGATTTGTTCGGCACCCAGTTGTCGGTGACGGTCATGGTTGCGAGGATCACGCCTTCCTGGTCGCGCAGGGCGATGTCCTGGCCCGCTTCCAGCTTGGAGGCGAAGTCTTCGGACACGTCCAGGGTGATCGGGATCGGCCACAGGGTGCCGTCGGCCAGGCGCATGTTTTCGACCACGCCGTCATAGTCTTCCTCGGTCAGGAATCCCTTCAGCGGGTTGAAGCCGCCGTTCATCAGCAGTTCCAGGTCGCAGATCTGGCGCGGGGTCAGGTCCCAGCTGACCAGATCGGCCGCTTCGACTTTCAGCTTCTGCGCGCTTTCGTAGGAGACATAGAGCTCAGGGATGGGAGCCAGGTTGCTTTGCATTGGATGGGTCCTGTGCTTGATGGGTGGCAGGCCGCTGGCGGTGCCGGTAAGTTCCGCGTGCAGCGCGTTATATTCGGCGAGCTTGCGGGAGAGGAAACGATCTGTGAGCCGCAGTTTTTCAGTCGCGCCCCGGGTGGTCAGCGTGTAGGCAAACCGCTGCCGCTTGTCCGGGCCGGGGCGGTTGCTGATGGTGATCAGCCCGGCCTCGGCGGCGGCGCGCAGCTGCGTGTTGAGCCGACCAAGCGAAATCCCCAGCGCGGCGGCGGTGGCCCGCTGCGAGGCGTCCGGCGCCGCGTCCAGCTGGCGCAGCAGCCGAAAGAGCAGGTCTTCCTCTTCCGGAGACGGTGGGGGGGCAAGGGTCGGCACGGGCGGGCAGCTCTGTCAAAGTGCGTTCACGGCTGAACGCTTTGCATGGAATGCCGCTGTTGCAAAGTCGAAATTGCCCGCATTGGGCGATTTCCTGCCGCGTTGCATCGCTGCAACGCAGCGCTTCGGATTTTTTGGGAAATTGTTCCGTGCTCCGGCGGTTCGCCGGAACGGGCGTGGGGTGGGTGGCCCGGGTGGGCCGTGTTTTTGGATAAAGAGTTTCGCGAATTTATCGGGCGGCGGCCAGAATCCGGGGCAGGGCGGCGGCCTGCTGCACCGGCAGGGCGGCAAGCGAATCACTGACGCCGCGCAGATCGACCTGTCGCAGATCGAAGCGCTCGGGCGTATACCCGGCCGCCTTCAGCAGCTGCGCCGAGATCAGAAGCTCCACCGCCAGTGGCTTGGTCTGGGCTTCGAGACGGCTGGCGGTGTTGACGCTGTCACCGATGATGGTTTTCGGCGCGTGGCCGACGCTGCCGATCTCGCCCAGCACCACCTCGCCCAGGTGCAGGCCGATGCCGATGCGCACTTCGGGCTCTCCCTCGTCGGCGAGCTGCGCATTGAACTGTTGCAGGGCGAGGCCGATGGCGGTGGCGGCCTCCAGCGCCGCCTCGGCCGAGGGTTGGGCACCGGGGGCCTTGAACACCGCCAGCAGCCCGTCGCCGAGATACTTGTCGACGGTGCCACCGGCCTCGGTGATGGCGGGCACGATGGCGTCGAAGAACCGGTTCAGCAGGAACACCACGTCATAGGGCAGCTGGCCTTCGGTGCGGGCGGTGAAGCCGCGCATGTCGAGGAACAGGATGGCCAGCTGCTGTTCGCTGCCCTGGCTGGCGTGGGCGCGGCCGGGGCGGCCATCGGGGCGGAACACGCGGGTGACCGTGAGCGGTGCCGCGGGGCGGATCTGGCAGGCCAGCCGCATGTTGGCCGGCGCGTTCACCCGCGCGAGGCTGCGGGCCTCGGTGGGCTCGGGCGGCGGCAGGTCTTCGGCGCCGTCGTCGATGACCACCCGGCAGGTGGTGCAGCGTCCCTTGCCGCCGCACAGCGCGGTATGGGCAATGCCGTTGGCGCGCGACATCTCCAGCAGGGTCATGCCGCGTTCGGCGCGGATCTCGGGACCGTCGGCATAGCGGATCCGCACCGCCTGCCGCCGCCGCATCATCTTGCGCAGCAGGTAGCTGGTGGCGGTCAGGGCAAGCAGCAGCCAGAAGGTGGTGAGCCAGAGCGTCTCGGTGCGCAGCAGCTGCGCAAAGGCGTCGCGGCTGGGCCAGTTGAACGCCGCCATCAGCTCGGCGCGCTGGCTGCCCTCGACAAAGAGGTCATAGATCCGGCGTCCCTCGGTCAGCAGCCCGGCCAGCGCAAAGCCGGGGATGAACACCGCCAGTCCGGCCATCCAGGAGATCATGGGGCGCCACCAGCGGGTCAGGCGCAGCCAGTAGTGCAGGCCGATGCAGCCGTGGATCCAGACCGCCAGCAGCAGTGCCGTCTGCTGCCAGACCTCGGGCGAGTTCCACATCAGCACGATGACATAGGGCATCGCGTCGTTGGTGTCGTGGATCTCGTGGGAATAGCGGGTGTAGACAATATGGCTGAGCAGCTGGAGGGGGATCAGCAGCCCGAGGACGGTCTGCACCGCGGTGCCGCGGGGCATCCGCAGATTGCGCCGCCGGGCGAGGCTCCACAGTGCCAGGCCCGCGTGCAGGATCAGCGAGGCGTAGAGGATCACGCTGCCAAGCAGGCTGTGGGTGATCAGCTGGCGGATGTCCTGGAACTGCGCCATCCAGACCGGGGACAGCAACCCAAGGCCGATGTCGATGAAGTGAAAGAAGGCATAGGTGAACAGCACCAACCCGGTAGCGATGCGGGTGCGGCTGATCCAGTTGCCCTGCCAGAGTGCGCTTGCCAAGCCGGTTCCCCTTCGCGCCGTCGTTACTGCACAGGGTGCCGGGCGGGGCGGGCGTGGTCAAGGCGGGGCGGATGCGGCGCAGGCATGGCGGGTCAGCCGGAGGACCCGTGCAAAAGCTGGCTTTCCTGCGGCTTCAGCAGCAGGCGCGCGGGCGGGTAGCCGTGGTCTGCGCTGTGGGCGAGGTCGGGGAAAAGCTCGAGGATTTCCCGTCGGGTGGCGGCGCCACCGTCGGCCAGCAGCCGCGCGCCCGGTCGGAAGCTCTCGCTCCACAGGCCTTCGGACAGCACCAGCTGGTGCTGGGCAAACAGCAGGTGCACATAGGTGGTTGCCGCCACCGGCTGACGCTCGATGCCGTCCTGCGCCAACAGGTGGCTGGCGGCGGCGAGGGCCTCCGGTTCGCCGAACAGCAGCTGGCACGTGGCGCCATCTTGCAGCAGCCGGTGCTGGGGTGAGACCCAGAGGTCCCGCGCGGGGCAGCCTGGGCCAAAGGCATCGGCGGCGATGCGTACCGGTTGCAGGTGCGGGCACTGGCGCATCCAGTTGGCGCCGACCTGCCGCAGCCCCACCCACAGGAGCGGCTGATAGCCGTTGTCGCGGGTCAGCACCAGGTCGCCGGGCCGCAGCCGCTCGACCGGGCGCAGGCCGGAGTGCGTGGCGATACGGGTGCCGGTCACGAAACAGGGGACGAAGCGTGGCCGTTCGCCGTTGACGTAATTGCTGCCGGTCAGCTTTTCATAGCGGCCCCCGTGCACAAGTGGCGCCGAGGTCGCAAAGCCCCACGGGGCGTCGGCACCGGCACCGTCACGGCTGTAGAGACTGACGGTGACGACCGGGCCAGCGGCCGCGCCCTCGGTGGTCACCTGTTGCAGATGCAGCAGCGACTGTGCCGACACCCGACTGCCAGCGGGCACCAGCGTGCCGCCCTCGATCACCTGATGGCCGCCGGTCAGCCCGTCCTCGAAACTGCTGGCACGCCCGGCGCTGTCGAACAGGCGGATCTGCTGCGCGGGCTGGCTGGCGTCGAATTCGAAAACGGTGCCATCGGGGACGTCCGCGTTGCCGCGCACGGCGCTTTGCGCCGCCAGCCGGGATGAGCTGGCGTCGATGGTCAGGGCGCTGACCGGATAGGCGCGGAGCGTGCGAATGGCCATAGGGCCCCCGGCAAGACGTGATCGGTGACCAGCTTTGTGCCGCAGCTGCTGCTAAGGTGGGGTTAAATCAGGGGGGGCGGGCAGAGGGGCCGGGCGGAAATATGCCCGGCAAGTGCCTCGGATTTTAATGACCGGCGCCGGGCCGGGCATCCAGGCTCCCCCCTTGCCCGCATTAGGGCAGGGGGGGGAGCCGGTCTGTCAGTCTTCCTGTTCGGCGAGGAAGCGTTCGGCGTCCAGCGCGGCCATGCAGCCCATGCCGGCCGAGGTCACCGCCTGGCGGTATTTGTGGTCGGTCAGGTCGCCCGCGGCAAAGATGCCGGGGATCGAGGTCTCGGTGGTGCCGGGCTTCACCTTGACGTAGCCGCCGTTGTGCAGTTCCAGCACGTCCTTCACCAGCTCGGTCGCGGGCGCGTGGCCGATGGCGACAAAGACGCCCTTGCAGGGGATCTCTTTCAGCTCGCCGGTCTGCACATTCTTGACCACCACGCCCTCAACCCCCAGCGGGTTGTCGGTGCCGACGACCTCTTCGAGGGTGTGGAACCACAGGGTCTCGATCTTGGGGTTCTTCAGCAGGCGGTCCTGCAGGATCTTCTCGGCGCGCAGCTCGTCGCGGCGGTGGATCAGGGTCACCTTGGAGGCGAAGTTGGTGAGGAACAGCGCCTCTTCCACGGCGGTGTTGCCGCCGCCGATCACCACGATCTCCTGGCCGCGGTAGAAGAAACCGTCACAGGTGGCACAGGCGGAGACGCCGAAACCCTTGAACTTCTCTTCCGACGGCAGCCCCAGCCACTTGGCGCGCGCGCCCGTCGCGAGGATCACCGCATCGGCGGTGTAAGTGGTGCCGCTGTCGCCCTTGGCGACGAAGGGGCGCGAAGAGGTGTCGAGCGAGGTGATGATGTCGCCGATGATCTCGGTGCCCATTGCCTTGGCGTGTTCCTGCATCCGCACCATCAGGTCGGGGCCCTGCACCTCGGTGTCGCCGGGCCAGTTCTCGACCTCGGTGGTGGTGGTCAGCTGGCCGCCGGGCTCGATTCCCTGAACCAGGATCGGTTCCAGCATGGCGCGGGCGGCATAGACCCCCGCAGTATAGCCCGCAGGCCCGGAGCCGATGATCAGGACCTTGGTGTGGCGCGTCTCGCTCATGTGTGTTCCCCACGTAATGCAGCATGGCGGGCTTGCCGCCGTCAGAAAAAGCATATAGCGCCCGCCTCCGCAGGCTTAAACCCCCCTCTGCTGCCGGTCCCGTGGCGGGATGGAAAAACGGCGCGCTGCGGGGGATTGCCGCTTGCACCTTCGCAAGGCAAAGATTATTGCGCGCAAATGAAATATTATTGCGCAGCCCTGCGGCGGTGCTATAAGAAACGAAAAACCTGATAGGAGCCTCAGCCATGGTCACAACCCGTCTTGATCCGATTGATCGCAAGATTCTGTCGGAGCTTCAGGCAGATGGGCGAATGACCAACGTGGAGCTGGCCAAGCGTGTCGGCATTTCCGCGCCGCCCTGTCTGCGCCGGGTGCGCGCGCTGGAGGAGGCCGGGCTGATCCACGGCTACCACGCGGATGTGAACGCGCGTGAGCTGGGGTTCGAGGTGCAGGTCTTTGCCATGGTTGGTCTCGAGAGCCAGGCCGAGGCGGAGTTGAGCGCCTTCGAGGAGAAGTGCCGGGGCTGGCCGCTGGTGCGCGAGTGCCACATGCTGAACGGCGAGGTGGATTTCATCCTGAAATGCGTCTCGCCCGACCTGTCGACCTTCCAGAGCTTCCTGACCGGCGAGCTGTTGACCACCCCGAATGTGGCCAGCGTCAAGACATCGCTGGTGATCCGGGGGGCCAAGGATGAGCCGGGGGTGCCCTTCGAGGTGCTGGAAGAGCGGCTGGCGCGCGAGGCCTGAGCGACGCGCGGCGCGTGAGCGCCCGGCGCGAAGGCCGGGCGTGACGTCGGGCGCGGGTCGTTACAGGATCGGGCTGCCGCTGCGGTTGCCCTGATCGGCGCGGCGATGGGCGAGAGGGCCGAAGTCGCGGATGCTGTCCGCATGGGCAAACATGTTCAGGAACAGTGTCTTGATCGGGTGGCTCGCCAGTTTCAGCGCATCCGGGCCGGGGTGGTAGGTCTCGAACTCCAGCCCGCCCACGGTGATCACCGCGTGGCGCGCCAGGCAGAGATGGTACATGTCGACCGGCGTCGGCGGCGCGGTTTCAAAGATCGTCATGCCGTCGCAGAATTCGGTGGCGCGGGTCAGCAGCGTGCCGCCATCGGCGGTGCCGCGCAGCAGCCGCGCCGAGGGGCCGACGACCAGACTGCAATTGGGGCGCTGCAGGCCCATGCTGTCGGCCATGAAGCTGGTCAGCGGGTGGCTACGTTTCCGGCTGCCGGGACGGCCCGGCACCAGGCTGGTGTGCCCGATCCACAGCAGCGTCTGCGCCTCGCCGTCGCGGGTCAGCAGCCGGTCGCCGGGCAGCAGGTCCTCGACCGCGATCGGCCCGTCGGTGGTTTCCACCTGCGAGCCGCGGGAAAAGGCAGTAAAGGCCTCTTCGAACAGCGGCATCGCCGGGGCGATGTGGCGGGTTTCGGCAATGCCACCGTCGGGCAGCAGGCAGGCGACCTCGAAGCGACGCAGCTGCGGTTTGCCGGCGGCGCGCAGCGCGGTCGGATCCTGCAGGAAGGCAGTGGCCTCGGTGGCGTTGGCAGCGGCTTTTTGCAAGGAATGCGGAATGGTCATGGCGCGCAGGACTCTCCTTGGCGGTTGATCCGCGGCATCGGCCCCCACCGAATGCGCGGAACGGGTAAAAACAACTCTGTCAAATCTTTGTGCCACCAGACCGATCTGGGAACGGTCTGGCGCCGTGTCTTTCCACGTGTCTTTCCATACGCGCGACGGCGCGTTCGGGTTTCAGCGCCGGTCAGATGCCCCGGTGGCGGCAGGCCCTGCGGGTGCCAGAAGCACCGACAGGCGTCGCCACCGGGGCACCCGTCCCCGGCGTTAACCCGTCTTCAGCCTGGCCGCCCGTCGCGCCCGCACCACCGCGGCAGTGGTCCAGGGCAGGGGTGTCGCGGCCTCGACCTTGGCAGCGCGCAGGATCGCTGCAATGAAACGTCTGTTCATCTTCATGTCGGCTCTGTCCTTGGCCCGGCAGCGACAGGGCTGCGGTTGCATGTGTTCTGATCTCTTTATGAGTAATCTTTGCGCCGTGATTATGACCGGGCGGGGGCATTTTCAGCGGCGCTGCCGGGCTTGCGGCGCTTTGCGTTGCCGATAGGAAGCGAGGCTGCAAGTGCTTGTGTCGCTGGAGAAAACCGGGGCTTCGCCGCGGCGCGGCCTGACGCGGGCACGGCAATTGCGGCGCAAGCGCGCGGCTTCTGCCACAATTGCAATGGTTAACGGACGTTAGGAAATGCGCGTTACAGGCGGATGCAGGCGATCAGGCGTCCGTAGTCGGCTTCCTTGGCGTGGGTGGCGCGGCGGAAGGAATAGAACCGCGCCGGATCGGCGTAGGTGCAGTGACGGGTCCACTCGGCCGCGCCGACGCCGGCCTCGCGCAGCTTGTACAGGCCAAGGCCCGGCAGATCGAACTGGTAGCGACCCTCGCGGCCATTGGCGAAGAAGCGGGCAAAGCGCGCATCCTGCATCATGAAGTCGTCGAAGAACTCCGGGCCGACCTCGTAAGCGCGCTGCGAGATGCTGGGGCCGATGACGGCGGCGGTCTTCTCGCGCTGGGCGCCGAGGGATTCCATCGCGTCCAGCGTTGCCTCCAGCACCCCGTCGAGGGTGCCGCGCCAGCCTGCGTGGGCGGCGCCGATGACGCCTGCCTCCGGGTCGGCAAACAGCACTGGCTGGCAATCGGCGGTCAGGATCGACAGCGCAAGACCGGGGACGTTGGTGACCATCGCATCGGCGCGCGGGCGGGTGTCTGACGCCTCGGTCACCACATGCACGTCGGCGCTGTGGACCTGGTTCACGGCGCAGAAGTTTTCCGGCGGCACCTCCATCGCGGCGGCGACCCGGGCGCGGTTGATCTGCACCGCCTCGCGCTGGTCAGAGGAGCCGAGACCGCAGTTCAAACCCTGAAACACCCCGGAGGAGGCGCCGCCGCGACGGGTGAAGAACCCGTGGCGGGTCGGGCCTAGCAGGTCGGATGTGAGAATTTCCAGCGTCATGGGTTCAATCCTGGCGGCGGGGCGGCCTGCGGCGGATAGAGGCCGAGAATTTTGAACAGGTTTCCCATTTCCGCCGGGTGCGTCAACCGCCGATGTGCGGCGACCAGGTTGTCGAGTGCCGCGCCCTGCAGCGGGGCCGCCAGCGCGCGGGCGCGGTCGGTGATGCCGAGCCGTTCGAGGAACACCCCCTGCGGGGTGAGGCGGCTGTGGGCGCAACCTGCGGTTTTTGCTGCCAATGCCAGTGCTTCGAAATCCACGTGGGCGGTCAGGTCCGCCTCGCCCGGGGTTGTCAACACGTCGGCGGGAGCATGGGCGCGCAGGGCCTGCAACGTATCGCCGAGCGCGCGCCAGTCGCCGTAGTCGACGATCAGCGCTGCGCCGCCGTGGGCCGCGATTCGGGTCGCGAGGGCTTCGGCAATCGGCGCGGCGGGTTCGCAGATCTCCACTAGGTCGCCGTCCCGGGTGTCTTCCAGCCGGTGCGCCAGGGCAGGCTGCGGCGTCGCGGGGGCAAGGCCGAAGGACAGTGTGCCGTTGCTGAGGCCAATGCGCCGTTCGCTCCAGCCCGCGCCGCTGCGGATGAACTGGCGGATCGGCAGCGCATCGAAGAATTCATTGGCCACCAGGAACAGCGGCTGGTCCGGCAGGGCCTCGACATGGTCGTGCCACCGGGGCGCGAAGCCTGCCAGCGTCTCTGCCTGCACCTTGCGCAGTGCGGGGGAGGCCTCGACCAGGTGCAACTGCATGGCGGCGTGAAAGCCGGGCACACCGCGGGTGGCGCGCAAGAGATCCGCCATCAAGGTGCCGCGGCCCGGTCCCAGCTCGGCCAGGGTGAAGGGTGCGGGCGCGCCCTGGTCCAGCCAGCTTTGCGCCAGCGCCAGGCCCAGGAGCTCGCCGAACATCTGGCTGATTTCCGGCGCGGTGGTGAAATCGCCCGCCGCCCCCAGCGGGTCGCGGGTGGTGTAATAGCCGAACCGCGGATGCAGCAGGCAGTCGGACATGTAGTCCGCGACCGAGATCGGCCCCTCTGCCCGGATGCGGGTGGTGAGGTGGTCTGTCAGGCTCATGCGGGGCTCTGCTGCGGCTGGCGTGCGCGGATCAGGAAGAAGAGGCCAAGCGCAATCATCGGCAGCGACAGCGCCTGCCCCTGGGTGAGGCCGACGCCATCGATGTGCCAAGCCAGTCCCAGCGGGTTGCCGGGGGTGACGAACTGGGCATCGGGCTGGCGCACGAATTCGACCGCGAAACGGGCCAGCCCGTAGCCTGCGAGAAACACGCCAAGGACGCGGCCCGGCGCGTGCAGGGCGTTGCGACGCCACACGAGGTAGAGCAGCAGCGCGCCCAGCAGCAGCCCCTCCAGCGCGGCCTCATAGAGTTGCGAGGGGTGGCGGGCGCAGATTTCGCCCAGGGCCTGGCCGCAGTCCTGCGCCATCTGGCCGGGGAAGGCGACGCCCCAGGGCAGGTCGGTGGGACGGCCCCAGAGCTCGGCGTTGACGAAATTGGCCAGCCGCCCCAGCAGCAGGCCGGGGGCGACCACATGGGCCACCAGATCGGCCATCTGCAGGCGGGGGATGTTGTGGCGCGCGGCATAGATCCAGGCCGCCAGCACCACGCCGATCAGCCCGCCGTGAAAGGCCATGCCGCCCTTCCAGATCTGCAGGATCTCGACCGGGTTCTGCATGTAATAGCCGGGGTTGTAGAACAGCACCGAGCCAAGCCGCCCGCCGAGGATGACGCCAAGGATGATCCAGGTCAGCAGGTCCTCGACCTGCTCGGGCTTCATCGGCGGCTGCTGCGCGGGCCACAGGGCCGGACGGCGCAGCGCCGCGACGGCCAGCCGCCAGGCGATGACGATCCCGACGATATAGGCCAGCGCATACCAGCGCAGGGCAAACTCGAAGGAGCCGATGGAGATCGAGAAGATCTCGGGCGAGAGGTCGGGGAAGGGGATCATGGCCTGCATGCGGGATGAATGCCTTTGTGTGGTCAGGGAAGTCAACGGCTTGCAGCCGCGCCAATGCTTGCCCATATAAGGTGCAACCCTGTCACGGAGAAGACGATGCAGAGCCGCAACAAGATCCTGGATGACATTTCCCAGCTGATGACCAATGCAATGGGCGTGGCCCAGGGCGCCAAGGACGAGGCGGAGACCGCATTGAAAGGCATGCTGGACCGCTGGCTGGCCGACCGCGATTTCGTCACCCGCGAGGAATTCGACGCGGTGCGCGCCATGGCCCAGAAGGCGCGCGAGGAGAACGAGGCGCTGAAGGCGCGGCTGGACGCGCTGGAAACCGCGAACAAGGGCTGAGCCTTCACCCGTCCCGGCCCCTTGGTGCCCCCGGGCGGCGCGGCCGCGCCGCTGGTGCGGCGCAGGCCCTGATCTGCAGAAAATGACCCCGCCACGGCCCCGGGCCCGTGGCGGGGTTTTCCGTAACTGACAGGGGCGGTTCCATGGTGCAAGATATGGGTGCCGACCGACGGTGCGCGGCTCTTGAGCCCTCTGTCGTCAACGGCAATTCCAGCCGGCATCTAGGGGGCTGTGGATAGTTCGTCCACAAGTTATTGCAGTTATCCCCTAAATAAAGGGTTGCCAGAACCCCAATTCCGCACCACCATATCTAGTAGGGAGCGGGGATGCCTCCCCGAGCCTCAACATAAAAACTGGCCGCGGGGCGCTGCCACGCCCGTCAGGGCCAGGGATCTAGAGAGGTGGAAACATGGCACTATCCGAGCTTCAGCTGGAAGAGGACGTCCATCCCATCGACATCGTCGAACATCTGGCTTCGCACCACGACTGGGACTTCGACCGGGTTGGCGATGACCAGATTGCCATGTCGGTAGAGGGGCAGTGGCGGACCTATTCGCTGACCCTGGCCTGGTCGGGCTACGAGGAGTGCCTGCGGCTGGTCTGCAGTTTCGAGATGGAGCCGCCCGAGGCGGAGCTGCCACGGCTCTACGAGCTGATCAACTGCATGAATGACCAGTGCTGGGAAGGCAATTTCACCTATTGGGCCGATCACAAGCTGATGCTGTTCCGCTATGGGCTGATGCTGGCGGGCGGCCAATTGCCGAGCCCGCAGCAGATCGACGCGATGCTGAAGGCCGCGGTGGCCAATGCCGAGCGCTACTACCCGGCGATCCAGCTGGCGGTCTGGGGGAAGCGCAAGCCCGCGGATGCCCTGCAGGTCGCCATTGCAGAGGCCTACGGCCGCGCGTAAACCTAGCCCCGGACCTGACAAATCAAGGGGAGGGGCTGTTATGGACATGACGGAGATCGCCGCACGCGGGCTGGTGCTGCTGGGCTGCGGGAAAATGGGCTCGGCGATGCTGGCGGGCTGGCTGGAAAACGGATTGCCGGCCACCTCGGTCTGGGTGATCGATCCCCGCCCATCGGATTGGCTGAAGGCCACCGGCGTCAACGTGAATGCCAAGCTGCCGGCGGCGCCCGGTATCGTGCTGATCGCGGTGAAGCCGCAGATGATGGGCGAGGCCCTGCCGACCTTGCAGAGCTACGGCAACGGCCAGACGCTGTTCATCTCGGTGGCGGCGGGCACCTCGATCAAGACCTTCCAGATCATCCTTGGCGCCGAGACGCCGATCGTGCGGGCGATGCCCAACACGCCGGCGGCGATCGGTCGTGGCATCACCGCGCTGATCGGCAACAGCTATGCGAGCCCGAAGGACCTGGAGCGCGCCGAAGGTCTGCTGCAGGCGGTCGGGCAGACCGTGCAGCTGGACAGCGAGGCGCAGATGGACGCGGTGACCGGCGTCAGCGGCTCCGGTCCCGCCTATGTGTTCCACCTGATCGAAACCTTGGCCGCCGCGGGCGAGGCGCAGGGCCTGCCTGCCGAGATGGCGATGAAGCTGGCCAAGGCTACCGTTGCAGGTGCCGGCGCGCTGGCCGAGGCGGCCGAGGAAGATCCGGGCCAGTTGCGCGTCAACGTGACCAGCCCCAATGGCACCACCCAGGCGGCGCTTGAGGTGCTGATGGACGAGAGCGAAGGCTTCCCGGCGCTGCTGAAGCGTGCGGTTGCAGCGGCTGCGGATCGCTCGCGGGAGCTGGCGCGTGGCTGAAATTTCCTTTGACGATTTCATGAAGGTCGATGTCCGCGTGGGCGAGATCGTGCGCGCGGAACCCTACCCGGAGGCGCGCAAGCCCGCGATCAAGCTGTGGATCGATTTCGGCGACGAGATCGGAGTCAAGAAAAGCTCGGCCCAGATCACCGCGCATTACACGCCGGAAACCCTGCCGGGCAAGCAGGTGCTGGCCGTGGTGAATTTTCCGCCGCGGCAGATCGGCAGGTTCATGTCCGAGGTGCTGGTCCTCGGGCTGCCGGATGCCGAGGGCGAGATCCATCTGATCGGCCCCGATGGAAAGGTGCCGCTGGGCGGAAGGATGCATTGAGATGAAACTGTTGATCGCACGACCGATGACCGCCGCCGTCGAGGCGCGCGCGCGCAAGGAGTTCCCCGAGGTGGAAATCCGCGGCAACACCGAGGTGATGAGCGAGGCGGAAATGCTGCGCGCATTGGCAGAGTTCGACGCGGTGGTGCCGACGCTGGGTGACCTGTTCTCGGCCGATATCTTTGCCAGGGCGGGGCAGCCGCGCTGCAAGCTACTGGCCAATTTCGGTGTTGGCTACAACCATATCGACGCCGAGGCCGCGCGCGCGGCGGGCGTCGAGGTGACCAACACCCCCGGTGCCGTGACCGATGCCACCGCCGATGTGGCGCTGACGCTGATGCTGATGTCGGCCCGCCGGGCCTCGGAAGGGGAGCGGCTGGTGCGCAGTGGCGACTGGCAGGGCTGGCATCCGACCCAGCTGCTGGGGCTGCATGTGACGGGCAAGCACGTGGGCATCGTCGGCATGGGCCGCATCGGTCAGGCCATCGCCCGGCGCTGCCATTTCGGGTTTGGCATGCAGGTGTCCTATGTGGCGCGCTCGGACAAGGATCTGGACTTTCCGGCGCAGCGCGCGGACAGCCTGATCGCCCTGGCGAAAGCGGTGGATGTTGTGGTGATCGCGGTGCCCGGCGGCGCCGAGACGCGGCATCTGATCGACGCCGAGGTGCTGGCGGCAATGCGTCCCCACGCGCATCTGATCAACATCGCCCGTGGCGAGGTGGTGGACGAGGCGGCGCTGATCGCCGCGCTGCAGGAGCGTCGGATCGGCGGCGCGGGTCTGGATGTCTACGAGTTCGAGCCTGCGGTGCCGCAGGCGTTGCGGGAGCTGGACAATGTCACCCTGTTGCCGCACCTGGGCACCGCCACCGAGGAGGTGCGCAGCAACATGGGGCATATGGCGCTCGACAATGTGGCGGCCTTTAAGGCCGGTACCGTGCCGCCGAACCGGGTCTGACACCCGCCGGACACGAGGTGCCGCCGGGGCTGGGGTCAGCTCTCGGCGGCTTGCCCCACGGCCTCGCGCCAATGGCGGCGGCAGAGCGAGACATAGGTCTCATTGCCGCCGATCTGGACCTGGTTGCCGTCGGTGACGACACGCCCTTGATCGTCCTGGCGCACCACCATGGTTGCCTTCTTGCCGCAATGGCAGATGGTGCGTACCTCGCGCATCTCGTCGGCCAGCGCCAGCAGCGTGGCTGAGCCGGGAAACAGCTTGCCCTGGAAATCCACCCGCAGGCCATAGGCCAGCACCGGAACCCGCAGATCGTCGACCACGCAGGCCAGTTGCCAGACCTGGTCAGGGGACAGGAACTGCGCCTCGTCCACGAACACCGCGGCCACCGGTCCCTGGTCCAGGCGCTGCTTGATGCGCTGGAACAGGTCATCACCCTCGGCGAAGGTATCGGCGTCCTGGCCGATGCCGATGCGCGAGGCGATTCGACCGGTGCCGGCACGATCGTCGAGGCGCGCGGTCAGCAGGTAAGTTTCCATGTGGTTTTCGCGGTAGTTGTGCGATGCCTGCAGCAGCACCGTCGATTTGCCCGCGTTCATGGTGGAGTAGTGGAAATAGAGCTTGGCCATGAGGAGGGTTTAGCCGCGCTGGCGGATGGGGAAAACCCAAACTTGCCGCTTTGCGGGAATTGCCGACCCGCGCGGGGTTGGATGGGACCATGGAGGCGGGGCGGAGAAGGCCCGCCGGGGCTGACGCGGCGGGGTGGAACAAATTCCCCTGTGATGCCGCATCAATCGCCCCGGAAGGCACTGGTTCCGGGCAGACCAATTGCCCTTGGTGCAGAATGTCACTCACCCATCCTGCCTCACACTGAACAACAGAAAGCTGTTGCACGATGTCACTCGCTAAATCCCTCAAAAACCTGAGGGATGGATAAGGTATCGCAATTCCTCTACAACTCAGAAATGGGAAATTAACCGCTGAGTTCCCCTATCGGGAGCAGCGACCGTGCCAGGTAGGATTTTTATGGCTGAGATTGGGACGTATTTGAAAAAGCACACCGAGGCGCTGGTGAAGGATGTCGGCATCGAAGCCGCCTGCCAGATTACCGGCAAGTCGAAGGCGACCTTGGGGCGGTATTACTCGGACAATGCGGAACACGCCGATCGCTTCATGCCGGTGGATGCGGTCGCCAGGCTGGAAGGGGCGGCGTCCTACCCGCATGTGACCTCGGCGCTGGCTGACCTCAAGAACATTACCCTGTCCTACAACGGCAATGGCTCCGCCCAGGAGACCGGTCGCAGTGGCGGGGTGAATGCGGATGTGATCGCGCTGAGCCAGCGCTTTGCCCAATTGATGAGCGAATACCAGGCCGCGATCGAAGATGGCATCATCACCGTGAACGAGGCCAAGCGGCTGTTGCGCGAGACGGTGCTGTTGCAGCAAGTGCTGCTGGACATGAAACTGCATCTCGAAGAAGAGAGCGCCTGAGGCCCGAGGCCGCGCGTAGCCATCGCGCGGCGCTGCCATCGGACAATTTAAGCTGTGTTTCGCCCTGGCCATCGTGCCGGGGCTTTTTGCGTCTGCGCCGGCGGTGTCGGCACACCGGGTCCGTCCGTGGGTCTGACGCCGGGTAACAGCCTGCTTTGGGGCGTTAAACAATTGGGCACTGGCCGCAACTTCAGGGGGAATTCGCCGAGGGGCACATCGACCCGATTCTGCCGCATTTGCGCCGCGAAGTTACCGGTGAGCGCTGAAAACACCGGGAAAACTGGGAAAAACCGCAATCGATCTCCTAACGAAAACGCTGGCATTTTCCGCGCCTTTTCAATGGTTTTTCCTAAAATCTTACCGGTTCATTAAGAAAACAAGGGGCTTTGGCGCTCTCGGCCTGCGCGGCGGGTGGCGGTTTAAGGCTTTGTTAACCCTGCCTCATTCTGCCCATGTTTCTGCCAGCGCGGCACCGCAGCAGGCCGCATTCCGGCCCAAGCCGTCACCCACGATGAGAGCATGGAAAATGGAGTGGGTGATGAGACGTTTTATGGGAATGGCGGCTGCTGTCGCCATGTTGGCCGTCAGTAGCGCGGCCCAGGCCGAGGGCCGTCCGGCCCCGGTGCAATCCGTCCCCGGGTGGGAGGCCGTCGGTCGGCTGAATATTTCTGGTCGCAGCATGTGCACAGGCAGTCTGATTGCGCCCGACCTTGTGTTGACCGCGGCGCATTGCCTGTACAGCCCCACCAACGGGCGGGCGGTGAACCCGCGGCGCATCAAGTTCGAGGCTGGGCTGGTGGGCCGCCAGTCAAAGGCCGCGCGGCAGGTGGTAAAGGCGGTGCTGCACCCCGGTTACGATCACCGCAGCGGCGGCGAGGCACAGAGCGGCGTGGACCTGGCGGTGCTCCGTCTTGACCGGCCAATCAGCCCGCAGAGGATCCAGCCCCTGTCGCTGGCAGCGGCGCCCTCGCGCGGTGACACGGTGGACGTGCTGTCCTACACCTATCATCAGGCGACGACGCCCAGCCGACAGAATGCCTGCCGGGTGCTGTCCTCCCGGCAGAGCATGATGGTGACCTCCTGCCGGGTGGATTTCGGGGCGTCAGGGTCGCCGGTGCTGCAACTGCTGCCGGGGCGGCCGCCGCGGCTGGTCTCGGTGATTTCCGCCAAGGCGCGGATGGGGGGCAAGCGGGTGTCGATTGCCACCGGCCTCAATCACTCGCTGCATTCGCTGATGCAGGCGGCGGGCTGACGCGCCCCGCCGTCGGGCGTGGCAGGGGATGTTGCCATTTTATCAATCGCGGTCGGGCTCTGGGTCGGCCGCGATGGCTTGGCGGTTCCGACCCGGAGCGGAGCGCGTTATGAACGGGCTGCCCACCGCACCCGCGGTACGGCCAACCCGCCCAGAGGGACAGCTGCAGAATGACCAGACCGGCCCCCACCGCCCGCGAAGGCAGGATTCTTGAACGCGATCTGAGCGCGCTGACCCTTGGTCGGGCACGGGTGCTGGATGCGGTGGTACAAACCGGCGGCCGTGACGCGGCCGTGGCGCGGGTGTTCTTCAGCTCGGCGGACAGCGCCGAAGGGCTGGGGCTGGAGGTCGGGCAGGGCGCGCGGGAAACGGCGGTCACCCAGCACAATTTTGGCGGCGCGCCGGTGTTCGAGGCCTCGGTCGATGACTGCGACCAGCCGGTGACGGTGCGGGTCGATGACGGCGCCTGGAGCGTGCCCTTGCAACCTGCCGAGACGGACCTGCTGGCCGGGATGAACGTGCTGGTGGCGGTGCGCAATGGCGAGACGCCGGAAATCGCGGCGGACTGGCTGACGTATCACGCCGCGCGGCACGGCATGCAGGCAGCGGTGATCCTTGATCGCGCCGAGCCGTCGGCCAGCCGCGACTTCGCCACCGCGCTGCGGGCGCTGGTCGAGGACATCGCCGGGCTGGAGCGGGTGATCGTGGTGCGCTGCAGGCTGCCGCTGGGCAAGCCTGACCTGCCCGCCGAGGCGCATCCGTTCAACGTGCCCGGTGCGCCGGGCAAGGATCGCATGGAGATCCCGGCCGCCGATCCCTGGCGGGCGCCGCTGGGGGAATTTCTGATCTACGAGATCCTGCGAGCCCGCTTTCTGGAGCAGGCCCGCGCGGTGGCGAATATCGACCTCTTTGACCTGCTGGCACCGGACGACGGTCCGAATATCTTTGACCGGGCCGTGCAATCGGCCTCGGGCTGTGTGCAACTGGGCGGGGTGCAGGCCTACCCGTGGCGGCTGCGTCCGGACAGTGCCGCGGGGTTTGGCGACCACATCTGCACCCAGTTCGACTCGGATGCCTTGCGGCCGCGCTGGTGCCTTGCGCCGGGCAAGGTGTCGCGCGATTGTATCTGGCGCCTGGTGCGGGTGGTCGGTGTTGCGCCTGCCGCGCAGGATGTGGCGTTGTTCTACCGCTGCATGGCCCTACGCCACCCGACCGAGAGCATCTCGGAGATCGTGCCCAAGACCAGCCTGGTGGAAACATCGCAGCTGCTGGAGCTGGCACAGGACCATTTCGACGCCAAGCCCGTCCGCATCCCCGAGGAGCGTTTGCAGCGACCGGCAGGCGGCCGCGGGCGCACTGCCATCGTCACCACCATGAAGAACGAAGGCCCGTTCATTCTGGAATGGCTGGCCTATCACCGCATGATCGGGGTGGACGACTTCCTGATCTACACCAACGATTGCACCGACGGCACCGATACGATGCTGCAGCTGCTGCAGGACAAGGGGCTGGTGCAGCACCGCGAGAACCCGTTTCGCAGCACCGATCTGAAACCGCAGCACGCTGCCTTGCAGGCCGCGGAGGAAGAGCCTGTCATCCGCGATGCCGACTGGGTGGTCTGCATGGATGTGGACGAGTTCATCAATATCAAATGCGGCGCGGGGCGCCTTGAGGATCTGTTCGCGGCGGTGGGCGACGCCAACATGATCTCGATGACCTGGCGGCTGTTCGGCAACAACGATGTGCGTGATTTTACAGGCGATCTGATCCTGCGCGAGTTCACCCGCTGCGCCCATGAAGTGACCCGCAAGCCGCATCAGGCCTGGGGGTTCAAGACGCTGTTTCGCAACAATGGCATCTTCAAGAAGCTGGGCGTGCACCGCCCCAAGGGGCTGAAGCCGCAGCTGTGGCAGGACATCCGCTGGGTCAACGGCTCTGGCAAGCCGATGCCGCGGGAGATGTACCGCAACGGCTGGCGCTCGTCCCTGTCGACCTACGGCTATGATCTGGTGCAGCTGAACCACTATGCCGTGCGCAGTGCCGAAAGCTTCCTGGTCAAGCGGGATCGCGGCCGGGTCAACCATGTCGACCGCGACCAGGGGCTGTCTTACTGGTTCCGCATGAACAACAACGCCGAGGAGGAGCGCTCGATCCAGCGGATGATCCCGGCGTTGGAGGCGGAGCTGGCCCGGCTGATGGCCGACCCCGAGATTGCCGCCGCGCATGCGTACTCCTGCGCCAGGCACCGCGAGAAGATCGCCGAGCTGAAGCAGCGCGACGACATGCTGACGCTGTTTCAGGAGCTGACCAGTGAGCGGTTGCAGAAACTGTCACGGCTGCATGCGCATTTCGGGGCGAACGTGTTCCTCAGCGGGCCGGGCGTGATCCCGGAGGAGATCGCCGAGAAGGCACCGGGCAGCGATTTCTGGTTCACCGTGAAGCGCGGCGAGACCACCCACTAGCCGCCGGGCGCGCCGATTTGACAGGTTTTTCTGCCGGGGTCTAAAATTCGCCATAAAGTTTCAGCACGTCTAGGGGCGTATTCGTGGATTGTTTAAAGGGCAGAAAACATGGGACTTCCCACCATAGCGTCGCTCTGGGTCGGGCCGGAGCTGAGCTGGCTGGAGCAGTTGTGCCTGAAGTCCTTTGTCGACAACGGCCACCCGGTGATCCTTTACACCTATGACAGCGTTCAGGGTGTGCCCGACGGGGTCGAGATCGCCGATGCCAACGAGATCCTGCCCGCCGATCGCATCATCCGCCACGCCCGCACCGGCAGCCCGGCCTATCACGCCGATGTCTTCCGGCTGCACCTGCTGCGTCAGACCGATTACATCTGGGCTGACACCGATGCCTATTGCTGCCAGCCCTGGAACATCAGGGGCAAGCACTTCCACGGCTGGATCTCCGACGACAAGCCGATGGTGAACAACGGTGTTCTGCGGCTGCCAAAGACGTCGAAGACGCTGAAGGCGATGTTGCAGTTCACCAGCGATGAATACCCGATCCCGCCCTGGTACAGCGCCGAGAAGCAAGCCGAGTTGCAGGCCCTGAAGGATGCCGGGCAGGGGGTGCATGTGTCGCTGTTGCCCTGGGGGGTCTGGGGGCCGGACGCGCTGACGTGGTTCTTGCAGGACACCGGCGAGGTGGCGCAGTCGCGCCCCGGACATGTGATCTACCCGGTGCCGTTCAAGCTGGCGGGGGTGGTGTTGAACCCCAATCGTGCCAACAAGGCCCGCGGCTTCATCCGGGACGATACCCTCTCGATCCATTTCTGGGGCCGCCGGTTCCGCAACATTGTCGCCAAATACGGCGGTGTCCCGGCGCCGGGCTGTTACGTGGAGGACCTCCTGAAGAAACACGGCATCACTGCCGAGACGACCCGTCACCTGCTGCAAGCCAGCCCTGAAACGAAGGAGGTGCCCATGCCCGCAATCCATCCGGCGACGTTGGATTTCTCGATGTTCAGCGATCAGGACGTGGCCAATATCCTGTTGCAGCGCTCCGAACTTGCCACCTCTGGCCAGACCATCCGGGACTGGATGGCCGGGGACGAGCAGCTGCTGCTTGAGGAGGCGCGCTCGGAGCGCGACCATATCCTGGCGGAGTCCATTCGCATCGCCGAGCGGGAATGCGGTTTCTTCCTGAAGGCCACCGATGACATCGCCCCCAGGCGTGCCGCCGACATCGGCTGCGGCTATGCCTTTGCCAGCCTGTTGCTGCACCGGCGCTATGATTGCGAGCTGGTGCTCATCGATATCGAGGAGGGCAATGGCCGCCACTTCGGTTTTCAGGGCGAGGGCGCCGGCTATACCAGTCTGGCGACCGCGCGCGCCTTCCTTGAGAAGAACGGCGTGCCGGCTGACAAGATCACCATCATCAACCCCAAGAAGCAGGACACTGGCGGGCTGGCGCCTGTTGACCTGGTCGTCAGCCTCGCGTCCTGCGGATTTCACTATCCGGTCAGCACCTACGAGGCGATGTTCGCCAATCAGGTCAACGCCGGTGGCGGGATCGTGCTGGATATCCGCAAGGGGTCGGGAGGCATCGGCGCGATGAAGGCTTTTGGCGCGGTGGAGGTGCTGGAGAAACACGGCAAATACTCCACGGTGCTGACACGGGTCGGCGCCACCGACAGCTGATCGGGGCAGGCTGTTAACCTTTTGCGGTTAAGGTCGCGCGCAACCCTCGCTGTGCCGAGCGCGTAGTGAAAGTGGCTTGCCCCTGGCGGGCAGGCAGAAAGGATATGAGGCCGCAATGATCGCGGAGCATTTGGATTTCAGATCGGTGCTGCCGGAGCTGGACGTCGACGAGGTGCGCCGCGTTGCCGATATCAACGGTCAGGCGGCAGAATTGTCCGCGCTGCTGCATCGTCGCTATGGCTGTCGGGTCGACTATGTGAGCCTGGACCGCAAGGGGCGGCCGGTGTCACCGCAACCCGAGGATCTGCAGGCGTGGCGGGACCGGCTGGTTGCCGCGGGCGTGGACGAGGACGCGATCCATGTGCAGGGCAGCGCGGTGCCTTCGCACCCCTATGACGTGATCCTAGCGTTGAACAGCTTCGGGGTGCGTCACAAGATCCAGAACATCAAGCCGCTGCTTGACCAGGCGCTGCATCCGCTCAGCCGGTTGGTGATCGAGGTCCGCAAGGGCTCGGGCAGCTATCCGTTTCTCAAGGCCTATGGCAGCTGCAACACGCTGCTGGCGCCGGAGGCCGAGCGGACCGGGCTGGCGGTGCTTTCGGCAGAGCCGCAGGAGCTGCAGCCGCCCTCCGGCGAATGGTCGGCGCTGGCGCAGAAGCTGGCGGGGGACGAGGGGTTCTTTGACGAGCTGGAGGAGCACTCGTTCCTGTTCATGCCGCGCGGGCGCACGCTGGTCGTGACCTTCGACAATCTCGATATCGCGATGACCAAGCGCGATGACCGGCGGCCCTGGGGCTTCAGCTTCATCGAGGCGCAGGGCTGGTCGATGCTGGGGGTGATGGCCAATGGCTGGACCTGGTTTCGCCACGCGGAGGTCACCGCCAAGTTCGAGGCGCTGCGGGACAGTGGCTTTTTCGACCGCTTCGAGCGGGTGGTGTTCTATGGCGCCTCCATGGGCGGCTATGCCGCGGCGGCCTATGCCGCGGCGGCACCCGGTTCGACGGTGTTTGCGATCAGCCCGCAGTCGACCCTGGACAAGCGGCTGGTGCCCTGGGAGATGCGCTACAAGAAGGTGTGGGAGCGGGATTTCTCGGGGCCTTTCGGCGATGCGGCGCTGGCCAGCCAGGCGGCGGGCGAGGTGCATGTCATGTATGACCCCTATGTGGCCCCCGACGCGGCCCATGTGGCGCGCTTTACCGGGACCAATGTCACGTTCTGGCGCTGCCCCCTGCTGGGGCACCGGCTGGGGTCCTCGCTGCAGCAGATGGGGATCCTGCAGGACATCGCCACGGGGGCGATCAATGGCACACTGACGCCGCAGCGCTTTCGCCAGTTGTTGCGGCGGCGGCACGGCTTTGCCCGCTATCAGCGGGAACTGGCCAACCTGGCGCTGGAGCGCGGCCATCCGCAGCTGGCGCGCAAGGTCTGCGATTACGTGCTGCGTCAACGGGACGACCGGTATTTCCGCCGCCTGCGCCAGCGGTTGTGATCATCCAAGGCTTATGCGATGCAAAAGGCCGGGCCGCCGCGGAAGATCGGCCGCCACCCGCCCGGCCAGACAGGGACTGAGGTAAACGGCACTATGCGCGACATCACCATCGCCTTTCACATCGGAGCGCCGAACACCGACAATGGCCAGCTGACCTGGTCGTTGCGCAAGGATGCGGCGCGGCTGCTGGAGCAGGGGGTGATGATCCGGCGACCCGGGACCTATATGAAGGCGGTCACCGACATGCTGCGCAAGCAGGACCAGGAGTTTGTCACCGACCAGGAGCGGGATGCGCTGCTGGCGCATCTGGTCAAGGACAATGATGTTGACCGGCTGATCCTGACCAGCTCCAGCTTCCTGGGGGTGCCGGCCTGGATGCTGAGCGGGGGGCGGCTGTTTCGCAACGCGGGGCGCAATGCGGCGGCGCTGCGGGGCTTGTTCCCCGACAACCCCTGCGCCTTCTTCCTGGGGCTGCGCAATCCCGCGACCCTGATCGGGCCGGTGTTCCGCTCGCAATCGAGCCGTACTTGGCAGGAGTTCGCGGGCAAGGCGGACTTCCTGAACCTGCGCTGGTCGGAGGTGGTTGCCGATATCCGGATGCGCAACCCGGAGTGCCCGATCACCGTCTGGTGCAACGAGGAAACGCCGGTGATCTGGCCGAACATCCTGGGCCATGTGACCGGGCTGGGCGACAGCTTCCGCTTCTCCGGGGAGCTGGACATCACCCGAGGCATCATTTCGGAGGCGGGATACGAGCGGCTGGAAGCCTATCTGGCCAGCCGCCCCGGCCTCAGCGAGGCGCAGCGCGAGCGGGTGCGGGAGTTGTTCCTGACCTACTACTACAGCGAGGACGCGGTCGAGGAAGAAATCGATCTGCCCGGATGGTCGCAGACGCTGGTGGACCACATGAGCGAGACCTACCAGGCCGATACCGAGCTGATCCGACGAATGCCCGGCGTCACCTTTCTGAGCTGACGGCGGCGCGGCTGTAGAACCGGCGCATCAGGATGGCGGTCAGGTACATCGGCACCTGGTAGCAGCCTAGAAAGATCAGCAGTGGCTCGGTGGTGGCTGCGGGCAGGGCGATCAGGAACAGGGCGAAGTTCCGGTTGCCGGCCACGACGGAGACGGCCACCGCGCCACTGCCCGCGCGGCGGCGCACCACCGCATAGGTCAGCATCTGCAGGCCGAGGTTGGCCGCCAGCGCAAATCCCATCCATTGCAGCACCAGCCAGGGCTGCTGCTCCAGGGCCGGGCCCAGGGCCGACATCAGTGCGACCACGATCACGGCCAGTGCAATCATCGTCAGCCCGTCGATCGCGGTGGCCTGATCTGGCCGCAGGTTCGGCAGCGTGAGGCGCCGCAGCAGGAAACCGGCAAGAACCACAAGGCCAATCGTCGCCACCAGCCGCCCCGCCGCGCGCAGCACGTCCGCGAGGTGGTCGATCGCGCCGAGACCCGGCATCAGCAGGAAGACCGGGATCACCGTCAGCGGCATCAGGGCGGTGCCGAGGATCAGCAGGCGAAAGGCGGTCTCGGGCGGGTGGCCCAGCAGGGCGGTGATGTTCGGGCTGCCGGTCACCGACGGTGCGCTGAGCATCAGCACCAGCGTCAGGGCGGCCGGGGTTTCCGCAAGGCCCAGCAGCGCAGCCCCTGCCAAGGCCAGCAAGGGCAGCGCCAGTTGCAGCAGCGCCACGGCGCAGAGGGTATCAAGACCGTCCCGCAGGCCGCCGACGGCCCGGCTGTAGCCAATCCTGTAGGCGTTGAGGAACAGGAGCGCCGCCACCATGTGTGGCAGCCAGGGTTGCAACCTGGCCGCCAGGTCCGGCAGCAGCAGCCCCGTGAGCAGCCCCATGACCAGGGCGGCGCGACCGTGGCGGGCCGCAAGCTGCAGCAGGCCCATCATCCGGCGCAGCCACGCATGGGCCCGGCGGGCGGAGCGCAGAGGCGAGCGAGACAGCGGTCCCCGCCCGCGCCGAGGGCGCGCGCTCGGGTCACGTCAGCAGCAGCAGCCAGAACCAGATGGTGAAGATGCTGACCCCGGTTGCGATCAGGACTGAGGACGCCGCCACCCGTTTGGCGCGTCCGTACATGCTGGCAAAGATATAGCCGTTGAACCCGGTGGCCATGGAGGCATTCAGCACCCCCGAGCGGAACAGATCCTGCGGCAGCGCCAGCGCTGACCCCATGACCCAGACGATCGCCGGGTGGATCATCAGGGAGGTGAGGCAGACAAAAAGGATGGCGCGCAGATCGCCCTCGGGGCGGTATTGGACCAGCACGCCGCCCAGGGCGAACAGCGCGCCGGGCAGGGCGGCGCGGATCACCAGGGACAGGGCCTCATCCACCACCATCGGAATGGCGTAGCCCGAGAAATTCACCAGGAACCCCAGTGCGATCCCGAGGATCAGCACGTTGCGGAACATGGCATTGAGCACCGCGGAGACGGTCTTGACCCCGCCCGCGCCGCGGTTGCGCAGGATCTCCATCACGGTGATGCCGACGCCGTAGCAGAAGGGCGAATGAAAGGCGATGATCGCGTAGTTGCCGGTCAGGTTGTCGGCTCCGAAGGCGCGTTCGGTGATCGGCAGCCCCAGCAGAACCGAGTTGGAGAACAGGCAGCAGAAACCGATCACGGCGCAGTCTTCCCAGTCGCGTTTGAACAGGATGCGGGCGCCGAAGAGGCCGATCATGAAACAGGTAAAGGCGCCGGTGTAGAAACTGGCGAGCAGACGGGGATCAAAGCTTGCGGACAGATCCAGCGTGGCAATGGCGCGAAACAGCAGGCAAGGGATCGCAAAGCTCTGGGTGAACTTGGCCAGACCGTCGATATGTCCCTGCGTGAAGAAGCCCTTGCGTGTCGAAATGTAGCCCGCGCCGATGACCAGGAAAACCGGCAGGATGACATCAATCAGGGTTTGAAACACGGGCAGGGTACTCCGCAGAAATGTTTTGCTGCAATGGCTTGGCTAAAATGTCCGCGGGGGCAGCCCCCCGCCAATCCGTCTCCCTTCAGAGCGGGAGCCGGATCACCATGCCGTCATAGGCCGGGGTGATGTGGTCCGGTGTTTCGGCTTCGACCGTGGCGTAATCCATGTCGTTATGCATGTTGGTGATGATGCCGCGCTTTGGGGCCATCCGCTCGAACCAGGACAGCGCGTCGGCGTAGCAGAAATGCGTCGGGTGCGGACTGCGGCGCAGACCGTCGAGGATCCAGACGTCCAGCCCTTCCAGCGCGGGCAGCGCGGCATCGGGGATCGCGGAGACATCCGGGAGATAGGCCAAGTCGCCGATGCGGAATCCCAGCGCGTCAATGGAGCCGTGCTCGACCTCGAAGGGGCGCAATGAAATCACGCCGCCGGGGCCGTCGATCTGGAAGGGGCCGTCAATGGATTTCAGTTCCAGGATCGGCGGGTAGGGCGAACCATCCGGCTGGACGAAGACGTAGCCAAAGCGGCTCAGCAGGTCGTTCTGGGTGGGTCCATCGGCATAGACGGGGATGCGCTGGCGCATGTTGAAATAAACCATGCGCAGGTCGTCGATGCCGTTCATGTGATCGGCATGGGAATGGGTGTAGACCACCGCGTCAAGGCGGCTGACACCGGCGTCCAGAAGCTGGTTGCGCATGTCCGGCGAGGTGTCGATCAGCACCGAGGTGGTCCCGTCGGGGCCGTCGCGCTCCACCAGCAGCGAGCAGCGGCTGCGGCGGTTCTTCGGGTTCTCCGGGTCGCAATCGCCCCAGTGGCCGCCGATGCGTGGCACCCCGCCGGATGAGCCGGAGCCGAGGATGGTGAAGCGCATTTCCGCCATCAGGCTGCGGCCTCGTAGCGGGCGGCCTTCCAGAACAACCGGTCGAAGTTGGCCTGGGTCTGGGCCGCGAAATCAGCGTAGTCCATGCCAAAGACCTCGGCGCCGACCTTGGCGGTGAAGGCGGTGTAGGCCGGCTCGTTGCGCTTGCCGCGGTGCGGCGGCGGGGCCAGGTAGGGGGCGTCGGTTTCCACCAGGATGCGCTCGACCGGGGCCGCGGCGAAGATGTCGCGCAGTTCCTGGCTCTTGGGGAAGGCGGCGATGCCGGACATCGACAGGTAGAAGCCCAGGTCGAGGGCCGCGCGGGCCAGCTCCGCCGAGGAGGAGAAGCAGTGCATCACGCAGGAGTAGGCGCCGTTGGCCATTTCCTCGGTCAGGATACGGGCCATGTCGTCATCGGCGGCGCGGGCGTGGATGATCAGCGGCAGGCCGGTTTCGCGGGCTGCGGCGATATGGGTGCGCAGGGACTGCTGCTGCACCTCGGCGCTGTCGGCGGTATAATGGTAGTCCAGCCCGGTTTCGCCAATGCCGACGAATTTCGGGTGCTTTGCCAGCGCCACCAGCTCCTCCACCGTGACCAGCGGTTCTTCGGCGGCGCTCATCGGGTGGGTGCCCGCGGCATAGAACACCGGATCATGGGCCTCGGCGATGGCGCGCACGGTGGGTTCGTTCTTCAGCTTGGTGCAGATCGTGACCATCCGGGTCACACCGGCCGCGGCAGCGCTGGCCAGCACCTCGTCCAGCCGTCCTTCGAAGTCGGGGAAGTCCAGGTGGCAGTGGCTGTCGGTAATCTGGGGGGTGGTCTCGGTCATGAATCCTCTGGCGCAACTTGGACCGCGCCGGGCAGCTGCGCTCAGCGCGACGCGGTTTCCTGCATCTTGAAAACCGTATCTAGGACTAGCGCGGCGGGGTCAAGGTTCACCGCCTGGCCGTGGCGGGCGCGGGCGGTGACCTCGGCCGCCAGATCCGCCCAGGCGCGGCCCTTGCGCGGATCGGGGGCCAGCCGGGCCAGCATCTCGGCTTCCTGCGGGGCGGCTTCGGGGGCGGGCGGCGTGCCGATGGCGCCGGTGCGCGCCAGCCGCGCCAGCGCCATTTCGGTCAGCGACAGGAGCAGCTCGAACCGTTCCGCGGCACCGCGCTGGGCGGCGGCCTCGGCCAGGGCCATGGCGCGCTGGCGGTCGAGCCGGGGCAGGGAGGCAAGGATCTGCACCAGCTCGGCATAGATCTTGAGCCCGCCCAGATTGATCAGCCGCAGCGCCGCGCCGACAGAACCACCGGCCAGGGCCGCGAGATGGTCCATGTTCTCCGGCAGCGCCACCTCGGACTGGGCGAGCGCGTCCTGCATGTCACTGGCAGACAGCGGCCCGAGCCGCAGCGTGCGGCAGCGGGAGCGGATGGTCGGCAACAGCCGCGAGGGCTGATGCGAGATCAGCAGCAGCGTGGTGCGGGCGGGCGGCTCCTCGAGCATTTTCAGCAGCGCGTTGGCGGCGCTTACGTTCATGTCGTCGGCGGCGTCGACGATCACCACGCGCCGTCCGCCGTCGGTGGCGGAGAGGCCGAAGAAACGGTTCAGCTTGCGGATGTCGTCCACCACGATCTGGCTGCGCAGTTTGCCCTTGTCGTCGTAGGAGCGGGTGATCGACGCAAGGCCCGGCTCTGCCAGAGCCTGAATGCGGTGAGAGACCGGGTGGTCGGGATCGATATCGAGGCTTTGCGGCGGGGGCGGCGCGCCGAACAGCCCGTCTTCGGCGGGCGGCGTGGCCAGCAGAAAGCGCGCGATGCGCCAGGCGAGGGTCGCCTTGCCGACGCCCTGCGGCCCGGTGAGCAGCCAGCCATGGTGCAGGCGATCGGAGGTATAGGCGGTGAGGAAATCCTGCTCGGCCGACTGCTGTCCGATCAGCCGCAGGGTTTCGCGTGGGTGCGGTGCGCCTTCGGCCTGGTCGGCGCGTGGCAGCGCGTCTTCATCGCTCATGCCAGAACCTCGTCGACATGTCTGCGCACCTCGGCGGCCACCGCATCGACCGGACGCGCCCCGTCGATGATCCGGAAGCGGTTGCCGAACTCCTGCGCCAGCGCCAGGAAACCCGCCCGCATCTTCTCCTGCAGCTCGACGCCGAAATCCTCGAAGCGTTCTTCCTTGCCCTGGCGCCCCTTGGCGCGGGCGAGGCCGACGGAGGGGTCCATGTCGATCAGCAGTGTCAGGTCCGGCTCGCGGCCGATCATCAACTTGTGCATCTGGTCCACCGCGGCGCGCAGATCGCCGCGCGACAGACCTTGGTACATCCTGGTGCTGTCTGCAAAACGGTCGCAGATCACCACCTTGCCCGCCGCCAGCGCGGGTTCGATTGTCCGCTCGAGGTGATCGCGCCGTGCCGCCATGAACAGCAGCAGCTCGGTCTCTGCCGACCAGCGGTCGGGGTCGCCCTCCAGCACCAGGCGGCGGATTTCCTCGGCCCCCGGCGAGCCGCCGGGTTCGCGGGTCAGCACCACCTCGCGGCCCGCATCGCGCAGCGCGTCGGCCAGCAGGCGGCACTGGGTCGACTTGCCGGAGCCGTCGATGCCCTCGAAGGTGATGAACAGGCCGCGCGCGCCTCTGGCGGGTGTCACAGCGCCCCCTCGGGGCCGTTCAGGAAGCGCTTGATCAAGACCTGCGCCGCGGTGCGGACCTGCACCACGAAGCCGCCGCGCGGGACGTCATTGGCCGCAACCAGCGGCAGGCGCACCTCCGGCAGCTCCTCGGGTTGCAGCACCAGCTCGGCAAGCCGCTGTCCCTGCTTCACGGGCGCTTCGATCGGGCCGCTGTAGACCACTTCGCCTTCGATGGTGTCCGCTGTCAGCGAGGGCAGCAGGATCTCGAGATCGTTTGCGGGTACCAGTCCTACCGATCCTGTAGCGCCGCGCCAGACCTCGGCCTCGGCGATTGGATCGCCCTGTTTGGCGACGGTTTTCTTGGTGAATTGGCGAAACGACCAGTTAACGAGGGCTTCGGCCTCCTCTGCGCGGGCGCGTTCGCTCTCCATCCCGGTGATGACGAAAATCACCCGGCGGTCCCCCTGTTTGGCCGAGCCGACGAGGCCATAGCCGGCCTCCTCGGTGTGGCCGGTCTTGAGCCCGTCGGCACCGATGCCGAGCCGCAGCAGCGGGTTGCGGTTGCGGGTGTTTGAGGGCGCGCGGCCGTCGAACTCGAAGGAGGTTTCGGCAAACAGCGGGTAGTATTCCGGGAAGTCCTCGATCAGCCGTTCGGCCAGGATCGCCAGGTCATGCACCGACATGCGGTGGCCCGCGGCGGGCCAGCCGTTGGAATTGGCGAAGGTGGAGGCCGTCATGCCGAGATCCTGACCGCGTTTGGTCATGTAGCGGGCGAAACCGGCCTCGGTGCCATCGGGGCTCAGCGCCTCGGCGATCACCGCGCAGGCGTCATTGCCCGACAGCACGATGATGCCGCGCAACAGGTCTTCGACCCGCACCCGGTCGGTGGTGTCGAGGAACATGGTGGAGCCGCCATAGCTCATGGCGTGTTCGCTGACCGGCAGGGTTTCGTCCAGCGACAACCGCCCGTCGCGCAGCGCCTCGAAGGCGACGTAGAGTGTCATCAGCTTGGACATCGAGGCCGGCGGCAGTGGCACATCGGCATTCTTTTCCAGCAAGACCGTATCGGTGCCCGCGTCCAGCACATAGGCCGCGCGTGCCTTGGTATCAAAGGCCGCAGCCGAAAGCGCAGAGAAGCTGACCGCAAGGCCGGTTGCCAGTCCAAGCCGCAGGGCCGCCAGCAGTCCGCACCCGGTCCGGGCCATGTTCAGGTTAGTTCGAGACAGCATAGGCATCCGCAAATCCGGTTTCCTTTACGCTTTTCAACAGCTGGGTGCGTTCTGCCTTGGTTTTGGCCGGACCGACCAGAACCCGCCAGAAGGCTTTGCCATTGGTGGAATGTTCCCGCACCGACGGCACCATGCCTGCGTTGCGCATCATGTCCGCGGTACGATTGGCGTTGGCTTCGACGCTGAAGATCCCGATCTGGATGTAGGGCTTGTCCAGCGCGGACGGCTGCG
This sequence comes from Nocardioides marinus, assembly GCA_019801415.1. Taxonomy (GTDB): domain Bacteria; phylum Pseudomonadota; class Alphaproteobacteria; order Rhodobacterales; family Rhodobacteraceae; genus Leisingera. The sequence continues at coordinate 471,200 of JAHVJD010000004.1, forward strand.
GGGCAGGGCGCGGCGCGGCGGGTGCGGCGCTGGCGACCGGGGCGGCCGCGTCGATCGCCTCTGCGGCCCCTGCAATCGGGTCCAGCGACGTTTGTGCAATGTCCGAGCCCGCGCTGGCGGCCAGAGCCTGCGCCGCATTCGCCGTCTCGGCATCTGTATCGGCCGTGGCGGTGTCGACGTCGGTCTCCGCGTCGCCTGGGCTGACTTCCTCGCGGCGCAGGGCGGTGACGTTCAGCTCGACCGGAGCTCCGGCCAGCATGCCGAGGGCTGCCGCCGCGTCGGAGGAGACCTGCAGGCGCGGGCCGGGGATCTCGCGCTCCCGCCGGAACAACGCGCCGATCACGAACTGGCCGTTGGCGTTGTTGCGGATGATCACGCGTTCGGGTTCCTTGGTGTCGGGGTGTGCCACCCAGACCCCTCCGATCGACGGCCGACCGTCCCAGAGACCGGCTTCGGTGACCTGAAAGGCTTCGGGCGCTTCGACGTCGCGTTCCACCAGCCGGGTGCTGCTGGACGGGGTCACGGCGGCGGCGCCGTCCGGTTTCTTTTGCAAAAAGCCCAGTTTGGGACCGTCTTCGCAGCCGGTCAGAACCAGCAGGCCAATGGCCACCGCAGCAATCCGCGGCGCGGTCCTTGCATTGGACATGGTGTTTTGCATGCTCTCTTCCTTGCCTGTGCCCGCAGCGCCAGCGCGCCCCTGCCGGAATGTCCGGTCTTCTTGTTGATTTGGCGGCATGATAGCCTGCGTGTCCAGCCATGAAAACCCTGCCGCATCACCGCATGCGGGAAAGCCCGGAGGCCGGCATGTTTCCGCCCGAATGGCGCCCTGCGCAACGCGGGCTTGACGGGCCAAGGGGGCATTGGCCGGGGCGCAGGGCCCGCAGGGCGGTGGTGGCGAAGGGGCGGTCCAATTTACGCTTGCTTCGTGCGGTTTTGCAGCCTAAACCGCAACCGGACCGGGGAGGTGGCAGAGTGGTCGAATGCGGCGGTCTTGAAAACCGTTGAACGTGAGAGCGTTCCCAGGGTTCGAATCCCTGTCTCCCCGCCACTTGCTTCCGCGAAAGCGTTCTCCCGATCCAGTTGCGGCCGGATTTTTCCGTTGTTTTCGAGGGTTGTGCCGGACGGGCTATTCACCTTGCCTGGCGCGAGATGGGCGAAATCGGTCTCTCAGGGCCAATATTCTCTAAACCTGTTGACTGCGCTGGTTTGGTGAATTTCTTGCAATGCGTTGATTGGGAAGCAAAAATCCCTATCGCAACCTGAGCACTTCGATCTGGGTGGCGCCCCCAGAGAAGCGACTCGGATCGGAAGTTTGCCATGCGACTACCCTTGCACGGTTTCCCTGCCTCCGGGCGTGATTTTCGAGGTCGCCGGGACTTCACGTTCCCCCAACTCCAGCGTGTCAGTTCCACTACTGAGCCACGCAGCCAGGTGCTCTGCACCGGCATCGACTTGGCCCGGCGCTCGGAGCGCGCACTCCCACACCGTCGCCACGCGCCATCCGGATTTCAGCAGCTGCGCTTGCACCTCTCTATCCCTTCGGACATTGGCTTCAAACTTGGCTGTCCAGAACTCTCGGCGAGTCGATGGCGTCGTGGCGTACCGGCATCCCTCATGCCGGTGCCAGTAGCAGCCGTGCACGAAGATGGCGGCGCGGTATTTTGGCAGAACCAGATCTGGTCGGCCGATGATATTCTTCGCGTGCAGGCGATATCGAAATCCGCGCGCATGCAGGGCGCGGCGCAGAGCGAGTTCGGGCTTCGTGTCCTTCCCTCTGATCCCCGCCATCATCCGTGAGCGGGTCGCCTTGTTCACGATGTCAGCCATTTGCCCCCTAGCCTCGTTTCCCGAACCTAGTATACACCAGTCCGATACCATTGTTCAGGAGCCTGATTTGCCTTCCACTTTTGGCGTAGTCGACCTCTTTGCCGGCCCGGGCGGACTGGGCGAGGGATTTGCGTCTCTCGCGCTGGACGGTCATGTGCCGTTCCGGATCGGCATTTCCGTGGAAAAGGAAGCCTCGGCTCACCGTACGCTGACCTTGCGTGCATTTCTGAGGGAGTTCCGGTCGCGGCACGGAAAGCTGCCAGGCGAGTTCATCGATTTCCATGCCGGCATGACGCCCGAGCCGGATTGGTCGGAGATTGATCGCCGGGCGTGGAACATCGCTACGGAGGAGGCCCGCGCGTTGGAGTTGGGCACGGATGCTGCGGCGAGTGAAATCGACGATGCGATCGGGAAGCTGAGGCGCAAATTCGACGACACGATCCTGATCGGTGGTCCACCTTGTCAGGCGTATTCGCTCGTGGGGCGCGCGCGGTCCAGGGGAAAGGTTGGCTATGTGCCGGAGGAAGATGAGCGGCACTACCTGTTCCGCGAGTACATTCGTGTTCTCGACAGGCTCCGGCCGGCAGCCTTCGTCATGGAAAACGTCAAAGGAATGCTTTCTTCCACTGTCGAGAGCCGGCTGGTCTTCGAGATGCTGATGGAGGACCTTTCCTCGCTGGGCTCCGGAAGCGGCCATCTTTATGAACTTCGCGCAATCCGCGTTGAAGAGGGGCAAGCCCGCCTGAAGGAAGCGACGCGGGCGTCCGATTTCATTGTGCGCGCGGAGGAATTCGGCGTTCCACAGCGACGGCACAGGGTGATCATCATCGGTATCCGCTCTGACCTCGCTGGAAGGGCCGGTAGCGCCCGAATTCAGGTCCCCGGGCGATCGCGCACCGTTCAGGATGCGATCGGAAACATGCCCGTTCTTCGGAGTGGCATCAGTCGCGGTGGCGACGACGCAGAGCTATGGCGCGATGTTGTCGTGGATGCGGCATGTGACCTCGCCGCCCTTTTCAGGGATCGAGGACAGGCCGCGTTACGGAGGGAATTTGACAGCCTTGCGAAGCGGATGAGGCGTTCGGCACCACGCCGCCGAATTGCGACCGAACTCCCGGAAGGACATGGTCAGTCAAACGACGAACTGCTGGCTTGGATCGACAGGCCGGAATTGCAGGCAATCGCCCAGCACGAGACTCGAGGCCACATGCGCTCGGACCTTGGGCGCTACCTCTTTGCCAGTGTCTTTGCCAAGGTGGCTGGATACAGCCCGAAGGCGGCCGACTTCCCGCCGGAGCTGAAGCCGGATCACAGGAACTGGCACACGGGCGTGTTCAACGATCGTTTCCGGGTGCAACTCTCCGACGAGCCGTCGACGACGGTGACGAGCCATATCTCGAAGGATGGCCATTACTTCATTCATCCCGATCCAATGCAATGCCGCAGCCTCACGGTGCGCGAGGCAGCACGCCTGCAGACATTTCCAGACGATTACCTGTTTCTGGGCAACCGCACCCAGCAGTATGTTCAGGTGGGGAATGCCGTGCCACCCTACCTGGCGCGCCAAGTTGCCCAACTGCTTCTTGAGAGTGCTGGTGGCTGAACGAAAGGGGGTCACGCGCTCACAATGTCGAGGCGATAGTGTGAAGATGATCGTCTCGCGGTAACAATTGGTGCGTGACCGCAGTTTTTCGCACAAATGGCTTCCAAACGGCTTCGGTATGCACGCGGCATCCTTTCGCCCACAATAATCAGCTTGATTGCTTCAAACGGGTATTTGCGAAGGATCGGCAATTCGTCGTCCCGGTCGGTTTGGATCAATAGACGTCGCTCACGCTCGTAGCTCCATTCGGCAGGCTTGGTACCGAAGGCGTGTCGCCAGATATCATGCATCATTCGGAGAGCGTCAGCGCCTGCTTCTTCATAAATCGGGATTTCCGACAGCAATTCTGTCCTGCCTTGGTACTCGATTGCTTTCTTGGTTTCCTCTATTGCGGTCTGGCTGAACCAATCTTGATCCCAAGCTATCCCGTAAACCAAGCGGTCTACGGTAGGCGGCGCCTGCAGATAGGCCACATCAAGCAAGTAGCCCTCCGGTTCAGCATTCGCGATCAAATCCTCGTCGAAAACGATGCAGAACCCGCGAAGGCCGTCTCCGTAATGGGACCACATCAGTAAATTATCCTGTTCGGAACCGAAGCAAGCAATGCGAATACCTTGACGCATCGCTCCAAATGGCGGTGCATAGTGTTGGCACTCGTCAAAATATTCTTCCATGTTTTCAACGAATGCCTGACAACTCATCAGCTCGTCGATCGAGTCCGCCGGAAAGCCCCATGCGGCTGCAGCGGCAAGAAATCGACTCGGTTCAATTTCGGGATTTGGAATGCCCTCGTAGATGTTGCTCCAGAATTCGAAAGGATCATTGTAAGCCGAGTGGTGCTGACAGAAAATCACTCCGCTCTCCAGGTTCTGAAGGGCGTATTCAGTTGGACCACTGAACTTGTAAAGCTTCCTGTTCGCCTCAGACTGCATCTGCGCCCACATCAGTTGAGAAGCCTTCATCCCGTAGCTTTTCGAGCGCGCCCATGGCTATTGCACACTGCTTGTCCGATGGCATTTTTTGGGGAATGGCGGCACAGGTTTCCAGCACACCGTTTTCCCTTGGCGACAGGAGACCACGTTCGCGTGCCCAATTCCGGGCTTCTGCCCAAAAGGCGGCACCGAGCCTGTGCACTTCGAGCTCGGCTTCGACACTCGTTTCGACAGCTCTTTCCGCTCGCGCTTCTCTGACACGCTCGTTGGCAAGCTCAGGCGTGATCAAGACGCGATCAAATTCCTCGGGATAGCTCAGATCCCGTTGTTTGAGCCACTTCCAGCAAGCCTGTTTCTTCGCCCATTCGCTGAAGTTCCGCACGCCCTCGGGCGGATGGGTTATGACATCCTGAGCTTCAGCTGCCGCGATCAGCAGAGCCGATTTCAGTTCGGGCGAAATATCCTGACTTCGCCAGACAGAATCCAGATCCACCACCATATCTCGTTTTTCTGCATCATGAACCAACTTGGCGATCGCATAGGTCACGATGTTGGCGCGATAACCGCCCTCGTACCATTCCGCGCCTGAGACCAGTTTTTCGGTTGCGCGGAAAATGATCGCCTTGGCGATCATTCGCTTGAACCAGAGCTCGTCGAATGCTGCCCCCTCCGATCCCCATCTCTTTCCGATGTGTTTGGCAAATTCCGCGAAGTTCTTCTGGGCGCCCAAGCTTACAACGTGTGGAATCATGGCCCAGGTGTTCTCGAATTTCGCCAGATCGGTCTTGGTGAAGAACTGGGACCGCGGAAACTCGGCGTCGAACTTCTTGCGCTCCGCTGGCGTTCTGCGCCCGCGCTCATCGGCATATTGACCTCGAGCGCGCTCATAGAACCATTTGGTGTCCCGGTATCCGTCTGCTCCCCTTACCAGAACTTTTCGTGAAAGCTCCTCCGTTCGGATATGGAATGGGTGGTTGGCGAAGAAGTCGGCCGCATTCACCTTGTTCTGGCTATTGGCATACTCAGAAATTCGCGGGACAACGAGTTCAGACCGTTCTCGCGGCACAATGGTCAGTTTCATTTGTACGTGCACATGTTCAAGCTGCTCGGCAAACGTCTTTCGAGCAGCATGCAGTGAGGCGGTGGTCTGACCGCCGTTGACAATCTGCAGATTGTCTGCCCGGACCAGCTGGAGGCCTAGGTCAGTTTGCTTCACCTCGATCGCGTCAGCCGTGGCACTGAGACCATTGTTGTAGGAAAAGAACATGTGCGGTTCATCGCGGATCGTGTTGCGAATGCCCCTGTTCACCTTGCCACGTGCCTGAAGAAAGCTCCTGACATTCGCTTCGAGAAGGCGCGGCCCCCACTTGTCGTAGATTGTGGCCAGTTGTTTGCCCGGAATTACAGCAAGATAGCTTTCGAGTGAGGCGTCGCTTCCGGATGCAGCCAGAAGCGGTATGCTGCCGCCAAAATCCCTCTCGAAATCGATGACCAGGTTTGCGCGCGCCTGTCCTTGTTCCATGTACTGCTTGAGACGCTTCAGGTCCCAGACACTGAGGGTCACCGGTCGGCCATCCAGGTCCTTCACTTTCGCCGCGTCGGCGCGGGCGCGAAAGTCCGCGTTGGTCACAATGATCAGCTTGATTTTCTCGATGTGTTTCCAAGTGGTGGCGATCAGGTCGGCGACACCAAAACCGGCACTGGTTTCTTCCAGTTGCTCACGGAATTCCGCTTTTAGACTTGAAACAACGAACCGGTAGAGGCGTTGAAGAAGACGCTGAATCTGGTCCTTGTTCTGTAGGCGCACCTCGTCGGTGAGTGCGAAGTCGCACAAGACAAGGCTCAGGATACCATCGCTGTCTCTTGGATCTCCGCCATAACCATCGATCCTTATCGGATTGCTGGCACCACCGCCCTCGAAATAGGCTCGATTTGCGCCGTCCAGTTCCCCGGCTTCCGTGAGCAGTTCCCCAGCTTTTTCAAAAAACGCCTCTACCGTGACGAGGCCCAAGGCGTCGGCATCGCCTTGGACATCTGCAATGAGTTCGTGATGAAATTCGTCGAGATCACTCATGCTTCAGTCCTTCCCGGATCACATCGATCAGATCACCTGTCAGCTTGTATGGTTCGCATGCGTCCAGAGAGATCGAGTAGCGGACATTCTCCACGCCTGGCGCGAGAGGCGTTGCTATCCGTGGGAAGCCCGCCTTGACCTCGAAGTCCGTTGCGGCTCCCAGAAGCCAACGCCGGTCATCATAATCGTTTTCGGGATCATATCCTGTCGAAAACAGCGTCTCTTCCCACGCTTCGAAGGCGGCACCGTCTTCTTCGAACATCTCTGCCGTCATTCGCACGTGGTCATGCAGGCTCTGACCTTCCGGCAGGACGGCCGAGGCCACATTGATCACACGCAGGCACAGGCGACTTCCTTCGACATCTGCCAGCTGGTCTTCGGACGAAATAGCCACAAATGGCTTCGCCGCCACCCGCCGCGCCTTTACCTCGACGCAGCTTCCGATCAGCTCGAAATCCTTCGCCGATCCGGTGGGCCCGGTCCAAGCCTCGATTGCAGTCTCCGGTCCGAATGCGGAAACAAGCTCCCGAAGGAAGGCCAATTCGCCGACAAGGCCCCGTTGCTCTTCAACGGACAACCCATTGGGCTTCCCACCACGCAGAAGGTGATACCAGCGCCGCGTGCGCAGAAGCGCTCTGGAGAGTGCTTCGTCGCGATCTTGGCCTGCTTCCCCAGCCTCGACCACATCCCGGCAAAGGGTTTCGAAGATCTCGGCCTGACTTCTTTCCTTGAGCCCGAGAACGAATGCCGATCCACCTGAAACAGGGCGGAAGGAAGCGACAAGGTTCTTTAACTTCGGCAGACGCGGCAGTGGTTGCGGCAGGCTGGGCAGCCTCAACATCAAGCCCGGCATGCCTCCTTCCAGCACCACCCAGAAGAAATCGAAACGGCCTGCGACATTGACACGCTTTGCTTCGTCCGAGGCGAGTCTTTCCCATGGATCATGAGGCTTCAAGAGCAGCCTCCTGATCATCGTCCTCGTCTTCTTCACCAAAGAGTTCCTGGTACCGCACCGTGTTCACAACATACTCGACCCTTTCGGCCGGACGTGAAGACACGGGAAGGCTAATACCCCATGCCACCACGGGATCGGCGGGTATAAGGCCGGCTTCCTTGGCAGCTTCCTTTCCATCAGGTGCCTTCGCCTTTACGAAATGCAGGATGAACAAGCCGCGATCTCTTTCTCGGCGGTAGATTGAGTCCGGATAGTTCACGCGCTCGCCGTCTGCTTTTCCCTTTTCCTCTCGATAGCGCGCTTCCGCTGCATCAGCTCTCGCCGGGTCGACACCAGCCTTTTCGATGCCCCGCGACGCCACGCGCATGCGCTTGCCACTGAACGACATGAATCCATGCTGCAGATCGTGCAAATCCACATAGCGCGTCGCGGGCACGATCGGCTTGCCGAGCGTCTTGTCCGGCTCACCCTTGGTGAGACTTGGAATGAGCACATCCCAAGTCTTCAACTCGTCTTCTTTTCGGGCCCGGATGTAGCTGCGAACCGGCCCCGGGTCGGTTGTCACGCTCTGCTCGGCATTTCGCCAGCCGGCAAGGAACTCGTCTATGAACTCGACAGGCACGCCGCGTAATAAGGTGCCCCAAGGCGTGGGTTCTTCAACCAGGCCCGCCCCGTTCAGCTTCGAAACAAAGGATCTTGCAGTGCCAAGGTTGGCAGAAAGATCCTCGGGCCTGATACTGACTTTCGACGTTTCCACGAACTTGTTGGACAACCCCACAAGCGTCGTTACCTTCTTCCCCGCCCCCATCTTGTTGCGCGCTGTCACCAGCAGCGAAGCAGGATGGCTCCGAACAGCTAGGCCGAACATGCGAGGAGTCGCCTTGGCTTTCTCCATGGTCCGCAACTCGTCGTGCAATTCCTCGGTTGCATTCGCGATAAAAGCATACCAGCCGATGGCTTCGGCGGGCATCCAGATGCGGCAAAGATCCTCGTAGCCGCCCCTGTAACCGAACCAGCGCCCCATCTGCATGAGCGTGTCGTACATCATCGTGTTTCGCAGGAACCAGGTGACGGTCAGGCCTTCCAGCGTCAGCCCTCGTGACAGGGAGAATCCACCAACGGCAACAACAGTCTGACCGCGTTCGCCGGAGTTCGAGTAGTCCAGATCATTGGCGCGGCTGTTTACTTCGACGACCTTGGCGGAAGCGATTGCATCAAGCAGCTCTGACTGGATGGAGGGCCAGTCGAATTCAGTGTTGGAGTATTCTTCCTGCCAGACACCATGGAGTGCGGCAATCTCAGGATCATTCAATGCAGTCGCGCCTCGACTCGCATTGATCCGAACGGAATTCTGAATCCGCTCGAGCGTTTCATGCAGACGATTTCGCAGACGGCCCTGCACAGCGGTGAAACGGCTCGCATTGACCAGCATCGAGCAATGCCCCGCTTTCTGCCCGCGCACGTTCCTGATGGTCCTTGCCAGCAGGAAGGTGCGCAATGCCCGCGTCAGTGACGGCGGCAGCGCATCGAGCTCATGATCGATCTTGTGCTTGATCGGCAGAATGTCCTCGTTGTCGGTGATGTAACGAAGCCAGGTCGGATCGCCTTCCTCCGGAAGTCCGTCCACGAAGATCTTGGTCGGACCGAAGTAGTTGGTGGGTGCGTCCAATCCGATGATGAAGTCCCTCGGAAAGAGGTCCTCATTGTACATCTCATCGTCCTGATCGGGATCGATGAAGATGTTGGCAAACGGGGTTGCCGTGTACCCGACATAGCAGCTTCGGTGGAACATGTTCAGCAGGTCGCGAATCTGCCCGTTTATCGTCGTGACGAGCTTCTTCCCGTACTTCGTATTGATCGATGCGTTGTCAGCTTCGTCGTCGATCAGCAGCATCGGCTGGTCGATCATTTCCTGATCGCCGCGAGCACTGTTGTCCTTGAGCCAGTCGAGCAGGTTGGCGAGTGTCCGATGGTTCTTCTTGATCACGAGAACGACAGGAACCTTGTAGGAGTCGATCTCGCTCGTGTTGGTGGAAGCCGTGGCCTTGTTGAAGTCCCGTAGCGTGTTGGTAAGGCTGACCGGTGTGTTGTTCGGGTCGAAATGGCCGACACCGATAATGTGCTTCGCTCCGCCCTTTCTGGTTTCCTGTGACTTCCCTGTGTCGCGGCCGATGAAGCCTTCGTCGATCCGGGCCTGGGTCTGGTTTCGAAGATTGTTGTGAATTCCGGCAATGACGATGATCAGCCTGTACCCTGCATCTGCTGCCTTGCAGATCAAACCAGTGTAGTTTGCCGTCTTCCCGCTCTGAACGTGCCCGACTACCATGCCGCGTCGATCCCAGGGAACTTGCTTGTCAGGGTTGCCCAGACGGCTGAGGATCTTGTCTGTCACTTTGTCTGTCGAAATCACCACGTCTTTGGGCATGCCGTTTTGCAGGAGCAACTTCTGGTAACGGTTCCAATAGAATGGCTCAATTGACGATTTCGCGTCGTCCAGCCAAGGTTCGAAATCCTCGCTGTCTACAACTGCGCCAAGCCCCGCCTTGATCCCCTGCTTGTGCTCGATCTCCCGCGCAATATGCTCGATCTCTGCATCCCCAAGACCCGGCGCGACAGCACCAGCGACCCCACGGATCATCGAGCGTAGTTCGTCTTCTGTCTTCCGGGGCTGATTGAACAGGCCCATCTCGACCATGTTCTTCACTGTCTCGATTGCTTCGTTCATGAAATTCGTGTCCTCAGGAAATCTTCCAGTATCGGCGCGGCTGCTTTCCACCGCGCTCGCAAAAACGGGTTGCTTTGGAGCGTGTCCGACAGTGCCTCGGAGGAAACACCGTTTTCCAGCAGGGTCGCCGCGAGCGAATACACCAGCTCTTCGAGATCGTTCGTTGACGTCTCATCAGCTGTCACGGCTTCCGCATTTCCGACGAGTTCTGCATGCAGGGTCTCGATCGGCAGACCTGAGCCAACGATGCGTAAGCAGCGTTCGAAACCCTCTCTCAGGTTTTCGGGCAACTGCTCTTCATAGGCCCGAAAGACCGGGTGTTCCAGGTTGGGGCGAAAGACGATCTGTCCATCCTTCTGCACCCGGTTCCAGATCGGGAAACGAGTTTGATCCACAAGTTTTTGGCCGCGGCTTCGATACGTGCGCTTGGACGTTCCAACAAACCGCTCGACCACCTTTTTCAGTCGCTCACGCACCACCGGCGGAAGTTGGGCGGAGGCCTTCTTGACATCGATCTTCCACTCTGCGTCCATCGTGTTCGGGATATCCACTGCTATCCGGCAGAGTTTTGTGAGTTCGGTTTGGCGCGCGAGTCCCAGCCATCCACCCGAAATGATCAGCCGTTTCTCGCGATAGACATACAGCCCTTGCGACTTCAGATGTCCCTCCGGACCACCGATTTCTTCCCACTCTTCGCGGCTCATGCGCTTGTGATGAGGGAGCGTGTGGCATCTGATTCGGACGTCACCCTGACGCAGGCGAAGCACCTCTTCGGGGTCCTTCTGTGTGGCAGCATGCGACGTTGCCAAGGGGTCTATGGGTTTCAACTGGCGGCCGTTGAGTGACAGTTTCAGACGTGGCTTTACACCTTCCAGAAAGCGATGAAACACCAACCGCAGATGGTATTCTGCGCGGGACAATTCAGAGTTCATGTGCTCTGCGCGTTTGGCGCGGTCATGCTTGTAGCCGCCACTCAACCGATCGAGTTTCTCCCAAATCACGACTGTTCCGGTCTCTGGAAGAAGATCATGTCCTGTCACGAATTCCGGGTTGTCGATGAGCTCGAGGCTCCAGTCGTTCCGTTTCGCGACGCGATCCAAGTCCCAACGCGCACAAGAACTTCGACCCTCGCGCCGCGTCAGAACTGTCAGGCTTCGACACTGAGAGAAGCTGGCGCTCTTCAAGCCGAGACCGAACCGGCCGAGGTCTTCTACCTCGCGCTCGTCGGTTGGATTCTTCGATCCGAGACGCATGGCTTCGATCAGTTCGGCCTCCGTCATCCCGGAACCGTCATCTGCCAACGCAATCCACGGTTCGTCCGAGACGGTGTCGGCAATCAGTTTTACTGTCCGCGCGCCGGCGGTGATGGCGTTATCAATAATATCGGCTAGCGCCGTCTCGAGGCTGTAGCCAAAGTCCCGATGACCCTCGATCAAGGACGCGGCGTACGGCGTCGCATCAACTTCCCTTGTAGCCGGACATGGACTCAAAGATACACTCATGGCGCAAATAATATCGTGCGCTCAAAGAGACACAACTGGTTGTGCCGAAATGTGCCACGATCGGTTTGGTTGTGCGGCGTAGCCACCTTAGCTCTGTTGGCAAATGCCCTTCTGGCCAGTTGCTTGCGCTGCCCACGCCACCGGAAACCCCTCCAACAACCGCCCCAGCGTCATCTCCGACCCCTGCCGCCCGTCCAGGATCGCCTCGACAATATCGGGTGCGAGCAAGGTCAACCGCATGACGCGGGTCATGTAGGACGGCGCGATGCCCTCGCGTTCTGCCAGTTCGTTGATGGTAGTGAACTCGCCTGATTCCAGCATGCGCTTCCAGCGGAAGGCGCGGGCCAGTGCCTTGACGAGAGTGCTGTCGGTCTTGCGCTGAACCGGCGCGCCGTCGGGCAGCTGCACCTCCTTGCGCCCGCCGCGTTTCACGACACGAAACGGGGCGCGCAGCGTGATGGTGTCGGGTGTGGCGGCTGGTTTCATGCAGCTTTCACTCTACCGGTGGTCATCAACTCCTGCGCCAGGCCGCGGAGGCCGTCCACCCGCAGCCGGATGTCGAGCCCTTCGGGGCCGATGTCGATGCGTTCGATCAGCAGCGCCAGGATGCGCGCCTGCTCGGCGGGGAACAGTTCGTCCCAAAGAGAGTCGAACTGTTGCAGGGCCGCCAGGGCGTCTGCCTCGGTAATGTCGTCGTCCTGCGCTTTCGCCGCCTTCCATGTGCCAAATACGATCTCCGGCTGACGGAACAGGGCACGCTGCTGGTCGATGACTGCGGCTTCGATCTCTCCCGCGGGCACCCGGCCGACCGGGCAGCTCCCGGCGCCATGCTTCAGAATGGTCTGGCTGACGGAGTAGCGGTAAAGCTTGCCGGTCTTGCGGGTGTGGGTCGGAGAAAATGCAGCGCCGTCGGGGCCGTAGAGCAGCCCCTTCAGTGGCGCAGGCGTCCCCGCACGTGTGTGCGCGGCCCGCTTGCGGGGACTCTCCTGCAGGATCGCGTGAACGCGGTCCCATGTCTCGCAGTCGATGATCGCATCGTGCTCGCCGGGGTAGCTTTCACCTTTGTGGACCGCCACGCCGATGTAGGCGCGGTTGTTCAGCATCCGGTAGATGAACTTCTTGTCGATGCGATTGCCCCGCTGGGTGCGGATGCCTTGCTTGGAAACTTCACGCGCCAGTAAGGTCCCCGAGCCGATCTCGATGAAACGAGCGAACATCCACCGGACATGCTCAGCGCGTTCCTCGTCCACCACCAGCTTGCGGTTCTCGACGCGGTAGCCATAGGGTGGCACCCCGCCCATCCACATGCCCTTCCTGCGGCTCGCGGCGAACTTGTCGCGGATGCGTTCGGCGGTCACTTCGCGTTCGAATTGGGCAAAGCTGAGCAGGATGTTTAGTGTCAGCCGCCCCATGGACGTCGTCGTGTTGAACGACTGGGTCACGGAAACGAAAGTCACGTCGTTGCGGTCGAAGACCTCGACCAGCTTGGCAAAGTCGGCGAGAGAGCGGCTGAGGCGGTCAATCTTGTAGACGACCACGATATCGACCAGCCCATCCTCGATATCCTCCATGAGCCTCTGCAGTGCAGGGCGGTCCAGCGTGCCGCCTGAGATGCCGCCGTCATCGTAATGGTCACGGACCAGCACTCAGCCCTCGGAGCGCTGGCTGGCGATATAGGCCTCGCAGGCCTCGCGCTGGGCGTGCAGGCTGTTGAATTCCTGCTCGAGACCTTCCTCCGTTGATTTCCGGGTATAGACGGCGCAGCGCAGTTTTCTGACGTTTGGCATTGTCATGCGCCCCTCCGATGGTTTTTCAGCCCGAAGAACACCCAGCCGTTCCAGCGTGTGCCAGTGATGGCGCGGGCAATGGCTGAAAGCGATTTGTAAGGGCGACCCTGCCAGTCGAAACCGTCTGCGGTGACGGTGACGACGTGCTCGATGCCTTGCCATTCACGGATCAACCGCGTGCCGACGATAGGGGTCAGGTCGGCCCGGACGCGGCTCTTCTTCCGGTCCCCGCCGTCGAGTTCCTCACCCAGCTTTTCCAGCCGCCGAACCGTTTCCGGTTTCAATCCGCCATAGGCCAGTTCCTGGATGCGGTAGGCCAGACGGCTCTCCAGAAAGCGGCGGTTGAAGGGCGGTGGCTCGCTGTCGAACAACTCGCGCCATTGCTGCTTCAGCTCCGGCGTCTTCATGGTCTTCAGCGCGGCCAGGCGCGCAGGGATGGGATCCTGTGAGTTCATGCGGTCCTCCGGCTGGTTGGACTTGCACTACCGCTCTGAACAGCCGAGTTGTGTAGCGGAAATTCTCCCTTTTCCGCAGAGAGCTGCCCGTTCTCCCGCATCCGCAGGCGGACCAGCCCGGCCGCCAGCAGGCGGCATAGTTCCGCGCGGCGCTCGGCCGGGGTCATCAGTTCGGGCGACAGGGCGTTGGGGCGTTTCATGCGGCGGTGCGGCCAGCATCGCGCAGCACCGCCGCGCGGATCGCGGCGCGGTTCCAGCGGAAGTTCAGATGGCAATTGGCGGCGTATTTCGACAGTCCGAAATCCATGCCGCTGGTCTCGAAGCCGGCGCGCTGCAGCAGTTCGATCTGGCGCATGGTGGCGGAAACGTGGAGCCAGCGTTTGCTCTTGGCGGCACTGGAGGATTCGGTCACGCGCAGGCAATCGTCGGCCGCCACCAGCGCCTGTACCTGCGTGCCGACCGCAAGGGGGTCGGGTCGCCTGCCCCTTGGGCCGGCCGAGCGCGTGCCATAGCGTGTCGCCGTGGAAAACGTCGGCCCAGCCCTGGAAGCCGCTGGCCATCAGCGCCTGGCTGTCGCCATGCAGATCGCACCAGAAAAAGGGGGAGCGATCCAGAAGATCGATCTCGGTCATCTCGAAGGCGGTCAGCAGGCGTTTCTTGTCGATCTCGCGGGTGAAGACGTGACCGCAGAGATCGCAGATGGAGGCGCCAAGCCACAGTTCGGCCTCGCAGGACGGGCAGGTCTTCCACCGGCGCTCGCCGGGCGGGGTCTCGTCCTCTTCGAGGTCGATCTCCTGCTCGAGCGTACCATGGCGGAGCGCCGCGCCCGCGAAATCCAGCACGATGCAGTCGGTCTCGACGATGCCGGGGAAGCGTTTGTGGATTGCCCCATCTGAATTGGCCCACCGTTATGTTTAGGAAACGGAGGACTGAGAATGGCGAACAAGCGACACAAGCCTGAGGAAATAGTTCAGAAGCTGCGGCAGGTTGATGTGCTTGTCGGACAGGGGATGCAGCGCGTGGATGCGATCCGCGAAGTGCGCATCACTGAGCAGACTTACTACCGCTGGCGCAAGCAGTATGGCGGGATGGGAGCCGACCAACTGAAAGAACTCAAACGGCTTCAGAAGGAGAACGAACGGCTGCGAAAAGCCGTTTCGGACCTGACCTTGGACAAGCTCATCCTGAAGGAGGCGGCCCGGGGAAATTTCTGAGCCCCGCCCGTCGGCGCGCCTGCATCGAGCTGATACGCAGCGAGATGAAAGTGTCGGAACGCCGGATCTGCCGGGTGCTGGGGCAGCATCGATCAACACAAAGGTATCAATCG
>JAHVJD010000005.1 GCA_019801415.1 Nocardioides marinus
TAAGCGCCCCCACAGCGCCTTGGGATACCGGCCCCCTGCGCCAGAAACCATCGTCCCGATGGACCAAAGGCCAGTCATGCACTAACAATCAAACCGGACCAGTCGGATCAGGCTCCCCATGACAGAGAGGCCCGGCAGGAAGAATTGCCACTAAAGAGGCAACAACTCTCAAAAATCTCTCACAAAAGTTTATCCAGTACTCCACATAGGAATACTCTACTCCCTGAAAGGATACCGCAGAGTACTCTAAGGTTAGACCCGGAAAAGGATAAGAATGATGCCTTCAGCCCCCCTGTAGGAGAGATGTGCCTTAAGGCTACAAACCTTCGGTCCATTAACGCAGGTGGAGCATATGCTGCCGCTGCCACCCGCCCGATACCGCACGACGACTTGGTCGGACCGCTACTCAACCTTGAAAACCGACAAGCGGCTCCGCCAAATTCATCCGCTTGGCAAGGCCTTACTAGGAGACGGGAAAGCCCCCCCTCAAGCATGCTTCGCGCATCAATGGCCCGACCTGACAGTTGGCTCACTCCTTGAACATTCAGGTTTTACGCTACTCAGAAGGAGCTGCGCTAGTAGACTTGAGCGTAGACAGCACATCTCTCCTCTGGCGGCATCGAGTCTAGATAGGCCAGCTCACCCCTTTTATGAGCAAGGTAGACTTCTGCAAAGCCTTCCGGAAACCAACTGCGAGCAATGTCATTGTGCTCGAACCGCGCCAGGGCTTCGGGCAGCGCTTCAGGCAGTCGGGTATAGCCGCGCGCCTTCAACGCCTCTGCGGACAGTAATGACAAGTCTTCTTGGGTCACTGGCGGTGCGGCCAGGTTCTCTTGCAGGCCTTGCGCCCCAGCATGCACGATTGCAGCAAGCGCCAGATACGGCGAGGCAGCGGCGTCGCCGGCCCGAAACTCAAAATTGTACTGGCGGGCAATGCCGGCCTCGTCCTGTGCCGAGGTTGGGCAGATCCGCAACGAAGCCTCGCGGTCACGCAAGCCCAGATTGTTGTAGGCTGCGCTCCAGCGGTGCGGCGTCAGGCGCAGGTAAGACACGTCGCTCGGTGCGGTGAAGGCAACAATGCTGTCTAGGTATTTCAGTACACCTGCCAGAAACGCACCGGTCGCACTGGACATTCCCGCAGGACCAGCCGGATCATAAGTGGCTGGGATCCCCTGAGCATCTACAAAACTCATATGGATATGCACGCCATTACCGACGTTTTCAGGGTCGCGGATCGGCGTGAAAGTCGCTCGTTCCCCGCATCTGCGGGCAACCGAACGGGTGACCTCTCTCAAAACAGCAGCATGGTCGGCGGCGCGCAAACCATCCGTGGGATCAATTGTGACCTCGTACTGGTCGGGGCCGTATTCATTCATGAAAGTATCCGTTTCCATGCCCGCTTGCCCCAGCGCCCCCATCAGGCTTTCGGCCAGTTCACGTTTCTGCTGAAAACCGGAATGGGTATAGGCCTCACCGAATGCGGGCGACCCCGCATCCAGCTGGAATTCGTGCTCGAAGGCAGCGACCAGCCTGACACCGCCAAGATCTTCTAGCCGTTTAAGCGCCTGCTTGAGAATAGAGCGCGTGCAGCAGCTCCAGGGCGCTCCGTCAAGTTCGCGGATGTCTCCCAGCACAAAGCGGTCCGCCGGGCTGCCATCCCCGTAATCGATATCAACCAACGTTTCCGCATCGGGCACCAGCAGAAGATCGCCCAAGGATCCAAATGGTGTCTCGGCAATTTTGTCGAAACAGGTGATCTGAACATTGGTGGGCGTCCATCCCACCCCCTTGGCCGAGCGTTTTTCCAGGTCCGCCAGCGGAAAGCTTTTGCCGCGGATCTTACCGGCGAAATCCGAGGTCGCTGCGAATACCAAGGGGGTCTTAATCATCGCTTATCTCTCCTATGTCCAAACGAAGGGCATCCCATCGCTCAATTCTCTTGCGCGCCTTATCCCAACCGCCTTCCGCAATCCGCGTAACAACCGCCTCCAGCAGCACCAGCGCGCCCACATAGCTGTCCCAGACAGTCCCACTTTCGATAGGTGTCGCGATAACCTCGCTTGCCACTCGCGCAACAGGTGAAAGCCACTTGTCCGTTAGCAGGATAACCTGCGCGCCCTGTCGGCTGGCCGCCCGCTCCGCAAGTTGTTCGAGGCTGGGTTGGTAGCGTCGGAAATCCACCACAAAAACCACATCACGCGGCTTCATGCGTAAGAGGTATTCGGGCCAGATTTCGGGATCAGCAGGCAGGTGATAAACATTACCCCGCATTTGCCGTAAGTGGCGCGACAGGTACAAAGCCAGCGCATCACTGATGCGCCCCCCGATCACATAGACGCTGCGCTTTTCGTCAGCAAACATATCGCAGACACGGTCAAATTGCGCTTGAGTGATGGCTGCCGTCGATTCTGACAGCAGCGCTGTAGCCCTGTTGACGAAATCTTCCAGGAAGTCCCCCTTCATCGCACGATCGCTCTGATGCAGGTCCAGAGGCGAACGGTTGCCCTCCTTCAGCTCGTCGATCAGGTGGCGCTGGAAGTCCTGATAGCCCGAAAAGCCAAGTTTGGCGACAAACCTCGAGATGGAGGGGGGCGATGTTTTCGTCTTTTCCGCAAGCGCTTGGATCGGCTCCAAGCCAGCGAACGGGTAGTCCAGCAATAACGCCGTACACAGTTTTCGCTCGGTCGCGGTCAGCGTGTCCGACAAAGATTCCAGCCGCGTTCTGACATGCATTTCTTGTTTCATGCATCCAGAGACGATTTTGAAAATAGAAAGTCAACAAGCAAAAAAACATTGACTTTGAAAATGTGCGATCAGCATTGTAGGGGCAACTTCACGGGAGCCGTCCATGATCACTTCGCCAAGAACGCACATGCTTGCCGCCCTCTCTGCAATCATCGCCGGAGCCGTCGGCACCGCATTGATCGCAAGTTTCCTAGGGCCTGCTGCGGAGCGGATTGTCACGGTGTTTTTCATCTCGCTGATCGGCGTGGTCGGCATCGGCATCTACAGCGGCAACAGCGGCATTCTCAGCTTCGGCCATGTGGCCTTCATGGCAATCGGCGCCTATGTGTCCGCCCTGCTGACCCTGCCGTCGCAATTGAAGATCGCGACCCTGCCGAATCTGCCGGAGTGGCTGGCGACCACCGAAATGGGGCTGCTGCCCGCAACGGTAATCGCGATGGCAGTGACGGGCCTCGTGGCGCTGCTTGTCGGTGCGGCAATCGGCAGACTGGAAGGATCCGCCGCCACAATTTCGACCCTGGGTCTCTTAATCATCGTGCATGGTGTCATCATCGGCTGGCGGGATGTGACCCGCGGTGCCCAGTCCTTCTTCGGAGTGCCCCGCGAAACCGGCATCTGGACTGCGGTGGCAGGCGTCATCGTGGCGCTGGTACTTGCGCGGCTGTACCGGGATTCTATTTCGGGACTGAGGCTGCGGGCGGGCCGCGAAAACGCGATTGCGGCTTCGGCCGTCGGCATCAACATCCCGCGCGAGCGCCTGATCTCCTTCGTGCTGGCGGGGATGACAATGGCGCTGGCTGGTGCTTTGCTGGCTCATTTTCTGGGCGCGTTCAGCCCCAAGAAATTCTACTTCAACGATACGTTTCTACTGCTGGCCATGCTGATCGTAGGCGGTATGAGCACCATTACCGGCGCCGTGACCGGCGCGGTGATCATCACGCTGGTGACCGAGGTCCTGCGTCGGCTAGAGAGCGGCCTGTCCATAGGCGGCATCGAACTTCCCGCGGTTTTCGGCACAACACAGATCGGCATCGGGCTGATCATTCTGCTCGCCATGTTCCGCAAGCCCGAAGGCCTTGCCGGATTAAAAGAATGGGAAGAAAGACTCTTTCCGCCCGCTGCCGCTGGCAACGCTGCGCCCGCCATGCCCAAAGCACACGCCTCCACGCCGCTTGTTGCAAAGGGCATGACCATGCGGTTTGGCGGACTGGTCGCGGTCAGCAATGTGTCGCTGACCTTGCAGCCCGGCGAAATCCTCGGCCTGATCGGCCCTAACGGCTCCGGAAAAACCACGCTGCTGAATATGCTGTCGGGTGTCCTGCAGCCGAGCGAGGGAACCGTGACGCAAGGCAGCGTTGACCTGACAGGGATCCCTTCGCACGAGGTTGCGGATCATGGGATCGCACGAACGTTTCAGAACATTCGCCTGTTTCCCGATCTGACGGTTCATCAGAACGTACTTGTTGCCGCCCTGTCAACGCGCGGCGGCGCCGAAGCAGAGGAGCGCGCTCAGGCGGCGCTGACCGAACTAGGAGTTGCAGCCCTGGCTGGAGAAAATGCCGGCAACCTGTCTTACGGCGATCAGCGCCGCGTTGAAATTGCCCGTGCATTGGCGTGCCAGCCGACCCTGCTGTTTCTGGACGAACCGGCGGCTGGCATGAACCGTGAGGAAACCGACGCTCTGATGGAAACCCTGCGCGGCGTCACCCGCAATCTGGGCATCGGTATCCTGATGGTCGACCACGACCTAGCCCTGATCAATCAGCTATGCGACCGGCTGGCGGTGCTGAACGAAGGCAAGCTGATCGCCCAAGGCACGCCGGCTGAGGTCCGGCAGGACCCCGCGGTCATCGAGGCCTACCTCGGCCCCGGAAAACTAAGCTCCAAGAAAAACACTAAGCCCCAGGGTCAACCCGGGCGCAAACCAGAACTGGCCGGATGATCCCAGAGGCCAGACCCCAACAGACGGAGACTTACTCATGAAAGCACTGCTTCTATCATCCACTCTGGCTGCCGCCTTTGCGGCGGCTCCCGCCCTCTCCGAAACGCTGCGCGTCGGAGTCGCCACAGCACAAACCGGGGCCCTGGCCTACGCGGACGTGCCGGTGTCTGGCGGGATGCGCTTGGCCGCCGACGAGATCAACGCAAAGGGCGGCATTGGCGGCGACGTCAAGATCGAACTTGTCGAAAAGGATGTGCGGTCCGATGCGGCGCAAACTTCGATTGCGACCCAAGAGCTGGCGGATGACGGTGTCTCCGTGATCGTGCTGCCCTGCGACTCCGATCCGGCGCTGGCTGCAATCGGCGTCATTTCCTCGGCGCAGATCCCGGCAATCTCGACCTGCGCCTCCTCGCCGACCCTGCCGATGATCGGCGGCGATTACATGTTCTCGAACTTCCCGGGCGACAATGTGCAGGCGACCGTCTCCGCCAAATGGGCCTGGGACGAGGGCCACCGCAACGCTTATATCATCTACTCGCCCGACACCCAGTACACGACGATGCCGCTCTATTTTGCTGAAGTGTTCGAGAAACTGGGTGGAACCATCGCCGGGCAGGCAACCAATACCATCGGCCAGCAGGATTTTTCCGCTATCGCCACCAAGGTTGCAGCGCTGGACCCGCAGCCGGATGTCATCATGACGTCGGCCTATGAGCCGGACTTTCCTTCGTTGCTGAAGGCGCTGCGCGCGGCGGGTGTGACCGGCCAGGTCATAGGCTCTGACGGCATCGATAGCCCGACGACCTTCTCGCTGGGCGACGTTGCCGAGGGCGTCGTTTTCACCACCGCAGGCCATGCAACGCCTGGAAGTCCGCTAGAAGCATTCAACTCCGCCTATGAAGCCGCCAACGGCGCCCCGCCGGAAACGATTTTCAGTGCAGTCGGCTACGACCTGATCAAGGTTCTGGAGGCCGCTGTACTGGCGGCAGACGGATCAGTGGAACCCAGCGCCTTGCGCGATGCGATTGCCGGGCTGGAGAATGTTCAAGGGGCGACCAGCCTCATCACTTACAAAGGCACGGATGGAATGCCGGTTCGCCAGGTCTCGCTGATCCGCGTTGCGGACGGCGAGCGTGAACTCGTCGGGCAGCCCTCACCAGACGCCTCGCTGATCCCAGCGCCACGCATGCAATAAGGAGCGTCCCGGTGTCAGCGCTTTTGTCTGTTCAATCATTCCATGTTCACTACGGAGCAGTCGAAGCGGTACGCGGCATCGACTTTGAAATCCGGGAGGGCGAAATCATCGCCCTTCTGGGAGCCAACGGGGCCGGAAAGTCCTCAACACTTAATGCCCTTGTCGGCCTTATTCCCGTCGCCGCCGGTACAGTGATGTTTGACGGGTCGGACATCACCCACAACGCTCCTGAGACCCTGGCCCCGGCAGGGCTCACCTTGTCGCCGGAAGGGCGCCGTGTTTTCGGCACGCTCAGCGTGGCAGAAAACCTGCTGATGGGTGCCTACGGCATCCGCGACAAACAGGCCGTGGCAGCAGCTTGGGACCGTGTCTACACGCTGTTTCCCATCCTGTATGAGCGCCGCGATCAATTCGCCGGCACGCTGTCGGGCGGGCAGCAGCAAATGCTGGCCGTCGGCCGCGCTCTCATGAGTAACCCCCGGCTGCTGCTGCTTGATGAGCCGTCGCTGGGGCTTGCCCCGAAGATTGTCGAGCAGGTGTTTGAGCTGATCACCTTGCTGCGCGATCAAGGGGTGACGTTGGCCGTCGTCGAGCAGAACGTCGCCATGGCTTTGGAAGTCGCAGATCGTGGCTACCTGATGTCTGGCGGCAGGATCGTCGCAGCGGGCTCTGCTGCAGAACTGGCACAGTCGGATTCACTGCAATCTGCCTATTTGGGAGCAGGCTGATATGGACCTGATATTACAGCAGACTGTTAATGCATTTGCCTTGGGGGGCACCTATGCGTTGCTCGCGCTGGGGCTGGCGGTTGTCTTTTCCATTATGGGGCTGATCAATTTCGCCCACGGTGAACTGATGACAATTGCCGGCTATGTCCTGATGTACTGCGGGCTTGCGGGCTTTCCCTTTGTTCTGTCCGTCGCCTTGGCCGTTAGCGCAGCAGTGGCGGCAGCAGTCCTGATGGAGCGGATCGCCTTCCGCCCTGTCCGCAATGCCTCCGGCGCAACAATGCTGGTCACCAGCTTTGCCATTGCAATGATCCTCCAGGTGCTGTTTCAGAACCTGATCTCAGCGCGGTCCCAGGCTGTGGTGCTTCCTCAATTCCTCTCGGACAGCGTCCAGTTCGGCGGCTTGATTATCGGCGTCAACAAGATCGCCGCGATCGCGGCAACGGTCATCATGCTAGTGTTCCTTGACCGGTTCATGAAACACCAGAAAACAGGCATCGCCATGCGTGCCTCAGCCGAAGATTTTGCCGTGGCAAGGCTGATGGGTATCCGTGCCAATACAGTGATCGCCGGCGCCTTTGCCCTGTCCGGCCTGCTGGCCGGTGTCGCAGCGGTCTTGTGGGTCAGTCAGCGTGCCTCGGTAGATCCGCTGATGGGCTTCACACCGGTACTGAAGGCCTTCATCGCAGCCATCTTGGGCGGTCTGGGATCCTTGCGCGGTGCGGTAGCCGGGGGCTTTCTGCTCGGATTTATCGAGATTTACCTTGCCGCCTTTCTGCCGCAGGAGCTGCAGGAGTTCCGCGACCCGATTGGCCTGTGCATCGTTGTTGCCGTGCTCCTGTTCCGTCCCAACGGACTAATTCCATCCCTCGCACTGAAGGCGGAAAAAGTGTGACCTACGGAAACGTCAAATCCGATCCTGCGACGCTGTTGGGTCCGCGCGACCCAGCCCCGGTGGAGCTTCTGAATAGCGCCAGCCGCCATCCGGTTCTGCTGGTCTGCGAACATGCGGGGCAGCAGATCCCGGAACGCTTGTCCGGCCTCGGGCTGTCGCGCACAGACCTCGACCGCCATATCGGCTGGGACATCGGCGCCGCGGCAGTGACCCGCAAGCTGGCCCACGCGATGGGAGCACCTGCGGTTCTGCAGGCATACAGCCGGCTGGTGATCGACTGCAACCGGCCGCCGGAGGCACCCGACGCGATGCCACTGATCAGCGACGGAACGCCTGTTCCCGGCAACCGCGGCCTGACCCAGCAGGACCGCGCGGCGCGGGTTTCCGGGATTTTCGCCCCCTACCAGGCGGCTGTCACAGAGGCCCGGGGGCAGCCTGAACGGCAGCTCTTGATCTCGATCCACAGCTTTACCGCCCGGATGGCCGGTGAGGTGCGTCCCTGGGACATAGCCTTCCTCTACCGCGGCGATGCAGACACACCTGAAAGACTGCGCCACGCCTTGCTGGAGCAAGCACCGGAGCTGTCGGTGGGCATGAATGAGCCCTATCAGATCGATGACGAGTCCGACTGGTTCGTCCCCCGCCACGGCGAGGCCAGCGGCCTGCCACACAGCCTGATTGAAATCCGCAACGACCTGATCGCCGATGACGCGGGCCAAAGCCGCTGGGCCGGTCTTTTGCGCACCGCCATCGAAAGCCTGCTTTAAGGAAGAAACACATGACACTGAGCCGAGACATTCCCGTCGATCCGCAGCAAACCGC
This sequence comes from Nocardioides marinus, assembly GCA_019801415.1. Lineage (GTDB taxonomy): Bacteria > Pseudomonadota > Alphaproteobacteria > Rhodobacterales > Rhodobacteraceae > Leisingera. Next base: position 8,328 of record JAHVJD010000005.1, read on the forward strand.
CCTTCTGTTCATCGACGTTCAGAATTTTGGCGCCCATCGCAAGGGCGCCGAATTCGTCAACATGCCGGAGGCCGAAGTCGCAGAGAAATACGGCTGGTACTTCGCGGAGCTGGAAGGCCGGGTCATTCCGAACATGCAGCAGCTCCAGCAGGCCAGCCGCGCCGCCGGGCTTGAGGTGATGTATACGACGATCGAAAGCCTCACTCTGGACGGGCGTGACCGCAGTCTCGATTACAAGATCACCGGCTTCAACGTGCCCAAGGGTGCCTGGGACGGCAAGGTGATCGATGCGCTGGCTCCCGGCGAAGACGAAATCGTGCTGCCAAAGTCATCTTCCTCGGTCTTTGTGTCGACGCATATCGACTATGTTCTGCGCAACTTAGGTATCAAACAACTGGTGATCAGCGGGCTTATCACCGATCAATGCGTTGAGAGCGCCATCCGCGACGCCTGCGATCTGGGTTATCTGGTGACACAAGTAACCGATGCCTGCCTGACCTATAGTCCCGAACGACAAGAAAATTCCATTTCGGCCGTACAGGGCTACTGCCGCCAGCGCACCACATCTGAGTTACTTGAAGAGCTGACTCCGACCTGACGCCCCGCCAATCTTGCTGGGCGCAGGCCTTTGCAAACAAGCATTCTTAGCGCCGCGAGGGCGTCTGCGCCCTCTTTCGTAGTCCGCCAGCCCGCGGATTGCGGCGCCCTGACATATATTCGAACTGCAGGAGCGATCGCCCGATGGTACATCACTGGCAACAGGTTCTAAGCGATCATTGGGGCATCACTGCTGCTCTGACACCGCTGAACGGTGAGTATGACCAGAATTTTCTGGCGCAAGGGGAGCATGACTATGTCATGAAGATCATGCGGCCAGACTGCCAGGCTAGTTTCATTGATCTGCAGTGCCGTGCGCTTGAGCACATCAGGACACAAGCCCCCGACGTCCACGTTCCCGCAGTCTGCAGGAGCATCCGCGGCGACATGTTCTTGGCCGTAGCGGACGAGGGTGGGGCTGAGCGGCTGGTCTGGGTCATTGAGAGGCTTCCAGGGAAGACTTTTGCCGAGTTCAAGCCGCAGACCGATGGACTGATGTTTGATGTGGGGCGCGCCGTCGGGCAAATGGGGCTTGCCTTATCCGGTTTCGCCCATCCCGCGCTTGAACGTGACTTCAAGTGGAACCTAATGCAATCGGATTGGATTCTTGATTGTCTAGACATGGTTGAGGGTCACGATCGGCGCGCGCTCCTCGAATGTATCGTCGCGGAATTCTCCGCCGTTTTACCGCTTCTGAGAGATTTGCCTAACGTGGCAATCCACAACGATGTCAATGATTACAACATATTGGTCCGCGGCTCGCTGAGTGAGCCACCGCGCGTTTCCGGCCTGATCGACCTCGGCGACATGTGCGCCGGGCCGCGCATCTGTGACCTGGCGATTACTTGCGCCTACATGGTTCTTGGTCAGGAGAACCCCGAAAAGGCGCTGCAATCCGTAGTGGCTGGATATCATAGCATCTGGCCCCTCACCGAGGCAGACGTTGATCTGCTGTGGCCGCTGCTGCGGATGCGGCTGGCGGTCAGCGTCGTCAACTCGGCGCTAATGGCCAGTGAATATCCAGATGATCCGTATGTTGTGATTTCACAGAAACCCGCTTGGCAATTTCTCGAAAATCCCAGCGTCAGCGGCGACCTGATCAAGGCCCGCCTTCGTGCGGCCTGCGGCCTGCCGGTTACCGGTGCAGCCCCGCGCATCCTGTCTTGGCTCGACCATCAGCGGGGCCAGTTTGCACCGGTGGTGGGTAAGCCCCTGGACGGAATGGCGATGCGCAGCCTGTCGGTGGAGCGCTCGGTCATCCCGCGCGACCCGTTTGCAGCCGAAACCGAAGCGATGGCGGACGGCCAAAGCAGCGAGAACATCTGGCTAGGATACTACGGCGAGCCTAGGTTGATCTACACTGGTCCTGCCTTTCAAACCGGGCCGTGGAAGGCCTCCAACCGCCGCACGGTGCATCTGGGGATAGATGTCTTTTGCGCTGCGGGAACGCAGGTGTTTGCCCCGGTTCCCGCGACGGTTCACAGCGTAGAGAACCGCTGCGGCCGCCCGGGCCAAGGGGGCGTTGTCGTCCTGCGTCATGAAACGCCAGATGGGGATCCCTTCTTTACCCTCTACGGGCATCTCGACCCAGAGGTCTGTGGCCGTCTGAAAGCAGGTCAGCAGATCAAAGAGGCTGAGGCCTTTGCCCGGCTGGGCGATGCGGCGCAGTGTGGCGGTTGGCACCCGCATGTGCATTTCCAGCTAATACTCAGCACCGAGGGCATAGCTGAACACTGGCCCGGCGCCGCTGACCCGGACGAACTGGGCCTTTGGGGAGCGCTCTCTCCGAACCCGGCCGCGCTTCTTAACCTGCCGGACGCCGACATGGTCTACCAGCCAGCCGACAAAACCAAGCTTTTGGCGGAGCGAGCGCGCTGCTTTGGCGAAAACCTGAGGCTCAGCTACGCCGATCCTGTGATGCTGCTGCGCGGCTGGCGCCACCACCTGTTCGACGAATGGGGGCGGCCCTATCTGGACGCCTACAATAACGTCCCGCACGTCGGCCACGCACACCCGCGCATTCAAGCGGTCGCGGCGGACCAACTGCTGCGCATGAATTCCAACACCCGCTACCTGCACCCCGCGCAGGTAGCTTTTGCGGAAAAGATCACTTCGAAACTGCCTGAATCGTTGTCAGTGTGTTTCTTCGTCAACTCTGGTTCTGAGGCCAATGAATTGGCCCTGCGCTTGGCTCGCGCTGCAAGCGGTGGGCGCGATATGGTCACTCCCGATCACGGCTATCACGGCAATACAACGGGAGCGATTGACCTGTCAGCCTACAAATTTAACGCCAAAGGCGGCATCGGACAAAGTGATTGGGTGCATTTGGTTGAGGTCGCCGACGATTACCGCGGCCGTCATCGCCGCGAAGATCCGGACCGGGCCGAAAAATACGCGGCGCAGGTGGACAAGGCCTTGGCCGCGATTGCAGACCGCGGCGGTAAACTGGCTGGTTTCATCGCCGAGACGTTTCCAAGCGTCGGCGGGCAGATAATCCCGCCCAAGGGCTACCTGGCCAAAGTCTATGCTCGGATTCGCTCCGCGGGCGGCATTTGCATAGCAGATGAGGTGCAAACCGGGCTTGGAAGGCTGGGAGACTATTACTTCGGCTTCGAACAGCAGGGCACCGTGCCAGACATTGTTGTGCTGGGCAAGCCGATCGGCAACGGACACCCGCTGGGTGTTGTGGTTACGACCCGGGAGATCGCCGACGCCTTCGCCCGCGGACCGGAGTTTTTCTCGACCTTCGGTGGGTCAACCCTGTCCTGCCGCATTGGCAAAGAGGTGCTGGACATCGTCGACGATGAAGGTCTGATGAAGAACGCACAGCATATGGGCACCCAATTACTTGCGGGACTGCGGACCATGGCGGAGCGGCACCCCCTGATCGGGGATGTGCGAGGTTTCGGACTGTTTATTGGTGTTGATCTGGTAACGGACCGCAACAGCCGCACGCCTGCTACGCAGGCTGCGAACTACGTTAAGAACCGGTTGCGAGAGCACCGCGTATTGATCGGGTGTGAAGGACCTGCGGATAACATTCTGAAGATCCGCCCACCGCTCACCGTGGATGACCAAGCGGTTGATATGATATTGACCCTTCTGGACCGAGTACTCGACGAAGCAGAAAACCTCTGCGGAAAGACAGGTTCCCCCCACGCCAATATTTCCTAGATGAACCGTGAAACCTACCGCTTTGCAAAAAGCCGGACCAAACAGCTCAAAGACACTTTTTGAAAGGGAACTCCCATAGGTCCTAACAGACCAAGCCTCCTCGGAATACGTCGGCTATTTAATATTTAATGAGCGCGCATCCCAACACGCCAGTTGAACCTGCACTGGCAGGTTTTTACACAAACCTTTGGCCAGAAAACGAACCACCGTTCACACACCACCTTTCGTCGCCGCCATGTGACTTTCGCGGATGATGTCTGTCCATGTAGAGAACTGGGAAAATCGAGCGCAAACCCGCCATGTGGCGATACGGCAAAAGCAGCGTTGCATAGATGGGCATGGGGTTGATCGCCAAATGACGGCAGCCAGCCCCGAAGCAGAAATGGTGCTCGACCTGGTCCGGCGCCCCATCTCCCAGCAGGTAGGGCGGAGAGCGGTCTTTCGCTGCGGACGGCGTCAACGACCGCTTTGCATGCTTAGGCAACATGCTTTACATAGCCACTATAGCTTCCGGCTGCGGTGCTGAATTAGAGCTACGGAGTCTTTGTGAACACATCATCATCGGAAACAACATCCTCGGATCTACCCAATGCGCTGGCCGAACTGCGCGCCTTGATCCAGAGTCGCAAGCTCACGAAGGAGCAGTTCGAAACATCGGAATTCAAAGCTCTTTGGAAAAGCGTCGGATCCTATCTTCACGACGATAACCCCTCTGTAGTTTGGACAACATTCGCAATGCTTGGACGCATGGCTGCAATATCAAAACCAGCCGAGCGTCTCGTAGAGCCGTTGCTGGGCGAGAGGCTAGACGCAGCTCTCCCTGAATTTGTTCGCCTGCCGGATGGTGAGGATCGTTATTACCTTGCAAGAAGCCTTCAGGGCGGCAAGCGAAGCGAAATCATCGCCATTTCTTATCGGGAACTTGCCGAGGAAGAAACGGCCGAGACGGCGCGCCGCGTTTGGGCCAGTATCGCCGGTTCTGGAGGCGCCTCTTTGACAGCGTTCTTGCAGCGTTTGAACAACGAGATTGAGACAGTCGCTCGAGAGAACGATCTGAGACCGGATGCTCTCTGTCGGCGAATACGCCGCATCGTTGCTTCGATCGACGACTTCGTTGCAACGGTCGACGTCGACGCGGGGGATGAACTCGGCAAGCAGCTAAAAGTTCTTTTCGTTGGCCATTTGCCGAAGTCAGGCCCCGACGATCGCATTCTGCGAGAGGAGGCATGCCAAGATTTTCTTTCTGCCATCCAGAAGATCGTGAGGCTTAACTTCAGCGCACGCACGGACCCAGAAAGCTACAAGATCATCGACGCAATGCGTGGATGGTGGCGACCCGCGTCTCCGTCTCAGGACTTTGAGGGCGCAGTGCGAAGTATTGCGCGCCTTGGAGTCGAGACGCTTCTCATGTTTGCGAAGCAAGGTGTGATGAACAAGCCTCTTAGGGACGCACTGGTCACTTCGGTCAGCGCGCGATCGATCAACAACATGGCCAAAGAGTTTGCCGCGCGTACGCCGAGCCTCGACCAGTCCATCGCATATTGGTTCGTGAACGGCGAAGAGCCGAAGGAGGAACGCTCGGTTCGCGGCGTTGAGGCGCTTTCGGAAGCAAAACTGGACGAGTATGTCGGCCGACTTTTGATCGCGCTGGATCTCCCTGAGCTTCAGGCAACCGCGGTTGAGCAGGCTCTGAACGATGTGAAGGACATCATGGCTGCAGAGGGTGACCTCTTGGAGGGGGCGCTGAAGCGAGGTGCGCTTGCGACTCAATGGGCGCGTGCAGTCGCCCGTACGCGCCGCATCGCCCTCAGTCCTCAACGCTCAGAGCTGGTGAGATATGATCCAGCCGCACACGTTGGAGAGGACGATCTAAGAATTGGGAGTGAGGTTCGCGTCCTGACACCGGGTGTCGTCAAAGAAGGTCGAGGCGGTGTCAGTGTGATATTGATTAAGGCAGAGGTTGAGAACAGCAATGGATAAAGCAACTGCGAGAATTGTACTTAAGAGCCTTCTCGAACGGTTCGACAAGTCCTCCGACGTTTTTCTCACATCCGTCGAAGCAGAGTCCTTGCGCGCTATCCTCGATCTGGAGCCAGCCGCTGTCGTCGATGCTCCAGCGGTACCAACAGTTGAACCGGCTTTCGAAATTCCCGTTATCACATGTCCAACACCGGAAGATATCGATGAGGATCACCTCATGTGTCTGGACTTCGGAACGTCATTTTCTAAGGCATTCGCGTGTTCAGTCGACGACACTGACGACGTGCCTGAGCTATTTCCATTGGCTTTTGGAACGAACGCCTTTGGCGATCCGGAACTCTTGCTTCCATCGGAGCTCTTCGTTGACGGTGGCGAGCTTTACTTGGGGGGTGCAGCGAGGGCCCACTTTAACGCCGTAGAGGCGACACAAGATCGGCTGATCGACAGTCCAAAGCAGTTCATTACGCTCACCAAAGACGTGACGGATCTACACAGGCGCAAGCTAGAGGAGGCCCAGGATCCTTCGGGCACCCTGACGCAACGCGACGCGCTGGTGTTGTATCTTGCGCACTTGAACCTTCGCGCTGAGCAGGCGCTGCGCGGGCAGGGCCTTAGCGTTGACCTGAAACGCAGATATGCACACCCCGCTTGGACGCCGGATCATTTCAAGGACAATAGTGAGGCAATGCGTCGGATCATCGCCGAGGCGATCGCAATTGGAAGATGCCGTGGCGACGACCTTTCCAGCAATCTTTCGCTAGAGAAGGCGTGCAAGATTGTCCAATTGGCACGCAAGGCCAAGGATGACGAACTGCCATTTGGGTTGATTGCCGACCCCGTCCTCGAGGCCACAGCCGCGGGCGCTGGTGCTCTCATAGGCACTCCCGCGCAACGTAGGGTGCCGTACGTAATTCTGGATATCGGCGCCGGCACGACGGATGTCGCCGGATGCATTTGCGTGAACAACCCCAGCAAAGATCGCGTCACGGTGGCCGAAGTTACGCCAGCGGCGCGTGCGATAAATCAAGCTGGTAACATCATAGATAACGCCCTGCTAAAGAAGATCATGGACAAAAGCGGCCTCGCCGATGGCACAGCTGAGTATAGGCGCGTTCAAGCTTCTCTGAAGCGCACCATCCGCGGGGACAAAGAAGTGCTCTTTATGGATGGCGCTCTCAGTGTTGGCTTGGTGACGGGGGACGTAGTCGACATCGAACTGGACGACTTTCTTGAACATCCGATCATCAAAGGGCTTTTCAAGAAGATCACGGACCTTGCAATTGATGCGGCGTTCTGTGTTGCTGGCGACCAAAATACCGTGAACGTGACAGCCACGGGCGGGGGAGCTGGCCTTCCAGTTGTCAAGGCGCTGGACGGGGTTTCGATTGAACGGGACGGAAGGCGGGTTCAACTGTCATTGGCCGAACCCATGCCGTATGAGTTGAGGGAAACCTATCCGCAACTGGTCGATCCGTATCCTCAGGTTGCTGTCGCCGTTGGTGGTGCCTTGCCTAACCTGCCTGCGCAGGTGAAAAGCATCAAGGAAGGCATCTCGGTTCCCGGAAAACGATATCTCGCCCCAATGTATAAGTCCTGAGGCTGGCATTACATACAAAACACGGGTCACTTCTGTTTTTTTTGCCCCTCTTTTCCGGGCGTTTAGTTCTAGGTGGCTCGTTGTACTAATTTGCGACAAAAGTGATGAATAGCTGCAAAGGGCCAAGAACGGTCATGCCCCGCGCCAAGCTCGAATGGTAGCTAAGGGCCGGTCCAGTTCAGAAGGGCGACCACAGTTCGCAACTTTGCAGCGGCAGCTTCCTGCGCTTCGCCGACATCGGTGCCAAGCGCGGCATCGCCTTCCCCAACTGGGCAACTCGAAGGTCCGCTCTAGGAAAATTACAGCTTAAGCGGCGCTTTCGTTGCTCCAGGTACGAATGTCGCGACTTGGCTGAGCCTGATCGTAAAGACCGTGTATCTGGTGTTCAGGTCTTGCAAGCGCATCGCAAATGTCGAAATGGTGTTTGTCCGGCTCTTCCCAGATTGCCACCTCCGCTCCAAGCCCGGCCCACATTGACGCCAAAAGCCGATTCTGGCGTAAAAACTCGGCCCGCTCACTAGCACCGACCCAACAGCACATCCGCAGGCCTTCGGGGGGATGCAGCAGCGCCGGGCTTTCGCGCATGGCTTCTTCGACATCCAGGCGCAGGCTTTCGTTCATTTTCAAACGCAAGAATGGCCGTAGATCGCTTAGGCCGGATATCGGGATCACCATCGACAACCGACTTCGCGCTTGCTCCGACAAGGTGGAGCCCAGGGCGCAGACCCGGGCCACCAGATGCCCGCCTGCGGAATGCCCAGCCATTACGATGGGGCCCTCCACCTGCGCAGCCGCCGTGTCCACTGCCTGTGCGATTTCGCGGCCAATGTCGGTGATGCGAACCTCCGGGCAAAGAGTGTAGCCCGGCATTGCAACCGCATAGCCATGCGCCAGAGGCCCTGCCGCCAGATGGGACCAATAGCTGCGGTCCAAGGTGTGCCAATAGCCGCCGTGAACAAAGACAAACAGTCCGCGCGGCTTACCTTCAGGCAAGAACAGGTCAAAGCGTTGCCGCTGACCGCTCCCATAGGGCTGATCAAGGACCGCGCGCCCCAATTCCGTCATGTCCTGCCGGAACTTTGCTGCGGGCGCGACCCAGGCGTCCGGCCAGCGGTCGCTGCGGTGGATATGTGAAGCATTGGAATAGGCACGATCCCAATCGTCGATTTTGTAAAACATGAACAGTTCCGTTTTTGCGCCGCCCCTGCGTGGGGTGAAGCAGGACCCAATGGCCCTGCCCTGGTGTTTTTCCGATCCGGTTTCAGTTCCGGTCCACGCCCAGTTCTTCGGCAACCTCATCCAGTTGCTCCTGATAAAAGGCAACCGCTGCGTCCGCATCCACGCCTTTTGCTTTTGCGTCTTCGGTCCACTGGTCCCAGATCGGCGCAAGCCGCTCCTTCATCTCGTCCAGATCGGCGCCGGTCAGTTCGATCCGCGTCAGCCCGCCAGCCATCAGCTCATCAATGGCTTTCGCGTTATGCGCCTGCCAGACAGTGGCAAATTTGCTCACCATCTCCTCACCCGACAGCGCGTTGATCGCCTCTTGATCCTCGGGGCTGATGCGGTTCCAAGCAGCATCGCCGACAACGATGAACTGGCTGGAGGCGGCAAAGCCGCCCGGTACGGTCTTCACAACCGGCATGTGCTCAGACATGTTGAAGTCAAGCACGGTGCCATAGGTCTGGAACATCCCGTCGATGATCCCGCGGGAAATCTGGTCATAGGCCTCGGTCAGCGGCGAGGAGATCGACACCAGCCCCAGCTTTGTTGCGATCTGTTCGACAATGGCACCCGGAACACGAATGCGCAGGCCATCCAGATCGTCGACGCCTTCCACGCCAGCGCGTGTGAACAGCTGATAAGAGCCCGGAACCCAAAGGCCCAGCAGATGCGTGCCTTCGTGTTCATTCGCCTCCATGAAGTACTTCTGATAGGTGCGCCAGTTCGCGATCGAATTGACCTGCGCGTTCTCGGCCGTAAAGGGCAGTTCGACCATTTCTGTCAGTTTGAACCGCTCCGGCGTATAGCCGTGGACGCCAAAGGCAATGTCGGCGACACCGTTGCGCACCATGTCAAAATGCGCGCCCGGCGCCCCAAGGGCAGGCAGGATCTGCACGGACACCCGGCCTTCAGTCGCGGCTTTGACCTCTGCGGCCCAGGGCTCGATCATATCAGTCAGAATTGGGTGGGTCGGCGGCAGCCAGTTGGAAAAGCGCAGAACCACGTCCTCTGCCAATGCAGATGTGGCGCTGGCCAAAAGGGTCAGGCTTGAAACTGCGGCAATGAAATTGCGTCTGATCATAGTCTAGTCTCCGTGTTGGTTTTGTTATGTTTTTTCTATTCTTTAGGGGTCCTACATCAGCCTCGGCAGCCATAGGGCCAGACCGGGAATGAGGATGAGGAGAAGGATGCGGATCGCATCCGCCGCAACGAACGGGGTCACACCGACGAACATCTTGCGCAGTGGCACTTTGGGCAGCACCCCTTGCAGGACATAGATATTCATCCCCACGGGCGGTGTGATCAGTGCCACCTCAACCAGCGTGACAACGAGGATGCCGAACCAGATCGGATCGTAGCCAAGATGCAGGATCAGCGGAAACGTGATGGGGATGGTGAGCAGCAGCATCGACATGCTTTCCAGAACGCAGCCCAGGATCAGGTAGATCGCCACGATCACCAGCATCATGGCCCATGCCGGAAGATCTAGCCCGGCAACAAAGCTGTTCAGCGCCGCGGTGAAGCCGGCAACGTTGATGAAGTTGCCAAACACCTGCGCCCCCACCAGAACAAAGAAGATAGACGCGCTCATGATCGCGGTTTGCCCTAGTGTTTGCAGAAAGCTCCACAACGTCAATTTGCGCCGCCAGACAGTGATCGCCAAAGCGCCAACAGCACCAACGCCCGCGGCTTCGGTCGGGGTGAAGAAATTCCCGTAGATCCCGCCGATGACAAGACCGAACAGCAAAATGACGGATCCGACCGCTCGCAGCGCCACCAGCCGTTCTCGCCAGCTGCTGCTGTCACCCGCTGGACCCGCCGCCGGGTTCAATGCGGTCGTAACAACGACCGCGCCCACATATAGCAGCGCGCCCAGCAGGCCAGGCAGGATGCCCGCGATGAACAGCTTGCCGATGTCTGTCTGGGTCAGGATGCCATAGACAATCAGGACGATGCTGGGCGGGATCATGATCCCCAGGGTGCCCGCCGCCGCGATGGAGCCGGACGCAAGGGAATCGTCGTATCCATAGCGTTTCATCGATGGATAAGCGACGCGGCCCATCGTGGCCGAAGAGGCAAGGCTGGAGCCGCAGACAGCTGCAAACATGCCACCGGCGATGATGGTGGAAATCGCCAATCCGCCGCGCCGGTGACCGACAAAGCGATAAGCCAGATCAAACAATTCCTTTGATATCTCTGCCCGACTGATCAGGTTACCCATCAGCATGAACAGAGGGATGACCGACATGTTGAAGTTGTGGACCGTGCGATAGGCCGTATCCGCGGCCATGTATCCGGCCGGCCCCCAATCCACGATCCAGGCGAAACCGCCGACGCCAATCGCCAGCATCGCCAGGGCAATCGGCACCTCCAGAAACAGCAGCAGGAAAAGCAGCGCCAACGCGCAGAGCATGACCGTCATCAGACTTCTCCCATACCCTCGGAATCCGGTGCCTTGCGACTGAACGGCAATACAATGGCGGACACCATGCACATCGCAGCCGCGAACCACGCAAACGGCGCCAGCGGGAAGCCTGCGAAAATTGCCCGCGCCCCGGCACTGCTCATCTGATTGCCAAGCCGCAGCAAGTGCCAGGCAAAGAACAGGTAGACTGCGACGCCGACGCCCCGGCTCAAGGCCATGAACAGAAGATCCACCCACCGGTAGCGGTCGGCGACTGTCCGAAAGAGCGTCACGCGCACATGTTCCTGACGCAGCGTGACAATCGGCAGCGCCGCAAAGACCATCGCACCAACGGCGATTTCAGTGATCTCATAGGCGCCGGGGATCGGACGGTTCAGGCCGCGCAGGATCACGTCCGAAAAAGACACCGCCATCAGGACAACGATGCAGAACGAAGTGAGCAAGTATAGCGGAAACAAAATCCTGGAGGCGATGGTATAGGGCATCACACCTCCTCTCGAACAGCGGACAGATTACGGATCATGCCCCGTGAACCTTGTCAGCCGGGTTTGTATTGAGATTGTACTTCATGATCTTGCCATGCCGCCCATTGCGGTCCCCTTCGAGCCCGTAAACCGGACCATTGGGCCCCGCTGCCTGTTCCAGCACGGCAGCGATCGCCGCACGGTCCTCGGCATCAAGGGACACTTTGAACACCTCGAGAGTCTTGGGCAGATGGCGCGCGTAGCGCGCGCCGACTATGGCGCCCGCGACCTGCGGCTGGTCCAGCACCCAGCGGGTTGCGATGGTAGACAGCGCAACGCCATGCTTGTTTCCAATGTCCTGCAACACCTGGAGCAGCGACTGGAACAGCTCCCACGATCCGAATTCATCTATGATGAGCCGGTACTTGATGAGGCTGCGGTTTTCGAACACAAACCCCGGATCGGGCTTGCCGAGCCAGTTCTCGGTCAGAAATCCCCCTGCCAATGTGCCGTAACACAGGATCTGAACATCCCGGCGCGCGCCCCAATCTGCAAAGGTCCCGGCCGGCCTGCGGTCCAGCAGCGAATACTGCACCTGCGCGGACACCACGTCGAACCCCGCATCAATGAACTGGTCCATAACCGGAGCGTCCCAGTTGGTCGCTCCCAGATTGGCGATCTTGCCTTTGCGCTGGCAATCCTTCAGCACCTCAAGCTGTTCGACCGCATTGCCCACGGCCATGTCCCACCAGAAGAATTGAACCAGCGGGATACGGTCGATCTGCAGGCGTCGCAGGGACCGGTCCACGATCGCCTCGACCTCTTCCGGCCGGATGTCCGCCAGGCGCGACAGGTCGGGGACCAGTTTGGTGTGGACCACCACGCGGTCCGCCACCTCGGAACCGCGGCGGCGCCGGACATCCGCGATGAAATGGCCGATCATCTCTTCAACGCCGGTATAGATGTCTGCGCAATCGAACGTCGTGATCCCGGCGTCAAGAAAGGCTTCCATGTCTGCGATAGCATCCTGCTTTCGCACCTCCCCGTGGCCGCCGGCCAGCTGCCAACCGCCCTTGATGATGCGGGACATGCGGTGGCCGGGGCGCAGTTCTGCAGTTTCCACGGTCATTTGTCTTCCTTCCAATAGGGCGTGCCGCGCTGGTCCGGCAGGCCTGTTGTGGCCGCATGAGAAAACCAGCGCTTGTTTTCGCGGTGAATACGCAGCCGCCCGCCGCAATGCGGATCCGGGCAGGCGACCTCGGCATCGGTCGTCATCCAATCGTCGGCATCCGTCTCTCGCTGCTTGGCCGCAAGCAACGGCAGAACCGACGACAGGGCATACATCGAAATCCGGGTGTCCTGATCAAACACAAGGTTCTCGCCGACAACGCGGAAGGCCTCTCCTTCAACATGCCGGCACACCGGTGTCCGTCCGTCCAGCACGGTCTCAACCTTCAGATCGTAGAGCCAGAAACCCCGCTCTTTCTTACCCTCCATACCGCGCCTTTCCATGCTTGACCGACTCCACTGTGATGTGTGATATTTTATCAAAGATACGTTTCTAAGCTGTCAAGGGCGAACATGAGCACACCGATCATTCCCCGCATCGATCCCCTGAAACTGCGTGAAAATGTCTATTTTTCACTCCGCGACGCCTTCACCCGCGGCGCATTTGCCCCTGGCGACGTGCTGAGCCTGCGCTCTTTGGCCGATCAACTCGGGGTTTCCATGACCCCCGTGCGCGAAGCGGTGCGGCGGCTGGTAGCGGAGGGCGCACTTGTCGATACGCCATCGCGCACCCTAATGGTTCCAGCTTTCGACGCGCGGCGCGCCGCAGACCTGAAGGCCGCGCGGTTGGCGCTGGAAAGCTTGGCTTTGGACCAGGCGATGGACCGGATCAATGATGCCGACATCGACCAGCTTGAAGAGATCCTGTCGCGGCCTTCGACCAGCACGACAGGACAGCCCGACCTTGTCGCAAATCACGACTTCCATCAAATGCTGTACGGCTTCAGCCAGTCAGAGATCCTGCTGCCGATGATCGAGGCTCTTTGGCTTCAGTATGGCGCATATTTGAACCTAATCATCAGCACCCCCGCCTCAAGTGAGATCGACGAACACGCGCATCACCGCGCGCTTATCGCCGCCCTGCGTGAGGGACGCAGAACCGACGCACATGCTGCACTGAAGGCTGATATCACCCGGTCGTTTCATATCTTACTGCCCTAGGTCAGCCTCTGAATTATGTCTTCCTGCCCTTTTTATGGACCGGAACGGGGCACAACGAGGATGTAAAGCAGCTTAAGCCGCTCGGCGCGGATACGCCGAGCGCAGAGGTGGTCTTCGCTCCGGCCGAAGGCAAGATGGAGACGCAGCAGGTTCTGTTCGGACCGATCGACGGCATTGAATTGCGTTGATGCTGGCACGCTGTGCGGGCCTGACCCCAAAGGGGTCGGAATAAGCGCGCAATTTTTCGCGGTGCTTGTTTATATCGCTGAAGAAAACGATGTGGTCAGTTGCTTAATATCCGCTCTTGCGTCCAGGCGGACTGCGCGTTCGCGTTAGCAGCGAAATCACATTCTCCGCCGTTGCACACTCCCGCTTCCAGCCTATTGCGAGACTCCACCTGGTTATCGTGGGCTGCAATGCAGTCAGGAAGTGCCTTTATTCGTGCGGCTTTGTGAATGCGCCTCTCAACTCTGTACAATCATTTTTGCAACGAGTTCTGCCGCATTCTGGACACCGAGCTTCTTCATGACGGAGCTGCGATGAACTTCTACGGTTCGAGGGGATATTCCCATCGCAAGGCCCGTTTCCTTGCTGGTGAAGCCATTTACAATATGTCGGGCAACCTCGCGTTCTCTGGGCGTTAATGTGGAGGACGTCGACGGTCGGGTTTCCAAGTGATCGAACGTCCAAACCATCAATCGAAAGGGATCGGTCGGGGTCAAAGTCCGTCCTGACGCTCGGGTCCAGATGACCTCACCGCTGCGGCATTGCATGAAGCGCTCGTCCGTATAACGCGGCCGACCATCCAGCCAGCGCCGCCAACGGGAGCCTGTCTTTTCGTAATCGACACTTGAGGGGTAGAGGATGCGGATTGATTGTCCTTCAAGTTCATCGCGGGACCAGCCAAAAATGCGCTCCACCTCCGTATTCACAAGCTGAATTTTGCGATTCGACAGCACCATTAGGCCGATCGGAGCGTCCATGAACCCCGTCAAAATAAGGTCGGACTCCGAAATCTGGTCGTAATCCATGGGCCGCTTCCTTTCTCTGCACCTGCATCTACGTAGTACATACGTATTTTTATACGTAGTTCCACGGATAGCTGAGATATTTTTTTTCCAGCACCTTTGTTCCCGGAGGACATTACATGACCCAGGAAATTTATATCACAGGCTCTGGCCACACTCGGTTTGGCCGCCTCGATGCCACGCTCGAAACGCTGATCGTCGAGGCCGCGCGTGAAGCACTGGAGGAAGCACAGATTCCGCCGGCTGAAATCGACGCCATTTTTCTCGGCAACTTCAATTCCGGACTTGTGCCTGACGGGTTTGCCTCCTCACTCATTCTGCAGGCGCATCCTGACCTGCGCTTTACACCTGCTGCGCGCTGCGAAAACGCCTGCGCCTCGGGCGCGGCCGCGATTCATGCCGGGCTGAACGCCATTTGGGCGGGCCAGGCACGGAACGTTCTGGTGGTTGGCGCCGAAAAGATGACGCACCGCTCCACGCAAGAGGTTACCGCCGCCCTGGCGGGTGCGGGATATCAGAATAATCCGGCAGAAGCGGCCCTGAGTTTTCCGCAGGTCTTTGCCCTTGCGGCTGATCAATACGCGGAGCGCTATGGCGATCCGCTGGATGCGATGGCGCGTATTGCGGCAAAGAACCATGAAAACGCAATGAAAAACCCGCTGGCCCATATGCACAAGCCGCTGGCCTATGAGGTGTGCCGCGAGGTGAGCGAGAAGAACCCGCTTATCGCACCGCCTTTGCGGCTGAGCGATTGCTCTTTGGTCACGGATGGGGCCGCTGCGATTATTCTGAGCGCCTCTGGCGCCCACGCTGCGGATGCAGTGGCCCGCGTGCGGATTGCAGCCGCCGAGCATGTGTCCGATTTCCTTCCGATGAGCCGCCGCGATTTCGTGGCATTCGAAGGGCCGGAGCGCGCCATTCGCGCGGCCTATGACGCGGCCGGGATTACGGTTGCAGATCTGGATTTCGCAGAAGTCCACGACTGTTTCACCCCGGCGGAGCTGCTGATCTATGAAGCGATGGGGCTCACCCCCAAGGGTCAGGGCGCGCAGGCGCTGGAGCAGGGCACCGTCTATGCGGACGGGCGCACTCCGGTAAACTTGTCCGGCGGTCTCAAGGCCAAGGGACACCCGGTCGGTGCCACCGGCGTGTCGATGCATGCACTGGGGTTCCGGCAATTGACCGCGCGTGCTGGAGGGATTCAGCGTGCCGGTGCCGAATGGGGGCTCGCGTTCAACATGGGCGGCGCGGCCGTCGCAAATTACGCAACCATTTTGCAAGCCGATCGCGCCTGAAGATCACCCGGGAACTGCTAAAACTATGAATATCGCAAATTGGCTGTATCAGACCGCCTTGTCCTGGCCCGCCCGGCCGGCACTCTATCAGGGGGACGTCCTTCGCCAGACCTATTCCGACTTGTTGCAGGCGGTCTGCAACCGGGCCGCCTGGCTGCGTGACCAGCATGGCATCCGCAGCGGTGACCGGGTCGCGGTCTTTGCCAGAAATGCGCCGGAGTATATCGAAGTACTGCATGCCTGCTGGTGGCTCGGGGCTGTTGTTATCCCCGTCAATTTCAAACTGCACCCCCGTGAAGCCGAGTGGATCATCCGCGATGCCGCTGCGGCGCTGACACTGACGGAAAGCGGAACGGTGTTTGCGGCTGAAGACGGCATCGCCGAGGCAAAGCTTGCAGCACCGGTTGCAAATCAGGGCAAGATCACCGCGCCCGAACCGGTCTGTACACAGGCGCTCGCATGGCTGTTCTACACCTCGGGTACCACCGGCACACCCAAGGGAGTCATGCTCAGCCATGACAACCTGCGGCACATGACCCTGTGCTATGCGCTGGATGTCGATGCCGCCCAACCCGATGATCACATGCTTTATGCCGCGCCCATGTCCCACGGTGCAGGGCTTTACATGTTCGCGCAGATCCGCGCGGGCGGCGCGCATCTCATCCCTGCGTCGTTCGGGTTTGACTGCGAGGAGATCATTGGCCTCGCCGAAACCCGCGGCAACCTCGTGTTCTTTGCCGCGCCAACAATGGTCAAACGCTTGATTGCCGCTGCGAAACAGCAGGGCTACGCGGGGGACGGCATCCGCACCATCATCTATGGCGGCGGGCCGATGTATGCCCATGACATCGACGAGGCGCTTGCCTGTTTCGGTTCGCGTTTCGTGCAGATCTACGGACAGGGCGAATCTCCCATGACAATCTCTGTGCTGTCGCGCGATCTGGTCGCGGATCAGACCCATCCGCGCTGGAAGGCGCGGCGAGCCTCTGTCGGCATTGCGCAAGGGGCTGTGAAACTGGCGGTTCTGGGCACCGATGGAGAGGTTTTGCCAGCGGGTCATACCGGGGAAATCTGTGTCCAGGGCCCAACCGTGATGACTGGCTACTGGCAAAACGAACCGGCTAGCGCGCAGGCGTTGAAACAGGGTTGGCTGCACACCGGCGATCTGGGCCATCTCGACGAAGACGGCTTTCTCTACCTCACCGACCGCTCCAAGGATGTCATCATCTCGGGTGGCACCAACATCTACCCGCGCGAGGTCGAGGAAACGCTTCTGGCCCACCCTGCGGTCTTTGAAACAGCCGTCATCGGCGAACCGGAGCCGGACTGGGGCGAGCAGGTTGTTGCATATGTCGTGTTTGAACCCGGCAGCAGCGCCAGCGAGGCCGAGCTTGACAGCTGGTGCCGCCAGCATATCGCCGCCTTCAAACGCCCCAAACGCTATGTGGTCGTCCCGGAGTTGCCCAAAAACAGCTACGGCAAGGTCTTGAAAACCGATCTGCGCTGCCGCACAGGAGCCGAGGCCGCCCCCGCATAAGCCCAAGCGAATTTTTCCGGGCACGAGGAGCCCGGTTCCAACGGAGGAGAACCCAATGAAAAGACGCGACTTTCTGAAAAGCTCAGGCGCTATGGCCGGCGCGGGGCTGATCGCGGGCCTGCCCGGCCTTGCCCATGCCGCAACCTCGCTGAAATTTGACAGCTATGTCAGCGAAACCGCCGGCCCGTCCTGGATCGACCGCTGGTTCCTCGAAGAGCTTGCCAAGCGCAGCAATGACGAGATCGGCATCAAATACTACTGGGCGGGCAGCCTCAACAAGGTCGGCGAGCATCTGGGCGCGGTGCGCGACAGCACCAGCGAGATGACCCTGATCTCGCCGGGCTATTATCAGGCGGAACTGCCGGTCACGCGTGGTCTTGAATGGTATTTCCGCATGGAACGCGCCGACGAGCTGCAACTGGTGTGCCGTGACGTCTTCGAAAACTTCGCGCCGCTGCGGCAGGAATGGGAAGACCGTCACCGCAGCAAGGTGTTGTACTGGACCAACTGGAACTACGCGCCTCTGGTGATGCGCGATCCGATCAGCTCGATCGCCGATATCAAGGGCAAGAAGATCCGCGGCTACGGCGTGGCCACCGATGTGATCGAAAGCCTGGGCGGCATTGCCGTTCCGATGGCCGCGGGCGAGGTCTACCAGGCGCTCGAACGCGGGGTTCTCGACGGGGTCTACGGCTTCGATTTCGTCACCGCTGTCGCCTACAAGCTGCATGAGACCGCACCGAATTTCTACGACATCGGCGACGGACCGCATGCGCCTGCCGCCA
Organism: Nocardioides marinus; assembly: GCA_019801415.1. Taxonomy (GTDB): domain Bacteria; phylum Pseudomonadota; class Alphaproteobacteria; order Rhodobacterales; family Rhodobacteraceae; genus Leisingera. The sequence continues at coordinate 26,660 of JAHVJD010000005.1, forward strand.
CCATCATGAATCGCCGTGTCTGGGAGGGTCTGCCCGCCGAACACCAGCAGATCTGCACCGATCTCGCCGATGAGCTGTATGGCGGAAAATTCACCGAGATCTACAACAAGGTGCTGACCGACTACGTCCAGAAAGCGCAGGCAGAAGGCGTGGTGCTGTCCTCCCTGTCGGACGACGAAAAGCTGCGCACCAAGGCCGTCGTGCAGCCGGAGCAGGTCAACAAATGGGTCGACACCGTGGCGCGCCCCAACGGCATCGACGGCGCGGCCATGCAGGCCGTTGTAGAAGAGGCGATTGCCCGTCACGCGGGCACCGGGGCGATGAAACGTCCGGTCGAAATCGCGGCGGGCCTGTAGGCCGATGCTGGCGCGGCTGAACCGCCTGGTCGACGGGGTTTCCCGGATCACATCATGGGTGGCGCTGGGGTTCCTCGCCTTCATGATGCTGGCCATCACAGTGGATGTGGTGGCCCGCGCCGCCCTGGGACGCTCTGTGCCCGGGCTGTTTGAAATGACGGAAATGTCCATGGTGATGGTGGTCTTCATGGGTCTGGGCGCAACCCTGCTTGATGACGGACACATCAGGGTCACCATGCTGACCGATGCGCTGCCCGGTCCGTTGTCGCGCGCAAGCACGGCCCTGGCCTGGCTGTTTGCCGCGCTGACCTTTCTGATGCTGGCCTGGCCCGCGACGCTTGAGGCGGCATATTCGTTTTCAATCCGGGAGTTCCGCTGGGGCTATTTTCAGGTGCCGATCTGGTGGACAAAGATCGCGGTCGCCGCGGGGCTTTGGTTCGCTGCGCTGCAGGCCGCCCTGCACAGCCTGCAGATCGCGCTGAAGCAAACCGGAGCGCAGCTCGACACGCCCTCCACCGGTGCGCGGAACACGCGGCTGCACTAGCCGCCCGCGCCCGAATGGTCCCGGCGGATGCCTCCGGGACCGCGACTTTGCATTTCACAGGACATCGACAATGGATGTGACACTCATCACCCTGCTCGCCGTCGGGCTGATCTTCTTCCTCATGGCCTTGGGCACCCCGGTCTTTGCGGCACTGGCCCTGTCGGGGGCTTTCGGCATCGTCATGGTGGAAAACCTGGGCTTCCTGCTCGCGCGGTTGAAGTCGTTTTCCTTCAGCCACACCGCCAGCTACGCGCTGACGGTCATTCCGCTCTTCATCCTCATGGGGGCCTTCGCCCATCATGCACAGGTCGGGAAACGGCTGTTCTATGTGGCAAATAAATGGGTGGGGCACCTTCCGGGTGGGTTGGCGATGGCCAGCATCCTGACCTCCGCCGGCTTTGCCGCGACCTCCGGCTCCTCGGTGGCGACGGCGGCCACGGTCGGGGCGGTGGCCATTCCGGAGATGAAAGAAAAGGGTTACGATCCGCGCCTTTCGGCCGGGGCGGTGGCTGCCGGCGGCGTGCTGGGCGTGCTGATCCCGCCCTCTGTCCTGCTCATCTTCTATGCCGCGCTGACCGAGGTGTCGGCTGGCAAAATGCTGATCGCGGGCTTCGTTCCAGGAGTAATCACCACGGTCGCCTTCATGATCGGCGTGGCCGTGATCGGCCGCCGAGTTCAAACCCGCTCCACCCGTGCCCCCAAGGCAACCTGGGCAGAGCGGCTGTCGTCGACCACACAGGCCTGGCAGGTGCTGGTCCTGTTTTTGATCGTGCTCGGGGGCATATATCTCGGTCTCGTCACCCCGACCGAAGCCGGTGCGGTCGGCGCGCTTGCGGCCCTGCTGATGCTGGTTTTCGCCCAATCGGCACGCGGGCGTCTCGGCCATGCGCTCTCCGAGAGCTTCCGGTCTACCGCCACCACCACGGTGATGATCCTTTTCACCATGATTGGCGCGGGCATCTTCAGCTTTTTCCTGACGCTGGTGCAGGTGCCGCAGATGATCGCCGGCGCCGTCACCGAAAGCGGTATTCCGCCCCATCTGATCGTCGCCGTTCTTCTGTTGCTTTACATCCCGCTCGGCATGTTTCTCGATGCCTTCTCAATGATGGTGATCACGCTGCCCATCGTGTTTCCCACTGTTTTAGGGCTGGGCTTCGATCCGATCTGGTTCGGTATCCTCTGCGTCAAAATGTGCGAAATCGGGCTGATCACCCCGCCCGTCGGCCTAAATTGCTTCGTGATCGCTGGCATTGATCGAGATACCCCGCTGCCCGACGTGTTCCGGGGCGCGCTCTGGTTCGTGGCAATTGAGATGGTGACTGTAGCCCTTATCTTTGCCTTCCCCTCCATCATCACCTGGATGCCCGACACAATGATGACCCCGTAGCCGATGCGCCCTAAGAAGATGTTTGCCCCCTCTTTGCAGGTGCAACGCCACTCCTGCAAAGGGGGGCTTCCATAGCGGGATGTGATCGCACTGACCTACCCTAGAAAAGGTGGCCAGCCTCACTCTGGAACGGTGGGGGGGTTAGCGCGCTGCTGAAAACACAAGATGCTAATGGTACTGATAGAGGTAATCGTCCTTGGCTTTGCACCGGAGGGCCCTGAAGAGGAGGTAGCTAGCACCCTTTTGAAAGAAACCGACCATTTGGAACCACGGGCTACGCCAGTTTCGCCTAATTCCATGCAAAAAGCTCCTCCAACCCATTGACCTTTTGATCGCGGATGCGGGCGAGCTCTTAGCCCAGCCAAAGGCTGACAACCCCGCGATGCCGTTGCGCATGTCTGTGACGCCGAAGACAAGATACTCCCGAGCACCAGTTCCCGGGCCGATCATGCTGCCTCCACTCCGTGGATCAGCGGGTTCGCCCCCCCTGCTTCCAGATCACTGGGAAACCGGAGGCACCGCCCGTTGACCAGGCTCAGCTCAGCTTGAACGGAACGGCTGGCAACCGGCAAAAACGCGCCCCCTCTGTCATCCTGCGAGAAAATTCTACCTCCGCATCCCCTCAAGATTGGAACGATTACCGGTAGAAACGGAAGAAAGACTGAAGCGTTTCTATGAAGAGCCAGAAATTGACTGGTATTACAACGACCAGTAAGCGCGAGCCGGACCAGTCAGATCAGCCTTTCCACTACTAGACGCCACAATTTTTATTGTATGATAATTTAACACCATTGATAATATCATTGACAGGTGCATTGATTCATCATACCAAACCAGCGACGTTGCGGACGTAAGCTGCAGTGTCGATGGAGGGTTCGGTGGACAGATCAATCAACAAAGCGTTGGAACGCGACAGCCTGAACAGGTCGGCTAAGGGATCCGAAATGTTGGAAACTCTCGGGCGCCGCATCGTATCGGGTGAATACGCCGTCGGTGAAACCCTTCCGATCGAGGCTGAGCTGATTGAAGAATTTTCTGTCAGTCGCACCACACTTCGAGAGGCGATCAAGACACTTACCGCGCTGGGTCTCCTGGAGGTCCGGCCCAGGCATGGGACCCGCGTTCGTCCGCAACGTGAATGGACCTTGCTAAACCGAGACGTGCTCCGCTGGATGCAGCCCGTTAACGGTTTCAACGTGGAGCTGTCGACGGCAATTGATGAAGCGCGCGAGGTTTTTGAACCCGCAGCCTGCGCCCTGGCCGCGGTCCGGGCTGACCGGAAAGAGATCACCCGTATCCGGTTGGCTTATGAAGCGATGGAGCAGGCCGCTGCAGAAGACGATGTTCCCGCAGCGATTCAAGCAGACAAGGAATTTCACCTGTCGATCCTCGCCGCGACCGGCAACCCCATACTGGAGGCCTTTGACACGGCTATCGATGCGGTTTTGGGGCAGCTCTTTCGCGCGGCTATCGAAGTCCACATGGAAAGTTTCCGCAAGAACCTAGTCAATCACCTGCGGGTTCTCGAGGCAATTGAGCAAGGCAAGCCGGAGGAGGCGCGCCAAGCAATGCTAGATATGATCAGCCTCACACGCCGCCACTTGAAGAATTACAAGATAATCCAACCAAACAGCTGAAAATAAGGAGGAAATTTCATGCTGAAGAACACCCTGCTGGCGATGGCCGCAGCGGTGGCCGCTACCGGTGCGGCCGCTGCAAATTACCCGGAAAAGCCCATCACTATGATTGTCCCTTGGAACGCTGGCGGCGGCACGGACGCCATCGCCCGCACCTTGGCCAGCGGCCTGGAAGAGGAGCTGGGTGTTCCGGTCGCTGTCGTGAACCGCTCCGGCGGAGCCGGTGTTGTCGGCCACAACGCGATGGTGACGGCCCCTAAGGATGGCTACACCATTGGATTCGCGACCGCCGAGATGCTGACCTACTATTGGACAGGCAATGCCGAATTCTCCGTGGATGATTTCACGCCGCTGGCGCTGGTAAACTTTGATCCTTCCGCGTTCCATGTCTCCGCTAGCAGTAGCTGGGAAAATCTGGACCAGGCGATTGCCGCGATCAAAGCAGAGCCTGAAGGGACCTACAAAATGTCCGGCACCGCTGTCGGCGCCGCCTATCATCTGGCATTCGCTGGTTTCCTGCAGCAACAGGGCGTCGACCCGCTGAAGGTCACGATGGTTCCGTCCCAAGGCGCAGCCCCCGGCTTTCAAGAGCTCGCGGCGGGCGGTGTGGAGATCATCCCCTCGTCGCTGCCCGAAGGCAAAACAATGATGGACGCTGGCCTGTCCAAAGCGATCGCGGTCTTCGCCGATGATCGCAACGCGTCCTTCCCGGATGTCCCGACAGCGTCTGAGCAGACCGGAACGCCCTATGCGGCGGGCACCTGGCGCGGGCTTGTCGGCCCAGCTGACATGGATGCCGAGGCCGCGGAAAAACTGGAAGCGGCCGCGCAAGCTGTCTTTGAAAGCGAGAGCTTTCAAACCTTCATGACGCAGCAAGGCTTCGGCGCACAGTATCGCGGCGGTGATGACTTTGGCACCTTTCTGAAGGCCACGCACCAAAGCATCGGAGAGGTGATGCAGTCCATCGGCCTGTCCCAACGCGCAGACAAGGGCTAAGACGATGCGGCTCCCTGATACCTATACCGGATTGGCCGTTGCCTGTCTTGGCGGCTTCGTCGTGCTGCGGGCCACTGGCTTCCCGGAGCCGACGGGAGCCGCATCCCCACGGCTTTTCCCCTACATCATCGGCAGCGCCTTTCTTGTTCTGGGGCTAGCGATTGCGGCGCGCAGCCTATGCGCGCCTCAAGGCCGGGTCACCGACGCCTTCCGGCCGCTGGCAAACGACTGGCTGCGCAGGCCGCGGCACCTGCTGCGAGTGCTGCTGATCCCGGCAACCGTGGTTCTGTTCGGCCTCCTCTCCCCTGTTCTCGGGACCGTGCTGGTGGCGGTGTCCCTGATCTTCCTCAACGCCTTGGCCTGGCAGGAAAAGCCTGTGCCCGCCTTGGTTTCATCAGTGGTCATCTGCGTCACCGTCACCCTGTTCTTCACCAAGGTGATGCGCGTGCCGTTGCCGACCGGGCCGCTGCCTGGTCTCTGGTTCTGAGGTTCCGTCATGGATGTTTTTCTCTCCTCGCTGGAAATGGTCCTGACGGTTCAGGTTCTTGGTGTCATCCTGCTTGGCGCTGTCTTCGGACTTTTCGTCGGCGCCACACCTGGTCTCAGCGCTACAATGGCTGTTGCCCTGCTGGTTCCGGTGACGTTCTTTCTCTCGCCGGTCGCTGCCATCGGCGCCATCGTGGCCTGTTCAGCCATGTCGATCTTTGCCGGCGACATTCCCGGCGCGCTGCTGAGGATCCCCGGCACCCCCGCCTCGGCGGCCTATATGCGGGAGCTCGACGCGCTGACCCAGAAGGGGCGCCTCGATCTATCTCTGGGCCTCTCGATGTGCGTCTCGGTCACCGGCGGGCTGATCGGCACCCTTGTTCTGGTGGTGGCCGCGCCGCAATTGGCCCGCATCGCTCTGAAGTTTTCCAGCTTTGAATATTTCTGGCTCGCCCTCCTCGGCCTGTCTTGCGCGACAATGGTTGCGGGGCGCGACCGGCTGAAGGGCATGGTGTCATTGCTGCTGGGCCTGGCGCTGACCATGGTCGGACTGGATGTTACCACCGGCCTGCCGCGCTATACCTTTGGCATCATCGACCTGCAGGCCGGTGTTTCGCTGATTGCCGTGATGATCGGGGCATTCGCGTTGGCCGAAATCCTGCGCACCGCCTCACGCGAGCTTAGCAGGCCGCAAAAACCGGCGACAGCAGGGCTGTCGATCCTCAAAGGCCAGTTCGGCAACCTGTGGCGGTTCAAGCTGCCTGTACTGCGCGGCAGCCTGATGGGCACCGTAATCGGCGCCCTGCCCGGCGCCGGCGCCGACATCGCCGCCTGGATTGCCTTTGCGGTCAGCCAGCGGTTCTCCAAGGTCAGGCAGAACTACGGCAAAGGAGAGCCGGAAGCCATCGCGGGCTCGGCTTCCGCCAATAACGCCGCGCTGTCCGGCAGCTACGTGCCCGCGCTGGTGTTCGGGATCCCCGGCGACTCGATTACCGCGATCGTGGTGGGGGTTCTGGTCCTCAAGGGCATCCAGCCCGGCCCGATGGTGCTGCTGACCTCGCCGGATCTGGTGAATGCGATCTATATCGTGTTTGTCCTGGCCAACCTGCTGATCATCCCGCTGGGCCTGGCCGCGGTCATGGGCGGCCGCCATGTCCTGGGGCTGCGCCCCGGCCTTCTGTACCCCGCGATCCTCTTGATGTGCGTACTGGGCACCTTTGCCACCAACAATGCGCTGTTCGATCTGTGGACGCTGGCCGCCATCGGGGTGCTGGTCTGGATCATGGAAGCCAATGACTATCCCGCGGCGCCGATGGTGCTGGGCCTGGTGCTGGGCAAGATCGTCGAGGAAAGCTTCATGTCCAGCATGATCAAGGCCGACGGCAACCTGCTTGGCTTTTTCGAACGCCCCATCGCCGGAACTCTGGGGGTCATTACGATCCTGGTCTGGCTGGTGCCCCTGCTGCTTTCACTGCGCGGCCGCCGTGTCGTGCGCTCTGAACTCTCATAACTCAACCAAAGGACTAGCCCCATGCCTGTCGAAGCCGACAAGGTCGAAGACCGCAACGACGCACTGACACCCTATCAGCTACCGTTCCCGCAGGACGCCGCTGAAGAAATCGTCATCCCCGAAGCCATCGCGACCGACGAACGCATCTGGGTGCCGCAATCGGAAAACGTCTCCTTCCGCCCGCTGTGCCTGAACGCATCGCAAGGCTACTGGATGAACCTTCTGCGGGTGCGCAAATCCGGTGTGCTGTCGCGCCACCGCCACCCGCAGCCGGTGCATGGCTTTGTGCTGAAAGGGCGCTGGCACTATCTGGAGCACGACTGGGAAGCCCGCGAAGGCGGCTATGTTTACGAGCCTCCGGGCGAGACGCACACACTGGTCGTGCCCGATGACGTGACCGAAATGATCACCTACTTCCAGGTGAACGGTGTCATGCTCTATGTTGACCCCTACGGCAAGACGATGGGCTACGAGGACGTCTTCAGCAAGATCGAGATGTGCCGCAACCACTACGAAGAAGTCGGCCTGGGCGCCGCCTACGTGGACCAGTTCATCCGATGACGGCCGGGTCTGAAAAAACCGGCGCCTGGGCGGCGCCCTTTCTTGACGGTCGGCGGGTGATGGTCACAGGCGGCTCGTCCGGTATCGGCCGTGGCATCGCCGAGGCCTTTGCGCGCGCGGGATCGCATGTCGTCGCCACGGGCGTCACCGGGCCCGAGGTCGATGCGGCCACGGAATGGGCCGCCGCTGAGGGGCTGTCCTCCCGCCTGTCCTTCCGCCAGCTCGACGTCTGCGACAGCGACGCCGTGACCCGGGACATTGGCGGCATTGACGATCTGTTCGCCTTGGTCTGCTGCGCCGGGGTGATCCGGCGCGGTGACGAACTGTCGCCGGACGTCTTCGCCAAAGTGGTCGACGTGAACCTGAACGGAGCGATGCGCTGTGCCCACGCGGCAAAACCGGCGCTGGCAAAGACCGGCGGCTCGATCGTGATGACCGCATCCATGCTGTCATTTTTTGGCGGCGGTCTGGTGCCGGGCTATTCGGCCTCCAAGGGCGGCGTGGCCCAACTGACCAAATCCCTGGCTATCGCATGGGCAGCTGATGGCATTCGGGTGAATGCCATTGCACCGGGATGGATCAAGACGCCGCTCACCGCGGCGCTGCAAGAGGATGAAAACCGCGCGCAGCCGATCCTGTCGCGCACCCCGATGAACCGCTGGGGCGAGCCCCAAGACCTCGCGGGTCCGGCAATGTTCCTGACCACGCCACTGGCGGGCTTCATGACTGGCACCGTGGTGCCCGTGGATGGCGGCTACGCGATCGCGTGAACAATGAAAGATCCAAATATGAAAGCGCTGGTCTATACCGGACCGCGCACCGTCGAGGTGCGCGACATTCCCAAGCCGCAGCCAAACGCTGGTGAAATCTTGCTGAAGATCCGCTACTGCGGGGTCTGCGGTACAGATATTGGCATTTTTGGCGGCACCCACCCCCGAGCCACCGCCCCGCTTACGCTGGGCCACGAACTCGTCGGAGAGGTGGTCGATGGGTCGGACCGTTTTGCCGCCGGTCAGCGCGTGGTTGCTTACCCCCTGCTCTCTTGCGGGACATGTCATGCGTGTCGGACAGGGCAGCCGCATGTCTGCGACAGTTTGCGGCTACTTGGCATCGACATGGAAGGTGGCATGGCGGAATACCTCGCCGTGCCCGAGGACATGCTTTTTGCGATCCCGGATGATCTTAGCGATCAGATCGCTGCGCTGGTCGAACCGATGGCCGTAGCACAGCGCGCTGTTGAACAGTCTGGCCTTCGGCTGTCAGATCGGGCCACAATTCTTGGTGCCGGACCAATTGGACTTCTGGTGGCCCTGGCCGCCCGCCAGGCTGGCGCCGCAAAGATCATTGTGTCTGATATCGACCCTTTTCGCCTGTCACTGGCTGCATCCTTCGGCTTCACAACTGTCGATCTGCGCAACCAGGACCTAACCGAAAAGATTCTGGCCGAAACCAACGGCGACGGAGCTGATGTTGTTTTTGAGTGCGCAGGGGCCGAAGCGGCTGCGCGGGACATGACCCGCGTCACCCGATCCGGCGGAACAATCTGTCTCGCGTCCCTTCATAAGGCTCCCAGCCCCGTTGCTCTACTGGACATTGCCTTCAAGGAGCTGCGACTGATCGGCTCACGCGTTTATACAAAGGAACAATTCCAACGCAGCATTGAGCTCGCGTCCACCTTGGCCGATGATCTAGAACAGTTGATAACTCGCACTTTATCGCTGAGCGCTGCAAGTTCCGCTTTTGGCCATGTCTCTGACTTACACAAGAACGATGTGAAAGTTTTGATCAACTGCAAGGAGTAATGTCACGATAACTCATCAGTTTTACTCATGAACCGCCCCCCTAATCTGAGGAGGTGTCTAATTAGGCCGTGTTGACAAAAGGGATTCACAGGCAGGGCTGAACGTGATTCAAGCTGGTATCTGCGATGGAGACCAGCTTGGCACGAGACCTTATGTCGGACGAAGAATGGGTATTCTTTGAGCGTTTCATCCTTTCTGCCCGCGCCCCGAACGGACGCAAACCGGCCAACCACCGGCTTGTTCTTGATGGGATATTCTGGATTGCCCGGACCGGCGCGCTATGGCGCGATCCTATGATGGCGACAGCATCAGGGCGAAGCTGAATGCGCGAAACGTCCTGCCCGTTATCCCAATGCGAAAATCCCGTAAGAAGCTTATCGATGTCGACCGCTCGCTTTACCGCCTGCGCAACCTGGTCGAGCGCTGCTTCAACAAACTAAAGAATGCCCGCCGCGTGGCAACTCGCTACGACAAAACCATGGAAAGATTCCTGGGCTTCATCGACATTACATCCATCCGGCTTTGGCTCAGACATTTGTCGACATGACCTAAACACGCCGTGGCATCTGAGGGTGATTTGACGTTCAACGCGCTCGCATCATCCAAGGTAGCCACGAACGGCAGCTCAGGGCTCAGACCAGCCCAATGCATCCGCGGCGTGTCCCAAAGAACAGGCGACCTAACAACGGCCATTCAAACTGTCTGAAATTCAGGTGTCAGCGCGGTGCTGATGTCTGGGCTTGGAGGGGAAAACTATACCAAGAGGCCAACTTCCTGCTGTCATCCCGAAACGAAGAGCCTGGAACAAGGGCCGGATCATCGACCAGAAACGGCCACTGTTGCTGAAACAGGTCTGGGCGCTCCGAGCGCGACTCGAACTGGCGGGTAACCTGCGCGATCTTGCGCTGTTCAACGCGGCATTTGATAGCAGGCTTCGCGGATGCGATTTGGTAAAACTGCCTGAAAGTAATTCACTTTTGGCAGACTGTTGACAACATATAAAATCTGGCGCGCAAGCGTCTTCAGAGCTTACGCGCCAGATCTCCGCGTCATTCGCAGGGACGAATGTCTGCGGGAGGAGAGTTATTTCCTGTTGTGAAAGATGAAACCGATGAAGTTCAGCAGAAGCTGCGCGGCAAGGATCTGGGTGCTTTCGCTGGAATCATAGGCAGGGGCAACCTCGACCAGGTCGATCCCAACGACATCACCGCGCTTGCTCAGCCCCTGCAGAATTTCCAGCACGTCGTAGTAATGGAAGCCACCGTGACTGGGGGTGCCGGTGCCGGGCGCGATTGAGGGGCAGAACGCGTCGATGTCAATAGTCACATAGTAACGCGCGCCTTCGGGGATGCGGTCCAGCACCGCGTCCCTGCCCAGTTTGCGCACTTGGCGCACCGACAGGATGTCGGAGCCGCGCTCGCGGGCGTCGATGTAGCCTTCCTTGGCGGTCGAGGACACGTTGCGGATGCCCAGCTGGGTCATGCCGGAGACGTAGTCTTTCTCAATCGCGCGGCGCATCGGGTTGCCGTGGCCATCGGTGACCCCCTTGCGTTCGTCGACAAAGTCCAAGTGTGCGTCGATCTGAACCACATGAATCGGGCCGTTCTTGGCACAGTCTTCCTTGTAGGCGTTGATGCAGGGAATGTTGATCGAGTGATCGCCGCCAATGGTGACGGGCAGCGCGCCCGCGTTCAGTATCTTCTTCACGCCGTATTCGATATTGGCGTGGCTCTCCTCGGTTTTCGTGTGGATGATGTCGGCATCGCCCAGATCGACGATCCGCACCTCCGCGCCCAGATAGGTGACGTCATCCTCGTGATCATAGGCGCCAGCATGGCCGAAGCTGAACAGCGTCGAGGCCTCGCGCACCGCCCGCGGGCCGAAGCGCGCCCCGGAGCGGAACTGGCAGCCGAAGTCAAAGGGCGCGCCCAGGATCGCAACATCGGCGTCGATGCCGTCCCAATCCTCCACATAGGGTTTCTTGCCGAAGGTGGCGATGCCGACAAAGGGCAGGTTCAGGCGGCCGGATTCGTAACCGTGTGCAGACATGTTGATTCTCCGTTTTTCTCAGCGATAGGCCAGTTCCGGCAGGAACAGGGCGATTTGCGGGAAAGCGACCAGCAGGCCGGTCACGAGCAAGAGGATGACGAGGAAGGGCGGCACGCCTCGCACCACCTCTACAAAGGGGCGGCGGAACACCGCGATCGCGGTGAACAGGTTGCAGCCAAACGGCGGGGTTGCGGCACCGATGGCAACCTGCAGGGTGATCAGCACGCCGACCAGAACCGGGTCGAGGTCGGCGGTTTTGATCATCGGTGCAAAGATCGGCACCAGGATCAGGATCACCACAATCGAGTCCACGAACATGCAGCCCACGAAAAAGGCGACGTTCACAGCCAGCAGCGTCATCAGCGGCCCGGCCTCATCCAGGCCCAGTGAGGCGATGATTTGCTGCGGCACTTGGGCAAAGCTCAGCGTCCAGCTGAAAGCCGCGCCCGCCGCGATCAGGATAAACACCACCGAGGTAATGGCGCCGGTCGACAACGCAATATCCCACAGGTCGCGCAAGCGGACCGAGCGGAAGATCAGCACCTCCAACACTGCCGCATAGAGCACGCAGATCGCGGCCGCTTCGGTCGGCGAAAACACCCCGCCATAGATGCCGCCCACGATGATCGCCGGGAACCCCATCGGCCACAGCGCGCGGCGCATGGCGGTGAAACGCTGGCCCCAGCCCTCGCGCGGCAGCACTGGAATGTCATGGCGGTAGGCGTAGGCCATGCAATATGCCGAAAACAGCACCACGATCAGCAGCCCCGGTACGATGCCTGCGATGAACAGCTGCGAAATCGAGGTGCCCGAGACCACACCATAGATGATCATGCCGATGGAGGGCGGGATCAGATAGGCCAAGTCCGCGGCATTGACGATCAGGCCGATGGCAAAGCTGTCCTTGTAGCCGGACATCAGCATTCTGGGCCGCATGGCACCGCCGACCGCCACCACAGTTGCCTGGGTCGAGCCGCAGACCGCGCCGAACAGCGCACAGGCCGAGGTAACGGAAATCGCTAGGCCGCCCTTGATATGACCCATGAAGCTCATCACTACGTCGATCAGCCGGTTGGCGGAATGGCCGCGGGTGATTATGTCGGCGGCCAAGATGAACATAGGCACCGCAATCAGCGCGGCAGGCTTCACGCCGCCGATCATCTGCTGGATCAGGATCTGCATGTTCATGGATGGGAAGTAGACGAGGAAGCCCAGCACCGCGGCCGAGATCAGCGGCATCTTCATTGGGAACCCTGCCAGCAAAAGCAGGATCATCACGGCAAGCATCAGTTCGGACATTGCTTTTCCTCCCCGCGCTGGGTCTCTTCACCAACGTCTTCATAGCGCTGAATGGCCGCTGCGGTTTCCGGGTCTTCGTAGCTGTCCACCTCTAGGTAGGAGACGTAGATCTCCTCCTCGGCGAAATTCAGGTTGCGCAGCGCGGTCAGCAGGTATTGGAACGAGGTCAGTGCCAGCCCGATCACCACCCAGACATAAGTGAGGTACAAGGGTACCTGCAGCGCAGGGGTGATGCGGCCACGGCTGGCCACTTTCTGCACATAATCCAGCGCGTAGCACGCGAGCAGCGCCATCATCACCGCGGTGGTGGCAGCGATCACCACCATCAACCCCTTGCGCATCTTTACCGGCAGCGCGTCATAGATCGCCGACATGCGGATGTGAATGCCCTTGCGGGTGGCATAGCCCAGCCCCATGAAAGTTACGATGACAATCAGGAACTCATTCAGTTCCTCAGAGAAATAAATCGACTGGTTGAACACATAGCGGCCAAAGACATTGGCGATGGTGTTGCCAGCCATCAGGATGATCCCCCAGCCCAGGATCCAGACCTCGGCACGGCCAATGGCGCCGTCAATCTTTCCCAGAAAGCCGAAAGGAGCGGATTTGCCGTCTTGCATGATTTCCTCCCTTGGTTCGGCCCCGCGCGAGACTGGGCGGGGCCTAATAGCGGGATCAGTTGCCCGCCAGCTCTGCCTGCAGGGCGTCCAGCAGCTCTTGGCCGCGGGCGCCTGCGGTCTCGACATAAGTCGCGGCAGTGTCGCCCGAGCGGGTACGAAAGACGTCGCGCTCTTCCTCGGTAAGGACGACCAGGCCGATGTCCGGCTTGGATTCCTTGATCACGTCAAGACGGGCCTGATTGAAATCGGCGACCACGCCGTCGATGAAGCCGGTCATATCGGCCATGGTGTCCCGCACCAGCTGCTGGCGCTCCGGGGTCAGGGTGGCGAACCAGTCGGAGCCCGCGACCACGGTTGTGACCAGCTCCTGCTCGCCCGCCCAGATCAAGTGGCTGGTGACCTCATAGAATTTCATCTCCTCGATGGTCGGAATCGGGTTCACCTGGCCGTCCACAGCACCCAGCTGCAGCGCGCCGAACACTTCGCCAAACGGCAGCGGCGTCGGGCTTGCGCCCATATTCTTGTAGGTTTCCAGCAGGATGGGCGACACCATCACTCGCATCTTGAAGTTCTCGAAATCCTCCGGCGTGCGGATCTCACGGTTGGTGGTCCAGACTTGCGGGCCTTCGGAATACATTGTCATGATTTCCAGGCCGCGCTTCTGGAAGTCCGCGTTCAGCGGGCCATAGATGGTCTCCGAACCGCTCAAAATGTCCGAAACCGCCGCCGGGTCGGAAGGCAGCAGGTAGGGCAGCAGGAACACCTGGCTCTCCGGCACGATGGTGCCCAGGTTGCCGATCGACACATTGGTTAGCTGGATGATGCCATCGGCTGCCTGTTCCACCGTCTCGGTCGGGGTGCCGAGCGTGCCCATCGGATAAACGGTCACCGTCACATCGCCATCGGTCGCTGCCTCAATGCGCTCTTTGAACTCCTGCGCATAGGCGTCCATGATTGAGCCTGGAATCTCCTCAATGGCGAATTTCCAGTCCTCCGCAAAGACGGCGGCCGGCGCCAGGCTTAGCAGCGCCGCAGCCGCGGTGGTTTTCAGGTGATTCAAGCTAAAGGCCATGCAGGTCTCCTCCCGGTTGGCATGGTTGACGGGGGTCGGGAGGCACCACAGCACGAAGAGATGCTTTGAAAAATATTACATTGATTATCTTTACATAAGAATATTTCATGCAAATCGACCTTAAACAAAAAAAGGGATCTGCCATGAAGCTGTTGCGCAACACGCTACTGGAAACCTTTGTCACTGTCGTTGAGTGCGGCGGTTTTTCTGATGCGCAATACGCCCTTGGCGTCACGCAATCCGCCATCAGTATCCGCATCCGCGATCTGGAAACCTCCTTGGGCTACCGGCTCTGCGAACGCGGCCGCGGCGGCTTCCGCCTGACGGAACGCGGAGAGATCGCCTATCAGAAGGCCCGCGATATCCTGCGCAGTGCCCGCGACTTTGACGCTGAGCTGCTGGAGCTGCGGAATACAATTTCCGGGGATCTGCGCATAGGGATCGTGGATGCGATCGACAGTCTTCCAGACCTTAAGTTTGTCGAGGCTTTGCAAAGGTTCCTGGCCCGCCCGAATGAGGTCAGGATCGAAATCGTGGTCGCGTCCCCCATGGACCTGACACAGCAGCTGATCAGCGGCGAGTTGAACGCTGCCGTGGCGCCGTTCCGCAACCAGGTGCCCGAACTGGAGTATGTGGAACTGTGCAGGGAGGAGCACAGGCTTTACTGTGCTCTCGGGCATCCCTTGTTCACTGAGCCGGATAGTGAAATCTGTCTTGAAACCATAGGGCGGTTTAAGTTGTGCCAGCGATCATATGATATGCTGGTATCACCGGAACTCGGATCGCCCGAACCGATGGCGGTCGTGGCCAACATGGAGGCCATGGCGATGCTCATCGAAACCGGTCAGTTTCTAGGGCCACTACCAACGCATTTCGCCCGCAGGCGGGTTGCAGAAGGCAATTTCCGGGAAATCAGTAATACCCAAATGCGTTGGAACTCAACCTTCTATCTCGCAACCCGCCGAGTGCATGTTCTCAGACATGCCGTAGAACTGTTTGCTCAAGATCTGCAGAACGCCTGCCTTGATGAAAGCAAGACGCGGGAATGAAGCTTGAGTGCGAATAAAAAGGCAGAAGCTGATCGGCAGCTCTGTTGCGGGCGTTAGCATGGCATAGGGGGAATGCCGATGTCTCAAAAGGTAACGCGCGAAGCGAGTGTCCTAGCTAGTACAGGTTGCACGCGCAGCAAATGGCTGGTTGGTCCCGCGTCTGAGTTATCGGATCAAGCTGCGGCGAAAGCATGCTTGCGGTCCAGGTAAAACTGGCACCTTGAATGACCTCTTCGGTGACATTGGCTGCATCGCAACAATGAGTGTGCCGCACCTGCGAGGAGATGCTGCGCCAGCAAGATCCCGCAAGAGCAACGGCGGTAAAGACGGCAACCAAGTCATACGATGCAAGTTTCATGCTGCGCCCTCGACGAGCGGCAGCTTTTGATCACGGCACCGCGGCGAAAATCGTGGCCTAACCTGGCGACAGTAAGGGTTTTGCAAAGGTCGCAATCTGCGCTTTTCTAACATCTGCACCGAGCGCCGCATCGCCCTGGTCAGCAGGGCAGACCCGAAGGTCGCTTCCGGGAAATCTGGCAGGTTACCCCCCTGATAGCGACTAGACGGGACATGCCTTGTCCCATCTGAACTTCAAGCTGCGGCAGCTTAGAGTCAATCTCTTCGGGCTTCGGTCGCTTGTTCGCCATTCGTGGTTCTACATTTTCTAAACATAACGGTGGACCAATTCCATTGGGGAGGCTCAGGCTTAGAAACGGAAAACGCTCACGTCCGTGGTCCGGCCTTGGGGGCAAGTCCACATCAGCCGGAACCATCCGGCTTTCGGCGATTCAGAGTTGGGGAACAGAGCAAGAAGACCGGGCTGTAACAAGGCGACTGAGGCCAAGTCAGGGAGCAACGGTCATAAAGCAATACAACCAATAGCGTCGCTTGCGGTGATGTCAACATTCCCGATCAGGAAGGGTGCGAAGCTTTTTTGGCCTTTCGCCGTTTCGAAGAGAAACGCTATGCAGGTAGGTCGAGGAGGGATGTATATTGAGAGAGCCCCGGGGCTCAGAAGGTGCGCTAGAAATGGGGAGGCATGACTGTGCCGAACTTTTTGAGTTGACTGTTTGGCGGGAGCAGAACTGGTGGGGGTACTGAGTTCCGGTGCGGGGCGCTACAAAAGGAAGCGCAGCGGCTGAGACAGTAGAGGCAGCGGCCGCTATCTCAAATCTTCCAGCCAAGGCGTACTTCAAGGCGCTAGATCTTCTCTCCCGGGGTATTTCTGATTGCAACTACCGGACCGCTGCCGCCGCGGCGCACGCCAGATTGCCGAACCTAAAGGATTGGCTCAGCAATCCGGACGTAGTTCAGGACCGCCTGGACATTCGGATCCCGGAACTGGCCGAGAGCGGAACCATGATGGCAATCATGGCCGACCCGATGGGTCTGAGCGAACTGCCCGATCTGGTTCAGAAATTCAAGCACCTCGCGGACTGTCGCGAGGCGACGGACGCACATTTCGAGGATCTCAATCTGTTCATCCGCAACAGGAGGATTGTCCGGCAAAAGTCCGGAACCCTAAAAAATGGGTTCAAGGAAGAACTGGACATTGAATATGGCCACCGAGCTGCCGGGTTGATTTCATAACTCGAGAAAAACGGGCACGTCAGGCGGAGAGTGGATAGCCGAACCAATTGGCTTTACCCGGCTGCGGACCAAGTTCTCAGGTTTGGCGCGCGAGCTCCGCTTCCACCCGTAAGCCGGGGGCACTCGAATTGCGTCATGGGCGAGCAAATCGACATCCTCACACTTATACCGGTTGACAGTTCGCGTCCGGCGGCTAGGCTTTCCTCATGGTCAAGAGCGTAACCCCATTCCGGTTTCTTCTTCTGAACCGCCCGGTTCCCCGGGCGGTCTGCGCATAGGCGCGTCTTTGACCACCCGGGGCTTCTCAAATCCTTGAATTGAGAATGCGGGCCTTGCGGCTCCGGGAGACATTTCATGACCATCATCAAGATGAACCGGCTGCCTGAGAGCAGCGACTTTCGATCGCTCTATGAGAGGTCCTCATTGGGCGCAGGTTTCCTTTTGACCGTTGAAGACCGGCTTGGCATCGAGCGCCTTCTTCACGGCCGCGGCACGAGAAATGCGCCCAATCCGACGCTATTGAACGGGTTCCTGAACCATAAGTTGCGGATTTCGCGCGGCGCTCCATGGCCCACCCCGCCGGAACTGGTCGTGGCCAGCTGCCATGTGACCTACATGATCAGCGGCGAGGGCGCGCGTTCGGGTGTGCTGTCGATGAGCCCGACACCGGCGCCTGGGCGGATCCTCGTCGCGTCATTGCTCGGCGCAACCCTGGTCGGTATGCGGAAAATGCAGAAAGTTCCGCTCTTGCGGGATGACGGCCGCATCGAGACGATCGTTGTTCTGGACGTAATTCCCGCACCGGACGACGACACGGCCTAAGAATGGCTCGTGGCCCCGATTTTTAAGGCCATCAATCTGATCCACCACATTAGAGCCCTTGGTTAGCTGGGGCAAGGAGACTTCCATGAAGGCAAATTACTCCGTTTCACGCGGGCCCGCCCGCCGACCGAAGCTCATCATTGCAGATGACTGTGCAGACAAGCTCGAGATGCTTGCCGAAGGCGCGATCCGCCGGAACCCGGAACTCGCAGACCGTTTGCTTGGCGAACTCGGCCGGGCCCGCATTGTGCCGCGCGCCAAGCTACCGGCCAACGTCGTGTCGATTGGCCGAGAGGTCACCTACCGCGATGAGGCCACCGGGCAAGAAAAGACCGTCACACCGGTTTACCCGGAGGCGGCCGACATCGCCCAGGGGCGGATTTCGATACTGACACCAATTGGTGTCGCCTTGATCGGACTGGCGGAGGGCGCCTCCCTGCACTGGCATACCCGCGATGGGGAAAAGCGAGTTCTGACCGTTTTGCGCGTCGCGTCCCAGTACGTCGCCGAAGGACTGGAAGCTCAATGAACCGCTATTCCCGGAGGCCAACAGAGCACCATACCCACCCCGGAAGGAGCCGATCGATGCGCTGACAAAGCCATACCGCTTCTTCCGGGATATCGTCCGGCGCCGATGCGGCGTCCCGTTCTTCATATCGAAAGATCCAAAGAGAAGCACATGACCCGTCACATTCCGCTCTCCTGTCCGTCCTGCAAAGTGCAACTCCCTCGTGCAGCCGCACATCGCTGCCCCATCTGTCGCCATGTACTGGGTGGCCCCACGCCCATCATCCGAATCTCTTGCCGCCGCTGCGGTTCGGAGGTCGAGAGGAACGCCCGAGCCGCCGCAATCTGTATCCGCTGCCGGTCTCGCCATCCGTCCCGGCTTCAGCAGAAGGACTGCTGATAGCACGGATGGGACCTCTGCAGTGCGTGAGCATCCTGCAACTCCCTCCTTTTTTGGGGGGAGTGCCACACGGCAGTGTCCAGAGGTTTCCCTGTACAGTCCGTCTCATGAGGATGGACCAAGCAGGTGGCGCTGATGAGGTTTACTGAAAGGCTCAGGGCATGCCCCCTCGACAATACAGGATGCTGCTCCTGCTAAGATCGGGACCTCAACAGCCGCACGGCGCAGGAATCGCATGTGGTTGTTAGCCAGCCGCCGAGGGATTTCTTCTGGGCCGACCGAGTACCGCAATGCTCACAGGTCTCTGCAGCTTCCATCTGGGCCTGAGCTACCCTATAGGCGGTGCGCTCGTTGCCGCCCCGCGCATAGAACCGCAACTCACCCAGTTTCTGTTTAACCTGCTGCGCCCGGAAGCGTGTCAGACCATCCTCACGTATGATGTCGACGAGATCTGCACTAAGGCGCTCAATCAGAGGATACCAGCCTTCGCCACAAGCGAAGCCACAAGCGAGGCTTGTCTTCTTGATGCTCCAAGGCGGAGGCCCATACACCTCGGGAAACCGCTCCATGATGCGCTGCGCTTCAACAGTAATGTAATGATTTCGGTCGGCCATATGCGGCTCCTTCCAATAAAGTTCTACGTTTTAAGAAATTGCATGTTCAATGAAGAAGCCGAGCCGCCTCCAACGCTTCCCCCCGGGTGAGCATCCGAATGACATGCCGCAGGCTCAACGGCGCTATCTGACCAGAAATCTCCAGCACCTCGACTACGGCCTCGACAGACGCTTGTGCCAACCCGCGCCTGCCGCCTTCACGGCGGGCAAAGGCTACCAGGTCAGGCACCGGGACAGGTGACAGCTTTATGACCTCCAGGCGGCTTAACAGAGGGGCTGGCAAGGTGGTTAAGGTGTTGGGGGTCAGCACCCAGCTGATCCGGGACATGTCGAACCCGACCTGATAGTAGGGGCATTGCCAAGATGCCGCCGAGGATGGCTCCAAAAGGGACAGCAGCCCCTCGGCAAGTCCAAAGCTGTTCCCTTTTGTCGAAGTCGCAACTCCCGCCTTCTCCACCTCATCCACAACGACAATCGGGTTCGCGATCAGGTGCTTCAGGATCGTCATCAAAGGGCGTCCCGGCTGTGCATTGGCCCAGCCGCGCTGGGAGCCCACAATGCCGAACGACGCCTGCTCTGCCGTCGCCTCTACGCCACAGCGGGGCACACCAAGTGCTGTGCTCAGCTGACGGGCCCACATGCTCTTGCCAATTCCCGGGGGGCCGTCCAGCAGCACCGGAGGCAAGCGGAAGCCCGAATCCCCATTGCGGACTGATCGCCGCATCGACTTCCAAAAGAGATCCGTCGCAGGTGCCATCCAGGGCATGTCGGCATGAATACCAGCGGCGCTTTTATCCGCTTGGTCTTCTGTCCGGATCCTAATCAGGCTCACCCCATTGCGCAGCCCCTCGAGCGCCCTTCGGTCTTCGCGCTTCAGGTGGGCAAGGCCTGCAGCCGCGTCCCGCCGCTCCGCCAGCCTGTTCACCCGGCGGTCTATCCGGTCCTGAACTGCGCGCTCGAAACGAACCTGCATCAAGTCTGTTTCCCACCGCAGGGCGTCCTCCGGGTCTTCCGACTCCGGCGGTACAACACCGCGCTCCAGGGCTCGGCGCTCTTTCAGGAACCGTTCCAGGCGCTGCCGTATTGCCCGACGGTCTTTCTCGACATTGTGGAACTCTGCTTCGATGAATTTGGTTCTGGACATAGCTGGCCCTTTCCCGGCGCACTGCGCCGTCCGGCTCCCGATTGCACAGGGTGTGCTCGGGTAAGTGAAGGAAAGAACCCGGCCAGGTTTGAGCCGCAGTCCTGCTCATAACAGCGATTTCAGTCAACAGGCGGAGCGGGCTTGTTCAGGCGAAACGGCCCCGTAAGCAGGCAAAGGGCAATCGCAACCTAAGCAATTGTTTTAAAAAGAAACCACCGGCCGCGCCGCGGCCGGTGGTCATTAAACCCGTGTCGTAATGGTCAGAAACCCCCAAAATGCTCACGTTTTCGCGGGTCCTACACTACAACTTTCAGAGCGTGCCCCTCACCCGCACTTGGAGTGGCCGCAGCTGCGGCAGGTCATGCAGCCTTCGACCATTTGCATGTCGAACTGGCCGCAGCTGGGGCAGGCCTTGCCGCGCGGCGGGGTGAGGTTCACCACCTCCGCATGCGGGTCGGACTTCAGGCCCATGCCCTCGCCTTCCAGGAAGCCGGTCTTGATCAGATGCGTCTCGATCACGCCACCAATCGCCGCCAGGATCGACGGGATGTACTTACCCTGCACCCAGGCGCCGCCGCGCGGGTCGAACACCGCTTTCAGCTCCTCGACCACGAAGGACACGTCGCCACCACGGCGGAACACGGCCGAGATCATCCGGGTCAGCGCCAGCGTCCAGGCATAGTGCTCCATGTTCTTGGAGTTGATGAAAACCTCGAACGGGCGGCGGTGGCCGTTGATGATGATGTCGTTGATAGTGAGGTAGATCGCGTGCTCCGAATCCGGCCACTTCAGCTTGTAGGTGTGCCCCTCCAGGCTCTGCGGGCGGTCCAGCGGCTCGGACATGTAGACGACCTCGGCGCCGTTCTCGTCCACGTCGGCCTCATGCGGCGCATCTGCGCTTTCGCCCGGCGCGGTGTCGGCGCTTTCGCTCACCGACAGGACCGAGCCGGTCACGTCGTTCGGACGGTAGGTGGTGCAGCCCTTGCAGCCCTGGTCCCAGGCCTGCATGTAGACGTCCTTGAAGTCATCAAAGGAGATGTCTTCGGGGCAGTTGATGGTCTTGGAAATCGACGAGTCGATCCATTTCTGCGCCGCCGCCTGCATCTTGACGTGGGCCGCGGGGCTCAGCGTCTGGGCGTTCACGAAATAGCCGGGCAGCTTGGCGTCATCGCCGAACTTCTCGCGGTACATCTGCACCGCGTAGTCGACCACCTCTTCCTCGGTGCGCGAGCCGTCCTTCTGCAGCACCTTGCGAGTGTAGGCATAGGCGAACACCGGCTCGATGCCCGAGGAGACGTTGCCCGCGTAAAGGCTGATGGTCCCGGTCGGCGCGATCGAAGTCAGCAGTGCGTTGCGGATGCCATGCTCGCGGATCGCCTCGCGGACGTCCTCATCCATGTTCATCATGTTGCCGGAGGCGAGGTATTTCTCCGCGTCGAACAGCGGGAAGGCGCCCTTCTCCTTGGCAAGCTCCACCGACGCCAGATAGGCGGCGCGGGCGATGCTGTGCAGCCATTCCTCGGTCTGACGCGCCGCTTCGTCGGTGCCGTATTCCAGCCCCAGCATCAGCAGCGCATCGGCCAGGCCGGTGACGCCGAGGCCGATGCGGCGCTTGTTCTGCGCTTCCTCGGCCTGCGCCTCCAGCGGGAACTTGGAGACGTCGACCACGTTGTCCATCATCCGCACCGCGGTGGCGACCAGATCCTGCATCGCCTCCTGGTCCAGGTGGGCGTTGGTCTCGAACGGGTCCGCCACCAGGCGCGCCAGGTTGATCGAGCCCAGCAGGCAGGCGCCATAGGGCGGCAGCGGCTGCTCGCCACAGGGGTTGGTGGCCGCGATCTGCTCGATATAGCTGAGGTTGTTGGCCTTGTTGATGCGGTCGATGAAGATCACGCCCGGCTCGGCGTAATCATAGGTCGCCTGCATGATCTTGTTCCACAGGTCGCGCGCCTGCACGGTGTGGTAGACCTTGCCGTCGAACTGCAGATCCCAGGAACCGTCGGATTTGACCGCTTCCATGAAGGCATCCGTCACCAGCACCGACATGTTGAACATGCGCAGGCGGGCGGGATCGGACTTGGCGGTGATGAACTGCTCGATGTCCGGGTGGTCGCAGCGCATGGTCGCCATCATCGCGCCGCGGCGGCTGCCGGCCGACATGATGGTGCGGCACATCGCGTCCCACACGTCCATGAAGGACAGCGGCCCGGAGGCATCCGCCGCCACGCCCTTCACATCCGCGCCGCGCGGCCGGATGGTGGAGAAGTCATAGCCGATGCCGCCGCCCTGCTGCATCGTCAGCGCCGCCTCTTTCAGCATGTCGAAGATCCCCGACATGCTGTCCGGCACGGTGCCCATCACGAAGCAGTTGAACAGCGTCACCTGGCGCGCGGTGCCGGCGCCTGCGGTGATGCGACCGGCGGGCAGATATTTGAAATCTTCCAGCGCCTCGTAGAATTTCTCTTCCCAAACCTCGGGTTGCTTCTCCGCCCGCGCCAGGTCGCGCGCGATACGGCGCCAGCTGTCCTCGACCGTCACATCGATCGGAGTGCCATCCGCTTTCTTGAAACGGTATTTCATATCCCAGATCTGCTCAGCGATGGGGGCGGCAAAGCGGCTCATGTGTCGATCCTTCGAGTCGTTCGGGCTTCATGCGAAACGGCTCCGCGACGGCTGCTCTTTCCGGGCACCGTGGCGAATCCATTTTTGATTAAGGCTTACTTGCAGCAATTGCGTAGGAGAACACAATACCTTGAAGTCAAAGCCCCGTAAACCACTATATAGAGGTGTCGCTCTGGATGACTCTGTGGATATCTTGTGCGCAAGTCCCGATGGCAAACCCATCAAGCGACGCGCGCAGATACGGACAATCCTCACAGCGCCTGCTCGACACACCCTGTCCGAAAAGATTTGACCAAGTACGCCTGCATCTCCACGGGACATCCGGCTCCACCTAACCCCATGACGATAATACACATCTGCCCTCGGAACCCGAAGAAGGCAGACAGGCCGGGAACCGTTCAGTGATCTCCTGCGGCGGGCAGTTCCCGCCCGCAGCCCGTCGCATCCCGCGAAACCGGCCTTGGATCTTCAGGTATTGGAACGCCATGTGAGCCGGGCCAGCTTCAGGCAACACGGCCCCGCCGTCGCTGCCCTTGTCCGGGCACCAGGGCAAATCCATTTTCTACCGAGGCTTACCGGCAGAAAATGCCTCGAAAAACACAAGACCTTGAAGTCTTCGGCCCAAATACTACTATATACAGTCAAGGCGCTGAACGACTCTGTGGGGAAACTGTGGATAACTGCATCAACTTGGTAAAGCTCTCGGTGGGCACGGAAAGCGTCGACGGGCTGATGGCCTGGCAAGCGATGCGCCGCGCCGAATTGCCGGAGGGATTGCCGCGCCACGTCACCCGCATGTGGCCCAAGCGCGAGGCGGAGCTTTTGAACGGCGGCTCGATCTACTGGGTCATCAAGGGGCTGATCCAGTGCCGCCAGCGCATCCTGCGGCTGGACGAGTTGCGCGGCGAGGACGGCATCCGCCGCTGCGCCATCGTGCTGGACCCGCAGATCCACCGCACCCACACCGCGCAGAAACGCCCGTTCCAGGGCTGGCGCTACCTCAAGCCCGAGGACACCCCCGCGGATCTCCCCGCGGGCAAGAAACAGGAAGATCCCCTGCCCCCGGAGCTGTCACAGGCTCTGGCCGAGATCGGAGTTATCTGAGGCCTGCCGCACCCCCCCCTTGCGGCGGCCTCGCCAGCGCCGGGCGTCAGCCCGGCGCGCGGCCCAACCGGGGCGGTGCCATCCGTGATGGCGCCTGCCCCGGGCGGGAGCGCCCACCGGCAGACGTGGCGGGAGCGCCCACCATCGAAATTGACACCAACGTTGAAATCAGACTGCAGGGGCGCTCTCCCGCCCCCTTGCAAAGGCATCTCGCGATGCCTTCAAGGTGTTGGGCCCAGCCCGCGCCTTGCGCGGGCTGCCCGCGTTACTTGCGCGCTTCCAGCAGGTCCAGAAGCGTGTTCAGCGCCGCCTTGTCCTCGGTGCCGTATTTCGCCACCCGGCTGCGCCACAGGGTGGCCTGCGACTTCAGCACCAGCCCGTCCGCCAGCAGTTTCAGGTGGTTGGCGCGCAGGGTCTCGCCGGTCGAGGTGATGTCGGCGACCATCTCGGCGGTCTCGTTCTTCACCGTGCCCTCGGTGGCACCCTGGCTGTCGACCAGCTGGTAGTCCGCCACCCCCGCATCGGTCAGGAACTCGCGAACCAGCCGGTGGTACTTGGTGGCGATCCGCAGGCGGTGGCCATGCTGCGCGCGGAAGGCCGAGGCCGCCGCATCCAGATCATCCAGCGTGTCCACGTCGATCCAGCACTGCGGCACCGCCAGCACCAGGTCGGCATGGCCAAAGCCCAGCTCGGCCAGCTCCTCCACCTGCTGCTCAAAGCGCGGCAGCTTCTCCTGCACCAGGTCGGTACCGGTCACGCCCAGGTGGATGCGCCCCGCCGCCAGCTCGCGCGGGATCTCGCCCGCCGACAGCAGCACCAGCTCCATGTTCGACACGCCTTCGACCGCGCCGGCATATTCCCGGTCCGATCCGGTGCGCGACAGCGTCACGCCGCGCTTGGCGAACCAGTCGAAGGTCTTTTCCATCAGCCGCCCCTTGGACGGCACCCCCAGCTTCAGCGTCATGCCCGCGCCTCCTCAAGCTGCACCATCAGATAGGGGCGCAGCACGCCGCCCACTGCCGGGATCTCCTCGCCCTGCCCCAGTTGCCGGGTCAGCGCATCATAGCGCCCGCCACTGGCAATCGGCGGCAGGTCGGGACGCGCCTCGGCGTAGAAGCCAAAGACGAACCCGTCGTAATACTCCATCGAGGTGCGCCCGTAGGAGGCCTCGAAGTCGAGGTTCTCCACATCGACGCCGCGCGCCTTCATCGCCGCGGTGCGCGCATCCAGACGGTCCAGCGCCGGGTTGATCTGCGGCAGGTCCACCGCAATGTCGCGCATCTGCTCGATGGCATAGGGCACGGTCTCACGCACCGCCATCAGCGCCTCAAGCGCCAGCAGCTCATGCTCGGCGATCGGCGGCGCCTTGGCGTCGGCGCGCAGCGCCTCCACCCGAGCCTGCACCTCGGCGGCGCGGCGCTTGCCCAGCTGCGGCGCCGAGCCGGTCAGGTCGCCCTCGGTCTCCAGCAGCTTCTTGCGCGTCTCCGGCACCGGTGTACGACCCGCGAACCGGTCGAGCAGCGCGCGGAAGCGGCGCGGCCGCCAGATGTGGCGCATCAGCGCCGCCTTGCGCTTCTCGGTGGTGTTCAGCCCCTGGACCGCGGCCATCAGGATGCCGATGTCGCCGGTCGCCGCCCGCAGCGGCAGCCCCCGCACCTGCAGCGCGAACAGCGCAAACACCTCGGCATCCGCCGCCGCCGCATCCTCGCGGTCGAACACCTCGTAGCCGACCTGCAGGTATTCATTGGGCCGCTCGGGGTAATGTTCCTGGCGGCGGAACACCTTGCCCGAATAGGTATAGCGCGCAGGCTCGGCACCGTGGCGCATATGCGCCTCCACCACCGGCACGGTGAAATCCGGGCGCAGCATCTGCTCGCCGCGCAGCGCGTCCGAGGTCACATAGGCGCGCGCCCGGATGTCCTCGCCGTAAAGATCCAGAAGCGTATCGGCGGGTTGCAGCAGCGGCACATCGACGACCTGCGCACCGGCGGCCTCGAAGCGCACCCTGAGCTGCGCCGCCCGCGCCTGGACCGCGCCCAGGTTATCCGCCAGGTCACCGACCCGTCCTTGCGTTTTCACAGCCATCGCTCAGCCCTGCCCGTCGAGGATTTCACGCACCTTGGCAACCAGTTCCGTGCGCGGCACTTCGAACTGGCTGGGGCGTTCCTTCCACTCTTCCAATGTGGCGTTCTCGGCAATCTTGGCACCGAGGATCAGGTCCTTGATCTGCACCACGCCGTTTGCCTTCTCGTCGCCACCCTCGATCACCGCGACCGGCGAGTTGCGCTTGTCCGCGTATTTCAGCTGGTTGCCGAAGTTCTTGGGGTTGCCGAGGTAGACCTCGGCGCGGATGCCCGCATTGCGCAGCTCCGCGACCATCGCCTGATAGTCGGCCATCCGGGCGCGATCCATCACCGTGACCACCACCGGGCCGGTTGCCTCGGCCGTCAGACGGCCCTTGGCGTGCAGGGCTGCCAGCAGCCGGTCGACGCCGATGGAGACCCCCACCGCGGGCACTTCCTGGCCGATGAAACGCTTGACCAGACCGTCATAGCGGCCGCCACCCGAAACCGAGCCGAACTGCCGCTTGCGGCCCTTCTCGTCAAGGATTTCGAATGTCAGTTCGGCCTCGAACACCGGGCCGGTGTAATAGCCCAGACCGCGCACCACGGACGGATCGATCTCGATCCGGTCCTGGCCATAGCCGCCCGCGGCGAGCAGCTCGCCGATCTGCTCCAGCTCGGCAATGCCCTCCTGACCCGCCTTGCTGTCGCCCACCGCGGCGCGCAGGTTGGCGATGGTGCCCGCCGCATCCGCCGCCTTGGAGGTGAGGAAGGCCAGCACCGGGGCTGCCTGATCTTCCGACAGGCCGACGCCATCGATATAGGCACCGGAGGCATCCAGCCGCCCCTTGGTCAGCAGCTCGCGCACGCCGGCCTCGCCCACCTTGTCGAACTTGTCGATGGTGCGCAGCACGTCGTCGCGCTTGGCGTCGCCATCGGCAAGGCCCATGGCCTCCAGCACGCCGTTCAGGACCTTGCGATTGTTGACCCGCACCAGGTAGTCGCCGCGCGGAATGCCGACGGTCTCCAGCGTGTCCGACAGCATCGCGCAGATTTCCGCATCCGCCGCCATCGAGGACGTGCCGACGGTATCGGCATCACATTGATAGAACTGGCGGAAACGGCCCGGACCGGGTTTCTCGTTGCGCCAGACCGGCCCCATCGCATAGCGGCGGTAGGGGGTCGGCAGATCGTTGCGGTGCTGCGCGTAGACCCGCGCCAGGGGCGCCGTCAGGTCATACCGCAGCGCCATCCACTCGCCGTTGTCCTTTTCGTCGAACTCCTGCCAGGCGAACACGCCCTCGTTGGGGCGGTCGACGTCGGGCAGGAACTTGCCCAGCGCTTCGACGGTTTCCACCGCCGAGGACTCCAGCGCCTCGAAGCCGTAATGATGATACACACCCGCGATGGCCCGCAGCATCTCAGTTCGCTGGGTCACCTCCGCGCCAAAATAGTCACGGAACCCCTTCGGCGTTTGCGCCTTGGGGCGGGGTTGTTTCTTCACTTTGGCCATCTGAGGCCTCCTCACGGGTAGCGGTTTCACTCGCGTGGCGGTCTAGCGGATGCAAGCCGTGGCGGCAAGAAGGAGCCGCGGCGTCGCGCCCGAAGAGGCGTAAAAACCAATCCGGGGCCCGCGAGATCCCGACCGGCGCAGGCCGCGATTTTATCCGGACACCATGGACCTTGGCCGCCAACGCACCTATTTAGATGCATCCGCAATCAGAGGTCCGAACCATGCAGCATCTGGAAGAGCAAATCGCCCATCTGACCCGCAGCGTGGAGGAGATGAGCGACGTGATCACCCGCCAGCAACAGGAGATCGACGTGCTGACCCGCCGCGTTGCCCTGCTGGTGCAGCGCGAGGCAAGCCGCGAGCAGGAAGGCACCGGTGGCGTGATCCTTGGCGACGAGCGCCCGCCGCATTACTGACGCCTGCGCCGCCCGGTCGGCACAGTATCCGACGGCCGCAGCGCCGGGAGCACAGCGCGTGGAAAACTTGCCGCGCGCAAAGAAACCGCTTGCGCATTTGCCGCGGGGTCATGCACGCTGGGGCTGAATTGGCCTTGGCAAATGGGTTTGCCCTTTTTAATTGCGTTCGCAAAACGCACAAATTGGACGCTGGCAGTGACAAGCAACGCGGAACTGGTACATTTTTGGTTTGAAGAGGTCTGGTACCGCGACAACAACGCGGTGCTGGGAGAGATGTTCTCGGACGAGACCGAGGCCACCGGGCCGGTGTCCAACCTGATGGGCAAACAGTTCATCGCGTCGGATTTCGTGTCCACCATGAAGGCGCTGCTGGGCGGCGCGCCGGAGTTCACCTTCCGCGTCTTCGAGGAAGCCGGCGATTGGGTCATCACCTGTTTCGACGTGCATGTGACCAATCACCCGCACCGTCCGCCGTTCGATTTCGATGGCCAGATGATCTTCAAGGTCGAGAATGGCCAGATCTCCGCCATCCACTCCAGCCTGAACTACATCAAGCTGTTCGAGGGGCTGGGCCAGATGCCCCCGGAGACCCTGCCGGTCTGCCTCAGCGGAGCGGAGCTGGTCTGGAAGTGATCCAGACCTGATCCGGCGGCAGGCGCGCTACGCCGCCTGCCCTCAGATCTCCTCCACGTCCATCACCCCGTCCAGCGACTTCAGCGCGCCCTTGATCTGCGGGTTGATGGGGAACGGCTGGCCCAGATCCATCTCGACATCGCCGGGCAGACCGGGATCCTGCAAATACATGAAGATCTCCCCGCGAGAGGCGTTGCGGGCGGCCGATTTGGCATCTTCCAGCACCTGCGCCACGGTGTTCACGGCCGACACGTCGTTGAGATAGACCCGCAGGCAGCTGCGCCCGGCATCGGCAATCGCACTGTCCACCGGCCCGACAGAGCGCACCAGCAGCTTTAGCTGATCGCTTTCCATCGTGGCCTCGGCCGTGATCACCACCTTGGCCCCGGTCTCGAGGAATTCGCGCGACTTTTCCAGCACTTCCGAGAACAGCGTCACCTCGAAGGCCCCGGTGGGATCGCTGAGCTGGACAAAGGCAAAGCGGTTGCCGCGCGCTGATTTGCGCTCCTGACGCCCGGCCACCACGCCGGCCATCTTGGCCATGAAGGGACCGCGTTCGGCCTTGGCCGTCACCTCGTCCAGCGTCATCACCTTCTTGCGCTTGAGCGCGGGCATGTAGTCATCCAGCGGGTGGCCGGACAGGTAGAAGCCGATCGCCTTGAACTCCTCGCTCAGCCGTTCGGCGGGCAGCCAGTCCGGAACATTCGGCAACCGCGGCTCCGGCAGATCCTCGCCCGCCTCGCCGAACAGCGACACCTGGTTGGAGTTGCGCTGGTCATGCACCGCCGCGGAATAGTCGACCAGCGCGCCGAGGCTCTCGAACACCCGCCGCCGGTTGCTGTCCAGCTGGTCAAAGGCCCCTGCCCGCGCCATCATCTCCAGCGGCCGCTTGCCGACCCGTTTCAGGTTCACCCTGCGGGCAAAGTCGAACAGGTTCACGAACGGCCGCTCCTGGCCGCCTTCGCTGCGCGCCTCGGTCACGAGACGCATGACGTCGACGCCGACGTTCTTCAGCGCGCCCAGCGCGTAGACCAGCTCGCCGTTCACCACGTTGAACGTCGCCATCGAGCGGTTGACGCAGGGCGGCACATAGGGCAGCCCCAGCCCCTTCTTCACCTCTTCGAAGTAGATCGCCAGCTTGTCGGTCAGGTGGATATCGCAGTTCATGACGCCGGCCATGAACTCGACCGGGTGGTTCGCCTTCAGCCAGCCGGTCTGATAGGACACCACCGCATAGGCCGCCGCGTGCGACTTGTTGAAGCCGTAGTTGGCGAATTTCTCCAGCAGGTCGAAGACCTCGCTCGCCTTCTTCTTGTCGACACCGTTCTTGGCCGCCCCGGCCTCGAACTTCGGCCGCTCGGCGTCCATCGCCTCCTTGATCTTCTTACCCATCGCCCGGCGCAACAGGTCGGCGCCGCCAAGGCTGTAGCCGGCCATCACCTGGGCAATCTGCATCACCTGCTCCTGGTAGACGATGATGCCCTGGGTTTCCTCCAGGATGTGGTCGATCAGCGGATGCACCGACTGGATCTCGCGCTGGCCGTTCTTAACCTCGCAATAGACCGGGATGTTTTCCATCGGGCCGGGACGATACAGCGCCACCAGCGCCACGATGTCCTCGATGCAGGTGGGCTTCATGCGCTTCAGCGCGTCCATCATGCCGGTGGATTCCACCTGGAACACCGCCACGGTCTTCGCCCGCGAGTAGAGGTCGTAGGTCGCCTTATCATCCAGCGGGATGGCGTTGATCTCGTTCACCGCCCCTTCCGGTGGCTCGTATAGCTGGGTGCCATCGGCCGCGATATGCAGGTCACGCCCGGACTGCTTGATGAGGTCGACGGCGTTCTGGATGACCGTCAGCGTTTTCAGGCCCAGAAAGTCGAATTTGACCAGACCGGCCTGTTCGACCCACTTCATGTTGAACTGGGTGGCCGGCATGTCCGAGCGCGGATCGCGGTAGAGCGGCACCAGTTCGTCCAGCGGCCGGTCCCCGATCACAACCCCCGCCGCGTGGGTACCGGCCGAGCGCAAGAGCCCCTCGACCTGCATGCCGTATTTCAGCAGCCGGTCGACGACCTCCTCGTTCTCGGCCTCCTCGCGCAGGCGCGGCTCTTCCTTCAGACTGTCGGCGATCGACATCGGCTTCACGCCCTCGACCGGGATCAGCTTGGACAGCCGGTCCACCTGGCCATAGGGCATCTGCAGCACCCGGCCCATGTCGCGCACCGCCGCCTTGGACAAGAGCGCGCCGAAGGTGATGATCTGCCCCACCTTGTCGCGGCCGTATTTCTCCTGCACGTATTTGATGACTTCCTCGCGGCGGTCCATGCAGAAGTCGATGTCGAAGTCCGGCATCGACACCCGTTCCGGGTTGAGGAAGCGTTCGAACAGCAGCGAGTAGCGCAAGGGATCAAGGTCGGTGATGGTCAGCGCATAGGCCACCAGAGAGCCCGCGCCCGAGCCCCGCCCCGGCCCCACCGGGATGCCGTGGTCCTTGGCCCACTGGATAAAGTCGGCAACGATCAGGAAGTAGCCGGGAAAGCCCATGCCCTCGATGATGCCCAGCTCGAAATCCAGTCGCTCCTGGTATTCCTCGACGCTGACCGCATGCGGGATCACCGCCAGGCGCTTTTGCAGACCCTCGTTGGCGATGCGGCGCAGCTCGGCCACCTCGTCGTCGGCGAATTTCGGCAGGATGGGATCACGGCGATACGCCATGAAGGCGCAACGTCGGGCGATTTCCACCGTGTTTTCAATCGCCTCCGGCAGGTCGGCGAACAGCGCGACCATCTCCTCCTGGCTTTTGAAGTAATGCTGTGCGGTCAGGCGGCGGCGCGGCTCCACCTGGTCGACATAGGCCCCCTCGGCGATGCAGATCATCGCGTCATGCGCCTCGTACATCTCCGTGTTCGGGAAATAGACGTCGTTGGTGGCAACCAGCGGCAGCTCCATCGCAAAGGCCATCTCGACATGGCCGCGCTCGGTCAGCTGCTCGGCCTCGGGCTGGCCATGCTCCCCCGGATGCCGCTGCAATTCCACGTACAGCCGGTCGGCAAAGATCGCCTTCAACCGCTGCATCAGCGCCTCTGCCGCGGGGCGCTGCCCCTGTTGCAGCAACCGCCCCACCGGTCCGTCCGGCCCGCCGCTGAGACAGATCACCCCCTCGCAATGCGCTGCCAGCTCCTCCAGCGTCACATGCGGCAGCTCGTTGCCCTCCCGCAGGTACAGGCAGGAGTTCAGCTTCATCAGGTGCTCATAGCCGGTCTCGCTCTGCGCCAGCAACACCAGCGGCGCGGGTGGCTTGGGCCGCTCGCCGGGCGCAGGCTCGGCATACCGCAGGTCGACCTGGCAACCGATGATCGGCTGCACCCCGGCGCCGCTCGCCGTGACCGAGAATTCCAACGCCGAGAACAGGTTGTTGGTGTCGGTCACCGCGATGGCGGGCATCTCGTGCTTCTTGCACAGATCGGGCAGCTTCTTCAGCCGCAGCGCGCCTTCCAGCAGCGAATACTCGGTGTGGGTGCGCAGGTGAATGAATCGGGGAGAGCTGGTCATGCCGCAAAGCTATCCCATTGCCGCGCCGGGGTGAACGGCGTTCTGCACCCGCCCGCCAGGGCATCCGCGCGTGCGCCCGGTGCAGGTCCAACACCCGCCAAAATCGCTGCGGTCGGGGTGGTATTTTATCCGATCTGTTGAAACTCTTTCACGCCCGATGCCGTAAGCGCGCGTGAAATACCGGATAAAACGCATTAATTATAAAGAGATGCCCGCCTAAGCGGCAATTTACTTGCGCCGCGGGCGGCGGCGGCGGCACGGCGGTTTTTCTTGCTTTGACAAGGGGCTGCTCCCTAGGCTGGCGACAGCAAGCAATAATCAGCCCGCCTCCTTCCCCACCGCATCGAAGGGGGCACTACGGGTCAACAGGGAAATGCGGAGGGTCCGGGGATGATGGCTCATCTCTTTCGGTCATGCACTGGCGCGGGGGTCTCCGGCGCCGGGCGCATTGCGGCACCAACGCCGCAGAGGTCTGGAAACACAGGCCAATTGCGGCTGCCCTATTCCCAAGTGCTGGATCAGACGCTATGCCAGCCGCTGTTGAATCACCTGATTGCCTGCACCGCTCCCGCCGCTTTTTTGCGGGTGCCCCGGCCGGGGCCGGGCCCGCAGTGGCAAGCGGCATCACGACTCCCGCCGCAGTTGCGGCATGGTGAAGAACACGGATTGAGAGAGGACCGGCGCGCGTGACTGTACCCCTGCTAAGCCTGCAAGGCCTGACCAAGGCCTATCCCGGCGTTGTGGCCAATGACAGCGTATCCTTTGACATCGGCGAGGGCGAGGTTCACGCCCTGCTCGGCGAAAACGGCGCCGGGAAATCGACGCTGGTCAAGATGATCTACGGGTTGGTGAAACCCGACAGCGGCCAGATGCTTTTGCGCGGGGCGCCCTTTGCCCCGGCAGAACCGCGCGCCGCGCGCGCCGATGGCATTGCCATGGTTTTCCAGCATTTCTCGCTGTTCGATGCGCTGAACGTCGCGGAGAACATCGCCCTGGGCATGGAAAACCCGCCGGAGATGCGCGACCTTGCCGCCCGCATCCGCGAGGTGTCGGAAACCTACGGCCTGCCGCTGGACCCGTTCCGCACCGTCGGCGATCTCTCCGCCGGTGAGCGCCAGCGGGTCGAGATCATCCGCTGCCTGCTGCAGGACCCGAAACTGCTGATCATGGATGAGCCGACCTCGGTCCTCACCCCGCAGGAGGTGGAGATCCTGTTCAAGACGCTGCAGAAGCTGCGCGCCGAGGGCACCTCGATCCTGTATATTTCGCACAAGCTGGAGGAAATCCGCACCCTGTGCGATCACGCCACCATCCTGCGGCTGGGCAAGAACGTCGGCGAATGCACCCCTTCTGAGACCTCGGCCCGCGACATGGCCGAGATGATGGTCGGCAGCTCGCTGCAGACCCCGCAGCGCAAGACCCGCGAGTTCGGCGAGGTGGCGATGGCGATCACTGGCCTGTCGGTGCCTGCCCCGTCGGCCTTTGGCACATCGCTCAAGAACGTGCATCTGACGGTGCGCAAGGGTGAAATTCTGGGCATCGGCGGCGTTGCCGGCAATGGCCAGGACGAGCTGCTGGGCGTGCTGTCGGGCGAGGTTCTGACCGCGGCGGATGCGGTCAAGCTGCACGGGCAGCCCATCGGCCGCCACGGCCCCACCGCGCGCCGCGCGCTGGGGGTGCTGGCCGCGCCGGAGGAACGCCTTGGCCATGCCGCCGCCCCGGACATGAGCCTGACGGAAAATGCCATGCTCACCGGTTCGGTGCGCGAGGGGCTGGAGAAGAACGGTTTCCTCGACTGGGGCAAGACCAAGGATTTTGCCGAACGCATCATCAAGGCTTTTGACGTGCGCACGCCCGGCCCCGGCAATGCGGCGCGCTCCCTGTCGGGGGGCAACCTGCAGAAGTTCGTGATCGGCCGCGAGGTGCTGCAGAACCCGGATGTGCTGGTGGTGAACCAGCCGACCTGGGGTGTCGACGCCGCCGCAGCCGCCGCCATCCGCCAGTCGCTGCTGGATCTGGCCGCCAAGGGCGCCGCGGTGATCTGCATCAGCCAGGATCTGGACGAGCTGATGGAGATCTCCGACAGCTTCGCCGCCCTCAACGAGGGCCGCCTGAGCGCGCCGCGCGAGGCCGCGGGCCTGACGGTCGAGGAGATCGGCCTGATGATGGGCGGTGCCCATGGCATGGAGGTGGCGCATGTCTGAGGTCGGTGTCCGCCTCCGGCGGGAGTATTTCAAGAAAGATGAAAAGGGAGCCGCGCAATGATCCGGCTTGAGAAACGGCCGCAGCCGTCGCGGGCCTGGTCGCTGGCGACGCCGCTGGTGGCGGTGCTGGCAACGATGGTGTTCGGCGGGCTGCTGTTTGCGGCCCTCGGCAAACCGCCGGTGGAGGCGATCCGCACCATTTTCTGGGAACCGCTGTTCGGCGAGTTTTCCTTCTACTACCGCCCGCAGCTTTTGGTCAAAGGCGCGCCGCTGGTGCTGATCGCCATCGGCCTGTCGCTGGGCTTTCGCGCGGGTATCTGGAACATCGGCGCCGAGGGCCAGTATATCATGGGCGCCATCTGCGGCGCCGGTGCCGGCCTTGCGTTCTATCCGCTGGAGGCCTTCTACATCTTCCCGATCATGGTGATCGCCGGCGCGCTTGGCGGCTGGGCCTGGGCGATGATCCCGGCGATCCTGAAGACCCGCTTCGGCACCAACGAGATCCTGGTCTCGCTGATGCTGGTCTACGTGGCCGAGCAGTTCCTTGCCTCGGTCTCGCTGGGGCTGTTGAAGAACCCCGAGGGCTTCGGCTTTCCCGGCTCGCGCAACCTGCAGGCCTATGACAGCGCCCACAATGCCGAGCTGATCGCCGGCACCGGCATGCACTGGGGCGTGGTGGCCGCATTGATCGCGGTGATCTTTGCCTATGTGCTGCTGAACCGCCACATGACCGGCTACCACATCCGCCTGACCGGCGAGGCGCCGCGGGCGGCCAAGTTCGCGGGTGTGAACCCCGCGCGGCTGGTGCTGTTCTGCCTTGGCATGTCCGGGGCGCTGGCCGGGCTGGCCGGCATGTTCGAGGTCTCCGGCCCCTCCGGCCAGATCTCCATCGACTTCAACGTGGGCTACGGCTTTACCGCGATCATCGTGGCCTTCCTTGGCCGCCTGCACCCGGTGGGCATCCTGCTGGCGGGTGGGCTGATGGCGCTGACCTATATCGGCGGCGACATCGCGCAGTCGAACCTGCAGCTGCCCGCGGCCGCCATCCAGGTGTTCCAGGGGATGCTTCTGTTCTTCCTGCTGGCGTTCGACCTGCTCACCAATTTCCGCATCGCAATCGGCAAGCCGGAGGTCGCGTAACATGGATCTGTCTGCAATCAACCCGGTCCTGCTGATCGCCTCCCTGATGGTCGCGGCGACGCCGCTGCTGCTGGCCGCCATCGGCGAGCTGGTGGTGGAGAAATCCGGCGTTCTGAACCTCGGCGTCGAGGGGATGATGATCGTCGGCGCCATCGCGGGCTTTGCCACCGCGGTGGAGAGCGGCTCGCCCCTGCTGGGCTTCTTTGCCGCCGCCTTTGCCGGTGCCGCTTTGTCGGTGCTGTTTGCCATCCTGACCCAGTTCGCGCAGGCCAATCAGGTCGCCTCGGGCCTGTCGCTGACGCTGTTCGGCCTTGGCCTCTCGGCGCTGATGGGGCAGTCCTACGTCGGGGTGAAGCCGCCGCGGATGGGCGACATCCACATCCCGGTGCTGAGCGACCTGCCCGTCGTCGGCCCGATCCTGTTCGGCCATGACATCATCCTCTACTTCGGCATCGCGCTGACCGCCGCCGTGTGGTGGGTCCTGAAATATTCCCGCATGGGCCTGGTGCTGCGCGCGGTGGGCGAGAACCACGAGGCCGCCCATGCGCTCGGCTACAAGGTGATCCGCATCCGCATTCTGGCGATCCTGTTCGGCGGCGCCTGCGCGGGTCTCGGCGGCGCCTACATCAGCCTCATTCGCGTGCCGCAGTGGACCGAGGGCATGACCGCCGGCATCGGCTGGATTGCCCTGGCGCTGGTGGTGTTTGCCAGCTGGAAGCCCTGGCGCGCGCTGCTGGGTGCCTATCTTTTCGGCGGTGTCACCGTGGTGCAGCTCAATCTGCAGGCGGCGGGCGTTGCCATCCCGGTCGAGTATCTGGCAATGTCGCCCTATCTGATTACGATTATTGTGCTTGTTATCCTTTCGGCGGACAAGAGCAGCGCACCCGCCTCGCTCGGCCGTAATTTCCATGCCTCCCGCTAAACCAGCGGGCGGCACACGATCCCGCCCAGGGTCCTCTCCTGGGCGACACAACCAAAACGGGGAGTCCCAAACATGAAACTGACCAAACTTCTGACCAGCGCCGCCGTGGCGCTCGGCCTTGCCGCCGGTGCGGCCTGGGCGCAGGACAAGACCAAGGTGGGCTTTGTCTACGTCGGCCCCGTCGGCGATGGCGGCTGGACCTATGAGCACGACCAAGGCCGCAAGGCGGTCGAAGCCGAGTTCGGCGACAAGGTCGAAACCGTTTACGTGGAAAACGTGGCCGAAGGCCCCGACGCCGAGCGGGTGATGACCCAGATGGCGCTGGAAGGCGCGGACCTGATCTTCACCACCTCCTTTGGCTACATGGACCCGACCATCAACGTCGCCAAGAAATTCCCCAACGTGAAGTTCGAACACGCCACCGGCTACAAGCGCGCCGAGAACGTCTCGACCTACTCGGCCCGTTTCTACGAGGGCCGCGCCGTGCAGGGCACCATCGCGGGCCACATGACCGAGAGCAACATCATCGGCTACATCGGCTCCTACCCGATCCCGGAAGTGATCCGCGGCATCAACTCGGCCTATATCCACGCCAAGAAGGTGAACCCGGACGTCCAGTTCAAGATCGTCTGGGCCTTCACCTGGTTCGACCCGGCCAAGGAAGCGGATGCGGCCAAGGTGCTGATCGAACAGGGCGCCGACGTGATCCTGCAGCACACCGACTCCACCGCGCCGCAGGCGGCGGCCCAGGCGGCCGGCAACGTCTACACCTTCGGCCAGGCCTCCGACATGGCGGAATACGGCCCCAAGCCGCGGATTTCCTCGATCATCGACAACTGGGCGCCCTACTACATCGCCCGGACCAAAGCCGTGATGGATGGCACCTGGGAGTCGGTTGACACCTGGGACGGCATCGGCGCCGGCATGGTCGGCATTGGCGAGATCACCGACGCGGTTCCGGCCGAGGTGAAGGCCGAGGCTGAAGCCCTGATCGAGAAGATTGCCTCTGGCGACTACCACCCCTTCACCGGCCCGCTGAAGAAGCAGGACGGCAGCGACTGGCTGGCCGAAGGTGAAGTGGCCGACGATGGCACCCTGGCCGGCATGAACTTCTATGTCGAAGGCCTGGAAGGCGACATCCCGCAATAAGCGGCGCGCGGTCAGCCGCGCCCCTGACACCCGAAAGGCCCGCCTGTCGGCGGGCCTTTTTTGTTGCGCGGCTCCGGCGCAGCAAGGCGTGGCAGGGCGGCGGTCAGGCCCGGCCCGACCCGGGAAGCTCAGCCGCAGGAGACCGGCGCTGCCAGCCTGCGGACCTGCCCCTTGTGCTGCTGCACCAGCGGCGTCCCGATGACACTGCAGCCGGACAGCCCCGCGGCATGGGCGGTCAGCGCCTGCACTGCCGCACTGTCCGGCGCGCGCAGGTCGGCCTTGGGCATGTTGAGGGCAAAGAGCACCGCGAAGCTGCTGCCATCGACGGTGACGATCCGAAAGCGGGCCCGCGTGTTCCCCAGCTCCGCCTGCGCGGCATAGGGGTCGCTGCGCTCCCTCTCCATGTAGGTCAAGGCCGCCTGCGCCGCCGCGGCCGGGTGCAGCCGCGGGCCACCGGCCTGGAACCCAGCGGAATGGGCCACCAGCCAGGGCGCACCGCTGCGGGTGCGGTGGACGCCCGGGCGCATCGCCACATGCGGCGCAAGCGCGGCTTCCGCCCCGGCGCGATACCCGAGATCCGGCGCTGTCACCGGCGCGCTGCCATTCCCGCCGTGGCCGGTGCGGGTGGCGGTCCAGTAATCGGGCCTTTCGGGGGCGGCACAGGCCGTCAACACCACTGCGGCCGCGACTGACACAAACGGTTTCACCAGAACTCTCCTTTGCGCAATTGCTCGCGCCGGAGCCTAGCGGCCAAACGGGGCGGCAATATGGCCTGCCGCCCCGCGGGAACGGTCAATGCCCCGACAGCACCAGGGTGGTCACCGGCATCAGCAACAGGCGCAGCCGCAGGCCCGCCGCATGCACGACGCCGATGGTATCCACCACGTGCAGGAACAGGCGCTCGCCGGTGCCAAGGCTGTCATCCTCCTGCAGCCGCGCGTGGTTGCTGGTGTAGACATTCGCGATGCAGTTGCTGCCCGGGGGCAGCGGCTCCACCATCCCCGCATACAGCGGTTCCATGATCACCGTGATGGTGCCCGGTTCGCGCATGTTCTTGAGGTCACGCAGCTCATCCGTCGGGCGCAGCTGGCCGGTTGCAATGACATCCTGCACCGCCACCACCACCATCGGGATCACCGTGAACGGTTTGGTCATGCAGCCGATCTCCCCCACCATGCCGGGCTTGATGACCTGTGCCGCCATCTGGTTGAACCCCGCCTGAAAGCGGTTTCGACCCGACTCCAGCGGCACCAGGATGCCCGCCGGGCGCAACACCGGGCTGACATAATCACCCACCTGCAGCGCGAATTGTTCGATCCGGGCATCGACACCGGCGGTGACAAGCGTCTTGTCCAGCTCGGCCTCGACCAGGTGCAACTGCGCCTCGGCGCTGGACATCTGGGCCGGGATCAGCACATCGATCTGCTGCTGCACCGCCGCCATCTGCGCCTCGGCGGCCTCCACCGCGGCCTCCCGCTGGGCAACCAGGTTTTCCAGCCGTTCGATCTCGGTCAGCCGCACCGCGCTGGAGCCCTGGTCGCGCAGCTGCTGATTGCGCTCCAGATCATCCCGCGCCTGCGCCAGCGCCGCCTGCGCCTGGGCAATCCCCGCTTTTGAGCGGGCGAGATCGGTTTCCGCCAGTTTGTGCGCGGCCGCCACCTCGGCGATCGCCGCGCGCGCGGATTCCAGCGCCGCCCGCTGCGAGAGCCCTTCCAGCCGCAGGATCGGATCGCCTGCCTTAACCTCCTGATTGTTCTCGACATAGACCTCGGCGACGCGGCCGCCAACCTGCGGCAGGATGGTCACGGTGCGAAAGTAGGACGCCACCGTCTTGGTGGCGGGATGAAAGTAGAACAGGGTGGTGATCACCATCAGCGTCAGCATCACGCAGGCGGTCAGCCCCCAGCGCAGCTCATACCAGACGGAAAACAGCGTCAGCTCCCGGCCGATGCGCTTTCCCTGCACGAAGCGGCGATAGAGAAAATCCGGCAGGATGGTGACCAGCGCGCACAACAGTGTCTCGATCATCGGTCAGCACCCCCTGACACGGCTTGTCCCTGCGCAGCGGCGCTGCCCTGGGTCGGCTGGGGCGGCGCGGCCTGCCCTGCTGGCGACGCCGCCGTGCCCCGTTGCCCCCGGATCGCATCGGCGATGGCGCGCAGCGGGCTGACCAGATCCGGGATCTGGAAGCCGGCGATCAGGATGGCCGCGATCCAGAAGACATTGTTGTGGGTAAACAGCGCCAGCAGCGCCAGGATGCCGACCAGCTGGAACTGCGGGTGATTGCTTTTGTGCGCCATCCTCTCGGGCAGCGCGTGCAGAGAGAAATAGGCCACCCCGATCAGCAGGACCATGACGACGGTGAACACCGCCATGAAGCTGAACAGGAAATCACTGCCGTCCGCAGCGACCACGTAGGACGGTATGTGGCCCGCTGCCATCGGATGAACTTCTGGCGTCGTCATTCGAATGCCCCTTTTGATACAAAATGACTTGGTGAAAGCACATGTAATAGTTGCACCGCTTGCAGATCCGACAAAGCCTTTTGTGGAAAGCTGCGGGAAACCCCTTTGCCATCCGCGCCCGGCGTGGCAGTGTCGCGGCATGACCAGAACCACGCTTTTGACCAGCCCCGACACAACCCCGGCGAGCAGATTTGCCTTTGGCTGCATGCAGTTCGGTGGCCGCGCCGATGCCGCGCAGTCTGCGGCGATGTACGACGCCTGCCGCGCCGCCGGGATCAATCATTTCGACACCGCCTGGGTTTATACCGATGGCCAGTCGGAACGTATCCTCGGCGATCTGATCCGCGCCGAGCGCGACGCGCTGCTGATCGCCACCAAGGCGGGCTATACCGGTGGTGCAGGTGCGGCCAATATCCGCGCCCAGCTCGACGACAGCTGCCGCCGCCTGGGACTGGAGATGGTCGATATCCTGTATCTGCACCGGTTTGATCCCCAGACCGACCTGCGCGAGACGCTGGAGTGCTTTGCCTCCCTGAAGGAGACCGGGCGGATCCGCTATGTCGGCCTGTCGAACTTTGCCGCCTGGCAGGTGATGAAGGCACAGATGCTGGGGCGGGACCTGGGCGTCGCGGTGGACATCCTGCAGCCGATGTACTCTTTGGTGAAGCGCCAGGCCGAGGTCGAGATCCTGCCGATGTGCGCCGATCAGGACATCGCGGTTGCCCCCTACTCCCCCCTCGGCGGCGGACTTTTGACCGGCAAATATGCCAGCGGCGACAGCGCCGGGCGGCTGCGCGAGGACAGCCGCTACGGCGCGCGCTACGGGCAGGCGTACATGCACGAGGCGGCCCGTGGGCTGGTGACGCTGGCGGCGGAACACGGCTGCGATCCGGCCACCCTGGCGGTGGCCTGGGCAGCGGCGCATCCCAGCCGTCCGATGCCGATCATCTCGGCCCGCAACGAGGCGCAGCTGCGCCCCTCGCTGGCGGCGCTGGAGTTTGACATGGACGCCGATCTCTACAGCGCCATCAGCGCGCTCAGCCCGCGTCCCGCGCCGGCCACCGACCGTCTGGAAGAGCAGGAGTAACGCCCGTGCAGGATTTCATCGTCATCGGCGGCGGCATGGCGGGTCTCAGCGCCGCCGCACGGCTGTCGGAGCTGGGCCGCGTCACCGTGCTGGAGCAGGAAGAGGCGCTGGGGTACCACGCCTCGGGGCGGTCGGCGGCGATGTTCGCCGAGACCTATGGCCCGGCCCCGGTGGTCGCGCTCAGCCGCGCCAGCGCCGCCCATCACCGCGCCGCGGGCTGCCTGTCGCCGCGCGGTTTCCTGCTGCTGGGCGGCGCGGGCGAGGACGCCGTTTTTGCGCAGGAAATGGCGGAGTTGGGGCTGGAGGAAATCGGCGCCGCCGAGGCCTGCGCCATGGTGCCGGTCCTGCACCCCGACCAGATCACCCGCGCGGCCTGGCATGCCGATCCGCAGGACCTGGACGCCGATCTGCTGCTGCAGGGCTTTGCCCGCGAAGCCCGCGCCAATGGGGCGGTGATCCGCACCCGTGTGCCGGTCACCGCGATCAGCCGCAGCGCGCAGGGCTGGCAGGTTACCGCGGGCGGCGAGCTGTTCGAGGCGCGCCAACTGGTCAACGCGGCAGGCGCCTGGGCCGACCAGGTGGCGCGGCTGGCCGGGGTCGCCCCGATCGGCCTGCAGCCCAAGCGCCGGTCGATGGCGCGGCTGCCCGCCCCCGGCGGCCATGATGTCACCGGCTGGCCGATGTTCATGGGCCCGGGCGAGAGCTGGTACGCCAAGCCGGACGCGGGCAAGCTGCTGGTCTCTCCGGCTGAGGCCGACCCGGCAGAGCCGCATGACGCCTTTGCCGACGACATGGTGCTGGCCGAGGGGCTGGCGCGTTACGAGGCATACGTCAGCGAACCGGTGACGCGGGTGGAGCATAACTGGGCCGGTTTGCGC
This sequence comes from Nocardioides marinus, assembly GCA_019801415.1. Lineage (GTDB taxonomy): Bacteria > Pseudomonadota > Alphaproteobacteria > Rhodobacterales > Rhodobacteraceae > Leisingera. The sequence goes on from JAHVJD010000005.1 coordinate 68,856, forward strand.
AGCTTCGTGCGCGACGGTGCGCTGGTGCTGGGGCCGGAGCCGGATCAACCCGACTTCATCTGGTGTGCGGCGCAGGGCGGCTATGGCATCCAGACCGCCCCCGCGGCCGCACAGCTGGTCGCTGATCTGGTCGCAGGCCGACCGCCCGAGCTGGACGCGGCCACGGTCTCCGCGCTGACACCGGGGCGGCTGCGCTGATGCCGGTTCGGTCGGTTCCCGGCGCCGCCTCGGTCGCCCTGCCGCAGGACGGCAAGCTGTTCGCGCCTGCCTCGGCCCGCAACTGCGAGGCAATCGGTCAACTGCTGGCCATGGTGGCGCCGCCGAGGGGCCACGCGCTGGAGCTGGCCAGTGGCACCGGCCAGCATGTGGTCGCCCACGCCGCCCGCCTGCCCGGCCTGACCTGGCAGCCGACCGAGGTGGACGCGGTGCGCCGCGACAGCATCCGCGCCTACATCCAGGAGGCCGGGCTGGACAACATCCTGCCCCCCGTCGCGCTGGACGCCACCGCGCCGGGCTGGGCCGCGCAGCATGGGCAGCAGGATCTGATCGTGCTGGTGAACCTCCTGCACCTGGTCAGCGAGGCGGAGGCGAAATGCCTGATCACCGAGGCCGCCGCGGCGCTGGCGCCGGGCGGGCGTTTCGTGATCTACGGCCCGTTCACACGCGGCGGCGCGCTGACCAGCGAGGGCGACCGCAGCTTTGACGCCGCCCTGCGCGCCCATGATCCCGAGACCGGCTACAAGGATGATTTCGACGTCATCGACTGGCTGCACGACGCCGGGCTGGAGCTGTTGCAGGCGGTGGAGATGCCCGCCAACAACCTGGCGCTGGCGGCGGAAAAACCGCGCGGCTGACGGGCTACCCCCCCGCGGCACGGAACACCAAAAGAGGGGCCGAGGGCCCCTCTTGCGTAACTCTGCTGACAGCGGCGGAGTTAGTCCCACCAGCCCTCGTCAACCGACGGCAATTGTTCCAGCTGTTCTTCGGTGAAACGGGTGACGATCACGTAGCGCTTGTCATCCACCGGCGCCAGGCGCATGTCCTCGACCGGGATCATCACATGCTTGTCGCCCACGTCGAGGAAGCCGCCCACCTCGGCAACAACGCCCTTCATCTGGCCGTTGCGATCCAGGATCACATCCTCGATTTCACCGATGTCGTTCCAGTCCGGGCCGACGCCGTCCGCTTCCCAGTTGCCCCAGGCATCATCATCCATCGGACCGTTCAGCGTGTAGATGTCGCCACCGGTGATGTCGCGGGTGCGGATCAGGTTGTCGGAGTCCACATGGGTCTCGGCCAACGCCGGGGCGGCTGCCAGACCGGTCACAAGAGCGATCGTCGCGAAGCGTTTCATGCTGCTGTCTCCTTTGTTCGTTTCCTTCGTCCAACCAACGGGCGGCGGGTCGGAAAGTTCCGGAAAACAAGGAAAATTTGCCGTCGCATCGACCTTGCGCGCGCAACGAAAAAGCCCCGGCGATCCTGCCGGGGCTTTCCGTCTGTGTCATACGAACGTCAGCCGTTCTGACGGATGGTCTCGTTCTTCGGGTCGTAGGGGCTGTCGCAGGTCACGACCGCATCCCACAGCTTGTCCTGCATCTTGACCTTCAGCTTGGTGCCTTCGACAGCCATCTCGGGCTTCACGTAGCCCATGCCGATGGATTTCTCGAAGGCCACCGAGTAGCCGCCGGAGGTGAGACGGCCCACACGGGTGCCATCCTCGGCATAGAGCGCCTCGCGGCCCCAGGGATCGGCGTCTTCGGGACCGTCGATCAGCAGGGTGCAGCATTTCACCCGCACGCCGGTCTCGATCAGCTTCTCCTTGCCGTGGAAGTCCTTCTCCAGGTCGACAAAGCGCGGCAGGTCGGCTTCCAGCGGGGTTGCGTCGCGGCCGAGCTCGTTGCCGAAGGCACGGTAGGATTTCTCCTGGCGCAGCCAGTTCTGGGCGCGGGCTCCGACCAGCTTCATCCCGTGCTTCTCGCCCGCCTTTTCGAGCAGGTCGAACAGGTAGTTCTGCATCTCGATCGGGTGATGCAGTTCCCAGCCGAGTTCACCGGTGTAAGCCACGCGGATCGCGTTGACCGGGCACATGCCCAGTTCGATCTGGCGGGCCGACAGCCAGGGGAAACGCTTGTTGGACAGCGCGGTTTCCGGGTCGGCGTCGACGATCACCTCTTTCAGCACGTCGCGGGACTTGGGGCCTGCGATGGCGAAGACGCCCCACTGGGTGGTCACGTCCTGGATCTCGATGTAGCCGAACTCCTCCATCTTGTCCTCGGCCGCCTTGCGCAGGAAGTCGGCGTCATACTCCGACCAGGCACCGGCAGAGACCAGGTAGTAGTTGTTCTCGCCGTTGCGCACGATGGTGTATTCGGTGCGCGTGGTGCCATGCGAAGTCAGCGCGTAGGTCAGGTTGATGCGGCCGACCTTCGGCAGCTTGTTGCAGGTGAACCAGTCGAGGAACCGGGTGGCACCGGGGCCTTTGACGACATGCTTGGTGAAGGCGGTGGCGTCGATCAGGCCAACGCCGTTGCGGATCGCCTTGGCCTCTTCCACGGCGTATTGCCACCACTTGCCCCGGCGGAACGAGCGGCTTTCCCTGTCGAAGTTTTCCGGCGCATCGACGGGGCCGAAGTAGTTCGGGCGTTCCCAGCCGTTGACCCAGCCGAACTGTGCGCCGCGGGCCTTCTGGCGGTCATAGGCAGGGGCGGTGCGCAGCGGACGGCAGGCTTCGCGCTCTTCGTCCGGGTGGTGCAGGATGTAGACGTGCTCGTAGCACTCCTCGTTCTTGCGGGCCGCGAACTCGGTGGTCATCCAGTTGGAGGAGTAGCGTTTCGGGTCGAGCGACGCCATGTCGATCTCGGCCTCGCCGTCCACCATCATCTGCGCCAGGTAGTAGCCGGTGCCGCCTGCGGCGGTGATGCCGAAGGAGAAGCCTTCCGCCAGCCACATGTTGCGCAGGCCCGGCGCCGGACCGACCAGCGGGTTGCCGTCGGGGGTGTAGCAGATCGGGCCGTTGAAGTCGTCCTTGAGGCCGCTTTCGGCGCAGGAGGGCACGCGCTCGGCCATCGCCATGTACTGGTCGGCGATCCGGTCGAGGTCCAGCGGGAACAGGTCGGCGCGGAAGCTGTCCGGCACGCCATGCTCAAACCGCGCCGGTGCGCCGTGTTCGTAGATGCCGAGGATCCAGCCGCCGCGCTCTTCGCGGGCGTAGGATTCGTTGTCGGCGTCGCGGATCACCGGGTGCTCGGGGTTGCCCGCTTCGCGCCATTTGACCAGCTCGGGGTCCTGGTCCATCACGATGAAGGTATGCTCGACCGGGATCGCCGGCATCTTGATGCCCAGCATCTTGGCGGTGCGCTGCGCGTGGTTGCCGGAGGCGGTCACGACGTGCTCGGCGGTGATCACCACCTTCTCGTCGGACTCGACCAGGTTGCCACCCTTCTCGATCATCTTGGTGCAGGTGACTTCCCAGTGGGTGCCGTTCCAGTGGAACGCGTCGGCCTGCATCTTGCGGACGATCTCGACGCCGCGCTGGCGGGCACCCTTGGCCATCGCCTGGGTCACGTCGGCAGGGTTAATATAGCCGTCCTCGGTGTGGTAGATCGCGCCCTTCAGATCGGAGGTTTCGATCAGCGGCCAGCGTTCCTTGATCTGCTCCGGGGTCAGCCACTCGTATTTCACGTCGCAGGTTTCCGCGGTGGAGGCATAGAGCATGTATTCATCCATGCGCTCCTGGGTCTGCGCCATGCGCAGGTTGCCGACCACGGCGAAACCCGCGTTCAGGCCGGTTTCCTCTTCCAGGGTCTTGTAGAAATCGACCGAGTACTTGTGGATGTGGGTGGTCGCATAGGACATGTTGAACAGCGGCAGCAGGCCGGCTGCGTGCCAGGTCGAACCGGAAGTCAGCTCGTCCCGTTCGATCAGCATGACATCGTCCCACCCGGCCTTGGCCAGGTGATAGGCAATCGAGGTGCCGACGGCGCCGCCGCCCACAACAAGTGCTTTGACTTGGGTTTTCATTCTCCGGCTCTCCAGCGTTATGAGATTCTTGGCAATGGTTATGCCCAAGCGCGTGCGGCGGCGCGAAATCCAGCCGACGCAAAAACAGCCAAAACCGACCTTGCGCGCCAAGCTCGACAGGTTTCTGGCGAAAAAACCCGCCAACGGCCTGTTTCACCCGGCATTTCGGCTGAATCGCTGTGCTGGAAAACCGGTGTCGGCGCCTGCGCTCAGCAGTCGGCCACGGTGCCACGGCGCACGCAGACCGGCTGCGGCGCCTCCTCCTGCGGGGTGCCCTGCGCTTCGGCCAGCTGCTCGCCGCCGCCCAGCAGGCTCTTGCCATAGGTGGCAACGTCGCCCCACAGGGACGTTTCCGCGTCGCCTCTTGCCGCCTTGGCGGCACGGGCGCGGACAAAGCGATCCTGCACGATGGTGCCGTAATCGGTGGCGCTGAGATCGCCCCAGCCCAGCCCCGCATCGCGGGTCTGGATGTAGTAATCCGCACCGATCACCGCCTGGGTGCTGCACAACAGGATGCCAACGGCTTTTTTCAGTCCCATGGGTGGTCTCCGCCTACTTCCTCGCCCGGATGCCAGCGGGCACCGGCATGAGGCGCGAAATTGCGGCGGTTTGCGGGCAATTCTGCGCAGAACCGGCACAATTGCCGCTATCCGGCCAGGGCCCCTGCCCTGCCGGTGTTGCTTCGGTACTGTCTATGTCGCTCGCGCTGTGCAGCGGTTGAGGATGGCGGCGCCGCCACGGGGGCGGAGGCGGGACGGGCGTATCCGCCCGCACGCTAAACGTTGTCTCTGCGTGCCCCCTGCCAAGGGGGCCCTGTTCCTGGGTGCCGGGGGTGTCAGGCCCGGCAATGACCGCGATCCACGACAACCTGCCATAACCGCCTTTACATGCGGTGACAGCGGCGTGCGGCGGCGGCGCAACACCCCGGCGGCGCGCGGGCGGCCGACGGCGTGCAGTGAGTATTTTTGGAAAGATGAAGGCGCGGAGGTCACTTTCATCTTTCTTCAAATACTCAAATCCCAAGGCCTGCCTGCAGCGCCAAGGCTGGTGGGCTTTCGTCAGATCTCGAGGATCTTGCCGGGGTTGAGGATGTTTTCCGGATCCAGCGCCGCCTTGATGGCGGCCATGTAGCGGGTGGTCTCGCCCAGTTCCTGGGTCAGATAGGGACGCTTGCCCTGGCCGATGCCGTGCTCACCCGTGCAGGTGCCCTCCATCGAGATCGCCATCTCGTTGAGCCAGCCGACATATTTGTCCGCCTTGGCGCTCTCTTCTGCGCTGTCCATGTCGATCAGCAGCAGCGCGTGGAAATTGCCGTCGCCGACATGGCCGACCATCGGTGCCATCAGGCCCATTTCTTCGGCTTTTTCGCGGGCTGCGGAAACGCATTCGGCCAGCCGCGAGATCGGCACGCAGACATCGGTGGAGATGCCCTTGGCGCCCGGGCGCAGCTGCAGGCTGGCCCAGTACATGTCATGGCGCGCCTGCCATAGCTTGCTGCGCTCCTCGGCAGTTGATGTCGCGGCGATGTCGAAGCCGCCGAATTCCTCGGCGATGGAGGCGAACATGTCGGCCTGCTCCACCACGCCCGCGTCCGAGCCGTGGAATTCCAGCAGCAGGAGCGGCGTTTCCGGCAGCTCAAGCCCGGAATAGGCGTTGGCGGCGCGCACGCTCAGCGCGTCCAGCAGTTCGATCCGGGCGACCGGGATACCGTATTGGATGGTCATCATCACCGCGCGGCAGGCGTCATCGACGCTGCGGAAGGCGCAGCGGGCGGAGCGGATCGCCTCGGGGATGCCCTGCAGTTTCAAGGTCAGCTCGGTGATCAGGCCAAGGGTGCCCTCGGAGCCGACCAGCAGGCGGGTCATGTCATAGCCGGCCGAGGATTTCTTGGCCCGCTGCGCGGTGCGGATCACACCGCCGTCGGCCATCACCGCCTCAAGCGCCAGCACATTGTCCTTCATGGTGCCATAGCGCACCGCGTTGGTGCCGGACGCGCGCGTCGCCGCCATACCGCCGAGCGAGGCATTGGCGCCCGGATCGATCGGGAAGAACAGCCCCTGGTCGCGCAGGTAGGTGTTCAGCTGCTCGCGGGTGACGCCGGGCTGCACCACCACGTCAAGATCCTCGGCATTGACCCTGAGGATCTTGTCCATGCGCATCATGTCGACGCAGATGCCGCCGGCTGGTGCGTTCACATGGCCTTCGAGCGAGGTGCCGGTGCCGAAGGGGATCACCGGCACGCCATGCTCGGCGCAGGTGCGCACGATCTCGGCGACCTCCTCGGTCGAGGTGGGAAAGGCCACCGCGTCGGGAGCCTGGTTGGTGATCCAGGTGGTGGTGTGGCCGTGCTGTTCGCGGATCGCCTGGCCGGTCTGCAACCGGTCGCCCAGACGGTCCTGCAGGGTGTCGATCGCGGCGCGGATCCCGGCCTCGTTGCGGGGCAGTGAGGTGGCTTGGACCATGGGCGGGGCTCCTGGAGGCTGGTGGGTATGCTTATCAATTACCCGGGCACTATAGGCGCCCGCAGGCCGGGTGCAAGGCACGAAGCCGGGAGCGGCCCGGCCCCCTTGGGCCGGGCGGCGGCGTTATCCGCCGAGCGCGATGCCTTCGCGGCGCGGGTCGGCAGCGCCCTTCAGCCCCTCGCCGATCTCGATCGCATGCAGACCGGAGGTGAGGTCGCGGGCATTCACCTTGAAGCCCATCTCGGTCAGCGCTTCGCCCAGGTCTTCGGCGCCGGTGCCCACCTCGAGGTCATAGGTGCCGAAGCGGTTGACCAGATGCGGCATTGCCAGCGCTTCCTGGATGTCCATGCCCCAGTCGGCCCAGGCCACGATGGATTTCGCCACGTAGCCGATGATCCGGCTGCCACCGGGCGAGCCGATGGCCAGCACCGGCTGACCGTCGCGCAGCAGGATCGTCGGCGCCATCGAGGAGCGCGGGCGTTTGCCCGGCTCCAGCCGGTTGGCAATCGGCACGCCGTCCTTGTGGCTGCGGAAGGAGAAATCCGTCAGCTCGTTGTTCAGGAGGAAGCCGTTTGTCATCAGCCGCGAGCCAAAGGCGTTCTCGATGGTCGTGGTCATCGACAGCACGTTGCCGTAGCTGTCCACGATCGAGATATGCGAGGTCGAGGGCAGCTCGATCGACTCGTCGTCGGCCAGCAGAAGCGCGTGATCGAACTCGGGCGCGCCCGGCGCCACCTCGGGCAGCGCGTCGTCGCCTTGCAGCAGTTCGGCGCGCGACGCCAGGTAATCCGCCGCCACCAGCCCCTGCACCGGCACCGGCACGTAATCGCTATCGGCCATGTAGCGGCCCCGGTCGGCAAAGGCGAGGCGCGAGGCATCGCCGATCAGCCGCCAGGCCTCGGCACTGTCGGGGCCCATCGCGGCCAGGTCATAGCTGTCGAGCATGCCGAGGATCTGCCCCACGGTCAGCGCGCCGGAGGACGGCGGGCCCATGCCGCAGGCCTCGAAGTCGCGGTACTGAGCGCAGACAGCGGGGCGCTCGCGCACCTGGTAGAGCGCCAGATCCACCGTCGACAGCACACCGGGGTTGCCCTCTGCGGTCTGCACCGTGCGGCTGATGTCGGCGGCAATCGGCCCGGTATAGAAGGCCGCCGCGCCGCCCTCGGCCAGGGCGCGCAGGGTGGCGGCGTAATCGGGGTTCAGCAACGTGTCCCCTGCCCGCAGCGGCGCGCCGCGGGGCAGGAAATACGCCGCCGTGTGGGCAAACCGCCCAAGCCGGTCGGCGTCGCCCTCGACCAGCGCGGCAAGACGTGGCGAGACGGCAAAGCCTTCCTCGGCCAGCTGGATCGCGGGTTCGAACAGTGAGGGCCAGTTGGCGCGCCCCCAGCGCCGATGCGCGGCCTCCAGCAGCGCGGGCGTGCCGGGGGTGCCGACAGAGCGGCCGCCGACCACGGCGTCATAGAATTTGAGCGGTTCGCCGTTTTCATCCTGAAACAGCGTCGGCGTGGCGGCCAGCGGCGCGGTTTCGCGTGCGTCCAGCGTGGTCAGCTCGCCGCTGGCGGCGTCGTACCAGACCAGGAAGGCCCCGCCACCGAGGCCCGAGGATTGCGGCTCAACCAGCCCCAGAACGGTCTGCACCGCCACCATTGCATCCGCCGCCGTGCCGCCCGCGCGCAAGATTCGCGCCCCGGCCTCGACCGCATGCGGGTTGGCGGCAGCCACCATCCAGTTCTCGCCCTTCACCGCGCGGCCGTCGGCCTTGGCGGCCAGCGCTTCGGCGACCTCGGTGGAGATCGCCTCGAAGGTGCCGGAGGTTGCGGCCTCGGGCGCCACCGCATCGGCCGCCTCCTGCGCAAGGACGGGGGCCGCGGCGAGACCGGCGCAGGCCAGAACGACATACTTCATCAAAAATCCTCCCTTGAAAAAACGGCGGCCTCTACAGCATTGAGGGCACCACCTGATCCGGCGGACGGTGACCGTCCTCAAATGTCTTGATGTTCAGCAACACTTTCTCGCCCATCTCGATCCGCCCCTCGATGGTGGCCGAGCCCATATGCGGCAGCAGCACCACGTTGGGCAACTCGCGCAGGCGCGGGTTGATGTCGGTGCCATGCTCATAGACGTCGAGGCCGGCGCCCGCGATCTCACCCGCGCGCAGCATCCGGGTCAGCGCGTGTTCGTCGATCACCTCGCCGCGCGAAGTGTTGACGATGACACCGGTGGGTTTCATCAGCTTGAGCCGACGCGCGTTCATCAGGTGGAAGGTCGATGGCGTCGAGGGGCAGTTGACCGAGATCACGTCCATGCGGGCGACCATCTGGTCGAGGCTCTCCCAATAGGTGGCCTCCAGCTTTTCCTCGATCTCGGGGCGCAGGCGGCGGCGGTTGTGGTAATGCACCTGCATACCAAAGGCGGCGGCGCGCCGGGCGACCGCCTGGCCAATCCGCCCCATGCCGAGAATGCCGAGGCGGCGTCCCGCGATGCGCCCCCCCAGAAGCGCGGTCGGCGCCCAGCCCTGCCAGTCGCCCTTCTGCATCACCGCCAGCCCCTCGGGGAGGCGGCGCACCACGGCCATGATCAGCGCCATGGTCATGTCGGCGGTATCATCGGTCAGCACACCGGGGGTGTTGGAGACCAGGATGCCGCGTTGCCGGGCCGTGGCGACATCGATGTGGTCGACCCCGGCACCGTAATTGGCGATCAGCTTGAGCCGCTCGCCGGCCTGTCCCAGCAGCCCGGCATCGATGGTATCGGTCACCGTCGGCACCAGCACATCGGCCTCCTTCATGGCCGCCGCCAGCTCGGCCCGGCTCATCGGGGTGTCATCCTCGCGCAGGCGCACGTTGAACAATTCGCTCAGCCGCGTTTCCACTGGTTCAGGCAACCGTCGCGTAACGACAACACTCAGTCGGTCTCTTGGCACTTGCGCTCTCCCTTGGGCATTTCTATTCCTGCGCCTGCGTGGCATCGTGGCGCAGGACGCGGACGGGCACAAGAACCCAAGCGCCTCCTGCTGCCGCTGGACGGGAAAAATCCTTCCTTTGGCAAACGGTCAGACCTAAAGCGGGCATCAACGGCAGTACGAATGACAAAGGCAGACAGAAGCGTGACATTTGTGGCAGGGTTTGCGCGCCGCCTGGCGGCGGCGGTCATCGCGGTGACAGTGGCAGGCGCCGCCTGCGCCGCCGAGACCCGTGGTCCGGTCACCAACCTGCCGCTGCCCCGTTTCGTGTCGATGAAGGCCGCGAAGGGCAACGTGCGCCGGGGTCCGTCGCTGAGCCACAAGATCGACTGGGTGTTCAAGCGCCGTGGTATGCCGCTGAAGATCACCGCCGAATATGGCCATTGGCGTCGGGTGCAGGATCGCGACGGCTTTGGCGGCTGGGTGCACTATGCCCTGCTGTCCGGGGTGCGCACGGTGCTGGTCGAAGAAGACATGCTGACCGTGCACACCCGCCCCGACAGCAAGGCGCCGGTCAGCGCGGCCTTCGAACTGGGCGTGGTGGCACGGCTGGGCGAATGCCAGCCCGACTGGTGCGAAATCTCGGCCGGTGGCTACAGCGGCTGGGCTCCCAAGAAGAAACTCTGGGGTGTCGCCCCGGATGAGCTGCGCGACTGACACCGGGGAAGCCCGGCGGGCCAGCGGGCGCGCCGAGCATCCGGTCAGACCGCCCCCTGCCCTCGCCTTGGTGGTGCCGGGACACGTCCGCCGCGGCAATCCGCGCGCAGGCCGCATGCGCCAAACCATTGCACCCGCAGCAAGGGTGATTTACATGGGTGGCACATCCATGGCTGCCAAGGCCGGTCCGGGCCCCCTTTCCGGCCCCCGCCGCGGTGGCACGGCATTTCTCTGATCGGCGCGGTCGCCCGCGCTGGCGTCATCATCAAACCTCCGAACTTCGCTGAAAGGTTGTGGAACATGGCAGAAAACTCAAAGCCCGACGTATTGTATACCATTGTAGACGAAGCGCCCGAACTGGCCTCGGCATCCTTCCTGCCGATCATCCGCAAGTTCGCCTCTGCCGCCGGTGTGACCGTCGGCACCAAGGACATTTCGCTGGCCGGGCGCATCATTGCCGCCTTCCCGGAGAACCTGACCGAAGAGCAGCGCCAGAACGATGACCTGGCCGAGCTGGGCCAGCTGGTGAAGACCCCGGACGCCAATGTCATCAAGCTGCCCAACATCTCTGCTTCGGTGCCGCAGCTGACCGCCGCGATCAAGGAACTGCAGGGCCAGGGCTATGACATCCCGGACTACCCCGAAGAGCCGAAGACCGACGCCGAGAAGGACATCCGTGCGCGCTACGATGCCATCAAGGGCTCGGCGGTGAACCCGGTTCTGCGCGAAGGCAACTCTGACCGTCGCGCTGCCAAGGCGGTGAAGAACTTTGCCCAGAACAACCCGCATTCGATGGGGGAATGGAGCGCCGACAGCAAGACCAAGGTCTCGTCGATGCCGGGCAACGATTTCTACGCCAACGAGAAATCCGCCACCATCACCGCCGCGCAGGCCGGTAACGCGAAGATCGAATTCGTGGCCAAGGACGGCGCCGTCACCGTGCTGAAGGACAGCTGGCCGCTGGAAGAAGGCACCGTTGCCGATGCCACCTTCATGTCGGCCCGCGCGCTGGACGCCTTCCTCGCCGAGGCGATCGAGGACACCAAGTCCGATGGCACCATGTTCTCGCTGCACCTGAAAGCGACCATGATGAAGGTCTCCGACCCGATCATCTTCGGCCACGCCGTCAAGGCCTGGCTGGCACCGGTGTTCGAGAAATACGGCAGCGAGCTGGAAGCGCTGGGCGTGAACCCCAACTCCGGCCTGGGCGACCTGCTGGAACGCGTCAAGGGCAACGCCGAGATCATGGCCGCCATCGACGCCGTGCGCGCCGAGCGTCCCGACATGTACATGGTCGACAGCGACAAGGGCATCACCAACCTGCACGTGCCCTCCGACGTCATCATCGACGCCTCGATGCCCGCGGTGATCCGCGCCGGCGGCAAGGGCTGGGATCAGGACGGCAACAAGGGCGACACCAACTGCGTGATCCCCGACCGCTGCTATGCATCCGTCTACGACGAGACCATCAACTTCTTCAAAGCCAATGGCGCGCTGGACGTGACCACCGCCGGTGCGGTCGCCAACGTCGGCCTGATGGCCCAGAAGGCCGAGGAATACGGCTCGCATCCGACCACCTTCGAGGCACCCGCAGACGGCACCATCCGCATCGTGCTGGCCAATGGCGAGACGCTGCACTCGCACGACGTGGAAGCCGGTGACATCTGGCGCTCCTGCACCGTGAAGAAAGCCCCGATCGAGAACTGGATCCAGCTGGCGATGGACCGTCAGCGCCTGACCGGCTCCGAGGCGATCTTCTGGCTGGACGCAAACCGCGCCCATGACGCCGAGCTGATCAAATACGTCAAACCGGCGCTGGAAGCCGCGGGCGTGGCCGACAAGTTCAAGATCCTGGCACCGCGTGAAGCCACCCGTCAGTCGCTGGAGACCATCACCGCGGGCAAGGACAGCATCGCCATCACCGGCAACGTGCTGCGCGACTATCTGACCGACCTGTTCCCGATCCTGGAGCTGGGCACCAGCGCCAAGATGCTGTCGATCGTGAAGCTGATGAACGGCGGCGGCCTGTTCGAGACCGGTGCCGGCGGCTCGGCCCCGAAACACGTGCAGCAGCTGGTCGAGGAAAACCACCTGCGCTGGGATTCGATGGGCGAATTCTGCGCGCTGGGGGAATCGCTGAAGTTCCTGGCCGACAGCAAGGGCAACAAGAAGGCCGGCGTGCTGGGCGCGGCTGCAGAGGAAGCGACCCAAGGCATCCTCGACAACAACCGTTCGCCCTCGCGCAAGGTCGGCCAGCCCGACAACCGCGACAGCCACTACTGGTTCGCCCGTTACTGGGCAGAGGCGCTGGCGAAGCAGGAAGACGATGCCGAGCTGGCGGCGCATTTCGCGCCGATCGCCAAGGAACTGGCTGACAAGGAAGCACAGATCCTGGCCGAGCTGGCCGCGGCGCAGGGCGCTCCGGCGGACATCGGTGGCTACTACCACCCCAGCGTCGAGCTGAAGGCCAAGGTCATGCGCCCCTCGGCGACCCTGAACGCCATCATCGACTGATCGACGCGGCAGCTGCCACAGCCCAAAACAGGAAAACGCCCGGAGCCATGCTCCGGGCGTTTTTATTGGCGCCGTCGTGATCCCCCGGCGATGGTGCCGGGGGCAACCGGGATCAGAAGTCCTGCCACATGTCGCGGGCAGCGTTGCCCTGCGCCACCGGGGCGGCGGCGGGCGCCGAGGCCAGCTCCACGTCCCAGTCGTCATCGCCGTGGGCGGTGGGCACGACCGGGGCGGCAGGTGCCGCCGCGCGGGGTGCCGCCGGGGCCGCGGTCGCCGCGGAGTTGCCGCCCGGGATCTTGAAGTGGGCAACCATCTCGGACAGCTTGGTGGCGTCTGTCTTCAGCATGTGGCCGGCCGCGGTAGCCTCTTCCACCATGGCGGCGTTCTGCTGGGTCACCTGATCCAGCTGGGTCACACCGGTGTTGATCTCGTTCAGGCCGGTTGACTGCTCGGCCGCGCCTTCGGCAATGCCGGAGACCAGCTGCGAGATGTGGCTCACCTGCGAGACGATGCTCTGCAGCGCCTCGCCTGCCTTGCCGACCAGATCCACGCCGCGCTCAACCTGCTGCGAGCTGTTGCCGATCAGGGTCTTGATCTCCATCGCCGCATCCGAGGAGCGCTGCGCCAGGGCACGCACTTCGGAGGCCACGACCGCAAAGCCACGGCCGGCTTCGCCCGCGCGGGCCGCCTCGACACCGGCGTTCAGCGCCAGGAGGTTGGTCTGGAAGGCGATGTCGTCGATCACGCTGATGATCTGGCTGATGTGGGCCGAGGACTGTTCGATCTCGGTCATCGCGGCCACGGCGCTCTGCACCACCTCGCCACTGGTGCGGGCCTCTTCCTTGGCCTCTTCCATGGTGGCTTCGACGCTGCGGGCGCCTTCGGCGGCGGATTTCACGCTCGCGGTCAGCTCGTCAAGCGCAGCGGCGGTCTGCTCCAGCGTCGCCGCCTGGCTCTCGGTGCGATGCGACAGGTCGTCGGAGGCCTGGCTGATTTCCTCAGCGCCGTTGCGGATGCTGGCGGCGGCGGCGACAACCTGTTCCACGGTGCCGCTGAGGGTGCGCGCGGTGGTGTTGAAGTCCTTGCGCAGCTGTTCATATTCCTCGGGGAAGCTTTCGGTGATCTGCGCCGTCAGGTCGCCCTGGGACAGCACCGACAGCTTGCCGCGCAGGGTATCCACCACCCGGCTGCGCACGCGGTCCAGTTCCTTCTGCTCCTCCTCCAGCTCACGCTGGCGAATCAGCGCGGTGCGGAACACGTCGAGCGTGCGGGCGATCTCGCCCAGTTCGCTGCGGGCCTCGGTCGACGGGATCTCGCTTTCGGTGTCACCATCGGCCATCGCCTGCATGCGATCCTTCAGCGCGCCAAGCGGGCCGGTCACGCCACGGGTCACAAAGAAGGCACCAATCGACAGCAGCAGCAAGCTGACCGCCATCACGGCAATCGCCTGATTGCGCATGGTGGCTACTTCGGCTTCGATGTCGGAAACATAGGCGCCAGTGCCGATGATCCAGCCCCAGGGCTTGAACGCCTGCACATAGCCGATCTTGGCTTCCATCACGTCAGAGTTGGGCTTCTTGAAGTAATAGGTCAGGTCACCTGCGCCCTTGCTGGCGGCGATCTTTTCCAGCTCGACAAAGACGTTCATGCCTTTGACGTCCTTGTAGCCCGCCTGGTTGGTGCCGACCCAATCGGGCACAACAGGGTGAGCCTGTACGGTGATGTCATGGTCAAACACGAAGACGTAGCCCGCGTCACCGAAGCGCAGCGCAGTCAGGCGCTCGCGGCCGATGTCACGCGCCTCCTCCGGGGTGAAGCGGCCATCCGCCACCCCCTGTTCGAGGTCATGCAACAGGCTGATCGCCGCATCGGTGACATTGTGCAGCTCGGCCTTGCGCATGGCGTAGGCGTTTTGGGTGACCTGGGTCAAGATCAGGACTGTCAGCCCCGCGGTCATCACAAGGGCGAGCAGCGCGAGCGCGTAGATCCGCACAGGTAAGCGGTACATGAAAGCTGGCATTATTACAGGGTCCTTTTATTGGGCCATTTGCCAAAGCTTTAGTGCCAGCTTCCTAAAAAAGTCCTAGCCTCGGTATTCCATTTAAAATTGCTCTGATTTTACGGTGCCTTTTCGACGGAAAGCGGCCACGGCAACGGCTGCCGCAGGCCCATTTCCGGGCGGTGCGGCTGTCCCTGGATCGTCGTGGATGGTCCGTTGCCGGGAACGGCGCGGTCAGTCGTTGGTCGATTCGTGCACGGCGGCAACCGCCCAGGCCTCGAGCGCGTCGAGGTCCGGTTCGGCAGCCGTTGCCAGCCCGTCGGCGAAGGCCTGAAAGGGGGCGACGTTCAGCCGGTTCACACCGGACAGCACCGGGATGCCCCTTGCCAGCGCCTCGGCGATCACTGGCCGCATGCCGCGCCCGTCGGCCTCGTGCTTGCCGAATTTGTTCACGATCATCAATTGCGGCAGCGGATCAGATTGCAGCGCCGCCGAGACCTGCCCCACCGCGCGTTCCAGCGCCTCGGGGTTGAGGCGGCATCCGCGCGATCCGGCCCCCAGCGACTGCGAGATACGGATCGTTTCGCCATCCGGCAGCACCCGCACATCCATGTCGCACAATTCGCTGTCGTGGCACTCCACGTTGGTCTGCACGATGCCGCCCAGACGGATGCCGCGGGCCTGCAGGCGGTCGGCCAGGGCGCTCAGCAAACGGTCGGTGGCGCCGCGTTCCTCGGTCATCACGTAGGCGAGTTGCATGGGTCGTATTCTCCGGTGTCGTGCTGTGCCATAGGTGGGGATATGGCCGTCTGGGTCAAGCCCGGATGACCGCGAAACATCGGCGGGCGACAATCTGAAAACAGGAAAGGGCACCGCGGGGGTGCCCTCTCTGTTGGTCGACAAGGTCCGAACGCGTCAGAGCCCCAGCGCGCGGCGGCGGTCCTCGGCAAAGCCCTGCACGATGCGGTCGGCAATCAGCGCGAGGATCGCCATCGCTGCCCCGGCAGAAATGCCCAAGCCCACATCCGCCTTGCCCAGCGCCAGGTAGATCGACTGGCCGAGGCCAGTGGTGCCGATCAGCGCCGCGATCACCAGCATCGCAAAGGCATAGAGGATGGTCTGGTTCAGCCCTAGCAGGATCGACGGCGCCGCATAGGGCGCGCGCACGTCGCGCAGCATCTGCCAGCGGGTCGCACCGGAGGCGGTCGCGGCCTCGATCATCTCGGCCGGGGTCTCGGTCAGCCCGTGGCGGGTGTAGCGGATCATCGGCACGATGGCATAGGCGATGATCGCGAGGAAGGCCGAAAACTCGCCGATCTGGAACACCATCAGGACCGGGATCAGGAAGACGAACAGCGGGATCGTCTGCAGCATGTCGCAGACCGGGCGCACCACGCGCCACACGGTGGGCGACAGCGCTGAGGCCAGCCCGATGCCGCCGCCCAGCAGCGTGCAGGCAAAGACCGCCGCGCCCGACAGGTAGAGTGACAGCAGCGCGCGCTCCCACAGGCCGGAGACCAGGATGGTGGTGAGCAGCACAACGGTCAGCAGCGCCAGCCCGCGCCCCGCCGCGACCCAGGCCAGCGCGCCCGCGCCCGCCAGCACGAAGGGCCAGGGCAACTGCGAAATCCCGGTCTCGAGCATACCCGCCGCGATCAAGAGCATCAGCCCCAGCGCCAGGTGGCCGCGCCAGGCGCAGAGCAGGCCGAGGGCGGCACCGGCGGCGAACAGAGCCGCGCTCATCGCCGGGGTCCAGGCAAAGCCCCAGGTAAAGGGCAGCACCGCCTGATCCAGCCCGATGCGCAGCGGCAGCAGGACGTAGAACATCACGTTGTTCTTCAGCGCCGTCAGCGCCGCGGCATTGGCGGTGGTAAAGGCCGACAGCCCGGCATCGACACGATCCGCCACCGGGTTGAACAGGGTGTAATCCTCGGCCGAGCCAAGGCTGCCCCAGAACAGCACGCTGGCCAGCACGCCCAGCCCCAGAATACCCCAGGCCACGCGCGGGTCATGGCGCTGGCGGCGGTCCTCGGTCAGGGTGCCGCTCATCCGGTCGATCAGGATGGCGAAGATCACGATCACCAGACCTGCCAGCAGGCTCTGGCCGAACTGCGCCTTGCGCATGGTCAGGAGCACCTCCCAGCCGATGTCGTCAAAGCCGCCGATCACCGCGGCGATGATCACCATCGAGAGCGCCGCCATCAGGCATTGGTTGACGCCAACCATGATCTGGCGGCCGGCCGAGGGGATCTCGCATTGAAACAGCTGCTGCAGGCGGGTGCCGCCGGACATGACGGCGGCTTCCTTGATCTCTGGCTCGACGCGCTGCAGCCCCAACAGCACATTGCGCGCCATTGGCGGCGCCGCATAGATGGCCGAGGCGATCAGCCCCACCACCGGGCCAAAGCCGAACAGCACCAGCAAGGGCGTAAGATAGGCGAAGGTCGGCACCGTCTGCATCACGTCCAGCGTGGCCTGCACCGGGCCGCGGATGCGGGGGTATTCATTGGCAAGGATACCGATGCCGCCGCCGATCAGCAGCGCCAGCGGCACGGAGACCGCCACCAGCGCCAGCGTGTTCATGCCCTCGGACCAGTAGCCCGAGGCCAACACGAACCCCAGCCCGACAAGGGCCATCAGCGCCATGCGCAGCCCGCCCAGCATCCAGCCCAGCGCGGTGGCGGCGGCGATCAGCAGCGGCCAGGGGGTCTGGTTCAGGGCGGCACTGGCGGCCTCCATCGGGTAGAACAGCAACGCCGAGAACGCCCGCGCGGCGGGTTTGATCAGCAGCAGGAACCATTCCACCCCTGCCCCGACCCAATCGGTCGCGGGCAACACCCAGGCTTTGGGGAATTGCACCAGCCACGGCGCCACGCCCTCCAGCAGCAGGCACAGCGCGCCGACTATGGCGGCCAGCAGCGCGGCCTGCGCGCCCTTGGTCAGCTGGGTCATGGCTGCTCCACCTGCAGCGCGGCGGCGAGATCGGCGGGGTTCACCACGCCCACCAGCTGGCCGTCCGGTGCGCGCACCGGCACCGGCTCATACAGCTCCATGCAGCGGGCGAGCGCCGCGTCCAGCGTCATGTCCTGGCGCAGGCCGGGATCGTCGGGGCCATGCGCCAGCCCGTCACCGGTCTGCATCACCGAGGCCACGCGGGCGTGCTGCCCCTTGGCCACATCGCGGGAGAATTCACGTACGTAATCATCGGCCGGGCGCAGCACGATATCGGCGGGGGTGCCGATCTGCACGATCTTGCCATCGCGCATGATGGCAATGCGATCGGCCAGCTTCAGGGCTTCGTTGATGTCATGGGTAATGAAGACGATGGTGGTCTTCAGCTTGGCCTGAATTTCCAGGAACTCGTCCTGCAGCTGCCGCCGGATCAGCGGGTCCAGCGCCGAGAAGGGTTCGTCCAGGAACCAGACCGAGCAATCCGCCACCAGCGAGCGGGCGATGCCGACGCGCTGGCGCTGGCCGCCGGACAGCTCGCGCGGGTAATGGCGTTCGCGGCCACCGAGGCCGACGAGGTCGATGACCTCCTGCGCCTTGGCCATGCGCTGGCTTTTCTTCATGCCTTGCACCCGCAGGGGATAGGCGACGTTTTCGGCCACGGTCATATGCGGGAACAGGCCGAAATGCTGGAACACCATGCCCAGCTTCTTGCGGCGCAGTTCGATCAGCCGTTTGGGGCTGGCCTCGACGATGTTCTCGCCGTCGATACGGATCTCGCCGCCGGTGGCGTGCAGCAGATGCGAGATGCAGCGGATCAGGGTGGATTTGCCAGAGCCGGACAGGCCCATGATCACGAACAGCTCCCCCTCCTGCACCTCAAAGGAAGCGTCCTGCACCGCGGGCACCAATCCGCGGGCGCGCAGATCATCCGCAGCGGCCTGCGGGGTGTCATGCTGCGACAGCGCCTGCTTCAGGGCACTGTCGGCGTTCTTGCCAAACACCTGCCAGACATTCCGGCAGGTGATGGCGGGCGTATCGGAGCCGCTCACAGGCATCGGCTCAGTTGGTGGCGGCGTCGACTACCGGGCGCCATTTGTCCTCGTTGGCGGCCATCCAATCGGCAACGACCTGTTCGACCTTGCCACCGTCCACGTCGATCGCGCCCATCATCGGCTGCTGGTCTTCCACCGCCAGGGTGTAGTTCGCCAGGATTTCATAGGCGGCGGGCCAGGTTTCTTCCATGCCGGACCAGGCAGCCTTGAAGATGCGCGAGGGCGCAAAGTCGCAGTCGTTCACCGCGTTGGGGTTCGGGCCCCAGGCGGGATCGGAGAAACAGGCGTCCTCGCCCGGCGGCAGGTCGACAAACTTGACGTCATAGGCCGACATCGCCCAATGCGGCTGCCAGAAGGTGATCAGCAGCGGCGTCTTGCGCTCGGTCGCGGCACGCAGCTCGACGATCAGCGCCGCCTCCGACCCTGCGGGCACGGCCTTGAACGGCAGCTTCAGGGCCGCCATGCGGTCGGCACCGGGCGTGCCCCAGTCGGCGGGGTAGTCCACCAGGCGGCCTTGCGGCAGGGTTTCGGCGGTGGCAAACTGCATCGCGCAGTCGCGCAGCGCTTCCCAGGCCGGCAGGCCGGGGCACAGCTCGGCCACATGCGCCGGGTAGGCGATGCCTTCGCGGGCGTTCAGCTCCAGATCGCCCAGTTCGACCACGGTGCCTTCCTCGACCTTCTTGGCGTATTCGTCGGAAACGTTGGAGGACCAGATTTCCAGCGTTGCGTGGATGTCGCCGTCGGCAATGGCCTGGAACTGGTTCAGCATGCCGGCCGAGACGTATTCCACCTCATAGCCCGCGGCCTTCAGCATCTCGCCCGCGATATGGGTGGTCACGTGCTGGCCAGTCCATTCGTTCAGCGCCAGCTTGATCGGCTTGGAGGTGTCGCCCAGCTCCGCGGCCGAGGCCAGACCAGCGGCCACGGTCATGGAGGCGGCGCCCAGCGCCAACGCATATCCCTTGAAGTTCATCCTGATACTCCCTGTCATGTGTGTGCGCCGCCGAAGGCCCGGCTATGGCGCTGTTTTTGGAACCCGGTGGTTCGCGGCACGGGTCTGCGCGTGGAACGGATCCACGTAAACCGCCGCGTGCCGATGAGACCGAGTGTGGCGGGTGATACTGCAAGTATTTGAACCTATTACGGCGCTTTGTCGAGCAAATGCGGCACGAAAGGCAAAACTTCCTGAACGAGAGATCAGCTTTTTAACTTGTGAAACAAGTTTTTCCCGTCCTCGGAACAAGTGTGCCCCCGCCGATGGCAGGGGCACAAACGCGGCACCACGCGGATCAGAACCGCGCTGGCGTGTCGGGTATCAGCTGCGGCCAGCGCCCAGCGCGGCTTCGACGATCGGCATCCATTTGGCCCGGTTCACCGCCAGCCAGCCGCGCGCCGCGCCCTGCACGGTTTCGCCGCGCACGTCGACAAGGGCAATCAGCGGCTGCTGGTCCCAGATGCTGAGCTGGAACTGTTTCAGGATCTCATGCGCGGCGGGCCAGCGCTGCTGCAGGCCCGGCCAGGCGGCCTTGACCACGCCGCCGCGGTAGAAGTCACAGTCGCCGGTGATCTTGGGGTTCGGCCCCCAGGCGGGATCACTGTGACAGGCCGGTTCGGGTTTCGGCAGGCGCACGAACTGCAGCGCGTAGGAGGACATCGCCCAATGCGGCGCCCAGAAGGTCGAGATCACCGGGCGGCGGTCCTTGTAGGCCTGCTGAAAGGTCTCGATCATCGCCGCCTCGCTGTCGGCCGCCACCACGTCGAACGGCAGCTCCAGCGCCCGGATCCGGTCGGCCCCGGGCGAGCCCCAGGAGGCCGGATAGGACAGGTAGATGCCCCGCTTGCCCTTGCCATCGGCCGAAAAGATGCCCGCACAGTCGCGCAGCGCTTCCCAGTTGGGCAGGCCGGGGCACATCTGCGCCACGTAGGGCGGCACCACGACGCCGTTGCGCGCGTCGAGCCCCATGTCGCCGAGTTCCTCCAGCTGGCCGCTGTCACGCGCCGCGAGATAGGCTTCCGGGCTGCTCGTGGTCCAGATCTCGACCATTGCATGAAAGTCGCCGTCGGCGATTTCCTGGTAGATCGCGGATTGGTCTGCCTCGGCATATTCCACGGTATATCCGGCGTGTTCCAGCATGCCGCCGACGATGTAGGTCGACAGCTGCTGGCCGGTCCAGTTGTTCAGCGACAGGCGGATCGGCGTGCTCCGGTCCCCCATCTCCAGTGCGTTCCCCACCGTTGGCATGGCCAGCGCCAGCGCGGCCACCATTGCCCTGAGCTTCATTGGCGTCACTCCCGTACTGCCAGTCGTCTTGCAGCCACCCGCGAAGGGCAGCGCAGCACCGGAGATAGCAAGCCCGGATTGAGAAAGATTAACGCGCGGCGGGCCGTTGCCCGCAACCGGCCGGAAAAACGATTAAAACTCGTGCCAACCGCGCATTTCCCCGCCGAAACGTCGCAAAGCGTCAGCCTGTCTTGCGCGCCAGCAGCAGCACAGGGTCATAGGTCAGCGGCAGCCGCCCCGCCTGCCCGAAGCGGGCGCGGTAGCGGTCCTCGAAGTCGCGCAGGCGGCGGCGGCTCCAGCCCTGCTGGGCGTGGCCGTTGACGCCGGTCTGGCGCAGGTGCTTCAGCAGCGCCATGGCGCCGTCAAAATGCAGCACCTGCGGAGTCTGCTCCAGCGCGTGGATCTCCAGCCCGGCGGGCAGCATGGCGGGCCAGTCCGCCGCATCCAGATAGCTCGGCGCCGCAGCGGCAGAGCCGAGCGCCGCCAGCTCGTGGAACTGGTTGCGGCCAAAACCCGACAGAAGCAGCCAGCCGCCCGGCGCAAGATGGTCCGCGAGCCGCGCCAACAGCCCCGGCAGGTCGGCGATCCACTGTACCGTCGAGGCCGAGGCGATGAGGTCCAGCTGCGCAGGCAGCGGCAGCGTCTCGATCGGCCCGGCCGCGAACCGCGCCTGCGCCCGCGTCGCCCGTGGCAGGACAGAGAGCGCGGCGAAGGCCTCGGGGACCAGGTCGTTCAGCAGCAGTCGGCCAAAGTCGAAGCGCTGCGCCAGCTGCTGCGTCAGGTGGCCGGTGCCGCAACCGAATTCCACGGCGCTGCCGATTTGCGGCGCGGCCCCGGCCTCGGCCAGCAGCTGCGCCAGCCGGGCCGCGATCTGCGCCTGCACCGAGGCCGCGCGGTGGTAGCTGCCCAGCCCGCGCCGGAAGCTTTGGCGGATGCGGGTTTGATCGGGAATGCGGGCGCCGATGTCCTTCATTGCAGCAGCGCCTCCCAGCTGGAGAACCAGTCGAAGGGCGCATGCGGGGCGTCGATGCTGCGCACCGGCTGGCCTTCCCAGGCGCGGGCCAGGTTGGCGGGCGGAAAGATCTTGTCGGCGGAGCTGATCCAGACGCGGTCGAACGCGACGTGGGGCGCGTCGCCGCGCGCCTCGACGGCCAGCAGTTCAGCCCGGCGGGCAGCCACGTCCAGGGGCAGGTCTGGCTGCGGAGCGCCAAAGACGCGGGTCAGGAACTGCTGGAAGCTGGCCGCGTCCAGCGTTTCCACCGTGCGGCGAAAGATGGCCGGCGGGATGCCGGTGTTGCGGCTGACCGGAGAGAGGCTGCCATTCACCGCCACCTTGCGGGCGAAGGGATCCGGGCGGGACTGCTGCCAATGGGCGTAAGCCGCCACGCCAAAGGACCAGGCCACGAGTGCGACGCTGTCATAGGCCGACAGGTCCGGCAGTTCGGCCTCAAGCGCGGTGTAGTCGCTGGCAAAGAGGATATCCTGCGGACCGCTCAGATGGGCGAAGACCAGTGGCCCGATGGCCCAGCCACCGAAGACCACGATGGCTTCGGACGCCTGCCCGGCGGCACCGCCGGGCATTGCCCGTCCGCCCCCCCGGGCGGGCGATACTCGCCCCCCCGCGGCCGGGCCATGCCCTTGTGCCTGTTTCAGCCAGCGGAAATCCACGGCCTACAGCTCCCGCGCCAGCCGCAGCATGCCTGCGGTGATCTCGCTGAGCTGGTCAGGCGTCGTGATGAAGGGCGGCATGGTATAGATGTTGTGACCGAAGGGGCGCAGGAAGACCCCCATCTCGTGCGCCCGCGCGTGGGCCTCGTCCGCCGACACGCGGTGCTTCATCTCGATCACGCCGATGGCGCCCAGCACCCGCACGTCCGCGACGTTGGGCAGGTCACAGGCCGGGGAGAGCTCGGCCTGCAGCTGCTCGGCAATCGCCGCCACCCGCCCGCGCCAGTCCTGCCCGGTCAGGAGATCCAGCGAGGCCTTGGCCGCAGCGCAGGCCAGTGGGTTGCCCATATAGGTCGGCCCGTGCATGAACAGGCCGGGATTGCCGCCACCGATGCCTGTCGCCACGCGATCGTTGGTCATGGTGCAGGCAAAGGAGATATGGCCGCCGGTCAGCCCCTTGCCCAGACAGATGATGTCGGGCTCGACGCTGCAGAAGCCGGTGGCAAACAGCTCCCCAGTGCGGCCAAAGCCGGTGGCGATCTCGTCAAAGATCAACAAGATGCCCAGCTCATCGCATAGCGCGCGGGCCTGATTGAGGTATTCCGGGTGGTAGAAATACATCCCGCCAGTGCCCTGCACGACGGGCTCCAGGATGAAGGCGGCGATCCTGTCGGCATTGGCCTCCAGCACGGCGCGCAAGTCGCCTAAGCCGTTCTGCGCAGGATCGTCGATCCAGTCCCGGTCCAGCCTGACCGGCGGGCGAGGGACGAAATGCTGCACGCTAAGCGCGCCCTTAAACAGGTGGTGCATGCCGGTGTCGGGGTCGCAGACGCTCATCGCCTTCCAGGTGTCGCCATGATAGCCGGAGCGGATGGTGGCGAACTCCTGCCGCTGCGGCTGGCCGATGGCGTGCTGGTACTGCACCGCCATCTTCATCGCCACCTCGACCGAAACCGAGCCCGAGTCGCAGTAGAAAATGCGGGTCAGACTGTCCGGCGTGATCGCCAGAAGTTTGCGGCCGAGGTCGATTGCCGGATCATGGGTCAGCCCGCCGAACATTACATGCGGCAGGGTTTCGAGCTGGTCGTGAATGGCCGATGTGATCGCCGGGTTCCTGTGACCGTGCATCATGCACCACCAGGACGACATGGCGTCGATCAGCCGGGTGCCGTCCTCCAGCGTGATATGCACGCCCTCGGCCTCCTTCACCACGAAGGTGGGGCCGGGTTTGGTGACGTTGGTATAGGGGTGCCACAGGTGCTGCTGGTCAAATTGCAGCTGGGTGAGGTCAGAAGCACTCATGCCGGGTCCTCCTCCGACGCCAGCGCCTCGCGGATCAGGTCGAGGTGGATGTTCTCGGCAAAGGCCTGCGCCAGCGCCGCGGAGCATTCATCGGTGCGCGCAGCACCGGGGCCGCCCGCATCACTGCCCAGCCCCGGCGCGCTGCGCAGGGCTTCGACAAAGGGCAGCCGCCCCAGATGCGCCGCCTTGCCGAACTGGCAGATGGTTTCCTCGACCTCCGGCTCCGGGTTGCCGATGAAGGCAACCCCCACCACCTCGCAGCCCGCATCGCGCAACGCCTTCAGCGACAAAAGCGTGTGGTTGATGGTGCCGAGCTGGGTGCGCGCACACAGGATCACCGGCGCGCCCCAGCGCGCGATCAGATCCAGATAGAGCTCACGCCGGTTCAGCGGCACCATGAGGCCGCCCGCGCCCTCGGCCACGAGCACGCCATCGGTGTCCGGCAGCTGCAGCGTCCCGGTGTCGATTTCCGCCCCCTCGGCCTCTGCCGACAGATGCGGCGAGGCCGGGAGCTGCAGAAGATAGCCCTCGGGCAGCGCCGGGCGGCCGGACAGGCGTGAGACGATCTGGCTGTCGGTCTCGTCCTCCAGCCCCGATTGCACCGGTTTCCAGTAGGTGGCCTCCAGCGCCTGCACCAGCCCGGCCGAGAAGATGGTCTTGCCGATGCCAGTGTCGGTGCCGGTCACGATCAGCGTGTTTCTGGGCGTCATGGGCGTGCCTCCAGTTCGCGGGCAAGGGTTTCGAACATCGAGGTGATGACCCCTGCCCCGGTATTCAAGGTGATCGACAGCCGCAGCCGCGCGGTGCCGCGGGGCACCGTGGGCGGGCGGATGCCGCGGATGTCGTAGCCGTGACCCTGCATCGCCGCGGCCAGCGCCATGGTGCGCTTGTCGTCGCCGATCACCACCGGCAGGATCTGGCTGTCAAAACCGTCCAGCCCGCACAGGCGTTTGGCCTCATCTTGGGCGTGGGAGATCCCGGCCCAGGCCTGCTCCCGGCGGGCCGGGTTCTGGCGCAGCTCCTGCAGGGCGGCGCGCACAAGGGCGGCGTTCAGCGGTGACGGAGCCGTCGCATAGATGAAGCCGCGCGCCTTGTTGATGAGGGTCTCGATCAGCACCCGCTGGCCGCAGATCAGCGCGCCGGAGGCACCCAGCGCCTTGCCGCAGGTGTGTAAGGAAAG
The DNA here is from genome assembly GCA_019801415.1 of Nocardioides marinus. Classification (GTDB taxonomy): domain Bacteria; phylum Pseudomonadota; class Alphaproteobacteria; order Rhodobacterales; family Rhodobacteraceae; genus Leisingera. Next base: position 93,905 of record JAHVJD010000005.1, read on the forward strand.
GACGTTGGGGCGGTGCGCGATCTCATGCGCCAAACCGCGGCCCATGTCGCCGAAGACGCCGGTGGAATGGGCCTCGTCGACCACCAGCACCGCACCGGTCGCATCCGCCAGTTCCATCAGCGCGTCCAGCGGGGCGAGATCGCCGTCCATGGAATAGACGGCCTCGACCGCGATCCAGACCTGCCCCGCGCCGCCCGACGCACGCCAGTCGCGCAGCACCCGCGCTGCGTCGTCTGTGTCACTGTGGGCAAAGCTGCGGGTCTCGGCGCGGCCCAGCCGCATGCCGTCATGGGTGCTGGCGTGGATCAGCGCGTCATAGAGCACCAGATCGCCCTGCTGCGGCAGCGCGGAGAAGATCGCCTGGTTGGCGTTGAAACCGCCGCCCATGAACAGCGCCGCCTCGGTGCCGAAGAACGCGGCCGCCTCCGCCTCCAGCCGCTGATGCTCGGCGTCGTTGCCGCGCAAGAGGCGCGAACCACCCGCCCCAACCGGCACGCCGCGCGCGAGCGCGTCCGATGCGGCGGCGCGCAGCACCTCGCTGCTCGCCAGACCGAGGTAGTCGTTGGAGGCAAAATCATGCCCCTCCCGCGGCATCAACTGCCGGTAGCGCCCGCGGTTGCGCAGCGCTTCCAGCGATTTTTCATGCCGTGGAAAGGTGCCCGCCATCAGCGGCTGCCGTCGCAGCCCACGGCCATCGCGGTGATGCCCAGACGGTCGAACAGCTGCTGGTCCTTGTCTTCCTCGGGGTTGTCGGCGGTCAGCAGCGTATCCCCCACGAAGATCGAGTTTGCGCCGGCAAAGAAGCACATCGCCTGCATCTCGTCCGACATGTCGGTGCGGCCTGCCGACAGGCGCACGTGGGACTTGGGCATCAGGATGCGGGCCAGCGCCACCGAGCGGACGAATTCGATCGGGTCCAGCTTTTCGACATTGGCCAGCGGCGTGTCGGCAATCGGGATCAGCATGTTGACCGGCACCGAATCCGGGTGCTGCTCCAGCGTGGCCAGCGCCAGCATCATGTCGATGCGGTCCATCTGCTGCTCACCCATGCCGACGATGCCGCCCGAACACACCTTGATGCCCGCTTCGCGCACCTTGTTCAGGGTGTCGATCCGGTCCGCAAAGGTGCGGGTGGTGATGATTTCCTTGTAGTAGCGCTCGGAGGTGTCGATGTTGTGGTTGTAGTAATCCAGCCCGGCATCGCGCAGGCGGAACACCTGCTCCTCGTCCAGCATGCCCAGGGTCATGCAGGTTTCCATGCCCAGTTCCTTGACGCCTTTCACCATCGCCTCAAGCGCGGCCATGTCGCGGTCCTTAGGCGAGCGCCAGGCGGCGCCCATGCAGTAGCGGGTCGCGCCGCCTTCCTTGGCTTTCTTTGCCTCGGCGATCACCCGCTGCACCTCGATCAGCTTGGAGGCCGAGAGCTGCGCGCCGTTGCGGGCGGACTGCGAGCAATAGGCGCAATCCTCGGCGCAGCCGCCGGTCTTGATGCTCAGGAGCTTGGATTTCTGGACCTGGTTGGGGTCGAAATACTGCCGGTGGACGCTGTGCGCATGGAACAGCAGGTCCATGAAAGGCTTGTTGTAGATCTCTTCCGCTTCTTCGCGGGTCCAGTCGGTCCGGATGGGTGCAGCGTCCAGCATGCTGTCTCCTGTGCTCATGTCCCTGCCATGCGCGGATGGCGTTGCGAAATTTTATAGATAACTTTGCCACCCCCGATCAAGCGCCAAAGCGGCGGCGCTGCGATTTGCCACGAGGCGGGCCGAAAATTCCCAATAATGCACTGTTATTGTTGTGCAAAAATAATCTACAAAAATTCATGTTGACGCCACGACCGCTGCTCCCTAACCCTAAAGCCACGCAGGGGAGTCCCGCCAAGGGGACTGAGAGGTGGACAGGAACGGCATCAGCCGGGCCGGTGAAGCGACCCTTTGAACCTGACCCAGTTGATACTGGCGTAGGAAGCTAGGCACGCTTGGCCACCGGGGATCGTACACCCCCGCATGCCGCGCGATGACTGAACAAGGGGGCCGGTACACCCTCTGTTTCCCAGCCAAACCTCATCTGGTGTCTTTTCCGAGTCTCGGCTTCGAGGAGCACCAAAATGAACGTCCCAAACCCCAAGATCACCACGGGCGCCCTACCCGCTTCGCGCAAGATCTACGTGAACGGCGAGGTCCACAAGGACATCCGCGTGCCCATGCGCGAAATATCCGTCCACCCCACCGCAGGCGAGGATCCGCTGCCGGTCTATGACAGCTCCGGCCCCTATACCGACCCGAACGTGCTGACCGACATCCGCCAGGGCCTGCCGCAGCTGCGCCGCCAGTGGATCCTCGACCGCGGCGACGTCGAAGAATACCAGGGCCGTGACGTGAAGCCGGAGGACAACGGTTTCGTCGAAGGCGACCGGCTGGTGCCGGAGTTCCCCGTGAAACCCACCCCCCTGCGCGGCAAGAACGGTGCCGCACCGACCCAGCTGGCCTATGCCCGTGCGGGCATCATCACGCCGGAGATGGAGTTCGTCGCAATCCGCGAAAACCAGCTGCGCGAGCTGTCGCCCTGCCACGGCAAGCGCGACGGCAATGACTTCGGCGCCAACATCCCCGACTACGTGACCCCGGAGTTCGTGCGCCAGGAAATCGCCGCCGGCCGCGCCATCATCCCCGCCAACATCAACCACCCGGAAATCGAACCGATGATCATCGGCCGCAACTTCCTGGTGAAGATCAATGCCAACATGGGCACCTCTGCCGTCACCTCCTCGATGGAAGAGGAAGTGGACAAGCTGGTCTGGGCGATCCGCTGGGGCGCCGACACGGTGATGGACCTGTCGACGGGCCGCAACATCCACAACACCCGCGAATGGATCATCCGCAACTCCCCCGTGCCGATCGGCACCGTGCCGATCTACCAGGCGCTGGAAAAGGTCAACGGCATCGCCGAGGACCTGACCTGGGAGGTGTTCCGCGACACGCTGATCGAACAGGCCGAGCAAGGCGTCGATTACTTCACCATCCACGCGGGCGTGCGTCTGCACATGGTGCCAATGACGGTGAACCGGGTGACGGGGATCGTCTCGCGCGGCGGCTCGATCATGGCGAAGTGGTGCCTGCATCACCACAAGGAGTCGTTTCTTTATGAACACTTCGAGGAAATCTGCGACATCTGCCGCCAGTATGACGTCTCCTTCTCGCTGGGGGATGGCCTGCGCCCCGGCTCCATCGCGGACGCCAACGACGAGGCACAGTTTGCCGAGCTGGAGACCCTGGGCGAGCTGACCAAGATCGCCTGGGCCAAGGACTGCCAGGTGATGATCGAAGGGCCGGGCCATGTCGCCATGCACAAGATCAAGGAGAACATGGACAAGCAGCTGGAGTGCTGCCACGAGGCGCCCTTCTACACGCTTGGCCCGCTGACCACTGACATCGCGCCGGGCTATGACCACATCACCTCCGGCATCGGGGCGGCGATGATCGGCTGGTTCGGCTGCGCGATGCTGTGTTACGTGACGCCCAAGGAGCACCTGGGCCTGCCCGACCGCGACGATGTGAAAACCGGCGTCATCACCTACAAAATCGCCGCTCACGCCGCCGACCTCGCCAAGGGGCTGCCGGGGGCGCAGCGCCGCGACGATGCGCTGTCCCGTGCCCGGTTCGAATTCCGTTGGGAGGATCAGTTCAACCTCTCGCTGGACCCGGACACCGCGCGCGAGTTCCACGATCAGACCCTGCCCAAGGAAGCCCACAAGGTGGCGCATTTCTGCTCCATGTGCGGGCCCAAATTCTGCTCGATGCGGATCAGCCATGACATCCGCGCCGAGGCGCAGAAAGAGGGGATGGAGGCAATGGCCGCCAAGTTCCGCGAGGGCGGCGAGCTCTATGTGCCTGCGGCCGAGGCGGCGGCGGCCAAGACGGAACCGGCAGAATGATCACCATCGCAGGCGCGGGCCTTGCCGGCCTCGCCTGCGCCTATGAGCTGGCGCAGCGAGGCGCGGCGGTCACCCTGTACGAACGGGGGGACACCCCGGGCGGCAGCAGCGTCGCGCGCTATGCGGGCGGCATGCTGGCCCCCTGGTGCGAGCGTGAAAGCGCCGAGGAGGAAGTCATCACCCTCGGCAGCCGCGCCGTCGACTGGTGGGAAAAGGTCACGACCGTCCACCGGCGCGGCACGCTGGTGGTGGCGCCATCCCGCGACCGGGCAGAGCTGACCCGCTTTGCCCGCCGCACCAGCAACCACCGGGCCGTGGCCGGGGCCGCGATTGCGGAGCTGGAGCCGGCCCTTGCCGGGCGGTTTGCCCAAGGGCTGCTGTTCGAGCAGGAGGCGCATCTCGACCCGCGGCGCGCCCTGCGCGACCTTGTGGACAAGGTGCGGGCGCTGGGAGTGGAGATCCGCTGTGGCGGCCCGGCCCCGGCCCGCGTCACGCTGGACTGCACCGGCATGGCGGCGCCGCTGCCCGGCCTGCGTCCGGTGCGCGGCGAGATGGCGATCCTGCATTGCCCGCAGGTGGAGATCCGCCGCACCCTGCGGCTGCTGCACCCGCGAATGCCGCTGTACCTGGTGCCGCGCGACGAGGGGCTGTTCATGATCGGAGCCACCATGATCGAGAGCAGCTCTGACCGCCCCGTCACCCTGCGCTCGCTCGCGGAGCTGCTGAACGCCGCCTACACGCTGCATCCCGGCCTCGGCGAAGCCAGCGTGGTCGAGACCGGCGCGGGGCTGCGCCCGGCCTTTGCCGACAACCTGCCGCGGCTGACCGAACAGGACGGCACGCTGTACCTCAATGGCCTCTATCGCCACGGGTTCCTGCTGGCCCCTGCCATGGCGCAGCAGGCCGCGGACCGATTGTTACCGGAGACATCTGATGAAGATCATCGTGAATGCCAAACCGCATGAAGTCGCGGCAACCGACCTGCAGTCCGTGCTGGACGAGCTGGGCTTTGCCGCCTCGGCCGTCGCGACCGCGGTGAACGGAAGCTTTGTCGCCCGCCCCAAGCGCGCCGAGGTGACGCTGGCCGACGGCGACCGGCTGGAAGTGCTCGCCCCGATGCAAGGAGGCTGAGGCCATGAGACTTTATGGAACCGACGTCGCCTCGCGGCTGCTGCTGGGCACCGCGCAATATCCCTCTCCGGCCGTGCTGGCAGAGGCGGTGAAATCCAGCGGCACCGGCATCATCACCGTGTCGCTGCGCCGCGAAACCGCCGAAGGCTCCGGCGCGGGCTTCTGGGACGGATTGCGCGACACCGGCTGCCGCATCCTGCCCAACACCGCCGGCTGCCACACGGTGCAGGAGGCGGTGACCACCGCCCACATGGCGCGGGAGCTGTTCGACACGGACTGGATCAAACTGGAGGTGATCGGCCATGCCGACACCCTGCAGCCGGATGTCTTCGGGCTGGTCGAAGCCGCGCGCATCCTCAGCGCCGATGGCTTCAAGGTCTTTCCCTACACCACCGAGGATCTGGTGGTGGGCGAACGGCTGCTGGAGGCGGGCTGCGAGCTCTTGATGCCCTGGGGGGCGCCGATCGGCTCGGGTCAGGGCTTGCGCAACCCGGACGGCCTGCGGGCGATGCGGGCACATTTCGCAGGCGTGCCGCTGATCGTCGACGCCGGCATCGGGCGCCCGTCGGATGCGACGCAGGCGATGGAGCTGGGCATGGATGCGGTGCTGTTGAACACCGCCGTGGCCAAGGCCGGCGATCCTGCCGCGATGGCCCGGGCCATGGCGCTGGCGGTTGACGCGGGGCGCGCCGGATACCTTGCCGACCCGATGGAGCGGCGCGACATGGCGGTGCCCTCGACGCCGGTTCTGGGACTGGCCGAACTCAACATGACGGAGACCGCATGATGGAGCGTTTCTACCTGATCGTCGGCCATGTCGGTCGGCTGGAGCTCTTGGTGCCGCAGGGCGCGAGGCTGGTGCAGCTGCGCATCAAGGACCAGCCCGAAACGGAGGTGCGCCGCCAGATCGCCCGCGCCCGCGACTTCTGCGCGGTCCATGACGCGCAACTGGTGGTGAACGACTACTGGCAGGCGGCGCTGGATCTGAATTGCAACTTTGTCCACCTCGGCCAAGAGGACATGGAGACCGCGGATTTCGCCGCCCTGCGCCGCCGCGGCGTGCGCTTTGGCCTCTCCACCCATGACGAGACGGAGCTGGAGCGCGCGCTCTCCCATGATCCGGCCTATGTGGCGCTGGGTCCGGTCTATCCGACACTGCTGAAGAAGATGGAATGGGGGCCGCAGGGGCTGGAGCGGGTGACGCGCTGGAAACAGATGGCGGGCAAGACGCCGCTGGTGGCGATCGGCGGCCTGACGCCCGAGCGCCTGCCCGGCGTCTTCGTGGCCGGTGCCGACAGCGCGGCGGTGGTGACCGACATCCAGCAGGCCGCCGACCCGGAGGCACGCACCCGGGAATGGGCCGAGGCCTGCCGCGCATGAGCCGCTATGCCCGCCAGATGATCCTGCCGGAGGTCGGCGCCGACGGCCAGGCGCGGCTGGCGCGCGCCCATGTGCTGGTGGTGGGGGCTGGCGGACTGGGCTGCCCGGTGCTGCAGTATCTGGGCGGCGCCGGGGTCGGGCGCCTCACCATCGTGGATGGCGACGTGGTGGAGGAAAGCAACCTGCACCGGCAGGTTCTGTATGCCATGCAGGACATTGGCCGACCAAAGGCGGAAGCCGCGCGGGCGCATCTGCTGTCCGCCAACCCGGCGCTTGAGGTCACCGCACTGGCGCAGCCGCTGGACGCCGCCAACGCCGCCGCATGGGTGCAGGCTGCGGACCTGATCGTCGATGCGGCGGACAGTTTCGCGGTCTCCTACATCCTGTCGGACAGCTGCCTCGCAGCGGGCAAGCCGCTGATTTCGGCCTCGGTGCTGGGGCAGTCCGGCTATGCCGGCGGGTTTTGTGGCGGAGCGCCATCTCTGCGCGCGGTCTTTCCCGACCTGCCCGCCCGCGCCGCCACCTGCGCTACGGCGGGCGTCATGGGGCCTGCCGTGGGCATGATCGGCGCCCTGCAGGCGCAGCTGGCGCTGAAGGTTCTGCTGGGCCATCAGCCCAGCCCCTGCGGTCAGCTGTTCAGTTTCCGGCTGGAAGATCTGCATGTCAGCAGCTTCCGCTTTGACGACGCGGAAGAACCCGAGGCTGCCCTGCCTTTCGTCGCCGCCAGCCAGATCACGCCGCAGGATGTGGTGGTGGAGCTGCGTTCCGAGGAGGAAGCGCCGCGGATGGCGGTGCCGCAGGCGCAGCGCATCGCGCCCGCGGATCTGGCCGCAGCCGACCTGCCGCGCGGGCGCCGCATCGTGCTGTGCTGCCGCAGCGGGCTGCGCGCCTGGGGGGCCGCCGCGATCTTGCAGCAGGCGGGCCACCGCAGCCTTGCCCTGCTCGCCGCCGGAGACAGCCCCGCATGAGCGCGATCCTGGCCATCGGCGGCACCGACAGCAGCGGCGGCGCGGGACTGAGCCGCGATGCGGCGATGGCGGCCGCCCTTGGCGTCACCCTGCGCCCCGCCGTCACCGCCGTCACCGTGCAGACGAATGCGGCGGTGCTGGCTGTCCACCCCTGCACCGCCGAGGCCGTGGCGGATCAGATCGCTGCCGCGCTGGCCACGCCCGCGCCGCCCGGCGCGGTGAAGATCGGCATGCTCGGCTCCGCTGCGGTGGCAGATGCGGTGACCAACGCCCTGCCCGACGATCTGCCCATCGTGCTGGACCCGGTGCTGAAGGCCACCTCTGGCGGGACGTTGATGGCGGCGGGCGGTTTTGGCGCGCTGCTGCGCCGGGTTGCGGTGGTGACCCCCAACCTGGATGAGCTGGCAGCGCTGTCTGGCTGCAGTGGTGACCCGGCCCGGCAGGCGGCAGCCTTGCTGGCGCAGGGTGTGCAGGCGGTGCTGGTCAAGGGCGGCCACGGCCGCGGCGCTCTCAGCACCGATGTGCTTTACTGCGCCGATGGCAGCACTGTTGCCTTTGAAAAACCCCGGTTGGGCGTCTCGAAACGTGGCACCGGCTGCAGCCTGGCCACCGCGATTGCCTGCCATCTGGCCCTGGGCGCGCCGCTTACAGAGACCTGCCGTGCCGCCAAGGAGGCGGTGCACCGCTGGCTGCAGGAGTGATCAGGCAGCGGGCAGCCTCTCCAGTACCTCCGCCGCTGGCAGCACGGTGCCGAAGCCGGCCTGCAGCGCCGACAGAGTCACCTCCAGCACCACTTCGGCATCCAGGTCGCCGCCCTTGCGCGCAGGCAGGGCAAACGCCACCAGCGCGTCCTCGACGACCTCGATCTCGAAGCCGAGGTTGGCGGCAGACCGCGCCGTGGAGTTGACGCAGAAGGCAGCAACCCCGCCGACAATCACCAGCCGGGTGACGCCACCCGCCTGCAGATGCGCCGCCAGCCCGGTGCCGACAAAGCCGGAGGAGCCGGTTTTCCAGAACACCGCCTCCCCTTCCGCAGGGATGGCGCAAGGAAGGGGCTGGCCGCTGGGCAGATCGCGGCGGAACTTGCTCTCGGACCGGGGATCGTCGTGCAGCACATGCACCACCGGCAGCCCCGCGGCGCGAAACCCCGCCGCCAGTTCCGCCACCCGCTGTTCCGCCTGCGGATTGGCCTGCGGCCGACCAGCCGCCGCCACATTGGCCATCTCCTGCTGCATGTCGACAATCAGCAGCGCCGTGTTTTCATACATCAAAAAACCCTCGCGGAGGCATTCGCCGCGAGGGTTGCAGATCCGCGCCGCCGAAGCCAGCGCAAACATGTCGTCAATGCGGCCTCAGCGCCGCAGTGCGGAAAAACCGGGCAGCCGGTTCAACCCTCGAGGCACCAGCGCATGATCGCCTTTTGCGCGTGCAGGCGGTTCTCTGCCTCGTCGAAGATCACCGACTGCGGGCCGTCCATCACGGCGGAGGTCACCTCTTCTTCGCGGTGCGCGGGCAGGCAATGCATGAACAGCGCATCCGGCTTGGCGTGCGCCATCAGTGCATCGTTCACCTGATAGGGACGCAGCATGTTGTGGCGGCGTTCCTTGGAGGACTGGCTGTCGTGCATCGACACCCAGGTATCCGCGACCACCAGGTCGGCGCCCTCGACCGCCTTGGCGGCATCGCGTTCGATCACCACCTTGGAGCCGGCCTTGCGGGCGAGGCCGATGAACTCCTCCTCCGGGTCCAGCTGCGCCGGGCCGGTAAAGGTTAGGTCGAAGCCGAACTGGCCCGCGGCGTGCAGGAAGGAGGCGCAGACGTTGTTGCCGTCCCCGCACCAGACCACCTTCTTGCCCTTGATCGGGCCGCGGTGCTCTTCGTAGGTGAGGATATCGGCCATGATCTGGCAGGGGTGGGTGCGGTCGGTGAGGCCGTTGATCACCGGCACATCGGCGTATTCCGCCATCTCGGTCAGCACGGTCTCGTCGAAGGTGCGGATCATGATCATGTCGACATAGCGTGACAGTACGCGAGCGGTGTCGGCGATGGTCTCGCCATGCCCCAGCTGCATGTCCTTGCCCGACAAAACCATTGTCTGGCCGCCCATCTGGCGCACGCCGACGTCAAAGGATACGCGGGTCCGGGTCGAGGGTTTTTCGAAGATCAGCGCCACCATCCGGTCCTTCAGCGGCAGCTCGTCGTCGAGCGCGGCCCTTGGGCGCCCCTGGCGCGCCTGCTTTGTGGCGCTGGCCTGATCGATGATCTTGCGCAGGTCGGCCGGGTCGGTTTTGTGGATGTCGAGGAAATGATTCATGTCGGTATCGCTTTGTTCTGGCGAAGGCCGGGGGCGCCTGCCCCCGGACCCCCGGGAGTATTTATGCAAAGGTGAAGGTCAGGGGTTGCCCGCGCTCAGGCTTGTCGCCACCGCGTCCAGACGGCGGTGGGCTTCGGCGATGTCGTCGTCCGTCAGGGTCAGCGGCGGCAGCAGGCGGATCACGTTGTCCGCAGCCGGGACGGTGATCAGCTCATGCTCGTAGCCTGCCTTCACCACGTCGAGGTTTGCCGCCTTGCACTTCAGCCCCAGCATCAGGCCCGCGCCGCGCACCTCCTCGAACACCTCGGGGTGATCGGCGACCAGCCCCTCCAGCTTTTGCCGCAAAAGGCCCGCCTTGCGGTTCACCTCGGCGAGGAAGGCCGCGTCCGCTATGTGGTCCATTACCGCGCAGCCCACCGCGCAGCCCAAGGGGTTGCCGCCATAGGTGGAGCCATGAGTGCCCGCGGTCATGCCGCTGGCGGCCTCTTCGGTGGCCAGCACCGCGCCCAGCGGGAAGCCGCCGCCAATGCCCTTGGCCACCATCATGATGTCGGGGGTGATGCCCGCCCACTCATGGGCAAACAGCTTGCCGGTGCGCCCGACGCCGCATTGCACCTCGTCCAGGATCAAGAGCAGGCCGTGTTCATCGCAGATCGCGCGCAGCGCCTTCAGCTCGGCATCCGGCACCGCGCGGATGCCACCCTCGCCCTGCACCGGTTCGATCAGGATGGCGGCGGTCTGTTCGGTGATGGCATTGGTCACGCCGTCCAGATCGCCGAACATCAGATGCTTGAACCCCGGCAGCAGCGGGCCGAACCCCTTGGTCATCTTCTCCGAGCCTGCCGCGGCAATGCCGGCGGAGGAGCGGCCGTGGAAGGAGCCGTCGAAGGTGATGATCTCGACCCGCTCCGGCTGGCCTTTGTCATGGAAATACTTGCGCGCCATCTTCACCGCCAGCTCGCAGGATTCGGTGCCGGAGTTGGTGAAGAACACGGTGTCGGCGAAGCTGTGCTCCACCAGCTTGTCCGCCAGCGCCTGCTGCTGCGGAATGTGGTAGAGGTTGGAGACATGCCACAGCTTCTGCGCCTGGTTCGTCAGCGCCTCGACCAGCGCCGGATGGGCATGCCCCAGCGCGTTCACCGCAATGCCGGAGCCCAGGTCCAGAAAGCGTCGCCCGTCGGCCGTGGTCAGCCAGGCGCCTGCGCCTTCGACGAATTCAAGCGGCGCGCGGTTATAGGTTGGCAGAACGGACGGGATCATCGGGATCATCCTTTTCAAAGATAGAAGCCAAAGCTGTGACGTAAGCTTGGCCTTGGGTCAACGGTGGAACACTGGTTTCAATTGGGGAATGTGCCACGGGGCGGGCACAACGGATCAAAGGGCCGGTCACGCCAAGCGGCGTCGGCGTCGCGAGATGGTGATATATGCGCGTTTGATCATAGGCAGATTCCATAACGGAGGATTCGGCAAAAGAAAACCCTTTTCGGATGCTCATGCGGACAATCCGCCATCCCTGCTCTCGCCCCTGTTGGCTTTGCCTGGATCGGAAACCTGGCAATGGGAGCGGACGCGCCGCCACGCGTGTCAGCGCGCCGCCAGGTTCCGGCGGCACAATTGGGCCTGCGCCACGTCCTTTCCCCTTGAAACGCGCCTCCGGTTGGCGCACCGCTACGCCATGCACAGTGCCCCCTCACAGAACCCCGCCCTGGCCGCCAGCCTGATCCTGGCAGCGACCACATTCATCGCCGCTACCACGCTCCTTGCCAAGGCACTGGGGACGGATGCACTGGGGGCGCCCCTGCACCCGATGCAGATCAGCCAGGGGCGGTTCATGTTTGCCTTTTTCGGCATCTCGGCAGCGGTGCTGACGCTGCGGCCGCGCTTTCAGCGGCCGCACTGGGGGTTTCACATCGGGCGCACCTCCTGTGGCTGGGCGGGGATCACGCTGCTGTTTGCTTCCGTCGCCCATATCCCGCTGGCGGAGGCCACTGCGATCAGCTTTCTGAACCCGGTCTTTGCCATGCTGCTGGCGATCCCGCTGCTGGGGGAGCGTGTCGGCCCCTGGCGCTGGGGCGCGGCGGCGATCGCCATGGCGGGGGCGTTGATCCTGCTGCGTCCCACTCCGGCCGGGTTTCAGCCCGCGGCGCTCTTGGCGCTGGGCGCGGCGGCGGTGATGGGACTGGAGCTGATCTTCATCAAGAAGCTGTCGGGCCGCGAGGGGCCGCTGCAGGTGCTGTGGGTCAACAACCTGCTGGGGCTGCTGATCGCCAGCTGCGCGGTGCTGCCCGTCTGGCAGATGCCCAGCGCGGCGCAATGGGCGGCGCTGGCGGCGCTGGGGCTGGTGATGGCCTGCGCGCAGGCCTGTTTCATCAACGGCATGGCGCGGGCGGATGCGTCCTTTGTCGCGCCCTTCAGCTATGCCACGTTGGTGTTTGCCGCCGTCTATGACTTTGCCGTCTTTGGCGTGGTGCCGGACTGGGTCACGGTGCTGGGGGCCGCGATCATCCTTGTCGGCGCCGCCGTGCTGGCCTGGCGCGAGACAAGACCGCGGCCGGCAGGGCCACCGCCCGCCTCGGTCTGATCGACGCCCTGCCCGGCTGGGTTCAGGGCTTCAGCCGGTAGCCCGTGCGCAGCATCGACCAGGCCAGCAGGCACACTGCAAAGGTGGCGCCGCTGCAAACCGCCAGCCCCAGCCAAGGGGAGCTGTCAGAGGTGCCGATCACCCCGAAGCGCACACCGTCGATCAGGTAAAACACCGGGTTCAGATGCGAGATGGCGCGCAGCACCGGCGGCAGCGCCTCGACCGAATAGAAAGTGCCGGACAGGAAGGCTAAGGGAGTCACGATGAAGTTGGTGATCGCCGCCATCTGGTCGAACTTGTCAGCAAAGACGCCCGCGACGATGCCAAGCCCGCCGAGAAAGGCCGCGCCGAGCACCACGAAGACCAGCGCCACTAAGGGATGCGCGGGCACGATCTGCAGCACGGCCATCAACCCCAGCCCGATGGCCAGTGCCACCATGATGCCGCGCGCCACCGCGCCCGCAAGGTAGCCCAGCAGGATCTCCAGCCCCGACAGAGGCGGCATCAGCGTGTCGACGATATTGCCCTGCACCTTGGAAATCACGATCGAGGATGAGGTGTTGGCAAAGGCGTTCTGGATCACCGTCATCATCATGATGCCTGGCGCAAGGAAGGTCAGGAACGGCACCCCCATCACATCGCCGCGTTTCGGCCCGATGGCGATGTTGAAGATCATCAGAAACAGCGCCGCCGTCATCAGGGGCGCCAGCAGGGTCTGGGTCCAGACCACCAGGAATCGCTTGACCTCGCGCCAGGCAAGCGCCTGCAATCCCAGCCAGTTGATGCGCCCGAAGCGGCGCGCGCCCAATTCGACCTGATAGCCCTGATCTGCCATGCTGCCCCCGATTTTGTTGCATTGCCTGCATAACGGCTGCGTCATGAGGCGCAAGGTGCCTTGTAACTCCGCCCACAGTGATTAAAATGGGGCGATCACCGGAATAGGATGGCGGCCGCAGAACACTGGGGCCGCTATTAGCTTGAAAGGCAACATATGTCCTGGACAGACGAGCGCGTCGAACTGCTCAAGAAAATGTGGGGCGAAGGCCAGTCGGCGAGCCAGATCGCCAAGGAACTCGGCGGTGTGACCCGCAATGCCGTGATCGGCAAGGTGCACCGACTCGGCCTGTCCAACCGCAACAGCGGTGGCACCAAGGCGGCAGAACCCAAGGAAAAACCAGCAGCGGCACCGGCTGCAGCGGCACCGAAACCGGCCGCGGCCCCGAAACCCAAGCCGCAGCCGAAGACCGAACCGGCACGTCCCGCCGCGGCCCAACCCGCCGCCTCGGAGGCCAAGCCGGTGACCCCGGCCCGCCGCCAGATCATCCCGGCCGGCCAGCCGCTGCCGCCGCAGCCCTCGGCCAATGAAATCAGCCCCGAGGCGCTGGCCAAGGTGAACGAGGTCGAAAAGAAGGCCAAGAAGCTGGGCCTGATGGAACTGACCGAGCGCACCTGCAAATGGCCCGTGGGCGACCCCGCGACCGAAGATTTCTGGTTTTGCGGCCTGCCCGCCCAACAGGGCAAACCCTATTGCGAGGCGCATGTTGGCGTGGCCTTCCAGCCAATGTCCTCGCGCCGCGATCGCCGCCGCTAAACCACGGCTGCCCGCCTGAAATGCTTACGCCCCGTGCCAATTCTGGCGCGGGGCGTTTTCATGTTACCTTGCGACACCATTTGCCGTGCTGGCCGCACGGACGCGGACCGGCGTGCGCTCAGCTGCCTTCGGGCGCCGCGGAGGTGAATTTCGGGATCACCCGATCCGAGGCCGCATCCGGCTCAATCTTGGGCCAGTTGCCTTCGGCGAGCGTGATGTGGCCCGGGATGTCCTCTTCCCAGAAACCGACGACCACATCGGTGATGTTGAGATACAGCTTGTCGTCAACGATGCGCCACAAGTTCGGGTTGCCCGGCACCTTGCCGCCCTTGGACACGCCGTAGGCACAGTGACCATCATACTGCGGCGCGTAGTAGGCCGGGTCTTCAAGAAACTTGTCACGGTTTTCTTCGCTGGCAAACGCCCAGGTCGCACCGTTGTATTCAGCCGTGATCGAGGCCTTGCCCGGCACCGCCCCGGTTTGCGGCGTGCCCACCGGCTGCGCTGCTAGACTGCGGTAGGCGACCACGTCATAGCCGGACACCGCATAGCCGGTGCCATCAACATATTGCTCACCGGCAATCCCCGGCGCGGCCATGGCAACGCTGAGTGCCGTCGCGGCAGCAAAAAGAAAACGCTTCATCGGAATATCCCTTTCATCGGTGATGGCGGATGCCTCACAGACGCAGATTACACGGCACCCGGCAGATGCGAAGGCCCCCTCACGCCCCTGTGTCCGGGGACGAGACTTCGTGAGCGCGCTGTAAAATTTCCGTGCGACCGACCTTCCAGTCATTGGAATATTTGTGTGCTCTGCTTATCTGTGTGCAAGCCACTTGCCGCCATGCGGCGAAGCTCCGCGATCACGAAACAGTCACGCAGGGACACGACAGATGAGCGACACAGCCTACACCCCGCCCAAGGTATGGAAATGGGAACAGGAGAACGGCGGCCAGTTTGCCTCCACCAACCGCCCCATCGCCGGTGCCACCCATGACAAGGAACTGCCAGTTGGCGAACACCCGCTGCAACTCTACTCACTGGCAACCCCGAATGGCGTTAAGGTCACCGTCATGCTGGAGGAACTGCTGGCCAAGGGCCACGCCGGGGCGGAATATGATGCCTGGCTGATCCGTATCGGAGATGGCGACCAGTTCGGCTCGGGTTTTGTGGAGATCAACCCGAACTCCAAGATCCCGGCCCTGATGGACCGCAGCGGAGAGACCCCGGTGCGGGTATTCGAAAGCGGGTCGATCCTGGTGCATCTGGCCGAGAAATTCGGCGAGTTCCTGCCCAAGGACGGCCCCGCACGCACCGAAACGCTGAACTGGCTGTTTTGGCAAATGGGCAGCGCGCCCTATCTGGGCGGCGGTTTTGGCCATTTCTATGCCTACGCCCCCGAGAAATTCCAGTATCCGATTGACCGTTTCGCGATGGAGACCAAGCGGCAGCTGGACGTCTTGGACCGGCAACTGGCCGAGCGTCCGTATATTGCCGGGGACGACTATACGATCGCCGACATGGCGATCTGGCCCTGGTACGGGCAGCTGGTTCTCGGACGCCTGTACGATGCGGCAGAGTTCCTGGACGTCGAAAGTTACAAGAACGTGGTCCGTTGGGCCAAAGAGATTGACGCCCGCCCCGCGGTCCAGCGCGGCCGGATGGTCAACCGCGCCTTTGGCGATCTCGAAATGCAGCTGCATGAGCGCCACGACGCCAGCGACTTTGAAACGCGCACTCAAGACAAGCTGGAAGCCGCGGAATAAGCTGCGCATTCAAAGCACATCCGGCGCGGCAGGTCGCGCCAGTGGGCGTTCGGGTATCCCGGGACGCCCACCTGCGTTCCGGGGCCGGGCCCACGCACACGGGCGGCTTTTGAACTCCCGCCGCGACACGCTCTGACGAACGACAGAACACAGAACAATGCCGCCCCTCTAGGTACCTGCACACCTACTTGAGGGCGGGAGCCGCGCTGTGCGCCAGCACAGCGCCACGCCCAACTGTGAGGCCCATTCCAAAAATGGGCTGGAGCAGGCGGGAGCGCGCCGCGGTGGGACCGCTCACACCAGGCGGGGCGGTTTGTCCGGGTTGCTGCCGGGAATTTCCGGCTGGTAGATCTTGGGTTCTTCCGGCTGAGGCAGGTCGAACTTCAGCCCCACCCGCGCCAAGCTTGCCGCCACCGGGCTGTCTGCCTCGAAGAAGGCGACATCCATCGCGCCGGCCTCAATACCCGAGAAAGTCAGCGCCTCCCCTGCCGCCTTGGCCAGCGATGGCTGTGCCGCCGCCCGCGCGCCGACAAAACCCAAAAGATGCCCCATGCCGCCATCCGCATATCGCACCCCGACCAGATAGGCCGCGGCAGCCAGGCCACCGGCGGTCGCCAGCTTGGCATCCAGCGCCGTCAGAAGCGCCTCCGGCAATCCCTTGGGCGGCGTGAATTCGGAGACATCGCCCTCCAGCTCCTCCGGCGCGTGGCCCAGGGTCTGATGCAGCCAGCCCACCGCCTCGGCCGGGATCAAGATGGAGGACGGAGCCACTTCCAGGTTCACACCAAGGCCGATCCCCTGCCCGGCCAGCATCTGCGCCACGACCCGCCCGGACAACGCGGCATAGGGCACCGGTTGGCCTGCAAACTGCGCCAGCCGCTCCTCGCGGTCGAACACCAGCACAAAGCTGCCTTCGGGCGTTTCGAACAACGCGGGGGAAATCTGCTCGCCCACGGCCTCCTCTGTCAGCATGAGAAACAGCTCCGCATCGGCCAGCCGCTCGTAGAACCGCAGCCGGGCGGCATCCTCCTCAGGTCTGGCCTCCATGGCCGCATGGGCCTGATCCAGCGGTGTCAGCTCCTGCGGGGTTTCGTCAGTCATCTCATCAGCTCCTTCACTCGGGCGCGCAGAACCGGCAGCAGCTCCGCCTCGAACCAGGGGTTCTTCTTCAGCCACCCGGTATTACGCCAGGAGGGATGCGGCAAGGGAAAGACGTGTGGCGCGTGATCGCGCCAGCTGCGCACCACCTCGGTGACCGAGGCCCTGGTGCCCAGGTGATAGCGCTGCGCATGCCCGCCGACGAGCACCCTCAAGCGCACCTTCGGCAGCTGCGCCATGACCTGGTGGTGCCAGGTCCGGCCACAGATCGCCGGGGGTGGCAAATCGGCCTTGTTGCCGTCGTAGCCCGGAAAGCAGAACGCCATCGGCACCACCGCGACCCGGTCCCTGTCGTAAAATTCGTCCTCCGTCAGCCCCAGCCAGTCGCGCAGGCGATCACCGGAGGCATCGGTGAATGGCCGCCCGCTCTGATGCACCCGCAGCCCCGGCGCCTGCCCCGCCACCAGGATGCGCGCGGGGCCGCGGAACCAGACCACCGGGCGCGGCGCATGGGCGGTGGCGGTGGCGGCAAACCGCGCCGCGCAAATGCGGCAATCGCGGATCTGCGCCTTCAGCGTCTCGATGTCCTGACTGTTCTCGACCATGCGCTCCCCTGGCGCCCTCCCCATCGCGGCGCGGCCGCGCCTGTACGCCTGCAACAACGACGCCTTGCCGTCAGCGCCCCATCCGCGCCATAATGGTTAAGGCCTTATTGATAAATCATGTCACAATTCGACATAATAAAGCCCAAGTCACGACGTAGGCCATTAATACTCTTTTGATAAGAAAGAGCCGTCGGGCGGGTCGAAACGCCTGTCACGCGAGAGGCAAACAGAGCCCGACAGTGGGCCATACGGGCAACACCGGAAGCAACGATGCTAGAGTTTGAAAACGTCAGCAAGTCCTTCTGGACGGGGACCCAGCGCAAGGTAATCCTTGATCGCGTGTCGTTTCGCGTCGAACCGGGCAACTCGCTGGGGGTTCTCGCACCGAATGGCACCGGCAAGACCACGCTGATCAACATGATGGCCGGGCTGGAAAAACCCGACGAGGGCGAAATCCGCCGCGGCTGCAAGATCTCCTTTCCGCTGGGGTTCATGGGCGGAGTGATCAGCCGCCTGTCAGCCATGGAAAACAGCCGCTACATCGCCAAGCTTTACGGGCTGGACCCCGATTACGTCGAGGCCTACTGCCGCTGGCTGTGCGGGCTGAAAGAATATTTTGACCAACCGATTGGCACCTATTCCGCGGGCATGCGGGCACGGTTCAGCTTTTCGCTGATGCTGGCGCTTGATTTCGACATCTACCTCATCGACGAGGGCATGCCGAGCACCACCGACGTCGAGTTCAACCGCAAGGCCGGTGAAATCCTGCAGGAGCGGTTGCAGACCACCACCATCGTCATCGTCTCGCACCAAGCCAAGACGCTGGAGAAATTTGCCCGCTCCGCGGCGGTCCTGTTGCAGGGGCAACTGCATATGTTTGACACTTTGGAAGAAGCGAAGCAGCTCTATGACTACGAAACCCAGAGCTAGAAAATTCCGCATCCGCCGTAGCGGCGCTGGGTCGGACGAGGGCAGTGCCTCCGGTGCCGCGCAGTCTCATGCGGCAAGCCCAGCTCCGGCGACGCCCCAGGAGGCAGCGCAAATGGCGGCCGCCGCGGCGGCGCAACCCGCGGCCGCCCGGTCTTCTGCAGACCACGCCCCCACCGGCACGGCACGCTCGGGGATGGTCAGTTCCGCCCGCGAAACCAGAATGGAAACCGATATCGAGGCAATCCGCAACGAAGGGCTGACCGGCCGTCAGCTGCGACTGGCGCGCCGCATGGCGCAAAAGCACAACCTGTCACCAACCTCGGATTTCGAAGCGGTGCGGATGTTGCGGGAACGCGGCATCGATCCGTTCAAACGCGCCAACATGCTGGAGCTGGTGGTGCCGCAGAACAAGGCGCGGCCCGAAGGCACCCCGATCGCTCCGGGATCTGTCCAGCTGCCGCAGACGGTTCCGACCGGCAAGAGCACCCTGCCCTCGACCGAGCTGAGCCCGGCGGAACGGCGCAACCGCGAAATCCAGGAGATCCAGCGCGACATCGCCCGCCGCCGCCGCCGCCGCCTGGCGCTGCTGCTGACCCGGCTGGCATTCTTCGTCATGCTGCCGACGCTGATCGCCGGCTATTACTTCTACGCGGTGGCGACACCGATGTATTCTTCCAAGTCGGAGTTCCTGGTGCTCAAGGCCGACAGCGCAGCAGGCGGCATGGGCGGGCTGCTGTCGGGCACCCAGTTTGCCACCAGCCAGGATTCAATCGCGGTGCAGAGCTACCTGATGTCAAAGGAAGCCATGCTGCGGCTGGACCGCGAGGCCGGTTTCAAGGCCCATTTCACCCAGGAGTGGCTGGACCCGATCCAGCGCCTGGAAAGCAACCCCACCAACGAGGAAGCCTATGACACCTACACCCGCAACGTTCGGATCGGCTACGATCCGACCGAGGGTGTGGTGCGGATGGAAGTCTCGGCGGCGGACCCGGAGGCGGCCGCGGAGTTTTCGCGCAAGCTGATTTCCTATGCCCAGGAGAAGGTGAACAACCTGTCGCAGCAAAAGCGCGCCGACCAGATGTCGGAAGCCGAAGCCGCTTTGAAGGATGCCCAGCGGGAACGCCGCGCCGCGCAGGAGCGTCTCGTGCGGTTGCAGCAGCAGGGCTCTGTCCTCGACCCGGAGGGTGTGGTTGCCTCCCTGCGCCAGCAGATCAGCACCTTTGAAATCCAGCTTGAGGAAAAGCGGCTGGAACTGGCCGCCCTGCAGGACAACCCCCGTCCCAACCGGGCCAAGGTCTCCGGTGCCGAGGCCGACATCAGACGACTGGAAGCCGTCATCGAAAGCCTGAACAACCGCATGGTCAATGCCTCGGAGGGAGAAGACTCCCTGGCCAATCTGCGCATCCAGATCCAGATGGCACAGGCCGATCTGGCCACTCGCGACCTGATGCTGCAATCGGCCTTGCAGCAGGTCGAGACCACGCGCCTCGAGGCCAACCGTCAGGTTCGCTACCTCACCACCGCGGTGGAGCCGGTTCCCAGTCAGGAACCCGCCTATCCGCGCAAGTTCGAGAATACCGTTTTGGCATTTCTGATCTTTTCCGGTATCTACCTGATGTGTTCGCTGACCGCTTCCATCTTGCGGGAACAGGTCTCCTCCTAACGCCATCGGGCCAATACCATCGGGTACCCATGAAGAAAATTGACATCGCCGGACTCACCATTGGCAATGATTGTCCGCTGACCATCATTGCCGGTCCCTGCCAACTGGAAACCGCCGATCACGCCCGGATGATCGCGGAAAAACTGAAAGAGGCCTGTGACAAGGCCGGCGCGCAGTTCGTCTTCAAGGCCTCCTACGACAAGGCCAATCGCACCTCGCTGTCCGGCGTGCGCGGCCTCGGCATTGACGAGGGGCTGAAGGTTCTGGACGGGCTGCGCCGCGAGTTTGACGTCCCGGTGCTGACCGATGTTCACACCGAGGCTCAATGCGCCGTCGCGGCCGAGGCCGTCGACATCCTGCAGATCCCGGCCTTTCTGTGCCGCCAGACCGACATGCTGCTGGCCGCGGGCCGCACCGGCAAGGCCGTGAACATCAAGAAGGGCCAGTTCCTCGCGCCCTGGGACATGGCCAACGTGGTGGCCAAGGTGGAAAGCACCGGCAACGAAAAAATCCTGCTGACAGAGCGCGGCACCTCGTTTGGCTACAACACCCTTGTCACCGACATGCGCGGCCTGCCGCAGATGGCCCAGGGCGGCTACCCGGTGGTGATGGATGCCACCCATTCGGTGCAGCAGCCGGGCGGCCAGGGCGGCTCCTCCGGCGGGCAGCGCGAGTTCGCGCCGCTGATGGCGCGCGCAGCGGTGTCGCTGGGCATCTCGGCCGTCTTCATCGAAACCCACCAGGACCCGGACAACGCCCCCTCCGACGGGCCGAACATGATCTATCTCGACCAGATGCCGCAATTGATTGAAAGCCTGATGCGATTTGACGCGCTGGCCAAGGCCGACCCCATCCGTATTTGAATTTGAGTCTGAAAGAGTATTTTGAGATGAGCAAACCCCTGCCTGAGGTGACCCCGAACACCTGGAGCTTTCTGCGCGACGCGATGATCAAGCCCACCGGCTTTCGCGAATATGACGCGCGCTGGAAGTACCCCGAGGAGATCAACCTGCCCGGCATGACCGCCCTGGGCCTTGGCCTCGGCACCCAGATGCGCCGCCGCGGCATCGAGCCGGTGATCGCCGTCGGCAACGACTACCGGGATTATTCCCTGGCCATCAAGAATGCGCTGATCCTTGGCCTTATGCAGGCGGGCATTCAGGTCAAGGACATCGGCCCTGCCCTGTCGCCGATGGCCTATTTCGCCCAGTTCCATCTGGACGTGCCCGCGGTGGCCATGGTCACCGCCAGCCACAACCCGAACGGCTGGACCGGTGTCAAGATGGGCTTTGACCGCCCGCTGACCCACGGCCCGGACGAGATGGCAGAGCTGCGCGACCTCGTGCTGAACGGCGAAGGCGAGCCCGCGCCCGGCGGCTCCTACGAGTTCGTCGAAGGCGTCAAGGAAGCCTATATCGACGATCTGGTGGGTGACTTCACAATGTCCCGCCCGCTGAAGGTGGTCTGCGCCACCGGCAACGGCACCGCCGCCGCCTTCGCGCCCGAGATCTTCAAGCGCATCGGGGTTGAGGTCGTCGACAGCCACAACCGGCTGGACTACACCTTCCCGAACTACAACCCCAACCCCGAAGCGATGGAAATGCTGCACGACATGTCGGCCAGCGTGAAGGCCTCGGGCGCCGACCTGGCGCTTGGGTTTGACGGCGACGGCGACCGCTGCGGCGTGGTGGACGACGAGGGCGAGGAGATCTTTGCCGACAAGGTGGGCGTCATCATGGCCCGCGATCTGTCCAAGCTG
Source organism: Nocardioides marinus (assembly GCA_019801415.1). Lineage (GTDB taxonomy): Bacteria > Pseudomonadota > Alphaproteobacteria > Rhodobacterales > Rhodobacteraceae > Leisingera. Next base: position 115,622 of record JAHVJD010000005.1, read on the forward strand.
CACCCCAACGCGACCTTTGTGGCAGACGTGAAATCCACCGGGCTGTTTGCCTCCGACCCGGAGTTGCAGAAGAACGGCGTGAAGGCCGACTACTGGAAGACCGGCCACAGCCACATGAAGCGCCGGGTGAAGGAAATCGGCGCACTGGCAGGGTTCGAGAAATCCGGCCACTATTTCCTGGCCGAGCCGGTGGGCCGCGGCTACGACTGCGGCATGCGCGTCGCGGTCGAGGTCTGCAAGATGCTGGACCGCAACCCCGACAAGTCGATGTCCGACCTGCGCAAGGCGCTGCCCAAGACCTGGTCGACCCCGACCATGTCGCCCTATTGCGCCGACACCGAGAAATACGCCGTGCTGGAACGGCTGGTGCAGAAACTGGTGGCCAAGCACGAGGCGGGCGAACAGCTGGCCGGCCGCGCCATCAAGGAGGTCGTCACCGTCAACGGGGCACGGGTGATCCTGGACAACGGCTCCTGGGGGCTGGTGCGGGCGTCGTCCAACACGCCGAACCTGGTGGTGGTCTGCGAAAGCGCCGAGAGCGAAGCCGAGATGCGGGCGATCTTTGCCGACATCGACGCGGTGATCCGCACCGAACCGCTGGTGGGGGAGTACGACCAGACCATCTGATCTGGTGACAAAGAGTGATTTCGCCTGCTGACGCAGGCGACCCGCGCCCGCCTTCGGCGGGCGCATTCATTTGCTGAGAAGCGATGTAAGGGCAGATGTGCCCTTACATCGCTAATTCAAGTGTAAGGCGCCGGCGGCCGCGTCAAGGACACAACGGGCTGCGCCCGGGGGCCTTTGGCCCTCCTTGACCCGGCCGCCGGCCTGGGGCGTCAGTTGCCGCCAAGCAGTTTCAGCAGCTGGTCACGGGCTTCCTGCTCGATGCGCTGTTTCAGCAGGTCGTTCAAATTCTGCTCGGGGGCGATTTCGGTCTCCAGCTCCTCGCTCAGCTTCTGGCGCACACGATCCTTGGCCTGTTGCTCGATTTCGTCAATCCGGGGCTGCAACGCCTGGTCGAACTCCGGACGGATCGTCGGGTCATCCCAGCTGCCGCGGATGCGGACCGGGATGGAGAGGATCTGGTCGCTGCCGGCGCGGGCCAGCTGTGGCGTGAACAGGTAGTCGAGATCCCGTGCCCCCAGTCCGATGCGCCCCTTGCCCTGCGCCCGCAGCCCCTTGAGCAGCAGCAGAAGGTCCTCATTCTTCAGGCTGCCATCCTTGATCTCGTAGCTGGCCGAGAGCTGGTCGAACACGGTGCTGCCGCCATTGCCGCCCGAGCGCATCAGTGCCTCCAGGTCGAAGCCGGTGAAGAAGCCCTTGCCAGCCTCCAGCCAGCCCTTGCCGCTGAGCGAGCGCATGATCGCATCGATCGAATTGCCCGAGCCGAGGAATTCCAGCCCGCCCAGCGCCTCGCCGTTCAGTCGGGTGTAATCGGCAGTCTCGCCCAAGGCGCGTTCCAGAAGGATGCCATCAAAGGTCAGGTTGCCGCCCACTGACAGCCCGTTTCGGTTGTTCGCCACCAGCTGCCCCTGCACCTGGCCGCCAAACATCGCCACGGGCAGAAATTTCAGCACCGCGCGGCTGCGTTCGATGGTCAGGTTCAGCTGGCTTGCGCCCATCCGAATACCGCCAGCCGCGAGACTGTCGAAGGACATGTCCACATCCGCATCCGCCAAATCCAGTATCGAGGCATCGATATGCTCCGTCGACCAGCCCGAGGCAGAGGTGCTATCCGCCTCGCCCGCGGCCTGACGCGCGTCAGCCTTACCGGCGGCCAGAAGAGTGGAAAGATCCAGCGCCTGCCCCTTGAGTTGGGCGGTAATCTTCGGACGCTCCCCGATGGCGACATCCGCCGCCCCGGTCAACCGATTGCCACCGGTCTCCACGATCAGGTCACGCAGGGACAGACGCCCGTCCGCCGTATAGGTCGCATCGGCGCCGAACATCGCCTTCTGGGCCAAGCCCAGGGTTGGCGGCAGTGCAGCCCCCAGCGCAGCCGCCATCTGTCTTGCGTTGGTCGCGGCCACCGTCAGTCGACCACTGCCCTCGCCACGCACATCCGCGTGGCCGTCGTAACGTGCCTTGCCGCCCGGCGCCGCGATGGACAGACCGACCGGGGCCACCTCGCCAGAGAGGAAGGCCGCGAAGGTTCCGATCTCCGCCTCGACCTCGACCGGCTCTCCCGCGGGGCGGAGCGTCGCGCGCACCGTGGCGGGCCCGGTCGGATCCGGCCAACGCAGTCCGAAGTCGGCGTTGCTCAACGCCACCGGGTCCTGGCCATACACGGTGTACCGCAGGGAGGCGCCGGTCAGCTCGACCGCCTCGATCCGCAGGGGCAGAGTGCTGTCACCCCCAGCCGGTGCGACACTGCCATCAGCTGGCGGCGGGCCGAATTCCCAGTTGCCGGTGCCGTCCTCACGGGTTGCGAGGTTGAGATGCGGCAGAATGGCCGAGACTTCGGTCACGCGCACGTCGCCACGCAACAGATCCGCAGCATCGACCCCGATGGTCAGCCGTTCCGCCCGCAACAGCGGCTCGGGCCCGGCCCATGGCGCGTTGGACAGGGTGACGGCATCCGCCTTGACGCCCAGCACCGGCCAGAAGCTGAGCCGCACCGGACCGCCGAAGGTCAGCTTGCGCCCGGTCTGGCTTTCCAGCTGATCCGCCGCCAGCCGGGCGATTTTCTCTCCCGGCAACAGCACCACCAAGGCCGCCAGCAACGCCACCGTCAGCACCAGCGCCGAAATGACCCGGATTATCAGCTTCATCAGCCCACTCCTCATGCCCTGCCACCCGTGGTCCGGGGGCTTTTCCCCAGATTACCCGGTGCGGGCGGACGCGCAATGGCAGAAGCTGGCGACAGACGTCATCACCCCAGACGCCGCAGGATTTCGGCGCTGGCGCAGAAGTCCGGGATCGCCGCCTGGTCAGCATTCTTCTGCGCGGTCAGCCACAGGGCGCAGGTCTTGCTGCACCCGCCGCCGCGGCAGGCCGTGACCATTTGCGAAAACTCCAGTGGCGACAGGCGCCCTTCTGCCAAGGCTGCGTCAAGATCCAGCCCGGCAGCGGACGCCAGCGAACGCAGCAGCCAGAGATGGCGGTAGATGTTCCCGAGACGCCGGGTCTCGTCACCCAGATCTCTCATGCCAGAAGCCTTCGACGCGAATGGGGGATCTTGCGCGGCATCAGTCTCGCGGCTCCTGCAGATAGGCCAGAAGGTCCCGATTGCGGCAGAAATCCGGTGCCAGTCCCTGCCCAGCCCCCGCATCCGGCGCTTCGGTCAGCCACTTTTTACAGGCTTTGACATTGCCGCAACGCCGACAGCGCAGCACCGCCTCGGCGATTTCATCGAACTGGAAGGCCCCCGAGATCGCCTCCTCCTCGAGGTCGAGGCCAACGGCACAGGCCATCCGGTCAAACAGTTCAGCGTGTTGTTTCAGCGAAAGTTGCGAGGGCATGGCACGGATCCTGATATCATTCATTTCAGGTGCACCTTAGGGTGCCCGTGCCAGTGCCTCCTTGACCTAGGTCAAGTCAGTCAGCGGACCGACCCGCGCGGTCCGCAGCGATCTTTCAGTGGTGCTGGCCGAGGTATTCGCGGACTGCATCCTGTACGCGGCGAAAGCGGTCGCCGCCCAGCTTCTTGCCACCATACCAGCGCGTCACGATGATCAGGTGGTCGGACAGCTGCTCGCGTTCCATCATGCGCAGGATGACCATACCGGCACCGCTTTCGCCGTCATCCGCCTTGAGCGCGCCGGTGGGCAGCACGGCCGCCCAGGTATTGTGGGTCGCCTTGGCGTACGCCCGGTCGGATTTCAGCTCCGCCAGCACCGCGTCGATATCGGCGCGGGTGCGGACACGCGCACCGCTGACCGCATAGCGCGAGCCGCGGTCGCTCAGCACCACGCCGAGCCGGTTGAGCGTCTGCACGGCCGCAGCGCCGTCCCCTGCTGACATGGTCAGTTCAACCCGTGGCGCTGGATCGTTGACTGCACCACCTGCACCCGGTTCGGGTTGGGCGGATGGGTGCCCAGGAACTGGTCGCCCGGATCCGGCAACCGGTTGAAGAACTGCACGCCCACGCTGGGGCGATACCCCGCGGCATGGGTGATGATGGTGCCCAATTCATCCGCCTCCAGCTCATGGCTCTTGGAGTAGGCCCTCGAGCCGACAAAGCCGCCGAGGTCCCGTGCCAGCGACACGGCCGCCTCGCTGCCGCCGAACACGGACGTGATCGCCCCCGCGCCGACGCTCGCCAACACGGTTGTCTGCTCCTGTCGTGCCAAATGGCCCCGGATGTGATGGGCCGCTTCATGGGACATCACGAAGGCGAGTTCATCCTCGTTGGCGATTTCGCGCAGCATGCGCTGGGTAAAGGTGATCAGGGGGCGTCCGTTGCGATCGAGGCTCTGGTAGGCGTTGGGCGCGGCGGAGGGGTTCGGATCTATGCCGATCAGGAAGTCACAGTTCATGCCCTGCGTGCGCTTGCGGCACTCGCGTTCCGCAACCGGCTCCACCCGCCGTGACACGGACGCAAAGGCCGCCTTCGCCTGCGCGGCGGACATGCCCTTCGTCGAGGAAGCCGGGGTCGGCGCATTCGGCACGGGCGCCGGTTGTGACGTCGGCACCGGTGTGGTGGTCAGGGTACAGGCGCTGACGGACAAGGCCAGCAAGCAGGAAAACAGGCGCATGACGGCTCCTTTCACATTTCGCGCACTGTATCGCAGCTCCGCCCCCGTTCGCAATCGCGCGGCGGCGGAACTTTGCCGGAAGGATCTCGTGAACGGTAGCGTTTTGAAGGTCTTGCCAGATTGCTGGCGGTCATGCAGGCTGGCAGCATGTTTACAATCGAACATGAGTTTGACTCCACAGTCATCACCCTGGTTGACGAGGACAATGTGCCGCTCGCCGAGGATGTCACCATCAACGCCTTCGCCGAGTGCGTCACCGTGGAACAGTATGATCCACGTACCGACAGCGTGCAGAAGATCACCCTGTCCCATCTTCAGGTGCGGGATCTGGCCGCGGCCCTGGACCTGCCCGAAGGCGTGTACCGCCTGATCGAGGAAAAGGACTAGCCTCGCTGCGAGCCTGGGCAGGCGGGACCGGTATAAACGAAGAGCTTGTTGCGTGATGTTGCCCCGCGGCACAGCTCCAGTTGGCTTGCAGCCACCCCCATGGCGCGGGCCAGCAGGCGGCGGACCGCCTCGGTTGCCTTTCCGCTTTCCGGCGGCTCCTTCACCATGACCCGCAGGGATCCGTCATCGGCCTGCACAACGGCATCGCGCGCCGAGCGCGGCAGCGCGTGCACCGGAATCTGCTGGCCCGGCACGCAAAGATGGCCCAGATCGGGCAGGTCCTTCCTTTTCGGTTTACCCATCGGCTGAGATTTTCCCTTCGAAACCGGGAAAACCATAGACGCCCCCGGGGGTGCCCGTCTATCACTCGCGTGATGCCCCAGCTGCGCCCTTCCCTGCTTGCCTCTGGCAGGCATTCCCGGCACGCAAGGCCTTTGCCCCTTGAAAAATGACCGCAGGTTGCCGAAATAGACGGCAAGCGATGTAAAAAGGATTTACATATGTCCGAAAGTTCCGCTCCCGCCAGCCGCAACGACGCCGCGCTGGAGTTCCTGCTCACCCGCCGCTCGCGCCCGGCAAAGACCCTGACAGCACCGGCCCCCACGCGCGACCAGCTGCTGCCGATCCTGACAGCCGCCGCCCGCACCCCCGACCATGGCAAGCTGGAGCCTTGGCGCTTCATTGTCGTCGAACGTCCGGCCATGGCGCGTCTCGCCACCTTGACCGAGGAAGCCGGAACCCGCCTTGGCAAAAGCGCCGAGGACATCGCCAAGGGACGCAGCCAGTTCGACCTCGGGCAGCTGGCCGTGGTTGTCGTCGAAGTTCAGACCCCCAGCCCCAAGATCCCGGCAATCGAGCAAAGCTACTCTGCCGGCGCCGTCTGCCTGTCGTTGTTGAACGCAGCGCTGGCCTCAGGCTGGGGCGCCAACTGGCTCAGCGGCTGGGCCAGCCATGATCCGCAGTTCTGCAAGGAGGCCTTTGGCCTTGAAGCGCATGAACGGGTGGCGGGCATCATCCATATCGCGACCGAAACCGCACCGCCGCCAGAGCGCCCGCGCCCCGACATCGATGCCAAGACGACCTGGATCAGCGCATGATTCTTGACGCCTTTTTCAAGACCCTGGGCCAATCCGGGGATCCGCGGTTTCGCCGGGTGCTGTTCAAGGGGCTGGGGCTGACTATTGGTTTGCTGGTGGCCGCCTATGCCGGTTTCGTGGTGCTGATCCAGTGGCTTGTCGGTCCCGACGCCGCGCTGCCGCTGGTCGGACAGGTGACCTGGCTGGATGACCTGCTGTCGGTCGGCTCCCTGTTCGTGATGCTGCTCTTGTCGGTGTTCCTGATGGTGCCGGTGGCATCGGCCATTACCTCGCTGTTTCTCGAGGACGTGGCGCAGGCGGTCGAGGACAAACATTACCCCGCCCTGCCCCCGGCGGCCAAGGTGCCGTTCTGGGACGGGGTCAAGGATACCGTCAATTTTCTGGGCCTGCTGATTGCCGCCAACCTTCTGGCGATCGTGCTCTATCTTCTGTTTCCGCCCGCGATGCTGTTCATCTTCTGGGGGCTGAATGGCTTCCTCCTGGGGCGCGAATATTTCACCCTTGCGGCCGCGCGGCGCATCGGCACCGCCGAGGCCAAGAAACTGCGCCGCAGGCATGCAGGCACCATCTGGGTGGCCGGTACGTTGATGGCGATGCCGTTGTCGGTGCCGCTGCTGAACCTGATCATCCCGATCCTCGGGGCGGCAACATTCACCCATCTTTACCACGCGCTGTCGCGGCAGTAATGCACTATGCGCGCCGCGCAGCAGCGCGGCGCCACACCCAAGCCGGGCTTGGGAATGAATATTTACTCGAGAGACTTGGAGGCAGAAACGCGGCTGCCACGGGCCGCCGGGCCCTGAAGCTCCGGGCCCGCGCGCTGCTGGTCCTGACGGGTTACTTCGCGTCGCCGGAGACCGGCGGCATCATACCCATCCAGTCAAAGTCACGCACCGAGATCACGCCAGAAATCACGATGGCGCAGGTAATCGCCCAGATCAGCGCGGCAACCCCGGTGGTGATCCAGGCCTTCTGTTTCAGGTAGTGATTTTCAGGTGCGCCTGCATGGGTGCCCGGCACCACCTCGCCCAGGTCGCCCTGTGTCTGCAGGCGAATCGGGATCACCACCAGAAAGGTCATGAACCAGATGACCGCATAAAGCACTATTGCTGAAGTCACACCCATGTCGTCGGCCTCCGGTTAATTTGCCTGCCCCCAAAATTGGGCAGGACGCTCATAACGTCAAACCTGCTCGAGTTCCACCAGGCAGCCGTTGAAATCCTTCGGGTGCAGGAACAGCACCGGCTTGCCATGGGCGCCGATCTTGGGCTCCCCCGTGCCCAGCACCCGGGCCCCTTCGGCCTTCAGGTGATCCCGCGCGGCGAGAATATCCTCGACCTCGTAGCAGATATGGTGAATGCCGCCTGCCGGGTTCTTCTCAAGGAACCCCTTGATCGGAGAGTTCTCGCCCAGCGGATACAGCAGTTCGATCTTGGTGTTGGGCAGTTCGATGAAGACCACCGTCACCCCGTGATCCGGCTCATCCTGAGGCGCGCCCACCTTGGCGCCCAAGGTGTTGCGGTACTGCGCGGATGCCGCCTCAAGGTCGGGGACGGCAATGGCTACGTGGTTCAATCGGCCGATCATCAGGTCTGCGCTCCTCTTCGCATTTTGTTCCCGTGCCTAGGTTATGCGGCCATTGCTGCGCCGCGGCAAGTGCGCCATTGCGCGCGGGGTGGCGGTTGCCCGCAGCGGCGCGCGCCGCGTTAACCCGGTATTAGCCTAGAGTTCCTAGCGTCGTGGCATATCCCGCAAGGAGGATAAGTTATGGACGATTCGGAACTGTTTGCAGCCGCCCAACGCATGCCCACTTCACGCCGCCCTCTCCTGGGCCTGACCATTCTCGTAGTGGAGGACAGTCGCTTTGCCTGCGAAGCCATGCGTCTTCTGTGCCTGCGAAGCGGTGCCCGCATTCGCCGCGCTGATTGCCTGAAATCGGCCCGCCGCCATTTGCAGGTCTATCGTCCCTCGGTGCTGATCGTCGATGTCGGCCTGCCGGATGGCTCCGGTCTGGATCTGATCAGCGAGCTTGCCACGGCCAGCGCGCGCCCGGATGTCATCCTCGCCACGTCCGGCGACCCGGCGCTGCAGCAGCCCGCCATTGAGGCCGGGGCCGCCGATTTCATGGAAAAGCCCATCACCTCGCTTGCGACCTTTCAGCAGAAGATCCTGGCCGCCCTGCCCGCCAGCCAGCAGGCCAGCGGGCCGCGCAGCCTGACGGATGAGACCGTAGAACCCGACCAGCTCGCCTTTCGCGACGACATGGCCCATGCCGCGGATGTTCTCAGCATGGGGCAGGAAGAGAAGACCATCGCCTATCTCGCGCAATTTCTCGGCGGCGTTGCCCGCAGCGCCGGAGACCGGGCGCTGGCCGATGCCGCCGAGCAGCTGGCGGAATCGCGTCGAAACGGCAAACCGCTGACGCAGGATACGGCAATCGTTGCCGGTCTCGTGCAGGAGCGGCTGGAACGCAAGGCGGCGATCTGACATGGGCGAGATTTTCCTGATCGCCCTGACGACCCTGGTGATCGTGCTTTATGGTCAGACCCGGCTGGAGGCACGCGCCATCCGCCGCAACCGCAGCACAGCTGCGGATCAACCGCTGATTCTGCATCCCCCCAAGGGCTGACAAGGGCTGACCGGAGGAGCTGGGCACCGCCCGCGGACGGGCGCGCTTGGCTTGCCGCGCCGACCTGGCTGCCCCCTGCGTGATCGGTCCGCGGCTAAAGCAGCAGCTGCGGATCCGCCCCCATGTCCAACCCGGGAAAGACCACATTTTCAAGGTCGCGTTGCGTCGCGCCAGTCGCACCGTGCAAAAGCCAGGCCAAGTGGCTGCGCACGTCCCCTGTGGGCATCAGGTCGCGCCGGTCGTAAAGATCCGCCTCCGCAAGGCCCGGCCACTGCCCCAGCACCCGACCGCCCCGCAGCGCGCCCCCCGCCAACAGCATCGCCCCGCCCGTGCCGTGGTCCGTGCCGCCAGTGCCATTCTCGCGGGCGGTCCGTCCGAACTCGGTCACGGCGACAACAACCGTTTTCTGCCAGACCGGAGCCCCGACACCGTCGCGCAAGGTCAGGATCGTGTCCGACAACCGCCCCAGCGCCGAAGTCAGTCCGGCAGCCTGGCGAAAATGCGTGTCCCATCCGTTGATGGAAAAAGCCGCAATCCGGGCGTCGCCGCTGAGCTGCTGCGCCGCGTAGTCCGCGACCTGCGTATGAGCCTTGCCAGACGGTGGCTGCATCATCGTCTGCATCGACCCGTCTTCCTCGCTGTCCTCGGAACCGCCATCGCCAAGCGACAGATCCCCGCGGGTCAGTTCCAGCGCCTCGTTCAGGGCGCGGTGAAACAGCGGGTCATCCTCCATCAGCAGCCCCGCCAGACGCTCGGCCTGCGGCGACATTGCCAAGCCGGCACCCGGTGCCCATTGCGAGACCGGAGCAGCCCCTTCCAGCATCAGCAGTCTTTCGTGGCCGATGGCGAAAGCGGTGCGCGCTTCGACCTCCGGCATCTGCTGCAACATGCGGTTCAACCAGCCACCATCTGCGGTGCCGAGCGCCATTGTGCCGGCCTCCAGCAGGTCCTGACCATCAAAGTGGCTGCGCCGGTCGCGATAGGGCGTGGAAACCGCCTGCACGAACCCAAGCTCACCGCGCTGCCACAGCGGCATCAGGTTGGCGAGGCCGGGATGCAGCGCATAAAACCCGTCCAGATCCGCCGCCCCGGCCTGTGGCCCGGCTGACAGGGACTTGCGCAACTTGGCGAGATCGGGGTCGCCATAGGGCTGCACCACGTCGAGCGCATCCATCCCGCCGCGCAGGATAATGACCACCAGCCGGGTCTCCCAAGGCGCGGCGGCAAAGCTGACCGGCGTCAGCAGCGGGCTGGCCGCCAGTGAGCAGCCCATGGCGGCTGTGCGGGTCAGAAAGGAACGGCGGGACAACGTCATGGCGATCTCCTGGTCTCAGCGGCGCTGGAAGGCCGGGGCGGACAGCACCAGCCCGATAGCCTCCGCCCGTGTTTCGGCCGCCCCGGCCGCGAATTGCACCCGTGCATCCGCGAAGTGCCCCAAGGCAGTGGCTGCAAACTGTCGCGGATCCGGCAAAGGCTCGGTCAGTTGCCGCGGCGCGGCCAGCGCCCAGCGCAACCGCGCCGCCAGTGCGGCGGGCGTGATCCAGGCGCTGTCTTCTTCGGGCCAACCATCCGGCCCGTTGGAAAAGCCCCAACGCTGCCCCATCGGCGTCAATGGTGTGAGGAACAGGCGGCGCTGCTGGCCCGGGCGCAGACCAGCGATCTGGTCTTCATCCAGCCCCAACGCCCGGCACGCAGAGGCCACGTAGTCGAACGGCGGCTTTACGTTGGCCAATTTCGGGGCCCAGGCGGCGGGATGCTCCAGCAGAGCCTGATAGACCGCCAAAAGATCTCCGTCAGTCGACTGATAGCGGGCGGCGAGCTGCTCAACCAGGTCCGGGTCCGGCTCATCCGCGGTGAAATGCACAGCCAGTTTCCAAGCAATATGCCGCGCCGTGACCGGGTGGCGCGCGAGATCACGCAGCGCGTCCAATACCTGCTCCAGCCGGGCACGCCCCCCGCCATAGCTTTGCCCCAGCACCGTTTCTGCCCCCGGTTCGGCCATGCGCGGTCGAAAGACAAACTGGTTGTCGCGGGTAAGCCCCAGCCCGGTGAACAGCTCCGCCAACTGGCGCACATCTGTCTGGCTGTAGGGACCATCAACGCCGAGCGTGTGCAGCTCGAGAACTTCGCGGGCGAGATTCTCATTCAGCCCGTCGCGCCCCTTGCGCTGTTTCGCGGCCGGGCTGCCGGGCCCGGTTGACCGGTTCTGATCCAGATAGTGCAGCATCAGGGGGCTGGTGACGACGGCAATCAACATCTCCTCGAACCGGCCTGTCAGATGCGGTCGAATCACGCTCTCGGCATAGGGCGCTGCCAGCATCCGGGTGGCCGGAGATTTGCCCTGGGCCGTAAAATGATCCGCCCAGAACAACGTCAGCCGCTCGCGCAGCCCGTCGCGTGTATTCACCTGCCGCAACAGGCGCTGCCCATGCCAGCGCAAGCGGTCCTGCACATTCTTTCGCCGCAGCGCCTTGAACGCCTGCTCCGCCTCAGATTGCGCCGCCGCGTCCTCGGCCTGCCGCCGCTGCCGGTTCAACCGCCGGTACTCCGGCACAGTTGCAGAGGCTTCCTCAAGGCTGGCGATCGGAAAGCGCCTGGCCATTTCGTCCGGCCCTTGCAGCCGCGTCAGCATCTCGGTCACCGAGGCCGGTGCCGCGACCCTTGGTGACAAGCCGCAGCCAAAGCGGATCGCTGCCAGATCACTGTCAAACTGCATCGCACCGAAACTCCCAGTGGTCCGTCACCTGCGGCAAGAATACCCGATCACGGCCCGCCCGCCACAGTTCAGTTGATCTTACACGGCGGAGCTCCGCCGGTTCCGTCGCCCGCCGTGCAAAACCCCGCCTGTCGCAGCCCGGACGACCCCAAGGACGCCACGACGAAAAAGGCCCGGGAAACGATCCCCGAGCCTTTCCAATGCAATCCTGCTGCAGCAGTCTGTTGCCGTTACTGATCCTGCGGGATCACCCGCAGCCCCAGTTCCATCAGCTGCTCCGCCATCGGCTCGGACGGGGCCGACATCATCAGGTCTTCGGCGCGCTGGTTCATCGGGAACATGATGACTTCGCGGATGTTGGCCTCGTCTGCCAGCAGCATGACCATGCGGTCGATGCCGGCCGCGCAACCACCGTGCGGCGGGGCGCCGTACTGGAACGCGTTGACCATGCCGCCGAAGCGCTTGCGCACCTCTTCCTCGCCATAGCCTGCGATTTCAAACGCCTTGAACATGATTTCCGGCTTGTGGTTCCGGATCGCGCCGGAAACCAGCTCGTAACCGTTGCAGGCGAGGTCATACTGGTAGCCCTTGACCGACAGCGGATCGGACAGCAGCGCGTCCATACCGCCCTGCGGCATCGAGAACGGGTTGTGCTCGAAATCGATCTTGCCGGTTTCCTCGTCCTGCTCGTAGATCGGGAAATCGACGATCCAGGCAAAGGCAAAGCGATCCTTGTCGATCAGGCCCAGCTCTTCGCCGATCACGGTGCGGGCCTTGCCTGCCACCGCTTCGAAGGACTTCGGCTTGCCGCCCAGGAAGAAAGCCGCATCGCCAACGCCCAGTCCCAGCTGCTGGCGGATCGCCTCGGTACGCTCGGGGCCGATGTTCTTGGCCAGCGGACCGGCCGCCTCCATGCCGTCGGCACCCTCGCGCCAGAAGATATAGCCCATGCCCGGCAGGCCTTCGCCTTGCGCGAACTTGTTCATGCGGTCGCAGAACTTGCGGGAGCCGCCGGTGGGGGCCGGGATGGCCCGGATTTCGGTGCCTTCCTGCTCGAGAAGCTTGGCGAAGATGGCAAAGCCCGAGCCGCGGAAATGCTCGGAGCAATCTTGCATCTTGATGGGGTTGCGCAGATCCGGCTTGTCGGTGCCGTACCACTTGGCCGCATCCTTGTAGGAAATCTGCGGCCACTCGTGCGGCGCATCCACCTTGCGGCCACCGCCGAACTCCTCGAACACGCCTGCCATCACCGGCGCGATGGTGTCGAAGACATCCTGCTGGGTGACAAAGGACATTTCCATGTCGAGCTGGTAGAAGTCGGCGGGCGACCGGTCGGCGCGCGGATCCTCGTCGCGGAAGCACGGCGCGATCTGGAAATACTTGTCAAAGCCGGAGACCATCATCAGCTGCTTGAACTGCTGCGGCGCCTGCGGCAGCGCGTAGAACTTGCCCGGATGCAGACGCGAGGGCACCAAGAAGTCGCGCGCGCCCTCGGGGCTGGAGGCGGTGATGATCGGGGTCTGGTACTCGTTGAAGCCAAGATCCCACATCCGCTTGCGGATCGATTGGATCATGTTGGCGCGCAGCACCATGTTCTTCTGCATCTTCTCGCGGCGCAGGTCGAGGTAGCGATAGCGCAGGCGGGTTTCCTCGGGGTATTCCTGCTCGCCGAAGACCATCAGCGGCAGCTCTTCGGATTTGCCCAGAACCTCGATGTCGCGGATGAAGACTTCGATTTCGCCGGTCGAGATCTTGGGGTTCACGAGGCTTTCGTCACGGGCCTTCACTTCGCCGTCGATGCGAATGCACCATTCGGAGCGGACCTTCTCGATCTCGGCAAACACCGGGCTGTCCGGGTCCGCCATCACCTGGGTCACGCCATAATGGTCCCGCAGGTCAATGAACAACAGACCACCGTGGTCCCGGACCCGGTGAACCCAGCCCGAGAGGCGGACGGTTTCACCGACGTTGGATTTGTTCAGTTCGGCGCAGGTATGGCTGCGGTAAGCGTGCATGGGTTGACCTTTCGTGTCTCGGGCCGTCTTGAGGGCCGCCTGACCGGGGGCGGACCGTCCGTAGGGATGCGCCAAGGCGGCGCTGGAATTCGTCCGGGCTGGTACACTAGGTTGCGGCTCGCTTGTCAAGCAAACTGGGCGCTTTCGGGGCGGTTACCCGAGCGTTTTTGCCTCCGGCAGCGCTCCCCGGACCACCTCGCACCCCCTGCCTGCAATGTCGGCGTGATGCCGCCATCTGGGCCGGCTGGCCAACTTCAGGCCTGGCCCCTGCCCGTTTCCCGGCCCGGGTGAGGCAACCGCGCAGCTGATCCGAATGACCGGGCTCAGCCTTCGACCAGCCGAGCGGCTATCAGCCCGCGCAGGGAATTGCCCATATAGATGGCCTGCGCATTCCGTAGATCCGCCAGCGTCAGCACCGCCTCGCGGCATTCCGCGCGTGCCAGCAGATGCTGGCGCAACACCCCGGGCAGCAAGCCGCACGCCAGCGGTGGCGTTTTCATCTGCCCGTCCGGGCCGATGACGAAGATGTTGGTGATCGTCCCCTCGCAGACTTCGCCCCGCTGGTTTACGAACAACAGCTCGTCCACGCCCTCCGGCAGCGCGGCCCGGGCAGCATCGTAAAGCGCGCGACGGGTTGTCTTGTGCCGCAGCCAGATATCACCGCTGTCGAGACGCGCTTGCGAGATCCCCAGCCGCCACATGGCGGGCGTTGCCCCCAGCGGTGTCGTGGCCAGCGCGAACTGCCCGGCTGCGTCCAGCGTCAACCGGCAGCGCTGCGGCGCGTCACCGCCTGCTTCGGTCACGGCTGCCTGCGCCTTTTCGCGATCGAAAGGAACGCCAAGCGCCTGAGCGCTTCGCTCCATCCGGGCCAGGTGCAACGCCAGATGACGCGCGCCCTCGCCCGGGTGCCAGCCAAAAGTCTCGATCAGGCGGAAAGCGGGATCGTTCTGGACGGCGGAACCTGGGCGAACCGGGCTTTCCATAGCGCTTCCTCATATTCGGATTGAGCGGTGCTGTCCCAGACCACGCCGCCGCCCACGTTCAGGGTGGCGCGCCCGTCCTCCAGCATCACCGTGCGGATCGCCACGTTGAACTCGGACGATCCATCCGGTGCGGCCCAGCCGATTGTGCCACAATAGATGTCCCGCGCCCAGGGCTCCAGCTCGGCCAGGATTTCCATCGCGCGGATCTTGGGGGCACCGGTGATCGAGCCGCAGGGGAACAGCGCGGCCAAGATATCCGCCAGCCCTGCATCGGGCCGCAGTTTCGCCCGCACCAGCGACACCATCTGGTGCACGGTGGCGTAGCTCTCCACCGCGAACAGCTCCGGCACATGCACCGAACCGGTCTGCGCGACGCGGCTGATGTCGTTGCGCAGAAGATCAACGATCATCAGGTTCTCGGCGCGGTTTTTCTCGTCCTGGCGCAAAAAGTCGCGGCGGCGCGCATCCTCGAGCGGATCATCGCTGCGCGGCTGGGTGCCCTTCATCGGGCGGGTCTCGATCACGCCTTCGGCATCAGTGCGGAAGAACAGCTCTGGCGAGCGCGACAGAAGGTCCGGCAGACCGTCCTGTTCGACCAGCACGCCGTGGCCGACCGCCTGCTTGGCCTGCAGCGCGGCATAGAGCTCCCCAGCGCTGCCATAGGCATCCGCAGCAATCGGGAAGGTCAGGTTGGCCTGATAGATGTCGCCCTTGCCAATGTTGCGGTTCACCACGGCGAAGGCCTCGGCGTAGCGGTCATAGGTCCATCGGGGGGTAATTGCTTCCAAACCGGCACAGCCCGGCTGCAGACCGGGCCGCGCGCGGCCCTCAGCGTTCTGCGGCAGCGGTGCCTCGTAGACCCCGAAACACAACAGCGGCAGCCGCCGCCCTTCAGGCATCCGGCCCGACAGCTTCGGCTCCAGCGCGTAGCCCAGCTCATAGGTCGCATAGCCGGCCAGCCAGTGCCCTTCGGCCCGCGCCCTATCCAGTGCAGCCAGCGCCGCGGACACCTGTTCCGGCCGATCGGCACGGATCACGCGCTGCGGCCGGTCAAAATATGTGCCACCCTGCAAGGGTCCGCGATCAAAACGAATCCGCACCAGAATTGACTCCATCAGTTTCTGGCCCCCACATATAGACGTTCGCAATGCGAACAAAGGGGGTGGATGCGGCATTTTCCAATCCTTTTCCGATCCCCCTTGAACCTTTCGGCGCGGTGCCTATAACGCAGGACAATTTGGGCGCACCTCGGCGCCCGTGATTCAAAGCCTGCTCGCGCGAAAAAACCAAAGGAAGCCTGCCATGCCCAAAAGAACGGACATCCAGTCGATCATGATCATCGGAGCCGGTCCGATTGTCATTGGGCAAGCCTGCGAGTTTGACTACTCCGGCGCCCAGGCCTGTAAGGCACTGCGCGAAGAGGGCTACCGGGTCATCCTAGTGAACTCCAACCCGGCCACCATCATGACCGATCCGGGCCTGGCCGATGCCACCTATATCGAGCCGATCACCCCCGAAGTGGTCGCCAAGATCATCGAGAAAGAGCGCCCTGACGCGCTGCTGCCCACCATGGGCGGTCAGACCGGCCTCAACACCTCGCTGGCGCTGGAAGAGATGGGCGTGCTTGAGAAATACGGCGTCGAGATGATTGGCGCCAAGCGCGAGGCCATCGAGATGGCCGAAGACCGCAAGCTGTTCCGTGAAGCGATGGATCGCCTCGGCATCGAAAACCCCAAGGCCACCATCGTCACCGCGCCCAAGAAGGCGGACGGTTCTGCCGATCTGGACGAAGGCGTGCGCATCGCGCTGGAAGCGCTGGATGAGATCGGCCTGCCCGCGATCATTCGCCCGGCCTTCACCCTCGGCGGCACCGGTGGTGGTGTGGCCTACAACCGTGACGACTACATCCACTTCTGCCGCTCCGGCATGGACGCCTCGCCGGTGAACCAGATCCTGGTCGACGAGAGCCTGCTGGGCTGGAAGGAATACGAAATGGAGGTCGTCCGCGACAAGGCGGACAACGCGATCATCGTCTGCTCGATCGAGAACGTCGACCCGATGGGCGTGCACACCGGCGACTCGATCACTGTCGCCCCGGCGCTGACGCTGACCGACAAAGAATACCAGATCATGCGCACCCACTCGATCAACGTGCTGCGCGAGATCGGCGTCGAGACCGGCGGCTCCAACGTGCAGTGGGCGGTGAACCCCGCCGATGGCCGCATGGTGGTGATCGAAATGAACCCGCGGGTGTCGCGCTCCTCGGCGCTGGCCTCCAAGGCGACCGGCTTCCCGATTGCCAAGATCGCGGCCAAGCTGGCGGTGGGCTACACCCTGGACGAGCTGGACAACGACATCACCAAGGTGACCCCGGCGTCGTTCGAGCCGACCATCGACTATGTCGTCACCAAGATCCCGAAATTCGCCTTTGAGAAATTCCCGGGCTCCGAGCCGTACCTCACCACCGCGATGAAATCCGTGGGCGAGGCGATGGCCATTGGCCGCACCATCCATGAATCGCTGCAAAAGGCGCTGGCCTCGATGGAATCCGGCCTTACCGGCTTTGACGAGGTTGCCATCGACGGCGTCGGCGCCGGTGCGTGGGAGCCTGCGGGCGACAAGGCCGCCGTGATCAAGGCGATCGGCAAGCAGACGCCCGACCGGATGCGCACCATCGCCCAGGCGATGCGCCACGGCCTGTCGGATGATGAGATCCACGCCGTGACCAAGTTCGACCCCTGGTTCCTGGCCCGCATCCGCGAAATCGTCGAAGCCGAAGCCAAGATCCGTCAGGACGGCCTGCCCAAGGACGAAGCGGGCCTGCGCGCGCTCAAGATGCTGGGCTTCACCGACGCCCGCCTGGCCAAGCTGACCGGCCAGAAGGAAGCCGACGTCCGCGCCGCCCGCCGCGCCCTGGGCGTCAACGCCGTGTTCAAACGGATCGACACCTGCGCTGCCGAGTTCGAGGCGCAGACCCCCTACATGTACTCGACCTACGAGACCCCCGCATTCGGCGATGTCGAATGTGAGGCGCGCCCGTCGGACAAGAAGAAAGTCGTCATCCTCGGCGGCGGCCCCAACCGGATCGGTCAGGGCATCGAGTTCGACTACTGCTGCTGCCACGCGTGCTTTGCGCTGACCGACGCGGGCTATGAAACCATCATGATCAACTGCAACCCGGAAACGGTGTCGACCGACTATGACACCTCGGACCGGCTGTATTTCGAACCGCTGACGTTCGAACACGTGATGGAGATCCTGCGGGTCGAGCAGGACAACGGCACCCTGCACGGGGTCATCGTGCAGTTCGGCGGCCAGACCCCGCTGAAACTGGCCAACGCGCTGGAGGCCGAGGGCATCCCGATCCTGGGCACCTCGCCCGACGCCATCGACCTGGCCGAAGACCGCGAGCGCTTCCAGGCGCTGGTCAACAAGCTGGGCCTCAAGCAGCCGAAGAACGGCATCGCGTCCACCGACGAGCAGGCGCTGGCGATTGCCGAGGACATCGGCTTCCCGCTGGTGATCCGCCCCTCCTACGTGCTGGGTGGCCGGGCGATGGAAATCGTCCGCGACATGGACCACCTCAAACGCTACATCAACGAGGCGGTCGTAGTGTCCGGCGACAGCCCGGTGCTGCTCGACAGCTACCTGGCCGGCGCGGTGGAACTGGACGTGGACGCGCTGTGCGATGGCAAGAACGTGCATGTGACCGGCATCATGCAGCACATCGAAGAAGCCGGCGTGCACTCCGGCGACTCTGCCTGCAGCCTGCCGCCCTACTCGCTCGACAAGGACGTGATCGAGCAGATCAAGGAGCAGACCAACGCCCTGGCGCTGGCGCTGAACGTGGTCGGCCTTATGAACGTGCAGTTCGCGATCAAGGACGGCGAGATCTACCTGATCGAGGTGAACCCGCGCGCCTCGCGCACCGTGCCGTTTGTTGCCAAGGCAACCGACAGCGCCATCGCCTCCATCGCCGCCCGCGTGATGGCCGGAGAGCCGCTGACCAACTTCCCGATGCGCCCGCCCTACGGGCCGGATGCGGGCTATGACGTCAACACCCCGATTGCCGACCCGATGACCCTGGCCGACCCGGACATGCCCTGGTTCTCGGTCAAGGAAGCGGTGCTGCCCTTCGCCCGCTTCCCGGGTGTCGACACCATCCTCGGCCCGGAAATGCGTTCCACCGGCGAAGTCATGGGCTGGGACCGCTCCTTTGCCCGCGCCTTCCTGAAGGCACAGATGGGCGCTGGCATGAAGCTGCCGTCCAAGGGCCGCGCCTTCATCTCGATCAAGGATGCCGACAAGGGCCAGCTGATGCTGGAAGCGGCACAGATCCTTGTCGAACAGGGCTTTACCCTGGTCGCCACCCGCGGCACCCAAAGCTGGCTGGAAGCCCAAGGCGTACCTTGCGAGCTGGTCAACAAGGTCTATGAGGGCCGCCCGCACGTGGTCGACATGCTGAAGGACGGCGCGGTGCAGCTGTTGATGAACACCACCGAGGGCGCACAGGCGGTCGAGGACAGCAAGGAAATGCGGTCCGTCGCGCTCTACGACAAGATCCCCTACTTCACCACTGCAGCTGGCGCCAACGCCGCGGCACGTGCGATCAAGGCGCAGGCCGAAGGGGATGTCGAGGTGAAGTCGCTTCAGGGCTGACGCCCTTCGCTCAAGTCGCTACGAGCGCTTTTTGCGCTCGGGCCAGATAAGCAAACACCCCGTCGCGCGAAACCCGCGGCGGGGTGTTTCTTTTGGCCGAATCGCAGGGGCCTACACAAGGATGGAGCCGTGTCAGAACTGAGTAGAACAGCGCGCCAAAACTGGCAGGCGACAGCAGCTCGCGCGTTTGCCGAAACAGTCTTGGTCCCGCCGATGACGCGCACCAGAAAGCTGTAGCTTCGATGATCTAAGGGGGATATTGGATCAACCTGACGCACATCGTGCCATGTCAGGGATCCAAGATGGTGCGGTCGAGAAGACTCGAACTTCCACTCCGGTTAAGGAACAGCGACCTCAACGCTGCGCGTCTACCAATTCCGCCACGACCGCACTGTCTTAGGCTTGGTGTAGCGGCGTATAGACCAGCGTGACGGGGATGTGAAGTCGAAAATCATCATTTATGCCAGAATGTTCACGACCGCGAAAACCCGACCTTCGAAGAGGTAAATCAAGCGCGAGCGCAGCCTATGGATACTTGCCCCGGAATCGGGATATTGACCGCTGCATCCCCAT
Organism: Nocardioides marinus; assembly: GCA_019801415.1. Taxonomy (GTDB): domain Bacteria; phylum Pseudomonadota; class Alphaproteobacteria; order Rhodobacterales; family Rhodobacteraceae; genus Leisingera. Next base: position 135,378 of record JAHVJD010000005.1, read on the forward strand.
GCGCCGGGGGCGCGCATCCACATCACGGAGGGCAACAGCCATGGTTGAATGGATCACCACAGACGGTCTGGTTGACTATGATCAGGCAGTGGCCTTCATGGAATCACGCGCGGCGGAAATCGCGGCGGGCGAAGCCGATGAATGTATCTGGCTGGTGGAACACCCTCCCCTCTACACGGCCGGCACCTCGGCCAAGCCCGAAGACCTGACCGACCCCGACCGGTTCCCGGTCTTCGACAGCAAGCGCGGTGGACAGTACACCTATCACGGCCCCGGCCAGCGGGTGGTTTACGTTATGCTGAACGTCGGCAAGCGAGGCCATGACGTTCGCCGCTTCGTGCAACAGCTCGAGTCCTGGGTAATCGCCGCGCTGGAGGAGTTCAACGTTCAGGGCCACATCAGGGAGGGGCGAGTCGGGGTCTGGGTCGAACGGCCCGACAAGCCGCGGACACTCAGCGGCGGCCTGGCTGAAGACAAGATCGCCGCCATCGGCATCCGGCTGCGCAAGTGGGTCAGCTTCCACGGGATCTCCATCAACGTCGAACCCGATCTGGAGCATTTCACCGGAATCGTTCCCTGCGGCATCTCCGAGCATGGTGTCACCAGCCTGGTCGACCTCGGCCTGCCGGTGACGATGGCCGATGTCGATGTCGCCCTGAAGCGCAGCTTCACGCAGGTCTTCGGCGACAGCTAACTCGCCGCACTGGCGGCCCAAAACACGCAGGCGTCAATCAGATGCGGCGGCTGCACAATCCTGCAGCGCTGTCAGGACCAGCTCCGGGAAGGTGTAGAACAGCGATGCCCCCGCCTCCTGGCTGACGCAAAGCTGCGCGTTGCCCATGCCGCGAAGCGCCTCCCTTATCTGCGGCAGGGGGGCCACCTGGTCTTCACCGCCATGCACGAAGACCGCCCGCGTCTTTTGCCCCAGCCCCATGTGCGCGAAGCCTCTGCGCATCACCCGCACGTCGGCCAGACACCCGGCGCCGCCCTTGTTCAGGAACAAATCCTGACTTTGCTTCAGGAGCGGCAACAGGTGCAACGCATCCAGCCGGGCCCGCTCGCGGCTGCCGGGCGCTGTTTGGGCGCGCAGCAATATCTCGTGGCCGTACCAGCGAATTGCGGTGGCCCAGCCCTTCAGAAGGACAGGCAGCAACCACGGCGCGCGCCCGGCGCAAAATGCCACCAGCCATGCATAGCCGCGGATGCCGCTGAACTGGCGCGGTGAACTGGCGTTGCAATTGGCCGCCACGGCCAGCAGGGCCGGAATTTTGCGGTGCAGGCGGCTGGCTGCGGTGCAGGCGAACAAGGCCCCCGCCCGGTGGCTCAGCAGAATCGGCTTTTGCAGACCTTCCTTGGCGATCAACGCATCCAGCTGTCGCACGCAGGCTTCAACCGGATCCTCCCCCGGCGCCAGCGGGTCCGAACTGCCGTAGCCGCCCCGCATCGGGGCGAACACCCTGAACCCAAGTTGCCGGAGCTGCGGCTGCAAGCGCTGCAGCGGCGCGATCCCATCCAGGATTCCATGCACGAAAATGACCGGCTGGCCGGTCTCAGCCCCGAGACGAAAGTATTGGCTGCGGCGCCCATTGCGCTCGACCAGCGTGGAGGCTGGTGGCAGCACTTCCCCCCTGGCGACTTTCAGGTCGCGGACATGTTCGGTCATCAGAAAGGCCGCGAGGCGAACCACCGCAGCAACGTCGGGGGCCCCGAGCCGGGACGCAAGGTCGGTCACGCCCCCCGCCACCAAAGCGCCCTCGGCCGAGGCTTTTTCCAGGGGTGCCAACTCATCCGCAGTCGCCCCGATTACCGAGGCGACCTGCACCGCCGCCGCACTGTCCCACTCCAGTTCGAGCCGTTCAGCCATGACAGATCGTGCTGCGCCGCCTGATCGGGATGTCAGGACGGGGCGGCACAGGATGTACTCAGCGGCAGTGCCCGTCTCGAGAAGCAGCACTTCCTGACCGGATACCGCCCCCTGATGAACCTGTCGCAAAAAGTCGCGCCAGCGATTGCTGGAGGCCGCAGTCAGCCCCATCACGTCGGTCAGTTCGGCGCCGCCGCTCAATTGCCGCGCCGCGCCTTGCGATGCGTTGATCAGTCGCCCCCCAGACCCGGCATCCACCAATAGCCAGAACCGGCTGCAAACGCCTTTGTAACTGCCGGGGTGCTGTCGGTTGGCTTGCTGCCATTGGCCCTCGTGGATTTCCGCAGCCCGCGCGAAATGGGACTGCAAAAGCTGCGTTCCTCGGTCCCGTGCGCCGGTCGCAATCCCGCCACGCCGCAGCGTCACCGCCCGCTCACTCGGCGGGGGCTGAAAGAAACGATCGAACTGTTCGGGCCGGATCACCGTTTCGTAAATAGCTGCGACAACCTGATCCAGCGACAAGGCCTGCGCATGACACAAGAGCGTCACTCCCGCCCCTCCGAATGCAACATTAAGTACCAAAAAAGCAGCGCGCAAAGCGCCTCTGCTGACTAAAACCTTCTGGCTGATGTATCAGGCTTTTAGCCCGGTGATTGTAATCCTGCCGGTTTGCCTCAGCGCCTGGGGGCGACGGCAATACCGAACCCAACATGCGGCCCCTCGTACCGTTGAGCGCGTGCGCCACTTTCAAATCACAACCATTTTGCGAACCAGCTACGCCAAAACACGTCGCCAGTTCAACATTTATTTAAATTGGTAGCATCGAAATTACCTGTTCCCCTGCGCCGCGACAGTCAGGACCGCGGCGCAGGGGCTGGACAATCGGACCGGTCTTCAGGCCTCACATGGCCTCCAGAGCGGCCCGGATCTTCTCGGCCTGGGCGCCGATTGCGTCCTGATCGCCCATCTGGCCGGGTGCACGCAGGGCGACGCCCTCATGCCGGGGGAGAACGTGAAAATGGAGGTGGAAGACCTCCTGGCCGCCAGCAGCCTCGTTGAACTGCTGCACCGTCACCCCATCCGCATCGAACGCCTTCATGACCGCTTGCGCCAATTTCTGAACCGTGCGCATGACAGCCGCCAACTGCTCCGGAGAGGCATCCAGCAAGTTCCGGCATGGGGTTTTCGGAATCACCAGCAAGTGACCGTCAGCGCGCGGCATGATGTCCATGAAGGCCAGCGTCTCTGCGTCCTCGTAGACACGTGTCGAGGGGATCTCGCCGCGCAGAAGCTTGGCAAAAATATTGTCGAAATCGTAGGTGGCCATCGGAGTCTCCTGTCTATCGAAGCCTTTGCTCCCCGGTTTTGGGCAGGACGCCCACCCAGGTCAAGCTCCGCACTGCGCGGCTGACCGGCCAGCAGATGCCGCCCCCTGCGGCAATAAATCTTGATCCATATCAAACTCCACCATTGAAGGCGCCGGCACGCCACACTAAAACGCCAAGGAATCCAGACCGCCCGGAGTCCGTCTCCTGGGGTCTTTCGTATTGCAGCAGGAGGCACCTAAATGGCAGACGCAGCCATTCATGGTCACGGCCACGAGGACGAGCGGAGCTTTTTCACCCGCTGGTTCATGAGCACGAACCACAAGGATATCGGCATTCTTTACCTGATCGTCTCGGCGATTGCAGGTCTCATCTCCGTCATCTTCACCGTCTACATGCGGCTGGAGCTGATGGATCCGGGCGTTCAGTACATGTGCCTGGAGGGCGCACGGCTGATCGCGGACGCCTCTGCCGAATGTACCCCCAACGGCCACCTCTGGAACGTGATGATCACCGCCCACGGCATCCTGATGATGTTCTTCGTGGTGATCCCGGCGCTGTTCGGCGGTTTCGGCAACTACTTCATGCCGCTGCAGATCGGTGCGCCGGACATGGCCTTCCCGCGGATGAACAACCTGTCGTTCTGGATGTATGTCGCGGGCACCTCGCTGGCGGTTCTGTCGGTGGTCTCGCCGGGCGGCAACGACCAGCTGGGCTCCGGCGTGGGCTGGGTTCTGTACCCGCCGCTCAGCGTCAACGAGGGCGGCTACTCGATGGACCTGGCGATCTTCGCCGTGCACGTCTCCGGCGCCTCGTCGATCCTCGGCGCGATCAACATGATCACCACCTTCCTGAACATGCGCGCCCCCGGCATGACCCTGTTCAAGGTGCCGCTGTTCTCCTGGTCGATCTTCGTCACCTCCTGGCTGATCCTGCTGAGCTTGCCGGTTCTGGCCGGTGCCATCACCATGCTGCTGATGGACCGCAACTTCGGCTTCACCTTCTTTGATGCGGCCGGCGGCGGCGACCCGATCCTCTACCAGCACATCCTGTGGTTCTTCGGCCACCCGGAAGTGTACATCGTGATCCTGCCCGGCTTCGGCATCATCTCCCACGTGATCGCCACCTTCTCGCGCAAGCCCGTCTTCGGCTACCTGCCGATGGTCTGGGCGATCATCGCGATCGGCGTTCTGGGCTTCGTCGTGTGGGCGCACCACATGTACACCGTCGGCATGTCGCTGAACCAGCAGGCCTACTTCATGCTCGCCACCATGGTGATCGCGGTTCCGACCGGCGTGAAGGTGTTCTCCTGGATCGCCACCATGTGGGGCGGCTCGATCGAGTTCAAGGCGCCGATGATGTTCGCCTTCGGCTTCCTGTTCCTGTTCACCGTCGGCGGTGTGACCGGTGTGGTTCTGTCGCAGGCCGCGGTCGACCGCGCCTATCACGACACCTACTACGTGGTTGCACACTTCCACTACGTGATGTCGCTGGGTGCCGTCTTCGCGATCTTCTCGGGCATCTACTTCTACTTCGGCAAGATGACCGGCCGTCAGTACAACGAGCTGGGCGCCCAGATCCACTTCTGGCTGTTCTTCATCGGTGCAAACCTGACGTTCTTCCCGCAGCACTTCCTGGGCCGCCAGGGCATGCCGCGCCGTTACATCGACTACCCGGAAGGCTTTGCCTACTGGAACAAGATCTCGTCCTACGGTGCGTTCATCTCCTTTGCGTCCTTCCTGCTGTTCTTCGGCGTGGTGATCTATTCGCTGCTGCGCGGCGCCCGCGTTACCCAGAACAACTACTGGAACGAATACGCGGACACGCTGGAGTGGACCCTGCCCTCTCCGCCGCCGGAGCATACCTTTGAAATCCTGCCCAAGCAGGAAGACTGGGACCGCTCTCATTCGCACTAAGCGTCTGACGGACTGAAAGACCAAAGCCCCCGGCGCCACTGCTCCGGGGGCTTTTTCATTCTATATTGTCAGTACTGGAACGCTCTGGAACAGGCCCGTCGATGCCCTACACCTGGATACATCCGCAGTCCGCCCCGACCGCCGAGCTGCACCTATGGCCGCATCAGTCGCTGCGTCCGCGCGGCTATGTCCGCTTCATCGGCATCACCGCAGCGATGACCTGCATTCCCCTGCTCGCTTTTCTCGGCACTTTGCTGATCTGGGGACTGCTGCCATTTGTCGTCCTGGCCGTGTTTGGATTGAAATGGGCGCTCGACCGCAGCCGGAAAGATCGCCAGATAATCGAGGTGCTCACCCTGGGTCCGGAACAGGCGCGACTGGAACGGACCAACCCTGATGGCGCGCAGCAAAGCTGGCAGTGCAACCGCTACTGGGCCAGCGTCGAGATGCATGACGACGATGGCCCGGTCCCCCACTACGTCACCCTGCGCGGCTGCGGCCGCGAAGTGGAAATTGGCGCCTTCCTCTCAGAGGAGGAGCGTCTCACGCTCTACGACGATCTTCGCCGCGCGTTTCGACACTAGTTATCAACGAAAATGGGGGCCGAGATGGCCCCCATGTGAATAGCTTGGGTCTTCAGGCAAAGTCGCGGGCTGCCGCCGGGCGATGAGCCGTGGACACGTAGGTTCAGCAATCGCCCTTGCTGCACAGCTGGTCCTTGACCAGCGGCCCGGCTTTGCCGAAGTCCATCTGACCGGTGTACTTCGCCTTCAGGGCGCCCATGACCTTGCCCATGTCGCGAATCGACTCGGCACCGGTTTCGGCCACGGCCTCCCTGATCGCTTCTTCGACCTCGTCGTCGCTGAGCTGCTTGGGAAGGAATTCCTCTATGATCGCGATTTCGCCCAGTTCCCGCTCTGCCAGATCCAGACGTCCGCCTTCCTCGTAGGCCCGTGCGCTTTCCTTGCGCTGCTTCGTCATCTTGCCGAGAATCGCCAGGATTTCGGCTTCATCGATACCGCTTTCTTCACCGTCCGCGCGGGCGGCGATCTCCCGATCCTTGATCGCGGCGTTGATCAGCCGCAGCGTGCACAGCCGCTCGGCCGCCTTGTCTTTCATCGCTTGCTTCAGGGCCTGGTTGACCCGCGTGCGCGTATCCATTTGCAAAAGCATCCCCATGGTTGCCGAACACCGATGGTTAGCCATTCTCGCGAGGCAGTGCAAGTTTAGCGTAAACTTTCGATTTCCGCCGCTGCGTCACACTGGCCACTGGCTGCAGGCTTGACCCGCATCTGCCCTCCCCTTACAAGCCCATGAATTTCACCCGCATGGAGACTCGCGCAATGGCCGCTTCCGCCCCGACCAAGCCCACCGCCTGCCTGGCGCTCGCCGATGGCACCGTCTTTTACGGCACCGGTTTCGGCGCCACTGGCGAGGCCGTGGCCGAGCTGTGCTTCAACACTGCGATGACCGGCTACCAGGAGATCATGACGGATCCCTCCTACGCCGGCCAGATCGTCACCTTCACCTTCCCGCACATCGGCAACACCGGCGTCACCCCGGAAGACGATGAAACCGCAGATCCGGTGGCCGCCGGAATGGTGGTCAAGTGGGATCCGACCCTCGCATCCAACTGGCGCGCCACCGAAGAGCTGAAAGACTGGCTCAAGCGCACCGGCCGCATCGCGATCGGTGGGGTCGACACCCGTCGACTGACCCGTGCCATTCGTCAGCAAGGCGCGCCGCATGTTGCCCTGGCACATGACCCGGACGGCAACTTCGACGTCAAGGCGCTGGTCGCCAAGGCACGCGACTGGGCCGGGCTCGAAGGCATGGATCTCGCCAAGGAGGTCACCTGCGCGCAAAGCTATCGCTGGGATGAAATGCGGTGGGCCTGGCCCGATGGCTATCCGCGGCAGGAAGCCCCCAAGCACAAGGTCGTCGCCATTGACTATGGCGCCAAGCGCAACATCCTACGCTGCCTCGCCAGCGCGGGATGCGACGTGACCGTTCTTCCCGCCACCGCCACCGCCGAGGAAGTGCTGGCGCACAACCCCGATGGCGTGTTCCTGTCCAACGGCCCCGGCGACCCGGCTGCCACCGGCGAATACGCCGTGCCGATGATCCAGGAAGTCCTGAAGGCGGAACTGCCGATCTTCGGCATCTGCCTGGGTCACCAGATGCTGGCATTGGCGCTGGGTGCAAAGACCGTCAAGATGAACCACGGCCACCACGGTGCCAACCACCCGGTCAAGGAACATGCCACCGGCAAGGTCGAAATCACCTCGATGAACCACGGCTTCGCGGTGGATGCGCAAACCCTACCGGACGGCGTCGAGGAGACCCATGTGTCGCTGTTTGACGGGTCCAACTGCGGTATCCGCGTGTCGGGTCGTCCGGTCTTCTCAGTGCAGCACCACCCCGAAGCCAGCCCCGGCCCGCAGGACAGCTTCTATCTGTTCGAACGGTTTGCGGAAGCGATGGCAGAGCGTGAAACCGCATAAGCCCTTCGTAAAAACAACCACTTATCGGCATGGTTAAGATGGTATTTACCATTTCTTAAACTCCCGACTACCAGCCTGAACGTCTCAGTTCAGGTTGGTAGAAGGTTGGCAATGGGCGTTGTTTCACATCCGCTGCGGTTCTTGCGACCGCGACACGACAAGGGGCCGGACGCCCCGAAGGTTGCGCCGCCCGTTGCTGGTGACGACCTGCTCAAGGCGCTGGTGCTGCGCCAACACCAGAAGGCCGAGCTCGGACGAATACTGATCGCCGAGGGGCTGGCCGAGGAAGATGAAGTCCTGGCGGCGCTGTCGCAGCAGTATGCCATGCCGCGGGTCGACCTGGAGGGGCAGATCGGCTCGGCCCGCTTGCTCGTTGCAAAGCCCGCCCGCTTCTGGCTGCGTCACGACGCGATCCCCTGGATACAGCTTGGTCAGACAGTGACCATCGCCATCGCCCATCCGGACCGCTTTGAACAGCTGCGCCAGGAGTTGCGCGGCTGCTTTGACGACATCACCCCCGTGCTGGCCAAGGAAAGCCAGATCACCGCGCTGCTGACCCGGCATTTCAGCCCGGCCATGGTGCAACAGGCCAGCTGCAGCGTGTCACAAAGGCTCAGTTGCCGGAACCTGGATCTGGCGCGCGGCAAGGCACTGTTGATCGCATGCATTCTGCCAACGATCACGTTGGTCGCTCTGGCCCCGGCGGCCACGTTTGCAGGGCTCTGCGGCGTGGCGCTGTCCTCGGTCTTTCTGTTCACGCTGCTGAAACTGTGCGGTCTTGCCAGCAGCTGTACCGAGCGTGGCCGCCCAGCTGTGACATCGCACTCGGCCACAGCCCCCCCTCCCCGTCCGGTGATTTCGGTCATGGTGCCGCTGTTTCGCGAAGCGGCGATCAGCCGCGCCCTGCTGCACAGGTTGCGAAAGCTGACGTACCCACGGGCGCTCACCGATATCATCCTCGTGCTGGAAGCCCACGACGACATCACCCGTCGCGCCTTGTCGCACATCCAGCTGCCGCCCTGGATCCGAGTGGTGGAGGTTCCGGCCTTTGGCGGGCTGACAACCAAACCGCGGGCGATGAACTATGCCCTGAATTTCTGCCGCGGCGAAATTGTCGGCGTCTGGGATGCGGAGGACGCCCCCCAGAAGGATCAGCTGGAAACCGTCGCGGGCGCCTTTTCCACGGCACCGCCCCAAACCGCCTGTTTCCAGGGGGTTCTGGACTACTACAACCCCGATACCAACTGGATTGCCCGCTGCTTCACGCTCGAATATGGTAGCTGGTTCCGCATTGTCCTACGGGGCATTGCCCGCTTTGGGTTGGTGGTGCCCCTGGGGGGCACAACGATGTTCATTCGCCGCAAGGTGCTGGAAGAGCTTGGGGGCTGGGATGCCCATAACGTGACCGAGGACGCGGACCTGGGCGTGCGTCTGTACCGGGCGGGCTACCGTACGCAAATGTTGCCAACCACCACCTACGAGGAAGCCAATTGCCGTCCCTGGCCCTGGGTCAAACAGCGCTCGCGCTGGTTGAAGGGCTTCATGGTCACCTACCTCGTGCACATGCGACAGCCCTTGCGCCTGCTCGCCGATCTCGGCGTGAAGCGGTTCCTGGGCTTTCAGGCCTTCTTCATCGGCACCATAGGCCAGTTTATCTTCGCGCCGATCCTGTGGTCATTCTGGCTGATCACGCTGGGCCTGCCGCACCCGAGTTCTTCCTCGGTACCGGCTGGCGTCCTGATGCTGGCAGCGGCGACGCTGGTATTCTTTGAATTGCTGGGCCTGGTTCTCGGCGTCGCCGCTGCGTTTGCAATGCGGCGGCCCCACTTGGCCCTTTGGGCACCGAGCCTGATCCTGTACTTCCCAATGGGGGTGATCGCCGTCGCCAAGGCCGCCTATGAACTGCTCGTCTGCCCGTTTTTCTGGGACAAGACCGCCCATGGCATCGAAACCCCGGACAAAACGGCGGAGCGACCGCGCCGCTGGGGCCGCCTCAGCCGCGCCCGCTCGCATCCTGCTTCAATCGAGTCATGAAGGCGATCGAGATGTGATCCTTCAGCGCCTGCCCGGCGGCGGCTTCATCCCGGCGGCTGATCGCGTCGACGATGCCCTTGTGCTCTGACTGGGCGATCTCGCTGCGCCCTTCCGCCGCGAGCGAGGTGGTCGCCATCAATGCCATCGTCCGGTGCACCAAATCCAGTTGCTGCACCAGGTAGCGATTGTGCGAGGCGAGGTGGATCTGCTCGTGGAAACGACGATTGGCCTTGGACAACGCAGCAGGATCACCGATCAGCCTGTCATCTTCCTTGACCATTTCCTGAAGCACCCGGATTTCTTCCTCGGTGGCATGGCGCGCCGCGAGCTGTGCCGCCAGCCCCTCCAACTCTCGCCGGACGATATAGAGTTCCGCCATCTGATTGTGGTCGAGGGAGGCGACAATCAGCGAGCGCCCGTCGCGCTCCAGAAGCGACTGCGTCTCCAGCCGTTGCAACGCCTCGCGGATCGGGGTGCGCGACACACCAAAACGCTCCGCCAGATCGCTTTCCACCAGCCGATCCCCCGGTTTATAGATCCCGGTATCAATCGCTTCGAGGATCAGCGCATAGGCGTCTTTCTGGTGGCTGCGGCTCTGGCTCATCTTCATTCCCGTTTTCTGTGATCTGCCAATCTCTACAGCCCACGACGCGGCATTCAACCCTGCCGCCGCCTCAGCGCCGAAAACCCGCAGGCAAAATGCAGTTTTGATTGCAAATACCGCCACCGCCGCCTAGGGGAAGCCCATGCCCAAGCAATTCTTCTCCCACGTCCGACAATGGGTGTTCGATCTCGACAACACCCTGTATCCGCCGTCCGCCCGCCTTTTCGACCAGATCGAAGTCAAAATGACGGCCTATGTGCAGGAAGCGCTGGGACTCAGCCAGCCAGAGGCTGACCGGTTGCGCGGCGACTACTGGCGTGACCACGGCACGACCCTGGCAGGGCTGATGCGAGAGCATGATCTGGACCCGGTCCCCTACCTGGAGGCGGTGCACGATATTTCCCTCGATCACCTCGAACCGGATCCATCCCTTGCAGCGCATATTCGCGACCTTCCGGGGCGGAAGTATGTCTACACGAACGGGTCTGCTCCCTATGCCGAACGCGTGCTGGCAGCGCGCGGGTTGAGCGGATTGTTCGATGGCATCTACGGCGTGGAGCACGCCGACTACCAGCCCAAACCGGACCGGCGTGCCTTTGACAAGGTGTTCGCCCTTGCCCGGATCGACCCTTCAAAGGCAGCGATGTTCGAAGACGACCCCCGCAACCTTTCGGCGCCCCATGCAATGGGCATGCGAACTGTCTACGTTGCACCAGAGCCGCTGATGGCCGATCACATTCACCATCATGCCGATGATCTGACCGCCTTTCTGGCCAGGCTGATCTGATCCCTGCTGGCGCAGGGCCAGGCTTTGTCGGCGGCTGCGGCAAAATGTGCCTGTTTCAGTCATCTTCAGCTGCATATATGCCCCGGTGATACAGATCATCGGAGCTCTTCCATGTCCGCATATACCCTCCCCGACCGTCTGAGCCTGTGGCAGCGTGTTCTGTTTGCAATCCCGCTGCTGGGGCGGATCATGAAAGAAGTGGCCTACGGGCCGGAGGAAAATTTCTCGTATGCGCTGGTGGCGTTGGTCAGCCTGTGGGGGTGCTCGATCCTGCTGTTCGGCCTGCCCGGGCTATATCTCCCGGCGCTCTGCTTCGTGCCGGTAATGTTTGCCCTGCTGCTGGGCATCACCCGCGGCTGAGAACGATAGCGCGCAGGTATCCGCTTGTGTTTTTGCCCCTTGCGCGCCTATCTCTGGCCCAGACACGGAGGGCAGATACATGGCCGAAACCTGCGACATCCTGATTTCCGGTGGCGGTATTGCCGGCCTCACGGCCGCCGCCGCCTTTGCCGCCAGCGGCTTTTCCGTGATCTGCGCCGATCCCGCACCGCCAGTGACCGAACGCGACGCCGACGGCTCAGATCTGCGCACCACCGCCTTCCTGCAACCTGCACAGACCCTGTTGGACCGTTGCGGCGTGTGGCCTCGACTGGCGGATCACGCCGCCCCCTTGCAGGTGATGCGCATCGTCGATGCAGGCGGTGCCCGGCCCGAGCCGCGGGTGGTCAAGGATTTCAACGCCGCTGACATCTCGGGCCAGCCGTTTGGCTGGAACCTCCCCAACTGGCTGTTGCGGCGCGAGCTGATTGCCAGGCTGGCCGAATTGCCCAACGCCGATTTGCGGTTTGGCACCGGAACGACCGGCCTGTTCACGCGCACCGAGGCCGCGCACGTCAGCCTGAGCGACGGCAGCCAGATCCAGGCGAGGCTGGTGGTGGCCTGCGATGGTCGCAATTCGCCAATGCGCAGGGCTGCTGGCATTCCGGTAAAGACAACCCGTTACGGCCAAAAGGCGCTGGCCTTTGCGGTCACCCATCCCAGCCCCCACGACAATGTCTCGACCGAGATCCATCGCTCCGGCGGACCCTTCACGCTCGTACCACTGCCGGATTACCAGGGGCGCCCTTCCTCTGCAGTGGTCTGGATGGAACGCGGCCCCCGTGCGCAGCAATTGCTGGATCTGGACACCGAAGCCTTTGAGGCTGCGATGACGGAACGCAGCTGCGGGCTGTATGGTGATCTGAAGCTGGCGTCGCGCCGCACCATCTGGCCGATCATCAGCCAATCCGCGCAACGGCTGAACGGCGAGAGGCTGGCGCTGATGGCCGAGGCCGCTCACGTCGTGCCGCCGATCGGGGCACAGGGACTGAACATGTCGCTCGGCGACCTTCGTTGCCTGCTGGAGCTGGCTGCCGCCCGCCCCGAGGGGTTGGGTGATGCAGAGATGCTGGCCGCCTATCACAAGGCCCGCCACGGCGAGATCCTGCTGCGGGTCACCGGCATAGATCTGCTGAATCGCACGTCGATGCTGGCCCCCCGCCCCTTGCGCGATCTGCGGGCCCTGGGACTGAATGCGCTGTATTCACTGGCCCCGGTGCGCAAGACGCTGATGCAGATGGGGCTGGGCGTTAAGTAAAAAAGCGGCTTTCCCCTTGGGAAAGCCGCTGCCTCCGGCGAGAGTATTTGGGCAAAGATGAAGCCCGGCGGTCGGTTTACAGAACCTGGTCCACCACCGTCTTCAGCCGCGCCAGGGTGGCGTCGACATCATAGAGCTTGTCGAGACCGAACAGACCGAGACGGAAGGTGCGGAAATCGGCGGGCTCGTCGCATTGCAGCGGCACGCCCGCGGCGATCTGAGTGCCCAGCGCCAGGAACTTCTTGCCGTTCTGCACGTCCGGGTCACTGGTGTAGCTCACCACAACGCCCGGCGCGCCAAAGCCCTCGGCCGCGACCGACGTGATCCCCTTGTCCTTGAGCATCATGCGCACACCGTTGCCCAGCTTCCATTGCGCCTCGCGCAGGCGCTCGAAGCCATATTCCCGGGTCTCGAGCATCGTGTCGCGGAAGGCCTTCAACGCATCTGTCGGCATGGTGGCATGATAGGCGTGGCCACCGTCCTCATAGGCCTTCATGATCGCGCGCCACTGCTTCAGGTTCAGCGCAAAGCTGTCCGAGGCAGTCTCCTCGAGACACTTCAGCGCACGATCCGAGAACATGACCAGCCCTGCCGAAGGAGACGCGCTCCAGCCTTTTTGCGGGGCGGAGATCAGCACGTCGACACCAGTGGCCTGCATATCGATCCAGGCGCATCCGGAGGCAATGCAGTCCAGCACCATCAGCGCACCGACCTCATGCGCGGCTGCCGCCATTGCCTTTACATACTCATCCGGGAGTATCACCCCGGCGGCAGTTTCCACATGCGGCGCAAAGACGATGTCCGGCTTCTGGTCCTTGATCGCAGCGACGACCTCGGTGATCGGCGCGGGTTCGAACGGGGAGGCGGAGTCATTTCCGGTTTGACGCGCCTTCATCACAGTGGCCGACGCGGTGAGACCGCCTGTTTCGAAAATCTGGCTCCAGCGATAGGAGAACCAGCCATTGCGCACCACCAGCGCGTCGGCGCCACGGGCGAACTGGCGGGCCACGGCCTCCATCGCGTAGGTTCCGCCGCCGGGCACCAGTGCCACGGCTTCGGCCTTGTAGACCTCTTTCAGCATGCTGTTGATGTCCAACATGACCTGCTGAAATGTCTTGGACATGTGGTTCAACGAGCGGTCGGTGAATACCACTGAGAATTCATCCAGACCCTCGGGGTCAACGGTGTCGAGCAATGCCATGTCGGCCTCCCATTCTGTTCTGCCCACAGGGCTAGCGACTGCTGGCCGGTTTGGCAAACCCTGCTTTGACGCTTCATCCCAGTGGGCCGGGGCGACGTTCTTCGCTCAACAGCACATTCGCATCCACGCTCCCCACCCCAGGCAAGGTCATCACCCGGCGCCGCAGCACCCTTTCGAAATCGGAGATGTCGCGCGCGGCCACGCGCAACCGGTAGTCATACATGCCAAGAACATGCTCGACCGTCTGCACTTCGGGAATGGCCGCAACGGCGCGTTCGAAATCCTCCAGGCTAATTCGCCCCTTTGTCGCCAGTTTCACGCCAAGGAAAACAGTGACGCCGAAGCCCAGCTTTTCACTGTCCAGATCCAGCCTGCGCCCAGCAATGATGCCGGTATCCTGAAGACGCTTGATCCGTCGCCAGGTGGCCGGCTGGCTGAGCCCCAGCTGCCGCCCCAAGGCTCCGGCCGACTGGCTGGCATCACGCGACAGCGCGCGCAGCAGGGCATAATCGATATCATCGAGCGAGATCATACCGGCAGCACCTCATCGGATTTGAGACGCGCGACATGCATTAGCGCCTCGATGTCCGCGATATGGGGAAGGTTCAGGATCGCAGCGCGGTAGATCTGCTGATAATGCGGCATGTCCTGTGCAATCACCGAGAGCCGTACATCGACCTGCCCGAGGAAGGTCTGGATTTCCAGCACCTCGGGAATTTTGCGCGCGCCTTCGATGAATTCGTCAAAGGCCCGCGGATTGGTCTTGTCCAGCGTCACGCGCAGCGAGACCTCGACCTCATAGCCCAGCGCGCGCCAGTCGATCACCGCGCGTTGCCCCAGGATCACCCCGGTCTCGCGCAACTTGTCCAGCCGTCGCGACAGCCGAGCCGCCGTTAGTCCGAGACGTTCCGCGAGGTCCGGAATCGATTGCGTCGGGTCGGCCTGCAAGTAGCGAAGAATGCGTCGGTCGAGATCATCAAGCATGAATACATCACTATTTCATCTTCTGACGAATGACCACCATGAAAAACGCCCTAAAATTACCCAAATCAGCAATCGCATTTCCGCATCGCCCCCCTATTATGCCCTCAAACACAAACTGAAAGGACGTGGATCATGCGCGTTTACTACGACCGCGATTGCGATGTGAACCTGATCAAGGACAAGAAAGTGGCCATCCTGGGCTATGGTTCCCAAGGCCACGCCCACGCGCTGAACCTGCGCGACTCGGGCGCCAAGAACCTTGTCGTTGCGCTGCGCGAAGGTTCTCCCTCGGCCAAGAAAGCCGAAGCCGAAGGTCTGAAGGTCATGGGCATCGCCGAGGCCGCCGCCTGGTGCGACGTCATCATGTTCACCATGCCCGACGAACTGCAGGCCGAGACCTACAAGAAATACGTCCACGACAACCTGCGTGAAGGCGCGGCGATCGCGTTTGCCCACGGTCTGAACGTGCATTTCGGCCTGATCGAGCCGAAGCCCGGCGTTGACGTGATCATGATGGCGCCGAAGGGCCCGGGCCACACCGTGCGCGGCGAATACACCAAGGGCGGCGGCGTTCCCTGCCTCGTGGCCGTTCACCAGGATGCGACCGGCAAGGCGCTGGAAATCGGCCTGTCCTACTGCTCCGCCATCGGTGGCGGTCGCTCGGGCATCATCGAGACCAACTTCCGCGAAGAGTGCGAAACCGACCTGTTCGGCGAGCAGGCGGTGCTGTGTGGCGGCCTGGTCGAACTGATCCGCTGCGGCTTCGAGACCCTGGTTGAAGCTGGCTACGCGCCGGAGATGGCCTATTTCGAGTGCCTGCACGAAGTGAAGCTGATCGTCGACCTGATCTATGAAGGCGGCATCGCCAACATGGACTACTCGATCTCCAACACCGCCGAGTACGGCCAGTACGTGACCGGCCCGCGCATCCTGAAGTACGACGAGACCAAAGCGCGGATGAAAGAGGTGCTCTCGGACATCCAGAGCGGCAAGTTCGTGCGCGACTTCATGCTGGAAAACGCCGTTGGCCAACCGACCCTGAAGGCCGCACGTCGTGCCAACGACGAGCACCTGATCGAAGAAACCGGTGCCAAGCTGCGCGGCATGATGCCGTGGATCTCGGCCGGCAAGATGGTCGACAAAGAGAAGAACTAAAGCGCCCGCGGAACCTCCCGCTTAGCTTACCTCTGCAGGGCGCTCCATTTGGGGCGCCCTATCTTTTTTGCACAATTTCTTTCGAGCTGAGGCAGCCCTTTTGGACCGTTTGCCGGATGGCCACGCGCAGCCGCAAGTAAGCGCCAGCCCCCATGGGGAAGGAGACAGGAAATGGACAATTCCCCCGGCGCGGCCAATTGGGCCAAGCTTCTGCTTCTCGGCGTGATCTGGGGCGCCTCCTTCATGGCGGTGTCGCTGGCGCTGCGGGGCTTTCCGCCGATGACCATTGCCGCGCTGCGCATTTCGATCGGCGCGTTGTGCCTGTTGGGTGTGCTCCATGCCATGGGGATTGCCCTGCCCACGCTGCGATCACGCGAAGGTCGCCTCATCTGGGCCTGTGCGCTGGGTATGGGCTTCTTTTCCAACGCCCTGCCGTTTTCCTTGCTGAGTTGGGGTCAAACCCACGTCGCCAGCGGATTTGCCGGGGTCTGCATGGCGGTGGTGCCGCTGTTCGTGTTGCCACTGGCCCATCTGCTTGTTCCGGGTGAAGCCATGACCCTCCGCAGGACCATCAGCTTCTTCGTAGGCTTTTCAGGAGTCGTGGTGCTGATCGGGCTGGATGCGTTTCGAACCGCCGGGAGCGACTTTGAATCGCTGGCGCGACTGGCCTGTCTCGGCGCATCCCTTTGCTATGCGCTCGGCTCGATCCTCACCCGTCTCTGTCCCCAGGTGAACATGCTGGCTCTGTCAGCCGCGGCGCTGCTGTGTGGTGCGGGCATGATGGTTCCGGCCGCGCTTTGGGCCGAAGGGGTGCCAAACTTGCCCGAAGCCCTGCCACTGGCCGCAGTGATCTACCTCGGGCTGCTCCCAACTGCGCTGGCACAGGTGCTGCTGGTGCAAGTTGCCCGCAGCGCGGGCCCTGCCTTTCTGTCGACAGTGAACTATCAGGTGCCGGTCTGGTCGGTGATCTTCGGCGCCCTCCTGCTGGGCGAAGCCCTGCCGCCGCAGCTGTTCGTGGCGATGACGCTGATCCTCGGGGGGCTGGTGCTCAGCCGTGGCCGTCGGCCGCGCCCCATCTGATCTGCGCCCGGAACCGCAACACAAGATAGATAACAAGACAAGCAGTCTTGACCTATCCTGTTCGGCAAGGTTTTGTCGCGCAGAGACAAACGGAGACCTTGATGCCCCCAATCGCGCCGCGCTACTGGCTGATGATTTCCACGCTGGGTCTGGTCTGGGGAGCGACTTTCCTGCTGATCAAGCTGGCGCTGGAGGGCACCACGCCATTCTGGCTGGCCGCCGGACGCACTGGGTTTGCGGCCCTCCTGTTGGGCACAATCTGGGTCGCGCGCGGATGTCGGCTGTTCCGCGATCAGCCAAACTGGCCGTCGCTGGGGGCGATCGCCGTACTAAGCACCGCCCTGCCCTTCATGCTGATCTCCTGGGGCCAGCAGCATGTATCGTCAGGGTTCACCGGCGTCAGCATGGCGGCAATCCCGCTGATGGTACTGCCGCTTGCGCATATCTTCGTCCCCGGAGAGCAACTGACCCTGCGGCGCCTGATCGGCTTTTCGATCGGCTTTGCTGGCGTTGCCCTGCTGATCGGCGGCCAGGCATTCGAGAGCAGCGGAGCGCCGCTCGAATCCTTTGGTCGGGCCGCCTGCCTGTCGGCGGCGGCCTGCTACGCGGTCAGCTCAATCCTCACACGCCGCCTGCCGCCGGTGGACCCGGTGGGCCTCGCAGCGGTGCTGCTGCTGATCGGCTTTGCGATCATCTGCCCGGTGGCGCTGTGGATCGAGGGGCCTCCGATCATGCCAGATGGCCAAACCCTGCTGATCGCCGCGTTCCTCGGCCTGATCCCCACCGCCGCCGCCAACCTGCTGCGGATCATCGTCGTACGCGAGGCCGGGCCGACCTTCATGACCCTCACCAACTATCAGGTGCCGGTCTGGGCCGTGGTGCTGGGTGCCGTCTTTCTGGACGAAGAACTGCCGCCGTCGATGCTGGTTGCCATGGTGATGATATTGGGCGGCCTCGGCCTCAGCCAGTTCGGGCGACTAAGCCGCCTGTTCAACAAGGCGCGCTAGAAGGGGCGCTGGCGCCCCTTTCAGGCGACTTATCCGGCTTGCCAATCCAGCTGACTTGGGACGACGGATGGCCGCCGGATCACTGTCCGACAGCGGCCTCCACCGCGGCAACAACGCTGTCGACCGCCAAGGTCATCAGCTCTGCGTCTTCGCTTTCGGCCATCACCCGCACCAGCGGCTCAGTGCCCGACTTGCGAATTAGCAAACGGCCCTGCCCGTTCAGCATTTTCTCTGCCGCCGCAATCGCCTCTTGCACGCGTCCATCCTCAAGAGGTGCCTGCCCGGTTTGATAGCGGACGTTGCGCAGCCGCTGTGGGACGGTCTGGAACTGATGCGCCAGTTCCGAGGCCTTCTGCCCCGTGTGCACCATTTCGGCCAGGAAGTGCAGCCCTGCCATCAGGCCGTCACCGGTGGTGGCATAGTCGCTCATCACGATGTGGCCGGACTGTTCGCCGCCGAGGTTGAAACCACCCTCGCGCATGCGTTCGACCACGTAGCGGTCGCCAACAGCGGTGCGTTCCAGCCCCAGCCCCTTGCCCTCCAAAAACCGTTCCAGTCCGAGGTTCGACATCACCGTCGCCACCAGCGCGCCTCCGGCCAGCTGGCCCTGTTCGGCCCAACGGCTGGCCAGCAGGGCCATCAGCTGGTCCCCATCGGCCACGGTGCCGGTCTCATCGATGATGATGACCCGGTCGGCATCGCCGTCCAGACAAATACCGACATGCGCGCCATGGGCCACGACGGCATCTGCCGCGGTCTGCGGCTGGGTGGACCCGCAACCGCGGTTGATGTTCAACCCATCCGGCGAAACCCCGATCGGAACGACCTCTGCGCCCAGCTCCCACAGGATTTCCGGCGCCGCGCGGTGGGCCGCGCCATTGGCGCAATCGATCACGACCTTCAACCCATTCAGGCTGAGATTGCGTGGCAGGGAGCTCTTGACCCGCTCCCCATAGCGGAACCTCGCATCATCGATGCGCTTGGCGCGCCCGATATTGGCAGCCTGGGCCGGTTCGACCCCCGCCTCCACCAGCGCCTCGATCTCCAGCTCGGCGCTGTCGGACAATTTGTATCCATCGGGGCCAAAGAACTTGATGCCGTTATCCTCGGACGGATTGTGACTGGCGGAGATCATGACTCCCAGATCCGCCCGCATCGAACGCGTCATCAGACCAACCGCAGGCGTCGGCACGGGGCCCAGCAACAACACGTTCATGCCGGTCGAAGTCAACCCGGCTGTCAGCGCGTTTTCGAACATGTACCCCGACAGACGGGTATCCTTGCCGATCACGACCCGGTGCACGCCAGTCGCGTCGCGGCGAAAATAACGGCCGACGGCAGAACCGATCCGCAGCGCCATTTCCGCTGTCATGGGATAGGTATTGGCGGTGCCACGGACACCGTCGGTGCCAAAAAGTTTTCGCATTTCAAATTTCCTGCCAGTCTTGGCCTTAACGGACGGCCTGCCACAAACGCAGAGCCTGCACCGTCTCGGCAACGTCATGCACCCGCAGAAACTGCACGCCTTGCGCCAGGGCTGCAAGCCCTACGGCGATGGATCCAGGCGCGCGCGCAGCTGCCTGCGGTTCCTCGCCGATCTTGCCAATGAAGCCTTTGCGAGACACCCCGAGCAGGATCGGACAGCCGAGACCGTGGAACAGGCTGAGATTGCGCAGCAGGGTCAAATTGTGCTCGAGCGTCTTGCCAAAGCCGATGCCGGGGTCGATCACGATCTGCTCGCGCACCACGCCAATCGCTTCGAGCCGGTCGATCTGCGCATCAAGGTAGTCATAGACATCCAGCAGTACATCGGCGTACTGCGGATCTTCCTGCATTGTCGCAGGATCTCCCTGGGCATGCATGATGCAGACTGGCACGCTGGCTTGCGCGGCCAGAGGCGCAAGCGCCGGATCGAAGGTGAAACCGGATACATCGTTGACAAGATTTGCGCCGGCCTCCAGCGCCTCCAGACCAACCGTGGCCTTTCGGGTGTCGATCGAGATCGGGATCTGGCTCTGGGCACGGATCGCCTCGATGACCGGCGCGGTGCGCAAAATTTCTTCGGCTTCCGGGACTTCGGCGGCGCCGGGACGGGTTGATTCACCACCGATATCGATGATGGTCGCCCCGTCGGCGACCATCTGCAACGCCGCGGCACAGGCGGTGTCGACATCTGCGTGTCGCCCGCCATCCGAGAAACTGTCGGGCGTGACGTTCAGGATGCCCATGATCTGAGGCTGGGTGACGTCCAGACCGGCAATGGTTGCCCGGCGGGCTGTCAGGCGGCGGCGGACCGGTTCGGGCACCAGGCCCGCTGGCGCAATCCGCGGCGGCGCATCCCGGCTGAGGATCTCGACCTCGGTGAACCACAGGGCGCTGCCCGCCAGCGGCATTGCGCCTTCGGGGCGCGCCTCGCCATGCTGAACCAATGGCCGGTAATATGTCACAGTTGTGCTTGCTCCACGCTGACACCCCGCAGGGGGACACCGGGATTATCGGGCAATTCCCCGCCAAGCACAATCATTTCGCCCGCTTCGAACGTGGCGGCGAACCAGGCAGCCAGCGCAACCGAGTTCGAAGGCGGCGCCGAGGGTCCCTCCACTGCGTCCAGCACGATCTTCGAGGGGGCCCAGACGCAGATCTGGCCGTTCTTCATCGCCCAGTCCAGCTCGGTTCGGGTCGACACCACGACACAGCGGTCGTCCTTGGCCGCCAGCCGCCAGGCATTCTGTTCGATGGCTAGAAGGTCGATCCGTCGCTGCGTCCACTTGTGACCGGTCTTGGGAACTTCCAGAGGGTGTGCGCCGACACAGAGGATCAGAGGCCGTTTGCGGCACTCCATCTGGTCGATCCACCCGGTCAGGTTGACGCTGTCGATAGCCGCGTTGGACAGGTACATCAGCCGAGGGTGCGGGCGCTCTTCCTCATTCACCTGGTGACTGATCTGATCCTTGGAACGCACGACCTCTACCCCCAGGGCGCCGGGGCCGCGATCCAGTTTCTCGATCCGCACGAAGGCCCGCACGGCCTGCGGCTCGAGCAAGATCCGTTCTGCCACCCGCTCGGCAAGGGTTTCCAGAAGGTTCAGACGTTCGGCGGCCAGTTCATGCGCAATCGCCTCGGTCACCTTGTCATAGGACAGGATACGATCGACGTCGTCATCCAGATCCTTGGGCAGCGGCGCGACTTCCACCACCACGTTGAAACATATCCGTTGGGTGGTGCCCCGCTCTGCCTGAAAGGCGCCGATTTCCACCTCTACGATGTGGTCGCGCAAAGAGATACGATCCAGCGGGCCCGGGGCCGCCGTGGCCACGGAACGTTCGGAAGGATGCGCAAAGGCAAGTCGGATTTCAGAGGGCATGGGAACGGGCCTTTGGCTGGCTGTGACGGGTGATGGGTCCCGATCTTAGACATTCGGCGACCTGATAACAGGCCCGCATGCGCCACGCCAGTGGTCGAATGCGGCACGATCTGTGCCGCATTCCCGCATCAGTTGCTCAAGGCGGTGCGATAGCGTTCGTCGCGGTAGAACAGATGGACACCGATCCGCGCCGTTTTCGTGAAGGTCCGGCTCCAGCGCGGTCGGACCGCAGTGGTGTGATAATAGGTGGCGCCACCGGTCAGATCGGTCTTGAACCCGTCCAGAGCAGCCCGAGCCACCTTGGCCACCCGTTGGTAGGCCTTCTTCTCGTGGATGACTTCCTTGTGGCCATCACAGGTATAGGTGAACTGGCACTGATATTTGCGCCCCGTCCCCTGATTGATGACGGCACAAGGCGTATTCGGGAACTGGGCGCTTTTCACCCGGTTCAGGATCACCTCTGCCACCGCGAACTGGCCCTTCACGGTTTCACCACGGGCCTCGAAGTACAAGGCCTCGGCGAGGCAGGCGAACTGCTCGCCCCCCTTGGCCGGCGGACGCGAGTCCAGCCACGCCTTGGTGAATTCCAGCTTGGGTTCCGCGCGGCGGCTCTTCAGCGAGGTGTTGCGGATTCCGAAGAACCCACTGAATTTACGCGAAGGTACCGCACTCAGGTTGGTCTTCTCACGCTCGATGAGCGTATTCAAACCCGTTTCGGCAGCAACACTCTTACCCATCGTGATGGTGGCAGCCATCACGGCAATCATAGTCAACAGTTTCATTCAGGGTTCCCCCGTCCTATCAGCTTGCGCTCGGCCTCCCCAACGCTCGCGGTCGCATCCCTTAAAGGAAATGACCGACAAGGTCCAGCTTTGGGCGCGGGACAGCAGATGAAGGGGGGAAACTCGCAGCGCCATTATATCGTTGGCGGCTGCGAGATGCCCTGCATTTTGTTAATATTTCGCGTATGTTGGCGCGATCTTTCCGGTTTTGCTGGAAATCGCCAGCTGGGCTGCGGCCAATCGCGCAGCAGGCACCCGGAACGGCGAACAGGACACGTAATCAAAGCCCGCATCGCGGCAAAAGGCGATCGATTCGGGGTTGCCGCCATGCTCGCCACAGATCGACAGGGTGATGCCGTCGTTCTCCGCCCGGCCGCGCTGCACTCCCAGCTTCAGCAGCTCCCCCACGCCATCGGTATCCAGAACGTGGAAAGGGTCTTCCGGAAACACCCCTTGGTTGACGTATTCGGACATGAAGCGCCCGGCATCGTCCCGCGACAGGCCGTAGGTCATCTGGGTGAGGTCATTGGTTCCGAAGCTGAGGAACGAAATATGCGGGGAAATCTCCCCCGCCCGCAAGGCGGCACGCGGCGTTTCCACCATGACGCCCAAGCGATAGGTGAAATCTTCGCCCCGTTCGGCCTTGACCGCTGCCGCCACGGCATCAATGCGCGCCTTGACCAGCTCCACCTCGCGTTTCGCCGAAACCAGCGGGATCATGATCTCCGGCACCACCGGCTCCCCCCATTTGGAAGCCTCCAAGGTCGCCTCGAAGATGGCGCGCGCCTGCATGTCGTAGATCTCGGGGACCGTCACCCCCAGCCGCACGCCCCGCAGACCCAGCATGGGGTTGTATTCATCCATTTCCTCGACCCGGCGCGTCACATCGCTTACCGGAATGCCCAGCGCCTCGGACAGCTCACGCTGGCCGCCCTTGGTTGCCGGCAGGAATTCATGCAGCGGGGGGTCGAACAGGCGGATGCACACCGGCATGCCTTCCATGATGCGGAACAGCTCGCGGAAGTCATCGCGCTGCATCGGCAGCAAGCGTTCCAGCACCGCGGCCCGCCCCGAAGGGGTTTCCGCAAAGATCATCTCCCGCATCACCGTCAGCCGACCGGGATCAAAGAACATGTGCTCGGTCCGGCACAATCCGATGCCTTGCGCATTGAAGCGGCGGGCGGTTTCCGCGTCCTCGGGCGTGTCCGCGTTGGCCCGCACCCCGATGTCGCGGGCCTCGTCGGCCCAGGCCAGCAAGGTGCCCAGCGCCCCGTCCTCGGCCGCCTCAAGCATCTCGGGTTGTCCGGCCAGCACCTGGCCCGTACTGCCGTCGATGGTGATGATATCGCCCGCCTTGAACAGGCGGCCATCCTCGGCCGCCAGCATCCGACGACGGCTGTGGAATTTCAGGTTGGACGCACCGACGATGCACGGCAGGCCCAAGCCGCGGCCGATGACGGCCGCGTGGCTGGTCATGCCGCCTTTTTCCGTCAGCACACCGACCGCCGCATGCATGCCGCGCACATCCTCGGGCGAGGTTTCGCGGCGCACCAGGATGCACGGCTCGCCGCGCGCGGCGCTGGCCTGCGCGTCCGCTGCCGTGAAAACCAAACGGCCCGTTGCGGCACCGGGGCTGGCGGCGATCCCCGAGCCGATCACGTCACGCTCAGCCTCTGGCGAGACTTGCCGGTGCAGAAGTTCGTTCAGCACGTGGGCGTCAACCCGCATCAAGGCCTCTTCCTTGGGGATGATGCCATCTTCGGCCAAGGCCACCGCGATCCGCACCGCCGCACGGGCCGAGCGCGCCACCCGAACGCCATCCAGAATATGGACGCGGCCATTTTCAATAACGAATTCCAGC
This sequence comes from Nocardioides marinus, assembly GCA_019801415.1. Lineage (GTDB taxonomy): Bacteria > Pseudomonadota > Alphaproteobacteria > Rhodobacterales > Rhodobacteraceae > Leisingera. The sequence continues at coordinate 159,482 of JAHVJD010000005.1, forward strand.
TGCATTTCCTCGCGCAGGCGACGGCGCATCAAGGCCGCATGCGCCTTCAGCTCGGCAAAGGCTTCCGGCGCCACCTCCTCCAGGGACAAGCCGCGCGGATCCTGCTCCAGGTACAGGGCCTGCACCCCCGCCCCCAGCGCATCGCGCCCCTGGCTCTGGCTCAGGTAGCGACCGGTGAGCTGCGGCTTGCCGGTCACCGGGTTGACCAGCTGCAAGACACCGGAACCGCATTCGCCCTGCCCGACACCCGGCACCATCTCCTGCACCACAAGCCCGAGCCCCGCGTCGGCCGGCGCGCCCTTGGCCTGCCGCAAGAGCCGCGCCGAAGTGCCCTCCCAGGCCCGTGCCATCGAGCGCAAGACCGCCGCCAGCTGCTCCTGTGGGTCTTGCGGGAAAGGTTCGTCCGTCTCCGCCTCATAAGCATGAAGAATTTCGCTCAGCGCGTCGGGGCCACCATCCTCGACATCGTCGAAAACATCCGGATCCAGGCGCGCCACATGCACGGCGTAGGACTGCACGAACCTCAGGTACAGCGCCGCCGCCGCATTGCGCCCCAGCGTATCGCACAGATCGACATAGCGCGCATCGTTCATGCCGATATTGAGGATGGCACCCGGCCCGCCCCAGTCAGGATCTTCCGAAGACGGTCGCACGCACAACAGCGAATCCGGCTCGAACTCGCTCAGCACCGCCGCCAGATCCGGCATCTGGCCTTCGGCAATGGCATGAACCGCATCGAACGGCAGGGCAACGGTGCGGGGCACCGGCAGCTCCAGTCGGACCAACCGCTGCAAACACTTCGCCCGCCCGCCATGTGTCGCGGTGGCGATCGGTGCAGTCGGAGTGATCAGCGAAGCCTGCGGAATCTGTTCTAAGTCTTTCTGCACTGCGGCGTGTCTCCTTTGCCTGTCACCATAAGGCCCGACCGCCATGGCGCAAGAGTCTTGTCGCCGCAGCGTCGCGGCAAACGCTTCCAGACAAAGAAAAACCGCCCTTCCCTAACGGAAAGGACGGCCTCCTTGCGGGATACTGCCCCGGCCTGAACAGAGCGGATGGTCCGCTCAGCCCTCGACTTTTGTCAGGTCGGCCACCTGGCCACAGACTTTGCGGATCTGGCTCAGCAGGTTCAAACGGTTGCGGCGGAGGATCTCGTTGTCGGCGTTGACCTGCACGGCATCGAAAAACGCATCGATTGGCGCGCGCAGGGCAGCCATGCCACGCATGGCTGCCGCGAAATCTTCGGCCACGATGGCCGGAGAGATCGCTGCCCCGCCCGCCTCGAGCGCGTCGAACAGGGCCTTTTCGCTGTCGTGTTCCGCAAACTTGCGGTCGGCGCCGAACGAATACTCCACACCGTCCTTTTCCTCTTCTTTCGAGAGGATGTTGTTGGCGCGCTTGAAGCCCTGCAACAGGTTTTCACCGTCATCGGTCTTGAGGAAATCCTCAAGCGCGCGTGCGCGTTTCACCAGCAGCGTGAGGTCATCGTTGCCCTCCATCGCAATGCAGGCGTCGATCACGTCATGGCGAATGCCCTGATCGCGCAGGAACACCTTGAGGCGATCGTGGAAGAAGGTCAGGAGATTGTCCGCATCCGCCCCCTCATACCCCTTGGAAAACACCTCGCGGAGGTTGGCGCGAACGTCATTCTCCAGCACCAGCCGGATTACCCCCAAGGCTGCGCGACGCAGCGCGAATGGGTCCTTCGACCCGGTCGGCTTTTCGTCGATCGCCCAGAAGCCGGTCAGCGTGTCCAGCTTGTCGGCCAGCGCGACGGCAACAGACACCGGCTCGGACGGTACGTCATCGCCCGGCCCCAACGGCGAGTAGTGCGCCTCGCAAGCGTTGGCCACGTCTTGCGGCAGGCCAGCGGCTTCGGCGTAGTAACGGCCCATCAGGCCCTGCAGCTCCGGGAACTCGTAGACCATTTCAGACGACAGGTCGGCCTTGGCCACCCGAGCGGCCTGCTCGGCCAGATCCGCATCGGCGCCCACCACCGGCGCGATCTCGCGGGCCAGCGCCGCGATCCGGTCGATGCGCGCGGCCTGGGTGCCCAGCTTGTTGTGGAATGTCACATTGCCGAGGTTTTCTACCCAGGCGCTCATGCCCGCCTCGGATTTGGCGGTGCGCAGATCGTTCTCCCAGAAGAACTTGGCATCGGCCAGACGCGCCGACAGGACCTTCTGGTTGCCCGCAAGGATGGTGGCGCCATTGTCGGCGGTCTCCCGGTTGGCCACGGTGATGAATTTCTCGATCCGGCTGGTCTTGGGGTTCTTCACCGAGAAGAACTTCTGGTGCTCCTTCATCGAGGTCTGCAGAACCTCCGGCGGCAGCTCCAGGAACTCCTCGTCGATGGCGCCCATCAGGACCACCGGCCATTCCACCAGACCGGCGACCTCGGCCAAAAGCCCCTTGTCCTCGACGACGTCCAGACCGTTGGCAAAGGCCTGGTTGGTGGCCTCCTGCCAGATCGCCTCGGCACGTTCGCGGGCGTCCAGCACCACATGGGCGCGTTTCAGCTTGGCGGCATAGTCGTCAAACCCGGTGACGGTGATCTCGTCCGGCGCCATAAAGCGGTGGCCGCGGGTTGTGTTGCCCGCCTTGATGCCGTCGATGTCCAGATCCACCACCGATGTCCCTGCCTCATCCGACAGGATGCACAGGATCGAATGCAGCGGCCGCACCCAGCGCAAGGAGCCCGCGCCCCAGCGCATGGATTTCGGCCAGGGGAAGTTGCGGATGGTGGTTTCCAGCACCTCAGCGATGATCTCAGCCGCCGGGCGACCGGGCTTTTCGATTTGAACGAAATAGACGGGCCCCTTGGGGGTTTCGCGTACTTCCAGCTGCTCGCGGGTGACGCCCGCGCCGCGCAGGAACCCTTCGATCGCCTTGTCCGGCGCGCCGACCTTGGGCCCCTTGCGTTCTTCGCGGATGGTGGGGCTTTCGGCCAACAGGCCATCCACCGCCAGCGTCAGGCGGCGCGGCGTCGACAGGGCCGCGGCCCCCGCATAGGTGAGGCCCGCCTCGACCAGGCCGTCGGTCACGCGCTTTTTCAGATCCTCGGCCGCACGCGACTGCATGCGCGCCGGGATTTCCTCGGAGAAAAGTTCAATCAGAAGATCGGGCATTGGATGTCCTCGAGCGTGGCCACGCGGACGGGCGCAGCGGAATGATTACGATTGGCAGACAGGGACCGGCAGGGCATCAGCCTGCATCACCGGTCTCGGGACGCGGCGGGCATTCCTCGCCAACGACGGTGCCGTCATAGGCCTTGTGGCCACAGTTGTTCAGTTCGTGCCAGACATAGCCAAAGCCGTCGTCGGTCACGGTCACGATGCGGTCCACACCATAGGAGATGTTCTTGGCCGACAGGAATGAGCGCGCCTTGCCCTCCGCGAGCTGAGCACCGATGGCTGCGGCGTCAAAACATTCGAACCAGGGCGGCGCGTTGCGCGGCTCGACCTTATCCGACAGGGTAAAGACCTGCGCCAGCTCATCCGGCGAGACCTTGGTGCGGAAGCAGGCACGATAGCGGATCGGCGAGCTGTCCGCGTCGATCGCCTCGAAGTCACTATAGGCGATCGGCTGCGCCGCGCCCCCGTCCAACGGCATCAACATCACGTCACGGCCGGGCTGCGGCTTTACCGTGTCGTAAAAGCCGTAGATCTGGAAGTAATACATCGCCCCCCCGGCCGCGAGCGCGGAGACGATCAGGATCAATGCGAGGAACTTTCCCATGGGTCCGCCCCCGATCAGGCCGCGTTTTCGGCTTCGGCCTCATGGCCGCCAGCCTCGGTCAGCACGAAGGCATCGGCGCATTGTTTGGCCAGCGCCCGCACCCGGCCGATATAGGCCTGACGCTCGGTCACCGAGATCACGCCGCGCGCGTCGAGCAGGTTAAAGATGTGGCTGGCCTTGATGCACTGGTCATAGGCCGGATGCGCCATGATGATGCGTTTGCCGGTCTTCGGGTCGGTATGTTCCTGCGCAAGGATTGCCGCGCATTCGGCCTCTGCCTCCTCAAAGTGGCGCAGCAGCACCTCGGTGTTGGCCACGTCGAAGTTCCAGCGCGCGTATTCTTCCTCGGTCTGCTTGAAGACATCGCCATAGGTCAGCGGGATCGGCGCGTCCGGGTCATTGAACGGCATGTCCATCACGTGATCGACGCCGAGGATATACATCGCCAAACGCTCCAGACCATAGGTCAGCTCACCGGACACCGGGTGGCAGTCATGGCCGCCGACCTGCTGGAAATAGGTGAACTGGCTGACTTCCATGCCGTCGCACCAGACTTCCCAACCCAGACCCCAGGCGCCCAGCGTCGGGCTTTCCCAGTCGTCCTCGACAAAGCGGATGTCATGCAGCGCCATATCGACGCCAATTGCCTCGAGGCTGCCCAGGTACAGTTCCTGGAGGTTCGGCGGGCTGGGTTTGATCAGCACCTGATACTGGTAGTAGTGCTGCAAACGGTTCGGGTTTTCGCCATAGCGCCCGTCGGTGGGACGGCGCGAGGGCTGCACATAGGCCGCGGCCCAGGGCTTACTGCCCAGGGAACGCAGCGTGGTCGCCGGGTGAAAGGTCCCTGCCCCGACCTCCATGTCGTAGGGCTGCATCACTGCGCAACCCTTGGTGGCCCAGTAAGTCTGAAGCCTCAGGATAATCTCTTGGAAGGAGCGCGGCGCGCCATTGGTCTGGGTCATCTTTCAATCCTTCGGGGGCAGCTGGGGCAGCAATTGCGGGGATCTTCCTATGCAAGGCTCCGGGCAGGGTCAACGCCCTCTGACCGCCTCCACGACGCCGGGCTCACTGCAGGCTGCAGCGCATCGGCAACAAAAGTGCGGGAATGCGGCAACGCGCCGGGAATTCCCCCTGCCATGAGGAGTTCCCTTTGCCGGACCAAAATGCTTAATCTCCGCTTCAATCATAACGATGACTTCCGGGATACGAGGCCCTGACAATGAAAAAACTGATTGCCGCTCTGGTTCTGCCGCTGTTTGCGCTGACCATGGCGTTCACCGCGGCCTCCACCGCGCCGGTTTCGGCGCAGAGTGGGGCCGATGCGGTCTGGATCCAGATCGCTGCCCGTTCCTCGCTGCGCGAGGCAGAGGCCGAGGCGCGCAGATATGCCGCTCGCCTGCCCGACGTGTCGGGTTACGCCCTCGGCGGCGGCTGGTATGGCGTGGTTCTGGGCCCCTATGCGCGCGACGATGCCGAACGGGTGCTGCAGGTCTACCGCAGTGAAGGCCAGATCCCGCGAGACAGCTTCATCGCCTTTCGCCGCAACCTGCGCAGCCAGTTCTACCCGGTAGCTGCAAACGCCGGGCCAGCGGACGACCCCGCACCCGCCCCAGTCGCGCCGGACAGCGCCCAGAGCCTGCCGCAATCGCCGGACGTGCCGACCACCCTGCCCGATGAAACCCCGGCAGAAGCACGCCGCAGCGAGCGGGCCCTCAGCCGCGAAGAGCGTATGGAATTGCAGGTCGCCCTGAAGGCTGCGGGCTTCTACGACGCCGGCATCGACGGGGCTTTTGGCCGTGGCACCCGCACCTCCATGAGCGAATGGCAGGCGGCACGCGGCTATGAGCCCACCGGCGTGCTGACGACCGGCCAGCGCCAGGCCTTGATGGAGGAATACAACGCCCCGCTGATCTCGGTCGGGATGACCCGGATCGAGGACAGCAAGGCAGGCATCGCGCTGGAAATCCCGGCCAAGGAAGTCGCGTTTGAACGTTATGAATCGCCTTTTGCCCATTACACCGCCAAAGGCGATCTTGGCGTGCGACTGCTGCTGATCAGCCAGCCCGGCGACAAGCGCACGCTGTTTGGCCTTTACGACATCCTGCAGACGCTGGAAATCGTGCCCATGCAAGGCCCGCGGCAGCGTGGCAGCAACAGCTTCACCATCGAAGGGCGCAATGAGCGTATCGTCTCATTCACGCAAGCCAGCTTGGAGAACGGTGAAATCAAGGGCTTCACCCTGATCTGGCCCGCCGGAGACGAAGACCGCCGCGCGCGCGTGCTGGCAGCGATGCAGGCCAGCTTCACCCGGCTTGAAGGGGTTCTGGACCCCGCCGCAGGGGCCGACGCGGTTCAGGATATCGACCTGGTATCAGGACTGGAAATCCGCCGTCCCAAACGGTCGCGGTCGGGGTTTTACGTCGACGGCCAGGGCAGCGTTCTGACCAGCTCGGACGCGGTCACCGGGTGCAGCCAGGTCACCCTCGACCACAGCTACCAAGCCGAGATCGCCGCCAATGACGCCGAAAACGGCCTTGCCATCCTGCGCCCGACGGAACCTTTGGTGCCTGCGGCCGTGGCCGAGCTGAGCGCGGGGTCGCCGCGGCTTCAGTCGGAAGTCGCCGTTTCTGGCTTTTCCTACGAAGGCGTGCTTGGCGCTCCCAGCCTGACCTGGGGCAAGGTTGCAGATGTCAAAGGCCTTGAAGGCGACGGCGATGTGACCCGATTGGCGATGTCCGTGCAACCCGGCGATGCCGGCGGGCCGGTCTTGGATCGGACTGGCGCCGTTCTGGGCATGCTGCTGCCCCAGCGGAACGACGAAAAGCAGCTCCCGGCGGAGGTGAACTTCGCAGTCAACGCCGAAACCATCCGCAAGGCGCTGAATGCGGTGGGGGTCTCGCCTGCGGCGCGCTCGGAGGCAACGGCCACGCTGCCCAGCGCCGCGATGACGCGGCTCGCCTCCCGTATGACCGTCCTGGTCAACTGCTGGGAATAAAAGAAACGCGTCTGCCTGGCCGAGCCGGGCAGACGCATTCTAGTCAGAGAGCCGTGAGTTGTGCGACGGGCAACCAGACAGCCGCCAACTGCCGCTCAATACGGGTGGATCCGGCCATCCCAGGTGTGAAAACAGCCGGTGGTTTCCAGGCTCAGCACCTCGAATTCATTGATAAGACCAGTGACAGACTCCTCTACGGAGATTTCGCCCTCTTCTCCCCCCATGTCCGTGCGCACCCAGCCCGGGTGGTAAATGCCCACCGCAATGCCCTCCGGCTGCAGATCGGTCGCAAGATTGCGGCCAATGTTCAGCGCTGCCGCCTTTGACGCACGATAGGCATAGCTGCCGCCCGGGGCTCGCACCTGGCTGGCCATCTGCGAGGACAAAATCGCGATCCGGGGCGCCTTGGCCAAACGCAGATTGGGCAGCATCGCCTGCACGGTCAGAAACACACCGGTGACATTGGCTGCCAGCGTCTTGCCCCAGACCTCCGCCGTGTAGTCCTCCAGGCGCATCGCCTTGTCGATGTAGACACCCGCGTTGCAGACCAAGAGATCAACCGGCCGCCCTTTGATCTGGGCCGCAAAGCGCGCCTGCTGACCGGGATCCGATACATCCAGTTTCACACCAGAGGAATGGTCACGCGAAGTGCCCGTCACCTCGTAGCCGGTCGCCCGCAGCCGCTCCACCAGCGCCTTGCCAAGTCCGCGGCTGGTGCCCGTTACAACTGCATGCATGTGTTCGTCCTTCGTTTCCGGCCTCTGGCGTCGGCCTCAGTTCGTTTTGCGCCCGGTACGGAACGGCAAGGGCACCACCGGCACACCTTCTTCGATCAGCTCCCGGGCCTCTTCCAGCTTCGCCTCACCGTGGATCGCGCGTTCTGGCGCTTCCCCCAGATGCATTGCCCGGGCTTCGCGGACAAAATTGCTTCCCACGTAGTCGGAGTTCGCCTCGACTTTCTTGCGCAGTTCCGCCAAGGCCTTTTCGACATCGCCTGACGGACGGCTGAGCATACCGGCGCCCTGGCCTGCGGCGGGTTTGATCGGCGGCGTGACCGATGCGGCGTCGGCGTTCCCGGCAGCGGGGAGCGTCTCGCGGGTGTCCGGCTCTCCTACCGAGGATACGGCCTTGCGCCCGGGGCGCACGCGCGGCGCCATGATCGCTTTTTCGACGCTGGTGCCACCGCAGACCGCGCAGCTCACCATGCCCGACGCTGCCAATTTGTCAAACGCCGATGCTGACTGGAACCAGCTGTCGAACACATGACCTTCCGCACATTTGAGACTGTATTGAATCATCTCTTTCCCCTTTGCAGGAAGCGGTGATTAAATCTGCAATCCCAGCAAGTTCAAGAGGCGACCGCAGCTATCCTGCGGCTGCCGCGACCTGCAACCGGGTTTGCAGCCGGGCCAACAGCTCGTCGGTCGGCAGATCTGCCTCGACCGCGAGGCGCCGCAAGCCGAAATGCACATGAGCCATTTCTCGATAATAACCCGCATAGACGTAGTTCACAGCGGCGCCGACAATAGCCCCTGCAATCGGCACCGCCTGCGCCGCGATCTTTTGCCCCAGTACCACGCCCAGCTTTGGCGCCACCTGCGCAATCAGTCGATGGACGCCGCCGGGCAGCCCCAACCGCAGTGACAGGAACCCTAGGTCCGATCCGTCATCAGACGCCAGCGGGCCAGCAGCCGTAAACACCTGGATGCAGTCGAAGGTCACGCTTTCCGCTTCGGGATTAAACCCCTCGGCCACGGCCGCGCCCTGGATCGTGCGAAGCAGGAACGCCGTGGTGGCAGGCAGTTCCACCAGCGCGCCCGGCAGCCCCGCCGCGCCCCCTGCGGCGCCCATGGCAGCACTCAGCACCCGGTCGAAGCCGGGCTTCTGGTCCGGCACCAGTCGCCGTGAGTGGGTGGCCCCCTTCATGGCCAGACGCAGGGCGCTGGCGGTCGAGGCCGTCAAACCGGCCCGCACCGGTTGCGGCAAGCGCTGCAACAGATCCTCTCCGCTGCTGCCAAGACGGTTCAGCAGGTCCACGCCAAACCCGCTCGCAGCCCGGTAGCGCCGCGCCAAGGCGTCGATTTCCGCTTCCAGCTCCTGCGAGGTGAGCCGCCGCGTTTCCGTCAGAATGTCCGTCATTTGCGCCTCCTCTGCCACTTTGAAGATCGGCAGCAAACAGGAGGATTTCAACCCTGCCAGCGCTCGACCTTGCCGCAAACCCCGTCCCAGGCTGCCGGATGCAGCGCCAGCCCCAGAACCCGGTCGGGGTTCGTCGGCGGTGGCATCTCGACCCCCTCCAGCCGGGTGAAACCAAACCGCTGATAGTAGGGAGCATCGCCAACCAGCATGACCCGGGCCCAGCCACTATCCTGCGCCTTGGCCAGGCTGTCACGGATGAGCGAACCGCCAAGCCCTTCGCCCTGGCGGGTGGGATGAACGGCAACCGGTCCGAGCAGCAACGCCTCGGCGCCGCCGACGAGAACCGGCCAGAAGCGGATCGCCGCCGCGAGAATGCCATCGGTGTCACGCGCCACCTGGCTGAGACCCGGCACCGGCGGCACCCCGTCGCGCAAACGATAGGACGACAGGGCTTCGCGCCCCGGTGCAAAACACAGGTCATACAGCGCCTCGACCTCCCACCGGTCGTTCGCCTGCTCCGCTTTCAGCTCGATCACGCTGCGCTGCCTCCGCCATTCGCCCCCTGCGGGCTGGCGTTCGGCCTAGCACGGGCGTAAGTCTTGGGCAAATACCTAAGCTACAACACCAGAGCAGGAATTCACGATGTTCTACCGCCCCGAAGACGGCCACGGCCTGCCGCATAACCCCTTCAACGCCATTGTCACCCCCCGTCCCATCGGCTGGATTTCCAGTCGCTCCGCAGACGGTGTGAACAACCTGGCCCCCTACTCCTTCTTCAACGCCGTGGCCTATACCCCGCCACAGGTGATGTTTGCCTCGACCAGCGCCAAGGAGGACCAGGACGGCACCAAGGACAGCGTCGCCAACATCCGCGACACCGGCGTGTTCTGCGTTAACGTGGTGTCTTACGCCCTGCGTGATGCGATGAATGCCAGTTCTGCGGCCTTGCCGAAAGACGTCGACGAGTTCGCCCATGCCGGGCTGGAAACCGTGGAATGCAAGACCATTGATTGCGCGCGCGTCGCCGCGGCCCCTGCCGCGCTGGAGTGCCGCCTGACGCAGATCGTCACCCTGCCGGGTGAAGCCAACAAGGTGGTCTTCGGCGAGGTAACAGGCGTGCATATCCGCGATGACTGCCTGCGGGACGGCACCTTTGACGTCACCACCTTCCAGCCGCTGGCCCGGCTGGGTTACCGGGACTATTCCGTTGTGCGCGACCTGTTTTCGCTAACCCGCCCCGACCAGTGAGGTCCCAGATGCCGTTGCCAGACCCTAGAAAACGCAATCCCATCACCCTGCCCGACGGCAGCGCACATGCGGGCACCGTAATGCTGTCGGAAGTATTGGAGCACCCCAACTTCAAAGTGGGTGACTATACCTATGCCTCCGATTTCACGCCCCCAAAGGACTGGGCCCAGCATCTCGCCCCCTATCTGTTTCCCGGCTCGCGCGAGCAGTTGATCATCGGCAAGTTCTGCCAGATTGCGCATGGCGTTCGCTTCATCACGGCCTCTGCGAACCACGCGCAGGAGGGGCTCAGCTGCTATCCGTTTCCGGTGTTCGATCCGTCCCGAATGGCCGGGTTCCAGCCCGACACCCGCGACACGGTGGTCGGCAATGACGTCTGGTTCGGCTACGGTGCGCTGATCCTGCCCGGTGCCCGCATCGGTGACGGGGCCATCATCGGTGCAGGCGCGGTCGTGCGCGGCACGGTGCCGCCCTATGCAATCGTCACCGGCAATCCCGGCACCGTCCACAGCTACCGCTTTGCAAAGCCGCAGATCGCCCAGCTGCTGAGCCTGCGGTGGTGGGACTGGCCGGCCGAGCTGATTGCACGCGCCGAACCCGCGCTGCTGGCCGGAGATCTCGACATGCTCGAAAGCCTCGCCCCGGACTGACGAGGTGGGGCCTTTGCGCCAACCGCACAGCCAGCATAGCCCAGGAACGACAAAGGCCCGCAACTCGGCAGAGTTGCGGGCCTTCTTCGTTTTCCGCGGCGTCGATCAGTGGCCACCCAGAATTCCGGTTCGGACCGAGTAATCCACGGCCAGTTCGTATTCCGGATCATCGTCGCTATCGACCATCAGGTGACCGGCCTTGGTCAGCAACTGGTGACAATCGCGGCTCAGATGACGCAGCACCAGCTTCTTGCCTTCGGCCTCGTATTTGGCGGCCACGATCTCGATCGCCTGCAGCGCAGACTGGTCCACCACCCGGCTGCGGGCAAAGTCGACGATCACCCGCTCCGGGTCGCCCGCCACGTCGAACAGCTCGACGAAACCGTCGGTGGAGCCAAAAAACAGCGGCCCTTCGATCTCGTACACCTTGGCCCCTTTGTCGGTCACGGACTCGCGCGTGGTGGCGTGGATACGACGCGCGTTGTTCCAGGCATAGGCCAGCGCCGAGACGATCACGCCGACGACCACGGCAATCGCAAGGTCGGTCAGCACCGTCACCACGGTCACCAGAACGATGACGAAGGCATCGATGCGCGGCACCTTGGTCATCACCTTGAAACTGTTCCACGCAAAGGTTCCGATCACCACCATGAACATCACCCCAACGAGCGCTGCCAGCGGGATCTGTTCAATCAGCGGCGAGGCGACAACAATGAAGGCCAGCAGGAACAGCGCTGCGGCAATACCCGCGATCCGCGTGCGGCCGCCGGATTTCACGTTGATCATCGACTGGCCGATCATCGCGCAGCCGCCCATGCCGCCGAAGAAGCCGGTCACCACATTGGCAGCCCCTTGCGCAATGCACTCCTGGCTGGCGCCGCCACGCTTGCCGGTGATTTCCCCCACCAGGTTCAGCGTCAGCAGGCTTTCGATCAAGCCGATCGCGGCCAGGATCACCGCATAAGGCAGGATGATCCACAGGGTTTCCAGCGTAAACGGTGCCAGAGCAGTTCCGTACAGCCCCTCGCCGGTGCCGAACGGGTTATGGAAGCTGGGCAGGCCGCCCTCGATCGAAGCCATGTCGCCAACGCGCGGCACATCCAGCCCCATCGCAATCACCAGGATCGCCACGACACCGATCCCCGCCAGCGGTGCCGGGATCACATTGGTGATCTTGGGCATGCCCCAGATGATCACCATGGTCAGTGCCACCAGCCCCAACATCAGGAGAAGCGAGCCCCCCTGCAGCCATTCGGTTCCGCCCGTGGCCGGATCCTTGAACTGCGTCAGCTGGGCGAGGAAAATGACGATCGCCAGACCGTTCACAAAGCCGAGCATCACCGGATGCGGCACAAGACGGATGAACTTGCCCCAATGCATGACCCCGGCGAAGATCTGCAGGATCCCCATCAGAACAACCGTGGCGAAGAGGTATTCCACGCCGTGCTCCGCCACCAATGCCACCATCACCACGGCCAGCGCGCCGGTTGCGCCGGAGATCATTCCCGGCCGCCCGCCGAAGACCGCCGTGATCAACCCGACCATGAAGGCCGCGTAAAGTCCGACAAGGGGATGCACCCCGGCGACGAAGGCAAAGGCTACCGCCTCGGGCACCAGCGCCAGCGCCACGGTCAGGCCGGACAAAAGCTCGGTACGGACACGGGCCACGGTAAAGCCCTCGTCCTGCATGATCGATAGGTTGGGCGGAGAAATCTGCTTGGCCAGCAAAGCCACGGCTGCGCGTCTCATAAAAGGTTACCTGCGGTTGGAGGAGGTGTGTTCGCTGCCTGCCCGTTAGCGGAAAATCGCCAATGGGGCAAGGCCGCGGAGGCTCCGCGCCTCCGCCCAGGCAGAGGCTGGCGAAGATTTGTCCCCAAGGTAAGCGTGATGAACGGCCATTGTGCAAACCGCACCCGGTGCACAGCGTCATGGGCGTCGGCAACCGTAATTGCGCTCCTTCAACACCCTCTGGCCGCCATCGCGAAGTCCCGGCGGCACAAACCGATCCCCGCAGCCCCCTAAACAGCTTGCTCTTGCCAAATCCGCCATGGCTTGTGCATATCCATGCCAGCATCATCAGGAGGCCAGCACGTGACTGCAGCAACACCCCGTGAAACCATGATTGCCGTAATCGGTGGCTCAGGCATTTACGAGATCGACGGTCTGGAAGGCGCCGAATGGGTCTCGGTCGACACGCCCTGGGGCGCCCCCTCGGACCAGATCCTGACCGGCACGCTGGACGGCGTAAAGATGGCTTTCCTGCCCCGCCACGGCCGCGGCCATGTGCATTCGCCCACCGAAGTCCCCTACCGGGCGAATATCGACGCGCTGAAGCGACTGGGGGTGACCGACGTCTTCTCCGTCTCCGCCTGCGGCTCTTTCCGCGAAGAGATGGCCCCCGGCGATTTCGTCGTGGTGGATCAGTTCATCGACCGCACCTTTGCCCGCGAAAAAAGTTTCTTCGGCACCGGCTGCGTGGCCCATGTCAGCGTCGCGCATCCGACTTGCGAACGGTTGGGCGACGCAGCCGAGGCTGCGGCCCGGGACGCGGGCATCAACATCCATCGCGGCGGCACCTATTTGTGCATGGAGGGGCCGCAGTTCTCCTCGATGGCCGAAAGCAAGATGTACCGCGAGCAATGGGGCTGCGACGTGATCGGCATGACTAACATGCCCGAGGCCAAACTCGCCCGGGAAGCCGAGCTGTGCTACGCCTCGGTCGCCATGGTCACCGACTACGATAGCTGGCACCCCGAGCACGGTGCGGTGGAGATCACCGAGATCATCGCCACCCTGCAAGGCAACTCCGCCAACGCCCGCGAGATGGTGCGTCGCCTGCCCGGCCTGCTCGGGCAGCAGCGCGCCGATTGCCCGCATGGCTGCGACAAGGCGCTGGAATACGCGATCATGACCGCGCCCGAGAAACGCGACCAGGCCCTGCTGGCGAAACTGGACGCGGTGGCGGGCCGGATGCTGGGCTGATCCCCGTCCCTTACGATGCAAGGCCGAGGGCGGTTCGATCGAACCGCCCTTTTTTCTGCGCGGATAGGCCGATCTGGCAGATCTTTCGGTGTTAGTAAGGCCAGCGCCTCGCACCGAAGGCCGCTGCCGCCTGCCTCGCCGCGGCTGCCGCGCCCTCGTCGAGCCAACTGTCTTGTAGGGTCGAAGCACGGTTTCAATCGCCATTTTCTGGGCGGCATCGCTGGGCGGCACTGCTGCGCGGCAAGCTCACGATTGCCCGTTCCCCCTTGCAACAACAGGCTGCTTGAGCGAAACCCCGGTTGGCCCCGCTTTCGCGAGGTCTCCGATACCGCTGCCCCATGGAGCCGACAGATGCCCAAGAAGCCCGACGTCAAAGACTATATCCGCACCATCGTGGACTTCCCGCACGAAGGGATCATGTTCCGCGACGTGACCACGCTGTTTGCCGATCCGCGCGGCTTCCGCATGGCGATTGACCAGATGCTGCACCCCTACGCGGGCGAGCAGATAGACAAGGTGGTCGGGCTCGAGGCACGTGGTTTCATCCTCGGTGGCGCCATTGCCCACCAGCTGAGCGTCGGTTTCGTGCCGATCCGCAAGAAAGGCAAACTGCCCGGCACCACCATCAGCCAAGAGTACAAGCTGGAGTATGGCGAAGCCATCGTCGAGATTCACGATGATGCCATCAAGCCGGGCGAAAAGATCCTGGTGGTCGATGATCTGCTGGCCACCGGCGGCACCGCAGGCGCGGGCATCAAGCTGATCGAGCGGCTGGGCGGCGACATCGTTTCCTGCGCCTTCATCGTCGATCTGCCCGAACTGGGTGGCCGCAAACTGCTCGAGAGCATGGGCATGGACGTGCATGTGCTTTGCGAGTTCGAGGGCCTGTAAGCCGACACGCCATCAGGCTTCCATCGTGACGCTATGGCTGGTGGGCTCTCCCGCCCGCCGAGCGGCTTTTAGTTGCAAAAAGCCGCTGGCCGTTGGGCATGGCCTTTCAGGCCTACAAGGCCTGAAAGGCGCGCCGCGCCATGCGCGGCGCCGGGCCCAAGGCTGCCAGCCGGTCCGGTAACGCCGGGCTGGCGCAGGCGCGGGAGCGCAACGAGGCCAGAGTGCCCTCGTGTCCAGTTTCAGCCCGCTCGCAGCACTGCACCGGGGTTCATGATTCCGTTCGGATCCAACGCCTGTTTGATGGCACGCATCGCCGCGAGCCGCGTCGGATCGCCGTAGCGTTCCAGGTCTGCGACCTTCAATCGCCCGACCCCATGTTCGGCACTGAACGAGCCACCGAATTGCGCCACCAGCTCATGCACCGCGTCCTTGATCGCACCGCGTAGATGGTCAAAAGCCTGCCGCGGCTGCCCCTGTGGCGGAAACACATTGTAATGCAGGTTACCGTCGCCCAGGTGACCAAAACAATTGATGCGGAAATCCCCGAGCGCTGCCACGACACGCCCACCCTGTTCAATGAACTCCGGTATCTGCCCGATAGGAACCGAGATATCGTGGCTGGACACCGACCCGATCATCTTGTTCGCCTCGGGGATATGCTCGCGCATGGACCACAACGCGTGCCGCTGCGCCTCGGATTGCGCGATGACACCATCGTCGCTCAGTCCAGCGTCGAGTGCCGCCTCGAACAGGGCCGCAAGGGTTTCTTCGGCGTCCAGGCCACGCGGCAGGCCCAGTTCCATCAGCACCGACCACTCCGGCGCCTCGGCAAACGGCTGGCGGACCTGTGGCAGGCACTCGGTCAGGAAGTCCAGCCCTTGCCGGTGGATCAACTCGAACGCGCTGACGGCTTCACCGGCGTGATCGCGCGCCAGCGCCAGAAACGCCACCGCTGCCGCAGGATCGCGCACGGTGAATACCGCGGTGCCGCAAGAAGCGGGCTGCGGCGACAGTTTCAATGTAGCCGCCGTGATGATGCCCAGCGTGCCTTCCGCACCGATCAGCAGGTTGCGCAGATCATAGCCGGTGTTGTCCTTGCGCAGCCGTGTCAGCCCATGCCAGATGTCGCCGTTGGGCAGCACGGCTTCCAGCCCCAGGCACAGATCGCGGGCGTTGCCGTAGCGCAAAACGTTGACCCCGCCTGCATTCGTCGACAGCACGCCACCGACACGAGCCGAGCCTTCGGAGGCCAGTGACAATGGAAACAGCCGCTTGGCGCTGTGCGCGGCCGCCTGCACATCGGCCAGAATCGCGCCTGCTTCGGCGATCAGCACGTTTTCCGAGGGGTGCACTGCACGGATTGCTGCCATCCGCTCCAAGGAGATCAACAGCGGCGCGGCTCCCTCCGGCATGAGCTGCCCCCCAACGAGGCCCGTCCCGCCGCCGTAGGGCACCACCGGCACCCTGGCGGCATTGGCCTCGCGCACCAGCGTGGCGACCTCCTCGGGACTGCGCGGCAGCGCCAGAACACCTGCCTGCCCCTGATAGCGCCCCCGTGGTTCCTCCAGATAGCGGGGCTCGGGCGGGCGCAGCACCTCCTGCGGCAGGCAGGCAGACAGACGGGCGGCAAAGGCGGAATCGGCAGGGTTCAAAGACATGTCGAATGCATGCCGCATCCGGCGGCGGCAGGCAAGAAAATGGAACTCAACACCGTCATCCCTGCCATCGCAACCACGCGCCGCATCGCAGTACCTATTCCTCTGCCGCCAGATAGCGTGGACGCAGCACGAAAACTGTGGGGCGTTCGGGCAACGTTCGCAGCGATACATCAAGGGAGCTACGCCCATCGTCCACCACATCGAACTGGGTCGCCACCTGTGACAGGAAGCGCTGCAACGACGGGTCAGTGAACCAATGCATCGGGATGATCACCGAAGACTTGAGCCGCCCCAACACCTCCAGCATCTCGTCCAGCGGCAGGGTAATGCCGCCGTCCACCGCCGCCATCACCACATCCAGCCGCCCCAGCGCGGCGTATTGCGCCGCTGTCGGGATATGATGAAGATGCCCGAGGTGACCAACGCACAGCCCCGCGACCTCGAACACGAAGATCGAGTTGCCCTGAGGTTCGACGCCGCCAAACATGCTGCGAATGTCGGTGGGCACATTGCGGATCAGCATCTCGCCAAGGTCCAGATGATGGTGAACGCCGCCACCTGCCTCGGCCCAGCCGGGCAGCACATGCGCGATCCCCGGATCCGGCTGTGACGTCCAATGCGTGTCATGCGCGTGGTTCATCGTGACGACATCCGGGATCATCGGCGCAGATCCGATAAAACCGGTATAATCGGTCACCACGTTCAAGCCGCCATTGGTGCGCAACAGAAAGGACGCGTGGGCAATGTAGCGTATGTGCAGAGTATCTGCGGCCACAGGCTGACGCCAGCTGGCCCTGTGCAGATAGTGCAGGCCCGGCGCGGATTCCGCCAGCGCAATGCAATGGCTGGCCCGGCGCTCTTGCGCCTGCAGCTCCACGCCGGTCAGGACGCCCGCCAGGCAGACCCACAAGCACAGGAAACGAGACAGAATACCCATGCAGCAGGTTGTAGTGCACAAAGTGTAGCTGTCAGCCTGCCACCCGTGAAATCTCCGCAAGACGTCCCGCCGTAGCGGTAAGAATTGACGAACCAGCGTCAAGTTTGGTCACGCGCTGTCGGCAACGCCCCCAACGACGTGCCCGGTCAGAAGAACGAGAGTTGCGCCAGACATACGCTGTGCCACAGACTGGATGGAACAGGACACAGCCTGCCCTCCCAATGACCGAAAACCCAATCGGGACGTTACTGTCGCCCTCGGGCTCGGGTACTGGCCTGCCGCCTGTCTCAGGCCTGACCGGCCAGCGTCTTGCCCCTGCGGTCGTGACGCAATGCGGCGTAGAGCACATGCGTGCGCCAGCGACCATTGATCTGAAGGTAGGACTGCGCGACACCTTCATACTTGAAGCCGGATTTTTCCAGCAACCCCCGTGAGGCGGCGTTCTCCGGCAGGCAGGCGGCCTCGATGCGGGACAGTTCCAGCTTGTTGAAGGCGTGGTGCACCACGGCTCCGATCGCTTCGCGCATGTAGCCCTGACGCGCGAAAGGCTGACCAGTCCAGTAGCCCAGCGTTCCCGCTTGGGCCGGGCCGCGACGAATGTTGTCCAGGGTGATGGCCCCCAGCAACATCTGATCGTCGCGACGGATCAGGAACAACGGCAACGCCGTGCCCGCAGACACCGACCGGCGCGCCCAGTAGACCCGGTTGGTGAAGCTCTTGCGGCTGAGATGGTCAGCCGCCCAGCCCGGCTCCCAGGGCGTCAGGTAGGCCTGACTTTGCTGCCGCAGCGCTGCCCAGCCGTGAAAATCCGAATGCACCGGTGGCCTGAGCGTCAGGCGTTCCGTTTCGATGCGAACCTTACGGCGGGTGAGCAGCATCAGGCGGCGCGCCTCTCCTGCAAGCGGGCCAGCGAGGGGGCCTTGTCGACCGGGCCATAAAGCGCCAGTGCAGCCGGAGCGCTGACCGCCATGGTTTCAGCCAGTTCGCGCACCTGTCGGGTGGTCACCGCATCAATGCGCGCCACGGTGTTTTCCAGGGTCGGCACCCGGTCCCAGATCTGCACCAGCCGCGCCAACCGTTCCGCCCGATTGGACGGGCTTTCCAGACCCATCAGCATGCCGGCCTTCATCTGCGCCCGGGCGCGCTCGACCTCGGCGTCGGTCATGTCGTCGGCCGCGCGTTTCATCTCGTCGATGGTGATGCCTGCCAGCTCCGCCAGCTGATCGCCGGAAGTGCCCGCATAAATCGTCATCGAGCCAGTGTCTGAGTAGGAGCCCGCCTGCGAGAAGATCGTGTAGCACAGGCCGCGTTTCTCGCGCACTTCCTGAAACAGGCGCGAGGACATGCCGCCACCAAGCGCACTGGCATAGATCTGCGCGGTGTACATCGACTGGTCGCGGTAGCCCGGGCCTTCGATGGCAAGCGCAAAATGCGCCTGTTCCAGATCCTTGATCTTGCGCATCTCGCCGCCGGTAAAGGTCGCGCCTTCTTCAACATGGGCGGCTTTGGGCTCCAGATGCCCGAACATCTGCTCAGCCAGACGCACCAGCACGTCGTGGTCCACCGCACCCGCAGCGGCCAGGATCATCTGACTGGGCCCGTAGTGTTCGCCGACAAATCCCTCGAGGTCTTCGCGGCTGAAGCTGCTGACACGCTCCGCCGGGCCCAGGATGGTGCGGCCAAGCGCCTGGTCGCGGTAACATTCCTCCTGCAACCAATCAAAGATCACGTCATCCGGGGTATCCAGTGACTGGCCGATCTCCTGCAGGATGACGCCGCGCTCGACCTCGATTTCCCGCGTGTCGAACACCGGGTTCAGCAGAATGTCCCCGATCACATCCACCGCCAGCGGCACATCGTCCTTCAGCACCCGTGCGTAATAGGCCGTGACCTCGCGGCTGGTGTAGGCGTTGATATAGCCCCCCACATCCTCGATCGCCTCGGCTATTTCCAGCGCGCTGCGCGACTTGGTGCCCTTGAAGGCCATGTGCTCCAGAAAATGGGCGATGCCGTTCTGCTCAAGCCGTTCGTGGCGGCCGCCGGCGGTCACCCAGATCCCGATCGCCGCGGATTCCAGCCCCGGCATATTCTCGGAGACGATGCGGAACCCGTTGGCGAGTGTGTGCTGCTGTACGGTCAATGCGTGATGTTCTTTCTGATGTGATCCTCAAGGGCGGCCAGATCGTTGGCGATCCGGGTCACCCGTTCCGATCTCTCATACAGGTCTGCCATGCGCGGGGGAAGAGGCGGATGAATGCCGCTGGCATCCTCGACCGCTGCTGGGAATTTGGCCGGATGCGCCGTCGCCAAGGTGATCATCGGCACCTCGGCCTTGCGGTGCTCGTTCGCAACTTTCACCGCCACCGCGCCATGCGGACACAGCAGCTCACCCGAGGCTGCCAGTTCCGACTTGATGGTCGCCAGTGTTTCCTCCTCGGAGGTGCGGCCCGAGGCGTAAGTCTCGCTCAGAGCTTCCATCGCCCCTTGCGAGACGTCGAAGCCGCCGTTCTTCAACTCGTCCATCAGCTGCGCCACGGCACCGCTGTCCTGATCGTAGGCATAGAACAGCGCGCGCTCGAAGTTGGAGGACACCTGGATATCCATGGACGGAGAGAGCGACGGGCGGGTATCGCCCTTGTAATACCCCTGCCCTGACAGGCAGCGGTGCAGGATGTCGTTCTGGTTGGTGGCGACCACCAGCTGGTCAATGGGCAGGCCCATCTGCTTGGCGATGAAACCTGCGAAGATGTCGCCGAAATTGCCGGTCGGCACGGTGAAGCTGACCTTGCGCTGCGGCGCGCCCAGGGACACGGCAGAGGAGAAGTAATAGACCACCTGCGCCAGCACGCGGGCGATGTTGATCGAGTTCACGCCAGCCAGCTTGACGCTGTCGCGGAAATCGAAGTCATTGAACATGTCCTTCACGCGGGCCTGACAGTCGTCGAAATCGCCATCGACGGCCAGCGCGTGCACATTGGCATCCTGGGGCGTGGTCATCTGCCGACGCTGGACCTCGGAGACGCGACCATGCGGATAGAGGATGAAGACATCGACATTGTTCAGCCCCCGGAAGGCTTCCATCGCCGCCGACCCGGTATCGCCGGAAGTGGCACCTGCGATGGTGACCCGGTCGCCGCGGCGCTCCAGTGCGGCCTGGAACAGCTGGCCGATCAGCTGCATGGCGAAATCCTTGAACGCCAGCGTCGGGCCGTGGAACAGCTCCAGCAGGAAATGGTTCGGCGCCAGCTGTTTCAACGGCGCGCGGGCGGCGTGACCAAACCCCTGGTAGGCGCGGTCAATGATGGCGCGGAATTCTTCGTCGGTGAAACAGTCGCCGATGAAGGGGCGCATCACGCGAAAGGCGGTTTCCTCGTAGGACAGGCCCGCCAGCGCCGCGATGTCGTCGTGGGACAGCTGCGGGATCTCGGCCGGTACATAGAGGCCGCCGTCGCGGGCAAGCCCGGTCAGCATCGCGTCTTCGAATGTCAGCTCGGGCGCTTGGCCCCGGGTGGAGATATATTTCATCGCCTTCAGCTCTTTGGTTCAGGGCGGCTGCGCCGCAGAAAATAGAGGCTCATCGCGGCCCAGATAAAGGCCAGCGAAAACCAGGTGATCGCATATTGCAAGTGGTTGTTGGGGATAGAGGCGGTATCGACCGGCATCGGTTTCACACCGGCGTTCTCGCCCGCGGGGGGCGCGTTCAAGATGACCATCACCGGTTCGGTGTCCAGCTGCTGCGCCATGGCATCGGCATCTCTGGCGTACCAGAGACCCTCGTCCAGATCTGGCGCAGGCGTGTAGCTGTCGACTTCCTGCGGCCAGTGGACGTTGCCGGAAATGGTCGCCGAACCGCGCAGGCGCTGTGCTGTTTTGTCGGAACCTGCAACAAAGCCGCGGTCAATCAGGATGCGACGGCCATTGGACAACGTGAAGGGCGAGATCACCCGGAAGCCCGGACCAATATCCTTGAGCGACGTGACCACGAACAGATCCGGTGCGCCGATCTCGCCGCTCAGCCGGACCGGGCGGTACTTGTCCGCCTCTCGATCCAGCGCGGTCGGGAGGTCAACCGCAGGCTCTCCATGGATGCGGGACTCTATGGTTGCCAGGATCCCCTCTTTCCAGGTCATGCGCTGCAGCTGCCAGGTTCCCAGCCCGATCAGAATGGCCAGGCCTGCGCCGCTCACGATCAACAGGAAAATGACACGCCGCATCGACGCCGCTCCGCTTCAAAGTTCAGGGGCGCGCAAGGGAGTTCCCTGCGCGCCCCGTGTGTGGCCTCATGCCCGCGGATAATCAACCGCAAACATGTATCGGGTACACCGCGCCCTTACAGGCCGGCGGTGCCCCAGATGTAGACTGCAACGAACAGGAACAGCCAGACGACGTCCACGAAGTGCCAGTACCAGGCTGCGGCCTCGAAGCCGACGTGCTGCTCGGGGGTGAAGTCGCCCTTCATCGCGCGGATCAGGCAGACCGTCAGGAAGATGGTGCCGATGACGACGTGGAAACCATGGAAGCCGGTTGCCATGAAGAAGTTGGAGTAGAATTCGTCTTCGCCGAACTTCCAGCCTTCATGCAGCAGGTGCGCGTATTCATAGCCCTGCAGGAAGGTGAAGGCGATGCCGAAGGCGATACCGATCGACAGGCCCTGGATCAGCGCCTTGCGGTCGTTGTTGTGCACCAGCGCGTGGTGCGCCCAGGTCACCGCACAGCCCGACAGCAGCAGGATCAGGGTGTTGATCAGCGGCAGGTGGAACGGATCGACGGCGTAGATCTCCGGCGGGATGTACTCGCTGCCCTCATAGGCTTCCATCGGGTACATGGCGTGTTTGAAGAACGACCAGAACCAGGCGAAGAAGAACATCACCTCGGACATCACGAACAGGATGAAGCCGTAGCGCAGGCCGATGCGAACGACCGGAGTGTGATCCCCGACACGGCTTTCCTTGACGACCTCGGACCACCAGGCAAAGGCGGAATACAGGACGGCAACAAAACCGATCCAGAACGGCCAGGCCGTGAAGCCTTTCATCCAGAACACCGCGCCAACCAGCATGACAAAGGTGCCCAGCGACGAGGCCAGCGGCCAGATCGACGGCGGCAGAATGTGATAATCGTGATTTTTAGCGTGCGCCATTTAAGTGTCCCTCACCAAAGCGGCCTAGTTCGTGGTTACGTCTGCCCCGGTGCCATTCCCGGTGTCGAGAGCGGCATAGCCCTCGGGCAGATCGATTTCATGAAACGTGTACGACAGCGTGATCGTATGCACGTATTTTGCATCCCGGTCGTCAATGATTTCGGGATCAACATAGAAGGTCACGGGCATCTGTACCCGCTCCCCCGGCTGCAAAACCTGCTCGGTAAAGCAGAAGCAGTCGATTTTCTCAAAGAAATAGCCGGCCTGATACGGCGTCACGTTGTAGGACGCCTGACCGGCAACCGGACGATCGGTCGGGTTGTAGGCCTCGTAAAAGGCCAGCCCGGTTTCGCCCAGCTTGATCTCCATCTCGCGCTGCACCGGCTTGAACTCCCACGGCATGCCGCGCTGCTTGGAGCCGTCGAAACGCACCTTGATGGTCTGGTCCAGCACCGTGTCGGACCCGGTAGTCGCCACCTGGGTCACACCGCCAAAGCCGGTGACCCGGCAGAACCAGTCGTAAAACGGCACGGACGCCCAGGACAGGCCGCCCATCACCACGACGACGCCAACCAGCTGCACAACGGTTTTTTGCGGTCCTTGCAATGCCATCAGTTCTGCTCCAATTCGGCCGGGCTCTGCGAGCTTGACTGGCTGTCCGGCAGCTGAAACCCGGGCGCGGTCACCTTGACCAGCGTCAGCGCCATCACCAGCACCACGAAGGCCGCCAGCAGGATCCCGACGCCGAGGTTGCGACCCGAGCGACGCTTGTGGATCTCATGTTCCTTGCGAAGCGCCATGTTACCAGCCTCCCAGCCCGTAAGGTTTGAGCAGCGCCTCGGCCAGGATCGCGCCGAAATGCAGGAACAGGTACAGCAGCGACAATTTGAAGAAGCTGCGCTCAACCTTGAAGTTGTCAGCCTCGGAATCATCCTCGTCGCGACGACTGATCTTCCAGGCGCCATGCAGGAACAGCGCGTTCAGCACCAGCGCAACGGCCAGATACAGCGGCCCACCGATACCCGAGAACGCCGTCCCAACGGCCAGCACGGCCAGCAGAACGGTATAGCCAAGGATATGCAGACGCGTGGAGCGGCGACCATGGGTCACGGTCAGCATCGGCACGCCGGCATCGTCGTAGTCAGAGCGCATGAACAGGGCCAGCGCCCAGAAGTGCGGCGGCGTCCACATGAAGGTCAGCAGGAACATCAACCAGGGTTCGACCGACATGCTGCCAGTGGCCGCGATCCAGCCGATGACCGGCGGGAACGCCCCGGCAGCACCACCGATGACGATGTTCTGCGGCGTCGCGCGCTTCAGCCACATGGTGTAGACGACAACATAGAAGAAGATGGTGAAGGCCAGGAAGGCACCGGCAAAGACATTGGCGGCCAGCGCCAGCATGATGACCGAAAGCCCCGAAAGCGCGAGACCCAGCGCCAGTGCCTCACCCGCCTCGACCTTGCCCGCAGGAATCGGACGTCCCTTGGTGCGCTTCATCACACGGTCGATATCGGCATCCCACCACATGTTCAGCGCACCCGAGGCACCGCCACCGATGGCGATGAACAGAATCGCGGCGAATCCGACGACCGGATGAACAGACACCGGCGCCGCCAAAAGCCCCACGAGCGCGGTGAACACCACCAGCGACATGACACGGGGCTTCAGCAGGGCGAAATAGTCGCCGAAGCTGGCTTCGTCCTCATATGCCCGGCTTGCGTTGATGCTTGCGTCGCTCATCTTGGGTTCCTTGGCGGCAACGGGTGCGCAGGACTGCGCACCCAGATCTTGTCGTTCTCGACCGGCCCGCGCCTCGGCGGCGCAGCGGCGGGTCGGCTATCAGTTGGAGGCAACCTGATAGGAGCGCGGGGTGCCCGCGTATTCCTCGATCGCACCTTCCAACCAGGCGTCATACTGCTCTTGCGTCACCACTTTGACGGTGATCGGCATATAGGCGTGGTCCTTGCCGCAGAGTTCGGAGCACTGACCGAAGTAGATGCCCTCGTTGCCTTCTTCGACCTTGAACCACAGCTCGGCCAGGCGGCCCGGCACGCCATCCTGCTTCACGCCGAAGGCGGGCATTGCCCAGGAGTGGATCACGTCCGCGGCGGTCACCTGCATCACGACGGTCTTGCCGGAGGGCACAACAACCGCGGTGTCGGTGGCCAGCAGGTAGTCATCTTCGGCGTAACCGTTTGCGGCCAGCTGGTCTTTCGGCAGCAGGAAGCTCTCGAAGCCGAATTCATGGTCGGTGTACTCGTAGCCCCAGTACCACTGGTAGCCGGTCACCTTGATGTTGATGTCACCCTCCGGGATTTCCTGCTGTGCAAACAGCTGCGGCAGCGAGAAGGAACCGATGAAGACCAGGATCAGGATCGGAATAACGGTCCAGGCGATCTCGATCGGGGTATGGTGGGTGAATTTCGCCGGGGTCGGGTTGGCACGGCGGTTGAACCGCAGGATCGCCCACAGCAGCAGGCCTCCCACGAACACACAGATCGCGGTGATGATCACCAGGATCATGTGGTCCAGGCTGCGGATCCCCTCCATCAGCGAGGTGGCTGCCGGCTGGAATCCCATGCCGCCGTTGACCGGCTTACCAATGGTTTCCAATCCTTCCTGCGCCATTGCGGGAAGGCTGGAAAGGCCGACGAAAAGGCCCGAAAGCGTCAAAGCGTTTTTCATATCTCTACCTGATCGGTTGATCGCGTTATTCCTGCGGCAGCCTGAGCGTTCGGAATCGATGATTCCACAAAACGCACCTGCCCCGTTGTCTTTGACGCCGCTTAAAATCATATTCGGGACAACAGATAAAGAGGCAGGCAAGCGTCAAACCGTCGCTTTCTTGATTTAGATCAAAAAAATCCGAGGACCGTGCCATGGAAACCCCCGCCTTTCGCCCGTTTGAAACCACGCTGCCGGAGACAGAGGCGCTGGCGGTCCTGCGTGATGCTCTAAGCGGGGCCGAGGATGGCGAGATCTTCGCCGAACGCCGCAAGTCGGAAGCGCTGTCCTTTGATGACGGGCGGTTGCGCAGCGCCAGCTATGACGCCTCCGAAGGGTTCGGCTTGCGCGCGGTGAACGGCGACGTGGCAGGCTACGCCCATTCCACCGACGTCTCCATCGCGTCGCTGAAACGGGCGGCCGAGACGGCAAGACTGGCCGTGGGCGACGGCGGCGGCACCTACGCCGATGCACCGCAAGCCACCAACAAGAAGCTTTACACCGACGCCGACCCCATCAGCGCCATGCCATTTCCGGTGAAGGTGGAAACGCTGCGCGAGATCGATGCCTTCGCACGGGATCTTGATCCGCGTGTGGTACAGGTTTCCGCCTCCCTCGCCGCATCGCTGCAGGAGGTTGAAATCCTGCGGGCCGACGGTGTGCGCGTTCGCGACACCCGCCCAATGGCACGGCTGAACGTATCGGTGATCGTCGAAAAGGACGGCCGCCGCGAAAGTGGCTCTGCCGGAGGCGGCGGCCGACTGGGACTGGACGGGCTGGTCGACCCCAAGCATTGGCAGGCCCAGGTGCAGGAGGCCCTGCGCATCGCGCTGGTCAACCTCGACGCGGTGCCCGCCCCTGCCGGCGAAATGGACGTAGTGCTTGGCCCCGGCTGGCCCGGCATCCTGCTGCACGAGGCGATCGGCCACGGGCTGGAAGGTGACTTCAACCGCAAGGGCTCATCCGCCTTTGCCGGGCTGATGGGGCAGCAGATCGCCGCCAGGGGCGTGACCGTGCTGGACGATGGCACCATTCCCGACCGGCGCGGGTCGATCACAGTGGATGACGAGGGCACGCCAAGCCAGAAGACGACCCTGATCGAGGATGGTATCCTGGTTGGCTTCATGCAGGACCGGCAGAATGCGCGTCTGATGGGGGTTTCCCCCACCGGCAACGGCAGGCGGCAAAGCTACGCCCATGCACCGATGCCGCGCATGACCAACACCTACATGCTGAGCGGAGAGGCCGATCCGGGTGAACTGGTGGCCAGCATCAAGGACGGCATCTGGGCGGTTGGCTTCGGCGGCGGTCAGGTCGACATCACCAATGGCAAGTTCGTATTCTCCTGCACCGAGGCCTACCGCGTGAAGGATGGCAAGGTGGGCGCGCCGGTGAAGGGCGCAACCCTGATCGGCGACGGCGCCACAGCGCTGAAGCAGATTCGCGGCCTTGGCAACGACATGGCTCTGGATCCGGGCATGGGGAATTGCGGCAAGGCCGGACAATGGGTGCCGGTCGGCGTGGGTCAACCATCCGTATTGATGGGCGGGCTGACGGTGGGTGGGTCGGCGACCTGAGTCGCCTGAAGACCAAGGACCGCAAAAGGGCCGCAAAGCTCTGCCCCCTAACGTAACGACGCCATAAATTCCGCCTCCAGGGGTCAATCTCTGCGAGGCGGATACCCGACCAGCGCAGACGGCCGACTCGAATTCCCCCCTGCTTTTCTCAGCTTTTATAGAGACTTAGGAAAATTTTCCGGGAATTCGTAAAAACAGCGATGGCGTTCACTACCTGTTAACCGAGTGAAGGTTAATTCTGGTCTTGCAAACAGGCGGAGCAACGGATGACCGGAGAAGCACATTCTTCCACTCACCCCCCACTCCCACCCACCACGGAAGACGCCCGGTATTCCCAGCTTCGTCTGTTGCGCTCCAAGCGGGTCGGCCCGGTGACATACCACCGGCTGCTCGCGCAATTTGGTTCAGCGCAGAACGCGCTGGATGCGTTGCCTGAAGTGGCACGTTCCGCAGGCCTGAAGGGGTATGAAACATGCCCTGCCGATGCGGTGGACGCTGAAATCAAGCTCGCAAAAGCCGCCAAAGCGCGGCTTTTGTGCTGTTCGGACCCCGAGTACCCTGCCCCGCTTGCCGCGTTGAAAGATGCGCCCCCCCTGCTCTGGGTGATCGGCGACCTGTCGCTTCTGCAGCGCCCCCTGATCGCCATTGTCGGAGCCCGAAACGCGTCCTCGCTGGGGCGGCGCATGACCCGCACGCTCGCGCAGGATCTGGGTGCAGCGGGCTATGTTGTCGTCTCCGGGCTCGCGCGCGGTATCGACGCCGCCGCCCATGAAGCCGCGCTGAGCAGCGGCACCGTCGCCGTGCAGGCCGGTGGGGTCGACGTGATCTATCCAGCCGAGAACACCCGGCTCGCCAGCGCGATTGCCGAAACTGGCCTGCGCGTATCCGAGCAGCCGATGGGACGCACACCGCAGGCACGCGATTTTCCAAAGCGGAACCGGATCATCGCCGGGCTTGCCTCTGCCGTGGTGGTGATCGAAGCCGCAGCAAGGTCCGGCACCCTGATCACCGCCCAGGACGCGCTTGACCTCGGTCGTGAAGTGCTGGCGGTGCCGGGTCACCCGTTCGACCCGCGCAGCTCCGGTTGCAACCGGCTGATCCGCGACGGGGCGGTTCTGGTCCGTAGTGCTGCCGATGTGATCGACGCTTTGCCTCCCGCACAACCAGCGCAGCCGCGGCCCCGACCCCAACCCGCGACCAATCAGAGGTCACCCGTAGAAGTGCCAGCGGCACAGCCGCAACACCGCAGCCTTGCCGAGACGCATGCCCTGCACCAGCAGATTCTCGATCGCCTCGGCCCCTCGCCCACCTCTGAAACCGTGCTGATGCGGGATCTGGCCCTGCCGCCGCAGGACCTGGCTCCGGCGCTGACCGACCTGGAACTCGACGGCAGCATCCTGCGCCAACCCGGCGGGATGCTGTCAAAAAGCGCCCCCGATGATGACACCGCACATTGACGGCACGATGTGCGCAAAACGCACGAGTGGCCGCGTGGAAACAGCCACCGCACGGCCACCGATCGGCGCAAACGCCGCGGTCGGCGATGCCGCGAAACCCGCCTGCAAGCACGCATGATCGGTATGGTCACACGGCTGCAACGGGGCCGCAGATTGACATTCTCCCCTTGCGCCCCACATGTTGCCCCGCCATAGAACCCGCAAAAGCGGTCCGAAGAGGTTAGAGAATTTATGCCAGTTGTCGTCGTCGAATCCCCGGCCAAGGCCAAAACGATCAATAAATATCTTGGTCCCGACTATACGGTTCTGGCGTCCTACGGCCATGTGCGCGACCTTCCGGCCAAGAACGGCTCGGTCGATCCGGAAGCCGATTTCGACATGACGTGGGAAGTCGCCAATGATTCCCGCAAACACGTCAAGGCGATCGCCGACGCGCTGAAAGAAGACAACGCGCTGATTCTCGCAACCGACCCCGACCGCGAAGGGGAAGCGATCAGCTGGCACCTGCAGGAGGCGCTGACCAAGCGGCGTTCGATCAAGAAGGACACGCCCGTCAGCCGCGTCACCTTCAACGCGATCACCAAGGAAGCGGTGACCGAGGCGATGAAGAACCCCCGCCAGGTCGACATGCCGCTGGTCGAGGCCTATCTGGCCCGCCGCGCGCTGGATTATCTCGTGGGTTTCAACCTCTCGCCGGTGTTGTGGCGCAAACTGCCGGGCGCGCGTTCGGCCGGCCGCGTCCAGTCGGTCTGCCTGCGCCTGATCGTCGAGCGCGAGATGGAGATCGAAGCCTTCAACCCGCAGGAATACTGGTCGGTGCGCGCCCATCTGGCGACCCCGCGCGGCCAGGAACTGGAAGCGCGGCTGACGGTTCTGGGTGGCGACAAGCTGGACAAGTACAGTCTGAAGAACGCCACGGCCGCGGAACTGGCGGTGCAGGCAGTCGCATCCCGACAGCTGTCGGTGCAGTCGGTCGAGGCCAAGCCCGCCGCCCGCAACCCCTCCGCCCCCTTCATGACCTCCACCCTGCAACAGGAGGCCAGCCGCAAGTTCGGCATGGGCGCGCGTCAAACCATGAACGCCGCCCAACGTCTTTATGAAGCCGGTTTGATCACCTACATGCGGACCGACGGCATCGATATGGCCCCCGAGGCGGTCGAAGCCGCCCGCGCCGAGATCGAGAAACGCTACGGCGCCGAATACGTGCCCGCAAAACCCCGGATCTACAAGAACAAGGCCAAGAACGCCCAGGAAGCGCACGAGTGTATCCGCCCGACGGATATGAGCCGCGATGCCGCCAGCCTGAAGGTCTCCGAAGACGACCAGCGCAAGCTCTACGACCTGATCTGGAAGCGGACACTGTCCTGCCAGATGGAAGGCGCCCGACTGGAGCGCACGACCGTCGACATCGGTTCGGACGATGGCCAGGTGGTGCTGCGCGCGACCGGCCAGGTCATGCTGTTTGACGGGTTCATGCGCGTCTACGAAGAAGGCCGCGACGACGTGACCGACGAGGACGACAAGCGCCTGCCGCAGGTGATGGAAGGCGAGGCCCTCAAGTTCGCGTCCTCCCTTGCAGCGCAAGCTGAAAAAGCGGGCCAGGAGGCCTCGGTTCTGTCTGAGAACGGTGCCGTCCTCGCGCTGCAGCACCACACCCAGCCGCCGCCGCGCTATACCGAGGCGACATTGGTCAAGCGCATGGAAGAACTCGGCATCGGCCGCCCTTCGACCTACGCCAGCGTCATCACCACGATTCAAGACCGCGAATACGTCCGCAAGGACAAGAACCGCCTGTTCCCGGAGGACAAGGGCCGGATCGTCACCATCTTCCTGCTGAACTTCTTCCGCAAGTACATCGGCTACGAGTTCACCGCCAACCTCGAGGAAGAACTGGACGAGGTCAGCGCAGGCGAGCGCGACTACAAGGATCTTCTGGGCAAGTTCTGGCGGGACTTCTCCGCCGCGATCGCGGAGACCTCGGAACTGCGCATCACCGAAGTTCTGGATGTTCTGGACGACGCGCTGGCGCCGCAACTCTACCCGCCGCGGGAAGACGGCACCGATCCGCGTATCTGCCCGAAATGCGGTCAGGGTCAGCTGCACCTCAAGACCTCGCGCACCGGCGGCTTTGTCGGCTGCGGCAACTACCCGGAATGCAACTACACCCGACCGATCTCGGGCGAAGGCGCCGAAGGTTATGAGCGGGTGCTGGGCGAGGACAACGGGGATGAAATTCACCTGAAATCCGGTCGGTTCGGTCCCTACGTACAGCGCGGCGAGGCGACCCCCGAGAACAAGAAGCCCCCCCGTTCCTCGCTTCCCAAACAGGGCAAGGATTATCTGCCGGGCTGGGGTCCGAACGACATCACGCTGGAGCAGGCGGTCACCCTGCTCACCCTGCCGCGCGAAATCGGCCAGCATCCGGATGGCGGCGTGATCCAGTCGAACCTGGGTCGCTTTGGCCCCTATATCGCGCATCAGCTGCCGGATGAGGAAAAGCCGGTCTACGTGAACCTGAAGGAAACGCTGGACGTTTTCGAGATCGGCATGAACCGCGCCGTGGAAATGCTGGCCGAGAAACGCGCCAACCCCGGTCGCGGTCGCCGCGCAGCCGCCAAACCCCTGAAGGAGCTGGGCGAACACCCCGAGGGCGGCGGCGCCATCAGCATCATGGACGGCCGCTATGGCCCTTACGTCAAATGGGAAAAGGTGAATGCCACCTTGCCCAAGGACGTTGAACCCAAGGACGTCACCCTGGAGATGGCTGTGCAACTGATTGCCGAGAAGTCCAGCAAGGGCGGCAAGAAGAAAGCTGCACCCAAGAAGAAGGCGGCCCCGAAGAAAAAGGCCGCCGCCAGCAAGGACAAAGCCTGAGATAGCATCTCGCAAGGCCGGGACCTCCCCGGCCTTGTGCCCGGTCCGACCGGGTTCCGTAGAAATACGGGTTTCTCTCCGTATCGTTGACTTGGCGCAGCCCCGGCGGCAGAACACCAGTCAAACGGTAGTTGTTGGGAGAACTCCATGAAAAAGGTTTACGCCAACGCCGCCGAAGCGCTCGACGGGTTGCTTCATGACGGCATGTTCATCGCGGCAGGGGGCTTTGGCCTCTGCGGCATTCCGGAGCTTCTGCTGGAGGCCATCAAGGAAGCAGGTACCAAAGACCTGACCTTTGCCTCGAACAACGCCGGTGTTGACGATTTCGGCATCGGCATCCTGTTGCAGACCAAGCAGGTCAAGAAAATGATCTCCTCCTACGTGGGGGAAAACGCCGAATTCATGCGCCAGTACCTGTCGGGTGAGCTGGAACTGGAATTCAACCCGCAGGGCACCTTGGCCGAACGCATGCGTGCTGGCGGTGCTGGCATCCCGGGCTTTTTCACCAAGACCGGTGTCGGCACGGTGATCGCCGAAGGCAAGATGCAGAAACAGTTTCCCACCGGCCCCGACGGCGCCATGGAAGACTACATCATGGAAGAGGGCATCTTCGCCGATCTTGCCATCGTCAAGGCCTGGAAGGCGGATGAGACCGGCAACCTCGTGTTCCGCAAGACCGCGCGCAACTTCAATGTGCCCGCCGCCACCTGCGGCAAGGTCTGCGTGGCGGAGGTCGAGGAAATCGTGCCCACCGGCTCGCTGGATCCGGACGCAATCCACCTGCCCGGCATCTATGTGCACCGCATCATCCAGGGCAAGCATGAGAAACGCATCGAACAGCGCACCGTGCGCAAGCGGGAGGAAGCATAATGGCTTGGGATCGCAATCAGATGGCGGCACGTGCCGCGCAGGAACTGCAGGACGGCTGGTATGTGAACCTTGGCATCGGCATTCCGACGCTGGTGTCCAACTACATCCCTGAAGGCATCGAAGTGACGTTGCAGTCGGAAAACGGCATGTTGGGCATGGGCCCCTTCCCCTACGAGGGCGAAGAGGACCCGGACCTGATCAACGCCGGCAAACAGACCATCACCGAGCTGCCGCAAACCGCGTATTTCGACTCTGCGCAATCCTTCGCGATGATCCGCGGCGGCAAGATCGCAATGGCGATCCTCGGCGCCATGGAGGTGGCCGAAAATGGCGACCTGGCCAACTGGATGATTCCCGGCAAACTGGTCAAGGGCATGGGCGGCGCCATGGATCTGGTCGCGGGCGTCGGTCGCGTGGTGGTCGTCATGGACCACGCCAACAAGCACGGCCAGTCCAAGGTTCTGAAGGAATGCACCCTGCCCCTGACGGGCAAGGGGGTGGTGGACCGGATCATCACCAACCTTGGCGTTCTCGACGTGGTCGAAGGCGGGCT
The DNA here is from genome assembly GCA_019801415.1 of Nocardioides marinus. Classification (GTDB taxonomy): domain Bacteria; phylum Pseudomonadota; class Alphaproteobacteria; order Rhodobacterales; family Rhodobacteraceae; genus Leisingera. The sequence goes on from JAHVJD010000005.1 coordinate 191,915, forward strand.
CAAGATCGTCGAATGCGCCAGCGGCGTCACCGAAGAAGAGCTGCGCGCCGCCACCGAAGCGACGATCGTCAACTGACCTGTCAGACAGCTTTTGGAAAGGCCCGCCAGCGAGCTGGCGGGCCTTTTGCGCTTGATCAGGCGTCAGCCGCGTCCTCCGGGCGCGCTCTCGGCCGCAGTGTGTTCCACACTGCCCCCTGCGGAGGATTGACAATTTCATACATTAACACCCGTTTATCGTGCCAGTTCACTAGGCGTTCCTCGCCATTTTCGAACACCACGACACAATAGCTGCCATCATCTGGGTCGCAGCTGTCTTGGCCAAGAATGGTGACGATGACCGGGTCGATGAGATGGCGGCTGACCAGCACCTGCGCCTTCACCATCTTGCCGGACACGTAAAGACCGCCGAAGAACAGGCCTATTGCCAAGCAAATGAACCCGGGACCGGAGAGGTTCTTGAACGGGCTTGCCTTGGCAAGGCTTGGCGCGAAGGCCACGAACAAGAGCCTCCCAAAGAAGCCGACGAATGCGATCACGCCAATCAGGACAAAATTTCCCGTCAGTTGCTGGGAACCCGCAGCCACAGCTGAGGGGTCAAATCCAAAATCCAAAACGAATCTCCAACAAAATAAATCTCTAAAATACGCTCCACAAATCAATGCTTTGAGGCAAAAAAATGACCGGCTGCGCCGACCTTTCACCTTTCCGACAAGCGAAGGCGAACGGCCACTGCAGAGGTTCACGCGACGCCGCCCTGCCCCTCGTCTATGCCAAGCGCTCATGGAATTGTATGTACAGATCAGTAAACAAAAGGACGAATCATGCGCCCGAACAAACGTGATGAGCTGGTCCGCAAGGCGTTGGACGTGTTTTATGCCAAGGGTTTTCACGCCACTGGCATGGATACGCTGGTCAAGGAAACCGGCGTGTCCAAAACGTCGATGTACAAGCATTTCCGCACCAAGGAGGAGCTTATCGCCGCAGTCCTGGACTTGCGGGACGAGGAGTTTCGCAGCTGGCTCTTCACCCGGATGACGGAATTGGCCGAAACACCCCGCGGGCAGCTTCTGGCGATGTTCACCGCCCTAGCTGAGTGGTTCGAGCAACCCGAATTTGCCGGCTGCATGTTTGTCAAGGCCAGCGCCGAGTTCCAGGATCACGCTCATCCGCTCTACCGGCAATCGACGAAGCACAAGCAGCTGGTGCTGGACCATCTTGCCGAACTTGCAAATCACGCAGGAGCGGCCGACCCGGTAAAGCTGGCGCGGCAGTTGCTCACCCTGAAAGAAGGGGCGACCGCCCTCGCCGCCATGTCGGCAACGCCGTCCCCTGCCACGGATGCGCTGGCAACTGCGCAGCTGCTCGTTCAAACGCAACTGCCCGAAAGCTGACTGCCCTCTACTGCCCCAGCCGAAAGACACACCCGTCCGAAATCAGCTCGGGCGGCGTCATGCAAAGCCCCTTGGCCACCTGATAGGCCGCCAGGACCTTGGGCACGTAGTCCAGCGTCTCGGCATAAGGCGGGACGCCCTTATGCGCCCGAACGGCCCCCTCCCCCGCGTTGTACCCGGCAAGCACCAGGATCGGATCTCCCTCGAAGGCCCCCATCAGCCAGTCGAGGTACCGGATGCCGCCCGCGATGTTTTGCGGCGCCAGCAAGGCGTCGGTGACGCCAAATCGTGCCGCGGTATCTGGCATCAATTGCATCAGCCCCTGTGCCCCGGCCGAACTGACTGCGTCCGCCTGCCCTGCCGACTCCACCGCGATCACCGCCAGTACCAGGGCCGGTGACACATTGGTGCCAGCCGTGTGGGTCAGGATTGGAACCGCATGCGCTTTCGCGATCTCCTGCAGCAGTTGCAGGCGTGGTGCCGACAGCCCCTGGCCTGCCTGCAACGCCATCAACGCCTGCTCCAAGCGGCCACGCCCGCTACCTGACGCGGCATCGATCTTGTCCCAGAACCAGCCATACCGCCCGCGCGGCACCGTGGCCGCTACTTCCGTTTCCGCCTCGGCTTGGGCCGCGTGATCGGTCTCTGTTCTAGCTGCCTGGGCCGCCGGATCGATCTGCACGGTGATCCGCTTGCCGCCCTCTCCGGGTTGGGGAGGTTTGATCCGTTTCGCCTCAAACGACGGAAATGCCTTGGGGCCCACCGCCTGCGCCCCCGCCGCCAGCGGAGCGAGACAGGCTAGAAAAGTCAGCAATACAGAAGGGATCGTCATGGCCGGGCCTGAATGCACATGGTGTCTGCACAGAGTCGGAAACTTGCCACCGCAACACCAGACCTGGCAGCCCGAATTCTGGCACGATTGCCACATTTGCGCCCATATGAGACCGAAAAACCACGGCCCCGCAGCTCTTAACGGAAATTTAATGCAGCAGATTCCGCGCGTTACCCGATCACTTGCCAAAAAGTAAAAATTGGGCCGCAGGTTTCGGGTTTCGGCCCAAATGCTGCCATTCTGACCGGGCTATATGGGGTCATCCAAGCCGGACAGTGGTCAAGCAGGTGAGAGAGCGGACCCTGGCGAGATGGCGGGATAGGCAAATTTAGAGATCCTTTGGAGGGACCAACCATGATCAAGTTTTTCAAGAACTTCCGCAAAGAAGAATCTGGCGCAGTGACCGTTGACTGGGTCGTGCTGACCGCTGCCGTGGCCGCGCTGGGTGGTGTTGTCTACACCGCTGTTCAGGATGGTGCATCCGATCTGGCCAGCGACACCGGGTCCTTCCTGGCAACCAAGACCCCGACCTAATCGTCGTCGGAATTCTAGCGCAAAACATTTCGGGGCCGCTCTACAAGGAGCGGCCCCTTGGCTTGCAAGCCCCTTGAAGTCGTTCGGCGCGCTAGGGCTCAAGTGAAATAGTTACTTCAACACCAACCGCCCCGAAGCGCAGCAGGTCTAATTTCACTTTAGGGCAAAAACCTCAGGATTGCGCCCAATTAAGGCCCTATTCACAAAGCTTAATGAACCCATCTCCTACAAGGTTGGTCAGAAGGAGAGAGCTGACCAAGGTGCCAAGTAGAGAGCTATGAACAAGCTACCGTTTCCTTTGGAGGGACCAACCATGATCAAGTTTTTCAAGAATTTCCGCAAAGAAGAATCCGGCGCCGTTACTGTTGACTGGGTTGTTCTGACCGCTGCCGTGGCCGCCCTCGGTGGTGTTGTCTACACCGCGGTACAGGATGGTGCCTCCGATCTTGCCAGCGATACCGGGTCCTTCTTGGCGACCAAGACCCCGACCTAACCGTCCGAAGCCACGCATCGGCGGCGTCGGACGGACTCGGCGCCGCCCCTGCCATGATCATTCCCAAGGCAGTGAGGTTCGGGACATGAAAAAACTATGGTCTTACATCGCAGAGGACGACGGAGCCATCACCGTCGACTGGGTAATTCTCTGCGCCGCCGCCATCGGGCTTGCCGTGCTGATTGCCGGTGCCACGCAGGATGGCGCACTCGGCCTGGCCCAAGGCCTGGCAAACTTCATGAGCAACTGGAACTTCGGCTAAGGCAGCCGTTGCGCTGCCCTCGCCCGCTCCACCCCACGACTTAACCGGCCTCTTCGCTGTCCGTCCCCTTGGTTCCGGACCCCGCGCGCAAGGTCGGCACGTTGAGGAAAGGAAACAAAATGCGTGCAGTTTTCGGACTGGTCCTGATTGTCGGCGTGGCCCTCGCGGGCGGCGCCGTGATGATGGCGAAGAACTACATTTCGGCCTATCAGACCGAACTGGCGCGTGAACGGGCCGCGCGCGCCGAAGCCGTTCCGACGGTGGACGTTTTTGTCGCCACGAAGCCGCTCAAATACGGCGAACGCCTGTCCAAGGATGCGGTGCGTGCAGTGCGCTGGCCGCAAAACGCGATCCCGCAAGGCGCCTTTACGGAGATCGACACCTTGTTCCCGCCGCATGCCGGCGATGACCTGCGTGTCGTGCTGCGCGCGATGGAGAAGGATGAGGCGATCCTGGCCGTAAAAGTGACCGAACCGGGCGAAGATGCGGGCATCACGTCGCGTCTGCAACGCGGCATGCGGGCCTTTGCGATCAAGGTCGATGTGTCCTCCGGCGTGTCCGGTTTCCTGCGCCCGGGTGACAAGGTCGACGTCTACTGGACCGGCATGATGCCCGGAAGCGGCGGCAGCCACGGCGAGGTGACGCGCCTGATCGAAACGAACGTGGAACTGGTCGCGGTCGACCAAAGCGCCGGAGGCGATATCAACGAAGCGATTATCGCGCGGACCGTCACCGTCGCCGCCCATCCACGCCAGGTCGCTGCGCTGGCCCAAGCCCAAACCACCGGACGGCTGTCGCTTGCCCTGGTCGGCGCCGGAGATGACACCGTTGCCTCGGTCGTCGAGGTTGACCAGCGCACCCTTCTGGGACTGGGAGCCGTCGAAGCTCCGCAGGAAGTGGAGCAGGAAAAAGTATGTACCATCCGCACCCGTCGCGGCGCGGAAGTCGTTGAAATTCCGATCCCCTGCACCAACTAGGCCGCGGCGCAAAAGCACCGCCCCTGCCGTCCTTTAGCCCCTCGGCCCGCGTTCGGTTTCTGAACGGGGGCCGAAACTGTGTTGCCCGGGCCACACAATGCGACGCCTTCAGAAGGATCTGCGAAGCCATTGATTCTTGCAAAAATTCACCATCTGCACCACAGTGCCAGAAACAGCGGGCAACAAGACCCGGAATTTGAGGCGTGATCGGAAAGGCAGGTCACATGAAATTCATGAGGTTCATGGCGGCAGCCCTGTTGGGGCTTTCGCTTACTGGCATTCCGACGGTCGATGGGGCCGAGGCCCAGTCCCTGCGGGTGGTGAAACGCGGCACCGCATCCACGCTGGATGTCCCGATGAACCGTGCGGTCGTGGTCGAAAGCGAAACGCCCTTCGCCGAACTCAGCATCGCCAACCCCGGCATCGCCGACATTTCTTCGCTGTCGGATCGCACCATTTACGTCTTGGGCAAATCGCCGGGGCTGACTACGCTGACTCTGCTGGACGGCTCCGGTCGCCTGATTACCAACGTTGACGTGCGCGTCGCCGCCGATGTGACGGAGTTCAAGGAACGTCTGCGCCAGATCCTGCCAAACGAAAAGATCGAGGTCCGCACCGCCAATGACGGCATCGTGCTGTCCGGGACCGTGTCGAGCGCGGCGCGATTGCAGCGGGCGCTCGACCTTGCGGAGCGCTACGCGCCCGAGCGCGTCAGCAACCTGATGTCGGTGGGCGGCGTGCAGCAGGTGATGCTGAAGGTGCGCTTTGCCGAGATGCAGCGTTCGGTGTCCAAGTCGCTCAGCGCCTCCCTGGGATTCAGTGGCGGGACCAGCACCGGCCGCGTCGGTGGCACCAACACGCTGAACAACGCCGGTTCGCTGGCCAATTCTCTGGCCGGCAACATCCCGGCCGCCAATGAGAACGCTGGCGCCTTCCTCTTTGGCTTCAATGCCGGATCGGTCCAGGTCAGCCTGCTTTTGGAAGCGCTGGAACAGAAAGGCGTGGTGCGCACACTGGCCGAACCCAACCTGTCGGCCCTGTCCGGGCAGGAAGCAAAGTTCCTCGCCGGTGGGGAATACCCTGTGCCAGTGGCCCAGGAAGACGGCGTTATCACCATTGAATTCAAGCCCTTCGGGATCGAGCTCAACTTCATTCCGCGGGTCATCGACGGCGATCTCATCAATCTGGAACTGAACGCCGCGGTATCCGCCATCGACCCCTCGAACTCGCTGGAGCTGAGCGGCCTTACCATCGACGCCTTCTCCCGCCGCGAAACCTCCACCACGGTGGAAATGCGCGACGGCGAGAGCTTTGCCATCGCCGGTCTGATCCGCGACGAGTTCCTCGACAACTCCTCGCAGCTGCCCTGGCTGGGCGATGTGCCGGTGCTGGGCGCACTGTTTCGCAGCGCGGACTACCAGCGCGAGCAGACCGAATTGGTCATCATCGTGAGCGCCCACCTGGTCACTCCGACCCGTGGCGAGGCGTTGACACTTCCAACCGACCGGGTGGCGCCCCCCAGCGAGAAGGACCTGTTCCTGTTCGGACGCACCTCCCGCACCAAGAACGGCCCCGCCGCAGAAGTCGCCAAGCAGGATTTCAACGGCTCTTACGGCTACGTGCTGGACTGATAGGGAGTGGCACAGATGATCAGAACCGCTGCAATTCTCGGCCTGCTGCTGACGACCGCTGCCTGCGAAAGGGAAGCCGGCCAGGAGCTGAACCGCAGGGGCACCTTCGGCGAGGCGACCTTGAACAACTCGGCGGTTATGAGCGGCCAGCGCCACTACGCGGTCCAGCTGGCCGGACGGTTCGCCAAGGAAGTTCCGACCACCATCAACTTTGACTTTGACAGCGCCCGGCTGGATGCCACGGCCCGGCGGGTTCTGGACCAGCAGGCCCATTGGATCAGACAATTCCCGGAAGTGCGCTTCCGCGTCTTCGGCCACACCGATGCGGTGGGCAGCAATGCCTATAACAAATCGCTCGGCCTGCGCCGGGCGCAGGCAGCGGTGAACTATCTGGTTTCACGTGGAATCAGCCGCAGCCGTCTTGAGGCGGTGGTCTCCTACGGCGAAACCCAGCCGCTGATCCCGACGCCCGAGCGCGAACGCCGCAACCGTCGCACCGTGACCGAGGTCAGCGGCTTCCTGAAACGCCACCCCTCGGTTCTGGACGGCAAATACGCCCAGATCATCTATCGCGAATACCTCGAAAGCGCGATCCCAGCCACAACGCTGACCGAACAGAAATCGCTGGAACGCACGCTGGAGTAACCCGAGCGAGCCTCGCTCCCGTCGTAGACGAGTTGTTAACATTCCCCAGATTTGGGGCTTTTTGGCCCCAAATTCGCCCAGATTGCCGCCGACATTGTTTCCAAGAGGTGGAGTGTGCCCATGGCCCACTGCACTGATGTGAACAAGGAATACGGCAATGAGTGGAACGCCCCAAACAGAACCCCCGGCGATTGTCGCCTGCACGATCAGTCGTGACGTGCAGAACTTCGATCTGTTGATCGAGGACATGGAAGCCGCGCTGGGAGAAGCCTGGGGAGATCTGGGATTTTCCGAAGCCCTGGCCTTTTTCAATCAGCCCGAAGCCGAAGCGCTGCAATTTGTCGCCCTGGCCATCGACAGCGTCGACGAAGGCGATCTGCCGCTGATGGGAGAGATCATCACCCAGGCCAAGGCGCGTGGCATCCGCGTAATCCTGATTGCCGAAGACGTCACCCCGGCGGCCCTGCACACGCTGCTGCGCCAGGGGGCTGACGAATTCGTGCCCTATCCCCTGCCGGAAGGAGAGCTTCAGGCCGCGATCGATCGCCTGCGTGCCCCGGAACCCGAGGTCGCACCCAACCCGCACCAGCTGCAATCCGGCAGCCAGCGCGAGGGGGCCGTGATCGTCTGCCACGGGCTGGCGGGCGGCACCGGCTCCACGACCATGGCGGTCAACCTCGCCTGGGAACTGGCCGCGCTCAGCCGGGATGACGAACCCACGGTCTGCCTTCTGGACCTCGACCTGCAACATGGTTCGGTGTCCACCTACCTCGACCTGCCGCGCCGTGAGGCGGTGATGGAGATGCTCAGCGAAACCGAGAGCATGGACGAGGACCTCTTTGGCCAGGCCCTGCTGTCGTTCCGCGAAAAGCTCCAGGTGCTGACTGCGCCGGCCGAAATGGTGCCGCTGGACCTGCTCGCGCCGGAAGACATCGCCAGGGTCATCGAAATGGCCCGGAGCCATTTCGATTTCGTGGTGATCGACATGCCCCACACGCTTGTGCAGTGGTCCGAAACGGTACTCAGCATGGCGCATGTCTATTTTGCGATGATCGAGCTGGACATGCGCTCCGCCCAGAATGCCCTGCGCATGAAGCGCGCCTTGCAGTCGGAAGATCTGCCGTTCGAAAAACTGCGGTTTGCCCTGAACCGAGCACCGAAATTTACCGACCTGACCGGCAAGAGCCGCGTGAAACGCATGGCGGAATCGCTCAGCATCTCCATTGACCTGCAACTGCCTGACGGGGGCAAACCCGTGCTGCAAAGTTGCGACCACGGGCTGCCGCTGGCCCTGTCAGCGTCCAAGAACCCGCTGCGCAAGGAAATCGCCAAGCTGGCCGCGTCGCTGCACGAACTGGGCCAAAGCGAAGCCGAAGCCGCCTGAACGGCAAAAACTGGGGGCGAGTAGATGTTTTCAAAGTACAAGAAGCAAGCCGCGAAACCTGCACCAATGCCGATCGAGCCTGTCGCGACAGCAGCAGCGGCGGCGGACAAACCCGCGATCAGCCTGCGCCGTCCAGCTCCGCGCAAGGCCGCCGAAGCGCCGACGATGGACAAGGAGCGCAAGCGCAAGGAACGCCTGAGCGAGATCAAGATCCAGCTGCACCGGGAATTGTTGGAAAACCTCAACCTGGCGGCGTTGGAACGGGCTGGTGAGGCCGAGTTACGTGCGGAAATTGCAAGTATCGCCACAGAGATCCTGGCAGAAAAAAGCATCGTTCTGAACCGGGAAGACCGCCAACAGCTGAACAAGGAGCTTTACGACGAGGTCACCGGCCTCGGCCCCCTGGAAGCACTGCTGCAGGACGATAGCGTCAGCGATATCCTGGTGAACGGGCCGCAACAGATCTTTGTCGAACGCGGCGGCAGGCTGGAACTCAGCGACATCACGTTCAAGGATGAAAAGCACCTGATGCGGATCATCGACAAGATCGTGTCTGCCGTGGGTCGCCGCGTCGATGAATCCAACCCCTATGTCGACGCCCGCCTGGCCGATGGTTCGCGCTTCAACGCGATGGTCCCCCCCATTGCGGTGGACGGCTCACTGGTTTCGATCCGAAAGTTCAAAAAAGACAAGCTCGGCATCGACGATCTGGTAAAATTCGGCGCCTTCACAGAAGAAATGGCTGCATATCTGCAAGCCGCCGTCTCCACGCGCCTCAACATCATCGTCTCGGGCGGTACCGGTTCGGGCAAGACCACAACGCTCAATGCGCTGTCGTCTTTCATCGACAACTCCGAACGGATCCTGACCATCGAGGATACCGCCGAACTACAACTCCAGCAGACCCACGTGGGCCGGATGGAAAGCCGCCCGCCCAACGTCGAAGGCAAAGGCGAGGTGTCGCCGCGCGACTGTCTGAAGAACGCGCTTCGGATGCGGCCCGACCGCATCATCGTGGGCGAGACCCGCGGCGAGGAAGTGATCGACATGCTGCAGGCCATGAACACCGGCCACGACGGCTCGATGACGACGATTCACGCCAACTCCGCCCGCGACGGCATCTCGCGGCTGGAGAACATGATCGCCATGGCCGGAATCGAGATGCCGATCAAGGCGGTGCGCAGCCAGATCGCCAGCGCGGTGAACCTGATCGTGCAAGCCTCGCGCCTGCAGGACGGCTCGCGCCGGATGACCTCGATCACCGAGATCACGGGGATGGAGGGCGACGTCATCTCGATGCAGGAGATCTTCCGCTTCCAGCGCGTCGGCCTCACCCCCGACAACAAGATCATCGGCCATTTCACCGCCACCGGCGTGCGCAGCCACTATTCGGAACGCTTCCGCCTCTGGGGCTATGACCTGCCGCCCTCGATCTATGAACCCACGGTGATGGAGACGCGCTGATGCAACTGAGTGCGGAACCGCTGATTTACGGATTGATCTTCTTTGGCGTGCTGGCGCTGGTGGAAGGGCTGTATCTGTTCACCTTCGGCAAATCGATCAGCCTCAACAGCAAGGTCACGCGCCGCCTGGAGATGCTGGAAAAAGGCGGCAACCGCGAAAAAGTCCTGGAACAGCTCCGCAAGGAACTCGGGCAGCACGCCAAGTCGCAGTCGATCCCGCTCTACTCGTTGCTTTCCGAACGGGCACAGAAGGCTGCAATTGCCTTTTCGCCCAAGCAGTTGATCATGATCATGGCCGGGCTGGCAGCCGTGGCATTCCTTGGCTTGACCATTGCCACCTCCGCCCCCCTGCCCGTCCGGGTTCTGGGGTCGATCATCATCGGCGTTGGCGCCGTCTTCTTCTGGGTCAACAAGAAGGCTGCCAAGCGCATGGCGCTGATCGAAGAGCAGCTGCCCGACGCGGTGGAACTGATGGTGCGGTCCTTGCGCGTCGGCCATCCGTTTTCCTCCGCCGTGCAGATCGTCGCCAATGAGGTCGAAGACCCGCTGGCGACCGAATTCGGCATCATCGCCGACGAATGCGCCTATGGCCGTGACGTCGGCGAGGCGCTGAAGGAAATGGCCGAACGACTGGACATGCAGGACATGCGTTTCCTCGCCGTCGCGGTGACCATCCAGCAGCAGTCGGGCGGCAACCTGGCCGAGGTCCTGGCAGGGCTGGCCAAGGTGATCCGCGCCCGCTTTCGCCTGTTCCGCCGCGTCAAGGCGATTACGGCCGAGGCGCAGTGGTCGGGCAAGTTCCTGTCAGGCTTTCCGCTGTTCTGCCTGATTGCGATCCTGGTCAAGGATCCCGGTTACTACGACAGCGTGCTGGATCACCCCTGGTTCATTCCGGCCTGCTTCGCGGTGGGGCTGATGCTGACTGCCAATCTTTTTGTCATGCGCATGCTGACCAACATCAAGGTCTGAGGAGGCGAGCATGGAATTTCTTTCCGGCATCAATGACTACCTGACCGCCAATTTCGGCGAGCTCGGTCCGCTGCTCGCCCTCGGCATTGCCGGGTTGTTCATGATTCTGCTGGCAGTGCCGCTGCTGTTGAACCAACCCGAAGACCCGCTCAAGAAGCTGCAAAAGAACATCGCGCCGGAAACCCGCGCCAAACCGCAGAAGGAGCGGCTGCGGCAGGCTGACCGCAACGAACAGCTTCAGAAATTCGCCTCTTTCCTCGAGCCGCAGAACGCGGACGAGCTGTCAGCGATGGAGCTGAAGCTGCGTCAGGCGGGCTATCACTCCAAGGATTCGGTGCGGATCTTCCATTTTGCCCAGTTTGCCCTCGGGCTGCTGGGGCTCGCGGCCGGGCTGTTCTTTGTCTACGTGCTGAAGGCCGACATCGATTACGACAGCCAGCAGATGGCGATCCGCATCATCGGCCCCGGCGCGGTGGGCTACATGCTGCCGAAATACTGGATCACCCGCCGCATCGAAGAGCGCAAGCAGAAGATCACCGAAGGCTTTCCCGATGCGCTCGACATGATGCTGGTCTGCGTCGAGGCCGGCCAGTCTCTGGACCAGGCCATCGTCCGCGTCGCCAAGGAGCTGCATGCCTCCTACCCCGACCTCGCCGAGGAATTCGAGGTCGTCGCCCACGAGATGAAGGCGGGCAAGGAAAAGGACAAGGTGCTGCGCGACATGGGCACCCGCTGCGGGGTGCAGGATGTGTCCTCCTTCGTGACCGTGATGATCCAGTCGGCCAGCTTTGGCACCTCGATCGCCGATGCCCTGCGGGTTTATGCAGGCGAGATGCGCGACAAACGCGTGATGCGCGCCGAAGAGGCCGCAAACAAGTTGCCCGTGAAGATGACCCTTGCCACAATGGGGCTGACCGTGCCGCCGCTGCTGATCATCCTGGTCGGCCCGTCGGTACAGGGCATCATGAACATGGGCAACGCAGGCAACTGACAATATGAAACGATTTGGACGGGCGCTCCCTGTCCGCCGATACCGTGCCATCGCCGCAGCCGGCGCGACCGCGGTCGCTGCGGCCTGCGCGCCGAACGGTCTGAAACAGGACCGCGGCAGCCCCTGGGCCCCCGGCACCGATCTGCGGGCCGAGGCCGAGGACGGGCTGGTGGTCGGCCACCGATTGATGGCCGCCAGCGAGTACGAGCTGGCGTTGGAGGCATACACCCGGGCCGCCCTCGACCATGGGCTCACCGCAGAAATCCTGTCCGGCATGGGCAGTGCAAAACTGGGCCTGCGTCAACTGGGCCAGGCAGAGCAACTGTTGCGCCAGGCGGTCGAGGCGGATCCCACGTGGCCAGAGCCGATGAACAACCTCGGCGTGGTGCTGATGGAGCGCGGCAAGACCGCCGAAGCGGTGCGGGTGTTCCAGCGGGCCTACGCGCAGGACAATGGCGAAAGTGACGCAATCCGCGATAATTTGCGGCTGGCCCTCGCAAAGATGGAAAAACCCGCGCATACTGAGCCGCAAAATCAAGATTACAAATTGGTGCGACAGGGTGGCGGCAGCTACCTGATTCGTCAGACACCATGACCGAGGCAGAGCAGTAAAAGGACGCACAAATGCGCCAGCAGCTTATTCTCTCCGCGACCCTGGCCGGGGCGCTGGTCTTGTCGGCCTGCGCGGACAAGGCGGATGAAACCGTCGAGCGGGCCTTTCAGGACGTCAATGTCATCGATGAAAGCAACCTCAACGACGTGATGCTGACCGTCGCCGATCCCAATGAGGCGGTCACCTACTTCCAGCGCGCGCTCAAGGACAATCCGGATCGCATCGATCTGCACCGTGGTCTGGCCCATTCACTGATCCGGGCCAAGCGCACGACCGAGGGCGCCGCCGCCTGGAAGAAGGTCGTCGCGATGGCAGGTGCCACCAGCGAGGATCGCGTGCAGCTAGCGGGGGCCCTCGTGCGCAGCGGCGACTGGGACGGCGCCAAGGCGCAACTGGACGCCGTGCCGCCGACGCATGAAACCTACGAGCGCTACCGGCTCGAAGCGATGGTGGCCGACGCGGCACGGGACTGGAAGCGCGCCGACAGCTTCTACGAAATCGCGACCGGGCTGACGACGACACCTGCAAAGGTGATGAACAACTGGGGCTACTCCAAGCTGACCCGGGGCGATTTCGCCGATGCCGAGCGGCTGTTTGGCGAAGCGATCCGCCAGGACCAGAGCCTGTTCACCGCCAAGAACAACCTTGTTCTGGCCCGCGGCGCGCAGCGCAATTACACCCTGCCGGTGATCCCGATGGATCAGACCGAACGGGCGCTGCTGCTGCACACCTTGGCACTGTCGGCTGTCAAACAGGGGGATGTCACCACCGGTGAGAACCTGCTGCGCGAAGCCATCGACACCCACCCGCAGCATTTCGAGGAAGCCGCCCGGTCTCTGGCCGCATTGGAAGGCGGCTGATTCATGCAGTTCCCGGCCCATGCCGCGATGTGGTTTTTGCCCTTCGTCTTGCCACTGTGCTACGCGGTGGCGCTGACCGACCTGCGTGGCATGCGCATCCCCAACTGGGCGGTGGACAGCCTCGGCGTGATCTTCATCCTCGGCGGCGCGATGTTGATGCCCACTTGGGTCAGCTATGGCTGGCAACTGTTGCATCTGCCGGTCGGAATCGCGCTGGGGTTCCTGTTCTACGCCGCAGGTGCCGTGGGCGCCGGGGACGCCAAATTCGCTGGCGCGGCGGCCCCCTTCTTTTCCATCGGCGACCTGCGACTGTTGCTGGTCATCTTTGCGGCGGTGCTGCTGGCGGGCTTTGCCGCCCACCGGATCGCGAAACACACGCGGCTGCGCCAGCTGGCACCGCATTGGCAAAGCTGGGAGACCGGCAAGAGCTTCCCCATGGGCCTGTGCCTCGGCGCGACGCTGGCACTGTACCTGATCCTCGCGGCATTCTACGGGCGCTGACGCTGCCGCTTTCGCGGAAATGCTACAGCGCCGCCCCGCTGTTGCCACAGTCCTGACTAACCTGTTGCCAACCCCGTTTCCGTTTGCGGGGTCCGACCCGGTAGCAGCGACAAGGCAACGCCCATGAACATGCAAAACGTCACCGTCACCGCGCCGCCCCCACCCAAGGGGCTGGAACAGATGCAGCTGCCGCTGGTGATGATGCGGGATATCCTGCTGAAAACCATCTTCCGCAAGAACGTCGAAACCGTCTCCGAGATCGCCGCCGCCATCTGCCTGCCCGCCTCCGTCACCCAAGAGCTGGTCGATATCGCCCGCGAACAGAAGCTGCTGGAGGCCACCGGCACGCTGAACGCCAACAGCGGCAACGAGATGGGCTATCAGCTGACCGATGCGGGCAAGGCGCGCGCATTGGATGCGCTGAGCCAGTCCGAGTATTTCGGCGCCATGCCGGTGCCGCTGGCGGTCTACAGCGAGCAGGTCAAGCGCCAGTCGATCCGCAACATCCAGGTCACCCGCCAGCAACTGACCAGCGCCATGGGACACCTGGTGCTGCCCGACAGCCTGCTGGATCACCTCGGCCCCGCGGTCAGCGCCGGGCGCTCGATCCTGATGTATGGCCCGCCGGGCAACGGTAAATCCTCGATCTCCAACGGCATCCGCGACGCGCTGGGGGACAACATCTATGTGCCGCGCGCCATCGAATACGCAGGCCAGGTCATCACCGTCTATGACCCCATCGTGCATACCGAAGTGGCGCAGGAACCCGAAGACCCCAATTCCCTGCGCCGCCGCCGCCGCTTTGATGAACGCTACGTGCTGTGCCAGCGCCCCACCGTGATCACCGGGGGCGAACTGTCGCTCGAGATGCTGGACCTGGTCTACAACCCCACCGCGCGCACTTATCAGGCGCCGCTGCAGCTGAAATCCACCGGCGGCATCTTCATCGTCGACGACCTCGGCCGCCAGGCAGAGCCGCCGCAGGCGCTGGTCAACCGCTGGATCGTGCCGCTGGAGGAAAGCAAGGACATCCTGGCGCTGCAATCGGGCGAAAAATTCGAGGTGCCGTTTGACACGCTGGTGATCTTTTCCACCAACTTCCACCCGAATGAGATTTTCGACCAGGCGGCGCTGCGGCGGATCTTCTTCAAGATCAAGATCGACGGGCCGAACCAGGAAAACTTCCTCAAGATCTTTGCCATGGTCGCCCGCAAAAAAGGAATGCCGCTGGATGAAGCCTCGCTGGTGCACCTGCTGAAACAGAGATACCCCGAGATCAACAACATCTATTCCAACTACCAGCCGGTGTTCCTGATCGACCAGATGATCGCGATCTGCGATTTCGAGGGCATCCCCTACCAGATGACGCCGGATCTGATCGACCGGGCCTGGGCCAACATGTTCGTGAAGGACGAAACCATCGTGAAATGACCATCGCGCGACATTTTTTGATGACTTTGGGCGAAACCCTTTAGCAAAGCCCTGCGGCAGTGCCTACATCTGGTGGATGTTCGATTTGCCGCCCGCCCTTCATGACTGGTTTGCCGCCAAAGGCTGGTCCATCCACCCGCACCAGCAGGCCATGCTGGAGCGCGCGGACCAGCCTTGCACCCTGCTGATCGCACCGACCGGCGGTGGCAAGACCATGGCCGGCTTCCTGCCCACGCTGGCCGAGCTCGCTGATGGCCGTCACGAGGGGCTGCACACGCTCTACATTTCGCCGCTGAAGGCCTTGGCAGCCGACATCAAGCGCAACCTGCGCACCCCGGTCGAGGAGATCGGCCTGCCCATCCGCATTGACGACCGCACCGGCGACACACCCGCCTCCCGCAGGCGCCGTCAGCGGGCCGATCCGCCGCATATCCTGCTGACCACCCCCGAAAGCCTGGCACTGCTGATTTCCTACCCAGATGCCGAGCGCACCTTCCGCGGGTTGCAACGGGTGGTGGTGGACGAAATTCACGCCTTGGCGGAAAGCAAGCGCGGCGATCAGCTGATGCTGGCACTGGCCCGGTTGCAGACGCTGTGCCCGAACCTCCGCCGGGTGGGGCTTTCGGCCACCGTGGACGATCCGCAGGCCATCGCACAATACCTCGCCCACCACCCGCAGCCTTGCGAAATCCTGCTCGCCGACCCCGGCCCCGCCCCCGACATCCGCATGCTGGAAACGGAGGAAGCCCCGCCCTGGGCCGGCGGCGGCGCGGCATATGCCATCCCGGCCGTGATGCAGCAGATCAAGGCGCACCGGACCACGCTGATCTTCCACAACACCCGCGCCCAGGCCGAGATCTTCTTTCGCAACCTCTGGCTCGCCAATGACGACGCCCTGCCGATCGGCATCCACCACGGCTCGCTTGACCGCACCCAACGCGAGCGGGTCGAGGCGGCAATGGTCCGCGGAGAGCTGCGCGCCGTCATCTGCACCGGCTCGCTCGACCTTGGCATCGACTGGGGCGATTTGGATCTGGTCATCCAGGTTGGGGCGCCCAAGAACGTGAAACGGCTGGTGCAGCGGATCGGCCGCGCCAACCACCGCTACAACGCCCCCTCCAAGGCGCTGCTGGTGCCCGCCAACCGCTTCGAGGTGGTCGAATGCCGCGCCGCGCTGGAGGCGGTGCGCGATAACGATTTGGACGGCAGCCCACGCGGTCCCGGCCCGCGGGACGTACTGTGTCAGCATATCCTGATCACCGCCTGCGGCGGCCCCTTCGATGCCGATGCGCTCTTCGGCGAAGTCACCAGCGCGGGCGCTTACGCGGCACTGTCCCGCGCCGAATTCGATGCCTGCCTCGGGTTCTGCGCCACCGGCGGCTATGCGCTGCGCGCCTATGACCGCTGGCAGCGGCTGCAGCAGCGCGCCGACGGACGCTGGCAGCTGCGCGACCCGCGCGCCGCCGCCCGCATCCGCATGAACCTCGGCACCATTCAGGACGCCGACCTGATCAAGGTGCGCCTGAAACGCAGCCGCGGCGGCAAGCCGCTGGGCGAGGTGGAGGAAGCCTTCGCTGCCACCCTCACCCCCGGCGACACCTTCCTGATCGGCGGCCAGACCGTGCGCTACGAATCCTTGCGCGAGATGACGGTGGAGGTCACCCGCAACGCTGGCAAAAAGCCCAAGATCGCGGTGTTCTCCGGCACCAAATTCGCAACCTCCACCCAGCTCAGCCACCGCATTCTGGAGATGTTCCGCCAGGACAGCTGGCCCGACCTGCCCCGCCATACCGCCGAATGGCTGGCCCTGCAGCGCGAGGTCTCCGAACTTCCCCGCGCCGGATCGCTGCTGATCGAAAGCTTCCCGCACCAAGGCCGCGCGCACCTCTGCATCTACGGCTTTGCCGGGCGCAACGCGCAGCAGACGCTCGGCCTGCTGCTCACCAAGCGGATGGAGGAGCTGGGCCTCGACCCCTTGGGCTTTGTCGCCACCGATTACGCCACCCTGATCTGGGGGCTGCAAGAGGTCACTGATCCCGCACCGCTGTTCGAGCCGCGCGCCCTGCGTGACGGGCTGGAGGGCTGGCTTGCCGGCAACGCGGTGATGAAACGCGCGTTTCGTGGTGCCGCCACCATCGCGGGCCTCATAGAACGCAACACCCCGGGCGCCCGCAAGAACGGGCGGCAGGCGACGTTCTCCTCCGACATCCTGTATGACACGCTGCGCAGGTACGACCCCGATCACCTGCTGCTGGACATCACCCGCGAGGAGGCCCTGCACGGGCTGGTCGATTTTGGCCGGATCGAGGAGATGCTCGACAGGATCAACGGGCGGATCACGCTGCGGCGGCTGCAGCGGATCTCGCCGCTGGCAGCGCCGCTGCTGCTGGAGATGGGCAAGGTCCCGGTCAAAGGCGCAGCGCAGGAAAAGCTGCTGCAGCAGGAGGCCGCAGCGCTGATGCGGCAATCCGGACTGGACCGGCTGCCGCAATGACCCTTGCCTGTGGCGCGGCGCGCGGTAAGACCAGCTTATGACCGGATATGATTTCACCCTCGCAGGCGCCCGCCTCACAGCCCTGGCCAGCGGCGCGCTCTGGTGGGCGGATCACCGTCTGCTCTGCGTCTCCGACCTGCACTTGGGAAAGTCCGAACGCCACGCCCGGTGCGGCGGCAGCCCCCTGCCCCCCTACGAGGGACGCGACACGCTGCGGCGGCTGGAAACGCTGGTGACCGCGCTGGATCCGGCAACCGTGGTTTGCCTTGGCGACAGCTTTGACGATGATGCCGCAGTCCGCGCCCTGCCTGCGGAGGAGCTGGACCAGTTGCGCAGCCTCATGATCCGCCGCCGCTGGATCTGGATCGAGGGCAACCACGACCCCGCCCCGGTGGCCTTCGGCGGCGAAACCCTGGCCGAGCTTGCCTGCGGCCCGCTGACCTTCCGCCATATCGCCGCCCCTGCCGCCAGGGCCGAGGTCTCCGGCCACTACCACCCCAAGGCGCGGCTGCGCAGCGCCGCGCGCCCCTGCTTCCTGCTCGACCGCTCCCGTCTGATCCTGCCCGCCTTCGGCACCTACACCGGCGGCTTGCGCAGCAGTGCCCCCGCGCTGACCGCGCTGATGGCACCGGACGCGCTGGCCATCCTGACCGGCCCGACGGCGCTGCCGGTGCCGATGCCGCGCTGACTGCCGCAGCGTCACTTCCTGCGCACCACCACCGGTCCTCTATGCTGCGCGTACAGCAGCAAAAGGACCTTGCAATGGAAGACCGAATCCGCAGCAGCTTTGCCAGGCAAAGCATGATGCAGACCCTGGGCGCAGAGATTGCCAGCGTTTCGACGGGCGAAGTCGTCATCACCGCCCCGATCCTGCCCGGCAGCCGCCAGCAGCACGATGTCGCCCATGCCGCCCTCAGCTTTGCCATCGGCGACACCGCCGCGGGCTATGCGGCGCTCACGGTCATGCCGGAAGATCACGAGGTGATGACCGCGGAGATGAAGATCAACCTTCTGGCCCCCGGCGCCGGGGACATGCTGCGCGCCACCGGCCGCGTCATCAAACCCGGTCGCCGCCTGGTCATCGTCACCGCAGAGGTCCATGCCCTCACCAAAGGCGAAGAAAAGCTGATCGCCCTCTTGCAGGGCACGATGGTGCCCGTGGCAGCCTGACGCCGCCGGACTTTCATATTTCCAAAAAATACTCCCGCCGGAGGCGGTCCGGCGGGAGCATCAATGTCAGACAACTCTGTTCTGCGACCTCAGGCAGTCAGCCCTTCCGGCTCCGCCAGGTTGTTGGCGCGGCAGCAGGCAGTGACGGTATTGGCCAGCAGGCAGGCAATGGTCATCGGGCCGACGCCGCCCGGCACCGGGGTGATGGCGCCTGCGCGCTCGGCTGCCGAGGCGAAATCCACATCGCCAACCAGCACGTTCTTGCCGTCACGTTCGATGCGGTTGATGCCCACGTCGATGACGGTGGCGCCTTCCTTGATCCAGTCGCCCGGCACCATTTCCGGGCGGCCCACCGCGGCCACCACGATGTCGGCGCGGCGCACCACATCCGGCAGATCCTTGGTGCGGCTGTGCGCGATGGTCACAGTGCAGCTGTCACCCAGCAGCAGCTGCGCCATCGGCTTGCCCACGATGTTGGAGCGGCCGATCACAACCGCGTCCATGCCCGACAGCGAGCCATGGTGGTCGCGCAGCATCATCAGGCAGCCCAGCGGGGTGCAGGGCACCATGCTCTTCTGCCCGGTGCCCAGAAGGCCAACGTTGGAAATGTGGAAACCGTCCACGTCCTTTTCCGGCGCGATCGAGTTGATCACCAGATCCTCGTCCAGGTGCTTGGGCAGCGGCAGCTGCACCAGGATGCCATGCACGGCGGGATCATTGTTCAGCTGATCGATCAGCGCCAGCAGGTCAGCCTCGGAGGTATCCGCCTCCAGCTTGTGCTCGAAAGAGTTCATGCCGACCTCGACGGTCTGCTTGCCCTTGGAGCGCACATAGACCTGGCTCGCCGGGTCCTCGCCCACCAGCACCACGGCCAGACCGGGGGTAATCCCGTGGTCCTGTTTCAGCCGCGCCACATGCTCGGCCACCTGGCCACGCACCTTGGCCGCAAAGGCCTTGCCGTCAATCAACGTTGCAGTCATTTGATTTCTTCCTTTCAGCCGCAGGCGCCAACCTGCCTACTCCTCCCGGATCACCCGCGCTTCGCGGGCGATCGACCATTCCACCAACTGCCGCCACAAGGCTTCGACCAAGGCAGGGTCCAACGCCTCGTCCTCTGCCGCGGCCCGGACCTTGGCGATCACATCTTCGACCCGGGCCGGGATGCGCGCGGGCCAGCCGTTTTCCTGCTTCAGCGCGATCGCCCGGTCGATATAGCCCGCCCGCTGCGCCAGCAACGCCACCAGCTTCCGGTCCAGAAGGTCAATCTGCGCCCTCAGGTCTTCCATCGAGGCGCAGTCTGCGGGTGGTGTCGGTTCGGTCATCTCTCAAAACTCCAGCGGCCCGGATTTCCCCGAGCCGCTGAATGTCGCAATTTCGGGCTTAGAACAAGCCTTCGATCTGACCTTCCGCATTCAGGCGGATGCTTTCCGCCGCAGGCGTGCGCGGCAGGCCCGGCATGGTCATGATCTCGCCGCAGACCACCACGATGAAGCCGGCACCGGCGGACAGGCGCACTTCACGCACCGGAACCGAGTGTCCGACCGGCGCGCCGCGCAAGCTCGGATCGGTCGAGAAGGAGTACTGGGTCTTGGCCATGCAGACCGGCAGGTGGCCGTAGCCCGCGTCTTCCCACTCGCGCAGCTGGTTGCGGATCTTGTTGTCCGCCAGCACCTCGTCGGCGCGGTAGATGCGCTTGGCGATGGTTTCGATCTTCTCGAACAGCGGCATGTCGTCCGGGTAGATCGGCGAGAAGTTCGCAGTACCGGAGTCGGCCAGGGCAACCACTTTCTCCGCCAGTTCGGCAGAGCCTTCAGAGCCCAGTTCCCAGTGGCGCGACAGCACCGCTTCGACGCCGTGGGAGGCGCAGTAATCCTTCACTGCCTGCACTTCGGCATCGGTGTCGGTGACGAAGTGGTTGATCGCGACCACCACCGGCACACCGAAGGATTTGACGTTCTCGATGTGGCGGCCGAGGTTGGCGCAACCGGAGTTCACGGCCTCGACGTTCTCGGCACCGAGGTCTGCCTTGGCAACGCCGCCGTTCATCTTCATCGCGCGCACGGTGGCAACCAGCACAACCGCGGACGGCGCGATGCCTGCCTTGCGGCACTTGATGTTCATGAACTTCTCGGCGCCGAGATCCGCACCGAAGCCCGCTTCAGTCACCACGTAGTCGGCAACTTTCAGCGCGGTCTTGGTGGCGATCACCGAGTTGCAGCCGTGTGCGATGTTGGCAAACGGGCCACCGTGCACGAAGGCCGGGTTGTTTTCCAGCGTCTGCACCAGGTTCGGCTGCATCGCGTCCTTCAGCAGCACGGTCATCGCGCCTTCGGCCTTGATGTCGCGGCAGTAGACCGGGGTCTTGTCGCGGCGGTAGGCCACGATGATGTCGCCGAGGCGCTTTTCCAGGTCCTTGAGGTCGGTCGCGAGGCAGAGGATCGCCATCACTTCGGAGGCCACGGTGATGTCAAAACCGGTTTCGCGCGGGAAGCCGTTGGACACGCCACCGAGCGACGCGGTGATCTGACGCAGGGCGCGGTCGTTCATGTCGACCACGCGGCGCCATGCGACGCGGCGGATGTCGATTTCCTGCTCGTTGCCCCAGTAGATGTGGTTGTCGATCATCGCCGACAGCAGCGAGTGCGCCGAGGTGATGGCGTGGAAGTCACCGGTGAAGTGGAGGTTCATCTCCTCCATCGGCACGACCTGGGCGTAACCGCCACCTGCAGCGCCGCCCTTCATGCCGAAGTTCGGGCCGAGGCTCGCTTCGCGGATACAGATCATCGCGTTCTTGCCGATGCGGTTCAGACCATCGCCCAGACCCACGGTGGTGGTGGTCTTGCCTTCGCCCGCCGGGGTCGGGTTGATCGCAGTCACCAGGATCAGCTTGCCATCTTCGCGGTCCTGCACCGAGTTGATGAAGGACTGGCTGACCTTTGCCTTGTCGTGGCCATAGGGCAGCAGATCGTCGTTGGAGATGCCGATCTTTGCACCGATCTCCTGGATCGGCTTCTTGTTCGCCTCACGGGCGATCTCGATGTCACTCTTGTAGCTCATGGCAAGGTTCCTGCTGAGTTTGCATACAGTCGCCGGCACGCGGACGCCGGTTTCCTCGTAGACTTAGCCAATATGCGGCAAAAAGCGCGCATGATTTCCGACATTATCCTGCCTTGAAACGGCGTAGGCGCAATCGGTCGGCCGCGATAATCCCTCCCCGCGGCAGCTGGCATCGGTCAGGAAAGGGTGGTCAGGGGGCCCAGGCCCGTTGATCCGGCACAAACAGGCTGAGGACCTGCCCGACGACAAGCCTGCCCGGCCGTTCGACCCAGGCGGTGATTCCCCGCCGGTTCTCTGCTGCGCGTTTGAAGCGCGGACCAAAGCCGGCGTGATCCTTTTCGATCTCCCGCCCCGGCAGCACGCAGGGGCGGTTCTCGATGTCGGTCGTCAGGGTCACACCGTCCGGCCCCTGCAACCGCGAGGCGGGTGGCAGGTGGCTCAGGTCGGGGATTCCGCGCAGCACAAGCGTCGCCCCCAGGTGTTCAGGCTGCAATTGCGCCAGCCCCATGTCGGCGGCAATCAGGGCCATCTCCTCCTCCGAGAGGATGCTGAGCTGGCGGGTGTTGCGAATCTCGGTACCTTCGGGGTGCAGGTTACGCACCCGCACGCAGGAGGCCCGGTTCTCGCCCGCGTGACGCTCGCCCGCCACACCTCCGAACCCAAGATCCAACTGGTCGCGCGGAACCGCCCGCAGCCCCGCACTCGCAGGCACCATGCCCAGCCATGCGATTTCACCCTTGAACCCGCTGTCACGAAAAACCGGCATCGTACCCCCCTGCTTCGGCTATTGTCTGTACCGGCACGCTACAGGTTTTTCCGGCAGGCACCAGCGGCCATGCCGCCACGGCCGCCCTGACAGCACAGCACTCGCAAAAGAAAACGCCCCGCAAGCCGGAATGGCGTGCGGGGCGCTTCAGTGATCTGTGACTATGACACAGTGGTCAGGTTGTCGGTTCCGGCTCCAGGCCACCCTCGGGCGGGTTTTTCTTGGGCTTGGCCTTGGGGATCGCGGTGACCGAGGCGCTGCCTTCGTCCTCACCACCATCCTCATCATCGCCCGCCTGGGGCGGTTCGCCCTTCATCACGCGTTTGATCTCGTCACCGGTGAGTGTCTCGTATTCCAGAAGCCCCTGCGCGAGACGTTCCCACTCCTCGCGATGTTCCAGCAGGATCTGGTAGGCGCGCTCGTAGCCTTCCTGGATGAAGCGTTTCACTTCTTCCTCGATCAGCTCCTTGGTATGGGCCGAGACCGAGAAGCCCGCGGTGTTGCCGGAATAGCCTTCATGCGCCTCGGCATAGTCGATGTTGCCGACCTTGTCGGACATGCCCCAGCGCATCACCATGGCACGGGCCAGTTGGCTGGCCTGCTGGATGTCACCGGCAGGACCGTTGGAGACGTGATCTTCGCCGTATTTGATGATCTCGGCCGCCTTGCCCGCCATGGTCATCGCCAGCTTCTGCTGACACTCGTCACGGTGCCAGTTCAGGCGGTCCATTTCCGGCAGGCTGACCACCATGCCAAGCGCGCCGCCGCGCGGAATGATCGTCGCCTTGTAGACCGGGTCACACTCCGGCAGCACCAGGCCGACAACGGCATGGCCTGCTTCGTGATAGGCGGTCTTTTCCTTCTGATCCTGGGTCAGCACCATCGAGCGGCGCTCGGCCCCCATCATCACCTTGTCCTTGGCGTTTTCGAAATCTTCCATGGTGACAAAGCGACGGCCGACACGGGCGGCCATAAGGGCCGCCTCGTTCACGAGGTTGGCCAGGTCCGCGCCCGAGAAGCCGGGGGTGCCGCGGGCGATGATGCGCAGGTCGACGTCCGGACCCAGCGGGGTCTTGCGGGCATGCACGCCGAGGATCTTCTCGCGGCCCTTGATGTCGGGGTTGCCGACGGTCACGTTGCGGTCAAAGCGGCCGGGGCGCAGCAGCGCCGGGTCCAGCACGTCCTTGCGGTTGGTCGCGGCGAGGATGATGACGCCCTCGTTCGCCTCGAAGCCGTCCATTTCCACCAGCAGCTGGTTCAGCGTCTGCTCGCGCTCGTCGTTGCCGCCGCCGTAACCGGCGCCACGGTGACGACCGACCGCGTCGATCTCGTCGATGAACACGATGCAGGGCGCGTTCTTCTTGGCCTGCTCGAACATGTCGCGCACGCGGCTCGCACCCACACCGACAAACATTTCCACGAAATCCGAACCCGAGATGGTGAAGAACGGCACCCCTGCCTCGCCAGCGATGGCGCGGGCCAGGAGCGTCTTACCGGTGCCCGGAGGGCCGACCAGCAGCGCGCCCTTCGGGATCTTGCCGCCAAGGCGGGAGAACTTCTGCGGGTTGCGCAGGAATTCGACGATCTCTTCCAGCTCCTCCTTGGCTTCGTCGATACCGGCGACATCATCAAAGGTGACGCGGCCGTGCTTTTCGGTCAGCATCTTGGCCTTGGACTTGCCGAACCCCATCGCGCCGCCTTTGCCGCCGCCCTGCATCCGGTTCATGAAATAGATCCAGACGCCGATCAGCAGCAGGAAGGGCAAGAGCGTGATCAGGAAAGACTGAAAGCCGGACTGCTGCTGCTTCTCAGCGCGCACCGGGATATCGTTTTCAATCAGCAGCGCGGTGACTTCGGCATCGCCCGGCTTGATCGTGATGTAGTTCTGCCCATCGGTTGTGGTGTAGCGCACCTGTTCTCCGTCGAGGGTGACGGTGCTGACCTTGCCGGTTTCGACCGAGCTGACAAAGTCAGAGAAAGTGCGTTCACGGCTCTGCATCGTGCTGCCGGAACCGCTGAACAGATTGAACAGCGCCAGGATCAGCAGAAACAGAACAACCCAAAAGGCGATATTGCGAGCGTTGCCCAAGGAAAGTTCTCCCTATCATTTAGGCACACCTGACCGGTGGCCTGCGTTGCCCTTAAAATAAGGATCATTCGGGCAGGTTCAATGCGATAAAAGGGATGCGAAGAACTCTTCTTCGTTTCCGGCATGTTCTGCCGTCCACCCGTTGCCCAATCCGGCAGCAGGTGCGGCAACCAGATCGCTCCCGCGCCACAGGGCCGGGGTTGATTCCAGCACCGGTTGCGGCACACCGGGCAGGCGCCAGCCTGCGCTCCCCGCCAGTCCCTTGCGCCCCAGCGCGCGCACCTCGCAGCCTTTCGCGTCACCGCCAAAGACCGTCCAGCGCCCGTCCCAAAGCTGCCCCGGCAGCCCGACCTGATCGCGCAAGGCGTTGTATTCGCGGCAAATCCAGATCTGCTTGGAGGTGGTCAGCAGATGGCAGCCCGAAACCGTCGCAGCGCCCCCGTTCCGGGCCGCCAGCACGGCGATCTCCATCGGCACCCGCCGCGGCGGATAATCGCTGGCCGCAACCCACTGGATCGCCTTCACCAGCAGGCGGTAGCCCGTTTCGCTGGGCAGCGTTCGGAACTTGCGCTGGCACAGCACCACCGCCCCGGCCTGCACATGCGCCATATCGCGCGCCGCCAGGAACACGTACCAGTCGAGCGCCTCGCGCGCCTTGGCGAGATGCTGCGCAACCTTGGACAGCACCGTCGGCGTCAAGCCCAGCGGCGCAAGCTCCGCCAGGGCGCGACGGGCACGCACCCGTTCGTAGCGCAGATCGCTGTTGCTCGGGTCCTCACACCACTCGTGGCCCGCCTCGGTCAGATAGTGGCGCAGCTCGCTGCGCGTCACCTCCAGCAGCGGCCGCATCAGGGTAACCCCGTTGTGGACACGGCTGGGCGGCATGCCCGACAGCCCGGACACCCCCGCGGCGCGCGCCATGCGCATCAGCAGCGTCTCGGCCTGATCATCCGCCGTATGCGCCACACAAAGCACCGGGATCCCCTTGCGTCTGGCCCAGCTGGTCAGCAGTTCATAGCGGGCCTCGCGCGCCTGCTTCTGCAGGTTCCCCTGCCCCGGTCCTTCGCGCCATTCGATGGTGTCATGCGCAATGCCCATCCGGGCCGCGGTGCGGCCGACAAAGGCCGCTTCGTCGGCGGACTCCGGCCGCAAGCGATGATCGATCGTCGCGGCGAACAGTTCCACCGGCTCCTGCGCGAAACAGGCCTGCATCAGGTGCAGCAAAGCCATCGAATCGCTGCCGCCCGAGACGGCCATGCCCAGTCTGGCAGGTGGCTCTGGCGGGAACTGACGGCGCAACAGCCCCTGGATATCCCGCCTCAGTCCCGTCAAGAACAGCCCAGCTTGTCCATCTCGGCCTGGGCAGCGGCCACCGGCTCTGTGCCGGGGAAGCGGACGGCGACCTCGGCCAGCGTCACGCAGGCCTGATCCGTCTGCCCCAACCGCCCCAGGGCCGCGCCCAGCTCGAACAAGGCCTTTGGCGCCACCGGCCCGGTGGCATTGCCACTGAAGGCGGCCAGATAGGCGCGCGCCGCCTCGCGCGTGTCGCCCAGACCGTCCAGCGCCTTGCCTCGGCTGAAATCAGCCGCCGCGGCCAGCGGGCTGCCCGGATAGGCCTGGTTGAAAGCCGCGAATTTCTCGGCGGCGTCCTGGTACTGGCCTTCCGCCAGCAGCGCCTCGGCGGCATCAAAGTCCGCCTGCTCGCCAACCGCCAGCTCACCCGTGGCCGTGTCAGCCGCGTCCCCGGTTTCAACAGGGGACAGGTCTCCCACCCCGGCGGGCAGCTCGCCGCCGCCCAGGGTCGTAGTCTCACCCAGAGCCCCGACATCGCCGCCTTCGAGCTCCACGAGGCGGAATTCGAGGTCCCCGATCCGGTTGGTGCCGTCGGTGACGATCCGGTTGATCCGATTCTCGAGGTTCTCGGTCTGTAGCGTCAGCCGCTGCAGCTCGCTCTCGATGGCCCCGACACGGTCGAGAACCGTGCTGCCCGAGGTATCGACCAACGGGGACCCCGTCGTCGACAACTCCCGCTTCAGGCGCTGGATTTCCACGTGCAGCACCGTCAGCTCCTGGCGGATGTCCGCCAGGGTCTGTTGATTCTGCGCGCCCAGGGGCAGCGGCAGCGCCACGACGACAGCCAGAAGCGCAGTGCGGAGGCGTCTCATCACCTTACCCCACCAGGCCACCGGCCAGCACGGTCACGGCGCGGCGGTTCTTGGCATAGCAGCTCTCTTCCGAGCAGATTTCCAGCGGCCGTTCCTTGCCGTAGCTGACCACCTTGATGCGGCTACCGGCAATCCCCTGCGAAATCAGGTATTCACGCGCCGCATTGGCCCGACGCGCCCCCAGAGCGAGGTTGTATTCGCGGGTGCCCTTCTCGTCGGCGTGGCCTTCGATCGTAACCACGTAATCCGGATTCTGGGTCAGCCAGCGCGCCTGCCCCTGCAGGGTTGCCTGGGCTGCGGGCGACAGGCTGGACTGGTCATTGGCAAACAACACACGGTCGCCGATCGTTTCCCGGAAATAGGCCGGGCTGGCCGGATCCAATGCGCCCACGCCGATACCTGCGCCACCGGCGCCAGCCCCGGCACCGCCATTCACGTCATCGCTCCAGGGCGTGTTGCCACAGGCCGTCAGCCCCAGTACGGCCACTGCCGCAATTGCCAATTTGAAACCGCTCATGATGTCCGCCTATCCCTTTGCGTTTCTTGTCCGGACGCTAACACAACCGCGATCCGGGTTCCATGCGGCTGTCGCCACCTGTTGCCGTTAGTGTTGCAGCGGCGACCACGCCGGATCGGAGGCCCCGTCGGGGGTCTTCACCGGCTTGAGGTTCCGCCCGGTGATATCCACCGAGTACAAGAGCGCCCGGCCAGTACTGCCCTGGCTTTCACGGGTGAACATGATGACGCGCCCGTTGGGGGCCCAGGTCGGCCCTTCATCCAGGAACGACGCGGTCAACAGCCGCTCCTCGCTGCCATCCGTGCGCATCACGCCAATGTGAAACCGGCCCTTGTTCTGCTTGGTGAAGGCGATCATGTCGCCGCGCGGCGACCACACCGGCGTGCCATAGCGCCCCTTGCCGAAGCTGATCCGCCGCGCCTCGCCACCGCCTGCGGGCATCACGTAAAGCTGCTGGCTGCCGGAGCGGTCGCTTTCAAACACGATCTGGCGGCCATCGGGAGAGAAGGACGGCGCGGTCTCGATCGACGGCGCGGAGGTCAACCGCGTCTTCGCCCCGGTGTCGATATCCATGGTGTAGAGATCGGTGTTGCCCCCCTGCGTCTGCGAGTAGACGATGGTGCGCCCGTCGGGCGCGAACCTTGGGGCAAAACTCATGGTGCCATCACCGCTGGACAAGACCTTGCGTTGCACCTGGCCAACATCCAGCACATGGATCTGCGGAAAGCCGCTCTCGTAGCTGGTATAAAGCACCCGGTCGCCAGTGGGCGAGAACCGCGGCGCCAGCACCAGTGAGGCGCTGTTGGTCAGGAACTGCACGTTCGCCCCGTCGTAGTCCATGATCGCCAGCCGCTTGCGACGGTCGTTCTTGGGACCACTTTCGGAAACATAGACCACCCGGCTGTCGAAATAGCCGCTCTCACCGGTGATCCGGCTGTAGATCGCATCGGCCACCTTATGCGCCATGCGCCGCCAACCATCGGTGGTACCGGTAAACTGCAACCCGCTGCCAAGCTCGCTTTCGGCGAACACGTCATATCCGCGGAAACGCACGGTCAGCCGGTTGCCGTTGATGCCGACCGCGCCGGTAATCAGGGCCTGCGCATTGACCGCCTTCCAGTCGGCGTATTTCACCGGGCTGTCAAAGTCCGTCACTGTCGAGATATGGGCGCTGGCAGGCACCTCTCGAAACAGGCCTGTGCCGCTCAGATCGGCCGCAATCACCCGCGCGATCTGGCGCGCATAATCTGCCGCCGCAGGGGTTTCAGGCACGAAATCCGGCACCGCGTAGGGCAAGGGTTCAATCACGCCCTGGTCGATTTCAATGCGGAGCGGCCCGGACTGAGCCACGGCCACATCCGCCCCGGCCAGTGCCGAGGCTCCGATCAGAAGGGCTGCCAGGTAATTCCTCATTTGATCCGCATCCTTTCGGGATTGAATGTCATCTCAATATCGCGCCAATGGTCGTATTTTTCAGGGGGAAGATTGAACCCCCTGCTGCCACAGCGGATAATCGCGCGCCGAGCTGCCTCATATGCCTGTTTCGCCGCCGACGCGGAGCCGCCGGAGCTGGACAGCATCCGGATGGAGCCGGTGTCCGGCTTGCCGCTTTCCTGCAGCGAGACCCCGACGACCACGGTTGTGTTCAGCGCTTCCGTCGACAGCGAGCCGACATTCCAGCACTGCGAGACCGCCACCCGCAACGCATCCTTTTCCCCCAGCGTCAGCGGCGGGCCGGACGGCTCCGGCGCCTGCACCTCGCCGCCGCCCGCGAGCGCTTCGGCCAGGGCGTCCTCGACCGCGGATGACGTGTCCGCCGGGGCCGGGTCCGCAGGCTGCTGCGGCTTCGCCGCTTGGGCGGTTTCGGTCACCTCCGGCTCAGGCTCGGGTTCGGGCTTGGGCGCGGGACGCTCGGGACGGCTTCTGGGCCGCACCGAGGTCGTCGGCGCGGCAGAGGCGGCGATCTCCTCGCCCTTGTTTTCCTCGGTCACGATGCGATCACTGGCGGCCTCGGGCGCGGTGGCCTCCTGCACCTCCTGCGGCGCTTCGGCCCCTTCCTCCGGCGCGACCTCGGGCTGCTCGACCTCATCGACCGCCACGTCCGGCTCGGGCGGGGCAACCGGTGTCGGGGCGACCCGGTCAACCGGGCGCAGTTCAGCCTCGGGGCGCGGCTGAGGCAGCACTTCGGCGATCTCCGGCTCGGTTTCGGCAGGCGGGATCTGCTGCGGCAGCTCCGGCTCGGGGCGCGGCTCCGGGCGGGTCGTCAGCTCGGGATCGGGCGCGACCGGCGGCACCGGCTCGGGCTGGGAAACCTGCGGCTCAGGATCCGATTGCGGCTCCAGGTCCGGCGCGGGCGACGCTTCCGTCGGCTCGGCCAGCGGCGCAGGCTCGGACGACAGCTCGGGCGCCTGGCGCTGCTGGCTCAGCTTTTCGAATTGCTCGGCAGAGATCAGCGACACCTGCTGAACCTCAAACGGCAACGGCTCGGACGGGAACCAGGCGCCGAAGACGACCCAGCCCATCAGGAGCCCATGCCCCGCCAGTGAGATTTTGGTCCCGGTCTGCACCCTGTGCGTCCCCGCCTACTGCCCTTCGCCCCCGGACGGCTGGCCGTCCAGCGCCGGGCCGCCGGTATCCGTTACCAGCCCCACGTTCGAAAAGCCGCCCGCGTTCAGCGCGCCCATCACCTGCATCACGTCCGAATAGGCAATCCGCCCATCGGCGCGCAGGAACACCCGGTCAGAGCTACGCTCTGCCGCGATGGCGCGCAGCTTGGGCACCAGCTGATCCAACGCAACCGGCGTGGTCTGGATCTCGACGCCGCCCTCGGCGGTCATGGTCACCGTCAGCGGCTCTTCCTCGTCGCCCGGCAGGGCGCCGGCAGCGGTCTTGGGCAGCTGCACCGGCACGCCCACCGTCATCAGCGGCGCCGCCACCATGAAGATGATCAGCAGCACCAGCATCACGTCCACGAAGGGCGTGACGTTGATCTCCGACATCGGCCGACCGCGGCCGCGGCGGCGCCCCCGGCGGCGATTGCCGCCCCCTTGAGGTTGCTGAACTGCGGCGCCCATGGCTCAGGAATCCAGCTGGCGGCTGAGGATGGTGGCGAACTCGTCGGCAAAGGCCTCGTAGCCACCGATGATGCGGTCGCTGTCCGCGCTCAGCTTGTTGTAGAAGATCACCGCCGGAATCGCCGCCAGCAGGCCGAGGCCGGTGGCCATCAGCGCCTCGGCAATGCCCGGGGCCACAACGGCCAGGTTGGTGTTCTGCTGCTCGGCGATCTCAATAAAGGCGGTCATGATGCCCCAGACGGTGCCGAACAGCCCGACGAAGGGCGCGGTGGAGCCGACGGTGGCCAGCACCGACAGGCCGCTTTGCAGACCTTCGGTTTCCTTGGCGATCGCGACATCCATCGACCGGTCGATGCGCGCCTGCGCACCGGGAATCAACGCCCCGTCGCTGCGGTGACTGCGCCTCCATTCCGTCATGCCCGCGGCAAAGATGCGCGCCGCCTGCCCCGGTGGTTCAGAGCCGACCTGATCGAACAGCTCGTCCAGCGGATTGCCGGACCAGAAGGCCTGATCAAAGGCCTCGGCCTCGCGGCGCGCCTGACGATAGTTGATCATCTTCTGGATGATAATGGCCCAGGACCAGATCGAGGCCCCGACCAGCATCAGCATCACCAGTTTTACGGTTACGGTGGCCCGCGCGAAAAGACCCCACATGGAGAAATCAATCTCCTGCGCCAGCGCCAGAGTTTCTGCTTCCATTTCGCCTGCTCTATGATGTCTTGGCCGTTTGCCCGGCCTTTATTGTCAGCAACGCTAGCGCAGAACAAATCGAAAGGCCAATGAAACAGGCGTGACGGCGCCGATTGTTACATCAATGCGCGAATCTCTGCCGGCAGGCGGGCGGGCTTGCCGGTGGTGGTCATGCAGACGATGGTGACCTCGGCCCGGAACAGCGGCTGACCAGCGCGGCTGACCTCCTGCTGCAGCGTCATGCGCGCCGGAGTCACCTTGTGCATGCGGGTGGTGACCAGCAGTTCCTCGTCGAATTTTGCGGGCGCCAGATAGTCGGCCTCGATGCGGCGTACCACATAGATCAGCCCGGCCTCGCGCATGGCGTTCTGATCGACGCCGATGCCGCGCACCCAGTCGCTGCGGGCGCGTTCGATGAACCGCAGATAATTGGCGTGATAGACGATCCCGCCCATGTCGGTGTCCTCGTAGTAGACCCGGACGGGGAATTGGTGGATCATGCGCTGCTCTCCTGCCTGCTACGGCGCACACTAGTGGCGGGGCGTGCCACCCACAAGCCGGTCAACCGCTCAGCGAATACTCTGCCAGAATGTCATAGCGCGCGCCTTGCGGGGCGAGGGTGGACTGGAACAGCGCAAAGCGCTCCGCGTCGCATTCGAACCGGAAACCCGACGCCGCCGCCAGATAGCGCGCCACCTTGTCCACCTGCCCCGCGTCCAAGTGCCGGGGAAAGCGTCCGAGGGTTACATGCGGGCGGAAGCGCTCGCGGGGCAGTTCGATCCCGACCGATCGGCAGGCGGCGCGCACACGGTCACGCAGCCGGGTCAGCTCGGGCGTCTTCTGCACCTGTGCCGCCAGCACCCGCGGCAGCTTGCCGCCAAACGTGTCCAGCCCGTGGAACGACAGCCGCACCGGCGGTGCGCTGATCTCGGCCAGGTTCTGGTGCAGCCTGTGCAGTTGGGCCTCGGGCTGGTCATCAAGAAAGGCCAGTGTCAGATGCATGTTCTCTGCCGGGACATGCCGCCCCGCGGTCAGCCCTTCCTGCACCCGCTCCAGCGCGTCGAGGGCCGCATCGGGCAGCAGCAGGCCGACAAAGGCGCGCATCAGCTTTGCGGCGGCTCGGCTGGCGCCTGCAGCCGCGCGAACAGGCGCAGCGCATGGGATTTGTCCGCTGCCGCCACCGGCATCATCCGGTCATAGGCGGCGGCGATCACCCCCGCGATCTCGGGTCGCAGGATGGTTGCGCCGGTCTCTGGCAACACCGCCAGCGGCGAGGCCTCGGCAAATGCCCGGTCGCCCCACAGCAGCGCCACCTGCACCGCCTGGGTCAGCGCAAGCGTTTCCGCGGGCAACTCCGCCATTGCGCCCTGCATCTGCAGGAAGATAAAGGCCGCCTTGATGCCGCCCTGCTCGTCGAAACGGAAGGCGCGGTATTGGCTCGCACCGCCCGCCTTGAGACGGCCCACCAACGGCGCGAGATCGGGGATCATCCGGTCGAGATCCGGGACCGCCAGCAGTTCTTCCCAATCGCGAAAGAAGAAGAACATCAGGTTCGACCCCAGTTCCGGGTCGGTCTCGGCCATCTGGTGGCCCGCCAGCGTCATCACCGCCTCCACCGCGCCCTTGATGGTTCGCAGCGTTTCGTCCTGAACGCCGAATACGATTGGCGCAACCGGCCGCCCCCAGCGGGCAAAGGCATAAGAGCCGTCGTTGCGGGTGAACAGGGTTTCGATCTGCTCCGGCGTCAGGTTCGGCAACTGAGGGGTCATGGGCGTCTCCTTGGTCTTGCCCCGTCTATGCCGTCTGCGCCGCGCCACGGCAAGGGGGGCTCCCGCGCCTGTCCGCCCCTCTGGCTCCACCAGAGGGGCGGAAACAGCCTTGGGCCGGGCGCCGCTGGCGCGGCGCAGCAATCCCCCAAATGGAGCGGGGTCCAATACCGGAGTGCCCTTTCGTCTCTTTGCAGCGAGACGTCGGCCGAAGGCCGCGCCGCGCACCAGCGCGGCGCCCGGCCCAACGGGCGCAGGCGCATCTGTGATGCGCCGACGCCGGGCGGGAGCGCCTGCCGGAACGGTCCAGGCACAGGGGGCAATGGTCAGGACATCTGACCTGTTGTTTCGCGCGCGAAACATTGGGGCAGCAACGTTGACACAACTTATAGTGGTGCGCGGCGGCTTTACCCGAACAGGTCGTTCTGGCTGCGCGGGGGGCTCATTCCCAGGTGGGTCCAGGCCTTTTGCGCCAGCATCCGGCCACGCGGGGTGCGTTGGATCAGACCCTGCTGCAAGAGATAGGGTTCGATCACTTCCTCCAGCGCGTCGCGGCTTTCGCTGAGCGCGGCGGAAATCGTCTCGATCCCCACCGGGCCGCCGCCGTAGTTTTCGGCAATCAGCTTCAGGTATCTCCGGTCGGCCCCATCCAGCCCCAGCTGATCCACCCCCAGTCGTGTCAGGGCGCCGTCGGCCAACTCGCGGGTGATCGTGCCGTCACCTTCGACCACCGCAAAGTCCACGACCCGTCGCAGCAGCCGACCGGCAATCCGGGGCGTGCCCCTTGCGCGGCGGGCGATCTCGCGGGCCCCGGCGTCGTCGGCAGGCGCGCCCAATTTGCGGGCGTTGCGACTGACGATCTCGAACAGCTCGTCAATCGTGTAGAACTGCAGCCGAGTCGGAATGCCGAAACGGTCCCGCAGCGGCGTGGTCAAAAGGCCCATGCGGGTGGTGGCCCCCACCAGCGTGAAGGGTTGCAGCTCGATCCGCACGGTGCGCGCGGCCGGACCCTCGCCGATCACGAGGTCCAGCTCGAAATCCTCCATCGCCGGGTAGAGCACCTCCTCCACCGCCGGGTTCAGCCGATGGATCTCGTCGATGAACAGCACGTCGCGGGCTTCGAGGTTGGTGAGGATCGCGGCCAGATCGCCGGCCTTGGCCAGCACCGGGCCGGAGGTCATGCGGAAGTTCACGCCCAGCTCACGCGCGACGATCTGCGCCAGCGTGGTCTTGCCGAGGCCGGGAGGGCCGTGGAACAGCGTGTGGTCCATCGCCTCTCCGCGGCGGCGCGCGGATTCAATAAAGACCCGCAGGTTGGCGCGGGCTTCGGCCTGGCCGATGAATTCGCCCAACCCCTGGGGTCGCAGGGCGCGGTCGTTGTCCTCGGGCAGCGGATCAGGGCGCAGGGCGGGATCGGCGTCAATCATGGGCAACTCCCCTGATACGAAGGGCGGCGCCCGGCCGCGGGCGGAAGCGAAGCGCCCGCCCATCGGGGCGGTCGGGCGCTGCCCGGCCGGTCGGCCAGGCGGAACACTGAACTGAAAGCCTCACCTCATCACCCCTTTGGTGCCAGCAGGCGCAGCGCCGCGCGGATCAGTTCCGGCTCGTCAGCCTCCGGGCTGGCGGCGGCGGCTTCTGCCACGGCGGCAGCGGCGTCGGAGGGACCATAGCCGAGATTGCCCAGTGCCGACAGCGCCCCGGCCGAGGCCGCCGCTGCACCCGAAGGTTTCTTGGGCGCAGTCTTGCGGGATGGCTTGGCGGCGGCTGGCTCTGCGTCCTCGATCACCTCCAGCGCCGGTCCGTCCATCGCGTCAGCGACGGTGCCGCCCATCGCCATCACGCCGGGCGCCTTGTCCTTGAGGTCCAGAACGATGCGCTGCGCGGTCTTGGGTCCGACGCCCTTGGCCGCCTTCACCGCCGCCCAATCCCCCAGCGCGATAGCGCGGCTGACCCCATCCGGCCCAAGCGCGCCGAGGATCGCCAGCGACACCTTGGCCCCGACCCCCTGCACCGAAGTCAGCAGCCGGTGCCATTCCTTTTCGACCAGCGACGGGAACCCGTAAAGCTGCATCAGGTCCTCGCGCACCACCATGTCGGTATAAAGCGCCACCGCCTCTCCGACGCCGGGCAGCGCCGCAAGGGTGCGGTCCGAGCAGTAGACGATGTAGCCGACGCCGCGCACATCGATCAGCACGTGATCCTGCGCGCGGTATTCCAACCGCCCTGTCAGCTTGCCGATCATGCGCGTTTCTCCTTCAGCTGGCGCTGTCCCGTGCCACCGTAATAGGCGTGACAGATCGCGATCGCCAGCGCATCCGCGGCATCCGCCCCCTTGGGCGCGCAGCCGGGCAGCTGCAGTTTGACCATATGGATGACCTGCTCCTTCTCCGCATGGCCGACGCCGACCACCGTCTTCTTGACCCGGTTGGGCGCATATTCCCCCACCGGCAGCCCCGCCTTGGCCAGCGTCAACAAAGCCACGCCGCGGGCCTGGCCCAGCTTCAGCGTGCCGGCGCCGTCCTTGTTGACGAAGGTCTGCTCGATCGCGGCCTGATCGGGCGCATAGGCGGCAATCACCTCTGTCACCTGATTGTGCAACGACAACAGCCGCTCGCCGAGATCATCGCCATCCGAGTGACACAGCCCGTTGGCGACATGGGACAGCCGCGGACCGTTTGATTCGATGACCCCCCACCCAAGGGTGCGCAGCCCCGGATCGATTCCCAATATCCGCATTTTCTGCCCGCTGCCTGCCCGCTCATTGCAAATTATTTTCACCTCAATAGCACAAAACGCGAACATGTCCAATTTCTTCGGCACAACCCACGGTTCTCTCACCGGGCGAAAAACGGTCTGAAACCGACCATTCAAATAGCGCAAAACGACATTCTCGGCCGTTTCGAGCAACCGGGCGCATATCCCTTGTTTTTATGACCCAAAGCCATGCGATTTTTGCATGGGACACATGCAAATCCATCACTTGCCGGAGCGTTTTTTCCAAACTAGATGCCGGCCATCGCGCAAGACGCGACCGACGGCAGCAGCAGATCAGAGGACAAGGACATGGCCGCATTTGACACCACCCGCACCGCTTATGGTTCCACCGGCCTTTTCGGGCGCATCGGCGGCCTGATTGCCGCCGCAACCGGCGCTCTTGTTGCCTGGAATGATGCCCGCGCAACCCGCAAGGCCCTGTCGGCGCTGAGCGACCGCGAGCTGTCCGACATCGGGCTGTGCCGCGGCGACATCGAAGACGTGGCCCACGGCAAAGCGATCTTCTGAGACACTCGCGCGGCACCCGCCGCGCTTGAGGTCCGAACATGACAAACGCCGCGGCGCTGAGGCGCCCGCGGCGTATTTTTTTGTCACGACATGGATTGGTCAGCCGAGCAGCTGCCGGATGCCTCCAGCCAAGGCCATGCTGGCCGGATCCCGTTGCATCACCACGGCACCGAATTGCTCTATGCCGCTGCCTTGGGACAGCCGCGCGACCCGCGCGTCGTAGCTCTGCTCCCCCAACGCGCAGATCAGGGACGCCTTGCAGACCAGAAACGCCGCCAGAACGTATAGACCCTTGCGCCCCAGCCCGCGCGATGGCGTCCGCAGCGGCTTTGCGACCAGCAGGCCGTCAGGCTGCATACGGATGGCACATCCCGACGATAGAGCCGCGTGCTTGCGGTTGATCTGCTTCAAACGTGCCTGAAATTGATCGCGATGCTCGCCCATATCCAGCCTCCAGGAGGTCCACCTGCTACAGGCGGACGATCTTTGGAGCGGAATCGGGCAAAATTGCGGCAATTAGATAAAATTCACCTAAAAGCCGCGTGAAGTCAGGCTGCCTTCTGCAACAGCAACGTCGTCCATTCACCAATCTCTTCGCGCCGGGTGAGATTAATGCCATTCTGTGCATAAACGGCGACCACGTCATCGGCCTGTTCATTGAGGATGCCGGACAGGATTGCATAGCCGCCGGGGCGGAGATTCGCGGCCAGTTCCGGCGACAGCGCCACCAGCGGGCCTTTCAGGATATTGGCAAAGATCAGGTCGAAAGGCGCCTGCTCCTGCAGCTGGGGATGGTCGAAACCGGCCGCCTCGAGACAGATCACCTGCCCGGCCATGCCGTTGGCCTTGAGGTTGGCCTCGGCGACTTCCACCGCCACCTCGTCAATGTCGCTGGCGAGGATGCTGCCGTCCCAGACCCGCGCCGCCGCCATCGCGAGCACCGCGGTGCCGCAGCCGATGTCCGCGACCTTGTTGGCCTCGAACCCCTGATCCAGCAAGCAATCCAGCGCCAGCAGGCAGCCCAGCGTGGTGCCGTGGTGGCCGGTGCCGAACGCCATCGCCGCCTCGATCAGCAAGGGGATGCGCCCCTCGGGCAGCTTGTCTGCGTCGTGACTGCCGTAGACGAAGAAACGTCCGGCCTCGACCGGTGCCAGCTCGCGGCGCACATGGGCGACCCAATCGGTCTCGGGCACCTCGGAAACCACAAAGGGTTTGGCATCATGCATCGCGGCCAGCAGGGCCAGGCCCGCCTCGTCCGGGGCCTCGGTGAAATAGCCGCCGACCTCCCACAGGCCGGAGCCGTCTTCCATCTCGAACACGCCGATGCCGGTGGGTTCCGGGTTCAGCCGCTCCATCGCTTCGCCCAGTGCCTCGGCCTGGGCTTTTGCGGTCAGCGTGGTGAGGGCGGTGAAAGTGGTCATGGCGGCGCTCCTGAAACTGTTGTCCAGCGCCTAGGCCGCAACGCGGCCCGCGTCAAGCATTAGCCCCCAGGCCGCCGCCACGGAGCGCGGGATCATTCCGCGGGTGCGGGCTGCGCGAACTTGCTGAAAATCGTCTCGTTGCCCGGCTCCGGGTGGCGCGGGATCAGGAGCGACAGCGCCAGCGAGATCAGCGCCATGCCCGCAGCCAGGGCAAAGACAAGACCCGGCGAATAGACCCAGAGCAGACCCAGGAGCACCGGCAGGAACACCGCCGCGATATGGTTGATGGTAAAGGCCACGGCCGCGGTCGGGGCAATGTCGCCGGGATCGGCGATCTTCTGGAAATAGGTCTTCAGCGCCAGCGCCAGGGCAAACAGCACGTGATCCACGACATACAGCACCGCGGCGATCACCACGCCCCAGCCGAACCAGTAGATGCCGCCATAGGCCGCAAAGACGATGGCCAGGCCGGCATATTCCACGATCAGCGTGCGGCGCTCACCGAACACCGCCACCGCCTTGCCCAGCATCGGCGCCACGGTCATGTTGATCACGAGGTTGATCAGGTAGAGACCGGTCAGCTCATGCACCTCAAAGCCGAACTTCTCGACCATCATGAAGCCGGCGAAGACCACGAAAATCTGCCGCCGCGCACCGGCCATGAACTGCAGCGCATAATACAGCCAGTAGCGCTTGCGCAGGATCAGCTTCTTGGTCTGCGGATGCGGCGCGTCGAATTGCGGATAGGCCAGCAAGGCGAACAGTGCGATCAGCGCGGTCACCCCGCCTGCGGCCAGGAAAACGGTGTTGTAGGCCAGGTCGAAGCGGTCCCA
This sequence comes from Nocardioides marinus, assembly GCA_019801415.1. GTDB lineage: Bacteria > Pseudomonadota > Alphaproteobacteria > Rhodobacterales > Rhodobacteraceae > Leisingera. Next base: position 230,216 of record JAHVJD010000005.1, read on the forward strand.
GGTCAGCACGATGAGGCCATAGACCACCAGCGTCGCCGCCGAGCCCGCCGCCACCAGCCAGCCCAGCGTCTGCGGCGCGCGGTCCTTGGGCAGCCATTGCAGCTGCAGCGACTGGTTCACTGTCTCGTAGTAGTGAAAGCCGATGGAGCTGAGCAGCGTCACCATCAGAATCCCGCCGAGCGACGGGAACCAGGCGGTGACCGCGGTCGCCACACCCAGCAGCACCAGCGAGATCAGCCCCAAGACCTGCTCGCGCACGAACAGGATGACGGCGATGACCCCCACCGCCAGAAAGCCGGGGATCTCGCGCACCGTGTGCAGCAGACCGATGTCCGAGCCGTCGAACTGCGCCGCCTCGATCACGAAGTTGTTGAGCAGCGCGCTCCAGGCGTTGAAGGCAATCGGCATCGCCAGCGCCATCAGGAACAACAGGGTCACCGGACGGCGCCAGAACGGGAGGCCTTGGGCCTCAGACAGGGGCATGGGTCTGAACATGAGCTAGGGTTTACGCGGCTTCGCCCGGGCTGGCGAGAGGGAAAACGAACCTGCACAGTCAGCTTTGCACCAGCGCGCAGAGAGCGGAGGTACGCCCGATGCGCGGCCCGGCCTCGGGCTCCGGGGGATTTCGGCCAGACAGGCCTGCGTCGCGCCGGTGTCAGACGCTCCCAGGGACGTGGCTGTCCCGGTCAGAAAAAGCTCTGTGGATCGATGTCGATGCTGAGGCGCAGATCGCCCTTCAGGCGCAAAGGCGCGGTCCAGCGGGCGATGGCCTCCTGCAGCGGCGCGCCCTTGGCGGCCTTGACCAGCAGCCGCACCCGGTGGCGGCCGCGCACGCGGGCGATGGGCGCCGGGGCCGGGCCGAACAGCTGGGCACCGATCTGCCGCAAGGGGCCGTCATTGCGCGCCATCGCGTTGCCGAGGTCGAACACCGCCGCCAAATCCGACCCGGAGAGGATGATTCCCGCCATCCGTCCGTAGGGGGGAACCCCCGCGGCCTGGCGTTCCGCGGCCTCGGCTTTCCAGAAGCTCTCTTCATCCCCCGACAGGATCGCGCGGATCACCGGGTGTTCGGGCTGGAAGGTCTGCATCAGGGCTTCGCCCGGCCGTTCGGCGCGGCCCGCACGCCCCGCCACCTGCCGCATCAGCTGAAAGGTGCGCTCCGCCGCGCGCAGGTCAGAGCCTTGCAGCCCGAGGTCCGCGTCGATCACCCCCACCAGTGTCAGCATCGGGAAGTTGTGCCCCTTGGCAACCAACTGGGTGCCAAGGATGATGTCGGCCTCGCCCTTGGCGATCTCCTCGATCCGGGTTTTCAGGGCGCGGGCAGAGCCGAACAGATCCGAGCTCAGCACCGCGATCCGCGCTTCGGGAAACAGCGAGGTCGCCTCCTCTGCCAGACGTTCGATACCGGGGCCGACGGGGGCCATCTTGCCCTCTACCTCGCAGGAGGGGCAGACCTCGGGCACGGGCTTGGTCTCGCCGCACTGGTGACACATCAGCCGCTTCATGAAGCGGTGCTCGACCATGCGGGCGTCGCAATGGTCGCAAGCCACCTGCGCCCCGCAAGCGCGGCAGATGGTGACCGGCGCAAAGCCGCGGCGGTTCAGGAACAGCAGCGACTGCTCGCCCCGCTCCAGCCGCAGCTTCATTGCCTGCTTCAAGGTTGGCGAAATCCAGGTCGAGGGCAGCAAGTCCTCGGACCGCATGTCGACCGCCCGCATCTCGGGCAGCACCGAGGCCCCGAAGCGCGAGGTCAGGTCCAGCCGCTGGTACTTGCCGGCCTCGGCGTTGGCCCATGTCTCCAGCGAGGGTGTCGCCGAGGCCAGAACCACCTGCGCCGAGCACATGGCCGCCCGCAGCACGGCCATGTCGCGGGCGTTGTAGAGCACCCCGTCTTCCTGCTTGTAAGAGGTGTCGTGCTCCTCATCGACGATGATCAGGCCGAGGTCGCGGAACGGCAGGAACAGCGCCGAGCGGGCGCCGATCACCAGTTGCGCGGCGCCCTGCCCGACCATCTTCCAGACCCGGCGGCGTTCGGTCATGGTCGCGCCCGAGTGCCACTCGGCCGGCTTTGCCCCGAAGCGGGCTTCGACGCGGGTCAGGAATTCCGCGGTCAGCGCGATTTCCGGCAGCAGCACCAGCGCCTGCCGTCCGGCGCGCAGGGCGGCGGCCACCGCCTCGAGGTAGACCTCGGTCTTGCCTGAACCGGTGACGCCCTTCAGCAGGGTCGTGCCATAGCGCCCGCTGCGGACGCCTTCCGCCAGCGCCGCGGCGGCCCTTGCCTGGTCTTCGGTCAGCTGCTTGGAGGGCAGTTCCGGGTCCAGATGCGGATAGGGGGTGTCGCGGGGGGCCTCCTCTTCGCGCAGGGCGCCCTGTTTCACCAGCCCCTTCACCACCGACGGCGTCACATCCGCCATATCGGCCAGTTCCCTAGGCGTGAAGGCGAGGCCGCCGTATTGCTCCAGCACCTCCAGCACGCGGCGGCGGGCGTCGGTCATCCGGTCCGGCGTGCCTTCGCCGCGGCGCAGGATCTTGCGCATCGAGGGCGGATCGCTGAGCCCCGGCGCGCGGGTGGCCAGCCGCAGCATCGCGGGCATCGGCGTCAGGGTGTAGTCGGCGGCCTTGCCGAGGAACTGGCGCATTTCGGTACGCATCGGGGCGACGTCCAGCACACGGATGACCGAGCGCAGCTTGGCCGAATCGAAATCGCCCGCCCCCGGTCCCCAGACCACGCCCAGCACCTTGCGCGGGCCCAACGGCACTTCGACATAGGCGCCGAGGAAGCAGCCGCCCTCCGGCGCGCGGTAATCCAGAAGCCGGTCAAGGGGTTGCGTGGTCTGCACCCCGACCCGCTCGCCCGCCTGAAAGAACTCCTGCCCGCTCATGCCTCTGCCCGTGTTGCCGCCCGTAGTCCCATGAGGTAAAGGCTGAAGCGACCGAGGCCAACCCATCCAAAGGACTGCCCCATGAAATTCTTCGTAGATACCGCCGAGATCGACGCCATTGCCGAGCTGAACGATCTGGGCATGGTGGACGGCGTGACCACCAACCCCTCGCTGATCAAGAAATCCGGCCGTGACATCATCGAAGTCACCAAGGAGATCTGCAACCTGGTGGACGGTCCGGTGTCTGCCGAGGTTACCGCAACCGACGCCGAAACGATGATCGCCGAAGGCCGCAAGCTGGTCGAGATCGCCGAGAACATCGCCGTCAAGGTGCCGCTGACCTGGGATGGTCTGAAGGCCTGCAAGACGCTGACCGACGATGGCCACATGGTCAACGTGACCCTGTGCTTCTCCGCCAACCAGGCGCTGCTGGCCGCCAAGGCGGGCGCAACCTTCATCTCGCCCTTCATCGGCCGCCTGGATGACATCAACCTCGACGGCATGGAGCTGATCGAGGACATCCGCACCATCTATGACAACTACGGTTTCGAGACCCAGATCCTGGCCGCCTCGATCCGCACCGTGAACCACGTGCTGGATTCGGCCCGCATCGGCGCGGATGTGATCACCGCGCCGCCCGCCGTGATCAAGTCGATGGTGAACCACCCGCTGACCGACAAGGGGCTGGATGCGTTCCTGGCCGACATCAAGGCGGCAGAGATCAAGATCCTCTGATCGCCCCGGCAGAAACAGATCAATCAAGGCGCTCCGGATAGGGGCGCCTTTTTTCTTGGGCCGCTGGCCAAACAGTCTGCGCTTCTTTCCGCGCCGCGTACCCCCTCCGGCCAAACCTGGATCGCTGCCGTGCCTTGAAACCGGTTGCGTGAATGCGCTGCAGCGCCGGGCCTGGCCCGGCGCCCGGCCCAACGGGAGTGGGGCATTGCGATGCCCCGACGACGGGCGGGAGCCTGCCTGCGCGGCAAATTCCCCGAGTTCCGCATTTTTCGGCGGCATCGCGCAAAAGCCGTGTTATACACGGGCCAAACCCGTCAGAGGTCCAGAGCCGCAAGAGTGTTCCCATGAGCAGTTCAAACCGATCAGCCGAATTGGAAGACAAGCTGCGCGAGGCGATCCTCGCCAAACCCGACGCCGTGCTGGAAGACCAGCACCTCATGAGTGCGCTGGTTGCCGCCAACGAACGCGCGATGGGGTCCAACGTCGTCGACCTGCGCGGCATCGCGATGGAACGTCTGGCAGCCCGGCTCGACCGGCTGGAGGATACACACCGTTCGGTGATTGCCGCCGCCTACGACAATCTGGCGGGCACCAATCTGATCCACCGTGCGGTGCTCCGGCTGATGGAGCCACAGGACTTTGCGAGCTTTCTCACCTGTCTTGAGCAGGACATGCCGGAGATCCTGCGCGTTGACGCGCTGTCTCTGGTGCTGGAGACCTCCCGCCCGGGCAGCGGCGCCGAGGTGGAGCGCAAGGCCGGCGTGCTGAAACTGGCCGGTCCCGGTTTTACCGAAAGCTACGCCGGTCAACCCGCAACCGATCGCTCGGTCACGCTGCGCCAGACCGAAAGCGCCAGCCCCCGCGTCTACGGGGCCAAGGCCGAAACCATCCGGTCAGAAGCCTGCCTGATGCTGGATCTCGGCGAAGGGCGCTTGCCCGGCATGCTGGTGCTAGGCTCGGCGGACCCGCAGCAGTTCTCACCGATGCAGGCCAGCGATTTGCTGACGTTTTTTGGTGGAGTGTTCGAACGCTCGATGCGCTACTGGCTGGCATGACGATGATCTCCCCGGCGTGCCGCGATGCCCTGCAACAGTGGCTTGAGCGGCTCGGTGGACTGGAAGGCGCCTCCGCCAACACCTGCACCGCCTACCGCGGTGACGTCACCGGCTTTCTGGCCTTCATGACACAGCACAGCGGTGGCCCGCAGGGGCTTGGAGCGCTGGCGCGCATCACCACTGCCGACATGCGGGCCTGGATGGCCTCCGAACGTGGCAGCGGCACCGGGGCGCGGTCTCTGGCGCGCAAGCTTTCGGCCGTCAAAAGCTTTTACCGGTGGCTCGCCCAACGCGAAGGGTTCGAGCCCTCGGCCGTGTTGTCCGCACGAGCCCCGAAGTTTCAGAAGAAACTGCCCCGCCCGCTGGCACCGGATGCCGCCAAGGCAGTGCTGGAAACCGTCGAGCTGCAATCCCAGAAATCCTGGGTCGCGGCGCGCGATGTGGCGGTGGTCACGCTTCTCTACGGCTGCGGGTTGCGGATCTCCGAAGCGCTGAGGCTGACCGGGGCCGATGCGCCGTTGCCACCGGTGCTGCGGATCCTCGGCAAGGGGAACAAGGAACGCGTGGTTCCGGTGCTCCCGGCGGCACGGGACGCGGTCGACCGATACCTCGCGCAGTGCCCCTTCCCGCTCGAGGCCGATGCGCCGCTCTTTCGCGGGGTCCGTGGCGGGGCGTTGAACCCGCGTCAGATTCAGGACGTGATGGCGCGCACCCGCGCCCAGCTGGGCCTTCCCGCCACCGCCACGCCGCACGCGCTGCGGCACAGCTTTGCCACCCACCTGCTGGAGGCAGGCGGGGATTTGCGCGCGATCCAGGAACTTCTGGGACATGCTTCGCTGTCGACCACCCAGACCTATACCGCGGTGGACAGCCGGCACCTCATGGATGTCTACAGGCGCACGCACCCGAAGGCCTGACTCCGCGCTGGCAAAGGACCACACGTTTTGCGGCAACTGGCGTCGCCCGCGCTGGCAGGTCGTTAAAATGCAACCGAAATAGAGGGCGGGCTGAAAGGGGCTGTTAACACCGGGCAGGCGAAATGGGCGCAAATCAATCCAGAAAGGATTTCGCAATGACCCTGACCGGTTTTGCCGCCCTGTTTGCCGATGGCGCCCCCTCTGCCCCAGCGCCCGCGCCCGGCAGTCACCCCTATTCCCGCATCAACGACCTGCCCGCTGGACATCCCGCCTCGCGCCCCGGTATCGCGGACCCTGCCCCGCATGGTCGCAGGATGTCGCGCATTCAATTCAGCCAGGGTGGGGAATCCCGCAGGTTGCTGCACTGAACGCTTGCGGCGCCGGGACAAATTCGCCATCACGGGGTCATGAGACCTCAGATCCGCGCCTTGACCGTACACCTGCTGACAGCCACCGGAGCCGTTTTTGCCATGTTGGCGATGCTGGCCGCAGCCGAAGGCAAGTGGAGCCTGATGTTCGTCTGGCTGGTGGTTGCCTTTGCGGTGGACGGAGTCGATGGGCCGCTGGCGCGGCATTACAACGTCAAGCGTTACGCGCCGGAATTCGACGGGGTGCTGCTCGACCTCATCATCGACTACCTGACCTATGTGTTCATCCCCGCCTTCGCGTTGTTCCAGTCCGGATTGATGGCCGGCTGGACAGGCTGGGTCGCGATCATCGTCATCACCTTCGGCAGCGCCATGTATTTTGCCGATACGCGGATGAAGACCAAGGACAATTCCTTCTCCGGCTTTCCCGGGTGCTGGAACATGCTGGTGCTGGTCATCTTTGCGCTTGAGCCGAACCACTGGACCAGCCTCGTACTGGTGACGGTGCTGGCCATCGCGATGTTCCTGCCGCTCAAATTCATCCACCCCGTGCGCACGCAACGCTGGCGCAACCTGTCGCTTCCCATTGCCCTCGCCTGGACATTCTTTGCCGGTTGGGCCGCGTGGGTCGACTTCCACCCGGCCAGCTGGGCCCACTGGGGACTGGTGGTGACCTCCGTCTACCTGCTGTTCGTTGGCATCGTTCAGCAGATCGTGCCTGAGCGCGGGCACGTGGACGCCGCGGTGCAGAACAGCAAAGGCTGACGGCGTCCAGCCGTCTTTGGTCTGGCCACCTTTGGTCGGACAAGTCCCGCGAGCGTCAGATCAGCAGCCCCGCTGCCCGCTCGTGTTTCAACAAGAACACTTTCGTTTCCACGCCGCCCGCCCCCGAGAAGCCGCCGAGGCCGGAGGCCGAAAGAACGCGGTGACAGGGAATGATCACTGGGATCGGGTTGCTTCCGCAGGCTGCCCCGACCGGTTGTGACGCGGTGCCCAAATCGCGGGCGATATCGCCGTAGGTTCGGGTCTCGCCCCACGGGATCTCCATCATCGAGGCGCAGACGGCCCGCTGGAAATCGGATCCCCGGACCCACAGCGGCAAGTCGAACGCCACCAGCTCTCCGGCGAAATACGCCCGCAGCTGCGCCAGTGCCCGGTCCAACACTGGCGACTGGCCGCTGGTCTGCGAGGACCAGCTCAACCCAACAATGACACCGTCCTGCTCCGCCACGCTGAGCGGTCCAACCGGCGTGTCCAGACTGGCTGAGTTCATCTGCCCCTCCCAACCGCACGGCCAATGTCAACACACTGTTAACCAAACCTAACGGAAGTTTCACACATTAGCTCAAATTATTCTAAAGTGAATATCAACACAGCGTCGAATGTTATTAAAAGGTTTCCACATGCTTCCCGCAATCGCCAACGCCTCCAGCTACCACCCGGGTCTGAAACAGCTTCAAGCAGCGCGCCGTGCGCAGCTGGAAATTGCAACCACCGCTGACCAGTCGGTGGATGCAACCCGCACAAGCGGTGCGACGCAAGGCCTGGCACGCAATGTGGCGCGGGAAGAAGCGCTGAGCGCAGAGCGCCCGCAGGCGCTGACCCCGCAGCACGTCGGCCCGGCCCGCGAAGCCGCCCGCAGCGAAGCACTGGGTCTCAACCAACTGAACGGCTTCGATCTGGGCGCCTACTACCAGGACCTGATGAGCGGCATGCAGGCCGGCCCCAAGACTGCCAGCGCACTGGCAGCCGAGACCCGTTACCTCGAAGCCCGCAAGGTGATCTGATCCAGGTCTCGCCTTATTGAAGCTGGGCCCAGAACAGCTCCAGGTGGCGTGACATAATTTCCTCGAACCGACCGGAGCGGCGCAGCGCCTCCAGGCCTGCGTTGACCCGGTAGAGATGCGTGGTGCCGCGCCAATGGTGCTTGGAGATCACCACATGCAGACTTTCCTCTGACAGCGGCTTTTCCAGCGGCACAACGCTGTCCCGCAGACCGGCACCCACCAGCGTGCTGGCACCAAGGAAGAGGTCGACAGCCACCGCGTCCACCTGCCCGGCCAGCACCATCCGAAAGCAGTCCTCTGCGGTCTGGGGGCGCACAAGGGTAACCACGCCCCGCTCCAGCCAGCGCCGGTCCGACCGGTTGAGATCATGGGTAAAAAGCCCTGCCGGACGACATAGGGTCTTGCCCAGCACATCGGCGTCGCTGTCATGGCGCATCTCGCTGCCGGCCCGTACGAACAGCATGATCGGCAGCGACATGACCGGGTCCGAAAAGTGAAAGTTGGTGCAGGCAGGGTCTTGCGGTTCGGCTTCACAATCGGGCTTCACCCAAGGAAAGCCCATGTCGAATTCCTTGGAATCCAACAGCGGGAACAGATGCCTGGACCAGTCGTCCTCCCAGGTGATCGAGCGGCTGACGGGCGCAGGGGTTACATCCAGCGCGGCATTGACCAATTCCGTCACCATGCCCTGCCCCGGCAGATTGCGGTCCGTGAACGGCGCGTAGCCGTCCCCCGTCAGCAGCTTCAGCTCCACCTGTTCCGGCGGTACTGCCGGGGCGTCAGCTTCCGCAACCTCTTGCGCACAGGGTATGAACAGCCTGCGCCCGGGCAGCACCGCCGCCCCGGACAGCCGGGACTGGTTGTGCGCATAAAGCAGCGTCCAGCGGTCGCGATCGCCGTAATGGGTTTCCGCGATCGAAAACAGCGTATCACCGGGCTGGGCCACGTAGTCGACATCGCAAATCGCGAAGGCAGCGGCGGGCGCAAGGCAGCATAGCGTCGCGACCGCAGCTAGGCGGCAGAATGTGCGTGTGATCCAGTCTCGCATCAGTGCCCCCGCCAGAAACGTGTCAGATGATCATCGAGAATGGCCTGATAGCGGCCGCTGTCGCGAATACCGCGCAAGCCGGTGTCGAACATGTCCAGCAGCTCCGCCGCACGGGGATGGGATTTGTGCACCACCACATGCAGACCAAGCACCGCAAGCGGCTGCGACATCTCGAAGAACTGCGCCTCGAACCCATGCTCACGCATCACGCTGCGGCCGGTGAACTCGTTTACGGCCACCGCGTCGGCGCGGCCTGCCGCGACCAGCTCGAAACACTCCCGGACCGTATGCGGTCGCAGCAGCGTTATCTTGTTGTCCGCCACCCAGCGCCGACCGCCCTGATCCAGATCGAACGTAAGGTAGCCCGCAGGGCGACACAGCGTCTTTCCTTCGATGTCTTCGTCCCGACGAAACTCGAATGGGCGATCCTTGGGGGCAAAGAGTAGCATCAGGGTCTCGAACATCGGTTCCGAGAAGAAGAAGTTTCGGCAGCGGTAGCTGTCCGGCATCGTGTCGCACGCCGGCTTGTACCAGGGAAAACCGAGGTCCAGCAGGGCGTTGGACAGCAGGGGGTCGAAATGTGACGACCAGTCGTTGACCCAATGGATGGCATAACCCTCGGCCGGGGCAGCCTGCGCCATCGCGGCGCCCACCACCTCGGCCAGCAATCCACCACCGGGGGCCATTCTGGCGGTGAACGGGGCAAAGTCATCGCCCGTCAGCAGATTGATCGCGCCGCCCGCGGCAGCATTGGAGACGCCCTGGCTGTCGCCCGTCGAAACCGAAGTCGGCGTTGCGGCCACCGGTCCCTGAGGCAGACCTTGCGGCTGCCCATCGAGACACGGCAGCGACAGCTGCATGCCGACGCGGATACCTTCCGGCCTGGGACCGATCGACGTCATGTTACGGTTGTGGATCGCGCGCCACTTGCCGGCATCCTGGTACATGCGATCGGCGATCCCGGACAGGTTGTCCCCCGGTTGCACGGTGTAAACACCTCCGCAGGTGTCTGCCGCGGCGCTGGCGGGCTGGACGACACTCACCAGCAGAAGTAGCCCGAAAGCCCTGAAAACGGTCTTCATCATTCCCTCGGAACCTCTATCCCCAGACCGAGGTCTGCCTGAGGCGGCTGGTGATTGTTTGCTGCGTCGGCCTTGCCAATGACGACCACGAGCGGGCTGAAATGGTCGGGCTTGGCGTCAGTTGCCGACAAACAATGCCAGGATGGTGGCTGTGTCGACCTCACCGTCGGCACGGATCAAGCTGGCTGGAACGGCGACCTTCTTTTGCTGATAGGCTGCGTTGACGAGCTGATGAATGTAGGCCTCGGACTGCCCCTGCGCGGCGGCCGTGCGCACCATGCGAAACAGCGCGCTGCCCTCGTCGGCACCGGGCGTGGACGCGGATAGCGTCGGGCCCGGCTGAGACGGGCTGCTGCGCAGGGCAGCAAGCGTTCCGGCAGTCATCCGCGCGACCAGCGCATCGCCATCAAGCGGGGTGGCAGCAGCGGCGGCAGCCGCACCAAGGGGGACCTGGCCCTGCGGCGCGGAAGCCGCCGTCCAGGTCGCAGGCCGGGCAGTGTCGGCGACCGCCGCGGCATAGGCAGTCCCCGGCAGCGCCTGGCCGCCGGTCGGCGAGGCCGGATGCACAGCTCCAGGCATAGCCGGGACACGACTGAACTGGGCGTGCAGCAAGGCCGCCATCGCAACACTCAGCACTGCTGCGGCGAGGGACAGGCGGGACAGGTTGCCGATGCGCCCGGTCCAGCCCCGCATTCCGCGCCAAAACTGCCGGAACATCCGGCCCATGCCAAAGATCAGAGCCGCCACACCGCGCAGCGCGAGCTGAGTAATCCCGGCGACCAGATGCAAGACCGGCGATCCCGCTGGCGAAACGTCATGCGATGCCGCGCCGGTGGCCGCAGAGGACAGCGTTGGCACGCAGGCAGGCGGCGGTGCGGCGACCACGGAACCGCCAGCGCGGTTGGGCACCAGACCGATCCGGATATGGCGCGGAGCCGTCACCCCGTCTATCCGCACACTGACCCGGCGTGCGCGGGCGGTATCGCCGTACCTGCCCACCGGTTGGGTCTCCGAATATCGTTTCAACATGCCCTGCGCCCCTGCCCCACGTCGCGTTCTGTACTGCTCGGAATCTTCGCGTGAAGTTAACGATTTGTTAACCACTCGAAGAAAATCGGTCAATATCCGCGCGGCGCATATGATTGTTCCGAGGGAAAACTCACCGACAGGTTGCGCAAAAGAAACACCGACGAACGAAGGACCCGGGCATAACGCAAAACACCCGGCCGTGACGGCCGGGTGCAGCATGTCTGCTCAGCAAGATCGGGAAGACCTTATCCCAGCGCGCTGTTGCAGCGCCCGCAGACGCCCGGGTGGCTGTGCGCGCCCACATCCGGCAGAATCTTCCAGCAGCGCTGGCATTTGTCACCCTCGGCCCGCTCGAAGACCACAGACACGCCGTCGACCTCAGGCATGCGGAAGGCTTCGGCCGGGGCCGGATCGCCTGTCAGCGAGATGTCGGAGGTGATGCAGATGTCAGCGAAATTGACCGAAGACAGGGCCGCCCGGGTCTCCGGATCGCGGACGTGAACCACCGGAGCGGCCTCCAGCGACGCCCCGATCACCTTGTCGGTGCGCTGCACCTCGAGGGCGGCGGTCACCACACGGCGGGCCTGACGGATCTTGGCCCATTTCGCGGCAAGCGGCTCGTTCAGCCAGTCATGCGGGGTTTCGGGAATGTCCTGAAGGTGCACGGAGCTGCCTTCGCCCGGGTATTTTTCCAGCCAGACCTCTTCCATGGTAAAGACCAGGATCGGCGCCAGCCAGGTGGTCAGGCGATGGAACAGGATGTCCAGCACCGTACGCGCAGCGCGCGCATTCAGCGTGTCACCGTCGCAATACAGCGCGTCCTTGCGGATGTCGAAGTAGAAGGCCGACAGGTCCACGGTGGCAAAGTTGAACACCGCCGAGAACACGCCCTGGAAATCGAAGGACTGATAACCGGTGCGGACCTTGTGATCGAGCTCGGCGAGGCGATGCAGCACCCATTGCTCCAACTCCGGCATGTCCGCCGGGTCGACCCGCTGGTCCTCGCTGAAGTCACCGAGAGAGCCGAGCATGAACCGCATGGTGTTGCGCAGGCGGCGGTAGCTGTCGGCGGTGCCTTTCAGAATTTCCGGACCAATGCGCTGGTCGGCGGTGTAATCGGTCTGGGCCACCCACAAACGCAGGATATCGGCGCCATACTGCTTGACGACCTCTTCCGGAACGATGGTGTTGCCCAGCGACTTGGACATCTTCATGCCCTTGGCGTCCAGCGTGAAGCCGTGGGTCACCACGTTGCGGTAGGGCGCACGGCCCTTGGTGCCGCAGGCCTGTAAGAGGGACGAGTGGAACCAGCCACGGTGCTGGTCGGTGCCTTCCATGTAGACGTCGGCGATACCGTCCTCGGTGCCATCCTCGCGGTCACGCAGAACGAAGGCGTGAGTCGAACCAGAGTCGAACCACACGTCCAGCACGTCGAAGACCTGATCGTAGTCATCAGGGTTCACGATTCCGTCGAGAACCTTGGCCTTGAAGCCCTCTTCATACCAGACGTCGGCGCCGTGCTCCTCGAACTCCGCGACGATGCGCTTGTTGACCTCTGCGTTGCGCAGCAGGAAGTCCGCATCAGTCGGCAGCGCGCCCTTCTTGGTGAAGCAGGTCAGCGGCACGCCCCAGGCGCGCTGGCGCGACAGCACCCAGTCGGGGCGGCTTTCGATCATCGAGTGCAGGCGGTTGCGGCCGGTCTGCGGCCACCATTTCACCAGCTCGTCGATCGAGCGCAGCGCGCGTTCGCGGATGCTGTTGCCCATCTCGCCCATGCCATCGTCCAGCTTGCGGTCGACGCTGGCGAACCACTGCGGCGTGTTGCGATAGATGATCGGCGCCTTGGAGCGCCAGGAATGCGGGTAGCTGTGCTTGATCTTGCCGCGCGCCAGCAGCCCGCCGACCTCGGCCAGCTTGTCGATGATCGCCTTGTTGGCATCACCTTCACCGCCCTTGCGGTTGAGGATGTACTTGCCGCCGAAGAACGGCAGATCGGCCCGGAAGCCGCCGTCGTCCATGACGTTGTAAGTGATCATCTGCTCCAGCATGCCAAGGTCGCGGTAGAGCTCGAACTCCTCCATACCGTGGCTGGGCGCGCAGTGGACGAAGCCGGTACCTTCGGTGTCGGTGACGAAGGGGGCCGCGCGGAAGTCGCGGATGTCGTCCCATTCACCATTTGCGCCTTCGGCGCCAGCCAGCGGATGCTTCAGCGACAGGCTGGAGAGTTCGTCGGCGGACACGCCGCGGACGCGCTTGTATTGATCTTCCCCGAGACGGGCCCGTTTGAAGACATCCGCCGCCAGCTTGTCCGCCAGCAGGAAGCGGTCGCCCACCTTGGCCCAGCATTCCTCCGGCGTGCCGGTCACCTCGTAGAGACCGTAGTCGATGTCTTCGCCGTAGACGACCGCCTTGTTTGACGGAATGGTCCAGGGGGTGGTGGTCCAGATCACCACATAGGCGCCTTCCAGATCCTGCGCCACGATCGCCGCATCGGCGCCCGCAAAGTCCGCGTCCTCGCCGTCGGCAGCCACAAAGCCACCCGCCTCGGCCACCTTGAACTTGACCCAGATGGTGAAGCTTTCCTTGTCGTGATATTCGACCTCGGCTTCGGCCAGGGCGGTCTTCTCGACCGGCGACCACATCACGGGCTTCGAGCCCTGATAGAGGGTACCGTTCATCAGGAACTTCATGAACTCATCAGCGATCACCGCCTCGGCGTGATAGTCCATGGTGATATAGGGATCGTCCCAGTTGCCGGTGATGCCGAGACGCTTGAATTCCTCGCGCTGGACATCGATCCACCCCTCGGCGAACTTGCGGCATTCCTGACGGAATTCAACGACCGGCACCGCATCCTTGTTCTTGCCCTTCTTGCGGTACTGCTCCTCGATCTTCCATTCGATCGGTAGGCCGTGGCAGTCCCAGCCGGGCACGTAGCGCGCGTCAAAGCCCATCATCTGGTGGCTGCGCACGATCATGTCCTTGATGGTCTTGTTCAGCGCGTGGCCGATGTGCAGATGGCCGTTCGCGTAGGGAGGGCCGTCGTGCAGGGTAAAGGGCTTGCGTTCGGCATCGGTCCCCTTGGCGGCGGCGGCTTTCGCGCGCAAGCTGTCATAGACACCGATCTGCGCCCAGCGCTCCAGCCAGGCGGGCTCGCGCTTGGGCAGGCCTGCCCGCATCGGGAAGTCGGTTTTCGGCAGGTTCAGGGTATCTTTGTAGTCAGGCGTCTGGGGCGTGTCGGCGCACATCGGGGGCGTCCTTTGGCTAATCAGGTCGGTGTTCGAGATATTCGGTTCGGCGCGATGGCTCAAGCGCCTTTGCCCGGCGGCTCAATCGTGTCAGAGCGCCGGGAATATAATTCGAATAATGATGGCCGCGATATGGGACATGAGGTGCCTTATAGGCTGCGCCGCGGACCGGGTAAAGCGGTCAGATGCGGCACAAGCGCCCGCCCCCTTCCGCCCCGTGGCTGCTATCGCTATCTAGCCCCAGAGATCCAGCATCGCAGAGTGACCATGACCGACACCCAAGCCCAGCCTCCGCTGGCGCGCTTTGACATCACGGCCGAACAGATCAGCCACGTGGTCGCCGCCTTTTATGCCCGCGTGCGGCGGCATCCCGTTCTTGGCCCCGTGTTCGCCGCCCACGTTCAGGACTGGCCGGAACATGAGGAAAAGATCGCAGGCTTCTGGCGCAATGCCATCCTGCGCGAGCGCAGCTACAGCGGCAATCCGATGCGGGTGCATGTCAGCCGCGAGGATGTGAAGGCGGAGCATTTTCCGCTCTGGCTGGAGCTGTTTCACGATGTGCTGCAGACGGAACTCCCCGAGCGCACCGCCCGGCAGTGGGGGGCGCTGGCAAATCGCATAGGCGAAGGCTTTCGCACCGGGGTCGTTGCCATGCGTCAGCCCAAGGATCAGCCGCCGAAACTGTTCTGACACTGGGTTCTGACACTGGGTTCTGACACTGGCCGCGCGGCCGCTTCGACCATGCCCCCGCCGCGCATGCCCCTGACTGCAGGTTATTTTTCCCTCGAGAACAGCCCGGTCAGCGCCCGCTGCACGACCTTGCGGGTACTGGGGCGCCGGGTTTGCGAGAACGGCATTGGGCGGCACACTTCCATTGCCGCCAGACCGACCCGCGCCGACAGCGCCCCGTTGACCAGACCCTCGCCGAAACGACGCGACACTTTGGACAGGACAGAGCCGCCCAGAATCGGCTCAAGCAGGTCATCGCCGGCCGCAACCGCGCCAGTAGCTGCAAGATGCGCCAGCACCGTTCGTGTCAGCCGCCAGCTGCTGACAAGCCCCGGCCGCCCGCCATAGATCGCGGCAACCCGGCGGATCATCCGCAGAGATGACACCAGCGCCGTCAGCACATCGGCAAGCGCGATGGGGACCAATGCCGTTACAGTGGCAACCTGACGCGCGGCTGCCTCGACCTCGCGCAGCGCCAGCGCATCCAGCGGCGCCAACAGATCGGTCTCGATCTGCAACAGCAGGGCATCGGGATCCATCACCTCTTCACACCGCTCTGAAAATCGTGCCCGCTGCCAGGCCAGATCACTTCGTCCCTTGAAGAAGCCTTCCATTCGCCGGGCAAATGCCCGCGCCGTCTCGAGGTCGTGACATTCGGCTGCCGCCTGGCGCAGGGCATCCACCCGCCGCAGCCCTGACAGCGCGGCCAGTTCGCGCAAGCCAAGACCAAGCGCGAGCATTGCCAGCACCGCCAGCCCTGCGGTGACGGCCCATCCCAGCACGGGCAAGCGATCGATCAGGGCCGTGGCGAAATCCCAGGTGGCGACCGAAACCATGGCGCCGACCACTGCGACAAGCAGCCCCCAGAACCAACGCGTCAGCCGGGAAGACTTGCGCGCCGCGATTCTCGCGGCCTGCTCCATCGCCGCCGGGGACGCAGCGGGAGCCGCCGCGCTGTCCGGAACCGGCGGCGCCTCGGCCACCGAAGGCGCCGTGTCCGAGGTGTCTTCAAGATCGATCAGAACCGGCTTCTTGCTCATGCTGCCGCCTTGTACTGCGCGCGCCATTCAAAGGTGATGTCCGGTAGACCCTCATCATTGTGGGCACCATCACTGCGGGCGGTTTCGGCGAAGCCTTCCCGCCGGTAAAAACGACGGGCGCCGTCGTTGGCCTGAAACGTCTGCAACTGCAAGCGTGGCTGTCCCACCTTGGCGGCATCCAGAAGCGCCTTGCCGATCCCCTGACCACAGGCCTCAGGGGCCACGTAAAGCGCATGAACCTGCTGCCCGTCACGTGCCAGGAAGCCATGCACGTCTCGCCCGCGTCCCGCCACCGTGACCCAGCCACGGTCAATCATCTCACCGCAAAAGGAGATGGCCTCAGCCTCGGAGTGCAAGGCGGGCATCCAGGGGGTCACCGCGGCGAACCGATGCAGGATCCAGCCGGTCTGCCCGGCATCCAGCGGGGTTGCCGACCGCAAGCAAAAGGTCACAAGGCATCTCCGATCAGAAATTCCGCGGCGCGGTCCATCCGGATATGCGGCGGACCGCTGCCATGTTTCAGTGTCAGCGGCGCAGGGGCAAAGCGCATCGCCTGATAGTCGCCCTCCAACCAGCGGGTCGCGCCCTGTTGGGCAGGCACCAGCAGCTGCGCCGGATCTTCGGGCAACGCGCCGGGGTAGCAGGCCACCTGCCTGCCGCTGTCCAGCAGCTTACCCCGCACGCAAGGCAGCTCGCCTCCGTCGTGGTGGCGCATTTCCTCGGTGGTGGTGCGCAGGGCGGCCAGGGCCAGCGCCGCTGTCTCGGCGCCGGCAAAGCGGGCGCGATCTTGCGCCTCGCGCGTCAACGCCTCGATGATGGCGGTCATCCTGTCATGCTGGCTATGGTGCAGATGGTCGGCCTTCGTGGCCGCGAACAGGATCTTTTCCACCCGTTTGCCGCCCAACAGACGGGTTAGGAAATGGTTGCGGCCCGGCTTGAACGCACTGAGGATGTCGACCATCGCGTGGCGCAGATCCTCGGCCGCCTGGGGACCCGAACTGATCGCCGAGAGCGCATCCACCAGCACCACCTGCCGGTCGATGCGGGCAAAATGGTCGCGAAAGAAGGGCTTTACCACCTTGGACTTGTAGGCCTCGTATCGCCGCTCCATCTCGCGCCAGAGGCTGCCCCGGGGCGGTGATTCCACGGACCTCAAGGGAGCAAAGGTCAGCACCGGCGAGCCCGCGAGATCGCCGGGCAACAGGAAACGCCCCGGCGTGCAGTCATAAAACCCGTCGGCGCGGGCCGCGTGCAAATAACCGGTGAAAGCGGCCGCCAGCGCCTGCGCCTGCGGCTCGTCATGGGCGGCCGCGGGATCCGCGGCCCCCTGCGCAGCCAGGTAATCCTGAGCCTGCGGGCGGTTTGCGATGCGCGCCAGCACTTCCGCGGACCAATCGGCAAAGGATTTGTCCAGCAGCCCCAGGTCCAGCAGCCACTCCCCCGGATAATCGACGATATCGAGATGCAAGGTCCGCGGCCCCGGCAACCCGGCCAGCAGGCCTGCCGGACGCACCCGAAGACTGAGACGCAGCTCGGACACCGCCCGTGTGCTGTCGGGCCAATGCGGTGTCGGCCCGGTCAGCGCTGCAAGGTGGTTTTCATAGTCGAAGCGCGGCACCGTATCGTCAGGCTGGGGTTGCAGGAACGCGGCCTCGATCCGGCCCTCGCGGGCGGCGGCCAGCTGCAGCATCCGGCCACGGTCCAGCAGATTGGCCACCAGCGAGGTGATGAAAACCGTCTTGCCAGAACGCGCCAGCCCGGTCACCCCCAGCCGCAGAGGCCGATCAAACAGCGCCGCGGAAACACCGCTGGTGACGCTTTCGACACCACTGATCACCCCGTCTGCAAGGGAGGTTATCACCAAGACACTGTTCCTGCTCTTCTCTTGTCCATTTCCCTAGATAGGCGGGACGACAGACGCTTACCAGTGCGCATAGAACACTTGCCCCGGCGCTGTGGCATTGCTACTTGCCCGGCCATGCCGCGTTTTGCTCTGAAAGTCGAATACAATGGGAAGCCTTTTGCCGGTTGGCAAAGGCAAAAGGATCAGCCTTCGGTGCAGGGTGCGATCGAGGCTGCGCTGTCGCGGCTTCAGCCGGGCGAGCATACCATCGCCGCCGCAGGACGCACCGACACCGGCGTACATGGGCTGGGACAGGTTGCGCATTGCGACCTCGTTCGGGAATGGGACCCGTTCCGCCTGTCGGAGGCTTTGAACTACCATCTGAAACCCGATCCGGTCGCGATCGTGGACTGCGCACGGGTCGATGACGACTGGCATGCGCGGTTCTCGGCCATTGAGCGCCAGTATCTGTTCCGCATCCTGATCCGCCGCGCCCCCGCCACGCATGAGGCCGGGCAAGTCTGGCAGCTGAACCACGACCTCGATGTCGAAGCGATGCAGGAAGCCGCCAACTACCTGATCGGAAACCACGATTTCACAACCTTCCGTTCCTCGATGTGCCAGGCGGCAAGTCCCGTCAAGACGCTGGACGAGCTGAGGGTTGAACGGGTGCAGGGCTTCTCCGGCCCGGAGATCCATTTCCACGTGCGCGCCCGCAGTTTCCTGCACAATCAGGTCCGCAGCTTTGTCGGCACATTGGAACGCGTGGGTGCGGGCGCCTGGGAGCCGACAGATGTGAAAGCCGCGCTGGAGGCCTGCGACCGCGCGGCCTGCGGTCCGGTCTGCCCCGGCCACGGGCTGTACCTCGCCCGGGTCGGCTACCCCGAAGACCCGTTTGGCTGAACGCCCCTTGCATCCCGCAAGGGGCCGCACATACTGCATTCCAGACCTGACCGATCCCCCGATGTGCCAGAGGGCCACCCCGGCCCCCTGCCCAACCTCTTTCACAAAAGGCATACGCGGAAATGGCAAAACCCGAAAAACCTCCACTTCTGGCCGTCCTGATTGATGCCGACAATATCTCGGCCAAATATGCCGAAGCGATGTTCGAGGAAATCGCCTCCTTTGGCGAGGCCAGCATCCGCCGCATTTACGGCGATTTCGCCGGCGGTAGCCCGCAGGGCTGGAACAAGGAGAAGCTGGCGGCCCTGGCGATCGTGCCTCATCAGCAGTTCGCCAACACCACCGGCAAGAACGCTTCGGACATCGCGCTGGTGATCGACGCGATGGACATTCTGCATTCCGGGCGGTTCGACGGCTTTGTGCTGATTTCTTCGGACAGCGATTTCACCCGGCTGGCCAGCCGAATTCGCGAACAAGGTCTGGACGTGTACGGCATGGGCATGCGCAAGACCCCGGCCGCCTTTGTCCGCGCGTGCAAGCGTTTCATCTATGTCGAGAACTTGCTGCAGGAACCCGCCAAGACAAAGCCGAAGCCGCGCAAGGAAGACGAGAGTGCCGATCCCCCGGCCGAGCTGCCGGATCCCACCAAGCTGGTGATCCGCGCGATGGACGCCATCGACCAGGATGACGAATGGTTTACATTGGGGCAGATCGGCCAGTTCATCACCACCGCGGCACCGGATTTCGACACCCGCAGTTACGGCAAACGCAAGCTGAGCGAGCTTATTGCCTCGTTGAAGCTGTTTGAGACCAAGCGCGGAGAAGGCAACCAGATCCTGGTGCGGCGGCTGGACTGATCCGCGCACCAGCAACTGGAGAGGATCAAAGTATGGGCCCGTCGCATCGCATGCGGCGGACCCTGAGGTCGAGACCGATCAGCCGATAAACGACTTGTACGCGGCCTCGTCCATGTAATCATCCATCGGCGACAGGTCGGACGCCTTGATCTTGAAGAACCAGGCACTGCCCTCAGGATCATCGTTCACCTTGCCGGGATCATCCGCCAGAGCCTCGTTCACCTCGACGATTTCCCCATCCAGCGGTGCCAGAATGTCGGAAGCGGCCTTGACCGATTCAATCACCACGATCTCGTCGTCCTTGGAGACCTCGGTGCCGGGTTCGGGCAGCTCGACATAGACCACCTCGCCCAGCTGTTCAGCGGCGTGCGCGGTGATGCCAACGGTGATCAGATCGTCTTCGGGCAGCAGCCATTCGTGTTCTTCGGTGTATTTCATGATCTTGGTTTCCCTTGGAAGAGCCGGGGTTCATCTGTATGCGGCTGCCGAATTGGACGTCCGTGAGCACCAGAAAGATGCCGCGAGCCGGAATCGCCAGCCCCAATGCGGGCGCTGGTACACGCTAGCAACGGGCTGCGCCAGCGATCAAGCGGGGAAATCTGCGAGCACCGGTTGTAGGATGGCGCTCACCACCGTCAGAACAGGTTGAAATACTCGGCCTGCTCCCATTCGCTGACGGTATCGAGGTAGCGTTCCCATTCGAACTTCTTCAGTTGCAGAAGGTAGGCCGTCACCTCCTTGCCCAGCGCGTCACGGCACAGTTTCGACTGCTTGAACCCGCTCAAGGCCTGCCCGAGCGACCGCGGCATCCGCGCGGCATCCTCGCAATAGGGCGAGGTTGTGGGACGCGGTGCCTCGAGGCTTTCGGCGAGTCCCGCGGCACCGGCGATGATTTGGGCAGTTAGCGCGTAATAAGGGTTGGCCGAGCTGTCAGGAGCGCGGTTTTCCACCCGGCTGTCCGCCTCTCCCGGTGCCATCAGCGCACGCAGCATCGCGCCGCGGTTGTCCACCCCCCAGCTGATCCGGTTGGGGGCCAGTTGATAGGGCAGATAGCGCTTGTAGCTGTTGACCGTGGGCGCCACCAGGAGGGACGTTTCCGAAGCGTATTTCAGCAACCCGGCCATCCATCCGCTGGCATGAGGGCTGAGCATGCCGGGGGCCTCGGGCACGAACAGATTGCGCCCCGTCTCCAAGTCGTGCAGCGACTGGTGCACGTGCCAGCCATTGGCCATGGAATTGTTCAGGCGCGGCTTGGCCATGAAGCTGGCATGCAACCCCTCTCTGGCGCAGACCTCCTTGGCCATGGTTCGCAGCATCACCATGGCATCGGCCTGGGCCATTGCGCCATCCGGGGCAAAGGTGAACTCCACCTGGCTCGGCCCCATTTCGATTTCGACCGAGCGCACGGGCAAACCAAGTTTCTGTGCATTGCGCCGCAGCAGGTCCAGAACGCGCTCGACCTCGCCGTAGCGGGTTTCGGTGAGATACTGGTAGCCTTGGGTCAAGTTGCGGGTCTGAACCGGAGCGCCGGGATGGGTCGCCTCTGCATGGCGATCGGCGCGATCCGCCAGCTCGAAGATATGAAACTCCACCTCCAACCCGAAGGTGACGGACATGCCCTGTGCCGCCAGACGGTCCACAGCGCGTTGCAGCACCGCGCCGGAGGCAAAGGCGATCGGGCTGCCATCCTGATAGACCGGGTCGCAGAAAATCCAGGCCGAATGCCCCGACCAGGGCAGCACACGATAGGTTTCGGGGCGCGGCACCAACAACACGTCCCCGGCACCCTGCATTGGCCCGCTCAGCCCGCTGTCCTCCTCCCAGACCGCAAAGGCGGCGCGGTGTGACGTGTCCTTCAGCAATAGCGTTGCAGGCACATTGATGCCGCGCTGAAACAAGCTGTCGATGCCATCGGCCATGACCGTCTTGCCACGCAGGATGCCGTGCTGATCGGCAAAGAGCACTCGCACGGTCTCAACCCCGTCGGCTTGCACCCGCGCCGCAACTTCCCTCGCCTGTCGGCAGGTCTCTTCGTCGAACAGCCCCAGTCGCGCCAGTTTGCCGGAAGTGAAATCATGCGCCATCGGCCGCCTCGTGGTCTTTTGTCTCAACTGCAAATCTGCCCGGTTCGGTCTGACCCGAGGTGCGTCCGATGCGGACCCAAGCAGCGGCAGACTGTAACAAAAACGGGCCGGACGTCCAGTTGTACGGCCGCGATTGCCCATTCCGACAGCGCAAAGGCAAAGCAGCGTCGCGATTTACGCCTTGACAGCGTGCGCCCAACGCACATGGTGCTGAACATTCGCACAACATGACGAGCACTGGCGACAGGCCAGGCCAATTACGAACAAAAGCAGGCCCGAACGACGAATGGCAGTGATAGATCAGGACAGGAATATTTCTTCGAGCTTTGCCAAGGGCCTGGCGGTTCTGGCGGTTTTCGACGCCCAAACCCCCAGCATGACCCTTGCCGAAATCGCCCGGCGCAGTGGGCAGGACCGGGCCACTGCCCGGCGCGGAGCCCTGACCCTGGTGCAGGCGGGGTACCTGCGCCAGGACGGGCGGATGCTGTCTCTGACCCCCCGCGTACTGGCGCTTGCGGGTGGTTTCCTGCAGGCCAATCAATTCGGACGGCGGGTGCAGCCCGTTCTGAACCGCCACGCGCGACAGATGGAGGTCGAGGTTACCCTGGCGATGCTGGACCAGGGCCGCGTCTTGCTGCTGGCGCAATCGACCGTCGATCACGGTCATATCACCTACGGGTTTACGGCCGGGTCGCACATTCCATTGGCCCATACCAGTCTCGGGCGCATGCTGCTGGCCGGTCTTTCCGCTGAAGAAGCCGCAGCCACATTGGCAACCACCGATATTCCCGGCCATACCAGCCAGTCGCTCACCTGTGCGGATGCAATCCTGCAAAGGGTGGAGACGGCACGCGAGCAGGGCTACTGCGTTACCGACAGCGAATTCGAGGCCGGCATCATCGGTTACGCGGTGCCCGTTTCGCGCCCCGACCGCACCCCGATCGTAGTCGGCAGCTCAGCGCCACGGGGACAGAATCCCGAGGCAGAAACCGAACGGCTGCTGCGCGGCCTGCAACTCTGCGCGGCGGAGCTGCGTCAGGCCGAAGCGGTAGATCACCTGTAGCGCCAGAAGGGTCGGCAACAACCCGGCGCAAGCCTCCTTGCCGGGGCTCGCCCTTCCCCCTGCACGTCGCTATGCAACCTGACGGCGTCCTGATAGGCTCATCATCGATGAGTTACCGCAGGAGCCTTTTCCATGATGAAGCAGATGATTTTGGCCGCGGGTTTCTGCTCTGCCCTGGTCCCGGCCTCGGCAATGGCAGAGCAGGTCGGCACCCAGGTCGAGGTCCTGGGGCGCACCTGGCTGGTGGCCTGGGCGGACGACCGTCCGCATCATGTCAGCGCCACGCGGATGAACCTCGAGCATCAGCCCTTTCGCCCACCGGCGGTGCTGAGCGCGCGACAGGCGGTGCGCGCCATGCGGGCGGCAACCGGGTGCAGCGTGAACCTCGACAGTTTGCTGCGCTCGATCTCCGGCACCTATTACGGGCAGCTCATTTGCCGCAAATAACCCCGTCTTTGCCGGTTCAGCCGATCCGTTGAGATTCGCAGAAACATCCTCTTGGAAAATGTGACCATTTTCCTGCCACACCGGATTGAGCGGCACCGGCGCGCCTGCCATAGATTGCGCATGAAACTTGCAATCAACGGATTCGGCCGCATTGGCCGCGCCATCCTGCGCCAGATTCTGACCACATCGCGCGGAGATGACATCGAGGTGGTGCGCATCAACGACATCGCGCCGTTGGACATGTGCGCCTATCTGTTTCAATACGACAGCACCTTTGGCCCCTTCGCCGCACCGGTCGAACACGGCAACAAGGCGCTCCACGTGATGGGCCGTTCAATCCCCGTAAGCCACGCCGCGGATCTGACCGAAGTGGACCTGAGCGGCGTCGACCTCGTGCTGGAATGCACAGGCATTGCAAGAACATCGGACGTTGCCGAACGCGGACTGAAAGCGGGGGCGGCAAAAGTGCTGATCTCCGGCCCCTCCCCGGCGGCGGAAACGACCGTTGTGCTCGGCGCCAACGAAGAGACGCTCGGCGAGGCGCGGATCGTGTCCAACGCATCCTGCACCACCAATGCGCTGACCCCCTTGGTGAAGCTGCTGGACCAGATCAGCGGCATCGATACCGCGCATATGACGACGATCCACTGCTATACCAACTCGCAGCCCATGGTCGACGCGCCCCGGGGCGATTTTGCGCGCTCCCGTGGCGGCGCACAGTCGATGGTGCCGACCACGACCTCGGCGATGCATCTGATCGACGAGGTACTGCCGCATCTGAAAGGACGCATCAGCGGGGCCGCCGTGCGGGTGCCAACCGCCAGCGTGTCCGCCGTCGACCTTGTCGCGCAGTTGAAGGCACCGATCACCGTCGAGCAGCTCCAGGAAGCCGCCGCGGCCTCTGCGGTGCTGGGCTGGACCGACATGCCGCTGGTTTCCTCCGACCTGCGCGCAAGACCGGAATCCCTGGTGATCGCGGGGCCGGAAACGCGCATGGCAGGCGACCGTCAGCTGCGAGTATTCGGCTGGTATGACAATGAGTGGGGATTTTCGGCGCGCATGCTGGATGTCGCGCGGCTGATGGCCGCCTGACCCAGCAGGCGGCCTTCAGCGATTGCGATGCCGCAACGTCTCCTGCCGCAAGCGCATCCAGCGGAAGATCAGCATCAATCCGAACATACAGAGCATGAGCCCAATCATGTCGCCGACCGCATAAACGGTCAGAACGGTCAGTTGGTCGTCGGGAAAGATGACACCGGAAAAAACCATCGATTGTCCGAGTGAGTTCAGCAACGATGCCAGCGCCCCGACCGTCAGAACCCCAGCCCAGGACATGCGACGCGCCTGACCGGAGTAAAAGTTACGACCACTCAGCCGGAGCAGCTCGAAGGCCGCAAGCGAGGACAGCACTCCGACGGCAACGGATTTGAGCAGCAACGGCTCCAGCATCTCACGTATGTTGGCGGAGGTGAACATCGCGTCGGCCACCAATGTTCCCACCGCAAGCGGCAGACAAGCGCGCCACCCGAACAACCAGATCGCGAGCACACGTACCCCATGCGGCAGATAGGCGAGACTGGCGAAAATGGTGATTTCTGGCAGGAACATGTTCTGCACCGGCGTCACCACCATGGCGGTCAACCCGTGGCAAACAATATAGGCCGCGGCAATGATGGCATGGCTTAGACCGCCGGAGAAGACTGTCAGGAGATGACGCATACCTAAGCACTAGCCAGCCCCCCGAACACACGCAATGGCGGTTTTCCGCCGAAAATGGACCGACAGTGACTTTCTCGCGGCGTCTGTCGCCAAGTCTCGCGCGAACGCCGCAAATGCGGAGTGGTTGATAAAGCGGCCCCTCAGGACCCATCCCGAACGACGGAAACGACCCGCCCCGATAACAGGAAACTACCGCGCGACATCGCCGCCAGCCGAGAACCGCACGACGTAATGACGCGCCTTGCTGTCGCCTGCGCGCTCCAGCAGCCCCATTTCCAGAAGAGACTTCAAAGTCCGGTAAAAGGTCGCCTGTGTCACGCCCCGCACCAGCCTGTGGCTGCGGATCTGATCGGATTGAACGGCTGTGCCCGGTTTGCCCGTCAAGGCGTGGGCCGCAAGCAAGACGTCTCGTTCCACGCGGCTGAGCTTTTCCAGACCGATATCCTGCTCCATCTCGTAGAGCATGTTACGCAATTCGAAAATTGACTTCAGCCTGTCCAAACCAACCTCCTCGTGACACGCGACCTTTCGGCGCGAATTAAACGACACCACGCAAACATTATCAATCCGAGAATTTTCTAGACAGCAATGTTCTGCGTGGTATCATCCGCTTCAGGCTTGGCTGTGTGAGTGGTGGCTGAGCCTGACGATTGCACCAAATTTCCAGTTTCAGAGTGCTATTGGTAACGAGTGACAGCTCCGGCAGGGACAACTGCCGGGGCTGGATTGAATATGGCAATCTCCACGCCGATTTCAAACGAATTCCTTTCTGACGCACCACAATGACGCACGATTTTACGGTTGCCTGCACCGCTCTTCCTCGGCTTCACGCCGGGCGGGAACATTTGCCGCCGACTTGCCCGGATTGGCGGTTTTCCCCCGAGAAATTCCCGTGCTAGGCTCACGCTGCCCCACGGCCATTCTGGCTGGGCGACGAACCCCGTTTTCAATCCCGCCCACGGGAGCAGACATGCAATTTTCCTTTCGTCCGCGCGCCCTGATGCGCGCTCTCGCTCTGGCCCTTCTGCCGCTGGCACCGACCGCCGCGCAGGCTGCCGACGCACGGCTGTCGGCCCCTGGTGCACCGGCCGATCTGCAGGCGCGGCTCGAGGCAGCCTCTGCGTCTGTCGCCGTGGGACCGCAAACCGGTGTTCAAGAGGTGTTGGCCGCGGCGCTGTCGGACTATCGCACGCTGGTTCAGGTTCTTTACGATGCCGGACATTTCTCTCCGGTGGTGAACATTCGCCTGGATGGCCGCGAGGCCGCGACGATCCAGCCGCTGAACCCGCCGCGAACCATCGAGCATATTGAAATCACTGTGCAACCAGGGCCGCAATTTCGCTTTGGCGTCGCCGAACTCACGCCGTTCCCGGCTCAGAGCGAAATCGACATCCCGCCGACCTACGCCCCCGGCCACCCTGCCAGCACCGGCGCGATCCGGGATGCGGCGAGCGCCGGCGTCCGGGCCTGGCGACGCAATGGGCACGCCAAGGCCGCGATCAGCGGACAGGACATCACTGCCGACCATGCGAAAGCCCGACTGAATGCACGCCTGCGACTGACACCGGGTCCCCGGCTGCGGTTCGGGAAACTCCGCCTCACCGGCCAGACCGCCGTGCGGGAAGACGCGCTGCGCCGTATCGCGGGTTTCCCAACCAGCGAAACCTTTCATCCGGATCTTGTCGCCAAATCTGCGACCCGGCTACGCCGGACTGGCACGTTTTCCAGTGTGGTTCTGCGCGAGGCGGAGCATCCCAACCCCGACGGCACCCTGGACTTTATCGCCGAGGTCGAGGACCTGCCCCCGCGCCGGTTGACCTTCGGCGTCGAGATCAGTTCCTCTGACGGGATCGAAGTGTCGGGCAGCTGGATGCACCGCAACCTGTTCGGAGGCGCGGAAAAACTCCGCGTGGAAGCACGGCTCAGCGGTATCGGCAGCAGCAATGATCTGGATGGACGCCTGGCAGTTCGGCTTGATCAGCCCGCAAAATTGGGACCGGATGACAGCATCTTTTACCTGGCCGAGGCTGAGCACCTCGACGAAGAACATTACACTGCGACCCGCATGTTGGGCGCGATCGGGGCCCGGCGCACCTACTCCGAGCAGTTCTATGCCGAGGCGGCACTTGGCGCGACATCGATCCTGGCCGAGGATATTTATGGCAAGCGGCGGTTCAAGTACCTGGCTGCCCTGTTGCGCGCCAACTATGATGGCCGCGACAGCCGGGTGAACCCCACCAGCGGCTATTATCTGCAAGCCAGCGCGACACCATTCCTGGGCTTCGATGGCAGCAAATCCGGCCTGCAGATGAAGGCCGATGGCCGCGCCTATCGGGGCTTGGGGGCCGAGGACCGTATCGTGCTGGCCGGACGCCTGCAGCTGGGATCGGTCGTTGGCCCTTCGCTGAATGAAATTTCCCCTACCTTGCTGTTTTACTCGGGCGGCGCAGGCAGCGTGCGCGGTCACGAATACCAATCCCTCGGCGTGCCCGTGAATGGCGGCATTTCCGGCGGGCGCAGCTTCATGGCGCTGTCCGCGGAGATCCGCGGCAAGGTCAGCGACAAGATCTCGCTGGTTGGCTTCTACGACGCCGGTTTTGTCGGCGAGGACAGCTTCGTATCGGGGTCTGCCGCGCGCCATGCCGGCGCCGGTGTCGGACTGCGCTACGATGTGGCCGGAATCGGGCCGATCCGCCTCGACGTCGCCTACCCGGTTGACGGAGGTTCAGAGGACGGCGTGCAGGTCTACATAGGAATAGGACAGGCGTTTTGAGACAGTTTATCGGCCTCTCACTCGGACTTTGCCTGGCTCTGGGCGCCCCCGCGTCTCCTCCCGCTGCCGCACAGGACAGCGCGGCCGAAAGCGGTGGGCTACTGGTGGACTTCCTTGAAGACACGCTGTCCGGCGACAGCCGCTACATCAGCGTCAGCGGGTTGCAGGGGGCCTTCTCCTCCAAGGCCAGCATCGAACGGATCACCATTGCCGACGAAAGCGGCATCTGGCTGACGATCGAAGATGCGGAACTGGACTGGAACCGGCTGGAATTGCTGCGCGGGCGGTTTTCCGTGAACCAGCTCAGCGCCGGACGTATCGCAATCGAGCGCCCCCCGGAACCGCTGCCCCCCGATCCGGACCTCCCCGCACCGGAAGCCACCCCGTTTGCGTTGCCGGAACTGCCCGTTGCGATCGAGCTGGATCAGATTGCGGCCCAGCGTATCGAATTGGGCGAGAAGCTCGCTGGCGTCGCGGCCGTATTCTCGGTCGACGGCTCGCTGCGGCTGGCAGATGGCACACTGGACACCAAACTGGAGGCCGACCGGCTGGACAGGCCCGGCGACCATCTGCGTTTGCAGGCGGGCTACACAAACGAAACGCGCCAGATTACCCTGGACCTTGAGCTGGATGAGGCGCCCGGTGGATGGATCGGAGCCAGTCTGGATCTCCCTGGCCACCCGTCAATTCAGCTGCTGGCACAGGGCAGCGGTCCGGTTACCGATTTTGCCGCGACCATTGGCCTGAGCACAAACGGGCGCGAGCGGCTGGCAGGCGAGGTGGTCATGACGGCGCCGCCACTGCCCGAAGATGCAGCGGCAGACGCGCCACGCCCGCTTGCCTTCTCGGCCGATCTGGGCGGCGACATCGATGCGCTTCTGGCCCCCATTCATCGCCCGTTCTTTGGCCCCGGCCTGCGCCTGAACGTCCGCGGCACGCGCAGTGCTGACGGCGCAGTCAAGCTGGACACGCTGGCCTTGCGGACCGCCGCCCTGCAACTGACCGGCGCTGCATCCCTGACGACCGGGGGCGTGCTGGACACTGCCAATCTCAAGGCTGCAATCACACCTCCCGAGGGGCAGGCTGCCGTCACCCTGCCCGTTCCCGGCGCGCGCACCACGCTGGCCGCGGCTGACCTGCATCTGCGCAAGACAACCGTCGGCAACTGGACACTTGATGGCTTGCTGAACCAACTGAGCCATCCCGGTGCGCTGATCGACACGGCAAAGATCACTGGCAGCGGGACCTTGGACCAAAGCCGCGAGTTCGCCCTGCAAGGACGTCTTTCCGCCGTCGTGGCCGGGCTTGAGCCACGGCAACCGGCCCTTGCGGAGGCAACCGGCACTGACATACGCCTTGATGCAACGCTCACCACCGAGGGGCCGGGCGCGCTGCGCATCACCGACATGGAGCTGCGCGGCAGCGACTATCGGGCAGCCGGGCACCTGTTTCTGGACGGGCTGGAAAGCGGGCTGAACCTGAGTGCGGACCTGACTGCGGAAGCGACGGAACTGGCACGGTTTTCCGCCCTTGTTGGCCGCCCCCTCAGGGGGGCGTTGCAAGGCAGCGTGGAGGGCAGTTTTACGCCGCTGTCGGGCGCATTCTCTGGCGCGGTGGAGCTGACCGGCGAGGACCTTGCCGCAGGCATTTCCCAGTTGGACGAGCTGCTGCAAGGGACCACCAGCCTGACGGTGAAAGCCGCCCGGGATGCCGCGGGGCTCAGCATTGACCGCTTCGCGCTGGAGGGCCTCAACCTCGCCGCGAACGCCTCCGGCATGCTGACCAGCGATCGCGGTCGGCTGGACCTTGATGCGGAACTGAAACGCGTGGAAATCCTTGCCCCGCAGCTGCCCGGCCAGCTGAAGCTGACGGCAGGCGTCACGCGGCAGGATGATGTTTTCAGTGGCACCGCCGAACTCAGCGGCCCCCAGAACAGCTCAGCCCAGCTGGACGGGTCGGTGACTCTGGCAGGCGCGGCGGATTTCAGCTTTGCCGCGGCCCTGGAGGAATTGGAGCGTTTTGTGCCGCAGCTGGCAGGCAAACTGGCCGCCGAGGGCCAAGCGAAACGCACAGCCGGCGAATGGGAAATCAGCGGAACCGCTACCGGGCCAGCCGGCCTAGATGCGAAGATCGATGCCCGCTTTGCCGAGAGCAGCGGCAGCACCGATTTGCGATTTGACGCTGTCCTGGCCCAGCTGCAAAGGTTGATCCCGGAGCTGCCGGGGCAGCTGACAGCCAAAGGGTCTGCCACCCGGCGTGATGGCACCTGGAAGATCGACGCCACCGCCAAGGGGCCTGCCGGGGTTGATAGCCGACTGGCCGGGAGCTGGAACGAGGCGGAGGGCACTGCTGATCTTGCCGCGAACGGCACCCTTCGCCTGGAGGGGGTCAACCCGTTTATCACGCCCAACCTGCTGCGCGGCGCAGCAAGTTTCAATCTGGCGCTGAAAGGTGCCCCCTCACTGGACGCCCTGCGCGGCACGATCTCCGTTCCGGGAGCCTCCCTTGCGGTGCCGTCCGCTGCCCAGAGAATAGACGACATTCGGGCGACAGTCTCGTTGGGGGACACCCGTGCGCAACTGCAGATGTCTGCCCGCCCCCGCGATGGTGGCACGGTCACGATCAGCGGCCCGGTCAACCTGACGCCACCGTTTGATGGGGCGCTTCAGATTTCCATCGATGACGTGACCGTCACCGATCACCTGTCCTATGAGACGCTGCTGAACGGTCGACTGAGCTTTGCCGGAGAGATGGCCGGCCGCAACCGGGTCAGCGGGCGCATCGAGGTGGGCGAGACCAACATCAACCTCAATACGGCTGGCGGCACTGTCTCTGCGGCACCGATCCCGCCGATCCGCAACATCAACACGCCTGCGGCCGTCCGCCAAACCTTGGCGCGTGCGGGGCTGACCGGGCAAAGCAACGCCAGCGGCAGCGGGTCAGGGCGTACCGATCTGGACGTCATCATTAGCGCGCCCTCGCGGATCTTTGCCCGGGGGCGCGGCCTGCGGTCCGAGCTTGGCGGCCAGATCCACCTGCGCGGCAGCACAGCGCGGCTGGCGCCCTCAGGCCAGATCAGCCTGATCCGCGGCACCTTCGACATTGTCGGCCGCCGACTGCAACTGGACGAAGGGCGGATTACCCTGTTGGGAGATTTGCGTCCCTACCTGGAGTTCAGCTCCTCCACGGCCACGGAAGAGGGCACCGCAACGCTGAAAATTTCCGGCCGCGTCGATGCGCCGGAAATCAAGGTAACCTCCGACCCGCCACGCCCCAGCGAAGAGGCCCTGGCCCTGTTGCTGTTTGGCGACAATCTCAAGGACATCTCCCCACTGGCGCTGGCGCGACTGGCGACATCCGCGCTGACCCTCAGCGGTCGCGGCGGCGGCACCCAGGCCCAATTGCGCCAGTCCACCGGTGCCGATGACGTGGATATCGGGGTCGACAACCTGGGCAGCGGACAATTGGGGCTGGGCGGTTATGTGGCTGAAAATGTCTATACCGACTTCAACGTCAACACTCGCGGAGACAGCGAGTTGAGCATCAATTTGGACGTGACCGACAGCTTGACCGCCAAGGGTACGGTGGACAGCGAGGGGGAAACCGGTATCGGCCTGTTTTTCAAACGCGATTACTAGCGGCAGGCTTTTGCGGACGGGGCCGGGGCAGCCGCAGCTGCGGCCCCGGCAATCAAGGGTCGGGAGCCGTTAAGTCTGCCCTTGGGCCTCGCCGCCCACCGGGTGAGAAAGCGCATCTTCGGCGGCCGCCACTCTCAGGGCAACCCGGGCCGCGCCACTGACCCCTGCGGCGTCATCCTTTATCAGCCACAGGGGCGTGTCGCCGCATATCTGCCCCAGCTTGCCACCGGGCGCGGTGTAGCTTGACAGGAACAGGTCCCGCGCAGGTGTGTTGAGAATGCCGCGCGCGACGCTGCCCGCAAAGAACATCCCCTGCCCCGGCATGTAGAGTGCGGTCATTTCTCGCGCCAACAGTCCAAGCAATTGCGCCCACTCGCCGATCGTGCGCGCCTCGCTGCTGTGAGGATCTGCCAGATAGGCGGCGGATATCCCCTCGGCACTGCTTGCGGCACTGCCGCTCAGGGCCTGGTGGAACCGCACCAGGCCATGACCCGAGAACAAGCTCTCGACGCTGCAGAATTCGGTCGGCGCCCGCTTCAGAAGCTGTTCCAGCCGGTGCACCAGGGGCTGCGGCAAGGCAGCATGGCCCAACTCGGCCTCCAGTGTTTCCTCTCCACAGGAAGCCGCGACATTGAAACCGGTTCCGATCCCCGCCACCAGCGCTTGTGCGCCGCTTTGCCGACCTGGCCGAAGGCTGGCCAACTGCCCCGGGATCAGCACCTGCAGTGCATGGCCCAGCGCCGCGAGGTCATTGATGATCTGCGCCTTGGCACCCGGCTGCAAACCCAGCACCGCGGCGAGTTCCTCTGCCCGGCCCGACCAATTGCGATTGCTGAGTTCAAAATGGCCGTCACGAACTGGTCCGGCCACGGCAAGGCAGGCCCCTGCAAGAGGCGGCAATCCTGGCTGGGCGCAATAGGCGCGCAGCACGTCCTCCAAGCTGGCAAAACTGTCATTGGAGAAACTCTGCAACGCCGTCACGCCAACGCCGGGTGCCGCCAGCGCCAAGCGTGTCCGGCTCCCTCCGACATCGCCCGCCAGAACCGTCAGTTCAGCTCCCATGCGCGGTAATCCCCTTGTTCTCCTGTTGTTTACACAGCCTGAAGCAAAGATGGCGTAAAAGCAATTGAGCATGCACGCCCCGCTTGCAGTGGCCGCACGAAGGCGGCAGTTTGAATCTGCCTGATTGCGCCACGAATGGACCGCCCCTGTGACCCAACCGCCGCCCCCTACCCCTGCTGCCGCCGCTGCCGAAACGGCTGCAGTCGTGATCGGTCGCAATGAGGGCGAGCGGCTGATCCGCTGTTTGCAGTCGCTGACGGGACAGGTGCGACAAATCATCTATGTCGACAGTGGCTCCTGTGACGGTTCGGTCGAAGCCGCGCGCGCTTTGGGGGCCGAAGTCGTCGAGCTGGACACGTCCCGTCCCTTTACCGCGGCGCGGGCCCGCAACGCCGGGTTGGCCGCAGTCGCGACCGGCACGGAATATGTGCAATTCACCGATGGCGATTGCGAGGTGGTTGAGGGGTGGATCGCGACCGCCCATGCCTTCATGGAAGCCAACCCACAGGCGGCAGTGGTCTGCGGTCGTCGGCGCGAGCAGTTTCCCTCCGCCTCTGTCTACAATCGGTTGTGCGATGCCGAGTGGGACACCCCATTTGGCCCAGCCAAGGCCTGTGGCGGCGATGCGCTGATGCGCTTGACGGCACTGCGCGATGCTGGCGGCTATCGCGACGAGCTGATTGCCGGAGAGGAACCCGAGCTGTGCCTGCGCCTGAGACGGGCGGGATGGGAAATCTGGCGACTGGATGCAGAAATGACCCGCCATGACGCCCGGATGCTTCGTTTCGGCCAGTGGTGGCAACGCAGCCGCCGAGCAGGCCACGCCTTTGCCGAAGGGGCGGCGCTGCATGGGGCCAGCCCGGAACGACATTGGGTGACAGAGACCCGCCGGGCGCTGATCTGGGGCGCCATTTTGCCCGTGGCCATCTTGACTGGCGCGGCCTTCAGTGTCTGGTTTTTGCTGCTGGCCTTGATCTACCCGGCCCAACTCCTGAGATTGGTGCGGCGTATGGGCTGGGAACGGGGGGCTTTTACCCTGCTGGGCAAGTTCCCCGAGGCCGTTGGGGTACTGGAATATCACCTGAACCGGCGCAGAGGTCGGACGCGGACGCTTCTGGAGTACAAGTAGACCTGCCTTCGGCGAGCTGACCAGGCGAAGTCAGGGGCGTTCTTGACGGCCAAGCGACGCGGCATGCAGCACCTGGCGCGGCAGGATCGCGAGGCATTTTCCATAGCGCGGCAGCAGTCGAACCGGATTGGACAGGGCACGCCAAAGCCATTCCATCGCAATGCTGCGTACCCAGGCTGGCGCGCGTTTTTGGTGTCCTCCAAGGAAATCAAGCCCGGCTCCGACCGAGGCAAAGCCCACCCCCGGAGCCATTCTGCGGCCACGGCTGGCCAGTTGCTCCTGCCGCGGCGCCCCCAACGCCAGAAAACACAACTGCACGCCAGTTTCGGCCAACCGATGCAGGATCTGGTCAGCCTCTTCCCCATCGGGGTCGAAAGGCGCCGAAGGCGCCTGACACCAGGCGATGTCCAGCCCCGGCACCGCCGCGATCAACGCCGCTTCGGCATCGTGCAGAGCAGCTTCGGTACTGCCCACCAGCGCAACTTTGGCGCCACTCTCAGCCGCGAGGCGGCACAGGGGAAGCACCATGTCGGAGCCCGGCATCAGCTCGACCGGGCGCCGCGCCAGTCGCGACATCCAGACAATCGGGCGCCCGTCCGCCACCACGAGGTCCTGTGCCTGGTAGGCCGCCAGAAACCGCGGATCTGCAGCCAGTTTGACGATGTGATCGAGATTGATCGTCGCGAGCGCGAACCCGTGCCCCGCAGCAAACCGGGCACGGATCTCGGTCTCGAGACCGGTACGGTCCGGGATATTGACCGCAACACGGCGCCCGTCGAATTCGAAATACACGGTATCCCTCGCAGATAATATGACTTCGTCTTAGCCGCGTGGTGCCGTTCGGACCAGCCCCCCGCCTTCGGTCCCGGCCAGACCCGTTGCATTCCTGCAAACCATTTACCGGATGGTCGAAATCCCCGCGACACCCCGGATCGCAGCGGTTACATTCGACCGCGTAACGGAACCGCGTACGTCAAGGAGGGCAAGACCGCCGGTGCCCAATGCTGTGGCCTACATGATGCTGCTGGCCTGGCCGCTGGTCAGCCTGGTTCTGTTCCGGCGTTTGCCGCTGGAGCGGGCGATCCTGTGGTGCATCATCGCCGGCTACCTGCTGCTGCCGCCCGTGGCCGAGTTTGACCTGCCGCTGGTCCCGGACATGGACAAATTCGCGATTCCGTCGATCATGGCCTTCGGGCTCTGCACCTTCATGCTGCGTCGGCCCGTGCCGCTTTTGCCGCGCCACCCGGCCGCACTGGTGCTGGTCTTGCTGTTTGTCTTTGGCGTCATTCCCACGGTGCTCACCAACGGTGAGCCGATGCTGTTTCACAAGATCGCCAATGCCGACCCGATTCTGATTCTCAACCATCAAGTGCCGGGCCTGCGCTGGCGCGACGTTGGATCCGTGATGATCAACCAGGTGATCGTGTTGATGCCGTTCCTGATCGCTCGGCGGTACCTGTCCACGCCGGAGGCCCATCGAGACCTGTTGCTGGCGCTTGTGTTGGGCGCGCTGGCCTACTCCATCCCGGCCTTGTTCGAAATCCGCTTCAGCCCGCAGACGAACGTCTGGGTCTACGGCTTTTTCCAGCATGATTTCAGCCAGATGATCCGAATGGGCGGCTACCGCCCGATTGTGTTTCTGCCGCATGCGCTGTGGCTGGCCTTCTTTGTTGCCACGGCCCTGATGGCCGCCGCCGCACTGGCCCGCACCGCCACCACAGAGCGCCGCTGGCGATTGGGGCTGGTCTGCGGCTACCTGTTTCTGCTGCTCGTCGGCTGCAAGAGCCTCGCGTCACTGGCCTACGGGCTCGTCTTCACGCCGGTGGTGGCCTTTGCGCCGCTGCGCTGGCAACTACGGATGGCGCTGGTACTCGGCTTGATCGCGGTGATCTACCCGATGCTGCGCAACGCCGGGCTGATACCCACCGATGACGTCGTGGCCTACTTCGAAACCATCAGCGTTGACCGGGCCCATTCCCTGGGCTTCCGCTTCGACAATGAGGCACAGCTGCTGGCGCGCGCGGCGGAAAAGCCATGGTTCGGCTGGGGCGGCTGGGGCCGCAACCTGATCCTGCACGAGGAGAGCGGCGAGATCCTGTCCATTCCAGATGGGCGCTGGATCATCGTCTTCGGCACCTTCGGTTGGCTGGGATACATTGCCGAAATGGGCCTTTTGGCATTGCCGCTGGTTTTGCTGGCCTGGGCCGCACGCAAGACGTCCGTGCAAAGCTTTTCGCCCTATGCGGCACCGATCGCCCTGATCCTGGCGGCCACGCTGGTGGACATGCTGTTGAACGCGACGTTGATACCGATCACCTGGATGTGCGCGGGCGCGGTGCTGGGCTACGCGGAACGGTTGATCTATCCGGGCCTGTTCCGCGAAAGGCCCGCCTTGTTCGGTGGCATCCAGGCGATGTCGAGCGAAACCAGTGCCCCAACGAAACGCAGCGTGATATGATGCCCTATTCTTACCGTTATTCTCGCGGAAAAGACACAATGCCACCATAGGCTGGCCCGATGGATTGACGAAGGTGACGTGGAACAGGTCTCTCCCGTGCCGCGGATGGGGAAACTGCCGCGCACACTTGACCCAGCGATCGGCTGAGGCTGGCACGTCGGATTGACCCGCGCGACGGGCTGCCATTCAAACCGGAAAGCGGTAGGGCAGCGGGTCGCCACGCAAGTTTTTGTAAGGCCGTAGGGGCAGATAGTGACGATATTGGATAGAAAATCAGCAGCCGCAGGCGCCGCGGCCGGTGATATTGCGATAGTCGGCCTTTCAGTGGACGTGCCCGGTGCACCAAGCGCGGACGTGTTCTGGCAAAACTTGCGCCACGGCCTGGAAGCGATCGAGCAGCTGGACCGCGAAACCCTGCTGGCCAATGGAGAGCGCCCTGCAACCCTGGCAGATCCGAATTACGTACCCGCCGCAGCACGGCTGAAGGGGTTTGATGAATTCGACGCCGAGTTCTTTGGCTTCAGCCCAAAGGAAGCAGCCATCCTCGACCCTCAGCATCGAAAGTTCCTTGAGGTGGCGTGGGGCGCCATGGAAAACGCAGGCCATCCGCCTGAAACCATCTCCGGCCCGATCGGCGTCTATGCCGGCTGTGGAATGGGCAGCTATTTCTACTTCAACATCTGCTCGAACCCCGACCTGGTCGATGACGTTGGCATGTTCCTGCTCCGTCATACGGGCAACGACAAGGATTTCCTGACCACCCGCGTCAGCCATGTGTTCGATCTGAAAGGCCCGTCAGTCAACGTTCAGACCGCCTGCTCCACCTCGCTGGTGGCCGTGCATTACGCCTGCAAGGCCCTGCGGGAAGGCGACTGCGACATGGCGTTGGCGGGCGGTGTCACCATTGAACTGCCCCATGGCCGCGGCTACCTCTACAAAGAAAACGAAATCCTCAGCCCGGACGGTCATTGCCACGCCTTCGATCATCGCGCGCAAGGTACGGTCTTTGGCTCCGGTGCCGGGGTTGTGGCTCTGCGGCGGCTCGAAGATGCCATTGCCGACGGCGACCACATCTGGGCCGTCATCAAGGGATCGGCCATCAACAATGACGGCTCGGACAAGGCCGGCTACCTGGCACCTTCGGTCGGCGGGCAAGCTGCCGCGGTTTGCAACGCGTTGCAGGCAGCAAATACCCCGGCGGAGACCATTGATTACGTCGAATGCCACGGCACCGGCACCTATCTGGGCGACCCGATCGAGGTCACGGCACTGACCGAAGCATTCCGGGCCTCCACCGAGGCGCGCGGATACTGCCGGATCGGCTCGGTCAAGACCAACATCGGCCACCTCGATACCGCCGCAGGCGTGGCCAGCCTGACCAAGACAGCCCTGGCGCTGCACCACAAGGAGATCCCGCCTTCGCTGGGATACGAGGCACCGAACCCGGCAATTGATTTCGAAAACTCCCCTTTCAAGGTGAATGCCAGCCTAAGCCCCTGGACCTCCCACAAGGGGCCAAGGCGCGCCGGGGTGAACTCCCTGGGCGTCGGCGGCACCAACGCCCATGTCATCCTGGAGGAAGCCCCCGAGCGGTTGCCGTCGGAGGAGAGTGATTTTCCGTTTCAGATCCTCTGCGTTTCAGGCCAGTCCAAGGCAGCACTGGAGGCAAATACGGTGGCCTTGGCGGACTATCTGGAGGCCCATCCCGAAGCGGACCTGGCAGATGTCGCCTTCACCCTGAAACAGGGGCGTCGAGGTTTTGCAAAACGGCGGGTGCTGGTGGCCGAAACCCCGGCTGAGGCCGCGCGCCTGCTGCGCGAAAACGATCCGCGCAAGGTGTTCACGCATGACCGACTGGGCGATGACCCGCAAGTGGTCTTCATGTTTCCCGGTGGCGGCGCGCAATATGCTGGGATGGCTCGCGACCTTTACGAGACGGAGCCGGTTTTCGCCGAATGGATGGACCGGGGGCTGGACCACCTGCAAAAGCAGCTCGACTATGACATCCGCGATATCTGGCTGCCCGAAGAGGGTGGCGAAGAGGCTGCAAATGCGCGTCTGCAGCAGCCCTCCGTCCAGCTGCCGTTGATCATGCTCGTCGAATACGCATTGGCGCAGCTGTGGATCAGCTGGGGCGTTCGGCCCGCGGCATTGGTCGGACATTCCATGGGGGAGAATACCGCGGCCTGTCTGGCGGGCGTCATCTCCTTTGAAGACTGCATCGACCTGGTGCTTCTGCGCGGACGGTTGTTCGATACGGTGCCAAAGGGCGGCATGCTGTCGATCGCGCTACCGCTGGTCGAGGTGGAAGCCCTGATCGGGGACGAGTT
Organism: Nocardioides marinus; assembly: GCA_019801415.1. Taxonomy (GTDB): domain Bacteria; phylum Pseudomonadota; class Alphaproteobacteria; order Rhodobacterales; family Rhodobacteraceae; genus Leisingera. Next base: position 268,442 of record JAHVJD010000005.1, read on the forward strand.
GGACATCGCAAGCGTCAACGCCCCTGCCCTCACCGCTGTGTCCGGCCCACAGGCGGCGCTCGACAGGCTGGCCGCCGAACTGGTGGCCCGAGAGATCGAACATCAGCGCATCGCCATCGATATCGCCGCCCACTCGCGCATGCTGGACGGCATTCTGGAGACCTATGGTAACTTCCTGCGGGGGCTTACCCTCTCCGCACCGCAGCTGCCGGTGATCTCCAACCGCACCGGTGCGGAGCTGACCGCAGAGCAGGCCATGAGCGCCGACTACTGGGTCGACCAGCTGCGCAACACGGTGCGCTTTGGTGATTGCATCACCCAGCTCGCCAAGACGCCCGGCCGTGTGTTTCTCGAGGTTGGCCCCGGCAAGGCGTTGAGCGCGCTGGCGCAGATGGCGCCGGAGGTCAAGCAAGGCCAGGTACTCAGCTCGCTGCGCCACCCGGCGCAACAGGTCATGGATGATGCCTATTTCTTTGGCGTCATCGGTCGCCTCTGGGCTTGCGGGGTCGAGGCCGACTGGGAACAGATATGGGGCGAAGCCCGGCGCAACCGGTTGCCGCTGCCCACCTACGCCTTCCAACGGCGGCGCTATTTCATCGAGCCGGGCCAACCGGCAACCAGCGAGGACCCGGCCCCAAAGCGGCACGACGACCTGTCCAATTGGGGGTACCGCCCGGCTTGGCGTCCCCGGCTGGCAGACTGCGCGCTTGATGTCGAACGGGAGCTGGACGAAGAACTCCACAACTGGCTCATCTTCGAAGATGACTGCGGTCAGGCCGCGGCGGTGGGCGCACGCCTGTCCGCCGCCGGTCACACCGTGACGCGGGTGCGGGCGGGCGATACCTACGCCAGGCTGGCCCCCGATCTGTTTGTACTTCCGCCCGAGCAAGGCCGCGTGGCCTATGGCGCGCTGCTGGGCGATCTGGCTGCCGAAGGTCTGTTACCCGACCGAATTGCCCATTTCTGGTTGGTCACCGAAGCCGAGACTTACCGCCCCGGCTCGTCGTTCTTTAATCGCAACCTGGAAATGGGGTTCCACGGCCTGACCGCCCTGGCCCAGGAACTGGGCAACATCGATTTGCCCGCTCCCGTGCACCTCACCGTCTTCACGACCGGGGCCGCGCAAGTCCGTGGTGAACCGTTGCCCTATCCGGAAAAGGCAATGATCGCAGGCCCGCTCGGAGTGATCCCGCGGGAGCTGCCCGGGGTGAGCTGCGCCAGCGTGGACATCGAGCTGCTGCCGCGCACCATGGGGCTGTCAGACCGTTTGAAGCAGCGCAAGCCAGCCAAGGCCAACCTCGCCGACCGCCTGCTGGAAGAACTCATGGCCACACCGGCCAATGCCACCGTCGCATGGCGCGGTGACAAACGTCTGGAGTTGAGCTGGCGTTCGCAGTCGCTGACGGCCCCGTCTGTGCCACCGTTCAAATCCGGTGGACACTACCTGATCACCGGCGGGTATGGCGGCATCGGCCTGACGATTGCAGCCCACCTGATGCAAACATACAGCGCCAAGGTCACCTTGATCTCGCGCGACGGCTTGCCGCCCCGCGACAGCTGGAAACGCTACCTCGCCAGCCATAGCCCGGCCAACCGCACGGCAAGACGCATTCGCGCGGTGATGGATCTGGAGGCGAAGAACGGTGACCCGGTGCTGCCACTGGCCGCTGACGTATGCAACAGCGGGGAACTTGAGGCCGCGCGACAGGCGGCAGAGGCCGAGAACGGCCCTCTAACCGGCGTCATTCACGCCGCTGGCGTCATCGACGACGCTCCGCTGCTGGCCAAGGATGAGGACAGCATCGCAAGTGTTCTTGCCCCGAAGGTCAGCGGCTTGCGGGCGTTGGACACGGTCTTCCCGGACGGCAGCCTGGACCTGATGCTGCTGTTTTCATCCTCCTCCACCGCAACCCGGCCGGCAGGGCAAGTGGATTACATTGCCGCCAACGAATACCTCAACGCCTGGGCACGCCACCGCGCCAACGGGCGAACCCGTGTCGTCGCCATCGACTGGGGCGTCTGGGCTGACACGGGCATGGCCGCAGCAGCACTCAAGACACGGAACGCCGAGCCCGAAGCCGCCCAACCTGCCCCCTGTGCGCAACCGCTTTTGCAACAGCAGGGGTTTGACGGCGACGGCAACCGGGTCTTCCTGCCCACCTTCGACACCGGTCACTGGATTTTGAACGATCACCGCACCGCCGCGGGCACGGCGCTCCTGCCCGGAACGGGTCACGTGGAGATCGCCGCCGAGGTCATGCGGGCGCTGGAAACTGGCGACGCGTTTGAAATCCGCGATCTGTATTTCCTGCGTCCCCTGGTGGTCGCAGACGAGCAGCCAAAGCAAACGCTGATTAAGCTCGAAGCTAATGAAAATGGTTATGAACTGTTTGTTTACTCTGCCTGTTCAGGTGGTTACCATCTAAACAGTCAGGCAATGCTGGCCTTTGCGACGGCGGCAGAACGCCCCGTCGCGCTCGATATTTCAGACATCCTGTCCCGCTGCCCTCACGTGCAGAGCCCGCAAGACGGTCGTCTGCGCTCCCCGCAGGAACGGCATCTTCGCTTCGGGCCTCGCTGGCATGTGCTGCAATCCGCCGCGCTGGGTGCGGGGGAAGGGCTCGCCCGGTTGCGGCTGCCTGAAGTCGCGCAAGACGACAACATGCTGCTGCATCCTGCACTGCTGGATCTGGCGACCGGCTGGGCAATGGACCTGATCCCCGGCTACCGCGCAGACGCCTTGTGGGTCCCTGTCTCCTACAAGCGGATTCACGTGCATGCTGCCCTCGGCCATGATGTCTACAGCCACGCGCGGCTCCACGACGCGCCCGGAGACGGCGCTGCCGCATTTGACATCACGCTGACGGATCCCGATGGCAACGTGCTGGTGGAGGTTGAGGGCTTTCGCATCCAACGTTTGGTCGGCGGCTTTGAAGCGACAGCCGCAAGCACCAAACCTGATGCCACAGCCGAGCAGCTGAAACTTTCGCCGGTACGTGATGCAACGCCTCTCTCGGCAGAGGAGCGCCGCCTCCATCTCAACATCGCGAATGGCATTCGTGCCGAAGAAGGCGGCGAGGCCCTAGAACGTGCACTGGGCTGCGCCATTTCCGCGGACCTGCCGCAAGTGGTGGTCTCCTCGCTGGAGCTGCCTGCACTGATTGCGCAAGCGGATCGCCCGGCTCCGCTCCCGTCTCAAGACGCACAAAGCTTTGAGCGCCCCCAGCTTGAGACCGATTACATCGCCCCGCGCAACCCGGTGGAACAGAAGCTGGCGGACCTGTTTGCCTCACTCCTGGGGGTTTCGGAGGTCGGAATCGAGGACAGTTTCTTCGATCTCGGCGGCCACTCGCTGATTGCGGTTCGATTGTTCGCCCAGGTGAAACGCCAGTTCGACGTGGAGTTTCCCTTGTCGGTCCTGTTCGAGGCCCCCAGCGTCGCCGCGCTGTCAGACCGCATCATCGCGCGCCGCGGCGGAGGCATTGCCGCGGAGCCGGGCGAAAGCCCGCAAGACGCCACAGAGCAGCCGCAATATACCCACCTCGTGCAGCTGCACCCCGGTGACGGCACCGGTCGGCGCCCCTTCTTTCTGGTCGCGGGCATGTTCGGCAACGTTTTGAACCTGCGCCATCTGGCGTTGCTGGTCGGTCGGGATCGACCGGTCTACGGTTTGCAGGCCAAGGGGCTTGTTGGCGACGACGCCCCGCACGATCGGGTCGAAGACGCGGCCCGCAGCTGCCTGGCGGAAATCCGTCAGCTCCAACCCGCAGGTCCCTACCTGCTGGGCGGGTTTTCGGGTGGCGGCATCACCGCCTACGAAATGGCTCAGCAACTGGAAAACGACGGTCAGGAAACCGCAGCCCTGATCCTCCTGGATACCCCTCTCCCCGTCCGCCCCTCGCTCAAACCGGCTGACAAGGCCCTGATCAAGCTGGCCGAATTGCGAAAACAGGGACCCCGCTTCCTGCTGGACTGGGCAAGGAACCGTATTGCCTGGGAAGTCCAGAAGCGCCGGGCCGAACCCATCGGCAACAGCGACTTGCCCGAATTCAACAACCGCCGGATCGAGCGCGCTTTCCGCGCTGCGGTTGAAGCCTACACCTTGCGAAACTGGAACGGCCCGATGACCCTGTTCCGCCCGCCCCTTGACCGCAAGTGGCAGGTCACCGGCGGCAATTGGGTCAGCGCCGAGCGTGAGTATGTCTTTGAGGACAACGACTGGACCCGATGGGCACCAAAGGTCGAGGTTGTCGAAGTACCGGGGGATCATGACAGCATGGTATTGGTGCCGAATGTCACAGTGCTTGCGGCGGGCGTGAAGGCTCGTCTGGATGCTGCCGATGCGCGGGCGGTTCAGGCCAAACAGGCCACGCACAGCACAATTGTGCAAACCGCACCCAGCCGGACACAGGCCGCGGAGTGAGCATGGCAGACAGCGCACGCATACTGACGATCCTGTTGAATTTCCGAACACCGGAGATGACCCTGCGCGCCGCCGAGGCCGCGCTGGCCGAGATGCGCGCGTTGCCGGGCGAACTTTTGATCATCGACAACGGCTCGGATGACGGCTCTTTCGAGCAGATCAGGAGCGCTGCGCATGAAAGGGGCTGGCTGGAGGATGGCAAACTGCGTCTCCTGGCCTCGCCCGTGAACGGTGGCTTTGGCGCGGGTATGAACCTAGGTTTCAAAACCGGCCTGTCAGATGGCTCGGCGCCGGAGTTCTACTATCTCCTGAACTCGGATGCCTTCGTGCAGGGGGACACCATCCGACGGTTGCGCGACTTTCTTCAACGCTCTCCCGGTGCCGGGCTGGTCGGTTCTTACGTGCAGGGCACCGATGGCACCCCGCATCGCACTGCCTTTCGCTTTCCCTCCATCGCTGGCGAGTTCGAGGCCAGCATCTGCACTGGCATCTTTACCCGGCTGCTGCGCCCCTGGGTGGTCGCGATGGAGATACCGCAACAGGAAACCCAGGTGGACTGGACCGCCGGAGCCAGCCTGATGATCCGCCGCGAGGTGATCGAGGACATCGGGGGCTTTGACGAACGGTTCTTTCTCTATTTCGAGGAAACCGACCTCTGCCACCGCGCCGCCCGCGCGGGCTGGCGTACGCACTACCTGCCGGACAGCCGGATTGAACATGTCGGCTCGGCCTCCACCGGGATGAAGGACTGGCAGCGCACGCCCGGCTACTGGTTCGACTCGCGGCGGCATTACTTCACCAAGACCCACGGCCGCGCCTATGCGCTACTGGCAACGCTGGCGCAGGCGGCCGGGCGCAGCCTGTACGCAATGCGCTGCGTGCTGAGCGGTCGAAAACGCCCCGGCCCGCCGTACTTCCTGCGCGACCTGCTGCGCCATGAGCTGCGCGCCAGCCTGCGCCCCTCCGCCAGCCCTGCCGAAACGCGCCCGACCTCTCCGCTTGTGAAGGAGCAGAAATGACCCCTTTTTCCGCTGTCGTCATTGGCAATGAATCGCTGCTGATCGGCTGTGCCGACACTTTGCTGGCGCACGGCCACCGGATTGATGCGGTGGTCTCGCAGGATGCCGACATCCGCCGCTGGGCTGCCGACAAGGGGCTGGCGCTGCTCGAGCACCCGCAGGACATCACGGGCGGCTATGACTGGCTGCTGTCGATTGCAAATCTGACGATGATCCCCGACGCCGTGCTGGCTGGCGCTGCGCGCGGGGCGGTGAATTTCCATGACGGCCCATTGCCTGCCTACGCGGGCCTCAACACCCCGAACTGGGCGCTGATCAACGGCGAGCCGCAGCACGGCATCACCTGGCACCTGATGACCCGCGGTGCCGACGAGGGCGACATTCTGGCCCAGCGGAATTTCGATGTGGCAGAGGATGAAACCGCCTTCAGCCTGAACTCCAAATGCTATGCCGCTGCGATGGACAGCTTCCCCGAGGTGCTGGCGCAGCTGGAAAGCGGCAACCTGAACCGCCAGCCGCAGGATCTGAACCAGCGGCGTTACTTCGCGCGCGCCGACCGTCCTGCGGCGGGTGGGCTGCTGGATTTCACCCGCCCCGCGGCTGAACTGGCCCGGCTGGTGCGGGCGCTGGACATGGGCGGCTACTGGAACCCCATGTGCATCGCCAAACTGCGTCTCGGCGGTCAGCTGGTGCTGCCAGGCACCGCGCGGCTGGCCGAGGGCACGGCGGCGCCCGGCACGGTCCTGGCCGTCTCGAAGGACAGTTTGACTGTTGCCACCGGCGAGGGCGCGGTGCAGCTATCGCGGCTGACCACACCCGCCGGGCTGGCTGTGGACCTCCGTTCGCTGTCCAAAATCGGTACGACTTTGCCCCGCATTCCCGCCGACGAGGTTGCCCGGATCACCGAAGCCCTCGCCGCCGCCCAACAGGGCGAGCCGCACTGGCGCAAGCGGCTCGCGGCGATGCAACCGCTTCAACTGCCGCTGGCCTCGGACACAGGGGACACGGGAACCACCCGCCGCAGCCTGCCACTGCCCGCCGGGCTTGACGCTTCCACCGCCGCAGCTGCGGTGCTGGCCTGGGCCCTGCTGGGCACGGCCGAGGAGCGTGGCGATGTGGCGCTGGCTACCACCGTTGCGCAGGGCGCGGCCGGGTTTGTCTCTGACTGGGTGCCGTTGCAGGCCCGGCGCGAGGAAACCGTGCAGACACTGCTGGACCGCACCAAGCAAGAGATTGACACGGCACGGAAATACGGTGGCTTTGCCAGCGATCTGATCGCCCGCGCGCCGGAAATCACGGCGCAACCGATGCCTGCCATCGGCCTGTCATTGGAAGGAAACGCCCCGCTGGTCGGCTGCGCGGTAACGGTCGCGCTGGCGGGCGGCGAATTGGTGCTGCACTGTGACGCCAGCCGAGTGGACGCCCGCGTCGCGGACCTGCTGGCAGCGCGGCTGGACCTGCTCCTGCAGACCTTCGCCGAGGGGGGCGAAGGTCCGGTTGCCGCCCTGTCGGCGCTGCCCGATGCCGAACGCCGGATGCTGCTGGAGGACTGGAACAACACGGCCTGCGACTATGACGCCGCGCAAACTATCCACGCGGCGTTTGAAGCGCAGGCCGCCAAAACGCCGGATGCCACCGCACTGGTTTTTGAGGACCGAACCTACACCTACGCCGAGGTCAATGCCCGCGCCAACGCCATTGCCGCGCGGCTGCAAGCTATGGGCGTGCAGCCCGGCGCCCATGTCGGCATCTACATTCGCCGCAGCGCCGAGCTCGTCTTTGCCGCGCTGGGGGTGCTCAAGGCGGGTGGTGCCTACGTGCCGCTGGACCCGGCCTATCCGGCCGACCGCATCGCCCATTACATTCTGGACAGCCAGGCGCAGGTGATCATCACCCAAGCTGTGCTGACCGCCAGCCTGCCCGTCTCGGACGCGCAGGTGATGGAGGTCGAGAGCGTTACCGATCCGGTGACGGAAAACATTGACGGCGGCGCGGCGGGCAGTGATCTGGCCTATCTGATCTATACTTCGGGCTCCACCGGTACGCCCAAGGGGGTGATGGTCAGCCACGCCAATGTGGCGAATTTCTTTGCCGGGATGGATCAGCGCATTCCGCATCAGCCCGGCGATGCCTGGCTGGCAGTGACCAGCCTCAGCTTCGACATCTCGGTGCTGGAGCTGTTCTGGACCTTGTCGCGCGGGTTGAAGCTGGTGCTGTCCAGCGACGAAAGCCGGTTGGAGCTGTCGCGCGGCCCGGTGGCACTGTCGGACCGCCGAATGGATTTCAATCTGTTCTACTGGGGCAATGACGACGGGCCGGGGCCGCAGAAATACAACCTGCTGCTGGAGGGGGCCAAATTCGCCGACCAGCATGGCTTTAACGCGGTCTGGACGCCAGAGCGGCACTTCCACGCCTTTGGCGGCCCCTACCCCAACCCGGCCGTTACCGGCGCAGCCGTGGCAGCGGTCACGCAGAACATCGGCGTGCGCGGCGGCTCCTGCGTCGCTCCGCTGCACCACCCGGCCCGCATTGCCGAGGAATGGGCGGTGATCGACAACCTGACGGCAGGGCGCGCAGGGATCGGTTTTGCCTCTGGCTGGCAGCCGGATGATTTCATCCTGCGCCCGGAGAACACCCCGCCCGCCAACAAGCCCGCGCTCTTCGATGCCATCGACACCGTGCGCAAGCTGTGGCGCGGCGAGGAGGTCGCCTTTCCGCGCAAAGATGGCAGCGAACATGCCGTCATCACCCAGCCGCGGCCGGTCTCTGCCGAACTGCCGGTCTGGGTTACCACCGCCGGCAACCCCGACACCTGGCGCGAGGCCGGGGCGATCGGCGCCAATGTGCTGACCCATCTCCTGGGGCAAAGCATCGAGGAAGTCGCGGGCAAAATCCGCATCTACCACGACGCGCTGCGCGAGGCGGGCCATGATCCGGCGGATTTCAAGGTCACGCTGATGCTGCACAGCTACCTGGCCGAAACCCGCGAGCAGGCCCGACAGGTGGCGCGGGAGCCGATGAAGGACTACCTGCGCTCCGCCGCCGGGCTGATCAAGCAATACGCCTGGGCCTTCCCGGCCTTCAAGCGGCCCGAGGGCGTGAACAATCCGTTCGAGATGGACCTCGGCTCCCTCTCCGAGGCCGAGATGGACGCAATCCTCGACTTTGCCTTTGAGCGCTACTTCGAGGACTCCGGGTTGTTCGGCACCGTGCAGGACGCCTGCCAGCGGGTTGCGGCTCTGAAGCGTATCGGTGTCAATGAAATCGCCTGCCTGATCGACTACGGCATCGCCCCCGACGTGGTGCTGGAGGGCCTGAAACCGCTGGCCGAGGTTCTCCGCCTCAGCAACGCGCCGCAGGCACTGGCAGCCGATGACTTCTCCCTGGCGGCGCAGATCGTGCGGCACGGGGTGACCCACATGCAATGCACACCGTCAATGGCCCGGATGATTGCGGAGGACGCGAACGCGAGCGCCTGCCTGGGCCAATTGCAGCACCTACTGGTCGGCGGCGAGGCGCTGCCCGGCGATCTGGTGCAGGCGCTGCGCGCGTCGACCGGCGCCGTGCTGCACAATATGTACGGGCCGACCGAGACGACGATCTGGTCCACCGTCAGTCGAATTGATGCCGTGCCGCAGGGGACCGCCAGCATCGGCACCCCGATCGCCAATACGCAGGTTTACGTGCTGGACGAGGCCCAGCAGCCGGTGCCTCTCGGCGCTGTGGGAGAATTGTATATCGGCGGCGCAGGCGTGACAGCGGGCTACTGGCAGCGTGACACGCTGACCGCCGAGCGTTTTGTCACCGCAGACTTTGCCGAAGGCCGCCTGTACCGAACCGGCGACCTGGTGCGCTGGAGCCCGGACGGTCAGCTCGCGTTCCTCGGGCGCTCCGATAATCAGGTCAAGATCCGGGGCCAGCGGATCGAATTGGGCGAAATCGAGGCCGCCCTTGCAGCCCATCCGGGCGTCACCGGTGCAGTCGTCTTACCACGCGGGGGCAGCGGGGCCGAACAACTGGTCGGCTATGTCACCGCAGCGCAGCCGGTTGATGAAGCCGCCGTGAAACAGGCACTCGCCGCACGGCTGGCCGAGGCCATGGTGCCTGCCCGCATCGTCACGCTTGAGGCTTTCCCGCTGACACCAAACAAGAAAATTGACCGAAAGGCACTGCCCGACCCGCAGCCCCACCGACTGCAAGCGGTGGCGGCCGAGCCCCTCAGCGGTGATTTGCAAGCCAAGATCGCGGCGGTCTGGAGCCGCTTGCTCGGCATTGCCAACATCGGTGCGGCAGACAACTTCTTCGAGTTGGGTGGCCATTCGTTGCTGGCCGTGCAGGCACACCGGGAGCTGCGCGATACCCTCGGGCTGACCACGCTGTCGATCACCGACATCTTCCGGTTTCCCACGCTGTCCAGTCTGGCGAACCACGCCGAAGGGATTGCAGGGAGCACGGAAAAAGCCGAAGAACAAGCGACAGGTACCAGCGCCGCCCCGAGCCGCAGCGACACGATGTCCAAGCGCCGGGCCATGCGCGCCAATCGCAGGACAAGGACCGGATGACGGCAGCCAATACCAGACTGGCAGAACGGCTGGCCCTGCTAAGGCCGCTGCTGGCCGAGGACGTGGCCCTGGCCGGGGCGGACCCGCTGGCCAACCCGCCCGCCCCCTTGCCCGAAGAGGTTGCCTGCCTATCGCCGAACGCGGTGCGCAAACGGCGTGACGAGTTTGCCGCCGGGCGTGCCGCTGCCCACCAGGCGATCTGCAAGTTGGGCCTTCCCTTGCAGCCGGTTCCAGTCGGCCCCGATCGCGCGCCGGTCTGGCCGGAAGAGGTGACAGGTTCGATCAGCCACACGCAGAGCTGTGCCATGGCGGTATTGGCGCGCAATGACGCCGTGCAGGGGCTGGGCATCGATCTGGAAGAAGATACGCCACTGAAAGACGATCTGCTGCCCGCGATCTGCACCCCGCGCGAACGCGACTGGCTGCGGCAGCAGAACCATGCCGGTCAATTGGCCAAGCTGATTTTCTCGGCCAAGGAAGCCGCCTACAAGGCCCAGTATTCACTAAGCCGGGCCTACTACGGATTTGATGGAATGGAATTGGATATCGACCTGTCCACCGGCAGTTTTCAAGCCGTTTTCACCGCCGAACGACCACCGTTTGCGCGGGGCGAGGCCGTCCCCGGACGCTTTGTCATCGGCGCGGGGCTCATCATGACAGTGGCGGAAATCCGGGGGCGCTCATGATGGCCCGCCGCGGGTTCATCGCCCTGTCGGCAGCCGTCGCGGCCCTCGGGCTGGCCGGTTTTGCCACCCGAAGTCGCCCGGTTCCGGTACCGCCGCCACTCCCGAAACCGGAGGGGCCGCTGACTGTCTTTCACCTTGGCCATTCACTGGTCGGCGCGGACATGCCGCATATGCTGGCACAGCTGGCACCCGATGGGCACGGCTACAACAGCCAGCTGGGTTCCGGCACATCACTTCGCGGTCATTGGGAGCCTGACGAGCCAATCCTCGACGTCGATACCGCCAATCAGGCCCCGGCCTACCGCGATGCACGTGAAGCGGTCACCTCGGGCGATTATGATGCGGTCGTGCTGACCGAGATGGTCGAACTGCGCGATGCGCTCAAGTATTTCGATGCGGCTAAGTATTTCGAAAAATGGGTCGAGCTGGCCAGTAACGCGTCTCCAGCGCCGCGCCTTTTCCTGTATGAAACCTGGCACAAGTTGGATGACCCCGACGGCTGGTTGGAGCGGATCGACGGTGACCTGGAGCGGCTCTGGATCCGTGAACTGACGGGCCGGGCCAGTCGGCGGCACCCGGATCAGCCAGTGTATCTGATCCCCGGCGGACAGGTTTTGGCCGCCGTTGCCCGCGTCGCTGAAAACGGAAATATCCCCGGGCTCGACTCACGTGAAGCACTCTTTGCACGGACCCCGGACGGGGCCCTGGATACCATCCACATCAATGATCTGGGGACGTATATCGTGGCATTGACCCATTTCGCGGTGCTGTACCAACGCAGCCCCGAAGGCCTGCTCCACCAGCTGACGCGCGCTGATGGCACGCCCGCGCAGGCGTTGCCCGCCGATGCGGCGCGCCGCGTGCAGCAGATCGTCTGGCAGGTTGTCACCGCGCTGCCGCGTACCGGTCTCGGGGCTGAGGCACGCAACGCATGAAACTGGAAGCGCTGATCTCGTCCGTGGTGATGATCGGCCATTCGTTGTTCGGGCCGGACAACCCGCCAATGCTGGAGCAGCTTCTGGCGGCTGGCGGCCAGCCTGCCACTGTGGAAGCGCAGATCATCAATGGCGCGCCGTTGAACTACAACTGGCAGCACAGCGGTGACGGAGAGGGAGTGGACGCCCGCTCGCGGCTGGAACGCGCGGCCGATGCCGTCATCGTGACCGAAGCAATCCCCTTGGCCAACCACCTGAAGTGGAGCGACACCGAGGGCGCGGTGACCCGGTTCTACGAACTGGCGAGGCATTCCAACCCGGAAGTGGATTTTTACCTGCAAGAAACGTGGCACAGCCTCAACAGTGGCACCGAGACCCCAGTGCCCTTTGATGAAGGTGCCCACGTACCCTGGCGTGAGCGGCTGGAACAGGACCTGCCGCGGTGGCAAGCGGTTGTGGATGCGGTCAACGCCCGCACCGACGGTACGGTACGGCTGTTGCCCGCAGGCCAGGCAATGGCGCGGTTGGATGATGCGATCCGGGCAGGCACGGTGCCGGGCCTTGACAGCATCGCTGATGTTTTCACCGACGACATCCACCCCAATGCCACCGGTTTCTACTTCCTTGCTTTGCTGCAGTACGCGGTGCTGACTGGAGAAGACCCCAGCGGGCTACCACACCAATTGAAGGACCGCTGGGGCAATCCCTACCCGGCCCCCTCTCCGGCGCTGGCCGCCCGATTGCAAGCCATCGCCTGGGCGGCGGCCCAGGGGCAGCAGATCCGCACCGCCGCCCTGCCAAAAGAACCGGCTGCGCTGCCGCAGGAGCCGACACTGCCTGCGCTCAATGACAACATTACCCCCTTGCTCGCTGCCGCGAAGACGGCTGCCGCAGACGGGGTCTTGCGGCAGCCGATCGCCGTTACCCTTGCAGGCGTCGCCGACTGGAGCACCCAGGCGCCGTTTCTGGACCATTTCAAGACCGCACGCCCCTGGATCGGCCACCTGCCCGGCCAATGGGGCGGTGTTACCCATGCGGATCTGCAAGCGGCCGGTTATCTCGACGACAATGGCTGGCCCACCGCGATCCCGCCGGAACTGGGATCAATCGGGACGGTTATCCTGACCGACCTGCCCGAGGACGCGCACGCGCTTGCCGGACGCTATGTGCTGCGCTTTGACGGCGAAGGCATTGTCGAGGTTTCGGGCCGCGCCAGCAATGTACGATACGGCAAAGGCGAGGTGCGCTTTGACTTTACCCCCGGTCCCGGGCCCGTCTCGATCCTGATCCAGCGCACTGACCGGGATGGCGACTACGTGCGCAATATCACTGTCGTGCGGGAAGAGCATCTTGGCGCTCATGACAGCGGCACGCTGTTCAACCCGTTGTGGCTGGACCGGTTGGACGGATTTGACGCCCTGCGGATGATGAACTGGATGGCCACCAACAACTCGGAACAAACCGGCTGGGAAGATCGTCCGCGGCGACAGGATTACACTTGGGCGCAGAAGGGTGTTCCGGTTGAGGTGATGCTGGAACTGGCCAACACGCTCGGTGCCGATCCGTGGTTTTCCATGCCGCACATGGCCGACGACAGCTATGTCCGCCAGTTTGCGAGGCTGGTGAATGAGGGGTTGGACGCGGATCTGCGTGCCTATGTCGAATACTCGAACGAAGTCTGGAACTGGCAGTTTGAACAAGCCGCATGGGCGGACACGCAGGCCAAGGCCCGCTGGGGGGGCGAAAACCTGTGGATGCAATTCTATGGCGGTCGCGCCGCCGAGGTGGCGCAGATCTGGAGCGAGGTATTCGGCGACAACTCTGAGCGGCTCGTGCGGGTGGTCGCGACCCAGACCGGCTGGCTGGGACTGGAGGAACAGGTGCTGACAGCGCCACTGTGGCAAGCGGAAGACCCCGCGCGCCAAGCCCCTGCCGCCTATTTCGACGCGTACGCCGTGACCGGCTATTTCGGCGGGATCCTCGGAACCCGCGAACGCGCGGGGCAGCTGCGCGCCTGGATCGCCGACAGCCGCGCACAGGCCCGCGCGGTCGCCGCCAACCGAGGCCTGACCGGGGAGGCCGCCGCAGAATTTGTCGAGCGACACCGCTATGACGCCGCCAGCGCCCAGGCGGCGGCAGAATTGCGCGACGGGCTGATTTCGGGCGATGCCAGCGACACGCTCTCAGACCTGATAGAGCGGGTGTTGCCCTATCACGCGCGCGTGGCGAGGAAGCATGACCTGGACCTGATCATGTATGAAGGCGGCACGCATGTGGTCGGTATCGGCCCGGTGGTGGATGACCCTGAAATCACGGATTTCTTCGTCCACTTCAACTACACCGAAGAAATGGGCGCATTGTACCGGGATCTGCTCAACGGCTGGTCCGAGGCAGGCGGCAGCCTTTTCAACGTCTTTGTCGACGTGAGCGCCCCGGGCAAATGGGGCAGTTGGGGGGCGCTGCGCACGCTCAGCGACAGCAACCCGCGCTGGGACGTTATCGAGGCGGCAAAGTGAGCGTGCTGGTCTCGGTGCTGATACCCGCCCATAACGAGGCAGCCTATATCGGCTCCTGCCTTGATGCCGTGTTTGCCTCGGATCCCCTTCCCGGCAATGCCGAGGGCGAAGTTCTGGTTCTCGCCAACGGTTGCTCGGATGAGACCGCCGCACAGGCAAGATCCGTGCAGCCGCGTGAGGGGTGGAAACTAAAGGTGCTGGAACAAGCCGAGGGTAGCAAGCTCGGCGCCCTGAATGTCGGCGATGTGGCGGCACGGGGCGATGTATTGGTCTATCTGGACGCGGATGTCACCGTCTCGCCACAGCTGATTCCGCAACTGACGGCGGCACTGATAGCTGGCCCGAGCGCCGCGGCCAACCGGTGCGTCCCGCGGTATGCGAGTGGCAGCCCGCAAGTGCCGCGAGCCCAAAGCGCGATTACCCGTGCCTACGCAAGGATCTGGACGCAGCTTCCCTTCGTCACCAATGGGGTTCCGGGGTTCGGCATATTTGCAATGAGCCGCGCCGGGCGGCAGCGTTGGGAAGACTGGCCGGACATCATTGCCGACGACATCTTCGCCCGCCTTAATTTCGCACCGACCGAACGTATCCGCGTTCCAGCAACCTACAATTGGCCGATGGTCGAAGGCTTGCGCAACTTGGTCCGGGTGCGACGGCGGCAGGATGCAGGTGTAACGGAGATTGCCCACCGCTATCCAAACCTTGCCAAGAACGAGGACAAGCCCCGACCCGCAAAGGCCGATCTCCTGCGGCTCATGGCAAAGGATCCGGCAGGGTTTGTTATCTATGCGCTGGTCGCGGCGGCGGTCAAAACACCACTGTTCGCCTCAAGCAAACGCTGGACCCGAGGCCGCTAGTCGCGGGTCTTGATCGCCTCCTGAAAACAGCGGGCGAGCCGCGCCGCCTCGGTCGCGCTGTCATGCCGTTCCAGAACCCGCGCGCGCCCCGCCTGGCCCATCGCCCAGCGTCTGTCCGGCGCGGTCCGCTCCAACGCCTCAATCGCTGCGACCAATGCGGTGATGTCACCGGCCGGGACCAGCCAGCCGGTCTCCCCGGGCCGGACCAGTTCCGGCGTTCCGGCGATGTAGGTTGCGATCACTGGACGTGCCGCCGCCATCGCCTCCATCACCACCATCGGCAAACCTTCAGCAAAGGATGGCATGACAAGCGCATGTGCCCGTTCGAGTTCGCGGCGCACGCCACTTTCTGGCAACCAGCCCGTCAGGGTGACATGGCGCTCCAGTCCAAACCGGGTAATCGCAGTTTCCAACGCCCCGCGCATCTCGCCGTCGCCGATGAGCGTTAGGTGAACCTCCGGCGTCCGTCGCACCAGTTCCGACAGGGCGTGGATCAGAACCATCTGCCCTTTTTGTTCGACAAATCGCCCGATCGCCGCCAGGCGCAAGGGCCCATCCGGAAGCTGTACCACTTCGCGCCAGCGATCCGGCTCTATCCCGCAATGAACAACCTTCAGGCTGTCCCACTTGCCCAAATCGGCCCAGCGGCTCAACTGGCTTTTGCCAAAACTGCTGACCGCCACGGTAAAGGCAGCACGGTTGATCTTTTCCCCCAGCGACAACGTCCGAGGGGCGTCGAACTCCTCGGGGCCGTGAACGGTGAAACTGTAACTCACCCCGCCCAGCGCCTCGGCCAGCATTGCAACCGCCGCAGCATTGGTGCCGAAATGCGCATGCATGTGCTGCACACCCTCCTCAGCGCAACGCTGCTTCACATGGGCGGCCTCAACCAGGTAGATGAGGTGTCGCAGCAGCCCCCGGTCCGAGGCCCGCGCCAGTTTGGCCGCTAGGGCCATTGCCCGCAGGAAGCGCCGCGGCGAAGCCGCGAACGCGCGTACCGACGCTGCAAGCAACGGCAAGATGCCCGCCTTCAGCACATATTCAGTCCGCGCGCCCTCGGCCTTGTCACCCGGATCAGTCAGCGGCATCGTCGTCGGCCGCATCGCAAGGCGCAAAACCGTGACGCCCTGTGCCTCCAGCGCATGCAATTCCCGACGGATGAAACTGTGCGAAGGCTGCGGGTAGGTATTTAGAATATAGCCAATTTTCAACGCGGTGCTTCCCACAAGTTCAGTGATCACCGGAACACTAACCGCGCCGACAGCACTTGCCCAGCATCGACGCAGAGATGTTTGGTCCACGTTGAGAATGCAGCACAGGCACCGGATCGTGACAGTATTTCAACGTGCTGAGCGTCATTCGACGGTAACGCCGCTCTGACGATTGACGCTCTTCATGCCGCTGCATAGCGTGCGGCATCGGGCGGTAGGCAACGGAGTGATCATGCAGCGGGTCGCGGCGCTATTTGCAGGACAGGGAATGATGGCGCGTGTCTTGCGCTCCGCCTCGTGGCTGATGATCGGCTATGGCGGCAGCCAGGCCTTGCGGCTGGCGTCGAATCTTATCCTGACACGTATCCTGTTCCCCGAAGCCTTCGGGCTGATGGCCCTGGTCTCGGTGGTGACGGTGGGATTGTCGCTGTTTTCCGACGTCGGCGTAGGCTTGTCCATTGCCCAAAGCAAACGTGGGGACGAGCCGGATTTTCTCGATACCGCCTGGACCATCCAGGTCATACGCGGCTTCTTTCTGTGGCTGATGACTGGGCTGCTGGCCTGGCCAGTGGCGCAGTTCTACGATGCGCCAGCACTCGCGCTCTATCTGCCAATTGCCGGAGCCGGGCTGGCGCTGGCCGGCTTTCACCCGACGCGGGTTGAAACCGCGCTGCGCCACCTGCACGCAGGCCGAGTGACCGCATTGGATCTGGGCGCGCAGGTGGTCGGGCTTGCCGCCATGATCCTTCTGGCGCTGGCGATGCAGTCGGTGCTGGCGCTTGTCATTGGCGGGGTGATACAGGCAGCCGCCAAGCTCGCGCTGTATCACATTGGCCTGCCGGGGCGTGGCAACCGGTTCCGCTGGGAAAAAACCGCCGTGCAGGAGCTGATCCGCTTCGGCAAATGGATCTTCCTGTCTACCGCCTTCTGGTTCCTGACCTCGCAGGGGGATCGGGCGATACTCGGGTGGTTTGTCCCCTTGGAAGTGCTGGGGCTTTACAATATCGGCTATTTCCTGGCGAGCTTCCCGATGCAGCTGGGCCACGCCGTGAACCAGCGCCTGATGATCCCGGTCTATCGCGACAAACCTGCCGATGCTTCGCCGGAGAACCGCCGACGGCAACGCCAACTGCGCTTTGGTCTGACGGGGGCAATTCTGTCCCTGTTGCTGGTGATGGCCTGGATTGGCCCCTGGCTGGCAGGGCTGCTCTATGACGACCGCTATGCAGCGGCAGGGCCGATGATTGTTCTGATCGCCTTGGCGCTCGCGCCCGCCGTGATCACGATGACCTACGATCAGGCTGCCTTGGCTGCGGGCGACAGCCGCGGGTTCTTCGTCTTCTCAGCCACACGTGCCTGTCTGCAAACGGGGATGTTCCTGGCGGCCGTCACCACGCTTGGGCTGGGCGGCGGTATCGCGGCGCTGGCGGTCTCGGTGCTGGCGGCCTACCCCGTCCTTGTACTTCTGGCGCAGCGCCACCACGTCTGGGATCCGCTGCATGATCTGGTGTTCTTCGCGCTATGTGTTCTCGTTGGGGGCGGTGCCCTGCATTGGCACTGGCCGGAGATCAGTACCATGTTCGACCAAGTGCATTTGCTTCAGGGCATGACGTCCATTGGCGCCAACTGATCAGCCTGTGCCCCGGGATCGACGCCACGGCAACAGGCGCAGCAGCAGGCCGCTTATTCCCCTGCGACGGGGGGCGGTTTCCATCATCGGGATCGACACCACGGGTAATAGCCCGGTTTCCCGTTGCATCTGCGCTGCCGTGCGCAACACCGGATGGCGCAGTTCCAGTACAAAGGCCACCGCGAACGCCAGGAAAAGGCTGGCCGCAGCCCCGATCAGCGCCTTGTTCTTGCGTGAGCCCGTCACCGGGTAATCGGGCAAGGGGGCGGGTTCGAGGATAGTCAGGCGCTCCGCCTGCCGCCCGGTTTCAAGGCGGAAGCCGACTTCCGCTTCGTTGCGGCGCGCTGTCATCCGCGCCAATTCCGCCTGCAGCTGTTCCATCCGCCGGTCATAGGCCCCCAGCTGACGCTCCACCTCGGGCGTGGTCTGCAGCGACTCTTCCAAGGCGGCTTTGCGCTGGCTCAGCAACGCTTCCTGTGCGTCCAGCGTCTTCAACTTCTGCTCGAATTCAGCAAGCATCCGCCGCGCTGTGGCGGGACGTTCCTCGGCCTGGGCCTGGTCTGCCGCCCGCCGGATCTCGATCCGTTCGCGGGCAATCTCCAGCAAGCCCTGGTTCATCGTGGCGATTTCCTCGCGGCGAAACTCGATGGTGCCCGGCAAGGCGACTTCGTGCTCGAGCCGATAGGCCGCGATCTCATCTTCCAGCGCAGCAACCTGTTCGCTGAGCGCGGCCTCTTTTTCGGCAAAGAAGTTCAGCGTCTCGCGCGCCTGGGCAATCCGGCTTGCCTGGCTCAGTTCAATGGTGCGGCGACCGAACTCCCGGGCAACCTGCTGGGCCTGTTTTGCAGTGGGCATGCGGGCAGTGATGGTCAGCACCGAAATGGTACCATCGTCAGAGAACCCTTCGCGCGCGGCCGCAACGCCTGTAATCCGCACCGAGTGGCGCAGCATGGCGACCTTCTGCAAAGGTGTCAGCGACGGCTGGTCCGCGTAAAGGCCGAATTTCTCGATGATCTCCAACACCGTTCCACGCGCCATCAGCCGCTGCTCAATCAGCTGCATGCGCCGCGCCGAAGAGCCTTCTACGGTGGATTTGGCCAGTTCACCGGCGATCTGCGGCCGGGCAATCTGTAGCACCTCAGCTGTCTCATATTCATGCTGCTGACTCGCCGCGAACCACAGGGACACCAGGCAGCCGAGGACAAACACCCGAAAGATGATGGACAGCCTGCGCCGCACCATGTCCACAAAATCGGCAAACGAGTAAATCGGCCCCATCTGTCTGCTCTCTTGTTGCGGGCCACTGCGGCCCGGCCCCTTCCACGGCGGTTTTGAACTGCGCCTTTTCACACGCATTCACCACGGCGACAGGACCATGGCAACCGGGCAAAACTAAGGCGAGGATTAGTCCAGCGGCGTCTCTGAACGCTGTGCACGGTTCAGAACAACCCCAAGAAGCTGGGTATGTCCGGCGAGCATCTTCTCGCAAGCGGCCAAATGGGCGGCGGTGGTAGCCGTGCCGTCCGAGATCAACAACACCGCGTCGACCTGGGGCAAGAAGGCCACCGTGTCGTCATGCTCCAGCACCGGCGGCAGGTCAAACAGCGCCGTGTGCGCACCGCTACTCTGCATCATCTCGTCGATCGCGGCGGCACAATTTGCGCCGTGCAACAACTCGGCAGCGTTCTGGTCCGGCACGTCATTGGCACCGACAGCCAAGGATGGCAGCGGACGCACCAGTTGCTCTTCCATTCGGGTCGCGCCCGACAGGAAGCTCGCCAGCCCGCCGTTTTCCCCGGACCCGGTGGGTGTGGCCAGCCCCATGGCCGCGGCGACACCGGGATGACGAAAGTTCATATCCATCAGGATGGTGCGCCGCCCCGGCACTCTCGCCAGGCTAAGCGCCAGGTTGACGGCGGAAAAGGTTGTTCCGCAACCGGACAACGGGGCTGTCACCGCGACCCGACGCCAGCCGCGATCTTTCAGGGTATGCAGCAAGCGGGTGCGCAGAAGATCGAACGACTTTGCTGCGGCGGACTCACGTTGGTTGCAGACCAGGCGCAGCGATCTGTCGCTTGCCCCAGGCGAACCGCTTCCCGCGAAACTGACCTGACGGATCTGATCCCAAGGTTCCGGCAGCGCCACCGGCGGCGTTGTCAAAAGCGGCGCAGCTGCAATGGACGCCGAAGGAGGCGCAGGGGGATCTGCCGATATCGACGGCTCGTCTGTCGGCACCGGCCGGGCCTGAGCCTCCTGCTTTACGCTGGCCGGGTGCCCGGTTTGGTCAGGCGCAGGCACCTGCTCAAATACAGGTTCGCCATTCGGCGCGCCTCGGTCAGAGGCGTGCTCAACCGCCAGAGCGCGGCGGCGGCGAAATCGCTTGAAGCCTTGCTCACTCATACTGGTGTCCGTTTTCTCCGTTTAGGTTCGG
This sequence comes from Nocardioides marinus, assembly GCA_019801415.1. Lineage (GTDB taxonomy): Bacteria > Pseudomonadota > Alphaproteobacteria > Rhodobacterales > Rhodobacteraceae > Leisingera. The sequence goes on from JAHVJD010000005.1 coordinate 288,712, forward strand.
CACGATGGCTGGACCCCGTGAATGATGCGCCAGTTCAGGGGGGCTGACAACCGGGCGGCTGGCACATGTCCGCCCGCTACAGCGCATTGTCGCAGACGCAGGTTAATAAGCAGGTTAATAACCTGTCCCCTTTACGACCACAGCCAGCGTGCGCCAGATCAAACCGACATCTCGCTGCAGAGTGACCTCTCGCAGGTATTGACTATCCGCCTGAGCCCGGCAGGAGAACCCGGCCTCGTTGCGCACTGAGACCTGCCAGACACCAGTGATGCCGGGCCGCAGTGCAAAATATGCCTGTGCATCGCCGTATAATCCCAACTGGTTAGGCATCATCGGCCGAGGGCCAACTAGGCTCATGTCGCCGGTTAGCACGTTCCACAGCTGAGGCAGCTCGTCCAGCGACGTGGCCCGCAACAGCCGCCCTACCCGTGTGATCCGGGGGTCATTCTTCAATTTCTGGGTCTGTTCCCATTCCTGCCGCAGTGCCGGATCCTCGCGGAGGTACTGCTGCAACAGCTGATCCGCGTCACGCACCATGGTACGCAGTTTCAGGATGCGAAACGTGCGGCCGGCACGACCCAGACGCGGCTGCGTGTAAAACGGGCGTCCGCTTTCAATCCAGAGAGCAAGAGCGCAGAGAGCAATTATCGGCAACACCACAGGCAAACTCAGCAAGACCAGGCTTACGTCCAGCAGCCGTTTGCCGACTGCGGCGTAGGTCCCGTTCGCCAGTCCACCGTTAGCACGCTGCCCACTTGCACGGGTCGTTGCGCCCAAGGCCGCGTTGATATTGGCCGGTTGTACCGGCAGCGCCCGCCTGACACGTGCGGCGTTCGCGCCCTGCAGCTCAAAACGTGCTAAAGCCAGCCCTGCGCCACCAGAAATCATGTACTTCATACCGTACCCCTGCTTCTCCAGCCGCATTGCAACTGGACCGCTGCCTCGAACATGCAGCCGTTCACTCTTATCGCCGGTCACCTGGATCTTGGGATCCGCCTCGGCACCTCAGGTATTCTTAGTTCCATGAGGGCGCGCCCCCACGCGCCCGCATCTCTTCTGTCCCCTCCGGCACCAGGCCGGAGCGCCACCTTTCAGCGGCTCACCTTATTTAAATCAATTTTAGGAAACTTCTTGCAAATTGCGACCTTTAACCATGAATTCGACATCTACAGCCAAAAACCACACTTCGCCGGGAAACAATCCCGCCATCTGCGCTGCAATTGTTTTCCGCGCCTTGATGGCCGCGACCAAGAATCGCGAGGAATGGTGCTATTTTTCCTGTCATGAGGTTTTCTCCGCACGGAAGTTGCCCGGGCTTTGGCCTGTCCACCGACGAAAGGCATCGCTGAAACTGCTAAGTCCGGAGTACCCCAGCAGAAAGGCAACTTCGCCAAGTGAGAGCTGGCTGTCCGTAAGGTAACGGCGCGCCAGCATCTTCCGCATATTCTCCAGAACCGAGAAGTAACTGGTTCCCGATTGCGACAGCTTGCGGGACAGTGTCCGCGAGCTCATGCCAAGATCCGCCGCGATGACCGCCAGGGACACCGGGCCCGCAGGTAGCCTTGCAGAAATCGCCTCCTCGACCTGTGCGACAAGGCTCTTGCCCGACGGGGCGTGTTGGCCAAGGAGCAAATCGCCATAGTCCGTGAGCAGCCGCAACAGTACCGGATCACCGCCCAGCAGGGGCAGATAGAGGTCGTCGAGGCCGAACACGGCGCAACTTGCGCTGCTGCCGAAGCGGATGGGGCAGCCCAGCGCCGCTTCCATTTCGACCACGCCGTCGCAGCGCTGGTGGGAAAACTCCACCTGTTTCGGCAGCACGCAACCGGCACTGGCCCGAAACAACCCGCGTAGGAACAACACAGCGAGGAATTCGGAATATTGCCGGGCCCTATGCGCAGCACCCGCCTTGCAACTCCAGTCCAGCTGCCCTTCATCTTCCAAGGCACATGTATCCAGATCCCAACTGTCGCTGAGCAGCGGCGCGTATTGCGCCAGATCCTGAAGGAATTCGCTGGGAGTCGATGTCGAGCGGCAAATGTAGCCCAGTAACCCTGCCTGCCGCAGGTCGCAGCTCTGTGCCAGATGCACCCCGAACAGGTCGTCTCCGCTCACCTTTTCGGCATGGTCAAAGAAACCCGCGATCCGTGCCGTTGTGGCAAGCGGCTTTTGCTGATCGAGCAAAACCTGCCCGAAACCGGTACCCGCAAAGACATCAGACGGTGCGTTTCCCAAGGCCAGCAGACGTCGGGCCGCGACCTGAGCGAAGCTTGCATCGTGCAAGACAGCTTGGGTTTTCATCGCTTCATACCCTCCTGTCACGAAACGCTGGGGCGGGACCGACCGGTCCGGTTTCAGGCGACACCACATCGCAAAGTTTAAGTGTGTTTTAAGAAAATACCGCGGATCTGCCCGAGCTGTCGCCCCTTGCATCGGGATGACGAAAGCACGCTTCAGGCTATCTAACCTATCCGTTTGGTCAGGTAAGGCGGCAGCAGGACAAGGCAAGTCAAGCAATCCAACTGCACGTCGCCGGGCTGGAACCTGCCCTTGCCTGCCCTTGAAATTGGCGCGATAAGCGCTTCGCCCCAAGCCGAGGAGATTGACCAGCCATGACAGCTTCGTGCAGCCACATCGTCGCCAATCTGGATGGGAATAAGATGAAGGTTTGGCGTATCGCCGACGACGGCACGTCAGCTTCAGAACTGGTGGCACTGGCCGACAGCAGTGCAGCAAGCCTTGCCGCCGCGCTGCGCAACGCGATGGGCGACTCTGCAGTTCCGGTGCTTTTGGCAGGCAGCACGCTGGTCCCGCCGGTAGCGGTCCCGGGCAAACCATCAGACCTGCGACCGAAAGCGATCGAGCTGGAGGGGCTGACGGTGCACGCGCTACCGGGCCTTTGCCAAAATGCGCCGGCAGGGGTGATCCTTGGCGCGACCGCGCGCATTGAAGGGTTCTTGCGTCTGAACCCGAATTGGGACGGGGTAATTTGCTTGCCGGGGCCGGTAAACCACTGGGCGCATGTCAGTGCCCGCGAAGTGGTCAGCTTTCAGGGCGCGTTGACTTGGCCCCTGGTACAAAGCCTAGCTGACACCATGCGTCTGGACAGCACTGGCCCCTTTGACCGGTCTGCCTTGACGCAGTCTGCGGCGGACAGTCTGGCAAAACCGGAAACGCTGGCAGCACGGCTGGCCTCGGTGCAGGCCGAAGCGGTAGTCGGGCAGACCAGCAAAGAAGTTCTGCTGGGCCAATTGTTGGGCACATTGATCGGTGCTGAGCTGGCCGCCGCGCGCCCCTATTGGCTGGGACAGAACCTGGCCCTGATCGCCGAGCCATTGCTGCAGTCTCCCTACGCGGCGGTACTGGAGGCACAAGCCCTCCCTGTGACCCTCGCTGATCCGGATCGGATGTGCTTGGAAGGGTTGAAGCGCGCTTGGGATGATCGCTGACTGCGAGACCGCGTAAGGCTATCGCCTATCGCACAGACACCCGGAACCGTGTCCCCGGCTCCGGCGGGTCCTCCGGCGGACCGGCGAAACATTGGGCGATGCGCATCCAGGTTGTTGCAGGCTCCCCACGGACGCGCAGATCCGTATCCGCCACGTTGCGCACCTGGGTTGTCACTTGGGCGAACTCTACCGAGGAGCCTGTAATTGTGGACGTTGCGGCGCTCCCATCCGAAGGCGCATTCCAGTCCCAAATTGCGCCGGACGGAGCGGTCAACCGCACATGGGGTGGCGGCTCTGGTATCGTCAGGCCGCGATTGCGAAAACTCCAGCCAAAGGTAACCACCCCCAGATGCACGATGTTGCGGATGCGATCACTTTCGCGCCGCACGAGCCCGAGGTGGTCGAACACCTCTTGGCCATGCGCCCAGGTTTCCATCTGACGCGCCGTGACAGAGCTGAGCGCGCTCATATCCGGGCCGATCCACTTCAACCGTTGCTTTGGATCAGCTGAGGCAAACGCATCCGCGCAGTCTTCCGCCCCCTTTTGCCAGACCTCAAGCAAGGCGCGGCCAGACAGCCCATCCAGCCAGGGAAACTGGCACTCCAGAATGGACTTTCCAGCCTGCATGTCACGCTGCACCGGGGCAATGAAAGATGAAAACGCATCCGCCCCACGCAGTGCTGCCTCGGCAGCTGCGTTGAACAGATGCAAATGCCCCAGAACATGGTCTATGGTCCAACCCTTGAACTGGGTCGGCTCATGGAAGGCTGCTTCGGGCAAATCCGCCAGGATGTTCGCCAGTTCGCGGCTCTCCGTCCGAAAGTCCTCTGCTTGCTGCATCCCGGCTCCCCTTGTTGTCCGTCCCGCTGAGCATAGCGACCTGAAGCCCGGAGCGGAAAGTCGAACCCAACGTCAAAACAGCCGGGCCATCAGCCCTCGGCCATGGCCCGGAAGGCCCGGCTGGCCGCTTCGAAATTGCGGCTCAGAGGGGCCGTCAAGCGACATTGGGCCGAGAAGTAAGCCCCGGTCCGGCAGAGCTGTGCCGCAAACGCCGGGTGCACCCCGGCATCATCCAGGCGACGCACCCGCTCCTGGCTGAGCCACCCGCGTTTCCTGACCTCCTTCTGGATCAGTTGCAGGCGCTGGACGCAGTGCAAGGCTGTATAGGCTGACAGGTATTCCAGGTAGTCGGCAATGTCGTGGCCACAGCCTGGGTCGAAGGTGTCTATCATGATGTCAGCCATCTTGTCCGGCGCGATGGGCCAGGTCTCATCTCCGATCAACCAGGCAAAATCCTCGGCGCCGTGGCGCAGTCCCGCATACTCGAAATCGAACCAGCGCACGAAGCCATCCGCACCGATCGCCGCGTTGCCCGCGCGACAGTCCCACTTGAGAAACTGGACCCCGGCACGCTCGACGAAACTGGCGACGGCCGAGAAATCAAAGCTACCCGGCACCCCCATTGAATAGGGTTCCAGCGCATCGACTGATCCGACGAAATTGGCAATCCAATCGCGATTGGCGCCGAGATGCGGCAGCATTTCGTGCAACCTCGTCTTCCGGGCCGCGGCCTGAATACGGAAAATCGCCGCACAGGCCTCCGCCGCAAGCTCCAGCTGGTCTTCGGGATCATGTTCAATGATCTCCGTGCTCAGCCGGGTTTTACCGGTATCGGATTGAAACAGCACATCGTCATGTACCCCCAGAACGCGCGGAATATCGTCGCAATGGGGGGCCAACTGCTCCAGCACATAAGCCTCGAGATGTGTGCGCCGAAAGTTTGCCCGCAGGGTCGCGATTACCGTTCGATCCGGATAGTGCAGCCGCATCGAGGAGCGGGACTTTCCACCCGGCGTGGAAATCTTCTGAGGTTCGGCCCCCAACACCGCGCGCGCCGCCGCGGCAATATAGGCCAAGCGTTCATCAAATTTTCCGTCTGCCATGCCCTGCTCTCTTTCTGCGCCAGAAAACCTGTTCTGCGGTGTTTTCCCCGGGAACGCGGTAGCAGATAAAAAACAAAGAAGGCGATATTCCGAAGAATTCTTGGCGCAATCCGGTTCAGACCCGCCGATTCCGCTGTTTCAGGTGACTGCAAACAGGAAACAAAGCACCCTCCAGGCCAAAGTTGTCTCCAAGACCCCTCTGAATTGCAAAAATTTGGCGGGAATTTTTCGAAAAACCGCCGCTTGCTCGCCATTTCCATTAATTCCCTGTCGGGGCGGACCCACTGGAATTGAGCGGTTCGACCACGTTTGTTTATTTTTGGGAGCATACATGGGCTGGGGATTTACGCGATGGAGCGGCAAGCAAGCTTGCGGCGGTGACAGTTACCACAATGGCGGCGTACAGGGCGGAGACTTTGGCCGCTGGTACGACAGCAACCTGTCTGACCGCTTTGCCTGGAAAGGCAAGGCGCACAAGAAATGGTGGGATCAGGACCGGCATGACGACGCGGGTTCTGGTGGTACGAAGGGGACCGCCGACAGCCGCGACGGTGACGGCACCGGGCGCGGTGGAGACAAGAAGCACTGGTGGTGGGAGCGCCACGCGGATGGCACGGGTGGCTCTGGTGGTACGGGTGGCTCCGGCGGTACGGGCGGTTCCGGTGGTACAGGCGGTTCCGGCGGCACGGGCGGCTCCGGCGGCACGGGCGGCACGGGCGGTACAGGCGGCACGGGCGGCACGGGCGGTACAGGCGGCACGGGCGGTACAGGCGGTTCCGGCGGTACGGGCGGCTCCGGCGGCACGGGTGGTTCCGGCGGCACGGGCGGTTCCGATGGTACGGGTGGCTCAGGCGGTACGGTTGGCTCCGACACCCCGACTGAACCGGGCAAACAGACCGTCTCGTTCGAAATCGGCGGCGACGGTGATCCCAGCGTCACGGTTGAGGTTCAACAAACCACCGAGGGCCATCTGTTCATCAAGATGAAACCCACCAGCTGGGAAAGCGAAGTCGCCGACATCGACGGGCTGTTCTTCAACTTCACGGATGACGCGGTAATGGAAGACCTCCACTTCTATCCGGATGAAAACGCCCTGCCCGTCACCGGACACGAGGCCAATGCCAATTCGGTCAACGCGCTGTCCGACGGCACGACTGTCCCGGACACCTTCGACGCGATGGTCCAATTCGGGCAGACACCTGACAGCACGGACGGCGCGGTGCATGACGCCAGTTTCACGCTGTGGTCCGGCCAGCCGCTGTCGCTGGAGGATATCGACCTCAGCAGCATGTCGCTGGTGATCAGCAACCCGGATGGCAGCCAGCAGGTTCTGGAAGGTGGCTACGACCCGGCGGTTGCGGCCAGCAGCAGCGACACTTATGCCAACGGCGGTGTCACCGGAGAGGGGTTGAGCAACTGGTACGATGCCAATCTGGCGGACCTCTTCCCCGGCAGCCAGGACGGCGCGACCGACGGGCCGAACACGGACGATATCCTGGCCCTGATGAACCAGCCTGTGGGCGGCACGATGCCCGGTGGCGGCACCGAGGGCAGCGAGGTTCTGCTCGAGGATATCGTCTGATCCGGTAATGTCGGCAGATCACACAACCAAAGGGCGCCAGCGGCGCCCTTTATCCTTTCCTGCAACTGGCTCTTTTCAGGACCGTCCGCCGCTCAGGGCAACGGATCTGTCTTGTAGAGACGTATTTTGAGGCCGCCATGGGCCACCGGCTGCCCGTACGGCAGAAATGGCAACTGGGTTGCTTTGGCCAAGGCCGTGTCGGAGGTGACGATACCCACCCGCCAGCCGGAGAACCGTTCTTTCAGGACCTGTCCCAACGCGGCATACAAGGCGAACAGAAGTTTCTTGTTGCCGATCCGCGCTCCATAAGGCGGGTTCACGATGACCAGCCCCGGTGGGCCATCCGGGCGCTGCAAATCGCTGACCGCCGCCTGAAGGAACCGGGTGTTTTCGGCAACTCCCGCCCGTTCGGCATTGGCGGCAGCCATCTCGACAGCGCCCGCGTTGCGGTCGGAGCCCTGAAATACCTGGTCTACAGCCCGGGCGACCCCCTGTTGCTTCATGTCTTCCCAAGAGGCGGAATCGAAACTCACAAGCTGCTCGAACGCAAAATGGCGATTGCGTCCCGGCAGCATCCCGGCGGCAATCTCGGCCGCCTCGATCACGAAGGTCCCGGAGCCGCACATCGGATCGACCACCGGCTCACTGCCCGTGTAGCCACATTCGCGCAGGAACAGAGCCGCTAGGTTCTCCCGCATGGGAGCCTTTCCGACGGCCGATTTATGACCGCGCTTGTGCAGCCCTTCTCCCGATGTGTCGACGCTGAACACGCAAAGATTGTCTTCGATCCGCAGCTTGACGGTCAGCGCCGCCTCCGCTGCGTCCCTGGCGATCGGCGCGCCCAGGGTTTCGGCGATGGCCTTTTCCACTCTCTGCGCAGCCGCACCAGCGTGGTAGATTTTGGATTTGCGATTGGTCGCAACCTCCACCCGCACCGGCACGTCCGCACGCAGCACTTCATCCCAGGGGAATTTTCGGGCCCGCTTGTCCAGCTGGGCCAAGTGAAAGGCACGGAACTCACCGATCCGTGCCAGCACCCGCGCTGCGCCGCGCAAGGAAAGATTGGCCCGCCAGACCTCACTCCAGCCGCCCTGCACGGTCACCCCTCCGGGCACCGCCTTAGGCGCGGCAAACCCCAGCTCCCTTGCCTCGTCCAGCAAGGCCTGTTCCAGCCCTGGCGCAACGGTCAGGAAAATCTCGAATGTTTCGTCGTTTCTCATGCCGCCTCCTTAGCCGCAACGACATGGCACGGCGACTGTTTTCTGCGCAGGCGCTTTGTTGCGAAATGCCCTTGGGTCACCTTGGAAACGCTGCAATGCGGCGAGATCAAGCTGCTTTGCGGCACGACCTTTTGCACAAAAATATCAATTAAAATCAGCACGCTACACGTTACTAAAAATTTAGTTTGACAAGATATCTCCAGATATGAAAGCTCTGTTACAGTCAGGTGCAGCCAATGCACAACTGGCCTTAAGTGACTTTCAGGGAGGAAAAGATGCGCAAGTATCTTTTGTCCGCAGCAGCCGTTTGCGCGGTGGTTGCGGGATCGATTGGTTATGCCGATGAAATGGCAGCCAAGAAATGGATCGATGAGGAATTTCAACCTTCGGTATTGACCAAAGACGAACAGCTGGCAGAGATGCAGTGGTTCATCAAGGCCGCCGAACCTTATAAAGGCATGGAAATCAACGTGCTGTCCGAGGGCATTCCCACGCACAGCTATGAATCGGAAGTGCTTGCCAAAGCATTTGAAGAAATCACCGGCATCAAGGTGAACCACCAGATCCTGGGCGAAGGCGAGGTCGTCCAGGCGGTGCAGACGCAAATGCAGACCAAGCGGAATCTCTATGACGCCTATGTCAACGATTCCGACCTGATCGGCACCCACTCGCGCCTGCAGCTCGCCTACAACCTGACCGACATGATGGAAGGCGATTTCAAGGACGTGACCAACCCCGGTCTCGACCTCGACGACTTCATGGGCACACAGTTCACCACCGGCCCGGATGGCGACCTGTACCAGCTGCCCGACCAGCAGTTCGCGAACCTCTACTGGTTCCGCAAGGACTGGTTCGACCGCGAAGACCTGCAGGCCGCCTTCAAGGAGAAATACGGCTACGACCTGGGCGTTCCGGTCAACTGGTCCGCGTATGAGGACATCGCCGAGTTCTTCTCTGAAGATGTGAAGGAAATCGACGGCACCGCGATCTATGGCCACATGGATTACGGCAAGCGCGCGCCCGACCTCGGCTGGCGCATGACCGATGCCTGGCTGTCGATGGCAGGTGCCGGCTCGAAAGGCGAGCCGAACGGCGTGCCGATCGACGAATGGGGCATCCGTATGGAAGAGGGTTCCTGTAACCCGGCTGGCGCCAGCGTCACCCGCGGCGGTGCCGCCAACGGCCCGGCAGCGGTCTATGCGATCCGCAAGTGGGACGAATGGCTGCGCAAATATGCACCTCCGGGCGCGGCGTCCTATGACTTCTACCAGTCGCTGCCGGCACTGGCACAGGGCAACGTGGCACAGCAGATCTTCTGGTACACCGCCTTTACCGCCGACATGGTGAAGCCGCGCTCCGAAGGCAACAACACCGTTGACGAGAACGGCAACCCGCTGTGGCGGATGGCACCCAGCCCGCATGGCCCTTACTGGGAAGAAGGCCAGAAGGTTGGCTATCAGGACGTGGGGTCCTGGACCTTCCTGAACTCGACACCGCTGGATCGCGCTCAGGCTGCCTGGCTCTATGCCCAGTTCGTCGTCTCCAAGACAGTGGACGTGAAGAAGTCCCACGTTGGTCTGACCTTCATCCGCGACTCGACCGTAAACCACGAGAGCTTCACCGAACGCGCGCCCAAACTGGGCGGCCTGGTGGAATTCTACCGGTCCCCGGATCGCACCGCCTGGTCGCCGACCGGCATCAACGTGCCTGACTATCCGAAGCTGGCCCAAATCTGGTGGCAGCAGATCGGTGACGTGAACTCCGGTGCCTTCACACCGCAGGAAGCGATGGACCGTCTGGCTGAAGAAATGGACATCACCATGGCCCGTATGCAGCGCGCAGACGAGCAGGCGAATGTCTACGGCGGCTGCGGCCCCCGCCTGAACGAAGAGAAGGATGCGGAATGGTGGTTCGCCAACGGCGGCGCCAAGCCGAAGCTGGAGAACGAGAAGCCGCAGGGCAAGACCGTCAACTATGACGAGCTGGTTGCCCGCTGGCAGACCCAGTAACGCCGCTCTCGACGGGATGGCCGGGCACCTGTCGCCCGGCCATCCCACCCAAGGCTGCGGCGGTTCTCCCCGCTGTCGCAGCCACCTCCCCGCTCTCCCCCACGAAAAGACTGCGCGGCCGCTTTCGGCGCGTGAAACAGGCCTCCTGCCGGAAAGTCAAAGCAAGATGGCACTCGAACTCAAGGGTGTGACCAAGCGCGTCGGCGCGATTCAGCATATCAAGGAAACCTCCCTGGTGCTGGAACCCGGTCACTTCAACGTTCTCCTCGGCGCCACCGGCTCCGGGAAAACCTCTCTTATCAAACTGATGGCCGGGCTCGACCCGATGGCCAGCGGCCAGGTGCTGATGGACGGCCAGGACGTCAGCCGCCTGAGCACCCAGAAGCGCAACATCAGCCTGGTGCATCAGTTCTTCATCAACTACCCGCACATGACGGTCTACGACAACATCGCCTCGCCCCTGAAGGTGGCGGGCATGGCCAAGTCGGAGATCGAGGGCCGGGTCGAGGAAGCGGCCGCGATCCTGCAGCTGAAGCCGATGCTGCACCGCCGCCCGCACGAGCTGTCCGGCGGCCAGCAGCAGCGCTGCGCGCTGGCCCGCGCGATTGCCAAGGAAAGCCGCGCGGTGTTCCTCGACGAGCCGCTCGCCAACCTCGACTACAAGCTGCGCGAGGAGCTGCGCGACCAGCTGCCCGAGCTTTTTGCGGGCCGCGGCGCGGTGGTGGTCTACGCCACCTCGGAACCGGAAGAGGCGCTGCTGCTGGGCGGCAAGACCGCGCTGATGGCTGACGGCCGCGTGACCCAGTTCGGCCCCACCGCGGAGATCTACCGCAACCCCGGCAATGTCGATGCGGCGCGGGTGTTCTCCGATCCGCCGATCAACACCGCCGAGATCACCAAGCAGGGCAGCAGCGCCCGCATGGGCGCAGGCGTCACCTTCGAACTGCCCGCCGCCGCCGCGGGGCTTTCCGATGGCACCTACACCATCGCGATCCGCCCGCACCACGTGCTGCCGATGCAGCACAACGGCGCGCATGTGCAGCTTTCGGGCCAGGTGCAGGTGACCGAGCTCTCCGGCTCGGAAAGCTCGGCGCATTTCGACATCGGCACCGGCAGCTGGGTCTCGCTCGCCCCCGGCGTGCACCCCTACCGCGTCGGCGAGCTGCACGACTTCTACATGGACCCCGCGCAGGCCTACTTCTTTGCCCCTGACGGCAGCCGCGCGGCGTGAGGCAATAATGGCTAAAATCACTCTCTCAAAGCTGCGTCACAGCTATCTTTCCACGCCGAAGTCCGACTCGGACTACGCGCTGAAGGAAATCGACCTCGACTGGACCGATGGCGGCGCCTACGCGCTGCTGGGTCCCTCGGGCTGCGGCAAATCCACCCTGCTGAACATCATCTCGGGGCTTCTGGTGCCTTCCGAGGGCAAGATCCTGTTCGACGGCAAGGACGTCACCGCCCTGCCCCCGGATCAGCGCAACATCGCCCAGGTGTTCCAGTTCCCGGTGATCTACGACACGATGAGCGTTTACGACAACCTCGCCTTCCCGCTCAGGAACCGCGGCCGCGACGAGGCGGTCGTGCACGAGCGCGTCATGGCCATTGCCGAAATGCTGGAAGTCACCGGGATGCTGGACCAGAAGGCCGCCGGTCTCAGCCCCGACAACAAGCAGAAGATCTCCATGGGCCGCGGCCTCGTGCGCGAGGACGTGAACGTGGTGATGTTCGACGAGCCGCTCACCGTGATTGACCCGCATCTGAAGTGGAAGCTGCGCTCCAAGCTGAAGGAGCTGCACCAGCGGGTGAAGGCAACGATGATCTACGTCACCCACGACCAGACCGAAGCGCTGACCTTCGCCGACCAGGTGGTGGTGATGCAGCTCGGCGAGGTGGTGCAGATCGGCACCCCGGTGGAGCTGTTCGAACGGCCTGCGCATACCTTCGTGGGCCATTTCATCGGCTCGCCCGGCATGAACATTTTGCCTTGCGAGCTGCAGGGCGGCACCGCCTATTTCGGCGGCCAGCCGGTGGCGCTGGAAGGTCCCGTTCAAGGCGCGGCCCAAGGCCAGACCGAGATCGGCATCCGCCCGGAGTTCGTTACGCTTTCCGACAGCGGCCTGCCCGCCACGGTCACCAAGGTCTCCGACATCGGCCGCCACACGGTGGTGGAATGCGAAGCCGCGGGCCAGCGCATCAACGCGATCACCGAAGGGGCTGCACCCGCGAAGGGCAGCGCCGTGCACCTCGCCTTCCGCCAGGACATGACCCGGCTCTACGTGGACGGCTGGCTTGCCACCGTACCCGCCGCCGGCACCCCCGCCGCAATCGAAGGAGTGGCATGATGAAAACCGAAAACCAGAAAGCCTGGTTCTTTGTGCTGCCGGTGCTGGCGCTGGTCGCCTTCAACGCGCTGATCCCGATGATGACGGTGGTCAACTACTCGGTGCAGGAGACCTTCGGCGACAACGTGTTTTTCTGGCAGGGACTGGACTGGTTCCAGCAGATCCTGCGCTCCGACCGCTTCCACGCGGCGCTTGGCCGCCAATTCCTGTTCACCTTCCTGATCCTGATCATCGAGGTGCCTTTGGGCATCGCGATTGCACTGTCGATGCCGCGCAAGGGCTTCTGGGTGCCGGTCTGCCTCGTCTTGATGGCACTGCCGATGCTGATCCCGTGGAACGTGGTGGGCGCGATGTGGAACATCTTCACCCTGCCCGACATCGGCCTCCTGGGCTATTTCCTGAACCACGTGCTCGGCATCTCCTATGACATGACACAGGATCCGGTCGCGGCCTGGGTGACCATCGTCACCATGGATGTCTGGCACTGGACCTCGCTGGTCGTGCTTCTGGCTTACGCGGGCCTCGTGTCGATCCCCGATGCCTACTACCAGGCGGCCAAGATCGACGGTGCCACCAACTGGGCGGTGTTCCGCTTCATCCAGCTGCCGAAGATGAAAACGGTGCTGACCATCGCGATCCTTCTGCGCTTCATGGACAGCTTCAACATCTACACCGAGCCCTTCGTGCTCACCGGCGGCGGCCCCGGCAACTCCACCACGCTGTTGTCGATCGACCTGGTGAAAATCGCGCTCGGCCAATTCGACCTCGGGCCCGCAGCCGCCATGTCGCTCATCTATTTCGCAATCACGCTTCTGGTCAGCTGGCTGTTCTACACGCTGATGACCAAAGACGACCTGAACTAAAGGGAGGGAGACCGATGCAGAAACGATCCATCGTCCCCATCGTCTACATCCTGTTTCTCATGCTGCCGATCTACTGGCTGGTGGCGATGAGCTTCAAGACGACCAATGAAATCCTGTCGGGCTTCTCGCTGTTCCCGCAGACCTTCACGCTGGAGAACTACGCCACCATCTTCACCGATCCCAGCTGGTACTGGGGCTATATCAACTCGATCATCTACGTGACGATCAACACGGTGATCTCGGTGGCGGTGGCGCTGCCCGCAGCCTACGCCTTCAGCCGCTACCGGTTCCTCGGCGACAAGCAGCTGTTCTTCTGGCTGCTGACCAACCGGATGGCGCCCGCCGCGGTCTTCGCGCTGCCGTTCTTCCAGCTCTATTCTGCAGTGGAACTGTTCGACACCCACCTCGCCGTGGCGTTGGCGCACTGCCTGTTCAACATCCCGCTCGCGGTCTGGATCCTCGAAGGTTTCATGGGCGGCGTGCCCAAGGAGCTGGACGAGACCGCCTTTGTCGACGGCTACTCCTTCCCGCGCTTCTTCGCGACGATCTTCGTGCCCTCGATCAAGGCAGGCGTGGGCGTGGCAGCCTTCTTCTGCTTCATGTTCTCCTGGGTGGAACTGTTGCTCGCCAAAACCCTGACCGCGGTGGCGGCTAAACCGATCGCCGCCACCATGACCAAGACCGCGTCTTCCGCGGGCTATGAACTCGGCCTGCTGGCGGCAGCGGGCACTCTGACAATCATTCCGGGCGCCATCGTGATCTGGTTCGTCCGCAACTACATCGCGAAGGGCTTCGCGATGGGGAGGGTGTGATGCTTTCATGGATGGCCTGGACCTGGCCCACTGCACTGCTGTTCATCGGTATCTTTACCGCCATCGGCATTCTGATCGTGGCCGAGATCCGGCACCCCGGCGGCGCTGCCCGCAAAGGCGTGCTCGGCCTCACCACCACCCGGGGCGACCGGCTGTTCATCAGCCTCCTCGGCACCTCCTACATCTTCCTGGCCTGGCTGGGCCTTGTGGGGATGCCGCTCTGGTGGCCGCTGGGCCTGTCGATCGCCTGGGGCATCTTCTGCTTCTGGAAGGTCTGATATCGGCCAGTTCTGAGCGCCTGCAAACGGTCCTGAGGGTACTCCCTCAGGACACCCCCGCTCTCCTAAGAAAATAGTTTGCAACGTTACCCCCTTCCCCTAACATGACCTGAACCTCAGAAAATTGACCGGACCCTCCCCCAGATGCGCAAGAAACACCAAAATTCCCTGCTGACCGAAGTCGAGCTGGAATTCATGACGGTTGTCTGGGACATGGGCGGCGGAACCGTCAGGGAGATCCTGGCGGAGCTGAACAAAGTTCAGGAGCGCGCCTATACGTCGGTCGCCACGGTTCTGAAGATCATGGAGCAAAAGGGCTTTCTCAGCAGTGAGCGCAAGGACCGCTCGCTGGTCTACCGCCCGGCCGTTCCCAAGGCAGAGTATCAGAAAACATCTCTGAAAAACCTTTCGAGCAAGCTCTTCAACGGCGCGCCCGCGGCCATGGTCGCACGGCTGGTCGATGACGAGGATGTGACCGATGAGATGCTCGAGGAGATGCGGGCGCTGTTGGAGGAAAGGCTGGGGGAAAATGCGAACTGATGTTCTGCTGAATGCCTACATAGATCTGAATATCCTGCTGCTGGCGGGAACCGTGCTCTGGCTCTCGGCACGCAGGCTTTTGTCTCGCAGCAGGCTCGCCCGTGCCTACCGACCGCAGCTGCGCCTGCTGAACGGAATGACCTTGCTGCTGGCCTGTTCGCCGTTCCTCCTCCTCGCGTTCACCACCTTCGTCCTTCCCCACCCGCCCAATTTCTCCGACCTCATGGTCTCACAGTTTCTGCAGGGCAACGTTCGCATGAGCGCGGGTGAGTTCGAGAATCTCCTCGGCTTGCGCGAAGACTTCGTGCGAGATCTCAGCAGTCTGCAGCCGATCTGGGCGCAGCTAGCCGTCTCCGCCTTCGCCGCGGGGGCGCTTTTGTGTTTCGTTCATGTGGCCCTGTCAGTCTGGCGCCTGCACCGGAACCTGACCGACGCCTTCGTCTGGAAGCGGATAGGCCGGGTGCAATTGCTGGTCTCCGACCGCAACAGGGTCGCATATTCCACACGCGGGTTGTGGCGACGTTACGTGGTGCTCCCAACCGCTCTGCTGCACGAACCCCACGACCTGAGGCTGACCATCGCGCACGAGCTGCAGCATTTTCGCCAGCGTGACATCGAATGTGAATTCCTGCTGGAAATGCTGCGGCCGCTTCTGTTTTGGAATCCTGCCTTCTATCTGTGGCGGCGCGAGGTCCGCCTGCTGCGCGAGTTTGCCTGCGATCAAGCGCTGATGGCGCGGCCGCAGTTCGATGTGCGCGCCTATTGCGAATGCTTGATACGTGCCTGCGCCAAGGCCGCGCGTGGCCAAACCCTGTTCACCCATCGCAGCCCGGTCGTGGCACTGGTCGACAGACGCGAAACCCGCCGTGGCGCCTCGCTGCAACGGCGCATCATTGCCGTGACCGCCCGCCAGCCGCAAGCGCCAGCCGCCTTTGGCTGGACCCTGGTGTCCGCCGCGATGACCGTCTTTGTGCTGACAACCGCGGTTCTGCTTCAACGACCCGGAGACTGGAGCCACGACCGGCTGATGCTCTCCACCATCGTCAACCTGGAACGCATGGCCAGCCGCAGCAGCCCTCCCGAAGTCGCGGTACGTGCCTTGAACGGTGGTTTTGCAGTCGCTGCACGCCCCTGACGACGCGCGTCTTGCCGCCGGTTTCCGAAGCGGCAGAACCTCTAATAGCGCGCTAGCGGGGCAACGCACGCATTCCGCGCCCGCCTTCGCATCTTTGCGCACATTCAGCCACTTCCGAACCGCTGCCGAGCGCTAGAACGACGCGACCAAAAGTTGCGTAACACACGGAATATATGAACTCTTTTGACCCCAGCGCCCGTCGAAAAGAGTTTTCCACAGGTTTCTTCGCCTGGAACGCAGTGAGAGGTCAAAAAGACGTACTTTTTTTCAAAAAACCTCTTGCACGCCCCCGAAACAAACTTTAGATAGCGCCTCACCGATGGGGTGTAGCCAAGTGGTAAGGCAGCGGTTTTTGGTACCGTGTATCGTAGGTTCGAATCCTACCACCCCAGCCATTCCCTTAAAATGATGACGACGCTAAGATACGCAAGCATTATGGCTATGTATCGCTCTTGGCACGGCAACTAACGAACCGACGACTGCCGTCTCTTGACCCCCTTTTTCTCAGCTCACACAGGCGCTCAAGCCTTGGCTCTGGACGGACCTGTGGACGCGTCTTCCACCGGTGAGCCGCAACGGGACACTCGAGCAAGGCACCACCTCCGAGACGCCCCCAAATCCCCTCGCATTACTCCCCTCAACAAAAAAAAACGCGCCGCAGTGTCTTCTGCGGCGCGATTTCTTTGTAATCCCCGAAAGGGAACGATGCCCTATACCTCCAGAGGCGTTTCGCTGCGCGTCCAGGCCAGGGGCTGAAAGACTTCGTCCACCGGCGTCTGGGCCACGTGGTTGACGTAGTTTGACATGGTCTTCTGCGCCAACCCCAAGATCACGTCCAGCACCGCACGGTGTCCGTAGCCCGCGTCAAAGAACGCCTGCATCTGCGCCTCGGTCACATTGCCACGCGTACGCACCATCTGGACCGTGAAGGTCCGCAGCGCTTCCAGCTTGGCCGAAGGTAGCGGCGTCTCATTGCGCAGCGCCTCGGTGATGTCATCCGAGACCTTCATCATCTTGGCGATGCCTGTGTGGGCCGGGACGCAGTAGTGGCAGGCGTGCTCAACATTGATGGCCTGCCAGACAACGGTCAGCTCGTCAGCATCGAATTCGGTTTCCGTGAACAGCTTGTGCAGCACCTGGTAGCCCTCATACGCCTGCGGGCTTTCGGCCAGCACTTTGTGCAGCCCTGGCAGGCGTCCAAAGGCCTTCTGGGACTGCTCCAGCAACGGCTTGGAGGCTTCTGGGGCGCTGTCATGGTCGTGGGAAGGAAATTTCATCGCATCGATCCTTGCTCTTTTTGATCGCCGACCAAATTAGTCTTTATTGAGTGATCGCTCAAGTATATATTTGAGTGACCGCTCAATAGATGGTGCCCCCCATGCCGCGCAAACCGAAACATGACCGCAACGACCTGATCGAACGTGCCCGCAACCTGTTCTGGCAGCGCGGCTGGGCGGGCACGTCACTCAAGGATCTCGAAGCCTGCCTCGACATGAAGCCGGGCAGCTTCTATGCGGCTTTTGGATCGAAGGACGCGCTGTTCGAACTGACGCTGGACAAGTATGCCGCGGACGGCGCCGACAGGTTGCATGCATTGAAGCAGGAGTTCGGTCCGATCGGCGCGCTGCAACGCTTTCCCGTTCTGGCCATCTCATCCGCGGAAGCCCCGGCCAAGGCCTGCATGCTGTCCAAAACGCTGCTGGAACTGCACGCCCACAAGCACCCGCTGGCCGCCAAGGCCAACAGCCATCTTCTGAAGATGGAACAGCACTTCTGCGAGCTGTTTCGTGAAGCCCAGCAAGCCGGGGAGATCGCCGCACATCACGACCCGGAAGCGCTGGCGCGACGCTACCAGTCGGATCTCCTGGGACTACGCGTTTCGGCGGAACGGGAAGGCGTAGATGCCGAGGCAATCGCACAGGAAATAGCAAACAGCCTGACACGGCTCTGAGCCGCATGACAGCAGTCACCGCAGGACCAACGCCCCTGCCCACCATTACCCTGCAGACAATGAAAAAGCGGGCCCGGAGGCCCGCTCGTCTTTTTCATCGACCTGAAGCTCAAGAGCGCCTTGGCTTCAGTCGTCCAGATCCGGGACAAGCGCCGCCGGAAGGTTCTGATAGCAAACCGGGCGTAGGAAGCGACGGATCGACAGGCTGCCAACTGAGGTGGCTCCGAAATTGGTCGACGCCGGGTACGGTCCGCCATGAACCATGCTGTCGCAAACCTCGACACCGGTGGGGAATCCGTTGGCGAGAACCCGGCCTGCCTTGCGCTCCAGAATCGGCATCAAGGCCTGAGCCGCGTCCATGTCCGCGTCATCCATATGCAGCGTGCAGGTCAGCTGCCCCTGAAGGCTGAGCGCGATAGCCCGCATATCATCAGCCCCCTCAGCCACGACAATGATGCCCATGGGCCCAAAGACCTCCTCGGCAAGCACTTCGTTCTTCAGCCAGTTCTCCGCCGTGGTCTGATACAGATAGGGGGTCGCATCGCGCAGATCGCAACTTGTCGAGAGCAGCTCCTGAACGCCCGCAGTCTCTGCGACGCGACGCTGACCGCCGCGGTACGCTTCGGCGATGCCATCGGTCAGCATGGTCTGCGCGCCGGTCTCTGCCAACGCCTGCCGCGCAGCCGCCGCAAAGGCCTCTGCCGCGGCGCCCGACTTTACAACGGCGATGCCCGGGTTGGTGCAGAACTGCCCCGCCCCCATGCTGAGCGACGCAGCCCACCCTTTGCCGATTTCTTCAGCCCGCGACTCAAGGGCGGCATCCAGGATGAACATCGGGTTGACCGCCCCCAGCTCACCGAAGAACGGGATCGGCTCCGGGCGCGCGGCACAGAGATCAAACAGCGCGCGGCCGCCCGCCAGCGAGCCGGTGAAGCCAACCGCCTTGATCAACGGATGCTGAACCAACGCCGACCCGACTTGACGGTTGCCGCCCTGAATGAGGCTGAACACGCCGGGGTGCACACCACATTTTTCCACTGCCGCAAATACCGCCTCGGCGACGATCTCGCCGGTGCCGGGATGCGCGGAGTGCCCCTTGACGACAACTGGGCAGCCAGCTGCCAATGCCGCGGCGGTGTCCCCCCCGGCCGTGGAGAACGCCAGCGGGAAGTTCGATGCGCCGAAAACAGCCACCGGTCCGATCGGGCGTTGCACCATCTTCAGATCGGGACGCGGCAGCGGCTGGCGCTCCGGCAGGGCTTCGTCGTGGCGCCGGTCCAGGTAGTCCCCTTTGAGGATATGCGCCGCGAACATCCGCAGCTGACCGGTGGTGCGGCCGCGTTCGCCCTGAAGGCGGGCCTCAGGCAGACCGGTCTCCTGGCAGCCGATCTCGGTGATCGCATCCGCACGGGCTTCGATTTCATCCGCAATCGCGTTCAGAAAGTCTGCGCGCGACTGACGCGAAGAATAGCCAAAGCTCCAAAAGGCCTCTTCCGCGGCCTGAACGGCGGCATCGACATCCTCCACGCGGCCAACCGAAAAGCGGTGGCTGGGACCATGCGCCGGACTGGATTCGAAGGTCTCAGCGCCCGCGGTCCAGGCGCCTGCAATCAGATGTTTTCCGTGAGGGGTAAATGTCATTTCGGGTTCACTTTCGTGTGGAACATAGGTGAGCAGCTTGATTGTGGATATTGTATCCAATATCACCTCCGCTGCAACCCCCATTCACGGCAAGACCCGCTACTCCCCTGCGAGGCGACGCTGTTTGGCGATCATTTCAAGCAGCTCGGTCTTGGTGCGTTCGATATGCTTTTGCAGCAGAACTGCACCACCCTCGACGTCGCCTTTGGCCGCAAGCTCCAGCAACTTGCGGTGATCCTCCTTTGCCGGCTGGCGTTGTTTCATGACGCTGAGGTGAATGCGCACGTAGCGGTCGGAATGCAGGCTGATACGCTCCAGAAACTCTTTCGACATGCGCCGATCGGCAGCGGCATACAGCGCCATGTGGTATTCGTGGTTGGATTGCCCCCACTGGCTGACATCATCCGCCTCGTAGGAGCCTTCCATCTCTGACAGCAGCTTTTCGCAGGCGTCAAAATCCGCCTGAGTCATGTTCGGAATGGCCCGGCGGAACAGGTCGACCTCGATCAGGATGCGCAGATCGAAAATTTCCCCGATCTCCCGAAGAGAATGCTTGATAACGGTGCCGCCTCGGTTGTTTTCCCATTGCACCAGCCCCTCGGCGCTCAGGCGTTTCAAGGCCTCGCGGACCGGCATTCGTGACACGTCGTATTCTTTGGCCAACAGCTCCTGGCGAATTGCTTCCCCCTCTGCCAGCTCGCCGCTGAGAATGCGCTGTCTCAGATCGCTTGCAATCATCTCCGGTAAGCTTTGCTTCTTGACAGCACGCCTGCCCGCCATGTGGCCCCCCTTCCCTTTTGGATTTTGGATGCAAATTAAACAACAAGCTGACCATACAGCAGCATTTCGGGTATCAGAAGATAAAAACAGTTTGCCACGGCAATGCCGGATATTGCATCCAATATCCAGATACACAATTTGGAGACGCGCCATGACCGAGTTAAAACAACTCCCCCTTCAGGAAATCAGGGACCTCGCCCTGTCGGTGCTCGAACGCTCAGGGTATGGCGAGGACCACGCCCGCGCCATCGCCGATATGCTGTATACCTGTCAGCTGGATGATTGTCAGTCGCATGGCCTGTTCCGTCTCTTCATGTGTCAGCAAACCATGGATGCCGGCAAGATCGACGGCCACGTCCAGCCCCGCATCAGCACCGGGGAAACGGCAATCGTCCGGGCAGACGCCCAGCGCGGCATGTCGCTGCTTGCACTGGAGCAGGCAATGCCCGAACTCATCGCCAAAGCCCGCAAACATGGGATCGCCGCGCTTGCGATCAACAATTGTTTCCACTTCTCCGCGCTCTGGCCGGAAGTGGAGCGCCTGTCCGCGGCCGGTCTGGCAGGCCTGGCGATGGTGCCCAGCCATTCCTGGGTAGCGCCAGCCGGCGGGACCCGCGGCAGCCTTGGCACCAACCCGATTGCCTTCTCCTGGCCGCGCGCGGGCAAAGATCCGTTCACCTTCGATTTTGCGACCAGCGGTTTTGCACGCGGTGAAATCGAACTGTACAAACGCGCGGGCAAACCCCTCCCCGAGGGCGTTGCGATCGACAAGGACGGCAAGCCGACCACCGATCCGCAGGCCGCGCTGGATGGGGCAATGCTGACGTTCGGCGGCTACAAGGGGTCTGCCCTGTCCATCATGATCGAGCTAATGGCTGGCCCGCTGATTGACGATCTGACGAGCCTGGAAAGCATGGAATTCGCCGAAGGCACTGGCGGCGCGCCGTACCACGGCGAGATCATTCTGGCCTTTGATCCCGAGCACTTCAGCGCAGGCCGCACCGCCGAGAACGATGCCCGCGCAGAACGGCTTTTCGCCGATATTATCGACCAGGGCGCACGGCTGCCCTCGCAGCGCCGCTTCGCGGCCCGCGCGCGCAACCTGGACCGCGGCTACGTGGAAATCCCGCAGGCCCTGTACGATGACCTCATTGCCCTGACCGGTGCCTGATCAAAACGAAGGGGAGGCTGAACGGATCAGCCTCCCCGACAGGCCTTGCAACCAGACTTTGGCGCTCAGGCGCCCCAAGTGTCCGACAGGCGATAGCCACCCGGCCAAGGATCATCCGGGTCCAGCATATGCTGGTGAATTCCCGTAACCCAACCACGACCACTGATTTCCGGCACGATTGCATCGCGGCCGCCCACCTTGGCCGGTTCGACGATGCGCCCGGAAAACCGGGACCCGATGATCGACACCGCGTCAAACGTCTGACCAATCTTCAACTGACCGCGCGCCGCCATCAGCGCCATGCGCGCAGACACGGCAGTGCCTGTCGGTGAGCGGTCGACCTTGCCCGGCTGGATCGCCACAGCCGACTTTCCGCTGAAACCGGTCTCCGTCTTGCTGAGAGGGCCGCAGAACGCGCAGAACGAGATGTGATCCCAGTCAGGGTTCTCCGGGTGGCTGAAGCCCAGTTGCTCATTGGCGGAATCGGTGATCCGCACCCCCAGGCGGGCAATCTCCTTGGCCTCGGATTCAACGATGTCAAATCCCAGCGCCTGCGCATCCACCACCACGAAACTGTCGCCACCATAGGCCGTATCCACCGTGATCGTGCCCAGCCCGTCAACCTCAAGCGGGACCTGGATCTTGTCGGCAAAGCTCGGCAGATTCTGCACGAAGATGCGTTCCGCCTTGCCGTTCCGGCACTCAGCACGCACACGCACCAGTCCTCCCGGGGCCTGCAGCACCATGTGGGTTTCCGGTTCCTGCATCGGCACCAAGCCCCCGTCCAGCAGCACGGTCGAGACGCAAATCGAATTGGACCCCGACATGGGCGGCGTGTCTTCCGGCTCCATGATGATCCAGGCGGCGATTGCCTCCGGGTGCTTTGGCGGCACCAGCAAGTTTACATGGCGAAAGACGCCGCCACGCGGCTCATTCAGCACGAAGTTGCGCAGGGTCTCATCCTGCGCGATGAACTTGCGCTGCTCCCACAGGGTCTCTCCCGGCGGCGGCAACACCCCACCGACAATGACATCCCCGACCTCACCTTCGGCATGGGCTGAAATCACATGTATGGTCTTTGTGCTACGCATTTTCTGCTCCCTTAATCAAAATCGGTCGGCCCTGTAGGGGTGAAGCGGAATGGCGCACGAGCCGCCCGCCACGACGTCGCGCACCAGTTCAGCGGTGGCGGCGGACTGCGTGAGCCCCAGGTGCCCATGTCCGAAAGCGTAGATCACGTTGGCCGCCTTCGGGGATTGCCCGATGACAGGAAGCGTATCCGGTATCGACGGGCGGAACCCCATCCAGCGGACCCCGCCTGTTGTCTTGAGCCCCGGCAGGAACCGGGCCGCTTTTTGCAACAGCACATCCGCGCGCTTGTAATTGGGCGGCAGTTTGAGCCCGCCGAGTTCAACCGCACCGCCCACACGCACACCGCCATTGATGCGGCTGACAACGAATCCGTGCGCCCCGAATGTCAGATGAGTGCGGACGTCGAATGCCCCGGCAGGCAAAGTGGTATTGTACCCACGCTCGGTCTCCAGCGGGATGCGGTCCCCCAGGGTGCGCGCCAGATGGTGCGACCAGGCGCCGGCGGCCACCACGACCTTGTCGCAGGTGAGGCTGCCATCTTCACATAGCAACTCCACACGCTCACCATCCTGAACAATCGAGCGCACCGTGCTGCTCAGGATTTCGCCTCCGGCGGCGACAAAGGCGCGCGCCAGATGCTCGGTCCAGGCCTTGGGATCCGTCGTGTTGATCCAGTCCGGCGTGAAGCCCGCGTGAGTGAACCGGGGGTGCAATCCCGGCTGGATCTCAGCGATTTCCTCCGGGCTGCGCAGCAATTCGTAGCGGATGCCGTAGCGGCCTCGCAGCTCCCAACCGGGCAGACTGTCCCGAAACTGCGCCTCGCCCTCATACAGCTGCAGCTGGCCGTCGCGCTGGATCAGGCTTTCGCCATCTGTGGCAGCAATCTGGCGCTCCAGCGCCGCCTTGGACAGGTCCATCAGCGCGCTTTGAGTCGCAACCGACGCATCGTGGCGATCCTGCCAGCTGGCGCGCCAGAACCGCAGCATCCAGGGCGCAATCTGCAGCGCGTATCGTGGCGGGATCGACAACGGGCCCAGCGGATCCAGCAGCCATTTCGGCGCCTTGCGCATAATGCCTGGCGCGGCCAATGGCATCACGTCGGTAAAGGCAAACGCCCCCGCATTGCCCTGCGAGGTCTCGGCGGCGACGCCTTTGCGGTCCAGCACCCGTACCTTGTGCCCGTTTCGGGCCAGCTCGGCGGCAATGCTGATACCAATGACACCTGCGCCAATGACAACAATATCCTGCGGCATGGGATCCGCCCTCTGATTGGATCAAAAGATAAACGGGGCGGCCTGTGCGCCCCGTCAGATTTTCAGACGATCCCGGCCTTGAACGGATCATTCTGGTCAAAAACCAGCGTCGTTTCCGCCATGATGTGGGCCTGTCCGGTTATGCGCGGGATGACGCCGCCAGTCGGGCCGGGCCGGTAAGACAGCCGGTAGGAGCTGCCGATCACGCTCTCCAGCACGATCTCCTCGCCCTCGACCAGCTGGCCAGCCGCCGCCAGACAGGACACGAAGGCCGAGCTTCCGGTTCCACAGGGCGAACGGTCGTATTCATTGTCCGGGCACAATACGAAATTGCGGCGCAATGCGGCCGCGTTCGGGCTCGCACCACTGAGGATCACGTGATCCACAGGCTGGCCCTCGGGCCCGGTGAGACCGGCCCGAATGCAGGCTTCGCGAATAGCCACCGACAGATCCGTCAACGCGGGGATGTTGGCTGTCGTCACCTCAAGCGGCGCATCTGCAATGAAGAACCAGTTGCCGCCGTAGGCCATGTCACCCGTGACAGCTCCGATCCCCTCGACGTCGACCGTCGCCTGGTGGTGAATACGGCGGCTTTCAATGTTGATGACCGACACGGTGTTTGCATCATGCAGCTCCACCGTGACCACCCCTGCCGGGGTTTCGATCTTGTGAATCCCCTGCGAAATGCGCCCCATTCGAGCCAAGGTAACGGCCAGCCCGATCGTGCCGTGTCCGCACATGCCAAGGACCGCATCCGCATCGAAATAGATCACGCCAGTGACGCAGTCAGGATCAACAGGCTCCACCAGCAGCGCAGCCACCATACCGGCCTGGCCGCGCGGCTCCAAGAGGACCGAGTTGCAGAAATCAGCGTGCTCCGCGGACAGCGTCTTTGCTCGTGCGGACAGCGGCCCCGACCCTAGGTCGGGGCTACCCTCCAGGATGACCCGTGTGGGCATCCCGCCGGTGTGGCTGTCAATTACATGCATTCAGCGATAATCCCGCCCTGCTTGGACCAGTCAGCGAACCAGGTGCGGAACAGGTTGTACTGCTGTTCACAATAGTTGCGCTGCGCGTCGGTCAGCTCGTCGGTTTCGATGAAGTGCAGGCGGTACTCTTCCTCGCCGTTCAGCACCAGCAGGTACTTGTAATAAAGGACCAGGTCGGTGCCTTCGTCAAAGCTGGCCAGAACGCCAAAGGCTTCCTCCAGTTCGCGCGCCCGCAGACGTGCTTCGGCATTGCCTTCGGCGGCCTTTTGCGACAGGGCTGCCAGCAGCAGCGCTTCCTTCGGCAGCGCGGTACCGATGCCGGTGATCGAACCGGTCGCACCGCAGTTGACGAAACCGTGGTAAACCTCGGTATCCACGCCCACCATCAGGGTCACCTGATCATCCTTGCTGGTGATGTGTTCAGCAGCATAGCGCAGGTCATCCTTGCCACCGAATTCCTTGAAGCCCACCAGGTTCGGATGCTCGGCGCGCAGCGCAAAGAACAGGTCGGCACGGGTCGCGAAACCGTAGACGGGGCTGTTGTAGATGATGGCAGGCACGTCCGGAGCCGCCGACAGGATGGCCTTGAAGTGGTTCTTCTGCGCGATCACGGAGGTTCCGCGGGACAGGACGCGCGGGATCACCATCAGACCGGCGGCGCCGACCTTCTGCGCATGCGCGGCAAGCGCCACAGCGGATTTGGAATTGATCGCACCGGTGCCCACAACGGTCGGAACGCCGGCCTCCACCAGACGCTCAACGCCCGTCATCCGCTCCTCGTCGCTCAGCAACGGCCAGTCACCCATGGAACCGCAGTACACAACGGCGGACATGCCAGCGGCAATCATTTCCTTGCCCTTTTTCACCAAGGCATCGAAATCCGGGGTGCGGTCCGCCTTGCAGGGCGTCATGAGTGCGGGCATGGTACCCGTGAAGACATTCTGGGACATGGTTGCTCCTTATTGAATATGCCGACTTGCGGGCCAGCCTGCCGTATCGAGCCCCAAGCCGGAGCCATGCCCGGACATCTGAGACCCCAAAAACCGATTGCAGGACGCGAAACGGGAGTTCGCGACTCTACACTCTGGTCATAGTCAATTTTGGATCCAAAATCCAATATCTTTTTCGCACCCACCCCTCACTTTTTTGCCGCACAGCTGTCACGCAGAATGCAGAGCAAAAAAAGCCGACGCGCAAGCGTCGGCTTTTCCAGGGTTTTCAGAACTGTCTCGCCCGGGGCGAAACGGCACCATCAGCCGAGCAGCAGCTCAGGCAGCCACAGCGCCACTTCAGGCACGAAGGTCGTCAACATCAGCGTCGGCAACCAGGCAAAGATGATGAAGACCAGCGTCGGCCACAGCATCTTGGCCACGGGCGTATCCGCGACCTGCGCGCCCAGGTACAGCAGCGGCGCGGTCGGCGGCGTGATGTTTGCCATCCCGAGGTTGACGCCGATCACGGCTGCGAAGTGGATCGGGTCCATGCCGACGCTCTGCGCGATCGGCAGCAGGATCGGGGTCGAGAGCAGCAGGCCGGAGATATCGTCCATCAGCATGCCGATCAGGATCATCACCACGTTGATCATCAGAAGGATCACGATCGGGTTGTCTGACACCGAGTAGACCATCTGCTGTGCGATCTGCGGAGCGCCTTGGGCGATCAGGTTGTCCGACACGATCAGCACCATGAAGATCATGATCATCACGACGCCAATGGTGATGCCGGATTTCTGGATGGTCTCCAGCAGCCCCCGCCAGGTCAGCCCGCGATAGAAATAGATCGCGATCGGAATCGCATAGACAACAGCAATCCCCGCAGCCTCTGTCGGGGTCATGATCCCGCCGTAGATGCCGCCCAGAATGATGATCGGCATCATCAGCGCAGGACCGGCAACGCGCCCTTGCGCCTTGAGCGCCGGGAAGAACGGTGACGGCCGCTCGGTCAGCTGGATGTCGTCATGCTTGCGCAGCATAAACCGGTTGGTGATGATCAGCAGAGTGATCAGAATGAAGGCCGGGATCACAGTGGACAGGAAGCACTTCAGCACATGCTGCTGCGCCACCCAGCCGTAGAGAATGTGATTGGCACTCGGTGGGATCAGAAGTCCGAGCGGGCTGGCGGCCACCAGCAGCGCCGCGGATTTGCCCTCGGGATAATTGGCCCTTTTCAAGTGCGGCAGCATGATGCCGCCTATGCAGGTCAGGGTGGAGTTCGCACTTCCCGCGATGGAGCCGAAGACACCGCAGGCCAGTACCGCAGCTGCGCTCAGACCACCCTTGAGATGGCCGACGAACATTTCGGCGATGGCCACCAGGGGCGCCGCGATGCGTCCGCGCTCCATCACGCCACCGGCGATCATGAACAGCGGAATGGCCAGCAGCACCAGCGACCGGAGGCCGGTCGAGCCAGTTGGCAGATAGCCGGTAATCGACTGATCCCCGACCAGCGCGATGAACATCAGCACCGCCCCAAAGGCCACAAAAACGCTGACCCCCAAGAGCAGCATCGCGCAGACGATGACGAGACTTCCGACGATGATCATGACCGCAGCTCCTTGTTCATGTCAGATTTGAGAGGCAGCCCAAGACCTTTTCGGATGTGAACATAGAGGTGCGCAGCCGAGAACATCGCCATGAAGCCGAAGGCAATCATGATGGCAATGCGCCAGGAGACGAAGGGAATGCGCAAGGCTGGCGTTGCCCGCAAGCGCGGGAAGGAGAAATCGTCGGCCAAAGACACGTAGCAGGCATATACGATGAACACCGTGACGATCAGTTCGATCGCCAGAACGATGAAGCCCCGCCACCAGATCCACTTTGGATTGGTGATGACCACTTCCAGGATATCGGCGTTGATATGCAGCCTGCGCTCGGATGCCAAAACGGCACCGGCAAAGAAACCGACGATACTGATCGCCAACAGCCACTCTTCATATGCGAAAAGATCCCCACCCAGCCCATAGCGCACGATGACGACCAGACCGAAGGTCACTGCCATCAGCACGCCGGAAAAAATGACGATCGCTTTCATTAGAAACATCGCCCAGTCCATCGGCACCCCGATGAAGCGCGGCAATTCGTCCGTTACTCGGGCCATCTTGCCCCCTTTTTGGCGTTGAGCGCCCTGAAGGCCGCGAAGGGGAAAACCTGCGCACATGTCGCAGGTTCACCGTCTGCCACGGCCCCGGCACTTTGCTGTCCGCCAGGGCGCTCAAGTGTTGCAAATGCAGACAGGGGCAACGCATCGTGCTGCCCCTGCTGAAGTGGATTACTGAACTGCGGCCAGCACCTGGTCAATCACGTCCTTGCCTACCGCGCCTTCCATGGTCGGCCAGATAGTGCTGCGGACGTAGTCGGCCATAGCCTTCTGCTCTTCGTCGTTCAGCTTCAGAATGGTGTAGCCGCTCTCGATCAGCTTCTGACCGAAGGCCTCGTCATTCTTGCGGTTATACTCGAAGAAGTCTGCCGACGCCTTGTCCATTGCGGCCTGGATAACGGCACGCTGCTCGTCGTTCAGCTTCGCCAGGGTGCGCTCGGACCCGTAGTAGAAGGTCTGCTCCAGCAGCGAGTTGTACTCGATGAAGTGGGTACCAACGTCGGATTTGGCAAAGATCGAGTAGGTCGCGGTCTTGGTGCAGCAGATCGCACCGTCAACGATACCGGACTGCAGGGCCGGGAAGATGTCGCCCCACGCCATGGTGGTCGCGCGATAGCCCAGAGCCTCAACAGTGGATTTCACGGCGTTCGAGGACCAGACACGGATGTTCATGCCCTTGTCTTCGAAGTTGTTCCAGTTCTCCGGCTCGCGGGTGGCAACGATACCGACAAACCCTTCCGGGTTGGCCGCCATTACGCGGATGCCATATTCGTCGGTGATGTCCTGCAGGATGCGGTTGTAGTCCGAATCCATGTCACGCAGCACGCGGTCCATGTCGTCATAGCTGCTGACGAGGAACGGCATGTTCAGGAACTCAAGGCGCGGATCGGTGTCCGAATAGATGAAGGCGGAAGCAAAGTCGATGTTGCCACGCGCGACGTCTTCAAACAGCGCCTCACCGGAGCCCAGCTGGCTGGCCGGGAAGACGGTCATTTCCAGGCCAACACCGGCGGCGTTCACCTCGGCTGCCACCTGCTCCATCATCTTTGTGCCCTGATGATCGATCGGGAACACACCTGCAAAGCGCAGCTTGATGTCCTCGGCGAATGCGGGGGCCGCAACCTGCAGCGCCATCGCACCGGCCGCGACTGCTTTAAACAGCGTTTTCATTCCTCAGTTCTCCATGTTGTGAAGGCAATACCAAATCCACCGGCTGCCCGGCTTCTCTGCGCGTGTCTTTCTTCTGGGCATGCCAATTGCCGACCTCGGCGTGCTGGCAAAGCAAGTCGCAAAATGCCGGTCAAGCGAGCGCACTTTCAGCGCGAAAGATGTCTTCGCTGATTCCAGCCATGCTTCCTCCTCCCAAACGCAGCTTCGGACCTTATACTGATACAATATCCAAAATCCAATACTTATGCGCGGAGGCCGACCAACTAAAAAATCGGCTCATATTTCCATATGGTTCGGACGACAAGCCGATTTAGAAACCCGCCCTTACGGAGGGGCTGCGCAGATACATCCGACCCTTTGTGAAGTGGAGATTCGCTGATCTCAGAATCTGACAGGGGGAGCCTTAGCCCCCCCTGAACATGAAGTTCCTCAGCTTATGTCGGCCAGGAACTGGCCCGGCAGTTATGCCGTCTTCGCACGTTGCTCTTGCGCGTTCTGGCTCACAATTCGCCGCATTTCTGCCTGGCTCATCGGTTTGCCAAAGTAGAACCCTTGCACCGATGTACAGTTTTCCTGCTGAAGGAACACCAGCTCCTCCTCTTCCTCCACCCCCTCGGCGAGGACAGGGATTTTCAAGGCAGACCCCAGCAGCAGCGTCGACCGCACGATGGCGGCGCTTTGCGCATTCTTGTGAACCCCCCGCACGAAGCTCCGGTCAATCTTGATCTTGTCAAACGGGAAGGTCTGCAAAGTCGCGAGCGAGGAATACCCGGTACCGAAGTCATCCATTGCGATGCGAACACCGTAATTCTTCAGCTGGTGCATCACCTTCAGCGTATGTGCCTGATCGTCAATGATGCTGGATTCGGTAATCTCCAGCTCCAGCCGTTCAGGCGACAACCCGGTCTCAAGCAGGATATCCATGACATCCTCCACAAAGGAGGGCTGCACCAGTTGCTGCGGCGCAACGTTAACGGCCACCTGGTAGGGCTGCGGCCAGCTGGCGGCCTCTTTACAGGCAGCACGCAGCACCCAGTGACCGATTTCGCGGATAAGCCCCGTTTCTTCCGCGATCGGGATGAACTCTGCCGGGGATACCCGCCCTCGAGTCGGGTGGTTCCACCGCAGCAAGACCTCAAATCCCAACGGGTCGAGTGTGGTCAGATCATTTTGCAATTGATAGGCCAGTTCGAACTGGCCAGCGGCCCCGGCCTGGCGCAGATCATGGACCAGTTGCAGCCTGTCGCGGCTCTGCCGGTCCATCTCTGCGCTGAACTGACAGATGTTGGACGCGGGATCGGATTTGGCGCGGTACATCGCCAGATCTGATTTGTGCAGCAGGTCCTGCGGATCCCGTCCCTCAGTCAGGCTGGTGGCGACACCGATAGAGGCCCCTACGCGCACCGACAGCGCATCGAGATCGATCGGCTCGACGATAGAGGCATGCAGTCGCTCGGCGTATGCCAGCACCTGCTCAACCCGTCGGAAGCTCTGCTTCACGGCCACGAACTCATCCCCGCCGACGCGGGCAATGTGTTCCCCCGGCCCCTGCTGCGCACGCAGACGGTCAGATACGGCCTGCAGCACCTTGTCCCCGACGGCATGTCCGTGCAGATCGTTGATCTCTTTGAAGAGGTTCAGGTCGATGGTCAGCACTGCCGCACGCTCGGTCTCATCTCGCTGCAGGCGCAACTGAAGCGCCGAGAGATATTGCGTCAACCACATCCGGTTCGGCATCGCGGTCAACGGATCATGCAGCGCGGCATGCGCCAGCTTGTCCTGCGCCTCGATTTCCAGGTTCGCTTCGATGCTGGCAGACGCGAAACCCACCAGAAGGATCAACCCCATCACGCCGAAGATCAGCATGCTCAGCGTGGTATCCGCGATGACCTTCGGCGGCACCTCCAGCAAGGGGCTGAGCCGCACTTCGATTGCCGCCATGCCGGTAAAATGCATGGCACAGATCGCTGTCACCAAGAGCGCCGATGCCGCCATCCAGTTGCGACCGCCTTGGGAACTGCTGGCAATCATGCGATAACCGAAGGCCGCCAGACCGGCACCGGCCACGACCGAGGCCACCAGGTAGGTCGAAGACCATTCGATCGTCCCGGGCAACAGGAATGCCTTCATGCCTGTATAGTGCATCGCTGACACACCAAGTCCGAAGAACGCCCCCGCCACCAGCGGCATATTGCGACCGTGACCAAAGGCCAGGACGGCGTTGGCAACCAGCACCCCGACCATTCCAACCACCAAGGAGAACGCAGTCAGCAGCGGCTCATATCCGTTGTCGAAACCGGGTTCATAGGCCAGCATCGCAATGAAATGGGTCGACCAGATTGTCGCGCCGCCGATCATGCTGGACAGCCCCAACTGCACCAACCGCCGCCGCCCGCGGGCACCCGCCAATCGGCTGGACAGCCGAACAGAAAGGCTTGAGCCGACAATGCAGACCAAAGCGGCAACAGCCACCAGGCCGGTGTTATGCTGCGTCGTGATACAGTCCAGTATTCGGTACATCGAATGCCCCAGATCATTGTGCGTTAAAACATCGTGATGCCACGAAACGCTTAACGAAGTGCCAAAACTGGGGCGGCCAGGCACTTATAACACTTTGATAATTTTCGGTGAATGCGCGCTTTCTTTGTCAGAAACAGGCTTATCCAGGACATGGAGCTGTTGCCAGAAATTGCCTTGGCAACCTGCAGAAGCCTGCGCGGCAGCCCTCTCGCGATCCTTGCAGGAGGACGCTGCTCGGCATACCCGTCGACGGTTCTTCGTCAGATCACGGCCGACGACAGATCGCTTCAGACGACATCAACCTCCAGCACGCCCAGCCCTTCGATCTCAAGTCGCAGCGCATCGCCCTTGACCGTTGGGCCGACACCTGCAGGCGTGCCCGTCAAAATAATGTCCCCCGCAGCAAGTTCAAAGTATTCCGACAGGTAGGAAATGATCTCAGGCACCTTCCAGATCATCTGGTTCAGGTCGCCCTGCTGGCGCGTCTCACCGTTCACGTCCAGGCGGATGCGGCCGGCCATGATATGGCCAACTTTGCTGACAGGCTCAATGGGGCCGATAGGGGCCGAACCTTCAAAAGCCTTGCCGACTTCCCATGGCCGCCCCATCTCCTTGGCGGCAGCCTGCAAGTCTCGCCGCGTCATATCCAGCGCGGGGGCATATCCATAGATGAGGCTCAGCGCGTCTGGCACCGAAATGTTGCGCCCACCCCCGCCAAGCGCAACTGCCATCTCCGCCTCGAAATGCACATCTGAAGACTTGTCCGGATAGGGAAATTTCCCGGACGAATTTAGATTGTCGGGATTTTTTTGAAAGAAAAACGGCGGCTCGCGGTCCGGGTCATGGCCCATCTCAAGCGCATGCGCCGCGTAGTTTCTGCCAATGCAATAGACCCGACGCACCGGGAAAACTCGCTCCTCCCCAGCCACCGCGAGCACCGGTCTACGAGGTGGTTCTATCACATATCCGGGCATTTTTGGCTCCAAATCTGAGAGTGACCACGCCCGCCTGCCGAAGCGAGCCTGAGGGTAAACCTTGTGGGCCAGCTTTGCCCTCCACACAAGAGCGTACGGGTGCAGTTTCGAAAGTTTGCAACATCAAATGAGACATATCCAGTGCACGAGGCTTACCGCGCCCGTAGTGCAGCGGGAAGCCACGGCAGCGCTGCGGGCGCAGCCTTGGCAAGTGCGGATGTGGATTGCCCCATCTGAATTGGCCCACCGTTATGTTTAGGAAACGGAGGACTGAGAATGGCGAACAAGCGACACAAGCCTGAGGAAATAGTTCAGAAGCTGCGGCAGGTTGATGTGC
>JAHVJD010000006.1 GCA_019801415.1 Nocardioides marinus
GTCTTGACGATCTCGACGCCCGCCTCGGCATAGGCGGCATCCGAAAACCCCGCCGCCGCCCCGGCCCCGGTCTCAATCGCGCAAGCGTAGCCCAGCTTCTGCAGCTGACGCGCAGAGTCAGGCGTCAGCGCAACCCGGTTCTCCCCCGGAAATGTCTCTTTTGGTGTCCCTAGTTTCATCTTTTCTTCCTTGCAGGAGTTACTCGGCGGTCCAGCCGCCGTCGATCAGCAAAGAGGTGCCGGTGACCAGCGCCGAAGCATCCGAGGCCAAGTAGACAACAGCGCCCATGATGTCCTCGACCTCTCCGACGCGGCCCAGCTTGATCTTGCCTTCAATCCATTGGCGGCGTTCGGGATCGGCCAGCGTCTGTTCTCCCAGCGGGGTGCGAATGAAGGTCGGGCAGATCGAGTTGATGCGGATCCGGTTCGGGCCCCACTCGATCGCCATCGCTTTGATCATGCCCTCCAGCGCATGTTTCGACGCGCAATAGACCGCGCGGACGATGCCGCCCACATGCCCCATCTGGCTGCTTAGGTGGATGATAGAACCCGGTTTGCCGACTGCCGTCATGCGGCGTGCCGCGGCGGTGGAGAGGAAATAGGCGGCGCGCAGGTTCAGCCCCATCACCGCGTCATAATCTTCAGGACTGGTGTCCAGCGCGGCACTGTGGCGGGCCATGCCGGCAGAGTTGACCACAACGTCAAAGGCCTCGCGCGCCGCCAGTTCGTCCGCAACCGCCTTCACGTCCGTCAGATCCATCGGCAGCGACCGCGCGCTCAACCCCTCTTCGGCAAGTGCTCCGCAGAGCGCGTCGAGCTGGTCGTTGCTGCGCGCAAGACAATGCACCTCTGCCCCGGCCCGCGCCAGAGCAGTGGCAGCCCCCAGACCGATCCCCGAAGTCGCGCCGGTCACCAGCGCGCGCTTCCCGTCCAGCCGCAGGCTTGGCGTTTGCGGTAGTTTCATCTGTCTCTCCGGTTGGCCGCCCCCGGTCTGGAGGCAGAACAGGCCGGACCCGGGCCTCGCGTGGCCTGGGTCCGGCAATGGCGGGAGCTGTTATTCCGCCGCTTCGCGCCAGGCGGCGGCACCGGCGTAGGGCACCTCCACACCGCCATAGCGGCGCACGCGGATGTTGCACTGTTCGGCGTGGCCGACAAAGCCCTCGAGCATGCAGAGGCGCGAGCCGTATTCGCCGATCATGGTGGCGGCCTCGTCGGTGGTGACCTTCTGATAGCTGTGTGTTTTCAGGAACTTGCCCACCCACAACCCGCCGGTGTAGCGACCTGCCTTCTTGGTCGGCAGGGTGTGGTTGGTGCCGATCACCTTGTCGCCGTTGGCGACATTGGTGCGGGGGCCGAGGAACAGCGCGCCGTAGCAGGTCATGTTTTCCAGGAACCAGTCGTCGCGGTCGGTCATCACCTGCACGTGCTCGGAGGCGATGTCATCGGCGACCTTCAGCATCTCGTCGTAGGTGTCGCAGACGATCACCTCGCCGTATTCCTCCCACGACACCTTGGCGGTGCCGGCGGTGGGCAGGATGCCCAGCAGACGGTCGATCTCGCTCAGCGTTTCCTCGGCCAGCTTGCGGGAGTTGGTGAGCAGCACGCAAGGCGAGTTGTAGCCGTGCTCGGCCTGGCCAAGGAGGTCGGTCGCGCAGAGTTCCGCGTCCGCGGCGGACTCGTCCGCGATCACCATGGTTTCGGTCGGGCCAGCGAAAAGGTCGATGCCGACGCGGCCGAACAGCTGGCGCTTGGCCTCCGCCACGAAGGCGTTACCGGGGCCGACCAGCATGTGCACCGGGTCGATGGTCTCGGTGCCGATGGCCATGGCGCCGATCGCCTGGATGCCGCCCATCACGTAGATCTCATGCGCGCCACCGAGTTGCATCGCGGCAATCACCGCGGCGTTCGGCTTGCCGTTGAAAGGCGGGGTGCAGGCGATGATGCGCGGCACGCCGGCGACCTTGGCGGTGGCCACCGACATATGCGCCGAGGCCACCATCGGGAACTTGCCGCCCGGCACGTAGCAGCCGACCGACTGCACAGGGATGTTCTTGTGGCCGAGGATCACGCCGGGCAGGGTTTCCACCTCGATGTCCAGCATCGAGTCGCGCTGCGCCTGGGCGAAGTTCATCACCTGCTCTTGCGCAAACTTGATGTCTGCCAGCTCGCGGTCGCTGAGCGAGGCGATCAGCTCGTCGATCTCCTGCTGGCTGAGGCGGAAGCTCTCCGGGCTGTAGTTGTCGAACTTCTCGCTCAGCTCGCGCACGGCGGCATCGCCGCGGGTTTCGATGTCTTTCAGCGTGGCTTCCACCACCGCACGGGTCTTGGCGTCGTCTTCGGCACGGTCCGCGTCAGACTTGCCGCGTTTCAGGTATTCGATGGTCATGGAAATCTCCTTTCAGAGCTTCGGAACTTGGCTTGGCAATGGTTTCTGAGATCCGCCGAGACGCTGCAATATTTTTCACCTCCGGTGAAAAGTTTTCATATTTAGGACTGGCAACACTGGCCCGGCGAGCGCTCGAGCAATAAGCGAAAGAACAAAGGCCGGGCGCGTCGCTACGCACCCGGCCTTTCTGTGATCGTCAGACGGCAGCGACTTGGGGCGACTGATCCAGCTGTCGGCGGGCAATCACCACCAGTGCAGTAAGGATCAGTGCGGCCGTGGCGGCGCTCCACCAGGGGCCGAGCAGTGCGAGGCCAGCGGGCAATGCCCACAGCAACCGCGAGGCACCGCCCCAAGGCAACCGTGCCCCGCCCAGAAGATGCGCGATGGCGACCGCAAAGACGATGCCCGACAGGGCGGCCAGAAGGATGCCTTCGGTTCCGCCGCCGCCCAGCATGCCGGGATAGGCCAGAAACAGCATCGGCAGCGCATAGGCGGTGGCACCCAACCGTAGTGTCTCCACCGCCACCTTGATCCAAGGCGCCTGGGCAATGGTTGCGGCCACAAAAACGCCCAGGCAAACTGGCGGCGTGATCACCGACAGCGCAGCGTAATACAGCACGAACATATGCACCACCAAGGGGTCGATGCCCTGCTGGATCAGCGCCGGCGCAAACACCGCGGCGACCATCACATAAGCCGCGGAGGTCGGCAGGCCCATCCCTGCGATCAGGCAGACCACCGCCATCAGCGCGGCGATCAGCCAGATGTTGCCCTGACCTATCGCCAGAACCGCCGAGGTGACGGCAACGCCAAAGCCGGTCAGGTTGATCA
Source organism: Nocardioides marinus (assembly GCA_019801415.1). Taxonomy (GTDB): domain Bacteria; phylum Pseudomonadota; class Alphaproteobacteria; order Rhodobacterales; family Rhodobacteraceae; genus Leisingera. Next base: position 3,217 of record JAHVJD010000006.1, read on the forward strand.
TCGCCACGAACACCTGGGCGCCAACCAGCAGGATGCCGACGATGACCACGCCCTTGCCGCCAGCCTCCAGCGCGCGCAGGATGATCGAGATCACCTCGCGCGGGTTCTCGCCGTTGGCAATGCGCGCGACCAGCACCGCCGCCAGCATCGCCAGCATGCCGTAGCAGGCGGTCAGCTCAACCGAGTTGCCATTGATTACACCGAAACCCAAGCCGCCAAGCGCCGCCGCGATGGGGGCAAGGCGGGTGAAATTCATCGCGCCGCGCCAGTCCGGCAGGTCATCCGCGGTCACCGGGCGGAAACCCTGGCGCCGGGCGATCACATGCACGGTGGAATAGATGCCAAGATAGAACAGCAGCGCAGGTAGCACCCCGGCCAGCGCAATGGACCAGTAGTTCACGCCGACCAGTTCTGCCATCACAAAGGCGGCGGTGCCCATGATCGGCGGCGCCAGCTGGCCGCCGGTGGAGGCGATCGCCTCCACCGCGCCGGCATAGGCGGGCGGGTATTTCAGCCGCTTCATCAGCGGGATGGTGAAATTGCCGGTGGTCGCCACATTGGCCACGGTAGAGCCGTTGATGGCGCCGAAGAAACCGGACGCAAAGGTGGCAATCTTGGCCGCACCGCCGGGGCGCGAGCCGCCAAGACGGGCGGAGAGATCAAAGAAGGTCTCGCCCGCGCCGGTGTGTAGCAAGATCGCGCCGAACAGCACAAAGGCCGCCAGCGTGGTCGAGGCCACATTGACCAGCATCCCCCACAGCCCACGGTCCGACAAGAAGATGATCTCGCTGAGGTAGGCGCTGTCAAAACCGCGGTGGCCGAACTGGCCGGGGATCAGATAGCCGAGAAAGGCATAAGCCACTGCCAGCGCCACGATCATCGGGAACACCCAGTTCGAGGTGCGCCGTGCCAGCTCCAGCACGCTCGCCAGCGTGCCAAAGGCCATGATCATGTCCAACGGCCCCGCCCAGGGCAGGTCGGTCATGATCGTCTCGTAGTTCGAGATGATGTAGCAGCCGGAGACCGTCACCATGGCAACGATGGCGGTATCGATGAGGATGCCCAGCCAGCGCAGCCGCGTGCCGTGCCACAACGGGTGCATCAGCACCGCCAGTGCCGCGATGGTCATCACGAACAGCGCCCGCTGCACCAGCGATTCAAATGGTCCGTTGAAGGAAGTGTAGAAAACAAACAGGCCCAGCATCACGGACAGAACCGCAATGGCCTTCTGGCGCAGGGATGCAAGCAAGGGGAACGCAATCATGGCAAAATCTCAATCGGCTGCGGACTGTGCGGCCGACACCAGACAGGCACCGGCCGCAGCTGCGGGTTACTTCAGGTGGTCCGGCACGGTCAGGCCGATCTCTTCGTAATATCGCACGGCGCCGGGGTGCAGCGGGCTGGTGGCATATTGCAGGGTCAGCTCGGGCAGGTTCAGCCCTTTGACCGCCGGGAAGGCCGCGGCCTGCTCATCCATCGACTCCATCACCGCCTTGGTCAGGTCATAGGCGGTCTGCTCATCCATGTCGGGGCGCGCGGAGACGCCGATCATGAAACCCCAGGCAGTGTAGGGGCCCGAGTTTTCCATCTCACCGCCCGGCATTGCCACGATTGAAAGCTCCGGCAGCTCGGCCCGGATCTTGTCTTCCTGCGCATCATCAATGCCCAGCACCTGCAGCGGGGTAAAGGCGGCGATGTCGGTGGTCAGCGCGTCAAACGAGGTGCCGACGGCGCTTTTGACGAACCCCTGCGAGCGGCCGTCCTTGATCGCGTTGGCCTGCTCGCCGTTAGTGCCGCGCACCCAGTCGGGTTCGATGTCGAGCAGCTTGAACACCTCCAGCGCAGTAGCCTCGGTGGAGGAGCCACGCATGCCGGGGCCAAACTTCTGCCCCGCCAGACCGGCGAGATCGGTGACACCGGAATCGCGCCGCACCACCACGTTCTGCGGTGCCAGCGAATAGGCCCACAGCAGCTTGGATTCGACCGGGCGACCGTCAAATCCTTTCACGCCATTGTAGGCGTGATACAGCGTCGAGGTTGTCACCAGGCCAATGTCCAGTTGCCCGCGCGCCATCCGCTTGAGGTTGTCGACGGTGGCGCCGGTCTCCACCACCGACGCCTGGTAGGTTTCCGGATAGGTGTCGTTCACGATCTTCGCCAGCGACGCAAAATAGGCGTAATGAGCGCTTTGGGAATTGGTCGCGCCGAACGCCAGCCGTGTTTCCGCCGTGGCGAGGCCGCCAGCAACGGCACCGGTCAGCGCCAGGGCCGCAGTCAGGGCAAGAGATTTGAGCTTCATGGAATATCCTCCCGATATTAAACGCGCTGAAAGAGCAGGCGTGTATCAGGAAGGGATGCGCAAATGCACCTCACCGCGCAATGGTTGCGATATTAAGTGAAATTTTTTCACTAAGCGCTGGCGCGCTGCTTCAGCTCTCCCGGCAGGATCCGGATATCGCCTTCAGCAGGATCGCTGCCGGGATCCGTCAGGATGTCGACCGCCAGGTTCAGCATCCGCCGGAGCGGCTGGCGCACGGTTGTCAACCGATACGCGTCCCAAGAGGCCATGGGGATATCGTCGAAACCGGCCACCGCGATATCTTCCGGCACCCGGATGCCCTGCATTCTGGCCGCATCCAGCAGCGCAATCGCCATGATGTCATTGGCACAGAACACCGCCTCCGGCAGCGGTCGTTCGGCCAGCAGCATCTGCGCCGCCGCATGCGCCTGCCGATAGCTGTACCCCCCATCCAGCTCCACTGTCGGTCGCACGTCATTCGTTGCCAGATGGTCGGTAAACCCGCGCATCCTCTCGAGATGGGTCGAGGTGTCGCGCTGACCGCCGATGAAGGCAATCCGACGGCGATCACTGCGAAGGAAACGATCCGCAATCATCCGCGCGCCCCCATAGTTGTCACAGCACACGGCCTTCATGTGGCTATCCGACTGCACCCGGTTCAGCAGCACGGCCGGGATCCGGTTCTGTCGGCACTTCACCGCCAGTTTGGACCCCATCCGTGAACTGGCGAGGATCACACCTTCAGTCCGGTAGTCCAGCACCTGTCGCATCACAAGGTCCACATCCTCCCCGGTGGGCACCGCATGCAGGATCAGGCGCAAACCTCGCTCGGACAGCAGCCGGGCCGCCTCGTCCACGGCGGTCGGATAGAACGGATTTCGCATGTCGCCGACCACCATGGCAATGGTGTTGCTGGACTGGGACGACAGAATATGGTCGACGCGGCTGACATAACCCAGCTTGGCCGCGGCGGCAAAAACCCGGCGCCGTTTGTCATCTGACAACGGCGCGTCCGCCCGGTAGGCCCGCGACACCGCTGATACCGATACGCCTGCGAGCGCCGCGACGTCCTTTGAGGTCACTTTCTTCATGTCGCGATCATAGATCGGAAATCTGCCCCATGTGCAATTCCCCGCATCGCGTGCGCCCGCCCATCCTAGCCAGGCGGACCAGAGCGCGAAAAACTGTGAAACAGGGGCCAGCGCCGCCGGGATCTCCTTCGCGATGTGTCGAGCGGCGGGTGCGAGGTCATCCCCACCCCGGCATGAGTGCCCAACCTGCCGATCAAGATCCGTCGACGACTCCGAGTGCTGGTGGCGAACGCAGCGACGACTGAAATTTTTCACTCTCCTTGCGCGATATTGCGGCGGCGCGGACGGTTTCCTATGCAGGTCGCCACGTACCGGCAGGCCCGGCGACGCGGAGGTGCGCAGATAAGGATGGCAGGCCCTGCCCCGGCCCCGATCCCCTGCCCCGACCTCCCCTTGCAGATGAAACGCGATAGCAGAGGCGCAGATGACACTGAACGCAACCTTCAAGACCCGGCTGGCAGGCCGTGAGCAGCTGCTCGGCCTGTTTGTGAAAACCCCGCACCCGATTATCACCGAGGTGCTGGGCCACGCTGGCGTCGATTTCGTCATCCTCGATGCCGAACACGCCCCCTTTGACCGTGCCGCGGTCGACACCTGCGCGATCGCGGCACGTGCGACCGGCTGCCCGCTTCTCGTGCGCATTCCCAACGACAATCCCGACACCATCCTGGGCATGCTGGACTGCGGCATCGCGGGCATCGTGGTGCCGCATGTGAAATCGGCGCAACAGGCGGCGGAAATCGTACGCAACACCCGCTACGGCCAGGGCCAGGGGCGCGGTTTCGCCGGTACCACCCGCGCCGCAGAGTATGCCCGCCGCAGCCTGGCCGAGCATTTCGACCTCGCCAACCGCGAGGTCAGCGTGATCTGCCAGATCGAGGATCCCGAAGGCTATGACGCCTATGAAGGCATCGCCGCAGTCGACGGTGTCGAAGCACTGTTCGTCGGCCGCGCCGACCTGGCGGTGTCCTATGGTGCCAATGATTTCCACGCGCCGGAGATCGGCCGCAAATGCGCCGAGGTGCTTGGTGCGAAAGGCTCCGCCACTGGTCTCTACTGTGCCCCGGGCGAGGATATCAGCCGGTGGCGCGACGCCGGTGCCAGCCTGTTCGTGATCGGCTCCGAGCATTCCCTGATGATGCAAGGCATTGCCCGCATTCGGCAGGACTCTTTCGGCGGCTGATCACGCCATGCCGCCGCGCCCGACAGCGGTGCGGCGGCATGGTGCCTTGGATCGCGGTTATATGCGATCAGTTGCGCGGGACCTCTGCCATGCGAGCCAGGATGTCGACGCCCTGCTGCTTCCAGAAGTGCAAAAGGTCGATAAAGATCCAGTTCTCGGCCAACTTATCCCCCTGACGGCGATAGATGTCGATCACCCGGAACTCCCCGGCCTTGTCGGTTGCCGGCATCCCCATGAAGCCGCCGGTCGGACGGGCGGTGAAGTTCGGCCAGCCGAAGAAGCCGCCGAAATGGCCCTCGGCGAGGCGGCAGATGTGTTTCGTCTTGGATCGATCTGTGAATCCCGCTCGGAAGGGCCCGGAGTGCTGCTTGGCATAACGTTCAATGGTGTAGGTGGCGCCGATCCCGGCCGGACCCCACCAGATCATGTCTTCTGCCCAGGTCTGACGTAGCTCGTCCTCAAGCGACAGCCCGCTGTTCCACTGGCCCAGGTCGGAGATCATCGCATTGATCGTCGCAAGCGTCTTTTCCCCCTCTTCCGGCGGCTGCCGGTCGTACATGAGGCCATCATGGGTCATCGGTCCGGGTTGCACGAGATGCGCGGCGGTCTGCGGCGGAAATGGCTGCAACCCTGCCTGCATCATCAGATGCGGGATGTCGAAATACATCGCCGTCTCGGTGATCTTGCCATCTTCGACGCGATTGAACTCGCAGTACCGCAGGAATGCCATCTTGCCGGTGGGGGCGATCCCCAGCCAGGACGCGTCGAACAACCCCATCAAATGGCCCATCGAAACAACCCAGGTCGAGGCAAAGCCGTCCATCTCGTTCAAGCCGGCAAAGAACACGTCTTCGCGTCGCTGCAGGTGTCGCAAGGCCTTGAGCAGGGGCGTCCAGAACACTTCGGCAACCGCCTCCGCGCCCTGCTGTTCATTGAAGGGATGGTACCCCCGCCAGATGTGATTCGAGGCATAATGACGCGACAGAACCTCGGCCGCGCCCTCTCCGCCCGTCGCGTCGAGTTCGGCGTAAAGCTCCCTGACAACTTGTTTTTCCGATGAAAAATCCGGCATTCCAAACGCTCCCTGCATACGTGTGCAAAAAAGTCTTGCCAAAAACTTTGCCCCGAGTCTACCTTATTTGCAATCGTATGCAAAAGCGGCTGACAGCAGCCGGCAGGGAGACGTCATGGCCGAGATTCAACTGCGCAATGTGGGCAAACGCTGGGGGTCGTTCGTCGGTGTCGACAATTTCGACCTCACCATCGCGGACAAGGAATTTCTGGTGCTGTTGGGGCCTTCGGGCTGCGGCAAGACCACCACAATGCGGATGATTGCCGGGCTCGAAGAGGCCAGCGAAGGCGACATTCTGATCGACGGGCAGCGCGTCAACGACATGGAACCCAAGGACCGCGACGTGGCGATGGTGTTCCAGTCCTACGCGCTTTATCCGAACATGAATGTCTACGAGAACATCCGCTTCCCGCTGAAGGTCCGGGGCATCGACCCCAAGACCCACGACGAGAAGGTCCGCCGTGCCTCGGCGATGGTTGAACTCGACGACTTCCTGCACCGCAAGCCGGCCGAATTGTCCGGCGGTCAGCGCCAGCGCGTCGCCCTGGCCCGTGCCATCGTGCGGGAGCCCAACGTCTTCCTGATGGACGAGCCGCTATCGAACCTCGACGCCAAGCTGCGCGTCTCCACCCGCGCCCAGATCAAGAACCTCAGCCACGAGCTGGCGGTGACCACCATCTACGTGACCCACGACCAGATCGAGGCGATGACGCTGGCCGACCGCGTGGTGGTGATGAAGAAGGGCGTGGTGCAACAGGTCGGTAGCCCGACCGAAATCTACGACCGCCCCGCAAATACCTTCGTCGCCAGCTTCATCGGCAACCCGGCGATGAACCTGATGGAGGGCGAGGTCCAGGGCGGCACCTTCCGCGCCAGGAACGTCGAGATCTCCGGCCTGAGCGCCCCCAACGGCCCGCTGACCCTTGGCTTCCGCGCCGAGGATGCCGGCATCGCAGAGCCGGGCCACGGCCAGATCAACGCGCCGATCTACACGATGGAGCTGCTCGGCGACGCCACCATGATCTCGGTCCGCGTCGGCGGCGCTCTGGTCTCGGTCAAGGCGGACAAGACCTTCCGCGCCGAGATCGGCGAGATGGTGTCGATCGCTGTGCCCCAGCACATCTGCCACCTCTTCGACGGAGAAACCGGCGCGCGGATCGGAGGCTGAACCGCTCGCGATACAGAAGGCGCTAACGTCCCACCCCAAGCCTCGGAAAAGCAAAAGCCAACAGGGAGATTACCATGCTAATGAAAAGACTTGCTACTGCCTCACTATTTGCCGGACTGATGAGCTCGGCCGCCTTTGCCGCTGATTGCGGCCCTGAGGGGCAGTCGATCCGCATTCTGGCCAGCGACTTCCCCGCGATTCATGCGGTGGTTGAAGCCGCGCAAGCGAACTGTGCTGCCGCTGCTGCCGAATTCACCGTCAACCACACCACCGAAGCGCGTCAGATCATGAACGCGGCGCTGACGCCGAACCCGGCGGAATACACCTCGGTGATCCTCGCCAACGCGACCCTGACCCAGCTGATGAACGACGGGCTGGTGCGGCCGCTGAACGATCTGGTTGAGAAGTACAAGGACAGCATCCCGCCGAACGTACTGATCACCATCGACGGCAAAGTGATGGCGGTCGCCTTCATGGCCAACTCGCAGCACCTGTTCTCGCGCAAGGACATCCTCGAGCAGGCCGGTGTCGAAGGCATCCCCGCATCTTATGAGGAAGTGCTGGAAGCGGCGGAGAAGATCCGCGCGGCGGGCATCATGGAACACCCCCTGGTGATGAACCTGCAAACCGGCTGGAATGTCGGCGAAGTCTTCAACATGATCTATCTCGGCCACGGCGGTGAGTTCTTCGCGCCCGGCTCTGCCGAGCCTTCGATCAACAACGAAAAAGGCATCGCCACGCTCAACACCATGAAGGCGCTGGTGGAATACGCCCACCCGGACCACCTGACCCATGCCTCCAACGAGACCCAGGGCCTGTGGGAATCCGGCCAGGCGGCACTGGCCATCATGTGGGGCTCGCGCGGCGCGCCGATCCTGGATGACGAAGGCTCCACCGAAGAAGTGACCTCGAATACGGTTCTGTCGGCAGCTCCCACCGTCGGCGGCGGCTCGACGCCTGCGGCCACCCTGTGGTGGGACGGCATCTCGATCGCGGCCAATATCCCGGATGCAGACGCCGAGGCCACCTTCGCGGCCCTCATCAGCGGTCTCAACCCGGAAATGGTGGCGGCCAACAACGACGATGCGGTCTGGCTGCTGCCCGGCTTTGAGCCCGGCCCTGCCGCCGCAGGTGTCGCGGCGACCGCGCAGGGCGGTGCTCGGCCCTACCCAATGATCCCGCAGATGGGCCTGCTGCACGCAGCGCTCGGTTCGGAACTGACCGACTTCCTGAAAGGCGGCGAAAGCGCCGAACAGGCGCTGGCAGATGTCGAGACCGCCTATCGGACCTCGGCCAAGGAAGCCGGTTTCCTCAAGTAAACCTCCCCGACTGGAGGGGGCTCCGGCCCCCTCACCTTTTCCGGACAGAAGACTGAGACGCACGCCATGAAGCACCGCACCTTTTTCTGGTTCATCCTGCCGACGCTATCCGCGATGATCCTCTTCATCGCACTGCCCATCGTCTCGGTTTTCATCCAGTCCTTGTTCGTCGAGCACGAACAGGTCCTGGTGGTCTCCGAGAGCTGCGGCCCGTTCGGCTGCTCTCCCACCACCACGGTGGACGTCGCAGCCACCGAGAAACTGCGGCAGGAACAGCCGCTGGGCCAGTTCAACGGGCTCGGCACCTACATCAACCGCTCGCATCTGGCCTTTGCGGAGGTCGGCGAAGCCTGGCGGACCACCGAAACCTTCCGCGCCTTCTGGAAACAGGTCTCCAACCTGCCCTTCTACCGCGCGCTGATCTTCACGCTGACCTATACGGCCGTCGTCACGCCAGTGGTGATCGCCCTTGGCCTCGCGATTGCCGTGGGGGTGAACAACCTGCCCCGCATGCTCAAGGGGCCGTCGATCTTCATCTCGCTGCTGCCGTTCCTGGTGACCCCGCTGGTCGGTTCGCTGATCCTGTTCTGGATGGTCGACAGCGACGGCGTGATCGGTGCCACCATCCAGCGCGTCTTCAACGACCCGTCGCTCAGCCTCAAGGCCTCCACCACGCTGACCTGGACCATGCTGATCGTCTACGGCATCTGGCACACCCTGCCGTTCAGCTTCATCACTTTCTACGCCGGGCTGCAGACCGTGCCCGAGGACACCATGGAAGCGGCGATGATCGACGGCGCCTCGAAATGGCAGCGCATGATCCACGTGATCGTACCGCACCTGTCACCGCTGATGGCCTTCGTGACGCTGATGCTGCTGATGGACAACTTCCGCGTTTTTGAGCCGATCGTCAGCTTCAAGGCCGAGGCGCACGCCACCTCGCTCAGCTGGATCATCTACAACGACCTGCGCGAAAGCGGCAATCCGCTCTACGGCTCGGCCGGGGCAACCTCGATGATGACCATCATCGGCGTGGTGATCCTGCTGACCCCGGTGCTGATCCGCACCTGGCGCGACTTCTCCCGCAAAGCACACTGAGGGCACGAACATGGCAACCAAGGCACAATCCTCCATCGCAGTCCCGGCAGTGAACCCCAAGTCCCGCTCCCGCGTCTCGCTGCTCACGGTGGTTTCCCTGGCGCTGGTGGCGCTCTGGCTGATCATCGCCGCCTTCCCTTTCTTCTGGACCTTCTGGGGCAGCTTCAAGGTGCAGTCGGACTTCTTCTCCAAGACCGACTGGCAGAACGCCATCTACGGGGTCAACACGATCCAGCAGACCGGCAGCGCCTTCACGCTCGATGGCTACCGCGGCGCCTGGGTGGAAGAGGAATTCTGGCGCAATGTCATCAACTCCGGCATCGTGGTGTTCTTCACCGTGGTGATCTCGCTCACCTTCGGCACGCTTGGCGGCTACGCGCTCGCTCGTTCGGGACGCCGCTATGCCTTCTGGCTCCTGATGGCCGCGCTGGTGTTCCGCGCCATGCCGCATATCACCCTTGTCTCGGGCTACCTCTTGCCGTTCTTCGAGTGGAACATCTGGGGCATCCTGCCGACCACCATCATCGTGCTTGTGGCGATCAACCAGCCCTTCACCCTGTGGATGCTGCACTCCTTCTTCCTCAACATCCCCAAGGACATGGACGAAAGCGCCATGGTCGACGGCTGCACCCGCTTTCAGGCATTCCGCCACGTGATCATCCCGGTGATGTGGCCCGGCGTCATCACCACCGGCCTGTTCAGCTTCCTTCTGGCCTACAACGACTTTGCGGTGACCGCGATGCTGCTCAGCTCCGAGAATGAGACCATCATTCCCGCGATCAACAGCTTCCTCGGCACCACGCAGGTCGAAGGCAAGGTGATGTACGCCGTCGCCGCCGTGGTCTCCGCCACTGCCCCGCTGTTCGTGCTGATCCTGTTCTTCCAGCGCCAGATCGTCAGCGGCCTGACCGCCGGTGCGGTCAAAGGCTGATGAGCAGCGCCGCAAGACATAACGCCGTTGGGCGCCACCCGGCGCTCAACCGGATGCCAAGGGATTTTTTGACGGACGGTCGTCTCCTCCCCGTCTGACCACATCATCCCTTGGCAACAAATTGAAGGAATAGAGCATGAAAGGCTCCCGCCCCGAACAAGCCGTGCTGACCAAAGACACGGACATGAGCAAGACCGAAGAAACCCGCCGCGTGATCGAAAACATGGTAGACGGGCTGAACGACCACCGGATCAGCGACATCGGCGAGTTCTTTGCCGAAGGTTTTCGCTGGATGGGCAACCAGGGCTGCGGCACCAAGAACGGGCTGAAGGAATTCCAGGACAACTGGCAGCGCCCCTTCCAGGCCGCCTTCTCCGACAAGGTCTGCATCGACGAGGCCCGCCTCTACATGGGCGAATGGGCTGCCGCCTTCGGCCGCCAGGAAGCCACCCATTCCGGCACTTTCCTCGGCATCGAACCCACCGGCAAGCGGGTCGAGATCCGTTACATGGACTTCTGGAAGGTCCAGGACGGCAAGATCGTGGACAACTGGGTAAACGTCGATTTCGCCCATGTCGCCGCCCAGCTCGGCGTTGACCTGTTCAACGGCGAGGGCTGGGAAGCTTTTGACCGCGGGGAAAAAACGCCTCCGCGCCCCGCAAACTAAGGACGACAGGATGACCATCGAATACCTGAAACGCGGCAAGTCTGACGCGGACCGTGCCGAAGACGACGCCAAGACCCGTGCCGTGGTGGAAGCCACGCTGAAGGACATCGAAACCCGCGGCGATGCCGCCGTGCGCGAGCTAAGCGAAAAGTTCGACAACTACAGCCCCGAAAGCTTCCGCCTCAGCCAGCAGGAGATCGACGAGCTGATCGCCTCGCTCAGCGACCGCGAGCTGGCCGACATCAAGTTTGCGCAGGAGCAGGTGATGAACTTCGCCCAGGCGCAGCGCGACTCGATGCTGGACATCGAGGTAGAGACGCTGCCCGGCGTGATCCTCGGCCACAAGAACATCCCGGTGCAGTCGGTCGGCTGCTATGTGCCCGGCGGCAAGTTCCCGATGGTGGCTTCGGCGCATATGTCGGTTGCCACCGCCAAGGTCGCGGGCGTGCCGCGCATCATCGCCTGCACCCCGCCGTTCCAGGGCAAGCCCAATGCCGCGGTGATTGCCGCGATGCATCTGGGCGGCGCGCATGAGATCTATGTGATGGGCGGCATCCAGGCGATCGGCGCCATGGCTATCGGCACCGAGACCATCGACCCGGTGCACATGCTGGTCGGCCCCGGTAACGCCTTCGTGGCGGAAGCCAAGCGCCAGCTGTTCGGCCGCGTCGGCATCGACCTCTTTGCAGGCCCGACCGAAACGATGGTGATCGCGGACGAGACTGCCGCGGATGCGGAACTCTGCGCCACCGACCTCCTGGGCCAGGCCGAGCACGGTTACAACAGCCCCTGCGTGCTGCTGACCAACTCCCGCAAGCTGGCCGAGGAAACGCTGAGCGAGATCGACCGTCTGCTGGGCATCCTGCCCACCGCCGGCACCGCCAAGGTGTCGTGGGAGGAATACGGCGAGGTGATTGTCTGCGACACCTACGACGAGATGCTGAAGGTCGCCGATGACATCGCCTCCGAGCACGTGCAGGTGATGACCGACCGCGACGACTGGTTCCTGGAAAACATGACCTGCTACGGCGCGCTGTTCCTCGGCCCCCGAACCAACGTCGCCAACGGCGACAAGGTGATCGGCACCAACCACACCCTGCCGACCAAGAAGGCGGGCCGCTACACCGGCGGGCTCTGGGTGGGCAAGTTCCTGAAAACCCACAGCTACCAGAAGGTTGTGACCGACGAGGCCGCCACCATGATCGGCGAGTACGGCTCGCGCCTGTGCATGCTGGAAGGCTTCGTCGGCCACGCCGAACAATGCAACATCCGTGTCCGCCGCTATGGCGGCAAGAACGTGGCTTACGGAGAGGCAGCAGAATGACGACCGACGTCCACACCCAAAACAAGGCGCTGATCGCGCCGATGCGCGAGGCGATGCGCGACTTCAGCGAGAAGGGCGTGCGCGCCGCGCTGCAAGAGCTGATCGCGCCCGACGCAGTGGTGCATATGTGTCACCCCTTCGGCGACCTCACCGGCCCGGCGGAGCTCTATGACACCTGCTATGCGCCGCTGCTGCAGTCCATGCCGGACCTCGAGCGTCGTGACTGGATCGTCATGGGCGGGCGCACCGAACATGGCGGCGACTGGATCGGCTGCGGCGGCCATTACTACGGCACCTTCGTGCGGCCCTGGCTGGACATCCCGCCGACCGGGCATCTGACCCACATGCGGTTCCACGAGTTCTACCGGTTCGAGGAAGGCCGCGTGGTCGAGATCCAGACCATCTGGGACATCCCAGAGGTGATGATGCAGGCAAACGCCTGGCCGATGGCGCCCTCACTCGGTCTCGAGTTCTGCATCCCCGGCCCGGCCACGCATGACGGCATCGTGCCGGGGCCCTGGGACGAGGAAAAATCCCAGACCTCCTGCGCGCATATCGTCGAGATGCTCAATCACCTGAAGAAACACCCGAGCCAGGGCGGCCCGGAGGTGATGGAGATGCCGAAGTTCTGGCACGAACGGATGAACTGGTACGGTCCTGCAGGCATCGGCACCGGCCGTGGCATCGCGGGCTTCCGCAACTGGCACCAGATCCCGTTCCTGAACGGGATGCCCGACCGCGGCCAATACCTGGACGAGATCACCTACCACTTCTTCGGCGATGGCGAATATGCCGCGGTGACCGGCTGGCCCAACATGATCCAGACCGTCACCCATGACGGCTGGATGGGTATTGCACCGTCGGGCAAACGCATCACCATGCGCTCGCTGGACTTCTGGCGACTGGAGAATGGCAAGATCCGCGAAAACTGGGTCACGGTGGACATTCTGGACGCCTACCGCCAGTTGGGCGTAGATGTCTTCGCCCGCCTGCGCGAGTTCAACAAGGCCCGCGTGGCTGGCGAGATCCCCTTCCCTGTCAGCGAGGTTTGACATGTCCACCTTCCCCAGCACTCCCAGTTTCAGCCTTGAAGGCAAGAATGCCCTGATCGCCGGCGCCTCGTCGGGGATCGGAATGGCCTGCGCCGTTGCATTGGCTGAACACGGTGCTGAGGTCACCCTTGCAGCGCGTCGCACGGAGGCGCTGCAAACCATCGCGGCAGAAATGACCGCCCGCGGCTGGAAAGCACGCGTACTGCAGCTGGATGTCGCGGATGTCGAGGCAACGGCAGAAGCTGTCGCCGAAAATGGCCCCTTTGACATCCTTGTGAACTCCGCCGGCCTTGCCCGCCACGGCAAGGCCGTGGAGACCGCGCCGGAGGATTTCGACGCGGTGATGGGCGTCAACGTCCGCGGCGCCTACTTCCTGACACAGGCCGTGGCCAAGGGGCTGATCGCAGCGGGCCGTCCCGGTTCGCTCATCAACATCTCCAGCCAGATGGGCCACGTCGGCGGGCGCGAGCGCGCCGTCTATTGCGCATCGAAATTCGCGGTCGAAGGCTTCACCAAGGCAATGGCGCTGGAATTCGGACCCGCGAAGATCCGCGTCAACACGGTCTGCCCGACCTTCATCCTCACCGATCTCACCCGGCCGACGTTTGACGATCCGGAAAAACGCGCCTGGGTGCTGGACAAGATCAAGCTGGGCCGCCCGGGCGAGGTCGAGGACATCATGGGCGCGGTGGTCTACCTCGCGTCGGATGCCGCCAGCCTCGTCACCGGCACGGCGCTGATGGTCGACGGAGGTTGGACGGCAGACTGATGGCAACGAGCAAGGTCACCTCACTGGACGTTGCCCGCCTTGCGGGTGTCAGCCAATCCGCGGTCAGCCGGGTGTTCACCCCCGGTGCCTCGGCTTCCAAGAAGACCATCGAAAAGGTCCGCAAGGCAGCCGAGCAACTGGGCTACCGGCCCAATGTTCTGGCCCGCGCCATGGTCTCCGGCAAAAGTGGCATCATCGGGCTGGTGGTGGCCTATCTCAACAACCAGTACTACCCCGAAGCGCTGGAAAAACTGACCAATGCCTTGCAGGAGCGCGGCTATCACGTGCTCGTCTTCCTCGCCTCCCACTCTGCGGGCAACATCGACACCGTGGTTGACGAAATCCTGGATTTCCAGGTCGACGGTATCATCGCCGCCTCGGTTGCGCTGTCCTCGGATCTCTCCGCCCGCTGCCAGGCGGCGGGCGTGCCGATGGTGCTGTTCAACCGGGCTCAGGACGATCCCTCGATGTCGGCGGTGACCTCCGACAATATCGCGGGCGGCCGCAAGGCGGCAGAATTCCTTCTGGCCGGCGGCCACAAGAAAATCGGTTATATCGCCGGTTGGGAAGGTGCCTCGACCCAGCGTGACCGCGAGGCGGGGTTTCTTTCCGCCCTGCAAGCCGCGGGGATGCCGCTGCACGCCCGCGAAGTCGGCAACTTCGTCACCGAAGAGACACAGGAAGCCACCCGCCGCATGTTCGCGCAGGATCCGCCCGATGCGGTGTTCGTCGCCAACGACCACATGGCAATCACGGTGATGGACACGCTGCGTTTTGAACTGGGCCTGCGAGTGCCCGAGGACGTCTCGGTCATCGGCTACGACGATGTGACCGTCGCCGCCTGGCCCACCTACAACCTCACCACCGTGCGGCAGCCCGCCAACCGCATGGTGGCCGAAACCGTCGACATCATCCTGGCCAAGATCGAGGACGCCGAAGTGCGCCCGCGCCGGGTCGAGATCGACGGCCCACTTATTGTTCGCGGCTCCGCCCGCATACCTGAAGGATGGAAGACATGAAGGGATTTGACCCCAAGTTCAAGGATTTCCCCGATTACATCATTGGCATTACCAAAGAGATCTGGGAAGACCGCGGCATCGCCACGCTGCACGACTACTACGCGCCGGACATCGTTGTACGCTCGCCTGCCTCGGTGGTGGTCGGCAACGAGGGCGTGATCGCCGCCACCATGGCGACGCTGGCCGAGTTCCCCGACCGTACCCTTCTGGGCGAGGACGTGATCTGGTCCGGCACACCCGAAGAGGGCATGCTGTCCTCGCACCGCCTGCTGTCCACCGCGACCCACCTGGGTGATGGTGTCTATGGCAAGGCCACCGGCAAGAAGCTCACCTACCGCATCATTGCCGACTGCCATGCGATCAACAATCAGATCAACGACGAATGGCTGATCCGCGACCAAGGCGCCATCGTGCGCCAGATGGGCTGGGACCCCAAGGACTACGCGCGCGACCTGATCGCGCGCGAGGGCGGGCCGGACAACTGCGTGCAGCCCTACACCCCGGCCAACGATCAGCCCGGCCCCTACAAGGGCCATGGCAATGACAACGAATGGGGTCAGAAATACGCCGATATCCTGACCCGGATCATGAACGCCGACATGCGGGTGATCGAAAGCGAATACGACCGCGCGGTGCAGTCGGAATATCCCGGCGGCAGCACCGGCCACAGCTTCGGCCCGGTGGACCGCTTTTGGATGGGGCTGCGCGCCGCTTTCCCGAACGCCGAGTTCAAGATCCACCACCAGATCGGCCGCGACGACCCGATGATGCCGCCGCGCGCCGCGCTGCGCTGGACATTGCATGGCAAGCACGACGGCTGGGGCGCCTTTGGCAAGCCGACCGGCGCCGAGGTGTTTGTGCTGGGCGCCAGCCATGCCGAGTTCGGCCCCTGGGGCCTGCGCCGCGAGTACACGCTGTTCGACGAAACCTCGGTCTGGAAACAGATCCTGCTGCAGACGGGCGATCTCTGAATGAGGCCCGGTGCCTCTCCTCTGGACGCCAGTGAGGCGGCGCGGCGGTTTCACACCCACCGCGCCAGCCTGCGCGCCCGGCGGCTGAACAACCGCCCGCCCGGGCGTGCGGTCTGAACCCGCTGCATTCAACCCGGATTTTAAGAGGATACCAGACATGACCACACTTCAGGACCGCATCGTCCGCTACGGCGAGCTGAAACCCTGCAAAACCGCCTTCATCGACGCCCACACCCCGGGCTCCGACCAGAAGGAGAACTTCACCATCATCGGCGGCGGCGTCAGCGAAAGCCCCGACCAGCACGTCCACATCACCGACCAGATCGGATTCAACATCGGCGCGGCCGGCCAGCCGCCGAAATGCCGCAACTCGCTGCACAGCCACACCACGGCCGAGGTCTTCTTCGTGCTGAAGGGGCGCTGGCGCTTCTTCTGGGGCCGCCACGGTGACGCAGGCGAATTCATCGCCGAGGAAGGCGACATCTTCAACATCCCCACCGGCATCTTC
The DNA here is from genome assembly GCA_019801415.1 of Nocardioides marinus. GTDB lineage: Bacteria > Pseudomonadota > Alphaproteobacteria > Rhodobacterales > Rhodobacteraceae > Leisingera. Next base: position 19,688 of record JAHVJD010000006.1, read on the forward strand.
CGCGGCTTTGAAAACGTCGGCACCGATTACGGGATGATCATGGCGATCCTCGGCGGCGACGATGCCGGCGGCGGCGTGACCTGGGCCCCCCAGGTGATCGAGGAAGCCAGCGCTCATGGGCTGGTGCTGGGCGAAAACGGCGTGCTCTACGACAGCAAGAAGGGACAGAGCCTGCCCGACGGCATCAAGCCGATGCCGCTGCTGACCGAGGAACAGCTGAAGGCCTACCCGGAGGTGCCGGTGGAGAACGTGGTGCGGGACTACGTGGCGCGCTACTGGGACCTGATGGCGCTGGCAGCCAAAAAGCCCGCCAAGGTGATCGGCGCGGACGGGCTGCTGAAGGACCGTCCCGGCTTCGAGGTCGAATTCCTGACCCGCGGGTCGCTGGATGGCACCCCGGTGGCCTGCGAAAAGCCCAATGTGCTGATGCCGGTGCGCGGCCACTGGCAGCTGCGCACCGAGGGGCTCGACACCATCCTCAACCCCGGCGACACCGCGCTGCTGCTGCCCGGCGAGAGCTATCAGCTCGAACCGTCGATGACCGGCGAAGCCAGCCTCTACCGCGTGGTCGCAACCGACGATCCGGCCGGCGCCACCTGGCAAGGCTGACCTCGCGCGGGGTGGCCCTTGGGCTGCCCCGCACCACCGCCCCTTCGGAGGAGACCGGATGACCTCGCTTGTTCTGGTTCCGGGCATGATGTGTGACGCCCGGCTTTTCACCCCGCAGATCGCAGCGTTTTCCGCTCATCACGATCTGCATCTCGCCACTTTGACGCAGCCCGGCAGCATCAGCGACAAGGCGCGCGCCATTCTCGACACTGCGCCGCCGCGTTTTGCCCTGTGCGGCCTGTCGATGGGCGGCATCGTCGCAATGGAAGTCCTGCGCCAGGCACCTGACCGGGTCAATCGTATTGCGCTGCTGGACACCAACCCGCTGGCCGAGAAGGACGAGGTCAAGGAACGACGCCAGCCGCAGATGGCAGAGGTGCGCGCGGGCGGGCTGGCTTCGGTGATGCAGCAGCAGGTCATGCCCAACTACCTGTCGCCGTCACATGAGATGCCGGAGGTTCTGGACCTCTGCCTGGACATGGCGCTGGCGCTTGGGCCGGATGTGTTTCTGGACCAGTCCGAAGCGCTCATGGCCCGGCCCGACCAGACCGAAACGCTCGCCTCGGCCGATCTGCCTACCCTGGTGCTGTGCGGCCGTGACGACCAGCTGTGCCCCTTGGAACGGCATGAGCTGATGGCCGGGCTGATCCCCGGCGCGACACTGGAAATCATCGAGGGCGCGGGTCATCTGACCACGCTCGAACAGCCCGAACACACCAATGCAGCGCTGGCGCGCTGGCTGGAGGCCTGATGGACGCTTCGCTTCTGAAACTGCTGAAATCCGTCGACACACCGACCGTCTGCAACGCCATTGAGGTGGCGCAGGGCAAGCGCGGCTTCGATGCCTTCACCCGCGGCACCATGCTGTGTTCCGACCCGGATGCCGGGGCGATGGTCGGCTACGCGCGCACCGCCAAGATCGCCGCCGTGAACCCATCGGAGGAACCGTCTGAGGTGATCCGCAAGCGCCGGATGGAATACTACCGGCACATGGCCACGGCTTCCGGCCCTGCCGTCACCGTGGTCGAGGATCTGGATTACCCCGAGTGCATCGGCGCGTACTGGGGGGAGATCAACACCACCGTCCACAAGGGCTTTGGCATCAGCGGCGCCCTGACCAACGGCGTGATGCGCGATCTTGGCGACCTGCCCGCGGACTTCCCGGTCGTGGCCGGGTCCATCGGCCCCAGCCATGGTTTCGTGCACGTGCGCGAGGTCGCAACCCCAGTCTCCATCTTTGGACTGACCATCCATGACGGCGACCTGGTGCATGCCGACCGCCATGGCGCATTGGTGATCCCGACCGAGGTGGTGCCAGACCTAGAACGGGCGATTCAGAAACTTCTGGAGACCGAAAAACTGGTGTTGGAGCCAGCCCGCCAACCCGGTTTCGATTTTGATGCCTTTGAGCGTGCCTGGCAGGCCTTTGAGGCTGCGCGCACCTAAACCTCAACGAAACACGCGCTGGCCAATCACGACCAGCGAGGCTGAAGCCCGGTTCGGGCTTCAGCCTTTTCTTTTTTAACGTCAATCGAGGATCGCAGGCAGGTTCAGCCCATGCTCGCGCGCGCAGTCCTTGGCGATGTCATAGCCCGCATCGGCGTGCCGCATCACCCCCGTTGCCGGGTCATTCCACAGCACACGCTCGATACGGCGCGCGGCATCATCAGAACCGTCACAGCAGATCACCACACCGGAGTGCTGCGAGAAGCCCATGCCAACACCGCCGCCATGATGCAACGACACCCAGGTGGCGCCGGACGCGGTGTTCAAGAGCGCGTTCAGCAGCGGCCAGTCGGACACGGCATCCGAGCCATCCATCATAGCTTCGGTCTCGCGGTTCGGCGACGCCACCGAACCCGAGTCCAGATGGTCGCGGCCGATCACAACCGGCGCCTTCAGTTCGCCATTCTTGACCATCTCGTTGAAGGCCAGACCAGCCTTGTGGCGGTCGCCCAGACCGATCCAGCAGATCCGCGCCGGCAGGCCCTGGAAGGCAATCCGCTCCTGCGCCATGTCCAGCCAGCGGTGCAGCCCCTCGTTTTCGGGGAACAGCTCCTTCATCTTGGCGTCGGTCTTCTTGATGTCCTCCGGATCACCCGACAGCGCCGCCCAGCGGAACGGGCCGATGCCGCGGCAGAACAGCGGGCGGATGTAGGCGGGCACAAAGCCGGGGAAGTCGAAGGCGTTCTCCAGCCCCTCCTCCAGCGCCATCTGGCGGATGTTGTTGCCGTAATCGACGGTGGGAATGCCCATCGCGTGGAAGTCGCACATCGCCTTGACCTGCACCTTCATCGAGGCACGCGCGGCCTTCTCGACCACTTTCTTGTCGGTCTCGCGCTTTTCCTTCCACTCGGCCATGGTCCAGCCCTGCGGCAGGTAGCCGTTCACCGGATCATGGGCCGAGGTCTGGTCCGTCACGATATCAGGCCGGATGCCGCCCGCCTTGGCGCGCTCCACCAGCTCGGCAAAGACATCTGCCGCGTTGCCCAGAAGACCGACGGATTTCGCCTCGCCCGCCTTGGTCCAGCGCTCGATCATCTCCAGCGCTTCGTCCAGGGTTTCGGCCTTCTCATCGAGGTACTTGGTGCGCAGGCGGAAATCGATGGAATCCGGGTTGCACTCGACTGCCAGACAGCAGGCACCGGCAAAGACAGCCGCCAGCGGCTGCGCCCCACCCATGCCGCCCAAACCACCAGTCAGGATCCATTTGCCTTTGAGATCGCCGCCGTAATGCTGACGGCCGGCCTCTGCAAAGGTCTCATAGGTGCCCTGCACGATGCCTTGGGTGCCGATGTAGATCCACGAGCCGGCGGTCATCTGGCCGTACATCATCAGGCCCTTCTTATCGAGCTCGTTGAAGTGATCCCAGTTGGCCCAATGCGGCACGAGGTTGGAGTTGGCAATCAGCACGCGGGGCGCGTCCTTGTGAGTCTGGAAGACGCCGACGGGCTTGCCGGACTGTACCATCAGGGTCTGGTCTTCCTCCAGGTTCTTCAGGCTTTCGACGATCATGTCGAAATCCTTCCAGGTGCGCGCGGCGCGGCCAATGCCGCCGTATACCACCAGTTCATGCGGGTTTTCCGCCACATCCGGGTGCAGGTTGTTCATCATCATCCGCAGTGGCGCTTCGGTCATCCAGGACTTGGCGTTCAGCTCAGGGCCGGTAGGCGGGAAAATGTCGCGGGTGTTTTTGCGGGGATCGCTCATGCTGCGGGCCTCCAGTTTTTGAGATCAGTCAGAATTTGGGTGAGATGGGCGCGCAGTTTGTCTGCGCGCTCGGGAAGATAGGACCAGGGCGGGCTTTCCTGGCAGTAGGTCGCCTGCGCCAGCTCCATCTGGATCGCGTGCAGGCCCTCCGCCGGGCGGCCATAGTGGCGGGTGGTCCAGCCGCCCTTGAAACGGCCGTTCAGCACCGAGGTATACCCCTCTGCCGCTTCGCAGCGGGCCACGGTCATCGCCTCAATCGCGGGATCGCAGGTCGCGCCCATGTTGGTGCCGATGCTGAAATCCGGCAGCCGCCCCTCGAACAGGAACGGAATGTCACCCCGGATCGAATGGCAATCGTACAGGATGGCAAAGCCGTGGATTGCCTTTACCCGCTCCAGCTCAGCCGCCAGCGCGGCGTGATAAGGCGCGTGATAGGTCTCGCGGCGGCGGGAGATCTCCGCCTCGTCCGGTTCCTGCCCATCAAGCCAGATCGGCAGCCCGTCGAAATCGGTGAGCGGCACAAGCGTCGTGGTGTTCTGTCCCGGATACAGGCTGACACCGGCCGGGTCTCGATTGGCGTCGATCACATAGCGATGGATGGGCGTGCGCACCGTGGTCACGTCGTCCGTCAAACCATCGTAAAGATCATGGATATGCCAGTCAGTATCCGCCAGCGCGCGGCCGGTCCCGTTCAGGCGTTCCCAAACCTCTGGCGGCACATCGGTGCCGGTGTGGGGCAGCCCTAAAACCAGCGGCGAGTTACCTTTGCGAACTTCGATCATGCCGCAACCTCCACGCCAGCCGCTGCCGCAACACGTCCCTCGCGGACCATGGCGCTGGCGGCCTCGATATCCGGCGCCAGATAGCGGTCATCCCCCAGCGGCGGAATGTCGGCGCGCAGCAGCCCCAAGACATCCTGCAACCGCTCGGAGGTCTGCAACGGAGCGCGGGCCTCAACACCTTGTGCGGCGCACAGCATTTCAACGCCGAGGATGACCGACAGGTTGGCAGTCATCTTGGCCAGCCGCAGCGCGCCATGTGCAGCCATCGAGACGTGGTCCTCCTGGTTGGCGGATGTCGGAGTGGAATCCGTCACGCAAGGATTGGCCAGATGCTTGTTCTCGCTCATCAGCGCCGCGGTGGTCACTTCGGCAATCATGAAGCCAGAGTTCAGCCCCGGGTTGGGGGTCAGGAACGGTGGCAGGTCATGGCTCAACGTCGGGTCCACCATCAGCGCCACCCGGCGCTGCGCAATCGCGCCGATCTCGGCCACTGCCAGCGCGATCTGATCGGCGGCAAAGCCCACGTATTCCGCATGGAAGTTGCCGCCCGACACGATGCGCCCCTCGTCCACCAGAACCAGCGGATTGTCGGTGACGGCATTTGCCTCGATCTCCAGTGTCTTGGCAGCCATCCGCAGCACGTCCAACGCCGCACCCACAACCTGAGGTTGACAACGGATGCAATAGGGATCCTGCACGCGGCTGTCGCCTTCGCGGTGGCTTTCGCGGATTTCCGATCCAGCCATGATGGCACGCATCTCGCGCGCCACATCGATCTGCCCGGCGTGACCGCGCAACGTGTGAATATCAGCGACCAACGGCGCCGTGGAGCCCATGATCGCATCCGTGCTAAGCGCCGAAATCACGATCGAGGCCTCAGCCATGCGCCAGGCATCAAACAGCCCAGCCAACGCACAGGCCGTGGAAAACTGCGTGCCGTTGATAAGACCCAGCCCCTCTTTCGGACCCAGCTCGATTGGTTGCATTCCGGCCTTCTTCAGCGCCTCCGCACTGGGCATGCGGACGCCCTCATAAGTCGCCTCCCCTGCCCCGATCATCGCGGCCGCCATATGGGCCAACGGTGCCAGATCGCCCGACGCCCCGACCGACCCCTGCGACGGCACCACCGGCACCACGCCGCGTTCCAGCATCTGCTCGATCTGCTCGATCACCAGCCAGCGTACGCCGGATGCGCCGCGCCCCATGGACAAGAGTTTCAAGGTCATCATCAGCCGCGTCTTGTCTTCTGACAACGGCTCCCCGACCCCACAGCAATGCGACAGGATCAAATTGCGCTGCAGCGTCGCCGTGTCTTCGGGCGCAATCTTGGTCGAGGCCAACTTGCCGAAGCCCGTGTTGATACCATAGACGGCAGTCTCGCCCGCTGCAGCCTCGGCCACCATTCTGGCCGCGGCCTCAACCGGCGCACGGGCGCTGTCGTCCAGCCGCGCCGGGGTCAGGTTTCGGTAGACGTCCTGCAGGGTGGCAAGCGTTACCGTTCCGGGGATCATGTTGATCATTGTGCGCCCTCATAAATACGGGTGTGAAGCGGATTGAAGCCCATGCGGTAAGCCAGCTCTGCCGGGGTCGCGACATCCCAGATTGCCAGATCCGCGCGCATACCTGCCTTGATCTGGCCGCGGTCCGTCAGTCCCAGCGCACGCGCGGCGTTGCGGGTAACGCCGACGAGGGCTTCCTCCGGTGTCATGCGGAACAGGGTGCAGCCCATGTTCATTGTCAGCAGCAAGGAAGTGAGCGGCGATGAGCCAGGGTTGCAATCGGTGGCCAGCGCCATCGGCACGCCGTGCTTGCGGAAGTGCTCGATCGGCGGCATCTGGGTTTCGCGAATGGTGTAGAATGCCCCTGGAAGGATCACCGCGACCGAGCCGCTGTCCGCCATCGCGCGGGCGTCGTCCTCGTTGGCGTATTCCACGTGATCGACTGACAATGCGCCATACTGAGCCGCTAGCGCAGTGCCGCTCTGATGACTCAGCTGTTCGGCATGCAGTTTCACCGGCAGCCCCAGTTCCTGCGCCACCTTGAACACCCGTTCGATCTGCGCGGGCGCGAAGGCGATATTTTCGCAGAAACCGTCGACCGCATCGACGAGACCCTCGGCATGGGCCGCGCGGAGGGCGGGAATGCAGACCTCGTCGATGTATTCGTCGTCCCGCCCCTTGAATTCCGCCGGGGTGGCATGGGCGCCAAGGAAAGTTGTCTTGATGGTCACCGGGCGCAATTCGCCCAGACGGCGGGCGGCGCGCAGCATGTTCAACTCGGTCTTAAGATCCAGCCCGTAGCCGGATTTTACTTCGACAACAGTGGCACCCTCAGCAATCAGAGCATCCAACCGTGGCAAGGCTTCGGCGATAAGGTCTTCCAGTGAAGCGGTACGGGTTGCCGTCACGGTCGAGACGATGCCGCCCCCTGCCCTCGCGACTTCTTCATAGGACGCGCCATTCAGGCGCATTTCGAATTCCATCGCGCGGTTGCCGCCGAAGACGATATGGGTGTGGCAGTCGATCAAACCCGGCGTTACCAGCCGTCCGCCGAGATCCCGTTGCGGCCAGGTAGAATTGTCAGCTGACAATTCGGAACGAGGTCCAACCCAGGCGATCTTACCTTGGGAAACGGCAACTGCACCATCGTCAATCACGCCATAAGGAGCGACGTCACCTTTCGCCGGTTCCACCATCGTTGCCAACCTTGCCCCTGTCAGAACGTAGCTATCCGTCATTTTTTCGCTGGTCACGACACTGCGACTCCCCTGTTGACACGCTCCCCATTAAACTACGAAAAAAAGATGTTATGTCTAGTCATAAAAGTCGTGGTCGAAGTTTGACACGCTGACATCAAGTTTTGGCTCTCAGAGGACGTCCTAAACCGCCTGATGAGGACTACGACGAGCTATTTCGTGTCTCTCTTTTCTGTGTGATCAAGACGCGCGTACGACAGACCCCCAGAAGTTGTCAGCTGACAATTTGCAAAGCGGCGCATGAGCTAACCATCAGGTAAACGCTTCCCGGGGCATGCAACCAACTCAGTTGTCAGCTGACAATTACAGCCGGTCTCTGGTTATTGAGAAGAGATTTCAGCATCGGTACTGGAGAAAATTGACCTTCACGCGCCTTCTGGGCCAAGCTCCGCAAATAGGCACCGGGGCTACGAATGGTGCCCAACTTCTCCAACATGCAGAGAACAACGGTGGCGGCATGTTTGCGCCCCATTGCAACCCGTGCATCATGTAGCACTGGGCCATCAATTCCCATCATGGGGATCAGTTTCTCAGCAATCCTGTCTGCATCTTGCCAATTTCTAAGCTCATTAGGGTAGAAATCCTGAACACCAGGACAGGCTTGAACCAGCGCTGTGAGGTCAAGGGCAGGGGAGTTGGGTTCTGTGTCCAATTCTTCCGAGAGCTGAGAAGATGGGTGCACTGCCTTTGTTGCGGTTCTGCCGCTTTCGGCGGCGTCTTCAGAGTCAAAATCATATTTAATTGATTTCTGTATGTGCCGCTCATTTTGGCTGTCTGTGCCGCTCATCTGACCTGTCTTAATTTCATTCGCGGTCGCTTCGTTTGCCGATTGGTAGTGCGCGAGGGCCTGTGAGAGATCGGACGCAGCTTGGGCTAGGGCGTTTTCACAGGGTTTGCGACGCAGCAGTTTGCGTACGGACTCTAGCAACTCGGCAGCGTCGTCCGACGCGACATCCAGAAGCTTCTGACGCAGAACCGCCACTCGGTCACGAAGGATCGCAAGCTGTTCCGCGCGGTATTGCACGGCCTGGGCAGTGTCATGGATCTGCGCGGCGTGTACGGCGAGGGGGGACAGGTCAAATCCGAAGGCCAGCTTGCAATCTCCGCCGCTGTGGCGGGCGTAACGCTTGCGGTTCGGGCTGCTGTGACGGCTGATGATGCCCATCTCCACAAGGCGCGCCAGGTGACGCCGCAGTGTGCTTTCAGGCATGCCGTTCAGCCGCTCTGACAGCTTTCGATTCGAGGGGAACACGATCGCGCTGTGACGCTCCGGGGTGATTTCGCGATTCGGCAGAAATGTCAGCAAGGCCCTGAGCACACCGAGGGTGCGATGGCCAAGGTCAAATTCCGGGGCGGCAACGGTCAAGGCTGCCAGCAGTTCCCACTTGTCATGAGATTCCACTGTCAGGGCACACTGATCCAGTCGCCCAAACGAGGTTTGGGACGCCGTTTTCATGTCATTTTTCACGAAAGGCCAAAAAATACCCACCCCCATGCAACGCATGGAGTTGACAGTCTCAACGGTGAAGGGCTATTCCAAGGGTGCTAAATCTGAGAACGGCCTTCTGGGATGTCATGTCCTGGGGGGCTTTTCTTTTGCCGTCTGTTCGTGCCTCCTGTTTTGGTTTGCTCTGCTCGTCTTTGGTCTTCAGCCGTCGGCCTGGTCTTGCTGCCAGCGATGGTGAAGTTCTTGCAGGATGGTTTCCGCGTTCTCGTCGAACCAGCTCCCGAATCCCGGCGTGTCTTTCTTCGAAATGGTCAGGGTGATGCTCTTGCCCGTGGTTTTCAGCCCGGCCAGCGCGGCTCCGTCATGCGAATGCAGCGTACGGTTGGTGGCCGGGGCAGGGGTTGGCTTGTCGGGCTGGTTGAGCGCGTCATAGGCCTCTTGCGCGCGCGCCAGCACAGCCTCGAAACGGCCGTCAGAGTCCAGAGCCTGAAATTCTTCGGATTTGGTGTAAACGGTTGCGCGGATACGGGGGCCTTCTTCCTGAAACAGCTTGACCAGAGTCATCCAGCGTTCGCGCCCGATGCTGGGTGCTGCGCCGATTTCGCGCAGAAAGGGCAGGTCGAAAGCCGTGCCCACCTTCAGCATCCGCGACACCATTGGCAGGTCAATCGACAGGGCCGCTGCGATTGTCTGCCGGTCATACCCATCGGCCTGCAGCTGCGCCGCAAATGAGGCCTTCTCAATGAAGCTGAGGTCGAGGCGGGCGGTGTTTTCCTGCCCCTGCGCCATTACTAGGGCGTGGTCGTCCAGCTGCCGCACCATTGCCTTGACCGGCAGGCCAAGCTGTCGCAGCGCCATTAGACGGCGGCGGCCATAGACGATTTCGTAGCGTCCTGGCGACTTGGGGTGGGGGCGCAGCAGAACCGGAACCTGCTGGCCATAGGTCTTGAGACTCTCGACCAGTTGTTCGTGCGCTTCGCCACCAGTGGACAGGCGGTCTTCGTAGCCGGCATCGTCGATCAGACTGGTGTCGATCTCCTGCACCGCGCTTTCCTGCAGCTTGCTCAACGAGGATTGCAGAGCGCCAACCGCACCACGCGGCATCATCTTGGGCTTTGCCGCAGACGCTGCCGGGGTGCTGGGTTTCAGGGCGGAGTTCAGAATTCCTTTGCGTGCCATCAACGCCTCCATGCCTGTTGAAGGAGCGATTCTATCTCGTCGTTAACTTGATTGAGTGAATCGACCGCACGGTCATAGGTTGACCTGTGAAACTGGGATCTTTCGACCTCATAGACGGTTTGCTGGGTCAGGCCGGCGTCGGAGATTGCGGTTGATTTCAGCATCGGCGCGACCATGACTTCTTCGCCGAACAGCTGGCGCATGAAAGCGACCACCTGCTGCTGCGGTCCGTCGTTGGGCTCATAGCGGTTGATGAGGAACCGGAGGAAGTCGAACTCCAGCGCAGCGCCGGCATCAGAGACCACGTCCAGAAGTTCGGCGGCCATTTGCAGGAACTGCGACATCGAGGCGATGTCCAGCATGTTCGGCACGACGGTAATCAACACGCCGGTTGACGCACAGAGCGCCGACATCGTCAGATAGCCGAGCTGTGGCGGGCAGTCGAAGATGATGACGTCGTAGTCCTGCTCGACTTCCTGCAGCGCAGCCGCCATTCGGGCAAAGAAGGCGGGCTGCACATTGTTCAGCAGCGCCTGTGGTGTCTCGTGCTCGAACTCCTGCAGAATCAGCCCGCCAGGGGCCAGGTCAAGACCGCAGAAGTAGGTCTTCTGGATGATCTGGCGCATCGGTACCGGATCGTCATAGCGGATCGCATCATAGATGGTCCCTGTTTCCAGGAAATCGACCTCGGGGCGATAGCCAAACAGCGTTGTTAGAGACGCCTGTGGGTCAATGTCGACCGCCAGAACCCGGTAGCCCTTGAGGGCAAGGCGTTGGGCGGTGTGAATCGACGAGGTGGTTTTGCCCGAGCCGCCCTTAAAATTCAGAAACGACAAAACCTGCACCTTGTCGCCCTCGCGGCGACCGCGCAGGTACGTGCCCGGGGTCTTGGCCGCGGCATCCAGGATCTTGCGCATCTCCATGAGGTCCGCAGCGGAGTAGTGACGCCGCCCCCCGGGCGTGGTGTGAACTTCGGGCAGTTTGCCATCGAAATGCAGCTTGCGCAGGAAGCTGGGAGAGATGCCAAGCATTTCGGCCGCTTCGCCCGCGCTGAACAGGCGCAGTTCCTTCCTTGCGTCCGGCGCGAAACTCTGCAGCATGTGGCTTTCGAGGGCCGCGCTGAGGTTTTCCGCGTTCTCGCGGATACGTTGATTTATATGGAGTGCCTCTGCCACCTGCTGCCCTCTCGATAGTAACGCTGTTTTGCGTCAGCGCCTTATTTATCGTTTCTATACGCAATGCCGGCGGGTCGATGCAACAGATTCCTTGATTTTTCAATTGCCAAGCCGGGAGAGCAGTCTCGTCGGGGCTGTCACAGGTGCACGAACAACCCGCGTTAATTGTCTGAAAACACTAAGACAAACAGTCCGAGTGCGACCCACAGGCGGCGCCTATGAGCATCGGGGGCCGACGAGCGCGCGTGCGAATTTGTCCCGTGCAGGCGAATCAAGCGGCGGCCGCGGGTGTGGGGCAGGGGTGGGCGCAAAACGGGGCCATTAATAGGAGTGGCCTCGACAGAGGCTAGGGATGTGCGGCGCGCTACCGACGCCTCCGAGGCGCGGCAAACTGGCCCGTTTGCGGCGAAGTCTGTGGAAAACACGTCCTATCAGGGCGCGAACCCTTGCCATTCGGCGGCAAATTTGATTCGAGTGCGCGCGGGAAAAAAGGCCCGGCACCGCTGCGTTGCGTCGACCATGACCAATGCCGGCGTTTTCTTTGTCTCGACCGCCGGAAACAGATAAGAACCGCCACGGGAATCGGCCTCGGAAGGACGTAAGCCAGATATGAAAACATTTAACTTGAGGAAGGGGCTGGATCTGCCGGTGACAGGCGCACCGGAACAGACCATCCAACCGGGCCCGGCCATCACGTCGGTGGCGGTGCTGGGACCGGATTACCTAGGGCTGAAGCCGCGCATGCTGGTACAGGAAGGCGACGAAGTGCGCCGCGGCACGCCGTTGTTCTGCCACAAGGACACAGAAGCCGCGATGATGGTGGCGCCACTGACCGGCAAGGTCGTGGCGATCAATCGTGGCGCGCGCCGAGTGTTGCAGAGCGTGGTGATCGCGGTCACCGATGCCGAGGATGCGGGCGTCGATTTCTCCGCCACCGGCGCTTCCGACAGTGCCGAAGGCCTGACGGAGAAGCTTTGCGCCGCGGGTCTGTGGACCTCCTTCCGCACGCGCCCCTATTCGAAGATGCCGCAACCGGGCAGCAAGCCCAACGCGATCTTCGTGACCGCAATGGATTCCGAACCGCTGGCTGCCGATGCCGCGGTGATCATCAATGACGCTGCCGATGCGTTCGAAACCGGCTTGAAAGCGATCACGCTGCTGACCGAGGGCACAACCTTCCTGTGCCAGAAGGCAGGCGACAGCATTCCCGGCGGCGACATCGCAGGCGTCGAAGCTGCGGCCTTCTCCGGTCCGCACCCCTCGGGGCTGGCGGGCACGCACATCCACTTCCTGCACCCGCTGCAGGCGGAGGATGAAGTCTGGACGATTTCCTACCAGGACGTGATCGCGATCGGCCGCCTGCTGCAGACCGGTCATCTCGACCCGTCGCGAGTGGTAGCGCTGGCCGGTCCGGCCACCCGCAATCCGCGACTGGTCCGCACCGTGATGGGGGCCGCGATCGACGAGCTGACCCGCGGCGAGATCGCGGTGGACGGACCCGTTCGGGTCATCTCCGGTTCGATCCTTTCGGGTCGTGAGGCCGCCGGGCCGCTGGCCTATCTGGGTCGCTTCGCCCGCCAGGTTGCCCTGATCGAGGAAGACCGCAAGCAGATTCCGCTGGGCTGGATCCGTCCGATGGCCAGCAAATTTGCTGTGCAACCGGTGCTTGGCTCGGCGTTGTCGCGCAAATTGTTCAACCTGACCAGCAACCTCAACGGCGGTCGCCGTGCGATGGTGCCCACCGGCACCTTCGAACAGCTGATGCCGCAGGACTACCTGCCGACGCAGCTGCTGCGCGCTCTGCTGGTCATGGACACCGATACCGCACAGGCGTTGGGTGCGCTGGAGCTGGACGAGGAAGACATGGGCCTCGTCGGCTTTGCCTGCCCGGCCAAGTACGAATACGGGCTCGCGCTGCGCGACTGCCTGACCAAGATTGAAAAGGAGGGCTGAGCCGGATGGGATTGCGCAGCTTCTTTGACAGAATCGAGCCGCACTTTGAAAAGGGCGGCAAATACGAGAAGTACTTCCCCGTCTATGAGATGGTGGAATCCTTCCTGTATACGCCAAAAACCGTTACCACCGTGGCCCCGCATGCGCGTTCTTACGTCGACATGAAGCGGATCATGACCTACGTGGTGATCGCCACCATTCCCTGCATTCTGTGGGGCATGTGGAATACCGGTTATCAGGCAAACTCGGCGATTGCCGCGCTGGGGGCCGATGCGGCAACCGGCTGGCGCATTGCCGTCCTGAACATGCTGGGCATTTCGCTGGATGCCGCGAACCCGATGGCGAACATCGCCCATGGTTTCCTGTATTTCCTGCCGATCTACATCGTGACGCTGGTTGCGGGTGGTATCTTCGAGGTGATCTTTGCCACCGTGCGCGGCCACGAGGTGAACGAGGGCTTCCTTGTGACCTCGATGCTGTACACGCTGATCATGCCGGCGTCGGCCCCGTTGTGGCAGGTGGCGCTGGGGATCATCTTTGGTGTGGTCATTGGCAAGGAAGTCTTTGGCGGTACAGGCAAAAACTTCCTGAACCCGGCACTGACCGGCCGCGCGTTCCTGTATTTTGCCTACCCGGCCAACATGTCCGGCGACAGTGTCTGGACCCCGGTTGACGGGTTCTCCGGCGCGACCGCGCTGGGGGTGTCCGCCGCTGAGGGCGTGCAGGCGCTGGCCGCGAAGGGTATTGAGTGGTCCGATGCCTTCTATGGCACGATCCAGGGAAGCTTTGGCGAAACCTCGACCCTGGCCTGCGCCATTGGCCTCGTGTTCCTCCTGGCCACCAAGATCGCCAACTGGCGTCTGATCGTGGGCTGCCTGGGGGGCATGATCGCCTTCTCGATGCTGCTGAACCTGATCGGTTCCGACACCAACCCGATGTTCGCAATGCCCTGGTACTGGCACCTGGTGCTCGGTGGCTATGCCTTTGGCCTGGTGTTCATGGTGACCGAGCCGGTTTCGGCCAGCCACACCAACGTCGGCCGCTACATCTACGGTGCCCTCATCGGCGTCATGGTCGTGCTGATCCGGGTGCTGAACCCGGCCTTCCCCGAAGGCATGATGCTGGCAATCCTTTTCGGCAACGTCTTTGCACCGCTGATCGACTATTTCGTCGTGCAGGCAAACATCAAACGGAGGGCACGCCGCCATGGCTGATTCCGAAAGCAAGGGCCTGATTGGCCGCTTCCTTGCCGCATCGCCGGATTCGGTGGGCAAGACCGTGACCGTGGCGGTGGCAATCTGCCTGCTGGCCTCGATGATCGTCTCCGCCGCCGCTGTGAGCCTGCGCCCGGTCCAGGAGAGCAACAAGAAACGTGACAAGCAGCTGAACGTGTTGCAGGTGGCGGGGCTGTATCGGCCCGAGGAAAACGTGGCCGAGGCCTTCAAGGCCTTCGAACCGCGTGTTCTGGATCTGGAGACCGGTGAGTTCACGGATCGCTTTGATGCGTCCAGCTTCGACGATCTGGCCGCCGCACAGGATCCGGAACTGAGCCGCGCTCTGGAGAATGATCCGGCCGGCATCGGCCGCCAGTCGCGCTACAAGACCGTCTACCTGCTGCGCGAGGAAAACGGCGATCTGGACAAGGTAATCCTGCCGATCCACGGCTATGGCCTGTGGTCGACCCTCTATGGCTTCATCGCTCTGGAAGAGAACGGTAACGACATCTTTGGTCTGCAGTTCTACCAACATGGCGAAACGCCGGGCCTTGGTGCCGAGGTCGACAACCCGCGTTGGAAGGCCCTGTGGCCGGGCAAGAAGCTGCGGGATGAAACCGGGGCGTTGCAGATTTCGGTTGCCAAAACGCAAGGACCGGCCGGACCGGAGCACCACATCGATGCCTTGGCCGGTGCAACGCTGACCTCTGTTGGCGTGGACAACCTGGTGAAATTCTGGATGGGCGAGGAGGGCTACGGTCCGTTCCTGAAAGCCCTGCAAGCGGGAGAGCTCTGATATGGCGCAGACCAAGAAAGACATGCTGGTCGACCCGCTGGTCGACAACAACCCGATCACCCTGCAGGTGCTGGGCATTTGTTCGGCGTTGGCGGTAACCTCCTCGTTGCAGGTGGCCTTCGTGATGACGCTGGCGGTGACTTTCGTGACCGCGTTCTCCTCGATGTTCATCTCGATCCTGCGCAACCAGATCCCGGGTTCGATCCGGATCATCGTGCAGATGGTGATCATCGCTTCTTTGGTGATCCTGGTGGACCAGGTGCTGAAGGCCTACGCGTTTGAAATCTCGAAGACTCTGTCGGTCTTCGTCGGCCTGATCATCACCAACTGTATCGTGATGGGCCGCGCCGAAGCCTTTGCCATGAAGAACCCGCCTGTGGCGTCCTTCATCGATGGCGTCGGCAACGGTCTGGGCTACGGGCTGATCCTGATGCTGGTCGGCTTCATCCGCGAGCTGTTCGGCGCTGGATCGCTGTTCGGCGTAACCATCCTGGAGACCGTGAACAACGGCGGCTGGTATGTACCGAACGGCATGCTGCTGCTGCCGCCCTCGGCGTTCTTCATCATCGGCCTGATCATCTGGGCGTTCCGCACCTGGAAGCCGGCGCAGGTGGAAGAGCGTGAATTCAAAATCCAAACCGTGGAGGCGCACTGATGGAGGGGCTTATTTCCCTGGCCGTCAAGGCCATCTTTGTTGAAAACCTGGCGCTGTCCTTCTTTCTGGGCATGTGTACCTTCATCGCTGTGTCAAAGAAGATCTCGACCGCGCTCGGTCTGGGTATCTCCGTCATGCTGGTGCAGGCCATCACGGTTCCGGCCAACAACCTGCTGCTGACCTACCTGCTGAAACCCGGTGCGCTGGCCTGGGCAGGCTTTCCCGATGTGGATCTGACCTTCCTTGGCCTGATCTCTTATATCGGCGTGATCGCGGCGATGGTGCAGATCCTGGAGATGATCCTCGATAAGTACTTCCCGCCGCTCTACAACGCGTTGGGGATCTTCCTTCCGCTGATCACGGTGAACTGTGCGATCCTTGGCGGTTCGCTGTTCATGGTGGAACGCGACTACAACTTTGCCGAGGCGGCGACCTATGGTCTGTCCTCCGGCTTTGGTTGGGCTCTGGCGATCACCGCAATGGCCGGTGTGCGCGAGAAGCTGAAATACTCCGACGTGCCGGATGGTCTGCAGGGCCTGGGCATCACCTTCATCACCGCAGGTCTGATGGCGCTGGCCTTCATGTCCTTCAGCGGCGTCAAACTGTAAGGGAGCGCGGAAAACATGGAAACTTTCACGCTCGGCGTTGCGCTATTCACGGTGATCGTGCTGGCGCTGGTGACCATCATCCTGGTCGCCCGCTCACGCCTGGTCTCGTCCGGCAACGTCAATATCACCATCAACGGTGAAAAAACCATCTCGGTCCCCGCGGGCGGCAAGCTGCTGCAAACGCTGGCAGCCGAGAAGCTGTTCGTCCCGTCCGCCTGTGGCGGCGGCGGCACCTGCGCGCAGTGTCGGGTGCGGGTGCATTCTGGCGGCGGCTCGATCCTGCCGACCGAGGAAAGCCACATCACCAAGCGCGAGGCCGCCTGCGGCGACCGCCTGTCCTGTCAGGTTGCGGTCAAGCAGGACATGGAAGTCGAAGTTCCCGAAGAGGTCTTCGGCGTCAAGAAATGGCGCTGCAAGGTGCGCTCCAACGACAACGTGGCGACCTTCATCAAGGCGCTGGTGCTGGAGCTGCCCGAGGGCGAGGACGTCAACTTCCGCGCCGGTGGCTACATCCAGATCGAAGCGCCCGCGCATCGTCTGAAGTACACCGACTTCGATGTGCAGGAAGAATACCGCGAGGACTGGGACCGCTTTAACCTGTGGCAGTATGAATCTGTCGTGGATGAGCCGATCGAGCGCGCCTATTCGATGGCGAACTACCCGGACGAAAAGGGCATTATCATGCTGAACGTCCGTGTGGCGTCGCCCCCGCCGGGTTCGACCGATATTCCGCCGGGCAAGATGTCGTCCTACATCTTCAACCTGAAACCGGGTGACGAAGTCACCATTTCCGGCCCGTTTGGCGAGTTCTTTGCCCGCGATACGCAGAAGGAAATGGTGTTCATCGGCGGCGGCGCCGGTATGGCACCGATGCGCTCGCATATCTTCGACCAGCTGAAACGGCTGGAGAACCGCGACCGCAAGATCACCTTCTGGTACGGTGCGCGTTCGAAGAAGGAGATGTTCTTCGTCGAGGACTTCGACAAGCTGGCCGAGGAGTTCGACAACTTCGAATGGCATGTCGCCCTGTCGGATGCTCAGCCGGAGGACAACTGGAAAGGCTATACTGGCTTCATCCACAATGTTCTGTACGAGGAGTACCTCAAGAACCACCCGGCGCCGGAAGACTGCGAGTTCTACATGTGTGGTCCGCCGATCATGAACCAGTCGGTGATCAACATGCTGCTGGATCTTGGTGTCGACCGCGAAGACATCATGCTGGACGATTTCGGCGGTTAAACCTCCGAGCCATCAAGACTGCGAAAACCCCGGATGCTTGCGTCCGGGGTTTTTGGCATTGGAGGCTTGAGGCCAATAGGGTAGGGGAGGGGATCAGCGCTCGCGCGCGGACTGGGCCGACAGGAGCCGCAGCAACATCTTTCGCTGATGGTCCTGCCCGCCAAAAAAGACCGCTAGCACGCGCAGCAGCTCTTTTTCTTCAACAAGGTCGAAATAGAAGATGGCGCGCCCCTTGGTGACGGAGCGCAGCCCCGCCCCGAGTTCTGGGCGCAGTGTGCCCTGGAACGGTGCCTTGGCCAGGTCTTCCATCGCGCTCTCGATCGCCTGAATCCGTGCCGACGCACGATCGAGTGCGGTTTGCGGATCTTCGCCGAAGCTGAGCGCGGCATCGAACAGAAAATCGAAGATTGCATCGAGATCCCGGGCGACATCTGCCGCCGCAACGACCTTATAGGCCATACTGCGTTTTCTTGCGGGCAAGCATGGCGCGCGTGCTTTGGCGCATCTCATCCATGGCAGAGAAGGGTCCGGTTCGACGGTCGTCAAGGAGGGCGCGCAGCGCTTCGGTCTCCGCGGCGCGCGCCTCGGTTTCGGCGCGCAGAAGCTCCAACCCCTGTTGCATCACCGCGCTGACACTGGCGAACCGGCCTTGGGCCACCAGGTCGCGGGCAAAGGCATCCTGGGACTCACTGAGGGAAATGGAAGCTTTGACGCTCATGGGGTATTCTCCGACCAGATGGACAGATTGAATGTATGCTACTGAGTAGTATTTGCAAGCCCCCCATGAAGGCCATGCTTTTGGCGTTGGCGCCAATACGTCCTTTTATTTGCGGTGGTTCAGGCGCCTTCGGCGGGCGCCTGAAGGGTTGGCTTGTAAGCTTCGGGGGTCAACCGACGATCATCTGCTTCATGCGCAATGCTTCGTATTCCAGCTCCTGTAGCCTGTAGTTCACGACATCGCCGATGGTGATCACACCGCAGAGATGGCCATCCTCCATCACCGGCATGTGCCGGAAGCGCCCCTCGTTCATGACCTTGGCTACGTCGATCAGGTAGTCTGACGGCGCGCAGGTCTTGACTTCGCGGGTCATCAGGTCGCTCACCAGTTGCGGCAGGGTCTGGCCCGGGGTTTCAGCCATGCGGCGCACGATATCGCGTTCCGACAGGATCCCCTGCATGGTGCCGTTCTGGTCGGTGACCAGCAGCGCCCCAATGCGCTTGTCGCGCAAGGCCTGGACCGCGTGGGCAATGGTGTCGCCAGGACGGATGGAAAAGACGGCATCGCCTTTCTTCTCCAGCAGCTTGGCTACCGTCGACTGGTCATGGGACAGCGCCGAGTCGGCGGTCTGGCTATAGGTGTGTTTGTCTGTCTTGTCGCCGCGGGTGGGCGGCTGGTAAGAGAACGGTGCCATAACGGTTTCCTCCTGGTCTGTGTCAGGTCTCGAGATCATCTTAACGCGGGATTGGATTCCTGAAAGGGTTGAAATTTCGCGAGCGCTAACAACGGCAGGAAAACAACATGTTCGATACGCTTTATCTGACGCCGGTAACGGGTGCGCTGTTGGTCTTCGTTGTGGTGGTTTGCGGCCATATGTATCGCAAGACCTGGAAGGATCAGCCGCCGGATGCGCGTCTGAAGGCCTGGCTGTTTGGCGTACCTGCGGCCTTGGGGTTGTTGGTGTTGGCTTTTGTACCGTTGAAGTTCTGAAGCGCGACGTGTCTCAGGTTTGACTCTGCCACGGGTCGCGGGCATACGTGCGCCAGCATTTTGTTGCGGAGGCTCGTCACATGCCCAGATGGTTCCTGTTTTCCCTGATTCTGCTCGTCCCGGGGTGCTGGTTCGACAGCGATCCCGAGGAATTGCGCCTGTCAGGCAAGACCATGGGCACGACCTACAATGTTACCGCGATCGGCGTTGATCTGGATGCCGAAGCGCTGTCGGAGGCGATCGAAGACACCTTGGCTGACGTCAACGCCAAGATGTCGAACTGGGACCCCACTTCGGAAGTTTCCACGTTCTCGGCGATGGAGAGCACCAATCCGGTCGCGGTATCGCCTGAGTTCGTCACCGTAATGGCCGCGGCCAATGACGTGCACGCCAAGAGCGGTGGCAAGTTTGACGTGACGTTGGGTCCGCTGATTGAGTTGTGGGGCTTTGGTCCCCGCAAGCCGGAAGATCCTCTGCCTGCGGAGGACGCGATCAAGACCGCGTTGGAGGGGGTCGGGCAGAGCCGGCTGCTGGCTTTGGATACCGAGCAGAGCACTTTGGCGAAATCCGCTCCCGAGGTCGGCATCAACCTCTCTGCCATCGCCAAGGGCTATGGTGTTGATGCCGTGGCCGAGACCCTGCAAGAGTTCGCGATCGAGAGCTACATGGTCGAGATCGGCGGCGATCTGGTCACAAAGGGCGAGAATATCAAGGGAGAGCCGTGGCGCATCGGCATCGAAAAACCGGATGCCTCGGCCCAGACCGTGCAGTTGGTGGTGCCGGTCAGCGACCTTGGGTTGGCAACCTCCGGCGATTACCGCAATTACTTTGAACACGACGGTCGGCGGTATTCGCACATCCTTGATCCGGTTTCCGGGCAACCGGTCACTCATGCCACCACCTCGGTCACCGTGATTGCGCAGAACGCCATGCTGGCTGATGCCTGGGCCACCGCTATGCTGGTCCTCGGGCGCGAAGAGGGGCTGAAGGTGGCCGAGCAGCATAAACTTGCCGTGTATTTCATCGATAGAGATGTGACCGCGGGCGAAGATGCCTATATCACCGCCACCAGCAGCGCCTTTGACGCCCTGAAAGCCAACTGATCCAACGCGCGGGAGACCGACATGAGCACCTTTCTTCTAGCCTTCATCCTGCTGCTGATCATTACGCTTGGCATGTCGCTCGGTGTGATTCTGATGGGCAAGAAGATCAAGGGCAGCTGTGGCGGGTTGAACGCGATTTCGGGTGCCGACAAATGCGTGGTCTGCGCCAAGGATATTGATCCCAACAGCCCGCTGCGCGACAAGCTTCAGTGCAAGCGCGCGCGGCAAATGGTTGAGCGGATGGAGCAGGCGCAAGGCTGATCGGTTCCGCCGAGCCGCTTCAAATGCGCTCGCGCGACGATCGCTTTTCCTTTGTTGAAAGCATGATTGCGATGATGAACCAGCGGCGCAGCAAGATGCGCCGCTGAAGCTCGCCCAATTGTCCCTTGGGCCAGGTATTGGCCTTGTCCGGGCGCACCCCCAATTCGAAATTTGATCGCTGACCAAAACAGGACGCGTGCGTTTCTGCGCCATGTGGTGTGGCTTGTGTTTCGGTTGCAAACTGCACGGTGTGTTAAGCCGACCCAACGGCTGATCGACCGTCCGACAGTCTGGATTTCCAGCGATGCTTAAGGGGAAGCGATTTTGGTCGCTTGACTCATGGAACGTTCCAATCTACCAATATGGAACGTTCCATAAAGCGGAGAGATAGGATGCAGTGGGGACTCATCGGCGCCAGCACAATCGCGGCAGAGCATATGATCGGCGCGATACGTGCCCAGAATGGGCACTCTGTTAAATCTGTGCTCAGCGCCAACGCGGAGCGAGGAGCGGGTTTTGCAAGCGCGCATGGAATTCCGTCCTCCACCACCTCTCTGGACGAGATGCTGGCGGACGATGACATCGGCGCGGTCTACATCTCCACGACCAACGAAAAGCACCTGCCGCAGGCCATGGCGGCGATCGCGGCGGGCAAGCACGTGATGTGCGAAAAGCCGCTCGCGATGAGCGCGGCCGATGCGGCCAAGATGGTGTCGGCGGCCGAAGAGGCGGGTGTGCTGCTTGCCACCAACCACCACCTGCGAAACGCTGGCTCGCACCTGGCCATCAAGGCGTTGATCCAGGACGGCGAGCTGGGCGAAGTGCTGAGCGTCCGCATTTTCCACGCGGTACTGCTGCCCGAACATCTGCGCGGCTGGCGGTTGAACGACTCTGCCGCGGGTGGGGGCGTAATTCCCGACATCGTGGTTCATGACGCCGACACGGTGCGCTTTCATCTGGAGGAAGATCCGCAGGAGGTGGTTGCCATGGAATCTCACGGCAGCCTGTCACGGGGCGCGGAAGACGGGGCTATGTCGGTCTGGCGGATGCCATCGGGCGTGCAGGTGATGACCCATGAAAGCTTCACCCATCCCTTCGCGCCATCTGGTTTCGAAGTGCATGGCACCAAGGGGAGTGTAATCGCGCGCAACGTGATGACGCAGCGCCCGGTTGGCGAGATCGCCCTGATCACGGCCGTAGGCAGTCGCGAGGTCAGTTTTGCGAACCACGGGCTTTATGATCGGTCGCTGGCCCTGTTCGCGGATGCACTGAATGGCAACGGTCAGCCCTCCGCCACCGGGGTGGACGGGGTGAAGTCTCTCGCCGTGGCCGAAGCGGTGAAACAGGCTGCGGTCACTGGCCGCGCGGTCACAATCGATTACCACGGAGTTTAAGGTGATGAGCAAGGTTGTACCGGCCGCCGAGGCGGTGGCCCGCATTGAAGACGGGCAGGTCGTGACCGTCTCCTCCTCCTCGGGGCTCGGCTGCCCGGACCTGGTGCTGAAGGCACTGGGAGAGCGTTTCGACGCCACCGGTCATCCGCAGGGGCTGACCACGCTGCACCCGATTGCGGCCGGCGACATGTACGGCATCAAGGGCATCGACCACATCGCCAAGGACGGGCTGCTGAGCCGCATCCTTGCGGGCAGCTACCCCTCCGGCCCGTCCTCGCTGGAGATGCCGGAGATCTGGAAGATGGTCACCGAAAACCGCGCCGCGGCCTACAACGTGCCCTCCGGCATCCTCTTCGACATGCACCGCGACGTCGCCGCGCGCCGTCCGGGCGTGCTGACCAAGGTGGGGCTGGACACCTTCGTGGACCCCATCCGCGAAGGCTGCGCGATGAATGCGCGCGCCGCCGAAGCGCCGATTGTCTTCCGCCACGAGATGGCGGGCGAGACCTGGCTGCATTTCCCCAACGTCGTGCCGGATGTGGCGATCCTGCGGGCGACCACCGCCGATGAGCACGGCAACCTGACTTACGAACACGAAGGCGCCTACCTCGGCGGGCTGGAGCAGGCCATCGCGGTGCGCAACCACGGCGGGCTGGTGATCGCCCAAGTGAAGCGCGTGACCGCACGCGGCAGCCTCAACCCCCATGACGTGCGGGTGCCGGGGCATCTGGTGGACCTGATCGTGGTCGACCCGGACCAGAAGCAGACCACGGAAACCCAGCATGACCCGGCAATCTCGGGCGAGATCATGCGCCCGCTTGATGGCTTCGCCATCCCGGAACTGTCAGTGGAGAAGGTGCTCGCACGCCGCGCCGCGATGGAACTGAAGGCCGGGCAGACCGCGAACTTGGGCTTTGGCATTTCGGCGCAGGTGCCGCGCATCCTGATCGAGGAGGGGCAGGCGCAGGCCGTCACCTGGGCCATCGAGCAGGGCGCCGTGGGCGGCGTGCCGCTGACTGGCTTTGCTTTTGGCTGCGCCTCCAACGCCGACGGATATGTGCCATCGCCGCAGCAGTTCACCTATTTCCAGGGCGGCGGTTTTGACGTCTCCTTCCTGTCCTTCCTGGAGGTCGACGCGGCGGGCAACGTGAATGTCTCGAAGCTCGCCAAGAAACCCTATCTGACCGCGGGCTGCGGCGGCTTTGTCGATATCGTGTCGCATGCCCGCAAGATCGTCTTCTCCGGCTACTTCGAGGCCGGCGCCAAGCTGGAAATCACAGATGAGGGGCTGTGCATCGCCGAGCCCGGCAAGTTCACCAAGATCGTGGAAGCGGTCGAGCAGGTCACCTTCTCCGGCAAGCGGGCGCTGGAGACCGGGCAGGACATCGTCATCATCACCGAGCGCTGCGTGATGCGGCTGACCGAAGCGGGGCTCGAAGCCTTTGAGATCATGCCGGGAGTTGATCCCTCGCGCGACATCGTGGCGGCCTCCGGCGGCCGGGTGCGGATCGCGGAGAACGCAACGCTGATGCCCATGGCCTTGCTGCGGGACGCGCCGATGGGGCTGAAGTTGTGAGTGCGGTGCATCTCAATATCGAGGGCGCCGTGGCGGTGCTCAGGCTCGACAATCCGGCCAAGCTGAACGCGCTGACGCCGGAGATGCTGGCGGCTCTCGCCGGGCACTGTGACACGCTGGAGCAGATCGCCGAGGTGCGCGTGGTGCTGCTGACCGGGGATCACCCCAAGGCGTTTTGTGTCGGCGCGGATATCTCCGCCTGGGCCGGGCTTCCTCCCGCGGGCTTTGCCCGGACTTGGGTGCGGGGCGGTCATCGTGTCTTTGACCGTCTCGCACGCCTGTCAAAGCCGACGATTGCGGTGCTGAACGGCCATGCCTTCGGCGGCGGGCTGGAGCTGGCGGCGGCCTGCGACATCCGGGTGATGGCCCCGAAGGCCCGAATCGCCCTGCCGGAGGCTTGCGTCGGCGTGGTGCCCGGCTGGTCCGGCACCCAGCGCCTGCTGCGGCTCCTGCCCGAGGGCGTGGTGAAGGAAATGGCGCTGTTCGGCCGCCAGCTGAATGCCGAACGCTGCGCCGCATTGGGGTTCGCCGCGGAAGTGGCCGAAGACCCGATGGCACTGGCGATGGAGATCGCCCAGGCCGCCGCGCAGCTCTCCCCGCGCGCCACCGAGATCAGCAAGAACATGATCCACGCAGGGGCAGGCGAGGACAGCGCCGCCCTGATCGAGGCCCTCGGCGGCGGGCTGATCGCGGGATCGGACGACAAGGCCGAAGGCGTCGCTGCCTTTGCGGCCAAACGGACACCGGACTTCTCAGGAAAATGACCATGGACACCCCCTACACCTTGATCCCGGCAGAAACCCTGCCCGAGGACGCCGTGAACAATGTGCTGCACCTGATCAACGGCGAATGGTGCGGCAGCGAAGGCGGCGCCACATTCGAGCGGCACTCGCCCGCCCATGGCACGCTGGTCTCCCGTATCGCCCGCGGCAGCGCTGCTGAGGCCGAGGCCGCCATCCGCGCCGCGCGCGAAGCCTTTGACGCGGGTGAATGGTCCGGACTTTCCGGCAAGGAGCGCGCGGCGTTCCTGCTCAACGTGGCCGACCTAATCATAGAGAACCGCAGCCGCATCGCGCGGCTGGAAGTGCTGGAAAGCGGCAAGCCGATCAGCCAGGCGGAGGCTGAGATCGAAGGCGCCGCGGACATCTGGCGCTATGCCGCTGCGCTGGCGCGTACGCTGCATGGCGACAGCCATAGCAGCCTCGGGAAAGACATGCTGGCGGTGGTCCTGAAGGAGCCGATTGGCGTGGTGTCAATCATCACGCCTTGGAACTTCCCCT
This sequence comes from Nocardioides marinus, assembly GCA_019801415.1. Classification (GTDB taxonomy): domain Bacteria; phylum Pseudomonadota; class Alphaproteobacteria; order Rhodobacterales; family Rhodobacteraceae; genus Leisingera. The sequence continues at coordinate 44,632 of JAHVJD010000006.1, forward strand.
TCCTGATTGCCAGCCAGAAGATCCCCTTTGCTCTTGCGGCCGGCTGCACCTGCGTGGTGAAGCCCTCGGAACTCACGCCCTCCACGACTGCCATCCTGGGCGAGCTGTTGATGGAAGCCGGGCTGCCCGCCGGTGTCGTCAACATCGTGCAGGGCTTCGGCGACCCGGTCGGCACCGTGATGACCACCCATGAAGCGGTCGACATGGTGAGCTTCACCGGCTCCACCCAGGTCGGCAAGGCGATCGAGAAGGCGGCGGCGGATACGCTGAAGAAGGTCTCGTCTGAACTCGGCGGCAAGAACCCGCAGGTGCTGTTTCCCGATGCGGACCTCGACAGCGCAATCGATGCCATCGTCTTCGGCATCTATTTCAACGCTGGCGAATGCTGCAACTCCGGCTCCCGCATCATCGTGCACGAGGACATCGCCGAAGAGGTGACCCGCCGCGTTGCCGAGCTGAGCCGCAAGGTGCCGTTTGGCGATCCGCTGCACCCGGACACCAAGGTGGGCGCGATCATCCACCAAGGCCATCAGGACAAGATCCAGAGCTACGTGCGCGACGCCGAAGCCGCCGGCGCGAAGGTCGAACTGGGTGGCTCGCCCCTCGAGGTGCCGGGGCTGGAGGGCGCCTTTTTCGCGCCCACCGTCGTCTCCGGCCTGACGCCGGATATGCCGATTGCCCGCGAGGAAGTCTTCGGCCCGGTGCTGGCGGTGCTGACCTTCAAGACCATGGACGAGGCTATCGCGCTGGCCAATGGCGCGAGCTACGGCCTGTCGGCGGGCGTGTGGAGCGAGAATATCCACACCTGCCTCGAATTCAGCCGCCGGGTGCAGGCGGGCACGGTCTGGACCAACACCTGGATGGACGGCTTTGCCGAGCTGCCCTTTGGCGGGGTCAAGGAAAGCGGCCAGGGCCGCGAGCTGGGCCGCTACGGGCTGGAGGAGTTTCTGGAAGTGAAAACGGTGCAGATGCGGATCGGCCGCACCCGCGCCAAGTGGGTCTGATCCGCGAAAGACGGATCATCCGAGTTGCAACCAAGGGAGGAACTGATGACCAAATCGATCTTGAGGACCACGGCAGCGATGCTGGTTGGCCTGGCCAACGTAAGTGCCGCATCCGCGAGCGATGTGGAAGTGCTGCACTGGTGGACCGCAGGCGGTGAAGCGGCGGCGCTCAACGTGTTGAAGGAAGACCTGCAGGGCCAGGGCATTAACTGGAACGACATGCCGGTGGCCGGCGGCGGCGGCGAAAGCGCGATGACGGTGCTGCGCGCCCGCGTTACCTCCGGCAACGCGCCGACGGCGGTGCAGATGCTGGGCTTCGACATCCTCGACTGGGCCGGGCAGGGGGCTTTGGCCGATCTCAACGCGGTCGCTGCCAAGGAAGGCTGGGACGAAGTGGTGCCTCAGGCACTGCAGGCCTTTGCCAAGCACGACGGCAAATGGGTCTCGGCCCCCGTGAACGTGCATTCGACCAACTGGGTCTGGGCCAACAAGAGCGTGCTGGATGCCAACGGCATCGATGTTCCGGCCACCTGGGAGGAGTTCGAGGCCGCCCTTGCCAAGCTGTCCGAGGCCGGCGTGACCCCGATTGCCCACGGCGGCCAGCCCTGGCAGGACGCCACCGTGTTTGACGCCATCGCCATGTCCACCGGCGGCCCGGAGTTCTACAAGGCGGCCTTCGTCGACCTCGACGAGGAGGCGCTTGGCTCCGACACGATGGTCGAAGCCTTCCGCCGCATGGAGGTGATCCGCGCCAATGTGGATGACAACTTCTCCGGCCGGGACTGGAACCTCGCAACCGCGATGGTCGCGAATGGCGAGGCTGCCTTCCAGCTGATGGGCGACTGGGCCAAGGGCGAATTCCTGAACGCAGGCTTGGTGCCCGGCTCGGACTTCCTGTGTTTCCGCTTCCCCGGCACCCAGGACCAGGTCACCTTTAACGCAGACCAGTTCGCGCTGTTCGACCAGGGCGGCGACGTGTCGGCAGAGCAGGCGGCGCTGGCCAGCGCGATCCTGTCGCCCTCCTTCCAGTCCGCCTTCAACGTGGTCAAGGGCTCGGCGCCCGCCCGCACCGACGTGAGCGACGAAGCCTTTGACGTCTGCGGCAAGCAGGCCATCGCGGATCTCGCGAACGCGGCGTCCTCGGGCAACCTCTACGGCTCGATGGCGCATGGCCACGCGGCGCCCGCCAGCGTGAAGAACGCGATGTATGACGTCATCACCGCACATTTCAACGGCGAGTTCGACGCCGAAACCGCCGCGGCCGAGCTCGTCGACGCCGTGTCGATCGCCAAATAGCGCGCTGCACCCGGGCCGGGGCCAAATTCGGCTCCGGCCTTCCGAACAACGCAAGCAAAGGGGGGATGCCATGACCATGCAGATCACTGATCCTGCGGTCAGGCGCACGGCGCGAGCCAGGCCCGACTACCGCACCCAACTGCAGAACTGGATACCGAAGCTGGTGCTCTCGCCCTCGCTCGCGCTGATCCTGGTCTTTGTCTACGGGTTCATCTTCTTCACCGTCTACCTCAGCTTCACCGACAGCCGCCTGCTGCCGACTTTCGGCTGGGTGGGTTTCGAGAACTACGAAAAGCTGTTCCGCCTGCGGCACTGGGACATTGCCGTCACCAACCTGGTGATCTTCTCCGGGCTCTACATCGTGCTTTGCACCGCCATCGGCCTGATGCTGGCGATCTTCCTCGACCAGAAGATCCGCGGCGAAAGCGTGCTGCGGCCGATCTTCCTCTACCCGATGGCGTTGAGCTTCATCGTCACCGGCACCGCCTGGAAATGGTTCCTCGATCCCGGCATCGGGCTGGAGCACACCATGCATCTCTGGGGCTGGGAGAGCTTTAGCTTCGACTGGATCAAGAACCGCGATTTCGCGATCTACACGGTGGTTCTGGCGGCGGTCTGGCAGTCCTCGGGCTTCGTGATGGCGATGTTCCTTGCAGGCCTGCGCGGCATCGACAACGAGATGCTGAAGGCCGCGCAGATGGACGGGGCCAGCAACTGGCAGCTTTACCGCCGCATCATCATCCCGCAGCTGCGGCCTGCCTTCCTGTCGGCCTTCGTGATCCTCAGCCACCTAGCGATCAAGTCCTATGACCTTGTCGTGGCACTTACCGGCGGCGGGCCTGGCCGGGCCACCGAAGTGCCCGCAACATTCATGTACTCCTACACCTTCACCCGGAACCAGATGGGCATCGGCGCAAGCTCGGCGGTGATCATGCTGCTGACCATCGTCGCGATCATGGTTCCCTACCTCTACTCCGAGCTGCGGGAGAAAAAGTGATGTCCGTTGCAAGCTCCGACACCGCCGTGCGCACCGGGCGCATCACCCGCACATTCCTCTACCTCGTGCTGCTGCTGTTTGCGCTGTTCTACCTGCTGCCCTTCGGGGTGATGCTGGTGAACTCGGTGAAACCGCTCGAGGAGATTACCGGCGGAAACATGCTGGCGCTGCCGCAGACGCTGACCCTTCAGCCCTGGTTCGAGGCCTGGGCCACCGCCCAGATCGGGGTGGAGCCGACCGGCCTGCATCCCTACTTCTGGAACTCGATCAAGATGGTGGTGCCCGCGGTCGCGATCTCGACCATTCTGGGCGCGCTCAATGGCTACGTGCTGACCAAATGGCGCTTCAAGTATGACACGCTGATCTTCGGCTTCATGCTGTTTGCCTGCTTCATCCCGTTCCAGATCGTGCTGATCCCGATGGCCCGGATGCTCGGCCTCAGCGGGCTGGCCGGATCGACTGCGGGGCTGGTGCTCGTGCATGTGATCTTCGGGCTCGGGTTCACCACGCTCTACTTCAAGAACTACTACCAGGTGTTCCCGACCGAGCTGATCCGCGCGGCACAGATCGACGGGGCCGGCTTCTTCCGGATCTTCCAGCGCATCCTGCTGCCGAGCTCGGGGCCGATCATCGTGGTCAGCGTCATCTGGCAGTTCACCAACATCTGGAACGACTTCCTGTTCGGCGCCTCCTTTGCCGACCTGGACAGCCAGCCGATGACCGTGGCCCTGAACAACCTGGTGCAGTCCTCGACCGGAGTGAAGCAGTACAACGTGCACTTCGCCGGCGCCATCCTCGCCGCCCTTCCCACCCTCATCGTCTACATCGTGGCCGGCCGCTACTTCGTGCGCGGGCTGATGGCGGGCTCGGTCAAGGGCTGACGGCAACACTTACCTGCGGCCGGGCACCTCACCGCCCGGCGGCTTCGGCAACCAATCGGGAGAAACCCCATGGGCTTTCTTGACATCAGCAACGCGACCAAATCCTACGGCTCGCTCGAAGTTCTGCACAAGGTCGACATCCAGGTCGAGGAGGGCGAGTTCCTGGTCCTCGTCGGCCCGTCGGGCTGCGGCAAATCCACCCTTCTGAACATGATCGCGGGGCTGGAGGAGATCACCACCGGCGAGATCGCGATCAAGGGCACGGCAATGAACGGCGTGCATCCCTCCAAGCGCAACATCGCGATGGTGTTCCAGTCCTACGCGCTCTACCCCAACATGACAGTGGGGGAGAACATCACCTTCGGCCTCGAAATGCACGGCGTGCCCAAGCCCGAGCGCGAAAAGGCCAAGGCGCAGGTGGCGAAGCTGCTGCAGATCGAGCAGCTTCTGGACCGCAAGCCCGGGCAGCTCTCCGGCGGCCAGCGCCAGCGGGTTGCCATGGGCCGGGCGCTGGTACGCGATCCTGACGTGTTCCTGTTCGACGAGCCGCTGTCGAACCTTGATGCCAAGCTGCGCGTCGACATGCGCACCGAGATCAAGAAGCTGCACCAGGAGCTGGGCACCACCATCGTCTATGTCACCCACGACCAGATCGAGGCGCTGACGCTCTCGACCCGGATCGCGGTGATGAACGGCGGCTACGTGCAGCAGCTCGGCACGCCGAAGGAGATCTACGACACCCCCGCGAACCTTTTCGTGGCGACCTTCATGGGCTCGCCCTCGATGAACTTGGTGCCGGTCAGGATCGTGGAGCAGGGCGGCGGGCTCGCCGCTGAGACCTTCAATGCCGCAGGTGAAACGGTGTATCTGCCGTTCTCCGCGCCGTCGGCCGAGCTGAGGTCCTACGCGGGTCAGACCATCACCCTCGGCTTCCGCCCCGAAGCCTTCACCGACCCGGGCGGCGCCGACCGCGATGCCGGCAACATCGTGGAGCTGGACAGCGAGGTGGTGGTGACCGAACCGGCGGGCTCGGATACCTTCGTGATGACCGTGCTGGGCGGCACCGAGTGCAACGCGCGAATGCGGGCGGACGTGCAAGTGCGGCCGGGCGACGTGACCCGCTTTGCACTCAACATGGACAAGGCTGTCGTCTTTGACCCCAAAACCGAGAAGCGCATTCCCTGATGAGCCAGCCTGCGGATATCGTGATCATCGGCTCGGGGATGGGCGGCGCCACCATGGCGGCGGCGCTGGCCCCCTCGGGACGGCGGATCGTCATCCTCGAACGCGGGGAGGCCCTCGCCGACACCCCCGCGGCGCGCGATGACATTGCGATATTCCGCGACGGGGTGTTCCGCCCCAAGGAGCAGTGGCTCGACGGGCAGGGGCAGCCGTTCAACCCGGGCAACTATTACTGCGTCGGGGGCAACAGCAAGTTCTACGGCGCGGTGCTGCTGCGCTACCGGGCCGAGGACTTTGCCGAGATGCGCCACCTTGGCGGCATCTCTCCGGCCTGGCCGGTGACATATGCCGAGTTCGAGCCTTGGTATCAGGCGGCGGAGGAGATGTTTCAGGTGGCAGGCGCCGCGGGCCAGGACCCGACCGAGCCCCTCCACTCCGGCCCGTACCCGCGTCCGCCCGTGGCCGACGAGCCGTCGATCGCAAGGCTGCGCGGGCATCTAGAACGGGCAGGCGTCACCCCGTCATCGCTGCCGCTTGGCATCGATATCCAAGAATGGCTGGAGCGCGCGAAAACCCCCTGGGATGCCTTCCCCGACACCACCGGTGCGAAAAAAGACGCCCAGACCGTGCCGCTGCAAAAGGCCCTCTCCCACCCAAATGTCTCGCTTGAGACCGGCTGTCTGGTGGAGCGGTTGGAGGCGGATGCGGACGGGTGGATCAGCAGGGTTCTCTATACGCAGGGCGGGACTGCCCGGACGCTGGAACCGCAGCTTGTGGTGCTGGCGGCGGGCGCCGTGAACTCCGCGGCACTCTTGCTGCGCTCGGGTGATGACGCGCGGCCTGACGGGCTGGCCAACAGCTCGGGGCAGGTCGGGCGCAACTTCATGAACCACAATTGCACCGCCGTCATCGCGCTGCACCCGTTCCGCCAAAACACCGCAGTCTACCAGAAGACGCTGCAATTCAACGATTTCTACCTCTCCGGCGGGCCGGAGAACGCGCCCTTGGGCAATGTCCAGCTCCTGGGCAAGATCTCCGCCAATATCCTCGCGGCACAATCCGGCCTGCCACGCTGGTTGGCGGGCATGATCGCCCGGCGCTCGGTCGACTGGTACGTGATGAGCGAGGACCTGCCCGACCCCGAAAGCCGCGTCACGGTCGAGGGCGGACGGATCCGGCTCGACTGGAAACGCTCCAACTGGCGCACGCACGAGGCACTGGTAAAGCGCGCCAAGGAAGTGTTCCGCAAGGCGGGCTACCCGCTTGTGCTGTCGCGCGCCTTCGATCGGCGCACGCCCTCGCATCAATGCGGCACGGCCCGCTTTGGCGCGGACCCGCGCCAAAATGTGCTTGACCTCTATTGCCGGTCGCACGACCACTCAAACCTCTACATGACGGATGCAAGCTTCCTGCCGTCGTCCGCCGCCGTGAACCCCGCCCTGACCATCGCCGCGCAGGCCCTGCGCGCCGGGGCGCATATCAAGGAAAGGATGCAAGCCGCATGAGCAGTTTGGCTTTGATCACCGGAGGCCAGAAAGGCATTGGCCTTGGCATCGCTCGCAGGCTGGTGGCCGAGGGCTGGCGGGTTGCGCTGGCTTCCTCCTCCGCGGCGGACACGTACGCCGTGCATTGCGCGCTGGAGGAACTGGGGACGGCCGCGCGCTACTACCAGCACGACCTGCGCGACACCGCCCGCATCCCGGACCTGTTCGCGCGCGTTGCGGCGGAGCAGGGCGCGGTGCAGGCGCTGGTCAACAACGCAGGCGTGCCCGCCCGGGTGCGCGGCGACATGCTGGACGTGGAGCCGGAGAACTTCGACTTCACCATGGACATCAACCTGCGCGGTGCCTTCTTCCTCGCCCAATACGCTGCCCGGCACATGCTGCAGCAGGGCGGGGATGCCTACCGCTCGATCGTCTTTGTGACCTCGGTGAGCGCGCAGATGGCCTCGGTCGAGCGGGCGGAATACTGTATCTCCAAAGCCGGTGCCGGCATGATGGCGCAGCTGTTTGCCGCGCGGCTGGCGGGCGAGGGGATCGGCGTTTTCGAGATCCGGCCGGGCATCATCCAGACCGGCATGACCGAGGGCGTGAAGGACAAGTACACCGCCCGGATCGAAGACGGGCTGGTGCCCGCGCGGCGCTGGGGGCTGCCTTCGGACATTGCCGAGGCGGTGCTGCCGATGGTCGAGGGGAAGATGCAATTTGCCAATGGTGCGGTGGTGCCGGTCGACGGCGGCCTGTCCATCCACCGGCTGTAAGGACGTCCGGAAATGGCTGAAGAATATGATTTCATCGTGGTCGGCGGGGGCTCCGCCGGATGCGTGGTGGCGGCGCGGCTGAGCGAAGACCCGGATGCGCGGGTGCTCCTGCTCGAAGCGGGCGGCCGCGACTGGAACCCGCTGTTCCACTTTCCGGCCGGTTTTGCCAAGATGACCAAGGGCATCGGCTCCTGGGGCTGGTCGACGGTGCCGCAGCGCCACATGAAGAACCGGGTGTTCAACTACACCCAGGCCAAGGTGATCGGCGGCGGCTCGGCGGTCAACGCGCAGGTCTACACCCGCGGCAACGCGCAGGACTATGACGAGTGGCGCCAGATGGGCTGCGACGGCTGGTCCTACGAGGACGTGCTGCCGTATTTCCGCAAGGCCGAGGACAACGACACCTACAATGACCGCTACCACGGCCAGGGCGGCCCGCTCGGCGTTTCGCAGCCGGTGGCGCCGCTGCCGATCTGCGAAGCCTATTTCGCTGCCGCGGCCGAGCTGGGCATTCCGCTGAACAAGGACGTGAACGGCGAACGCCAGGACGGGGTGGCCTATTACCAGCTCACCCAGCGGAACGCGCGCCGCTCCTCCGCCGCGATGGCCTATCTCGCGCCGATCCGCAGCCGCCGCAACCTCACCCGCCGCACCGGCGCCCAGGTCGCGCGGATCGACATTGAGGCAGGACAGGCCCGCGGCGTCACGCTCACCGATGGCACGCGCCTGCGCGCCGCAAACGAGGTGATCCTCTCGGCCGGCGCCATCGGCTCGCCGCGGCTGCTGCAGCTTTCGGGCATCGGGCCTGCGGACCATCTGCGCAGCCTCGGCATCGATGTGGTGCTGGACCAGCCCAACGTGGGGGAAAACCTGCAGGATCACCTAGACCTCTACGCGATCTGCGAGGTCACCGGCCCGCACACCTACGACCGCTATGCAAAGCTGCACAACACCGCGCTGGCCGGGCTGCAATACCTGCTGACCCGCAAGGGCCCGGTCGCCTCCAGCCTGTTCGAGACCGGCGGCTTCTGGTACGCCGACCCGGACGCGCGCTCGCCCGACATCCAGTTCCACCTCGGACTGGGCACCGGCATCGAGGCTGGGGTGGAGGAGATGCCCAACGGCGGCGTCACGCTCAATTCCTGCTACCTGCGCCCGCGTTCGCGCGGGACCGTGCGCCTGCAAAGCGCCGACCCCACGGCGGCGCCGCTGATCGATCCGAACTACCTCCAGGACCCGCAAGACCGGGAAATGTCGATCCGGGGGCTGAAGCTGACGCAGGAGATCCTCGCGCAGGAGCCGCTGAAACCCTTCGTGCGCCGCGAGCATCTGCCGGGGCCGGAGGTGAAGACGGACGACGAGTATTTCGACCACATCTGCCAGCACTCCAAGACCTCGCACCACTGCGCGGGCACCTGCCGGATGGGATCGGACAACGGTGCGGTGGTGGACACCCAGCTGCGCTTCAACGGGATCGCCGGTCTCCGGGTCGTGGACAATTCGATCATGCCCACGGTGATCTCCTCCAACACCAACGCCGCCGCCATCATGATCGGCGAGAAGGCTGCGGACATGATTTCTCAGCAATACGGAATGGCCTCATGATCCGGCACATCGTTCTCATCCGCTTCCGCGAGGACATCACCGCGGCCGAAGTCGCGGACATATTTGCGGAGCTGCACCAGATCGAAGCCCAGATCCCCGGCCTCGTCTCGATCACCTCGGGCCGCAGCGAAAGCCCCGAGAAGATCGAGCGCGGCTACATGCATGGCTTCATCGCCGATTTCACCGATTGGGCCGCGCTGGAGGCCTATCAGGTCCATCCCGCCCACAAGAAACTCGGCGCGCGCCTGGTGGAAAACGCGATTGGCGGGCTGGACGGCATCCTCGTCTTCGATCTTCCCGCCGATCTTCCGGCTGGCCTGCCTTCTGGCGCCCCGGCATGACGCCTGCGAAAGGACTTACCATGACACTCACACTGCCCACCTACGACAACGGCCTTGCGCCATATCAGCTCACTGGCACACCCTTGCAGCCGCGCGCGCCGAAAACCGCCTGGACCCGCACAGCCTTTGCCGCCGCGCATGTGGTCTCGGACCCGCTGGCCGAGCGCGACCCCTGGCAGGGCCGCCCTGCGGTCGACTGGGAAAACACGCTGCGCTTCCGGCTCGGGCTCTGGGACCAGGGTCTGGGGCTGGCCGAGGCGATGGACACCGCGCAGCGCGGCATGGGGGTCGACTGGCTCACCGCGAAGGAGCTGATCGAACGCACGATGGCCGAGGCCAAGGCGCACCCCTTGAAGCCGCGCGTCGCCTGCGGTGCGGGCACCGACCAGGTGGCGGCAGAAGATCTGAACTCCGAGGACGCCATCGTCGCCGCCTATGCTGAGCAGATGGAAGCGATCGAGGCCGCGGGCGGGCAAGTGATTCTGATGGCAAGCCGCGCCATGGCCGCGCTGAAGGGCGATCCGGAGGTCTATGCGCGGGTCTACGACCGGCTGATCTCGCAGGCCTCAAGCCCTGTGATCCTGCACTGGCTGGGCGACATGTTCGACCCTGCGCTGACCGGCTACTGGGGTGCTGCGGACCTCGACGCGGCGGCGGACAGCGTGCTGTCGATCATCGAAACCCATGCGGCCAAGATCGACGGCATCAAGATCTCTCTTCTGGAGCAAAGCCGCGAGGAGGCCTTCCGCGCGCGTCTGCCCGACGGCGTGCGGCTTTATACCGGGGACGATTTCAACTACGCCGAGCTGATAGAGGGCGACGGCCGCCACTATTCCCACGCGCTTTTGGGCATCTTCGCCGCCATCTCCCCCGCCGCGGCGCAGGCGCTGGACGCGCTGGCCGAGGGCGATACCGCAAGCTTCCACGCGCTCTTGGAGCCGACGGTGCCGCTCTCGCGCGAGATTTTCAAGGCGCCGACGCAGTTCTACAAGGCGGGCATCGCTTTCCTCGCCTGGCTCAACGGCTGGCAGAGCCACTTCATCATGCCCGCAGGTTTCCAGTCCGCGCGCGAGATCTCCCACTACGCCGAGGTCTTCCGCCTCGCCGACCGCGCCGGGCAGCTGCGCGACCCGGAGCTGGCCACCGCCAGAATGCGCCAGTTGCTTCAGCTTCACGGTATCGAATAGGACACCGGCGTGAAGCCCGGCTGCGACGTCCGCCTGCGGGGTTTCGATGACGCGAAGAGGCGCAGCTGACTGTGCCGCTTCTTTCACGGCACACCTGCCCGCAGGTCGAGATTGGGGCTGTCTAGAGGGAAGCCGCGGCGCGGCTTGCCTGGTCGTAGTGGCCCGACAGCGCCCGCAAACTGCGCGCCAGTTCCCGCAGGTCCTTCCCCTGAAGTTCGGTGCCGACGAGCCCGTCGAGCAGGCATTGCCGCCGCACGTCACGGTAGGCGGCACAGAGGGCAGCGCCTTCGGGGGAGGTGCGGTAGAACACTTCCTTGCCGCGTTTCTCGGAGGTCAGGAGTTCGGCTTTCAGAAGCTTGCGCAGGCCGTAGTTCACCGTATGGCTGTCTTCGATGTTCAGAAGGAAGCAGATGTCGGACAGACGCTTGTCCTTGCTGCGGTGATTGACGTTGTGCAGGATCAGAATTTCCAGCGGACTCAGGTCTGGCTGGCCGGCCGCCGCCATGCAGCGGGTGGTCCAGCGCGAAAACGCGTTGAAGGCGACAATCAGGCCGTACTCCAGTTCCGAAAGCTCCCAGCCCTCGCCGTCGGCGAGATGGCGGGAGGAGACGATTCGGCGAGACTCCGGTTTATTTTCAGCCATTGATTGCCCCTTTTTTGTCGGCAAAACCCCGGCGTTTTGCTGGCGTCATTTATAAAACGACAAATAATCAAGGAGATCAAGCAGGCGCGGAGCGGGCTGAGCTGGCTTGAGGGAGGCGGTAAAACGGCATCGGGCCATAACGTTGACAAAATGTCAGCGTTATGGGTACGATATGGCAATAACCGTATTGGGAGGTAAAAATGCAGATTACACGTATGCTGGGCGGCGCCCTCGCCGCATTCACCGGGCTGGCCATGTCGGCGCAAGCCGCAACCTGGGACATGCCGACGCCCTATCCGGACGCGACATTCCACACCAAGAATATCGCTGAATTTGCAAGCGACGTGGCCGAGGCCACCGATGGCGGACTGGAGATCAAGGTCCACTCCGCGGGTTCGCTGTTTAAGCACCCCGAAATCAGCAAGGCCGTGCGCAGTGGCCAAGTTCCGATCGGCGAGTTCTTCCTGTCGCTGCTGGCCAATGACAACCCGGCCTTCGGCGCCGACTCCTTGCCGTTCCTGGCAACCAGCTATGAAGAGGCCGAGCGGCTGTGGGCGGCGCAGAAGGATGTGATCGACGGGCTGCTGGACGAGCAGGGGCTGATGGCGCTCTATGCCGTGCCGTGGCCGCCGCAGGGGCTGTATACCACCAAGGAAATCAACAGCGTCGAGGATCTGGCAGGCCTGAAGTTCCGCACCTACAACGCCACGCTGGAGCAGTTTGCCAACCTCGCGGGCGCCGCGCCCACCCAGGTTGAGGTCCCGGACATCCCGCAGGCGTTCAGCACCGGCCGGGTCGAGGCGATGATCACCTCGCCCTCCACCGGGGTGAACTCCAAGGCGTGGGACTTCCTGACTCATTACACCGACATTCAGGCCTGGATCCCCAAGAACATCGTGGTGGTGAACAAGCGCGCCTTCCGTCGCCTGGACGAGGCCACCCAGACTGCGGTTCTGGAAGCCGCGGCCGCAGCTGAAGCGCGCGGCTGGGAGATGAGCCGGGCCGAAACCGCGAGCCAGATCGAAGTGCTGAAGGAAAACGGCATCACCGTGTCCGAACCCTCGGCGGAGCTGATCGAAGGTCTGCGCGCGATCGGCGCCCAGATGCTGGACAGCTGGAAAGGCGAGGCTGGCGAGGCCGGTGCCACCCTGCTGAACGCCTATCAGCAGTAACCTGAACACGGCCGGACGCCCAGTGCGGCGTTCGGCCTCCTTGGGGAGGAGGAGCAGCCATGCGGCTTGCGCTCGATTTCATATACCGTGCGGCCGGCGGGCTGGCAGCACTGTTCATCGTGGCCATCGTGGCGCTGGTTTTCGCGCAGGTGTGCCTGAACCTTGCCGACAAGATTGCGGTTGCCGCGACCGGCAGCGGTGTCGGCCTGACAATCCCGTCTTATGCCGATTTCACCGGCTTTTTCCTGGCGGCCTCCACCTTTCTGGCCCTAGCCTATGCGCTGCGCGCCGGGGGGCATATCCGGGTGACGCTGGTGACAAACCGGCTGCCGGCCCGCATCCGTCGCGGGGTTGAAATCGCGGTGGCCTTGCTGGCGCTGGTGATGAGCGGTTACGCCAGCTGGTACATGGGACTGCTCTGGCTGGAGTCGCTGGAATTTGGCGATCGCAGCTCGGGGATGGTGTCGGTGCCGCTGTGGCTGCCGCAGACGCCGGTTGTGCTGGGCCTTGCCATCCTCACCCTTGCGCTGGCGGACGAGCTGATCTGCATGCTGCGCGGCGCGCTGCCCTCCTGGGAGGGCAAGGGCGAAAATCTTCTGAGCGAATAGGGGATCATCATGTCGGTTGCCGCGCTTTCCATCATTCTCCTGTTCCTTCTGTTCCTGTTCCTGGGCGCCGGTCTGTGGGTGGCCTTTGCCCTCTTGGGCGTGGGCATCGCTGCCATGGCGCTGTTCACCGAAGCGCCGCTGGGGCTGGTGATGGCCACCACCATGTGGGGCCACAGCAACTCCTGGGCGCTGGCGGCGCTGCCGTTGTTCATCTGGATGGGCGAAATTCTGTTCCGCTCGCGCCTGTCGGAGGACATGTTCACCGGCCTGTCGCCGTGGATGAACCGGCTGCCGGGGCAGTTGCTGCACGTAAATGTATTTGCCTGCGGCATCTTTGCTGCCGTGTCGGGGTCGTCCGCGGCTACCGCCGCCACCATCGGCAAGCTGTCGATCCCGGAGTTGGCGCGCCGCGGCTACCCTGAAAAGCTGGTGATCGGCACGCTGGCGGGCTCCGCCACGCTGGGCTTGCTGATCCCGCCCTCGATCATCCTGATCGTCTATGGCGTGGCGACCGAGCAATCCATCGCCCGTCTGTTCGTCGCGGGCGTGCTGCCGGGCGTGCTGCTGGTTGGCCTGTTCGTCGGCTACGTGGTGGTCTGGGCGCTGCTGAACCGCAGCAAGCTGCCGACCGAGGATATGGCCGCCACTTTCCGCGAGAAGCTGAAGCGCGCTCGCAGGCTTTTGCCGGTGGTGCTGTTGATCGGCGGCGTGATCGGCTCGATCTATGCGGGCATTGCCTCGCCCACCGATGCCGCCGCCGTTGGCGTGGTGCTCGCACTGCTGCTGTCGTGGCAGTCCGGCTCACTTACCCGCGAAAGCTTCACCGCGGGGCTGATGGGGGCGACCGTCACCTCCTGCATGATCGCGTTCATCCTGGCGGGGGCGTCCTTCCTCACCGTGGCGATGGGCTTTACCGGCATTCCGCGCATTCTGGCCGAGTGGATCGGCTCCCTGAACCTCTCGACCTTCACCCTGCTGGCAGCGCTGACCATCTTTTTCGTGATCATGGGCTGCTTCCTTGACGGTATTTCGGTGGTGGTGCTGACTGCCTCGGTGATCATGCCAATGGTGCTGGAAGCGGGCATCGATCCCTTGTGGTTCGGCATCTTCCTGGTGATCGTGGTGGAGATGTCGCAGATCACGCCGCCGGTCGGCTTCAACCTGTTCGTGCTGCAATCGCTGACCGGGCGGGACATTCTGACTGTGGCCAAAGCGGCGTTGCCGTTCTTCTTCCTGATGATCGTGGCGCTGGTACTGATCGTGTTGTTCCCCTCAATCGTAACCTACCTGCCGGAGCAGATGTGATGGTTGCGGCGCGTGTGGAAACATCTGTTCCCGAGATCCGCACGGTGGGCGTGGACGGGATGCTGGTAAGCTTCGGCAGCCGCCTGAGTGAGCCGGCCAACCGCGCCGCGCTGGCCTTCCGTGCGGCCTTGGCAAAGGAAAGCTGGGACGGGGTCGAGGAAGTGTCGAGCTCGCTGGTTTCTGCCTATGTGCGGTTTGACCTGCGGCATCTGAACCATGCTGATTTGCGGGCGCGGCTGGAGAACCTTCTGGCACAGCGCGACTGGTACGCGGCCGGGCTGCCCGACAAGCGCCGTCTGTGGCGGATCCCGGCTGTCTTCGGCACGGATCTGGCACCTCAGCTGCCGCAGGCCGCAGAGGCAGCTGGCATGACCGAAGCAGAAGCGGTGGCCTCGCTGTCGTCAGCGCGGGTGCGGGTGCAGACCATCGGATTTGCCCCGGGTCAACCCTATCTGGGTGAGTTGCCCGAGGCCTGGGACATCCCGCGCCAGAGCCAGCTGACCTCCCGCATCCCTGAGGGCGCATTGGCGGTGGCGATCCGCCAGCTGGTCCTGTTCTCGGTCGCAACGCCAACCGGTTGGATGCACGCAGGCCAGACCGCGGTGCGGCTGTTCCGTCCCGATGCGGAGGAGCCGTTCCTGCTACGCCCTGGCGATGAGGTGCAGTTCACTTCGGTCACGCCGGAGGAGTTGCAGGGTTTGAGGCGCGATCCGCTAGGCGGCGCCAAGGCGGAGGATCTGGCATGACCGGAACTCTGACAATTCTGCGCGCCGGGCCGGGGTTGACGGTTCAGGACGGCGGCCGGACCGGCTGGCTGGAATACGGTGTCTCCCGTGGCGGTGCTGCCGACCGGCTGGCGCTGGCCGAGGGCGCGGCTTTGCTGGGGCAGGGCGCGGATCTGGCGGCGATCGAGATGGCCGGGATGGGAGGGGAGTTTCAGGCGGACACGGATCTGCGGATCGCGCTGACCGGTGCGCCGATGCGGGCCAGCATCGACGGCGCGGCCGTGGCCTGGAACGCCAGCCATCTGCTGCCCGCAGGGGCGCGGCTGATAATTGGTGCGGCGCGCAGCGGTAGCTACGGTTATCTGCATGTCGGCGGCGGCTTTCAGGCGCCGGAGCATCTGGGCGCTCGCTCGGCGCATCTGGCCGCGGGTATCGGTGCGCCGCTGGCTGAAGGCGATGCGCTGGAGGTCGGCCCAGACTCTGGGCGTACCACTGGCTTGGGCCTTGTGTCGGAAGACCGGTTTGAGGGCGGCATCGTGCGGGTCGTCGCCAGTCTGCAGACCACACTGTTTCCAGACGCCGAATTGAAGCGCTTCGAGCAGACCACCTTTCGCCGCGGCGCGCGCGGCAATCGCATGGGTGTGCCGATGGAAAGTGACGGCGAGGGGTTCCGGACAGAAGGCGCACGCTCTGTCGTGTCCGAGGTGATCGTGCCCGGCGACATCCAGGTGACCGGTGACGGCACGCCCTATGTGCTTCTGGCCGAAAGTCAGACCACTGGCGGCTATCCCCGGATCGGGACGGTGGTGCCCTGCGACCTGCCGCGGCTGGCACAGGCGGCAGCAGGCGTGGCTGTTCAATTCCGCTTTATTCCCCTGGACGAAGCGGTCGAACTGGAACGCGCGGAGGCCGAACGTCGCAAGGGGCTGCGCGGCCAGTGTGTTCCGCTGATCCGCGATCCGCGCACCATGACCAACCTGCTGTCCTATCAGCTGATCAGCGGGGCAATTGCCCGCGAAGAAGATGTTCTGTGAGGAAATGACATGACCCGAACTGTCGATCTGAATGCCGATATGGGGGAAAGCTTTGGTGCCTGGTCGCTGGGCGATGACGCCGGGTTGCTGGACATTGTGACCTCGGCGAACATCGCCTGCGGCTATCACGCGGGCGATCCGGACGTCATGGCCGCGACGATGAAGATTGCGGTCGCCAACGGCACCGGCATCGGCGCGCACCCAGGGTTTCCGGACCTTCAGGGCTTTGGCCGTCGTCGCATGTCGGTGCCGAATGAGACCCTTGGGAACATGGTTCGCTACCAGCTCGGCGCGGCGCAGGCGATGGCGCGCGCAGCAGGCGGCGAGGTGCGGCACCTGAAACTGCACGGAGCCCTTGCGAATATGGCTTCCGAGAACGTGGAGATGGCCCGCGCCTGTTACGAGGCGGCTTTGTCGGTTGATCCGGAGATCATCGTGATGGTCTTGGCCGGCACTGCGCAGCAGCAGGCAGCGCAGGAACTGGACTGCAAAACCGCGTGTGAAATCTTCGCTGACCGGGCTTACAACAACGATGCCACATTGGTCGACCGCAGCCTGCCGGGTGCGGTGATCCATGACCCGGCTGAGGCGGGGCGGCGCATGGTGGACATGGTGCGCGAAGGCGCCATCATCACGGCTGACGGTACGCGTATTCCAACGCGGATCGATACCATCTGCCTGCATGGCGACACGCCGACGGCCCTTGCGATTGCGCAGGCTGTTCGCAGTGCGCTGCTGGAAAGTGGCGTCAGCCTTGCTCAATTCAAGGGCGCAAAGGTCTAAAGCACCGGCAGGCCGACCGCCAAGGTCGGTCTGCGCGGGTTTTGAACACATTTCCCTCGCGGTCGCCGCAACGGGCGGCCCGCAGCCCCAAATATCTGGCGTGACGATATCCTTTGATTTCCTTTTGCATCCCGGCGGGTTAACAATCCTGTCGAATAAGCGTCAGCACGAGGGACAGACCATGGATACCCCCACCGCCCCAAAAGCCGGAGCCATGCTGCATTTGCGTGGCAATACCCTGTCCGAGGGGGATCCGGTGGCTCTGCCGCTCACGCAAAGCTCGATGTATCATCTGCCGGGCGATTGGTCGGGCGGTCCCAGCTATGGCCGGGCCGACAACGCGACCTGGGAGCACCTTGAACATGTTTTGGCCTACCTGGAGGACGCGCCGGTTCTGGCCTACCCTTCCGGCATGGCGGCAATTTCCGCGTCGCTCTTTGCCTGCGTCAAGGCTGGATCCCGGATCCTGATCCCCTCGGATGGCTACTATGTTACCCGTCGGCTGAGCGAACGCTTCCTTGCACAGCTGGGCGTCGAGGTTGACCAGCGCCCCAGTGCCAGCTTCGCCGAGGGTGGTTTCGCGGGCTACGATGTGGTCTTTGCCGAGACGCCTTCGAACCCCGGTCTGGAACTCTGCGACTTGCGCGCCGTTTCGCAGGAAGTGCATGCCGCGGGCGGCACTCTGATCGTCGACAACACCACGATGACCCCGTTGGGCCAGCGCCCTTTGGAGCTGGGAGCGGATGTGGTTGTTGCTTCCGACACCAAGGCGCCGGGTGGTCATTCCGATGTTCTGATGGGCCATTTGGCGACCCGAAACCCCGACATTCTTCAGGCCGCGCGCGAGTGGCGTCAGTTTGGCGGTGGCATTCCTGGTCCGCAGGAGGCCTGGCTTGCGCATCGCGGGCTTGAAACGCTGGAACTGCGGTTTGACCGAATGTGCAATACCGCAGAACTTCTTGCGGAGCGGCTGGCAGCCCATCCCAAAGTGGGCGAGGTGCGCTATCCGGGTTTGCCGCAAGATCCTGCGCATGCGCTGGCCAAACGGCAGATGGCGCGTTTCGGGTTCCTGATCTCGCTGACGCTTGACAGTGCCGAGCAGGCCGATGCCTTCATCAACGGCTGCCCGCTACTGCGCGCGGCGACGTCGTTTGGCGGTGTGCACAGTTCTGCCGAACGGCGCGCGCGCTGGGGGGATGATGTCGCTCCGGGCTTCGTGCGGCTGTCGGTCGGTACCGAACCGGCCGAGGAACTGTGGAGCGCCATCGCGGCATCCCTTGACGCGCTGGACAGCTGACCCTGTCGGGCGCAACCCTCCGCTGCAGAGTGATTAGAATTGAACGGACCCGAACCGTCGAGGCCGCGCCCGACCGGTGTCCGGGGCCGTTGATTTCGCGCGGTCCGCCGTAAAGCATTGAAAGTCTATAAAATATCCCAAGGATAACAAACGTCTACCGTGCTCGCCCGACCTTCTGGCGGATTTGCCGGCGTGTCAGCCCTGTCGGAACGTGCAAGCTGGCGAGATTTTTCGCCTGATTTACGATATACGTTTTGTCAGGGAATTCCTGTCTAGGCTGCTCAAATCCCGGATCCATGCCGGAATCCGCCTTGCAGGAGTTTGCCTCGTATGTCCCGTTTGCCGCGTCTGACCAAATTGCCGCTGAAGCTGAAGCTGCCGTTGATCATGGTAGCGTTGACCGGCGCCTTTCTGGTGACCGTGTCCTTGCTGGTCTATTCGGTCGCCGAGCGCAGTATCCGTGAAAACGCCTTCTCGGCGCAGGAAATTGAGGCGAAATCCGGCGCCCAGGCGCTGTCCTTCCTGATTCAGGCGGCGCGCTCGGACGTGTCCAGCCTTGCAGGGCAGCCTGCGGTGTTCCGCGCCATCAGCAATTTCGAGCGTGTGATCGGCATGGTCGAAGAGGACGATCCGGTCGCGTATCTGAAACAGACCTATGCAGCGGAGAACCCCCATCCCGCCCATCAGCGGGAGGAGCTTCTGGATGCCGGTGATGGCAGCTACTACAATCAGTCGCATGTGACCTACCATCCCACATTCCTGCAGAGCCTGCGGCTGAACGGCTACCAGGATCTGTACCTGATCAGTGCCGCTGGGCAGGTCGTCTATTCGGTGCGCAAGCAGGGCGATTTCATGACTGCGGTTCAGGATGCGCCGAAGAGCGGATTGGCGCAGGTTTTCAACGCCGCGCTGGAGGCCGAACCCGGAACCGTGGTGACCGCGGATTTTGCCAGCTATGCCCATAGTGCCGATGGTGTGGCTGCCTTCATGGCCGCTCCGGTATTTACCAAGAGCAAGAAGATTGCAGGTGTCATTGCCGTGCAGTTCGGAAGCGCGGGCGTTGTTAATGCCCTGACCAGCAATCTGTCGGGGGACAGCCACCAGAACATTTTCGTGGTCAGCGCCGATGGCAAGGCGCGCAGCCCCTCTTCGGTGTCGGGTCTGTTCCCGATCCTTGAACCGCTGGCGCAGACGCCGCAGATCCAGGCTGCCATGGCGCGTGAGCGCGGACAGTTTCTGGCCGACACTTCCAGCCTCGGCAAACCGGCGATCGCCATGGTGTTGCCGCTGGAACTGCCAGGTCTGGATTGGTCGCTGGTGCTGGAAACCGATACGCTGACGGCTTTTGCGGCTGTCGAACGGATCCGGTTGACCGCGGCGGTGCTGATCGGTGTGGCGCTGCTTGCGGCTGTCGCTGTCTCCTGGCTGGCAGCGCGCAGTGTGACGCGGCCGGTGCACGGCCTGCGCGAGGCAACAAATGCTCTGGCTGACAGTCAGTATGACACTCTGATTCCGGGGCGGGATCGCGGCGATGAGCTGGGCGATCTGGCCCGCAGTCTCGACAGCTTCCGCGGCAAACTGAAAGAGGCGGATGCGGCAGCTGCCCGCGAGGTGGAAGCTGCGCGCCACACGGCGGCGGTGGTCGATAGCATGAGCGCGGCCTTGGCCGAATTGCAGCGCGGCAATCTGGCCTGCGATATCGAAGTCCCGTTCGATGGCCAGTACGAAACCCTGAGAGAGAACTTCAATCGTAGCCTTTGCCGGTTGCGCAGTTCGCTGGCAGAGGTTGTCGGAGCGGCGCAGAATGTCGGACGGTTCTCCGAGGAGCAGCGCGGTGCGGCCACCGAGATGGCGCATCGAACCGAAAGTCAGGCCGCAACGCTGGAAGAGACGGCGACGGCAATCCGGGACCTGACCGGCAGCATCCGCGCCACCGCGGAGCGGGCCGGCCGGATGGACGAGACCATGCGCGGCGCGCGCACCGAGGCGGAGCAGAGCACCGAAGTGGTGACCTCCGCCGTCGAGGCAATGGATCAGATCCAGGCCGCGTCGGCAGAGATCTCCAAGATTATCAACCTGATTGACGACGTGGCCTTTCAGACCAACTTGCTGGCGCTCAATGCCGGTGTCGAGGCGGCGCGTGCGGGGCCAGCTGGGGCGGGCTTTGCGGTTGTTGCGTCGGAGGTGCGGGCACTGGCCCAGCGGGCGTCCAATGCGGCGGGGCAGATCAAGGCGCTGACCAACGCCAGCGAGGAACATGTGGCCAACGGTGTTTCCATGGTTGGGCGCGCGGGCGATGCGCTAAACAGCATCATTTCGCAGGTTGCCGATGTATCCGGCCTGGTCAGTGAGATTGCCGAAGGTGTGCGCAGTCAGTCCCTGGGGCTGGAAAAGATCGATGGCGCGATGCATCAGCTGGACAACATGACCCAGCAGAATGCCGCGATGGCCGAGGAAGGCGCAGCGTCGAGCCAGCTGTTGCAGAACGAGGCGCATAGCCTGTCTGCGGTGGTTGGCCAATTCGAGCTTGGCCATCCAACCGAGGCCGCGCAGCCGACACCGCTTCGTCGTATCGCCTGATCGATCAGGCCGGAAACCGGAGGGCGGCTCATTGCGCGCCCTCCGGTTTTCAGTTCAAGCCACCGTCGGGGCGACTTGCCAATGCAGGCCGTTGCGTCGCAGCAGGTGCTGCACCCGTCCGGGATAGTCGGTGCAAATCGCGTCCACGCCCAGTTCGATCATGCGCGAAATGTCCGCAGGCTCGTTTGCGGTCCAGACCACGGTGATCAGGCCCAGTTCGCGGGCGCGGGCCAAGGACTCGGCGGTAATGTCGAGAAAGTAGGGGCACCAGAACTGACCACCAGCCGCGGCTACCCTGTCCGGTAGCTCCAGCGCGGTAAAACCCTCGACCGGGTTGACGGCCTTGGAGGAATCCTCGCCAATGTCGTCGTCATTCTCGGGCATCTGAGTGAGGAAGGAGGCGGGCATCTCTGGTGCCAGCCGCTGACAATCCGCCAGAAGATCCCAGTCGAAACTGTGCAGAACCGTGCGATTTTGAACCCCTGCCGCCCGCACTTCGGCTACCACGGCCTGCACCAGCGTGTTGCGGGCAGCGCTGTCGGCCATCAGGTCAGGATCGGACTTGATTTCCAACAGCAGGTGAACGCCTTGGTTCTGGTCTTGCTGAAGCAATGCCAGCAACTCCGACAGGCGCGGGATGCGGGTCTGTTCCAGAAACCCCTGATCCGGGAAGCGCATGCCATAGGCGCTGCGGCTGTCCAGCCCGCCCACGTCATAGGGGCGCAGTTCGTCGTAGGTCAGCGCTGACACCTTGGGCGGTGAGCCTTGCAGCCAGTTGCCGTCGCCATCGCGCACCATAGAGGGGGTCAGATGGTGATTGTGGGTGATCACCACCACCCCGTCGCGGGTGGCGGTGACGTCCAGTTCCAAGAGCGAGACACCGGACTGCATCGCGAATTCGAAGCCCGCGATGGTGTTCTCCGGCAGAACCCCGCGTGCGCCACGGTGACCGACCAGGCGGATCACGCCCGGCGCGGCAGTGAAGGCGGCAAGTTGGGGAAAGACCATCAGTCTGCCAACCGCTTGCCGCTGGTGGCGTCGAACAGGTGGCTGCGCTCGGCGGGCACCGCAAAGCGGCGCAGCGTGCCGGGCGCATCGATGGCATGTCCCGGCACGCTGGCGACCAGCGTGTGGTCAGTGCCCTGCAGACGCCCGTGCAACAGAGTGTTGGCGCCCAGTTGTTCCAGCATGTCGATCTGGATTGCGATTGGGCCGGCTTCATCCGCTTGCAGGTGCTCGGGGCGAATGCCGAAGGTGGCCTGGCCGGAATGCTGCCCCATTACGGGCACTTGGGCACCGCCGGGCAGGAGGGCCTGGCCGTTCTGGACCTCCGCAGGCAGGAAATTCATCGCCGGGCTGCCGATGAACCCCGCAACGAAGACTGAGGCAGGCCGATCATAGAGTTCGATCGGTGTGCCGAACTGTTCGACATAGCCGCCATTCAGCACCATCAGCCGGTCGCCCAGCGTCATCGCCTCAACCTGATCGTGGGTCACGTAGATCGAGGTCACGCCGAGGCTCTGCTGCAGCTTGCGGATTTCCAGCCGCATCTGCACCCGCAGTTTCGCATCGAGGTTCGAGAGCGGTTCGTCGAAAAGGAACACCTGCGGGTCGCGCACGATTGCACGGCCCATGGCAACCCGCTGACGCTGACCACCGGACAGCTGCCGCGGCTTGCGGTCAAGATACTGTTTGATCTCAAGGATTTCCGCCGCCTCTTCGACGCGGCGGTTGATTTCCTCCTTCGAGAGTTTGCGGATCTTGAGCCCGTAAGCCATGTTCTCGCGCACCGACATATGCGGGTACAGCGCGTAGTTCTGGAACACCATGGCGATGTCACGGGAGGCGGGCTCCAGTTCGTTCACCCGTTTGCCGCCAATGGCGATCTCGCCCGAGGTCACGGTTTCTAAGCCTGCGATCATACGCAGAAGTGTGGATTTGCCACAGCCCGAGGGGCCGACAATGACGATGAACTCGCCATCCTTGATGTCGCCTTCGATGTGGTGCAGCACCTCGGTCGGCCCGTAGGATTTCACCAGATCTTTGAGTTGAATATCTGCCATGTCTCGGCGCCTTACTTATCGGTTTCCGTCAAGCCCTGCACAAAGAGCTTTTGCATTGCGATGACCACGAAGACTGGCGGGATCATCGCCAGAAGGGCCGTGGCCATGATGATGTTCCACTGCGGGCTTTGCTCTGCTGCTTCCAGCATCTGCTTGATCGACATCACGATGGTGGTCATCGAGGTGTCCGTGGTGATCAGGAGCGGCCAGAGGTACTGGTTCCAGCCGTAGATGAAGAGGATCACGAAGAGCGCCGCGATATTGGTACGCGACAGCGGCAGCAGGATGTCGAAGAAGAACCTCAGCGGCCCGGCGCCATCGATCCGCGCACTTTCCAGCATCTCGTCCGGGACCGTCAGGAAGACCTGGCGGAACATGAAGGTTGCCGTTGCCGAGGCAATCAGCGGCACCGAGAGGCCCCAGTAGCTGTTGAGCATGCCCAGATCTGCTACCACCTCAAAGGTGGGCAGGATACGGACCTCAACCGGCAGCATCAGGGTGATGAAGATCATCCAGAAGAAGGTCATCCGGAAGGGGAACTTGAAATAGACGATCGCAAACGCCGACAGCAGCGAAATGATGATCTTGCCCGTGGAGATCATCAGCGCCATTGCCAGAGAGTTCAGCAGCATCAGCCAGACCGGCGCACCCTCCGTGCCGCTGAGCCCGGAGCCGAACAGGGTCTGCTTCATGTTGGTAAGGAAATGATCGCCAGGCCACATCGGCAATGGGGCCTGGCCCATGCGCAGCGGGTCATGGGTGGCGGCAACAAAGGTGATCCAGACCGGCAGCGCAATGGCAATGACGCCGAGCACCAGCACCAGATGGGTCAGGAAAGTTGCGAAGGGGCGGTTTTCGACCATCAGTATTCCACCTTTCTTTCAACAAAGCGGAACTGGACCACGGTCATGGCGATGACCAGAACCATCAGAACCACCGATTGTGCGGCGGAGCCGCCGAGGTCGAGCCCGACAAAACCGTCGTTGAACACCTTGTAGACCAGGATGGTGGTCGAGGTGCCTGGGCCGCCCTGGGTCACCGCGTGGATTATGCCGAAGGTTTCGAAGAAGGCGTAGACCATGTTGATGACCAGCAGGAAAAACGTGGTGGGGGAGATCAGCGGGAAGATGATCGTCCAGAACCGCCGCGCCGGGCCTGCGCCGTCAATGGCTGCTGCCTCGATCACGGAATTCGGGATCGACTGCATCGCGGCAAGGTAGAACAGGAAATTGTAGGCGACCTGTTTCCAGGCCGCGGCCATGATGACCAGCGCCATTGCCTGATTTCCGCTCAGATAGTGGTTCCAGGTGATGCCCACCATTTCCAGGAAATAGGGAAATATCCCGAGAGTGGGATTGAACATGAACACCCAGAGCGCACCCGCCAGAACCGGCGCCACAGCATAGGGCCAGATCAGGAGTGTGCGATAGAACATCGCGCCGCGCACAACCCGTTGGGCAAAGCCCGCCAAGATCAGGGCAGTGCCCATCGACAGGGCCGCCACCAGCAGTGAAAACACTGCCGTGCGTTGGAAACTGGCGAGATAATGGCTGTCGGTCAGCAGTTGCTCGAAATTCTCGAACCAGACAAATTCCGTCCCGAGGCCAAAGGCGTCCTCGATCAGGAACGACTGGTACATGGCCTGGCTGGCGGGCCAGAGAAAGAACACCAGCGTGATGATGATCTGCGGTGCCACCAAGAGGTATGGCAGCAGCGAAGAAGGGAAATGCACCCGTTTGAGCATGAAGCCCCCAATCAGAAAAAGCCCTGCCGCCCGGAATTGGGAGCGGCAGGGCCGGGTCGTCAGGATGGATTACTTGGCCGAACGTTCAAAGCGACGCAGCAGGTCGTTGCCGCGTTCCACGGCTGCATCCAGTGCTTCCTTTGCCGTCTTCTCGCCGCCCCACAGTGCTTCCAGCTCTTCGTTGATCACGTCGCGGATCTGCACGAAGTTACCGTAGCGGATGCCGCGGCTGTTGGCGGTGGGGGTGTTCAGGCTCAGCTGCTTGATGGCAATATCGGTGCCGGGGTTCTTTTCATAGAAGCCCTGCTCCTTGGACAGCTCGTAAGCGGCGGTTGTGATCGGCACATAGCCGGTCTCCTGGTGCCACCAGGCCTGTACTTCGGGCGACGACAGGTAGCTCAGGAACTTGGCAGTGCCCTTGTATTCTTCCTCGTCGTGACCGGCCAGCACCCACAGGGTCGCGCCACCGATGATGGAGTTCTGCGGGGCGTCCGCGATCTTGGTGTCCAGCGGCAGCATGGTCTGGCCGAACTCGAAATCCGCCTGCTCCGAAATCGAGCCGTAGTAGGCGGAGGAGTTCATCCACATGCCGCAGTCGCCATTGGTGAACATCGGCAGGCTGTCGCCGCGGCGGCCACCGTAAACGAACAGACCTTCCTTGCCCATGTCGGCAATGTCGTCCAGACGCGCAGCGACCTTGTCGTTGTTGAAGGTCAGCTCGGTGTCAAATCCGCCAAAGCCGTTTTCCTTGGTACCGGACGGCAGGTTGTGCCAGGCGGAGAAGTTCTCGATCATCACCCAGGACTGGTAGCCAAAGGAGACGCCGCATTTCATGCCGTTGTCGACCAGCTTCTGCGAAGCGGTGCGGACCTCTTCCCAGGTGGTGGGCACGTCGGCGCCGGCGGCATCCAGCGCGTCTTTGTTGTACCACAGGACCGGGGTGGAGCTGTTGAAGGGCATCGACAGCAGCTCGCCTTCGGGGGTCTCGTAGTAAGAGACCACGGCGGGCAGGAAGGCGTCACCGTCGAACGGCTCGCCTGCGTCCTTCATCAGCTGTTCGACCGGGTAGACGGCGCCCTTGGCAGCCATCATGGTGGCAGTGCCAACCTCGAAGACCTGTACGATCTCGGGGTGCTCCTTGGCACGGAAGGCCGCGATTGCCGCGGTCATGGTCTCGGTATAGTTGCCTTTGTAGACGGGTACGACTTTGTACTCATCCTGGCTGGCGTTGAAATCTTCGGCGATTTTGTTGACCCGTTCGCCGTTGGTGCCGCCCATGGCGTGCCACCACTGAATTTCGGTTTCTGCAAATGCGGTGCTACCAGCAACGGCCACGACCGCCGAGGCGCTGAGAATAGATTTGATGGACATGAGCTGTACTCCCAAGGTTGGCTCTGCGCCTAGGTTTTGAGCGAGTCAGCAAATAATTCAAGCAAAAGTTTTTTGACAAATTTCATAACATGATGTTATGTACTAGCGTGAAAATCCCTGTTAAGCGTGGCTAAGCCTTTGAAATTCAGTCTCCGCCAGCTAGAGGCCTTTCAGGCCGTCGCCCGCACCGGATCGGTCACCCGAGCTGCGGAATCCCTTGGTATTTCGCAGCCGGCGGCCAGTCGGCTTCTTTCCGATTTTTCAAAATCAGTGGCGGTGGATCTGTTCACTCGAAAGGACGGAATCCTGATTCCCACCTCCGAGGCCCGCTATCTGCTATCGGAAGTGGGGCGGGTGTTCGATAGTCTGCACCATCTCGAGGAACTCAACCGCGACTTGACCGAGCGCACGGCGGGCCATCTGCGTATTGCCTGCTTGCCGGGCTTCGCCACGGCTCTGCTGCCGAAGTTGCTCGCGGGGTTTCTGGAGCATCGCCCCGGCGTGCGGCTGACGCTGGAGCCGGACCGGCCAGAGCGGATTCTCGAGTGGATCATCGGCGAACAATACGACTGTGGTATAACAGATGAGTTTGCCACCCACCCGGCAGTGGAAAGCATGGACGTGCCGATTCGTACGGTTTGTGTGCTGCCCGAGGGCGATCCGCTTGCCAACCGGGACGCGGTGACGCCGCTGGATCTGGCCGATCGCAAGCTGATCCACACCCGCCGGGACAGCCCGTTTTTCCGCAAGCTCCTGCGGGCGTTTTCCGAAACCGGGGTGGAGATGAACAGCTGGATCGAGGTGCGTCAGTTCTCGACCGCCTGCATCGTCGTCAGCCAGGGGCAGGGGGCGACGGTGGTCAGCGCGCTGGATGCGGAGCAGTACCGCGGCCAGGGCATTGCCATCGTACCCTTCGAGCCGGAGATCAATCATCGGCTGTCGATCTTGCGGCCGGTGTCAGGCAGTCGGTCGCTGTTGGCGCTGGACTTCCTCGAGGCGTTTGCTGAAAGCCTGAAACCCTTTCGGGCAGAACCGGCCGAGGCCGAAACGCAGTCGATCTGAGATCATTCGGCGACGCTATCGCAGGGCAGCGGCCGCGGCGAGGATCAGATCGGCGGCGTGTGACACGCGGGCCGACAGGGTGCGGCCGCGTCGGGTCGCCAGCCAGAGCTCGTGCCAGCGCCGCTCCGGCAACTGGACCACCTTGAGGCGGTCCTTCTGCCCAAACGCTTCTACACCGCTCCGAGGCAACAAGGTGTAGCCAATCCCTTGGGCGACTGGTGACGGAATTTGTCCGATCTGGTTCACGTATCCGCGCACCTTGATCCTGTCCGCGCCGGGATAGTCGTCGGGAAAGTTGCGATGCAAAAGGTCGTCGGCGTAGGCAAATCCATCGGGGTGCGCGATGAAGCCACGCGCGTCGAGATCGGCAAAGCTTGGCGGTGTGTCTGCGGCGTCGGCGGGCAAAAGCAGGCAAAGCTCCTCGCGCCCCAGCTGCACCGCGTCCAGCCGCGCGTGCCCCGGGTCCGCCCCGAGTATGCCGAGATCAAAACGTGCGTCTAGCAATCCGTTCAGAATGTCCGATTGCGGCGCGGCCTGAAGGTGAATGGACAACTCGGGGGCCTGCTGCATCCAGGGCAATAGCTTTGGGTACAGCATCATGGCGAAGCTACCGGAGCAGGCGATGCGCACGTCGCCTGCGTCCTTGTTGTCGGTTTCGATTGCTTCGCGCAGCGCCTTTTCCTCTTCCCGCCGTGTCAGGCCAAGGGCAAACACGGCCTCGCCCGCCGGGGTGAGGGTGAAACTCTTTCCCTGCTGAGTGATCAGAGCCTGGCCGAGCTGAAGCTCCAGCTTTCGCAGGTGTTGTGAAACGCCTGGTTGGGTCATGTTCAGCCGGGCTGCGGTGCGAGTGAAATGCCCGGTTTCACAGAGGGTGGTGAATGTGTTGAGCCAGGTGGCATTCAGCATCAGGTCGAAAACAGTCTGTTATTATTTCCATTCTAAATGATAATTTCATATATGGCAGCGCGGTGTCTACCTCAGCGTTACGAAACGCAAATGGAGATCATCGAATGACCCCGACACCCCGAACGTTTTCTCATATCGGCCTGTCCGTCCCGGATCTGGAGGCGGCGGTCAAATTCTACTCCGAGGTCCTTGGCTTTTACGTCGTGATGCAGCCGTCTGAGGCAGTCGAGGACGACAGTGCAATCGGCATGATGTGCACCGATGTTTTTGGCCCTGGATGGGGGTCCCTCAGGATCGCGCATCTCGCGACCGCGGACGGCATCGGCATAGAACTCTTTGAATTTCCTGAGAACTACGCGCCGGAGAACAATCTGGACCACCGTCGTCACGGCACGTTTCACTTTGCCATCCAGGACCCGGATGTTGAGGGGCTCGTCGAGCGCATCGTCGCGGCGGGTGGGCGTCAACGCATGCCGGTGCGGGAATATTTTCCGGGCAAGAAACCCTACCGCATGGTCTATGTCGAAGACCCCTTTGGCATCGTTTTCGAGCTGTACAGTCACAGCTACGAGCTCACCTATTCCGCAGGTGCCTACGAGTGAGGTTGCGGGGCAGGAGGCGGCCAGGGTCGCCTGCCTGCCCTTCGGCGGGCTCAGTGATTTCCGGTGGCTGGGGCGGCCAGCGGCTTCGGCGCCGGAAACAGCTCGGCCATCGAAATTGATCGGCCCGTGTCCAGCACGATCCGTGCGTGTTCACGACGCAGCTGCCGAGGACCTTCGACGCCGCAACTGTGCGCGATGATGTCCAGCTCCTTCGACATGTTTTGCGCATATTGTGCCACGCGGACCGATTTGCTGGCGGGATCCAGCCCGTATTGCAGCCGCGGATCATGAGTGGTGATGCCGGTGGGGCAGGTGTTCCTGTTGCACTGCAGAGCCTGGATGCAGCCAAGCGCAAACATGAACCCCCGCGCCGAAACCACCATGTCGGCACCTGCGCAATAGGCCCAGGCCACTTCCGACGGGTTGATCAGCTTGCCGCTGGCGCAAATCTTTATGCGGTCGCGCAACCCGTATGTGACCAGCACGTCGACCGCCAGCGGCAGGCTTTCACGCAGAGGCATGCCCATGTTGTCGATAAGGCTCATCGGTGCGGCGCCAGTGCCGCCGTCAGCGCTGTCTATGGTGATGAAATCAGGGGCACTTTCGACACCGCGTGTCTGAATTTCCTGGCACAGCGTGCGCAGGAACTCCTGACTGCCTATCACTGTCTTAAGGCCGGTCGGCTTTCCCGTCGTTTCGCGAATATGGTCGATCATGTCCAACAGTCCGGCCACATCAGCGGCCTCCGGGTGTCGGTTGGGGCTGATCGCGTCAAGCCCTTCGGGAATACCACGGATCGCCGCGATCTCGGGGGTGACCTTGGCGCCCGGCAGGATGCCGCCCTTGCCGGGCTTGGCGCCTTGGGAGAGTTTCAACTCGAACATGCGCACAGTTTCGTGAGACGCCACCGCCCGAAGCTTGTCGTCATCAAAGCCGCCAGCAAGATCCCGCACGCCAAACTTACCGGTGCCGATCTGGAAAACGAGGTCGCAGCCGCCCTCCAGATGGTACGGGGACAGACCGCCTTCACCGGTGTTGAGCCAGATACCGGCCTGTTTCGCGCCGCGTGACAGGGCGCGCACGGCGGGAACGGAAATGGCACCGAAACTCATACCCGAGATGCAAAAGACCGCATTGGTGCTGTAGGGGTGACGGCTGTAAGGGCCGAACGTCAAAGGCGATGCAGCGCTGTTGTGGGCGAGGTCAGGGAAGGCACTGTTGACGAAATAGACGGTACCGGCCGGGCGCAGGTCGCGGGTGGAGCCAAAAGCCACCGTGGAGTCTACATTCTTGGCCGCACGGTAGACCCAAGACCGCTCGGCCCGGTTGAAAGGCATCTCCTCCCGGTCAAGGGCGAAGAAGTATTGGCGAAAGAACTCCCCCAGATGTTCAAACAGATAGCGGAAACGCGCAAGCACGGGGTAGTTGCGGCGCAGGGTGCTGTCCGTCTGGGTCTTGTCGCGGATGTAAAGCACCACCAGGGTCAGCAAACCTAGGCCAATCGCAAAGATGAAGGTGAAGGCGAGGATCTCGAGCAGGGTCAACGCGGTGCCGGAGGGCTGGGGCATGGGGCTGTTGCTCCTTTGAGGCTGCTGGCGGCGACGATGCCCTAAAGTGCCGCTTCGAAGCGTATGGGCCGCAAGCGATGCCGGGGGCATGCCAGTAGGAAACGGGGTGGCTTGATGAATGTTCCATGTCGGGCGGTCGGTTGCAACGCCGACTGTTTGCGATGCTGCCACCACCGTCAGGTGAATGCGCTGGAGTTCACGCAGTTGCGGGGTGAATGCTAGTATCGTGTCGGCAATCTGGAATGACGCTTCTGTCGACGGTGGGGCTTGCGTCTGGCCAGTATATCCGGTTTACCGCGCCGTTGGGAGGAGGCCGCACGAATACGAGAGACTCGGATGGCCGACAGACAGACATCGGGTGCCGCAATCACCTTTGAGAACCTGGAGAAGTCCTTTTACAAGAAGGGCACAGGCCAGGTCAAAGCGCTTGAGGGCGTAAACCTTGACGTGCCTGCGGGCACGATCACCGGAATTATCGGACGCTCCGGCGCTGGCAAGTCTACGCTGCTGCGCATGGTCAACGGGCTGGAACAGCCGACCTCCGGCACAGTCACCGTTGCCGGGCACGACGTAGGTCGGGCGGGGGCCGCAGAGCTGCGACGTATTCGGCGTGATGTCGGCATGATCTTTCAGCATTTCAATCTGCTGAGTTCGCGTACGGTCTATGGCAACGTTGCCCTGCCGCTGGAAATCGCTGGCCTGCCGAGTGCAGAAATCAAGCCGCGTGTTGATGACCTCATCGCCCGAGTTGGTCTGGAACAGCTGAGTGGACGCTACCCGGCTGAGCTGTCGGGCGGTCAGAAACAGCGCGTTGGAATCGCGCGGGCGCTGGCCACGAAACCCAAGGTTCTGCTGTCGGACGAAGCCACCTCGGCGTTGGACCCTGAAACCACCCAAACGGTTCTGAAGCTGCTGGCCGATATCAACCGAGACCTCGGCTTGACGATCCTGCTCATCACGCATGAGATGGCGGTTGTGCGCGACATTGCCAGCCATGTGGCGGTGATCGATGGGGGGCGGATTGTCGAGGCAGGCACGACCTACGATGTATTTGCGGACCCGAAACATCCGACGACACGATCTTTCCTCTCTGGCATAACCGGCATCACCCTGCCCAGTTTTGTTTCGCACCGTCTAAAGGCGGAACGGCCGCAGGGGCACAGCGAAGAGGTGATCCGCATCACTTTTGCCGGGCGTCATGCCACGGATCCGATGCTGGCCAAGCTGACGTCCGAGCTGGGCATCCCCGTTAATATTCTCGCCGGAGCGGTCGAAGAGATCGGCCCGCACCCGTTTGGTAATCTCTTGGTTTCGGTCGAGGCAGACCGCGGCCCCGAGGCCCGTGCCTATCTGGAACGTCATAACCTGCTTACGGAGGTTTTGGGCTATGTCGGCTAATCTGATCAATATGCTGATCGAAGCGACCTTGCAGACGTTGTACATGGTCGCGATCTCCGGTCTGCTGGGCACGTTGGTGGGCCTGCCCGTTGGCGTTTATCTCGCGGTCTCACAGCGCGGAGAGCTGCTGTCCTCGCCGCTGGTGAACAAGGTGCTGGGACTGGTGGTCAACGCCGCGCGTTCGGTGCCGTTCATCATTCTGGTGGTGGCGATCATTCCCTTCACCCGACTGATCGCGGGGACCTCGATCGGGACCACGGCTGCCATCGTGCCGCTGACCATCGCCGCCGCGCCCTTTATCGCGCGACTGGTGGAAAATGCGATCCGCGAGGTGGACAGCGGGTTGATCGAAGCGGCGCGCGCCATGGGGGCCACGCCGTTCCAGATCATCCGCAAGGTCCTGATCCCCGAAGCTCTTCCCGGTATCACGCTGGGCCTGACGCTCGCCGTGGTCAGCCTGATCGGCTACTCGGCCATGGTTGGCGCTGTCGGTGGTGAAGGGCTGGGAGATCTGGGCATTCGTTACGGATACCAGCGCTTCATGCCCGAGGTCATGCTGGCGGTAGTCGTCATTCTCATCGTTCTGGTCCAGCTTGTGCAGTCCCTGGGTGAGGGGCTGGCCAGACTGGTCGACAAACGCGCGCCGCGCAATCGCGGCCGCTGATCTGACAACATGCAGCACAGGCTGCCAAACCGAAGGAAAGACTTCATGAAACGTTTGTTTCCGCTCGTTTCCGCCCTCGCAATGATCGCTGGCATGGCGACAGCCGCGGACATCAAGGTTGGCGTTTCGCCGGGTGAACACGCCGAGATCATGGAAGAGGTGGCAAAGATCGCTGAACCCATGGGCCTGAATATCGACGTGGTCGAATTTTCTGACTACGTGGTGCCGAACCAGGCGCTCGCCGATGGCGACATTCAGGCCAACTCGTTCCAGCACAAGCCCTATCTGGACAACCAGGTGAAGGACCGCGGTTTTGCGCTGGTGCCGGTGGCGACCACCATTACCACGCCGATGGGTGTCTATTCTGACAAGATCACGTCGCTGGACAATTTCCCCGAAGGCGGCTCCATGGGGATCCCGAACGATCCGACCAATGGCGGCCGCGCGCTGCTGGTGCTGCAACAGCTGGGTCTGATCAAACTGGCCGAAGGCACTGGCCTGGTTCCGACCGTGCTCGATGTGACCGACAACCCCAAGGACATCCGCTTCCGTGAACTGGACGCGGCACAGCTGCCGCGCTCGCTGGCAGACCTGGACGCTGCGTTGATCAACACGAACTACGCGATTGCTTCGGGCCTGAACCCGAAAGAAGATGCGATTGCCGTGGAAAGCGCGGACAACCCCTATGTCAACATCATCGTGGTACGCGACGGCGATCAAGAGGCGCCTTGGGTCCAGCCGCTGATCGACGCCTATCACAGCCCGGAGATCAAGGCATTCATCGAAGAGAAATACCAAGGCACCGTGCTGACCTCCTGGTAAGCATGGTCGTCTGAAGCAACCAAGCAGGCAACTTTCCCGCAGGAGAGTTGCCTGTTTTTTCTTATGTTCGCGTGGGTTCAGACACCGAGGTAGCGATCCGCCTGTTCTGCCTCCAATGCGCTGATCTTGCCGGTCCAAACGTTGCAGCCGCGGTTGAGGATCACCGCGTGATCGGCAACAGCCGACAGTTCGCGCAGGGATTTGTCGACCACAAGAATGGCAAGGCCGGTGTCCGCCTTCAGCCGTGCGATGGCGGCCCAGATCTCCTGTCGCACCACGGGTGCCAGACCCTCCGTTGCCTCATCTAGGATCAGCAGGCGCGGGTTGGTCATCAGCGCGCGGCCGATGGTCAGCATTTGCTGCTCGCCGCCCGACAGCGACCCTGCGGTCTGGTGGCGTCGCTCCTCCAGCCGGGGAAACAGTTCTGCCACCCGTTGCATGTCCCAAGGGCCGGGGCGGGCGGCGGCGGTCAGGTTTTCCTCCACTGTCAGCGGTGCGAAGCAGCGCCGCCCCTCCGGCACCAACCCGATGCCCAATCGGGCAATTTTATGTGAGGGCAGCGCGCGCAGATCATGCCCGTCGAATTGCAAGGAGCCTGCGCTTGCCGCCAGCATGCCGCAGATTGTCTTGATGGTGGTGGATTTACCCATGCCGTTGCGGCCCATCAGCGCCACAACCTCGCCTTCGCCAATCTCCAGATCGACGCCGAACAGCGCCTTTGCCGGACCGTAGGAGGCTTCAACCCCTTGTAATTGCAGCAGGCTCATGCGGCGTCCTCCTCTCCCAGATAGGCGCGGCGCACTTCGGCGTTGGCGCGGATTTCCGCCGCGGTGCCGGTGGCGATGATCTGGCCGTAGACCAGCACGCTGATCCGGTCCGCCAGCGCAAAAACCGCGTCCATGTCATGCTCGACCAGCAGGATCGGCGCCTCCTGCCGCAGCCCGTCCAGAAACCCCGTCAGCCGGTGCGAGCCGTCAGCACCAAGCCCCGCCATCGGCTCATCCATCAAGAACAGCTTCGGTTTCAGCGTCAGCGCCACCGCAACCTCCAGCTGGCGGCGCTGGCCGTGCGACAGATCGGCAGTTCGGCGGTCGGCGGCATCCGCCAGTCCGACCCGCTCCAGCGCGTCGCGGGCAACCGCCAGCAGCGCCGGGTCCTTCATCACGTTGCGGAAAAAGCGGAACACCCGCCCCTGCCCGCCGAGCGCGCCCAAGACTGCGTTCTGTAGCACCGTGTATTCCATCGCCAGCGCCGAGATCTGGAACGTCCGCCCCAGCCCCATCCGCGCCCGCGCTACGGTGTCCAGGGCCGTCACGTCACGCCCCAGCAGTTCCACCCTGCCGCTATCAGGTCGGAAGTTGCCGGCGATCTGCTTGATAAGCGTTGATTTTCCCGCACCATTCGGCCCGATCAGCGCGTGGATTTCGCCCGCCCGCAAATCCAGCGAGACATCGCTGCTGGCCTTCAGCGCGCCGAAGCTCTTGCACAGGTTCTCGGTTCTCAGCACCACCTCAGCCATGCGCTTTCTCCCGTCCGGCAATAGCCCCGATCAGCCCGCCGCGGGCAAACAGCACGATCAGCAGCAGAAGAACGCCCAGGAAGATCTGCCAGTAATCGCTGATCCCGCCCAGAAGATGCTCCAGCAGGATATACAGCGCGGCACCCGCGACCGGGCCGTACAAGCGACCCACGCCGCCAAGGATCACAAAGATCATGATCTCGCCGCTTGTGTGCCAGCTCAGCATGGTGGGGCTGACAAAGCGGTTCAGATCCGCAAACAGCGCCCCCGCCAGCCCGGTGATCGCGCCCGAGATCACAAAGGCCGCCAGCCGCAGCTTGAACGGCGTCAGCCCGACGGCCTCGACCCGGTCCTCGTTCTGCCGTGCAGCCGCCAGCGCCAGACCAAAGGGCGACGCCGCCAGCCGCGCCGCAAAAAACAGCGCCAGGCACAGGATCACATAGGCAATGGCAAAGAACTGGATCGGATCCAGCGTGTTCAGCCCGGGAAATTCATTGCGCACCCAGATCGACAGGCCGTCCTCGCCGCCATAGGCGCTCCAGCTGATCGCGAAGTAGTACAGCATCTGCCCGAAGGCGAGGGTGATCATGATGAAATAGACACCCGAGGTGCGCAAGGACAGCGCGCCAATTACCAGCGCCGCAAGCGCGCTGAGCACAACCGCCACCAGCCAGATCAGCGGCATCTGGTTGCTGCCCTCGAACAGGAACGGCCAGTTGAACAGCGGCTCGTAGTTCTGCGCATGGGCCGCCAGAATGCCCATGGCATAGCCGCCGATCCCGAAAAACGCCGCATGGCCCAGGCTGATCAGCCCGCCCAGCCCCAGCGCGATGTTCAGCCCAACCCCGGCCAGCGCCAGGATCGCCGCCTTGGTGGCCAGCGTGATGATGAACGGCTCGTCCAGGCTCCACGCCGCCAGCGGCACGATCAGCAAAGCCGCGATCATCGCCCAGTTGAGAAGACTTTCGCGCGTCATCATGCGCTCCCTCCGTACAGGCCCGAGGGGCGTACCAACAGGATCGCCGCCATAAGAATGTAAATCAGCATCGACGCCAGTGACGCCCCGGCAGAGGCCGCGCTGGCGGGCTCCATGAACAGGGCAAACAGCTGCGGCAGGAATACGCCGCCCAGCGTATCCGTCAGCCCCACCAGAAGTGCGCCTGCCAGCGCCCCCTTGATCGAGCCGATGCCGCCGATGACGATCACCACGAAGGCGAGGATCAGCACCGGCTCGCCCATGCCCACCTGTACCGACTGGATCGCGCCCACCAGCGCGCCTGCCAGCCCGGCCAGCGCTGCGCCCAAGGCAAAGACCAGCGTGTAAAGTTTCGAGATATCAACGCCAAGCGCGGCAATCATCTCGCGGTCGGCCTCGCCAGCGCGGATCTGGATGCCGATGCGGGTCTTGGCAATCAGCAGAAACAGCCCCGCTGCAATCGCCAGCCCGATCAGGATGATGGTCAGCCGGTACAGCGGGTATTCAATCCCGCCCGGCAGACTGACCGGCCCCGACAGATAGGCGGGTACGTCCAGAAACAGCGGGAAAGAGCCGAACAGCCAGCGCGTGCCTTCGGAGAAGATCAGGATCAGCGCGAATGTCGCCAGCACCTGGTCCAGATGGTCGCGCCGGTACAGCCGCCGGATCACCACCAGTTCCATCAGCGCGCCGGCCGCCGCGGCCGCGGCAAGGCTGGCAATCAGCGCCAGCAGGAACGATCCCGTCCAGCCCGCCACCGCCGCCGCGGCAAAGGCGCCGACCATATACAGCGATCCATGGGCGAGGTTGATGAGCCCCATCACCCCGAACACCAGCGTCAGCCCGGCTGCCATTAGGAACAGCATCACGCCCAGCTGAAGCCCGTTCAGGATCTGCTCCAGAACTAGAATATACGTCATCTTGATTGTCCGAGGGGAAGTGAGGCCAGCGGCGCAGACCCGCATGGAGCCTGCGCCCGTTGGTCTGTCTTACATCTTGCACTCAGCCGCGTAGGCGTCGGCGTGGTTTTCCAGGCCGGTGGCGACGATCTTGTTGGTGTAGACATCGCCCTCCTTGATCACCTCGCGCACATAGATGTTCTGCACCGGGTGGTGGTTGTCGCCGAATTTGAAGTCACCGCGCACAGAGGCGAAATCCGCTTCCTTCAGCGCCGCACGAAAGGCGTCCTGATCGGACACTTCGGCCTTGTCCAGCGCGCTGAGGATCAGGTTGGCGGTGTCAAACCCCTGGCTGGCATAAAGCGACGGCAGACGGCCGTATTTCTCCTGGAAGGCCGCCACGAACTCGACATTGGCCTCATTGTCCAGATCCTTGCTCCACTGCGAGGTGTTCTTGACCCCCAGTGCCGCGTCGCCTACCGCCTGCAGGATGCCCTGATCGAACGAGAACGCAGGTCCCACCACCGGCAGGTCCACGCCGCTGCCCGCGTATTGTTTCAGGAAGGAAATCCCCATGCCGCCGGGCAGGAAGAAATAGACGGAATCCGCGCCCGAAGCCCGGATCTGCGCAATTTCCGCCGCATAATCGGTCTGACCCAGCTTGGTGTAGATTTCGCCTGCCAGCTCGCCCTTGTACATGCGCTTGTAGCCGGTCAGCGCGTCCTGGCCCGCCGGGTAGTTCGGCGCGAGGATAAAGCTGTTTTTCAGGCCCGCGTCATTGGCATAGGCGCCCGCGGCTTCGTGCAGGTTGTCGTTCTGCCAGGCCACGTTGAAATAATTTTCATGACAGCGCTTGCCCGCCAAGGCGGAGGGGCCGGCATTGGGCGACAGGTAGAACACGCCCTGCGCGGTCGCCGCCGGGATCACCGCCATCGCCAGGTTTGACCAGATGATGCCGGTCATGATGTCGACCTTCTCGGACTGGATCATGCGGTCGGCGATCTGTACCGCGATATCGGGTTTGCGCTGATCGTCTTCGATCACCACTTCGACACCCTCGCGGCCGTCTTGTTCGATCGCCAGCATGAAGCCGTCGCGCACATCCACGCCAAGGCCCGCGCCGCCGCCGGACAGGGTTGTGATCATTCCGATCTTTGTGTCCGCCAGCGCGCCGGTGGCGCCCGCCGCTGCCAGCGCTGGAATTGCCGCGGCCATCGCCAGTTTGCGAATTGATTTCATAACGTCTTGTCCTCCCACGATATGACCGGCGGGTGGCCGGAACAGTTGTGCAATGATTGCGACAATACCGCGGCGGTGACATAAGCCAAGCCAAGCGGTAACCCGCATCCCTGCGGCTGATCTTGTGCCAGCCCTGAGGAAGAGCCTACGCAGGCTCGCATAGATATTTCAAGATTAAAATATATCCGGCAACAATCTTGTCGTTTCTGCGCCTGCGAAACTGGCATCGGCAATCCTGCCATTGCGATGGCTTGAAAATCACGTTTGAGGATGGTCGACGTAAGCGGCAATGTCGCCCGCCCTGCAAGCAGGGTTTTCGGGCGTCGCTCGAAACCTGAACGCGCTCCGATCAGCCAAGAAGGCGCGTGGTTGTGCGTCTTGCGAAGCCGTCTAATCGGCTTCCGATTTCAGTGTGGCCATCAGCTGATGAAACTTCTCCCCCTGCACCGCCACGTGGCCACGCAACGTATCGGCGGCCTGGTCAGCCGTTCCCCGTTCCAGGGCCTGCACGACCAGCTCATGCTCAGCCATGGACTGCGCCATTCGGCCTCGGAAGCGAAGTTGCTGACGGCGAAACGGCTTCAGGCGTTTGTGCAATTTGGCGGCCTCCTGGGCAAGGAAGCTGTTGCCTGACTGCTGGTAGATGATCATGTGAAAGCGTTCGTTTTCAATGTAGTAGGTATCAGCATCCCGATTATCTACAGCGGCCTGACACTTGGCGTTGGCGTCGCGCAATTCCTCCAGCGCGTCGTCGGAAATTCGCAGGGCGGCGAGGCGACCGCAGACTGCTTCCAGCTCTGCCATCACTTCGAACATTTCCATCAGCTCAACCGGGCCGGGCTGGCGGACAAAAGCGCCGCGGCGGGGAATCAATTCAACCAGGCCAGAGAGGGCAAGCCGTTGAAAGGCTTCCCGCAGCGGGGTGCGGGACACGCCGAATTGCTCGGCCAGGCGCACCTCATCCAACCGGTCACCGTTGGAGAAAGTTCCGTTGAAAATCAGCTCTTCCAGCTGTTCGGCGATGTTGTCGGCGCGGCGTTGTTCCATGAACAAGATCTATCCGGCGCCGATATCAAATTCAAGAACACTATTCTTGTATACAAAAATGTTGACATGATAAACACCACGCGCCTACCGTCTTGCATCTTCTGGTTCGCCAGGAGGCATTCAGGGAGGAAAACATGAAATCTGTTCTTAAGGCCGCGGTGGCCGGGATGGCGCTGGCTGCGGCAGGCAGCCTGGCAAATGCAACCGAGCTGCGTCTGTCGCATCAATGGTCGAACAATGACGTGCGCCACAAGGTCGCCCAGATCGTTGCGGATGAAGTCGAAGCCGCCAATGTGGATCTAAGCATCAAGATTTTCGGCTCGAAATCGCTGTTCAAGCCGCGCGAGCAGTACAAGCCGCTGAGCCGCGGCCAGTTGGACATGACGGTGCTGCCGCTCTCCTACGCCGGCGGCCAGCAGCCCGCCTATAACCTGACGCTGATGCCGGGACTGGTGAAGAATCACGATCATGCGGCGCGTCTCAGCGACTCGCCTTTCATGGATGCGCTGGAAGAGAAGATGGCCGAAGATGACGTCATGGTTCTGGTCCATGGCTACCTCGCCGGCGGTTTTGCCGGCAAGGACAAGTGCATCACCAAGCCAGAGGATGTGGAGGGGCTGCAAACCCGCGCCGCCGGCAAGTCGTTTGAGCAGATGCTGGCCGGGGCCGGGGCGTCGATCGCCTCGATGGCCTCGTCGGAAATCTACAACGCGATGCAGACCGGCGTTTTGCAGGCAGCAAACACATCGTCCTCGTCCTTCGTATCCTACCGGATCTATGAGCAGGTCAGCTGCTACACCCCTGCAGGCGACGTCGCCCTTTGGTTCATGTACCAGCCGTTGCTGATGAACAAGAGCACCTTTGACGGTCTGACCGAGGATCAGCAGAATGCGCTGCGCGCCGCCGCTGAAAAGGCGCAGGCCTATTACCTGGAAGAAGCCAAGAAACAGGACGCCGCATCGGCCGAGGTGTTTGCCGAGGCTGGTGTCGAGATTGCCGAGATGTCTGCCGAGGATTTCGAGGCCTGGCGCAAGCTGGCAATGGAAACCTCCTACAAGAAGTTTGTCGAAGAAGTGGCAGACGGTCAAAAGCTGCTGGACCTTGCATTGGCGGTCGAGTGATCCCCCTCGATCGACTGCCTGCGGAGCGGCCCTCGAGCCGCTCCGCCCCTTGTTACCTTTCAACTACGGGAGATGCTGATGGCCAGCCATAGCAATGCCGCCATTGCCCGATCCGGCAACAACTCCTTTCTGCGTCTCGCTGCGGCGCTGTCGACCCTTGCGGGCTGGTGTGCCGCTGCGATGATCGTTGCAGCGGTTGCCATCACCTGCCAGATGATCGTGGTGCGGTTCGTCCTGAACGGGTCCACCATCTGGCAGACCGAAGCCGTGATCTATCTGATCATTGCCGCAACCCTGGTTGGTCTGCCCTACGTGCAGCGGCTGCGCGGCCATGTGAACGTCGATCTGATCCCGCTGTCGTTGGCACCACGTGCCCGGTTTGCACTGGCGGTTCTGACGGCGGTGCTGTCGATCGCAATCACCGCGGTCATGCTGTGGTACGGCTTTGAATACTGGCATTTCGCCTGGGAGCGCGGCTGGCGGTCGGACACCGTCTGGGGTGTGCGCCTGTGGATTCCCTATCTCTCGATCCCCGTCGGCTTCGGTCTCTTGCTGCTGCAACTTGTTGCAGATCTGGTGGCCGTGCTGACCGGCGTCGATAAACCATTTGGACTGGAGTAAGGCTGATGGACCCGCTTCTGCTCGGCGGCATCGTGGCACTGGCCACCATTGTCGTATTGTTTTCCGGCGTTTCAGTAGCCATTGGCCTGCTGATCGTTTCCGCCGGTTTCCTGATCGTCTTCGACGGCCCGCGTTCGCTGGAGCTGATGCCGGAAATCCTGTTCGGCAAGCTGGACAACTTCGCGCTGCTGTCCATCCCGATGTTCATCATCATGGGCGCCTCGATTGCTTCGACCCGCGCGGGAGCCGACCTGTACGAGGCGTTGGAGCGCTGGCTGACGCGTATTCCCGGTGGGCTGGTGGTGTCCAACCTCGGCGCCTGCGCCCTGTTCGCGGCGATGTCGGGCTCGTCACCCGCGACCTGTGCGGCCATCGGCAAGATGGGCATCCCCGAGATGCGCAAGCGCGGTTACCCGGACGGCGTTGCCGCTGGCTCGATCGCGGCGGGTGGTACGCTGGGCATCCTGATCCCGCCATCGGTCACCATGATCGTCTACGGAATCGCCACCGAAACCTCGATCGGGCGTCTGTTTCTGGCGGGGGTCATCCCGGGGCTGCTGCTGGTGGGGTTGTTCATGGCGTGGTCTCTGTATTCCACCTGGCGGTCGGGTGACGCGACGCTGCTGGCATCGGGCAGCTACAGCTGGCGTCAGCGGTTTGAGATCCTGCCGCGGGTGCTGCCGTTTCTGGCCATTATCCTCGGCGTGCTGTACGCGATGTACGGTGGCATTGCGACACCATCGGAAACCGCCGCGGTGGGGGCGCTTTTGTGCCTGCTGATCGCGGTCATCATTTACAAGCTGTGGAACCCGCGCGATCTCTGGGTGGTGCTGCGCGACAGCACCAAGGAAAGCGTGATGA
Source organism: Nocardioides marinus (assembly GCA_019801415.1). Taxonomy (GTDB): domain Bacteria; phylum Pseudomonadota; class Alphaproteobacteria; order Rhodobacterales; family Rhodobacteraceae; genus Leisingera. Next base: position 86,015 of record JAHVJD010000006.1, read on the forward strand.
TCCTGTTCATCGTCGCGGCCGCGGGCGTGTTTTCTTACATGCTGTCATCGCTGTTCATTACCCAGGCAATCGCCGAGTGGATTGGCACGCTGGAGGTGAACCGCTGGGTGCTGATGGGGGCAGTGAATGTCTTTCTGCTGATTGCGGGCTTCTTCCTGCCACCGGTTGCGGTGATCCTGATGGCAGCGCCGATCCTCTTGCCGATCATTACCACCGCGGGCTTTGATCCGATCTGGTTTGCGGTCGTACTGACCATCAACATGGAAATCGGGCTGATCTCGCCGCCGGTTGGGCTGAACCTATACGTCATCAATGGCATTGCGCCCGACATCTCGCTGAAGACGATCCTGACCGGTTCTTTGCCTTTCGTGGCCTGCATGGTGCTGGCGATCGTGCTGCTGTGCCTGTTTCCGGGACTGGCCACCTGGCTGCCCAATCTGGTGATGGGGGCCGCGGTATGAGCCTGCTTGCAGAGCTTCTGTCCACCGTCTTCGAGCGGCGCCAGCGCCGCGAGGCCGCCGCGGCGCCCGATGGCCGCCCGCTGGAGGAGCTGGCCAGCGCGCTGGTCGGCTCCACCGGGGAGACCTCGGGGCTGGCGCTGGCGGAGGAGATACTGGCGCGGTTCAAGGCATTGGGCGATGACGGCAAGCGGGCTTTCTTCCGACATCTGGCAATGGAAATGAACATCGCCCCGGAGACCGTCCGGGCGACGCTGGATGCCTACGAGAAGAACCCGTCGAAGGCGAGCTACCGCGCCTTCATGGCGGCTTCCGAGCCGCGGCGGCAGGAATTGATCCGCAGGCTGAACAAAGTGCCGGACGCCACGGGAGCCTTGGTTCGGATGCGCGCGGATCTTTTGCGGCTGGGCCGTGGCGAGCCGGAACTGGAGGCGTTGGATCTGGACTTTCGCCACCTGTTCGCCAGCTGGTTCAATCGCGGTTTTCTGGTGTTGCGACCGATCAGTTGGGAAAGCCCGGCACATATCTTGGAAAAGATCATTGCGTATGAAGCGGTGCACGCAATCGACAGTTGGGACGACTTGCGTCGCCGTCTCCAACCGTCTGACCGGCGCTGCTTTGCCTTCTTTCATCCCTCCATGCCGGATGAGCCTTTGATCTTTGTAGAGGTGGCGCTGACGCGGGATGTCCCCGGGTCGATCCAGGCACTGCTTGCCGAGGACCGTGAGGCGATGCCGGCCGAGGGTGCCACCACCGCCGTCTTCTACTCGATTTCTAACTGCCAGGCCGGTCTCGCCAGCATCTCCTTTGGCAACTCGCTGATCAAGCAGGTGGCCAGCGACCTGGCGGCGGAGCTTTCGGGGCTGGACACTTTCGTTACCCTGTCGCCAATCCCCGGGCTGAGCAAATGGATACGAGAAGAGGGGATTGATATGCCTCTGCAGGACGCGGAAGGCATGCGTGCAATCGCGGCGCGATACCTGCTGACCGCGAAAAACAAGCGAGGCCAGCCCTATGATCCCGTGGCGCGGTTCCATCTTGGAAATGGGGCGATCGTCCACGCTGTTCATGCTGACGCCGATACATCGCCGAAAGGGCGTGCGCAGTCCGGCGGAGCCATGGTCAATTATCTTTACGATCTGGGGAAAACCGCGCAAAACCACGAACGTTTCGCGGAGACCCAAGAGGTGATTGCCGCGGCCGGGGTGCAGACCCTGGCGGCCGCCGCAAGCGCACAGGCACAAGAAAGGCATTCAAATGGCTAACCCATTGTTCGACCGTCTGTTCGGCATCCATGCTGGCAAGGCGACACCATTCCTGCATTTGCCGGACGGTGAGATCGTGACACACCAAGATTTTCTGGGCCGCGCGGCGCAAATCGCCAATGTGTTCGCCCAAACGGGCCTGGAGCCGGGGGATCGGGTCGCGGCGCAGGTCGAAAAATCGCCGGAAGCGCTGGCGCTATACGCCGCTTGTGTGCAGGCCGGGTTGATCTTCCTGCCGCTGAACACGGCCTATACCGCCGACGAGCTGACTTACTTCATAGAAAACAGCGGTGCCTCCGTGGTGGTCTGCGATGGCCGCCGCGAAGCGACGTTGGCCCCGATTGCCAAACGGCTCGGCGCGGCGGTGGAAACGCTCAACGGCGACGGCTCTGGCACATTGATGGACCAAGCCGCCGCCATGCCGCTGGCCTTTTCCACGGTGGATCGGGAGGGCGATGATCTCGCCGCGTTTCTTTATACCTCGGGGACGACAGGGCGCTCCAAGGGGGCGATGCTGACGCAGGATAACCTGCTGTCCAATGCAGAAACCCTGGTGCGGGAATGGCGTTTCACCGACAGCGACGTCCTGCTTCATGCGCTGCCGATTTTTCACACCCACGGTTTGTTCGTCGCGAGCAACGTCACCTTGGCGGCGGGGGGCAGCATGATCTTTCTGCCGAAGTTCGATGTCGACGTCGTGCTGGAGAAGTTGCCGCAAGCCACCACCATGATGGGGGTGCCGACGTTCTACACGCGCCTTCTGGGCGACGACCGGTTCACCCGAGAGCTCGCAGAACCGATGCGGCTGTTCATCTCCGGCTCGGCACCGCTGCTGGCGGAAACCCATGTCCAGTTCGAACAGCGGACCGGTCACCGCATTCTGGAACGCTACGGGATGACAGAGACCAATATGAACACTTCCAACCCCTATGACGGGGAGCGCCGCGCAGGCACGGTTGGGTTTCCCCTGCCGGGTGTCGAGCTAAAGATCACGGATGCCGAAAGTGGCGAGGTCTTGCCGCAGGGGGAAATCGGCCAGATCGAGGTGCGCGGTCCGAATGTGTTCAAGGGCTACTGGCAGATGCCGGAAAAAACGGCGGCAGAATTGCGCGAAGACGGGTTCTTCATCACCGGCGATCTGGGGCGGATTGACGAAGACGGTTATGTGCATATCGTTGGCCGCAACAAGGATCTGATCATTTCGGGTGGCTACAACATCTACCCCAAGGAGATAGAGCTGGTATTGGACGAGCAGCCCGGCGTACTGGAAAGTGCGGTGATCGGCGTCCCACACCCTGATTTTGGCGAGACGGTGCTGGGAATCGTCGTACCCGTCCCCGGCCAGTCCCCGGATCTGGAAGCCATGACGGTGGCGGTGCAGCAGTCGTTGGCGCGGTTCAAACATCCACGGAAGTTGATCCTGCTTGATGAGTTGCCGCGCAACACCATGGGCAAGGTGCAGAAGAACATCCTCCGAGAGCGATACAAGGATATGTTCGTCGGTTGATTTCCGTCGGGAGGCAGTCGGGCAGGGCGCCGCCCAGCCCCCCCAACCCGAAGCTGAGACTGGTTTGACGAGGGCGGTGTCGGGTGCGAACAGGTGGGCCATGTGTTCCGCTCCTTCCGTCGGTACCCACAGGCCATGACAATTCAGGCAGGGTGTGCTGGTGATGGTCACCCTAGCCACCGGCTTGATAACGTCGCCGGTTGGGATCAACCTCTGTGTCGCAGCCAATGTGACCCCGCTGCCCATAGAACCCGTTGCGCGGGGCGGGCTGAAATTTCTGGTCGCTTGCCTTTTCGGCTTGGCGGTGATCGGGCTTGTGCCGCAACTGGCAACCCCGCTGCTGCAGACAGAAAACTACCGAGATCGAGGAGACCTTTCATGACCCAGAGAACTGCCATTGTCACCGGTGCCGCGCGCGGCATCGGCCTCGCCACCACCAGGCAATTTCTGGCAGAGGGGCGGCGCGTCGCCATGATCGACCGCGACTCCGAGGCCCTGATGGCCGAAGCCTCGCAGATGGAGGGTGTGTTGCCGATCGTCTGTGACGTGTCAAAGCCGGACGAGGTGGCGAACATGATTGATGCCTGCGCTGCGCAACTCGGTCGTATCGATGCCCTGGTGAACAATGCCGGCGTCGCGGATTTCGGCCCGATCGAGGAAACCGGCTTTGATCGCTGGCGCCGCGTGATGGCAACCAATCTCGACGGTGTCTTCTTGTGCTCGCAGGCCGCAATTCCGCACCTCAGGGAAACCCGCGGGGCCATTGTCAACATTGCCTCGATATCTGGGCTGCGTGCCTCGACGCTGCGGGTAGCCTACGGGACTTCCAAGGCTGCTGTGATCCATTTGACACAACAACAGGCGGTGGAACTGGGAGAGTACGGAATCCGCGCAAACTGCGTTGCGCCGGGGCCCGTGCGCACCAAGCTGGCGATGGCGGTTCACAGTCAGGAGATCATTGACGCTTATCACGACGCCATCCCCTTGAACCGATACGGTACCGAGGACGAAATCGCTTCGGTGATCGTGTTCCTGTGTTCGGAAAAGGCCAGCTACGTGACGGGGCAGACCATTGCCTCGGACGGTGGGTTTCAGGCTACCGGTGTCGGGCTGCCTGCGTTGCGGCGCTGAGCCAAACCGAACACTGTGTATCGCTGCACGCCGGCCGTGCAGCATCTCACGATATTCACGCGCTTCTGTGATCTGTTTCATAGTCGGTTACCGTGCGTGACATGCTAATCCCACGGCAAACGGGCGATCCTGAGATTGGGTCGCCCGCGTCGACGCTTCGTTGTCCGGTCTGCGCGCCGGATTGCATCAACTGAAATGGGACAGCAGCCGTGAGCCTGCCGCAGAAGACCGCCCCGTCGGGCTGTGCCAGTTGGTTGGAACCTGCGTTCCGGCCGAGGCGCTGTCTGTCCCTGCACATCCAGACCATATGGGTCGATTTCAAGCACCGCGCGGCGGTTGCCGGGAGAAAACCATGAATTTGCTTTGCAACATAATGCGACTGTCAAAAGGGACAGCTGCGGTCCTGTTGGCACTTGCCGCGGCTGCGGCCACGGCGCAGGAAGGACGCCCGCCCCAGCCCGTGACCGTGGTAACTCTGCAATCCGAGGACGTGACGCTGACTTCGGAGCTGCCGGGGCGGGTTGTGGCGCTCGGGGTCGCGGAAGTTCGCCCGCAAGTGTCTGGCATCATCGTTGAACGGCTGTTCCAGGAAGGTGGCCTGGTTGCCGCGGGCGATCCGTTGTATCGCATCGATGATGCGATCTACAAGGCGCGCGTTGCCCAGGCCCGGGCCAGCGTAGCCCAGGCTAAGGCAAATCTGACGGCTGCGGAAAAAGAGGAAAAGCGCCTTGCGGAATTGTTCCAGCGCGGCGTTGCCAGCCAGCAGGCGATCGACGATTCCGTGGCTGCGCGTGATGCTGCGCGCGCCGGTCTCTTGGTGGCTGAAGCGCAACTGCAGGCGGCTGAGATCGATCTTGAACACACGGTTATCAAGGCCCCCCTGTCCGGGCGAGTGGGGCGAGCCCTCACCACTCAAGGCGCGCTGGTGACCGCGCAACAGGCAGACGCGCTGGCGGTTATCCGGGAGATCGACAGTGTCTACGTGGATGTCACGGCCTCGACCACCGATGTGCTGCGCTATTCCCGTGCCAGAGACGAGAGGGAAAAGGGTGCCAACGAACCTGCCCTGGACCCGACTGTAACGCTGACCCTTGCAGACGGGATGAGTTTCGAACATCGCGGAACGCTTCTGGCCGCTGAGCCGCAAGTTGACCCGCAGACCGGTGTGGCAGTTCTGCGGCTGAAATTTCCCAACCCGGACGAATTGTTGCTGCCGGGCATGTACGTAAAGGCACATGTGCCGGTGGGTCTGGCCCACAATGTTGTTCTGGCACCGCAACGTGGCGTCGGGCGGGATCGAAGGGGCCAGCCGACGGCTATGGTCGTGAACGATGACAACGTGGTGGAGGCACGCGTGCTGACGGTGCTGGGGACTCGGGGAAGTGACTGGATCGTCTCAGAGGGGCTAGCGGCAGGTGATCGTCTGATTGTTGCGGGTCTGCAAAAGATTGCCCCCGGCGCGATGGTCGCTCCGGAAGAATTCCACACCGCTGCCCTGGCATCGCAACATTAGGCCGCGGATCGCCAGAGCATTTGGCAAGGATAAGAAATGGCACGTTATTTCATTGACCGCCCGGTTTTTGCCTGGGTGATTTCGATCCTCCTGATGGGGGTCGGGGTTTTGGCCGTCATGGTGTTGCCGGTGGCGCAATATCCGCAGATCGCGCCGCCGACGGTGGAGGTGAGCGCCAGCTATCCCGGCGCTTCGGCCCAGACGGTGAACAATACCGTCACCCAGGTAATCGAAGAGCAGATGACCGGGCTCGACGGTCTGCGCTACATCAATTCCTCGTCGACCTCTACCGGCTCCGCGTCGGTGACACTGACCTTCGAGACGGGGACCGATCCGGACATCGCGCAGGTCCAGGTTCAGAACAAGCTCAGCCAAGCCACGCCGCTACTGCCCGAAGCCGTGCAGCGGCAGGGGGTGACGGTGCGCAAATCTTCCGGCGGTTTCCTCCTGGTTGCGGCACTGGTGTCGACCGATGGGCGGCTGGATGCCGTTGATCTGTCGGACTACATGGTGTCGAGCATGGTCGACGAGTTCAGCCGCCTTGAAGGTGTTGGGGATGTACAGGTTTTCGGGGCGCAATATGCCATGCGGATCTGGCTCAACCCCGAGCAATTGGCGGCATTCGAACTTAGCCCTGGGGATATCGTCCAGGCTGTTTCGCGTGAGAACGCTCAGGTCTCGGCGGGGGCCTTCGGCTCCTTGCCGGCGGTCGAGGGCCAGGCGCTGAACGCGACCATCACGGCCCAGTCTTTGCTGTCGACACCGGAAGACTTCGAGCAGATCGTGGTGCGCGCCGAGACGGACGGCGGACTTGTCCTGCTGCGTGACGTCGCGCGTGTGGAGATCGGTGCCGAGAACTACACAACATCGGCCCGTTTCAACGGCTCGCCAACGGCTGGCATGGCGATCCAGCTCGCGTCCGGTGCCAATGCTCTGGAAACCGCTGAGCGGGTGAAGGCGCGGCTGGAGGAAGTCTCACAATTCTTCCCGGAAGGCGTGGAATATGTGGTGCCTTATGACACTACGCCTTTTGTGAAGATCTCGATCGAAGAGGTGGTGAAAACCCTGTTCGAGGCAATTGTGCTGGTGTTCCTTGTGATGTTCCTGTTCCTGCAGAACCTGCGGGCCACGCTGATCCCGACGCTGGCGGTGCCGGTGGTGCTGCTGGGAACATTCGGGGTGATGGCGGTCTTTGGATTTTCCATCAACACCTTGACGATGCTGGCCATGGTGCTGGCGATCGGCCTGTTGGTGGATGATGCCATTGTCGTGGTCGAAAACGTTGAACGGATCATGGAGGAAGAAGGCCTTGATCCGGTAGCAGCCACCCGCAAATCGATGGGGCAGATTACCGGCGCGTTGATCGGTATCGCGCTGGTGCTCTCGGCCGTTTTCGTGCCGATGGCGTTCTTTGGCGGGTCAACCGGGGTAATCTATCAACAGTTCGCGATCACCATCGTCTCGGCGATGATGTTGTCCGTTGTGGTGGCGTTGACGCTGACTCCGGCCCTCTGTGCCACGATGTTGCGAAAGCCGGACCATGCGGCCAGAGCCCGCGGCGTCTTTGGCCTGTTCAACCGGGCGTTCGATCGACTGACCCGCGGCTATGGGGCGACCGTTGGCTATGTCATCCGCCGCCCGCTGCGCATTGGGGTGCTGTACCTGATGATCGGCGCGCTGATGGTGGGCCTGTTCCTGCGCACCCCGACCGGGTTCTTGCCGGAAGAAGATCAGGGCATCCTGTTTACCCTGGTCCAGGGGCCAACCGGCAGCACGGCCGAGGCTACCGAAGACGTGCTCAAGCGTTTGGAAACCCATTACCTTGAAACCGAGGCTGATAACGTGAGCTCATTGTTCACCGTGCGTGGTTTCAGTTTCGCCGGGCAGGGCCAGAACATGGGTCTCGCCTTTGTGAGCCTCAAGGACTGGGACGAGCGCAGCACGCCGGACCGCAGCGCTCAGGCGATTGCGGGACGGGCCTTTGGGGTCTTTTCCCAGATCCGTGAAGCATTTGTCTTTCCGATCGTGCCACCCGCGGTGATCGAGCTGGGCAACGTCAGCGGTTTTGATTTCTACCTGCAGGCCCGTAACGGCCAGACGCACGAGGAGCTTGTCGCGGCGCGCAATCAGCTTATGGGACTGGCGGCGCAAAGCAGCAAGATCGCCTCGATCCGTCCGAACGGGTTGGAAGATGCGGCGCAGTTCAATCTGGATGTGGACTGGCGGGCTGCGGGGGCCATGGGCCTGTCCGCCACCGATGTGGGTGACCTGCTTTCGGTTGCCTGGGCGGGCCGCTACGTGAACGACTTTCTCGACCGGGGGCGGATCAAGCGTGTCTATGTACAGGGCGATGCGCCCTACCGCATGGTGCCCGAGGACATCGAACAATGGCGTGTTCGCAATGCGTCCGGCGGTATGGTGCCTTTCTCCAACTTCGCCAAGGCCAGCTGGCAGTTCGGACCGCAGGGGCTTTACCGGTACAACGGCGTGGCCGCCATTCAGTTGCAGGGTAGCCCGGCTGCCGGTGTGACCACCGGGGAGGCGATGGCCGAAATCGAAGCGCTGGTGGAACAGTTGCCACCGGGCTTCCAGGTTGCCTGGACCGGGTTGTCGCTGGAGGAGCGGGAGGCCGGGGATCAGGCCGCACTCCTCTATGCGCTGTCACTCGCCGCGGTCTTCCTCTGTCTCGCGGCCTTGTATGAAAGCTGGTCAATTCCTTTTGCCGTAATGCTGGCGATGCCGATCGGGGTGGTTGGTGCCCTAGTGGGCGCGTGGACCGGGGGTTTCGAAAACGGCGTCTATTTCCAAGTGGCGCTGCTGACTGTGATTGGCCTGACCGGCAAGAACGCGATTTTGATCGTCGAATTTGCCCGTGACAAGGTCGAGGCCGGCGAGGCCTTGCTGGCGGCGGTGGCAGATGCCTCGCAACAGCGTTTCCGTCCGATCCTGATGACGTCCATGGCGTTTTCGCTTGGTGTCCTGCCGCTGGTCCTGTCGTCCGGGGCCGGGGCAGGTGGTCGCACGGCAATGGGCTCCGGTGTCATGGGCGGCGTCATTTCAGCCACTGTTCTGGGTGTGCTGTTCGTACCGCTGTTTTTTGTCGTGATCCATCGCTTGACCCGTCTGAGGCAGAAGAGTCCATCGGTCGCCTGATGTCTACGCGGCCTGGATTGGCTGTATAAAAAGAGCCAGACCTGCCTCGCGCCGGTCTGGCTCATCCTGAATATGCCGTGGTGCCAATGCGGCAAACCCCGCGACAGGTTGGAGTTATCGCAGCCGATTTTCTGTCGTTGCATCAAACAGGAAGACATCGTCGTCGGAAAAGTCCAGGCGGACCGACGCGCCCTCTTCCAAGCTGTCTTCGCCGCGGGTCTCGACAATGATCTTGGAACCATCAGCGCAGATCAGGTGATCGTAGGCAACCGCGCCCAAACGTTCGCGCAGCTCCAGTGTCGCGGGCCCCTGCGGGCTGACCGTTATGTGCTGTGGTCGCAGACCGACGATGACCTTGGCGCCATCGGCTGGCAGTGCGATGGGGGTGATGATTTCCCGGCCGCCAAAGGCCGCGACGGTGACCTTGCCACCGCGCACTTCGCCTTCGACGAAGTTCATGCTGGGCGAGCCAATGAAACCCGCGACGAACCGATTGTCAGGATCGTTGTAGAGATCCATCGGCTTGCCGACCTGCTCGACCCGACCGGCCCGCAGCACCACGATCTTGTCGGCGAGTGTCATCGCCTCGACCTGGTCGTGGGTCACATAGATCATGGTCGCGCCGATTTCCTTGTGCAGCCGGGCGATTTCAACCCGCATATCAACCCGCAGTTCGGCATCCAGGTTGGACAACGGTTCATCAAACAGAAAGACCTCCGGGCCGCGCACGATCGCCCGCCCGATGGCGACACGCTGGCGCTGGCCGCCGGACAGTGCCTTGGGCTTGCGCTTCAGATACGGATCGAGCTTCAGGATGCGGGAGGCTTCGGCGACTTTGGCCTTTATCTCCTCCTTCGGATGACCCGTCATCTTGAGGCCGAACCCCATGTTTTCCTCGACGGTCATATGGGGGTAAAGCGCATAGGACTGGAACACCATGGCCACACCACGTTCGGCGGCATCCAGATGGGTGACATCGCGGTTGCCGATGTGGATCTTGCCTGCAGTTGTTTCCTCCAGCCCTGCGACCATCCGCAACAGGGTGGACTTGCCACAACCCGAGGGTCCTACGAAGACGCAGAACTCGCCATCTTCGATCTCGAGGTTGACATCGAAGATGGTCTGGACTTCGCCGTATCTCTTTACAGCATTGGTCAATGTGACGCCGGTCATGCGTGTTTATCCTTTCTGCCGACGCGGGCGAATTCAGGCCCGGCGCCGCTCCTCCTTCAGGTGGGGAACTGCCAGTTTTCGGCAGCTTCCGCGATCTCTTGTGCTGTCTTCAAAAGCAGTGGCTGCAGCGCCATGAGCCCTTCCAGCGACTGTCGTTCGGTCGACGATGTGATTGACAGCCCCCCCATGACCCGTCCCTTGGATGAAAGGATCGGTGCGGCGATGCAGATGATGCCGGGTTCATGTTCTTCGCGGTCAAAGGCAATGCCTTGCGTGCGGATGGCGTCGAGCTCGGCGCGGAAGGCGGCTTCGTCGCCCAAGGTGTGCGGCGTATGCCGGAAGAACGCCTGGCGGCGAATGGCATCCTCGCGGGCGTCGCCATCAAGATGCGCGATCATCGCTTTGCCGACACCGGTGCAATAACCGGGGCCGATCTTGCCGGCCTGGCTGAACATTTCGATCGGGGTGCGGGCGTTGCGCTTGTCGACGTAGAGCACCTGACCCCGGTCCAGCTGTGCCAGGTGGATGGTCTCCCCCACCTCTGTCGACAGGGCATCCAGATGCGCACGAGCGACCGGCGCGAGCGAGCTTTGCCGCCAGGCCGCATGCGCGAGGCGCACCAGCCGTAAACCGGGGGAATAAGCCTGCTGCTCGTCGTCGAAACAAAGCATCCCCTGATTCGTCAGCGTCTGGACCAATCGGTAGAGCGTGGCCTTGGGGTGCGGTGAGGCCGAGAGCAACTCGCCGAACCGCACAGGTCGCCCGTATTCGGCAACCTGGTCCAAAACTTCCAAGGCTTTTCCGACGGTTCCGTCAGTGCCGCGCTGCGGCGTGTCCGGCGTTGCCATTGCTGTCCTCCCTTACGTCCCTGTCCCCGAAGGTGAAGAGACTGTTGACATTCATAGCCAAACTCTTCCATGGTTTCAATAGTTGGAAACTGGTTCCATTATTTGAAACCAATGACCGGCAGTCAACATGGGAGGATACAATGAACTTGCTGAAGGGAACGGTTGCAGGTCTTGCGATGGCCGCCGGTTTGGCCGCATCGGCGCAGGCTGCAGAGCTGAGCGGGACGCTCAAGATTTTCTCGGATATGTCGAACCCGGCGCCGCGGGCAGTGATGGAGAAGCTGGCGTCGGATTTCGACGCGCTGCATCCCGATCTGACGGTTGAGCTGACCGTGATCGACCGCGAAGCCTACAAGACCCAGATCCGCAACTTCCTGACCGCCAACGCGCCGGATGTTGCCAACTGGTATGCTGCCAACCGCATGCGCCCCTATGTCTCTGCCGGTCTGTTCGAGGATGTGTCGGACCTCTGGGCCGAACCCGAGATCGCCGATAACCTCGCCTCGACCAAAGGGGCGATGACGCTGGACGGCAAGCAGTGGGGCGTGCCCTATACCTATTACCAGTGGGGCGTCTACTACCGCGAGGACATCTACAACGAGCTTGGCCTGGAGGAGCCCAAGGACTGGGAGACCTTCAAGGCAAACTGCCAGAAGATCCTGGACAGCGGCAAGAAGTGCTTCACCATCGGCACCAAGTTCTTGTGGACCGCGGGTGGCTGGTTTGACTACCTCAACATGCGCACCAACGGCTATGATTTCCACATGGCGCTGACCAACGGCGAGGTGGAATGGACCGACGAGCGCGTCCGCCAGACCTTTGCCAACTGGCGCGAGCTGATCGACATGGGCGCGTTTATCGACAACCATCAGTCCTATAGCTGGCAGGAAGCGCTGCCCTTCATGGTCAACGGAGAGGCCGCGGCCTATCTGATGGGCAACTTCGCGGTGGCCCCCCTGCGTGAGGCCGGACTGAGCGACGAGCAGCTCGATTTCTACCAGTTTCCGGTCATCAACCCGGATGTGGAACTGGCGGAAGATGCGCCGACAGATACCTTCCACATTCCGGCTGCGGCCGAGAACAAGGAAGCTGCACGCGAATTCCTGCGCTACGTGGTTTCTGCCGACGTGCAGACCGCGATCAACGCGGGTGACGCGCTCGGGCAGCTCCCGGTCAATGCGTCCTCCTCTGTGGATGATGACGAGATGCTGAACCAGGGGTTCGAGATGCTGTCGTCGAACAGCCCCGGTGGCATCGCGCAGTTCTTTGACCGCGACGCCCCGGCCGAGATGGCCTCGGTGGCGATGGAGGGCTTCCAGGAGTTCATGGTGTTCCCCGACAACCTGGACGACATCCTGAACCGGCTCGAAAAGGCCCGCCAGCGGATTTACTGAACCTGAAATCCCGGGCGGGGATTTTCCCGCCCGGACCGACCGCATGGCCATCGGGCCGCGCGGCCGACCTGTACTAACTTTCTGCCCGCCCGCTCTGAGATGATCCTGAGCGAGATGCGTGTATCCGGGAGATACGCCCTTGGCTGACATCACGACTTCCCTCAACGAGGCGCCGCCGGGCTGGATCCGGCGCAATCGCCAGACGCTTGCCCCGGTCCTGTTCCTGCTGCCGGGCGTGCTGTTCTTTCTGTTCTACGTGATCTTTCCGATCCTCCAGAGCTTCAACCTGTCGTTCTACCGCTGGGACGGGCTGGGAGAGCCGGTTTACGTCGGCATGGAAAACTACGCCGAGTTGTTGGATGACCGCGCCTTTGAAGTCTCGATGTGGAACAACGCGAAATGGCTGCTGCTGTACCTGCTGGCAATTCCGGCGGGGTTGGGGATCGCGCTGTTCCTGAATCAGAACGTGGTTGGCATCCGCCTGTACAAGTCACTGTTTTTCTTTCCTTTTGTGATCAGTCAAGTGGTCGTGGGGCTGGTGTTCAGCTGGTTCTACGATCCGACTTTCGGTTTTTTGAACCAGATCCTTGGATTCTTCGGCCTTGGCACGCTCAACGTGCTGGGAGATCCGACCCTGGTGACCTACGGTATCATCGTGGCCGGGCTTTGGCCGCAGACTGCCTATTGCATGATCCTCTATCTGACCGGGTTGAACGCGGTGGACCCCGAACAAGTCGAGGCCGCGCGGCTGGATGGGGCCAAAGGGTTCAAGATGCTGTGGTACGTCATCATCCCGCAGCTGCGGCCTGCAACCTTCATTGCCTTCGTGGTGACCATCATCGGCGCGCTGCGCTCGTTTGACCTGATCTCCATCATGACCAACGGCGGCCCGTTCGGCTCGTCGCGGGTGCTGTCATTCTACATGTTTGAAAAGGCGCTGTCGGAATATGGCTTTCGCATGGGCTATGGCGCGGCCATCGCGGTGGTGCTGTTCCTGATCATGCTGCTGTTCATCGCCTATTTCCTGTGGTCGATGTACCAAGAAGAGAAGGGGGGCCGCTGATGTTCCCGCGTCCGATTGAGAAATCCTCTCCCGCCTGGGCGGCCACCTATCAGGCGCTGGTGCCGATGGCGCTGATCCTCTGGCTGTTGCCGCTGATCGCGGTCGCTGTCTTCTCCATCAAGCCGGATGTGGATTTCACCACCGGTAATTACTGGGGCTGGCCCTCGGCCTTCAAAGGGTTCGAGAACTACGGCAAGGTGTTTTTTGCCTCCGACATGCCGCGCTATCTGCTGAATTCGGTGCTGATCACGGTGCCGACCGTCATCGGCGCGGTTGCACTGTCCTGCATGACCGGCTTCGCCCTGGGCGTGTACAAGTTCCGCGGCAACCTCTTGCTGTTCTTTATGTTCGTGGCGGGCAACTTCGTGCCCTTCCAGATCCTGATGGTGCCGGTGCGCGACCTGACGCTGGACATGGGGCTCTACAATACCAAGCTGGGGCTGGTGCTGTTCCATGTTGCCTTTCAGACCGGTTTCTGCACCCTGTTCATGCGCAACTTTATCCGGGCGCTGCCGTTTGAACTGATTGAAGCGGCGCGGGTCGAGGGCGTGGCAGAATGGCGGATCTTCTGGTTCGTCGTGCTGCCCTTGATGAAGCCCGCGATTGCGGCGCTGTCGGTGCTGATCTTCACCTTCATCTGGAACGATTACTTCTGGGCGGTGGTGCTGACCCAAGGCGCGGAAAGCCAGCCGGTGACAGCGGGTATCACCTCGTTCAACGCGCAGTACCGCGCTGCCTATCACCTGATGAGCGCGGGCTCGATCGTGGCGGCGCTGCCGCCGGTGGCGATGTTCTTCCTGATGCAGCGGCATTTCATTGCCGGGCTGACCCTGGGGGCTGTGAAATGAGCGACGCGTTGCAGTTCTGGCGTATTGATGCGCCGGGTCAGACGCTGGTGCTGTCATCGGACGGCAGTATTCCCGGCGCGTTGTACTGGGGGCCTGCGCTGCACCCGGAGACGGATCTGGCCGCGCTGTCCCACGCTTGCGAACAGGAGGTGACGGGCGGGATGATCGACCGGCTGCCGCCCCTGTCGCTGTGCCCCGAGGCGTCGTGGTCGTTCGAAGGCCAACCGGGTCTGGTGGCCTACCGGGATGGCAAACCACTGTATCCGCGCTTCCGGCTGGAAGTCACCGATGGGGCGGAGTTCACCTGCCGGGACAACGATCTGGGTCTGTCGCTGACCTTCCTGTTCGAGGTTGTCGGCCAGACGATCTCGGCGAAGGCAACACTGGAAAGCGACGCGGAAATCACCCTTCATCACCTCGCCGCACCGGTGCTGCCGGGGCCGCAGATGGGGCAGGAGATCGTCGATTTCTCCGGCCGTTGGATCGGTGAATTCCAAGTGGAACGCGCGCCCTGGCGGGCGGGCATCCACAAGCGGGAAGCGCGCACGGGGCGTTCCGGGCACGAACATCCACCACTGGCGTATTTCCCCGAAGCCGGGGCAAGCAACACCCAAGGCACGGTTTTTGCCATGCATTATGGCTGGTCCGGCGGCCACGTCATGCTGGCAGAGGAACTGCCGTCGGGGCGGCGGCAGATCCAATGGAGCCACGCATGCGGCACACGGGCGGCTGGCACCCGTTTCGATACGGCTCCGCTGTATCTCGCGGTGTCGCAATCAGGCTTCAATGGCTGCGCCACCGCGTTTCAGCGCCTGCTGCGCGACCATGTGGTGACTTGGCCCAAGCCGGAAACGCCGCGCCCGGTGCATTACAACTGCTGGGAAGCGGTCTATTTCGACCATGACATGGCCGTCCTGAGCGAGATCGCCGAGCGAGCCGCAGCCTTGGGCGCGGAACGGTTCGTGCTGGATGATGGCTGGTTCGGAAGACGCGATGACGACACCTCCAGCCTGGGCGATTGGGAAATTGACCGGCGCAAATGGCCGGATGGCCTGACACCGCTGATCAACCATGTTGAACGCCTTGGGATGACATTCGGCCTTTGGGTCGAGCCGGAAATGGTGAACCTGGACAGTGATCTGGCGCGGGCGCATCCGGACTGGATCCTTGGGCCGCAGGACCAGATCGAAGGGCGCCAGCAGCGCGTTCTGGACCTGTCGAGGCCCGAGGTGCGGGACCACCTGTTCCGGAAGCTCTCGGCGCTGCTGCAGGACAACCGCATCGACTATTTGAAATGGGACCACAACCGGTTGCTGCCGATCGCAGATGCGGCCCAGACCGAGGGCATCTACGCGCTGCTCGGCGACCTGCGCCGCGCTTTCCCGAACGTCGAAATCGAAAGCTGCGCCTCGGGCGGCGGGCGGATCGATGCGGGCATTCTGAGTTTCACGCAGCGGGTCTGGCTGTCGGACAGCAACGACGCGCTGGAGCGGCTGCGCATTCAGCACGACGCAGCGCTGCTGCTGCCGATGTCCGTCACCGGCACGCATGTCGGGCCGCGGGTCTGCCACACGTCGGGTCGGACAATTGACATCCGCATGCGGGCGTGGATCGCCGCGCAGCGGCACATGGGGTTCGAGATGGACCCGCGCGAACTGACGGCTGAGGAAGCAGAGGTTCTGAAACGTGTCACCAGCTGGTGGAAGGACAACCGGCACTGGCGGATGCAGGCGGATATCCTGCGCCTCGACAGTGCCGACGCCAGCGTGATTGCGGAACAGCAGTTGGCGATGGATGGCAACCGGTTCGTGGTCTTTGCGGGCAAGGCGCGTTGTGCGCATCAGATCATGCCTCGTCCCTTGCGGCTGACCGGGCTGGATCCGCAGGCGCTCTATCGAATTGATCTCGTTAATCGCGACGAATTGCACCACCTCTCACGCGGGAACACCGCATTCAAGGATGGCCCGCTGGTGCTCAGCGGCCAGATTCTGATGCAGCAGGGGCTGACCCTGCCGTGGCAATTCCCCGAAACGGTCTGGGTGATCGAAGGAGAAAGACAATGACCAAGGACCGCCGCAGCCAGGGCTGGTACGGCAAGCTGGACAAGGACGGCTTCATCCATCGTTCCTGGATGAAGAACCAGGGGTTTCCCGATCACGCCTTTGACGGGCGGCCGATCATCGGTATCTGCAACACTTGGTCCGAGCTGACACCCTGCAACTCCGGCCTGCGGGATCTGGCCGAAGGCGTGAAGCGCGGCGTCTGGGAGGCTGGGGGCTTTCCGGTGGAATTCCCGGTGATGAGCCTCGGCGAGACCCAGATGAAGCCGACCGCGATGCTGTTTCGCAATCTCCTGGCGATGGACGTCGAGGAGTCGATCCGCGCCTATGGCATCGACGGCGTGGTGCTGCTCGGCGGTTGCGACAAGACCACGCCTGGCCAGTTGATGGGCGCCGCCTCGGTTGATCTGCCGTCCATCGTCGTCTCCTCCGGGCCGATGCTGAACGGCAAATACCGCGGGCAGGACATCGGCTCGGGCACGGATGTGTGGAAATTCTCCGAAGCGGTGCGCGCGGGTGAGATGACGCTGAAGGACTTCATGAACGCTGAATCCGGCATGAGTCGGTCCAAGGGTGTCTGCATGACCATGGGCACGGCTTCCACCATGGCCTCGGTGGTTGAGGCGATGGGCATGTCGCTGCCTACGAACGCCGCGCTGCCGGCGGTGGACGCGCGACGGATGGCGCTGGCGCATCTGACCGGCAAGCGAATTGTCGAGATGGTCGAGGAAGACCTGAAACCGTCGGACGTATTGACCAAGGCCGCGTTCGAAAACGCGATCCTTGCCAATGCCGCCGTGGGGGGATCGACAAATGCCGTGGTGCATCTGTTGGCACTTGCCGCCCGTGTGGGGGTGGAGCTTGATCTGAAGGATTTCGAGATCGGGTCCGAGATCCCGCTGCTGGTCAACTGCATGCCCTCGGGCAAATACCTGATGGAGGATTTCTGTTACGCTGGCGGCATGCCCGTTGTGCTGAAGCAGTTGCAGGACCAAGGTCATCTGCGCAGCGCCAAAACGGTTCTGGGCGGCGACATCACCGCCTATGCCGAGGGTGCGGAGTGTTTCAACGAGGATGTTATCCGTACATTTGATGCCCCGGTGAAACCCGCCGCGGGCTTGCGGGTGTTGCGCGGCAATCTGGCTCCCAACGGCGCCATCGTGAAGCCCTCGGCAGCCTCGGATCATCTGCTGGAGCACGAGGGGGAGGCCTATGTCTTCGAGAGCATCGAGGACATGAAAGCCAATATCGACCGCGAGGACCTGCCGGTGACACGGGACACCATCCTTGTCCTCAAGGGCTGCGGGCCGAAGGGGTATCCGGGCATGCCGGAGGTCGGCAACATGCCGATTCCGCGTCGGCTGGTGACCCAAGGGGTGAAGGACATGATCCGCGTCTCGGACGCGCGCATGTCCGGCACCGCATTCGGAACCGTGATCCTGCATGTCTCGCCCGAGGCGCAGGCGGGCGGACCGCTGGCGCTGGTCCGGACCGGCGACCGCATCCGGGTGTCGGCGTCCAAGGGCGAGCTGGAGTTGCTGATCTCGGCCGAGGAAATGGACGCCCGCCGCGCCGCTTGGCAGCCCGACCCGCCGCATTACACCCGCGGTTATGCCAAGCTGTACATCGATCACGTGCTGCAGGCCGACAAAGGCGCGGATCTGGATTTCCTGGTGGGCAAGGATACCCGCCCAGTGACGAGGGAGAGCCACTGACATGGACCTGAACGCAACTTTCCGCGACCTCCAGGGCGCCTCTGTCTTCATCACCGGCGGAGGCTCAGGTATCGGTGCGGCCCTGACCGAGGGCTTCCTGCGCCAGGGCGCCAAGGTGGCTTTTGTCGGGCGCTCGGATGCCACTGCATTCGCTGATCGAATGGCAGAGGAGACCGGCAACAGGCCGTTGTTCATCCAATGCGACATCACCGACATTTCGGCCCTGAAGGCGGCAATTGATCAGGCGGCCAAGGCGCATGGCCCGGTCGGCGTGTTGGTCAACAACGCCGCGAACGACCAGCGCCACGCGACGCTGGAGGTGGACGAGGCATTCTGGGACTGGTCACAGGCGATCAACCTCAAGGCCTATTTCTTTGCCTGCCAAGCCGTGCTGCCGGGCATGCAGAAACTGGGCGGCGGCTCGATCGTGAACTTCACCTCAATCAGCTACATGATGGGCAATGCAGGCTACCCTGCTTACACCACGGCCAATGCTGGCATCAACGGCATGACCCGAAGCCTCGCACGGGAATTCGGCGCTGATCGCATCCGGGTGAACGCGCTGGCACCGGGCTGGGTGCTGACCGAAAAGCAGCTCGACAAATGGGCCACCCCCGAGGCGCTGGCTGCGCACCTGGAGCGCCAGTGTCTAAAGGATCACCTCGCGCCACAGGACATTGTCGAGTCGACGCTGTTCCTGGCCTCCAAGGCCAGCCGCATGATTTCGGGTCAGGCGTTGGTGGTTGACGGTGGCGTCGTGGTGTCGGGATGATTGGCGCGGATCGCAAGGCGGTTTCATGGGTCGCGGCCGACTGGGGCACGTCGCACCTGCGGCTCTGGCCTATCGGTGCAGATGGCGCGCCGCTGGGCCGGATCGACTCGGACAATGGAATGTCAAACCTGAAACCGAGGGAATACGAACCGACACTTCTGGCGCTTCTGGAGCCTTATCTGGATCCTGACAGACGCCTAGATGTGATCTGCTGCGGTATGGCGGGTTCCCGGCAGGGCTGGATGGAAGCCCCCTACGTCCACGTGCCTTGTCCGCCGCCATCATTTGGCACGGCGACGCAGATCAAGACGCAGGATGCCCGGCTCAGGGTGAATATCCTTTCCGGGGTGAAACAGGCCGACCCTGCAGATGTAATGCGCGGAGAGGAGACCCAGATTGCTGGAGTGCTGTCGCAGCAACCGGATTTTGACGGGGTCATCTGCCTGCCTGGCACCCATACGAAATGGGTGTCGGTCCAGAACGGCGAAATCACTGGCTTTGCCACGTTCTTGTCCGGGGAGCTGTTTCAGCTGGTGTGCAACCACTCCGTCCTGCGGCATACACTTGCGCGCGAAGGCTGGGACGCTCCGGCTTTCGAAGCGGGTTGCGCGGAAGGTGCGGCCAGTCCGGACCGCCTTGCCAATGCGCTGTTTGGCCTGCGAGCCGGCGCTCTCCTGAGCGACCTTGATCCGGTAGCAGCGCGATCACGCGCCTCCGGTTACATCCTTGGCATGGAAGTCGCCGCGGTGCGCGATGAATGGCAGGGCAGGCCAGTGGTCATCGTTGGCGAAAATGAAATCGCGCAGGCCTACGCTGCGGCGCTGAGCCTACAGGACGCTGAGGCAGCGGTGAAAGATGCAGAAACTGTAACGCTGGCAGGGCTTTGCGCGGCCCGGGCGGAAATGATGCGAGGATAGATTGATGAGCCGCAACCTGATCGCCATTCTGCGGGGGCTGACACCGCAGGAGGCGCTGCCCGTCACTGACGCGCTGATCGCCGCCGGGATCACCCGGATCGAGGTGCCGCTGAACTCCCCCCAGCCCTTTGATAGCATCGCGGCGATGGTCAGCCATGCGTCGGACCGGGCCTTGATCGGGGCGGGAACCGTGCTGGATCGGCAATCGGTCGCGCGCCTCAGGGAAATCGGTGCCGGGATGGTTGTCTCGCCCGATTGCAATCCGGAGGTCATTGAGGCGGCCAAGGCTTCCGGCATGCTCTCTTTCCCCGGCGTCTTCACCCCGACCGAGGCCTTCACGGCCCTGCGCGCGGGCGCGGACGGGCTGAAGTTCTTCCCGGCGTTCAAACTGGGGCTCGACGGCTTCAAGGCGCTGAAGGCGGTGCTGCCGCCGGACGCGGCGACCTATGCCGTGGGCGGTGTCGGACCTGCGAACTTCGCCGAGTGGAAGGCCGCGGGCATCAGCGGTTTCGGTATCGGGTCCAACCTGTTCAAGCCCGGTATGTCCGTCGCAGACGTTGCTGCGAATGCAAAAGACATGGTCCGCGCCTATGACGAGGATTTCGCATGACCGCTGTGGTTTACAACACCACTGCCTGCACGCTGGGCGAAGGGCCGTTGTGGCACCCGGAGCGTCAGCAGCTGTTCTGGTTCGACATTTTGGGCAAGCGGCTGCTGACGGTCGAGGATGGGGAAGAGCGGGTCTGGCAATTCGACGAATGCGTTTCTGCCGCGGGTTGGGTCGATCATGAGTCCCTGCTGATGGCCAGCCAGACCGGCCTCTGGCGGTTTGACCTCGTTACCGGGGAGCGCAGCCTGATTTGTCCGCTTGAGGCTGACAACCCGGTGACCCGCTCCAACGACGGGCGCGCAGATCCCTGGGGCGGGTTCTGGATCGGGACCATGGGCTTCAATGCAGAGCCGGGGGCAGGGGCCATCTACCGCTACTATCGAGGCGAGCTGCGCAAGCTGGTCCCGAATGTGACAATTTCCAACGCCATCTGCTTCGCGCCGGACCGCTCCTGCGCCTATTTCGCAGATACTGCTGTCGGCAAGATCATGCGCCAGCCGCTGGCCGCAGACGATGGCTGGCCCGAGGGGGAAGCGCAGGTGCATATCGACCTCAGCGGCGAAGATTTTGGCGTGGACGGTGCGGTGGTGGACGCAAGCGGCAACCTGTGGAATGCGCAGTGGGGCATCGGCCGCGTGGCCTGCTACAGCCCCGAGGGCACCCTGCTCGAAACCGTTGCGGTGCTCACGCCGCAGGCCTCCTGCCCGGCCTTTGGCGGGACCGATCTGTCCACACTCTACATCACCACTGCGGCTGAGGGGGTGAATGCAGCACCCGCCGGCCAGACCTTCAGCGCCTCGACTTCTGCGGTGGGGCAGCGTGAACACCAAGTTATCCTGTGAGACAGCCATGAAACGAACCCTAGGCGCCTGTTATTATCCTGAGCATTGGCCGGAGGAGATCTGGGCCGAAGACGCAGCCCGCATGGCGGCGGCGGGCCTCACGTGGATCCGCATCGGCGAATTCTCCTGGTCGAAGCTTGAACCGACCCCGGGCGAGTTGCACTGGGACTGGCTCGACCGCGCGATTGAAACGCTTGGGGCGCAGGGCCTCAAGGTTGTGCTGGGTACGCCAACCGCGACCCCCCCGCGCTGGATGGCAGAGCGGCACCCGGACATGTTCGCCGTGGATGAACAGGGCCGGGCGCGTGGCTTTGGCTCTCGTCGACACTATTGCTTCAGCCACAAGGGGTATCTTGAGGAAAGCCGGCGGATCACCCGCCTGATGGCAGAACGCTACGGAGACAATCCACATGTGGCGGCCTGGCAGACGGACAATGAATACGGCTGCCATGATACGGTTATCAGCTATTCCGATGCCGCCAAGGCCGCTTTCCGAGATTGGCTGCGGGAAGCCTTTGACGGCGACATCGGTGCGCTGAACACAGCCTGGGGCAATGTCTTCTGGTCGATGGAATACGGCAGCTTTGACGAGATCGGCCTGCCGAACCTGACCGTGACCGAGCCGAACCCGGCTCATGTCCTTGCTTTCAAACGGTTCAGTTCGGACCAGGTGGTAGCCTTCAACCGCGCGCAGGCTGAGATCATCAGGGAGTTCTCCAACGCACCGGTTTCGCATAACTATATGGGGCGGGTGACGGAATTCGACCACTTCAAGGTGGGCAAGGATCTCGAGATCGCGACCTGGGACAGCTATCCTCTTGGCTTCCTTGAGGATCGCGTGGGCGCGACTGCCGAAGAGCAGCGCAGGTATGCGCGGCAAGGCGATCCCGACTTTCAGGCGCTGCATCACGATCTTTACCGCGCGGTTGGCCGCGGCCGCTGGTGGGTGATGGAGCAGCAACCGGGGCCGGTCAATTGGGCCTCCTACAATCCGTCGCCCCTGCCGGGGATGGTGCGGCTGTGGACCTGGGAAGCCTTTGCCCACGGGGCGGAGGCAGTCTGTTACTTCCGCTGGCGGCAGGCGCCCTTCGCGCAGGAACAGATGCATGCGGGCCTCCTGCGCCCGGACAGCAAGGATGCCCCTGCCATCGCCGAAGCTCGACAAGTGGCGCAGGAACTGGGTGACGCACCCGAGGTTCAACCCGCTCAGGCGCCGGTGGCGATCCTGTTCGGCTATGACGCGGACTGGGCCTGGTCGACGCAGCCGCACGGGGCTGGGTTGAGCTATTTCCAGCTGATCCTTGATTACTACAAGGCGCTGCGCCGGGCAGGGCAGACGATCGACATCCTGCCGCCCGACACTCGGGATTTCACTGGATACAAGCTGATCCTCGCGCCGGGGCTGATGCATATGCCGCAGGATTTGAAGATCGCGCTTGCAGAAAGCGGCGCTGAGATCCTGTACGGTCCCCGCAGCGGTGCGCGGGACGGGCATTTCAGCATTCCCACCGACCCGCTGCCCCCCGCGCTGCCGGGGCTCGATGTAACCGTGTCCCGGGTCGAGAGCTTGCGGCCCGACATGCCGGTTGCGCTGAAGGATGGCGGCGCTGCGCACCGCTATCTGGAGGAGCTGGAGGGCCGTGCCGAGGTGGTGTTGGAAACGGAGGCCGGTGCTCCGGTTGCGCTTCGGGAAGGTCGACAGACCTATTGTGGGGGCTGGCTCGACGCGGCCGGGCTTGACCGTCTGATCGCGGTTCTGGCGGAGGCGGCGGGTCTGGCCTTGCGCTCAATGCCGGAAGGGGTACGAACCCGCCGAACTGCAACGGAGGAGTTCTGGTTCAACCATTGCGCTGAGCCGGTACAGACGGAGGTTGGTCTGCTGCCTGCGGCAGGCGTGCTGCGGCGCCCTCTTTGAAGAAACACTGCCCTTCCGCTGCATTGGAAGCGGAAGGGCTGGGTCGAAAAGGTTGGCCGAGCCGTCAGCAAAGGAACGCGAAAGCGAACGGCAAAATGGATTGCCGTTCGGGAGTTGGGTCAGCGTGCCCGGAAGGGCCAGGTCGGGCTTGTCAGATGACAATTGACCTGTGCTTCGGCAGCCTGCCCCCTTGACGTCACGGTCAAGCGGAAGGCTAGGCTTCGATGTGGTCGAATTTGCCTTTCGCTCTGCGGGCTTCCGGGTGTCTCCGGTCAACGCCAAGGATCAGAACAATGTTCTTGGCGACATAGATTGACGAATAGGTCCCCACCACGACACCAAAAGAAATGGCCAGCGCAAAGCTGCGGATGACATCACCGCCGAACACCAGCAGGGCCAGCAAGGCTGCCAATGTGGTTGCCGAGGTGAGGATCGTGCGGCTCAGCGTTTCGCAGGCGGACAGGTTCAGGACGTCGCGCAAGGGCAATGCACTATGGCGCCGCAGGTTTTCACGCACCCGATCGAAGACGACCACCGTGTCATTGATCGAATATCCAAGAATGGTCAGGACCGCGGCCACGAATGCCAGATCAACCTTCAGACCGAGCATCGCAAACAGGCCCAGCGTCAGCAACACATCATGCCCAAGCGCGATGACGGCCCCCACGGCAAACTGCCATTCAAAGCGCATCCAGACGTAGCCGAGTATCGACAGAACACCGCCCGATATGGCCAGCACGGCCGCGCGCACCAGTTCTGGTGACACTTTGCCCCCGATGCTTTCGCTTGCGGTGAAGCGAATGTCCGGATCGACGGTCAGCAACGCAGCGCGGACCTCCTGCAATTGATCAGAGGATAGCACCGCCCCTTCCTCGCCTGCTGCGGCGAGGCGGAGGTTGGCGACGTTCGCGTTGTCGACATTGCCCGCTGAAAACACCTCAGTGACAGAGACATCGGCCAAGCCCATGTTGTTCAGCACGTCACGATAGGCATCAAGGTGTAATGCATGCGGTGTTTCGATGCGCAAACTGGTGCCGCCGGTGAAATCGATGCCCAAGTTCAACCCGAGCATTCCGATCACCAAGAGCGAGGCCAGCACGGCTGTGAGCGAGGCACCGAAAGTGACCTTTTGCAGCCGGAAGAAGTCGATCACATGGCGCCGCTCAAGAAAGCCGAGGCCCCCCCGCATGGGCAATTCCTTGGGCCGACGCCACTCCAGCCAGCTTTGCAGGATGAGTTTCGTAACGATCAAAGCCGTAAACATGGAAGTCAGAATGCCCAGCCCCAAGGTTATCGCAAAGCCACGCACCGGGCCTGCGCCGAGCCACAACATCAACCCGGCAGTCAGCAGTCCGGTCAGGTTGGCGTCCAGGATTGACGAAAATGCATTGTCAAAGCCGTTGCCGACGGCCCGCCACAGGTTGCGTTCGCGGCGCAGTTCCTCGCGTATCCGCTCGAAGATAAGGACATTGGCATCGACCGCCATTCCAAGTGTCAGGACGATGCCGGCAATGCCCGGCAGGGTCAGGGTTGCGCCCACAAGGGTCAGCACGGCGACGAGGATCACCATGTTGATGGCCAGCGCGGCCACGGCAACCAGACCCAGGCCGCCGTAGCAGGCTACCATCAGGGCACAAACGGCGGCCAGCCCGATCAAGGCTGCGCGCACCCCGGCTGCGATACTGTCGCTGCCCAGCTCTGGGCCAACGGTCTTTTCTTCCAGGAATGTCAGCTCTGCCGGAAGGGATCCGGCTCGAAGCAAGGTTGCGAGCTGCGATGTCTCCTCGACCGAGAACTGGCCGGTGATGATGCCGCTGCCACCGGCAATGTGCGACTGGATGACTGGCGCTGACAGAACCGTGTTGTCCAGCACGATGGCAAATGGGCTGCCGACGTGTCCGGCGGTGAAGTCTCCAAACGCAAGGGCCCCAGCTGTATCAAACCGGAAGGAGACCGCTGGGCGCCCGTTCGGATCAAAGCTTGCCTGCGCATCGGTCAGTTGTTCGCCCGACACCACCGGCCTTGGGTCAACGCGATAGGTGACGGCGGGGTTTGTTGCATCCGGCAGCATCAAGGCGTCGCCCGGTGCGGTTTCGCTCGCTGGCAAGACGGCGTGGAACGAGAGTTGCGCAGTGGTCCCGATCAGTGCCTTCAGCGCGTCCGCATCAGAAAAGCCCGGAACCTCGATCAGGATGCGATCGCTACCCTGTCGAACGATGGTGGGCTCCCGGGTTCCGGCCTCGTCGATCCGGCGTCGTACCGTTTCGAGGCTCTGTGTTACCAGCTGGTTGGCGAGGGCGTCTCTGCCGACGGCGCTGTAGCGCAGTTCCAGAATGCCGTTTTCGGCCGTTATCTCCAGATCCGGGGTGCTCGGTCCAGAGGTCCCCGCGACGTGGGTTGCAAAGCGCGTTGCGACGTCCCGTGCCCGCGGGGCGAAGCTGGCGGGTGTGACAGCGACGCGCAAAACGCCGGATGGCGCAGTGAGTTTGCGAACCTGAACCGTGCGGCCGCCCTCATCCCGCAGCGCGTCGCGCAAGCTTGGCCACAAGGCGGCGAGGCGCTGGTCGATTGCGCCGGTAACGTCCACCTCGGCGAGCAGATGTGCGCCGCCGCGCAGGTCAAGGCCGAGGTTGATCAGTCCGGACGGCAATAGGCGTTGCCAGGCGGTTTCCGCGGTGGGTCTGGTGTCGGTATCCTGCGCGTCCATTTGCGCGTAAAAGGCGTTGGGGAGGGCGAGCCACAGGCAGAGCAGGCAGATGCCCCATACGCCGAGGCGTTTCAAAAAGGTTGGTCTTTGCATGATCTCTCCACGGCAGAGTTGGGCGGATAGCCCCGCGTCCCCCTGCCGGTTTCCGTATGAGTTTTGAGGAAGGCAAACACCGATGCGCCCCTTGTCACAGACAGGAGCGGATCGGTGCGTGGTCAGATCATGTCGACCGGGGGCGCTCGGGCGCGATTTGCCCGGCGAAGTGTCCGCGCGAAGAGCGGCGGTGCCCGGGCTTCGGCCAGTAGCAGCAGCCGCTCGACGGGCGGGAATTGCGCAGCCGTCTGGGTCAGGTGGGCGTCATCAGCCGCGTTGCCGTTGGCTGACGCTGCCTGGTCCGGTCGCTGGATTTGCGATCGTTCCTTGGCGGTGACGCTTGCCAGTTGCAGCGTCGCCGAATGCAATTGTTCGACCTTGGGAACAACCGGCGTATACGGTTGTCGAATGGCCTCACCCAGCCCACCCGCAACCAGAAACAGCAGGACAAGAACGGTCCTGATGCAGGCAAGTGGAAGTTGGGCGGAGTATTTCATCCCCGGCATTTGGCTGTTGGCGGCTGGTTTGTCAATTGCCCCCGCAAGGCGGCAAGCGTGGGGTATTTCAACCAAGGTCCGGCAGGCTGACACCGCGCTTCCTGGCGCTTTCCTGAACCGCGGAACGGAGTGTCTTGCTGCGGCTCAGCAGGCGGCGGAAGCGGTTCTCGTCCAGCTCCAGCAGGGTTGTCGGTGCAATGACCCGGATCTCGGTGGGGAGAGTTCTCCTCGCCAGAATTGCCATTTGCCCAAACATGTCTCCCCGGCCCAATCGAACGACCTGGCCGGCCGTTTCCGCCTCCACGGCACCGGAGGCGATGAAATAGACGCTGCGCACCGCCGTGTCCTTGCGCAGGATGACTTTCCCTGCGTTGACGTAATGCGTTTTCAGAACCCGTGCCAGGCGACGGGTTGCGGTCTCGTCCAGATCGGCGAAGAGGGGAAATTGACGGACCAGCGCGGTCTTCTGCACCGCGATGTCAAGCCGGGGGCGCGTTTCGGCCTTGGCCCGCCGCGCCTCCAGATCCTGCATAACCGACATGTAGACCTCGGCTCCGACCAACCCGTCCTCGCGCATCGACAGGTACTCGCGCTCCTCAAGCCGCAGTGCGGTACGGCGGATGAAGCGGCGCTCCAGCTGCTCGGCATAGCCGGGGTATTGCAGGCGTAAGCCGTCCAGAGCTGTCTCCACCGCGTCCACCCGGCGCGTCAACAACTCGTGCAGCAGTTCCGCGACCCGGCGGCCGTGAATGCGGCGGATGCGGTTGTCTATAAAGCTTCCCAAGTCACGTAGGATAAGCCGTTGAGACAGCAGGAGTTCAAACCGGTCGGCCGTGATCCTTGCCAAGGGCGCGGAGATGCCAAGCCGGGAATTCAGCCAGCCCGCGATCCGGAACGTCGGGCCATAGGCAAGATTGCGCCTTGCGACGCGTTGGTATCCGCTGCGCCCTTGCGAGCGGGCACCTTCGATCAGGCGGTCTGCATTCGCCAGCGCCATTTCAGCCATGCGTGCCGAAATCGTCTGTTCGCGCAGTCGCGCCAGAATGCTGTCGCGCTCGTGGCCCGCCAGCGCAATCAGCCCAAGGGTGATCCGGTCGCGATCAAGGATATCGGCGCTGTCCTCGGCCCGTTTCACGGCGGCTTCGAGACGCTCGCCAAACTGGATGGCCTCGGCGCGTACGGTTTCGCGGTTGAGCTCGTAGTTCTCGTTGGTCTGCGCGATATCTTCGCGCACTGTCTGCAGCGCCACGGCGACCACTTGGCGGGACAGCGCCTGGTCAATGGAGGACAGCTGGTCGAGGCCGAGGCGCCCGATCACCCAACGCAAGGTGGTGCCCTGTACCAACAACGTAAACAGGGTGAACCCGGTGGCGAGGATGCCGACCACGCGTTGGATCTCCGCGGGCACGCGAAAGCTCTCGGTCACGGCCAGGGCCAGCGCCAGCGTGACCGCCCCGCGAAGTCCGCCCCAGAGGATCGCGACCCGGTAGGGCCGTTCCACTTTCGGGGACAGCTTGACCTTGGTCAAAAGCGGCAGCAGCGCAAACAGGATAACGGCCCGTGCAGCGATTGCTGCAATGACCACCACGCCGACCAGCAAGACCTCCTGCAGCGAAACCTTCTCCAGCAGGCGCGGGATCAACAACGCGGCGAGGATAAAGATCAACGCCCCGGCCCAATGGGCCAGCACATCCCAAAGCTCGCGCAGGTTTGCCCAGGCTTGCGGCGGCAACCGCCCGGGCGCGGTGAGATTGAGTGTGAGACCACTGGCAACAACCGCGATGACGCCGGAGGCGCCGACGCTTTGCTCTGCGATGATATAGGCGAGGTAGGGCAGGGCGGCGGAGATGGAGACCTGCGCCAGCTCGTGACGCCGGAACAGTCCCATGATCCAGACCGCGGCGCGCGCCAAGGCCCAACCGGTTCCCGCGCCGCCTAGGATCAGAAGCGGGAACCGGGCCAGGGCCTCTTCCAGATCGGGATCAGGAAGCCCCAACATGACAAACCCCATGAATAACCCGAACAGCGCAATCGCCGCGGCATCGTTTAAAAGGCTTTCACCCTCGATGATGCGCGCAAGTCGGCGGGGGGCAGAGATCGACCGAAAGATCGAGACAACTGCCGATGGATCGGTGGTTGAAACGATGGAGCCGATCAACAGGCACGCGGCGAGCGGCAGGGCGCTCACCCAAGCCAGCGCGTATCCCACGCTGAGGGTGGCGACGACCACCGCCACCACGGCCAGCATGAGGATCGGCACCCAGTCATCCAGCATCCGCCGCAGCTCCATGCCGAGTGTGGCCTGGAACAACAATGTTGGCAGAAATACGTAAAGGAACACATTTGAGCGGATCGGCAGGCCGAGAATTGCTTCTGCCACCGGATTCAGGGCGTCGGTGAGCTCGGTATGCAGGAAAAAGGCCGCAGCGATTGCGATCAGGCTGCCGAAAACAGCGAGGATCACGCTGTAAGGCAATCGCAGTCGTGCGGCCAGCGGTTCGGCCACGCCAATTACAAGAAACAACGATGCGATAATTGTGGTGACGACAACGATATCCATGACGTTCCGTTACCCCAACAACTCCCGGACGTGTATCGCAATTTACGGGTTCCTGCGGATATCAGCCGTGCGTGCCGAATTTTTATTCAGCGGCCACGGTGGGTTTGGCCCAATCCTCCCATCCGGTGCCTGTTCGGGTGATCGGTCCATCCCAGGCAAAGGGAATTTGGTGTATCGTGGTGTCTTTTCCTTCAGTGCAAATCACGAAATAGGCGGGTGCCATCGGCGCGCCTTGCAGAAATTCGCTCTCGTTCATGTCGGGCAACGACTGGTTGCCGGTCGATGGCACGCTGGCAAACGGCACACCTGCAAAGACGCCGTGAACAGGCGCGTGAACATGGCCAAAGTGGATATAGTCAATCTTTGCAGCATGCTGGCGGATCAGCGCATGAAGTGGCGCACGGTGCTCTTCGATAAGTGCGATTTTGTCCTCGGCAGGCAGCCCCAGCGGCATCGGGTTGTGATGCAGGAAGATCCTTGCACGCGCGCAGCTTTCCAGCTCGGTCGCCAACCAAGCGCGGCGGGCAGAGCAAAAATGACCTGCATGCGTTCGCTCGCCCACGCTGTCGAGGTAGATGAAACGGGTTTCGCCGACCGTTTCGGCATGATTGACGAACCCGTGCGGATCGAGGGGGTGATCGTCAAAGACGGAACGGAATTGGGCGCGGTCATCGTGGTTACCAATCATCAGGCGGACGGGGATGCTCAGACCTGATATGGCCGTTTTCAGAGCTTCATAGGCGGCGCGCTCCCCCCAATGCGCCAGATCACCAGTGATGATGATCCGGGCAGCGTCGGGATGGTGTTCGGCCACATGCCTCAGCGCCTGATCAAAGCGCGCATGCGGATCGAGGCCGCCCATCTCTTCGCCTGGGATGGTCAGGTGGATATCGGAAATGTGAATGATTTTCATGTGTTTGCTCTGGTCACTTGAGGGCCCGACCGCGCAAGTGGCCTTGGCGCGGCCGGGCTGTATCATTAGCTGTTCGGCAGCAGGTCAGAGATTTCGTCGACCAGCTCTTCTTGCAGTGCTTTCATGTCG
This sequence comes from Nocardioides marinus, assembly GCA_019801415.1. Lineage (GTDB taxonomy): Bacteria > Pseudomonadota > Alphaproteobacteria > Rhodobacterales > Rhodobacteraceae > Leisingera. The sequence continues at coordinate 116,098 of JAHVJD010000006.1, forward strand.
GTGGCGTCGCCGGTGACGATCCGTTCGATCCCGTCATAGATCACCTGGGTGATGGCCAGCCCGTTGGTGCCGGGATAGGCCTGCCAATCGCGCAGAAGCGGCAGTTGGTCCACTGCGGTCTGCTTGTTGGGGTTGCGTTCGTAGAAGTCGGCGAGGATCACCTCGTTTGCGGCTTTGTTCGGCGGCATGTAGCCGGTGGTCTTGGCAACTTCGGCTGCGCCGCTGCCCGAGGTGATGAATTTCAGCCAGGCCCAGGCTGCCTTCTGTACCTTGGGATCGTCGGAAGTCGAGGTCAGCATCGCTGCGTTGCCGCCAGCAGGCAGTCCCGTGGGGGGCGTCCCCATGCCCGGGAAGGGGCCGGTGACCAGTTCAAAGTCGCCTTGCGACCGTTCGACAGCGCCCAAAGCCGACGTCGACCAGAACATCATGCCGATTTCCCCGGCGGAAAAGGAGGCCAGAGCGGCTTTCCAATCCAGGTTCTGCATGTCGCACCGGGTGAAGATCTCCTGCATCTGCTGGAGGGCTGCCAGGGCCTCGGGGCTGTCCATGGTCACGGCACCGTTTTCGACGATCGCCTTGTCCTGCGACCACATCAACGCTTGCAGAAACCAGTTTCCGGTAACGTTCCAGCCCCAGAAGATCGGGTTGTCCACCCCTTCGGCTTTCATGGTTTCGCAGGCTGCGATGACCTCGTCCCAGGTCTCGGGCAACGCGTCAACCCCTGCTTTGCGCAGGATATCCATGTTGTAGTAACCGACCGGCAGCGAGACCGAAAATGGCAGGCTGTAGACCGCTCCGACAAAGGTCGAGAGGGAGAGCATGGCATCGTGATAGCCGTCTTTGGCGAAATCCGCTTCTTCGGCAATGAACAGGTCCAGCGGTTTGGCGATGCCTTTTTCGACCAGGATCTGCTGCCGGTTCAGACCCTGCATTGTCACGTCGGGCAGGTTTCCCGAAACGGCTTCGCGCAGGATCGTGTTGGTGCCGTCCTCATAGGAGTCATAAGTGGCGCGAAACTTCACCTCGATGTTGGGATGGGCCGCCTTGAACTCGGGCATCATCGCCTCGTAGGTGACGTCAAACAGGTGGCTGTAGGGGTAGGCGAACTCGATGGTCACGGTGTCCTGGGCCATCGCGACGGAGGCAGATACCGCAAGGGCGATTGCGGGCAGGGTGGGTTTCATGGAACTCTTCCTCTCATTCCTGGATTGGAGCGCAGGTGTTTGGCAAAGCGCGCTCTGCTATGATCCCGGTCGGGATTTCGGGCGGGTGCGGCGTGTGCCGCACCCGCAAATCACTTCATTCCGCTCAGGGTGATGCCTTCGATGAACCGCTTCTGTGCCAGCAGGAAGGCAACGATCAGCGGCGTGACGATGACGGTGGCCGTCGCCATCATCGGGCCGAAGTAGGATCCGTCACCGTCTCCTTTGAATTCGCGGAGCCCCAGCGGCGGGGTGAACAGATCCCGGTTGCCCGTCACCACGATGCGCGGCCAGAAGTAGTCGTTCCAATGTGCAACGATCGAGAAGATGGCGAAGGCCAGCAGTGCGGGGATGGCCGTGGGCAACATCACGCGCCACACAATTGCGAATTCGCCCATCCCGTCCATGCGCGCGGCATCGATCAGATCATCGGGGACCGTCATGAAGAACTGTCGCATCAGGAAGATCCCGAAAACGCTGATGGTCCACGGCACCACCAGCGCCGCATAGGTGTTGGTCAAACCGAGTTTCGCCAGGATTATGTAGAGCGGCAGCGCGATGGCATGGACCGGGATCAGCAAGCAGAACAGCACCAGGCCGAACACCGCTTCCCGTCCCCAGAATTTCAGTTTGGCCAAGGCATAGGCCGCAGGGAGCGCCACAACTGCCTGGATCAGAAAGATCGACACCGTCACCGCGATCCCGTTCAGCAGGTAGCGCAGCAGTGGCGCTTCCGAGAACGCCTTGGTGTAATTGAACACAACCGGCCGCATGGAGCAGGCGCTCTTCGCCTCGGCGATCAGAGCGGTTCGGATCGCATTTTCGGTCTGGCCGGGAAAGCGTTGGCTGGCTGCTGCGATATCCTTGCGGTCAGGTGCACGCAGGCTGACACAGCGTTCATCGACCATCAGCTCCTGCCGACCAAAGAAGCCGCCTTCCCCCCTCTCGATTTCGCCGGGGGATTTGAAAGAATAGCTGACCATCAGGTAGAAGGGCGCGATGACGACGATCATGCCAAGGATCAGGATCAGATGTTTCCACCAGTCGCGTGTCATCAGTAATGAACCTTTCTTTCGACCAGCCAGCGTTGGATGAGGGTCAGGAACATGACGAAGGTCAGAAACAGCATGGTGATGGCGGAGCCGATCCCGATCAGGTTCTGTTGCACGCCTTTCTCGAAGATGGCGAACATCATCACGTAGGTTGACTTGTTGGGCCCGCCGCCCTGGGGCCAGAAGGCTTCGACCGTGTCAAAGACCTGGAAGGCGCGGATGCAGGTGATGGTGACAACGAAAACGGTGGTGGGGCCGAGCGCTGGCCAGGTTACTAGCCGGAACCGGTCCCATGCGGATCTGGCGCCATCCATTTCGGCAGCGTGGTAGAGCTCACGATGGACGGAGGTCAGCCCGGCCAGATAGAGCACCATGTTGAAGCCGAACCCCTGCCAGACTCCGATGAAGCAGATCACCCAGATGGCGTAGCGCTTATCTCCGAGCCAGACCGGAAAGCGATCCGCGCAGCCGTTGGCGAGGAAGGGCCAGACCCGTTCCAGAAGTGTCCCGCAGCCCAGTTCCAGCGTCCGGTTGAGCATGCCGATTGTCGGGTGCAGCATGAACTCCCAGGCGATTGACATCGCCAGCAGCGTGGCCATCACGGGCAGAAAATAGATCGTCTTGTAGAGGGCGCCGAACCGTCCCAGAGAATGGATTAGAATGGCCGCCCCCAGTCCCAAGGCGACGGATAGGGGCACGACGGTGACAACATACGTCAGCGTTGCGACGAACATCTTTTCGTAGGAGGCGCGCGTGAATAGCTTTTCGTAGTTCGCGCTGCCGATCCAGTTGAAGCTGTCGCTGCCCAGCGAGTAGTCGGTGAAGGAGAGCAAGCCCGCGATAGCGACCGGTACCAGTAGGATCAGGACCATCAGGATCAGTGCGGGACCAGTCAGGGTCCAAGCCGCTCGATAATCTCTGATTACTGGGGCGGAATTGGTAGGGGTCGGCGGGGGCGTGCTCGCCTTCCCGGCGGATGGGACGTCAGGTGCAGGCATGTTACGCGACCTCGGGTTTTGCGGCGAACGTCGGGCGCAGCTGCCGCAGGCGCTTGCCATGGGGATCGAACAGCAGGGCTTTTGCAGGATCGAATTCCAACCCCACCGGTGAGCCAAGTTGAAGCGCACGGCGTTGCTCGGGGTTCGCTCGCAGTGTGACGCGCTCTTTCAAAGCTGCGACTTCGACTTGTACGAAAAGCTCCGCGCCAAGGTTTTCGCGGTGTACGACATGGCCACGGATCGGGGCATTCTCACCCGCAAGCCGCAGCGCTTCGGGACGCAGGCCCAGCGAGCCCACGCCACGGCCGGCGCCGACGACCGAGAGCTCCAAGCGGCGGTCCAACAGGTGCAGTTGGCCGTCATCAGCGATCTCCACGGGGAGGATGTTGATCTTGTGAGCGCAGATGAACTCCGCCACGTCGATGTGGTCAGGATCTTCGTAAATGGTTTCTGGTGTTGCGCATTGCAGGATGCGCCCCCCCATCATCACCGCGATCCGGTCTGACATCGTCATCGCTTCCACCTGATCGTGGGTCACATAGACAAAGGTGGCCCGCAGTCGGCGATGCAGCTGCGCGATTTCCGCCCGGGTCTGCACCCGCAGCTTGGCGTCGAGGTTGGAGAGCGGCTCGTCCAGAAGGAAGGCCGCGGGCTCCCGGACCAGGGCCCGCCCCAAGGCAACCCGTTGGCGTTGCCCGCCCGAGAGCTGCCCAGGTTTGCGGTTCAGGAGATGCTCGATCTCCAGCATCTTCGCCGCTTGGTGGACGTCGTATTCGATTTTGCGGCTAGCGGCGCGACCCGACGGCAGCAGTCGAGCCGCCAGGGGCAGGCGCTGGAGCCTGCTCAACCGGCGCATCTTCAGCGGCACGGCAATGTTGTCCGCAACGCTGAGATGTGGGTAGAGCGCGTATGATTGAAAGACCATTGAAAGGTTGCGATCGGCGGCCCGACGGTCGACAACCGACTGGCCCGCAATTCGGATATCGCCACTGGTCTGTGCCTCCAGCCCGGCGATGATACGCAGCAAGGTGGATTTGCCGCAGCCGGACGGGCCAACCAGAGAGACGAACTCTCCGTCTGCAATATCCAGTGAAACACCTTTGAGCACGTCCGTCTCATCAAAGCGCTTCGTCACGTTCACGATGCTCAGCTCGGTCATCTGATTCCTCCGTCTGATGGAGGCGGTGTAAGAAGCTGAGCCTTCACTTTTGTGACGTCATATAAGTGAGACTAATGGCAGCTAGGAGTGCGGCCAAAAGGGACCGATGCCATGCGCGCCAACCATCACCAGTTCGTTGCCTTTGCCTACGTCGTGCGCGCGGGCAGTTTCTCGGCCGCGGCGACGCGGCTCGGGGTGTCGCAATCCGCGGTTACGCAACATGTGGCCAAACTGGAAAAACAGGTCGGATCGCAGCTGTTGTTGCGCAGCCGGGATGGCATTTCGCTGACGCGAACAGGGCAGGAGTTCTATGATCTCGCCGACCGTCTGGTCGCGCTGGATTCCGAAATCAGCGAGCGTCTTGAAGGCTTTGAAGCCATGGCGCGCGGACACATCAAGGTCATTGCGAATGCCCCTCTGCCCGCTCTCAGGGCGATCAGCCTGTTCCGGCAAAGCTACCCTGATGTCGAAATAGACTTTGGTGTTTACGCATGGACGACGGCAGTGCGATTGCTGCGGGAAAGGAAAGCGGATGTCGGGTTGATCACCGATCCCCCAAAAACCGAAGATTGGGAGCGGGTTCCGGTCCAGACGGTTCGCTATGCCGCTTATCTGCACCCGTCATCGCCGCTGGCAAACCGCGAAGTGCTGCGGTTCGAGGATCTGGCCAAGGAAACGGTCATCCTGCCGGAAAGCGGCTCATTGACGGAACGCGTGGTCCGCGAAGCTCTGGTAAAACACGGGTGCGGGTTTCATCGTACCATAAAGATCACCACCTTTCCGCTCATGTGCGAGGCGGTGCTGCAGGGCGCTGGCGTCGCCATCTTCCTTGGCAACAGCGGATTGATCGCGCGTGGGTTGGTGGAATTGCCCGTCGCCGAATTGTCGCATAGGCATGAGACTGCGGTTGTTGCACCGAAAGACAGGGCGCGGCTTCGGTTGGTCAAAGCCTTTGTCGAGTTGGCATCCTCGTCAGACTTTCGCTGACGGGCGTCGGGGCAAGATGAGTGTGGGTCGTTCAAGTTCAGGCAATTGCGGAACAGCTCGCCTGATCCTGTAGCCACGCGACCAACGCGGAAACTTCCGGCCGGAACCGATTGCGTTCCTTGGGGAGCACCAGATAGTGCCCCTGTCGCGGTGGCAGCGTAAGCTCGCTGGCCTGAACAAGGGTGCCACGCTCCAGGTAGGGTCTGGCAAAGACCTCGGCCACCAAGGCGGTCCCTTGACCACGGCTTGCCAGTTCCAGCGCGATCAGAGACTGGTCAACCTTGTAGGCAGGCTCGTCCATCTGGCAATCAGGAGCATGCAGGGCGAAAAAATGCCGCCATGTGTCGACGACGCCCGCCAGTTCTATCAACGGCCCCTGTGCCAATGCGTTTGGGCCATCTTGGGTGCGCAGGGCAGGGGCACAGACAGCGATGACTTCGTTGGTCATAAGCGGCAGTACTTCCCCGTCGGACCAGTTGCCATCGCCGTAGCGGATATCGACGTCGATCTCCTCTCCATCCGCGAGCTCGGCCCAGGATGCCGACAGAACCCGCAGGCGACTGTCCGGATGCGCGCCCCTGAAATGCTCCAGTCGGGGGACCAGCCACAGCAGGTTTAGTGAGCTGACACAGCGCAGGGTTATTTCTGCCTCGGCGCCCTTGCCAAACAGGTTTGAGGTCGTGGCATCGAGATCGGCAAATGCCTTGGCCACCACTGGCCTGTAGGCCTGCCCCAACCGTGTCAGCACAAGCGCCTTGCGCTCTCGTCTAAACAGCTTGTGACCGAGCTGCGCTTCAAGGCCCCGTACCTGATAGCTGACTGCAGAGGGCGTCAGACCTAACTCCTCGGCGGCGAGGGTGAAATTTCCGAGGCGGGCACTGGCATCGAAGGCGCGTAGCCAAGGCAAGGGGGGGAGCTCTTTGTACATTTCCCTACATTATCGGCTCTGCAAATTTTTTTAAGGCAATCACGAATTTTTTTTCGTTTTGGATTTGGCCGTGAGGTTTGTAACGGTCGTGCGACAACACCAGTATCAGGCAGGGCGCAGTGGCGGAGTACGACTACATCATCATCGGAGCAGGATCCGCCGGCTGCGTGCTGGCGGACCGGCTGAGCGCTTCGGGACGTCACAAGGTTTTGGTGCTGGAGGCCGGTGGTCGCGGCTGGTCGCCGTGGATTGCGCTACCACTGGGCTACGGCAAGACTTTCTTTGACCCCAAGGTCAACTGGAAATTCCAGACCGAACCGGAAGAAGCCCTCGCAGGGCGAAGCGGGTATTGGCCACGGGGCAAGGTGGTCGGCGGCTCTGGCGCGATAAACGCGCTGGTCTATGCCCGCGGGCTGCCCCGGGATTTCGACGACTGGGCCGACGCCGGGGCAGAGGGCTGGGATTGGGAGACTGTTCGCCAGACCTACGAAGCGATGGAAAGGCGCAGCGATGCGGACGGGACGTTGCAGGGCGAAGGGCCGCTGCATGTTCAGGATGTCTCGGATCAGATCCATCCTGCAAACCGGCATTTCTTTGCGGCTGCGCAGGAACTTGGTCTGCCGTCCACGGACGATATCAACGGTTTTGCAAACGAGGGCGCGGCGATCTATCGGATCAACACGCGGGGCGGCCGTCGGATGCATTCGGCGCGGGCGTTCCTGAAACCGGCGTTGAGGCGCTCCAATGTCGCGCTGATGACCGGGGTACTGGCAGAGCGGATCGTTTTCGAAGGTCAACGCGCGGCTGCGGTTCAGGTGCGGCACAAGGGCAAGCGACGTACCCTGAAAGCTGGTCGTGAAATCATTCTTTCAGCCGGGGCCGTGGGCTCGCCGCAGCTTCTGCAACTGTCGGGGATTGGCCCCGCGGAGGTTCTCAAATCTCATGGGATCACGCCGCGACTTGCAGCGCCGCATGTGGGTGGAAACCTGCAGGACCACTTGGGTATCAACTACTATTTCCGTGCAACTGAACCCACATTGAACAACATGCTGCGCCCCTTCACAGGCAAGGTTCGCGCTGCGCTGCAATATGCGTTGACCCGGCGTGGACCGCTGGCCCTGTCGGTCAATCAGTGCGGCGGATATTTCCGCTCCGGCCCGGATCAGCGCCACCCTGACCAGCAGCTGTATTTCAACCCGGTCACCTATACCACGACGCCGAATGGCAGGCGTACGGTGGTGCAGCCGGACCCGTTTCCGGGCTTTATTATTGGATTTCAGCCGGCTCGCCCCACCAGCCGTGGCCGTATCGACATCAGTACTGCCGACCCGGCGGCCCCGCCCCGCATCCGCCCCAATTCGCTTGCGACCGCGGAGGATCGCGCGCAGGTCGTGGCCGGCGGGCGCCTGTGCCAGCGCCTGATTACGACCGCCGCACTGGACAGGTTAGTGGACTCGGCGATGGAGCCGGATCTGCGGCGTATGGACGATGCGCAGATCCTGGACGATTTTCGCGAGCGTTGCGGCACCGTCTTTCACCCTGTCGGCACCTGCCGCATGGGGCGGGATGCGCAGGACGCGGTGGTCAGTCCGCGGCTGAAGGTGCATGGGGTGCAGGGGCTGCGCGTCGTCGATGCCTCGGTTTTTCCCAATCTGACCTCGGGCAACACCAATGCCCCGACCATGATGCTGGCGTACCGCGCCGCTGATCTCATTCTGGAGGACGCATGAGCACGCCTTATTCCATGTCCGGCGCGGTGCCGGTCGCCAACATTCGCGGCAAGGACGACACCGGTCCGCGGATCCGCCGGATCGAGACCTTCTGCACGCCTTTGGTCGGCTTTGTGCGGGTCACCGCAGAGGACGGCAGCACCGGCTGGGGGCAGGTGTCCACCTACAGCAGCGATCTGACCTGCGAGATCCTGCACCGGCAGGTGGCGCCCTGGGCGCTGGGGCGCGGTATGGATGCGCTGGAGGACGTGATCGCCGAGATCCCGCTGCGCGAGCACAAGTTCCCTGGAACCTATCTGCGCCGGGCCATGGCGGGACTGGACACCGCGGTCTGGGACTGGCGCGGCAAGGCGGCGGGAAAGCCCGTGGCTGAACTGCTGGGCGGCACGGCAGGGCCGCTGCGGGCCTATGCCTCCTCGATGCGGCGCGACATCACGCCCGAGGATGAGGCCACGCGCCTGCAACGCCTGCGCGATGACTATGGTTTTGATGCCTTCAAGGTGCGGGTCGGCGCCGAATGCGGCCAGGATCGGGACGAATGGGAGGGACGGACCGAGGCGATCATCCCGGCCATCCGCAAGGCCATGGGACCGGATGCGGCGTTGCTGGTCGACGGCAACTCGGGGTTTGGCCCCGCCCGCGCGATTGAGGTCGGGCGGATGCTGGAGGCCAACGGTTACGAACATTTTGAGGAGCCTTGCCCCTATTGGGAGCTGGAACAGACCGCCGAAGTCACCCGCGAATTGTCCATCGACGTGGCGGGTGGCGAGCAGGACTGGGACCTGCAGCAGTGGAAGCGGATCGTTGCGATGCGCGCGGTCGACATCATTCAGCCCGATATTCTGTATCTGGGCGGCATGGTGCGCAGCATGGAGGTGGCCCGCATGGGCCATGCTGCCGGCCTGCCTTGCACCCCCCATGCGGCCAACCTGTCGCTGGTGACGCTGTTCACCATGCATCTGCTGCGCGCAGTGCCCAATCCGGGCCGCTACCTGGAGTTCTCGATCGAGGGCGACGACTACTATCCCTGGCAGCGTGAGTTGTTCCGCAACGATCCCTTCACCATCACGGACGGTCAGGCGGTTGTGAGTGATGCCCCCGGTTGGGGCGTCGAGATCTGCCCCGAGTGGCTGGCCAAATCCACCTACAAATGCAGCGAGGACGCATGATGACCTCCGACCGGATGATTTCCACCTATTTCGAAACCGGCACCTTGCCGGATCTGCCGCGCGACCATTTCATCGATGGCGCATTCGTAGCGGCTGACAGCGGCAACCGCATGGAAAGCTTCGATCCCGGCACCGGCGAAGCCTTTGCCGATTTTGCCGCCGGCACCGCGGCCGATGTGGACCGCGCCGTGACCAGCGCCGCCGAAGGCTTCGAGGCCTGGCGCAACACGCCGCCCGCCCGCCGCTGCGCCATCCTGAACGAGGCGGCGCGCCTGATGCGCGCCGAGGCGGACAGGTTGGCGGTGGTCGAAAGCCTCGACAGCGGCAAGACGCTCGCTGAGGCGCAGGGGGACGTTGCGGGTTCGGCACGTCTGTTCGAATACTACGCAGGTGCCGCGGACAAGCTGGACGGGCGCAGCGTCAACCTTGGCAACGGCAACGCCGCTTTCACCCTGCGAGAGCCTGTGGGCGTGACCGCGCATATCGTGCCGTGGAACTATCCGACCTCGACGCTGGTACGCGGTATCGCCCCGGCGCTGGCGGCGGGCTGTTCGGCGGTGGTTAAACCGGCGGAAACCACGCCCTTTACCGCGCTGATGATTGCCGAACTGCTGCTGCGCGCGGGCGTGCCTGCCGGGGTCGTCAACGTGGTCACCGGCACCGGCATCGAGGCCGGTGCGCCGCTGGTCACCGACCCTCGGGTGCGGCACGTGACCTTCACCGGGTCGGTCGCGACCGGCGTGGGCGTGATGCAGAACGTGGCCCCGAATGTGACCGGGCTGACGCTGGAACTGGGGGGCAAGTCGCCGCTCATCGCCTTTGCCGATGCCGATCCGGAGGATGTGGCCGAGGGCGCACTCTGGGCCATTTTTTCGAACTCTGGGCAGATCTGCTCGGCCGGATCGCGGCTGGTGATCCACCGTGATCTGCACGCCGAGGTTCTGGAACGGTTGGTCAAAAAAGCGCAAGGCTTGCGCTTTGGCCATGGGCTGCGCAACCCGGACATGGGGGCCGTCAACTCCGAACGCCATCTGGAGCAGATCGCGGGGCACGTTGAGCGCGCTCGCGCCCGGGGTGTCGAGATCGTCACCGGTGGCAACACGGCCACGGACCCGGAAACCGGTAAGGGCTGGTTCTACGAGCCAACCATTCTGGATAACCTCAGCGCGAGCGATGATGCGGTGCTGCAAGAGATATTTGGCCCCGTTCTCGCCGTGCAAATCTTTGAAAGTGAAGAAGAAGCTTTGAACCTTGCCAATGGCACCGATTTTGCCTTGGCGGCCGGTATCTATACCAAAGACATGTCCACCGCGCTGCGTATGGCACAGCGTGTCGATGCGGGGCAGGTCACCGTCAACGATTATTGGGCGGGAGGGATCGAACTGCCCTTTGGCGGCAACCGGAAGTCCGGGTTTGGCCGCGAAAAAGGGCTGGAGGGGCTCGACGCCTATACCCGTTCAAAATCTATCACACTTGCAGTGTAAGGCGCTGCAAAGAGGCATTTCCCAAGGAGGAGGAACATGATGCTGAAGACCACCACCGCCCTGGCGGCACCGACCCGTCGCGGTTTTCTCGCGGGCGCCGCGGCGGGCGGGATGGCCCTGGGGCTGGGGCTGAACACCCGCGCCCACGCCGCAGTGCCCAAGAAGGGCGGAACCCTGCGGGTGGGCTATACCCAAGGCAGCACTTCGGATTCTCTGGACCCGGCGACCTACGCAAACGACTTCATGTTCGCCACCAGCTATGCGGTGTTCTCGACCCTGGTGGAAATCGCCCCGGATGGCTCCGCCCAGCCGGATCTCGCCGAAAGCTACGAGGCAACCCCGGACGCGCGTGTCTGGACGTTCCGGTTGCGCGATGACGCCACATTCTCGGACGGCAAGACAGTCACGGCTGTCGATGTGATCTCTTCGATCCGTCATCATATGGGGCCGGACTCCAAGTCAGGCGTGAAGCCGCTGCTGGCGCAGATCAAGGACATCCGCGCTGACGGCGACAACGTGGTGATCTTTGAGCTGGAAGACGGCAATGCTGATTTTCCTTTCATCTTCAATGACTACCACCTGACCATCCGGCAGGACAAAGATGGCTCCATCGACCCTGAAAGCCGGATCGGTACCGGTGGCTATGTGATCGAGGCGTTTGAGCCGGGCGTGCGTATCGAACTGAAGCGCCGCGACGATTACTGGAAGGCGGGCCGCGCCCATTTTGACAAGGTGGTGCTGCTGAAGGTTGGCGATCCGGCGGCACGGATGAACGCGCTGATGACCGGCGAGGTCGATCTGATCGACCGCCCGGACCTCAAGACCATCCACTTGCTGAAACGCAACCGCAACATCAAGATCCACACCCAGAACGGCACCCTGCATTACACCATGCCGATGCAGGTGACCGCAGCGCCGTTTGACGACGTGAACGTGCGCCTGGCATTGAAGCACGCAATCGACCGCGAGGCGATCGTGCAGAAGGTTCTGAAGGGCTTTGGCACGGTAGGCAATGACCACCCGATCGCGTCGTCCATGCCCTATTACAACGCCGAACTGGAACAGCACGCCTATGATCCCGACAAGGCAAAGCACTACCTGTCCAAGTCCGGTCTCAGCAGCCTGGATGTGACGCTGCACACCGCAGATGCGGCGTTCAATGGCGCGGTGGATGCGTCTGTGCTGTTCTCCGAGGCGGCCAAGGGCGCGGGCATCAATCTGAAGGTCTCGCGCGAGCCCGATGACGGCTACTGGGCCAACGTCTGGCTGCAAAAGCCCTTCTGCTGCAGTTACTGGGGCGGCCGTCCGACACCGGATCTGATGTTCTCTGCCGGTTATGCCGCCACCGCCGACTGGAATGACACCAGCTGGAAAAACGAGCGCTTCAACCAGCTCTTGGCCGAAGGTCGGTCGCAGCTGGACCAGGGCTTGCGCGCCGAGATCTATGGCGAAATGCAGCAGCTGTGCCAGACCGACGGTGGGGCGCTGATCCCGGCTTTCGGCCAGTATGTCTCGGCGATGAGCACCAAGGTGCAGACCCCCGAGCGGGTCTCGGAAATGTGGGATCTGGACAGCATCCGGTTCATCGAGCGCTGGTGGATGGCCTGATCCGTCCTCCAGAGCTGCAAATGCATGAGGCGGCCTGGCCGGGCGGCCTCATGCAGGCGTGTTTTCTGTCGCGACTTAACAGGAGGCTTTGAGTTGCCCCCATTGATGAAGCTGATTTCCAGCCGGCTGGCCCTTGGCGCCGTGACGCTGTTGGCGGTCTCTGCGCTGATGTTTGTCGGCATCGAACTGCTGCCGGGTGATCTGGCCCAACAGATCCTCGGCCAGTCCGCCACACCGGAAACGCTGGCTGCCTTCCGCGCCGAACTCGGCTTGGACCAGCCCGCGCATCTGCGCTACCTTGACTGGCTGGCGGCCGCCGCGCAGGGGGACTTTGGCACCTCGATGGCGTCGCAGCGGGCAGTTGCGGATTTGCTGTCCACGCGCCTGACAAATACCATGTTCCTTGCCTGTTATGCCGCCGTAATCGCGGTTCCTGTGGCGATCCTGCTGGGACTGCTCAGCGCGTTGTGGCGTAACTCGCTGTTCGACCGCAGCGTCAATGTCGGCGCGCTCGGTGCGATCTCGATGCCGGAGTTCTTTGTCGCCTATCTTCTGGTTCTGTTTCTGTCGATCCGCATGGGCTGGTTTCCGACACTCGCCCGCATCGATGAGGCTTCCTCCTTTGGCGATGCGCTCTACCGCAGCTTCCTGCCTGCGCTGACCCTGATCCTGGTGGTCATCGCCCACATGATGCGAATGACGCGCGCGGCCATCATCAACGTGCTGGCGGCGCCTTACATCGAGATGGCCCGGCTGAAGGGCGTGCCGCGCTGGCGGGTCATCGTGCTGCATGCGCTGCCCAATGCGCTGGCACCGATCATCAACGTGGTGGCGCTGAATCTCGCCTACCTGATCGTCGGTGTTGTCGTGGTGGAGGTCGTGTTCTCCTACCCGGGTTTGGGGCAGCTTTTGGTCGATGCCGTTGCCAGCCGCGATTTCCCGGTCGTGCAGGCTGTCGGCCTGTTTTTTGCCGGCACCTACATCACCCTGAACGTGCTGGCCGACATCCTGTCGATCCTGTCCAACCCGCGCCTGCGGCACGCACGATAAAGGAGCGCAGACGTGAAAACCCTTAAATCCGCCCCGCCTACCGCCTTGCTGGGAATGCTGATCCTGGCTGCCGTATTGGTTACTGGGGTGTTTGCCCCGCTATTGGCGCCCTACGGGGAAACCGAAATCGTCGGGGTCGAATACGAACCCTGGAGCGCCGCCTTCCCGCTCGGCACCGACAACCTGGGCCGGGACATGCTGTCGCGGATGATCTACGGCGCCCGCAATACCGTCGGTTTGGCGCTGCTGACCACCGGCATCGCTTTCACCGCAGGCGCGGCTCTGGGCATGGTGGCCGCGCTGAAGGGCGGTTGGACAGACCAGATCCTGTCGCGGGTGATCGATGTGCTGATGGCCGTTCCGCCGCTGATCCTTGCGCTGATGCTGTTGGCCATTGTCGGTCCTTCTATCCCCAACATGGTGGGCGTTATCGCGGTGATCTACATCGCGCCGGTGTTTCGCCTGTCGCGCGCCGCGGCAATGAATGTGGTCAGCCAGGATTTCATCCAGGCCGCCCAGCTGCGCGGGGAGGGGACGTTGTGGTTGTTGCGTCGCGAGGTGCTACCGAACATCTCCTCGACTCTGATTGCAGAGTTTGGCTTGCGCTTCTGCTTCGTGTTTCTCTTCATTGCCGCGCTCAGCTTCCTTGGCATTGGCATTCAGCCGCCCACCGCTGACTGGGGCTCGATGGTGAAGGAAAATGCGACGCTGATCACCTTTGGCGACATTACCCCGCTGATCCCGGCAGCAGCCATCGCGCTGCTGACCATTGCCATCAATTTTATTGTCGACTGGATGCTGCACCGCGCCAGCGGCCTGAAGAGCTGAGGACACGCCCATGAGCAAGCTACTGGACATCCGCGGCCTGCGGCTCGAGGCGGGGCCGAAGGGGAAGCGCACCACCATTTTGCATGGTCTGGACCTGAGCCTGAACAGGGGCGAGGTGTTGGGGTTGGTGGGCGAAAGCGGCGCCGGCAAGAGCTCAGCCGGGCTGGCGGCGATGGGCTACACCCGCGGCGGGGTAGCGATCACCGCGGGCGAGATCCTGTTTGACGGGATCGACCTTGCGCAGGCAAGCACGGCGACGCTGCAAGATTTGCATGGGCGCCGCATTGCCTATGTGGCGCAGTCTGCGGCAGCCAGCTTCAACCCGGCGCACCGGCTGATCGACCAGTTCTGCGAGGCACCATTGCTGCATGGCACCGCCGCGCGGGCCGAGGCCGAGGCCGACGCCATCGCACTCTACCGCCAGATGCAGCTGCCGGACCCTCAACAGATTGGTTTTCGCTATCCGCATCAGGTGTCAGGCGGCCAGTTGCAGCGGGCGATGACGGCCATGGCGATGGCGTGCCGACCTGACCTGATCATTTTCGATGAGCCGACGACGGCGCTGGATGTGACCACCCAAATCGAAGTTCTGGGCGCGATCCGCGATATTGTCGAACGTTATGACACGGCGGCGATCTACATCACGCACGATCTGGCCGTCGTCAGCCAGATGGCCGATCGCATAACGGTGATGCAACATGGCCGGGAGGTGGAAACGGCGCAGACGCGAAAGATGTTGGAGGCGCCCAAAGCGGACTACACCAAGTCGCTGTGGGCCGTGCGGGCGCTGGATCGACCCCGACGCGATACAAACGACACGGAGACGGTCCTGTCACTGAGCGGGGTTACTGCAGGCTATGGAACCACCAAGGTGCTGGATGGTGTCAGCCTCGACCTCCCCAAAGGCCGGACCACTGCGGTTGTTGGCGAAAGCGGATCGGGAAAGTCCACCTTGGCCAAGGTGATTGCCGGCGTCTTGCCGCCCGGAGAAGGCAAGGTTCTGTGGCAGGGCAAACCCCTTCCCGGGCCTTATCAGAAGCGCAACCGCGCCACGCTTCGTCATATCCAGATGGTGTACCAGATGGCGGATACTGCACTGAACCCGCGTCACACCGTGCGCGAGACACTGGAGCGACCGGTGCGGCATTTCCTGGGTCTGCGCGGATCTGCGCTGCGGGCGCGGGTGAACCAATTGATGGAACTGATCGAGTTGGATCCGGCCACCTTCCTTGATCGCCGCATTCCCGAGCTGTCAGGTGGACAGAAGCAACGCATCGGCATCGCGCGGGCCCTTGCGGCGGAGCCGGAGTTCATTATCTGCGATGAGGTCACCAGCGCGCTTGATCAGCTCGTGGCGGAAGGGATCTTGCGGCTGTTGTTGCGGCTGCAGGATGAGTTGGGGCTGACTTATTTGTTCATCACCCACGATCTCGCCACGGTTGAGGCGATTGCCGATCAGGTCGTCATCATGCAGCGGGGAAAGATTGTAGAGACCGGTGCGCAGCATCAAATTTTCGCCGCGCCGAAGTCGGATTACACGAAACGGCTGCTGGCCTCGGTCCCGCAAATGGACGCGGGCTGGCTTGACGGCGTCAGGCAGAGACTGGCCAGTTGACCATCCACGAGTACTTGGCATAAATTTCCGGCCCCAATGGAGATACCCTTGGCACCGGGATAGCCGGTTTAAGTCGCTACTGTTGTGTCAGCGGCGTCAGATCCTGTTGGTAACTTTATCTGTCTGGTCGTAGGAGCCACCCGCTTTTGACTGATTTTACACAACGCTTTCGCGATGGTGACCGGTTTTCTGGCAACGGCGGTGAGCGCTGCGGCCTGCTTCTGGCCGACATGCGAAGAAGCAGGCGATGACTTTCGCATCGATAAGGTCTATGCCAGCGCGCGTGCCTCGGCTCTGCGCAAAGGCCGTCACCTGAGCTGGTGGCACCTCCCGGCTGCAACGTCTCCTCCCTCCAAAAAATGCCCAGAGCTGCCATTCTGGACCGCCAGCCGACGTAAGCGGGCAAGGGCAACTCTGTTACGGACAAGATCCGCGACCGCAGCATGACCTGTCGGAGCATTGGGCACTCTGCAACGATGCCCATTAGGGTGGCGATAAAGGTCCAGCCAATCGCGGCTGACGTTTTTCCGGACGTGGCGGCCATGCTCTCTTCCTTCTGGTACGCGGTCCTGTAAGGCCGCAATCAACTGTTCGAGACGGTGAAGAGAGGCGATGCCGACAGGCTGGGAGCGTTGACATGGCACAAGGGGCAGGTCGCATACCGAAGAGATAGTTGACCAACGCTGCGGGCGTGCGGGCTGACAGGAATTCCTTGGTACACCTACGCGGAGTGTTGCGCTGCTTTCGATCCGGGATACAGACGCGAAACCCTTTGTCCCTTGGCGCTCCTCTGCACCTGTCCGCGCCATAACCACGATATGCAAGCAGCCAACTGACTCATGGTAAGATCCTTAGAAGCGCCTGCGAGCCGATGTAATCGGTGATCTGCCCTGCCGCCTTTAACAGGCTGATTGGCCGACCCTTGCCGTCACAGACGGCATTGTGTGTTGCGTTGATGCCGCCTGGGCCGATAGCGACGTATATTGAATCGGCCAAGCGGGCCTCTCGGCCCGCCTGGCTCTTTGTGTGTATTGGCAGCGTTCAACTGCGCGTGGCGGATGCTAAATAGCCCGGAAAACGGACCGGAAAGAACGAGGTTTTCCGTCACCGCCACGCGAATGTCACAGTTTCCCGGTCAGTTCCGGCACGGCCTGAAACAGATCGGCGACAAGCCCGTAATCGGCCATCTGGAAGATCGGCGCCTCTTCGTCCTTGTTGATCGCAACGATGATCTTGGAGTCTTTCATACCGGCAAGGTGCTGGATCGCTCCCGAGATACCTGCGGCGATGTAAAGATCTGGGGCAACTACCTTGCCGGTCTGACCGACCTGCAAGTCGTTCGGGGCGAAGCCCGAGTCCACGGCGGCCCGGGAGGCACCTACGGCGGCGCCCAACTTGTCAGCCAGTTTCTCGATCAGGGCGAAATCTTCCTGACTGCCCACGCCACGCCCACCCGAGACGACGATACCGGCCGAGGTCAACTCGGGTCGGTCACTTGCCGCGACCTTGTCTTCGACCCATTCGGAGAGGCCCGGGTTGTCCGCCACCGGAATGCTCTCGATCGGGGCCGAACCACCTTCACCAGCCGCGTCAAAGGTCGAGGTCCGGATGGTGAGCACCTTCTTTGCATCCGAGGACCTGACGGTCTGGATGGCATTGCCAGCGTAGATCGGGCGCTCGAACGTGTTGCCATCGACAACGCCCGAGACATCCGAGATCACCATTGCATCCAGCAGGGCTGCGACACGTGGCATGATGTTCTTGGCGTCGGTGGTGGCAGGGGCGACTATGTGCTCGTACGCATCAGCCAGCGACACGATCAGCGCAGCGGTGGATTCCGCAAGACGATGACCCAGCGAGGCGTCCTCGGCGACCAGCACCTTGGAAATGCCGTCGATCTTGGCGGCGGCCTCTCCGGCGGCAGCGGCAGACCCACCGCAGCACAGCGCGGTCACTTCGCCCAGTTTGGTGGCGGCGGTGACGGCCTTTGCGGTCGCGTCGAAAACGAGTTCGCCATCTGTGACTTCGGCGAGAAGAAGAACAGCCATTACACAGCCCCCGCGTCTTTGAGTTTTGCAACAAGCTCGTCGACCGAGCCTACGATTTCACCAGCTTTGCGGGCCTCGGGTTCGTCGGTCTTGACGATCTCAAGGCGCGGGGTGACATCGACGCCGTAATCGGCCGCGGTTTTCTCATCCAGCGGCTTTTTCTTGGCTTTCATGATGTTCGGCAGCGACGCATAGCGCGGCTCGTTCAGGCGCAGATCCACGGTGATGATCGACGGCATCTGGACTCTGATCGTCTGCAACCCGCCGTCGACCTCGCGGGAGACCAGCGTGTGATTGCCTTCGATGTCGAGCTTCGAGGCAAATGTGCCCTGCGACCAGCCCAGCAGCGCAGACAGCATCTGGCCGGTCGCGTTCATGTCGTTGTCGATCGCCTGCTTGCCTGCCAGAACGATACCCGGCTGCTCTTCCTCGACGATCGCCCTGAGGATCTTGGCCACCGCCAGCGGTTCGATGTCGGTATGGATATCATCGGCGGCCACAACCAGGATGGCGCGGTCGGCACCCATTGCAAGCGCGGTGCGCAGCGTTTCCTGGGCTTGCTTGACCCCGATCGAAACCGCGATGACTTCGTCTGCCTTACCGGCTTCCTTGAGACGGATCGCCTCTTCGACGGCAATTTCGTCAAAGGGGTTCATCGACATTTTTACATTGGCAAGATCGACACCGCTTCCATCCGCTTTGACGCGGACCTTCACGTTATAGTCGATCACGCGTTTGACAGGCACGAGCACCTTCATAGGCATGGTCTCCAAGTTGTTGTTTGGAATTGATGAAACGACTGAAGGCCGGTGGTTGCGCGCCTTAGGAACAGCGCGTGGACATCGTGGGTGCCTTCATCGGGGGTCACGGTTTCAAGGCATCAGCAAATGCCGAATGACATGAAGTTCTGCGGACATCGCGTTGCCGCCATGCGCCTCGGGTTCAGTGCTGGCAACGAAAGGGTCCGTGAAGCAGGAGGACCATCGGTCGTTTTCTGGCGGCGGCTTTCATCCCGGCCGGGGTTGGAACCATTCATGTCATTCACCACCTGCGCTATCCCTCTGCCGTGGGTCGGGCCAGCTGGTCCGCGAAAACGGACAGCAGTTTGTGTTTCAGAATCTTGCCTGTCGGCGCAGCCGGGAGCTGGGTTGTCAGGATGATGCGGGATGGCCGCTTGTACCCAGTCAAACGATTGGCAGCAAAGGCGGCGAGTGCCTCCTGGTCCAGCGCCGCCGGATCAGCGCACTGAACAAAGGCGAGGATTTCC
Source organism: Nocardioides marinus (assembly GCA_019801415.1). Taxonomy (GTDB): domain Bacteria; phylum Pseudomonadota; class Alphaproteobacteria; order Rhodobacterales; family Rhodobacteraceae; genus Leisingera. Next base: position 135,223 of record JAHVJD010000006.1, read on the forward strand.
TCGTCGCCGTTGACGGAATTGCCGATCACGGCTGACTGGATCACGTCTGGGTGGTCGTTCAACGCGGCTTCGACCTCGGGCGGGTAGACGTTAAAGCCGCCGCGAATGATCAGTTCCTTGCAGCGTCCCACAACGTGCAGATTGCCCGCCTCGTCCATCTTTCCAAGATCACCGGTGCGCAGCCATCCGTCTGCGTCAATGGCGCGTGCGGTTTCTGTCGGGTTCCTGAAATATCCCTTCATGACCTGCGGGCCGCGGACCAGAATTTCACCGGCATCCGGATCGCCCTCCGCGCCGACCGAGGTGTCGAGCCGGATTTCTGTCTCCGGCAACGCAAAGCCCGCACTGATATCCGGAGATCCGATAGGATTGCGGGTGCTGCAGACGCCGGCGGTGCTTTCCGTCAGCCCGTACCCGTTTTGCAGGGGCAGCCCGTAGAAAGCCTCGGCCTTGCGTTTCCATGCCGGATCAAGGGGGGCTGCGCCGGAGGAAACATAGCGCAGCTTACTGTTTTCGAGCCGTGTAAGCCCCCGATCCTTGGCATATTGCATTAGCAGGGCGTGCATCTGCGGCACCGCGGGCAGAACGGTGGCTTTGTCCATCAGCGCCGCATACAGGGCGTCCGGACGAAAGCGGGGTTCAAGCTGGATCGTCGCCCCGATACCGCAGGCGGCCATCAGCATAGAAGCAAGCCCGAAAACATGGGTCAACGGCAGCACGCCATAGATCCTGTCGTCCTGTCTCATACCTCGCAGTTCGGCCGAGGCCCTGCCGGCAAAGCGCAGGTTTGCGTGTGTCAGCATCACCCCTTTGGGGTCGCCAGTGGTGCCGGTCGTGTAGAGCAGAACGGCGGTTTCGTTCGGGCCGCCCTCGACCACTTCCGGGGCGCTGGCACCGGTGACGGCGATGGCGAAACTCCCAAAAGAAGTTTCCTGCGGTTCAGCGCGCGCGGTCTCCGCATGGGCCGCCGCTTCTTTGGAGGCTTCGGTTGTGAAGACAATCACGCGCGGCGTTGCATGCGCCATCACGCGGGCGACTTCGATTGCGGTCATGCGCGCATTGATTGGCAGCGCGTAGGCCCCGACGATGCTGGCCGCAAAAATGAAGACCGCCGTCGTGATGCAGTTTTCAGCCACGATCGCGACGCGGTCGCCCGGCTGCACGCCCCGGTTTTGCAACAAGGTGGCAGCTTCGGCGATCGCGGCCTGGTATTCAGTGTATGTGACCTGGCGGCCGCTGCCATCTATCAGGGCAATCGCATCGGGATAGGCACGCGCGCTCTCCTCGACAAGATGATGAATCCGGAAGCTGTTTTCGGTCATGATGCCAGCACCTCTGCGCGTTGCGTTGCAAGGGATTGGGGGCGCAGGCGCGCCAGCGCGACACCTGCCTCTTGTTCCAGTTGGGCGACAATGTCTGCCAGCGGGGCGATGGCGTCGGTCAGGCCCAGGGCCTGTCCTGCAGACAACATCCCGCGCGACACGTCACCGGTTTCATATGCCTTGCGGCCAATCGCGCCGGACACATAGGGCATCAGTTCGGTAATGCTGATATCGGGGTTATCTGCCTCAAGCTGGCGCACGATCTCGGTCGTTTCGTTGCTGAGCGTGCGCACCGTGTTGCGCACGCTGCTCATCGTCAATGTCGTGTCTCGTTCGTTGGCCGCCACCAAGGCCCGCTTGTATTGCGGGTGCGCCGAGATTTCCTCGGACACCAGAAAGCGCGTGCCAATCACGACGCCCGCAGCGCCGGAGGCCAGGGCCGAGACGATCTGGCTACCGGCACCGATACCGCCGCCGATCAGAAAGGGGATATCGAGCTGGCGTTCGGCCAGCGCTTGGTTGACCATGCTTCCAATCAGATCGAGCCCGGGGTGGCCGCCGCATTCCGCGCCGACGATGGAGACCATGTCGACCCCAACTTGCTGTGCCTTCACCGCGTAGCGCACGCTTGGCACCTTATGCAGAACTTGGATGCCAGCGTCCCTTAGGAACGGTAAGAAGGCTTCGGGATTGCGCCCCGAGGTTTCGACAAAGCGCACGCCCTCATCCGCGATAAGGCGGAAAGTGTCCGCAATCCTTTCGCCTTCGACCAGTTTGGGCAGCATTGAGACATTCACACCAAACGGGCGATCACCGCAGAGCTTTCGGCACTTTGCGATTTCGGCGCGCAGATCGGCGGGCTCGGGAAAACTGGCCGCCGTGAGGAAGGACATGATGCCGGCATTGGCACCGGCAGCCACATAGGACGCATCTGAAAGCCACATCAGGCCACCGGCGACAATTGGCAGACGGCACCCATAGGTCCGAGTAACGGCGGTGTCGAAGGTCGGATCTGTCATGTGGTGCCTCGCGCTTTGGTAAAGTCAGGACGGCGTTTTTCGAGGAATGCGGCGATGCCTTCGGCGGCTTCCGCGTCTGCAATGGCATCCGCCATTGCGTCGCGTTCAGCGTTCATCTGCTCCACGCGGGATGACGTATGCGCGCTGTTGACCAGTGCTTTGATGCGGCCCTGGGCGCCTGATGGCCCGGCGCCAAGCCTCTCGGCCAGCGCAAGCGCGGCCGGGACAACGTTGCCCGCCGGTTCAATCTGCGAGATAGCTCCAAGGCTGACCAGTCGTTCTGCCGTCACCGGCTCCCCCAGCAAGGTCATGCGCATCACCAACTCGCGTGGCAGATGCGCGGCCAATGTGCTGGTGAGGCCACCATCTGGGACCAGTCCAGCCTTGACGTAGGCGGCGGTGAATGTCGCATCCCGGTCAGCCACGATCATGTCGCAGGCAAAGGCAAGCGAAACACCGGCGCCAGCCGCGCCGCCCTCGACGGCGGCGATCACCGGTTTCGGGCAGATCAGGACCGCGCGGATCACGTCGTGCAGTTCTTCAATTCGCGCGAGACGCTGATCTCGGGACATCTCCCGGCGGGTTGCAAGCAGGCTCAGGTCGCCACCAGCGCAGAAATAGCCGCCTTCTCCTCGCAGGACGACCGAGGTGATGCGGGGCTCTCTCGCCGCAAGGTCCAGTCCATCGACCAAAACGCGATAGAGGTCCGGCGACAGCGCGTTACGCTTCGAGGTGTTCGAATTGACGACAATCAGGTGATCACCATGGTCTTCGCAACGGGCAAGCTCATGCATCAGCCGTCACTCCCTTTCGGTGCGTCCAATTTGTCAGCTGGGACGCGTTTGAATACACCCGTTGCCGTGGCGATCAGCCGACCTGACCCGTCCCGCAATTCGCCATCCACGAACAATAATGAGCGGCCACCACCCACGATTTCACCGGTTGCGATCAGTTTTGATTTCTCGGTCGCAGCAGCGACGAACTGCGTGGTGAGCGAGACGGTCAGGAACGGTGCGCGGCCGCTTGGGTCAACCGACAGGCTGGCGGTTGCGCCCATGGCGCTGTCCAGCATCGTCGTGGCGATGCCACCGTGCAGGACATTGTGGCGATTGAGGTGATGATCTGTCACCGACAGCGTGCAACGAGCACGCTTGTCGGGTTGTCCGACGTCAATGACATAGCCGATCAGCCGCTGCGTGCCGGTTTCGTCTTTTATCAGATCGCCCGCCGTCATGGATCAAGCCACGGCCAGCGAGATAAAACGGTCAAGATGATAGATTGCATCGCCAAACCGGTGATCGACCATGATCAGCCGCTTGGCGAGATGCCCCAACTCGTACTCGTCGGTCATGCCGATGCCGCCGTGCATCTGAATGCTTTCTTCGGTAACAAGTTTGGCGACATTGCCGATCAGGTTCTTGGTTGCGCTCACATGCTTTTCGCGGATCTCCTCAGGGTGATCGATGTGCCCGGCGAGGTTGATAACGGCCGAGCGCGCCTGTTCGATCTCGATCAGAACATCGGCCATCCGGTGTTGCAGCGCCTGGAACTTGCCAATCGGTTTTCCGAATTGCTTGCGGGTCTTGAGATAGTCGGTGGTCAACTCCCGGATGCTTTCCATCAGGCCAAGCGCCTCGGCGGAGATCGCCAGCGTGGCGCGCGCCTGAGCGTGGGTGATAGCCTCGAATGCACCACCTTCGTCGCCCAGCAGGGCGTCACTGCCCAGTCGGACATCTTCCAACAGGACTTCCGCGGCCTGCCCACCGGAGACAAGCGGGTAGCTGCGCAGCGTCAAGCCCGGGGTGGATGCAGATACGAGGAACAGGCTGATCCCGTCCCGATCCGCCGCGTCACCGGAGGTGCGGGCGCTGACAAGGATTTGATCGGCAGCGGGGGCATTGATCACCACGGCCTTGCGCCCGTTCAGGACATACCCGTCGCCATCGCGGGTTGCCGAGGTTTCGACGCGCGACAGATCATAGCGGCTCGCCGGTTCGCCATGGGCAAAGGCAAGCTGGACTGAACCGTCAATCACCGCGTCGATGACCGGCTTCTGTGCGTCGTTGCCCAGGGCTGCAACCAGGCCACCGCCAAGAATGGCCGTGTCAATCAGAGGGTCAACCGCGCCAACCCGGCCAAGCTCTTCAAACACAACGGCAATGTCGAACCCGGACCCGGCAAAACCGCCGTCATCTTCGGCAAACAACGCACCGATGACGCCCATCTCTGCAAGCCCGGACCAGACATCAAGGGAATATCCGCGGTCACACTTTTTGAGTTCAGCCCGGATGGATGGCGTGTAGCTGTCCCGCAGATACCGGCGCAGACCGTCCTGAAGCATCTGGCGTTCTTCTGTCAGTTCAAAATTCATGGTCTGTCCTTACAGTTCCAGAATGGCTTTGCTGAGGATCGTGCGCTGGATCTCATTCGATCCGCCAAAGATCGACAGTTTTCGGTTATTGAGGTACTGCGCGGTGGCGCCTTCGGCATAGTCGGGGCCCACGGGGCCAAGATTGCTACCGTCTTCCAGCGCCTCCGAGGCGAAGGGCATTGCGTAGGGCCCAACGGCTGACCGGGTGAGCGCGTTGATTTCCTGACGGATGACGGTGCCCTTGATCTTCAGTATCGAGCTTTCGGCACCGGGGGCCTGACCCGCCGCAGCTTTGGACACGACACGCAAGTTGGTCGTCGACATGGCCATGAGGTCGATTTCGATCCGAGCGATCCGCGCCGCAAAATGCGGGTTCTCAATCAGTGGACGCCCATTGGCCTGTTCGAGCCGGGCGATGCGCTTCAGATTTTCCAGACCGGCATTTGCAAAACCTACGCCTGCAATATTGGTGCGTTCATGGGTCAGCAGGTATTTCGCATAGGTCCAGCCCTTGTTTTCCTCGCCCACACGGTTCTCGACCGGAACCCGGACGTCATCGAAGAACACCTCGTTGACCTCGGGCTCACCGTCGATCAGCACGATCGGGCGAACTTTGACGCCGGGGCTGTTCATGTCGATCAACAGGAAAGAGATTCCCTCTTGCGGCTTGCCCTCTTTCGAGGTGCGCACGAGGCAGAAGATCTTGTTGGCGTGCTGGCCAAGGGTGGTCCAGGTCTTTTGCCCATTGACCACGTAGTGATCGCCATCGCGTTCAGCAGTCGTGCGGACCGAGGCGAGGTCAGATCCTGCGCCGGGTTCGGAATACCCTTGGCACCACCAGTCTTCCCCACTCAGGATCCGTGGCAGATAGTAGTCCTGCTGTGCCTTGGAGCCGAATTTCTGCAACACCGGGCCAAGCATCCCAAGGCCGAAGGGAACGATACGGGGCGCAGAGGCCCGGGTCATTTCATCCTCAAAAATATGGCGTTGGACCGCATCCCAACCGGCCCCGCCAAACGCCTTGGGCCAGTTTCCGGCAAGCCAGCCCCGTTTGTTGAGGATCGCGTGCCATTCCTCGTGATCCTGCTTGGTCAGAGTTTTTCCGAGCCTGACCTTGTTCACGAGCCGGGCAGGGAGCTCTTCGGCCAGGTAGCTGCGCACTTCATCCCGGAACGCCTTTTGTTCGTCGGTATAATTCAGGTCCATCGGGCGATCCTTCTCAGTAGATTTCAAACAAGCCGGCGGCACCCTGGCCACCGCCGATGCACATCGTCACGACGCCAAGTTTCGCCCCGCGACGATGCCCTTCGACCATCAGATGTCCGGTCATCCGCGCACCGGTCATGCCGAATGGGTGACCCACAGCGATTGAGCCGCCATTGACGTTGCAGATGTCATTGTCGATGCCGAGCGTATCGCGGCAATAGAGCGCCTGGCTGGCAAAGGCTTCGTTCAGCTCCCAAAGGTCTATGTCATCGACCTTGACGCCCTGACGTTCCAGCAGACGGGGCACAGCAAAGACCGGGCCGATGCCCATTTCGTCCGGCTCACAGCCCGCAACTGCAAAGCCGCGGAACGCACCCAGAGGGGTCAGCCCAAGACGTTCGGCCTCCTTGGCGTCCATCATCACCAGCGCGGCGGCACCGTCGCTGAGCTGCGAAGCATTGCCCGCGGTGATGAACTCATCGGGGCCGCGCACAGGCTCCAGCTTCTGCAGGGCTTCAAGTGTTGTCGTGGGCCGGTTGCATTCATCGCGGGCAATGGTTGTGTCAACCTCTGAAACTTCGCCGGTTTCCTTGTCCTTCCGCGCCATTGTGACGGTGATCGGGGCGATCTCCTGATCGAAGCGGCCCGCCTCTTGCGCTGCCGCGGTGCGTTGCTGGCTCTGCAGCCCAAGCTCATCCTGCGCATCGCGGCTGATCCCGTATCGTCTGGCAACGATGTCGGCGGTCTCGATCATCGTCATGTAAAGATCTGGCTTGTTCGCTTCGATCCAGGCCTCGCGTGAATGTCGGACCGGCGGTTGCACCATCGAAATGCTTTCAACGCCGCCCACCAGCACGGCCTTGGCCCCCTCGTTGTTGATCAGATGGGCGCCCATTGCCACGGCTTGCAGGCCGCTGGCGCAGAAGCGGTTTACGGTGGTCCCCGCGATGCTGACGGGCAGGCCTGCGCGGATCACGATCTGGCGTGCGATGTTGCCGCCGGTGACATATTCCGGATAGCCACATCCCCAGACGCTGTCCTCAATCAGCGCCGGGTCTATCCCTGCGCGTTTCACGGCCTCCGCCGCGACGTGCCCGCCCATGGTTGCGCCATGCGTAATGTTGAAGGTGCCGCGTCCGGCTTTGCCGATGGGCGTGCGGGCGATGGAAACGATAACGGCGTTGGACATGTTGGGTTCCTTTCAGCGCTGGTTCAGGCTGTCGAAATTGCGGCCCTCGGCCACGAGCTGTTCCAGCAGCGGCGCGGGTGACCAGAAGTGATCGTCGGTTTCGGCGAACGTGCGGATGTCGGAGAGAATGCTGTCGAGGCCACGCATGTCGGCGTATTTCATCGGTCCGCCGCGCCAGCGTGGGAAGCCGTAGCCATACAGAAACACGACATCCACATCGAGCGGGCGCTGCGCGATGCCCTCTTCCACCAGGCGCGCACCTTCGTTGACCATTGCGGCCATATAACGACGGACAATCTCATCATCGGTGAAGGTGCGGGGGCTGGTGCCAGCCTCATTTCGGGCCTGCGCGATGATTTGCTCGACCTGTGGGTCGGGCCGCCCTGCGCGAGTGCCCTCTTCGTAGATGTAGTAGCCGTGGCCGGTTTTCTGCCCCAGCCAGCCTTTGTGATAGAGCGCATCGGCAAAGACCGGGTAGCGGTCGCGCGGATGGGCGTCCGCCGCCTTGCGTTGGCGGGTCGCATAGCCGATATCGAGGCCCGCGAGGTCGGAGACCTGATAAGGACCCATGGCGAAGCCAAAATCGGTCAGCGCCTTGTCAATCTGATAGGGGCTCGCCCCGTCCAGCACCATGTGATCGGCCGCCGTGCGGTAATGCGACAGAATGCGGTTGCCGATGAAACCGTCGCAGACACCCGCGCGCACGGCGGTTTTGCCGAGCCTTTTCGCAAGCGCAAAGGCGGTCGCCACCACGTCCGGCGCGGTTCTGTCCGCAACAACGACCTCAAGCAGCTTCATGATATGTGCGGGCGAGAAAAAATGCAGACCGATGACGTCTTCGGGCCGCGAGGTCGAGGCGGCGATTTCGTTGACATCGAGGTAGGAGGTATTCGTCGCAAGGATCGCGCCGCGCGGCAGAATTTCGTCCAGCGTGGCGAACACGCTTTTCTTCACATCCATGCTTTCGAAGACGGCTTCGATAACCAGGCCGACGTCGGACAGGGCACCGTAGTCGGTGACGGTCCTGAGGGAGCTCGCAAGAATCTCGTCACGTCGGTCGCTGCCAATCTTTCCGCGCCTCACGGCCGCGTCGAGGTTTCTGGCGATGGTCGTCCGGGCCTTTTCCGCGGCCTCGTTGTCGCGTTCGACCAGTGTCACTGCGAGGCCGTTCAGCACCGCAGAGGTGGCGATGCCCGCTCCCATGGTGCCGCCGCCGATAATGCCGACACCTGCAATGTCACGAGGCGCAACGTCGGCGATTTCCGGTAATTTCGACACGGCGCGTTCGGCGAAGAACGCATGGATCAGCCCACTGCGTTGGGGCGTGTCCATCAAGTGCTGGAACAGGCGGCGCTCTTCCTTCAGCCCTTCGGCAAAGGATTTCCCGACCGCGGCTTCGACCGCTTCAACCGCGGCCAGCGGGGCGACCTCGCCGCGCAGGTAGTGTTCAAGCTTCGTGCGCCAGTTTTGCAGGGCTCCTTCCTCATCCGTGGCACGGGGCATGCCGCTGACCGGGCGGGGCGGGGCTTGGTGCTCCAGCAGTGAGTGCGCATAGGCGAGGGCCGCCTCGCGAATGTCGCAGCCATCGCCGATCTGGTCGATCAACCCGGTCTCTAGCGCATCGCTTTCGGTTATCGGCGTCCCGCTGGTGATCATTCCGAGGGCAGCGTCGATCCCGACGATACGCGGCAGACGCTGCGTGCCGCCTGCGCCCGGAATGAGGCCAATCTTTACTTCAGGCAAGCCCAACCGCGTGCCGGGCAATGCGATGCGGTAATGGGCGCCAAGGGCCACTTCAAGCCCGCCGCCCAGTGCCATGCCGTGAATGGCGGCGACAACGGGTTTGTCGCAGGCTTCGATCTGGCTGATCACGTCGGGCAGGCTGGGGCTTTGCGGCGGCTTGCCGAATTCGGAAATATCGGCCCCCCCGATGAACATCCGCCCAGCCCCGACAATCACCGCAATAGCGGCCGTGTCGTCAGACTGAAAGCGCGCGAAAGCTTCAGAAAGGCCGTGTCGGATGGCCTGTGACAGCGCGTTGACCGGAGCATTGTCGACAGTGACCACCGCCACCCGGCCAACATTTTCGTAGGATACCGATCCCATCAATTTGCCTTTCCTTGGTTCATTCACTTGATAACCGATTCATCGGTTAATTTCAACATGCGATACTGAATTCCGCTATGCGGTATTTTAAGGCCTCACAGATCTCGATTCGTTTTTGAAAACCCCTGGCCCATCATCCGTTCGAGCTCTTGCACGGTTTCACGCAGTTTTGGGCCGACCTCGGTACGCATCCGGGGCACGGACAGCATTTCGGGCAGGGCGCCGCAGGTGAAGATCACCGGCTCGCTCAGGTCGCGGGAATAGAACGGGGAGGCCACCGCGTGGATGTTGGAGGCAAAGTATTCATCGGGATCGGTGACGACGAAACCTGTGGTCACAAGCTGATTGTGCGCCGTGCGGCGAATTTCCGTTGCGCGCTCGCGGGTCAGGCCGCGGTCGCCATCTGCCGCGGTCACGATCTGATCGAACCCTTCTTCGGAGGTCGAGGCCAGCAGTGCATGGCCGGAGGATGTTCCGTTGAATGGCAGCCGATGCCCGACTTCAAGCCAGAGCGAGGCAACCCCCCGTGGCCGCCATGTCTTGACGATCAGCAGCTTGCCGTCGTCTCGCACCAGCAACAGGGCAAGGGTGCCTGTCTCATCCGCCAGCCGTTGCATCAGCGGCGATGACAGATCCACAAAGGAGATCGATGCGCTTGCCATGTTGCCGAGCGCCAGCAACGCGGGGCCGGGGCGATAGCGGTCATGGCGCCGCGCATGGGTGAGATAGCCGAGCTTTTGCAAGGTGAAGGTCAGCCGCGACACCGTGGATTTGGGAATACCGGTACGCTCCGAGATATCGGCATTGCCCAGGCCATCGTCGGATGGCCGGAATGCCCGCAAGACGCTCAATCCGCGCGCCAGTGTGGTCGCGAACCTTCTATCGGTTTCAATCTCGTCGGGCATAGTGTTCCTCATCACCTTGTTATCCCGGTCTACATCGAGTTCGGGATCAGCAGCGAAATGACCGGGAAGGCAATGATCAGGATCAGAACGATCACGTCAACTGTCAAAAATCGCAGGATTCCCGAGAATATTCTGTCGATCGACACGTCCTTGCCCACAACGTTTGCGATGACGAACACATTCAATCCAACCGGCGGCGTGATCAGACCGATCTCTAGCAGCTTGATGACAACGACGCCGAACCAGATCAGGTCGAAGCCGTAATTTTCCACCAGCGGGATCATCAGCGGCAAGGTCAGCACCATGATGCCGATGGGATCCAGGAACATGCCAAGCACCAGGTAGATCACCGCGATGGCCGCCAGCAGCATGACTGGCGAAAGCTGCGCGTCTGTCACGGCGCTGACGATGCTCGGGGCGACCCCGGTCAAGGCGATAAAGGCGACAAAGATCTTGGCCGCGGCGGCAATCAGGAAAATGCTGGCGGTCTGAATGCAGGTTTCGCGCAAGGACTCGATCACTCCGCGGAGATCCAGCTTGCCTTGCGCGAAACCGATGGCGACTGCTGCGGATACGCAGACCGCAGCCGCCTCGGTCGCCGTGAAAATGCCGCCATAGATACCGCCAACAATGATAACGAAGAGGCCAATCGCCGGCCAGGAATCCAACGCGGCCCGGCCCCGGTCCCGCATCGTGATCTGCCCTTCGAACCTCGGCGCCGCTTCTGGTGTCCGGTGCACCCAGAGGAAGATGACCAGAACGAAACCCAGCAATGAAATGAGGCCGGGCAGGATGCCTGCGAGGAACAGGGCGCTGATAGAGGTTTCGGTGAAAATCCCGTAGATGATGAAAAGGACAGAAGGCGGGATGAGCGATCCGAGCGTCCCGCCCGCGGCGACGCTGGCAGTGGCAAGCCGCTTGTCATAGCCCATGCGCAGCATCTCTGGAGAACAGATCCGCCCCATGGTGGAGGCACAGGCGATGGACGATCCGGTGATCGCGGAAAACCCGCCGCAGCCGACAACCGAGGCCATCGCGACACCACCGGGCACACTCGCCAGCCACACGCGGGCAGCTTGATAGATCTTCGTCGTGATCTCGGCGCGATAGGCAATGTGGCCAAGCGCGATGAACAGGGGGATCATGGACAGATCGTAGGAATGGATCAGGTCGAAGGAATTGGAAAAAACCAATGACGTCGTGGGTTTCAGCGCTCGTTCAGGTGCGAAGGTACCGGTGCGAAACGCAAAGATAACAAAGGTGCCGACTGTGGCGACTCCGGCAAGTGCGAAGGCGATGGGTACCCTGACCGCAAGCAAGCCGATGACACAGGCGAAGGCGACAATGCCGATGACGGTGCCGTCCATCAGACGCTCTCCTCATGTTCATGAGCCGGGGAAATCACGCTGCCACCGGCGCGGATCGTGCGAAGGTCGCCGATCACCATCAGCAGCAGCCGAAGCCAGCAGAAGGAGATCCCGACAAGGAAAACCACACGGCCCGGCCATTTCGGCAGGTTGAGTTGACCAAAGAAGAAGGCGCCGCTTTCGACGGTATGGGCAACCTCGCGCCAACCCGCGTAGATCAGGGGGGAGAGGGCAAAGAGACCAAAGGCGCTTCCACCGACGAGCAGCCAGTCCTGCACGCGGAGGGGCATCATTTTGCTGAGAAACTCCACCACGATATGCGCCCGGTCCAGTGTCGCTACTGCCAGGGGCAAAACGATGGCGGCGACCATCAGTTCGCGCACGATCACAATGGTGTCCGGGATGCCGGAATTGAATGCGGCCCGCAGAAATACGCTGCCTGTGATCAACACGCCAAGGCTGACAACGGCGACAACCGCCAAGTCGAGCAATAGCTTTTCAACGCGACGCAACATCGGTCAACTCCGTCGAAATATCATGAAGGGAAGTGCCGCGGCGCCGGTCTTGCACCGCGGAGATATGTGCAGCTGGTCTCAGCCGCGCGCCCAGGGATAGCCTTGGCTGTCACGCTCTTCGGCATATTTTTCCAGAAGCGTGCGGTATTGTTCCAGCAGCGACGTGCCGTCGAGCCCCGCCGCATTCGCACGTTCGACCCATTCATCAACGTATTGCTTGCCTTGCTGAACCAGCTTGTCGCGCTCTTCCGCTGGCAAGTCGATGACCTCGACACCGGCGTCCTTCATTGTTTCCAAGGCCGCGTCATTGGCCGCGGTAATCAGTTCACCCAGCTTGTCGGCCATCGCGATACCGGCATCAGCCATCGCGGACTGGGTCTCGGCGTCGAGGGAATCGTACACATCCTTGTTCATGAAGATTCCCAAGGCACCGACCTGACCCCAATTGAGCAGGGTGTAGCTCGTCATGACTTCCTGTTGTTTCAGCGCGGCAACGGCGTAGGAGTAGCCTTGCGAACAATCCAGCAACCCGGTGTCGAGACCCTGATAGGCATCGTAAATCGGCATCGCGACCATGTTTGCACCAAAATCGCGGAAGGTGTCGCCATATGCGCCGACGCCACGGACTTTCAGACCGGAAATATCCTCGACCGTGCGAATTGCCACGTCCTTGCACGCAATGTTCACTGCCGAGGTTGTGAAAGTGCCGATGTATACGAGGTTCTGGTCCGCCAGGCTTTTCGTGATCGCGTCGGAGGTCCGCATCAACTCGTCCGTCGCGCGCATTCCGACCCAGGCATCCTCATTGCGCATCGGCAGGTCGGCGAAGCTGTAGCTCAGCATTTCCTGCGGGAAATACACTGCGATGACCGTGCCGAGGTCAGCCACTCCGTCCGCAATGGATTGTGCGGCGGCATTGGCCTTGAACAGCGCTCCCCCCCATTGAATGTCGATATTTACTTCGCCGTTTGTACGGGCCGTTACGTCGTCGGCAAAGGACTGCAATGCTGCGGCCCGGGCTCCCCGATTCGGGCCGGCTTCTCCCAGAATCAGCGTTGTGTCGGCGCTCGCGATTGTCGCGGCTGCCAAGCAGAGTGCCGCCGCGGTGGATGCTAGCAGGGCTTTCATTAGGTCTCCTCCCTAAATTCTACTATGCGGTTTTGAATTCCATTTATACGAACGGTAAGGGGAATAGTTGCGAGGAGTCAAGCTGAGTGTTTCTTGCAGTGCACCGTGAGGAGGGCCCCCGTCTTTAAAGCGCCCATGAACAATGGTTGGATTCTCCACATCATCCCAAATACTGCGACCGCTAAGTTGCCGCAGTCTGATATGGGTTGGCGGAAATCCCCGTAGCGCTCGGCAGTCGCATGTTCGGCTATAGAGACCCGCTGCAACGCAGCCCGTCGCCATGTTCGAGGTCATGTTGCCTTTTCAGTTAGTCGACAGGCCGAGTGCGCAAATCTCGCTGACCCATCAACGTACTCTGGGACCTTGTGGAAGGTGGGCATGAAACCCGCTGAGCTGATGGCAGGCAACCCAGCGGTACATGCTTAAGAACCGCGCTCCGGGAAGGCCGTTGGCTCTCCGTGTGACGCGCGGATACTGTCATTCAAAATCGCCTTGATCAGGGCAACGCACATCAGCACCATCACCAACGAGAACGGCAGCGCGCCGATCACCATCGCGGTTCGGATCGCATCCAGGCCGCCGACCAGCAACAGTGCTGCCACCACGAGGCTCAGCGCTACACCCCAAAAGAGGATATGCGGGCGGGCTTTGGGACCTTCGTCGCCTGCGGCGTTGATCGTATTCACGATCAGCACCGCGGAATCGGCAGTGGTGACTAGGTAGGTCATCAGGAGAACCACGATCGCCACGGCCATGATCCACCCGAGCATGTCTCCGAGCATGTAATTGGTCATGGCAAAGATCTTGTCCCCATCGGAGGCACCAAAGATCGTGCCGTTGGCCCCACCGGATATCTCCAGTTCAATCGCCGTTCCGCCAGCAAAGGCAAACCAGACAAAGCATATGAGTGCCGGAACGATGACCGCGCCAAGGACAAACTCGCGGATCGTGCGCCCGCGCGAGATCCGCGCCAGGAACAGGCCCACAAAGGGCGCGAAGGCCACCCACCAAGCCCAGTAGAACACCGACCAGCCGCCCTGCCAGGCTTCCAGTTTGTCGGTCACACCGCCGCTGCCGTCGCCCTTGTAGATGGTGAAGAGCAGGTCAGGTAGCGCCAGAACATAGTGCCACAGGCCAATGAAAAGCGCGTAGATGCCAAAACCGGTAGCACCAAAGACGAGGAAGAAAACCAGTAGGAAAATCGACAGTCCCATGTTGAGATTTGACAGCCATTTGATGCCTTTGCCCACTCCGGAAAGCGCCGACAACGTGGACGCACCCATGATGATCACCAACGCCACGATGATACCGGTGGCCGAGGCGGTGCCTTCGCCGTTTAGCAACCAGCCGCCGACGCCGATGCGTGCCATGCCAGCCACGAATTGCTCGACCCCGAAGCCCAGCGTTTGAGCCACTCCCAAGATCGTGGCGATTACCGCAACAATGTCGACCAGATGTCCGGTCCAGCCGGACAGGCGGCTTCCGAACAAGGGGGCCAACGCCGAACGGATGGTCAGCGGCAGCCCGCGACGGTAGGCGAAAAAGCCCAATGCCAGCCCGGCAATTGCATAAGAAGCCCATGCCGAGAAGCCCCAGTGCAGGTAGGACCATTTGTAGGCGTTGAGAATGTTGTCCGGGCCTGCCGCGGTAGCAAAGCCCTGAATGACATCCGGGTTGTTCTGGAAGTGGTAGACAGGCTCGGCCACGGCCCATGTAAGCATGCCGACCCCGATCCCGGCGCCGAACATCATGGAGAACCAGGAAAACCTCGAGAATTCCGGTTTGTCGTCATAGCGGCCGATTTTCAATCGCCCTGCCGCAGGCCAGAGCGCCAAACCGATGCAGACAAGCACGAAAGCTGCCATTACCAGAATGTACCAAGAAGCGAAGTGAGTCAGGATGAAGCTGTTGAACCCGGCCAAAACCGAGCCCGCGTGTTCCGGAAAGGCCACCGCCCAGAGCACCAACCCGCCGACCGCCAGTTTGCCGGTCACCGTGACGTCGACATTGAAGCCGGAATAAAACCCTTTCTCAGCCGTCTTGATCGGGAGGACTCTTAAGGGCTCCCTTATCCTCCTTCTAATATTGGACATATTTGTTCCTCCCTTATGGTTCTAGGTGCGTGGTTTGACCATCTTCGTGCCGTTCAAGGGGCTGTGCCGCGTCGCCTCCGCTCTGAGCGGGCAAGCGGTGTGACTTCTCACGCGTCGAGTGCTACTGCGCCTTTGGGCCAGCTGCAGCAGGCCAGTACATAGCCAGCCTCGGCCTCGTCTGGCTGCAGCCCGCCCATGTCCTGCATTTCGACCTGCCCTTGGGTCAGCACCACCTTGCAGTTGCCGCAGACCCCTTGCTGGCAGGCGGAATCGATCCAGACACCGGCATTCAGTGCCGCTTCCAGCAGCGTTTCGCCCTGGGCGCAGTGGCCGTTCTTGCCGCTGAGGGAAAAGAACACCTCGCCGCCGGTGCCGGAGGCTTCTTCGATAGTGATCTTCTCGCCGAAGCTCTCTTCGTGGACCGCCGCAAAGGGAATCTTGTCGGCAACCGCACGGGCCGCTTTCATGAACCCCTCCGGGCCGCACATGAAGATGCTGCGCTCAGCGTGGTCCGGCACCAGCCTCTGCATCAGCTCCGCCGATATCTGCCCTGTCTCACCCGTAAATGAAGGGTGATCCGCCGAGTCCACTACCAGATGCACGGTCACGTTCCGGAACCGCTTGCCCAGGAACTCCAACTGGTCACGGAAGATGATGTCTTTCGGGGAGCGGGCAAAATGTACAAAGACGACATCCTTGGGAAGGGTCACATCGGTGATGTACTGCAGCATCGACATCACCGGGGTGACGCCAGAGCCGCCCGACAGCAGAAGCGGTTTTTCGCAGGGGATGTCTATCCAATTGAAGCTGCCGGAGATATCGGCAATTTCCACTTCGGCGCCAGGCCGAACTTCATCGTTCAGGTAGTTCGACACCAGCCCGCCCGGCACCCGCTTGACGGTTACCTGGATATTGTGCGGCCGGGTCGGGGTGGAGGAAATCGAATAGGCCCGGACATGGGCCTTACCTGCGATTTGGAAGCTGAAGGTGACATACTGTCCGGGTTTGAAGTCAAAGCTGCGGCTCTGACTGTCTTCGAAGACAAAGGTCTTGCTGTCGTGCGTCTCATCGATCACGGCCTTGCAGATCAGGGTTGCCGGCCCGCCTGAATAACAGGGTTGAGAGTTTGCTGAGCTCAGTGAAAACGGGCTATCGGTAGCGACGAGCATGGTGCGGGAACCTCCACGATTGAATTCGTGGGAAGATACCCGGCACCCCGCCCGGTAAAATGCACCAGAAATGCCTCTTTAATCGAAACTTTCGATTATTCTGGCCTGAATCAGATTCTGGAAGAGCAGAACGGCCTGCGCGACAAGCGGATCGTGGCGTTTGCGGTTGTGAACAATGGAATACAAAGGCTGCGGTATGACGGGTGCTCCTTCCACCAGCTGCAGACCGGGAATGGTCTCCATCAGGCTGGGGGCGGACAGGCTGGGAAAATAGGCTGTGCCGCCGTCTGCCTTTAGAAAGCCGGACGCCAGATCGTCACTGCCAACCACTGTCGGAACATGCAGCAGATTTGGAAACAACTCGTCGTGCTGACGGTCGAAGTAGGAGGTGTAGGCCACCTTGATGTATCGGGTCCAGTCGACTTCAATCAACCTGCAGCAGTCGGTCGACATCATCACGTAATTTTCAGCGCCAAATTCCGCCACGTGCACGTCGGGAAACTGCTGCGGTGCAAAAACGATTCCCACGTCGGTTTCACCGGTCAGGACATCACGTTGGATCTGCTGCGAAAAATTTGCCTCCAGATAAAGATCCAGCTTGGGCACCTGCCCACGTATCTGCTTTGCCCAATCCACCAGGACTGGCTGGGCCAGCGTGAACTGAACTGAAACCCGAAGGCGCGGCCGCGCCAAACCACTACCGGCGGAGACGTCCCGCTTGGCCAGGCTCCATGCAGCCAGAAGGGATCGGCAATGTGTCTCAAACCGCCGCCCGGCTGCTGTCGGATCAGCCCCTCCACGGCCGCGCTCGAACAGCCGCGTGGCCAGTTCGTCCTCCAGCTGCCGGATCCGGGCGCTGACGGTCGATTGGGTGACGTTCAGCCTTTCGGCGGTGCGGTTGAAGTTCCGGGTTTCCAGAACATCCATGTAGGTGAGGAGCAGCTGACGATTCATTCAATCACTATTTCCGATTAAAGGAGGTGTATCAATTGCATTTATTCGTCCTCGATCAGTTTTTATCACTGCGCCTCAGAGACTGCCCACAGCCCGTCCGGCTTGGACAAGCGAGAGGAGAAGCACATGTTTATCGTCGATTGCGACTGCCACAATTACTGGTGCAGCGCCACGGTTCTGGAACCCTACATGGAAGGCCTGTTCAAGGACATGTTCGTTCGCGGAGAACGGACTGGTCCGCGCGGCGCGTTCCCGCATGGCCACCGCCCCTGGTTCCATCCCGAAGGCTTCGCCCGTCATGACGTCAACCCGGTGGAGGAAGATGACAACTACCTGATCATGAAGGCAAAGCACCTCGATAAGTACGATATCGACGTGGCGATTCTGACTGGTGACGAACCGATCGAAGCCTCCACGCTGGCCAATCCTTATTACGCCAACGCGCTGTGCAAGGCCTACAATGATTACCTGATCGACTATTGGCTGCCAAAGGACGACCGGTTCTGGGGCTCGATCGTGGTGGCGCCGCAGGATCCGCATCTGGCCGCCGCTGAAATCCGTCGCCTGGGCGGCCACCCGCGCATTGTACAGGTTCTGGTCAGCCACGGCGCGGCACGTCCCTATGGTGATCCATTCTATCACCCGATCTACGAGGCCTGCGCCGAAATGGGCCTGCCCTTCGCCATGCACTTGGGCGGGCAAGGGGGCATCAACTCCACCCCGATTGGTGCCGGCCCTTCAACCTTTTTCTGGGAAACCCACGCAATCCTGCCGCAGACCGCGATGACGCATATGGCGAGCCTGATTGCCAACGGCGTGTTCGAAAAGTGGCCCTCGTTGAAAGTGGTCGTGATCGAATGCGGCGTGGCCTGGGTGCCGTCGGTGCTGTGGCGCCTGGACGCCAATTACAAGGCGCTGCGCAAGGAAACGCCGTGGCTGAAGCGCCTGCCGTCGGAATATTTCAAGGACCACTTCCGCTTTTCGACCCAGCCACTCGAACAGCCGGAAAACATCCAGCACCTCTGGGCAGCGCTGGAAGCAATGGACGGCGAGAACACTCTGATGTTCGCCTCGGACTACCCGCATTGGGACTACGACGACGTCAACAAGCTGCACGTGCCGCCGGCCTGGCGCGAGAAGATCTTCGGCCTCAATGCGCTCGACGTCTACACCCGCCTGCCGCGCCCGGCGGCGCAGGCCGCTGAATAAGGAGACCCGGAGATGACAACCAAGCATTTTGCCTGCAAGGCCGATGAGGTTCCTCAGGACGCGGCCAAGATCGTCACCGTCTCCAACATGCCGATCGGCGTGTTCCGGCTGGAGGACGGTTTCCATGCGCTGCTCAATATCTGCCCGCACAAGGGTGCGGCACTGTGCGAGGGGCCAGTCTGCGGCACCACCAGGCAGACTGATTCAACCGAATTCGTTTATGACCGGGCGGGCGAGATTGTCCGCTGCGCCTGGCACGGCTGGGAGTTCGACATCCGCTCGGGCGAATTCCTGGTGGATCCTTCGGTAAAGACCCGCCGCTTCGACGTCTCGGTCGAAGGCAGCGATCTTTACGTTCACATCTGACCGTTAGGAGCGCCAGCATGACGCAATTCCCGTGCCAGTCCGAAGCCTCCCACTATATTGGCGGGGCCTACCTGGAAGACCCCGCTGGCACTCCGTTCGACTGCATTAACCCGGCAACGGGTGAGGTGATAGCCCGTTTGAATGGTGCATCCCCGTCCATGATCGAACGGGCCGTGGCCTGCGCACGCGATGCGCAGGCCATTTGGGCCACGACACCGCCTGCCGAACGCGGTCGCGTGCTGCGCCGGGCTGCAGATATCATCCGGGACCGCAATGAGGAGCTGTCGGTGCTGGAAACCCTGAACACCGGCAAGCCGATTTCCGAGACCCGTGTGGCCGATGCCGCCAGTGGTGCGGATTGTCTCGAATATTTCGGTTGTCAGGCTGCTACACTGACCGCCGACCACATTCCGCTGGGCGGCGACTGGGCCTATACCATCCGCGAGCCGCTGGGCGTCTGCCTCGGCATCGGCGCCTGGAACTATCCGATCCAGATCGCCTGCTGGAAGGCCGCTCCGGCACTGGCCTGCGGCAACGCGATGATTTTCAAACCGTCCGAACTCACGCCGCTTACAGCGCTGAAACTGGCGGAAATCCTGTCCGAAGCCGGTGCGCCGCCGGGCCTGTTCAACGTGGTGCAGGGGCTGCGGGAGACCGGTGCCGCGCTGACCGCACATCCCGGCATTGCCAAAGTGTCGCTGACCGGTTCGGTGCCCACCGGCCGCGCGGTGGCCGCCGCTGCCGCCGCGCAGATGAAACACCTCACAATGGAGCTTGGTGGCAAGTCCCCATTGCTGGTCTTTGATGACGCAGACATCGACAGCGCAGTTTCCGCTGCCATTCTCGGCAATTTCTATTCCACCGGTCAGATCTGCTCCAACGCAACCCGCGTGTTCGTGCAGAAGGGGATCAAGGAGGCTTTCCTCGCGCGTTTGGTAGAGCGCACCGCGAAGATCCGGATCGGCGACCCGATGGAACCTGAAACCCAGATCGGCCCTCTGGTGAGCGCCGGGCAAGCCGAAAGGGTGGAGGGGTATATCGCTGCCGCGGAACAGGAAGGGGCGATCCGCGTGACACCACCGCTGCCTTTGCCCGACGGCCGCGCCTGGGTCAGCCCGGTGGTCTTTGCCGGTGTGACTGATGACATGGCCATCGCCCGCGAGGAAATCTTCGGACCCGTTATGTCGGTGCTGGATTTCGACAGCGAAGACGAGGCTGTCGCCCGCGCCAACAGCACTGAGTTCGGTCTCGCTGCCGGTGTCTTCACCCGCGATCTGTCCCGCGGACACCGTGTTGTGTCGCGCCTCAGGGCGGGCACCTGCTGGATCAACGCGTATAACCTGACCCCGGTTGAAATGCCCTTTGGTGGTGTTGGGCAATCCGGTATCGGGCGGGAAAACGCCCGTGCTGCGATCGAACACTTTAGCCAGCTGAAGTCCGTCTACGTTGGCATGTCTCCCTTGGAAAACGACTACTGAACAGAGGCTGCAATGCTGGCACAGCTGAACCGCACCGCCTTTGGGCGGCCGTCATCCATATTGTCGACTGCTTGCGCCATTTACCCCGGCATCGCGCTGGCGGCGGTTGTCGGGTTGGCCGCGTTGTTCCTGTCGGAACATTACGGTGCGCCGGTCATGCTGCTGGCACTGCTGATCGGCATGGTGTTCAATCCGCTGGCGGAAGAGGCTGCCGTTGCCCCGGGCATCGGCTTCAGCTCCAAAGCCTTGCTTCGCGCCGGGGTGGCTCTGCTAGGGGTGCGGGTCAGTTTTAGTGACATCGCCTCGCTCGGCGTGGCGGGTTTCAGTGCTATTGCCGGGCTTCTGGGCGGCACGATCCTGCTGGGTCTGCTGCTGTCGCGCCGCGACTGGCAATCTGGCGTACTGACCGGCGGTGCGGTGGCAATCTGCGGTGCCTCGGCTGCGCTGGCGATTTCGGCCTGCCTTCCCAAGGGAAAGGCATTGGAGCAAGAGACGCTGTTCACAGTAGTTGCGGTCACGGCTCTGTCGACACTGGCGATGATTTTCTATCCAGTTGCGCTAGCGCAGCTTGGATTCAATGAGGCTCAAACGGCCTTTGTCCTGGGGGCCTCAATACATGACGTGGCGCAGGTCGTGGGCGCGGGGCTGACGGTTTCAGAAGAAACTGCGGAGCTGGCCACGCTGGTCAAAATGGTGAGGGTGAGCCTGCTGCCGCTGGTGCTGTGCATCCTGGTTCTGACCGTCTCGGCCACAGGCCGGAAGGAGAGGACACACAGGATCCCAGTGCCGGGGTTCCTGATAGTTTTTTTTGCCCTGGCGCTATTGGCGAACATCGGAGTGTTGACTGTAGCCATGGCAGATTTTGCCGCAGCAGTGTCGAAGTGGCTGCTCATCATCGCGATATCGGCTCTCGGAGCCAAGACATCGTTGCGGAGCTTGACCACCGTCGGAGGGTCAAAGCTGATGCGGATAGGCGGCCTGACATTGGTTCTGTTCGGTGCCTCGGCTCTCATTGCGCAGCTGTTGCCCGGCCTTTCCTGAGAGGTCTGCGACCTGTCGTTTTATCTTTTCAGAACATGCCCAGTGCGCCAAATGCGGTGATCAGCGCCACCCGTGCTGGAAACCATTGTGCTGATCGATCAAAGGCGGGTCATGCGTTAACAGTCAAAATGGACCACTAAGATGGGGCTGAAAGATGGGGCTGATCAAACCACGCAGCACTCCTGAAAACATCGAGGCTCGCCTCTGACGCGATTCACTGGATTTTTTCGTTAAAATGCATTATCGTATCGTAGTTTGCCAATAGATGGCTTGCCGGGTTTTCCGGAGATACTCCGCACCTTAGGGAAAGGTGGCGAGATGCTGATTGTTGCCGCACTCGTCCTGATCGTACTGGGGTCCATCGCCTTCCATCTATCAAGCCCATGGTGGTGGACGCCGATCGCGTCGAACTGGGACTATATCGATAACACGCTGGTCATAACCTTCTGGATCACCGGCGCGGTCTTTGCTGCTGTTGTTCTGTTCATGGCCTATTGTGTGCTGAAATTCCGGCACCGGCCGGGGCACAAGGCAGAGTTCGACCCGGAGAACAAGCGTCTGGAACTGTGGCTGACCGGAGTGACCACCATCGGGGTGGCGGCGATGCTGGTGCCCGGGCTGTTCGTGTGGAAGCAGTTCGTCACCGTGCCGGACGAGGCAACCGAGCTTGAAGTCTTCGGGCATCAATGGAGCTGGGCCTACCGCTTGCCCGGTGCCGACGGCGTACTGGGCACCGCGGATGCCGAATGGGTAAGCGCTGAAAATCCTCTGGGGGTCAATCCGCATGACAGGTTCGGCAAGGATGATCTGATTGTCGAGGGGGGCGAGGTCTATTTGCCGGTGGACCAGCCGGTGAAGTTGCTTCTGCGCTCGATCGACGTCTTGCATAACTTCTACGTGCCCGAATTCCGCGCCAAGATGGACATGGTGCCAGGCATGGTCACCTACATCTGGTTCACTCCAACCCGCACCGGCACCTTCGAGGCGCTCTGTGCGGAGTATTGCGGCACGGCGCACCCCTATATGCGCGGCTTTGTGACCGTGGTGGAGGCAGAGGAATACCAAGAGTGGCTGCAGAAGCAGCTGACCTTCGAAGAATATGCCAGCAACGCTCGCGCCGGGCAGTCGGTGCAACTGGCAGGGAACTGACCGGCGCACTGCCGGAAGCAAGGCCTGATCGGGCCGCCCCCCTTCTGCGGCCCTGATGGCCCGGCGCGCCGAACGCCGCCGGGGACAGAGGACACACGCAGGGAGGAAAGCATGGTAGACCGAGGTTCCGACGACCGGATGCAGCTGCCGCCGCGCGAAGTCGAGGATGTGATGCCGCCGCATGCGCACAGCTGGATCGGCAAGTACGTTTTCTCGCAGGATGCCAAATATATCGCCATCCAATATTCTGGCACAGCCGTGGCGATCGGCCTGGTGGCGCTGGTGCTGTCCTGGCTGATGCGACTTCAGCTGGGCTTTCCCGGCACCTTCGATTTCATCACCGCCGAGGCTTACTACCAGTTTGTCACCATGCACGGGATGATCATGGTGATCTACCTGCTCACGGCGATCTTTCTGGGTGGGTTCGGCAATTACCTGATCCCGCTGATGGTCGGCGCGCGGGACATGGTGTTTCCCTTCGTCAACATGCTCAGCTACTGGGTCTATCTGCTCGCAGTTCTGGTACTGGTTGCCAGCTTCTTTGTCCCCGGCGGGCCCACCGGCGCGGGCTGGACGCTCTACCCGCCGCAAGCGGTGCTCTCGGGCACGCCGGGCGGGGCGCAAAGCGGCATCATCCTGATGCTGGTCTCGCTGATCCTGTTCATCATCGGCTTCACCATGGGCGGACTGAACTATGCTGTGACCGTGCTGCAGGCCCGGACCCGCGGCATGACGATGATGCGGCTGCCGCTCACGATCTGGGGCATCTTCACTGCGACGGTGATGGCGCTGCTGGCCTTCCCGGCCTTGTTCGTCGCCTGCGTAATGATGCTGTTTGACCGGCTGCTGGGTACGTCGTTCTTCATGCCGACGCTGGTGGAACTGGGCGAAAAGCTCAGCTACGGCGGCGGCAGCCCGATCGCCTTCCAGCACCTGTTCTGGTTCTTCGGCCACCCGGAGGTCTACATCGTGGCGCTGCCCGCCTTCGGCATCGTTTCCGACCTGATCGCGGTGCATGCGCGAAAGAACGTCTTCGGGTACCGGATGATGGTCTGGGCCATCGTGATCATCGGCGCGCTCAGCTTCATCGTCTGGGCGCACCACATGTATGTCAGCGGCATGCACCCATGGTTCGGCTTTTTCTTTGCTACCACCACGCTGATCATCGCGATCCCGACCGCGATCAAGGTCTACAACTGGGTGCTCACGCTCTGGAAAGGCGACATCCACCTGACCATCCCGATGCTGTTTGCACTGGGGTTCATCGTGACCTTCGTCAATGGCGGGCTGACCGGGCTGTTCCTCGGCAATGTGGTGGTCGATGTGCCGCTCTCCGACACGATGTTCGTGGTTGCGCATTTCCACATGGTGATGGGGGTGGCGCCGATCATGGTGATCTTCGGCGCGATCTACCACTGGTACCCCAAGATGACCGGCAGGATGCTGAACGAGGCGATGGGCCAGATCCACTTCTGGGTCACCTTCATCGGCGCCTATGCAGTGTTCTTCCCGATGCACTACGTCGGCTTGGTCGGCGTGCCGCGGCGCTATTTCGAGATCGGCGAGCCTGAATTCCTGACCGCGCCGGTAGACGGGCTCAATGCCTTCATCTCCGCCGCCGCGCTGATCGTGGGGGCGGTGCAGGTGCTGTTCCTGTTCAACATCTTCTGGAGCCTGCGCCATGGCCGTAAAGCGGGGGGCAACCCGTGGCGCGCGGCCTCATTGGAATGGCATACCCCCGACACCCCGCCCAAACACGGCAACTGGGACGAGCTGCCCAATGTCTACCGCTGGGCCTATGACTACAGCGTGCCCGGAGCGCCTGAAGACTACTTGGCCCAGAACGATTCCTGGGTCCCGGACGGGGAGGAACGGCGGCTGTGACGGTCATTCTTGCCTTCCTTACGCTGGTTGCCCTGGTTGCGGGCCTGTGGCTGTCCCAGCAGCGGCTGGCCTCCAAGCCCTGGCTGGAGACCGGGATCGCGCCCTTGGCGGGGCACGGGCCGGGCCGGGCGCCGGGGTTCATCTTCATCGCGGTGTTTCTGGCCGTGGTCGGCGGTCTGTTTGCGATGCTGGGCAGTGCCTTTGTCATGCAGATCGAGGAGACCCCTTGGGAGCTGGTCCCGCTGCCCGGACGGGTCTGGCTCAACACAGCGCTCCTGCTGCTGGCCAGCCTGTTTCTGCAGTTCGTGGTGATCTCGGCACGGGCCGGCACCACGCGCTGGCTGCGCGCCAGCCTGATTGCTGCCAGCGTCGCCACGGTCGCCTTTCTTGCCGGGCAGGTGCAGGTGTGGATCGCGCTGACCGCAAGCGGCTACCGGCTGGAAGGCACCCCGGCGGCGAGCTTTTTCTATCTGATCACCGGCCTGCACGGGCTGCATGTGCTGGGCGGCATTATCGCGCTGACGGCGGTCTGCCTGCGCCACGCCGGCGCGGGGGACGTCAGGGCGCTGCTACCGGGCGTTCGGGCCTGCGCACTATACTGGCACGCCTTGCTGGCCTTCTGGTTGATGCTGTTTGCGCTGCTGCAGGGCTGGGGCAACGCGTTTCTGGCGCTGTGCCGCGCCGTCGTGAATTAAGGGGGGAGGAAACATGGACAGCAAATTCCAAGGTCAGGACCAGACCCTGCTGCAGCAAGGCCACAGCGGCTTTGCCGCCGATTGGAGCTCGGACCAGCGGGTGTTCAAAGGGGTCTCCTGGGGCAAGGCGATGATGTGGATCCTGCTGCTGAGCGATACCTTTGTCTTTGCCTGTTTCCTGGCCGCCTATATGACCGCGCGCAGCTCGACCACGGTGGATTGGCCCAACGCAAGCGAGGTGTTTGCCCTGCATATCGGCGGCCACAACTTCCCGCTGCTCCTGATTGCGATCATGACCTTCGTGCTGATCTCCTCCTCCGGGACCATGGCCATGGCGGTCAGCAGTGCCTACCGCAAGGCTCGCGTGCCCACTGCGCTGCTCTTGCTGGCCACTGCCGGACTTGGAGCTGCCTTTGTCGGCATGCAGGCTTTCGAGTGGACCAAGCTGATTTCCGAAGGTGTCCGGCCTTGGGGAAACCCCTGGGGGGCCGAGCAGTTCGGGGCGAGCTTCTTCATGATCACCGGTTTCCACGGAACTCATGTCTCCATCGGGGTCATTTTCCTCGCGATCATGGCCAGGAAGGTCTGGCGTGGGGATTTCGACGGTGGCGAGCGCAGCTGGCTATCGCGCGGCAATGGCGACTACGAAGGTGTCGAGATCATGGGGCTCTACTGGCACTTCGTCGACCTGGTCTGGGTCTTTATCTTTGCATTCTTCTATTTGTGGTAGGGGGGCGGAATGACACAAACTGCACGAACCGCACAGACCCGCGCCAAGGCTGTTGTTGATGAGCATGGCGGCCAGCAGCATCCGATCAGGCTTTACTTGCTGGTCTGGGGGCTTTTGTTCGTTCTCAGCGCGGCGTCCTATCTTGTCGATTATGCTGGGCTGCAGGGGCTGTTGCGCTGGACGCTGATCCTGATCTTCATGATATTGAAAGCAGGATTGATCGTAGCCGTATTCATGCATTTTGCATGGGAACGCCTCGCCCTGAGTTATGCGATCCTGCTGCCGTTGCTGGCCCTGATCGGCTTGCTGGTCATATTGTATCTGGAAGCCGACTATACTGTGGCGACACGGTTGATCGAATTCGGGTCCCGCTAGGAACAGCCCCAGATTTACTGCCGGAACGGCAATGTTGGCGGAACGGATCGGTTGGCAAGGGCCTTATACCGACCAAATCAAGCGCCTTGGGACCCGCAGCCCCTGAAACCATTGATTTCCCTCAGGCAGCGTACATCACGGTTCGGCAAGCGCGGTGAGCATGCCTGTTCTCCCTTGGCTGACGGGCGCGCAGATGTCGTGCTTGGAGCCCAGTTTTCCGAAGTCCCATGGCGAGACGCGTGTCGGTGACCGTCTCGTGTCGAGTGGGATATTCTTGTTATCGGATCAGCAGTGCGCGGACGAGGCAACGTTGCTGCTTCGGGATCCGGACCGCGGCCGAACAATGAACGGATATCTGCGGGTGATGATCCGCCAACGTGGTCCTAACATCCCCCGGAGGCCTCAAGCAGTTACGCTGATTTCGCGTGAGGGCACTGCGCGCAAATTGAAATCTCTGCAAATTAACATTTCACACCCGCTTGTAACTGCTGCACCATCGCTTCGCGCATCTTGAACTTCTGCGGCTTGCCGGTGACGGTCATCGGCAGCGCGTCCACGATCCGCACGAAATGCGGGATCTTGAAATGCGCGATCTGGCCGCGGCAGTGGCTGCGCACCGCCTCTTCGTCCAGGACGGCGCCCGGCGCGGGCACGATCCAGGCGCAGACCTGCTCTCCGAATTTGCCGTCCGGCACCCCGAATACCTGGGCATCCGCGATCTGCGGGTGGCGGATCAGGAACTCCTCGATCTCGCGCGGGTAGATGTTCTCGCCGCCGCGGATGATCATGTCCTTCACCCGCCCGGTGATGCTGCAGAACCCCTCCGCATCAAAGGTGCCAAGGTCGCCGGTGCGCATCCAGCCGTCTTGGATGGCCTCCGCGGTTGCCTTTGCGTCGTCCCAATAGCCCTGCATCACCGAATAGCCGCGCACCAACAGCTCGCCGCGCGCGCCCGCGGGCACGGTGCGGCCCTCGGTGTCCACCGCCTTCACCTCCAGATGCGGATGCACCCGGCCCACGGTGGTGCAGCGTTTCTCGGCCGGGTCGGTGGTGAAACTCTGAAAGGACACCGGCGCGGTTTCGGTCATGCCGTAGCAGATCGTCACCTCCTGCATGTGCATGTCGCGGCTGACCCGCCGCATGATCTCGATCGGGCAGGGCGCGCCCGCCATGATCCCGGTGCGAAGACTGGAGATGTCGCGCGGGGTTTTGTCCAGCTCCTGCAGCATGGCGACAAACATCGTCGGCACGCCATAGAGCGCGGTGGCGCGTTCGGCGGCGGCGGCATCCAGCACCGCGGCCGGCTCGAACGCCGCGCCGGGGAAGATCATCGCGGCGCCCTTGGAGACCGCCCCCAGCACGCCCATCACCATGCCGAAGCAATGGTAGAGCGGCACCGGGATCAGCAGCCGGTCGGCCCCGGTCAGCTTGATGCGGCTGGTGACGAACCGGGCGTTGTTGACGATGTTGAAATGCGTCAGCGTCGCGCCCTTGGGCAGGCCGGTGGTGCCGGAGGTGAACTGGATGTTGATCGCCTCTTCCGGCGAAAGCCCGGCGCTGAGCGCATCCAGCTCTGCGGTATCGGCACCCGCTCCCATTGCCTGCAGGGTCTCGAAGGGCAGAATGCCGGGGCCGGGGTCTGCCGCCATCACCACCGCGTGGCGCAAGGACGGCAGCCGCGCTGCGGCGACAGCGCCGGGGGCGGCGGCGGCCAGCTCGGGCGCCAGTTCGCGGATCATGCCCAGGTAGTTGGAACTCTTGAAGCTTTCCGCCGCGATCAACACCTTGCAGCCGGTCTTGTTGAGCGCATATTCCAGCTCCGCCAGCCGGTAGGCCGGGTTGATCGTCACCAGAATGGCGCCAATCCGGGCGGTGGCGAACTGGGTCAGCACCCATTCGCAGCGGTTGGGGGACCAGATGCCGACCCGGTCGCCCTTCGCAACCCCGAGCTCCAGCAGGCCCGCGGCCAGTTCATCCGCCTTCCGGGCCAGCTCCGCATAGGTCATCCGGATGCCTGCCTCCGTAAACACCAGCGCCTCACGGCTGCCGTGCTGCTCCACCGCCTGCCGCAGCAGCGCCGGGATGGTGATATGCTGCAGCGGCGGCGCGCTTGGCCCGCGCACATGCGAGAGGCCATCAATCGGGGCGGCGGGATCGGTTTGCGGGTCAGTCATGGTCAGTCTCTGCTGAGGGAGCGGACCGGGCCGCCGCGGCGGCAGCCCGGCCGGATTTCAAATGGGATCAGCCGCGGGCGACGTTGATCACCTGCATCTGGGTGTATTCCGCCAGCCCCTCGACCGACTGTTCCACCCCCAGGCCAGAGCCCTTGAAGCCGGCCATCGGGATATGCGGACCGATGTTCAACTGCTGGTTCACCCAGATGGTGCCGGATTCGATGCGCCCGGCGATCTCGGTGGCCTTGGCCGTATCCGAAGAATGCACCGACCCGCCCAGCCCGTAGTCGGAGGCATTGGCCCGCGCGATCACATCGTCAATGTCGTCAAAGCGGATCACCGGCAGCACCGGGCCGAACTGCTCCTCGTCGACGATTTTCTGGCCGTCGGCCACATCGCGCACGATGGTCGGCGGCACGAAATAGCCCGGACCGTCCTTGGCGCTGCCGCCCGCGATGATCCGGCCGCAGGCGCGGGCGTCGTCCAGGAAACCCTTGATCTTGTCGAACTGCGCCTTGTTCTGGATCGGGCCGATCGTCGTCCCCTGCTTCATGCCGTCATCGACCACGGCCTGCTCCGCCAGCGCGGCCAGCTCGGCGCAGAAGTCCTCGTAGATGTCGCTGTGGACATAGGCGCGCTTCACCGCCAGGCAGACCTGACCGGCATTGAGGAACGCCCCGCCATAGACCTTTTCCGCGGCCGCCTTCACGTCCACATCCGGCAGCACGATGGCCGGGTCGTTGCCGCCCATCTCCAGCGTCACCCGCTTCATGGTGTCTGCGGCGCTCGCCATGATCCGTTTGCCGGTCTCCGACGAGCCGGTGAAGCCGATCTTGGCGACATCCGGATGCGCCGTCAGCCTGGGGCCGAGGTCATTGGCATCGGTGATGATGTTCACCAGGCCCGGCGGGAAGATCCGGGCGCAGATTTCGCCCAGCTTCAGCGCCGTGACCGGAGTGGTCGGCGCGGGCTTCAGCACGATGGCATTGCCCGCCATCAGCGCCGGGCCGATCTTCCAGCAGCAGAGCAGCAGCGGGAAGTTCCAGGCGATGATGCCCGCCACCACGCCCAGCGGCTTGTGCCGGGTCTCGATGCGGAACTCGGCGTCGTCCTGGATCACCCGGTCCGGCAGCTCCAGCGTGGCGGTATGGGCGAGATAGCCCTGCGACCAGGCGACCTCGCCTTGCGCCTCGGGCAGCGGCTTGCCCTGCTCCATGGTGATCAGCCGGGCCAGCTCGTCCGCCTCTTGGCCGATGGCGGCGGCCAGCGCCTCGACCCTGGCGCGGCGCTCGGCCATCGGGGTTTCGGCCCAGGCCTTCTGAGCCGCCTTGGCGGCAGCCACCGCCGCGTTCATCTGCGCCTCGGAGGCATGCGGCACGCGGGCAAACACCGCCTCCGTTGCCGGGTTGATCACCTCGATCATGCGCTCCGCCGAAACCTGTTCGCCGTTGATCAGCATGCGGTAGTCCATTGCCATTCTCCCTGTTTATCCCTCAGCCGGGTGTGTCCGGGAAAGACAAGCACGGCCCGTCCGAACGGTCTTGGGCAGCGGTGCCAAAGAGTTTGCGTCCTGCGCCAAAGATCCGCTGTGATTGCAGGAGGAGAGGAAGCCGCGCGGCGAACAGCCGAACTGCTGGCGGAAGCTGCGGTTGAAGTGGGAGATGTCGCCGAAGCCGGCGCCATAGGCGATCTGGGCGATTGGCACGCGGGCGCCCTGCCGCGCCGCGTGGCGCAGCTTGCCCGCCACCGCGGCCAGCCTTGTGCGGGTCAGGCAATCGGTGAAGGTGGTGCCGTTCTCCTGGAACTCGCGCTGCAGCTGGCGCCGCGACAGGCCGGTGCGGGCGGCCAGCCTGTCCACCGTCAGCGCCGGGTCCGCGCTGAGCAGCTCCAGCGTCTCGCGCAGAAGCCGGAAGCGGTGCCTGCGGCTGCCAAGGCTGCCGGCATTTGGCTGCGCTCCGGCGGCAAAGGCCAGCGGCACCAGGTCGAAGATATAGCCCGCGCTGTCCTCCGCGCCGGTCCCATCCAGCAGCCCGCAGAGGCTGGCGTGCAGGGGATGGGCCGGGGTGATCTTGCGGCCCGCCGCGGGCATCTCCCGGCGCCGCTCCAGCACCAGCGCCCGCGGCAGATGCGCCGACAGGAAGGCGGCCGGCCCGCCGGTGATGCTCAGCTCCGCCGCGCGGGTGGAATCGAGCAGCAGGAACTCCCCCGGCCGCAGCAGCGTCTCGCGGCCCGCGTGGAGGATGCCGGTCTCGCCCGCCAGCTGGCGCAGCAGGAAGAAATGCTCCTGATCGTCGCGCAGGATGCCCTTGCGGGTGCGCTCGATGCGGGCGGGCGGGCAGCGGACCTCGGCCACGTCGACGCCGCAGCGCCGGCGCAGGGTGAAAGACCCCGCCCAATCCCGCACGGCCCGGTCCGGGGCCGCGTAGTAGTGTCCGCAGCTTTCGCGCAGGGTGCCGTTCCAGGTGTCAAAGCCCATCATGCGGGCTGCGGGCCTCCCGCCCCGATGCGTTCGCGGCCGGTGAAGGACGGGCTCTGCAGCATTGCTTCAACCCCGCCGCCCGTGATGGCCCGGGCCAGCAGCCCGGTGAAATGCGCCGCCGCCAGGCTGGCGCCGCGGACCGGCGCGCCGGGGCTGCCCGGGCAGGCGCCGTATCGCGCGCCGGGCAGGTCCAGCCGCGACCACTGGCCGGGGGCGCAGCGGGCGTCGCCCTGTACGGAGAGAACGCCCGCGCAGCCCGCCGGATAGACCGGCGCGCCGCGGGCAGGGGCGGAGGCCACCAGCAGCTTGCCCGCCGCCAGCACCGCCGCCGCGGCCTCTGCCAGCACCGGGCTGGCCTCCCCATGGCCAAAGGAGCAATGGACGATCGCGGCCTCGCTTGCCGCGGCATGGCGCAGGGCCTCTGCCACTGTAGCAAGGGCGGTGGACAGGCGGCCGGGAAAGATGCTGAACCCGAGGAGCTGCGCTTCGGGGGCGTTGGCGCGGATCGCCGCAGCCATGCGGCTGGCGTGCAGGGCCGCCGGGCTTGCGGCCGCCCGCGGATGCAGCGCGCACATGTCCCTGCGGGCAGCGAGGCCCGGGGTCTGCGCGGCCAGCGGGCCGTCGATCAGCGCAATCAGCGCGGGTTGGCGCATGGGCGGGCCTCCGTCAGGGTGATCTCCATGTCGAAATCCCCCTCCGCCGCCGCGCCGCCGTGGGCGGTGAGGATGCGGGTGGCATGGGGGAAGGCTGCGTCGATATGGGCCAGGATCCGGGCCGCGGCGGCGGGATCCACCTCCGAGAGCGCCTCGTCGAGGATCAGGATATCGAAGGGGCTCAGGAGCACGCGCAGCAGGCAGAGCCGCTGCCGCTCGCCGCCGGACAGGGTGAGGCCGCTTTCGCCCAGCATCGTGTCCAGGCCCTGGGCGCTGCGGAACCTCTCTGCCAGGCCGAACAGCTCAAGCAGCGCCCAGACCTGCGCTTCGTTTTCGGGATCGGCCCAGAAGCCGCGGCTCTGGAACAGGTTGCCGCGCAGGCTGGCGCGCAGGGTGAAGGGGCGCTGCCCGGCATAGGCCACGCGGCCGGGCAGGGCGGCGCCGTCCAGCAGGCCGAGATCGGCGCCGCCCAGGGTGACACGCCCGGCCAAGGGCCTCGCCCGCCCGCAGAGCACCGCCAGCAGCGAGGTCTTGCCCGCGCCGCTGGGGCCCTTGAGCGCAACCCGGGAGCCTTCGGGAATGGTCAGGGTGAGCGGGCCGAGCGGGACGGCGTCTCCCCGGGCCACGGTGACGCCGTCCAGGCGCAGGGCATAGCCTGCGGGAGAGAACCGGGTCGGGCGGGCAGGGGGGGCCTGCATCACCGCATCCAACCGGGCCGCCGCCGCCTTGACCCGCGCCTGCGCGTGCCACAGGCCCAGCAGCGACTGCATCGGCCCGGTCATGAAACCCATGTAGGCCACGAAGGCGATCAGCGAGCCCAGCGGCCAGTCGCCGCGGATCACCATCAGCCCGCCCGCCAGGAACACCGCGGAGCGGGTCAGCGCCGACAGGAGCACCGGCACCGCGCGGGTGAACTCGCCCCAGAGGTTCTGGGCAATCAGCCGCCGGCTCAGGCCGACGTGGTCGCGCAGGCTGCGCCGTTCGGCCCAGAGCGTGCCGCGGGCGGCCTGCAGCGCGGGCAGTCCGAACAGGGTCTCCGACAGCCCCGCGGCGTAGCGCCCCTGCATCTCGCGCACCGCGGCGGCGTGGCGTTCGGTGCGGGGGCGGGCCCAGGCCAGAAAGGCGAGTTCGGCCGGCGCCAGCAACGCGGTCAGCAGTCCCAGCCGCCAGTCCAGCACCATCAGCATTACCGAGCCGCCAACCAGCCGGATCAGCGCCGAGGAGCCGCCCAGCACGGCGTTGAAAGCGAATTTCTGCACTTCGGCGGCGTCTCCGTCGACGCGGGACAGCAGTTCACCGGCGCGCTGCGCGGCAAACCAGCCGGCCGGTTTGGCGGCCAGCCGGGACAGCAGCCGCCGCCGCAGCTGCGCCAGCATCCGGACGGAGGCCCGCATGTGCAGGATGTTGCTGAGCGCGCCGGTGCCGGTGGCAAGCAGGCCCACGGCAAACAGCGCGGCGGACCAGAGCAGGAGCTGCCCGGCATCGCCCGCCATCAGCCCGCGGTCGATCACCAGCTTGCTGATGTAGGGCGGCAGCAGGCCGATCGCGGCGGCGAGAAAGCTGATCAGCAGCAGCAGCGCCAGCCGGTGCCGGTGCGGGCGCAGCAAGGGCAGCAGCCACTCCGCCGAGGAGGCGGAAAAAAGCGCCGCGCCTGCGCGTGAGGGCAGGCGCGGCCAGGCGCGGGCCGCCGCGGGGCGGCCCGGCTGGGGAGCCAGCTTGCCGGCGCTTCCGGTCATCCCTGCGGCACGACTTGCAGGGTGGAGACAGACATGTCGCCGCCGGAGGGCATGCGGATCTCGCCGATGCGCTCCAGCGTCTCGCTGTCGTAGATGCCGATGTCGTCATTGGTGCCGCCGACGTAGATTTCCTTGCCGTCGCTGGACACGTTGATGACGTAGTAGGTGTGCGGCAGGTCGACCCGCTTCACCAGCTCGCGGGTTTCCAGGTTGTGCTTGGAGAGCTGGGTGTAGACCCCGTACAGATACTTGGGATCCACGCCGCTGCGCACGCCGGAGAACATCAGCACCTCGAAGGAGGCGAAATCGGCGATCTCGGTCTCGCCGGTGGTGAGGTCGACGGATTGGTAGCCCCAGACAAAATCCGCCAGCTCCTGCTGGCTCTCGTCGGTGAAGACCGCCGCGGTGTACATCAGCATGAACTCGTCGTTCTGGCTTCCGGTGGGCCAGAAGGCCAGCACGTCGGGCGGGCTGTATGCCGGGCGGTCCCAGCTGGCGTTGGCAATCGCCACCTCGGTCTCGCCGGTTGCCGGATCGATCCGGTAGACATCGTGGCCGGCCAGGTAGACGCTGCCCTTGCGGTCGGTGGCCATCAGCGTCGCCCGCCGCGGCGCCTCGAACAGCGCTGCGGGTTCCGCCTCCAGCCCGGCATCGGCCTGATAGACCGCGAACTCGGGCTGCATCACCTCGTAGCGGTCGATCTTCTTGCGCACCGGGTTGCGCACCGTGTAGATCTCGCTGCCGTCCTTCGAGACCGCCAGCGAGGCCAGCGAGCGGCGGGTCACATCGCCCTCCGACTGGGCGGCGCGGAACACGGTTTCGCAGGTTTCGATATTGACGCCGACCACGTCCTGCCAGTGGTTCAGCAGCACATAGGCGATGCTGTTGTCGGGCGACATGGCGATCACCCCGGGCGTCACATTGGCGCCGAGGTCGCAGTCCTGCCGCAGCGCGCGGGTTCCGGCATCGAACACGTAGAGGTTGGAGGGGCGGGCCACCGTCACCAGCAGATCGCCCGCGGCCAGCGGCAGGGCAGAGGCGCAGAGCGCCGCGGCAGCAAGAAGCGCGGATTTCATGATGCGGGTCTCCTCAGGTTTCGGCGTCGGTGGGGTAGGTGGTGCCAAGCGCGCGCCAGTCGGTGGCGGCATTGGGCGCGCCCTCGTCCCAGTTCTGGTGGTTGACCATGATGTCGGGCACCTGCGCGGGCCACCAGCAGGGGTCGGAGCAGCCGTAGAGATCCGCCTCCATCGGCTGGCACAGCGCCGCGAGGCCGCCGAAGGGGTCGACCTCCCAGCCCGGGTCGAATGTGGTGGCGCAGCCGGCGGTTACGGTCTGCATCGCGCGGACCTCTTCCATCTGGCCTTCGGCCGCGGCCTGCTGAACGCGTTCGGCTTTCTGATTGAGCGGTTTCATTTTCCAAACGCCCTCCTCGGCGCAACGTGGTGGTGGAAGTACTGCGGCGCCTTGGCGATCAGCTCGGCATAGGCGGCCACGCCAAAGTCGATCCAGTCGCGCATCAGGTCGCAGTAGTGATAGGTGGGCATCATCGGGTCGCTGAAATGGGCGTAGCTCTCGTGGTAGCAGCCGCCCGCGCACAGGTTGCGGATCCGGCAGGTGGCGCAGCCCTTCTCGGTGCGGTCGGAGCGGGCCTTGATGAAGCCCGACAGCTCCTTGCGCTTGATGCCCTCATCGACGGTGCCGAACTGGTCCATTTCCGATCCGGTGAACCGGTGGCACAGGTTCAGCGCGCCGTCGTGGTTGACCGCCAGCATCCCCACCCCGGCGCCGCAGGGGAGCGCCTTGGAGCGCCCCTCGTAGAGGTCGTTCATCATCTGGTGCATGTTGGAAAAGCCGATATTGCGGCCCTCGAGCGCCTCCTCCACATAGAGGCGGCCCAGGGATTTCATCCCCTCGAACACCTCCAGCAGCTCGGCGCCGTTGAGGTTGAACGCATCCATCTCCCCCGAGGTGACCGGCGAGAAGCCGACCTCGGCAAAGCCGATATCGTTCTTCAGATGATCCCAGATTTCGACGATATTGGTGATCCCCGCGGTCAGGGTGACACGGGCGCCCACCGGCTTGGATTTGTACCGCGACAGCAAGAGCCGCGCCTTGGCGGCCACGGTGTCGTAGGTGCCCTTGCCGCCCACCGTCTTGCGGTTCAGGTCATGCTGCGCCTTGGGCCCGTCGATGGAGACCGTGAGGCCGAAGCGGTGCTGGTCCAGCCAGTCGATCAGCGGCTCGGTCAGCAGCGTTGCGTTGGTGGTGAGGCTGAAGTTCACCGCCTTGCCAAGGGCGGCGAAATGCGGCTCGGCCCAGTCCACCACCTGCCGGATCAGGGGCAGGTTCGACAGCGGCTCGCCGCCGAAGAACACGATGTTGTAGCTGTCCCGGTCCGGGTTCTCGGCCAGCAGCATCTCCGCCGATTTCCGCGCCGTCTCGAAAGCCATCTTCTGGCCCTTGGACGGGATCGCCAGATCCTCCTTGTAGCAATAGGAGCAGGCCAGGTTGCAGCCGGTGTTGACGTTGAGAACAATCGTCGTCAGCGGGAAGGTCTCGATCTCGATCGGCGGGCGTTCCGGCTGCAGCGGGCGGCCGTCGTTGATGATGTCGAGCCGCACCAGCCCGTCCAGCCGGGCCGCCGCATCCGATGCCGCGAACCGCGCCGCGAATTCGTCCATCGAGAACGCCTGCGCCTGCGCCGCATAGTCGAGGATGTCCCGGTCCACCCCGTCCATCTCGAAGATCGAGGTGGTGGGGACGTGGAACAGCACCTCGCGCCCCTCGAGCGCAACCCTGTGCGCGTTGGCGGGCTGGTAGTGGAAGTCTTTCATGGTCTCTCTCCCCTGTCTCAGCGGATCGGCGGGTCGATGAAGCGCTGCACGGTGACGATCAGCATCGCCTCCGCCTGCTGGCCCATCGCCTCGGCCTGCACTTTCAGCTCGCCCGCGTTGTTGGCGCTGAAGGGACGCTCCGGGTTGGGGCCGGCGATGGCGGGCTGGAAGATGCCGTTGGCCTGCATCTCACCGGCATATTCGGTGTCCTTCATGTGGGCCGCGTGCTCATGCGCGTTGGCGACCGACCATTGCGCCTCGACCCGGCCGATGCGTATGTCGTCTTCGGTCCCGGCCTCGCCGTCAGGCCCGTTCCACATGCCGACCGCGTTGAAATAGGCAGGCACCGCATCCGGGCCTGCATCGCTGCCGCCGCCCACGCGGGCGATGGTGAGCGCGGGCTCCACCCGCAGGCTGTCGACGGAAGTGTAATGCGCGATCTGCCCCTCGGCCCCGCCCGCGCTGAAGGTGACAACACCGTTGCCCTCGGCCGCCAGCGTCAGCGCCGCGCCAAAGCCGTTTGCCGATGCTGCGCCGGTGGAGCTTTCCAGCCCGTCCAGCCCGGTGCCGACCACCTGCACCTGCGCCTCGCCCGCCGGAACGGCAGAGGGGACGGTGCCGAGGATGACGCTGCCCGCGCCCTCCCGCACCCCGTGCAGCGGCGCGCCAAGGGCGTCGTTGCCGCGGTCGAACTGGCGGCCCTGCAGGCTGTTGCCATCCTCCGACAGCGCCAGCACCTGGCGGTAGACGGTGCCGCCGATGTCCAGGTTGGCGCGCCATTCATAGCCGGTATAGAGGTTCATCTGCCCCGACGCCGGATGCGCGGTGCCGTCCGCCGTCACGAACTCGCCGCTGATCTGGTAGGGCGAGGCCTCGCCGGTGACCGTCAGCTTGCCATAGGCCTCGCCGATGCCGGGCAGATCGGTCATCACTACCCAAGCGCCCGCCACCGGCTGTTTCTCGCCAACCTGCCAATCCGTCCATGCGGCGGTCTCCAGCGGGTTCTGCTCCGCGAGATAGTCGGCGATCTCGGTCTTGGCGATCTTGTACCACTCCCGGTCGCGGCCAAGCGCCTGGTATTCGATGGTGGGGAAATGGCCGACATGGAAATCCATATGCAGCTCCCATTCATCGGCTGTGCGGTTCTGCAACAGCGCGCGGGCGCCGGTATGGCAGCGCGCGCACATCGAGGCGAAGGGCTCGTCAAAGCTTTCCTGCGCGTTCGGGTCCTTCTCCAGCGCATAGCGGAAGGGCGCGGCCTCCGACGGCGCCAGGCCTTGCGTGTCCGCCAGGTGCTGCACGATGGCGCGGCGGTCCTCGGCGCTGATGTCCAGACCATGCGCCTGCTGCATCCGGACAATGGTCATTATCCAGCCCTCGGGTGTCTTGCGCTGGCCGGTGATCCGAGTCAGCCCGCCGTCCTCGGCGGTGTGGCAGCCGCCGCAGGTGTCCTGCAGCAGCTCCTCCGACGGGAAGGCCGGTGTTGCCCCGGCAAATGTCAAAAGCATTGCGGCGGTCAGACCGCCTGATCGTGATGCCATGGAAGTATCTCCCTGTTGCTGGTGTCCCAGGGGATCTGCGCCCCCTCGGTGAAGCCTTGCGATAGAAGCCATTGGTGGATCGCCTCGGCCGCTGGCGGCGGGGCGTGCGGCAGAACCAAGCTGTGAAAACGGGCCGCGTCCGGCATCGGTTGTCCGTCGAGGCGCCGCAACAAGGGCACGATTTCATGCCCGGCAATAAAACCGGCGCCGCCCGGGGCATCGCGGGTGATCAGCACCTCGCGCCGTGCCAGATGCCCGTCCTGCACAACAACCCGCGTGCCGATATGCGGACGGAGGCCCGTGTCATGAGCCGGGGTATCGTCCGGCCAGGCCGCGCGCTCTTGCCAGAACGGCGTGCTGAGCCCCGCCTCGCGGTAGAAGTCGCGGCCCACCCGGGCCTGCCGCCAGAAGGTCTCTGCCACCCGGTTGCGGTAGAACTCGCGGGCGAGGTCCGTCTCCCCCGCCAGCAGTGCCCGCGCGATGGGCACTGCCATCAGCGCCGAGGACACCGCCCAGAACATTCCGTGCCCCGACAGGGGATCCAGCGCCACCGCCGCATCGCCCAGCCGGGGGCAGCGCGGATCCAGATCCGGTGCCGTCAGCCGTGGCGCAATTGCATGCACCACGGGACGCGGGGGGAGGGGAAGAGCCTCCGCTACAGCCCTCCACAAAGCCGCCACTGCGTCTTTGCCGCCATTCCGACCCAGCGAGGCCGCGGGTCCGACCACTTGCAGCCAAAGCCGATCCCGGTTCACTGGAACCGACCAGATCCAGCCCTCAGGCCGCGCCTCAAGACGCGGCGTTTCCATATTTCCGGTCTGAGGTGGCACGAGCCCGGCAACGGAAATAGTGTCTGGTCCCATCTGTTCAGTTCGGACCGAATTCGAACTTTGGCGCGGCGCCCGGCGGCCGCGGGCTTCAAACAGCAACTTGGCAGACAGGCATTGGCCATCGGCCAGCCGGATTTCCCCGGCCTCTGGTCGCAGGCTCGCAACAGCTGCCAAGACAACGCTGACGCCCTCGGCCCGTGCGGCATCCAGTAGCGCGCTGTCAAAGGCGCACCGGTCGGCCGGATGCTCGCTGTTCTGCCCGCCCTGGAACGCGCCCCAGCTGACATGGCGCTGCGCCGCCGGGCCGATCCCGGCCAGCGGCAGCCGGTGACGCGCGAGGATCGCCGCGACGCGGGCGGACATGCCCTCATAACGGGCCCCGCGCGGCGGCAAGGTGGCCAGCGCTACGCGGAACCCGGCCCGCGCCAGCAGAACCGCGGCCACCGACCCGGCCGGGCCGCCGCCTGCAATCGCGATATCAAAGGTGCCAATTTGAGGTGCCATTTCGCCAAGGTGCCCTGGCAGGCCACCCCTTGTGGCGGGCACATCCGGACAACAACCCGACATTTCCGGACAGAATCGGCCGCCCCGGCGCCGGTTTCGGCAATTTTTCTGGAATAGCGGATTTTTGCGGTATTCTGGCGCAATCCTGAGGAACTGCGCGATGCCACACACTTATCAGCCCCGGATTTCCGCCTCCACCTTGAACGACCCGCTGCGGGCCGTCGAGTTCATGAACGGCGATGCCGCCTCGATTTCCCGCAACGCCGGGATCAGCCCGCAGGACCTGGAGGGCAATATCGGCCTGAAGAAATTCGTGGACTTCTGTGAACATGCCTCAGACCAGCTGAACCTTCCGGATTTCGGCTGGCGCGTCGGGTCGGTCTTCAACCTGCAAAACCTTGGTACGCTTGGGGAATGCATCATGCAGGCGCCAGCGCTGGGGGCCGCCTTGGCGCTGTTCCGAAACGCCTTTTCAATGGTGCAAAGCGACTCGGAACTGCGGCTGACCGTCGAAGGCGACAAGGCGCGGCTGACCTACCGGATTCTTGACACCAGCATTTGGCCGCGGCAGCAGGACGCGGAACTGACGCTATCGGTTTTCCACAGCCTGATCCGTTCCGCCACCGGTCCGGACTGGCGGCCCGATCTGCTGTCGCTGGAGCACGAATCAAGCGCGCTGCACAGCCACAGTGCCGTCGGGCCACGGTGCCCGGTCCAGTACGGGGCGCCTTCAAACACGCTGGTGTTTTCATCAGGTCTGCTCGATCTGCCTCTGGCGGCGAGTGAAAATCCCGCCTTCAAGGTTGCCTCGCAATCGATCGTGCGAATTGCGCGCCAGGGCGAGCGCGAAGCGCCGGTTGCCGTGCGGGTGCGCCGCGAGCTGATGATGCGGATCGGCCGCGAGAGCATTGAGCAGACCGCGATCGCTGCCGCCTTGGGGATGTCGCGCCGCACCCTGCGGCGCAGATTGGAGGATGAGGGGCAGAAGTTCTCCCGTCTGTTGGCGGGCTGCCGGATGGAGATCGCCAAGCGATTGCTGCTTGTTCCGGGTATGCAGATTCATGACGTTTCTGAAAGGTTGGGCTATTCCGAGGTATCTGCCTTCGAGCGCGCCTTTCGGCAGCAGCTGGGGACCACCCCCAGCCAGTTCAGAAAGCAAAACTCTGCCTGAGATTTGTGGGCCAATTTGATAGCCATGTAAATGGCGCTACACGCACAGCGGTCTTTGGAGAGTGTGTAACCACGGCCTTCGTTGCAGGAAGGTTCGGCAACCTAGTTTACCGCCAAAGCTTCGGCACAACTGTTCTGTACTTCCTTGATCATGAAGTTCACCAGCGTCCTGGAGACGTTGAGCTCTTCGGCGATCTGCTTTTGTGGGACTTCGGACAAGCGGTGCCGCAGAAACGCATCCCGTTTTCGCGGCGGCAGGGCAGAAAGCGCGTTGGCAACGCTCAGAAGCTCCTGTCTTCGCTCCAGACATGTCTGGCCGCACAGAGGTGTCGTGCCAGCTGACGCCAGCTGACTTTCATCCTCAAACGGGGTTGCAATTTCCTTGCGGTTTTTGCGCAGGTAGTCGACTGCCGCGTTGCGGACCATACGCGTCACATAGCGGCCGGGCTGTTCAGGCAAGGTCTGCGGCGGCCCGGATAGGCACTTCAGAGCGGTGTTCTGCAGCACATCTTCGGCTGCATCCATCGAGTGAACAAATTTAAGTGCGGTACAGAGATGAAGTTTTCGGCGGCTGATAAGCTCATGAATAAGTGCTTCGCGCACCGGACGGGGCGTGTGATCGGCCATGAGTTTCCCAACGGCAGGCAGCCGGAACAAAGCTCCGGTCAGGTTCAGATTTTTTTTGGAGAAACTACCTGAGGCACGATCGGCCCTGGGTTGCGTGTGCTTTTATCCTGCAGAACTCCAGTCCGGTCAA
The DNA here is from genome assembly GCA_019801415.1 of Nocardioides marinus. GTDB lineage: Bacteria > Pseudomonadota > Alphaproteobacteria > Rhodobacterales > Rhodobacteraceae > Leisingera. Next base: position 176,172 of record JAHVJD010000006.1, read on the forward strand.
ACGCAAGATCGTTAAGATCCGCACGAGTAGTCCATTTTTCGCCGATCGCCCTGGGCGCGGCCCGGACAGGACCGAGCCGCGCCCTAAGTAGGTCATTCCGCAGCGGTCAGCCGGGCCTCAGTATCCTGCCTCGGCGCAAGAAGCTCACTGGCAATCTCATCCACGCGTACGGCCAGCACCGACAGCAACGTATCGCTGAGCCCATGTGTTTCCTCGCAGTAGCCCTGCAGGAAAATCCGGGGGTGGAAGCTTTCAGCCGTGGCGATCTGATAGGTGCGCCCTGTTTCGCGGCCGCTGACATAATCGTTGAGCCCAGACAGAAGCGTTTCCCCGATCCGTCGTTGATAGCCGGTTGCAAGCACCACCAGATCATAGCTCCGAGTTTCGGCATTGCCGCCATGGGTCGGGCAAAGCGTCAGCGCTATCTTCCCACCTTGAGCCTTGGCTGCGGTAACCTGCGTGTTGCGCAGCAAGCCGTAGGCCGAGCCGCCTGTCACGTCCTGTTCATAGAACAGTCCGTAAATCTGGGCGATCAGGTCGCCATCCACCACCGAATAGTTTGTGTTGGAATATTCTTCCATCAATGCGCGGCGACGCGCGGGCGGCTGTTGGTAGACGTATGATGTGAAATCGGCGTTGAAAATTTCGTTCACGAAGGGGCTGTCGTCCGAAGGCTTCAGCGCGTGGCTCCGGAAGATGAAATCCACCTCGGGCCGGGCCGGGTCTTTGGCCAGATCGTTGAAGATTTCCGCACCGCTCTGGCCCGAGCCGATGACTGCGATCTTCATCGGCTTATCCGCCGCCGCCAGTCGTGGCTTGACCGTGCTGAGATAGGCGGAACTATGGACAACCTCTGCCGTACCCTGCACCTCGGCAAAAACTTCAGGAACGGAGGGCTTGCCGCCAACCGCCAGAACCAGGTTCCGGGTCAGGCGGCGGGTTTGCTCGCCCTTGCTGTCCTGTGCAATCACGGCCAGCAAATCGACGCTGCCGCCGCGCGCTTGAACCGGCTCCACACCGATGACGTGCTGGTCATAGGCGCAAATGCCGCCCATCTGTTCCGCGGCCCAGGCAAAATAGTCGTTGAACTCATGTCGGCTGGGAAAAAAGCTCTTTCGATTGACGAACCGCTCCAGCCGCCCCTTGGCGTGCAGGTAGCTGAGGAATGAAAAGGGGCTGGCTGGATTGCGCAGTGTCACGAGGTCCTTGATGAAGGAGACTTGCATATCCGAGTTGTCGAGCAACATATCCGGATGCCAGGCAAAAGCGGGTTTCGATTCCAGGAAAACGGCGTCGAGAACCGATGCCCCCTGCTGCGCCTTTTCCCGAAGCGCAATCGCAAGAGCCAAGTTGGATGGGCCGAAGCCTATCCCGGTTACATCATGAACCTGTTGCGGGTCGGTCATTGGGCAACTCCAGTAGTCAGTTGAGCGGAGACGGATAGGCTTAGCGGTCGGCCCGGATCGGCCGGGTTTGGCCGGGCCCAGAGGCGCGATTTGAAGAAATAGTCGCGTTCCAGCCGCACCAGCACCGCGCGCTTATGGGCAAAGTCGAACTCCTTGACCTTGGCAAAGCCTGAGCGGGTGAGGTTGCGCAGCTGCTGCGTGTGGCTGGCGGCGGGCTCGCCGACCAGCGCTTGGGTGCGCGGCTCGGCCAGGAACATGAAGTGCATCAGCGAAGGCAGCCAGGTGGTGATGTAATCGGCACCGCGCGTGTGTTCATCGCCTACCAGAACATGCCAGCCGCGGTCCCAGGCACCGGCCTCATAATGGGCGCCTATGCGGTTTTCACGTGCCCAATAGAGCTCGAAGTAGCAGAAAGGGCGCCCATCGAGGCAGCCCAGCACCGGCATCATATGCGGATCCGCTGCCATGCGGGCCAGGTAGTCGCGGTGGTAATCAAGCGTTCCGGATTCTTCAAAGAAGGCCGCCACCCGCTCATCGTTCATCCACCGGTTGAACAAGCCCAGATCCGTGGCTGCATCCAGCGTCCGAATGGAAAAAACCTGGTCCAACCAGGGGATATTGCGGTGGTACAGGGTCCCTGAAGGTTTCGCAGGACGCAGCGGGTGCTGCCCGTGCGGGCCGGGGACCATGATTTGCGGAAAGCTGTGACGGCCTTGTGGTAACCAAAGATCCGGGAGCTGCCACAGAAGCTCCGGGAATACCGCCAGCCAGTCGTCACCCAGCACTTGCGCGGCACCACGCGCCAGCAGTTCTGGTTCCACGGCCTGCCAATGCTGCCGACGCAGCGTGATCAGCACTTCTTCGTCGTTCCAGTTGCTGAGCGCCTCACAGGCAGCCAGCGTCCCTAGAAAGTCCGGCGGCGTCTGTAGCGGCTCCAGCACCAGTCGGCCGCCGCCTTGGTCGGTCACAGCCATTTCCTGGCAGGTCCCATCGGCGAAGACGGTTACACCGTCTCCGGTTCTGCGCGCCCAGCAAGGCAGGTCTTTGTTAGCGGTGGTATCCAGTGACACGCGGTCCCTCCATCTAGTGCGGCGCGAAATTTCGCGCCTGGTCTGCTAAGAGGAACGAAGCGGCAGCGGGGAAATTTATAAGAAAAGGCCCGAATTCCGGGAATTTTTGCTGCGCTGAAACCCTGTGCGGAAGGCATTCCGAAAGACCCTGCTCCGCGAGACGGGCAGGGTCCGGAGCAGGTCTGGCCGCGAATGGCCGGAGGGCCTCAGCTCAGTGCGAAAACCTTCTGGATGGCGCGGTTTACGGCCACTGGCAGTACGGACATGTGGTTTTCGCCTGTGTAGGTCTCATATTCCACTGTTACCCCCGGAAGATCTGCCAGTTCTGCGGCCATTTGCTGCGCCGCCGCGATGGTGCGGGTTTTCGCTTTTTCCGCCAGCCGGGCGGCGGCGTCCTCCGTGCCTTCCTGAAACGGCGCAAGGCGGTCGCCTTCCCATTCGCCGGCGGACAAATGCACATAGAGGCGATGGGCGCCTGGGTCGAACCGCGCCTGATGCTCAAGCAGGAAGCTGTCCTCCCAGGTGATCGCCGGGCTTGCGGCGATCCAGTGGCTGAACGCCGCGGGTTGGGTGAACATCAACCACAGTGCAAACAGCCCGCCGAACGAATGACCGAACAATCCCTGGTGCGCCGGGTTTACCTGCGTCTGTGCTGCCACGAACGGGCGGACCTGCTCGAGCAGGAACCGCGCCATTTCCGCGCCGCCGCCGGTGCGCACCTCTTTGCCGCCTTCCCAGAACGGGGGGTAGCTTCGCCCGGGCGGCGGGCCGAGGTCCCAGCTGCGCCGGAACGGATCATAAGCGTCATCGGTGGGATAGCCGACCGCCACAAGCACACCCCAGCCCACATTGGTTCCGGACGGATAGCAGGCTTGCGCCCGCATCGCGTCAATCGCGGTTCCGATCACTGCATTGCCGTCGGTCATGTAAAGCACCGGCCAGCCCTCTGACGGCGCCTCGCCGGGTGGTTGCCACAGGAACACCCGCCGGATGGAACCGATCGCGCTGTCTACCAGGTCATACCAGCGGGCACCTGTCCAGGTGTTGCCTTCGGCCAAGGGTTTGATGCCTGTCACTTTCGGGCCTCCTCGATCGCGTTCAGCACGTCGTCCACCAGCGTCTCGCCGCATTCAAGCCCGGCTGCTAGGCGCACCGATCCGGCAGGCGTGCCAAAGCGCTGGAAGACATTGGCCGCGCCCGACAGCCCCAGCGCTGCCTCGGCCGGGATCACCAGACTTTCAGGTCCCCCCCAGCTGACGCCGATCTTCACAACCTTCAGCGCATTGGTGAAGCGGGGGATGTCGACGCTTTCATCAAGGTCAAAGGCAAACAGCCCGCCATAGCCCGACAGGCAAGCGTTGCCCGGATTGGCTTCAAATGCCGGGTGACGCACCCGTGTCACCGATGCGTTCGCGGACAGCGCCCGCCCCAAGGTCAGACCGTTTTGCATATGGCGCGCCATGCGCAGGTGCAGGGTGCGCATGCCCCGCAACACCAGCCAGGCGTCAAACGGGGACATCTTGCCACCAAGATAGTGGTAGGAGTCGTGATTGATCCGGTCGATCAGGTGTTTTGGCCCGGCAACAAGCCCGGCAATCGTATCGGAATGGCCTGCCAGGTATTTCGAGGCGGCGTGAACGATCAGGTCGATGCCGAAGTCCGCCGGGCGCTGGAACAGTGGCGTGGCCCAGCTGTTGTCGATCACCGATATGACGCCCTGTTCCCGTGCAGCTGCGCCGATGGCGCGCATATCCTGCGTGGTGAAGCTCCATGACGTGGGGCTTTCGAGATAGACCAGCTTGGCCCCGGGCAGCGCCGCGACCACTGCCTCAGTGTCAGTGCCGTCAACATATTCTGTGGTGACACCGAATTTCTTCAGCACGCATTCGAACAGTCGAAAGGCGTCGGAGTAAAGGTTCTCGACTGCCACCACCCGGTCGCCTGCCTGTACAAAGGGTATCACTGCCGCCGCGATCGCCGCCATGCCGGAAGCAAAGCCACGCGCGGCTTCCACACCCTCCATCCGGGCAATCAGGTTTTCGAGTTCTGCTACCGTCGGATTATTGCCGCGCGTGTAGATGTAGCGCTCGCTTTCACCAGCAAACACCGCTGCCATGTCCTCGTAGCGGTCGAACAGGAACGATGAAGTCTGAAAGATCGGCACCGAACTTGCGTCATGCGGCATGGCTGCGTGCGGGGCGATCAGCTCGGCAGTCATCCGGTCTGAAACCGGGATGCCGGGGGCAGGGGGATGGTCTTTCATGCAGGATGTCCTTTCAAAATGAAACGCGGCAGGTGCCAAAGGATCAGCGCCGCACCGATACCGGTCAGCAGCGCCGCGGCGGGCAGGCTGGCGGCCAGTCCTTCAAATCCCCACAGGCGGGTGAAGATGAACAGCAGTGGCAAGAACAGCCAGCCCAGTGGCGCAAGCCCCAGCACCGCGGCAAGCGGGGCGCGGGCCATGGCTTGCAGCGTGACCTGGGCGGAATGGCGCAATGCCGTGGCGGGCAGCGATAACGACAGGGCAAAAACCGTAGCAGGGGCGAGCGCGAGCACGGCGGGATCGTCTGTGAAAAGGCTGCTCAACTGCGGTGCTGCCAGCAGTCCCGCTGCCATGAAGACTGCGGCAGACCCGCATGCTATGGCTGCTATGGTGAGGGCCGCGCGGTTCAGTCGGCTGCTGCTCCCCGCGCCCACGGCATGGGCCAGAACCGGCTGCGCGCCCAGACAGAAGCCTTCGATGGGCAGCGATGCCAGCACCCAAAGCCGCAGCGCAATCCCCATCGCTGCCTGGCCGATGGTTCCTGCAAGATCTCCTGCCAGTCGGTACAGCAGCAGTAAGGCAAGGCTTGCCAGCAGCACAGAACCTGCCTCCGGCAGGCCGACCCGCAGCACCGGCCAGAGCCTTGCGAGCGTGTTCAAGGGCAACGCGGGGCGGAGCCGGATCGCACCGCGCTCCCGCGTGAAATAGGCGGTGTATAGCCCAAGCGTAGCCAGTTGCGCCGCCGAGGTCGCCAGCGCCGCGCCTTTGACGCCGAGGCCAGCCCAGAAGATTAGAACCGGATCAAGCGCCATGTTCAGGGTGAAGCACATCACCAGGCTCAGCAGGCTGAAGCGGGCATTGCCTTCCCCGATAGCGGTGAAGTCGCAGAGGATCTGCACCATCCCCAGGCCGGCCGAGAACGCCAGGATGGAAAGGTAATCCAGCGCCGACGCCTGCACCGGTGGGGCCGCACCCAGAAGGTCCAGAACCGGTAGGCGTGCGGTCCACAGCCCTGCCGACAACCCGACCGCCAGCAGCAGGCAAAGCGCCATCGCGGCAGAGGCCATCCGCCCGGCCTCGTCATGGCGCCCCGCTCCCAGGGCACGCCCCACGAAGGCAGCGGTTCCGACGCCTAGACCGACGCCCACAGCTGCGGTCAGCCCGGTCAACGGCAGCGCAAGGCTTACGGCGGCAAGCGCTTCGGGGCCCAGTTGCCCCACGAAATAGGCGTCCACGCCCTGATGCGTTGCGTTTATGGACAGCCCGCCCACTGCCGGCAGCGCTGTGCGCAGCAAGGTTTGAAACAGGGCAGGGCTGCCCAAATCGATCGGTTGCATGGGGTGGTTGCTCCGGCTGGTATAAGCTGTCCGTGGTATGACGGGCGGGGGCACTGGAAATTCACCCCAACGAAAAACTTTTTTGGTCTGCGGGTGAATTCCGTGCGCTGGCGCGCGTCAGGGAGGGGACAAGACCCTGATGGAGACCCCGATGACCCAATCCGATTCCGGCCAGTGGATATGTGTGCAGAACAATGAGGGACGCTGGTCCGTTTGGCCCGCGGACCTTCCTGTACCTGCGGGGTGGCATGCGGAGGGCGCGCCTGCCACCCGAGAGACTTGCCTCGCGGAGATTGAGGCCCGCTGGAGCGATCCGCGCCCAAATGCGTTGAAAGAGGTGATGGCATGAGCACTGGAGACAGCCTGGCGCCCGGTCTGATCACCCTGACACCTGAAGAAAAGCAGATCTGCGCCCACGACCAAGTTGGTCAGCTTGCACCTTATGGCGTTCAGAAGATGTTGATCGAAGCCGATCAGCGATGGAGTGCTGCGCAGGTGCGTCAGGCGGCGGAGGCGGTGATCGCCACACAGCCCGTTTTCTCGGCCCGAATTCACCGCGGTGCAGGTGGCGATCTGGCACGTACCCAAAAGGACGAAAATCGGATTTCGCTGACCGAAACGACTGCAGAAAGGGCTGAAACCGCCCTCGCATCCGCGCGTTTCGATCTGGATGGCGGTCCCGGGGCACAGGCGTTCATTGCACCGAAGGTAGGCGGCCAGCTGTTCGCCGTGGCTCTGCATCCCGCCTTTGGGGATTTTGGAGTGCTCGAGAATATCGCTGTAGGATTTGCCGAGGCGCTTCAAGGAAAGGCGCAGGCCCCCCAAGACCTCGCAGCAGTTCCGCCGCTTCCGGAGGACGAGCAGCGCGCGCGGCTGGAGTACTGGAGGCCTTTGCTGGATGGCGAAAGCTGCGTGAACGCGCGTCTTCCGCACCGCTACAATGGGACGGAACAGATGGAGCGCGGCGAGGCTTGCCACGTTCTGGATGCCGAAACCACAGCAGTGCTGCAGCAAGATGGCACGCCGCTGGACGTCCTGCTGGCGGCTGCAGTTGGTGCTGCGCTGCAGCGTTATACCGGTCATCGCCACTTGCGCTTCGCCTTCGGTCAGACTGACTGCAAAAACACGCGGCGGAGTGAAGACCTCCTGCCGTTTTGCCTGAACATGCAGCCGGAAAGGCCATTCAGTGCTGCGGTGGCTGAAGCTGCACAGGCGCTGGCGCAGGCGCGGGCCAATGCGCTGCCGTCGGGGGTGATCGTACAGGATATGCTTCGCCGCGACGGGGCGGATCGCCATGTCATGGGCGCCGTCACCCTGCATGTGCAAAAGGAGATCGATCTGGCTGATGGCCTGCGACGCCTGTTCCTGCCCCAGCCGACAGCCCGGGGTGAGTGCCTGTTGCTGGCCTATCTGCGCACCGATGGAACGCTGGAGCTGCGGGCCAGTTACGCCCGCGGCTTGTTTGAGCCTGCGCTGGTAGAACGTTTCCTGGTCCATGTCGCCCGAATACTCGAAACCGGGCTTCGTGAGCCGGAACTGCCCGCTGGGCGGATTCCGCTCTTGGCGCGAAATGAACTGGATCTGCTTTCAGCCCCCTATGAGGACGATGCGCAGAACGACCCGCGCCCGGTGCATGAGCTGATCGCGGATCACGCCAGGCTGACTCCGGATAAAACGGCGCTGATCTGCGCAGGCGTGGAGTGGAGCCATGGCCAATTGAACCGCCACGCAAACCGGCTGGCGCATCGGCTGCTGGAGTTGGGGGTGGGCGCGGAAGTGCCTGTTGCAGTGATGATTGAACGCGGCAACGAGGCGGTGATGGCGATCCTCGCCACGCTGAAGGCGGGTGGTGCCTATATCCCGGTGGAGCCGGACCACCCGGAAAGCCGCAATCACCACATTCTGACTGATGCGGGCGTGCAAGTGGTGATCACCCGCCAGCGATATCTGGACCGGCTGCCCGACGGCACCGGCGCGCATATCCTCTGTCTGGATGACGACCCCGGTGCAGGCCAGCCGGAAAATGATCCGGACGTAAGCATCCACCGGGACCAGATCGCATACATCATGTACACTTCCGGCTCGACCGGCAAACCCAAGGGGGTGGCGGTCGAACACGGGCCGCTCAGCGACCATCTGCAGGACACCGCGCGGGTTTATGAAATGAGCGGCGAAAGCCGCGAACTGCCGTTCCTGCCCTTTTCATCGGACGGCGGCCATGAGCGCTGGATGAATCCGCTGATGATGGGTGGCTCGGCGGTGATACCGGACGGGCCGCTGTGGACGCCGGAGCAAACCTATGCCGCGATGCGCAAATACGGCTGCAACAACGCCTCGATCCCGACCACCTATCTGCAGCAGCTGGCGGAATGGGCCGAAGAAACCGGAGAGGCACCGCCGATGCGGCTGTATTCCTTTGGCGGCGAAGGGCTGGCGCAGGCGACGTTCGACTTGTTGTCGCGGGAGTTGCGCGCACCGCTCTTGATAAACGGGTATGGGCCGACGGAAACGATCATGACACCGATGGTTTGGAAGGTGCGTGCCGGTACAAAATTCGAAGGCGCCTATGCGCCTTTGGGGCGCGCCGTCGGCAACCGTCGGGCCTATGTGCTTGACGAACGCATGATGCCCTGCCCGATTGGCGTGACCGGCGAAATCCACCTTGGCGGCGAAGGCGTTGCACGCGGCTATGTGAACCGCCCCGGCACCACTGCGGACCGCTTCATCCCTGATCCCTTTGCGCCTGAACTTGATGGTCGCGAGGGGGCACGCCTGTACCGGTCCGGCGACTTGGGCCGCTGGCGCGAGGATGGAACCATCGAATTCCTTGGCCGGGTGGACCACCAAGTAAAGCTCAATGGATACCGGATCGAGCCGGGGGAGATCGAGGCGGCCCTGCTGGAACAGCCGGGGGTGTCCGAGGCGCTGGTGCTTCTGCGCGAGGACGGGGGCAAAAAGCAATTGGTTGGATATGCTGTTGCGGCAAAGGAGATCGAGGAGGATGATCTCATGCGCGCGCTTGAAGCACGGCTGCCCAAGCACATGCTGCCCTCGGCGATTGTGGTGCTGGACCGGATGCCGACCAACCCGAATGCCAAGCTGGACCGGGCGGCATTGCCTATGCCGGGCGCGCGGCGACGAGCGTCTGAAGGCGTGGCGCCGGAAAGCGCCGACGAAGCCCGTGTTCTGGACATCTGGCAACAGGAAATTGGCAATCCGGATATGGGCGTGTCCGATGATTTCTTCGACATGGGAGGTAGATCGCTCACTGCGCTGAAAGTGCTGGTGCGGTTGCGCAAGCTGTGGCCGGGTACCGCCCTGACCATCGCCGACCTGTTCGACGCACCAACGGTGCGGGCTCTGGTGAAGCGAATAGCCGCAGGGAATGCCACAGGGCGGCAGGCAATTGCTCTGCGCGGCACCGGTAGCAAGCCGATGCTCTATTGCTTCCCCGGTTTGCTGGTATCCACCCGCGAATACATGCGGCTGACGGCCTATCTTGGCGATGACCAGCCAGTGACCGGCTTCCTCTGCCACTCGTTGAACGAAGACAAACGAATGAATGTTTCGGTGCCCGAGGTTGTTGCGGGCTATGTGTATCACATCCGTAAGGAAAGCGCGGGGCGCCCCTGCGCCTTCCTTGGTTGGAGCTGGGGGGGGCTTCTGGCCTGGGAGGCGGCAAGACAGCTGCAAGGGGAGGTAGACATCCGCATGGTCGGGATGGTCGACGTCTGTGATCTCGGCAGCGATTTCGCGCCCGGAGCTGTCCCGGAATTCGCGCCGGGTGAGCGCGAGCAGCTGGAAGCAGACATGCTCGCATGGCTCGGAAAGACGAAAATGCGTGCGCAGTGGGACGCATTGATCGGGGCAATGGACCCGCTTTGCTATGATCAATTCCTCCGCTTCATCGGCGACGAAGCTGAGCCGTTGCCATTTGACGGGCCAGAGGTTTCCAGCCGCGAGCACACGTTCTGGGTTCTGATCGACAACGCGCTCGTGTTCCGTCAGTACCATTTGGAACGGCTGGATCTGCGGGTGGCGTCCTTTAGCGCGGGCGACAGCCTCAGCCGCGGCCTCAACCTGGTAGACTGGCGGCGGTATTCGCCGCGGGCCAATCCGGCAACGGTCGTTCCTGGCACCAACCACCTGCATATCATTGGCGACCAGCTGTTCCATCGCCGGTTCAAGGAAGAATTGAACAAAGCGTTCGACGGCTGACAGCCTTCGTCTGAAATTGCCACGGGCCGGAAACTTCCGGCCCGTGGCGCGCCCCTGCGAAGTCAGAATACCGTACTAAAGACCGGAAGTTTCCACGCCGGGTGCGGCTGAAGATGCCGGGTTCCCGTCCGCTGCCGCACTTAGCGCCGGGCCAAGGCGGTCCAGCGCCCAAGGGATCGACAGCGGCGACTGGAAGCTCATCGCTCCCGTCAAAAGGCGGTCCGCCCAGACCGACCGGCCTTCGCGGGCGAGGCGCAGCGCCTGATAGGAGGGCAGCGCTTCGATCTGTTTCCGGGCGGGGGCGTCCACCAGCCAAAGGACCGCATCCAGATCAAACAGGTCTGCCCGCTCGAGGCTGACACTGAAGTTGCCGCCTGGTCCGGCCAGCTCTTCAAACTCAGGGGGCGTCTTGATGCCCAGCCGGGCAAGCAGCCGGTTTGCTCCATCTGCAGGTCGGTAGCCGATGATCTGGCCGCCCGCGAAATGCGCCGCGGTGCCGCGCAGGCCGTCGAGTTCGGGATAGGCCTCGGCAGTTGCACTGATTTTCGCGTCGAGCTCTGCAATAGCCGTTTCCGCCGCCGCACCGCGCCCCGTGGCCTTGCCGATCAGCCGCAGCTCCTCTTCCCAAGGTGCGCCCCATGCGGGAAAGCCCTTGGGCGGCCCCACCACCGGCGCGATCTGTGACAGGATGCCATAGGTCCGCGCATCCATAGGTGCAAAGGTTGCGACAATCAGATCGGGTTCCTGCGCCAGCACCCATTCGATGTCGATCTCGAAACCTCGCTGCACATCGGGTTCGGCACCCAGCGCCCTGCGGGCCGTTTCGGCCCAGGGCCAGGTCGCATAGGGATAGCCGCCAAACCACTCATGCACCCCGGTTGGGGCAATCCCCAACGCATAGAGGAAATCCTGCTCGTGATAGCCAACTGAGACGATGCGCTGTGGTTCGGCAGGCACGACAGTTTCACCGAACTGGTGGGAAACGCGGACCGGGAAACCATCCGCCTGCAAAGTCGAGGCGGGGATCAGAAACGTCAGCAGAAACAATAACATTTGCCGCATGGCCTGCCTTTCAATTGAGAGAAGACCTGGCGGCGAGCTGGGCGTATTCCAAGATGCCTAAGCCCTGCCCGGCGCGGGGTCAAGACGTCGGCCCTTGACCCCTTGCACGGGTTGTTACAGTCAGGAGCAGCCAGCGCATCGCCAGCAGAGTTCCGATTCCCAGCTTATGGCAATGTGCATGCGCTTGCGATCTCTGCAACCTCTTGTGGTTTTCACCGCTCTGTCCGGCCTTTGCGCTGCAGCTTTTGCGGCGGCGCTGATGTTCGGCGCACGTGCTGTTCCGCCCGAAGCGACCTGGCAGGCGCTAATCGCCTTTGATCCGGCGGACCCGGCCCAAGGTATCATACGCGGGCTGCGGCTGCCGCGCGCGTTGACCGGGCTTGCCTGCGGTGCAGCACTCGCCACCGCTGGGGTGATCATGCAGTCACTGACACGGAACCCACTGGCGGATCCTGGCCTGATGGGGGTGAACGCGGGGGCAGCGCTGGCCGTAGTTGCCGCCATCTGGATGTTCGGACCACAGGATATTGCCGCGCTGGCAGTCGCTGCCATGGCAGGTGCGGGGATCGCCGCCGCGGCGGTGTGGAAGCTCGCGGGCGGTCGGGAAATCTCGGCAAGCGGTGCGCTGTCTGTGCGTCTGCCACTGGCGGGCACTGCAATCAGCAGCCTCTGCCTGTCGCTGGTGGCCGCGGCGGTTCTGCTCAACACCGAAGCGCGTGAGCATTACCGCTTCTGGATGGTCGGCTCCTTGGGGCAGGCCAGTACCGACAGCTTGCTCACCTTGGCGCCGGTGGCCGTGGCTGGCATTCTGCTTGGCTTGGCCTGTGCCCGTGGCCTTGATGCGCTCGCTCTGGGCAGTGATCTGGCTTCCGGGCTTGGCGCGCGGCCCGGTCTTATCGCCGGTGCGGCGCTGACCACAGTTACCGTGCTGTCCGGCACTGCGGTCGCGCTTGCCGGACCGCTGGGATTTGTTGGATTGATCATCCCGCACGCCGCGCGTGCTGTCGGCGGAACGCGGATGAGCCTAACTCTGCTTGCTGCCTTGCCGCTGGGTGCCGCGATGGTGCTGATCTGCGACACCATCGCCCGCGTCGCTGCGCGGCCGTCAGATATCGCCTTGGGCGCGGTGCTAGCCCTGATCGGCGGCCCCGCCTTCATGTTTCTGCTGTCCCGCGTGCTGGGGCCTGCCCGATGAGAGCGGCTGTGCTGTTCGTTGCTTTCCTTGTACTCACCGGGCTGTCGCTTGCTGCGGGGCGCAACTGGCTGACACCGATTGCCTTGTGGCAGGGTCTGGCGGCAGGCCCCGCGGAGGACTTCCTGATCTGGGGGCTGCGTCTGCCGCGAGTGATCTGCGCGCTGACGGTCGGGGCCGGGCTTGGGCTGTCCGGGGCAGTGTTCCAGTCACTGTTGCGCAACCCATTGGCCTCCCCGGATGTCATCGGCATTACCCAGGGCGCCGCTTTCGGCGCGGTGGCCAGCCTGCTGGCGGGAGGGGCGGCAATGGCGGGCGCTTGGGGCGGAGGGCTGCTGGCCATGTGCATGATATTCGGCCTTTCGCTCACACGGCAGCAAGGGATCGAGCCGCGGCGTATGGTGCTGTATGGCATTGCCACCGGGATCACCGCTTCGGCCGGGCTGAATATTCTGATTACCCGAGCGGGCGATGCGGCTGCCGGTCAGGCGATGGCGTGGCTGGCCGGCTCGCTCAACGGGCGCGGCTGGCCGGATGCTGCAATCGCTTTTGCGCTGTTTCTGCCAATCGGGGTAGGATTGACGGCCGCGAGCCGGGTGCTGGACCGTATCGAACTTGGCGATGACCTGGCCCGGGCCCTGGGCACCCGGCTTGCGCTCTGGCGGCCGCTCCTGATCCTGGCTGCGGCATTTCTGGCGGCAGGCATGGTGGCCGTGGCCGGGCCTTTGGCATTTGTCGCCTTCGCGGCCGGACCAATAGCCCGCGGCCTGGGCAGGGGTGGACCCAACCTGCCCGGAGCGGCATTTGCTGGGGCGATGCTGGTTCTGCTGGCCGACCTCGCGGCGCGGGTGCTGGCACCCTCGGCCTTGCTGCCCGCGGGTCTTTACACCGCTGTGCTGGGCGCGCCCTGGCTCATCTGGGTGGTGACCCGCCGCATCAGCCACGGACAGCTTTAGGAGATGATATGAGCGTTTCCATCGAGAATCTAAAAGTGTCGCTTGGCGGCAGGTCAATTCTGAAAGGACTTTCGCTCGACTTGCCAGGAGGGGAGGTCAGCGGGCTGATCGGTCCCAACGGCTGTGGTAAAACCACCCTGCTGCGCAGCATCGCCGGGTTGCTGCCGCTGCAGGGCGGCAGCATCTCCTGGCGGCACCGTCAGGTTGCACAAATGAAAGCCGGAGAGCGCGCCCGGCAGATCGCCATCCTTCCCCAGTCCGCCCAGGCGCCCGAGGGTATGAAGGTGGCGGACCTTGTTGCCCGCGGCCGCAGCCCGCACCTGCGTCCGTTCCGCCCCATGTCCAGGGCCGACCGCGATGCGGTGCAGCGTGCATTGGCGGATGTCGGGTTGGAGCACCTTGGCGATAGGCCGGTTGCTGCCCTGTCTGGCGGACAGAGACAGCGGGCGTGGATTGCCATGGTGCTGGCGCAGGACACGCCCCTGGTGCTGCTGGACGAGCCAACCACCTTCCTCGACCTGCCGCATCAGGTGGACATTTTGCGGCTGGCGCGCAGGCTGAGCACGGAGCACGGCAAAACTGTCGTGATGGTCCTGCACGATCTGAATTTCGCGGCCCGGTTCTGCGACCGTATCGCCGCCTTGAAAGAAGGCCAGCTCGTTGCTGAGGGCGCCCCGGAGACAGTGCTGACGCAACAAACGATCGGGCAGATGTTTGGCATGACCTGTCGGATCCTGTCCGATCCACGACACAACACGCCTTTTGTCCTGCCTGACTGACCTTGGCACCGCAATCACCACCGCAGTGCCAGCAAGCTCAGGCGGCGCAGAATAGCTCTGCGCCGCCTTTTTGCTTTAGAAGGTTTTACCGACCGTGAGGGACACGCTGCGGCCGTCGCCCTTGGAGCAGCCATAGCTGTCATAGCAGATGCTATAGTAGTCACGGTCGAACAGGTTGGAGACACGAAGGTTCACCTCCATCTCTTCCCATTCGTAGCGCAGCGCCAGATCGGCAAGGGTATACGACGGCGTTACCCGATTGTTGGCCTGTGTGGCGAAGGCTTCGTCAACATACCGGAGGCCGCCGCCGACGCTGAGACCTGGCACAACGTCGGAAGCATCATAGTCCAGCCACAGCGACAGCTGATGCGGCGGCGCCATTGCATTGTCGTTACCGGTCAGACCGGGAACCAGAGATTTTGTGATCTCTGTATCCAGATAGGTATAGCCGAATACGCCTTGCAAGTTGCCTGTCAGTTGGCCGCGGGCCTCCAGCTCCAGCCCGCGCGAACGGATTTCTCCGGCTTGGGTAAAGCTACTCCAAGTCGGATCGTTGCGATCGTAGTCTTTCACGTTGGTTTTGCGCAGGTCGAAGATGGCGGCACTCAGCAGGTAGCTGCCGTGATCTGGCACATACCGCAGGCCCGCTTCCCATTGCTTGCTTTCCGACGGATCCAGCGGGGATCCGCTGATAGTATTGCCGAAGTTCTGGATAAAGCCCTCAGTATAACTGAGATAGGGAGTCAGGCCATTGGCCATCTCATAGGTGATCCCAAGCATGCCAGTGGTGGCAGCGTTTTTTTGGGACTGCGCGGTGGTGGCCTGCAGGTTGTCGATCTGGTTTTCAAACCAGCTGCGACGCAGGCCCGCGGTGATGGAAACACCGTTGGCGAATTTGAAGTGGTCCTGCAGGTAGATGCCCTTTTCGGTGTATTCTTCCCTTTTATGGTCGGCCAGCGGCGGGTAGGTGACATCGAAATCGAACACCGGATTGGCAAAGCCGACGGAATAAGCGCCATAGGCCAGGTACTGCCGGTACTCTGTTGAGCGGCGCTGGTAATCTACGCCTAAGATCAGGCTGTTGCTGCTTGTATTCCACTCCAGGTAGTTGTCAAAACCGATGTTATAGGCCTCTTCGGTATTCACCTGTGCAGTATAGGCCATGTCCCCGGTCGTGAAATCCGTCGAAGCCAGATACAGGTGCCTGTAATCGATCTTTTCGCGGGCATAGCGGGCTTTCTGGTTGAAGGTCAGGCCATTTCCGAAGCGGTGCGAGAATTCCCAACCGAAGGAGCCACTGTCGCTTTTGTAGGAGTTGAACGGGGACTGGCGCTTGTAGAAATCGTCCGGCAGGCTGCCAAGCGCGGCGTCATATTCCACTCCGGCCTGCGGCACCCATTGCAGTGGCGTACGCTCGTCCTGTTGCAGATGCATCAGGACGGTCAGGCTGGTATCATCCGTCGGCGCCCAGGTTAGGCTGCCCGCCAGCAGGTTGCGGTCGTTGTGGGAGTTGTCCAGCGCGGTCTCACCGTTCCGCACCAGCGCCGTCAACCGCCCGGATAAGGTGCCCTGCGCATTCAGAACGCGGGAGACGTCCACGCCCGCTTCGGCAGTGCCAAAGCTGCCGTAGCCGACATAGGCCGAGCCTTCGTTGGCAAAGCTGGGGCGTTTGGTCACCATATCGACCATCCCACCCGCATCATTGGAGCCGTAAAGCACCCCGGCGGGGCCGCGCAGCACGTCGATCCGTTCCAGCATATACGGGTCGATCTTGAAGCTCGCAAAACCGTGCGATTTGTTCGGCAAGCCGTCGCGGTAGAGCGCGGCGGTTCCCATGTCGAAGCCGCGGATCGAGAATTGGTCATAGCGGTCGTCAGAACCCCAAGTCGACGGGTTGATACCGGGGGTGAACTTGATGGCATCCTCAACCTGCGTTGGGTTGCGCCTTTCCAGCTCGGTTGAAGTGACCACGGAAACCGATTGCGGCACTTCGCTCAGCGGCACGCCGGATTTGATGCCGGTTTCCGTTGCCGGAGCCTGGTAGCCCTCGACGGCGCCTGCATACTGCAATTTGTCGCGAACAATAATCGGGGCCAATTCGATTGATTGCTCGTCTGCGCTCGCTGAAACGGCTGCGAGGGAGCAGGCACCCAGAACTGTGCCGCACAGCAAACTGCGGCTGGAACGCTGCCGGAGTGGGGCCGGCGCAAATTTGATAGTCATCACTGTATCCCAGACTGTGAACCGCGCTTCCGGCGCGGTTTCGGTTGATCACTGCAGCCCGCATGGACGTGCGGCTGTTCACCTGGGAAACGCCTGGGTTGTGGCAAAATACACAGCGATCAACGGCTGTCAATCACGGCAGCCTGGTCAAAATGCGGCTCCTCTACGCGGGTTTTGCAGGCTGCCAGCGTCGGTGAACATCTGCCCTGCAGGGGACTGGTAAATGGTGCAAAAATGGGGCGTGACACAGGCTGGTCGGCCCCGACTGCACGCAAGTCGTTCAGCGAGATTTGTACATTAATCAATTTCGGCGCGATCAGGCGACCGGCTGGCCATTGGCATCAATGGAACGCGCTACAGGGTCCGCCGTGCGGACGGACAGCTGACCTTTCCGGGGTGGGACATGGTTGGCTTCCTGCCCGTCAGACATGGTGGTGCATGTCTTATGCTCCTGCAATGTCCGAAGGGTGATTATGTCGACTTGCAGAACTATCTATTGAATTCACTGAACAAGTAGGCGATTCAGGAGGCCATAACTCGGATTTTGAGTATAAACATGGACACGGATGCGCTTCGCCTGTTTGTGCTGGCGGCGGAAAAACTGAACATCAGCGCCGCCGGGCGGCAGCTTGGCCTTGCTCCCGCGGTGGCCGGGGCGCGGCTGGCCAAGTTGGAAAACACGTTAGGGGCGGATCTGCTGCATCGCAGTACCCGGAAAGTGTCGCTGTCCCTGGAGGGTGCCGAGTTCCTGCCCTATGCGCGTGAGATCTTGGCGCAGGAAGACGCTGCACGGGCCGCGCTGGGGCAGGGTAAAACGCGCCCAAGCGGCGTCCTGCGTTTCACCGCGCCGAGCACCTTTGCCCAGCTTTATGTTGCGCCATTGCTGCCGGATTTCCTGCAGGAGTTCCCCGAGATGACGCTGGACCTGCGCCTGTCGGACAGCATCTTTGACCTGATCGAAGGTAGTTTCGATCTGGCCATACGCAATTCACCGTTGGCCGACACCAGTCTCAAAGGGCGCAAGCTGGCTGATGACCGGCGGGTGCTGTGCGCATCGCCGGACTATCTCGCCCGGAACGGCACGCCAGCACATCCAGATGATCTGACCGGGCATCAGCTGATCGCGTTCAAGCACCAATCCGCACGCCCCCTGACAGGGCCGGACGGGGCCGTCGGAGAGTTTGATCCGCGTCGGTCCCAAAGTCGGCTGATCCTCGACGACGGGCTGACCCAGAAACTTGCAACCGTGGCGGGGGCGGGAATTTCGATCAACTCGCTGTGGAGCGTGCACCAGGACTTGCAGTCCGGTACGTTGGTGCAGGTGCTGCCGGGCTATGAGGTCGCTGACAAATCCGTGCTGTGGCTGGTCTATCCCAAGGCCAACGTGCTGTCGCCAAAGGTGCGAGCCTTCATGGATTTCCTGATCGATCGGATTGGCAAGGCGCCAGCCTGGGAGACGCCTGCCGACACGGCTTGAAGTGAAGAGGGGCCGTCGCGAGGCGCGATTTGTCCGGGGGGGCGTCTGGTCAAGCTTCTGGCCACGCCCATCTTGGGACGGATCTTGTTGAACGGCTGCAACAAGTTTCCAGCGGTAGACTTCGAGCGGCAAGGCGGCGTCGCGGACCACAGGTACACGAAGGTTGATGTTTATGGTGGCGATTACCCTTCCACGCCACGCGGGACATTCCGCATGTTGAAAAGTGTTGCGGGTGCGATGATCAACAGTGGCGTCACCGTCAGGACTGCTGGTCGACATTACGTGACTATCCTGCCTCAGCGCTCTTGGGTCTTACGAGCTCAGGGCATCGCAGCGAGACACGGCTATCGTGAACAAGACCCGCTTAGCGTGCTGACGAAGGGGGCGCGGGCCTTATCGCGAATTCAAACGGGTGGTGATCGTGCGACCCATTCAATTCGCAAAACTCATGCGGTTGAGAACGCAGGGACAACACTGACCGCATTGGGAATGGAAAAAGCCTATTCTCGGGCGCTTTGTTCGGTGGCATAGTCAGCCGTCACAGATGGGGGCAGCAGCCACGAAAACCTGTACGCCATCTGGGCCTTGTCGTCGTCGTCCCGCATCGCGGGGCGTTTCTTCCAGGTGTAGTCAATGCTTCTCGATCTCGGTTCCCATCAGCCTCAGGCCGCACTTCTTCTGGTGGCGGGTGTTTTCGGCTTGTTCTTGACCGAGCGTTTCGCGGCCGAGGTCACCGCACTTGGCGGTGTAGCGGTGGCGCTGGTGCTCGGCCTTGCAACCACGGACGATGTCCTGAAGGCGCTGAGCAACTCCGCCCCGGCAACCATCGGTGCGATGTTTGTGCTGAGCGCCGCGTTGGTGCGGACCGGAGTGCTTGAAGCCGTTGCCGAGACACTTGGACGAGGCATGTTGCTGCGCCCGAAGCGAACGATTGTCCTTTTCTTCGCCCTTGCGGCTGTCGCTTCGGCGTTCATGAACAATACACCGGTGCTGATGATCCTGATCCCGGTGGTCTTTGGCATTGCTCGCCAGCTTGGGGCCAGCGCTTCACGCTACCTCATGCCGCTGAGTTTTGTCGTCATCATGGGCGGCACATGCACCTTGATCGGCACATCGACCAATATCCTGGTGGACGGGGTCGCCCGCGACCTCGATCTCGCTCCATTCACGCTGTTCGAAATTGCCCCGCTCGGTCTTGCGCTGGCGCTCGTGGGCAGCTGCTATCTCGCGCTCGCTGCTCCGCGTCTGTTGCCGGAGCGGACGGCAACCGCCAAGATGCACGCCCCGCATAGCAGCCGGTCCTGGCGCATCGAACTTTTCGTGCCTGCGGCTTCGCCCTTGATCGGCCGCAAGGCTAGCGATGTTGCCGATTTCAAGCGCAGCACCACGCGGTTGGTAGATCTCATCCGGGACGATTTCTCGCTGCGACACGACCTTCAGAACGCGGTCCTGCGAGCGGGTGATCGGGTTATAGTGCATGCGTCAGACAGCGAGGTGGTCGGGTTTCGTGAAAAAGGTGCTCGGGGGCTTGTCATCCCGGGGCTGGAATCTGCGATTGCCCAGCGTCATCAGGTCATTGAGGTCCTGGTGAAGGACCGCAAGGGAAGCTTCGCAGAGCTCGGTTGGCGGCGTAGCCACGGGGTCTATCCGATTGCTTTGCATCGGAGGGGCAGCGCGCTGGACCTGCGTGATGAAAGCTTGCATTTGCAGCCCGGAGACACGGTGCTCCTTGATGGGCGGGAAGAGGACATTGCCCGCCTCGCTCGGGAAGAGGATCTGATCCTTCTCGCGCCGCTCCAGGCGCGCGCGTTTCGGCGCAGCAAGGCACCGATCGCGCTGGCGGTTCTGACACTGGTGGTGCTGGGGGCGGCGCTCAATCTTGCGCCAATCCTGCCGCTGGCGATCATCGGCGCGGCGGTCGTCCTGCTGACCCGCTGCGTCGAACCGGACGAGGGTATCGGCGCCATAGACGGTCGCCTGCTTCTGCTGATCGTCTGCATGCTGGTGCTGGGAACAGCGATGGAGCGCAGCGGTGCCATGGCCCTGATCGTCGACGGGCTGTCAGGGCCGCTGACACAGCTGAGCCCCGTCCTCGCGCTGGCGCTGATATACGCGGCAACCTCGGTGCTGACCGAGGTGGTTACCAACAATGCCGTGGCGGTGATCATGACCCCGATTGCCGTCGGCGTCGCCGGTGCGCTGGGACTCGATCCCCGTGCCTTTGTCGTGGTCGTGATGTTCGGTGCCAGTGCCAGCTTTGCTACCCCCATCGGCTACCAGACCAACACGATGGTCTACAACGCTGGCGGCTACCGCTTTGGCGACTTCCTTCGGTTGGGCCTGCCGATGAACATCCTGGCCGGGCTGGTGACGGTCCTGCTTGCCCCGGTGATCTGGCCGTTGCAGCCCTGAAGGTCATGGCCAGAGCAGCCAGAGATAACCGCCGTAGCCCGCCAGCAGCACCAGTCCCTCCCGGCGGCTGACCCGGCGCCCGGTTGCGGCAAAGAAAACCAAAACGGCACTGACTCCGACCATCAGTGGCGCATCGAGCCTCACGATCTCGTCAGGGACCGCGCCCGGCGCGATCAGCGCTGTCGTGCCGCCGATGCCGAGGATGTTGTAGATGTTGGAGCCGACGATATTGCCGAATGCCACATCGCCCTGACGCCGCACCGCCGCAATCACCGAGGTCACCAACTCCGGCAGGGAGGTGCCGACCGCGACGATGGTCAGCCCGATCACCGTCTCGCCGATGCCGCTGGCGCGGGCCAGCGCCACCGCCCCGCTGACCAGCAGCGCGCCGCCAAGCACCACCAGCGCGAGCCCGGCAAGGGCGAGCAGCAACGGCAGGAAAAGTGTTTGGCGCGGCGAAGGGCGGCCAAGGCCGGGGTCGGCCTGCAGCAAGGCGGCGCTTTTGTCATGGATCGCCCCCTGTGCGCCGGTGGCGCGCTCCTGCCGGATGACAATGGCGATATAGGCGGCCAGGGCAATGGCGAACACCGCGCCGAGAAGGCGGCCCATGGGCAGCAGGGCGGCCAGCACGGCAAAGCCCAGAGCCACGCCAAGCATCAGGGCGGCGTCGCGCCGCAGCGCGGCTTCGGCGACGATGACCGGGCAGATCAGCGCCGAAACGCCCCCGATTAACAGGATGTTCGCGATGTTGGAGCCGACGATATTGCCATAGGCGATGCCCGGCGATCCGGCGAGACCGGCCTGCACTGACGTCACCAGTTCCGGCATTGAGGTTCCGAACCCGACAAGCGTCAGCCCGATGACCAGCGGCGACACGCCCAGCCGCTCCGCAGCCTGTACCGCGCCACGCACCAGCAGCTCGCCGCCAACCACCAGCAGGAAAAAACCGCCGATCAGGAGCCCCAAAGTCTCGGTCATGTCATACTCCGACGATGTTCGATCAACGCATAGCCGTGCAAGTGGCGACCCGGATGATGGTCTTCAAGCCCCCGGCGATGCGCGGGTGGTGAAAGTTTAACGCACCTGGCAGATTTCTATCGACGCGGGTCCCGATGTCAGCCCCGTAGTGTTTCAAGTCCCATGGTGGTGTCATGCCCCTACACCAGCGTTTAGGCGGAAGAGTCTTTCCCGACTGCCAGTTCAATCGGAATTACAAAGGGTGGAAAAGCATCTCTTTGCGCAGTTCGGCCAAATGGAAAGACCTGTTAGGTTGCGGTAGTTGCATCCAGTGGTCACCGCTGACTGTTGTCGTGCGACTAATTCTCGTCGCTTATGGGGGGCCGTGATTTCGACGGCGAGTGCAATGCGAAGGATCGCCAAGGCGAAAGACTGCAAAGTCTTTGGGGCTCTGATATTTTGCGAAAGGTATCGCAAGAATGGGAGTTTAGGCTAGATTTATCCTATGGATTATGAAAACTCGGCTAAAGCCTCGGATCTCGCTCTGACACATCGCGCTGAGTACTTGGAATATTCGGCGCTGGTCGCAAAGGCGCTCTGAACTCACAAAGGGGACTTTGGGCATGATTGCGCGTAACAGGGTTGTCACGACCGGTGTGGCCGATGGTCGGCCCCTTGTTTTCATTCACGGCTTTGGTTGTGATCAGTCCATGTGGCGGCAGGTCGTGCCGAGTCTCGCCGACGACTTCCGCATTGTGACCTACGATCTGACGGGCATGGGGCAGTCGGATCTTTCCGCCTACGACCCTGAACGCTACGCCGACCTTCAGGCGCATGCCCAGGACCTGCTGGACATCATCGATGAACTCGGGCTGGTACAGCCGGTGGTGGTCGGACATTCCATTGGTGCCACCATTGCGCTGCTGGCGGCCAACCAGGAGCCGCAAAAGCTGTCCCGGCTCGTTCTGGTTTCTCCGACGCCATGTTTCCTGAACGATGACGCACACGGGTATCACGGCGGTTTTTCACAAGAAGATCTTGAGGAGCTCATCTCGTTTCTGGACGAGAACCATCTGGGGTGGTCCGCCCAGATGGCACCGATGATCGCTGGTCAGCCGGCCGGTGCTCCGGCGGCTGACGAACTCACCAAGGGTTTCTGCCGCACCGACCCCGCCATTGCGCAGCATTTCGGTCGTGTAACGTTCTTCGCGGATGAACGTTCGGCATTTGAAAAGGCAGCCTGCCCGTCCCTTATCCTGCATTGTGACGATGATGCCCTGGTGCCGATGCAGGTCGCGGAGTGGATGCGCGACCGAACGCCGGGCGCGACCCTGAAAGTGCTGAAGGCCACCGGTCACTGTCCGCATATGACCGTGTCGTCCGACGTGGTCGCGGCAATCCGCGATTATCTCAAAGCCATTTAAGCGCCATGTACGACAAAGAGGAGCTTCGCTCAGCTTTTGCGGAACTTTTGGAGGATGCGCCATGCGGGATCGTCGTGACTGACCCGGATGGACGGCTGCAATATGTCAACGAGACACTATCGCGGTGGTTGAACCTGCCGACCAATGGGGAAGAGCGTCCGCAACGCTTGCCGGAACTCATGACAGGCCCCGGGAAACTGTACTACGAGACACATCTGGCGCCGATGATGAGGTTGCAGGGGTTCGCCCGCGAGATTTCCTGTTCCATGAAGGTGCGGAACGGTTCCAACCTGCCCGTGTTGCTTAGCGGGGTGGCGCGACAGGATTCCGAAGGAAACCCTGTCCGCTTTGACTATACAATTTTCGACGCCCGCGAACGCCGCCTGTACGAGGATCAATTGCGGGCGGCGCGGCGCGAGGCAGATGAGCTTGCGGCCATCGTTCGCACCTCGCCGAATGGCATCCTTCGTGTCGAGGAGGATGGTGTTATCCTGCGCTGGAACGCTGGTGCAGAGCGGCTTTTGGGGCGGAGCTTCGAGGCTGTTCAGGGGCTCCGCGTTCAGGATGAGATCCGGTTCGAAGAGGACCCGGACTGGTTTCCGAGGGCCGTCGAAACCTGCAAAAGCGCGCCGGAAGCCGTGTTCGAGACCGTCGACGGCAAGGGTCAGCACTTTGAGATCACCGTGGTGCCGATCCGGGAGCACGAGGTCGGACCGAAAAGAAATTACTCGATTGTTCTGCGTGACATATCGGCCCGCAAGAAGGCCGAACTAAGTCTGAAGGTCGCGATGAACGAAATGAAGCACCGCATCAAGAATACCCTTGCGGTGGTCGCGGGTATGGCTAAGCAAACCCTTCCGGGAGAATTCCGTGCAAGCTTCATCGGTCGGCTTCAGGCCATGTCCAAGGCACATGATATCCTCACAAGTGAGGATCATAAATCTGCGGATCTTATGGAGCTGCTCACGCTGACCGCGGATGAGGCCGGGGGGGCACAACGTTTTCGCATCAAGGGTATCACCGCGATGCTCCCATCCGAGCAGGTGACAAGCCTGTCGATGGCCCTGCACGAGCTGACGACCAACGCTCTCAAATATGGCGCGCTGTCTGAGCCTGAAGGCTATGTCGAGGTGACCTGCGAAAAGATTGAAGACACGGGCGATTTGCTGCGGCTGGTCTGGCAGGAATGCAAAGGCCCTCCCGTCGTCACGCCAACGCGCAGAGGCTTCGGAAGCAAGATGATCGACACGATCTTGAAGTTTGATCTCGGCGGGGAGGTGGAGGTTGACTACCGATCCGACGGGCTTCGGTGCGTTATTACGTTCCGCGTCTGAGATTGGCACCTGTGCGCCTGATTGAGGGATGTGGTTTGCGCGGGAGGAAAACATCGCCGCGCTCTGCCGTCGACACCCTGATCGGGTCTGGAACCGCGGTCAAAGGCTGTGTCGTCGTGTGTGGACCCGGGAAGAGACGCGTTTCGCCGGGCCTGCCAGACCCGGCGAAGTTCGTTCCAGACAGATGCGCGACTTAGGCGGTCATGTCCTGAGTCATGTGAGTGCCATCGGGGGTCGGGGCCGGCTCGACGACCATCGGTGACGCCGTCGGGTCGTCGAGCAGCGATTTACAGAGCCCCCAGACCATCGCGATGATCAGGAAGGAAATCGGAAACGCGGTCGCAATCAGCGCCGTCTGGAGGGCGCTCAGCCCGCCCGACATCAACAACGCGATGGCGGTTGCGCCGATCCCGGCTCCCCAAATAACGCGGAACTTGTTCGGCGGGTTTTCGTCACCCATCGACAGCATGGTGGTGATCACCAGCGTGCCGGAATCCGCCGAGGTCACGAACCAGCTGACCAGCAGCACCGTCGCCAGCAAGGACAGGGGCCACGCGGTCCAGCTCATGTCGCCCATCCAGGAGGTCTGCCCGATATTGGCGATGGTCCCGTACAGCGCCCCGGGCAGTTCCCAGTTGCGGACGGTGGCAATGATGCCTGCGCCGCCTTCCGCCGCCGGGCCGCCCGCCATGTGCATCTCTTGCCAGATCGCGGTGCCGCCGAAGATGCACAGCCAGAAGAATACCGCCGCCGTGGGCACGCACAGCACCCCGACCATGAACTCACGGATGGTCCGGCCATAGGAAATACGGGCAATGAAAATGCCGACCAAAGGTGCCCAGGCGATCCACCAGCCCCAGTAGAAGATGGTCCAGCCACCCTGCCAGGCGACATCTGCCTCTTCGGTTGCGGTCCAGAAGCCCATCGGAATGAAATTCCACAGGTAGTCCCCGACCGAGGTGATGAAGAACGCCAGCAGCCATTTCGCTGGTCCCAGCACCACAAAGGCCAGCAGCAGCGCGATCGACAACCAGATGTTCCATTCGGAGATGAACCGGATGCCACGCGCCACGCCGGACACGGTCGAGGCGGTGGCAATGACCGACACGATCACGATCAGCACGATCTTCAGGGTCAGCGTCACCTCCAGACCGAACAACACGTTCAGCCCGGTGGCGATCTGGGTCGACCCCAGCCCCAGCGAGGTCGCAATGCCGAAGACGGAACCGAACACCGCCAGCAGATCCACCAGGTGCCCCCAGGGGCCATAGATCCGCTCGCCAAGGATCGGATACAGGGTCGAACGCATGGTCAGTGGCAGCTTCTTGCGGAACCCGAAATAGGCCAGGCACAGCCCGACCAGCACGTAGAGCGCCCAGCCATGGAAGCCCCAGTGGAAGAAGGCCACCCGCATCGCATCCCGGGCGCGCAGCATGTCCATTTCGGTGTGGCCTGCCATATCGGCATGCGGGTTGTTCGGGTAGCCGAAAGCACCGGAGTTGTCGAAATAGAAGATCGGCTCAGCCACGCCGAAGAACAGAATGCCGACCCCGATCCCGGCCGAAAACAGCATCGCGAACCAGCTGAAATTACCGAATTCTGGGCGCGAGTCGTCCTCGCCCAGCCGCAACTTGCCGAACTTTGAGGCCATCAGCCAGAAACAGAAGAACATGACGCCAATCAGCAGCGAAATATAGTACCAGCTGAACCAGTCTTCGATCCAGGCGCGGACCGTTTTGTACAGGTCGGCCGCCAGATCGACATTCAAGACCGTAAAAATCACAAAAAAGACGATCATCGCTTTGGATGCCGTCCCCATCCCCGGATGCAGCCCGGCAAAGAAGCCGGACTTCGCCACCAGGCGGCTGTTGGGGTTGCTTTCAGACATTGTGGCCTCCCTTGACCTTTTGCTTTGCTGCCCGAGGTCTTCTGCCTCGGGTCTGCCCGACTTTCGGACCAGAAATTCGCCGTCCCCTGCGGCCTCAGTTCAAGAATGCGGGCCGGATTGGGGAGGGGGTCCGGCCCGCAAAGGAAGACCGGCAGTCTGCACACTGCCGGTTTCCAATTCATCCCCGCTGGCCGACGTGGCGTCCGACGCCGTCGGGCAGCGGAAACCCGGCGTGCGCGCCAGCAAAGCTGGCCAGCTTGTCAGCGACCCGGGGTGACGGCAGCGAGGTGCCGCGTGCGTTCAGGTCCATGTGCAGCAGCAGCGTCTCCACCGTCGCCGCCAGTTTTCCTTCGGGACCGAACAGCCTGTGGAACAGGTGCATCTTCTTGCCGGTCCCCTGCAGCACCTGGGTGGTCACGGTCAAAGCATCGCCCTCGTGCAACTCATCCAGATAACGGACGTGGTTCTCGACGGTGAAATAACTGCCGCCCTCGGCGATATACGCGGCATCGACGCCGATCATCTCCATGAAGCGGTCGGTGGCCTGGGCCGAGGCCTCGGTGTAATGCGCCTCGTTCATATGGCCATTGTAATCGGTCCAGCTCTGCGGAACCGTGCGGTTGACGGTTACAGGCAGGTCCACTGCTTCCGGAACGGGCAGCGTTGCCTCATGCGCGGTGATGACACCGCCTGCTCCGCTGCCAGATTTCTTCAGCGCCCGCATCATGCCGACCAGGTTGTCATCCCGCAGACGTTCCAATTCACGAATGGACATGTGGCCGGATTGGGCTTCCGATTGACCCGCGATCAGGTCGACCAGCTCTTCTGTGAACTCCGGCACATCCATCAGCTTCGTCCAGGGCCATTCAAGCGCCGGGCCGAACTGCGCCAAGAAGTGCTTCATGCCCGCCTCGCCGCCAGCAATCCGGTAGGTCTCGAACAGGCCCATCTGCGCCCACCTGAGGCCAAAGCCCATGCGGATCGCCTCGTCCAGCTCTTCGGTGGTGCAGATGCCGTCCTTGATCAGCCACAACCCCTCGCGCCAGACCGCTTCCAGCAGCCGGTCGGCAATATGCGCGTCGATCTCCTTGCGCACCGTGAGCGGGTACATGCCCACCTCACGCAACAGCTCCGAGGCCTGCGTGCAGGTGTCTGCATCGCCTACCAGCTCGACCAGCGGCAGCAGGTAGACCGGGTTGAACGGATGCGCGACCACGGCACGGGCACCTTCCGCGTTCAGCTCCGACGGCTTGAAGCCACTGGTGGACGAGCCGATCACCGCGCTGGCGGGTGCAAGGCTCTGGATCTGCGCGTGAATCTTGTGCTTCAGATCCAGCCGCTCCGGCACGCTTTCCTGAACCCAGTCCACACCCGTTACCGCATCCGCCATATCCGCGTGGAAGGTCAGCGTACCTTCCGGCGGCAGCGCCTTGTCATAGAGCGACGGCAGGCTGCGGCGCGCATTGGCCAGGACTTCGCCGATCTTGCGTTCTGCGTCGGGGTCCGGATCGAACACCCGCACGTTCCAGCCGTTCAATAGGAACCGCGCGGCCCATCCGCCGCCGATGACGCCGCCGCCAATGATTGCTGCTGTTTTCATGATCTATCCTCTGATCGCCTTTCTTGCTCACCCTTCGGCGCACAGGCTGTAGAAGGGGGCACCCATGGCACGCCCCCTTGTTCGGCTTACTTCGCCACCGGCGCGCGTTTGGTCAGGCCCAGCTTCTCGCGGACCGCCTCGGGGCCGATGATCCGGGCGCCCATGCCCTCGATCACGCCAACCGCGCGCTCGACCAGCTGCGCGTTGGTGGCCAGAACGCCTTTCTCCAGGAACAGGTTGTCCTCGAGACCGACCCGCACGTTGCCGCCCGCCAGCACCGACTGTGCGGCATAGGGCATCTGATCCCGGCCGAGCGAGAATGCCGACCAGGTCCAGTCAGACGGCACGTTGTTGACCATCGCCATAAACGTGTTGAGGTCGTTCGGCGCGCCCCACGGCACCCCCATGCACAGCTGCACCAGTGCATGGGGCTCCAGAATGCCCTCCTTCACCAGTTGCTTGGCAAACCACAGGTGCCCGGTGTCAAAGGCCTCGATCTCGGGTTTCACGCCGAGATCTGTCATCATCTGGCCCATCGCCCGCAGCATGCCGGGGGTGTTGGTCATCACGTAGTCGGCCTCGGCGAAGTTCATCGTGCCGCAGTCGAGGGTGCAGATTTCCGGCAGGCAGTCGGCGATATGGGCCATGCGCTCGGTCGCGCCGATCATGTCGGTGGCCGCCTCGTTTACCGGCAGCGGCGCCTCGGTCGAGCCAAAGACGATGTCGCCGCCCATGCCAGCGGTGAGGTTCAGCACTACGTCCACCTCGGAATCTCGGATGCGCTCGGTCAGCTCGCGGTAGAGCGCCAGATCGCGCGAGGGCGCACCGGTTTCCGGGTCGCGCACGTGGCAGTGGACAACCGCTGCACCAGCCTTGGCCGCTTCGATCGCGGAATCCGCGATCTGCTTGGGCGAGCGGGGCACATGGGGGGATTTGTCCTGGGTGCCGCCGGAGCCGGTGACGGCGCAGGTGATGAAGACGTCTCGGTTCATGGTCAGGGGCATGTTTTCGCTCCTTTTGAGGTCAGATTTGCAATTCGGGGAGATCCGCAAACAGCTCCAGCGCCTCAGGGTTAGCGAGGCCGGAGAGGTTGCGGACGGGCTGATTGTTCACCACGTCGCGCACCGCAAGCTCGGCGGTCTTGCCGGACTTGGTACGCGGGATATCGGCGACGGCGATGATTTTTGCAGGCACGTGGCGGGGTGAGGCCTGCTTGCGGATTTCCGTCCTGATCCGGGCGGCTAGTGTATCGTCCAGCACGGCGCCCTCAGCCGACACCACAAAGAGAACCACGCGCACATCGTTGTCGAAGCTCTGGCCGACCACCACCGCGTCGGCGACATCATCAATCTTGTCGAGCTGGCGGTAGATCTCTGCGGTACCGATCCGCACGCCGCCGGGGTTCAACGTTGCGTCCGAGCGGCCCAGCACCACATAGCCGCCATGTTCCGTGCGGATCATGTAATCACCCTGCCGCCAGATATTTGGATAGGTCGCGAAATAGCTGGCGCGGTAACGCGCGTTGCCGGGATCGTTGAGGAACCGGGTGGGCATCGATGGATGCGCGTTGCGGCAAACCAGTTCGCCAGCAACACCCTTGACCGGTGCGCCCTGATCGTTCAGGGTCGCCACATCCAGCCCCAGCATCGGCGCCTGGATCTCGCCCTGATGCACCGGCAACAGTGGGCAGCCGCCGACGAAACAGCCCAGGATATCGGTGCCACCGCAGATCGAGGAAAGCTGCACATCCGCCTTCCAGTCGGCATAGACATGGGCAAAGCCCTCGGGCGACAGCGGCGAGCCGGTGGACAGAACCACCCGCAGAGCGCTCAGATCGTGGCTGTCCGCGGGCCGGTTTCGGCGCTTTAACGAAGTGTCTATGTATTTGGCGGAAATACCGAAATGGGTGACCTTCTCGGCTTCCGCCAGATCGAAAAGGCGGTGGATACCGGGATGCATCGGGTTGCCGTCGAAGAGCACGATCACGGCCTCGGAGGCCAGCGCCGCCACCTGCCAGTTCCACATCATCCAGTTGCAGGTGGTGTAATAGAACATCCGGTCGCCCGGGCGCAGGTCGCAATGCAGCTGTTGCTCCACCACCATCTTGAGCAATGTGCCGCCGCCGGAATGCTCTATGCACTTGGGCTTGCCGGTAGTGCCGGAGGAAAACATCACATACAGCGGATCGCGAAAGCCCATCGGACGGCAGTCTAGCGTCGGCGCGTCTTTTTGCTTGAAGGTCTCATAGGCCGTCATGCCCTTCGGCAGGTTCCCGGCATCGCCCGCATAAGGCCAGACCACGATGTTTTGGATCGATGGCACCCGAGCGGCGACCTCGGAAATTGCGGCGCGGGTCTCAAACGTCTTGCCGCTGTAGAAATACCCGTCAGCGGCGAACATCAGCTTGGGCTCGATCTGGCTGAACCGATCCACCACCACGTCTGGCCCGCTTTCCGGCGCGCAGGAAGACCAGACCGCCCCCAGCGTGGCGGTGGCCAGCATCGCCGCCACGGTCTGCGGCATGTTCGGCACGTAGCCTGCAACGTGATCCCTTGGCGCAATCCCGGCATCCCGCAGAGCAGCGGCGAGACGTTCAACCTCGCGCTTCAACTCGGCTCGACTCCAAACCATGCGGTGGCCGTTCTCACCGGTGAAAACGATGGCCTCGCGGCTGTCGGCGTTCTTCAGGAAGCTGTCCACGACGTTCAGCTGTGCCTCAGGGAAGAACCTAACCTTCGTCGGATCGGGGTGCGCCTGCAGTGGGACACTCCCTTTGTCGCCAACCAGCCCGCAGAACTCCCAGGCCAGCGGCCAGAACACCTGCGGCTGCGCTACCGACCACGCGTGCAGATCCGCAAAGCTCTTCAGGGCCAGGCCGGAAACCATCGCGGCCTCGGCCATGAAATCGGACAGCAAGGGTTTGCGGCGCGCCGAAAGATCCGGCTGCCAGAGAGGCTGGGCGGTCATGAGGGAAGTCTCGGATGTTGAATGAACCGGTGTCGGCTCGGCGTCAGCGGATCGTCAAGTGACTTGACTTCCCGTACGATTAGCGCAGGAGTTGACGCCACGTTTAAACATTTTCGGTCAAAAAGAATACAAATGCCGCCACATTCACCGCCGATCTTTGAATTTCTGCTGTTTGAGGGGTTCTCCAACATGGTGCTGGCCAGCGCTATGGAACCCTTGCGCGACGTGCGGAAGAACGCGGGCCAGGATGTGGCCGGATGGCGCGTCACGACGCTGGATGGCGGACCGGTGAGAAGCTCTAGCGGTCTTCAGATCACCCCGGATGGGGCCTTTGACGAACAACTGCGCAACCGAAGCCTGGTCTTGGTTGCAGGCTATCACGTACGAGACCAAACCGCGCCGGCGCTTTTGACCAAACTAAGGGTTGCGGCGCGCCGCGCCGAACAAGTCCTGGCGCTCGACACGGCGGCTTGGCTACTGGCTGAAGCGGGCCTGTTGGACGGGCACACCGCGACGATCCACTGGCAGGAACTGGATGCCTTCGCAGAGGCTTTTCCTAGAACCGAAGTTTCCACCAGCCGCTTCGTGCGATCCGGTCCTTTCCTCACCTGCGGCGGAGCCAGCACCGCACTCGATATGATGTTGGGCCTCATTCAGGATCTTTATGGTTCCGCGGCGGCCTTCGGCGCTTCGACCATGTTCGTCTATGATCCCTCGCGGCAATCGGAAGCGAACCGTGGCGCGGCTCGGCTGAAACAGCGGGGGTCGCCGAAGATTTTGAAGGCAGCGAACCTGATGGTAGAGCACATCGAAACCCCGCTGAGCACGGCGGCGCTGGCGAAACGCGTTTCCCTGTCCGAGCGCACGTTGGCCCGCGCCTTTCAGCGCGAGCTGGGCATGACGCCAGGAAAATACTACAAGATGTTGCGGCTTCAGCACGCCCGGTACCTTTCGGAAGAGACCCAGTTGAGCTTGGAGCAAATCGCTCACCGGTGTGGTTTTTCCTGTGCATCCTCATTGGGGCGGTCTTTCACCGGGCTTTATGGGCGAAACATTCGTGACACCCATATTCGAGAATAGCCGCAGCGATGTTGTCCTATAAATCGGTCTCATTCCGGTGCGGCGCCTGTGAGGCTTTTCTGTCGAAGCCCAACAGCTGTCACCGTAAGGAAGAGCTGCCTTTCGGGACTGATTTCAGGTTCATGGGGATGTGGAAAGCAGGCGTCGTGCCCCGATCAATTCCGCGATCATGATCTCCGTGAGGGGCTTTGTCAGAATTTTCAGTTGGGGCAGGCCGTTCAGGACGTCAGGGGGACGTACCGTTTGTCGCGTCGACATGAGAACCAGATCGCAGGTTGGATGCAGGTCGCATGCCAGTTGAAGCAGTTCCCACCCGGATGCGCCGTCGTCCAGGTTTAGATCGCTGATCACCAGGTCCAGCCTGTGCTGGTGCTTGATCAGATTATTGCCCTCGCCAAAACTTGAAGCCGCCAAAACGACATAGCCAAGACGTTCCAAGGCGGTAGATGTGGCGGTCAGGTTGGTCAGGTCGTCGTCGACCACCAGGATCGTTCCTTGGTTTCGGGGTTTTCGCGCGGCGTCAGGGGCTTGCGCCAAGGGGGGGAATTCCATTGTGACCGTTGTGCCTGCCTGCGGAGGTGCCGTCCATGATTGGATTGTCAGCCGTCCGCCTGATTGGTGAACGAACCCGTCGACCATGGACAGCCCAAGGCCTGTTCCGTTGCCATCGTTGCGGTGGGTGAAGAAGGGTTCCGTGGCCCGCCGCAGGACGTCGGGCGGCATGCCGCACCCGCTGTCCTGGATCGACAATTGTGCGCCACCGCTCTCCCCGTGGCTAACGGAAATTCGGAT
Organism: Nocardioides marinus; assembly: GCA_019801415.1. Classification (GTDB taxonomy): domain Bacteria; phylum Pseudomonadota; class Alphaproteobacteria; order Rhodobacterales; family Rhodobacteraceae; genus Leisingera. The sequence goes on from JAHVJD010000006.1 coordinate 208,609, forward strand.
CGTGCCGGTATCTTTGATCGCTTGCCCCGCATTGACGCACAGGTTGAGGATCGCGCTTTCCAGTTGCCCCGGATCAACTCGCGCCAAAACAGGAGGGTCGTCGCATTGAAACTCGAGGGAAACCCCCGCGGGCAATGCCATTTCCAGAAGGTCGGCCATGCCTTCAACCAGCATCCCGATGTCGGTTACCTGCGGTTCAAGATGCTGTTTGCGTGCGAAGGCGAGCAGGCGCTCGGTCAGTGACACGCCCAAGTCCACCGCAGATCTGATACGGGCGCGGAAGTGCTGCGAACTTTGATCGTCTGCATTCTCGAGAAGGTGCAAGTTGCCGGAAATGCTGGATAGGATATTGCCAAAGTCGTGGGCGACTTCGCCAGTTACCTTTCCCAGCGTTTCCACGCGCCGGATTTCTTCCAGCCTTTCGTCGATACGTTTCCGCTCTGTCGTCTCTGACAAAAGCCAGACCGCACCACCGTCGGGCAGGGGGGAGTGGCGCAGCTCCAGAACATGACCCGAAGGGTCGACGTACTCCTCAAACCCGCCCCGTTCGTCGGCACTGGCCTGCCGCACGAAGGCCGAGCGCGCGATGAGGGTTTCCATACCGGTTTTTATTTTGGCGTCATCCGACGGCAGGCGCAGCAGGGCGCGCATATTTTGATTTTCAGCGTCGATCTGCCCATCGACCGAGGTGATGGCCACGCCGTCCTTGATGTTTCGAAAAACTCGCGAAAACAACGCATTCTGACGCAGGACTTGGGCAGTACGGCGATCGAGTTTGCGCGCGTTGTCGCGAAACACTTGGAAAGCGGCAAAGAGTTGACCGATTTCATCGGTCCCAACGCCTGCCCGCGGGAGCTCACTGCGATGATCTCCTTGCGCCAGCGCGCGCATTGCCGTCGCCACCCGTTTCAGGTTGCGCGTGACATAGCGAGATACATAAAGCGCAGAGGTTACGGCCACCAGAAGGCTCATCAGCGTGAAAGCGAGAAAGGACTTCTTGGCTATGCCAAGGTTGTGCGAGGTTTCTGCACGCGCGCGGCTGAGGCGGCTCTCGGCAAGGGCAACCTTTTCTTCCGCATATGTAGTGATGCGACCGACTTCCTGGCGGATACGAAAGAGCGCATTCTCGGCATCAAGCTGAGCAGCGAGTGCACGATGTTTCAGAACAAAAAGCCCACTGTCGCGGGAAACGGCGGCTTGAATTTCCTGATAGGTCGCCAGGTGGGAAGACAGCAAGCGTGGCTCGATACTTCTCTCGATCCTGTTGAAATGCCGCGTGAATTCACCCAGTTCGATCAGTTCAGCGGCGCGTCCTGCAGCGATGGCGCTGGCCGTCAGCTGTTGAAGACCGGCCCAAATTTCACGTTCTCTCAGAGCGAGGCGCGTATCGGCTGCATATTTGCGGGCGCGGGCGTTCAGCCGCTGCATGTCACGGTCGGTCGCTGTCAGGGCGGCCTTGCGGGCGGCTTGCGGTACCAGCGCTGCGGTCAAATCATCAATGGCAAGTCGAAGCCGTGCCATGGGCAGGGCGAGCGTGGGATCGTCGCTGGCGTGGGTCTCGATCCGAGCAAGGCTATCGCGAACCTTCTCGGCTTCCCGTTCCAGCTGGAACGGGGGAAAAAGCGCGTAAAGGAAAGGGGCTGAGGTCGCCAGATCCGCTGCATGGCGGGACAGGTCCAACGCTTCGGAGACTTCCGTGAGCGTCTCCTGATGCAGCACGTTCATCCATGTTTCGGTCCGGTCCAGGACCCTCATGCCGATTATACTGACAAGCAGGATCAATCCGAACAACACTGCGATCGCGGCCGACAGGCGGAAGCGGACGCTGAATGAGGGAAGCGCGGGCACCACCGGCTCAGCTCCCGGACAGCTGGAAGATATAGCCCTGCGCCCGGCGGGTCTGCAGGTGGACAGGTTTGGACGGCACGCTTTCGATCTTGCGGCGCAGGCGCAGGATCAGCACGTCGATGGTGCGGTCCACATAGCGCTGCATGTCAGAGCCCAGCTCTTCCAGCAGTTCTGGGCGCGGGATGACACGGTCGGGGTTGCGGGCGAAATACTCCAGCAGGCGGTATTCGGCGTTGGTCAGCGGGATCTCCTCGCCCTCGGCATTCAGCAGGCGCCGGGACTGCACGTCGATCCGCTTGGACCCAAAAATGATCTCCTGCCCGGGGTTGGCGCTGGGGCGGGTGGTGCCGTGGCCATAGCGGCGCAGCACCGCGCGGATGCGGGCCACCAGCTCGCGAGGGTTGAAGGGTTTTATCATGTAATCATCGGCGCCGGTCTCCAGCCCGATGATCTTGTCGATCTCGTCGCCGACGCCGGTGAGCATGACAATGGGGATCTCGTAACGCTCGCGGATGTGGATCGCCAGCGTCAGCCCGGATTCTCCGCGCAGGCGCAAGTCGATCAGTGCCAGATCCACCGGTGGCGGGTCGCCCAAGGCGTGAAAGGCCGGGATGTCGGCGCAGCAAACTGCCCCGAAGCCGCTTTCCTGCATCAACGCGGACAGTGTCTCGCGCATATCGGGGTCATCGTCCACAATGGCGATGAGCGGCTCTGTCCGTCCCTCCTGCATGCAACCCTCCTCTTGTCACCTGCGGATTGTTCTGCGGCTTTGGCCGCCGCTCTCTTTCTGTGTCGCAAGTAAAGCCCGAGTTTAAGGGGATGCGGGAGGGATTGTAACACTGTTAACATGAAACCCGCTTTGCGGAGGTTTCGTTAACAGAACATGGCTCGCAACCGCCTCGGCGCCGCGCCTATCGTTGCGGGGTCAGCGCCTGGTCGACCGGGGAGAAATCCGGCAGGCGGATCTAGGGAGGATACCATGACAAAGATTATTACCCGTGCCGCAACGGCACTGGGCGTTCTGTCGCTGAGCGCCTTTGCAGCCGCTGCCGAGGACTGCGCCGAACGCGGTGCGCTGGATGCGCTGTACTGCGATGCGAACGGAGATCTGGTGGCGGACACGCCGACCGATCCGGCCAAGCTGAGCAACCCCGACACGCTGGTCTTTGCCTATACGCCGGTCGAAGATCCGGCCGTTTACGCCGACATCTGGGAACCCTTCATCGCGCATCTGTCGGAAAAAACCGGCAAGGACGTGCAGTTCTTCGCCGTGCAGTCGAACTCCGCCGAGGTTGAGGCGATGCGTTCGGGCCGCTTGCATGTGGCGGGCTTCTCCACCGGGCCGACGCCCTTTGCCGTGAACCTTGCCGGTGCCGTGCCCTTTGCCATCATGGGCGCCGAGGATGGCCAGTTTGGCTACAAGCTGCAGGTGTTCACGCAGGCAGACAGCGACATCAAGGAAGTGAAGGATCTGGCGGGCCGCCGTGTGGCGCATACCTCGCCGACATCGAACTCTGGCAACCAGGCGCCGCGCGCGCTGTTCCCGGCGTTGGGCGTCGAACCCGACAAGGATTACGAGGTGATCTATTCCGGCTCCCATGACCAGTCGATGCTGGGCGTGGTCGCGGGCGACTATGACGCAGCGCCGGTGGCATCTGAGGTGGTTGACCGGATGGCGGAACGCGGGCTCTATGACCCCGAGGATGTGCGCATGATCTGGGAGAGCGATCCCTTCCCGACAACGTCGTTCACCGTGGCGCACAACCTCGACCCAGAGCTGACCGCCAAGATCAAGGACGCCTTCTTCAGCTTTGACTTCGCCGGCACCAAGCTGGGCGAGGAATTCGACGGCGTCAGCAAGTTCATCCCGATCACCTACAAGGATCAATGGGCGGTGATCCGTCAGATCCAGGCCTCCAACGGTGTCGAATACACGCCGCAGGGCCTGGCCGGGAAATAACCCAAACTACATCTGAAACAGCCCGGTCAGCACAGGTCTGACCGGGCGCCTTTCGCGGCCCGGTTTGCGTCTCTGCTCAGAGAGCGCGGCAGGGGCGGGGCCGCGCTATGTCCGGGAGACCGTCATGCTGAAAATCACCAAACTGACAAAACGCTATGGATCCGGCGATCCGGTGCTGAAGGAGCTGGATCTGACCGTCGAAGGCGATCAGCTGACCTCGGTTATCGGGTCTTCGGGCGCGGGCAAAAGTACCCTGTTGCGCTGCATCAACCGGCTGGTGGAGCCGACCTCGGGCACCGTCGAGTTGAACGGCACCGATTTCACCAAGCTGAGCCGCCGCGAGCTGCGCACCGCGCGGCGCCGGATCGGCATGGTGTTTCAGGGCTTCAACCTGATCGACCGACTGACGGTGATGGAAAACGTACAGTCCGGGCGGCTGGGGTATATCTCCACCTGGGCGGCGCTGACCAGGCGTTACCCGCGCGAGGACATCTGCCACGCCTATGAACTGATGGAGCGGGTGGGCATTGCCCATTACGCCAACAAGCGCGCCGACGAGCTGTCCGGCGGTGAGCGCCAGCGCGTCGGTGTGGTGCGCGCGCTAATGCAGCGCCCGGAAATCTTGCTGGCGGATGAGCCAACTGCCTCGCTCGACCCCAAGACCTCGGAGCAGATCATGACGCTGCTGCGCGATCTTGCGAATGAGCTGAAACTGCCGGTGATCATCAACATCCACAACGTGACCGAGGCCAAGGAGTTCAGCGACCGCATTGTCGGCATGCGCTACGGGCGGATCATCTTTGACGACAAGCCCGCGGCACTGGGCAAGGAACAGATGGACGAGATCTACGCAGGCGTGCCGGCCGAGGACCGCGCCCAGGTCGGGGCAGCGGCATGAGCACGGCCAAGGATACCTGGCGCAAGGCGCCATTCATCGCCAATCCGCTGCTGCGCTACGGGCTGATGATAGCGGTCGCGGTCTATTTCGTGGTCACGCTGGCGACCCTGCCCATCGACTGGGACCGGGTCGCGGATGGGATGACGCGGGCGCAGCGCATCTTCAGCGGGGCCTTCCCGCCCAGCTTTGAACGCGCGGGCCTGCTGTTCGACGGCTTCATGGAAAGCCTGAAAATCGCCATCCTCGCCACGGTCGGCGGCATCCTTCTATCGGTGCCGCTGGCCTTCATGGCAGCCAGCAACATCGCGGTGAAACCCGTCTACCTCATGGGCCGCGGCATCATCATCGTTGCACGCAGTTTCCATCCGGTGATCGTCGCGATCATCTTTGTGAAGGCCGTGGGCTTTGGCCCCTTTGCCGGCGCGCTGACGCTGGTGGTCTATTCCATCGGCTTTGTCGCCAAACTACTGGCCGAACGGATCGAAGAAATCGATTTCGGCCAGGTTGAGGCAATGCGCTCGGCCGGGGCGGGCTTCATCGCGACGCTGGCTTATGCGGTGATGCCGCAGATCATGCCGCGTCTTGTCGGGCTTGGCATCTATCAGCTTGACAGCAACCTGCGCGCCTCGGCTGTGGTCGGCATCGTCGGCGCAGGTGGCATCGGCGCGACGCTTGCCAACGCCTTCGGGCGCTATGACTACGACTTTGCCCTGGCGATCACCATGGTCATCGTCGGCGTGATCCTCATCTCCGAGGCGGTGAGCGGATTTATCAGGAAGCGGATTGCATGATGACCAATCAATCTTTGAACCAAACCCTGGACCATTGGTCCCGCTTCACCCTGCGCCAGCGGCTGATGCGCTATGGCGGCTTTGCCCTGACCCTGCTGATTGTTGCCTGGGCGCTGAGCAGCATCGACGTGATCTGGGCCTGGGTCTGGGATGCGCCGTCGCAGATGGGCGATCTGTTTGGCCGGATGATGCCGCCGGACCCGTCGAACCTGCCGTCGATCCTCGAGGCGATCTGGCAAACGGTGAACATCGCCACGCTGGCGACGATGATTGCGGTCGTGGTCTCGCTGCCGGTGGCCTATATCGCGGCGCAGAACACCACGCCGAACAAATTCGCCCTGTGGGTCGGGCGCTTCATCCTGGTCTCCTCGCGGTCGGTGAACACGATCATCTGGGCGCTCTTGTTCGTCGCCATCTTCGGCCCCGGCATCGTGGCCGGCATCGTGGCGATCATGTTCCGCTCCATCGGTTTCTTGGGCAAATTGCTCGGCGAGGCGATCGAGGAGATCGACCGCAAGCCGGTCGAAGCGCTGGAGGCCTGCGGTGCGTCGCGCTTCAAGATCGTGCTTTACGCCATCGTGCCGCAGGTGATGCCCGCGTTCTTTGCGGTGGCGATCCTGCGCTGGGACATCAACCTGAGGGAATCAACCGTTTTGGGGTTGGTTGGCGCGGGCGGTATCGGGATGATCCTGCAGGGTGCCATCGACACGTTCAACTGGCCTGAAGTATCCATGGTTCTGCTGACCATTCTTGCGCTTGTGGTTTTCGGTGAGGTGGTGTCTTCCTACCTGCGAAGGAAAATTCTGTGACAAAAGTGGCAGCTGGTTGGAGATCACTTGGCCTGCTAGGGCAAATGAGGTCGCTGATTTGGGCAACCGGCTGCTGTCCCCTCTGTGAGCACTGAGTAAGATGATTGGCACTGACGACGCATTTGACATGTATGAAAGCCTGCGGTCGGGGTTGCCGACTGCAACGTTTCCAGCGGTCTCCCGCATTGGGAACGACCTAGGCGATACCACCGCCCACTATGACGCCTACATACTCGATGCGTTTGGCGTGTTGAACCGCGGGGAAACTGCAATTGCCGGTGCTGTCGAACGCATGCGGATGCTCCGTAAACTGGGAAAGCGCCTGGTGGTGCTGACCAACGCCGCGAGCTACACCCGCACCGAAGTACTGGCAAAGTACCACCGGCTGGGATTTGATTTTGAAGCGTCTGAGGTCGTTTCCAGCCGCGACGTTGCCTTCTCGGCCTTGCCACCGCTCCCCGAGGGACAGGTCTGGGCTGCGGCGGCGGCACCGAACGATGATTTCAGTGACGCGCCGGACGCAGTCCAGATATCCCACTTGGGCGACGATACGGACCTGTTGGACAATGCAGGGGGCTTTCTGCTCCTGTCATCGGACGGCTGGACTGAGGCAAAGACGGCTTTGTTGAAAGAGGCGCTGCAGAAGAAGCCGAGGCCCTTGGTTGTAGCCAACCCGGATCTTGTAGCCCCGCGCGAGGAGGGTCTGTCGGTGGAGCCGGGACTGATCGCGCATGAAATCACGCAGGGCATACGCAACCCGACCGTCTTTTTTGGTAAGCCCCACGGCAATGCCTTCCGGGCCGCGCTGGCCCGTCTGGAGGGGATCGCGCCGCAACGGATAGCCATGGTCGGGGACACGTTGCACACGGATGTGCTGGGCGGCGCCGCGGCAGGTATCGGGACCATTCTCATCACTGGTCATGGCTTGTTCCGGGGTCACGATGTTGCCAGCTACATCGCGCAATCTGAGATCCGACCTGATTGGATCGTGACAACCACTTGATCGCGCCACGCAGATCGAAACAAGGCGGAGGGGAGGCTGGCGCGTCGCTTGCGGCCTTCGGCCTGCCTCCCCGGTAACTGGTCAGAACAGCTGCAGATCCTTCTGCCCGGTTTGAATTTCGTCCAGACTGGGCATGTTCTGAACCACGAGAGGTGCAGGCGGAGTGCCCGGCATCGCAACAGTGGGCTTCATCGCCGCCTCCATGCCGAAGGCCGGTTTGTCCAACTCTCCCCGGATGTCGCGTAGAAGGGTCTTGTGATCCGGCATGGTCCGCAGGGTCTGTGCGAGATCCATTTTCGCGGCCTTCCACCATTGAAACCAGATTGGCTTCTTCAGTGGTCGCAGACGCTCCCTGATGCCGGTGCCATATCCGGTGTCATAGACCTGTTTGCCCAGAAGAACGGTTTGATAGACGCGATAGTCGAACAGTGTCGCGAACTCGATGTCATGCTCCATCGGCAGGCGGTGCTGCCAAACCGCGAGATTCTCGGCCAGACGGTCTGGAATCTTCATGTCTGTCCGTGCATCGATCCAGTACTGGTCGTCGGTGCGGTTGCCTAAGCGGTAATGCAGGCAGATGAACTCCAGAACCTCGTCGTAAAGCTTGTTCATCTGGCGGTTGTAGCGTGTCCGCAGGGAGGGCGCGATGTCCCGCGTGGGCAGGTGCTCTGCGAACCAGCGCACCGCGTGATCGATCATATGGATCGCTGTACTCTCGAGCGGCTCAATGAACCCGCCGGAGAGACCGATTGCCACGCAGTTCTTGACCCAGGCGTTGCGCACACGCCCGATCCGCATGGGGATCACACGCGGCGTCGCACCCTTGCCGCTGTCACCCAGCCACGCGAGGTATTCATCTGCAGCCTGGTCATCCGTCCGGTGCGCCGAGGAGAACACGTACCCCGTTCCCACCCGGTTGTAGAGCGGCACCCGCCATGTCCAGCCGGCGCCAAGGGCAGTCGCCCGGGTGAGGCTTTCGATCTTCTCGGGATCCGGATGCTCGATCTGCAGCGCCATGGCACGGTCGTTGGGCAGATAGTCCGAGTAGTCCATGAACGGCTCGCCGAGCGCCTTGTTGATGATCAGCCCACGGAACCCGGTGCAGTCTATGACCATCTCGATGTCATGGCGCCCCTTATGCTCCAGCATCAGGTGACTGACGTTGCCCTGTTCATCGAGCTCGACCGATTTCACCTCATCCTGAATATGCTCCACGCCGCGCTTGGTACAGACCTTGGTGAGCATGCCCGCAAATTTTACGGCGTCCAGGTGGTACGCATAGCCAAACCGCTGTTCGAATTCGGGCTGGCCCAGCTGCCGGGCACCTTTGCACAGGCGGCCGAGATCGTCGTGCGGCGAGATGGACTGGGTGAAATCCCGGTCCCCGTTGCCGAACCGCAGAAAATACTCGGCAGCGTCCAGTCCATCGATCATCTGACCGTGGGCAAAGGGGTTCACGTAATCGATGCGGTTGCCCTTGGCATCGGTGTTCCAGTTGCAGAACTTCACGCCCAGTTTGAACGACGCGTTGGTCTCGCGGAAAAAAGACCGCTCTGAAATGCCCGCCTGTCGCAGCGTTCCCGGCATCCGCGGCACCGTGGCCTCGCCGACCCCCACGGTCGAGATGTTGGGGCTCTCGATCAGGCAGAGGTGCGGCCGGTCCTTGGGCGAGGAGGTGCGCGCGAACAGCGTGTCGAGGATCAGCGCGGTCATCCAGCCGGCCGTGCCGCCGCCGACGATGGTGATTTTGCGCAAACGATTATTCATGTAGTTCTGTCCCTGTTGACTTTTTCTGGCTTTTTACAGGGATCGTAGCGCAGCTGTTCGGCGCCTGGCTAGAACCAATATTGCAAGGTTTGGACCTCGTATCAGTCGACGTTGCGGACGGTCGCCCTTGGTTTGCCACAGGGTCCGCTGGCAATTGTGCCGCGGGGAGAGACTAAACAATTGAATTTCGAACCAAACCCGCAGCCATGTGGCGGCGTGTCCGTCTGGCCACCTGTTCCATCAATCCATGGCAACCCGTGCTCCAGACAGCCGATCGCACGGCCTGTCTGAGGGAACGGTTTCGGCAATTCTCAACCGCGCCCCTATGAGGCGCGGCCTTTTAAAACATTGTTGCGACCGCTGGCATTAGAACCAGCGAACGGTATCCTCCATCGTGCGGCGTGTCTTGGGGAACTGCGGGTCTGCCGCGCGGTAACCAAAGGCGAACATCACCGCGGGCTTGTAGTGTTTAGAGTCGATGCCGAAGTGCTTTTCCAGCGTTTCGGTCGTCCGGTCCATGTCAAATCCTTCGATCGGGCAGGAGTCGATGCCCATCAGCGCTGCAGATGTCATCATGTTGGCGAGCACGATATAGGCCTGTTTGCCGGCCCAATCGGTCATCTCGCGATCCGTCGTGATCTTGTGGTCAGTCGACTGAAACTTGCCATATGCGCCGTTGAAAATCTCGATGACGTCTTCCGGCAGCTGCTTCACATTGCGGTAGAAGTCCTGAAGATATGCGGACCCCGCAGTCATCGCCTCGGCAGTGTTCACAACAATGATGCCGAAATGGCTGGCAGTGCCGAGCTGGCCGGTGGTGCCGTTCATCATCCCATTCGCCCCCCAGGAAAACTCGCGGAACAATTCCCGTTTTTCCTGGGACTGGATCATGAGGATCTTAAACGGTTCGTGCCCGAAGGATGTCGGCGACAGCCGCGCGGCCTCAAGAATGGTCTCGAATTCTCCCTCGCTGATTTTGCGGTCCGGATCAAACACCTTGGTGGCGTGACGAAAGTTGAAGGCCTGGATGATTTCGGCCTGGATGCGGGCGGTGTCGGTGACGTCTTTCATGGCTTTCACTCCAATTCTGATGACGCCGATTTAGGCTGAGGCTGCGCGAAGGATTAGAAGCCGCATTGCCAAAACAGAATTCGGATATTCGGCATTAATGCGCCACACACTGGTTCGTCACGCCATGCGAAACCGAACGTGCTTGGAGCGTCATCCCCCCTGATCCGGAGGACCACTGGTCCTGTCGGTCTGCCGGAAAGCAAAGGCAGCGCCGGAACGAGTTCCAACCCTGATGAGTTCTGCTTCTAAGGAGGCTCATCATGACTATGCGATTTGAACAAATCCTGGCGGAAGGTGTCGCTGAATGTTCCTATCTGCTGGGGGATGATGCCGCGCATGTCTGTGCCGTTGTCGACCCCCGCCCCGATGTCGACATCTATCTTGAAACGGCGCGTCGCTACGGGTTGGCGATCACCCATGTCTTCGAGACCCACATCCACGCGGACTTTCTGAGTGGCGCGCGGGAACTGGTCGAACGTCTCGGCGGGCAAGCAAAGCTCTACGTCAGCGAAGAAGGCGGAGCAGAGTATGGTTTTGACCATGAAACCGTGAAGGACGGGGACGAGTTCACCTTCGGCAGCTTGCGACTGAAGGCCCGCTTCACCCCGGGTCACACGCCTGAGCACATGTCCTATTTCCTGTTTGATGGCGACACCGAGACGCCTTGGGGCGTGCTCTCGGGGGACGCCTTTTTCGTCGACAGCGTCGGTCGGCCGGACCTTCTGGGGAAAGAGCAAACAGAGAAATTGGCGGAGCAGCTGTTCCACACCGTGCGCGACATTTTCATGGCGCTGCCGGACGATGTGATCATATACCCCTGCCATGGGGCCGGGTCAGCCTGCGGGCCGGACATCGGCGATCGCATGTCGAGCACTATCGGCTATGAACGCAAGTTCAATGATTATGCCCGTATCGAAAACCTCGACAGGTTCAAGGAGGTGATCCTTGGCGACGCCCCACCAGTGCCCACGCATTACCCGCGCATGAAAAAGGTCAACGCCAAAGGGCCCGAAGTGCTTGGCAACTTGCCGCGGATCGAGCCGATGTCGGTGGAGCGTTTTGCCGCCGCTATTGAAGGGGACGTGCAGGTTCTCGATGTGCGCGACATGATGGGGTTCGGTTCCGGTCATGTGCCGGGGAGCCTGAACATCGGCGCGCAGCCCGAACTGTCTGTCTGGGCGGGTTGGTTGATTGACCCGGAGAAACCGATCTTCCTCGTCCTCCCGGATGACAGCAAGGTGTCGGACGTGCTGCGATTGTTGTGGCGCACGGGATTTACCAACTTCGGCGGCTACCTGGCTGGCGGAATGAACGCCTGGCGTGAAGCTGGACGGGAATTTTCGCAGATACCGCAGATTTCTGTTCATGACCTGAAAGCGGCGGAGGACATCACGCCACTTGACGTGCGCAAACCCGACGAATGGGAAGCTGGGCACATTCCCGGCGCCCAACATGCCTTTTTGGGGGAGTTGCGGGACAAGCTGGCTGATCTTGATCGCACCGCGCACTATGCAACCTACTGCGCCAGCGGTTTCCGCGCCTCCATCGCAGCCAGCATTCTGAAACAGCATGGTTTCAAAAATGTACGTAACGTGCCCGGCAGCTGGAAGGCCTGGCAGGCCGCGGGCTATGCCGTGGAAGAGACGAAGTGAGGAAAGAGACAATGCAGGATACAGTTAACATCAATGACCGTTTTACCATTGCAAAGTTCGCTCCGACCTCTGAGCAGATCGAGAGCGCTGCGCGTCAAGGGTTTCGTTCCATCATCAACTTCCAAACCGGCGAGGAGGTGAAGGCTGACCACATGACACCCGACGAAGAGGCGCGTGTGGCAGGCCAGGCTGGCCTGAAGTATCTGCATCAGCCCGTCGACGTCGCCTCTCTGTCTGACGAACTGGTCGACCGTTTTCGCAGCAAGGCTGCTGAACTGCCGACACCTGTTCTGGCGCATTGTGCATCCGGCAAGCGGGCGGCTGCCATGGTGATGATGCACGTCGCATGCGAAAAAGGTCTGGACGGCGACACAGCCATTGCCACCGCCCAGGACAGCGGCGCGGAGATCGGATCTTCGGAAATTGAGCACTTCGTGAAAGATTACATCAACCGCCGTAACGCGTAGCACCAGTATGCCAACACGATCGAGCAGCACGTGGCGGAGAGGGGAAGCTAACCCTACGGCCTGCTGAGGTCGCAGCCACGCGTATGGGTGCCTACAACAAACCGGCGTAAAGGCTAGCGCGTGCTCTGAAAAGGGCCCGCGCTATCCTTCTCTTCAGTCTTCTACACGTTCCCGCTTGGAAAAGGCTTGCAGAAGGAACTCATCAATCGAGTTCACCAAATATGGTTGCGAAGATCTTGTCACGGCCCAGCTCCGGTCTGGGCGGATAGATCCACTGGGTGTTGATCTGGGTCTTCATAGCAGCGCCCTCGACGCGGGTCTTGATGACTTCCCGGTCCCATCCGTTGGTGAACACCGCGCCATAAGGGCCGAGCGCGAGACAGGTCGCGTAAAAGGGTTGGCTATAGGCCGATGTTGCTTTGCCCAGCATGTCCAGAACCGCGTTCTTTCCAGCGGCAAGCCCCATGGGTATTGCATGCTGGCACGACATCAGCGTGTGATGGTCAGCATCGGCTTGGGCAAGCGCTACATCCCCCGCGGCAAAGATCGTCGGCACGCTGCTGACGCGCAGGTCGGCATCTACGGGCACGCGGCCATCCTGCGGGCAGTGGTTCGGCAAGAGCTGGGTCAAAGGAGAGGCGCGAAAGCCGGTCGCGAAAATCAGCGTCCGGGTTTCGATTTCTTCTCCCGTGGACAGCTGAACATGCCGTTCCGATACGGAGGCAACTGAGGTTTCCCCTTTGAACTGGATATCATTTTCCCGCAGCGCCCGGTGAACTTCCGCCTCCAATGCGTCACCCAGACCAGCACCTGGTAGCTTGTTTCGATCAATCAACAGAACCCGAAATGCCCGGCCCAAACGGGAACGAAGTGCCAAAGCCACTTCGAGGCCGGTAAAGCTCGCTCCGACAGTCAGGATGGTACCTGCGCCGGTATCATTTACATCCAAGGTACCAAGATGACGATCCAGCCTTTGCGTGCTGTCATGCGTGTCCACGACAAAGCCAAACTCTTCTGCGCCTGGGATCGGGGGCAGATGGGCTTGGCTGCCTGTCGCAAGGATCAACCTGTTATGATGGAGCGTTTCAGACGTGCCAAGACGTACGGTCGAAGGGCTGATGCCACTGATCTCCCCAAGTGTCAGCTCGATACCGATCTCGTCAAACAAGGGCCTCATCGGTACGAGCATCTCGGGTGTCGCCCCTTCGTATAGTCGTGGACGAATGCTCAGCTGATCTGTGTTCGATACGAGCCGGATTGATAGGTCCGTTGCGCCTTCTTGTTGGCGCGTTGCGGCGGCGGCCATGGCGGCCCAAACCCCGGCAAACCCTCCGCCTGCAATCAGTAGTTCTGTCATGATATGTTCTCGTGAATGTTGCTTCGGTAAGGGCTTTACGCTTCGCGGACTTGCGAATAAATCGAAGTTTGTGAGTATTTGATTCCTGAAAATGAGAACGCATGATTGACTGGGAAGCCTACCGACTTGTCCTGAGTATCGCCCGGTGCGGTCGCATGTCCGAAGCGGGCAGGGAGCTGGGCGTGACTCAGTCCACGATGTTCCGGCGCCTAGCGGACCTGGAGGCGAAGTTGGGCCGCCCGTTGTTTCATCGGGACCAGGGAGCCTACAGGCCGAATGAGGATGGGCTGCGCCTCGTGGCGGCCGCTGAAAACATGGAGCAGAACGCCTCCGAAGCACTGCGACAGGTGACGGGACTGGATCAGAAGTTGAGGGGGAGAGTGACGATCGCGGCGAGCGAGGTGCTGGCTTCATTCTTCCTGGCACGTCATGTCGCAGCGATCGGGCAGGCGCATAAGGGGCTAGAGGTCAGCCTGCTCGCGGGCAATCAGACGCTGAGCCTGGCAAGCCTTGAAGCCGATATTGCGATACGTCCGCAGCGTCCGAACGATGGCGCCCTTTTTGGTCGCAAGCTGGCGACGATACGCTGGGCCGTTTACGCGCCTGAAGGGACGGCGGATCTTGCAAGCGACATGCCCGCTGGCAGGATCGGTTTCCTGGGTGACACCTTTGTAGAACGTATCGTCAGGTCGCAAAATGCGCATGCACCGGATCGGGCCGCGCAGTTTTTCTCCAACAGCTTGGTATTGAGCGCGAGCCTTGCCGCGAGCACCAAATCAGAGGCGTTTCTTCCCGTCATACTGGGGGAGCAATGGCCGGGCCTCGTACGCCAATCCGATCCGATCACCCACGACTTCAGCGAACTCTGGATCGTATGCCACAACGACATGCGAAAGAATGCAAAGGTTCGCGTGGTCTTTGATGCTCTCATCGAGGCCGCACGTGCGGACCGCGCATTGTTTGAAGGGACACCGTCCGCGTCCCAATGAAGGCATCCCATCAAGCGCGATTGCGTCGCTGCGCTTGATGAGACTGTCGCGGCTGCAGCCCGGGTTTCCGACCGAAAAAAGTGAACTTTTTGAAAAGGGTATCCGGACCTCGATTAATGCAACTAGCTACCCGACGGCTTTGGACTGGTTGACGCGCTTCGATAGTTCCTTGTGGCTCTCAACCCGTTCCGAGTAGCGGTCAGTGAGGTGATCCTTGATGTCGCGGGTGAGCAGGGTGAATTTGACGAGCTCCTCCATCACATCGACGATCCGGTTGTAATAGGGTGAAGCCTTCATACGCCCGTTTTCGTCGAATTCGTCCCAGGCTTTGGCAACAGAAGACTGGTTGGGAATCGTCAACAGGCGCATCCACCGCCCGAGAATGCGCAGCTGGTTCACGGTGTTGAAGCTTTGCGAGCCGCCGCAGACCTGCATCACGGCTAGCGTCTTGCCCTGTGTCGGCCGTACTCCTCCCAGACTGAGAGGGATCCAGTCGATCTGCGCCTTCATGATGCCGGTCATGGCCCCGTGGCGCTCGGGCGAGGACCAGACCATGCCTTCGCACCAGTTCACAAGATCCCGCAGTTCGGTGACCTTGGGGTGATCCGCTTCACAGCTGTCCGGCAAGGGCAGGCCACGTGGATCGAAAATGCGGACCTCCGCGCCGAGGTGTTGCAGGACGCGCGCCGCCTCTTCGGTGGCAAAGCGGGAGAAGCTACGCGCCCGCAGCGAGCCATATAGCATCAGAATTCGGGGTGCGTGCTGGCTGCGTGTTGCAGGAAACAGCGCGGCCGAGTCGATGCTGGCAAGTCTGGTGCTGTCCAGTTGGGGGGTATCGGTCAAATGCGGTCTCCATTTTTATTTATTACCATCTGGCCGTCTTCCTTGTAGACCGGCCCCGTGGGGAGAGTGTCGAGGAGGTCGAACACCTGCTCGGACGGGCGGCAGAGGCGGACGCCCTTTGCGGTGCAGACAATCGGGCGGTTGACCAGGATCGGGTGCGCCAACATCGCATCAAGGATGCGGTCGTCCGTGACGCCGGGCTCCAACAGGCCCAATTCCAGCGCGGGCGATTTCGTTTCGCGGAGTGCCTCCCGCGGTGTAAGCCCGGCCGCCGCGAACAGCGCCAGCAGCTGTGGGCGGGTCCAACCTTCGTCCAAGTAATTGACGACCACCGGCTCGACGCCGCTGGCACGGATAAAGGCCAGCACGTTGCGCGAGGTGCCGCAGTCGGGATTGTGGTGCATGACGATCATCGGTCAGCCCTTCGGGAAACGACTGCGGGTTCGATTGGCAATGGCCACAAGCGACAGCATGACGGGCACTTCGACGAGCACACCGACCACGGTCGCCAGCGCCGCCCCCGAATTCAGTCCGAAGAGGCTGATGGCGACGGCCACGGCCAGTTCGAAGAAGTTCGAGGTGCCGATCATCGCGCAAGGCGCGGCAATCTTGTGCGGAACGCGCAGCGCATAGGCAGCCCCGTAAGCGAGGGCAAAAATGCCGTAGGACTGGATCAGGATTGGTATGGCAATCAGCAAGATGACGCCGGGGTGGGAGAGAATGGTCTCGCCCTGCAGGCCGAACAGGATGGCAACCGTGGCGATGAGCCCGGTCATGGACAGCGGTTTGATCCGCGCTGTGAAGGCGTCGATGGCACCCTGCGATCCCAGCACACGGCGGGTTATCAGCCCGGCCACCAATGGCAGAACGACATAAAGCAGCGTGGCCAGAAGCAGTGTGTCCCAAGGCACGACCACGTCTGTCACCCCCAGCAACAGGGCGACGATAGGGGCAAAGGCCACCACCATGATGAGGTCGTTCACTGAGACTTGCACCAAAGTGTAAGTGGCGTCGCCACGGGTCAGCTGCGACCAGACAAACACCATGGCGGTACAGGGTGCTGCGCCCAGAAGGATCAGCCCTGCAATATACTGTGCGGCGTCTTCCGGCGCGATCCATGGTGCAAAGACATGGTCAAAGAAGACCACCGCGAGCAGCGCCATGGTGAAGGGCTTGACCAGCCAGTTCACCACCAGGGTGACGAGCAGCCCCTTGGGCTGCTTGGCCACGCCGGCAACCGCGCCGAAATCGACACTGACCATCATCGGATAGACCATCGCCCAGATCAGCACAGCAACCACTAGGTTGATCGATGCAACCTCGGCCGCAGCGACCGCATTGACGAGGCCCGGCGCAAGCGCGCCGACGGCAATCCCGGCAGCCATCGCCAAGGCGACCCACAGGGTCAGCAGCCCTTCAAAGCGGCCCATCCTGGCGTCCTCGGGAGGGTGTACGGAGGTATCGGCCATTCTGTTCTCCATAATCAATCTTTCATTTCGCGTATTCTCGAATTGATGTCCGAATTACGGCTGCTGCCAGTGCTTGTCAATACTCCTTATTTCGCGTAATTGCGTAATATGAAGCAGCCTCTCGACAATAGCGCCCCGGCTATCGACGCATTTAGTGCCCTCGCACATGAAGCGCGGCTGGAGATTTTTCGGCTTCTGGTCCAGCGTGGGCCCGAGGGCACGCCCGCGATGGAGGTGGGCCGTCTGCTGGATCTGAAACCGTCGACGGTATCCGGGCACCTCGCCACATTGAAGCGGGCCGGGCTGGTCACAGCGGAGCGGCAGCACCGCGAGGTGCTCTACGCGCCGAACTTCGATACCGTGAATGGCGTGGTGCGTTTCCTGCTGCAGGATTGCTGCGGCGGTGACGCCGCAGCCTGTGCCGGGGTTGTCATCCCGGTGAAATAGGCCCCGCCGTGTCCGGCGAGGCCCTTGGCATCAGTCGTCCCAGGCGGGCGCAAGTGTATCAGGCGAGACAATCCGCCCATCGGGTCTTGCCAGCGCGTCGATGCGCGCAATTTCATCAGCGCTCAAGTTGATCTCCGCAGCGGCCAGAT
Source organism: Nocardioides marinus (assembly GCA_019801415.1). Classification (GTDB taxonomy): domain Bacteria; phylum Pseudomonadota; class Alphaproteobacteria; order Rhodobacterales; family Rhodobacteraceae; genus Leisingera. The sequence continues at coordinate 226,129 of JAHVJD010000006.1, forward strand.
TGCCTGCCAGACGCTCCGCTTTGGCGGTCTTGGGCAGAGCGATAACGCCGGGTTTTGACAGCAGCCAGGCAACGGCGATCGCGGCCGCGCAGGTGCCATGGGTCTCGGCGATCTCGCGGATTGTAGGGTCCTGCATGACCTGTCCCTGCGCCAGCGGTGCATAGGCTTCCAGCGGCAGACCGACCTCATCCATGTAAGTGCGCAGCTTGCGCTGGTCGATGAAGGGGTGCAACTCCACCTGGTTGGTCGCCAGCGGCGCCTTCAGGATCTGGGCGGCCTCCCTCAGCATCGGCACGGTGAAGTTCGATACGCCACCAAAGCGCACCTTGCCTTCGCTGATCAACTGATCCAGCACCGGGAGCGTCTCGGACAGCGGCACGTCCTTGGACGGCCAATGCAGGAGCAGAAGATCGATGTAGTCAGTCCCGAGCGCCCTGAGACTGGCCTCCGTTGCCTTGCGGAAGCTGTCGGCGGCGAAGTCGCGTGGCAGGATCTTGGTGGTGAGGAAAATCTGGTCCCGCGGTGTTGCAGAGGCACGGATGCCCTCGCCGACTTCGGCTTCGTTCTCATAGGCCTGTGCGGTGTCGATGTGGCGATACCCTTCGGCGAGTGCGGCCATGGTGATCTCGCGCGCCTCACCTTCCTGCATCTTGAAGGTGCCAAGGCCAAGATTTGGAATGGCTGCGGGGCCAATGTTCTTGATGGTCATGGTCTGTTTCCTCTTTCTATTATTCTGCGGCGAAGGGGCGGCCGGATACGGTGGATTTGTCCAGTCGGCCGGACAGGCGGGTCAGGACAATACCAGCGGCGACGACAAGCGCACCCGCATAAGGAGCGGCGGCAAGGCCCATGGTCTCGACGATCAATCCCCCGGACCAGGCACCCAGCGCAATACCAAGATTGAAGGCACCGATGTTCAGGCCGGAGGCCACGTCGACTGCATCCGGCGCCACCTCACGGGCGATTTGCACCACATAGACCTGTAGTGGGGGCACATTTGCAAAGGCAAAGCCACCCCATACGGCGATCACTGCGATGGTCGCGATCGGCGAGGACAGTACGAGACCGAGCGCCAGCAGAACTGCGGAGAGGCCAACGAAGATCACCGTGAGGGCAGGAACCGCGCCCATGCGATCAGCCAGCCAGCCGCCAACGATATTACCAACCGCAACAGAAGCTCCGTACAGCAAGATGATCAAGCTCACGGCACCGGTTCCGAAACCGGTGACATCGGTCAGCATCGGCGCAAGATAGGTGAAGGCGATGAAATTGCCGCCGTAGCCGACGGCGGTGATCAGGTAGACCAACAGCAGCCGTGGAGAGACCAGCACGCGGGCCTGGTCACGCAGCCCGGGGGCGCTGCCCTGGCGCAGGTTCGTCGGCACCAGCACGGCGGACGCGACAAGCCCGATCAGACCCAGCGCTACGACGCCGAGGAACGTCGCCTGCCACCCCCAGGTCTGACCGATCCAGGTCCCCAGTGGCACGCCGGTCACCAGAGCGACCGTCAGGCCAAGGAAAACCAGTGCAATGGCGGAACTCTCCTTGTCGCGGCTCACCAGATTGGTGGCGATGGTCGAGGCGATCGCGAAGAACACGCCATGCGCCAACCCGGTGATGAAGCGCGCCGAAATGAGACTGCCGTATCCGGGCGCAAAGGCTGCAAAGCCATTGCCCGCAATGAACAACAGCAACAAGGACAACAACAGTGTCTTGCGTGGCATCCCGCCTGTCAGCGCGGTCAGAACCGGCGCGCCGATGGTCACGCCAAGCGCATAGAGACTGACCAAAAGGCCGGCGGAAGGCAGGCTGACCCCAAGGTCAGCGGCTATTGTCGGGATAAGGCCGACGATCACGAACTCGGTCGTGCCGACGGCAAAAGCGCTGATCGTCAGCGCCCAAAGTGCAAGTGGCATGGGGAAAACTCCAGTATTGCTTTCCCTGCCCAAATGCACTTGCTAGACTTTTGCGTGAATAGTCAGATTTGCAAAGGGCCTTTGCGTTTCATGCACGAATTGCCTCAGACACGGGATCTGGCCGCCTTTGTCGCGGTGGTCGAAGACGGCGGCTTTGCGGAGGCGGGGCGACGGCTTGGCGTTGCGCCGTCCACGCTCTCGCGGACGGTGACACGGCTCGAGACGTTGTTGCAGGTTTCCTTGCTGAGGCGCACAACGCGGGCGATCGAGCTGACGCCAGAAGGCCGCCAGTTGTTGCAAGCCGCGCAGGAGATTGTCAGGCAGACCGAGGTCTTGGCGGAGCTCGCCCAAAGTGGGCGCGCACCCAAGGGCCCATTGAGGGTGAACGCACCAGTGCCCTTTGTCCTGCATGTGATCGCCCCACGCCTGCACGAATTTCATGCGCGCTATCCCGAGGTGGAAATCACCCTGGACATGACGGATCGCCTTGTTGATCTCCTAGACAGCCACGCTGACGTCGTGATCCGCTTTGGGCCTCTTTCAGACAGCGATCTGCTGCAACGCAGGCTTGGCCAGACGCCCTGGAAGCTCTGCGCTGCGCCGGGCTACCTGGACCGTTGTGGTTGGCCGCAGACACCGACAGATCTCGCCGGTTTGAGCCAGGTTCGCTTTACCGCGCCAGACCATATCAATACGCTGCGATTTCGCGAGGTGGGCACCATTGAGTTGCCTGCTTCGGTGCAGGCGGCCAACGGAGAGGCGGTGCGCAGTCTTGTACTGGGGGGAATGGGGGTTGCCCGGTTCTCGGACTTCATGGTGACCGAAGACCTCGCCGCAGGGCGGTTGGTTGAGCTTTTCCCGGATCAGCTGGACGCTGCACCGCTGGACATAACTGCGCTTTATCTCACGCGCACGTCCGGCCTGCGCAGGCTTGCCGTTTTCCTGGACTGGCTCGATGAAATACTGAGATAGCGAAGCAGGCAAATGTAGATCTGCCGCAGCTTGAGATCTCCCCTGAAGTCACCGCCCAGTCGATGCAGGTGTCAGGTGGGGAATGACAAACGGACGGTCGTGCCCAGACTGACTGGAAGCAGCTCAACAGATCCGTTGTGGCGCTGCATCACATCCTGAACGATTGACAGGCCCAGGCCACTGCCCTCGCCACTGCGCAGCTGACCAAATCGCCGGAAAGCCGTATCTGCCTGATCTACCGGAATGCCGATCCCGTCATCCTGGACCAACAGAACCGCATCCGGCCCCTCTCGAAGCGTTCGAACCGTAATCTTGGTCATATCTGACCCGCCGTGTGTCACGGCGTTCTCTATCAGGTTCGTGATTGCCTCGCCGACCAAAACCGGATCGCCGCTGACCATCAGGGGATTGGGGGACGGGAAAAATTCAAAGTCGATGTCACATGACAGCACCGCTGGTCCCTGATCCCGGCAGATTTGCGCGGCAAGGGCGGTCAGGTCAAAGCGCTTGACGCTGCGCACGCCTTCGTAACGCAACCGTTCCAGGGACAGCAATTGGTTGGCAAGTCGCGCTGATTTGCGGGCGGCAGCGATCAGCGCCTGTTCATGCGCTTGCCGCCTCGCGGGGTCGCGCGCTTCAGGCAGCGTTTCAGCCAGCGACAGTAACGCGGAGGCCGGGTTGCGCAATTGGTGGGCCGCGTCCGAGATAAACGCCTGGTGCGCCTCGAAACTGCTGCGCACTTGCGCGAACAGCCGGTTGAGAGTGGCAACGATGCCGATCACCTCCTTTGGCACCGGGCGGCGGATCTGGCCGAGGTCGTCAGGCGATCTGCGCCGGATTGCGTCCTGCAGGTCGTTCAGCGGCCGCAGGCCAATTTGAACACCGAACCAGACGACCAGTGCCAGCGCCAGCATCAAGCCCGCCATCAGGGCGGCGGCACGCAGGGCCAGGGCGGCGGCAAAGGCGTCGCGGTCAGCGACCCGTTGCCAGACCGTGACCGCCGTTTCACCGGTGAGATTGCCAATGGTGGTCGTCTCGGACATGCGCATCACCCGCACCGGTTCACCACGGTAGTCCGCAACGAAGAACTGCGGTTCTTCGGGGCTTGTCGGGGTTTCAGCTCGCGGCGGGTAGGCGTAGCCGGTGACGTAAATCCCCCCCGGCCCGGTGACGTGGTAGAAAATCTCGCCCCCGCCCGCGTTCGACACAAGGCGACGGGTCTGCGGTGACAGCGCGTCGCCTTCAGAAATTGCGACGTCGCGCGAGATCGCAAGCGCCGCTGCAAGGAGGCTGCGGTCGAACAGATCTTCGGAGGTCCGCTGCGCCACCTCGAAGCGCCAGATTCCAAGCACGATCGAAACCAGAAACAGTGGCGGCAGGATCAGCAGGAACAACCGAATCCGCAGTGACAGGGCTGTCATCTGCTGGTGACCTCCAGCATGTAGCCGAGGCCACGCGCGGTCTTGATCTTGACGCCGAATGGTTCCAGTCGTTTGCGCAGGCGCGAGACGTGCGGTTCGATCGCGCTTTCATCCTGATCAGTGCCAGTCCCATAGACATGGGTAATCAGCTGCGCTTTGGACACGATGCGTCCGCGCCGTTCCAGCAGACATTCCAGCGTCGCCACTTCCTTGCGCGGAAGCTTGAGCGGCTTGTCGTCTTGCAGGAGTTGGCGGCTGGTACGGTCAAACACCAAAGGCCCAAGCGTATCGCGCGCGGTGAACTGCAGGTCCTTCCTGCGCGCCATTGCACGCAGGCGCGCCTCAAGCTCGTCGATCTCGAACGGTTTCGTAAGGTAGTCGTCGGCACCAGCATCCAGCCCTTTCACACGCTCTGCAGTTTCCGACCTGGCGGTGAGCAGGATAACCGGCGTACCGTCGCCCCGGCGCCGCAGCGCCCGCAGGACTTCGAGCCCATCGCGACCGGGCAGGTTCAGGTCAAGAACGACCAGATCCGCCCCTTCCTGCCTTAGAAAAGTGTCGGCGGCGTCACCGTCATGCAGCACATCGACGGAATGCCCGCGTTCGCGCAGACGTGAGGCAATTCCATGAGCGAGAGCCTCGTTATCTTCGATCACTGCAATTCGCATGCTTAAAACTTTGTCAGGTTGCGCAAGTTTCGCGCAAGGTTGGAACGGCAAATTTTCCCAATTGGAGGAGGGATTCGTATCCCTTGCATAAAATCGAACGTACCGACCGGCAACATGTCGGTGGTTAGGCTGATCTTCGGGAGGATACCAATGACGATCAAGCAACTTGCAACTTCGGTTGCGGCAGCCGCCCTTATCGCGTCCCCGGCTTTTGCCGAGGTCGACTTTTCCGGCAAGACGATCGAATGGGTGATCCCGTTCTCGGAAACAGGTGGCTCCGCCAAGTGGGCCAACTTCTTTGCACCGCTCCTGTCTGAAGAGCTGCCCGGCAATCCGACTGTGGTCGTGAAGTTCATGCCGGGTGCCGGATCCACCAAGGGGGCGAACTGGTTCCAGGAGCAAGAGCACGAGGATGGCACGCTGATGTTCGGCACCTCGGGATCGACCCAGTTCCCCTATCTGCTGGATGATCCGCGGGTGCGCTACGAATATAGCGATTGGGTTCCTGTCATGGCCTCCGGTACAGGCGGCGTGGCCTATCTGAACGCCGAGGACGGCGCCAAGTTCGACGGCTCCGCCAACAACCTCAAGGGCATCGACTTCATCTATGGCTCGCAGGGCGCGACCCGGCTGGACCTGGTGCCTCTGCTCGCGTGGGAAATGCTTGGCATGAACGTGGAGCCGGTCTTTGGCATCAAGGGGCGGGGAGATGGCCGCCTGATGTTTGAACGCGGTGAAGCGACCATCGATTATCAGACCTCGTCTGGCTACCTTGGCGCTTCGGCTGATCTCGTCGCCCAAGGCAAGGCCGTGCCGATGATGACCTGGGGCGCGCTGGACGAGGACGGCAACATTGTCCGCGACCCGACCTTCCCGGACATCCCGACCTTCAAGGAGGTTTGCGAGGCCACTGACGGCTGTGAGACCAAGGGCGAGGCATGGGACGCGTGGAAAGCCTTCTTCGTGGCGGGCTTCCCGGTGCAAAAGATCGCCTTCCTGCCCGCAGGCACCCCGGATGATGTGCGCGACGCTTACGCCGCCGCCTTCGATGCCGTGCGCAACCGCGAGGACTTCGCCACGATCGCTTCCAAGCGGGTGGGCAAATATGGCGTCTTCGTCGGCGAAGGCGCTGAAAAAGCCACCAAGGCGGGCACAAGCGTTTCGCCTGAAGCCAAGGCGTTCGTGACCAACTGGCTTCAGGAAGCCTACGGCGTTTCGCTGAAATAAGCGAAGATGCCTGAGGCCCCGGCAGCGGCCGGGGCCTGTTTTTCCACACTTTTCGAACAACTTGAGGTTGGGGCGATGGATGTTTTCGCTACCGCCATGCCGGCGCTTGGCCAGGCATGGGCGCTAATTCTGCAACCTGTGGTCCTGGGCTACCTGGTGCTCGGCGTGGTGATGGGGCTGGCCGTGGGCGTGTTCCCCGGGCTGGGCGGCATCGCCGGCCTGTCGCTGCTCTTGCCTTTCATGTTCGGCATGGACCCGGTCCTGGGGCTCGCGCTGATGGTGGGCATGGTGGCGGTGGTGCCGACCTCGGACACTTTCGCCTCGGTGCTGATGGGCATTCCCGGCTCCTCCGCGAGCCAGGCGACCGTGCTCGACGGCTTTCCGCTGGCGAAAAAGGGCCAGGCTGCGCGGGCGCTGTCGGCGGCATTTACCTCCTCGTTGTTCGGCGGGCTGGTGGGGGCATTGTTCCTCACCATGTTCATCGTCGTGGCGCGGCCGCTGGTGCTGGCCTTCGGGCTGCCCGAGATGCTGATGATCTCAGTCCTGGGCCTGTCGATGGTGGCGGTGCTGGCGGGGCGGGTGGCGCTGAAAGGGCTGGCCGCGGCCGGGTTGGGCATGCTGATCGGCACCATCGGCGAGGCCGACGCGGGCGGCAGCCTGCGGATGGCGACCTATGACATTCCCTACCTCACCGACGGGCTGAAGCTGGTGATCGTGGGCCTCGGCATCTTTGCAGTGCCGGAGATCGTCTCGCTGCTGCGCCAGGACCGCTCCATTGCTAAGGACGCGAAACTGGGCGCCGGCTGGGGCACAGGCGTGAAGGATTGGGTGGCCAACAAGTGGCTCTCGGTGCGCTGCTCGCTGATCGGTGTGGTAGTCGGGGTGATCCCGGGGCTCGGCGGCTCGGTTGTGGACTGGATCGCCTATGGCCACGCGGTGCAAAGCACCAAGGACAAATCCGGCTTCGGCAAGGGCGAGATCCGCGGCATCGTCGGCCCTGAAAGCTCGAACAACGCCAAGGAAGGCGGCGGGCTGGTACCGACGCTGTTGTTCGGCATCCCCGGCTCGGGCTCAATGGCGATCTTCATCGGCGCCATCGCGCTCCTGGGCTCGGGCGACATCGAGGTCGGCCCCTCGATGCTGCGCGACAATCTCGACATCACCTATTCCATCGTCTGGCTGCTGGCGCTGGCCAACGTGGTGGGCACCATCCTGTGCATCGCGGCTTCGGGGGGCATCGCCAAGCTGACCACGATCCGCTTCACCTACCTCGCGCCGTTCCTGTTCATGCTGATCTCCTTCGCGGCGTTCCAGTCCGGGCAGAACTTCGAGGACATTCTGGCGCTGTTCGCCATCGGCCTGATCGGCATCTTCCTGCGCCGCTTCGACTGGTCGCGTCCGGCCTTCCTGATCGGCTTCGTGCTGTCCAACCCGGTGGAGAAATTCTCCAACCAGGCGTTCCAGATCGCCTCCTTCCGCTTCCGCAAGTCCTTCGAGGAGGGGCTGGACTACCTGTTCTCACCGATCGTGATCGTGCTGCTGATTGTCACCGTGGTCTCGGTGGTGCTGGGCCTGCGCCAGGCCAAGTCGATCATGGCCGAGGGCGATGTCAAATCCGGGTCCAAGCGCGCACCGCTCGTCTTTCTGATGCTGCTGATGGCCTACGTGGTCGCCGCGCTGATCAACGCGAACATGATCCCCGACTACAACATGACGGACAAGATCATCCCGCTGGCGGTGAGCGGTATCACCCTCACTGCGCTGCTGATCCTGCTGGTGCAGATGCTCTTGCGGCCCGAGACCGACGCGGTCTTTGCCGACAAGGAAGTCGCCGGGGAAGATGCGGATGCGCCTTATGGCCTCTGGGGCACGCTGGCCTGGTTCGCCGGATTGATCGTGGCAACGTATTTCACCGGCTTCATCCTGGCATTGTTGGGCTTCCTCGTCGCCTTCCTGCGGGTGCGGGCGCAGGCTCCCTGGCCGAAAACCCTGATCCTGACCGCCGCGGGCATCGCGCTGATGTGCGTGATGGCGGGTGCTCTGAACCGCGATTTCCCGCCGGGGCTGCTGCAGCAGGCGGTGGACCTGCCGTGGCCGCTGAAATGATCCAACGGAAGAGATGACATGACACAGACAGGCATTCCTTACGTCTTCATGCGTGGCGGCACCTCGCGCGGGCCCTATTTCAACCGCGCTGACCTGCCCACGGACCGCGAAACCCTGGCCGAGGTGCTGCTGGCCGCGCTCGGCTCCGGCCATCCGCTGAACATCGACGGCATTGGCGGCGGCGCCGCGGTAACCACGAAGGTCGCCATGCTGTCGTCCTCCCAGGACGACTGGGCGGACGTGGACTACTTCTTTGCTCAGGTCTCGGTCGAAGACCGCTTGGTCGACTTCAAGCCCACCTGTGGCAACATTCTCTCCGGTGTCGGCCCGGCGGCGATCGAGATGGGGCTGGTGCAGGCTACGGCAGGGGAGACAGAGGTGAAGATCCGGGCGGTCAACACCGGCGCCCGGGTGGTGGCCCGCGTGCAGACCCCGGAAGGCAGGCTCACCTATGCGGGCGATGCCGAGATCGCCGGGGTGCCGGGCAAGGCCGCGCCGGTGGCGCTGAACTTCATGGGCGTGGTCGGATCGGCCACCGGGGCCTTCCTGCCTACCGGCAACCTCCGCGACAAATTTGATGGCATTGAGGTCACCTGCATGGACGTGGCGATGCCCATGGTGATCGCCCGCGCCGCCGATTTTGGGCTCACCGGCTATGAAACCGTGGCCGAACTGGACGCAAACCGCGACTTCTTCGCCCGTATGGAGGCGATCCGGCTCGAGGCAGGGGCGGCCATGGGCATGGGAGACGTGTCCAAGTCCGTGACCCCCAAGTTCGGCCTGCTTGCCCCCGCGCGGGACGGCGGCACCATCGCCACACGGTACTTCATGCCATGGAACACGCATCCGTCGATGGCCGTGACCGGCGCGCAGTGCCTCGCGTCCTGCGCGCTGACGCCGGGCAGCGTGGCGGACGGGCTCCTTGACCGCGCGACCGAAAGCCCGGCCAGCGTGGTGCTGGAGCATGCCTCCGGCACCATTGATGTGCTGGTGGACTTCGAGATGAACAACCACTTCACGCTCAATTCCGCGGGTCTACTGCGTACCGCCCGAAAACTGGCTGACGGCAAGATCTACGTGCCTGCGCGGATCTGGGAGGGCGCTTGAGATGCCGGTGATGAACCTTTTGGTTGCCTTCAACGGCTCGGAAGGCTCGGTGGCGGCGTTGCGTTATGCGGCATCGCTGGCCCAGATCGACGGCGCCCATGTGACAGCTATGCTTGCGCATACGTCGCATGAGGTGATCGATCGGCGTTCTCGCTGGATACCCAAGGAGGCGCGTGCCCTCTTGGAGCAGGCGAACTCAGAGGTGCTACGCGGGATCGAGGAGCTTTTCGAGCGGGAATGCCGGGCGCTTGGCCTTTCGGGAGAGCTTCAGCTGAAAGATGTGACAGGGCGAGTAGACACCGTGCTGTCAGAAGCAGCCCGCTACTATGACATGTTGATCGTCGGGGCACATGACGACACGGACGATGAACATGTTACCCTGCACCCGGATCGCATCGCGCTGATGTCCGGACGCCCGGTGGTCGTGGTCCCTGCAGGTTACGCGGCGGGCGTGCGTCATTCTCATGCAGCTCTGGCGTGGGATGGAGGGCGCGCCGCGGCACGGGCATTGTCGGATAGCCTGCGTCTACTGGAAGGTAAAAGCCGGGTCAGTGTGATTACAGTTGGCCAACATGGCGGTTGGCCTATTGCTGACCTGCTAAAGCACCTGGATCGCCACGATATCGAAGCCCTCCACGAGGACTTTCCCGAGCGGCACCCTGTGGCTGCGACGCTGCTGGCGTACTGCCGACGTCAGGATCCGACGCTGCTGGTGCTGGGAGCCTATGAACATTCCAAGTTTCGTGAAGATTTTCTGGGGGGTGTGACCGCAGAGGTGCTGGCCAAAACCCGCATCCCCGTCTTGTTGTCGCATTGAGGAAGAAGCCATGACCGACTACGAAAAACTGAAGCACACCTGCCGCGAACTGGAAAATATTCGCTCTGGTCTGGCGGCGCAGATCGGGCAGGAAGGTGCGAAAAATCCTGACCTTCTGATTTTGCACGAACGGGTGAGCAAGGCGATCAAGGCATTGTCCGGCCAGGGGTGATAAGGAAACAGGGGCAACACATGAAGGTTCATATACTTGATGATTGGTTCAATACGTTGCGCAGTCTGCCGTGTTTTGGGCTGCTGAAAGACCATGACGTCACTGTCTGGACGGACCACGAGCCTGACGAGGCCGCACTGGCGAGGCGATTGCAGGACGCCGACTGTGTCGTTTTGTTTCGCGAGCGCACCCCGGTCACCCGCACTCTTCTGGAAAAGCTTCCCAATCTGAAGATGATCTCTCAGCGCGGTGCGCATCCCCATGTCGATGTGCAGGCCTGCACCGACCACAGAGTGCTCTTGTGTTCCAACAAGGGGGCTGACGGCGCGAACTACGCCGCGGCCGAGCTCACGTTTGCCCTGATCCTTGCGGCGATGCGCCAACTCCCGCAGCAGATGGCAAGTGCCAAGGCAGGTGGCTGGCAGATGGGTGTCGGGCGCACATTGCGCGGTCGGCGTCTGGGGCTTTATGGCTATGGCCGGATTGGTCGCGTGGTCGCGGACTACGCCCGTGCGTTCGGCATGGAGGTCACATGGTGGTCTTCCAGCGCGGGCCGCGCCCGCGCCAGAGCGGATGGCGAGATCGTGGCCCCCAGCCGGGACGCGTTCTTTGCGCAAAGCGATGTCGTTTCCCTGCATCTGCGCCTGACACCCGAGACCCGCGGTATCATTACCGACCAGGATCTGGCCCGAATGTCCGACCGGGCGGTCCTGGTCAACACCTCCCGTGCAGGTTTGATCGCGCCCGGCGCGCTGTTGCATGCGCTGAATGCGGGGCGACCGGGAATGGCCGCTCTGGACGTATTTGACAACGAGCCGCTGACCGATCCCAGTGATCCGCTATTGAGCCATCCGAATGTGATCGCAACGCCGCACATCGGCTTTGTTACAGAAGATGAGTTCAACAAGCAGTTTTCGGACATTTTCGAGCAGGTCAACGCCTATGCAGCCGGGCACCCGATCCACATGATCAATCCAGACGTCTACGCGCGATAAGGGCTGCAGCGACAGGCGCGCCTACGATCACCAGGACAATGCGGGTCAGGTGATGGGTGATCACAAAGCCCAGATCGGCCCCTGTCACGATCGCCAAAACGGTCATCTCCGCCTGTCCGCCCGGCGCAAAGGCCAAGAACGCCTCCACCGGGTGGCCAAGCCCGAGCATGGTCACAAACGCGGTAAACGCTGCCGCAAGCACGGCCAGGAGTAGTACATAGGCAACCCCAGCCAGAACCACTCGTGTCAGCTCTCCCCAGGTGATGCCGAGGAAATGCACGCCAATTCCGCATCCGATGAAGAATTGCGCGGCCAGGATTGCCTCTGCTGGCGGACGGTAGTGGATGAACCCGGCGAGCGACAGGCAGGCAGTGACGATCATCGGTCCAAGGATCGAGGCACCGAAAAGTCCGAGGCGCTCGCCCCCCTTCCAGCCGATCAGCGCCGCCGCAATCATCAGGGCGAGCTCTTGCAGTGGCAGTTCGACGGCAGGCGCACCGATCGGATTTGTCAGTTCGGCACCATAGGCAAAGGTTAGGAATGCAGGCGCCAGCGTTACAATCAGCAATACCCGCGTGGCATGGATCAACGACAGCGTGCGCGGGTTGGCGCCGGCCTCGGCCCCGAAGACGACCATGTCCTGCAATCCACCTGGCATCGCCGCATAATATGCCGTGGGCGCGTCGAACCCCCAGACGCGACGGAAGAAGGGAACCCCGACCATACCGATCAGCGTGATGAACACAGGTACCAAGGCCACGGACAGCGCGATTTGCGGCAACTCCCGCAAGAGATCTGGCGTGATCGAAGCGCCAACGGCGACGCCCAGGATGGTGCGCGCTGCAACCGACACCTGCCCGAACCCTTTCACCGGAAGATGCGCCAGAGCGGCGATCAAACAGGCAGCCATCGGCCCGAAAAGGAATGGCAATGGGAGTGACACCATCCAAAACAGTCCAGCGCCGAAACCCGCAATGGCCAAGGTAAGGAAGCGCCGGGCGCTGGGGATCTGGAGAAGTGAATTGTTCATGGCTGCCTCCGCCGACTCTTGACCGCTTCTTGTGTACTATTGTATCCATCTGGATACAATCAGTGAATGAACTGTGAGCGAGAACACCATGACAAGCGACGAGGGCAGCAGCCCGCAGGGCAACACGGCTTACATGCGGCTGCTGGGCGAACTGCGTGAGGGGCGTCTGGCAGCTGGTGATCGCTTGCGTGAAACCGAGTTGGCGGAACGTCTTGGTGTGTCGCGGACACCGGTTCGCGAAGCGATCCGCCAACTCGAAGCGGATGGCATCGTGACCCATGTCCCAAGACAGGGCGCAAGCATTCGCGGGTTGGACTATGCCGAGGTCATGGAGCTGTATGAAATGCGCGCCGTTCTCGAGGGGACTGCCGCACGGCTTGCGGCACGGGCGGCGTCGGATATCGAGCTTGAAGAGCTATACGATATGAACCGTTCGCTGGCGGCCCTCGGAAGCACGCCGCAAGCTTTTGCACTGAACAGGCAGTTTCATGCGGCCTTGCTGGATGCTGCCAAGAACCGTTTCCTGACCCGATCGATCCATTCGCTTCAAAAGACGATGATGATCCTTGGCCCGACGACGCTCACGCAACCGGACCGGGCCGAAAAGGCGGTCGAGGAGCATTTTGCTGTGCTCGATGCAATCAAGGCACGCGATGGTGCACTGGCAGAGGCCGCAATGCGGACGCATATCGAGACCGCGCAACGTGTACGCGTGCGGGCGTTGCGTGGCCAATCGACCCGAACAGACAGTTTCGATGGCGACCTTTTGTGACACACTTCTTTGGTCGCCCCACAGGATTAGACCGCGCTGCGAATGCAGTCCTTCAACGCCTCTGCTGTCGGAGACAGCGATTGCCCCGATCGTGTGAGCAGGCCGACGGGTCGGGCAATATCTAGCCCCTCGAGACTGGTGATCTCAACACCGCTGGCCAAGGGGCCTCTCAGGATTGCCTCTGGCAGTAACGCCGCCCCCGTCTCTTGGCCGACGAGTTCCAAGGCAGTCGAGCTTCTGCTCGTTTCGATGGTCCAGACGAGGGGAATACCTGCCCGGGCCAAGCTTTCGTCGACCAACACCCGGTTGCCGGTCCCACGAGCTGGCAGGATCAAAGGTGTCCCGGCCAATTCAGCAATCGTAACACTGGCGCGCCCGACCAGCGGATGCGCCTTTGGCAGGGCGACCATGATGCGGTCCTCGAAAAGAGGCTCGAAATCGGTGTTGGGTTCCAGCGCAGGCAGCGAGCAGAGGCCGAAATCCGCGTCCCCCTGTGACACGGCTTCGGCGACCCCATTTGCGCTGCCATCCAATAACCGCAATCGGGCGCGTCTACCGGTTGCGTGAAACCGGTCGAGGGCCGGGATCACCAACCGAGACAGCAAGGTCGGAACCAGGGCAATAGCCACGACCGCGCTGCGCTGATGGGCAAACGCCACGCTATCGTCGCGCATCGCGCGGGTGGTCTCGCGGGCGTCTTCCAGAATGGCCTCGGCCCGGGCTTGAAGGCGCTTGGCGGCAAGCGTTGGCTTGACCGCGCGGGTGGTCCGTTCGAACAATCGAGTGTCCAGCGCCTGCTCAAGCTTCGCCACCCGTCGGGTGATGGCGGATTGAGACAGGTTCAGTTGCTCTGCCGCAGCATGGAAACTGCCGGTCTCCTTGACCGCAAGGAAGGCCTCGAGATCACCGAAGTCATAATTGATGCTCATATCGCACTAATTCTGTAGATCCACCCGTCAGTCAAATAAAAATGCTTTTGCCGGTTCCTTTCAGCAGGGCCCTTGACTCGGCACTGAAGCGCCGCAGGGCCTCTACGGAGGCCTCGGCCTGATTGGTGATGATCAGCCTCACCTTATTGGTCCAGCTGGAACGTCAATCCATGTGCGGCACCCGGTTCTCTGAGCATTCGTTTGCCACTTCTGCAACCTCTGCCGTAATGATGATCAGAAGCATCAATGTTGAAGAGGATGAGGGGGCGAAAGCCCCGCCGCATATTCCGCTCTGAAGAACGCGCGTCCTCGGCGCCGAGTGCAGCATTTGTGCCCTGGGCGATCTGGCGCGACAGCCAACGGAAACCGCAGGGCCTAGCGACGCTACACGACCAAGTGGTCAGAAAAATCCCCGCTAAGCAATCAAAACGATCCGGCACGCCTGTGAAAAGCCTGTCGAACCAAAACCAAGGAGTATCAAAATGGATGACGATCTGTTCGAGCGTGGATTGGCGCAGCGCAAATCCACGCTGGGTGCTGAATACGTCGAAAACAACCTTGCCGCTGCCGATGATTTCACGCGCCCGTTTCAAGAGGCGATGACGGCCTGGTGCTGGGGCTTTGGCTGGGGCGACGACACTATCGACGCGAAGACACGCTCGATGATGAACCTCGCGATGATCGGCGCCTTGGGAAAGATGCACGAGTGGGAAGTTCATTGCAATGGTGCGTTGAACAACGGGGTCACCAAGGAGGAGATCCGATCGATCATTCACGTCATTGGCATCTACTGCGGCGTGCCACAATCGCTTGAGTGCTTCCGTGTCGCGCGCAAGGTGCTGACCGAGCGCGGCTTATTGGAGTAAACCGCCCTGGTCCCTGCCACCGGCGCAGGCTTTGGCGGGAGCGCCACCACAGCGGGTGTTCCTGTTGGATCAACGGTTTCGAAGGACACGGGGCAACGGAAGTACAGGATCCGAAGCTGATTACGGCAGAGCCTGCGGATGTTCTACCAGCCAGGTCGTGGTGACACCAGAACTGGACCGGTTGGCCGTGCGCTTGTCCTTTCGGCAGATCGGAACACCCCACATCGCGGCAGGCGCGCCAGGGCCAGTTTCACTTGGCGTGCCCTAAAGAACAGCTAAACGACATAGCCAAACTTCGAAGCGCGATTGGCGAAGGCAAAGTACTGGCCCAGTACATGCGGTCGTTCATCCTTTTCGCGGCTTCGTACGGTCCAGCTCAGGTGAAATTGGAATATGCTCTTCTTCGTCTCCTGGGGGCAGCCTGAACGGGCCGTTATTCCAGTCAGCGGCCTTCCACGCTTCCTTTGCCTCTTCGATCTTGTCTTTTGAAGAGGAAACAAAGTTCCACCAGATGTAGCGGCCTTCGTTCATGGTCGCACCGCCCAGCAGCATCAGCCGCGCGCCACGCGCGCCCGCGCGGGCACTGATGGAGTCACCCGGTCGGAAGACCATCATCTGCCCGGCCTCGAAACTCTGACCCGCGACCTCAATAGAGCCTTCGGTCACATAGATGCCCCGATCCTCGTGGTCATCGGGCAGGGGAAATTGTGCACCGGGCTCAAGCGTCACATCGAGGTAAAATGTTTCGCTGTGCATGGTGACCGGGCTTTGCTGGCCGTAGGCGCTGCCGAGGATCAGCTTGGCCTTGGCCCCGCCATCGATAATCTCGGGCAGCGCGTCCTTCTTGTGATGCTCGAAACCGGGGTCAATGTCCTCCTTGTCTTCGGGTAGTGCAATCCAGGTCTGGATTCCGAACAGGCTGTGACGGGTGGCGCGCGTCTCTTCGCTGGTGCGTTCCGAATGGGTGACGCCTTTGCCCGCGACCATCCAATTCACCTCGCCGGGATAGATCATCTGGTGGGTGCCAAGGCTGTCGCGGTGTTCGAACTCCCCCTGGTACAAGTAGGTCACGGTGCCCAGCCCGATATGCGGATGCGGGCGGACGTCGATGCCGCCCTCGGTGATGAATTCCGCCGGCCCCATCTGATCGAAGAAGATGAAAGGCCCGACCATCTGCCGTGTGACCGATGGCAGCGCACGGCGGACTTCAAACCCGCCAAGATCCCGCGCGCGCGGGATGATCAGGGTATCGATCGCATCGCCGCATTCGGGGCATTCAGGATTGTGGGTCGGGTTCCAGCTCATTGGCGTGTTCCTTTCGAAAGGCTCATGAGGAAGTCGGGCGAGTTTGGGGTCATGGCGAACGGTGGGACCATCCCGGCGCAGGTCAAGGACTTTAAGCGCCGCTTGGGTCGCCCATGGCGCGGCCCCTGATATCGCCGCCGGGCGGACTCGGAGCGCCCTTGGCGATCTCCAGCGCAGCTCTATTCTGCAATTCAAGCCAGTCCGGATCAAATGGGTGTGGCTGTCATTCAGCCCCGAGGGTCGCGGCGGAGGTTCAGGTCTGGTATTTTCGTAAGCCTCCTTTGGAGCTGTTAGAGCCTGCCGGGCGCTAGTGAAGAGAGCGGGGGGCTCCCGGCAGGCGGCTGGGCGCGGTCCTGCTGGTTATGCAGGGACCGGTGCCAGCGTCTCTCCGCCATGGCTGCTGCGGCCGGGGGCTTTGTGCACCATGGTGTAGGCGTAATCGACACCCATGCCGTAGGCGCCGGAGTGTTCCTGGACCAGCGCGATGGTGGCGTCGTAGGTGTCCTTGCGGGCCCAGTCGCGCTGCCATTCCAGGAGCACCTGTTGCCAGGTCACCGGCACCACGCCGACCTGCACCATCCGGTCCATGGCGTATTTATGCGCCTCTGCCGTGGTGCCTCCGGAGGCATCGGCCACCATGTAGATCTCGTAGTCGGTGTCATTCAGTGCCGACAGGGCAAAGGTGAGGTTGCAGACCTCGGTCCACAGGCCGGAGACCACGATCTTCTTGCGGCCCTCGGCGGCGCCCTTGGCCAGCGCGTCACGCACCTTCTGGTCGTCCCAGGAGTTCATCGAGGTGCGCTCCAGCAGCGGGGCTTCGGGGAAGACGTCCAGCAGCTCGGGGTAGGTGCGGCCCGAGAAGCTTTCGGTCTCGACCGTGGTGATGGTCGTGGGAATGCCGAAGATCTTCGCGGCCTTGGCCAGCCCGACGGTGTTGTTCTTCAGGGTCTGGCGGTCGATCGACTGCACGCCGAAGGCCATCTGCGGCTGGTGGTCGATGAAGATCAGCTGACTGTTCTGCGGGGTGAGGACTTCAAGCTTGGACATGGGTTGCTCCTTGGAGTGCGTTGGGGTGGGGGCGTCTTTGCCGGTGCCGCCGCAGGGGCTCAGGCGGGGGCTCAGGCAGGGGCTGTTGCCGCGGCGCGCGCGGCGGCGGGCGGGAGGGGCAAGCGGGGCGGGACAGGGAAGTTGGGCGGGGCAGCGAAGCCGGGCAGGGTCATGCCGCATCCTCCAATGCCGGGGCTCTGAGGAACTCTGCCAGAGCCGCGATCTCGCCCTGCCGCAGCTCGTGGCCGCCGCCGTGGGTTTCGGTGCGCACGGCGGCGCCCTGGGCCTTGAACCAGGCAAAAAGCGCCTCGCTCTGCGGCCAGGGGCAGATCGGATCGCGCCGCCCGGCGGTGATCAGCACCTTCCGGCCAGCCAGTCCCGGCGCGGGTGCGGGCCGCCACGGGATCAGCGGATGCAGCAGGGCGGCGCGGTCGATCAGGCCGGGCTGCGCCATCAGCACGGAGGCCAGGATGTTCGCGCCGTTGGAATAGCCGAAGCTGTAGACCGGAGCGTCCGGATGGGCGGCCTTATGGGCCGCAACGAAGGCCGCCATCGCCTTGGTCGCGCGGGCAAGGTCCGCCATGTCGTAGACGCCTTCGCCGGTGCGGCGGAAGAAGCGGGCCGCGCCCATCTCCGATATGTCCCCGCGGGGGGAGACGATGGAGGCCTCCGGCAGGATCTGCTCCGCGAGGCCGAAGAACTGGGTCTCGTCCCCGCCGGTGCCGTGAAAGGCGAAGACCAGCGGAGCACCGGGTTTGCCGGCCTTGGTCAGCGCGTAATAGTTGTCGTTGGACATGACAGGTCCTCAGGCTGCGACCGGCGGCAGAAGCTGCTCGATCTGCTGGCGGTAGGGTTCATAGCGGGCGGGCAGTTTCAGTGCCTCGCCCAAGTGCGCGCTGTCTTCATCGCGGTTGAACCCCGGTTCATTGGTGGCGATCTCGAAGAGCACGCCGCCGGGGGTGCGGAAGTAGATCGCGTGGAAGTAGTCGCGGTCGATCACCGGGGTGACCTGGTAGCCGGTGTCCAGCAGCGCCTTGCGCACCGTTTCCTGGACGGTGCGGTTTTCCACCGCAAAGGCGATGTGATGTACCGAGCCCGCGCCCTCGCCCGCAACCGGGGAATTGGGCAGTTCCTCGAGGTCGATGGTATCGGCCGCATTGCCGCCTTCCACGGCGTAACGGGTCAGCCCGTGGCCGCTTTCCACCTTTTGGTAGCCCATGAATTCAAGAAGCTCTCCAGTGGCCGCAGCGTTGCGCAGGCGGAAACGGGCGCCGTGAAACCCGAGGATCCCGGTCTCTCCGGGAATGTCCGCGCCCGTCCACGGCGTGCGGCCGCGCGGATCGCTTTCGACCAGGGCGAAGCTGTCGCCGTCCGGCCCGTCGAAGGTGAGGCGGTTTTCACCGAAGGCCATGGTTTGCTCCAGGCCTTTGACGTCAAAGGCGGACAGGCGGTTTTTCCAGTAGGAGAGGGAGCCTTTCGCAACCGCGAACTCGGTAATGCCAACCTCGCCGATGCCGCGGGTTCCGCGGGGCATGCGGCCGAAGGGGAAATAGGTCATGACCGACCCCGGCGTGCCGGCCTCGTCGCCGTAGTACAGGTGGTAGAACTCGGGCGCATCGAAATTCACCGTCTTCTTGACGCGCCGCAGGCCCAGAACCTTGGTGAAGAAGCTGTTGTTTTCATTGGCGTCCGCAGCCATCGAGGTGATGTGGTGCAGGCCTTGGATGTCCTTGATCATGGTTTGTCTCCAGCGCGTGTCTTGCGTTGGAACCAACGTAGGTCGGGACTGTGATTTCAAAAATAGAAACGTTCTTGCATTTACTATTATCAGTAATGCAATAATTGACCATGCAAGAACTCAAGCCCATCCGTGTGTTCCTGGAAGTCGCCGCCTTGCGCAGTTTCTCGGCCGCAGCCCGCAGCCTGCGCATGACCCCAGCAACGGTCACCCGAACAGTCGCGCGCCTGGAGGAAGACCTCGGCCACCAGCTTTTGCTGCGCACGACCCGCCAGGTCTCACTGACATCAGCCGGGGCCGTTGTGGCTGCACGCTACCAGACAGTCATTGAAGAGTTCGACAAGGTGACCCGTGATCTGGAGCACGCCAGCCAACCGCATCGCGGGCGTCTTTCGGTCAATGCGCCGATGTCCTTCGGGATGCGTTTGATGCCTGGACTCGTGGACAGTTTCCGTCTCGCCTACCCCAATATCGCCTTGAGCGTGACGCTGGAAGACCAGTTGATCGACATCGTGGACGAGGGATCAGACCTGGCGATCCGGATTTCCTCGCCCCCGACCGACAAATCGACGATATGGCGCAAGATCTGCGAGGTGCCACGCATGGCGGTCGCCGCACCCCAGCTTTTCGAACGATGCAAACGCCCGAATACCCCGGATGAATTGGAACGCGACCTTTGCTTGTCATATTCCTCCCGTGAAACGCCCGAAGTCTGGCGCTTCCGCAAAGGGGCTGCAAGGCGCACGGTGACGGCCGGCGCCTCCATCGTCTCGAACAATGGGGATTTTCTGTACGAGTTGGCCTTGGCCGGGGCTGGTGTCGCAGTGCTCCCCGAATTCATAGTGAAGAAAGGGTTGCGGGACGGGCAGATCGAACGAGTCTTGCCGGATTGGGAAACTGCGCCGCTGTGGTTGTCACTCTACTATCCACCCTATGACGCGCTGCCGCCACTGGTCGCGACCTTTACGGATTTCTTCGAGGCATATCTGAATGATGCTGAAGGGTTCAGGTTCGCTTCCCAGCCCTAGAACCGCGCCGGGTTTGCCACAGACTGACTTCAGCTAGATACGCGGCCAGCGCGAAATGCCCAATTGATGCGGTGATCGCAACAATTGAAGATCAACCGTCATTGGTCAAATCAAACCCCGCCGGCTAGGACGGTCTCAGCCAGGAGGACAGCCATGACAGAAGCCTATGATCTTGCCGTGATCGGGGGCGGCAATGCCGCGCTCTGCGCTGCGATGACCGCTGCCGAGGCGGGCGCCCGCGTGGTCATTCTGGAGACCGCGCCGAAGGCCTACCGCGGCGGCAACTCGCGCCACACCCGCAACTTCCGCTGCATGCACGGCGGTCCGCTGGGGCCGCTGGTGGAGGACTACAGCGAGGAGGAGTATTTTGCCGATCTGATGAAGGTCACCGGCGGCAAGACCGACGCGCATCTGGCGCGCCTTGCGATCCGCAGCAGCGAAGAGTGTCTGCCCTGGATGCAGGAGCGCGGGGTGCGCTTCCAGCCCTCGCTTTCCGGCACGCTGTCGCTGGCGCGCACCAATGCCTTCTTCATGGGCGGCGGCAAGAGCCTGGTGAATGCCTATTACCGCACCGCGGAAGCGCTGGGGGTGGAGGTGCTCTATGAGGCGTCGGTCACCCATCTGGAGCTGGAGGGGGACCGGATCACGAGGGTCGACTACACCCATGAGGGCAGAGCACATTCGATGCGTCCGAAGAGCGTTGTCGTGGCCTCGGGCGGGTTCCAGGCGGATATCGACTGGTTGACCCGCGCCTGGGGGCCTGCGGCGCGCAACTTCCTGATCCGCGGCACGCCCTACAACCGCGGGGTGGTGCTGGCGGACCTGCTGGAGCAGGGCGTCGAGAGCATCGGCGACGCCGACCAGTGCCACGCGGTGGCCATCGACGGGCGCGCGCCGAAATACGACGGCGGCATCGTCACCCGGCTCGATTGCGTGCCGTTCTCCATCGTGGTGAACAAGAACGGCGAGCGCTTCTATGACGAGGGCGAGGACGTCTGGCCCAAGCGCTACGCGATCTGGGGCCGGCTGGTGGCGGCGCAGCCGGACCAGGTGGGCCATGTCATCATCGACTCGAAATCGCTGAACCTGTTCATGCCCTCGGTCTTCCCGCCGCTGAAGGCGGACTCGCTGGAGGAGCTGGCGGGCATGATGGGACTGCCGCCGGACAAGCTGCGCGAAACCGTGGATGCCTTCAACGCCGCCTGCGGCGATACCTCGGCGTTTCACCCGACCGAGCTTGATGGGGTTGCCACCACCGGGCTTGTGCCGCCGAAGACCAACTGGGCCCGGCCGATCAGCGAGCCACCGTTCTACGGCTATTCGCTGCGCACCGGCGTCACCTTTACCTACCTGGGCCTGAAGGTCGACGAGACCGCCCAGTGCCGCACCGCCGAGGGCCCGGTTCGCAACCTCTGGGCCGCGGGCGAGACCATGGCCGGCTCGATCCTCGGGCAGGGCTATCTCGCCGGGTTCGGCATGACTATCGGAACCGTTTTTGGACGCATCGCGGGACGGGAGGCCGCAGCCCATGCAAACCGTTGAACTCATCCAAGAAGCCCGCCGCCAGGCCGAAATCTGCAATGCCTGCCGTTATTGCGAGGGCTATTGCTCGGTGTTCCCGGCCATGCACGCGGGCCGCGCGTTTTCCGACGGCGACATCACCCAGCTTGCAAACCTCTGCCACAACTGCCGCGGCTGCTATTACGCCTGCCAGTACACCGCCCCGCACGAGTTCGAGCTGAACCTGCCCAAGGCGCTGGCCGAGGTCCGCCGCGACAGCTGGGAGGCCTATGCCTGGCCGCAGCCGCTGGCGCGCCGCTTCCACACCCATGGCGGCGCCATCGCGCTGGCGCTGGCGCTGGGGTTCGCGGTGATCTTCTGGGCGCTGCGGGCACTTGGCGGCAGCGGCGAAGGCTTCTATGCCGCGCTTTCGCACAATGCGATGGTGGCGATCTTCCTGCCCGCGTTCCTGCTGCCGCTGGTGAGCCTAAGCGTGGGCATGGCGCGCTACTGGCGCGCGGTGGACGGGGAGCCGATCCGGCTCGCGCATCTGAAGCAGGCCTTCGGTATGGCGGCAAAAATGAAGAACCTTGCGGCCGGGCATGGCGATGGCTGCAATTTCGAGGACGAGGACCGTTTCAGCCACGCCCGCCGTTTCGCGCATCAGGCGGTGATGTACGGGTTCCTGTTGTGCTTTGCCTCGACCTCGGTGGGCACGGTCCTGCATTACGCGTTCGACATGCCCGCGCCTTATCCGCTGTGGTCGCTGCCAAAACTGCTGGGCGTGCCGGGTGGCGTCCTTCTGACAGCGGGCTGTATCTGGATGGCGGCGCTGAAGCTGCGCGCCGACCGGTCGCTGGATGACGAAGGCGCCTTTGGCGGCTCCATTGCCTTCATTCTGCTTCTGGGCTTCGTGGGGCTCACCGGGCTTGCGCTCTATGCGTTGGGCAGCTCAGCCTTGATGCCCGCGCTGCTCGCGGTCCATCTCGGTGCGGTGCTCACCTTCTTTCTGCTCACGCCCTTCACCAAGATGGCGCACGGCTTTTACCGCCTGTTGGCCCTGATCCGCGATGCGCAGAGAACCTGAAAGGGGGACGTCAACGCGAGGTCGGGTCCAAACCCGCCAAGGTCTGAAGCGACCTCGCGTGATCCGATCAAGCCTTCCAACTCCCGCTACTTCGGCTTTGCCTGTGGGCTGGTAATCCGGCCAATCGGCCGACGTTCCGGCCGCGCTCCCGCCTGTCAGCCAGCCACCCGGCTCAGGAAGCGTTTCAGCCGCGCGTCCTGAGGTGCGTCGAAAACCTGCTCAGGCGGTCCCTGTTCAACGATGCGACCGCCATCCATGAACAAGACCCGATCCGCGATATCACGGGCAAAGCGCATTTCATGCGTCACGATCAACATGGTCTGGCGCTTTTGCGCAACCGAGCGCATCAGGTCCAGAACTTCGCCGACCCATTCGGGATCCAGCGCGGAGGTTGGTTCGTCAAACAACATCAGTTCAGAGCCGATGGCCATGGCGCGACCAATCCCCACCCGTTGCTGCTGCCCACCGGACAGGCTGGCGGGATAATTGTCAGCCTTGTCGCTCAGCCCAGTTTCGGACAGGATGTCGCGCGCGCGCTGCTCCGCCTCCTGTCTCGGCCGTTTTTGGACAGTGACCAACGCTTCCATGATGTTCTCAAGCGCAGTCTTGTTCGCAAACAACCCGTAATTCTGAAACACCATCGCTGTCGCTCGGCGGAGGGCCAGGATCTCCCGCTTTCGCGAGTGCGCCGCATCTACCGTGACAGCACCAACCGTGATCCGCCCTGCATCAGGCCGGTCCAGAAAATTCACGCAACGCAGAAGGGTCGATTTTCCGGTTCCCGAAGGACCGATGATCACCACCCGTTCTCCGTCTTCAATCTCCAGATTGATGTTGTTGAGAACCGTGGTCTCTCCGAAACGTTTGGTCAGTCCCTCGATACGGATCATCGTGCATATGCCTTGTTCAGACGTGTTTCCAAGCGTTTTTGAAGCTGGCTCAGCGCTTCAACCATGATCCAATAGAGCACCGCGGCGACAAGAAAGGCCTCGAAGTAAAGAAAGCTTCCGGCAGCTTCTTTCTGGGTCGCGCCCATCATTTCGGTCACGCCAAGCGTAAAGGCCAGCGAGGTCGCCTTGATCATGTCGATGAAATAATTGACCAAAGTGGGCGCCGCCGTGCGCGCGGCTTGCGGCAGGATCACTCGGCTCATCATCTGCACCTGCGTCATGCCGATGGATTGCGCCGCCTCCCACTGGCTCCGGTCTACCCCGGTGATGGCTGCCCGGATCGTTTCCGCCATGTAGGCCGCGAAATGCAGCGTCAATCCCATGATCGTCGCCGTCACCCCGTCAATCGCCGTGAGGAAGGACAAGACCTGTGGCAAACCGTAGTAAAAGAGAAACAACTGCACCAGCAGAGGTGTCCCGCGGAAGAAGCTGATAAAGAGCAGTACCAGCGCATCCAGCACAGGCACCCGCGCCACGCGTTCCACCGCCAAGGCCACAGCGAGCACAAGCGCCAGCAGCATTGCCAGCGCCGCGATGGCCAGGGTCAGCGGGATATATCCCGCGATGACGGGGACCAGCCCCAGCATGTATTCAAGGTCCAGTCCCCGCATTGGTTACTGCTCCGTGATGTCGGTACCGAACCACTTGACGGAAATGTCGGCGAGAGTTCCGTTTTCCTTCAGAGCGGTCAGAGCCGCATCAACACGGTCCCGCAGAGCGCGACCTTCTGCGTCGTCACGGAACGGCAAAGCGTTGCGGATTTCGGAGAACGGCTTGCCGGCCAGTTGCAGCGGCAGCGGGCTTTCCTTGATCACCTGTGCAGACGAGATGCGATCCATCACGAAGGCATCCACGCGGCCAAGCGCGGTGTCCTGTTCGAGGTTGGATTCATAGGTGCGGATGTCGATTTCCTCGGCATAGGGCAGGTCGCGCAGAAGCTGCTCGAAGTTGGAACCGAGGTTCACCGCCACGGTTTTCCCGCGCAGATCCTCGACACCGGCGACCTCATCATTGCCTTTCTTGGTCACCACCTGGGCGCCATCCAAGACGTAGGGCTGCGTGAAAACAAACTTTGCCTCCCGCTCAGGGGTGACAGTGATCTGGTTCGCGATGGTGTCAATGCGACCGGCATCCAGCGCCCCGATCAGACCGGAGAAGGACATGGTTTCGAACTCGATATCAAAACCGGCTTCTTCTCCAACGGCGTTCATCACATCGACTTCAAACCCCTGAAGTTCATTCTGCTTCACAAAGGTGAAAGGGAAATAGCCACCAGACATGCCCACAGTGAGCGTTTCGGCAGCGGCTGCAGTTCCCATGGTCAGTGTCAGGGCGAGTGCGAGAATGCGTTTCATATCTGGACCTTTCAGGTGAGGCTCCATCGATTGGGCCTGTCAAGAACACGTTGGCTGCTCACATAACGGCTTCAGCAGGACCTTCAACCACCTCTGCAACTTAAAAAACCGTTGTCCCACTGACCTTGCAAGCGTGGAATATTGTCAGCGGAGGAGCCATTGGGGGGGACACTTCTGTCCTACCGTCGGAGTGTCCGGAGCCCATAGCAGGATAATCTGCCACGACTGGTCCGCGCATCCGCGCCCGGACAAGCCCATAATTTTGCCACACTCAACAGGTTATCTCGTCAGGGTTGTGTCTCTTTGACAGAGGTTCGGTTGCAACGGCAGGCAGGCATAAAACGACAGGTGGGCATCACGTCGCTTCTGGCCCTTCTTGGTCTGGAGAGTATTGCGGTCATCGTGACCTACCAATTTGCCTTTCCTATCGAATGTCACACGACGGATCTGGTCGAATTGTGCCGCGGCCTGCGGATCTCCTTCATCAGCGCGGTCTGTGCTGCCACCGCCTTTGTCATCTTGATGTGCACACGTCGCCAAAGCTGGCAGCGATTACGCAATCTGATGCGGGCTTCAGGTCGCCCCCACCTTTGGGGCGTGATCCACCTGTCAGGCGTACTGATCATGTTCTTGCCGGTGCATCTGATCCCGCCACAAGAAGCGAACGAGAGGTTTGCCCAGGTTTTCATACTGCTTGCCCTAGGCGGTGCCTTGACCGCTGTCGGGGCGCTATGCTGGGTGGTCCGGCCTGCTAACTGGTGGCACTGGTTGAAAGGCGAGAATTTCCAGCCTCTTGCCATTTTGTTGCTGGCAGCCCTGATCCCATTCCTTGCCCAGATGCTGGAACCCCTTTGGGCCGTCGAGATGGTCTCGCAAGCAACCTTTCAGGGCGTCGCGCTGTTGCTTTCGGCCGTGGAGCCGGAGGTCTTCATCGAACCCTCTCGCGCCTGGATCGGGCTGCCGGGGTTCGTGGTGGCCGTCGCCAGCCAGTGTTCTGGCATTGAAGGCTTTGCCCTGATCACGGGCTTCATGGCGATCTATGCCATATTGTTTCGAGAAACCTTACGACAGGGCGTGTTCTGGCTCATGCTTTGGCCCGCTGCGCTCCTGGCAAGTTGGCTCTTCAACATTGTGCGGATCACGGTGCTGATCCTCCTTGGCAAGCACGTGTCGCCAGAGCTTGCCGTGAACGGGTTCCATAGCTTCGCCGGCTGGCTCCTTTTCATCATGCTCGCCCTTGGGGTGCTCTACCTCGCCCAGTCTGTGCCTGCACTGCGTCGGGTGGAACGCATCAAACGCGATGACACCACACTCGGCACCGATCCCGTCGCCGCACTCATCATCCCGTTCATCACGTTCATGGTTTCAGGCATCATAGCGCATGCGTTCTGGGAGAACCCGGCACATGGTTATCCATTGCAAGCGGCCGCCATGCTTGGGGCCCTGCTATGGATGCGTCGACCTTTGCGCGCCCAGATCCAACTGTCGCTTGACCCTTTCGCAGTCACCGTGGGCCTTGCAGTGGGCGCGGTCTGGGTGTGGTTCTCAGCCCCCGCGTCTAGCGAGGACATGCCGGTCGTCGCCTTGAGCGGCGGCGCGTTTGTGATCTGGGCATTGATCCGAACCGTCGGCACAACCCTTCTGGTCCCGGTAATCGAAGAAGCCTTCTTCCGCGGCTACCTGTTGTCCCGACTGGATACAGGCACCCTGACAGCCAAAGTCGTTGCGATCTTCGTGTCCACGGCACTGTTTGCGGCCCTGCACGGCCGCTTTGCTCTGGCTGCCCTCGCCGGGCTGCTGTTTGCGGCAGCCATGCTCCGCCGGGGACGGCTGGGCGATGCAGTCGTTGCACATGTTACCGCCAACGCATACATCGCCGCCGTTGCATGGTACACGGGCCAATGGTCCTTGATTTGACCGCCGCTTATTTCGCCTTGCGGCGGCGGTTGAGTTCCCAGGTCAGCACGAGTGCAGCGGCCAAGGCGGCGAGCGCCATGGCGCCAGTTGATGCGTCGATTTCCGGGACTGCGGCTGGTCGGGTTCCCCCCAGCTGCACGTCGACGCCAAGATCCACGCCAACCGTCTGTGCCGAAACAATTGTGGGCAGCGCACTGAACATTGCGAGCGATGCACTACAAGCCTTGAACATCTTTGTAATACGCGTCATGGATAGACCTCCTCGTAAACAGCTCACCTCATAATTGAAGTGAGTTGTCTAAAAATCAAACAATTCCGCCGCTTGTTCACGCAATCCCATACAGTATGCGCACAGGCTCGACATTGTTTCTGAATCGGCGCCCGTTTGCGACCTCAGATGCAAGTTCCCCTCCAGATTTTGTCGACCAGGGGCGCGTGGTGAACGGACTCGCGCTGTGGATTCGCCTGCTTCCGCGCTCAAAAACCGGCGGTGGCGCAGGGCCGATATCAACTGCGTCGCAGCGGTCGACATGGCCCAACGCTAGTATTCCCGTGAGACGCGCCTCTAACTCTGAACAATCATTTTGGCGACCAGCTCGGCGGCGTTCTGGACCCCCAGCTTTTTCATGACCGATGCGCGATGAACCTCGACGGTTCGCGGGGATATTCCCATCGCATTTCCGGTTTCCTTACTGGTGTAGCCATTGACGATATAGCGAGCGACCTCACGTTCACGGGGGGTCAACGTCGCCGCATCAGGCGGTCGATGTTCGAGGTGCTGAAAGGTCCACACCATCAAGCGAAACGGGTCAGCCGGTGTCAGGGTCCGTCCAGAGGCACGCGTCCAGATGATTTCGCCGCTACGACACTGCATGAACCGCTCATCGGTGTAGCGGGGACGACCATCCAACCAGCGGCGCCAGCGGATGCCGGTTTTTTCATAGTCCACGCTGGAAGGGTACAGGATACGAATGGATTGCCCTTCCAGCTCCTCACGGCCCCAGCCAAAGATATGCTCGATCTCCGTATTGACCCGCTGGATCACCCTGTTTGACAACACCATCAGGCCAATCGGCGCATCCATGAAGCCGGTCATGTTCAGATCCGCTTCTGAAATCTGGTCGTAATTCAATGCGCCCCCTCCATACTGCACCCGTATCTACGTAGCGTCTACGTAGATTTATACGTAGTTCTACGAATACCGGCCACAGGTATTTTCCGTCAGGGTCAGCGTGGGAGGACATTTCATGAGCAACGACATCTATATCATCGGTTCCGGCCACACCCGCTTTGGCCGACTGGAAGAGACCCTTGAGGATCTGATCGTCGAGGCGGCACGAGAGGCACTGGAGGAGGCACAAGTTTCTGCGTCCGATATCGATGCAGTCTTCCTCGGCCACTTCAACTCGGGCCTGGTGCCAGATGGATTTGCCTCCTCTCTCATCCTTCAGGCTCATCCGGACTTCCGGTTCAAGCCTGCCACGCGCTGCGAAAACGCCTGCGCGTCCGGGGCGGCCGCGATCCACGGCGGCATAAATGCAATTCGGTCGGGCGCAGCCCGCAACGTGCTCGTCGTGGGTGCCGAGAAGATGACCCACAGGTCAACAGCCGAGGTCACCCAGGCGCTGGCGGGAGCGGGCTATCAAAACAACCCGACCGAAGCCGGGCTGAGCTTTCCGCAGGTGTTCGCAATCGCTGCAAAGCAATACGCCAAACGATACGGCAGCCCCATGGATGCAATGGCGCGCATCGCGGCCAAGAACCACGACAACGCGATGAAGAACCCCTTGGCCCACATGCACAAGCCGCTCACGTATGAATTCTGCCGAGAGGAAAGTGAGCGCAACCCGCTGATCGCTCCGCCGCTGCGCCTGAGCGACTGCTCTCTGGTGACGGATGGTGCCGCGGCGATCGTGCTGAGTGCCGAGCATGCCGAGGCCGGGGATGCGCCTGCACGTGTCAGGGTCGCTGCTGCAGAGCATGTCTCGGACTTCCTGCCCATGAACCGCCGCGACTTTGTCGCCTTTGAAGGACCAGCCCGCGCGATCCGGCAGGCCTACGAGGTGGCAGGAATCACTGTATCCGATCTCGACTTTGCCGAGGTCCATGATTGTTTCACCCCGGCAGAGCTTCTGATCTACGAAGCGATGGGCCTGGCGCCAGAAGGTGAGGGCGCGCGTGCTCTCGAGGACGGCACCGTCTTCGCCGACGGGCGCACGCCGGTGAACCTTTCTGGCGGGCTCAAGGCCAAGGGCCATCCGGTGGGGGCCACGGGCGTGTCCATGCATGCCCTGGGCTTTCGCCAGCTAACCGGCCGCGCCGGCGGCATACAGCGTGCAGGCGCCGAATGGGGTCTTGCCTTCAACATGGGCGGAGCAGCCGTGGCAAATTATGCCACCATTTTGCAAGCTGATCGCGCCTGACATCTATCCGGAACGTCTAAAGACTATGAATATCGCGAACTGGTTGTATCAGACGGCTCGATCATGGCCCTCCCGTCCAGCGCTCTACGAGGGAGACAAACTGCGCCAGAGCTATCAAGAGCTGATACAGGCGACCTGCAACCGCGCAGCGTGGTTGCGCGGCCGACACGGCATTGGTGCGGGGGACCGTGTTGCAATTTATGCAGCAAATGCCCCGGAATACATCGAGGCGCTGCACGCCTGCTGGTGGCTCGGTGCCGTGGCGGTGCCGATCAACTACAAACTGCACCCTCGGGAAGCGAAATGGATCATCGACAATTCCGGCGCAGCCTTGGTCCTGACCCAGTCGGGAGACGTGTTCGCGGAACATGCGGAACTCTCCGAAGCGCGCCTCGGTGCCCAGATCAGGACGCAGGTCGCCATTTCCCCGCCCGAGCAAGTCGCAGATCAGGATCTTGCATGGCTGTTCTACACGTCCGGCACCACCGGCACGCCGAAGGGTGTGATGCTCAGCCATGAAAACTTGCGCTGCATGACGCTGTGCTACGCGATGGACGTCGACACGGCGCGACCGGACGACCACATGCTGTATGCCGCACCCATGTCGCACGGCGCGGGTCTGTACATGTTCGCGCAGATCCGTGCGGGCGGCCGTCATCTTGTGCCCGCGTCGCGTGGCTTCGATTGCGATGAGATCATCAGGCTTGCCAGAAGCCGGGGTAATCTCGTTTTTTTTGCCGCGCCAACTATGGTCAAACGCTTGATCGCTCACGCGAAACAGCACGGCTACGATGGCTACGGGATCCGCACGATCATTTACGGCGGCGGCCCGATGTATGCCAATGACATCGACGAAGCGCTCGCCTGTTTCGGGCCAAAATTCGTGCAAATCTATGGCCAGGGCGAAACGCCGATGACGATTTCGGTCCTGCCCCGAGACCTGGTCGCAGATCAGTCTCATCCACGTTGGAAAGCCCGTCGTGCCTCCGTTGGGATCGCCCAGGGCGCCGTGACGCTGGCAGTGCTTGGCCCCGATGGCTCCCACTTACCCGCAGGGCAGACCGGTGAAATCTGCGTACGGGCACCAACCGTGATGAGTGGGTATTGGCGAAACGAACCAGCAAGCAAGCAAGCGCTGAGGGACGGATGGCTGCACACCGGAGATCTGGGTCACATG
The DNA here is from genome assembly GCA_019801415.1 of Nocardioides marinus. Classification (GTDB taxonomy): domain Bacteria; phylum Pseudomonadota; class Alphaproteobacteria; order Rhodobacterales; family Rhodobacteraceae; genus Leisingera. The sequence goes on from JAHVJD010000006.1 coordinate 256,654, forward strand.
GATGAAGACGGGTTTCTCTATCTCACGGACCGCTCGAAGGATGTGATCATTTCCGGTGGCACCAACATCTACCCGCGAGAGGTCGAGGAAGCCCTGCTGGCCCACCCGGCAGTTTTTGAGATTGCCGTGATCGGCGAACCGGAACCCGACTGGGGGGAGCAAGTGGTCGCCTATGTGGTTCTGGCGCGGGAGCAGACCGTCACGGTTGCCGAGCTGGACAGCTGGTGTTGCCAACGGATCGCAGCCTTCAAACGCCCCAAGCGATATGAGTTCGTCGAAGAGTTGCCCAAGAACAGTTATGGCAAGATCCTGAAGACAGAGCTGCGCAAGCGCAGCGGTCAGTCAGCCGATTCCGGCGCAGCTGGACCGACCGCTTGATGGTATCAGCCGCGTTAGTTCACGGCATGGGCTGAGTTCCCTGCCGCCATGTTGGCACGGTACTGCGCCGGCGCGTTTCGCACGCTGCAAGCAACAAACTGGGCTAGAATCCACTGGCTTTTACCGATGTTTTTCAAGCGCATGCATGACCCCGCGCAGTTCTGCAAGACCACGCAGACGCCCGATGTAGGGGTAACCTGGCGTGCTATCGACGCGCTGATCATGCGCCAGCATGTGCCCATGATCGGGGCGGAAGGGCAGGGACCGCCCCTGCACGACCTCGGCCTCCAACGCCGCCTGCACCATGGCCACCATGTCGACATCACCAGCAAGGTGCGGGGCCTCGTGAAAGCTGACACCATCCTGCTCAAGCGACGTGGCACGCAGATGCAGGAAGTTCACCCTTGCGGCAAAACGGTCGAGCATCCGCACAAGAGCGTTGTCCTTCCGCGCGCCGAGCGATCCCGTGCAGAAAGTAAGACCGTTCGCGGGACTATTGACCATGTCAAGAATAGCCTGGAGGTCGTCTTCGGTGGAGACCACCCGCGGCAAGCCGAAAATTGGGAAGGGGGGATCATCCGGATGTATCCCCAGCCGGACGCCGACCTCCTCGGCCACCGGGACCACGTAGCGTAGAAACGCTGCCAGGTTTTTCCGCAGGCGCGCCGCATCGATGTCATCGTAAAGCGCCAACTGGGCGCGAAAGCTGTCGAGGTCAAAGCTTTCTTCCGCTCCGGGCAGGCCTGCGATGATGGTACGTGTCAACGCCTCGCAGGCTTCGGGGGACATATCCGCATATCGCTTTTCTGCGCGCTCGACGATATCCGGGCGGTGATCGCTCAGAGCGCCATTGCGGCCCAAAATATGGATATCAAACACCGCCGCATCCACAGCATCATAGCGCAGGCACAGCGCGCCATCCGGCAGAGCGTAGGCAAGATCGGTGCGCGTCCAGTCCAGCAAGGGCATGAAATTATAGCATACCGTGGTGATACCGCAGGCCGCGAGATTTCGGAGAGATTGCGCCCAGGCCTCAGCCTTCGTTTCCCAGCCCGGTGCGGCGCGCTTGATGTCTTCATGCACCGGTACACTCTCGACAACCTCCCAGCGCAGGCCCGCATCGGCAATCATGTCGCGCCGCGCCGCGATCGCCTCGACCGGCCAGACAGTTCCGTTGGGCAACTCATGCAGGGCGGTGACGATGCCGCTGGCCCCTGCCTGGCGAATGTCATCCAGTGTTACCGGGTCGTGCGGGCCAAACCAGCGCCAGGTTTCGATCATGCGATCCTCTTGTTCTTTTCAGTCTATGGGCCGGTGGGAAACCGCGCCGGGAAGGTGAGACCGGCCTCAGTTCGGCGCGGAAATGGATTGAAACAGGTAGCCATCGAAGGCCGGATCATCGACGTCCGACAATTCCATCAGGGTCTCGCGCACATGCGCCAAATGCTGCCACATGGCGGCCCGCGCCGCGGCGCTGTCCTTGGTCCGCAGGGCGGCCAGGATCCGCTGGTGATCCTCCAGCCAGTTGCGGCGATAATCCGCATCAAAGATGCGGTCGTGCAGCTTGGCCCACATCGGGCTTTGGTCACGTTTGCGCCACAACTCATGCACCATATCGACCAACACGCTGTTTTGCGTGGCTTCTGCGATCAGACGGTGAAACAGCTCGTCGCCGGAATGGTCCGTGCTCCCAGCCTCGATATCGGCCCGCTCCATCTCCAGCGCTTCGCGCATCCGGATAATGTCGTTCTTGGTCACCATCTCGGCGGCAAAGGCAGCGATCGAGCTTTCCAGAAGCTGCCGCGCCTGCAACAGTTCAAAGGGGCCGATATCATCCCGGACAGGCGGTGCGGCGGTGGCCGAAGACGCCGCCAGATAGATACCAGAGCCCTTTCGGACTTCTACCAGCCCGTCGATCTCCAGCATGATCAGCGCTTCGCGCACCAGCGAGCGCGAGACCGACAGGCGCTCCGATAGCTGCCGCTCCGGCGGAAGCCGGTCACCGACCGAAAGCCCGGCATCGCGGATCATCCCCCGAAGCGCCTGCGCCACATCCTGGTATCGCCGATATTGGCTCATGCCTGATCCCCCTTGGTTGCTGCCGCTGCATCCCGATCCTGCGCAGCGCGTTCAGCGTAGTACGCAGCAAGCGTATAGAAGGCGGGTTTCCTGGTTTCCTTGTCGGCGGCAATCAACCCCTTGCGGTTCCAGCCGCGCTGAAAAACGCCCTGACGCCGCTCCACTCTAAAGTCATAGAGGATCCACGGAGACATGCCCTTGATGTAGTCGAGTTCGCGAAGCGTAGCGATCTGCTTGCGATAGACTTCATCCTGATAGGCAAGACTGAACAATCCGCGTTCGGGGCCTTGATCCGTGTTATCGCCGTCTGCGCCGGTTTCGGAGATCACAACAGGCCGATCCGGAGCGGAGTTGCGGCCGATTACACCCAATTCTTCGAAATTCTCTTCGTACCAGCCATAGTATTCATTGAGCCCAATCACATCAATGTGGGCCGCCAGCCGGTCTTCGATCTTGAGTTTGGCATGATTGACCAGGCAAGCTGCAGAGGTGAGGCGGGTCGGATCTTCGGACTTGGCCAGATCCGCCAGCCCACGCATGAAGTCGAGCCTTGCATCGGTGTCCGGATTTTCATTGCCGACCGACCAGATGATGACGCTGGCACGATTGCGGTCGCGCCGGATCAGTTCGCGCAACTGGTTCTGCGCGTCGCGTCGCGTGGCCGGGTTGGCAAAGTCGATGGCCCAATAGACCGGCACTTCTTCCCACAGCAACAGCCCCAGCTCGTCGGCAATTTCGGCAGCGCGTTCGTGATGCGGGTAATGTGCCAGACGCAGATAGTTGCAGCCCAGTTCCTTGGCATGTGCAAAGCGACGGCGAATATCCGCGTCTGACGTCACTTTTCCGAGGGTTTCGTCATCCTCATGCACCGAGATGCCCCGCAGGAAAATCGGGCGACCATTCAGCAGTATCTCGGTCCCCTCCCGACGGATGGTGCGGAACCCGACACGATCCCGGATTTCGTCCTCCCCAGCAGTCAGGCGCACTTCGTATAGCTTGGGAGTTTCCGGCGACCAGAGCTCTGGCTTTGCAGAAATTGCGACCTCGCCCTTGCCATCGACTAGCGGCATCGCCACGTCCACGCCCAGCTCCGGGATGGCAAACCGGGCTATATCCGCCGGGCCATCAACCTCGGCAGAGACACGGATCTCGTCACCGTCAAGGCGCACGAACAGGTCGCGGATCACCGTGGATGGCAAATCGTAGAGCGTCACCTCACGGTAGATGCCACCGTAGTTGAACCAATCCGTGTTGCGCATCGGAACGCGATCAAGGGTGCGCGTGTTGTTCACGCAGAGCATCAGCCAATTCCGGCCGGGTTTCAGCGTTTCCGTCAGCTCCACGCAAAACGGGGTCGAGCCGCCATAGTGATTGCCGAGAAACTCCCCGTTCAGGAAGACCTTGCAGTCATATTGCGCCGCGCCAACACGCAGGATCTGGCGGCGGCCTTCGGACGGCGTATGGGTCAGCGCCCGCGTGTACCAGGCAGACCCTTCGAAGAAATACCACTTCTCCTTTTGCATCTGCCAGCAGGAGGGCACAGGCACCGTTTCCCCCATGTAGGGATCGTAATCCCAGGGTTCGATCCGATCTTCCGGTGCCTCCGGCAGCATGGCGAACCACTTTTGCCTGAGGCCGGTGTCCAGCAGATCGACACAGAAGTTCCAATCCCCGTCCAGCGACTGCCCGTGGCGGCCGCGGGTGAAGATCAGCGTGTCGGCGTTCAGAGACTGCGTGTTGAAAGGCCGGTCATAGTCTTCGTCATGCAGCGCCTGCAGCGCATTATCTGCCAGTTCGGAGCGTTCTAACATTGGTGCCTGTGCCTCTGCCGGTTATTGCGCCGCTTTGATGCGATCGATCAGCTCGGCGAGCTTTTCCGATTTCGCAGCGACTTCCTCATGCATCGGCAGAACGGCCGCCGCAAAGGGGGCCTTGTCGACCGTATGAATGTTGACGTTCAGCGACGCCTTGGCCTCATCGATTGCCGCATCCGAGGCCGCATTCCACGCCTTGCGGTGCGCCGCCATCGATTCAAGCGCGGCCGTGCGCAGAGCCGCCTGCTGTTCCGACGTCATCGCGTCCCAGGCACAGTTGGAGATCACGACGACAGACGGGATCATCGTGTGTTCGTCCAGAGAAAAATCGCTGACAACTTCGCCATGGCGGGCAGTCGTCAACGCCGTAGGATTGTTTTCCGCGGCATCCACGACGCCTTGCTGCAAGGCGCTGTACAGCTCACCCCAGGAGATCGGCGTAGGGTTGCCGCCCAGCAGTTCCACCATGCGGATCGCCGAAGGGCTGGGCTGCACCCGCACCTTTACCCCCTTCAGGTCGTCGGGCGACAGAATGGGCTTTTGCGCATAAAAGGAACGCGCACCCTCGGTATAGAAGGCGACACCGCGGAAACCCTGGTCGACAGAGGCGTTCAGGATATCCTGGCCGATATCACCGGTAATGACCGAATTGAAATGCTCTTCTGAAGAGAAGATATACGGCAGGTTCAACGCGGAGTAGCTCTCCTCGAAGGCTTCCAGCTCGGACGCGTTGGACCGCGCCATTTCCAGGGCGCAGTTCTGAACCAGTTCCATGGATTCGCGCTGGGTGCCCAGCTGCGCATTCGGGAAGATCTGGATCTTGATCTCGCCATCGGTGAGTTCTGCCACACGATCAGCCATCACCTGCATGGAAACATGAACCGGATGATCCGGCGGATTATTGTGGTTCAACTTCAACGTTGTCGCGCCTGCAAGCCCCGCCGATGCGGCCAGCGCCAGCGCAGACAAAGCGGTCGTGAATGTCTTGGTCATGGTCTCTCCTCCCGTGAATTTTGGTCTGACATACTTGAATTGGTCAACCAGTATGGCGCGAAACTTCACCAGATTCGAACTTCAGTCAACCAAAACCTCCATTTCGGGACCGAATTCTCAAAAGCCCGTACCGATCGCCATAAATTGGTTGACCAATGTGAATTCCTGCGCAAGGTTCTGACGCAGGACTGGCCAGCCAGTGAAAGGGAGGAAGCCAATGACGCGGATCGCAACACCTCGTGAAAACGGGGAGGGCGGCATATGAGACCCTTTGTCGACGCCATTCTCAAAACCGTGATTTCGGTGATCTTCGTGGTGCTGGTGGCCTGCGTCAGCTGGCAAGTTATCAGCCGCTACATTCTTGGCACCCCCTCCACGGTGACGGATGAGTTGGCCCGATTCCTGTTCATGTGGCTGGCGCTGATCGGCGGAGCCTACACGATGGGGCTACGGCGCCACCTGGCGATCGACCTGCTGACCCAGAAGCTGACCGGACGCGCGCGGGCGCTCTCCGAGGGCTTCGTCCTGCTGGCTGTTGCGGGGTTTGCGGGCATGGTGATGGTGAAAGGGGGAGGGCAACTGGTCATGAAGACCCTGGCCTCCGGTCAGGTCACGCCCGCCCTGCAAATTCCAATGGCCTATGTCTACGGCGCCATTCCATTCGCGGGTGCAGTAATCCTCTATTATTGCGCGATTTTTTCATTTGAGATTTGGCGCAACGGCCCGTCTGATCCGGATGCGGCCCGCAACGGCGCGCCGGTCGGCGGACCTCTGGACTAAGGCGACGGCATGACCCAATCCATCTTTCTTCTTTTCGGCAGCTTTGCCGTGCTGATGTCTCTCGGGGTGCCGATTGCCTTCAGCATTGGTATCGCAACTACTGTCACCTTCCTGTTGTTCATGGGCCTGGACCAGTCACTGTTCATTGTGGCGCAGCAGTTGGCGTCCGGTCTCGACAGTTTTACCTTGCTGGCAATCCCCTTCTTTATCCTTGCCGGAAACATCATGAACCGCGGCGGCATTGCCATGCGGCTGATCAATTTCGCCAAGGTCCTCGGCGGCAGACTGCCCGGTGCTTTGGCCCATTGCAACGTGATCGCAAACATGATGTTCGGCTCAATCTCCGGTTCGGCCGTTGCCTCGGCCGCGGCCGTGGGCGGGGTGATGGCGCCGCTGCAGAAAAAGGAAGGGTACGATCCGGCATTCTCGGCTGCGGTGAACATCGCCTCTTGTCCCACCGGACTGCTGATCCCGCCCTCGGCGACACTGATCGTCTACTCGCTGATCACCGGCGGCACCTCCATCGCAGCCTTGTTCGTGGCCGGCTATCTGCCCGGTATCCTGATGGGACTTGGCCTGATGATCGTGGCCGGCATCATCGCCAAGCGTCGCGGCTATCCGGTCGCGCCGCGCCCGGATCTGGCTGAGGTCTGGGTCGCCGCCCGTGATGCGGCGCTGCCACTTGGGCTCATCGTCATCGTCATGGGCGGCATCATCTCCGGGGTGTTCACCGCGACCGAAGCCTCGGCGGCGGCCGTACTCTACACCCTGTTGCTGGCGCTGGTATGGTACCGCGAGATCACCCTCAAGGATCTGCCTGCCATCCTGATCGACAGCGCCGTCACCACCTCGGTCGTGCTTCTGATGATCGGCGCCTCTATCGCCATGAGCAGGGTGATGGCCTTTGGTGGCATTCCCTTCGCGATTTCGGACTTCCTGCTCAGCCTGTCCGACAATCCGATCGCGATCCTGCTGGCGATCAACGTGGCGCTTCTGATCGTCGGCACCTTCATGGACATGACGCCGGCCTTGCTGATCTTCACACCGATCTTCATGCCGGTTGTCAAAGGACTCGGGATGGACCCGGTACATTTCGGCGTGGTGATGACGCTGAACCTGTGCATCGGCATCTGCACCCCGCCAGTCGGCTCGGCCCTGTTCGTGGGCTGCTCGGTCGGGGGCACATCGATCGCGCGGGTCATCCGGCCCTTGCTACCGTTTTACGCACTGCTGTTCGGACTGCTGATGCTGGTGACCTACGTCCCTGAAATCAGCCTGTTCCTGCCGCGTGTTCTGTTGGGATATCAATAATGAAATGCCTGAAAGCCTGGTCTCTGGAGGCGGAGACCCCAACCGGCGTCACCCTGCGCGTCGAGGAACGTCACCTGCTGCATATTCATGTCCTGGAGCCCACGCTGTTCCGCGTGTCTCTGCAAAAGGATGCGGCGTGGCGGCTGAATCGTACCTGGACAATCGCGCCGGAGGGCAAGGCCCCATGGCACGGCCGCAACCGTGAGGATCTCACAGGGTTTTCCTGTCCACCCCCGGAGGTGACCACCTCCGAGAGCGAGATTACTGTCGCCACGGACACCTTGCGCCTGCGGCTGTTGTCCCCGTTGCAGATGATCTGGGAGGCCAAGGTTGGAGGCACCTGGCAATGCTTTGCAAAGGATCGCGCGACCGGCGGCATCCATCTGGGCCTGCGCGATCATGCCCACGCCCATTTCCTTGCCCGCACGGAAGGCGAACCGGTCTTTGGCCTTGGCGAGAAGACCGGTCCCTTGAACCGTGCAGGCAGACGCTACGAGATGCGCAACATCGATGCCATGGGCTATGATGCGGAAAGCACGGACCCGCTTTACAAACATGTTCCTTTCACCATCACCCGAACCTCGACCGCCGGGTGCTGGTCAATCTTCTACGACAATCTCGCCGGGTGCTGGTTCGACCTTGGCAACGAACTCGACAACTATCACGCACCCTACCGCGCCTATCGGGCCGAAGACGGCGATCTGGATTTCTACATGTCCTGGGCGCCGCAGGTTCTGGACCTCGTCAAACGTCAGGAACAGCTGACCGGCGGCACCGCCTTTCCGCCGCGCTGGAGCCTTGGCTACTCCGGTTCAACGATGTCCTATACGGACGCGCCAGACGCACAAGCCCAGCTCGAAGGCTTCCTCACCAAGATCGCCGAACATCGAATTCCCTGCGACAGCTTTCAGATGTCCTCTGGCTATACCTCCATTGGCAGAAAGCGTTACGTGTTCAACTGGAACGACGACAAGATGCCCGATCCGGAGGGTATGGCCTCGAAATTTGCGGAACTTGAGGTGCATCTGATCGCGAACATCAAACCCTGCCTGCTGCAGGACCATCCGCGGTATGCAGAGGCAGCGGACGCTGGTCTGTTCGTCCACGCCAGCCCGGAAGCGGACGCAGACGCTGGCCCCGAGATGTCCGTCTTCTGGGATGACGAGGGCTCACATCTGGATTTCACCAACCCGGCTACAATTGACTGGTGGAAATCGAACGTCACCTCGGCGCTGTTGACGCGGGGCATCGGCTCCACCTGGAACGACAACAACGAGTATGAAATCTGGGACCGCCACGCCCAATGCGCGGGCTTTGGCGAGAGCATCGATATCGCGCTGATGCGTCCGGTGATGCCCATCCTGATGACCCGCGCCTCCATGGAAGCGCAACAAGCCCATGCCCCTCGAAAACGCCCCTATCTGATCAGCCGCTCCGGCGCGCCGGGATTGCAACGCTATGCGCAGACGTGGAGCGGCGACAACCGCACCGACTGGAAGACGCTGCGCTGGAACCAGCGCACCGGGCTGGGGATGAGCCTGTCAGGCTTTTTCAACATCGGCCATGATGTCGGCGGTTTCTCCGGCCCCCGGCCGGAACCGGAACTGTTCGTGCGATGGGTGCAGAACGGGATCTTTCACCCTCGTTTCACCATTCATTCCTGGAATGAAGATGCGACGGTCAACGAGCCCTGGATGTACCCCGAGGTCACCGATCAAATCCGGGCGGCGATCCGCCTGCGCTATCGCTTGATGCCATATCTTTACACCTGCCTGTGGCAAGCCGCCGAGCACAGCGAGCCCATGCTTCGACCACTGTTCCTGGACTTCGGCGATGACCCGCAAACCTGGGAGGAGGGGGACAGCTTCCTTCTTGGCCGCGACCTTCTGGTCGCAACCGTGCTCGACCAGGGGCGTGACACCCATGCAGTCTACTTGCCCAGACACGCCAACGGTTGGTGGGACTTCCACGCTGGCACTTGGCATGCCGGAGGGCAGTGGCTAGAGCTTCCAGTGACGCTCGACAGCATCCCGCTGTTCGTGCGCGGTGGTGTGGTGATCCCGATGGGCGAGGGCGCCGACCGCGCCGCCCCGGAGGCAGAAACCGGGCGCGTGCTGGCCATCTTCCCGGCCCCCGGACAGGGATGCCATGGCAGCCTGATGTACGAGGATGACGGGGTGTCCTGCGACAGCGACTGGTGCCTGACCCATTTCGAGGTGTCCTGCGACACCGTCGGCATCAGCCTGCGCACCCGCCGCGAAGGTCCCGGCAGGCCGATCCTGCCGACAGCGGACCTGCTGCTTCCTTCCGGCGAGTCTCGCGCATTGAAGACAGCAAGAAGGATCTCCCTGTGACCAGCAAGCGCATTCCGTGCTCCTATGACCGCACGGCCCTTCGTCCACGCATTCTGCACCTTGGCTTTGGCGCCTTTGCCCGCGCCCACCCGATGGTGTACCTGCACCATGGGCTGGCCGCGGCGGGCGGTGACTGGGGCGTCGTGGCGGCTCGGCTGAATTCAGGCGTTGACGCGCTTGACGCGCTCGATCAGGCCGATGGTCTCTACCACGTGGCCGAAGCGGATGGTGACACGATCACCCTGCGCGAAATCGGAGTGTTGACCGGCAGTTGCCATCCCGCCCGCGACGGCGCCGCGGCCTTGCCCGCGCTGATTGCCTCGGCCTCCATGTCGTTGATCCTGTTGACGATTACCGAAAAGGGCTATTGCACCAAAGCGGGCGCGCTCGACGTCGACCATCCCGGCATTCGCGCCGATCTTGCGGGTGGGGCGCCGTCAACGGCGATTGGAGTGATTGTTGCCGGGCTGGCACAACGTCGCACCGCGGGCCATGGCGGGCTGACCATCCTGTCCTGTGACAACCAGCCCCACAACGGCGCGCTGACGCGTACGGCGGTTCTGGATTTTGCCAAGGCACTGGACCCGGAGCTGGCGAATTGGATTGCCACTCACGTGCGGTTTCCTTCCTCCATGGTCGACCGCATCGTTCCGGCAATGACCGAGGATGGCCGCGCTGTAATCCGTGATGCGTTGGATGCAGAAGACCCGAACGCGATCCTGTGCGAACCTTTCCGCCAATGGGTGATCGAGAAGGATTTTGCCGGAGACATCCCCCCCTTTGCTGCAGGCGGAGCACTGTTGGTACCAGATGTACGGCCCTTTGAAGAGATGAAGTTACGGCTTCTGAATGGTGCGCACACGACGTTGGCCTGGCTGGGGCAACTGCTTGGGCATGAGACTGTCTCGGACTGTATGCAGGATAATGATCTGCGCACTGCGCTGCGTCACCTGATGCTTGCGGAACAGGCGCCGACACTGACGCTGCCTGGTGGGATTGACATTGTAGCCTATGCCGATGACCTGCTTACGCGCTTTGCCAATCCCCGGCTGCGCCACAGACTGGCACAAATCGCCATGGACAGCAGTCAGAAAATGCCCCAACGCCTGCTGGCGCCCATCGAACAAAACATCGCAGCCGACCGGGACTGGAGCATCAGTACCCTTGCCCTAGCCGCGTGGATCAAGGGCTTGCGCGACCTCGCCCCGATCGACGATCCGCGGCAGGCGGAATTGTATGCGGCAGCGGCCTCGGACACGCCCGTCACCTCCGTCCTCGCGCTGCCCGGCCTGCTTCCGGAGGGGCTGCACGATTGTACGGTGCTAACCGATCCGGTGCTGGAGGCCTATGCGCGCCTCGAAAGGACTGGCGCGGCAGCGACTCTTGCCGCAACGCTCACCCATGTTTCACCTGCCGAGGCTGCGCAATGACTGCCTTTCTAAACAGTGATTTCCTGCTCGACACCGCCACTGCACGGCACCTGTTTCACGAAATCGCCAGTGACCTGCCGATCGTCGACTATCATAACCACCTGCCACCGGCCGAGATTGCCGCGGACCGAAAATGGGACAACATCGGCGAGATGTGGCTGGCCTTCGATCACTACAAATGGCGCGTCATGCGGTGGGCCGGAGTGGATGAGGCCCGTGTCTCCGGCAACGCCAGTTGGCGACAGAAATTTGACGCCTTTGCCGAGGCCATGCCTCGGGCAGTCCTCAACCCTGTACATCACTGGTCGCATCTCGAGCTCTGGCGCTACTTCGACCTGACTGGGACAGTGCTGTCGCCCACGACAGCAGATCATGTATGGCACGCCACCAATGCCCGCCTGTCGGAGCCGGGCTTCACGGCACAGGGTTTGCTGCGCCGAATGAACGTAGAGCTCGTCGGAACCACCGACGACCCGCTCGACGACCTGACGCATCACGCGGCCATGAAGGGCGCGGACATCACCGTTGTGCCAACCTTTCGGCCCGATAAATCGGTGCAGATAGAGGCGTCCGGCTTTGCCGGTTACATCGAGCGGTTGGAGGCTCTCACGCATCCGATCCGCAGCTTCGAGGATCTGGTCGCGGCCTTGCTCCTGAGGTTGGATCATTTCGTCGCCCACGGCTGCCGGGCGGCAGATCATGGCATCAATCACCTCGATGCAGGCGACATTCCGGGTGCCGCCGCTTTGGATGCGGCCTTGCGCACCGCGCGTTCAGGCGAACCTGTCACGCCCGAGCAGGCATCCGGCCACAGGGCGGCGTTGTTCGACGCCTTGGGACGTGCCTATGCGGCGCGCGGGCTGGTGATGCAGTGCCACATGAATGTGGTGCGCAACGGCTCCACCCGGCTGTTGCAGGCGATCGGCCCGGATGCCGGGGGGGATTCACTGCGTGACACCGATATGGCCGGGCCCTTGAACGTGCTTCTCGACCGGCTCGACCGCGACGGGCAACTGCCGCGCATGGTGCTATATGGACTGGATCCGGCGCGCAATCCGGTGCTGGTCGCCACGGCGGGCACTTTTCAGGATGGCTCGGTGCCGGGCAAGATACAGGCCGGATCCGCTTGGTGGTTCAACGACACGCTGGACGGCATGGAAAGCCAGATGCGGACGCTGGCGCAGGTTGGCCTGCTGTCCACTTTTCTGGGCATGCTGACGGACAGCCGCTCTTTCCTGTCCTTTCCGCGCCACGAATATTTCCGTCGACTGCTCTGCGGCATGATCGGGCGCTGGTCCGAAACCGGACATCTGCCCGATGACCCCGAGGCGCTGGAGCAACTGGTCCGCGGGATATGCTATGAAAACGCCAAGGCCTGGTTCATCGATCCCAGGTAGCCCGTTCGGCACATACGCGACCTACGTCGCCAATACTGACGGCCTCATGCACAGGGGCCGTCAAAAGCCACTGACGCTCGGCAGCCATGTCGACAGGAACGGCAGGAAGGTAATCAGCAGCAGTGCTACAGCCAGGGCGAGAAAAAATGGCGGCATTTCCCGTACCAAGGCCGATGGCTTGAGCTTCACGGTGGAGGACACCACGAAAATCAAGCTCCCGACCGGCGGCGTGGCCAATCCCAGTGTCAGATTCACGATCACGATAATCGCGAAATGGTTCGGGTCGATCCCCAGGGCAAAGCTGATTGGCGCGAGGATCGGCACCAATATCATCACCCCCGGCAGCGGATCCATGAACAGGCCAAAAACCAGCAACAGCAAGTTGACAGCCAACAGGAAGACAATCGGGGACAGATCCCAAGAGATGATCGTCTCCGCCAGAAACTGCGGCACGCTTTCAATGATCAGCACCCAGGCAAAAGCCCTGGCGGAGCCTAGGATCAACAGCACCGCTCCGGACGTCAACGCGGCTCGCAGGACAATCCCCGGCAAATCGCGCAGGTGCAGTGAGCGGTAAACGAACATGCCGACAAGCAGCGCGTAGAACACGGCGATGACGGACGCTTCCGTTGGGGTGAAAACACCAAAGCGGATACCGCCCACAACCAGCAGGATCAGCAACAACGCCGGCACGGCAAAAAATGCAATCCGCCCAATTTCGGCCAGCGTGGGCATTGGCTGCCCGGAAGCGTAGTCGCGGGCTTTGCTGACGCGGGCATTGGCCAGAAGGATCAGCAGAGTAATCAGCAGTCCCGGCAAGACCCCCGCCATGAACAGCGAGCCGACCGAGACTTCCTTGTCCTGCATGGCATAGATGATCATGGTGATTGAAGGCGGGATGATCGGTCCCACGACCGAACTGGCGATTGTCAGCGCCCCGGCATAAGGGCGGTCATAGCCACCTTTTTCCATCATGCGGATCATCATCGTACCCGGGCCGGCGGCATCAGCAAGCGCACTGCCTGAAATGCCCGCGAACATCGCCGAGCTGACCACGTTGGCATGGCCCAGACCACCGCGCAAATGGCCGACAAATGCCTGCGCCAGACGCAAGATCGCGAGGGTCACCGCGCCACCAGTCATGATCTCGGAGGCGAGGATGAAGAAGGGCACCGCCAACAGAGGGAAACTGTCCAGGCCGGCAAACATTTCCTTCACCACCACCAGATGCGGGTAATTGGAGGCAAAGGTGATGGCAAGAAACACCGAAATCGCCATCGCAAAGGCGACCGGCAGTCCAAGCGCCAGCAGCACGAACAGGGCAGGGAACAGGATCTCAGCCATTCGCACCTCCGGGCAAAGCATCCGGCCCATCGGCATCGGGGTCCAGCGACCGGTAACGTCCCGCCTCGATGAACGGGCGGGCAATCAACAGCAAGTGCAGAATCAACAAGGAAAAGCCGACCGGCATTGCCGCATACACGTACAAAAAGGGCAGGCGCAGCGCGGGCGTGACCTGGTACTGCATCCGCTGGGCGTATTGCCAACCGACATGCACCATGAAGGCAAAGAACAGCAACAGCATCGCAACGATCGCAGCCCGCAGCATCCGTTGCCCGGCCTGCGGCAGGCTATCCTGGAGGTTGGTGATTGCGACGTGGCCGCCGATACGCAGGATCAGCCCCGCACCAATAAATGTCAGCCAGATCATCAGGTAACGAGCCGCCTCGTCAGCCCAGGGCAGTGAATGCGAGGTGAAGTACCGCAGCGTGATGTTGCTGCCCACGATGAGTGCCATGGCCGACAGCATCAGGATCAGCACCCATCCGTTAAGCGCCACAAAGAGGTTTTCCAGCTTTTTCAAGACTTTCCCGCCACCGAAAAGGCGTCGGCGCCGGAGCGACGCCGACACGCACGTATCACTTGAATGCGACGATCGCGTTCACCAGATCCTTGCCGTAGGTCTCGTAGTAACCTTCATAGGCGGCGCTGATGGACTCTTGGAACGCGGCTTTCTCGTCCATAGACAGGGCGTTGATTTCCATGCCGCGGTCCTTCAGCGTCTCGACGCCGCTGGTCTCAACATTGTCGACATAGCTACGCATTGCCTCGGAGGCGGCGGCAGCAGCCTTCTCAAAGGCGGCTTTCTGCGTCTCGTCCAGACCTTCCCAGAACGGCTTGGACACCAACAGCATGGCCGGGGAATAGACGTGACCGGACAAGGTCAGATATTTCTGCACTTCATCCAGTTTCACCGAAACGATAACCGACAGCGGGTTTTCCTGACCGTCAATGACACCCTGTTGAAGCGACGAAATCACCTCCGGCCAAGCCATCGGTGTCGGCGCGGCACCCATCGCGTTGAACGCGGCGAGATGCACCGGATTTTCCATGGTCCGCAGCTTCAGCCCCTCGGCATCGGCCGGAGTATGTATCGGGTTTCGGTTGTTGGTGATGTGGCGGAAGCCCTGTTCACCCCAAGCCAATCCATGCAAGCCCACATTATCGAACTTGGCAAGGATTTCCTGACCAATCGGCCCATCCAGCACCGCGCGGGCATGCTCCAGATCGCGGAACAGGAAGGGAATGTCGAAAACGCCTGTATCCGGGACAAAATTCGCCAGGGTGCCGGACGAAACGATGGTTGCCTCGATCGTTCCGAGTTGCAGCCCCTCGATGACTTCCCGTTCGCCGCCCAGGCCGGAGGAGGGGAAGTGCTTGAACTCAAACGCATCTCCCGTTTCGGCCTTCAGAACCTCCTCGAACTTCTGGGCCGCGACGCCATAGTGGCTGTCAGGCGCAAGCGCATAGCCGATCTTCACTTCGGTCTGGGCAAATGCCGGCAAACCGGCGGCAATGAGCAAGCCGACCGTGGCCAGCCCGCGATACGCGAAAGTCATTGAAATCCTCCCTCTAAAGGTTGTTAATTGCTACACAAGGCAACTTTTTCTGGCAACCCCAAGGGTTGAGGCTGCCGATCCTGTTTTCAGGCCGTTTCGCCCTTGCGAAACAGCTGCACAAGTTCAGGGACATAGGCCTCGCCCTGGCCAGCTTCCACCGGCGCTTTCAGGGCCTCGGAAATACCATCGGCAACCGTTTTTCGCGCACCGGAGGCCTCGGACATCCCACGATAGTAATCGATATCTTTCAATGCGTTCGACACAAAGAAGGGCAGCCCCTCGCGGTCCTGGTCAACGATGTACGGGGCCAGCCGCTCCAGCGCGACACTCGCGCCACCGCCTTGCGCCAGCACATCGACAAACACCTGCGGATCAATCTCGGCATCCGCAGCCTGTGCCGCGGCCTCGGCCAGCAGCGTCATGAAACCCACCGACACATAGTTGTGCAACAACTTGAGCCGATGACCATGACTCAGCGGGCCAACGTGATCGACCTTTTCGGTAAAGGAAGCCAGCACCGGACGCACCTTTTCCAGTGCTTCTGTCGCACCACCGACCAACAGGTTCAGCGTGCCTTCATGGGCGTGTTTCGCCGTGCGCGTCATCGGGGCATCGATGTAATCACCGCCTGCCTGACGAATGATCTCGGCCATGCGCAGTGTCGTCTCCGGCAGCGCTGTCGAGCAATCCACCACAACGGCACCGGGTTTCAGCGCCGAGGCAACACCTTTTGACCCGGCCACGATGGCCTCGACCTGCGGTGAGCCGGTGACACAAAGGATCACGACATCCGACTTCGCCGCAACCTCGGCCGGGCTGGCGCAGGCGCTGGCACCGAGGCCAAGGATTTCCTCCGTTGGCTGGTTGCCGGGGTGATCGAGGAAGCTCAGGCTGAAACCGCCCTTCAAAAGGACGTTGCGGGCGATACCATGCCCCATAAGGCCAACGCCGATGATACCTACATGCATTTTATGCTCTTTCCGTCTTAACGTGGGGGCGCTCGAAGCCAGACCTCAGTCCGCGTTGATCCAGATCGCCTTGGTGTCGAGGTATTCTTCCATGTGCTCGGTGCCACCTTCCCGGCCATAGCCCGACATTTTGACCCCACCAAAGGGCACGGCTGGGTCGATTGCATGGTACATGTTCACCCACACCGAGCCCGCTTTCAGACGGTGGGCAAGCTTGTGCGCCGTGCCCAGATGTGTCGAGAATACACCTGCAGCCAAGCCATATGGTGTCGCGTTGGCGCGCTCGACGACCTCGTCGAGGCTGTCAAAGGGCAGGGCCGAAATCACCGGTCCGAAGATCTCCTCACGGGCAACGCTCATGTCGTCGGTCACGTTACCCAGAACGGTGGGCTGGAAGAAGTGCCCGCCCTGCAGCTCTGGCCCGTCGGCACGGGCTCCACCCGTCAGAACCGTGGCCCCTTCGCGGGGGCCTGCCGCCAGATAGCCGGCGATGCGTTCTGCCTGGCGGGCGGAAATGATAGGTCCGATGTCGGTATCTTCCTCGATACCATGACCTATCCGCAAGGACGCGGCATAATCGGCAACCCGGCGCAAAAACTCGTCGTGGATCTCGCGGGCCACGAACAGCCGCGAGCCTGCAATACAAATTTGACCCGAGTTGGCAAAAACAGCCATCGCGGCCACCGGCACGGCCTTTTCGATGTCAGCGTCCCGGCAAACGATCACCGGCGACTTGCCGCCAAGCTCCAACGACACCCGCTTGAGGTTGCCAGTGGCTGCGCGAGCAATCGCCTGGCCAGTGGCGGTCGACCCCGTAAAGACGATCTTGTCCACTCCGGGATGTTCCGCTAGGGCGGCGCCGGCCTCGCTGCCCGTACCGGTCACGATATTCAGAACGCCGTCCGGCAGCCCGGCTTCCTGCATGATGCGGGCAATCATCAGAACAGTCAGCGAAGCTTCCTCGGACGGCTTCAAAACGATGGTGCAGCCCGTGGCAATCGCAGGCGCAATCTTCCAAACCGAGCCTGCAATCGGCGCATTCCAGGGAATGATGGCCCCGACAACACCAATTGGTTCGCGCACCGTCTGCGAATAGATCTCACCCGGGAAGGAGTTGGGAATCGTGGCTCCATGGATTGCCACTGCCTGACCGGCATAGAAACGCAACATGCCCAGCACGCGACGGCTGTTGGCGAGGGTGCGCTGAATGGGCATCCCCATGTCGAGCGTATCGGACAGGCACAGGGTCTCCCATTCAGCCTCGAAACGCTCCGCAATGCGCAGCAACAAGGCCTGACGCTCAAAAGGTGTCCATTTTGACCAAGGCCCCTCAAATGCCTTGCGGGCAGCCGCCACCGCCGCGTCAATGTCTTCACGGCCGCCCCGCGGGACGGTTGCAAGCAGACTGCCATCGGCCGGGTTGCGGGCCTCGATCACTTCGCCGGAGCGCGCTTCGCACCACTGACCGTCGATGAACATCCGGCGAAATTCGCCCTTGTAGAGACCAGCCGCGGCTGAATTCCAGTCCTTCATTGCGTGTAACCCTGTCTGATACTGTTGTGCGTTGGCTTCCGAAAAGGCCGCGCTCGGCGCCGGATTGGACGCCACTACGTTGTACTCCGATAGGTTGCGGTATTACAAGTTAGTATACATGCTAATTACCATTCGCTCGACGGCCGCCAAGTGTGATCACACTGGTCCCGGCAACCGTTGTGGCTGCTACACCACGTAAAATGTGCCGCGAGCAGATAACCCCAGGCTGCGACTTAGCGCACCGGTGGTCACAGAATAATAACATAACCATGATTATAGGGGCGCGAGAATATCCCGCCGCGCGTTCCACTCAACGCCGCCTCTTGTCCGAATACACCAAGGCGCCTTTCGAACGCAGACGGAATGGAAGCAGTTTACAGCCAACTGGGTCTGCGGGGCCGCGAAAACCGTGTCACGTTCGGTCTCGCGGCCCCAGTTTTGTCAGACCTGTCCCGGCAACCACAACACGATGGCCGGGAAGGCAACCAGCAGCGCGATCGTGATTGCGTCAGCGATGAAGAACGGCGTGACCCCCTTGAACACGTCCTGCACGCTCAGATCGTCGCGCACGCCGGCGACCACAAAGCAGTTGAGGCCAATCGGCGGGGTAATCAGGCAGAACTCTGCCATCTTGACCACCAGGATGCCGAACCAGATGGCACACATCGGCCCCGACATGCCAAAGGTGCTGTCGGCCGCTGATACCGCTTCGCCGCCGTTCAGGGCCATGACGGCAGGATAGACCACGGGCAACGTCAACAGCAGCATGCCGATCGCATCCATGAACATGCCAAGCACCGCGTAGGCCAGGAGGATGCAGATCAGGATCAGCATGGGGCTCATCTCCAGCGAGGTGATCCAGTCGGCAAAGGCTCCGGGCAGATCGGCAAAGCCAAGGAAGCGCACGTAGATCAGCACCCCCCAGATGATGGTGAAGATCATCACGCTCAGCTTGGCGGTTTCGAGCAGCGCATCCTTCAACTCGCGCCAGCGCATGCCGTGACGCAGCGCCATCAGGAAAACCACGAAGGCCCCGATTGCGCCGCCTTCGGTCGGGGTACCCCAAGCGTCGCCCCCGAAGGGGTTGTAAACAAAGAAAATGATGGTCACGACAACGAACAGGATCGGCAAGGCTTGCGGCAAGGCGGCAAAGCGCTGACGCCAGGTGAAGCCGGTGACGCGGGGACCGAAGTCCTTGATGACCATCGCCATGCCAACAATCAGCGCGCCGTAAATCAGCGCGGAGAAGGCGCCGGGAATAAAACCGGCCAACAACAGCTTGCCCACGTCCTGCTCGACGATGATCGCATAGATCACCAGGATCGCGGAGGGCGGGATCAGTGACGCCAGCGTGCCGCCAGCAGCCACCACACCAGCTGCAAAACGCTTGTCATAGCCAATCTTCAGCATTTCCGGGATGGCGATACGGGCAAACACGGCCGAGGTGGCAACAGACGCGCCGGACACGGCGGCAAAGCCCGCTGTGGCAAAAACGGTCGACACCGCCAATCCGCCGGGGACCCAGGCCAACCAGCGTTTGGCGGCCTCGAACAAGGCACGGGTCAGCCCTGCGTAGTAGGCAAGATAGCCAATCAGGATGAACGTCGGGATCAGCGACAGCGCCTGGCTGGAAACCTTGGAATGCGGCACCTGCCCTGCGGTCTTGACCGCAATGGTGAGCGCCTTGCCAAAGCGGGCCGGATCGTAGCCAAACTTGGCCCAGAAGATCCAGATCAGGCCAACCATCCCTGCGGCAGCCGCGGCAAATGCCACCCGCATGCCAAGGACCACCATTACCAAAAGCCCGGCAGAGACGATCAGGCCAATTTCAATCGGTTCCATGTCAGATGTTCCTCAGGTGTCGTGGCCGGAGACGTGTTCCGCCTCCATCGCGGCCTGGGTGGCGGCGTCGGCAATCATCGGGACAGCAACAGGCTGATCTGTGCCGCTGCGAAACGCTGCACCATAGGCCCACAGCTGCAGGCACAGACGCAGGCACAGCACACTGAAGGCAACCGGTGCCAGCAGCTTGGCCGGCCAAAGCGGCAGCGAGATATCCATTGAGCTGTCGGCGCTCCACCACGGCGCGGCAAAATCGAAGCTGCGTTCGAAATGCGCCCAGGAGCCCCAGAC
The DNA here is from genome assembly GCA_019801415.1 of Nocardioides marinus. Taxonomy (GTDB): domain Bacteria; phylum Pseudomonadota; class Alphaproteobacteria; order Rhodobacterales; family Rhodobacteraceae; genus Leisingera. The sequence goes on from JAHVJD010000006.1 coordinate 276,724, forward strand.
CATCAGCAGCATGAGCAACAGAACGGCGGCAGTGGTGATGAATTCAGCCAGATAAAGCGCCCGGCCCTTCAAGGCACCTACCACCATGTCCATGCGGATATGGCCGCCGTCACGTTGCGTGAAAGAGATCCCCATGAAGGCGATCAATGGCATCGCCTGCTCAATCCAGTCGACGTAGCCCGGCAACGGGCTGTTGAACAGGTTGCGCCCGCCAACGGACCCGACGGCCAGTAGCATCAGCGAAAACACCGCCAAGCCACTGAGCAGGGCAAGGGGCTTTTCCAAACGGTAGAGCTTTTGGTCGAGTGAACTGAGACGGCTGTCATCAGTCAGCACAAGGGATGCGCCAGCCATGGCGTGCCTCCATCATTTTTTCAGGACAGCAGAAACAGCCCCGCAGCCGAAGGCTACGGGGCACGGCAGGATCAGCTGCCTTCGGCAATCAGACCGGTCACCAGGTCATAGAGTTCCTGGGCGGGGATGCCGCGGGCCGCGTTTTCCGCGATCCAGGCTTCAGCCGCGGGCGCTGCCGCTGCGTCTTTGAAGGCGGCGAGTTCCTCAGCCGAGAACGTCACCTGTTCGATACCAGCGGCCTCCAGTGCAGGGTCCCAGGCATCCAACGTCTTGGACTTGTAGAAGTCGACATAATGCTGCAGCGCTTCGTCCACCGATTCCATCAGCGCCGTGCGATGGTCGTCAGGCAGGCTGTCGAGAGCATCTGTGTTGACAACCACCGGGCAATTTACCGTTCCGGGGTTCAGGTTTGTGGTCCACCACGCCCCGTTTTCGAGGGTTCCAAAGGACATGTGCGCGTGCGGCGCAAAGGCAACTGCCTTGACGATACCGCTGTCCATTGCCTGACGTACCTCGGTGGCCGACATCGAGGTGGGAACGGCGCCAACCGCCTCCATCGCCTTGCCGATACCGCCGGTGGCGCGCACGGTCAGCCCCTCGAAATCCTTCAACGTCGCAGGGACGTCACCGGTGCCGACCAGATTGTACTGCGGCAATGGCGACGGCATCAGCAAGGTCGCGTTCCAGCGCGCCAGATCCTTTTGCACCGCCGGGTGTTGATACAGGGCCTGCGAGACCGCGATCTCCTGCTCCAGCGAGCTGACGCCCAGGAACGGCAGTTCCAAAACGGTAATGGTGGGGTTCTTGTCCCGGTGATAGCCCGCACAGAACTGCGCCATTTCAAACGCGCCGATCGAGATCCCGTCGAGGTTTTCCTTGTTCTTGGACAGACCGCCATAGCTGATGGTCAGGGCGAACTCGCCGCCGGTCTTCTCTTCGACTAGTTCTGCCAGTTTCTCGACGTGTTCAGTAAAGGCCCGGCGTTTGCCCCACAGCGAGACATTCCATTCGGTGGCCAGGGCTTCGGTTGCAAAGGTCGTGGTGAGGGCGGCAAGAGCGGCCCCTTTGAGGTAGTTGCGCACGGATGCTCCTCCCAGATGCATACGGAAATGATTGGGGGAATATTCCAGAAGGTTATGCCGCTGCCTATGAAGGAAAATGCGCGCGTTTCCGCAACCATCCTGCGGATTTCCGCAGGGCGAAAGTCAGAGTAAAGCGCTTTTATCGAGGCCCAGTTTGACGATCTTCTCGTTCAACGTACGCCGACCAATTCCCAGCGCCCCGGCTGCCGCATCCATGCGCCCTTCATGCGCCTTGATCGCCTTTCCGATCAATTCGCGCTCAAAGGCCGCCACCGCCTCACGCAAGGTATCGGGTACATCATCCGGATGCTGATCGATCCGGATTGCCGACGCCATATTGCCACCGCCCCTTCGCGCCGCGAGCACCCGGCGCTCGCAGATACTGCGAAGCTCGCGCACGTTGCCGGGCCATTCATGGGCCAGCAGGACCGCGAGGTCATCCTGGGTGATCTCGGGTACGGCGGTTTCGTAGAGCATTGCAAACTTCTCAAGGAAATAGGTTGTCAGCAACGTCAAATCATCACGGCGCTGGCGCAGTGGTGGCAAGGTCAGCACCATCGTGTTGAGCCGGAACAACAGGTCCTTGCGCAGCCGCCCTTCTGTCACTGCGAGGTCAACATCCTCGTTGGTAGCGGTGACCACGCGAAAATTCACGGGCACCGGCATCTGGCCGCCGACCGGCAAGATCTGCTTGTCCTCGATCACCCGCAGCAACTTGGCCTGCACGTCCAACGGGCAGGAGCATATCTCGTCCAGAAACAACGTGCCGCCGGAAGCCGCCAGCAACCGCCCGCCGGGCCCGCCATCGACGCCGAACATTTCCGCCTCGAAGGTGGCGGCCGACAGGGCCGCGCAATTCAGTGCCAGAAACGGGGCATCGGCGTTGGGGCCCAGATCATGAAGCGCTCGCGCTGCAAGCTCCTTGCCGGTCCCGGTTTCTCCGACGATCAGGACCGCGGTGCCGGTGTCCGCAAGGTCCAGAATATCCTGCCGCAGCTGCACGACCGGCGCGGACTGCCCCAACAACACCCGATCAAGCCCCGACAGTTCGAACAGGCGCGCCTTCAGCCGGGCATTGCTTTGCTGCATCCGGTGCTGTTCCGCCGCATGGCGCAGGATGGCCAGCAGGCGACGTGGTTCATAGGGTTTCTCAACGAAACTATAGGCTCCATCCTGCATCGCCTTGACCGCCATGGGAATGTCGCCATGAGCAGAAATCAGCACCAGAGGCGGCGCCTCGGGTGGCAGAACATCCAGCAGCTCAAGCCCGGACATGCCGGGCATGCGCACGTCGGACAAAATGACGTCGGGACCCAAGGCATCCAGTCTTTCGAGCCCTGCCGAAGCCCGCGCAACCGTTGTTACCTGCCAGCCCGCGGCCTCAAGCAGTTCGGCCAGCGACTGCCGCATGGACCGGTCGTCGTCAATCACCAGTATGCTGAAGGGCCTCGAGCCGTTCATAGTTGGTCGTCCTTCGCTGATGTGGCCGGGAAGGCAACGCGGAATACCGCACCGCCAGTGCCCCTGTTGCGGCCCGTCATGGTTCCACCGTGGTCCTGCACGATACCGGCTGAAATCGCCAAGCCCAAGCCCATGCCGCGACCGCTTTCGCGGGTGGTGACGAAGGGTTCCTGCAATTCCGCCAATGTCGCTTCGCCCAATCCGTGGCCGTTGTCCCGGATTTCGAACCAGATGCCGTCCCCCCCAGCCCCGGTCTCGACCTCGATCAGCGGGGCCGCGTGGTCTTCGCTGGCGTCGATGGCATTGCGCAGCAAATTGGTCATGACCTGTTCGATCCGCAAACGGCTGCCCCGGACACCACCAAGATCAGGGCAGAGATCAAGTCGCAACTCGGCGTTGGCAGCTTCAAGGTTGGGTGCCACCAACGCGGCTGCGTCGCGCAGCGCAGCGTTGAGATCAACAACCGCGAGGGTTTCAGCATCCGGGGTCGCAAAGAACTTGAGTTGCCGGGTGATGCCCTCCATCCGGTCCACTAGGGCACCGATCCGCGCCGACAGCATGGCGGTATCGATCGGCGCCATCTCGGCTGCCACGAGATGGTTGCGCATGGCGGCAATCGGCTGCCCCAGCTCATGCGTCACCGAGGCAGCCAAACGCCCCAACGCGGCCAGACGACTGGCGCGCTCCAATTCTTCCTGGGTACGCTTCAGGCGCTGCTCCGCTGTCCGCCGTTCCTCGATCTCGCTCGCCAGTCTCTCATTGGCGCGGCGCAGCTCTGCCTCCTCTTGCTCGGAGCGTGCCAGCGCGGCACTGATCCGACGGGCCCGCTGAACCTGAAACAGGATCAGCGCCAGGCCCGCTACGCAACCGACCAGCAAGGTCAGCAACCAGCTGCGGGCGACCGCACGATCATCACTGGCGAAATAGTGAAGCGTCCAGTCATGGGGGGGAATGGACGCCGTGAGGTGCAATTGCTCTCGGCCCGTTATCACCGCGCGCTGATCGACGCCCGGCCGCCAGTCCATCGGCTCCAGACTACGGCCAGGAAACTGTCGGGCGTCTATGATCCGGCGGCGCTGGCCGTCGGATAGCGGGAACAACACCCGATAGCGCCAGTCGGGTTCCGAGGCGAGCAGCACGACACCGTCCTCATTGGCCAATAAAACCTGTTCGCCCGACTTGCGCCAACTCTGTTCCAGTCGGGCAAAACTGATCTTGATGGCGATGACGCCAACTGGTTTTCCATCTGCCCCGAGCACTGCATCGGCAATGAAATAGCCCGGCAGCCCGGTCGTGGTCCCGATTGCGAAAAACCGCCCTTGTCGTCCGCCCAAGGCTTGCTGAAAGTAAGGGCGGAAGCCGTAATTATGCCCGAGAAAGCTGTCCGGTCGGCCGTGATTTGACGTGGCGATGGTCGATCCCGCCACATCCATGAGGTAGATGGCATCCAGCCCGGCCTTGTCTGCAAAACGCCGCAGGCGTTCATTCAGGACATCGGTATTTCCACCTTCGGCCGTCGCCAGAACGGCAGCATCCTGCGCGAGTACATAGGTAAGGTGCGAAAACCGGTCCAGTTCCGCCATGACGCTGCTTTGATACAGAGACAGCCGTCCTTCCGCCTTGGCCCGCTCCTCCGAAAGGAAATACACCTCCGAGGCCTTGAAGACCGCGACAGCCAGGACGATCGCGGCAAGAAGAGGTAACAGAAACGGCAGCCTTCGCCGAAACGGCAATGGCGGTAGGCCACGCCCTGCCACCAGCCGCGGCTTTGGGGACTGATGCCGACTATCCGTGATCATCGAACCGTCAGCCGCCCAAGGGCCGGAGACCGCAGCAATGTCCTGCGCTGCCAAGGTGCATCATGAGGCCGCCTGAAAATGTGACGCGGGTACTTTTATGTCCCAGTCAATACCGCTGTCATCCACGACATAAGAAACCGGAGCATCCAGCACCGTAGCGGCATAGTTCGTTAACACGGAATGTCCGAACCCCGTTCTGGATGGGGTGCCATCAATGCTGATCCCGGTTTCCCGCCACTGGAACTGCAATTCGCCACTGCCGCGGTCAATGTCCCAAGATATGGACACCCGCCCCTGCCTCTGCTGCAATACGCCGTACTTGGCAGAATTCGTAGCCAACTCATGTATGGCCATGCCGATGGTCTGAACGGCTTCCGGCTGCAAATCCACATCTGGCCCCGACAGCTGGATATGTTGGTCCGCCTCAACCATCGTGAACGGTTCCAGATGCTCCGCAACCAATTGGCGGAGCGAAACGCTCGTCCATACGTTATTGACGAGCAGATCCGTCGATTTTGCCAGTGATGCGAGCCGTGCCCCGAAGCTCCGGTTGAAATCCTGAAGCGTCTCCGCCGTGCGCGCGGTCTGGCGTTGGATCGCGGATACCACGCTCAACATGTTCTTGGCGCGGTGGATGACTTCCCGGGCGATCAGATCCCTGGCGCGCTCCGCATTGCGCACCTCCGTCACATCGCGGTGAATGTTCGAAATCGCGATGACCTCACCATCCACGTTGCGGATCGGAGCGCAGCTGATCCAGACTTCCCGCTCCGTTCCATCCTTCGCGATCCGCGTTGCTTCGAAATCACGCAACCTGCCCGCGATGATCTCGTCGCGGTAACTGGCGACCCGTTTCGGCCAGCCCTCGGGATAAAGCGTTTCAAGAGACCGTCCGAGAATTTCGGACTTTTCGTAGCCATAAAGACGTTCCGCCGAGGGATTCCACGTGATGATATTGCCGTCCAGATCATAGCTGATCACCGCATCGCTGGTGGAAGCGATCAACGCGGCCATCGCGTTGGAATTGATATAGCCCTGCTCAACCTCCTCCCGCTGGACATGGCGCTTGCTGACATTTCGGTGCTGAACGATCAGGAAACTTTCCTTGCCTCGGAGATACCGGTTTACGGTCAGATCGAACCAGCGTTTCTCGGTCGGGCTGTCGCAGGGGTATTCACACCGGAAGGTTTCTCCGGTTGCAAGCACCGCGGTGAGCCCGTCCGCCACGATCCCCGCGGTGGCGCTCGATGATCCGCAAGCCGATGTGCAAACAGCGAAGTAGTTGCTCCCGACCGAGCACCGTTCTGGATTTCCACCGTTTTCCACCCGAAACTTCTCCCAGGCAGCATTCGCGGCGATTATGTGGCCCGAGGCGTCGAGAACGGCGATTTCGTCATCCAAGGCATTCAGGACGCCCAGTATGTCGGACACGTCGTTAGCCACTAAGGCAGTTTGCATCTAATTATTCCTTGGATTGCGCCGCTTCACCGGACGCGAGTGTGCTGAAGCTAGAATGCAGAGCCTAGATGAGAAGCAGCGGACATGCAATTTCCTGCACCTCGCGAGCCCGCATGGCGATGCCGTGTCTTGCCCCGCCCTGCCCGCCTGACAAAGGCAAATGGTGACCGGCCATGCGCCTCGGCAACTGGCGCTTCCGCACCCGCTGCGATCGGACGGAAACGCCTGAGCGGAGACGCAATGAGCGGAATTCCGTTACCCGGCGGAATGACGATGCTTCTGCTCGTGACAAATGTCGCGTGAGAACATATATAGAACAAATGGCACGACAGACCCTGAAACAGAAACTGGAAATTCTCAGCGATGCGGCAAAATATGACGCCTCTTGCGCGTCATCCGGATCGACCAAGCGCCATTCCCGCGATGGCAAGGGGCTGGGGTCCAACGAAGGCAGCGGGATCTGCCATGCCTATGCGCCGGACGGCCGCTGTATCAGCCTGCTCAAGATCCTGATGACCAATTTCTGCATCTATGATTGCAGCTATTGCATAAACCGTGCCTCCTCCAACGTGCCCCGCGCCCGTTTCACCGTCGACGAGGTGGTGCGGCTCACGATAGAATTCTATCGGCGCAATTACATCGAAGGGCTGTTCCTGTCATCGGGCGTGATCCGCTCACCCGACGCGACGATGTCCGACATGGTGCAGATCGCTCGCAAACTGCGTCACGAGGAGAACTTTCGCGGCTACATACACCTCAAGACGATCCCCGACGCCGCGCCCGAGCTGATCAAGGAAGCGGGGTTGCTGGCCGACCGTTTGTCGATCAACGTCGAACTGCCCACGGATCAGGCGGTGCAACAATATGCGCCAGAAAAGAAGCCGGAACAGATCCGCCGGGCGATGGCCAATGTGCGCATGACAAAGGAGGCCGGCAAGGACAAGTCGTTTACTGGCAAGCGCCCGCCCCGCTTTGCCCCCGCCGGACAGTCCACGCAGATGATCATCGGGGCCGACGGCTCCAACGATGCCACGGTGCTGGGGCAATCGACCCGACTTTACTCCAGCTACAAACTCAAGCGCGTCTACTACTCTGCCTTCTCGCCAATTCCCGACAGCTCTGCCAAGCTGCCGCTGATCCGGCCACCGTTGCAACGCGAACATCGCCTGTACCAAGCAGACTGGCTGCTGCGCTTTTACGATTTTCAGCTGGACGAGATCACGTCCGTTACGCGTGACGGCAACCTGGATCTGGAGATCGACCCAAAGCTGGCTTGGGCCCTCGCGCACCGGGCAGTGTTTCCACTGGACGTCAACCGCGCCAGCCGCGAGATGCTGTTGCGGGTGCCGGGCTTCGGCGTCAGAACCGTCAACCGGATCCTCGCCAGCCGCCGCCACCGGACGCTCCGCTACGAAGACCTCCTGCGCATGGGAGCACAGATGAAGAAGGCCCGGGCCTTCATCACCGCAGGGGGCTGGACGCCGGGGGCCTTGACCGACAGCGCGGATTTGCGCGCACGTTTTGCCCCGCCGCCCGAACAATTGGCCCTGTTCTGATGCATCGGGTTACCCTGCCCCCTATCGGCACCTTCCGCGCATGGCGCGACGCCGCCCGCAGTTTTCTTGCAGGGAACGTCCCGCCTGAGCAAATCCTTTGGGGCGATCATGCAACCGCCCCCGACCTGTTCAGCGACGACAGCCCAATGTCGGGCGGTGGCGCGGTATCGGTACCGCGCAGTTTCATTCAAATGGCCGAAACGGTTGTCTGGCACAGTGATCCGGAACGCTTTGCCCTGCTCTATGCCTTCCTGTGGCGGCTGAGAGAAACACCACACAAAAACCTAATGGCAGATCGGGGTGACCGGGATCTGGCAAGATTGCGCCGGATGGAGAAAAACGTGCGCCGGTGTCAGCACAAGATGAAGGCCTTTGTCCGCTTTCGCGAAATTGGCCGTCCAGGCGCGGCACGTCGCAGTTTTGCAGCCTGGTTCGAGCCAACCCATCACACTGTGGAGCCGACAGCGGATTTCTTCGTGCGCCGCTTTGGCGACATGGATTGGCGGATCCTGACGCCTGATGTGTCGGCTGTATTCGAGCAGAGCAAACTGTCGTTTTCCGAGGGATACGACAAGCCCGATCTGCCGGAGGATGCCAGCGAGGCACTTTGGATCACCTACTTCCAGAACATCTTCAATCCTGCGCGCCTCAAGGTGCAAGCAATGCAATCGGAAATGCCCAAGAAATATTGGAAGAACCTCCCCGAGGCCGCGTATATTCCGCAGATGATCGCCGATGCGCCGATGCGTGCCCGCGCCATGGCGGAGGCAGCGCCGACCCTGCCCCCTGCCCGCGTCGAACAGCTCAAGGCGCAACTGGCGTCCTGCAAATCTGCCTGGAACGGACCCTCGGAAGCCTTGCCAAAGGCAATCCGAAGCTGCACGCGCTGCCCCCTGCATTGCAACGCAACGCAAGCCGTGCTCGGAGAAGGACCAGCCCAAGCCAACCTTATGATCGTGGGTGAACAGCCCGGCGAGATGGAGGACCTGAGTGGACGTCCGTTTGTAGGACCAGCGGGCCAGCTCTTCGACCAGGCCGCCGCCAAGGCCGAACTGGACCGCGAGACGGCTTATGTCACCAATGCTGTGAAGCATTTCAAGTTCTCTGTCCGCGGCAAGCGGCGCATCCATCAACGGCCGGATGTCTCCGAAATCGAACATTGTCGCTGGTGGCTTGATGCCGAAATCGCAACCGTTCGCCCCAAGTTGATCTTGGCCATGGGCGCCACCGCCGCGCGCAGCTTGACGGGGAAGGAAACCGGTCTTCACGCCCGGCGCGGCACCATCGAAACAGGCAGAGCGGGTCTGCCGGTCCTGATCACCTTTCACCCCGCCTACCTGTTACGGTTGTCAGAACCGGAGGTCCGCAGGCAGGCTGAAGAGCAGTTCACGCAGGATCTGGCGTTGGCGGCGACCTTTGTCGCGCCGGACAAGGCCCCGGCACCTAGCGATCGTCTGCAAGCCATTACCCAGGAGGCTCCGAGCCCCCGCGCACCCTGACACGTTGCGATCACGTGGCGCTCAGCAGCCAATCATATACCAGCCGGGCCCGTTGCGAGGCATGGGGAGCCAACCTGATGTAGAAATTTTCCACCGTTTCGACACGGTCCGGCAGCAAAGGCACCAGCTCACCGCTCTCAAGATAGGTTTCGGTCAGGCCAACCCAGCCCAGAACCGCCCCCATGTCATCGCGCGCCGCCTGGAGGGCAATCACGTAATTGTTGACGCTGTGACTGTGCTTCACGGGCCCAGCGTACCCGAGATTTCGAAACCAGCCGGTCCAGTCGGTCCAGCCAGCCCCCGCAGATTCAAAATGTATCAGCGGCAGCTTTGCAAGATCCGCAGCATGCTTGACCGGGTGCAGTTCGGCGAACCGCGGACTGCCGAGCGCCATGATCCGGTCATGAAACAAGGTGCTGCAATGGCCGGACTCGCGCGGCTTGATACCGTAGTGAATACTAAGGTCGCAATCTTCCGCGCTTTGCTCGGTATCACTGACAATCTGGGCAACCGAGATATCGCCGTGTGATTTCCAAAACTGCGCAAGCTTGGGTGTCAGCCAGAGCGAACTGACCGCCGTGGTCACCCGTATCGTGACCGAGGCCCGATGCGACCGCTGTCTGAGCTGGTCCACCGCATCTCCCATGGCTTCAAAGCCGCGTTGCAGGGCGACCAGCAAGTAGGCCCCCGTTTCCGTCAGCTCCACGCCACGATGGTGGCGCCGAAACAACGGACAGCGCAATTCAGCTTCCAGGGCCTTCACCTGATGGCTGATTGCCGCCGGGGTGACATTCAGTTCCCGCGCGGCAGCCTTGAAGCCGACATGGCGTGCCGCGGCCTCGAACGCGACAAGGCTATTCATCGGGGGAAGGTCGTATGGTCGTTTGGCCAAGAATTCCTCATTCACGTTAGATCAATCGCACCACTATAGCGCAATTCTGACCGTTTTCGGACATTTTCAGATTACTTCAGCTAAGCCTAGGTGAGTTTTTCTGTCATTGCCGCCAATCGCGATTGTCCGCACGCTGCTTGCAACGGGAAAACGCAGTGCCCGCTGAAGCCCACTATTGAAAGGAGCGCGCCATGACCGAGGTTTCCACGACAAGAGCGCGCGGCCGACGCAGCCGCCCACATACCCGCCGCGACAGCGCTCCAGGTCAAAACCCGCATCTGCGCGTCCCCTTCATCACCCGCCGGATTCCCCCCTATGACCTTTTGGACGAAGAGGCACTCGTCAGAATCGAACAGGCCGCCGACCGAATTCTGGCCGAGATCGGCATGGAGTTTCGCGAAGACCCCGAAACGGTCGAGCTTTTCCGCCAAGCCGGTGGCAAGGTCCGCCAGGTATCGCCGGAAACCTGGAACATCACGTTTGAACCCGGCATGATCCGCGAAATCTTGCGAACTGCACCCTCACGGTTCACCCAGCACGCCCGCAATCCCGCGAATTCGGTCGAAATTGGCGGCGACGCGATGGTCTTTGCGCCCTCTTACGGATCCCCCTTCGTGATGGATCTGGACAAAGGGCGGCGCTACGGCACGATCGAGGATTTCCAGAACCTGGTGAAGTTGGCGCAATCCTCGCCTTGGCTCCACCATTCTGGGGGGACGATCTGCGAACCGACGGACATTCCGGTCAACAAGCGCCATCTCGACATGGTCTATGCCCACATGCGGTACAGCGACCGCGCCTTTCTTGGCTCCATCACCGCACCGGAGCGCGCAAGGGACAGCATTGAAATGTGCCGCATCCTGTTCGGACCGGATTTCGTTGAACAGAACTGTGTCATTCTTGGGAACTTCAACACGACATCACCACTGGTGCTTGACGGCATCACCACGCGCGGAATTCGCGAGTACGCCAGCGCCGGTCAAGGATCAATCCACTTGCCGTTCCTGCTTGGCGGTGCGGTATCGCCGCTGACAATGGCCGGGGCGATCGCCCAATGTCTCGCTGAATCAATGACCTCCTGCGCGCTCACCCAACTGGTTCGCCCCGGCGCACCAGCGGTGCTGGCCGGCTTTCTTTCCTCCATGTCTCTGCGCTCGGGCTCACCCACTTTCGGCACACCGGAACCGGCCCTTGGATCACTGGTCATGGGGCAGCTCGCCCGGCGGCTTGAGATGCCGCTGCGGTGTGCGGGCAATTTCAGCACCTCGAAACAACCCGATGCGCAGGCCATGCAGCAATCGATGATGTCGATGATGTCAGCGATACAGGGAGGCGCGAACTACATCCTTCATTCGGCAGGCTTTCTCGACGGTCTGCTCTCCATGTCCTACGAAAAATTCGTGATGGACACGGACATGTGCGGCGCTCTGCATGCCTATCTGAGAGGAATAGAGGTGAGCGACGACACTCTCGGCGTGGAGGCGTTAGCCGAAAAGGGGCCCGGTGAACATCTGTTCGGCACCGAGCACACGCTGCGTCACTATCAATCCGCATATTGGGACAGCGCCCTGAACGATGACCAGCCGTTCGAGAGCTGGGAAGAACAGGGCAGTATCGACGCCGCACAGCGAGCGAACGCGCGCTGGAAGTCCATTCTGGACCAGTATGAAGCCCCGCCGATGAATGCAGACACGGACGAGGCTTTGCAGGATTTCATTGCCCGCAAGAAAGCCTCGATGAAGGATGCCTGGTACTGAAACCGCCCTCCTCAATCGCCGGCAAAGCACAACTCAAGGAAAGACCAATGTCCAAGGACCCGCTTTTGCAGCCCTTCCAGCTGAAACACCTGACGCTGAAAAACCGGATCATGACCACCAGTCACGAACCGGCTTATCCGGAAGACGGCATGCCGAAGGAACGCTATGCTGCCTACCACGCGGAACGGGCCAAGGCGGGTGTTGCCCTTGCCATGACAGCCGGCTCCGCCGCCGTCAGCAAAGACAGCCCGCCGGTCTTTAACAACATCCTCGCCTACCGAGATGAGGTGGTGCCGTGGATCAAGAAGCTGACCGACGCCTGCCACGAACACGGCTGCGCGGTGATGATTCAGCTGACCCACCTTGGTCGCCGCACCAACTGGAACAAGGGCGACTGGCTTCCTTCCGTCAGTTCTTCCAAACATCGCGAACCGGCTCACAAGGCGTTTCCAAAGCTGGCCGAAGATTGGGACATCGAGCGGATCATATCGGACTTTGCCGACGCTTCCGAACGCATGAAGGAAGGCGGTATGGACGGTATCGAATTGCAGGTCTACGGGCATCTGCTTGACCAGTTCTGGTCGCCCCTCACGAATGATCTGGATGGGCCTTATGGCGGGCAGAATCTGGAAAGCCGTCTGAAACTGCCGTTCGAGGTGCTGCGGGGAATCCGCAAACGCGTCGGCGATGATTTCATCGTTGGCCTGCGCTACACCGCTGACGAGGCCGAGGCTGGCGGGATCACGCCCGAAGAAGGCCTCGAGATTTCCAAACGTCTCGCCGACAGCGGCATGGTCGACTTCCTGAATGTGATCCGCGGACGTATTCACACCGACCCCGCCATGACCGACGTGATCCCCGTCCAGGGTATGAAGAATGCGCCGCACCTCGATTTCGCCGGCGCGGTGAAGGAGGCGACCGGGATGCCCACCTTCCACGCCGCCAAGATCCCGGACGTTCCCACCGCACGCCATGCGGTGCAGGCAGGTTTGCTCGACATGGTCGGCATGACGCGCGCCCATATGGCCGACCCCCATATCGTGCGAAAGATCACCGAAGGTCGTGAGGATGACATCCGCCCCTGCGTTGGCGCGACCTACTGTCTCGACAGGATCTACCAGGCGGGCGACGCGCTGTGCATTCACAACGCGGCAACCGGGCGCGAGCTGACCATGCCGCATGATTTGACCACCGCGGAGCAGAAAAAGAAGGTCGTGATCGTTGGGGCTGGACCGGGCGGACTCGAGGCGGCGCGTGTGGCCGCCGAACGCGGTCACGAGGTGACTGTGTTTGAGGCCCAACCCGACCCCGGCGGACAAGTACGCCTGACCGCTCTGAGCCCGCGCCGACGGGAAATGATCTCAATCATCGACTGGCGCATGGCACAATGCGCGGCACGGGATGTCGAATTCCGGTTCAACACCTGGGCAGAGGCAGAGGACGTGACCGCGCTGGACCCTGATGTGGTAATCGTTGCAACAGGCGGCTTGCCCAACACGGAACTGTTTGAAAGCGGACGGCAACAGGACCTCGTGGTGACCAGCTGGGACCTGATCTCAGGCGACGTGAAACCGGGGCAGAACGTGCTGATCTATGACGAAAGCGGCGATCACCCGGGCTTGCAAGCAGCAGAAGTGGCAGCCAATGCCGGTGCGTCGGTCGAGGTTATGACACCAGACCGGGTCTTTGCGCCGGACATTATGGCGATGAACCTCGTACCCTATATGCGCGCCCTACAGGACAAGGACGTGACCTTCACCGTGACCCGACGACTGCTTGACGTCAGCCGCGACGGGAACCTGCTGAAGGCAAAGATCGGCACCGACTACAGCGACTTCACGTCGGAAAAGAGCTACGATCAGATTGTGGTGAACTATGGCACGCTGCCGCTTGATGACCTCTATTTCGACCTCAAGCCCCTGTCCGCCAACGGAGGAGCCGTCGACTACGATGCGCTGATCGAAGGGCGTCCTCAGACCGTGCAACGCAACCCCGGCGGCTCGTTCCAGCTATTCCGCATCGGCGACGCCGTCAGCGCCCGCAACACCCACGCGGCGATTTACGACGCGCTGCGCCTGGTGAAGGATATCTGACCCTCCTGTATCCGCACTTTGCTCTCGTAAGGTACGTGAGCAAGGAACGAATATGGAGTTAGTCGCAGGCCGCTGTCACGATGATCTCGACCTTCAGATCGGGGCGCGCAAGCCGGGCTTCGCCGCAGGCGCGGGCGGGGGCATGGCCTTCCGGCACCCATGCGTCCCAGACCTCGTTCATCTCGTCGAAATCCTTCATGTCGGCGAGCCACACGATTGCCTGAAGGATCTGCCGCGGCGAAGAGCCTGCCTTCTCCAGCAGCGCCTCGACGCGGGCAAGGCAGTCGCGGGTCTGTTCGGCCACGGTGGCGCCATCGCCGACCTGGCCACACAGGTAGGCGACGCCATTGTGCTTCACGATCTTGCTCATGCGGGGGCCGGTATCGATCCGTTCGATCATCTTTCTCTCCTATTCGGTGGCATGTGAAGGCGGCTCGTCCATCGCGGCGAGCTCGCCAAGTGTTACCGGTTTTATCGGCGGGCGGATACGGTAGTAGCCGGTCTCGTCCGGGGATTGTCCATGTGCATCGGCAAGCAGCGCGGTCACGGTCAGCCCGCAGTAGCGGCCCTGGCAAGGACCCATTCCGGCCCGGCTGAAGGCCTTGGCCTGATTGGGGCCGAGGCAGCCGAGCCGGGCGTGGCTGCGGATGCTGCCCGCGGTCACTTCCTCGCAGCGGCAGACGATGGTGCCGTCGGCAGGCTGCAAGGCCTCTGCATAGGGGGGATAGGCCGCATCCAGGAAGGGGCGTACCGCACTTTCCCGGCTGCGGGCGCGCAGAAGCGGGCTGGCAAGGCGGTCGCGTTCCGGGGCAGAGATCCGCCCCAGTTCCTCCGCGGCCTTCAGAGCGGCGATGCGGCCTGCGTATTCGGCGGCCATGGCGCCGTGGATGCCGGCCCCGTCGCCCGCGATCAGGATGCCGGGTTTGGCGGTCTCCCCCCATGTGCCGGTTTCCGGCACAAAGCAGTGCTGAGCAGGGGACCACAGGTGCGGCACGCCGATCGAGCGGGCGGCCTGGGTGTTCGGCACCACGCCGTGGTGCAGCAGGACGGTGCCGCAGGGGATGCGGTGCGTCCGGCCCTTGCAGCGAAAGGTCAGGGCTTCGGCCGCGGTACCGCCTTCCACGGCAATGGCCGTTGCGCCAGTATGGCGGGGCACGCCGGCGCGCCGGATTTCCGCCAGCAGCTTCAACCCCTTGGCGAGGTAGCGCCAGCCGCGCAGCGCCCCGGGCAGGTGGCGGCCTGCCGCACGCAGGCTCGCCCGGGTCTGGGTCTCGACCAGCGCCAGCGGCGGCGTGCCCGCGCGCACCATCTGGGCGGCGATGAGGTAGAGCAGCGGCCCGCTCCCCGCGAGCACCGCACGGCGGGGCAGCACACCCGATTGCTTTAACAGGATCTGTGCCGCACCGGCCGTCATCACCCCCGGCAGGGTCCAGCCGGGCACCGGCACGGGACGCTCCAGCGCGCCGGTGGCCAGGATCACCCGGTCGGCCTCCAGCTGGCCGCCGCGGCCGTCCCGGGTGAAGGAGATGCGCAAGCCGTCCTCGACCGCCCAGACGACGGTGCCGGGCAGATAGCGGATCTCCGGCCGGGCGATCCCCGCCGTCAGAGACGCGCCATGCAGATAATCCGGCCCCAGTATGGCGCCGCGCGGTCCGGCGGCGCGGTCCACCTCGCGGTAGATCTGCCCGCCGGGGCGGTTCTGCTCGTCCAGTAGAGCGACGGCCAGCCCTCTTTGTGCAGCCTCTGCGGCGGCGGCCATGCCGGCCGGCCCGGCGCCGATGATGGCAAGGTCAAAGCGTTCCATCGCGCACCTCTGCTGCGGTTTGATGCGGGCGGGAAATACGCAGGCCGTCTTCGGCTTCCATCATGCAGGCCTGGCGCAGGGTGCCGCCGGTCTCCACCAGGCATTCGAAACAGGCTCCCATCATGCAGTACGGAGCCCGGGGCGCGCCGGATACCGGCGTGTGCCGGAACACCTGCACGCCGACGGCCAGCAGCGCGGCGGCAAGGTTGGCCCCCTCGGGCACATCGAGCGGCTGGCCGTCGAACCAGATCCGCACGCGGGGGGCCTCTTCCAGCTCAAGAAACAGGGAATCGGTCTTCACTGAACACCTCCAGATCGGGGGCTGCGGATGTGCCTTCCAGCCAGTCCGGCAGGAACAGCGCGTGCGCCGCGGCCAGGGTGATGCCGCTGTGGCAGGTGACGAGGTAGGCCCCGGGCAGTTCCGGGCTTTCCTGGTAGATCGGCAGCCCGTCCGGCGTCAGGATGCGCAGCGCGCCCCAGCTGCGCACCAGCTGCGCGCGGGCAAGTGCCGGATAGGCGGCCACGGCTTCGGCCGCGAGCCGGGACAGCCCCGGCTGGGTCACCTTGTCGTCCAGGCCCGCTTCTTCGTTGGTGGCGCCGATCTGAATGCCGCCCTCGTCCACCTGGCGGGCGATCAGCGAGGGCCGGTGGATCATCTTCGGCAGCTTCTCGGTGATCAGCACCTGGCCGCGCTGCGGCCGCACCGGCGCCTTGAAGCCCAGCTTCGGCCCCAGCTCCATCGCGCCAAGGCCCGCGGACAGGATGACCTTTCCAGCCGTCACCACGGTGCCGTCCCGGCAGCTTACGAGAAAGCCGTCCGGCTTGGCCACGCCGGTGACGGTCTTGCCATTCAAGACCCGGCCGCCCCGCCTGCGGACGTCCTCGGCCAGCGTTTGCAGCAGCCGCAGCGGATTTGCGTGGCCGTCCTGGTGATGCAGGATCGCGCCCGCAACCTTGGGACCGATATGCGGCTCCTCGCGGCTCAGCGCGTTGCGGCCCAGCACCTCAAACGGGTAGTTGCCGCCAAGCTTCTCCTTCAGCGTTTCGTACTGGGCGACGGTGGAATAAAGCGTCTCTTCGGAGAAATGCAGGTCATAGCCGCCGTTCTGCTCCAGCCCGATGGAGCGGCCGGTGCCGTCTTCCAGCTCGGCGGCGAAACCGGCCCAGGCCGCAGCGGACTGCTGGCTCCAACTGGCGTAGCGCGGCTGTTTCATGCCCTTGGACTGGACCCAGACCAGGCCGAAGTTGCCGCGGCTGGCCCGGAACGCGCCGTCGCCGCCATCCAGAACCGTGACGCGCTTCCCGCGCCTGAGCAGCCCCCAGGCTACCGACAGGCCGACAACGCCGCCGCCGATCACTGCATAATCTGCTTCCATCCTGCCATCTCTCCGGGATTGGGTGCGGGGCGGCGCGGTGCCGCCCCCTCCGGCCGCGGGTTACTTGCCGATCTTGTCCAGAATGTCCTGGCCCCACTCGGCGCCCACGTCTTCCAGAACCACCGGCCAGACCTCGCTGCGCACCTTGGCGGCCATCGCTTCGCGCTCGGCGTCGCTCAGCTCGACGACCTTGGCGCCAAGCTCGTCGGCCAGCCGCTGCTCCCAATTGCGCTGGTCCTCTTCAGCCACGGTCCAGCGCTTGGCCTCGAACTCGGCCGCAGCGGTCCTCAGCGCTTCCTGATCCTCCGCGTCCAGTTCCGCCAGCGACTGGTTGGAGATGATCATGTACCAGACCTCGAAATGGGTATTGGCGGGCACATAGGCTTTGGTCACATCGCGGAAGGAGGCATAGTAGCCTTCGGCGCCGGAGCCGATCACGCCGTCGACAACGCCGGTCTGGATCGCGGTGAAGGCTTCGGAGAAGGGGATCGGCGAGGGGATGTAGCCAAGTGCCTCACCTGTCATCTGGAAGCTCTTGATGCCAGGCACCCGGACCTTGATGCCGTTCGGCTGCGATGGATCGCCGGGGTTGACCGGGTCGGTGTTCAGCGCGATGCCGCCGAAATACACCGGATAGGCCGCCAGCATGGTGATGTCCTGCTTGGCGTAAAGCTCTGCCATCACTTCGCGCACCGGGCCTTCGGGGCCGTAGATCGCGCGCGCGTCCTCCCAGTTGCCTGCAAGGTAGGGGAAGGAGCTGATCTGCATCCGGCGATCAGCGGCCGCGGCGGCAGGCTGGGTCGCCATGTCGATGGCGCCGACGCTGATGCGTTCCTGAACCGTGGTGTAGTCCCCCAGCGCGGATGCCGGGAAGATGTTGATCGACACGTCGCCGCCGGTGGCCTCGTTCACCTCGGCGGCAAAGGCGCGCAGTTCCTTGTCGATGGTGGTATCCTGCGGCCGCACGTGGCTCATCTTCAGGTCGGCGGCTGAGGCAAGGCCTGCGAGCGACATCAGCGCGGCGGCTGCGGTGCCGGTCAGAAAGTGTTTCATGGGTGGTCTCCTCCGTTGGTGTCAGGGGTGTGTCAGTAGCCGAAGAGGCGCGGCAGAAAGAGCGACAGGTCGGGCCAGAGCGAGGTCAGGAAGACCACCGGCACATAGCCTGTCAGGATCAGGATCATCGCGGGCGGGATCACCTTGGTGACCTTCACGTTGCCGATCCGCGCGCCGAGGTAGAGGATCGAGGCATAAGGCGGGGTGACGCCGCCCATCGCGGTGTTCACGCCCATGATCGCGGCGAACTGGACCGGCGAGACACCGATTGCCTGCATCAGCGGTAGCAGCAGCGGCGCGATCAGGATGATGGCGGTCACGTCGTTCACCACCATGCCGACCAGGAACAGCAGGATGTTGACGAAGATCAGCAGCAGCACCTTGTTCTCGGTGATCTCGAAGATCGCGCTGACCATCTTCTGCGGGATCGCCTCGTAAACGAACATCTGGCTCAGGATCATCGAGAACAGGATCATCACCATGATCGCGCCGACGGCGGTTGCAGCTTCCTTGCCGGCCTCCAGGAAGCTGCCCCATTTCAGCCCCTTGTAGATGAAGAAGCCGACCGGCACCGCGTAGATCACCGACAGGGCCGCGGCCTCGGTCGGGGTCATGATCCCGCCGTAGATACCGCCCAGGATGATCACCGGCATCAACAGCGCCGGGGTTGCGTGGAAGCCCTTCTTCGCCACGTCGCCGGCCAGCTGCGAAAAGCCGGGGGCGTCATCCAGCACCAGGTTGAACTTGCGGCTCATCCACAGGTTCATGGCCGAGAAATTGAACATGATGAGCAGGCCCGGCCCCAGCGTCGCGAGGAAGCAGGCGAGGATCGAGGTGTCGGTGACCCAGCCATAGACGATCATGGTGACCGAGGGCGGGATCAGCAGCCCGAGGATCGAGGAATTGGCAATCAGCGCAGTGGCGTATTCCCGCGGATAGCCGCGTTTCTCCATCTCGGGGATCAGCAGCGGGCCGATGGCGGCGATGCCGGTCAGCCCCGAGCCGGAGATTGCGCCGATGATGGCGCAGCTGACCGCCGCCACAACGCCCAGGCCACCGCGGACATGGCCGATGAAGGCATTTACGAAGTTCAGTAGAGAGGCGGCGATGCCGCTGGCCGACATGATGGTGCCTGCCAGCACGAACAGCGGAATGGCCAACAGAACCGGGTTCCCCAGCTGCTGGGAGCCCCACAGCATCATGCCTTTCATGGTCACGTCGCCGAGGAAGTACATGATCATGAGGGCAGCGCCGAAACAGTAGGGCAGCGGCACGCCGAGGGTCAGCGTCAGCACCAGAACGGCAATGGCAAGAAGGGCGATCTCGATCATTTTGCGGCTCCCGCGCGCAGCGCATTGACGTGGCGCAGCAGGTGCAGCGCGGTGTAGAGCATCATCAGGGCCAGTCCGACCACCAGCGCCACTTCGGAATAGAATGTCGGCAGGTAGAGCGTCGGGCTCTCCTTCCAGACCCGCCAGGCGTACAGGGTGTAATCCCACGCCCAGCTCAGCAGCCACAGGCCGACGATCAGGCTGATGATTTCACCGATGATCGCCAGTACGGTGTGGCCACGCTCTGTCTTGATGGCGATCTCCAGGACGTTGGCGCGGATATGGGTATCCTCGCGCGAGGCGTTGACGGCGCCCAGAATGTAGAGCCAGATGGTGGGATAGAGCATGGTCTCCTCCAGCCCCATCACCGGGATCTGCAGCACGTAGCGGGTGACGACCTGCACGAACTGCCCCAGGGCCACCAAACAGATCAGACCTGTCAGCAGATATTTGGAAAATGTGTCCATCGGTCCTCCCTCCCGTGGTCCCGCAGCGTGTCTGACGGATTTGGCTGGACACGGGGCATAAAATCAATTTCAAAATATCTGTGACTCCATCAATTTGCTTAATGGGCCGGGCATGAACTTTTCCCTCCGCCAGATATTCACCTTCCGGGAAGTCATGCGCAGCGGCTCCATTTCCCAGGCGGCGCGCACCGTCGGGCGCACCCAACCTGCTGTCAGCACGATGATTTCGACGCTGGAGGGCGAACTGGGATTCAGCCTGTTCGTGCGCGATCAGGGCAAGCTCATCCCGACGCCGGAAGCGCGGTTTTTTCTCGAGGAATGCGAAACCGTTCTGGAGCGGATAGAGCGCATCGAACGCACGGTGAACAAAATCCGCACCCACGATGCAGGCAAGTTGCGTGTCGCTTGCCACCCGGCGGCCGCCGGAATGTTCATGCCGAGAATTCTAACGGAGTTCCTGCAAGGCAAGGATGAGTTGGAAGTCTCGCTGATTATGCGCTCGTCTGACGTGATCGAAGACCTGATTGCCTCGCAGCAATTCGACATCGGCTTTGCCGAGACACCACTGCCCCGCCCTTCCGTGAAACAGATGGATTTCGATCTCGAATGTGTGTGCGTCGTTCCAGCCGACGATCCACTTGCGACAGCCGAGGAGATCACGCCGCAGGATTTGGACGGTCAGCCGATGGCGGTGCTGTTCGACAAGCACCCGTTGACGGTCCGGACAGAATCGGCATTTCAAAAAAGCGGATACCAATTCCGCAAGCGGCTGGAGCTGCGAACTTGGGCACCGGGCCTGCAATTCGTCGCCGCGGGCATGTGTTACATGATCTGTGACATGATCACCGGCTACAGCTGCCTCCAGCAGCGGCAAACCACTAGAGAGCTCGCGATCCGCCCGTTCCGCCCTCGGATCAGCACCAGCGTCTCGATCTTGACACCGGGCTACGCAACACAGTCCCTAACGTCAAAAGCCTTCACAACCCATCTATGCGAAGCCATTGGCAATATGCAGGCTGAATTGAAAAACAGCCTCTAGAGTCAGGATGCATTGATTTTCAACGCGCTGCGTGACTCACGGCTCGGAAATCACTGCCGTGACATCAGCGCCCTTTAATGGCTGACCTGCGCGCAAATGGCTGTGCTTGCCCCTTTCTTCCCGAAGCCACACGGCAAGTCACGGGTGGGTAATAGACAGGTTCCGAGTGGGCATCTCTGCATTGGTCGCGATAGATTGTGATGGCGGGATCCGCCGCGGGAATGTGGTCCGAAAAAGACGCTTCACGGCTCATGAAAGCGTTGGGGTGAGAAAAGCATCTTCGCGCAGATGAAGATCGCACTGGCCGCCGAGCACGGCGAGGAAGAGACCGTGATCGTAGACGCGACCTATTTGAAGGCGCATCGCACTGCGACCGGCAACTGTTGGTCATGACTCCTGACCCTAGGTATCCCAGCAGACAAACACGTTGGCTCTGAGGTACGGTATGCGTGTTCATACATGAAACCGTTCCTGGCCGGATCAGGTTCGATGGGTCAGCGCATTTGCCACTCTCAGCGCCGCACGCGGGGCACGCCTACGGTAGGGACTGAATAGCCGACAGGTTATGACACGTCACCGGCCTGTCAGAGGGAACGGTCGGCGCGGCGCTCAGCGCTCTACCCGAATCTGGTCACTGGCGTGGATCACACCGTCCTGCACGATCCGGCAGAGCACGCCGCGCAGGCGCAGCGGCCGGTTGGGCTTGTGGTTGATCCACGCAAGACTGTCGGCGCCGTAGCGGTCGCGCCATTTGGCGCAGCCGGTGTTGAACTTGTCCGAAACCTCGAGCACAGCGCTACCCACATGCAGGCGAGTGCCGGTGGGCAGGTTAGCCTCGCTCATATCGAGGTCTGCTACCATGGTGTCGCCGGGATGCACGGTATGGGTTCGGTCGCGCCAGCACAGGTCCATCACCCGCCGCGGCAGGATCGAGACCTGAATGCGCGGGTCCGGGCTGCCGTCGGGCAGGGTCAGCCAGGGAGCTTTCAACCAGCGCTCACCTGTGATGCCGCCTGCCACGGTCAGATGCAGCTGCTCCGGAAAGCGACGTTCGCCATAGGCGGGGCGGAAACACAGGCTGTCGATGGCGGCCACGTCGCGCGGGGCCGCCAGAATATGCGGCAGCGCCGCGTCGCATTCGGCGCGGGTTGCGAAGGCAGAGCGCCTGCTTGGAACTGTGGTCATCTGGCTGCCCTCCGCCGGCCCGTAGGTCAACTGCGCGACAATACGCTGGACGGCCGGGCCTTGTACAGCGCGCCGGTGATCAGCCCGGCCACCACGGCCTTGATCAGATCCCCCGGCACGAAGGGCGCCATGACGGTCAGCAAGGACTCCCCCAGACCGGCGGGTTTCATCAGCATGTAATAGGGCACCGCCGCCAGATACATCGCACCGATGCCCCCGATCACAGCTGCGACGATGGCGATCACGGTGATATTGCCACGCTGCCAGGTCTGCATCACCAGACCGGCGACAAAGGCCGCCAGTGGGAAGCCGATGTAGAAACCTGCCCAGGGAGTTGTGAACACCCCCAATCCGCCGCGACCGCCGGTCAGCAGCGGCAGACCCGCCGCCACCAGCAGCAGAAACAAAAGCACTGCTAGCGCGCCGCGCTTGGCGCCGAGCACGGTACCACAGAGCATGACTCCCATGCTTTGGGCGGTGATCGGGATGCCGCTGGCCAGAGTCAGCTTGGGCAAGAGGCCAAGCGCGGCGATCATCGCGGTGAACAGGGCGATCAGGACGACATTGCGTTCCATGTCAGGGTTTCTCCTTGGTTTCCAGAATGCCTCCGCGGGCGCGCAATGCGTCGGCCAGGTGGTCGGCATCGTCGAGGGCTAGCAGGGTAAAGGGGACCACCACCCGCCATCCGGGGCGGCGGCGGGAGCGGGCGCGCCAGGCGTCTGCCAGGCGCTGGCCGTTGGTGATCAATGTGGGTAGCAGGCGGATCACCAGCGCAATCGCCAGTTCCATCGCGCGGGTGTTCAGCCCCAGCCGCCGCAAGGGCGTGGCGAGCCAGCGAAACACCGCGATCATCTCGGACAGGGCGGTTGTCATGGTGACCAGATTGGCCAGCCCGACGGTGGTCAGCAGGCGCAGGATGAACTGGACGCCTTCAGCATAGGTGGCGGTAACGCCATGCCAGAGCGCGAGGATCGCCACAAAGGGCCAGAGCACCCGCAGCCGGTCCATGCCGCTGAGGAAAAACCGTTTTCCCGGCAGCGCATAAAGGCCCAGCATCGCAAGCGCCGCCAGCGTCTGAAGGCCCAGGTCGCTGAGCATGAACAAGCCAAAGGTGGCCACCGCCAAGAGGCCGAGCTTGACCCCGGCGGGCCAGTCGTGGGCGCGGGTTCTAACCGGCGAGGTGAGCGAGATCATCTGCCCCTCCCTGATCATGCATCGCAGCCAGATAGGCCGCCATCACCTCGTCCCGCGGGCCGGACTGGCGCAGCTGCCCCTGATCGATCCAGACCAGATGGTCGTAATCTGCCAGATCTGCCGGGTCGTGGGTGATATGCAGCAGGCTGCCCTGATAGAGACGCAAGTAGCGGTTCAGCTGCGCCTTGGTTGGGATGTCGAGCCCGGCAAAGGGTTCGTCCAGAACCACCAGCCGCGGGTTCATCGCTACCACCGCCATCAGGCAGACCAGATGTTTCTGCCCCTGCGACAGGGTATTCACATAGGCCTCCTGCCAGTGTTGCAGCCCAAAGCGGGCCAACACCGCGGCGGCGGCAGTTTTGGCCTCGGCCTTGCTCTGGCCCTGCTGTTCGAGCCCAAAGGCCAGCTCCTCGCCGACGGTCGGGAAAATGATCTGATGCTCGGGGTTCTGAAACAGAATGCCGACCTCATCCAGCGCGGCGCGGCGGTCGCGGGCGAGGTCATGTCCGTTGACGCGAATCTCGCCGCTGCTGGGACGGGTCAGACCGGCGATCAGGCGGGCCAGAGTTGATTTGCCGGAGCCATTGCGCCCAACGATCCCGATCCGGCGCTGGCACAGGTCCAGGGTCAGGCCGTGCAGGATGGTCTTGCCTTCGACGGTAAAGACGAGGTCGCAAAGCTCGATCCGGCTGGTCATGGTTTCTGGTCTTCCCGCTGCCTCTCAATCTGGGGCGGAGCCTTGGACTGCGGCTGCGCAAATATCAAGCATTTCCTGCTCTAAGGCGCCGCAGCTTCGGCAGATCTGTTGCTGATGCTGATGCTGATGCTGATGCTGATGCTGATGCTGATGCTGATGCTGATGCTGATGCTGATGCTGATGCTGAGGATGGCAGTGTCAGCCTGTTGAAGGGCAGCGCCAGCCGCAAAGTAACCACGGTAGCTGCTATTCGTATGACTACCAGCGGCTGGGAAGTGAGATGGTGGAGCGTCACATTGGCTAGGATAGCGCCGAGCTGCTTGCCCGGCAGGAACAGGAGGTTGAGATCGGCCGATCCCGCAAGACAAAAGGGCGCGAGCAGTCGCCACTCCACTAGGGTGTAAGGGGAACACGTCGCTAGAGCTGACCCTTGAGGGCGACTTGGCCGGGCTGCTGCGGCTGGCGGCGAGTGCGGAAGGCCGGGACACAGAGAAAGCCCCGAACGGTTCATCCGAAGCCTTAGATATTTCAGGTGAAAGAGTGTTGGCTGCGGGAGCGTGCAACCGCCGTATCCTGCCTAACCTCTCCGGCCTCATTTAAACCCATTGTATTACAAAGCTAAAGCTCCCCTTGCTCCGAGAGCGGTACAAACAACCTTCTCAGACATTCAGTTGAGGTTACATGCAGCACTCCGAAAACAGACGCTGACTTTCGCCGCAGGCGTAGCAGCTAAGCTGCGGGCGGATGGCAGTGATGCGGGACGAACCGATGTTCACCGATCTGGTGCGACAGCCTGATTGTCCGGTGGGACAGCGCGGACGAAAGGTATCATTGCGTCGGAGGCGAGTTCGACCAGCGCCTTATTTGACGAGCAAGCAGCATCGCAAGAATCGTGGCGATCCCGAGACTTAGCGTTCCAACGATCCAGGAAATAGCTACCCCTGCGGTCTCCCCGATCCAACCGAGAGCAAGCAGGCCTGCCATCGCGCCCAACTGTTTGAGAAGGGATTGGACTGATAGGATTGTAGAGCGCCGGTGATCTGGCACCCGGGCATGGAGGATGGTCGCAGCGGGCGACTCGGACAGTCCAAGCACCACTGAGAAGAGCAGGAAGACTCCGACGAAGCCCGCAAGAGAGGTCTGCAAGGCCAAGGCGATCTGGCAAACGGCAAGTGCCGCGATCACGACCGCGAGCATAAGCGCATGACGACGCCTGAAGAGACGCCCCACCGGGCCGGCAAAGCTCGCGCCAACGGCGATTGCCAGAAAGTAACCTGCCGTCAGGAGCCCGACCACTGCGGCGGCGCGCTCGGGATCGAGCATGGCCTGCACGACAATGGGCCACAGCACCTCGACCGGATTGGTCGCGAAGAGCATGAGCGCCAGAACGACAAGGAGCACAAGGAGCGTCCGGTCGGAGACAGCCAGCCGCATCCCGTCGCGGATCGTGCGCGGCACTGCGCGGACTTCATGCAGGACGACGGATACGCTTAAGGGTCTAGGCCGTTCACGAACGAGCAGAACAGTGTAGGCGATCACTGCCACCGTCAGCCCGAGGCCCACAGCATATGAAACGTCATAGACAGTCTGGCCGATCAGCGGGGCCGACGGTTTGTTGCTTGTGACGAGGCCGGGCAGCACACCACCCACAATCGCCCCCAACCCTAATCCCGCGAAGTTGGCTGTCTGCGCTCGCGCGAGGAGCGGCTGGACTTCGGCTCCGGGAGCGTGCTGGCGCAGTCCTTCCACGTACCAGGCATCCAGTGTGCCTGAACGCAGAGCGCGCCCTAGCCCAACCAATGCGAATGACGCAGCGAGCGGCCAGAACGCCTTGGACAAAAGGAAAACGGCGGAGGCTGCAACGCTCGCAACTGTGGCGATCAGGAAAACAGGCTTGCGCCCCAGCCCGTCGGCCAGCCCACCGAAGGGCAGTTCCGTCATCAACACCACTGCGGCGTATACGGCGAAAAGCGCCCCGATCTCGCCGACGCCCAGACCTCGCTCCTGCAGCGCGAGGGCCGTTACGGCAACCGTCACGCCCATGGCAAAACGGTCGAGAAATTGGTGCCCTTGGAAGAGATACACATGCCGACGCGCTGAAGGCGGTAGCTCTACAAAGGGAATATCTGCGTCAGACACCATGTCCGAGAACTTCGGTCACACAGGAACATAGTGCAACCGTCATTACCACGCATTCGCCAATCGCCACACTAATGCAGGCCGCAGTATCCAATGGGTGCGGGCTCATCTCTGCTTTGGGGCGGCGCAGCAAGGGCGCCATGAGGTCGATGGCAGCCAGGACAGCCGACGATCGTAAAGGAGAGCTATCGGGGCGCGTACCAAATTTCGGAGGTCGTTAGTTCTATAGCCGAGGGCACCGACTTTTAGAGCCGAAGCGAACTGGATCGGAAATTCGTCTCAGACGATAGCAATGCAAAAGTCGCAGTCTATTTTCCAAAATCGCCCTTAAGATGTAATTTGTTCCGTGCGCCTATATGTGCCCCGTCAGCGGCGCCAATGCGGAAGGTCTAACAGTGCTTCAATCGTGAATGGATTTAGAATATGGAATTGTTAATCCTAGGCTTGCTCGGACTTGCCGCAGGCAGCTTTGCCCTATTTGACAATGGCGACGATCCTGTGGAAGCCCCGGACGACTCCTCCGGGGAAGCTCCCGATCCAACCACCTTTGTAACTGATGGTTCCAATCTCATCGGCACCGCGGAAGACGACATTTTCGTTCTGAACCAGAACGCCTCCGGCCCTTTAGAAACTACCATTGATAGCGGCGACGGGGACGACATTATTGATCTGTCAGGCTGGCCTGACAGTGATGCCTCTGTCTCCGCTGACGTGTCAGGCGGTGCGGGCAATGACCAGATTTCTGGCTTTTCCGAGGGCACAATCTCCGGCGGCCAGGGCAATGATACGATTACAAGTGAACTTCTCGGTGGGACCGTTCACGGGGACGACGGCGATGACCAGATCGAAATTCTTTCGGAGGCGTCAGATATAGCCCTGGTTTTCGGAGGAGCGGGCAATGATACGATTGACGGCCTTGGATCTGACAACATCCGCATACATGGTGGCGAGGGCGATGATGTTTTACACACACGCGGTGCTCCAAGTTCAGGGGCAGGCTACGAGATCTCGTCGAACGGTGGCGATGGAAACGACACGCTCCATCATGACATCCACTATCTACCCATGGAACAATTCGAGACAACCCCCGTGAATCTGGCCGGCGGATCAGGGGAAGATACATTTGAGATTTCATTTGTGAATGAAAGTGGCTCAGGCAATTCGGCAGATGATGACAGCAATCCACTGCAAGAAACCGCTATTGCATTGACTGATTTCGAACCCGGCGTTGATCAACTCAACATCAATCTTGGTGACATCGTGGAATATGATAGCCTGACGGCCGAAATGGAGGAAGTCGGCGAATTGATCCTCACCCTCAGCGGATCAGACGCCCTACCTGACCAGCAGTTCCGCATCACCGGCGCAGGATTGA
This sequence comes from Nocardioides marinus, assembly GCA_019801415.1. Classification (GTDB taxonomy): domain Bacteria; phylum Pseudomonadota; class Alphaproteobacteria; order Rhodobacterales; family Rhodobacteraceae; genus Leisingera. Next base: position 304,335 of record JAHVJD010000006.1, read on the forward strand.
CACTCGACGACGTCAACTTTTTGGGCCGCGATGTGGTGCTACACGCCAACGTGATTGCCTGACCGCAAAGGACCCTTAGCCGCCGCCGCGAATAGTCATGGTTGCTGAGGGCGCGATTGACCGGTCTCAGCCCAATCCGGACGCGACCGCTACCGTCGTTCGCGGCCGACAGCCTTTGCCGGCTGGGCGGCGAGCAGCCATTCAGTGTGCACAGAACGAGTGACCGCAGTGGCCGCTCGGTCAGGCGAACTGGCGAGCCGACCGGTCGGACCGGGGTCCGGGATCGGCAAGCTTGCAGACAGCTTCGTGTTGGCTAAGGAAAACGTCGCCGCTAAGCTCTTCGAGGAAATGGCTGCGCTTCAACCGATCCATCACCGGGCCTTTCACTTCGCTCAAATGCAGCCGGACCCCCGCGTCATTCAGCCGGGTGTTGATTGTTTCGAGCGATTCCAGCGCTGAAAGATCGATCTCGTTCACCGCCGAGAACATCAAGACAACGTCCGTCAACTCAGCCTTTTCGGCCGCAAAACGCGAGAGTTGGTCCTCCAGAAAACGCGCGTTGGGGAAATATAGGCTCTCGTCAATGCGCAGGCTCAACACATGTGGCTGGGTCTCGACCTTATGGCGCAGCACGTTGCGGAAGTGCTCGGTACCCGGCACCCGGCCCACCACGGCCAGGTGCGGGCGCGACGTCTTGTAAAGATGCACAAATATCGAGGTCACAACCCCCGCGGTCACTCCGGCCTCGACCCCGAGGAGCAGCGTAAGAAGGATCGTCACGCTCACGGCGGCGAAATCGGCATGGCTGAAGGTCCATGCCCGTTTCAGGATCGAGAAATCGACAAGGCTCAGCACCGCGACGATAATTGTCGCGGCCAGGGTAGCCTTGGGTAGAAAATAAATCAGCGGTGTCAGGAACAGCGCGGCAAACGCCAGACCAACGGCGGTGAACGCCCCGGCGGCCGGTGTCTCGGCTCCCGCATCGGAATTGACGACCGATCGCGAAAATCCCCCGGTAACCGGGAAACCACCCGTGAAAGCCGCCCCGAGATTGGCACTGCCGAGGCCGATCAACTCTTGGTCCGGATCGATCCGCTGACGCTTCTTGGCGGCGAGGGTCTGCGCGACCGAGATACTTTCGACGAAGCCGATGATTGATATCAGCAACGCCGGGACAAACAATTGCAGAACCAAATCAGGCGAGACAGTGGGAAAGGTAAGCGGGGGCAAGCTCTGCGGTACTGCGCCGACGATCTCTACGCCTTTTTCACCCAGCTCAAAAGCCCAGACAGCCAACGTGGTGCCGACAATCGCAAGCACTGGTCCCATCTTGGCGCCAATACCTGCCAAACGGCGCCCTAGTCCCATGCGTCTCAGCAGTGGTTCAAGCCCACCGCGCACCCAGAACAGGAACGCTGTTGAGGTTACACCCAGCACCACCGTTATCAGGTTCACCTCATTTAAATGGGTCCAGAGGCTGACGAGGATTTCAACCAAGGTATGCCCCCCGGCGTCGATCCCCAGAATATGGCGCAGCTGGCTGGCTGCGATGAGGATCCCCGAAGCGGTGATGAACCCTGCGATGACCGGATGTGACAGGAAATTCGCCAAGAAGCCCAGCCGAAACAGGCCAAGCGCAAGCAACATCGCCCCAGAGATGAACGCCAGCGTCAACGCCGCGGCAGTATAGCCTGCTGTGCCGCTTTGGGCGATCTCGCCCACCGCCGCCGCCGTCATCAGCGAGACGACCGCCACCGGCCCCACCGCCAGCGCGCGGCTGGTGCCGAAGATGGCATACAGCACGATGGGCGCAATGGAGGCATAGATCCCCGCCTCGGGCGGCATTCCTGCCAGCAGCGCATAGGCCAGCGACTGAGGGATCAGCATGATCGTAACGATCACAGCAGCCAACATGTCGCCAGTAAGTTGGCCACGATCATATCGGCGTCCCCAGTCGAGGATTGGCAGATATCGGGCAAGCTGAGAGAGGGGCATTTCACGCTATCCGTCAGAAGCAGGACCGCCCCGAAGGACAGCCCGTTCGCGCTCAGTCAAACCGATTGACCGGTAGCTTGAGATAGTGGTTGCCGTCATCCTCCGCCGGAGGAAGCCGACCGCCGCGGAGGTTGATCTGCAGCGCTGCAAGAATGCGGTTGGGCAGCGAGAGCGTCGCGTCGCGCTTTTGACGGCGTTCGATGTAGTCTTCGCGTTTCGTGCCATCCTTCACATGGATATTGCACGCGCGGTGTTCGTCCACCGTGGCCTCCCACTGCGGCTCCTTGCGTTCATCGGTGCCATAGTCATGCCCGATGTAGAGCCGCGTACTGCCGGGAAGAGCGAGGATGTCCTGGATCGACTGCCACAACTCCTCAGTCGTGCCGCCCGGAAAGTCCGAGCGCGAGGTGCCGGCATCCGGCTGCATCAGCGTGTCATGGACAAAGGCCGCATCGCCGCAAACGTAAGTGATCGAACCCAGAGTATGCCCTGGCGAAAGCATCACCTTCACATCCAACTCGCCGATCTTGAAGGTCTCCCCCTCCCGGAACAGGTGGTCGAAATCGCGAACGGGGTCGAAGGCATCGGGCAGGTTGTAGAGGTCAGCCCAGATCTTGGCGATTTCGGGTACCAGCGACCCGATGGCATTAGGCGCGCCGGTGCGCTCCTTCAATTGCGTCGAGGCCATGACGTGGTCGGCGTGCGGGTGAGTGTCCAGTATCCATTGCACGCTCAGGCCATTTTCCTCAACGAGATCCAGCACCTGATCCATACTCTCGGTCGTGAACTTGTAGTTCTTCGGGTCGAAGTTCCAGACAACGTCAATGAGCGCGGCCTTCTTCGTCGTCGGGTCGGCGCAGATATACTGGATCGAGCCAGTATCGGGCTCGTAGATGCCCCAGACATCGGGACTGCCTGCCCCTGTCGAAGGCGAGTGGCGGACGACGGCAGTGTTCAGCGGATCATTCATCAGGCGCCTCCCCTCTTTGCGGCAGGCGTGATGTCAGGCGTGTGGCGTGCCGCCCACATCCCGATGAGCATGAAGGGCACAAAGATCAGCGTGCCGGTAGCTGCCAACGGCAGGGCCGTCAGCGCCGGCCCGGGGCAGAAGCCCCCCAAGCCCCAACCCACGCCAAAGATTGCCGCTCCGGTCACGAGTTTCAGCTCCAGATCGTTGCGTGTTGGCAGGCGGAATTTGCTGTCAAGAAGTGGGGTTTGGAGGTTGCGGAACAGCAGGGCGAAACCAGGCGCGGTCACGGCGATTGCACCGCCCATGACGAAGGCGAGGCTGGGGTCCCATGCGCCGAAGAGGTCGAGGAAGTTCAACACCTTGGCGGGGTTTGCCATGCCAGAGACGATAAGGCCGAGACCAAAGATCAGTCCGGAGAGGAAGGCAAAAGCTTGTTTCATTTCAACCTCCAATCACGTGACGCGTGACAAAAACGGTCACGAAAGCCGTCGCCATGAAGGTCACGGTGGCCATGATCGATCGCGCCGAGCCGCGGCTGATCCCGCAGACCCCGTGGCCCGAGGTGCAGCCGTTGCCATAGCTCGCCCCAAAACCAACTAGCAAACCGGCCACAGCCATGAGGACCGTATTTGTAGGCACCCATTGCTGCGGCCAGCCGCCCGAGACCAGCAGCCACAGCGGCGCGGCCAGCAAAAGACCCAGCACAAACAATGCCGAGACACCCCGCGCCTCACCGTCACTCTTACGGGCGAAAATCTTGGCGGTGAGACCGCTGATGCCAGCGATGCGCCCATTGGTGGCCATCAGCAGAACCGCCGAAGCCCCGATCATGATGCCGCCGCCAAGCGACAGCCAGGGGGTAAATTCGGTTTCCATGTTTCGTCTCCATGCGGCGACCGCGTCCAGGTCGGACTGGCCTTGTGTCCTTCTTCTATGAAGAATATATTATACTCATCTAATATTCAACAGGTGTAATATGAAGGACGCAGACGACTTTCTCGACGGCGATATCGCGGGGGCGGCGGCCTTGATGGCGATGCTGGCTTCGAAGGCGCGCCTGGAGATCCTCTGCCGCCTGCTCGACGGCGAGCGCTCGGTCGGCGATCTGACGCAGCTCTGCGGTGTGTCGCAATCGACCATGTCGCAGCAATTAAAGAAGCTGAAAGAAGCCGGGCTGGTAGAGGGGCGCCGCGCAGGCCAGACGATCTATTACGGCGTAAAGGGGCAAGAGGCCGTCGCCGTTCTGGAGGTACTGCACAAGCTCTATTGCACCCGCGCGGAATAAACCGGGCGCCCGAGGCAGCCCTGGGGTAAGGATTCATAACCAGTAGATGACAACTGCTGCGAGGGCGATGGCTGAAAGGAAGACCTTGCGACAGCGGCCATAGCGTGTCGCCACGCGCCGCCAGTCCTTGAGCCCGCCAAACATGATCTCGATGCGGTTGCGCCGTTTGTATCGGCGCTTGTCATACTTCACTTTCGCCGTGCGCTGCTTTCGGCCAAAAGTGCAGGCGCGTGCCCGGCATTCGCCTTGATCGGCTTCAGCCGCTGGAGCTCGACGGACTCAGGGACGAGTTGATGACGCCCGAGGCGGTGGAGCGGTTCCGGCGCGAGTTCGCTGCGCGGCAAGCAGCAGAAGATCGCGATCGGCGGTCGAGGGACGCCGACCTGCGCAAGCCCCTCGCTCCCGCGCAGAAGGCCATCGAAGGCTGCATGCGGGCCATCCGCGACGATCACGCAACGCCGTCAGTCTACGCCGCGCTCAAGAACGCCGAGGAGAAGAAGGCCATGCTGGAAGAGGAGATTGCAAACTTCTCTACCGCAGCTCCGGAGATCGCGCCGGACACCGCCGCACTTTACCGGGCGCAGGTCGAGGTCAAGTTTCTGGGATTGCTGGGGTTTGCGGACAGAATAAACGCAGCAGCGCTTTCGAATGCGGCGTGTTCGGTAAAAGTGGTTGCGGGAGCAGGATTTGAACCTGCGACCTTCAGGTTATGAGCCTGACGAGCTACCTGGCTGCTCCATCCCGCGACACTTTGTTTGGCCCACCGCGCGGATCGCTACTTGAGGCCG
>JAHVJD010000007.1 GCA_019801415.1 Nocardioides marinus
TAAGCGCCCCCACAGCGCCTTGGGATACCGGCCCCCTGCGCCAGAAACCATCGTCCCGATGGACCAAAGGCCAGTCATGCACTAACAATCAAACCGGACCAGTCGGATCAGGCTCCCCAGCGCCATGCTTCAGCACCGTCTGGCTGACGTAGTAGCGGTAGAGCCTGTCGCCCTTGCGAGTATGCGTCGGTGAGAACGCAGCACCATCGGGACCGAACAGCAGCCCCTTCAGAAACGCGGGCGTATCGGCGCGCGTGCGGGCAGCGCGCTTGCGGGGGCTCTCTTTCAGGATCGAGTGGACTTTGTCCCAAACGGCGCGGTCTATGATCGCGTCGTGCTCGCCGGGATAGCTTTCGCCCTTATGGACCGCTTCGCCGATATAGGTGCGGTTGTTGAGCATGCGATAGATGAACTTCTTGTCCATCGGGTTGCCTTTTGGGGTCAGGATTCCCTTGGCAGCGGTTTCACGGGCCAGCTCCGTGCCAGAGCCAATTTTGATGAACCGCTCGAATGCCCATCTCACATGGCCCGCGCGCTCCTCGTCGATGATTAGCTTCCGGTTTTCAATGCGATACCCGTAGGGCGGTACGCCGCCCATCCACATCCCCTTCCGGCGAGAGGCGGCGACCTTGTCGCGGATGCGTTCGGCCGTCACCTCGCGCTCGAACTGGGCAAACGAGAGCAGGATGTTCAGCGTCAGTCGCCCCATGGACGTGGTTGTGTTGAACGACTGCGTCACCGAAACAAAGGTCACGTCATTGCGGTCGAACACCTCGACCAGCTTGGCAAAATCCGCCAGCGAACGGCTGAGGCGGTCGATCTTGTAGACTACTACCACGTCAACCAGTCCGTCCTCAATGTCGGTAATCAATTGCTGCAGCCCCGGGCGTTTGAGCGTGCCACCGGAAACGCCACCGTCATCGTATTCATCGCGGACAAGCACCCAGCCTTCGGACCGCTGGCTAGCGATATATGCCTCGCAGGCCTCGCGTTGCGCATGCAGGCTGTTGAATTCCTGCTCGAGTCCCTCCTCCGAGGACTTTCGCGTGTAGATCGCGCAGCGCAGTTTCCGGATAATCGGCTTGGTCATGCGCGCCTCCGGTGGTTTTTCAGGCCGAAGAACACCCATCCGTTCCATCGCGTCCCGGTGATGGCGCGGGCAACGGCAGAAAGCGATTTGTAAGGGCGGCCCTGCCAGTCGAAGCCGTCCGCGGTGACCGTGACAAGATGCTCGACACCCTGCCATTCACGGATCAACCGCGTGCCGACAATGGGCGTCATTTCAGCGCGGATACGGCTCTTCTTGCGATCGCCACCGTCCAGCTGTTCGCCAAGGGTTTCCAGTCGCTTGATAATTTCCGGTTTCAGTCCGCCGTAGGCCAGCTCCTGAATGCGGTAGGCCAGTCGGCTTTCGAGATAACGGCGATTGAATGGCGGCGGCTCGCTGTCAAACAATTCCCGCCATTGGTTCTTCAGTTCTAGTGTCGTGACAGTTTTCAGGGCCGCCAAACGCGCGGGGATTGGGTCCTGCATTGCCATGTGGTTTCCTCCTGAGCTGCGTGGTCCATGGACACTCAGATCGACCGCAAAGTGTAGATGTGGGCGGTCATTCATGTGCTGTGTCTCCTAGATGCTGCTGGACTCTCCATTCTTTCCGGGCTTCGAATCCGAAGTCGGATCAAGCCGAGAGCGAGAAGGGCGCATAGTTCACGCCGCCGTTCCATCGGTGTTAGCATCGATGTAGGTACCGGGTTGGAGCCGAAAGTCACTTTTTCCATGAGGAACCTGCCAGGATTTCCGCCCAGCGCCGTTGCGCTGCAAGGAGTAGGCCGGGGCATGACCGTTGCGAAATGTCGTTCAAGGAGCATTTGTAGCGCGGCACATCAATTGAGCTCCAAGCAAGTGCCTCAAGAGTTCGTGCTTGATCATGACCGGGTGCGGACCATTCGCTAAAGGGTGCGTACCTGCGTACCCAAGGTGCGCACCCAAAATTTCTTCTTGGAACTGGCGAGTTCGTGCGCTTTCGCCCCCCGCATAGGGAAGTGCCACGGAAGGACCCAAAAGGCGGGCTGTGAGGCACTGCGCTCTGGATGCCATCTCCGGCCCCCATGCTTGAGGCGCTTTTTTCCGTGAAAGAGGAAGGCGCAATCGCAGTTTGGCAGTCCGCGCCGTCCTTTTCGGAAGTGTTCGCAGACCCAGGCGCACCAGCTTTTTGGGGGAACGCACCTTCTTTTTTCACGGCGCCTCCTTTTACGGTCTTGTTCATTTCCCTGTTTCCTCCCCTGTTTATTGGTTGATGGGGCGCAGGGCGGTTAGGCGCCGTTGATAGGGGGTGTGCCTCGCAGCTGCATGGGGTCCGTCTAAAGCCGGGAAGGTGTAAGACGACGAAATGCTTCCTCCGTGGCCGGGGTGACAGTGCCGCATACTGGATATGAGCTCTCGCTGTTCTAGCGCGCGCAACCCTTTGTTGATCGTGGACACCGAAACGCCCACCTCTTTGGCCAGAAGGGACTGGCTGGGGTAGCATCGGTAGTCCTTGTCGTTTCTGTGATAGGCTAGGCCGATCAGAATGAGCTTTGTCGTCGTGTTGAGATCGGTTTGCTCGAATGCCCATTGCATTGCCGAGTAAGACATATTTGGTCTCCTTTTCAGTGAAAGGGGAAAGACAGGTGAGGGGTGATGAGGCGAAAGCACTCTCAGGTCTGCGTTCGCAGGAGCACGTCGTTCCAATCCAGACCGGTCGGCGCGGCGTCGATCTCTACTTCCCATCCGAGGTCTGCTGCGCGCGCTTCCAGTGTGCGGGCGGCGGCGTGTCCTTCTCGGTCTCCGTCGGCTGCTATGATAAGCGTCTTAGGTTCGGGCGGGAGGTTCAGGCTGCTCATTGCCGCTGTGCCTAATGAGGCCCATGTCATCGCTGCGGGCGGCCTGCAGAACTGAAGATACGACAGGGCCGTCTCAATCCCCTCGGCAACGACCAAGGGGCCTCCACCGTACGAGAGACTGACGTGTCCCCCTTCGGTGGTTCCCAGGCGCGCTTTTTGCAAGCCTTTGCCAATATCCGCTTTCCCATGCCCGTCAGGGCGGAGGAACGTCCGATTGATCGAGAAGCCCGAGCCCCCGTCGATACGTGCGATCATGGCGGGCAGATTGCGACGCAGGGGACCAAGCCAAAGAGAAGGATGAAATCGCAAGCTGTCCGGATAGGGTCCTTCCAGGCCGCGAGCCTCGCGGAGGTAGGTTTCTGCGGGCGTGCCAATAATTGAGCGGCCTTCGTGCCAGGCTTTCCTTGCGTAGTTATCGTAAGTGGGTTTCGGTAGGCGGCGGGCCGCATTGGACTGCGCCGATGAGGGATTTGAACGTTGCCAAGCGAGCCCGCAGGCAACCGCCAAATCCTTGAATGCGCAATTCGACTTCTTGCAATGCATCAGGAGGCGAAAGTCGCCGTCGCTGATCGTAAGCGCGTTGTGAGACTTGTCGGCATCCTGCTGGCAAACAGGGCAGGGGGCTGTGCCGTAACGACCGTACCATTTCCCGCCCAGCGCTTTTGTGATGTCTTGGGCCGTCCTCATGAGCGCACCTCGAAAGATGACCGGATGAGGGCGACCATGGGTCGAAGTGCTTTTCTGGCTAAGATCCGGTAACCCGGGCTGGAACGCTCCGGTCTTCGGCCTGTGTGTATTATCCTGCGACGAGCGGTGTTTCTTAGGCGTACCGTAATGGCGGTTGGAACCAAGTGGTCGGTTCGCAGTTGAAGGCTTGCATGCATGGTTTGCTCCTGTGTTTTGACGCAGGAGAAACTTGGCATCAGTTCTTCGAGGGCGCGTAGGCGGGCTTAGGCGCGAATAGGCGCGGAATAAGTGCTGTAGCGGCTCAAATTTTAATGCCTAAGCACGCCTTGACACTCGTTTGCTGCATTGCGCTGGGCGATTCTATGGGGGCTATTCAGATTTTCTTGCTGTTTCTTCTTCACCGGCGGCCTATCGGCGCAGTGCCGGGTGTGCCAAGGGCTTTTATTCCCGAGCACGGGAAAGCGACGATTAGCCAGACAGGAAGCAGGCGTTCTCCTGTGGACTGCGCGCTTTTGGTGCCGCTGGTGGTGAGCAGCTTTGGCTAGCTCAATTTCCATGGACAGGTGATCATGACGGTCTCCGCAGAGAGCGACTGATTGGCGCATATTTTGAATCAGGGGGACATGAACGTATAGGCTAGCTCGTCACGGACCGCCAAATCGGTTCTCAGTAGGCTTTCGACAATCTCGCCAGCCTTGCCGATGGTTTTTTCTGTTCAAGGGCGTTGACCAGCTTGACGGTCTAGAAAAAGCGGACTTTTTGCGATGGTGCTCGATGGATCGCACGCCGGTGGCGGAAGCGAAAAGGCTTGTGCTCGTTCCCGATCTTCCGATCAGGACAATACTATGTGTACCGTCAAGGAAGTCAGAGCGGTGCAGCAATGTCCGAATTCCGGGGAGCAGTAGACGAACTTCGCTCAGCCAGTGAGAGTAAGAAATAATTCACCGCTCTGTTACACGCGGTGAATTATGTAGCCCGGCTGAAATCAATGGGGCATAAGCTTAGAGCGCAAAAGAACTCTAGTTTCTTTCAGCAGGTCCTGGTCAATTGGAGACCCGGTGCCGCTCAAGTGTTTGGCGGCTCCCCCCCGCCTAATTACGTCCACGCCGCGATTGGCAAGCGCAAATGTGTTTTCGGACGGCCAGCGGCTTGCAATCTCGAAAAGGCTTTCAACGACCTCGGTCAGTGTACCACTTAAGGCTTGCGCCCGCTGCCTGTCCCCTTGTCGAACGGCCCGCTCGATCTGCCGCAGTTCGGGGGCAAGGCCGTTCGCGGTGCTAAGCAGCCACCCGTCGTAGGGCCCCTCCGGCGCGATCCAACGGGCATAGTCACCTTCGGCGCCGCGTAGCATGGTCACTTCTGACGCCCGCAGACTTTCTGAAATGACTGCGTCGGTTCCGCTGGTGTCCTTGAAGAAGGCGATGCGGCCGCTTTCAACTAGCTTGTCAAAGCTCTCTGCCGATAGGGAACATCCGGTGACCTGCGGCAGTTGGTAGACTGCCAGTGGCAGCGCGGTGGCCTCCATAACACGTTCGAAGTGCGAGAGGATGCGCTCCTGCGTCGCTTCCGGATCGACCGGCGGGCAGATGGTCAACGCGACGACCTCGCCTGACAATGGGCGCTTGCCGATCTGGCCCTCAATCCAGCGCGCCCGGGCCACCACCGCCTCAGTGTTCGGCTCAAGCACGCCGAGCATCAGCTTTTGCCCGCGCGGCATGTCTTCAGAGCGCAGAAGATCGAGCCAGTCGGCAAGCAACGCCTGCGGCATGGACCAGCCGTCGCCAGTGGTGCCGGCGATCAGCAATTGACGGACGTGCGGCGCGATCTGGGCGATGTGATCCGCGGCACACTCTGCGTCGAGGCGCGAGGGCGCGTCGGCTTGATAGTGGGTGAGGATGGGAACCCAGAGCGGATCTGCCATCGGCTTTTTTTGCGGCGTCGAGACGTTAGCCATCATAGGCGTGTGCTCCCCGGTTGGATTTTTCGATTTGGCGTGGGCTGCGCACCTTTTGCCAAGCGGCGATGCCGGCCAGGAGCGCGATGCCTGCCAGGTCGGTTTCCCAGCTACCTAGCAAAAGCAGCACTGCTGAGACCGCCAGCAGTCCCCGCTGCATCACGGTCAGCGCGCCGATCAGCCAGCCCTGGACGCAGGCGGCGAGCGAAACGATGCCGATAATGGCGGTAGCCGCGGCCAGCACGATTTGAAGCGGATCACCGATCATCAGCAGCGCCGGATTGGCCACGATCACGAAGGGAGTGAGATAGGCCGCGGCGCCGAGACGCATCGCCGTGAAGCCTGTCGCCTGCAGCGACGTACCACCGGCAATGCTGGCCGCGGCATAGGCTGCGACCGCGATCGGCGGGGTGATTGCTGATAGGATCGCGTAGTAGAACACGAAGAAATGCGCGGCCAACGGTTGCACCCCCAGCTTGATCAGCGCCGGCGCCGCAAAAATCGCCACGATGGTATAGGCCGCCGCCGTAGGCAGGCCCATGCCCATGATGATGCAGCTGATCATGACCAAGATCAGGGTGATAGTTAGCTCTCCACCGCTGATCGACAGCAGCAGAGAGGTAAAGCGTAGACCGAGCCCGGTCAGTTCGATGGTGCTGATGATGAGTCCGGCGATGAACAGGGCGGCGGCGATCGGGGCGATGGTCCGTCCGCCGAATTCCAGCGCGTCTGAAATATCGCGTAGGGACATCCGGGTTCGCGGCCGCAGCTGCGCCAGCACGAAGGTGGTCAGCATCGCCCAATAGGCGGCGTTGAAGGGCGAATGCCGTTCCAGCAGCAGATAGATGATGACGGCCAGCGGCAGGAGCATATGAATGTAGTCCAGTACCTCCTCGCGGGCACGCTGCACCAAAGACGGCTCCATCGCAGCTAGTCCCATGCGCAGAGCTTCGAGATGGACCATTAGGAAGACCGCAAAGAGATAGAGGATCGCCGGGATCAGTGCCGCTGACAGAACGCCGACGTAAGGCGTCGAAGTGAAATCGGCGATCAGGAAGGCGGCCGATCCCATGATGGGTGGCACCAGCTGGCCGCTGGAGGAGGCCACTGCCTCGACCGCGGCGGCAAAGCGCGGGTTGAAGCCGTTGCGGATCATCAGCGGGATTGTGAAACTGCCGGTGGCATAGACATTGGCCACCGCCGAGCCCGAGAGCGAGCCGAAAAGGCCGGAGGAAATAACCGCTGCCTTGCCGGGCCCGCCGCGCATCTTGCCGGTCAGCAGGGCGGAGAGATGCATGAACAGCTCGCCACCACGCGCCTTGTCGAGCACCGCGCCGAACATCACGAACATGAGCACGTAAGTTGCCGACAGGCCGGTGATCGAACCGTAGAGCCCGGCGGTGGTCAGGAAGCTGTGGTCGAGGAACCGCTCGGGCGTGATCGCGGGTTGTTGCAGCACGCCGGGGAAGTAAGGGCCGAAGAAAGCATGCAGGACAAAAACCGCCAGCATGATCGGCAGCGTCCAGCCGAGCGCCCGGCGGCAGGCTTCGACGACGAGAACCAGCATGAGAATGCCCATGGCCCAGTCCAGCGGCTCGAGCGCGGTGATGTAGGGATAACGATCCTGCAGCCTGTCATGCTCGAGGTGGATGTAGGCGGCAGGCAGGATTGCCAGAAACGCCAACCCGAAGTCGAGCCAGGGAATGCGGCCATCCTCGCGACCTAGAAAGGCGTTGTAGGCCAGGAATATCAGGGCCACGTACATCGACACGTGGGACGAGCGGAACAGCATGACGCTCGGCGCGCCGAACTGGACTGCATAAAGATGGTAGGCGACGACGCAGAGCGCGAAAACCTTCAGGACAAGTCGTTGATTTCCAACGCCATCGCGTTGTCCGGTCACTTGGACGGTCATTTATGTTCCTCCCAGATGGTATCCGTGTCCTCACTCACGGATGGTCGGGCCCCGCCGTTTGGCGGAGCCCGGAGCAATTATTCGATCGCGCCGATTTCGCGGTAGAACCGTTCCGCGCCCGGGTGCAGAGGGATCTGCACACCTTTGGAGCCTGCCTGCGGGTCGAGGTTGCCATAGGAGGCATGCCCGGCCACGAGGTCTTCCTTCTTCTCGAAGAGCAGCTTGGTCATTTGATAGACGGTCTCTTCGGGCGTGTCGGAATTGGTGAAGAAGACGACGCTTTGCAGCGTGGTCGGCAGATCCGCATCCTGGCCTTCGTAGGTGCCTGCCGGGATCACGGCCGGTGTATAGCCGTAGGTCTCCTTAAGGTACTGGATGGCCGCCTCGTCTTGGGGCAGCAGCGTGATGTTCTCGTCCGAGGCAAACTCGGCAAACAGCGGCTGGCCCAGCAGTTCGTCGTTCATGAAGGCGTCGATATGACCGTCGCGCACCCGGTCGATGGCTTCACGGTAGGGGCTGTGGGTGATCGCGCCGCCGAATTCCTCGATCTTGTGGTAAGACGCTCCATGTGCCTCGAGCACCCGGCTGGCCGCCAGTTCGCCGCCGGTGCCGCGCGGGCCCGTGTCGATCTTGATGGGGATCTGCTTCTCGGCGATCTCACTCAGGCTCGAAATGCCCACGTCATCCTTGACGAAGGGGTGGATATAGGCGGTGATTTCGAGGTTCGCGATGGCGCGCAGGTTCTCCATCTTGTTGTCATAGGGGTCCTTGCCTTCGGAGGCGGCGAAGAGGTTGGTCGAATAGGACAGCCCAAACTGCGTGCTGCCGCCCGAGACCGCGATCGGGTTGGCGACGCCGCCGCCTGGAACGGTGTTGTAACGCAGTCCTTCGATTTCTTTCTGATAGGTTTCGAATAAGGTGGTCATCAGCACGAACCAGCCGCCGCCGATGGAACCTACCGACACAGTTACATCTTTTTGTTCCACCGCCTGCGCAGGCATGACGCTGGACAGTAGCGCGACCGTCGACGCGACGGCGAGACCGGATTTGATGATGTCTTTCATGATTTTTCCTCCCAGGGTTGATTGATTAGGCCGCGGCCGTTCGGGCAGGCGGCACATAGGAAGCGCCCGGGATTGCCGGGTAGGCTTCGAGCATGGCTTCGTCGATTTCCAGGCCCAATCCCGGAAGGTCGTTGGGTTCGATGAACCCGTTCTCTACCTTCAGGGGGTTCGTTGCGAGATCGTCGCGCCACGGGTTCTTGGCCGAAATATCGGCCTCGTAGATCAACCCGTTAGAGATCGCGCAAAGCAGGTGAACGTTGGCGGCCGTGCCGATCACGCTTTGACTGGTGTGTGGTGCGACTTGCAGGTGCCAGGCGGCGCCCATGTCCGCGATCTTCTTGGTCTCGGTCAGACCGCCGGCCTTGGCGCTGTCGGGTTGCAAGATGGTGATCGCACGGCGCTCCAGCAGGTCGCGGAAGGCATGTTTGGTGAAGTGGTTCTCGCCAGCCGCGATTGGCACCTGCGTCGCCCGGCGGAGCTCGGCATATGCGTGCAGATCATCCGGCGCGAAAGGTTCCTCAAGCCAGAGCACTTGGCCGTCCTCGCAAAACCGGGTGACCGCCGCGATATCGCTCTGGGTATAGCGGGTGGCGGCATCGACCGCGATGTCCAGCGTGTCGCCGAAGACCTTGCGGATATGGCGCACCTTTGAAGCATCGGGTCCGATGCCTTGGCCGATCCGCAGCTTTACGGCGGTATAGCCCTGATCAACGAGTTTGCCGATTTCGCGCTCGAGGTCGGTATCGGGCTGCCAGCCCAGTCCCATGCCCCCGGCATAGGCCCGCAGTCGCTTCTTCGAGCCGCCCATCAGCTTGTAGACCGGCAGGCCCAGAAGCTTGCCGCGCAGGTCCCAGAGCGCGATGTCGACACCGCTCATGGCGATGACGCTGCCGGCGCCCAGTCCGTGGGTCACAATCTGGTGGCGATAGACCGCCTGCCAACAGCCTTCCACGTCATGCGAGTCGCGCCCGACCAGCTGTGGCGCGATGGAATGGTTGATAACCTCGGCGATGGCCGTGGGGTTCAGCCCCATATGCGCTTCGCCGTAGCCCACCGTGCCGTCGCTGGCGACCACGCGCACCAGCACGAGGTCACGCTTGACCATATTGCCGACGCCCTGGGTCACCGCCACGCCGTCGAATTGGCATGAATGCACCGTTGCGTAGATCTGTTTGATTGCCGCCATGTTCTCCTCCCTCTATGGCTGGTCCGGGGCTTATCTGCCGGTAAAGGCGGGGGGGCGCTTTTCGAGGAAATGCGCCACGCCCTCCTTGAAGTCCTCGCTCCGGATCGAGGCGACCATTTCGCGGTTCGCCCGGGTCGTGGCTTCGGCCAGGGTTTCGAAGGGCGCCTCCCAAATCTGGCGCTTCATCACCCGCAGCGAGCGGGGCGAAACCTCTTCGGCCAGCCCCCGTGCATACTCCGCGACCGCTTCGGCAAAGCCTTCGGAGGGCAGCACCCGATGCACCAGCGACATCGCCAGCGCCTCCTGCGCGCTCACCTTGCGCGAGGAAAACAGCATCTCGGTGGCATGGGCTTGGCCAACCACACGTGGCAGTATCCAAGAGATTCCATGCTCGGCCACCAGCCCGCGCCCGGCGAAGGCGGTGACGAACTTAGCGTGCTCCGAGGCGATGCGAATGTCGGAGTAAAGCGCGAAGATCAGCCCGAGCCCGGCTGCCGCGCCGTTGATCGCGGCGATGATCGGCGTGTCGAAGCCGGGAAAATAGCCGTAGCGCGACTGGTAGTCCGGGCGGGTCGACATGCGGTAGGGCCGGGTCATCGCCGGATCGTCGATGTCCTCTGGCGGCAGGCCCGCGAGCTCTTCCATGTCCATGCCGGCACAGAAGGCGCGGCCCTCGCCAGTCAGCACGATGATCCGCACCGAGCTGTCTGCATCGAGCGAGCGCATCGCGTCAAAAAGCTCGTGCTCCATGCGCCGGGTGACGGCGTTCATCCGGTCTGGCCGGGCCAAGGTGACGGTCGCCACATGGCCGGTCTGCGAGACCGCGAGCGTCCTGAAATCGTAACGTGAGCCGTCCATGCTCAGACCTCCTTGTACTGTACCGATTTGAGTTCCTGGAATTCCTCGAGCCCGTAGCGCCCGTTCTCGCGGCCGATGCCGGACTGGCCGAAGCCGCCGAAGGGGGCGCCGAGGTTGAAGGGTGCGCCGTTCAGGTCAATCTGTCCGGCCCGAATGCCGCGGGCGGCGTCTGCGGCCGTGGCGTCATCCGCGGCCCAGACCGCAGCGGCGAGCCCGTAGGCGCTGTCATTTGCAATGCGCAGGGCATCCTCGGTGCCGCGGTGCACCAGCACCGAGAGCACCGGGCCGAAGACCTCTTCGCGGGCGATCTCGGCCGCCTCCGGCACCGGACCGAAGACCACAGGCGGCACGAAAAAGCCGGGCCGGTCGCCGGGGTCGGCGCCGCGGGCGATCACCGGAATGCTCTCGGCCTCGGCCCGGGCGATCATCGCCAGGACACGGGTCTTCTGTTCGGCGGAGGCCAGCGGCCCGAGCCGCGTGGCCGGATCGTCGGGCGCGCCGAGGGTGAACTTCGACAGCCCCGCCTTGAGCAATTCGGTCACCTCGCCCAGCCGCGCCTCAGGTACGATCAACCGGGTCATCGCGTTGCAGGTCTGGCCGGAGTTGAGCAGGCAGGAGCCGAGCGTCGCCTTCACCGCCGCCGCGAGGTCCGCGCCCTCGAGCACCACGGCGGCGGATTTCCCACCAAGCTCCAGCGAGACCCGCTTGACCCCTTCCGCCGCCAGTGCCGCCACGCGCTTGCCCGCAGCGGTCGATCCGGTGAAGGACACCGCGGCAATCGCCGGGTGTCGCACCAGCGCTTCGCCCACCTCGGGGCCGGTGCCGGTGACGAGGTTGAAGACCCCTGCCGGCAGCCCGGCCTCGTCGGCCGCTTCGGCCAGAATAAAGGCGCTGAGCGGTGCCACTTCCGAGGGTTTCAGCACCACCGTCGCCCCGGCGGCCAGTGCGGCGGCCAGTTTCGAGGTGACCTGGTGCAGCGGGTAGTTCCAGGGCGTGATGCAGGCGACCGGCCCGACCGGTTCGCGGTAGATCCGGGAATTTCCGATGACCTTCGGGGCCTGCGTCTCAGCCGCCAGCTCGGCATAGAACTTCCACGCCGCCAGCGGGCCGCCGACCTGGATCATCCCGGTCAGCTTGCGCGGCATCCCGGTCTCGCGCGAAATCATCTCGACCAGCGCCTCCTGCCGCGCCTTCAGCGCCTCGCGCAGCCGGGTGATATGGGCGGCGCGCTCGGCCGGGGTCAGGGCCGCCCAGGCGGGAAATGCCCGGGCGGCGGCCTCGGCGGCGCGGCCCGCCAGGGCGGCATCGGCCAGCGGCACGGTGGCGAAGGTTTCGCCGGTGGCGGCATCGCTTACCTCGGCCAGGGGAACATCCCCGGCCGCGACCCATGCGCCGTCGATGTAAAGGTCGGTTTTCTCGATCATTGCGTCTGTCCTGTCGATTCTTTCTTGGCGCGCCGGGCCAGAAAGGCCTCCTGGGCCGCCTGAGGCTCGCCACTGGCGTAGCATTGCATTTGCAGCCCGACGGCCGCGTCGCAGGCGGCGTCGAATCCGGGCTGGGTGAGGGCGCGGAAGCGCGCCTTCGACACGCGCATCGCGGTGCGGGGCAGGGCGGCCATGGCCTCGGCGCGGGCAAGCGCGGTCTCGAGCACGGCCTCGGGGGCGACCAGCTCGTTAATCAGCGTCAGGCGATGTGCCTCGGTGCCGGTGATCAGATCGCCTGTCAGCGACAGCTGCGTATTGACTGAAAGGCCGACGTGCAGCGTCATGAGATAGGAGCCGACGATGCTTGCGAGACCGGCCTTGAGCTCAGGCTGACCGATGCGGATGCCGGCATGGCCGATGCGCAGATCGGCACAGAGCGCGACCTGAAACCCGGCGCCAGCCGCCACACCGTTCAGCGCCGCGATACAGCCCTTGTCGAGATCGCGCACCGCCTGGTACATCGTCCGCTGGTGCGACAGCCAGCGCGGCAGGTCCGCATAGGTGACGGCGCGACTCTCCTCGAGGTCCTGCCCGGCGCAGAAGGCGCGGTCGCCGGCCCCGGTCAGCACGATGGCGCCGACCTGCGGATCGGCATTGGCGGCTCTGAGGGCGGCGATCAGCCCGTCGCGCAGCGCGCCGTTGACCGCGTTCATCCGCTCGGGGCGGCTCAGCGTGATGACCTGTACCGCGCCATGACGCTCACTCGCGACGCTCATGCCAGACCCTCCGGTTGCGTCGGCACCACCAGCGCGTCGAGCGCGATGGCCCCTTGCCCCTCGGGTTTGACGAGCAGCGGGTTCACATCGACGCTCTCGATCCAGGGGTTGGCCTCCATCAGTCCGGAGAGGTCGGCCACGGCCTGGCAGACCGCCTCCACATCCATCGGCCCCGCGCCGCGCGCGCCCTGAAGGATCGGCCAGATGCGCAGCTGCTGCAGGGCGCGGCGGGCGGCGGCCGCGTCGACCGGGGCAGCCAGGGTAGCGACATCCTTCAGCACCTCGACAAAGATGCCGCCGTCGCCTACCACCACCATCGGTCCGAGCACGGGGTCGCGGCGCGCGCCAATCATCAGCTCGCGGCTGCCGCGCTCCATGCGGGCGACGAGGGCCTTGAAGGGCAGGCCGAGACTGGCGAGGCCATCGCCAAGCGCCGTGACCGCCGCCTGCACCGCGTCGCGGTCCGCGAGCCCCAGATGCACCAGCCCGTGATCGCTCTTGTGCGCCACCTCGGCCGCGCAGCCCTTAAGGACCACCGGCCCGCCGATCTCATCAAAGGCGGCCAGCACCTGCTCCGGCGACACGCAGACACGATGGGTGACGCAGCCGATCCCGGCCGCGGCTAGAACCGACAGGCTCTCGGCCTCGTCAAGCGGGCCGGACCGGGGGGGCAGCGTCGGGGCGGTCCCGGCGCCAATCGGCAATGTCTCAGGCCGGGCGGCGGCCGCCGCAATTGCGCGCACCACGTCGAGATCCTCGTCGTAGGTGGGGATGCCTCTGGCGCGAAAGACCGCGCGGACCTCGGCCTGCGGGCCGGCCATGACCACCGGCTTGCCAGAGGCTGCCGCAGCTGCCGCGCTGGCCTCCGCCAACGCTGGGACGTCATAGCCGTCGCCCGCGACCGGGATCGAGATCTGCAGCACGTCGATGTTGGGGTCGGCGGCGATCGCGGAGAGCGCGCGGCCGAACATGGCATTGTCGCCGAGCAGCCCGGCGGTCAGGTCTACCGGGTTTCCAACGGTGCCGAAGCTGGGCAGGGTCTCGTGCAGAGCACGGCGGGTTTCCTCTGCGAAATCCGGGAGATCGAGCCCGGCGGCGGCGGCGTGATCGGCGATCATCACCCCCACGGCACCGCTGTGGCTGAGCGCCGCGATGCGGCCGCGGCCGACGCCGCGCGCCCCCAGCAAAAGCGGAACCGGGCGCACCCAGTCGCGCAGGCTGGTCGCGCGTTGATAGCCGTGGCGGTCGAAGAAGGCCGAAACCGACCTGTCCTCGGTGGCGAGCGCGCCGGTGTGCGAAGCCGCCGCCGCCGCGCCCTTGGCGCTGGTGCCGGGCTTCAGAACGCGAAGCGTCACGCCGCGTTCGCGGGCCATGGCCCCGGCGCGGATCAGCGTCTCGCGGTCGCGGATCGCCTCGAGATAAAGCAGCACCACGCGGATCTCGTCATCTTCGAGCACCCGGGTCAGCAGCTCTGGCGCCGAGAGGTCGGCGTCATTGCCGGTGGCCATCAGGTAGCGCACGCCGATGCCCGCCGCGCGCAGCAGGGCAAAAGGCATCACGCTGGCGGCGCCGCTCTGGCTGATGACCGCGACCGGCCCGTCTTGCGGCGCGACTGAGGTGAACATGGTCGAGAAGTTGGCTACTGCGCCGGTGGCGAAATTCGCGATCCCCTGGGCATTTGGCCCGATGATGCGCATGCCAGTCGCTGCGGCAATCCGGGTCAGCTCCTTCTGCGCGCTGGCCCCTGCCTCGCCGGTTTCCGCATAGCCGGAGGTCATGACGATTGCGGCAGCGGTGCCTATCTCGGCCAGCTCTGCGACCGCTCTCGCCGCCAGCTTGGCAGGCAGGCAGACAACGCCGAGGTCGGGCGCGGCGGGAAGATCGGCTACGCTGGCATAGGCGCTCAAGCCCTGAATCTGCGACCGCTTCGGGTTGACCGGGAAGATCGTACCGTCGAAGCCGAATTCCAGCATATATCGAATGGCACGCCCGCCGACCTTGTCGGGATCGTCGCTGGCGCCCAATATGGCCACGCTCCGTGGGTTAAGGACCGGATCGTGGTCGGCAAGTACTTGCAGCATGTTTCCTCCCCTTGTTGCTATCCCCAAGGTGACAGCATTGCTTGAATTCCGGAATTTGGATTTCGGAAATATGAGGTATTCGCTATTCGGATGAATCTGAGAAGTTTGTAGGGGCGCCGGTGGTCGCGCCCTTTGGCAGCGGGCCGACATTGCGCTGATAGAGCGCGAGCCACCCTTTGGGCTCTGTCTGGCGCAGCTGCGGCGCTTCGGAAATGCGCCGGGCGATCACCTTCGGCGCCAGATCGAGATCAATGCGCCGTGCGCCGAGATCGAGCGAAATCCTATCGCCATCCCGCACTGCGGCGAGGGGGCCGAGGTCTGCGGCTTCCGGGCAGACCTGTCCGACAACCAGCCCGTGGTTCAACCCCGAGAGCTGGCCATCGGTCACCACGCAGACCTGTGAGGCTAAGCCCGATCCGCTGAGCGCCGCGACAAACCAGGAGGCGGAAGCGACGCCCGGGCCACCGCGCGCGCCAAGCCCGCGCAGGACGACAACGGAGCCGGGGGCGATCTCATTGCCAGTTAGGGCGTCGAGCGCCTCCTCCTGCGATGAGAACACCTGCGCCGGGCCGCAGAACCGCTCGGGTGCGCTGCCGCCCCCGGATTTCAGGATGGCGCCCTCAGGCGCAAGCGTACCCCTCAGTACCATGACCGACGGGCCGTGGCGGAACGGGCTGTCGAGGCTGCCCAGCGCTGGATGGGGCGGCGCGCTCGGGGCCGCCTGCATCTCGTCTGTCAGACATTGCCCGCTCGCGCCCAGGCAACTCAAGTCTAGCAGGGGCGCCAGCGCCTGCATCACCGCGCGGGTGCCTCCGGCTGTCTCGAGGTCTTCGATCCGATGCGGACCGCAGGGCTTTACCCCGGCCAGCTGCGGCACGCGCTCGCCCAGCTCCGAGATCATCTCGTAGAGGTCGAGTTCAAGCCCCGCCTCAGCCGCTACCGCAGCCAGATGGCGTAATACGTTGACCGATCCCGATACCGCCAATGACACCGCAAGCGCGTTACGGAATGCGCCGCGGCTCAGGATGGAGGAGGGCCGCAAATCCTCTGCGATCATTTCGACGATGCGGCGGCCGGCCCTCTGGGTGTTGTGCCGCAGCGCCTCGCTGGCCGCCGCCACGGGAGTGGTGCCTGGCAGGGCGAGGCCCAGCGCCTCGGCCATGATATGCATGCTGTTGGCCGTACCCATGCCTGCACAGACCCCGGGCCCGGTGATCGCGCGGTCGGTCATGGCGGTCAGCGTCGCCAGCGTGATCTTGCCGGACAGATATTCGCCGACGCCTTCAAAGACATCTTCGATGTCGAGTGCCGTACCGTTGATATGGCCGCTCCGTTGGTAGCCACAGGCGAGGATCAGCGCCGGAATGTCGAGCCGTGCCATCGCCATCATCTGCGCCGGTGCGGTTTTATCGCAGGAGGCGAGGCAAATCATGCCGTCGAGCTGCGCGCCCTCGACGCTGACCTCGATGTCATGGGCGACGAGTTCCCGCGCCGGCATCAGGTAGCGCCCGCCGCGGGCAGCGCCGGTGACGAAATCCGAGGGTGCGGTGGTCCTGATCTCGAAGGGCACGCCGCCGGCGGCGCGGATCGCTGCCTTCAACTCAGCTACGATTCCGTCGAGATGTGCAAAGCAGATCGACAGCTCCGACGAGGTGTTGACGATCGCCACCTTAGGCTTTTCTAGGTCCTCTGGAGGGATGCCTAGGGCGCGCCATTGCGCCCGCCTAACTGCCCAGCGCGTGGTGCCCTGGTCGAAATTGCTGCGGAGTGTCTTTTTGGTAGTGTCAGTCATGTCTCAGCCCAAAAAAGCTTGGTCAGCGGTTAGCCGCGCCTGCAGTTTGTCGATCGCGATGTCGCCCACCGCGGCGATGCCGTCGTCGATGGCAATCGCTGCGGCGAGGCCCGCCGCTTGGCCCATCGCCATGCAGGTCGCGCCCACCCGTAGCGAGGCATGGGCATCATGCTCGGCCGACACGCAGCGCCCGGCGATCAGGAGGTTGCCGGGGCCGCGTTCCGGTACCAGGCAGCCGAACGGCACCTGGTAGTAGGAGCCGGGCTCGAGCCAGACCCAGCGGGTCTTGCGGTCGGCGCCGTGATCCTCCACCGGCCAGGCGGAACAGGCGATGGCGGTGTCGCTCTTGGCGCCGCGCAGCACTTCATCTGCGGTCAGCACGTGCCGACCGCGGATACGGCGGCTTTCGCGAATCCCGGCCAGGCTGCCGGCGTCGGCGACGAAGGCCTTTTCGAACCCCGGCACGAAGCGGCGGAATGCGGACACGTAGAGCTTGACCTGACGACGCCCCTCGATCTCAGTGGCCGTCATCTCCTCGGCGGACAGCGGATCGGGCGAGCGGGCTCCATGTTCCAGCCGAGTGACATTGGCGTGCACCATCCCATCGCGCAGCGAGAACAGACCGCCAGCGGTCCGGGGCAGATCCATTCCTTCGGCGACCGCAAGCTCCAGCCGCGCGCGTAGCGCGGCGCGGTCCAGCGTGTCGAGGGTGCCAGGGGCCACCCCGCCGAACCGGAACATGGCCGAAGGCATCTGCAGGTGCTCAAGATCGCACTCCCAGGGAACTCCGGCCAGCGCCGCGACTTCGCCATCGCCGGTGCAGTCGATAATCTGTCGGCAGCGCACCGCGAAAAGCTGGGATCGAAAGCCGAGGACAAGGCCGGTGATGCGGTTCTCTTTCTGGTCCAAGTCAATGCAGCGGGTGTGCATCAAGATCTCGACACCGGCTTCATGTATCATTTCGTCAAGTACGCAGCGCATCGCAAAGGGGTCGTAGATCGTCGTCGCGGTTTGCAGCCAGCACTCCGGACCGCGTGCTTCACCACGTGCCATGAGCCTGTTTACCAGGTCCTCGATCAGACCGCCGACGATGCGCCGGGGTGTCCCATTCTCAAGCACGTATTCGCCGCAAATGGAGCCGACCGTCACCGCAGTCATGGTTCCGCCCAGAAATCCCTGGGCTTCGACGAGCAGAACGCGTGCTCCTGCGCGGCCTGCAGCGATTGCTGCTCCGACGCCCGCAAGCCCGCCGCCGACGACCACAATATCCACCTCACGCCAAACGGGAACTTCGCGCGCAGGTAGGACGATTTCATCCATGTGAATTTTTGACATGCAGTCAGGTTAGAAGTCCGGTAAGGTATCAGTAAGTCGGTCAGAGTAGATATCAGGTATCCAAATTTCGGATGACTAAGGATGAATGATCTCCGCGCCCTGCGCGTTTTTTCCGAAATCTGCCGACTGGGCAGCTTCTCGAAAGCCGCGGTTGCTCTGGGCATGGCACAGCCGAGCATCAGCCGAATTGTTCGTGAACTGGAAGAAAACGTCGGATCGCCGCTGTTCCTGCGAACCGGACGGGGGGTCGTACCCAGCGAAGTTGGCGAGGTAGCATTCGAACGAGCAGAACGCTTACTGCTTGAGGCAGATCAGATGATGGTCGACCTACGGAATGCTTCAGACAACCCATCAGGCAAAGTAATCGTCGGCTTGTTGCCTTCGGTCGCCCAGCATGTGGCTGCGGATCTGACCAAACATGTGGCAAATCACGCACCTGAGATTTTTCTGTCCTTTCGTGTCGGATCCAGCGATCAGGTTGATCGCTGGGTGTCTGAAGGCCGTGTCGATATCGGGCTGCTTGGTTTCTACAAGGGATCCGACGAGGGGGGGGGAACGGTACTGTTTCGCTCCGAGCTACTTCTCATCGGGTCTGCGCGGCATCGCTGTTTGCCCGAAGTGGTAAACATGCAGCAGCTGTCAGAGTATCCGTTGGTGATCGCGCCTGAGCCCAACGGACTGAGATTGCTTTTGCGCGATGCGGCCAGATCAGTCGGCAGCACCCTCAATGTAGTGGTGGAAGCCGAAGCCATCGAGCTGCAGAAGACTATCATCCAGGAGTGCCTGTACTTCTCGGTGGTCGCTCGAACCGCAGTCGAGGATGAACTGCGTTCAGGTATTTTTCATTCTGCGCGCATAGAAAGCCCACAACTCCTTCGTTCAGTCGTACTTACGACCACCCAGCAGCGTCCCACCAGCCGGGCCGCACGCTTAGTTACTGATGTTCTTATCGAAAAGTTTCGGCGGTCCCGGTAGCCAAGGTGATTCACAAATTTGCAGTTCGGCTTCCACGAGAGCGTAGACGGAAGCGGTTTTGTTGCCAAAACAACGGCTGTGAATTCACTATGTGAATACAGTATGGTAGCTGAAGCAGCATAAGAAGTTGGGTCCCTAGGTATTACAAAACCAGGAACTGGCCTTCGTACAACACAGCACTAAGGCAGCGCGGATCACTTTCGGTTTGAATTGATCCTGAGAAGGTCTGGGTGCCACCGCAGAGCGACAAGCGGCGCCGACAACAGTAATTCAGCGACGCTGCGACGCAGACCTGCCTGACCCTGTAGGTGTTGTTCGGCAGGCCGTTGCGACAGGCGACCGGGTTTGTCGAAAGTCTGCTGCGGCTCGTTGGACGGGGTTGGGTCGTGCCCGCTTTCAGCTCAGTTCGCCGCCGTCAGAAGATGCCGAACGTGAGCCTGCCGTATCGCGGTGGAACCGGCCCGTTAAACTTTTTTATCGATAGCACCGCCATTAAGACCGAGGGAAAAAGGGAAGTAGAGCGCCTGCAAACATGGTGGCCCCAAACGCCGGGTTTGACGTAGAAATCCTATTCGGATCGATGAAGTCGACGCTAGAAGTTCGGGCGGGCGAGGTCACCACCAGCATTGTCGGTTCAGCGCCGATGCTGTCGGTACTGCTCGCCTAATTTTCGTTTGATCAAGGCATCGGATCAGTGACCGCCAAGGGAGTTTTTGGCACAAGCAAATGTCGCCACTCGATTGCTGTCCGTGGTGCTGGCACCGTCATTCCAGCTGGCAACGGCGCCTAGCTCTGGAAACCAATTAGCGCCGGGGAAACCGCCCGGAAAGAAACGGTTAACGCGTCGCGATATATAGTCCGCGCTCTGGGTCGGCGATTGAGCGGATACCAACGGAGAAGCCGTGTTGAGAGAAAGAAAGACAGTGTTAAACTTCTTTGGCAGTCACTCATGGCACGCGACTTCGACGGATAAGTCGCGGCAATCCAAATCCGCGTCACCGCGATAAATCGCTACACCGTTCCAGGCACACCAATCAAAGAGCCGGTAGGACAATTCCGCCCAGAGAAAGCGGAAGCCTGCCCATCAACATTTTTGCGCAACAAAGCCGCTTTGAATGTGGTCCGAAGTAAATTGAAACGCGCGTTATCATCCTAGCCGCAAACTTCTGCACGGCCGATCCAACTGATGGCGCGATGGGCGCGCAGCCCCATGGTTTCGGGGAGGCATTAGCGTGCGGTACGTGCCGCAATTTCCAGCGCCTCGATCGCCGTTTCCTGTCGGGGCTGCAGTCGATCTGGCAACGGAGCGTCCAACCGCCAATATCGCCGTCTTTCTGCATCGTCTGTGGCCGAGGCATTCGCGAAAGTTGCTTCGAGAGCCTCGGTCGTCCGTTTACCGGTGCGGTGCGACACATCGAACTCGGCGCAAATGTCCTTGAGGCTGACGCCATCTCGGCGAAAAGCCGACATCTGGGCAAGGCGAAGCAAAACCTGCGCTTTTGTAAAAGATATTTGATCTCCATGCCAGAAATTGACACCCTCGCACGGTATTGATGACCTTGCGGTCTGTCGAGGCGATTCCCTCGGAAGTTGATTTTTTAAGGTATTGGAGCAGCCATGAGGGACCTAGCCGGTCACATTTTGCTGTCAGCCACAGATCTCATGCGCTTCACAGGCTGCGCACATGCGACCACCCTTGATCTGGCATATATGCGCGGAACGGGCCCGGAGCCGGGCGACGACACCGAGGACGCAGCGCTTTTGCAAAAGCAGGGCGATGCGCATGAGGCGGCGCACCTTGCACATCTCAAAGAGGCCGGGCGCACGGTCATGGAAATCGAGCGCGGCAAACTTGGCGAAAACGCCGGAGCCACGCGCGCGGCGCTCGCCGTTGGTCCGGATGTGGTGTCTCAGGGCGCGTTTCTGTCGGGGAACTGGGGCGGCTGGTCCGACTTTCTGGAGCGTGTTGAGGTACCCTCAGCGCTCGGACCGTTCAGCTACGAGGTGGCCGACACCAAGCTGAAACGTCGGGCCGATCCCAAACATGTGCTTCAGCTGGTTCTGTATTCCGATCTGTTGGCGGAAATTCAGGGGGTGGAGCCCGAGTTCGCGCATGTCGAATTGGGAGACGGCACCCGCGCTACGCTGCGCCTAGCAGACTACTCTTCCTATGCTCGGATGGCGCGACAACGGTTGGAAGCCTTCGTCGCCGATCCGCAGCCAACACGCCCGGTGCCATGTGCGGATTGCGGTCTGTGCCGCTGGGTCGAACATTGCAACAGCGTCTGGCACGCCGAAGACAGCTTGTTCAATGTCGCCAACATCAGTCGTGGCCAGGTGAAAAAGCTAGAAGCAGCGGGTGTTCACACATTGGAGGCTCTCTCGACGCTGGATCACCCGGTGCGCGGAATGGCCGAAAACACAAAGGCCCGATTGGTTACTCAGGCCCGCCTGCAACAGGCCCGCAAAAACGGGGAGCCAGATTTCGAACTGCGGGCACTGGAGCCTGGCAAAGGTTTCGACCTCTTGCCGGAACCTCAGACGGGCGACCTGTTCTACGACATCGAAGGCGATCCTCACTATGAAGGCGGCCTCGAATATCTGCACGGCATCTGGTTCGACGGGCAGTTCCAGGCGTTTTGGGCCCATGACCACGGCGCAGAAGCGCGGGCATTGTCGGACTTGCTGGCGTTCGTTCGCGCGCGGATTTCGCAATACCCCACTGCGCGCATTTATCACTACGCGCCATACGAGATCACCGCGCTGAAACGCCTGACCACGAAATATGGGATCGGTGAAGCCTTCCTAGACCGGCTGCTCCGGGAACGGCGCTTCGTCGACTTGTTCGCCGTGGTCCGCGGCGGGCTGATCGGATCAGAGCCGAACTATTCCATCAAATCGATGGAGGCATTTTACGACCGCAAGCGGGACGGTGAGGTCAAGACAGCGGGTGGCTCGGTCGTGGCCTATGAGCGTTGGCGTGAAACGCAAGACCAGCAGATTCTGGACGAGATCGAGGATTACAACCGCGTCGATTGCATCTCGACCGAGGAATTGCGCGACTGGCTGGTAGGCATCCGACCTGCCGGCCCTTGGCCAAAACTTGCCCCGGATGCAGGCGATAAAGAAGTCGACGAGGACGCCGACACGCAAGCTCTGCGTAACCTGCTAGCAACATCAGGCTTGCCCGAGGCGCGGCAGGATATGCTGTTCAACCTCGGCGTCTTTCACAACCGCGAGTTAAAGCCGGCGCAATGGGCCGTATTCGATAGCACCGCAAAGGACGAGGATGATCTGCTCGACGATCTCGATGCACTTGGCGGGCTTGAGGCAGCGGGTCCTGTCGAACCCGTCAAGCGATCCTTCGCGCGCCGATACACCTATCCTGAACAGGAAATGAAACTGCGGAGCGGCAAGAAGGCGACGGTTCCCGTATTCGGCAGTCCCCCGACAACGGTCGGCATCGAATCCATGGATCGGCGGGCACGTGAGATCACGGTAAAAGCAGGTCCCGGCAAAGCCGACCTTCTTGGGGACCAGCTGACACTACATCCGGACTGGCCGATCCAAACGGGCGTCATTGCCAATGCTCTGCGTGATGTGATCGCCGATCAGTGCGGTGCGCGCCGGTACTCGGCGGTGGATGACCTGCTGTCGTGCGCCGCACCGCGACTGCGCTCTGGCTCAAGAGGCGATCTTCTAGGCGGGGCGGACCCTGTAGCGGGCGCTATTGCCGTGGTGAATGACATGGATGGAACGGTCCTGCCGATTCAGGGCCCACCTGGTACCGGCAAGACCTATGTGAGCGCACGCGCAATCCTGTCTTTGGTGCGCAAGGGCCATCGCGTCGGCGTCGCATCCAACAGCCACGAGGCTATCAGGAATGTGCTGATGGGCTGTCTTTCAGCTTTGGAAGACGAAGACCTGCCGATCAATCTTGATCTCGTCCACAAGGTTTCCAGCATCGAGGATGGTTATCCCGAAGGCTGCCCTGTACATCGTACGACTGACAACGCAGAAGCCGCGAAAACCGGGCATGTCGTGGGCGGCACCGCGTGGTTCTTCTCGCGCGACGAAAATGTTCAGGCCTTTGATTGGCTGTTCGTGGACGAGGCAGGTCAGGTCGGACTTGCCAACATGGCTGCCATGGGTCGTGCCGCGCGAAACATCGTCCTTGTGGGCGACCCACGCCAGTTGCCGCAGGTCATTCAGGGAGCGCATCCCGAGCCTGCGAACCTGTCGTGCCTGGATTGGATGCTCGGTGTGCATGCGACGGTTCCAGCCGACCGGGGCATTTTCCTTCCCACTTCACGGCGCATGCACCCTGACGTCTGTCGGTTTGTCTCAGAACAGGTGTATGAAGGCCGACTAACCAGCCATCCTGATACGGCTAACCAGTGCGTGACAGGCATGGCGCTCCCCGAAGCCGGAGCTTTCTGGGTGCCGATCCCGCATGAGGGTAATGCCCAGATCGCACAGGAAGAAGCCGCCGCAATTGGAGAAACCGTCACTGAGTTACTAAGCGGAAGCTGGACAGAGAAGGACGGCAGCACGCGGCCGATGCGCGAAACGGACATTATTGTCGTCGCTCCGTACAACGCTCAGGTAAACGCGCTCCGTGATGCCCTTCCGTTGGCTGTTCGTGTCGGAAACGTGGACAAGTTCCAGGGGCAAGAGGCACCGGTCTGCCTGGTTTCCATGACCGCATCTTCCGCCGAAGAAACCTCGCGCGGGATGGAGTTTCTGTTTTCGCTGAACCGCATCAATGTCGCGGTCTCACGCGCCAAGGGACTCGCATTGGTGTTTGGAGCGCCACGATTGCGTGAGGCGAAGTGCAATTCTGTTGAGCAAATGCAGCTGGTCAATACGCTCTGCGCATTGTCGGCATTTTGATATAAGGAATTATAAAGTATGGATAATATGGCAGGCGAAAGTGGCTGGCTTGTCATCCGTAAAGAGCAGGCGGAAGCCTACGGAAAGAAATTGTCCGAGGCGGAATTCTTGGTCAGGGCTGGCTCAACCGCCATGCGCGAAGGCACCCCAAAGGTGAAACGCAATCGTCCAGAGCGTGATCGTTTGGTTCAGCAAGGGATTTTGATTCCAGATGTCAATGCCGCGCTGTTCCGCTTTTCTCAGGACCATGTTTTTTCAAGCAAGAGTACAGCAGCGGGCGTAATCATTGACGGAAACAGCAACGGCGACCATTGGAAGGAAGCTGGGGGCTCGTCGTCTCTGGCTGCTTTGGTCGCGCAGGTAACGAGGCGCGAAATCGAATTGGCGATGGATGAGTGCGATAGGAAGGGCTTGAGTGCCTTTCTTGCCGAACGTGATTTCGGTAAACCTCGTGTATGGGCATTGCGCAACAACCACCGCTATCCTGCAAAGGCGACTGTTGCTGTTGCAATTCAGTATTTGCCTGACGGTCCTAGATTCTCCGCCAAGACATTTTTCAACGGGTTCGGCGAAAAGGAGGCCTTCGCGCGTCTCGAAGAACTTGCCTATGAGCTGGACCGCGATGGCGAAACGCTTAGCCGCACAAGCATCGAAGCCGCGATGGACGCATACGACAGCTACCGTACGACAGGTGCACATGGCGAAATCTTTAATGCCTTTGGGGAACCGCGTGATTATTGGGTGCGCTCCACGCGTGAGCGCGAAAATCGTGTCTATCCAACGAAGCCGCTGATTGGGTTCATTCTCAACAAGGCAGAGCTAAACGGCGGTTGGGGACAGAAGTCGGATGCGGCTGCGCGTCTTCACAACGCCGGTTTCATCATAGTTGACCAAAAAGATCAGCCCATCGATCGTCCTGAACGCTACAAACACCTGCTCGAAGGTGCCAACCGGATCAGGCTATGCGCTCTGAACTATTTCATCGAACCGGCCCGGGAAAAGGCGGCTAGGGAGGTCTCCATCCGCGCGGGCGAGTTGGCCGCAGCGATGGGGTTGACTGAACGATCACCCAATATCTGCCAGGCCCTTGGCGGTGAAAAGTTCCAGAAACTTGCACATGTACCACCGCCCACGAGCACCGAACCGAATCCAAGCAGCTCGACCGTTTTCACATATACGCTCAATTCCCAACCGGAGGCGGACACCGTGACCGACACAAAAAAAGCGCCATCGCCATCCGCCGTAAATTTGATCCTCTATGGCCCGCCGGGCACGGGTAAGACGTATCAGACGGCATGGGAAGCCGTCCGGCTGTGCTTGGGTGACGAAGCTACTGCTGCGCTAAATGGACAAAATGGCCGAGCAGAACTCATGAGCACGTACCGCAGCCTCGTAAGCGAGGGGCGCATCGAATTCGTGACTTTCCACCAGTCTATGTCCTACGAGGAGTTCGTCGAGGGGCTGCGACCGACCACGGATCAGTCCGAGGACAGCTCGGCGGGCACCGGGTTCCGGCTGGAGCCGGTCCCCGGGATCTTTAGACGCATCTCGGAGCGTGCGGAGAAGGGCGTGCCGAGAGTACCGCGAGGGAACGTCGTTTCCCTCGATGGGCGCCAGGTCTTCAAGATGTCGATCGCGCGCGCCAACGTGGCGGCAGAGGACTACCTGTTCGAGGAAGCCATCTCCGAGGGGCACACGCTCCTCGGCTGGGAGGACATCGACTTCTCCGACGACAGGTTTTCCGATGTCGAGGAGATACTGGAGGCTTGTCGTACCCAAGGTGAGCGCGAAGGCGAGGTTACTCTGCAGTCGGGTCAGGTGAGCCAAGTGGACGTGTTCCGTAACCAGTTGGACGTCGGAGACATCATCGTTGTCACCAAGGGCAACCGACTGTTCCGGGCCATCGGCGAGGTCACCGGCGAGTACGAATACCGGCAGCGGGACAACCGCAAGTACTGCCACCGACGGGCCGTGCGGTGGCTCTGGGTCGACCGGGATGGGGTTCCTGCCTCCGAAATCTACGATGGCAACTTCACCATGAGGTCGATCTATGCACTCAATCGGGCCCGCCTCGATAACGTTGCCCTCGAAAGCTATATGAACAGCGGCGGCGAACCGGTGCAGCGCGAGGCAAGACCGTATGTTCTCATCATCGACGAGATCAATCGGGCGAACATCTCCAAGGTCTTCGGCGAACTGATCACGCTTCTCGAGCCCGACAAGCGGCTTGGGGCGGACAACGAGATCCGCCTCACGCTTCCATATTCCAAGAAGTCATTCGGGGTGCCTCAAAACCTGCATGTCATAGGTACGATGAACACGGCCGATCGCTCCATCGCGCTCTTGGATACAGCGCTACGCCGCCGGTTCTCATTCAAGGAACTGATGCCCGACCCTTCAGTTCTGTCTGACAACGTTGAGGGGGTCGATCTGCAAAAGCTGCTGTCTACGATCAACGAGCGGATCGAGTATCTGTTCGACCGGGAGCATCAAGTGGGGCACGCCTACTTCACAGGCTGCCAGACGCGGTCGGATATCGAGAGCGTCATGCGAGACAAGGTGATCCCGCTTCTGGCTGAGTATTTCTATGAGGACTGGTCCAAGGTCGCAGCTGTTCTTGGCGACTCTGCTCACGGTCCCGCCCGTTTCCTCGATGCCAATCGAGTCGCTGTACCCAGAGGCATGACTGAAGACGACTTTACTAGCGAAAAGCTGCGGTGGACGGTCAAAGACAAATTCGACTTCTCAGAGTTTGCGGTCTGATGCCGACCTTCACCCTGCGCGAATGGGAAACGTTGCGGCACGGCGAAGGGGAGGGCTGCATTCCCGACCACTTTGCCGAGCGTCTCGCGGCGCTGGCCAAGAAATCTGCCTTTGGCGGCAGCGGCGGCGGAGTGCTTGAGGATCGGCGCCATGAACTGCGAGCGCGTGGTGTCGTCGGCGTCTTGGCGACCGAGGAGTGCAGTCTAGAGATCCTTCCTAAGATCGATGTCGAGGTGCAGGGTGGTAAAGCAATGCAAAACGCTGCCATTCGCAAACGCCTTGTTCACATGCTTGCTGTCACGCTCGACCTAAAGATCGAGACAGGCCAAATCACAGAGCTTGACTGGCAGCGCGAAACGCTCCTCGAAATTCTCATCCGAATTTTCAGCAGCAAGCTGACCGATGCTGTTCGTCGCGGCATGCCTAGACGATACATGGTCCGAGAGGATGACCTTGCGGCTTTGCGCGGGACGCTCGACCTACCACGTCAATTCACACGGCACGCCGCAAATCCTTCACGGCTTGCCTGCAAGTTCGATGAGCTCTCAGAGGACATCGCTCTGAACCGCATCATGAAAGCCACGGTCGCATATCTCTTCAGAATGTCCCGTAGCCCGTCCAACCAACAGCGCTTGCGCGAATTGGCTTTCGTCTACGCTGATATTGCCGACGTCGCTGTGTCTGCGCTGAAATGGGACGAGGTCGTTATCGACCGGACTAACCGGGCTTGGCAGGAATTGTTCGGGATGGCGCAACTTTTTCTGCGTAGTCGCTACCAAACGACGAGCGCCGGGGCGGGGCGAGGTACTGCGCTTCTCTTCGAGATGAATACACTTTTCGAGGAATATGTCGGCCGACTGATCACACGCGCCTTGGCACGCACGGAGTATCGGGTCTCTCTACAGGGCGGGAGACTGTTCTGCCTAACATCTCTCGATGATAAACGCGCTGTGTTCCAGACGAAACCCGATATCCTGATCTGGCGTGCAGGGCAGGTTGTCCATGTGATCGACACGAAGTGGAAGCGGATTTCTTCCCGCATTGATGATCGAAAACAAGGAGTTTCCCAAAGCGACGTCTATCAGATGATGGCTTATGCACAGCTATATCGCGCGCCTCGGCTTACGCTTCTTTATCCACATCATCCAGGGCTGGGTGCAACAGAGCTCGTTCAGGCGAGACACCGAATAACCGGTCAAACGACAACATTGGAGATAGCCAGCATTGATGTAGAGAATGGTGGAAACATAATTGATCGGCTTCAAAGTCTGCTTCTCTCCAGCGAGTTGACAGGAGAACTGTCAGTTTAATGGGGCCGCCGATCATCTTCTAAGGCACGCAAGATGGAGGAGGTTCGACGGGTGTCCCATTCCCTCCGCCACTTGCCCCCCGCGAAGATTTGATCCCGAACCTTGGCTGTCGGTTTCCTGTTCTTTTTACAGGGTATTGGCTGAGCTTTCGCATGGGGGAGAGTGGCTGAAGGCGGTCTCTGAGAGACGAAATTCCCAGATCCTGATTGCTTCAACGGTGACGGTTCCTGTCGGCGCGCTACGAAGACCGCGTATTCGCGAAAACCCACATTCGCGGCGTGGGCGGCGAATGATACGTCGTGGGTTGAACCCAGTGCACCGAATGCCGGGCCTGTGGTGGTCGGCATTCGGAATTTTATCGCTGCGGGCAGCCGCTTCTAGCTGTATCACCGCCCGCCGCCAGAGGGGCGTCAGCCTTCCGCGGCGATGGCCAGAACCTCGATGCGGTAGTGCGGCTGCGCCATGCGGGCCTCGACGCACACGCGGGTCGGCGACGTCGTGTCGGCGACCCATTCGTCCCAGACGGCGTTCATGCCTGCGTAATCGTCCATGTCGGCGAGCCAGATCTGCACCGAGATCAGGTTCTGCCGGCTGGTCCCGGCCTCGGCGAGCAGCGCATCGACCTTGGCGAAGACGTCGCGCGACTGGGCTTCGATGTCGCCGTCCTTGAGCTGAGACACCTGCCCGGCGAGGTGCACCTGGCCGTTGTGGATCGCGATTGCCGAAAAGCGGGACGAGCCGCCGATTTTCCTTAAAGTGCCAGTCATGCGGGGCGCTCCTTGTTTCTGCTGTCCGCTGGTCTTGTAGACAGCTCCCCATGATTCAGGCAAAGTTCATTACCTGAATTCTACTTCAGGAGATCTGAAATTGGCCATCAAGATAGAAATGCTGCGCTGTTTCTGCGCCGTGGTGCAGCAGGGCAGCCTGAACGAGGCCGCCAGTGAGTTGGGCCGCACCCCGTCGGCGGTTTCGATGATGCTCAAGCAATTCGAGGAGCATATCGGCGCGCCGCTGTTCGAGACGGCGCGAAAGTCGCGTCTCACACCGCTGGGCGAGATGATCTACAGCGAGGCCCGGCGCGAAATCGAACATTTCGGCCGTACGGTCGCTGCAATCGAGGGGCTGTCGCGTGCGGAAGAAGGCCAGGTGAGGCTGGCGGTGACGCCGTCTGTCGCAACGGCCATTCTGCCCGCGGTGATCCGCCACTTTCGCCGCGACCATCCGAAGGTGCGCATCGACATGCGCGACATGGACAGTGGCTCGGTGCAGCGCGAACTGGAGGCCGAGCGGGCCGATATCGGCATCGCCACCATCACGGTGGCCTCGGGGTTCGAACGCAAGTTGCTGTTCTCGGACGCCTTCGGGGTTGTTTGCGCGCGCGACGATTCGCTTGCGTCGCGGGGGGAACCTGTGGGGTGGGGTGATCTCGCAGGGCGCGATTTCATTGCCAACGGGCTGTGTCGGCTGATCGAGGATCCGGGCTTTGCCGCGATCCGGGACGCTGCGTTGATGTCGGTGCCCAACACGGCCTCGCTGTTGGCGCTGGTGCGCGGCGGGGTTGGTCTGACACTGCTGCCCCGCCGGGCCGTGCCGCAGGAGGACGCTGGCCTTGCCTTCCTTCCGCTCGCCGAAAGCGAGGCGCGGCGGGATCTTTACCTCGTGTCGCAGCCGCGCCGTCTGCTGCCGCCATCGGCGCGGGCCTTCCTGCGGGTTCTGGAAGCCGAGACATCAGATTTGCGAGGGGATGTATAAATTCAGATTTCCTGAAGAAAGTTCAATCTAATCGAATTTGACTGAATCTCCTGATCTTGGCCTACTGGCGGCGATCACGTCCGGGGCGCCCGGTCCAGACAGGAGACACAGCATGAACGCGAAGACTGACCTCAACCGCAACTACATCGCAGGGGCCTGGGTTGCCGGGATCGGCGAGATCGAGAACCGCAACCCGTCGGACCTGTCCGATCTGGTGGGCCGCTATGCGCAGGCCAGCGCCACCCAGCTCGACGACGCCCTGGCGGCGGCGAAGCGCGCGCAGGCGATCTGGGCGGGCTATGGGCCGGAGCGGCGCCACGACGTCCTGATGGCCATCGGCACCGAGATGATGGAGCGCGCTGCAGAGCTCGGCGAGCTGCTGTCGCGCGAAGAGGGCAAGCCGCTGGCGGAGGGCAAGGGCGAGGTCTACCGCGCCGGGCAGTTCTTTACCTATTATGCCGCCGAGTGCCTGCGCCAGATCGGCGATACCGCCGACAGCGTGCGCGCCGGTGTTGAGATCGACGTGCGGCGCGAGCCTGTGGGCGTTGTCGCCGTGATCAGCCCGTGGAACTTCCCCACCGCGACAGCCAGCTGGAAGATCGCCCCGGCGCTGGCCTTTGGCAACGCGGTGATCTGGAAGCCCGCCAATGTCACCCCGGCCTCGGCCGTGGCGCTGACCGAGATCATCGCCCGCCAGGACATTCCCGAAGGGCTGTTCAACCTGGTCATGGGCGCGGGCAGCGAGATCGGTCAGAAGCTGGTCGAAAGCCCCGAACTGGACGCGATTTCCTTCACCGGCTCGGTGCCGGTCGGGCGCGGCATCGCCCGCGCGGCAGTGGGGAACTTCACCAAGATCCAGATGGAGATGGGCTCGAAGAACGCGCTGGCGGTGATGGATGACGCTGATCTCGACCTCGCGGTCAGCCTCGCGCTTGGCGGCGCTTTTGGCGGTTCGGGGCAGAAATGCACCGCCTCGTCGCGGCTGGTGGTGCACGAGGCCGTGCACGACGAATTCGTCGAGAAGCTGATCGCGGGTGCGAAGGCGCTGAAGGTCGGCCACGCGCTGGAGGAGGGCACGCAGATCGGCCCGGTGGTGAGCGAGGCGCAGCTGGCGGCCAATCTCGACTATATCGAGCTGGGCAAATCCGAAGGCGCAACGCTGGCCTGCGGCGGTGAACGCCTCAAGCTTGCGACCGAGGGCTACTACATGTCGCCCGCGGTCTTCACCGGCACCACCAACGACATGCGGATCAACCGCGAGGAAATGTTCGCCCCGATTGCCTGCGTCATCAAGGTCGGCTCCTACGCCGAGGCGCTGGAGGTGGTGAACGACACCGAGTTCGGGCTGACCTCGGGCATCGTCACCCGGTCGATTGCACGGGCCACCCATTTCCGCCGCAACGCCCGCACCGGCTGCGTCATGGTCAACCTGCCGACCGCCGGAACCGACTATCACGTTCCCTTTGGCGGGCGGGGGAATTCCTCCTACGGACCGCGTGAGCAGGGCGCCTATGCGGCCGAGTTCTACACCACGGTCAAGACCGCCTATATCGCGGCCGGCACGCCGGAGGATCTGAAGTGAGCCACCGGATCGATTGCCTGCAATATGCCAACTGGTCGGAAAAGATCTTCCGCCAGATGCGCGAAGGCGGCGTGGACGCGGTCCACGTCACCATCGCCTATCATGAAAACTTCCGGGAAACCGTGCTCAACATCGAGGCCTGGAACCGCCGCTTCGAGGAATTCCCCGAGCTGATCTTTCAGGGCCGCACCGGCGACGACGTGCGCCGCGCCAAGGCCGAGGGACGCACCGCGATCTTCTTCGGCTTCCAGAACCCCAGCCCGATCGAGGACGACATCGGCCTGGTCGAGATCGTCCACACGCTCGGCGCGCGCTTCATGCAGCTGAGCTACAACAACCAGTCGCTGCTGGCGACCGGCTGTTACGAGGCCGAGGATCCGGGACTCACCCGGATGGGGCGGGAGGTGATCGAGGAAATGAACCGCGTCGGGCTGGTGGTCGACATGAGCCATTCCGCCGAGCGTTCGACGCTGGAGGCGGTCGAGCGTTCGGCGCGCCCCATCGCCATCACCCACGCCAATCCGGCCTCCTGGGCCCCGGCGCTGCGCAACAAGAGCGACACCGTCATCCGGGCGCTGGCCGAGACCGGCGGCATGCTCGGCTTCTCGCTGTATCCGCATCACCTCAAGGACAAGTCGGCCTGCACGCTGGAGAGCTTTTGCGAGATGATCGCGCGCACCGCGGAAGTGGCGGGCACCCAGAGCCTCGGGATCGGCTCGGACCTGTGCCAGGACCACCCCGACAGCGTGGTCGACTGGATGCGCATGGGCCGCTGGACCAAGCGGGTCGATTACGGCGAGGGCTCGGCCGCCGCGCCCGGTTTCCCTGACATGCCAAGTTGGTTCGAGGACAACCGGCACTTCTCCAACATCGAGGCGGGGCTGCGGGCCGTGGGCTTCGACGCGGCGGAGGTGGCCGCGATCATGGGCGAGAACTGGCTGCGCTTCTTTGACGAAAGCTTCGGCGCCGCTGGGGAGGCGGGGCTGAGGGCGGTGGCCGAGTAGCGCCACCGGAACACAACAGACCTGAGAAATTCCTTCAGGGAGGATGGAATGACGGATCAAACCCAGACCCCGGCTGCGGCGGCAACGCCCGGCCCCGGCCATATCAACAGGCCGCTTTTCGCGATCACCGGCGGCTTCATCGCCATCTTCTGCCTGATCGCGCTCTTCGACCTCGCGCTTCTGTCGTCGATCGTGGACGCGAGCTTTGCCTTCTCGGCCAAGTATTTCGGCTTCTACTGGCAGCTGCTGCTGCTGGCGACTTTCCTGATCGGTCTTGTCCTGATCGTGCTGCCCGGCGGGCGGGCGCTCATGGGCGGTCTCGCGCGGCCCGAGTTCTCGGTGTTCCAGTGGGGCTCGATGATCATGTGCACGCTGCTGGCCGGCGGCGGCGTGTTCTGGGCCGCGGGCGAGCCGATGGCGCATTTTCTGTCCCCGCCGCCGTACTTCGGCACCGAGGCAGGCACGGCCGAGACCGTGGCCCCCGCACTGGCGCAGAGCTTCATGCATTGGGGCTTTCTGGCCTGGGCGATCCTCGGCGCGCTCTCGACCGTGATGCTGATGCATTACCACTATGAAAAAGGGCTGCCGCTGGCGCCGCGTACTCTGCTCTACCCGCTGTTCGGTGACCGCGCGATCCGCGGCCCGATCGGGCTTGCCGCCGACGCCTCCTGCATCATCGCGGTGGTCGCGGGGACCGTCGGCCCGATCGGCTTCCTTGGCCTTCAGGTCAGCTACGGGCTGAACGCGCTGTTTGGCATCACCGACAGCTTTGCGACACAGGCGACCGTGATCGCCGGGCTGGTCGTGCTCTACACCCTGTCGGCAGTCTCCGGCCTGACCCGCGGCATCCAGCTTCTGAGCAAGATCAACGTGATCCTTGCAGGCGGGCTGCTGCTGTTCATGCTGGTCTTCGGGCCGACCGCCTTCATCTTCAAGAGCTACTTTGCCGGCTTTGCCGACTATATCGGCAGCTTCTTCGGCATGGCGCTCTACCGCGGCGATGCCGGGCTGTTCGGCGAGCCGGGCTGGCTGGGCTGGTGGACGGTGTTCTTCTGGGGCTGGTTCATGGGCTACGGGCCGCTGATGGCGATGTTCATCGCCCGGATCTCGCGCGGTCGCTCGATCCGCTCCATCGTGATCATGCTGTCGCTGGTGGCGCCGGTGATCACCACCTTCTGGTTCACCATCATCGGTGGCTCTGGCATCGCCTTCGAGCTGGCCGAGACCGGCTCCGTCTCGACGGCCTTCGAGGGCTTCAACCTGCCCGCCGCATTGCTGGCGATTACCCAGCAGCTGCCGATGGGGTTTGTCGTCTCGCTGCTGTTCCTGGTGCTGACGACGATCTTCGTCGCCACCACGGGCGACTCGATGACCTATGTGATCTCGGTTGCCATGTCCGACCAGGACCGCTCCTCGCTGCCGGTGCGGGTGTTCTGGGGCATCGGCATGGGCTTGATGGCCATCATCCTGATCTCGCTCGGCTCGGGCGGCGTTGGCAAGCTGCAGAGCTTCATCGTGGTGACCGCCGTTCCGGTGTCGCTGGTGCTGCTGCCCTCGCTGTGGGACGCGGTCAGGATCACCCTTGCCAAGGGTCGCGAACGCGGCTGATCCGGTCGCCGGGCGACCCAAGACGGGTCGCCCGCACCGATACGTGGTAACATGCAAAGAGGAGGCGTGTGATGAAACTTGACCAGCTGAGCCCAGATCGCGTCGCGCTGCGCCGCCCGGAGACGGTGATGCGCCTGGCACGGATGGGGTCGTTCCACCAGTCGCGGCTGTCCTTCATGCGGGTGCTGCTGCGGCGTTTGAAATCCGAGAACTGGCGCTTTGAGCGTCGCGCCTTTGAGATCGACGCCAAGGGCGTGGGGTATGCGGTCTACACCATGCACGGACCCGAGCGCAGCTACAGCCTCGTGGCCTTTGCCCATGATCTCGCTCCCGAGCAACGGTCGGACCGGGTCATCGCCACCGCGTGGGATACGACCTTCACCCTGTTCGACGGGCTGCCCACCGCGGCGGATATCGAGCGGCTGTCGCGCAACGTACCCCTGCAGGAAGCCGGGCGTGTCACCTCCAGCGAACTGACCGTGTCGCGGGCCAACAGATCGGTGCGGATGTTCGACCATGTGGTGAACTGCCTGAGCCGCGGCGAACAGCCCGACACCGCGCTGGTTGATGCCGTCGGCTACCTGATGCGCACCACCGCGGTTTACGGCTCGGGCAAGCTCGGCGCAGCAGATCGGGAAAGCATCTGCGACCGTCCCGAGTTCGCAGCACCGTTTCAGGCCGAGATGCTGACCGTATTTCTGATCCGGGGCTTCGTGCTGGACCTCGTGGAACATCTCGCCGCCGTCAAAGGTGGCGAGCGTGCGGTCACGCTGGAGCCAAAGCTGCGCCGCCGTTTCGGCATCGGCAACTCTACCGGGCTTGGCATGGCGCCGTTCCTGCTCAACCATCCGATCCTGCTCAACAACTGGATCGCGGCGCGGGAAACCGGGCTGGCGCGGGTCCGCGGGGTGGCGGCTGCCACCTCCGACGAGATCGAGGCCTTCCGCACCTTGCTGCGCCGGGGGCGCCGTACCATTGACGAGTGGCAGTCCGAACACCCGATCCAAAGCGGCAGGATCGCAGAGCTGAAGACCGATCTGGCCCGGCTGAACGGCCATGTTGAAGGAGGCGCGCTGGTGGAGGCATATCCGTGGGATCGCCTGTACCATTGGGCCGAGACCGCGCTGAGCATTGAAGGGCAGGAGCTCCTCGTGTCGCTGATGATGGAACCCTATGGTGCGCTGATCGACGATCTGCCAATGCAGATGAGTGCGGATGAGAACGCCGGTTTTCGCATCGAAGGCGGTATGACCGTGGCACGCTTGCGCAGCATTCTCGAGGAGGACTACGCTTGGGCGCTGGGGATCGACTGGCAGAGCCCCGAAGCGCAGGCGCGCACCTGGTACATCTCGGCGGAGAAACTCGAGCCGCGTCTGGGCGACCGGTATTCCGAGCCGGTTGCGGCCTATGAACAACCCTTGGCTCCGGGCCGCGACGCGGCGCTGCTGTACGAGGCACTGAAGAGCGAAGCCGACGCAACCCGCGTCGCGGATTTCCTGCTGCGCCACCCGGAACACCGTCATATCCTGCGGCGGGTGCAGATCGCGGCCCGCCATCCCTATGCCGAGATCCGCGACAACACCGTCGCCGCCGACGTGCTGCCCATCGACCTTCTGCGGGCGAAGCTGTCGTTCTTCGGCGCCTGCCATTTCGATCCGCGCTCCGACCGGTGGGTGCGCATCAACATGTTCCGCAATGCGCCTTTCCCGCACGAGCTGGCCGAGATGGAGTTCGCCGGGTGGACGTATCCTGCCCTTTCGGAGGTACCCGCGTGATCTGCTCGCTGAATGAAATCGAGGCGCTCGCCCGCAAGGCGGCGCGGGGCGGCGGCATGAGCTGGGGGCTGGCCGAAGAGACCGGCAAGGCGGTGCGCTGGCTCAGCGCCAACGGGTTTCCCGGACCGCAGCTGCTGGCCGAGTTGCTCTGCCAGAATGACGGCAAACCCTACTGCGATCTCGCGCCGCAGCAATCGGAGGGGATCTGGCACGCCCGCAGTGGTCCGCTTTGCCCGATCGTGGCCGGGACATTGATCTGCGATCGCGCCGAGGACCTGGAGACGGAGGCGGCGTTGCGGCTGGGCGAGGTCGCCGTGCCATTGCTGCTGCTTCCATTCGCCTCCGAGGCTGCGCGCACCGTCGGCTCGACCGTGACCTTGGAGTGGCGTGGCATGTGCTTCGGTCTTGACGGTGGCGCCCCGAAAGTTCGTGGCGAGGAGGCGGCGCTGGGCGTGGCCAGGGTGAGTTCTGTCGCGTTGTCCCTGGCTGGCGCGCAAGCGCTCGGACAGGTGTGGACCGGCGCGGGTCGCCACGTTACGCGCGACACCCTGCAAGTTCTCGAGAGCTTTGCGCAGCGTACCTATGCACCGGCGACCGAAGAAAGTCGGGCAGGGGCGGGCGCCGGGCAGGACAACGACTGATGACGGGACTGCTGCGATGGCCGAGAGGCACGCTTTTGGCCGACACCGTGAAGCAAGAGCAGGATCGAAAGGCGGGCAGCCGTAAGCGGTTGAAATCCCGCCTTCCGCGCTCTTGCTAATCCCGGCCGAGCGGCACCTGGGCGCAACCGTGCAAGGCCGCCGTGTCGGCCGTGATGACAAAGGCGGGTGTGGTTGCATGGGTCGCGACCGGGTAGGCCCGCGCGGTGATGTCGAGGAACCGGGTGCAAAAGGCCGGCGTCAGGATCGAACGGGCGACGCTGCCGGCAAAATAGACGCCATTTGTTGGCAGATAGGTCAGCATCAACTCTCGGTGCAGCCAGCCCATCAACTCGGCATAAAAGCCTACCGCGCCGGAGATCGCGGGGTCTCCCTCGTCGCAGAGGCGCATGAACGCTTCCGGGGCGGATGCGGTGCGGCCTGTGACCTGTCGGCAGACTTCGGAAAACCCACGGCCCGAAAAACAATGTTCGACCGTCGGAAAAGACTCCGACAGTCCCGGCTGTCTCGCATCCATCGCCTTGGCAATGGATGCGGGCAGGGCCGTGTGTCCGAACTCTGCCCGCAGGCACAGGAGGGTGTCACCCTGCTCGACGACCGGGCTGACGTTGAAGCCGGTGCCGATTCCCACGACGAGGGATTGGCGGGGGCTGGCGTTTTCCGGGGTGCCATTGGCAACGGTGAGCATATCCTCGGGCCCCAATTGCGGCACCGAGTATCCGAGCGCGACAAGGTCATTGATGATCTTGCCCCGGCCCTCGCCCAGCCGGGCGGCCAGGCGGGGGGCTGATATCTCCCAATTCCGGTTTGTCAGCCGGGCAGTATCGCCGTCAACCGGGCCTGCCACGGCAACGACGAATTCCTCCGGTGCCGGGCCATCATCCGCCGTCAGATAGGCATCCACCACGGCGTCAAATGACGCGAAATC
Source organism: Nocardioides marinus (assembly GCA_019801415.1). GTDB lineage: Bacteria > Pseudomonadota > Alphaproteobacteria > Rhodobacterales > Rhodobacteraceae > Leisingera. The sequence goes on from JAHVJD010000007.1 coordinate 37,204, forward strand.
CTCGTTTCGGAAGCTTCGGGTGGATCCGGGCCGCAATTGGCCCGCATCCGCGATAGCGAGGCGGCTGTTTGTTCCGCCGATATCTGCCACTAACCGCATTCTGTCAGTTCAACCGCTGGCCGGTTTCCGGTGCAAAATACGAGACCTTGCCCAGGTCAAACGCCAGTCTTTGCGCCTTGCCGGGTTCGGCCGAGGTCTCGGCGTGCAAACGGGCGGTGACATGTTTACCCCCCATCTGCATCACCACATAGGTGTCGGCGCCTGCCGGTTCGACGATATCGACCATGCACTCGGCTTCTTGTGTCACCGACCCGTTGCGATGGCCCGGCTCGGCGATATCCTCGGGGCGCACGCCGATGATGACGTCTTCCGGCAGGTTGCGGTTCTGCCTATCGGTCAGCACGATCGGTGCCCCATCGCGGCGGGCGATCTCGATGCGCGAGGCCTCGCTGTCGGATTTGACCTTGGCCGGGATCAGGTTCATCGCCGGGTTGCCCATGAAGTCGGCCACGAACAGGTTGGCCGGGCGGTTGTAGATCTCGGCCGGGGTGCCGATCTGCTGGATCACGCCGCCTTTCATCACCACGATCTTGGTGGCCAAGGTCATTGCTTCGATCTGGTCATGGGTGACATAGACCATCGAGGCGCCGAGCCGCTGGTGCAGCTCCTTGATCTCGGTGCGCATCTCGACCCGGAGTTTGGCGTCGAGGTTGCTGAGCGGCTCGTCGAACAGGAACAGCTTGGGATCGCGCACCAGCGCGCGCCCCATCGCCACCCGCTGCCGCTGTCCGCCGGACAGTTGGCCGGGGCGGCGGTTCAGCAGCGGTTCGATCTGCAGCTGCCGGGCAACCTTCTGCAGCTTCTCCTGCTGGGTCGCCGCATCGACACCGCGCACCTTCATGCCAAAGGTGATATTCTTGGCGACGGTCATCGTCGGGTAGAGCGCATAGGATTGGAACACCATGGCGATGTCGCGGTCCTTGGGGCTGACATCGGTCATGTTGCGCCCGGCGATGTGCAGCTCGCCGCCCGAGATCGGCTCCAGCCCCGCAATACAGTTCAGCAGCGTGGACTTGCCGCATCCCGACGGTCCGACAAGGACCAGGAAGTCGCCCTGTTCGATTGAGACGTTGATGTCCTTGAGGATCTCGACAGAGCCGTAGTTCTTGTAGAGGTTCTTGATATCCAGGATCGGTGCCATGGGTTTTATCCTTTCACGGAGCCGGCGGTCAGACCGCGGATGAAGTATTTGCCAGCAACGACGTAGACGAGAAGCGTTGGCAGCGCGGCGATGATGGCGGCGGCCATGTCGACGTTGTATTCCTTCACGCCGGTGGTGGAGTTGACGATGTTGTTGAGCGCGACTGTGATTGGCTGGGTGCCAGACTGGCTGAACGAGACGCCAAACAGGAAATCGTTCCAGATCTGGGTGAACTGCCAGATGACGGAGACCACGATGATCGGCAGCGACAGCGGCAGGAAGATCGACCAGAAGATGCGGAAGAACCCGGCACCGTCGACCTTGGCGGCCTTGCTCAGCTCGGCCGGGATCGTCACGTAGTAGTTGCGGAAGAACAGCGTGGTGAAGCCCAGACCGTAGATCACATGCACGAAGATCAGCCCCGGAATGGTGCCGGCAATGCCCATGAACCCCAGCACGCGGGCCATTGGCAGCAGCACGACCTGGAACGGGATGAAGCAGCCGAACAGCATCAGCGCAAAGAAGATATTGGCGCCTTTGAATTTCCAGTGGGCCACCACATAGCCGTTCATCGCGCCCAGCAGGGTCGAGATCAGAACGGCGGGCACCGCGATCAGCACCGAGTTCCAGAAGTAGGGTTTGACCCCGTTGCACTGGATGCCGGTGCAGGCCTTCGACCAGGCGGTACGCCAGGCGTCAAAGGTCACTTCGCGCGGCAGCGCCATCAGGTCGCCGGTGCGGATTTCCTCAAGGCTTTTGAGCGAGGTTGTGATCATCACGAACAGCGGCAGCAGGTAGTAGAGCGCGAAGAGGCCGAGGATGACATAGAGAAGCCAGCGCAGGCCAATGCGGAGGGTGCGGCTTTGGCTGCGGGGGGTGTCGATTGCGAAATCAGTCATTTTTGGCCCTCAGTTCGGAGTAGAGGTACGGGACGACGATGGTGAACACGACGCCCATCATGATCATCGCCGAGCTGGCCGCCTGGCCGATGTCGCCGCGCGAGAAGGCCATCGCGTACATGTAGGTGGCGGGCAGGTCGGTGGCAAAGCCGGGGCCGCCGCCGGTCAGCGCGATCACCAGGTCGAAGCTCTTGATCGCGAGATGCGCCAGCACGATGAAGGCGGACAGGAAGATCGGCGCCATCGAGGGGATGATGATCGCGGTATAGACGCGCCAGGTGGGGATGCCGTCGACCTGGGCGGCGCGGATGATTTCCGTGTCGACCGACCGCAGCCCGGCGAGGAACAGCGCCATCACGAAGCCCGAGCTTTGCCAGATGGCGGCGAGGACAATGGTGTAGATCGCCTTGTCGGGGTCGACGAGCCAGTTGAAGGTGAAGGTCTCGAACCCCCAGCCCTGTACCGTCGCTTCCAGGCCAAGGCCGGGATTGAGGATCCATTTCCAGGCCGTGCCGGTGACGATCATCGACAGGGCCATCGGATACAGGTAGATCGTGCGGATCGCGCCTTCGGTGCGGATGTTCTGGTCCAGCAGGATTGCCAGCATCAGGCCCAGCACCATCGAAATGGCAATGAACAGCGTGCCGAAGATGAAGAGGTTGTTCATCGCCACGTCCCAACGTGGCGCGGCAAACAGGCGGTCGTACTGGATGAAGCCTTCGATGTCGTATTTCGGCAGCAGTTTCGATCGTGTCAACGATACCCAGGCTGTCCAGATGATGAACCCGTAAACAAAGACCAGAACGGCGATGAACGAGGGAGCGAGCACGACTTTTGGCAAGTGCTCTTCGAGCCACTTGGACATGGGATTTCCTCCATAGGGATGACCTGCCCCGGAAGGGCAGGTCAGGACGTCTTCAGGTTACATGCTGTTCTGAACTGCTGTCAGCAGTTGCTGGACTGCATCCTCCGACGACATGTCGGAGTTGAAGTGGGAGGTCACCACATCGGTGATCGCGCCGGCCTGTGCGCCGCGCAGGGCCATGCCATGGGCATAGGAGGGCAGCAGCGCGCCGCTGTCCGAGCTGGCTTGCATATCCTTGGCCGACAGGTCGGCGCACTGGTCGAATTCGTCCAGGGCAACGTCGGTACGGGCCGGGATCGAGCCCTTGTTCAGGTTGAACACCTTCTGGAAGTTCTTGCCGACGATCAGCTTGGCCAGAAGCTGCTGGCCGGCTTTCTTGTCGTCGCCATCGACGTCGAACATCGCGAAGCTGTCCACATTGTAGAGGAAGCCGTCGCCCGGCGTCGAGGCACAGAGGAAATCTTCGCCCGGCGCCTTGCCCGCGGCCAGGAACTCGCCCTTGGCCCAGTCGCCCATGATCTGGAAGGCCGCTTCGCCGTTCATCACCATTGCCGTGGCCAGGTTCCAGTCACGACCGGGGAAGTTCTCGTCGACGTAGCCGCGCATCTTGCGCATCTGGTCGAACACCGCCTTCATTTCATCCGAGGTCAAAGTGGCTTCATCCAGTTCGACGAACGCCTTGCGGAACCCATCGGGCCCCAGGATGCCAAGTGCCACCGCCTCGAACACGGTCGCGTCCTGCCAGGCCTGCCCACCGTGCGCCAGCGGGATTACCCCGGCGGCCTGCAATTTTTCGGCAGCGGCGTTGAATTCGTCCCAGGTGGTGGGCATTTCGATGTCGTTGGCTTTCAGCACATCGGCGTTGGCCCAGATCCAGTCGACCCGGTGGACGTTGACCGGGGCCGCGCACCAATTTCCTTCACATTTCATGTGGTCGGCAATTGAGGCAGGCAGAACCTTGGCCCAATTTTCAGCTTCGGCCACGTCCGAGATATCCGCCAGGACGCCTTCTTCGTACCATTCCTGGATGGCCGGGCCTTTCAGCTGAACGGCGGTCGGCGCATTGCCGGACAGCACGCGGGCGCGCAGCGCGGTCATCGCGGCGTCACCGCCACCGCCGGCCACCGGCATGTCCGTCCAGGTGCCGCCGTTGTCGGCGAATTCCTTTTGCAGCACCGCCACGGACTTGGCTTCACCGCCCGAAGTCCAGTAGTGCAGCACTTCGGCGCTGGGCTCTGCGCTGGCAAAGGTTGCGGACAGAATGGCCACAGCGGACACGGCGCTGAGTACTTTGGTTTTCATAGTTGTCTCCTCCCAATGGTTGATCCGGTGGGGTATCTTTGGCCCCGGTCGATCAAGTGCTCCTGTCTTGAGGCATGCGGCCCCAGCCATGCAATCCGTGCAACGCCGGAATCTGCTGGGCGCATGGAGAAAATGCCGCGTTCTGTTACAGGCTGTTACGATGGCGTTGATTCTGTTGCCGTCTGTTACATAAGTTCCAGTCCCGGACCTCGTGTTCCGGGACTAGGGAGGGGATACATTCAATGACGATTCCTCGGCTTCTCGTGGTCGATGACGATCAGGACACGCGGCAGATGCTGACCCAGTTTCTGCAACAGAACGGATCGATCGCACTGCCGGCCGCGTCAGAGGCCGATGTGCGCAGGCATCTGGCAACCGGGCGCATTGATCTCATCCTTCTTGACGTGATGCTGGGGGATGAAAACGGGCTGGAGATCTGCGCCCGCCTGCGCGCCGAACAGGATGTGCCGATCATCATGATCTCTGCCTTGTCGGCCGATCACCAACGCATGTCGGGCTATCAGGTTGGCGCCGACGATTACATCGCGAAACCCTTCAACCCGCAGCTGCTGCTGGCCCGCATCAAGGCCGTTCTGGCGCGCGCGCATCGGTCGTCATCGCTGGCCCATCGGCGCCAGAACAAGACATTCCGTTTTGCGGGATGGACCTATGATGCCAAGCATGACGAGGTGCGCTCGCCGGAAGGATTTCAGGTGGCGTTGTCGCGCCGTGAAACGGCGCTGTTGCAGGTGTTGCTGGCCAATCCACGCATCCCCCTGACGCGCGAGGAGATCGCCACGGCGCTGGATGTCACGGCGGAGTCCGACAGCGCCATGGGCGCCAGTGGCAGGGCCATCGATGTGCTGGTGGGGCGGCTGCGTTCAAAGATCGAGAAACAGCCGAAATCACCGCAGCTGCTGCGCACGGAGCGCGGCGTCGGCTACGTTTTTGCTGCCGATGTCATCGCCGAGGAGACATGAAGCAGGCGTTGCATTCGCTGCGGTTCTTCGGAATTGCCCTCGCTCTGACGGCCTTTGTCTGCGGTCTGGCCAGTGCGGTGTTGTGGATGCAGTCCGCCGCTGCCTGGGAGCGGCATCTGACCCGCTCTTACTACACTGGCAAGGCGCTGTTTGCGACGCTGACCGCGGGGGGCAACCCGCCCGCGGGGGTGGAGATCACGCCGCTCTCACCGGCGGATCAGGCGTTGGCGGCGGAAGCTGCCTTCAGCCGGATCAGTGGCACGCCACGACCTGCGCTGGTCACCAATGTCACCATCCAGCAGGCGGCATCGGCGCAACAGCCTGCCCACACGCTGTCGTTGGCGGTCGTCGCGGCGGAGCTGCGCTATCCGCTGGCAAAGATTTCGTTCCGGGACGACACCGGTGCGGCGGACACCCTTGGTGCCTTGACGCGTATCATGGCAAGCCATTGCAGTGATCCGGTCATTTTTGCCTCCGTCGACACTCAGCCGTGGCAACGCATTGATGGCACCGCCGTCTGGGGCTGTGCCTCGGCGCCGAGCGACTATCGCCTGATTGCGGTTCTTCTGGCGGTTGTCAGCCTGGGTGTGATGGTTACCGTGTTCTTGGACATGACCAGCCATTTCGACCGCTTTGCCGCGCTGTTGCGCAGTCGACGTCGGCTTGGGGGGCCGGACAGTTACGAAACCTCGGGACCGCGTGAGCTGCGTGCGATCGTGGCGGCGGTGAACAACTATCTGGAAACCGGGCGCGAGCAGCTTGAGAAGCGCGCGATGGTGTTGTCCGGCGTTAGCCACGATCTGGGCACCCCGGCGACCCGTCTGCGGCTGCGGGCGGCCCTGATCGACGACCCCGATCTGCGCCAGCGGCTGGAGCGTGATATCGACCAGATGACCGGGATCATCGATAGCGTGCTGACCTATACCCGCACAGAGCTGGACTCAGAGGAGCCGCGCCAGATCTCGTTGACCTCGCTGGTCGAAGCGCTTGTTGCCGATTACAGCGATACGGGCCAGCCGGTGACGTTCCGCCCGTCTGGTGCCCAGAAGGTGCAGGGCGGGCGTTCGGTCTTCATGCTGCGGCGGGGGCAAGGCACGCTGCCTGAGGAACGCCGTGTCGTCGTAACGGCGCGGCCCGTGGCGCTTCAGCGGGCGCTCTCCAACCTGATCGACAACGCGCTGAAATATGGCCGTCGGGCCACGGTTGAACTGGAGGCCGATGCCGATACGGCCACGCTCATTGTCGAGGACGAGGGCGCGGATTATCGGCCCGAAGACCTCGAGAAGCTGGTTGCGCCCTACCGGCGTGGCACGAATACGGACGCGGTTCAGGGGTTTGGCCTTGGCCTGACGATCGTCGCCAGCATTGCCAGCATGCACGGCGGAACCCTGAGCTTTGAGGCCGGGGCAACCGGCATCCGCGCACGGCTGAGCATCGAGCGGAATTGAAGGGCGCGCGTTTCGCGTCGTCGCCAGCGGCTCGCGCCCGTGACGCGGAGGGCACGGACACCGCTCTGTTTACAGCACAATCCGGAGCGTCCAGCCGATAGACTTGGCTGTCGCAGACCTTAACTTCGATAACAATTATTTAAGATTGCGCCTTTTTTTACGGGCGTCGGAGCGGCGGCAGCTGTTTGCGGGCCTTGTTTTGGCCTCAATCCCAAATGAAAAAAGAAAGGCCGCCCTTTTGAACGGGTGGAGAGTGTTTTTTCTTTGGCGCCCGTTGTCTTGGTATGAAGCGGCGCGGCCAGCAACGCAGTGAGGACGCGCATGCTGACTCTACGATCAAACCTCGAAAGTTCGGTGGCTGCCCAGAATGAGCTGGTGCGCGCGGATCTTCCGTCCCGGTTTGCGTCGATCTCGCTGGTCTCGGTTTTGTCGCTCCATTACCTGCCGGTGCAGATGGTCGGGATGGTCTATCTTGCCTACGTACTGGTCGAAGCCATCGGCCTGATAGTCTACCGATGGTTGGAGCATCGGGTGACCTGGGGCGGGATCCTGTTGCTGTGCTCCTCGGCGTTCATCGGGGTGTGGGTGTTCAATGCCATCCCCTTGCTGTTGTTCGTACAGCCCGAGCCGTTTCCCAAGCTGATCGGGGTGATGCTGCTGATCATCGCGCTCAACCATTGTGTTGTCGCCCGATCGGCCTGGATGTTTTTTGGCGTTCTGACGGCCGTTCCCATCATTTGCGCGGTGGGCTACATGATCTTCAGCTTTCTCAATGCCTTCGCCAGCCCGATGGAAAACCTGATCGCCGCGGTGATCCTGATCCTTGGGGCAGCCTATGTGGCGCATAGCATGTGGGCGCTCAATCGGCTGACCGGGCGATTGCGCAGGGCTTTGCGGGATGCCAAGGCCGGGAGCCGCGCAAAGAGCCGCTTCCTGGCGGCCATGAGCCATGAGATCCGCACCCCCCTGAATGCGATTTGCGGGATGGCCGAGCTGATCGAAGAAGAGGATGTCGACCCTGAGACCCGCCGGGAGCGCACGGCACTGCTGCGCAAATCGGCGCAGGCGCTGACCAGCATCCTCGATGATGTGCTGGACCACGCCAAGGTCGAGGCCGGGCATTTCGAGTTGAGCCTCGCCGCCGCCGCGCCACGGCTGGAAATCATGAGCGTGGTGGAAATGTTTCGCACCTCCGCCGACGAAAAGGGGCTTCGCCTGGATGTCAGTATTGGGCCGGGGCTGCCGGCTTATGCCGAGTTTGATGCGCTGCGGTTGCGTCAGGTGGTCGGCAATCTTCTGTCCAACGCGATCAAATACACCGAAGCAGGCCATGTGTCTGTCGCTGTGAGTAGCGAGCAGGACGGCGGGCAGTCGACGCTCAAGATCGAGGTGTCCGACACTGGCCGTGGCATGACGGCGGAGCAGCTCTCGCACCTCTTCACCGACTTCTACCGGGTCGAGGACAAGAACGCCCCGAGCGTGCCCGGCACCGGTCTCGGCCTGGCGATCGCGCGTCGGCTGGCACAGATGATGGGCGGCGATATCACGGTTCAGTCCTGCCCGGCTGAAGGCAGCTGTTTTACCTTCACTTGCCGGGTCCGGGTGCTGGAAGCCTCCGAGATTGCCATTGACCAGAGCCAGTCAGAAACGCCGGATCAGGACGAAAGTGCCTTGGACCTTGGTGTAAAGTCGATCCTCTTGGTGGATGATACCCGCTCCAACAGAATGGTGGTCAGCGCCTTTCTGAAGAAGGGGGATTTCGAGATCATCGAAGCCACCAATGGAGCCGAGGCGCTGAGCTGTCTGGAGAGCAGACAGGTGGATCTTGTGCTGCTCGACATGAAGATGCCGGTGATGAATGGACGTGAAACCCTGACCGAGATGGCGCGGCGGGGCGGTCGGATCGGCGCCACGCCCGTGATCATGCTCACGGCCAATGCCGCGCCCGAGGACCGCGCGCAATACCTGGCGCTGGGGGCCGCGGGGTATATTGCCAAGCCGGTCAAGAAATCCGTCCTGCTGTCGGAAATCCGCAAGGTTGCCACGGGGCGGGACACCCAGGCGGCCTGATCGGCCACTCTTAGGGGATTGGGCTCAGCCGTGTCGCGCGCCGCGGCGCGGCACATCCGTCGCAATTTGGGCGCTGGCGTTAATCCAAAATTTACCTTTCTCAACAATGATTTTTAAAAATTTAGACAAATACCTCGATTCTTTTATCCAAATAGGCGCTATGAGTGGCCAGAGCCCATGCAGTCGACTGAAATCACCTTCGACAATCTGGGCAAAAGCGGCGGTCTGCTGACGTCGCTTTTGCGCGCAAGATATCATCATTTCATAGAAGCACGCGGCTGGGATTTGCCGAACACCCGCGGGCTGGAATTTGACCAGTACGACACGCCGGAAAGCATCTATTGCGCGATACATGACGGCGGCATCATCCGTGGCGGTTTCCGGGTCACGCCGACTACGGCGCAATGCGTGAACGCGAGCTACATGCTCCGGGATGCGCAGCGGGGCTTGCTTCCGGGATTGCCCACAACCGTGCTTGACCATCCCGCCCCGCAGGATCCGAACATTTGGGAGGTCAGCAGGGTGTTCGTGGATGATAAGCTGAGCAGCCGCGACCGGATGCGTGTCAGGCAGGCGCTGGGAGTGAATTTTGCCCGGCTATCGCAGGAGCGTAACATCGACAGCTTCCTGTGCCTGACCTCGGTGTCGGCGGCCTTGCTGACGCGCCGGGCCGGGCTGGTGATGACCCCCGCCGGGCCGCGGTTCGAGGTGGCGGGGGAAACCTGTCAGGCGTATCGGATCACGGTGGACGTGGAAAAACTGCACGAGCAGGCGCCGGGACTGCCGGAGCCGGATGCTGCGCATGTGCCGTTTCAGCAATCTAGTGGCGGCTAATACCGTGGAAGGCTCACACGCGCAGCGCGCGAGGGGAGCCTAGGCTGCGGCGCAGCAGGTAGATGTCCATGATCCAGCCGTGCTCGGCCCGGGCCGTCGCGCGGGTGCGGATGATTTCATCGCGCATTTCGCTCAGGGGGCCGGACAGGGAAATCTGGTTTTCCATTCCCGCATAGGCGGTCCAGTAGATCTCCACCCCCTGCGGCGCGATGGACTGGAAGGAACATTCGCCGTCCAGCATGATCACCAGTGTATCGGCGCTGTCCGGCCAGCCTTGTTCGCGCAGTTGGCGCCCGGTGGTGATGGTGAAAGGGGCACCGATCTCGTTGAGAGGGATCGCATGGGCCGCGGTCAGGGCCTGGATCGAGGTAATGCCCGGGATCACCGTCAGTTTGAGGTCAGCGCGCTGTTGCAGCCGGTCGGCAATGCGCATGGTGCTGTCGTAGAGCGAAGGATCGCCCCAGACGAGGAAACCCGCCTTGCCGCCGTCGGGCAGATGCGTGCTGATGTTCTGCCACCAGATCTCGGCAATGGCATCGTGCCAATCGTCGACCCGTTTGCGGTAGTCGCGGATGGTTTCGTCCCGCACCGGCAGCGAGAATTCGACGATCCGTGGGCCGTTGCCCTTGATTGCCAGGTGGCAGATTTCGCGCCGCAGCCCGGCCAGATCATCCTTGCCGACCCCTTTGTTGGGGATCAGGATCAGGTCCTGCGCGTTCAGCGCGTCGATTGCCTGCAGGGTCATGTGCTGCGGGTTTCCGGTGCCGATACCGATCAGGCTGAGTTCGATCATGGCGGGGCCTTTCATGCGTGGACACGCCCCCTATGGAGCCGTGCCGCTGGTCTTGCAAGCGCGGGGTGACGGTCAGGTGCCCTCAGCATCGGACGGCACGGTTGTCGTGGCCTCGACGGGCTGTCCCTCCACCGTCAGCGCGCTGTGGTTGTTGGTGTTCAGCGAGACCTTGATGACTGCCCCGGCAGGCAGCGACGGGAGGTGAACCCACTCTGCATAGAGCCGGGCAAGTTTTTCACCATTCACGTAGACATGGGCGTGGCCTTCACCGGGAACATTCTCCGCCGAAGCATTCTGCGGGGCAAAGCGGAAGTTCTGCGGCAGCACCTGCAGGTTCCAGCCGGACATGGGATCCTTGTGCAGACGTACGGCAACTCGGGGTGCATCCGGGCCCGACGGTAGATCGACCGCCGTCGCGTGGTCATGGGCCATCGCGCCCGCGTGGCCACCGCCGTGATGTGCCGGGTCGCCGTGGTCGTGGCCGTCAAAAGTGATGCCATTGCCAGCCGCGGTGACAAAGCCGATGCCGCCTCCGAACAGCAGTCCGATGGCAAAGAGAGCGAGAGAACGGGACATCAAGTCTTCCTCGGACAAGAACTGTCCCCGCCGGACTTCTCCGGCGGGGCGCAAGAGGGCAGCCGGGTCAGGCCGCTGCGAGCGAGCGCTTGCCTTCGGCCTGCCAGAAGTGCCCGGCAAAGGCTCCCAGCAGCACCCAGGCCGCCATTCCGATCCCGAAGGCACGGGCGGCAAACAGCGCGCCGATCTCGGTCGGCACCGGTCCCGAGAAACTCTCGGGTTCGGGGGCGCCGATGACATGCGGCGCCAGCAGCAGTAACGCGGCGATCAGGTAGCTGACCATGTTGCCGCCAAAGGCGATCAGCCACATGGCTACGCCCGCAGTGGCTACGGTGGCGGTCCACCAGATCTGGCGCAGGCCGACATCCGCGGCCGCGACGCCGGGCACCTCGGGGGCCAGCGACAGGCCGGGCGCGAAGTGGAAGGTAACGTAGCCTGCCACACCCCAGAGCAAGCCGCTGCGCGCGTTGATCGCATGTCCCTGACGCTCGGCAACCGACATCAATGCAACCATGACCAGCGCATAGCCGGTGTAGGTGAGCATGGTGAAGATGACGCTCAGCCCGTCGCGCACCGGATCGGCGAACAGGCCGGGCAGGTCGGGATGGGCCGACACGGCCTCGGCGCCGAAATGCACCAGTTCACCGCCCTCGTAGAGTTCGGCATGGAGCAGAACAGGCTGCACGAAATAAAGCTGCAGCAGGGCGGTGATCAGCCCTGCTGCAGCGCCAGCGAACAGGCCGCTGGTCAAAATACGACTGAACATGGCCTTAGTGGCAGGGGAAGCCGGTTGCGTGGCGTACATCGTGCGCCGCGTCATGCAGCGCGGATGCCTGCACATGGCCGGTCAGCGTGAGGATCCCCAGCCCGAGAACCACGGCAAACAGGGCCGGGATTACGGAAGTGCCTGCGGCAGAAGCGTTGAGCGTCTTGGTCGTCATTGATGGTCTCCTTGCCGTCACACCCGACGGCGTAAGTTTTCATTCGCACACGGCCGGTCTCCTGACTCGCGGGTCGCTGCTGCTCTCCTCCTTCCCGGCGTCTTGCGCGCCAGTGGATGCCGGAGAGCCGCTCGCCGCTCACAGTCGCGGGGGCGGTTGAGGCTGCGGTGCCGCGATTTGGTCCACCGTCCTCATTCCCGTTTCAGTCCTGGTGCTTGGGCACCTTTGGACACCGTATTCAATGGTAATGCCTCGCGGGGGCGATTCCGGTCAAGGAAGAAACCGCCCCTTGACCGGTTGTCTGCGGCATATCTGCGGGCCGCGGGGGCAGATTGGCGGTGCGAGGTCAGCCTGGGATGCGGGCAATCGCCTTGAAACGCAGCTTGCCCAGCGGGCGGGCATCGGCGAAATTCCCGTCAGCGCTGCGGGCGTACATGCGCAGAAAGGTCAGCACGTCCGGCAGATCGCCAGCGGAAATTTCACCGAACAGATAGGCGGTCTTGCCGGATTGGCGCACCGCCAGTGTCTGCGGCCGCTGGCAGCCGGACATGCAGTCCACCTGCGTCAGATGGGCCGCGATCCCTGCGCGCTCCAGTGCCGCGGCGACCTGCCCGGGCAGGGCAGGGTCCGCATCGCGGCAGGTGCGGCACAGGGTTAGGGTCGGCACGCTCATGCGCCGGGCAGGTCCTGATCTGCCAGCGGCCCATAAAGGATCAGCACCGGGGCGGTGGTTTCCATGGCGCGCAGCACCTGCGGCAGTTCACCGACTGTGTGGCAGAACAGCTTCTGCTCCGGGGTGGAGACGCCCTGCGCCACCAGCGCGTGGGTCTCCGCAGGCAGCCCGGCCTCCATCAGCTTTTCCGCCAGCGCGGCGAAGGTACGCTTGCCCATGTAGACCACGGTGGTGGCCTGCGGGTCAGCCAGCGCCGCCATGTTCAGATCGTCCGGCAGCCCGCCGGTCACGTCATGGCCGGTGATGAACTGCAGCCGCCGCGCGGTCAGCCGACGGGTGAGCGGAATATTGGCCGCCGCCGCCGCCGCCGAGGCCGCGGTGACACCGGGCACGATCTCAAACCCGATCCCGGCTTCGCGCAGGGCGGTAATTTCTTCCTCCAGGCGGCCGAAGACGCCCGAGTCGCCGGATTTCAGTCGCACCACCCGCAGCCCGGAGGAGGCATAATCGACCAGCAGCTGGCTGACATGGTCCTGCTTGGGCGAAGGTCGCCCGGCGCGTTTGCCCACGCCCACCAGGTCGGCATCGGCACGGGCATGGCTCAGGATCGGCCCAGAGGACAGATCATCGAACAGGATCGCATCCGCCGTCTCCAGCCGCTTGACGGCTTTCACGGTCAACAGCTCCGGATCGCCGGGCCCGGAGGAGACAAAGCTGACAAAGCCGCTCATGCGCGTTCTCCGGTGATCAGGTGGAAGAAGGTGCCGGTCACGTTGCCCTTGACCGATCCGGTCTCGGGCACCGGGTTTCCGTCGGCGTCCATGACATTGGCCAGCGGCGCGTCGGGTTCTTCCAGAATGGTGGAATAGTGGAATTCGTGCCCGCGCAAGGCGGTGCCGGCAGCAAAGCCGGGCATCTCCGCCTGCAGCACCGCGCGGCGGTAGCCGAGGTGGAACTTGCGCTTCTCGTAAGACGTCACCAGCCCCAGCAGGCCCAGCATCTGGTGGCGGTTGCCCTGCTTGTCGATCAGCGCTTCGCCAAGCGCCATGTAGCCGCCGCATTCGCCGTGCACCGGCTTGGTCTGCGCGTGTTTCCGAACGCCCGCGCGGAAGGTCTCTGCCGCGGCCAGTGCGCCGCCATGCAGTTCGGGGTAGCCACCGGGCAGCCAGACCAGATCAGCGTCCAGGGCCGGGGCCTCATCCGCCAAGGGCGAGAAGGGCAGGATCTCGGCGCCAGCGGCACGCCAGCCTTCCAGCAGGTGCGGGTAGGTGAAGGAAAACGCCGCATCGCGCGCCAGCGCAATGCGCTGCGCGGGCGGTGTGGGCAGGCTGGCGGGTGCCGGGGCCTGACCGGACAGCGCCGCGGATTTGATCGCTTCCAGATCCACATGCTCGCGCAGGAAGGCGGCGTAGCCTGCGATGGCGGCTTCCAGATCGGGGTGCTCCACCGCCTGGATCAGGCCCAGATGCCGCTCCGGCAGGGTCAGGTCACCGCGGCGGGGCAGGGAGCCCAGCACCTTGATTCCTGCCTTTTCCATCCCCAGCCGGGTCAGGCGCTCATGGCGCGGGCTGGCGACGCGGTTGAGGATCACGCCCGCAAAGGGCAGCTCCGGGTCGTAAGCCCTGAACCCCAGCGCCGTGGCCGCAGCGGACTGTGCCTGGCCGCCTACATCGACGACCAGCACCACCGGCCAGCCCATCCGCTTGGCGGTCTCGGCAGAGGAGCCAAAGCCCGATTGGCCGCGGGTGGCAACGCCATCATAGAGGCCCATGGAACCTTCGCCGATGCAGATTTCCGCGCCAGCCGACTGGCCGGTGACCGCATCCAGCAGCCCGCCGTCCATCGCCCAGGTGTCCAGGTTGAAGCTGGGGCGCTTGGCGGCTGCCAGATGAAAGGCGGGGTCGATATAATCCGGCCCGCTCTTGTAGGGCTGCACGGTGAGGCCGTCCTCGGCCAGCGCCCGCAGCAGGCCCAGCATTACGGTGGTCTTGCCGGTGCCCGAAGAGGGTGCCGAGATCATCAGTCCGGGAGGGGTCATTGCGCGTTCTCCTCATATTCCGCCCGGGCCGCTTGCGGCTCGGGCCGCACCCGCCCGCCCCCCAGGCGGGTGCGTTCGCACCCCCCTCGGGCAGGCGCGGCCCTAGTGTACTTCTCAATCATCCCCATGGCTCCAGCTCGACCACGGGCTGTCGGCGCTCTGCGGCCGGTAGCGGCGGTCGTAGTCGGTGGAATACAGGCAGCTTTCGTCGAAACCCTCGCCCTTCAGCACCGGCCCCACAAGGATCAGCGCGGTGCGGGAGATCTTCTCGTCCAGCGAGTCTTTCAGGGTCGCCAGAGTGGCGCGGATGATCTGCTGGTCCGGCCAGCTGGCGCGGTAGACGACGGCGACAGGGCAGTCCGGGCCGTAGTGCGGGGTGAGGCTGTCGACCACATGGTCGAGATTGCCGATCGACAGGTGGATCGCCAGCGTGGTGCCGGTTCGTGCAAAATTCTCCAGCGTCTCACCTTCGGGCATCGAGGACGCGCGGCCCGGGGTGCGGGTCAGCACCACCGACTGGCCGAGGCCGGGCAGGGTCAACTCGGTTCCCAGCGCGGCCGCGGCCGCGGCAAAGGACGGCACGCCGGGAGTGACGCTGACGGGGATGCCTTCGGCTTTCAGGCGGCGGATCTGTTCGCCCATCGCCGACCACACCGACAGATCGCCGGAATGCAGCCGCGCCACATCCTGTCCCGCCTCATGCGCGGCCTTGATCTCGGCCACGATGGCATCCAGGTCCATCGACGCGGTGTTCACGATTTTTGCGTCCGCCGGGCAGTGGCTCAGGATTTCCTCTGGCACCAGCGAGCCTGCATAGAGGCACACCGGGCAGGCGGCGATGATGTCGCGTCCGCGCAGGGTCAGAAGGTCGGCAGCGCCCGGTCCGGCGCCAATGAAGTGAACGGTCATGGCTCAAGTCTTTCTGCTATGGCCGCGGTGGCAAGCCCATCCGCGGTGACAACTCTGGGGGCGATCAGGCGCGCACGCGCACCCGGCACCCCGTGGCGCGCGCCCGCCAGCGCCGCGGCTTCCGCCAACGACCCGGTGCCGAACCGCGCCTTGATCCGGGGCGAGCAGGTGAGGGTCTGCTCCCCGGCAATATCCTGTTCCTTCAGCGCAATCACCGGCAAGCCGGTGCTGCGCGCAAGGTCCTGCATGGCCGGGGCCGCGGCTTTCTCAGCAATGGAAGCCAGCGCATCCACGTCTTCGTCGGCCAGCGCCAGCGCTGCCTGCAAATCGGCTGCCGTGGCAGCGCTACGAAATCCGATGCCTGCCACCTTCATCGCGTAACACTCCACTGGATGACGGGCCGGGCCCGCTGCCAGCCGCGCATCGACCCCAAGGGGCCGGCCTCGGCGATCTCTGCCTTCAGCAGATGGCCGCCGCGCCGGGCGTGGGCCTGCATCAAGAGGGTTTCGGTTTCCAGAGTGACGCCATTGGCGACCAGCCGGGTGCCCTTGGGCAGGATCTCCCACAGATGGTCCAGCAGCGCTTGCGATCCGCCGCCGCCGATAAACACGCAATCGGGCAGCGGCTGGTGTTCCAGCACCTGCGGTGCCTTGCCCAAAACCGGGATCATCCGGTGGTCCAGCCCAAAGGCAGCGGCGTTCGCCCGGATGTTCTCCAGTCGGCTCTCGCGCGGCTCAAAGGTGATCGCCCGCGCGCCTGAAGCCGCGAGGCACCACTCAACCGAGACCGAGCCGGAGCCGCCGCCGATGTCCCACAGCAGCTCCCCCGCTCGCGGAGCGAGGGCCGAAAGGGTCAGCGCCCGGATGGGACGTTTGGTGATCTGCCCGTCACTGACAAAGAGGTCGTCCGCCAGACCGGAAGCCTGCGGCAGGCCCTTGCTCCCGACGGCTTCGATCGCGACCGCAACAGGCGCTTGAATGTCCTGAAGCTCAAAACCGTCCGCAGTGGCCGACCGCACCCGCTGGCGCGGCCCGCCCAAGGCCTCCATCACGGTCAGCTTGGAGGCACCAAAGCCTTCAGCGGTCAGCCATTCCGCCAGTTCCGCCGGGGCAGCCCCGTCCCGCATAGTGCAGATCACGCGCGTGCCGCGCCCCAAGAGCGGGCGCAGCCGCGCGTAAGGGGCCGCGTGCAGGCCGAGGCACAGCGTCTCTTCCAATTTCCACGCAAGATGGTTCGCGGCCAGGGCAAAGGTGGAGGGAAACGGGTGCGACACCCATTCGCCATCCTCCAGGTGCCGCGCGAGCGAACCGCCTGCGCCGTGCCAGAACGGATCACCAGACGCCAGAACGGCCACCTTGCGGCCGCGTATCTCCAGCACCGGATCGATGGAGAACGGCACCGGCCACGGCTGGCCCTTGCTGCCTGCGCCTGCCAGTTCCAGATGCCGCGGGCCGCCGAATACGACCTCGGCCTGTGCCAGCGCCTTCCGGCTTGCATCGCCCAAGCCTTCCAGTCCATTTTCGCCCAGACCGATAATCGTAAGCCATGGATTAGACATGACACGCATCCTTCTTCTCGGCGGCACCACCGAAGCGTCGGCGTTGGCCAAAACCCTGGCCGAGGCAGGGATGGATGCGGTGTTTTCCTACGCGGGCCGCACGGCGCGGCCTGTCAACCAGCCCCTGCCGACCCGCGTGGGCGGCTTTGGCGGTGCGGAGGGGCTCGCGGAATTCCTGAGGGCCGAAGGCATCACGCATGTTGTTGATGCGACCCACCCGTTCGCGGCCCAGATGAGCATCAATGCGGTTTATGCTTGTGACGCAGCGGATGTGCCGCTGTGTGCTTTCGAACGCCCGGCCTGGCAGGAGGGGGACGGCGATCAATGGGTGCATGTGGACACCATCGCCGAGGCCGTCAACGTGCTGCCGGAGGCCGCTGCGCGGGTGTTCCTGGCGATCGGAAAGCAGAACCTTCCCCTGTTTGCCGCCAAGCCCCAGCATCACTACCTGCTGCGGCTCGTGGATGCGCCGGAGGCCCCGGTGCCGCTGCCGCATACCACGGTCGAGATTGCCCGCGGACCGTTTGACGCGTCGGGCGACACCGCGCTGATGCAGCGCCACGGCATCACCCATGTGGTCGCCAAGAACGCGGGCGGCGTGGGGGCCGCAGCCAAGCTTGCCGCCGCGCGCAGGCTGGGGCTGCCGGTCATCATGATCGGCAGGCCGCAGGTGCCTGACCGCCCCATCAAGGGCAGCGTGGCAGAGGTTATGGAGTGGCTCGCTCATCCCTCAGCCGCGTAGCGTGGGGTGTAGACATACTTGCCCACCCGGCGGGTGTCACGATTGCCGACGATCACCACGGTGCGCATGTCTGCCATTTCCGGCGTGGCCTCCTTCAGCGGTACCGTCAGCAGCTCCTGCCCGGGTTTGGTCACGTCGCGGGCGAAGGTGATGAGGGTGTCCTCACCGCAGGCCTCGCGCAGGATTTCCAGCGCGCGGGCAAACTGATGCGGCCGTGACTTGGAGCGCGGGTTGTAAAACGCCATCGCCAGACCGGCCTCGCCGACCAGCTGCAAGCGCTTTTCGATCAGGCTCCAGGGCTTCAGGTTGTCGCTGAGGTTGATGGCGGCAAAGTCATGTCCCAGAGGTGCGCCGATGGCAGCAGCGGCGGCCAGCATCGCGGTGATGCCCGGCAGCACCCTGATGTCCAGCTCCAGCCAGTCCGGGTGGCGTTCGGCGTTATTCTCCAGCGCCTCGAACACGGCGGAGGCCATGGCAAACACTCCCGGATCACCGGAGGAAACAACGACCACCCGCTTGCCCTCGGCGGCCATCTCCAACGCATGGGTGGCGCGGTCCACTTCAACCCGGTTGTCGCTGGCGTGCAGGGTCAGGCCGACACGCGGCTCGATACGTTTGACGTAGGGAATGTAGCCGACGATATCGGTCGCCTCCGCGATGGCGTCACGCACTTCCTGGGTCACCAGCGCCTCGTTGCCGGGGCCAAGCCCCGCGATCACCACCCAGCCATCTTGCGAAACAGTCATGGCCGTCGCCCCTGTCCATGAACCAGAACGATAGAGAAATAGGGCACCTCGCCCGTGACCTCGGAGAGTTTCTGCACGGTCTGGCCCGGCATGGTGCCACGCTCGACCAGCCAGGCGTCCTCGGCACGGCCCGCGCGTTCCAGGGCGCGGCGCAGCTTGGGAAGGTTGCGGCCGATCTTCATGACCACCAGCGCATCGGTCTCCGACGCGCGCTTGGCCAGTTCGTCCTCGCTGAGCGTGGCCATCGCCACCGTCAGCACGTCATCCCCCCAGGTGATCGGCTGGCCGGAGGCGGTCCAGCAGCCGGACATGCCGGTGATGCCGGGCACGATCTCCTGCTCGGCGCGGCCCTGCAGGCGGGTGTAGAGGTGCATGTAGGAGCCGTAGAGAAACGGATCGCCCTCGCAGAGCACCACCACGTCTTCGTCCTGCGCGATTTCGGCCAGCGTGTCGGCCCAGCGGTCATAGAACTCCGCCAGCACCCGGTTGTATTCGGGGTCGGAAAAATGGATCTCGGTCGTAACCGGGTATTCCATCGCGTGTTCCGTTGCGCCCTCGGCAAGCAGCCCTTCGACGATTGCACGGGCCTGCCCCTGACGCCCCGCCTTGCGGAAATAGGCAACGTGGCGCGCCGAGCCGATCAGCCGCTGCGCGCGCACGCTCATCAGGTCGGGGTCTCCGGGGCCAAGCCCTGTGCAGATAACCTTGCCCATCGCTTACTCTTTCCAGCTCGCCAGGGCGTTGACGGCAGCAACGGTGATCGCAGAGCCCCCAAGGCGGCCTTTCACGATCATCGAGGGGACCGGCAGGTCTTCCATCAGCGCCTCTTTCGATTCCATAGCGCCGACAAAGCCCACCGGGCAGCCGATGATGGCGGCGGGGCGCGGGCAGGCGGGATCTTTCAGCATGTTCAGCAGGTGGAACAGCGCGGTGGGGGCATTTCCGATGGCCACCACGGCGCCTTCCAGTTTCGGGCGCCACAGCTCCAGCGCCGCGGCCGAGCGGGTGTTGGACATTTCCTTGGCCAGCTCCGGCACCTTCGGGTCGCGCAGGGTGCAGATTACCTCGTTGTCCGCAGGCAGGCGCGGGCGGGTGATGCCTTCGCTCACCATATACGCGTCGCAGAGGATCGGCGCACCCTTGGCAAGTGCTGCGCGGGCGGTCTCGGCCATGCCGTCGGAAAAGCGCACGTGCTCTTCCAGCCCGACCATCCCCGCCGCGTGGATCATGCGCACGACGACGACTTCCTCGTCCTTGGTGAACCGGGCCAGATTGGCCTCGCGGCGAATGGTGGCAAAGCTTTCGGCGTAGATCTTGGCGCCGTCGGTTTCATAGGTGTGGAGCATGTCAGCTGCCCTCTGTCAGAAGTTCGGGAGCGGCGCGCAAGCGGTCGGCGCTCAGGTTGGTTATTAGCGGTTGATCCGCGGCGGTGCCATTGCGGATCAGAGAGAATTCGTCCGCGCCGGTTGCGGTAAGGGTAACAGGCGATGGGCCAGGGCAAGCGCAGCCTTTAGCGCAGCCAGAGACATGCAGGCGCGTGTCCCGCGGCAGCTGTGGCGCAAGATCACGCGCCAGATCGCGGGTTGCGGAGAGCGCCTGCAGGCAACCGGGCGCTCCGGTGCAGGCGGTCACTTGCAGGCGCGGATCCGTGGCGTCCAGGATCAGGCCGGGCAGGGGCGGCAGGTCGCGCGCGCCCTCGATCAACAGCATTCGCCAGGGCGTGAGGCGGATCTCGCCGTGCGCGGCCAGTTCGGCAAGTGTCGCGGCGGGCATCTGGCCGAACTCCAAAGCAGCAAGCGTCCCCGCGGGCGTGTGGCCCGGTGCGGCGGCAAACGGGCGCTGGAGCGCCGTTGCGCCATGCGAAGGCGGCGGCCCGCGGCGCGCGATGAGACGGTGCATCCTGCCGCGACCCTCCGGCGCGCCGCCCTGGTCGAGGAACCAGCGCGCCAGCGCAAGAGCCTCGGCAGCGGCCGATTCACGTGTGACGGTTTTGCCAGCCGTGGCCCCATCCGCGCGCAGGATCAGCCCGGCAGGGCCGCGCTCGACGCGGATATCGGCGGCGCAGTCCTGCAGCACCGGGGCCGCGCCGCAGTCGACGGCAAAGCCGAATTTGCCGGGCAGGGTCAGCCCGGTTGCCGCCGTCAGCGCGGCGCTGAGGGCTGAGGCGATGGCGTGGGTATCGTCGTCTTCCTGCCAAAACGGGGCAATCAGGATATTTCGGCGGGCTTCGGCGGCGGCATCGAGGTCGACAAGGCCAAGGGTGCGCAGGCCTGCAATCAGGGCCTCAAGCCCGTCTTCGCGGATGCCACGCAGCTGCAGGTTCGCGCGGGCGGAGATGTCCAGAAGACCATTGCCGAAGGTTTGCGCAAGTTCTGCCACGCCTTTCGCCTGCGCTGCGGACAGCTTGCCCAGCGGCGCGCGGATACGCACCACCAGCCCGTCGCCGGACATCATCGGCCGCAGGGCGCCGGGGCACCAGCCATAGACCTTGGGGGCGGCGGACCCGCTCATGCGGTGCCCTCCAGGGCTGCCATGATGGAGTTGCGCCGGGTGGTCCAGAGACCCGCATCATGCAGCGCCCGGAAACGGTCCCGCATGGCCTGAAGGGCGGCGGGGTTTTCGCGCTGCATGAATTCGACCAGGTCCTCGCGTCCCAGGGTTGCATCGAAATAGAGGTCGAAAAGATGCGGCTGCACCACCTGCGCAAGATGCGCGAAGGCCGCCATGTGGTCGAGGGTTGCCGCGATCTCGGCGGCGCCGCGGAAGCCGTGAGACATCATCGAGGTGGCCCAGTCCGGATTGGCGGCGCGGGCGCGGGTGACGCGGGCGATTTCCTCGCTCAAGCTGCGCGCCTGCGGCTTGTCCGGCCGGGTTGCGTCGAGGTGATAGAGCGCGGGCGCGGCCTGGCCGATGCGGGCCATGGCGGCGGCAAATCCTGCCTCATGGGCGGCGTAATCAGACGCGACGAGCAGGTCCGTCTCCGGCAGGTCCTGCAGATGCACGAAACTGTCGGCGCTTTGCAGGCGGGTTTCCAAGGCGTCGCGGGCATCGGTGATTGCGCCCTTGGCGTCGATGGCGTGCGAGGAGGCGTTGAGCCAGGCCTCGCCCGCGGCCTGTCGCGCCGCATCGGTGTAGTCGTCCAGATGCGGGGTCATCGACAGGCCGTATTGGCCGGGCTTGGGGCCGAAGACGCGCGGTGTCTCGGTCAGATAGGGGTTGTCGGCCGCGGTTTCCTCGCGCGCGGCCAATGCGGCGGCGGCGGTTTCGAACATCTGCGCAAGGCCCGGAAAGACATCGCGGAACAGGCCGGAGACGCGCAGGGTCACGTCGATGCGCGGCCGGTTCAGCATCGACAGCGGCAGAACCTCAAAGCCCGACACCCGCTCGGAGCCTTCATCCCACTTGGGCGCGAGGCCCGCAAGATGCAGTGCCATGGCGAATTCCTCGCCCGCGGTCCGCATGGTGGCAGAGCCCCAGAGGTCGATCACCAACCCCCTGGGCCAGTCGCCGTGGTCCTGAAGGTGGCGGCGCAGCAGCTCTTCCGCCAGCTTGACCCCTTGCGCATGCGCCGCCCGCGACGGCACCGCCCGCGGGTCGGTGGTAAAGAGGTTGCGCCCCGTCGGGATCACATCTTCGCGGCCGCGAAAGGGCGAGCCGGAGGGGCCGGGGGTGACGATCTTGCCGTCCAGTGCGGCGATCAGCCCGGCGCGTTCCTCAGCCCCGCATTGGCCGGTGCCGAAGATATGCAGGCCTTCGCCGTACTGGCTTTCCTTGATGTCGCAGACAAAGGCGTCGATGCGGGTGATCGCTTCCGCCGGCGAGGTCTCGGGCGTCAGGCCCAGATCGGCCTCGACGCCGGTGCCTTGCGCCTCGGCGCGGATGTCGTCGATCAGCCGGTCGCGGCGGGCCGGGTCCAGCCCGTCGGCGGTGGAGTATTCATCCAGCAGGCATTCCAACCGGGCCATGCCCTCGGGAAGGTTCGTTTGGGCAAGCGGCGGCGGCAGATGGCCGATGGTGACAGCACCGATGCGGCGCTTGGCCTGCGCGGCCTCGCCCGGGTCGTTCACGATGAAGGGGTAGATCACCGGTAGCGGCCCGGTCAGCACCTCGGGCCAGCACAGGCCGGAGAGCGCCACTGCCTTGCCGGGCAACCATTCCAGCGTGCCATGCGCCCCGATGTGGATGAGGGCGTCCGTCTGGCCGCGCAGCCACAGGTAAAAGGCCACATAGGCGTGGCGCGGGGTGCGGTCGAGATCGTGGTAATCGTCGACGCGGTTTTTCACCTCGCCCCGCTCGGGCTGCAGCGCGACGAGGGCGTTGCCTGCGCGCAGGGCCTTGAAGTGAAAGGCGTCATCGCGGCAATCGGGGTCTTCTTCCGGGCGGCCCCAGGCCTCGGCCAGCGTGTCCTGCAGGTCTTGTGGCAGGGTGGCGAGCGCAGCTTTGTAGTCAGCAAGGGGGACGCTCAGCGTCTCCTCCATCAGCCGCAGGCCGGTGCTTTCGAGGGCTTCGACGGCGTAGCCTTGGGCGGAAAGCTCCCGCAGGATTTCGTCGCAGGAGGCCAGCGCGTCGAGGCCGACGGCATGGGCCAGGTTGTGGTCGCGGCCCGGGTAGGTGGAGAGGATCAGCGCAAGACGCTTGTCGGCGTTCGGCAGTTTGGCCAGCCGCAGCCAGCCTTCGACGCGGTCGACGGCGGATTTAATGCGCTCTGCATCGGCGCGGTGGGCGAAGCGGGAATATTGCAGCTCCGGGTCTTTCTTGCCCGGCGATTTGAAACTGACCACGCCTGCAAAGATGCGGCCGTCCACCTCGGGCAGGACCACGTGCATGGCAAGGTCGGCTGGGGAGAGACCGCGGTCGGCCTCGCGCCAGTCCTTCTTGCGCGCGGTGGAGAGCGCCACCTGGAACACCGGACAACCGGTTGTCGACAGCGGCGAGGCGCTGCCGTCGGTGCCTTGGGCCGAGAAAGCCGTCGCATTGATGATCGCGGCGGGGGTCAGCGCGGGCAGCTTTTCACGCAGCCAATCGGCTGCCGTCGGCGCCTTGAGACTGGCGGCAAAGGCACCAAAGGCCGCATAGCCACGGGTGCGCAGCTCGGCGATCAGGGCATCGACGGGCGCGGTGTCTGCGGCAGTGAGATAGGAGCGGTAGAAGCTCACCAGAACCAGCGGCTTGTCCTGCGGCGGAAGGTCCGCCAGCACGCCCTTGTCCGGGTCGTAAAACCCGTGGTCCGGCATGGATTTGAGGCCCAGAACCGGCCCGGCATAAAGCCCTGCCGCCAGCGACAATTGGGCGAGTGCCGCCTGCGCGGCCACTGCTCCGCCCGTATCACACAGGGCTTGCAGCCGTCGCAGGGTGGAAACGGGCAAGGTGGACAGGGCATCCAGCCGCGCGTCCTCGCGCCCGTCGGCGGGCAGTACCGCCAGCGCAATCCCCTTGCGGCGGGCGAGATCCTGCAGCGTGGCAAGGCCATAGGACCAATAGCTTTCGCCGCCGATCAGCCGGACGAGGATGCCCCTGGCGCCCTCCAGCGTCTGTTCCGCGTAGACGTCGACCGACAGCGGGTGCTTCAGCGCCACCAGATTGGCAAGGCGCAAAGTCGGCAGCTTGCCGTCCGCACGGTGCCACCCCGCCGCAAAAGCCCCGAGGTCGCTGTCGGAGAAGGACAGCACCACGAGATCCGCAGGCGTCTGGCCGAGATCCTGCGGCGTGTCGGTCTCGTCAAGGCCGTGGCTTTCGCGGAAGACGACGTGCATGGGTCAGGCCTTTCGCGAGTGGTGCTTCAAAGCGCTGAGGGCAGCGCCCGGCCCGGCGGGGCGGGAAGCGAAGCGCCCGCCCCGTGGGGGGCGGGACGGGCGCTGCCCGGCGTGCCGCCGGGCCGAGACGCTCGAAATCTGGCACTTCGCTTCCATTGCTATCAGGCCCCCAGCTCGGCGCGGATGGCCTGTTCGTCGATGTTGTCATGCTCGGCAATGACCACCAGGGCGGTCTTGCGCGGCTGCGCCCCCCAGGGCTGGTCGTACTGGGCGCGCAAACGCTCACCCACGGCCTGAACCAGCATCCGCATCGGTTTTCCCTCCACCGCGACATAGCCTTTGACGCGCAGGATGTTGCGTTCGCGGGCGAGTTTTACGATGGCATTCTGCAGCGCTTCCGGGTCGGAGACTTCGCCCATTTCGACCACGATGCTTTCAAAATCGTCATGCTCATGGTCGTGGTGGCCGTCGTGGTGGCTCGGGCGGGCATCGAGATCGTCCTCGGCCGCCGCACCGAGACCCAGGATGATGCGCGGGTCGATGACACCTTCGCTCATCGGCAGGATCGGCAACTTGCGCGGCGCCTCGGCTTCGATCACTGCGCGGGCTTTCTCGACGCCTGCGTCGCCGGCCAGGTCGGCCTTGGACAAAAGCACGATGTCGGCGCAGGAGATCTGGTCCTCGAACACCTCGGACAGCGGGGTTTCGTGATCGAGGCTGTCATCCGCCTCGCGCTGGGCCTGAACGGCGTCCAGATCCGGCGCGAACTGGCCCTTGGCGACGGCCTCGGCATCGGCCAGCGCAATCACCCCGTCAACGGTGATGCGGGAGCGGATCGCGGGCCAGTCGAAGGCCTTCAAGAGCGGCTTGGGCAGCGCCAGGCCGGAGGTTTCGATCACGATGTGGTCGGGCTTTTCCGGCAGTGCCATCAGCTGTTCGATGGTGGGAATGAAGTCATCCGCCACGGTGCAGCAGATGCAGCCGTTGGCGAGCTCCATGATGTTTTCCGCCGGGCAGTTGTCGTCGGCGCAAGATTTCAGGATATCGCCGTCGACCCCGGCGGTGCCGAACTCGTTCACCACCACGGCCAGGCGCTTGCCCTGCGGGTTCTGCATCAGGTGGCGGATCAGCGTGGTCTTGCCCGCGCCCAGGAAGCCGGTGATGACGGTGACGGGGATCTTGTTGAGATCGCTCATGAATTACTCCTCAGAAGGAAAGGCGGCCGGCGGGATGCGGGCGACGGATTGTTTGCGAAAGACGGTGGGGCGCTCGCGCCAGGGCACCAGCCCGTCGGCGGTGGCGGCATAGGCGGCGGTGCCTGCAAGGATTTCGGCGACATGCGCGTCCGGGTCCATGTCGCCGTAGATGTAGCTCCAGCGCGCTTCGCCGCCGGTCAGCGCAACGGAGCAGCCGCGCGAACAGGCCGACAGGCATTTCACACCGCGCAGGGTGACGCCCTCGGGCATGCCCGCTTCTTTCAGGGCAGCGTGCAGGATGGCGCCGGGACGGGTGGCCTCCGGGTCGGCGCCTTCGGTGCGGCAGGTCAGGCACACGGTCAGGGTGACCGGGTCTTTCGGGGCGGCGGTGGGCGCCTGTTCGTCAGCCAAAGGCACGTCTCCTGTCATTGCAGGCATGCGGGATGGCCGAAAAGGGGCGGCGGTCTGCCTGCCTCTCACCCGGTCGCGGAACACCCCGCCCGCCCGTTGATCTCTCACACGCTGGCAGGTCTCCCGGCTTGCGGATGCCAGGGCGTTCGCCCTGTCGGCCATCCTGCCTTCCCGGGGTGTCCCAGTGGCATGGCGGCCTCATCCGGTCACGGTCGCGGGGGCGGCTGTGCTTGGGCCGTCAGTGGCCACTGTCACATTCCCTCTTCGCCTGCAATTGCAGGAACCAGCGAAACCCCCTTGCGCTATCGCGCCCTTCTTTGTCAAGACTTGCGCCAAACAGCTGGAGAGCCCCCATGAGCGAAAAGTCTGAAACCGGCATTTCAGAAGAAGAAGCCGCCCGTCACGCGTCCAAGATGGCCAAGAAAAAGGCCGCGCGCGACCGGATGATGAAAACCAAGGACGGCGAGAAGGGGCTGATCATTGTCCACACCGGGCCGGGCAAGGGCAAATCCTCGTCCGGTTTTGGCATGATTATGCGCTGCATCGCCCACAAGATGCCCTGCGCAGTGGTGCAGTTCATCAAGGGCGCCTGGCAGACCGGCGAGCGCACGCTGATCGAGGAGAACTTCAGCGATCTCTGCCAGTTCTACGCGATGGGCGAAGGGTTCACCTGGGAGACCCAGGACAAGGCCCGCGACATCGCCGCCGCGCAAAAGGGCTGGGAGAAGGCCAAGGAGATGATCCTGGACGAGCGCAACACCATGGTGCTGCTGGACGAGATCAACATCGCGCTGCGCTATGAGTATCTGGACCTGGAAGAGGTGCTGGAGTTCCTGGTGGAGAAGAAGCCGCCGATGACCCATGTGGTGCTGACAGGGCGCAACGCCAAGGAAGAGCTGATCGAGATCGCCGATCTGGTGACCGAGATGGGCCAGATCAAGCACCCGTTCCGCGCCGGGGTGAAGGCGCAGAAGGGCGTTGAGTTTTAAGCTGAGGGCGTAGCCTGCCTGGGTAGGCGCGAATGCGCCTGCCGGGGGCAGGCAGGCGCAGCCCGGCGGTGCCGCCGGGCAAAACACTTTTATGCGGCGAGCTGAGCTGCCTTGCCTTGGATGTAGGTATCCACCGCCGCGCGCTGGGTTTCATCCAGCCTCAGGCCCAGCTTGGTGCGCCGCCACAGGAAATCGTCGCCTGCGCGCACCCATTCGCGGGCAATCGCCCAATCGAGCTCCCGCGCGGTGATCGTTGCGCCGAAGTCCTCGCCCAGATCGTCGGCGGTCTTGGCATCGCCGAGAACCTCCCAAGCCTCGGTGCCGTAGGCGCGGATTATCCGGCCCGCCCAGTAGGGCGTCAGGAAGGGGTAGTCCGCCGCCAATTTCGCAGTCAGCTTCTCGACATCCGTCACCGCAAAATCGCCGCCGGGCAGCGCCACGCCTGCGGTCCAATCATCGGGGAGCTGCGGAAATGCCTCGCCGATCTTGGCCAGCGCGGCCTCTGCCAGCTTGCGGTAGGTGGTGATCTTGCCGCCAAAGACGTTGAGCAGCGGCGCCTGTGCCTGATCCAGCGTCAGCACATATTCGCGGGTCGCCGCGGTGGCCGAGCTGGCCCCGTCATCATACAGCGGCCGTACCCCGGAGTAGGTCCAGACAATGTCGTCCCGCGTCACCGGTTTTTCAAAGTATTCAGATGCGAAATCAGCAAGATACTGCTGCTCTTCGGGGGTGCATTCAGGGGCGGTATCGGGATCCGGGTGGTCGGCGTCGGTGGTGCCGATCAGGGTGAAATCCTGCTCGTAAGGTATGGCGAAGATGATCCGCCCGTCGGTGCCTTGGAAGAAATAGCAACGCCCGTGATCGAACAGTTTCGGCACGACGATGTGGCTGCCGCGCACAAGGCGGACGTTCTCGCGGCTGTTCTGGCCCAGTTTCTGGTGCAGCACATCCGCAACCCATGGCCCGCCAGCGTTGACCAGCATCTTGGCGCGGTGCTCATGCTTCTTGCCGCTGGCGTGATCGCGGGTGCGGATCACCCAGTGATCGGAATGGCGGTCTGCCGACAGCACTTCGGTGCGGGTCAGGATCTGCGCACCGCGCGCCTGCGCGTCCCGGGCGTTCAGCACCACCAGCCGGGCGTCCTCGACCCAGCAGTCGGAGTACTCGAAGGCGGTCTTGAACTTGTCCTTCAGCACCTTGCCCGCCTCGTCCCGGGTCAGGTCCAGCTTGGCGGTGCCGGGCAGGATGCCGCGTTTGCCCAAGGAGTCGTACAGGAACAGTCCCAACCGGATCAGCCAGGCCGGGCGGCGGCCCTTCATCCAGGGCATGAAAGTCGTCAGCAGTTTCGAGGTCGGTGTTTCGCTGTCAAACCGCATGTCCTTGTGAAACGGCAGCACAAAGCGCATCGGCCAGGAGATGTGCGGCATTGCCTTCAACAGCACCTCGCGCTCGATCAGTGCCTCGCGCACCAGGCGGAACTCGAAATACTCCAGATAGCGCAGCCCCCCGTGGAACAGCTTGGTCGAGGCGGAGGAGGTGGCCCAGCCGAGATCCTTCATCTCTGCCAGCGTCACCGACAATCCGCGCCCGGCGGCATCGCGGGCTATGCCGCAGCCATTGATGCCGCCGCCGATGATGAACAGGTCTGTAACAGGGGTATCAGTCATTTTCGCTGCTTTCGTTTTGTCCGGCGGTCAGGATACGGGTGCCTGCGGCCTGCGCGGCCTCGGCAAATTCCGCGGGTACGGGGCGGTCGGTGATTACCACGTCGAGGTCTGACAGGTCGCAGATCCGCACCGGTGCGGAGCGCTCGAACTTGCTGCCGTCGCAGACCAGAACCCGCTGGCGGGCGTTTTTGAGGATGGCACGGGCCACGGACACCTCGCGCGGGTCGTGGTCCATCACCGCGCCGTCGGCATCCAGGGCCGAGGCGCCTATGACGGCGAAATCCACCTTGTAGCGGGCGATGAACGCCACCGCGTCTTCGCCGACGATGGCCCCGTCACTTTGTCGTACCGTGCCGCCAGCCAGGATCAGATCCTTGGCCTGACCGCCCATCATCATGTTGATAATGTTTATGTTGTTGGAAAGGATGGTTAGCCCGCGGTGACCCGAAAGGGCGCGGGCGACCTGCTCGGTGGACGTGCCGATGTTGAGGCTGATCGAGCAGTTGTCCGGGATCAACTCTGCAGCCAAAGTCGCCATCGCCTGTTTGCCGCCTGCGTTCAGGCGGCGGCGGTCGGCGTAGTCCTGGCTGGCAGCGGAGCTGATGCGCACGGCGCCACCATGCACCCGTGACAGCGCACCGCGCGCCGAAAGATCTCGCAAGTCCGCGCGGACGGTCTGCAAGGACACGCCAAAGCGTTGCGCCAGATCCTCGACCTCGACGCGGTCTTGCTGGTTCAGCAGCGCGATGATTTCGTTTTGACGACTGGAGGCATCCATTTGCTTTCCTTTCGGGGTGATTCCTTAGCGTATCGAGCCTGAGGAGTCACGTGCAGATTTCGTTTTGCGGGGCTGTGCAACAAAAACGAAAAGGCGCGCCCGATCGGGGCGCGCCTTTGCTTGCTGCAATCGGAGAAATGTCAACCGAGCGCGATCAGGTGGTTGTCCCAGGCCAGATCGGTGCGTTGCAGCGGCTCACTGCCGTGTTCGGTTATGTGAAGAATTTGGCCGTTGCCGGTGCTGGCAGCAAACGCGGTCCCCAATCGCGCAATGCCGCAGACGTCCGTCATGCGTTCTTCCTGCAGAATCGCCCCGCTGTCGCTCGACATCAGCTGCACCACCCCTCCGCGGGGTGAGGTGACCGCGACCTGCGCTCCGTCAGCCGAAAAGGCGATTGATCCGCCGTATCCGTTGAGGTTCATGACCCGTGGATCACCGTCGGCCAGCAGCTCGACCGGTGCGCCGGGGCGATGGAGCCCGGCTATCGGCACCAACTCCCCCAGGTCCCCCTGCCACTGCATGGCAAAGGCCACTGTGCCGTCCCGGCGGGTTGCCAAATGTCGCATCGAGTTCAGGTGCAGCTCGGGCGGGAGTTCGAGCTGCTCCAGCAGCGCGCCGTCAAAGTCCAGATAGCTGAGATTGGGGCGCATATCGGGCAGGTTCAGCTTGGCGCGGCCGCTATCGGGGTGGGTCTCGATCCCGCCGTTCGCAACCACCAGCCCCGGAGCATCGCGGCGCAGCGTGATGTCATGTGGGCCGATGCCGCCAGAGGCGAAGGCCGTCCGTCGTCTGTAGCCGGAGGCCGCATCCCAAACACCGACCATGCCACGGGCGGCGTCATACTCGTTTTCGCTCGTGAACAGGAGGCGGCCATCCGGGGAAAACGTGCCGTGGCCATAAAAGTGAAAGCCCGCGGGCGGCTCCAGCCGGGCAATGGCTGTGCCGGTGCGGCAGTCGATGACATCGGCGAATCGCCCGGGGCGCCGGGCAAAGGCCACGGCCTCGGGGCGGGTCGGGTGGGCGGCGGCGGCATGGCCGCGACCGGGGAGCAGATGGCGGAACAGGATCTCGCCACTGGCCGTCATGCCAGCCAGGAAAAAACGGCCCTGCGTATCACGCCCGGCCGACAGGAATGCCGGGTTGCCGACGCTGGACCAGCTTGCCTGCGGCGCCAGCCCGGTTGCCAGCAGCCCTGCGAGAAATCCACGACGCGATGGCATCAGTCGCCGTCCAGCGCGTTGAAGCCCGCGGCAACGCCCAGCACGGGACCCAGCCGGGCCGCCACCAGTGCCCGCAGATCCTGCACATCCTGGCGCAAAGCTTCGATCCGGATGCGCCCTGCGGGATCGGCGACGCTGGCAAATGTCGGATCCTCCACAGCCTCGGCGCGATCGCGGATCTTGGCAAAACTCTGCGCGAGTTCAGCCTTCAGAGAGGGGTCCGCTTCGCTGTCGGCCTCGGCGAGGGCCAGCGCCAGGGGTTCCAGCGCGTTCAGGGATACCAAGAGATGGCGCAAGCTGCGGCCCGAGCGCCGGGCCTCGGCCCGCAGGGGGCGGGGGCGGTCGAAGGTGCCCAGCGGGCGGCCGAGGCGCAGATCATCCATCACCTGAAGGCCGGTGTTCAACGCCTTGAACAATTCCTGGGCAATCTCCTCGTCGCTTTGATAGCGGTTGCCGGGGCTGCGCATCTCGGCTGCGTAGGTTTGCTGCCAGTCGGTCAGAATTGCTGCTGCGGTGGCGGCGATGTCGTGGCTGATCGCCCGCGTCAAGGTGCAGCGGTAGGCAGGCTGGCCAGCGGTGGAAACTTCCGGGTCGTAGAGCAGGTATTCCAGTGCATAGAAGCCGCGTGCGGCGATGGTGTAGCTGGCGAAGCTGTCCGGGTCGCTGACGGCTGCGTCCTCTTCGTGGATCAGTTTAGCCAGGGCCTTGGGGGTCTTGCTGCGGCTGTCCGGCCAGAAAGCCAACGCGAATGCGCGGTTGTCGGTTTCGGTCGGGCCGAAGCGGTAGTGGCTGGCTGCAATCCAGCTATCGAAAACCTCGCCAAATGCCGCGCGCAGGTTTGGTGACTGCGCGTCGCACTCCTTTTGCGCGGTCTGCGCCAGCGCGGAGGAGGATTGGGCCAGCGCCCGAAAGGCGGGAAGGATGTGCTGGTCCGTGATGTGCGCGGTCAGCTCCGACGCTGCTGCTGGCGCGGCCAGCAGGGTCAGGGCAAAGGCAATGGAACGCATTAAAGACTCTCCAGAAATGAAATAAGCGCGGCGCGGTCGACAGGTGGCAAGGCGACCACCTTGTCGCGAGCGGCCTCGGCCTCGCCGCCATGCCACAGGATGGCCTCCAGCAGCGTGCGGGCGCGGCCGTCGTGCAGGAATGTGGCCCGGGGCGAGACTTGTTGGGTCAGGCCGATGCCCCAAAGGGGCGCCGTGCGCCACTCGCGCCCCGTCGCGCGCGCCTCGGGGCGGTTGTCGGCCAGACCTTCGCCCATGTCGTGCAGCAAAAGGTCGGAATAGGGCCAGATCAGCTGGAAGCTGTGCTCCTCCCGGTTCGCCAGCCGGTGGGTGACGAATTTTGGCACGTGGCAGCTTGTGCAGCCGACATCATAGAACACTTTCTTGCCACGCAGCACATGCGGATCGCCGCTGTTGCGGCGGGCGGGCACACCGAGGTTCCGGCTGTAGAAGGTGACCAGGTCCATGTTGGCCTGGTCGATCTCGGTTTCACGGGAATCATCGCCCCCATGCGGCGCGGCGCGGCAAGCGGTCTGCTGCGCGGTGCAGTCGCCGGCATGGGCCGGAAACAGCGGTGTCGAGATGCCGATATCGCCAGAGAAGGCCGCGGCGGATTGTTCGTGCACCGTGGCCATCCCGGCCTTCAGTCCAAAGCGGCCCAGCATGATGCGATCGAATTCGGTCGACCAGACCAGATTGGCGCGCCCGGAGATGCCATCCCCATCGGCGTCTTCCTCGTCCGCATGGGCGAGGATGTCGGCAGCGGGGATCGCCTCCAGCAGCCCGAGGCCGATCATCGGCGGTGCCACCCTCGGCGACAGCATGGCGCCCTCGGCCAGAGGTCCGTAGCCCAGATTGCTAGTCGTGTAGGTCGGGCGCCGCAGCCGGGCGGTCTCGCCGCCGTTCAAGAAGACCTCGAATTCCTCGTATTCCACCTTGAGACGGTACTCGGGCAGTACCCCGGGCGCAGAGAAATCCTGTAACTGGTGGCCGTAAACGGGGTCCGGGGCGGTGCCGATATAGTCATGCACCGCCTGCAGCTGCGGGGGCACTGGGCCGGGGACCGAGACGCGCAGGAACATCGTGCTTGAGGCATAGTCCGGGCTTTCTGGCACATGGCCGCGGCCATCCTTCACGTGGCAGCGCTGGCAGGCGCGTGCATTGTACAGCGGTCCCAGGCCGTCGGAGGCCAGCGTGGAGGCGGGGGAAAACACCCAGATCTTTTTGAACAACCCGTTGCCCAATTTGAACTCCAGCTCCTGCTCGAAGCTGAGATTGGCGGAATGCTGGGAGAAAGCCTCGTCATTGCGCCGGGCGCGGACGGTTGCGGCCCCGGCGGGGAGATCCTCGAACTGTTCGGGCTGGGTGAAATCCGTCGGGGGCGACAGGACCGCGTCGATGCGGGCGCGTTCGGACTGTGTGCGGGGCAGGGGGGAAAGGTGCGGCTCATCCTGGAACTGGCTGGCCAGATCAAGCGCCGCGAGGGGGCTGGCCGCTGCCATCGCAGCGGCCAGTGCGAGGTTAGTCTTCGACTTCTTCCATCTTGGTTGCGTTGAGCTGGGCATAGTTTTCCGCACCGATCCGGTCGTGCAGCTCAAGCTGCGTTTCGAGGAAGTCGATATGGCCTTCCTCGTCGGCCATCAATTCCTCGAACAGTTTCATGGTTACATAGTCGCCTGCGTCGTGGCAGGCCTCGCGGGCTTCCTTGTAGAGCGCGCGTGCCTCGATCTCCGCGGCTAGGTCGCATTCCAGGGTTTCCTTCGGGGTCTGGCCGATCCGCAGCGGGTCCAGTTTTTGCAGGTTGGGGTGCCCGCCCAGAAACAGGATCCGCTCGATCAGCTTGTCCGCATGTTCCATTTCCTCGATGGATTCTTCGCGGCTCTTCTTGGCCATGCTGCCGAGGCCCCAGTCGTCCTGCATCCGGTAATGCAGCCAGTACTGGCTGACGGCGGTCAGCTCATGGCGCAGCGCCTTGTTGAGATAATCGATGACCTTGGGGTCGCCCTGCATGATCTTTCTCCCGATGTGTTGCCTCGCGCAAATTCGCTAACTGCGCAGGTACTTCCAGCTTACTGCTGGAACGCATGGTGTCGAGGAAAAGCGGCATGCACCCACCGCAATCGGCGGTTTTTCCCAATGCGTGATAGATCTTCCCAGGGGTGATAATGGTCTGGG
The DNA here is from genome assembly GCA_019801415.1 of Nocardioides marinus. Classification (GTDB taxonomy): domain Bacteria; phylum Pseudomonadota; class Alphaproteobacteria; order Rhodobacterales; family Rhodobacteraceae; genus Leisingera. The sequence goes on from JAHVJD010000007.1 coordinate 70,972, forward strand.
GATCGGCCTTGCGCATCCAGTTGATCGCAGCGCGAATGTCGTGATCGCTGATATGGGTGCAGTGGCAAATGATCATGCTGCTCACCTTTGTTCCGGGTGGCCGGGGGGATGATTCCGTTCCCACTTTTCCGATTAAAACAGTCGGAATACAAGTGTTAACCAGAGTGAATTACTCGGTTATCGCTTGGTGGCGGCAGTTTTCCGCTCGGGGCGGGAGGCAGAGCGACCGGTTTTGGCCGCTCTGCGCGGTGTTTCGTGGCCGCGCTGAGCGGCCGCCGAGATCAGTTGAAAACAGCCGTGGGGTTGTCGAGGCTGTCGGAACCTTCGATGGCAACATCATCCAGTTCCAGCGCGCTCACCACGCGCTCGATGGTGCGGGTCTGCTCGATCAGCCCGTCGACGCCCCCCATCACAAGGGCTTCGCCCGCGGCATTGCCCTGTGCCAGCATCTGGTCATAGGACAGACCGGCCTCGGCGGCGGTCTTGATCCGTCCCAGCGCTTGCATGGTGTTGGCCAGCTTGCTGCGCATCTCGGCGTCCAGACCGGCGTCCTTGGCGGCCACCAGATCCGACAGCGACGCGCCAGAAACCAGTTCGCCGTTCACCCGCACATATTCTCCCAGGTAGACGTTTTGCACGCCCAGGCCATCGTAGTAGTGGCTGTTGTGGGTGTTGTCGGAGAAACAGTCGTGCTCCTCCTCGGGGTCATTCAGCATCAGCCCCAGGCGCATGCGTTCACCGGCGGTTTCGCCATAAGACAGCGATCCCATGCCGGTCAGCATGGCGGTGATACCGGCGTCTTCGTCTGCCAGCAGGGTGGTGCGGGCCGCGCCATCGCTGCCCCATTGCTGGGCCATCCATTCCAGATCGGAGACCAGCAGATCGGTGGCTGCCTGAAGATAATCGCCGCGGCGATCACAATTGCCGTTGGTGCAGGCATCACCATCGGCGTAATCGGTCCAGGGGCGGTCGCCTGCGCCGTGCTCGGTGCCGTTCAGATCCTGGCCCCACAGCAGGAATTCGATGGCGTGATACCCGGTTGCCACATTGGCTTCGACCCCGTCTGCCTCGTGCAGGGCGCTTTCCAGCAATTCCGGGGTGATTTCAGTTGCGTCGATGGTCTTGCCCGAGAGTTCAAACTGCGGGTTCGCGATGACGTTCAGTGCTGCGAGGGTGTTTTCCTCGGTCGGTCCGCCATAGGAGGCATCCACGTAGTCGATCAGTCCTTCATCGAGCGGCCAGGCGTTTACCTTGCCTTCCCAGTCATCGACGATGGCATTGCCAAAGCGAAACACCTCGGACTGCTGATAGGGGACGCGAGCGGCCAGCCAGGCGGCGCGGGCGGCTTGCAGGTTCTCGGCGGAAGGCTCCGCGACCAGCGCGTCTACCGCGGCTTTCAGCGCCTTGGCGGTGATCAGGCTGTCCTGGTATTTCGCCTCGGCGATGTTTGCGTAATTGGTCAGCACCGCGGCCTTGTCGGCGGCAAAAGCGGCGGGCGTGCCGAAGGCCAGACCGGCAAGGGCAGTGCCCGCGAGAAACAGATTTTTCATCAGCTAAGTCCTTGGTCTACTGTATTTCAATGAAGTGTAGCGGTCATCGGGTGGGCTGCCCGCGCTAGCGGTGGGGTGCCCGTGATCTGTTGCAGGAAGGTGCTGCAATCGTCGGCCAGCCGGGCCAGCTCCCGGGCTTTTCGGGGCTGCACGATCAGCGAGGCCAGGATTTGCGTGTCCTCTTCATGGCCATCCGCGGCGGCGGCAAGGAGATTGGCAAAGCAGTTTTCATCCGCGCCGAGGCAATTGCAGCTCATGCCATGGCGCACCAGTGGACGACGGCCGTGGGTGACGCAGAAGTTGCACAGGTAGCCAAAGGCCTCAAAGGCGGCTTCGGCCAGGCCGGGGCCGAAATTCACCTCGAAATCGCGGCGCATCTGGGCCCGCGTCTCGGCGCTGGAAAACCAGTGTCGCAGATAGATCACCGCGCCGGCCTCCAGTGGCGGCAATTCCGACAGGGTGCCGACGGTGATGCCGCCGCGCGACGGTTTGGCTTGTGGCTGTGCGGAGGTCATTCGAGCGCGCTCACTTGGTCAGGATCAGTTTGCCTGCACGGGTGATGCGCAGCGAATAGATCTGCCCGTTCAGCAGGATGCGGGCCTGTACGCCGCCGCGGGTCAGGTCTTCGGCGTGGTAGGTCGGGAAAACTTCGGTGGTCGCGGTGGTAGGCACCGGCTTGGATGCGATCTGGTTCATGACTTCCGCCCATTGCTGAATTCCGCCCGGTCCAGAAGCCATTCCAGACAAAAGCCGCAGAGTGTACCGGAGGCGGCAAAGACCTGTGGCCAGATGTGGCGTCTGTCTTCGGCTTCCAGGTCAGTCACAGTCGGTCCGCAGTTGCGGCTGTCTCTGCTCGGCATCGGGCGATCTCGGTTGATTGTGGCTCACTCGGGCTCGCCCGACACGAGTCAGGCTGGCTGGATGCCGTATTCCTGATTTATTTGATCGGGTATGTCAATCCGACTTTTTTAATAAGGAATAAGTTTAGTGTCAGTCCGGGTGTTTAACGGGGACGTCACAGGTCAGGCGAATTCCGCGATCAGGAAATCCATGAATGATCTTACGCGGCGCGGCAGGTGGCGGCGGTCGTGGTAGACAAGATACAGGGCCAGTGTTTCCGGCACCCCTTGGGGAACTGGTCCCAGTTCCAGCCCGCGACCGTCGCAAAGGGAGGTCGGCAGACAGGCCCGGGCCATGCCAAGCGCGACCAGTTCCAGCGCCAGTGCGAAGGAGGTGCAGCGGGCCGTGCCCGGCAGGTCGGGGCTTGGCAGGTGGCGCGAAAGGGGGCCGAGTATCGGCAGGCTCTCATCCGACAGACGCCCGGGGAGGGCTGCCAGCACCACTGGGGTGCGGGTCAACAGGCGGGCGATGGTGCCGTCGCCGCCGGGGTGATTGCCGCGCAGCGCCAGGTCGACATTGTCGCGAACGAAATCAACCGGCGTGTCTTCAACCGATATATCCAATGTGACCTGCGGATACTCCTGCAGAAATCTGCGGCAGAGATCGGCCAGCTGCGCCATGGGGAAGGCGACCGGGACGGACAGGCGCAGGGGGCCGGACAGGCTGCTGGTCGCCGAAATCTGCTCCTGCCCCGTGGCAAGCGCGTCCAGCGCGGTTCGGCAGCTGTCCAGGTAGATCGCCCCTTCCGAGGTCAGCGCCACGTTGCGGGTGGAGCGCTCCAGCAGGCGCACGCCGAGGGAGTCCTCCAATGCACGGACCCGAGTTGTCACGGTCGAGGGGGGAATCCCCAACCGGCGGGCGGCTGCCGCGAAACTCAGCTGCGTGGCCACTTCCACAAAGGTTTCGATATGCTGCAATTGGCTCATTATGCGAATTTTCCGTTCTTGTTGTTCGGCATTATGCGGATTATTCGCGCTCACCCCAAGCCTTACTTCGGAAGAAGTGACAACGGAGAGCTCGATGAAAAAACGTGATTTTCTGAAACTTGCCGGGGCCGGGGTCGCGGCAGGTTTGGTGCCTGCTGTGGCGCGGAGCGCGGCAGATCCCTTGCGTGTGCGCTGGTTGGGCAGTGCCATGCTGGAGATCGAGGCAGCGGGGTTGCGCATCCTGTGTGATCCGTGCCTCGGGGAGGGGCCGGAGGCCTTCCTTATGGGGGATCCGAACGAGATGTTCGACCTGGCCAAGGGGCCGCAGGTCAAGCCGCATGCGCGGCTGACGCCCTTCCCGGGACTGGGGCATGACGCGTATGATCTGGTGCTGCTCAGCCACGCGCATGAGGATCACTTTGACCAGAAGGCGCAGGCCTGGCTGGATCGTCAACTGCCGATGATCGCGCCAGAGCATGATGCACCGGGGCTTGCGGAGAAAGGCTTTGCGCCCCAACCTCTGCGCCATGGCGCCGCCCGGCAGTTCGAGGCGCCGCAGGGGCGTGTCACCATCACCGCCGTACCGGCGGTGCATTCACAGAACCCGCAAATCTCAGCCATTTTGGGGCTGGGTAATGGTTACGTGATCGAGGTGGAGACTGACGGGCGACTGCAGCGGATCTACTGGGCGGGGGACAGTTTCCATGCCGATCCGGTGGCCGATGCGCTGGCGGGACAGCCGCCTGCGGATCTGTTCATTCCGCATATCGGTGCGGTCGGCGGCGCGGGCGCGCTGGGACTGCTGAGCATGACCGGTGTGCAGGCCGCCGAATTTGCTGACCGCATCGCGGCCCTATCCGTGTTGCCGGTGCATCACTCCACCTATGAGCTCTACCGGGAAGGGCCGGAGATCCTGCAGGCCGAGCATCGTCGACTGGCGCCCCGCTGGCAGCTGCTGCTGCCGCAGGAGGGAGAGGCGATCTCCCTTTAGGCAAACGCAAGTGCAAGCAAGCGAAAAGGCCGCCCCGGGGGCGGCCTTTTTAATGTCTCATGCTGTTGCGGAGAAGCGCAAGATCAGCTGCGGGTGCCTGCGAACCGCGCCTGCCAGTCTTCGCGTTGCTCATCGGTGATCTTCGCGAACAGCACGTCCGGTACGGTTAATTCATGGCCTGCGGGCAGCGCCGACAGGGCGGCGGCAACATCTTCGGGCCAGCTGCGGTCATCCGAGTTCAGGGCCGCCATCAGCGTGTCTGCGGCATGCGGAATGAAGGGCGCCGACAGCACCGCGTAGAGCCGGATCAGGTTCAGGCCCAGGCGTACCTGTGCAGCGGCGCGCTCAGGCTCGGTCTTGAACACCGACCAGGGTGCGGCGGATTGCAGGTATTCATTGCCTGCCACCCAGATCGCGCGCAGCTCCTGCGCCGACTTGCGCACCTCCATCGCCTCCATATGGCCCTCATAGGCGCGGATGCGGGTGGTCAGCTCGTCGATCAGGGCCTGTTCCTGTTCACCGTATTCGCCGCCTGCGGGGACTTCCTCGCCGAACTTGGAGCGGCAGAACTTGGTGATGCGGGAGACGAAGTTGCCCAGAACATCCGCCAGATCCTTGTTCACCGACTGCTGGAAGTTCTCCCAGGTGAACTCGGAATCCGAGCTTTCCGGCGCGTGGGACAACAGCCACCAGCGCCAGTAGTCGGCGGGCAGGATCTCCAGCGCCTGGTCCATGAACACGCCACGGCCCTGCGAGGTTGAGAACTGGCCGCCGTCGTAGTTCAGGTAGTTGAAGGACTTGAGGTGGTCGACCATCTTCCACGGCTCGCCCGAGCCCAGAATGGTCGCCGGGAAGCTCAGCGTGTGGAAGGGCACATTGTCCTTGCCCATGAACTGGACGTATTTCACATCGTCCGCGCCCTTGTCGGTGCGCCACCAGCGCTGCCAGTCGGCGTCGGTCTTGCCGTTGGCCTCGGCCCATTCTCCGGCGGCGGCGATATATTCGATCGGCGCGTCGAACCAGACGTAGAAGACCTTGCCCTCCATGCCCGGCCAGTCGGCATCGCCCTTCTTGACCGGCACGCCCCAGTCCAGATCGCGGGTGATGCCACGGTCCTGCAGCCCGTCGCCGTCGTGCAGCCATTTCTTGGCGATGGAGGTGGTCAGCACCGGCCAGTCGGTCTTGCTGTCGATCCACTGGTCCAACTGGTCGCGCATCGCGGATTGGCGCAGGAACAGGTGCTTGGTCTCGCGGACCTCCAGATCGGTGGAGCCGGAAATGGCCGAGCGCGGGTTGATCAGGTCGGTCGGATCCAGCTGCTTGGTGCATTCCTCGCATTGGTCGCCGCGGGCCTTCTCGAACCCGCAGTTGGGGCAGGTGCCCTCGATGTAGCGGTCCGGCAGGAAGCGGCCGTCAGCGTTGGAGTAGACCTGCTTTTCCGACACTTCGGTAATCAGTCCGGCCTCTTCCAGCTTGCCCGCGAAATGCTGGGTCAGCGCGTGGTTCTGCGGGCTGGACGACCGCCCGTAGTGATCAAAAGACAGGCCAAAGCTGTCGGCGATCCGGCTTTGGACCTCGTGCATTTCGGCGCAGTAGTCGGCCACCGGCTTGCCTGCCTTGGCGGCAGCCAGTTCGGCCGGTGTGCCGTGTTCGTCGGTGGCGCACAGGAACAGCACCTCATGGCCGCGGCCGCGGTTGTAGCGGGCGTAAAGATCCGCGGGCAGCTGGCTGCCCACCAGGTTGCCCAGATGCTTGATCCCGTTGATGTAGGGAAGCGCCGAAGTAATCAGAATGCGTGCCATGCCGTCCATCCAGGTAATGTGTCAGTGGCCCGTCTAGCGCATGGCGCGCACGGCGAAAACCCCGGTGGTGAGTTTCCCTTGAAATAAGGGCTGTCCTGCTGTCGCTCAGCGCCGCTGTCGGGCGCGCTTCAGCAGGCGTCCGATGATGAAGGACGTGCGGGGCGCGTAGACATAGGGGGTGCGTTCTTCCGGCGTCGGCCGGACTTTCATGCGGCTCAGCCCGAAGACGATCAGCAACAGATGGCCGCAGGCGACATAGGCAAACAGCGCGGCTGGGCCATAGGCGCTGATCAGCGCCGAGGAGACATAGGGGCTGGCAATTGCCCCGAGGGCAAAGAAGAACATCAACGCGGCCGCCAGTTCGACCCGCTCGGAGGAGGTCGCGAAATCATGGGCGTGGGCCGCCGAGACCGAGAAGATCGGAAAGGTGGTGAAGCCGAAGAACACCGCGGCCAGCATCACCCCGGTGGTGCCTGTGCCGCTGGCGGCCATGGTCACGCCGCAGCTGAGAATGGCGGCGGCGGAGAGCCAGATCAACACCCAGCGGCGGTCGTATTTGTCGGCCAGCCAGCCCAGCGGATATTGCGCCAGCGCACCGCCCAGCACGAAGGCGGCCAGGAAAAAGGCGATCTGGCCGACTTCCAGCCCGACCTCGCGGCCATAGACCGGGCCGACCATGCGGAAGGAGGCGGAACTGAGCGCGGCCACGATGACCCCGGCCACCGCCAAGGGAGAGCAGCGCCAGGCCAGGTCCGGCCGCAGGCGCGGCGCGTCTGGCGTCTCCGGCTGGTTGGCCTTGGTGAGGGTGAGCGGGATCAGGGCCGCGCAGCACAGCACCGCCAGGAGGTTATAGGACACATAGGCAGCAGGGGGCAGCACCGCGATGATGAGCTGCGCCGCCAATGACGCGCCCATGTCGACGATCCGGTAAGTGCCCATCGCGCGACCGCGGGTTTCATTTGTGACCTTGGCATTCAGCCAGGCCTCGATCACCGTATAGGCGCCTGCCACGCAGAGACCGGAGGCGGCGCGCATCAGCGCCCAGAGGTAGGGGCTTTGGGTCAGCGTATGTCCGATAAGGCCGATGGCGCCCAGTGCGGTAAACGCGGCAAAAGCCCGGGAATGGCCGACATTGCCCATCAGTCGCGGGGCCCACCAGCAGCCGACGAAAAAGCCCATGAAATGCGCCGACCCCAAGAGGCCGATCTGTTCCTTGGTGAAACCCAGCGTCAGCCCGGAGATCGCATCCAGCGGGCCAACGCCGCCAGTGGAGAGCTGCAACAGAATGACGGAAACGAATAGGGCGGCAAAGGAGACGATCAGGCGCATAATGGCCTGACCATGACAGGCTGCAGCAGGAATGCCAGTCGAAATTCGCCATCTCGCGTCGTATTTGGTCCTGTTTCGCCCCGGTCCCGTCGGGGGCTAGGCGCGTTCCGCCTGTGGTGCCGGGTGACGGGGGGCGCAGGGCGCAGGCGGTGGGTCTGGGGGGCGATGCAGCGCCACTGGGGTATTGCTGGCGGATTGGCTCAGCAACCAGTCGCGGGGGGGCTGCATGCGGGCACGCAGGCGCTGCAACCGCCAGCAGTCTTGCAAACCGGGTGGCGCGTCGGTGGAGCGTTGCGCGGCTGCTGGTCGGGCCGGCTGCGGCGCGGGCGGATCGGAGAGCGCAGAGAGCAAGGCGGTGGCTGCCAGGTGATGGGCAGGGGCCAGATGCCAACGGGTTTCGATGCCCTGCGCGCCGCCTTCGCCGGGGGTCAGCAGCAGGCCCAGCGGCGCGGGCGCGCTGTCTGTGCTGCCATGGCCGGCGTTTTCGGCCGCCAGATGCAGCCGTCGCACGGCTGTCATGCTGGGCAGGTCATCTGTCTCGGCCACCACCAGCGCCACGGCGCCGCTGCGCAGGCTTTCTTCCATTGCCCAGAGCTGCTGTTCGCTCCGCAAGGTCTGAACGAACAGCAGCCGGGCGGGGCTGGCAAGATGCGCCATCCCGTCCGGGTTCAACCGTTGGTCGCCGCGGGGGCTGGGCAGCCACAGCACCGCTCCCGGTGCCGCCGCGGCTGCCAGCCACAGTGCAAATCGATGTCGGGCCGGACCGCAGGCTTCATGCAGGCGGCCACGTGCCAGCGCCACCCCCTCCATCAGCTGCAAGGCGGGGCGGGGTGCGTGGCGGCGAGGGGCAAGCAGGTGAGTCGGCATGTCGCCAGTTTACAATGTTCGCTATTTGTTCTCAACATGCCTGCAGTCCTGCCCCGCATGCGCCATGGCAAGGCACGCCCGGTCGCGGCTCAGCCTTCGCGCGGCACCACCGGGCCGTCCTGTTTCACCCATTCGCCAAAGCCGCCCTCGAGATGCAGGACCGGGTTCAGCCCCATCTCCATCGCGGTGCGGGCGCTGAGCGCCGAGCGCCAGGCGCTGGCGCAGTAGAACACATATGTCTTGTCCTGGTTGAAGATCGGCTTGTGGTAGGGGCTGTCGGGATCGATCCAGAATTCCAGCATGCCGCGCGGGCAGGAAAACGCACCCGGGATCATGCCACTGCGCTGCAGCTCGCGGATGTCGCGTAGATCGACGAAGACATAGGCGTCGTCCTGATAGGCCTGCTTTGCCTGCGCGACCGACAGGGTGGCGACCCTGTCGTTGGCTTCGGCCAGCAGCGCCTTGATGCCCTTGGTGATGGTCTGTGGCATCGGGTCTCCTCCTGCTTTTTCGGCTGGCAGGCTGGCCGTTTTGGCGCCCAGACGCAAGCGGGTTGCACTTTTGCGGCATCCGCCTAAGGTCGCGGCCAAATCTGCATCAGAGGAACCGAGTTATGAAAATGAACCCGTTGGGCCGCACCGGCATAATGGTGTCCGAGCTGTGCCTGGGCACGATGACCTTTGGTACCCAGACACCGGAGGACGAGGCGCACGCGCAGATCGACATGGCTCTGGCGCAGGGCGTGAACTTTCTGGATACGGCTGAGATGTATCCGGTCAACCCCATTCGAGCCGAGACCATCGGCGACAGCGAGCGCATTATCGGCAACTGGAATGCCGCGACCGGGCGGCGCGCTGAGTACATCTTGGCGACCAAACATTCCGGCGAAGGCATGCAGCACGTCCGCGGCGGCGCGCCGATCTCGGCCGCGACCATCGCGCCCACCATCGAAGCCTCGCTGAAGCGGTTGAAGACCGATTACATCGACCTCTACCAGTTTCACTGGCCTAACCGCGGCAGCTACATGTTCCGCAAGAACTGGGACTATGACCCGTCCCAACAGGATCGCGCCGCAACGCTGGCCAACATGGAAGACTGCCTGCAGGCGCTCCAGAAGGAGGTTGACCGCGGCACCATCCGGGCCTTCGGCCTGTCGAACGAAAGCGCCTGGGGAACCGCGCAGTGGTTGCGCCTGTCCGAGGAGATGGGTTGGCCGCGGGTGGCCTCGATCCAGAACGAATATTCGCTGCTCTGCCGCCTCTATGACACCGATCTCGCCGAATTGAGCGTGAACGAGGATGTGGGCCTGCTGGCATTTTCGCCGCTGGCCACCGGGCTGCTGACGGGCAAGTACCAGGAGGGCGGGCTTCCCGAGGGCTCGCGCAAGACGATCAACACCGACCTTGGTGGACGTGACACGCCGCGGGTCTATGCGGCGGTGGATGCCTATCTGGATATTGCGGCGCGGCACGGACTGGATCCGGTGCATATGGCGCTGGCCTGGTGCCGGACCCGACCGTTCATGGCCTCGGCCATTTTTGGCGCCACCCGGCTGTCGCAACTGGAGCATGCGCTGAAATCCGTGGAGGTCGAGCTGAGCCAGGAGGTGCTGGATGAAATCAATGCCGCGCACCGCGCCCACCCGATGCCGTATTGAGGCTGGCCGCCCAAGTCGCGCCTGAGCGGCCGATCGTTCAAGGGCGGGCGGGGCGCGGCTCCCGCTCGTCCGGCGGGCATTGACATGCCCTTGGCCGGTTGGGCCCGGCGCTGCTGACGCAGCGCAGGCAGACGGTCGGGCCTGCGCACTCAGTGCGCGGTGGGGCGTTCCTGCTCCCGCTCCTGCCGCAGTTCCCGCGCGGAGGTGCCATGGGCCGTGCGAAAGGCACGGGCAAAACTCGATTGCGATGAAAAGCCGGTGGCCATTGCCACTTCCATCAGCGGCAGGTTGGTGTCGGTGACAAGGCGGCGGGCCTCGGCCAGACGCAGCTGCAGGTAGTGGTCCTGCGGCGTGGTGTTGAGCTTGAGGCGGAACTGCTGTTGCAGGCTGCGCGGGCTGGTGCCCAGTGTCTCGGCAATCTGCGACAGCGGCAGCGGCTCATCCAGCGAAGCCTCCATCAAGGCATTGGCGCGCGCGGTCAGGGCGCTGTGCTTGTGGCCGCCCAGGCGGCTTTGTGGACGTGGCTCGGCGGCGGGGCCATCGTACAGGAACAGGCCGGCAACGCGGGAGGCAAATCCCGCACCGTGACGGGCCCCGATGATATGCAGCATCATCTCGATCGCCGGTGTCGCGCCGCCGGAGGTCATGCGGGCCTCGGAGACCGTGAACCGGTCGGTGCGGACATCGACCTCAGGGAAGCGTGTGGCGAAGTTGTCCAGATCTTCCCAATGGGTGGTGGCCGGGTGCCCGTCCAGCAGGCCCGCTTCTGCCAGCAGCCAGGGGCCGCCGTCGATGCCCGCGATCGTGGCTCCGGTCGCGGCGATCCGGCGCAATCCGGCCAGGAGGCTCGGCGTGGCATGCCGCGCCAGCTGAAAGCCCGCAACCACGATCAGCAGCTCGCAGCCCTCCAGCCGCGCCAGCGGGATGCTGGGCACGGTCAGCCCGCTGGTCAGCATCGGCGGTTCGTTGGTGGCGCTGATGTAATCCCAGTCGAAGGCCGCGCGCCCTGCCAGCCGGTTCGCCGCACGCATGGGGTCGACGGTGGCCGCGAAGGACAAGGTGTTGCATTCGTCCAGCACGAGAACCGCGGTTTTCAGCGGCCGGTGCTCCGGTTGCAGGATGTTTTTTGCGGATTTCATCAACTTCGATTCGCCTAGTGTAAACTGTGTTTCACGAGGCTGCGGCACAGTGGGTCTTAGCGCAAATCGGAATCTGGGGAGGAGCCTGGGGATAACCCGGGGCAAAACCCTGTACATCGACGGGAGAAGAAAAATGCCGCTGGAAATGAACCGCGAGGTCTTCATCACCTGTGCCGTGACCGGCTCGGGCAGCACCCAGGATCGCAGCCCGCATGTGCCGCGCTCCCCCAAGGAAATCGCCGAGTCGGCCATCGCCGCGGCCAAGGCAGGCGCCGCGGTGGTGCACTGCCACGTGCGCGATCCCGAGACCGGCGTCCCCTCGCGCGATCTGGCTCTGTACCGCGAGGTGACCGACCGCATCCGCGATGCCGAGGTGGACGTGGTGCTGAACCTGACTGCGGGCATGGGCGGCGACATGGTGTTTGGTGACACCGAAAACCCGCTGCCTTTGCAGGATGCAGGCACCGACATGATCGGCGCCAGCGCCCGCGTCGCGCATGTGGCGGAATGCCTGCCCGAGATCTGCACGCTGGACTGCGGCACCATGAACTTTGCCGAGGCCGACTACGTGATGACCAACACGCCCGGCATGCTGCGCGCCATGGGGAAGATGATGACCGATCTGGGCGTGAAGCCGGAGATCGAGGCCTTCGATACCGGCCATCTGTGGTTCGCCAAGCAGCTGGTGAAAGAAGGCGTGCTGGAGCCGAACGCGCTGGTGCAACTCTGCATGGGGGTGCCCTGGGGCGCGCCGGATGATCTGAACACCTTCATGGCGATGGTCAATAACGTGCCCGACGACTGGACCTTCTCGGCGTTCTCGCTGGGGCGCAACCAGATGGCCTATGCGGCGGCGGCGGTGCTGGCGGGCGGCAATGTGCGCGTCGGCCTGGAGGACAACCTGTGGCTGGGCAAGGGCGAACTGGCACAGAACTGGCAGCTGGTGGAGCGTGCCGCGGACATCGTGACCAACATGGGCGCGCGGGTGATCGGCCCGGATGAGGTCCGCGAGAAGCTGGGGCTGGTGAAGCGCGCGCCGGTGGCGAAATAGGCCGCGGCGGAACTTGTGCTGGAGGCAGGCGTTGCGGGTTGGAGCCTATCCCCCAATTCCTGCCCCTGGAGACTGAATTCATGACCGGCCCGATGACCCGTGCTGCCCTTGCCTTTTCCTTCGCGGCTTTTGCCCTGCCGCCAGCCGCTTTGGCGGAGGGCTATCGCGACACTGACGTGCCGATGGCGGTGGAGACCGGCCTGGATCTCTCCCGCTACCTCGGCACGTGGTATGAAATCGCTCGGTTCCCCAACGACTTCGAAAAAGGCTGCGAGGGCGTCACGGCAGAATACAGCGCGCTGCCAGAGGGGCGGATCAAGGTCGTGAACACCTGCCGCAAAGGAGCACCTGACGGCCCCGCTGAGAGTGCGGAGGGCAAAGCGCGCGTTGTCGCGCCGGGCATGCTGGAGGTCAACTTCGTCCCCTGGCTGAGCTTCCTGCCGTTCACCTGGGGCGACTACTGGGTGCTGGATGTGGATGACGATTACCGGGTGGCCGTGGTCGGCACCCCCAATGGCAAGCAAGGCTGGATCCTGGCCAGGTCCCCCGAGATCAGCGCAGAACAGCTGTCCGATGCGAAATCGGTCCTGCGCGGCAATGGCTATGACATCAGGGCGCTGAAGATGGTGCCCCAGAATTGAGGATCAAGGTGAATGACTAAGACGGCTGCAATCATCGGCGGTGGGGTTATCGGCGGCGGCTGGGCCGCGCGGTTCCTGCTGAATGGCTGGAACGTGCGGGTCTTCGACCCCGACCCGGAGGCCGGGCGCAAGATCGGCGCGGTCTTGGACAACGCGCGACGCAGCCTGCCGGGACTGGGCAACGTGGCGCTGCCCGCCGAAGGCCAGCTGAGCTGGCACGCCACCATCGCCGAGGCTGTCGAGGGTGCCGACTGGGTGCAGGAAAGCGTGCCGGAACGGCTGGAGCTGAAGCAGAAAGTCTATGGCGAGCTGCAGCAGCATGTGGGGCAGGGCGCCGTCATCGGGTCCTCCACCTCTGGCTACAAGCCCTCGCAGCTGCAGGACGGCTTTGCCAACGCCGCGCAGATCGTGGTCGCGCATCCCTTCAACCCGGTCTACCTGATGCCGCTGGTCGAGGTGGTCACCACCGAGGCCAACAGCCCCGAGGTGATTGCCAAGGCCAAGGAGATCATCACCGGCATCGGCATGTATCCCCTGCATCTGAAGAAGGAGATCGACGCCCATGTCGCCGACCGCTTCCTCGAGGCGGTCTGGCGCGAGGCGCTGTGGCTGGTCAAGGACGGCATCGCCACCACGGAAGAGATCGACAACGCCATCCGCTATGGCTTTGGCATCCGCTGGGCGCAGATGGGGCTGTTTGAGACCTACCGGGTGGCGGGCGGCGAAGCCGGGATGAAGCACTTCCTGGCGCAGTTCGGCCCCTGTCTCAGCTGGCCGTGGACCAAGCTGATGGATGTGCCGGAATACAACGATGAGCTGGTCGAGCTGATCGCGGGCCAGTCCGATGCGCAATCGGGCCAGTATTCGATCCGCGAGCTGGAGCGGATCCGCGATGACAACCTGGTCGGCATCATGCGGGCGCTGGGCGCCAGCGATTGGGGGGCAGGGGCGTTGCAGAACGCCCATGACGCTGCCCGCATGGGCGAGGCGGGGCTTGCTCGCAGCATGGCGGAGGTCGACGACATCACCCAGCCGGTGCAGACGCTGAACCGCGTGGTGCCGCTGGACTGGACCGACTACAACGGGCACATGACCGAAAGCCGCTATCTGGATGCCTTCGCGCAATCCACCGACCGGCTGATGGAGATCATCGGCTGCGATGCCGAGTATATCGCCAACGGCGGCAGCTATTTTACCGCCGAAACCCACATCCGCCACCTCGACGAGGTGCATGCGGGCGATCCCATTCAGGTGCGCACCCGCGTGATCCTTGGGCAGGGCAAGAAGATGCACCTGTGGCACGAGATGTTCTCGGGCGAGCGCCTGCTGGCAACGGGGGAGCATATGCTGCTGCACGTGGATCTGAAAACCCGCCGCTCGGCCCCGCCGGCGCCGCATGTGGAGGCCAATCTTGTCGCGCTGGCAGAGGCGCATGCGGCCTTGCCTTCGCCTGATGGGCTGGGACGCGCGATCGGAGCCGCCAGATGAGCCGGGTGTTGATCACCGCCGGTGGCTCCGGCATCGGTCGGGCAATGGCGACAGCATTCGCAGCGGCCGGTCACCAGGTCTGGGTAACGGATGTGGATGCCGCCAGCCTTGCGGATATTCCGTCGGATTGGCGCGCAACGGTGGTGAACGTCACCGACGAGCCGGGCATGACGGCGCTGTTTGCTGCGATCGACGAGACCTGGGGCGGATTGGATGCGCTTTGCGCCAATGCCGGTATCGCCGGACCGACTGCACGGGTCGAGGACATCGCGCTGGACGACTGGCGCGCCTGCGTCAGTGTCAACCTCGAGGGGGCGTTTCTTGCCGCCAAACATGCAGCCCCGATGATGAAGGCCGCCGGCTCCGGGGCCATGGTGCTGACGTCCTCGACCGCGGGGTTATACGGCTATCCCAACCGCGCGCCCTATGCCGCGGCGAAATGGGCCGTCATCGGCCTGATGAAGACGCTGGCGATGGAGCTCGGCCCCTTTGGCATACGGGCCAATGCCATCTGCCCCGGCGCCGTCGAAGGCCCGCGCATGGAAGGGGTTCTGCAGCGCGAAGCTGCGGCCAAGGGCATGACCCGGGATCAGGTCTACGAGGGCTATGCCTCCGGCACCTCGATGGGGCGTTTTGTCGAAGCGCGCGACATTGCCAATATGGCGGTGTTTCTGGCGTCGGATGCCGCCCGGCTGGTCTCGGGGCAGGTGATCGCCGTGGACGGGCATACGGTAAACCCGGACCCCAAGGTGTAGGATCGATCCGGCGGGCGGAACCGTCTGCCTGCCGGTGGTGCTCACGGCAAGGGGGCTGGAGGAGCCGTCAGGACCAGGTCTGTCTGCCGACGCCTCGGCCGACAGATCCGACACCCAGGCCATTGGGGTGCAGACCGGTCGGTTTGCAGGGTCAGCCGCCAATGGCCGCCCGCAACGCCCTGAGCCGACCGGGCAGTTGCCGGGCGGTGATGTCGGCCTCCCGCACCAGGTTGTCAAAATGGCTGGTAAAGGTGCTGACCCGCTCCCTGTCGCGAAAGGCCAGATAATGCGTACCCGCATAGAACACGCAGAGGAGCGGGCCGAAGATGGTGATCGGCGAGGAATACAGCCGCTTGGCGTCAAACAGGTAGATGCGCAGGCGCGGGTATAGCTGTTCGCACAGGCGTTCGAACTGGCAGAGCTGCTCCAGCCGGATGTCCAGCGGCAGCCCTTCGTAATACCCGACCGCATGGGCAAAGCTGTCCAGCTCGTACAGCGGCATCGCGATCTCGTAGTCCGATGGCGACTGCCGCATCCAGGCCAACCTGTCCTCGGAGGCGCCGATGGCCTGGTCGGCGGTCCGCCCCAGATGTGGCGCGTATTCCCACTCCAGAAGGGCGCGTGTCTTCAGCATATCGGGCAGGGCGGCAGGCACATGGCGGATCTTGTATCCAAGCGCCTCCTGGTGCCATTCAAAGATGCGCTCATCCACCAGTGCGCGCGGGGCTTCGGACAGGCTCAGACTGGAAGCCAGAAGTTCTGCCGCGCTTTCAGGGCGATCCGACAGGCTGAGCAGCCAATCCGCTGAAACCCCGAGTGCCGCGGCGCAGGCACCAACGACGTGCGCATTGGGCAGCCGCGCGCCTGCATCGCTCAGCAATTGCGAAATGGTGGACCGATCCACCCCGGTTGCGCGGGCGAGTGCACTTTGGCTGAGACCGCTGTCCTGCAAGGCGCGGTTCAGTCGCTGGCGAAACTGTGCGGCGCGCAGGCGTTTGTCGACTATTTCCTGCATCTGTTGATAAATATCACAATCGTCTCTTTTTGTTAACTACATTCGGAATTCTGCACATAAGGGCTGCGCCTTATCCTTTTCCTGCAAAACCAACATCGAAAGCAGGAGGGTATATGGAGACGCGTAGCCGATCAGTGGTGAAGGCGCTTTTGTGGAATGCCATCGGGCTGGCGGTGATGACGCTGGCCGGGTTTGCGGTGACGGGGTCGCTGCGACAGGGGGGTGGGCTTGCATTGCTGAACACCTCCATCGGCTTTGCCTCCTACCTGGCTTACGAGCGCGCCTGGGCCCGGTTTGCATGGGGGCGGCGCGATGGCTGACCCGGTTCGCGGTATCCATACCAAACGGCCCGCCGACTATCTGCCAAGCGGGGTGGAGTGGGGCACGCTGGCGCTGATCTTGTTCTGTTACGCGGCTTGGCTGGCCGCGCTCTGGCTGCTGCCCGAGGTCAGCCTTCTGGCGGCCGTTCTGGCGCTGGGCGGTCTCAGCGCGCTGCATTCATCGCTCAGTCATGAGGCGCTGCATGGCCATCCCTTCCGCCGAGCCTGGCTCAACGAGGCGCTGATGTTTCTGCCGCTCAGCGTGGCGGTCCCCTATGGGCGGTTTCGCGATACCCATCTTGCACATCACAGGGACGAACGGCTCACCGATCCGTATGACGACCCGGAGAGCAATTTCCAGGACCCGCAGGTCTGGGCGCGTCTACCGCGCTGGTGGCGCTACCTGCTGCAGGTCAACAACACGTTGCTGGGACGCGTGACACTCGGACCGCTGATCGGTCAGGTTCGTTTCATGGCATCGGACTGGCGGCTGATCCGCGCGGGGCAGTCGGGGGTGCTGCGTGACTGGATCCTGCATGGCGTTGGGCTGGTCGGCGTCCTGGGCGTGGTCTGGCTGTCACCCGCCCCCATGTGGGTGGCTTTGGCAGGCGCCTATCTGGGGCTGGGGCTGCTGAAGATCCGTACCTTCCTGGAGCATCGCGCCCATGAAGCCGTGCATGGTCGTTGCGTGGTGATTGAGGATCGAGGGCCGCTGGCCTTCCTGTTCCTGAACAACAACCTGCATCTGGTCCATCACATGTATCCGGGCGTGCCCTGGTACGCGCTTCCGCGGCTCTACCGGGCCGAGCGGCGGCGGTTCCTGCGGGCCAACGGCGGCTATGTCTACCGCAGCTATGCCGAGGTCTTCCGCCGCTTCCTGCTGCGCGCCAAGGACCCGGTGCCGCATCCGCTCTGGTCGCCGCGGGATTAATCGCCCATAAGCAGGCTCATGATAGCCTGGATACCCGTCTCGATTGCCGCGGCCGCGTTTCAAACCGTGCGCTTCATGCTGCAGAAGATCCTCAGCAGTGTCACCCTGTCGCCGGGCGGAGCAACGTTTGCGCGCTTTGTCTACTCGGCCCCTTTCATTCTATGTGGGCTGGCGGTCTACCTGGGGATCAGCGGCACCGCCTTGCCTGCCTTGGGGCTGCTGTTCTGGGCCTTTGTGGCGTTCGGCGGTACCGCGCAGATCCTGGCCACGATCTGCACGGTGGCCTTGTTCAAACAGCGCAATTTCGCCGTCGGCATCACCTTCACCAAGACCGAAGTCGTTCAGACCGCACTTGTTGGGCTCGTGGTGCTCGGCGATCCGGTCAGCCTGTGGGGCTGGGTGGCCATCCTGATCGGGTTGGGCGGCGTCTTGGTGTTGTCGCGGGCGCCTGATGCTGTCGGCGCGTGGTGGCGCCATCTGACACATCGCGCGGCGCTGCTGGGGCTGGCTTCGGGCGTGCTGTTTGCCTGTTCCGCTGTCAGCTACCGCGGCGCATCCTTGCAGCTACCGGAACTGGAGCCTGCCGTGCGCGCTGCGGTCACGTTGGCAGCCGTGGTCAGCCTTCAGACCGTGCTGATGGCCGCCTGGCTGGGGCTGCGGCAACCGGGTGAGATCGCCCGTGTATGGGCGGCGCGACGCGTCGCGGTCTGGGTCGGCCTGACCAGCATGGCGGGCTCATTTTGCTGGTTCTGGGCCTTCAGCTTGCAAAACGCAGCCTATGTCAAGGCGGTGGGCCAGGTGGAGTTGCTGCTGTCGCTGCTCGCCTCGGTGCTGTTTTTCAAGGAGACCGTGACCCGACGCGAGATGCTGGGGATGGCGCTGCTGGTGCTGTCGATCCTTGCGCTGGTGCTGGCTGGGTAACCAACGCAGCGCGGTTGGGATCAGCCATCCGCCGACATCGGGTAGCCTTTCAGGCGCAGAAACAGGCTGGCCTCATCGTGGTTCTGAAAGAATGGAACACTGCCCGGCGGTTCGGCGTCCCGGATCCGCGCGGTGACTTCAGCCAGAACCACCTCGGTGATGAAGGGCAGATCGAAACTGCGGACGGCGCTTAGCGGAATCCACTGGAGGTGGGACAGCTCGTCCGATGCGCGTGAGAAGTCATCCAGATCACCGTTGATCTGATCGGCATCGACCAGAAAGAAACGGGCATCGAACCGGCGCGGCCGACCCGGAGGTGTCAACGCGCGAAACACGAACTGCATGGCCCGCGCCGAGGGCAGATGGCCAGTGGCCGCGAAGCTGCGCCAATCCGGAGGCACTTCGCCGGGCCAGGTGCCGGGCTCCCCCAGGATCAGACCGGTTTCCTCCCACAGCTCGCGCACGGCGGCGACCGCGAGGGCGTGTTGCACATCCGTCGGCGCATGGTCGCACAACCGCTGGCGGCAGAGGTCCGGCAGTGGCGAGGCCAGCGGAACCTGTTGGTCCGCGAGATCCACAGCGCCGCCGGGAAAGACGAACTTGTTGGGCATGAAGGCCGCTTTGGCGCCGCGTTGCCCCATCAGCACCTGTGGGTCATCCCCCATGCGGCCCCGAACTGCGATGACGGTTGCGGCGTTGCGGATGGCTGTCTTGTCGGTGGTTGTCTGTCCGTAGGGAGCGCGGTCGGTCATGTTTGGTTTTTCTTTCTGTCTGCCGGGCGGCACGCGAGCGGCCCTTGCCTTGGCGCCGACGGTAGCGCGAAGCGGTGCGCCAGCCAATCGTGAAATCCGCCCTTCGGTGCGCTGCATGGCCTAGGGTAACCCCCGGGCGTTGGGCGGTGCAAATCGCAGGCGGAATTTTTTTCGACGGAACGGCGAAGCTGCGGCGTTTTTCTTGGGCATCGGGCAGCACGGAGCTGCCGATCGGACAAGGAGAAGATGACATGAAACACAACACGTTCATCGCCGCGATTGTAGCCGTCGCCTGCGCCACCGCTTCCGGGGTGGCCTTGGCCAAGGGCGGGCCTCACCACGGGCCGAAGATGTCATTTGAAGAACTCGATGCAGATGGCAGCGGTGAGGTCACCCAGGCCGAGTTGCAGGCGCACAAACAGGCTCGCTTTGCCTCCGCGGATGCCAATGGTGACGGGCTCCTGTCATTGGACGAACTGCAGGCGCAGGCCAGCGCCAAGGCCGCAGAGCGCGCGGCGCGGATGCTGGAACGCTTTGACAAGAACGGCGATGGCAGTTTGAGTGAGGGCGAGATGCCGAAGCCGCGCGATGGCGCCCGCATGTTCGAGCGCATGGACCGTGATGGCAGCGGGGGCATTTCGAAACAGGAGTTTGAGGAAGCCCGGATGCATCGCGGTGGCAAGCATCGTCACGCGCCGGGGGCTGACGGGACCAAGACGGAGCAGAACTGATCGCTGACCAGTGCTGGACAAGGCGCAAATACAAGGGCGCCGGACCCCATCTCGGGGGCCGGCAGCCATGACGGCGGCGGATGCGAGCGACGAGCTTTCGGACGATGCGCTTTTGCGGCTCTATGCCAACGGCGACCGGCGCGCGGCGGCGGAGCTGACGACGCGTCTGGCGCCGCGGGTCTACGGGGTCGCGATGCGGGTGATGAACAGCCATGCCGAGGCCGAGGACGTCACGCAGGAGGCGATGCTGCGGCTGTGGAAGATGGCACCCGACTGGCAGCCCGGAGCGGCGAAAGTCTCAACATGGCTGTACCGGGTGGCGATGAACCTGTGCATCGACCGCAAGCGGCGCGCCCGTGGCGGGCATGTGGACCTTGATGCGGTGCCGGAACCGCCGGACCAGGGGCAGTCTGCGGCTGAACGGATGCAGGAGACGGCGCGACAGGACGCGCTGCAGGGGGCGCTGATGAGGTTGCCGGAACGACAACGCCAGGCGGTGGTGCTGCGGCACCTCGAGGAACTCTCCAACCCGGAGATCGCCGCCATTATGGAAATCACTGTCGAGGCGGTGGAAAGTCTCACCGCCCGCGGTAAGAGGGCGCTTGCTGCGGCACTGGCCGGGCGGCGCGCAGAATTGGGGTATAGCGATGGCTGACATGGACAAGGCAGACCCGAACACACACGGGCGGGAGGACCCGGCCGATCTCGCGCACGTGTATGAGCTGTTCGCCACGGCACGTGCCGCCCGTCCGGCGCTTCCAGTGCATCTGGCCGCGGCCATCCTTGACGATGCGGCTGCGCAGCAACCGGATGGCACGGTCGCCGCGTTGGCGCCGCGAAATACGCGTGAAGGTTTTGGGCGCTGGCGGCACTTGTTGAATGCGGTCGGTGGTTGGCCTGCATTCGGCGGGTTTGCCATGGCCAGTGCGGCGGGCCTGTGGCTGGGGCTGTCGCCGCCGTCCTTCATCCCCGATCCAGTGGTCTTGGCGGGATTGGACGCCGACAGCCAGCGAATGCCCTTCGACGGATATGAAATGGCCATGGTGCTGAGCGAGGATATGCAATGAGCGAACAGGACGGGGCCCCGAAAAACGGTGCCAGAACCGGAATGCGCCGCTGGGTGAAACTGCTGCTGACAGCGTCGCTGGCGCTGAACCTTGCGGTGATTGGTCTCGCCGCGGGGGCGGCACTGCGTCATGCCGGACAAAAGAAGAATTGGCACCGGCCACCAGACGTGGGGGCGATGATCTTTCGTGAGCTGGACCGGGACACCCGCAGGAAGCTGCGGCAGGAAGCCGGTGGTCCGCACGGCAGCTATGTGCAGCGCCGTCATGCCGAGGCTGAGCGGGTGATTGCGATCCTGCGCAAGGACACCTTTGATGCGGAGGCGTTGTTGGCGGAACTGCGGCAACAGGCGGACGCCCGGCATGATTTTCATCTGAAGCTCCAGAACGCCTGGGTGCGAAAGCTCGCGGAGATGGCGCCGAAGGAGCGGCAGGACTTCGCTGATCGGGTGGCGGAACGCTTTGCCCGCGGGGCCGCAAAGCGGCCCTGACAATCGCAGGAAACTGTTTTGCCTTCTCTTTCAGGGGTTGTTGCGAGCGCCGCCAAAACCCCTTTGAATTGCAAATTGTCGCTTAATGCCCGTAACTTACACGTTGCCAAGTTTCGCCGCCCTGTGACAGGGTTGTCTGGTGGCCGCTCAGGTCACGGCTGCGGGGCTGGAGAGGGGGCCTGCGGTGTTTTGAGGCTGAAGGAGGAGCGCAGACATGTCAGGAGCCGATAGCGCGGCCGGTGCGGTCGAGACCGTAGAGGCCATCGCCCGCCGCGAGGATTTGACGTCATCAGACAAGCTGAAAGAGCTGCTGGTTTTCGGCAACACCTTCTTCAAGACATCGTCAGGGCTGGTCAGCCGGGTCGAGGACAGCCGCTATACCGTCATGCACTGTGCGTCGCATGAGGTGGAGGTTGAACCCGGGACAGAGTTTGCACTGGAAGAGACCTACTGCAGCCACACGCTGAAGGCCGCCGGGCCGGTCGCCTTCCACCGCGCCGGCACGTCGGAGATTTCGGGACATCCCTGTTACGATATGTTCCAACTGGAAACCTATGTCGGGGCCCCTGTCGTGATAGACGGGGCGACCTGGGGCACGGTGAACTTCACGGCGATCGAGGCGCGGGATCCGTTTGCACCAGAAGATCTCGAGGTCATGGCGGCCCTCAGCACTGCCGTGGGGCAAACGCTGGCGTCAGCCGATCACGCGGCCTGAATGCAGCCGGTCGGCAAGGTGACCTGGTTGCGCCCTGCATTCTTGGCATTGTAGAGCGCCTGATCTGCCTTTTCGATCAGCGTGGTGGCGTTGAGATCCTGTCCCCCGCCGCCCATCACAGCACCAATGCTGATGGTAACCCGCACCGGCTGGGCGGAACCGGGTACCTGAAAGGGCTTGCTGTTGATGGCGTTGCACAGCGCGATGGCAGCCATGCCGGCCTCTGCCTCGGTGGCTCCGGGCAACACCGCCATGAACTCTTCGCCGCCGACTCGGGCCAGCAGGTCTGCCGGGCGCAGGACGGCTTGCATGCGTCGGGCGGCCTCAATTAGCACCGCGTCGCCAGCGGGGTGGCCGTAGAGATCGTTGATCCTTTTGAAATGGTCGAGATCGGCGAGCATGACGGCGAATTTTTCGCCGCTCACGGCTGCGGCCTGGGTGGTTCGATCCAGGAATGGGCGGGCATAGCGTCGATTGTGCAGGCCCGTCATCGGATCCTGCACCGCGGCCCGCAGCCCGTTCCGGACGCTGTCGCGCAGGCGGTCCTGGTGTATCTTCTGCCGCAGTTGGGCGGTCAGGCGCAGCTCCAGTTCGGCCACGTCGAAGCCGTGTTGCAGCACGTCATGCGCCCCGCGGTCGAGGGCTTCGGCAGCCAGCTCTGCATCGCCGGGGTTCGGTATCGCGATGACGACAGATTTTCGGGTTGCCGCACGGGCGCGCAGATCGGCCAGAAGCCGCAGCCCGGCGCTGGCGGATTGCTCGGTCAGCTCGATGATGATGGCATCCGCGACCGGCGCCTGCATAAGCCCCTGAATGTCGCTGATCGCATGGGTGCGCAAGCCAAAGGGCAGGCAGGTTGCCAATTGGTCACGCCAGGTTTTGGCTGCGCGGGGATCCTGTGCCACCAGCGCGACGGTCGCTTGTTGCAGCTCCTCGCTATTGCTTCGGTCGCTGAGGGGCAACATGAACCCATGAGACGCGTCGCGCTGCAGGTTCAGCTCCTCGGAGGCCGAGCGCGCGCGAAGCAGGCTGCGGATGCGGGCTTGCAGGATCACGTCGTTCACTGGTTGCTGCAAGACGTCATCAATCCCTGCAGCCAGCGCGGCCAGTCGGGCTTGCGGTCCCTCGGTGTCGCTCACCGCGATCAGCGGCAGGTCGGCGAGGCTCTCGTCGTTGGACAACTCGCGCTTGACGTCGGCCGCAGTCCCATCGGGCAGCGACATGGCGGAAAGCACCAGGTCGGGGCGATGCTGGCGAATGGCTGGCAGCACCTCGGCAAGGCTGCCAGCCTGAACCACATCGTAATAGGCGGCCGCCAGCTGCACCTTCAGCATGATGCGGTTGGTGGAGACGCCGTCGATGACCAGGATCGTTCCTTGCACGCGGTATCCTTTCGCCCCTTGCAAATCCTATGACTGGAAGTTTTGCTGAGACTGGTTAAGAAACCCTTTCGTATTTTTACTAAATTGGCCGCAATGCGGCGGGAAAGCGGGGCAAAAGTGGAGAATATGCGGTTTTCCGCTGACGCAGCGGAGACGCTGGCGCTAAAGGTTTTGGGCTGGCTGGCAGGCAATGATGAGCTTTTGCCGGTGTTTCTGGGCGCCACCGGCGCCAGCGAGGCGGATCTGCGGGCCCGGGCGACAGAGCCTGAATTCCTGGGCTCGGTGCTCGATTTCTTAACGATGGACGACAATTGGGTGATGCAGTTCTGCGATGGGGCCGGTCTGCCCTATGAGGCGCCGATGATGGCGCGGATGGCGCTGCCGGGCGGTGCGCAGGTGAACTGGACCTGATAGGCTCGCCTGCGAATCCGCAGCTGCAAGGACCTGTCATGCCAATTGAAGCCCTCCTG
The DNA here is from genome assembly GCA_019801415.1 of Nocardioides marinus. Lineage (GTDB taxonomy): Bacteria > Pseudomonadota > Alphaproteobacteria > Rhodobacterales > Rhodobacteraceae > Leisingera. The sequence continues at coordinate 94,860 of JAHVJD010000007.1, forward strand.
TTCGACAAGGACGGAACCCTGTTTGATTTCGCGGCCACCTGGAACGGTTGGGCCGCGGCAGTTCTGGATCGGCTCTCCGGTGGCAACGCCCAGCGGCTGCAGATGATGGCAGCGGAAATCAGCTATGATCTGGACCGCAAGGCATTCAACCCGGACAGTCTCGTGATCGCGGGCAGCAATGACGAGGTTGCCGCGGTGCTGGCGCCGTTCGTCGATGACATGGATGCCGCGGCGCTGGCAGACTACCTGGCCGAAAGTGCCGCCGCGGCGGAGCTGGCTCCGGCCGTGCCGCTGGCAGCCTTTCTCGACGGCCTCAGGACGCGAGGTCTGGTGCTGGGGGTGATGACCAACGATGCCGAAGTCTCGGCCGTGAGCCAGCTGCGGCGGGCGGGGGTGCTGGACCGGTTTGCCTTCGTGGCGGGCTGCGACAGCGGCCACGGCGCGAAACCGGATCCGGCGCCGCTTCTGGCCTTCTGCGCCGCAACTGGTGTGGCCCCGGAGCGCACGGCGATGGTCGGCGACAGCTTGCATGACCTGGCGGCTGGGGCGGCGGCAGGGATGCAGCGGATCGGCGTTTTGACCGGTATGGCGCTGCAAGCGGAGCTGGCACCGCATGCCGATGTGGTGCTGCCCGACATTGGTCATATCCCGGCCTGGCTGGACCGTTGACGCGCCACTGATTCCCGGTCGGTCAGCGTCGGAAGCGACGCGCTGGGCCGATTACTGGGCACTTATGTACAGAAAATGCCAAATCCGCCCCGCAATGTTCCGAAAGCGACATGTGCGAGTCGGGTTTGGACAGGTCCGGACCACCCGTGCTGGCACATTTAAGCTCTAGGCCGGGAGTTGAACGCGCGGCAGGGAGGTTGAAATGGCAGATGCAGTGGCAGGCAACGGGCACGGTGCGGGCTCGTCCGAGCGGTCAACGAGACGATCCGCGGGACGGCGCGGGGGTGGTCGCGCCGGAGCGGCCGCGCGCCGCGGCAGCGCGGTGCTGGAGCAGATGCCATGGCAGATCCCTGTCAACATCGACCGCCCCACTGAACCGTTGAGCGCGGAGGGCGTGCAGGCCATCCACGAGGGGGCCATGCGCATCCTTGAAGACATCGGCGTCGTCTTCCTGAATTCCGAGGCGCTGGACATCTTCCGCGAGGCGGGGATGCGGGTGGACGGCGAGCTGGTCCGCATGGACCGGGACTTCGTGATGGAGATGCTGGCCAAGGCGCCCAGCGAGTTCACGATTACGCCGCGCAATCCGGACCGGACGATTCCCTTGGGCGGCAACCACATGCTGTTCGGCAATGTCTCCTCGCCGCCGAACTACTGGGACATGTCGCTGAACCGCAAACTGCCGGGGACCCGCGAAAACTGCCAGAACCTGCTCAAGCTGACCCAGTATTTCAACTGCATCCACTTCGCCGGTGGCTACCCGGTGGAACCGGTGGAAATCCATGCCTCGGTGCGCCATCTCGATGTGCTCTATGACAAGCTGACGCTGACCGACAAGGCAATGCACGCCTACAGCCTGGGCAAGGAACGGGTCGAGGACGTGATGGAAATGGTGCGCATCGCGGGCGGGCTCAGCCATGAGGAGTTCGAGTCCAAGCCGCATATGTACACCAACATCAACTCCACCTCGCCGCTGAAACACGACCAGCCGATGATCGACGGCTGCCTGCGGCTGGCGCGGCGGGGGCAGGCGATCGTGGTGTCGCCCTTCACGCTGGCAGGGGCGATGGCGCCGGTCACCCTGGCGGGGGCGGTGGCGCAGTCGCTGGCCGAAAGCCTCTGCGCGATTGCGCTGTTCCAATACGTCCGCCCCGGCACGCCCTGCGTGATCGGCACCTTTACCTCCAACGTCGACATGAAATCCGGCGCGCCTGCTTTTGGCACCCCGGAATACATGCGCGCGACCCAGATGACCGGCCAGATGGCGCGCTTTTACGGGCTGCCGATGCGCTCCTCCGGCGTCTGCGCCGCCAACGTGCCGGACGGGCAGGCGGTCTGGGAGACCTCCAACTCCCTGTGGGCGTCGGTGCAGTCGGGCACCAACATGGTCTACCACGCAGCCGGCTGGCTGGAGGGCGGGCTGATCGCCAGCCCCGAGAAATTCATCATGGACTGCGAGATCCTGCAGCAGATCCAGCGCTACATGCAGCCGCAGCTGTCTGCGACTGACCCACAGGACATTGCGCTGGATGCCATCCGCGAGGTCGGCCATGACGGGCATTTCTTCGGCATTCAGCACACTCAGGACCGGTATGCCGAGGCCTTCTACCAGCCGTTCCTGAGCGACTGGCGCAACTATGAGGCCTGGGAGAAGGCGGGCTCAGTCTGGACTGCGGAGCGGGCGCATAAGCTGTTCCACCAGATCATTGGCGAATTCGAACCGCCGCCGATGGACGTGGCGATCCGAGAGGAGCTGGCGGATTTTGTCGCCCGCCGCAAGGCAGAGGGCGGCGCGCCGACAGATTTCTGATCCTGTTGCTCGGGTCAACGATACCTTCGCGTTCCGTCCAGTGCCCTGAAGCGCAAGAGGAAAACCGCTGATCCGCAGAACACGCGGCGCAGTCGGCTTGCCCTGCCGCAGCGACCGGTTCAGTTAGGTCTCCATGAACAGCCGAGAGTCGGTACTGGCCCGACTGCGTTCATCAAGGTCGATGAAACGCAATTGATTGGTCAGACTGGCTGTCGACGGATTATGGTAGCGTTGCGCAGGCCGCCGCCACAGCGGCCTGCAGGGTGTCTGGCAAGGGTGCAGAGTACGTGCGAAGGGCAACGGGCAAAGTGCAGGTGAAGCCGGTGTGCTGTGTGATCGGGCTTTGTTGGGGCTTTCTTAACCGGAAGCCTGCAAGACTGGGGCATAGGCAAGGAGAGGCCATTGCATGCACGGTCTGATCAATAGAGCGATTCAGGCATTTGTGACCACGACCTACGGCAAGGCGCGGTGGGAGAAGGTCATGGAGGAAGCCGAGCTCGGTTTTACCGAGTTCGAAGCGATGCTGGTCTATTCAGAAGAGCAGTCCAGTCGGATGCTCACCGCGATGGAAAAAGTGCTGGCGCGGCCTCTGCCGGAAATTCTTGAGGATATGGGCACGTTTCTGGTCTCCAACCCGCAGGTTGAAGCCCTGCGCAGGTTGTTGCGATTCGGCGGCGTCAACTACGTGGAATTCCTGCATTCATTGGATGATTTGCCGGACCGGGCCCGACTGGCGGTGTCGGACTTGCATTTGCCGGCCCTGGAACTGGTTGAACAGGCGCCGGAGCAATTCGAGCTGATCTGCCAGCCTGGCCTGCCCGGATATGGCCACGTACTGATGGGCGTCTTGCGCGCGATGGCCGACGACTACGGGGATCTGGTGTTTCTGGACCACAGTGGCCGCCAGGGCGGCGCCGAGGTGATTTCGATTACCTTGGTGGTCACCAAATTCGCCGAAGGACGCGAATTTGATCTGGGGGCGCATTCTCTATGATGTCATTTGAGCAGCTCACGCAGATGGCCGGTGTCATCTGTCCGATGTACGTCATCATCGACGCCAAGGGCCGCATCATGTCTGCCGGTCCGACGCTGCGAAAATTGCGCCCGGACCTGACGTGGAAGGGCCGCCGGTTCTTCCGCCTCTTCGACCTGTCACGGCCCCGCTCGGTCCGCTCTGTCGCGGATCTGCACCGCACGGCTGGCAGCAAGCTGCACCTGCAATTCCGCGATGCGCCGCAAACCGGGCTGAAGGGGGTGTGCGCACCGCTGCCGGATGGGCAGGGGGCCTTCATCAACCTCTCCTTTGGCATTTCGGTGCTTGAGGCCGTGCGGGACTACGACCTGACCAGCGCCGATTTCTCACCGACGGATCTGACCATTGAGATGCTTTACCTGGTCGAGGCAAAGTCGGCCGCCATGGAGGCGTCCCGTCAGCTGAACACCCGCCTGCAAGGCGCGATGATTGCCGCCGAAGAACAGGCCTTTACCGACACGTTGACCGGGCTGAAAAACCGCCGGGCGATGGACCACGTGCTCGCGCGGCTCATTAATGGGGGTCGTGAATTCGCGCTGATGCATCTGGACCTGGATTTCTTCAAGCAGGTGAATGACACCTATGGTCATGCCGCCGGGGATGCGGTGCTCCAGCAGGCCGCCCGCATCATGGTGGAGTGTACCCGCGAATCGGACACGGTGGCGCGGGTTGGTGGCGATGAATTCGTGATGATCCTCGAAGGGGTTCTGGACCGCTCCCGGCTCGAATCCATTGCGAAGCGTCTGATCGCGCGGCTGGAGGAGCCGGTCATCTACGGTGGCCACCAGTGCCGGATTTCCGCCAGTGCGGGTACAACGCTGTCAACCGGGCAGTCGAAACCGGATGCGGCGGAGCTGTTGAACCAGGCTGATCTGGCGCTCTACGCGGCCAAGCGGGCCGGGCGGGCGCAGCACTGTTTCTACCGCGAGGGATTGGAAAAAGAAGAGGTGGGGCCGGTGACCGCTGCCAATGGTGCCTCGCTCTCCTCACCCAACGGTGCCCCGGCTGAGGACGGTTCCGCGGCCTGATGAGAATGGCGTCGTGCCCCGCACGACAGCCGCGTTGAGAGCTCTTTCCTGTTTCCGACAGGTGCGCCCCCGCGGGCTGACAGCATCGGGCTGTGCCGAGGTTGCTCGCGTATGCGGTTGCTGTTTCCAGTGAAGACCTTCTGGAGGCCCCTGATCGCACAGCGACAGCATCGCGAGATGCGCGGAGCCGACATGTGCCAGCAAACACAATCGCTTGCTTGCGTCACTTCGAATTTCAGAGGGAAAAGTGGCAGCCCGTAGGGGAATCGAACCCCTCTTTCCAGGTTGAAAACCTGGCGTCCTAACCGATAGACGAACGGGCCACTCTGTCTGTGAGGGGGTGTTTACTGATTGCGCTGGCCGGGCGCAAGAGGATTTTTGCCGGAATGGGAAGTTTTTTTGCGATGGCCGGGGTGGGCGTAATTCATTGGGCGAAAACGAAAAAAACGCACCAAAGCGGCGCGTCTCGAAGTCGTGATCTGTGCGGAAAAGTGGCAGCCCGTAGGGGAATCGAACCCCTCTTTCCAGGTTGAAAACCTGGCGTCCTAACCGATAGACGAACGGGCCACTCTGTGTGTGAGCGGGTGTTTAGTGGTAACCGCCAATCGCCGCAAGAGAAAAAATACGCTTTTGTGAAATTTCTTATCCACAGGCGGTAAGTCCCTGATAAATCAGGCTTCCGAGGCATCCTCCAGGCGCAGCTGGGGGCTCTGCCGACCGCCCCAGGTGTTCACTTCCAGCCGACCGGCGAAGTGGAAGCGCGCGCCGCCATGCTCCAACAGCCGCGGACCGAGCGCCGTGTCGAAAGCACCAAAGCAGATCGCGTCGATGCCGCCGCCCATCCCGTCGCTGAGCGACAGTTTCAGATGGCTTTCTCCCACCCGCTTGGCAAAGCGCACTTGCAGGTCCGGCAGCGCATAGCGCGGGGCTGGCGCGCCCGCGCCATAGGGGCCGGCTTGCTCGATTTGCTCGATGAGCTCGACCGTCGCGGCACCGGGCATCAGGGCGCCGTCGAGTTTCAGATCCGCGGGGCCACCTTGGCCGGCGCCCTGTTTCTCCAGCAACTCGCTCAGCCGTGCCATGGCCGGCTCCAGCTTGTCGCGCATCACCGTCAGCCCCGCCGCCATCTTGTGGCCGCCGCCCTTGACCAGCAGCCCCTCAGCCGCCAGCCGCTGGATCGAGGCCCCGAGATCGATGCCGGAGACAGACCGCCCCGAGCCTTTGCCCTCGTCCCCGTCGAAGCCGATGACGATGGCGGGGCGGTTGGCGGCTTCCTTCAGGCGCGAAGCGACGATGCCGACCACGCCTGGGTGCCAGCCTTCGCCCGCGGCCCAGACCAAGGGCGCGTCCAACCCGCGCGCCTCGGCCTGCTCCAGCGCGGCGGCGCGGACAGCGTTCTCGATGTCGCGGCGTTCGGTGTTCAGTTGATCCAGCCTTTCGGCGAGGGCGGCCGCCTCATGCGGGTTGTCGGTCGACAGCAGTCGCGCGCCAAGGTCCGCCTTGCCAATCCGTCCACCGGCATTGACTCGCGGTCCGAGCAGAAACCCAAGGTGATACGTGGAGGGGGCCGAATCCATGCGACTGACATCCGACAAGGCCACCAGGCCGGGACGGCGGCGGGCGGCCATCACTTTCAGTCCTTGCCGGACCAGAGCGCGGTTGGCACCGATCAGCGGTGCCACATCGGCCACCGTGGCCAGCGCGACCAGGTCCAGCAGCGCCATGAGATCCGGCCCCTTGACCCCAGCCTCGCGCAGCTGGCGTCCTGCCTCGACCAGCATCAGGAACACCACGCCCGCGGCGCAGAAATAGCCGAGATCGCCGTCCTCGTCCTGCCGGTTTGGGTTCACCACCGCCACGCAGTCGGGCAGGGTCTCGCCGCCCAGGTGGTGGTCCAGAACGATCACGTCGGCGCCCTTGGCTGCGGCGATCGGCTCATGGCTTAGGGTGCCGCAGTCGACGCAGATGATGAGGTCATGGGCGGCGGCCAGCTGCTGCATGGCGGGCACATTGGGGCCATAGCCCTCGTCGATGCGGTCGGGGATGTAAAGCGTCGCCTCCAGCCCCATCTGCCGCAGCCACACCAGCAGCAGCGCGGCAGAGCTACCGCCGTCGACGTCGTAGTCGGCAAAGACCGCAATCCGCTCGCGGCGCCGCACCGCGCTCAGAAACCGTGTCGCGGCGGCTTCCATGTCTTTCATGTCGCGCGGGTCGGGCAGCAGCTCTTTCAATTTCGGCTCGAGGAACGCCTGCGCCTCCATTGTCGGTACGCCGCGTCGCGCCAGCACCTGGCAGACCGAGCGGGGCAGGCCGGTCTGCTGCGCCATCATCTCCGATGCGCGGTCAACCTCGATGCCGGGCCCGACCCAGCGCCGCCCGCTCAGGGATTTCTCAACACCCAGAAAGCTCATCATCTGTCCCCATCTGCCGAATGCGCAAAGGCCGGACCCAAACGGACCCGGCCCTTTCATCTTTCTTCAAATACTCCCGCCGGAGGCAGCGGCGCAAGCCGCTTCCCCCAGCGAAACCACTCAGCCCTGGTGCGGCGCCAGCGGCGTGCGGTAGGACATGCGCCGGACCGAACCGGTTTTCGAGCGCATCAGCAGCGTGGTGGTTTCCACCCAACCCGGGGTACGCTTGATCGAGGGCAGCAGCGAGCCGCCGGTGACGCCGGTGGCGGCAAAGATCACGTCCTGGGTCACCATCTCGTCGCGCGAATAGGTGCGGTCCAGATCGGTGATGCCGGCCTTGGCGGCGCGTGCTTTTTCATCGTCGTTGCGGAACAGGAGGCGGCCGAAGATCTGCCCGCCCATGCATTTCAGAGCCGCGGCTGCCAGCACGCCTTCAGGCGCGCCGCCCTGGCCCATGTACATGTCGATGCCGGTGATCTCGCTCTCGGCGCAGTGCATGACGCCGGCCACGTCACCGTCGGTGATCAGGCGGATGGCGGCGCCGGTTTCACGCACTTCGGCGATCATCGCCTCGTGGCGCGGGCGCTCCAGGATGCAGACGGTGATATCGGAGGGCGCGCAGCCCTTGGCCTTTGCCAGCGCCTCGACGCGCTCGCGCGGGGACATTTCCAGCGACACCACGCCTTCGGGGTAGCCGGGGCCGATGGCCAGCTTGTCCATGTAGGTGTCCGGGGCGTGCAGCATCGAGCCGCGCGGGCCCATGGCGATCACGGTCAGCGCGTTCGGCATGTCCTTGGCGGTCAGCGTGGTGCCTTCCAGCGGGTCGAGCGCGATGTCGACGCCGGGGCCGTTGCCGGTGCCGACTTCCTCACCGATGTACAGCATCGGCGCTTCGTCGCGCTCGCCTTCGCCGATCACGACGACGCCTGCAATGTCCAGCAGGTTCAGCTGCTCGCGCATGGCGTTGACGGCGGCCTGGTCGGCGGCCTTCTCGTCGCCGCGGCCGATCAGCGAGGCCGAAGCCAGGGCAGCCTGCTCGGCGACGCGGGCGAGGCCCAGCGAAAGCATGCGGTCATGGAAGGGCGCGTCAGAGGTGTTCGTGGTCATACCGGAAATCCTGTCTCAACGGGAATGAAATGAAAGGGCGTTGCAAGCCGAATAGCGCGGGGCGGGGGCGGCTCGCAAGGGCGATGGCGGTCGGGACGGCGGGATTGCCCCGCCGCAGGCCGAAAAAATGCCGTTTGCTGCCGGTTTCGGCGGCTCAGACCTCTTCGATGCGCAGAGCCACCGGGCTGCCGTCGACCACATCGGTGGCGGTCAGCCCCTCCAGTGCGACGTCCAGCGTGGCGCGGGTGCATTTGTGGGTCACGATCAGCACCGGGGCCACCGGCGCGGAGTGGCCGTATTGGCGCATCCGGTCGATCGACACGCCGGCCTCACCCAGGATCGACGCCACCTTGGCCAGCGCGCCGGGTTTGTCCAGCAGCCCCATGCGCAGGTAGAAGGGGGCGGGCAGGCCAGTCTGGGCCGGTGCCAGCTCCGCCAGGGTGGTGGCGGGTTGGCCGAAGGTGGAGATCCGCAGGCCGCGCGCCAGGTCGAGGATGTCTCCCATCACCGCGCTGGCGGTTGGGCCTTCACCGGCCCCGGGGCCGCGCAGCACCACCTGCTCGATCGAGTCGCCCTCGATCACCACCATGTTGGTGCCGCCTTCCAGCTGCCCCAGCGGCGAGTTTTCCGGCACGAGGCAGGGCGACATGCGCTGTTCCAGTCCGCGGGCGGTGCGCTGCGCCACGCCCAGCAGCTTGATGCGGTAGCCCATGTCAGCGGCGGCCTGAATGTCCTCCAGCTGGATGCGCTGGATGCCTTCCAGTTCCACATTGCTGAAATCTGGACGGCTGCCAAAGGCGATCGAGGCCAGCAGCGCCAGCTTGTGACCTGCGTCTATGCCGCCCACGTCGAGGTTCGGATCCGCCTCGAGGTAGCCGAGGCGGCCACATTCCTCGAACAGGGCGTTGTAGCCCTGGCCGGTGGCCTGCATCTGGGTCAGGATATAGTTGCAGGTCCCGTTCATCACGCCCATGACGCGGGTGATCTCATTGCCGGCCAGCCCCTCGGTCAGCGATTTGATGACCGGGATGCCGCCGGCGACAGCCGCCTCGAAACGGATCACCCGGCCTGCGCTCTCGGCCTGTTCGGCCAGCGCCTGACCGTGGATCGCCAGCAGCGCCTTGTTAGCAGTGACCACGTCCTTGCCCGCGGCTAGCGCCGCCTCGGTCGCGGCCTTGGCAGCCCCTTCATGGCCGCCCATCAGCTCGACGAAGACATCGACATCATCGCGCCGCGCCAGTGCCACCGGGTCGGTCTCCCAGGCGTAGTCTTTCAGCGAAACACCGCGGTCCTTGGCCGCATCCCGGGCCGACACCGCCGAGATCACCACCGGGCGTCCGGTGCGCGCCTCCAGCAGCGCGGCATGGCGGCGGACAATCTTGACCACGCCGATGCCAACCGTGCCCAAACCTGCAATCCCAAGGCGAAGCGGTTCTGTCATAGCTGGAGGTCCTTTGTTCCGAAACGTTCAGCCCCGCCTTAGCGGGTTCGGCGCGAGCGTGCAACGCCGACCGAAACACGCTTCCCGTCGCTGGGGCGCAGAGGGCGGCAGAAGATCAGAATTCCGCGTTGCGCAGGGCCTCGGCCCGTCGCTGCAATCGCGCTGCGCGCGCATCAAGCTGCTGCTCGAGTTCCTCATTGGCGACTGCGGGTGAGGCCAGGGGTTCTAGCGTCCGGTCCAACGGCAGCAATTTGGGGTAGGGCGCGTTGCGCAGGTCCGGTGTCAGACGGTCTTCGAGCTCGGGGACACGGGTGCAGGCAGCCATGGCCGCCGCGGTGATCAATGCCAGATATACCGTGATCCGCGCCCGTGTTCGCATCGTCGTTCCCCTGTTGCCGAGGCTGGTTCTAGGGGGTCGCAGGCATCTGCACAATTGTTTTCAACCTGCAACAGGTTGATGCGGCCCGTGCACGAGGCGCGAATCCCTCTTTTTATTGAACGTGTGTTCAGTTATTGTCGGTCGCATGGCACGTACTCAGGGTTCCCACTCCGGCATCACCGGCCCCAAGATCCACAACGCGGCGCTGCGGTTGTTTGCGCAGCACGGCTATGCTGCGGTGTCGATGCGCCAGATCGCGCGCGAGGTGGGCGTGCAGGCCGGTGCGCTTTACAATTATACGCCAGACAAGCAAAGCCTGTTGTTCCGGTTGATGGCTGGCCACATGGAAGAATTGCAGGCTGCCTGGGATGCGGTGCCCCGGGCCGACAGCGCGATGGACCGGCTGCGGGCGTTTACCGGGTTTCATATCCGCTTTCACCTCCAGCGTCCGGATGCCGTTTTCATCGCCTATATGGAGCTGCGCAACCTCACGGCAGAGAATTTCACCCGCATTGAAACGCTGCGGCGGAATTACGAGAACGGTGTCGAGGGAATCCTGAAAGAAGGTGTCGAGCAGGGCGTGTTCGACATCGCCGATACCAAGATCGCCACGCTTGCGGTGATCGCGATGCTGAACGGGGTGAACACCTGGTATCGTTCGGAAGGTCGCCTGACCCTGGACGAGGTGGAGCGGGTCTACTGGGATATGGTGCGCAAGGCGGTCAGCGCCTGAAACTGGCGGGCTGGCCCGCCATTGGCAAAGGCGCTGCACGGTTTCAGCTGAGCAGCCCGATCATGTCATAATGCTCGATCTCACGGCTCAGAACCATCGGGTCTTCTTCGGGCAGCACATGTGGTTGCTCCCAATCCTCACCGGCAAAGGCCTTCAGCGCGGCGACGCTCTCCCAGACCATCACAACGCAGAAGGTGGCGGGGGAGTCCGCCCTCGGCAGCCCGGCCGTGATGGAAACCAACCCCGGCTGGCGGCGCACATGCGGCACGGCGGTCTTAGTCAGAAACTCCTGAAACGCCTTGATCTTGTCGTCGCGAACGGTCGCGCGGAAAACGCGGATGATCATGTCTTCCCCCTCCAGATTGCTGAACAGGCAGAAGTATAGCACATCCCGAAGCGCTTTTGGCGGTGCCCCCTGCGAGAGAGGCACCACCGCCGATCTGCGCGATCAATGGGCCGGGCGGATGAACGTGCCGTTGCGCAGCTCCTTGAACGCCTGGTGCAATTCGGCCTGGGTGTTCATCACGATCGGCCCATGCCAGGCCACCGGTTCATTGATCGGCGCGCCGGAAATCAGCAAGAAACGCACGCCCTGTGGACCTGCCTGCACGGTGATCTCGTCGCCTGTGCCAAACCGGATCAGGGTCCGGTCCCCTGACATGTCGCGGATGTTGACCTCCTGACCAGCCACTTCCTTTTCCAGCAGCACCCCTTGCGGCGCGGAGGCATCCGCAAAGGCGGCTTCGCCCTCGAATACATAGGCGAAAGCCCGGCGGTAGGTGTCTATCGGCAGGGTCTTTTTCACTCCGGCGGGGATGAACACGTCGAGATACTGCGGATCGGCGGCAATGCCGTCCACCGGCCCGCGTTTGCCCCAGAATTCGCCCACGATAACTTTGACGCGAGTGCCGTCGTCGTCGATGATTTCCGGGATCTCGCCGCCCTTCACGTCCTGATAGCGCGGAGCGGTCATCTTCTGACTGGCGGGCAGGTTGCCCCACAGCTGAAAGCCGTGCATCTGCCCCTTGGCGTTTCCGGTCGGCATCTCCTGGTGCAGAATGCCCGATCCGGCCGTCATCCACTGCACGTCTCCGGCCCCGAGTGTGCCGACATTGCCCAGCGAGTCGCCATGCTCCACCGAGCCGGCCAGAACATAGGTAATGGTTTCGATGCCGCGATGCGGGTGCCACGGGAAGCCGCGCAGAAAATCCTCGGGGCGGTCGTTGCGGAAATCGTCGAACAGCAGGAAGGGATCCAGCTCGGACGGGTCCTGAAAGCCGAAGGCACGGTGCAACTTCACGCCAGCCCCTTCGGTATGAGGCTGTGCGGCGCGGGTCTCAAGAATGGGTCTGAGCGACATGGGCTGTCTCCGGTTGTCGGTTGCTGGATCACAGATAACTTCCCCGCTGGCCTGGAAAACCCCAGATCGGGCACGGAGGCTGTGCAGCCGTGAACAGCTTGGGGCTTCCGTAGTCTCGGCATGTGACCGGGCCGTGCAGGTGAATAGTCGTTGCCAGAAGGCCGGTGCAGGGCGTAAATTGGCGGCATGGCCGATATGCCTGCCCCCCTGTGCAAACTGCCACCAGACCGATTGGAGCCCGCGCTGCGACTGGTCACCTACATGCTCGGCGAAGCGCGGGAGGCCTCTGATGCCGACAACGTGCTGACACGGGTGGCGGCGATGATCCGGGACGCAGGCGTACCCTTGCATCGTGCCAGTTCCATCGTGCCCCTCCTGCATGCCGAAGCGGTGGCCAGCGCCCGGTTCTGGGAGCATGGCAAGGGCGCTCGCAGCCATTTGTTTCCGTTCCAGATCGGCTCCTCGTCCGGCTATGCGCAATCGCCGGCGGCCGAGGTGCACAAGACCGGAAAATGGGTGGCTTTGTGGTTGCCCAAGACCCCCGATGATCGCTACGGCATCGTGCCCGAGCTGAAGGCCGATGGCTACGTCCACTACCTGATGGCGCCGATCTTCATGCGCAGCGGCATGGCCGGAACCTTCAGTTTCGCAACCCGTCGCGCCGCCGGTTTTTCGGCCGCGGACATCGCTTTCCTGCGCGCGGTGTTCCCCGCGCTGTCCGCCTGCCAGGAAATCCTTGCCACCGCCCGCGCCATGCAGGAGGTGCTGCGCATCTATGTCGGGGAAGAGCCGCAGCAGCGGATCCTCTCCGGTGACGTGCATCGCGGCCAGGTCACACACATCCGGTCCGCGGTCCTGTTTTCCGACATGCGACGGTTCACCGAACTGACCGCCGAGATGACGGCGGAAGAGGCCACGGGCCTGCTGAACACCTACTACGACTGCGTGGTGCCGCCGATCGAAACCGCAGGCGGCGAAGTGTTGAAATTTGTCGGCGACGGTATTCTGGCGGTGTTTCGGACCGAGGATGGCGATGCCTTCACATGCGGTCAGGCGCTGGCGGCGGCTCGCGCGGCGCTGGCGCGGGTTGAGGCGCGGCGCGACGCGCCCCGTTTCAAGGTCGGGATCGCGCTGCACTTTGGCGAGGTCGGTTTTGGCAACGTCGGCTCGGGCATGCGGCTGGACTACACAGTGGTCGGGCGCGACGTGAATCTCGCGTCACGTCTGGCGGGTCTCTGCAGTGCCCTCGGGGAGCCTTTGCTGGTCTCGGAGGAGTTCTGCCGACGGGCTGCGCCCTTGGGACGGTTGATCAGCCGTTCGCTGGGGCGTCAGCGCCTGAAAGGCCTGCGCGCACCGCAGGAGGTCTTTGCCGTGGCGCAATCCGGCTGGGTCTGAGCGTCGCCGCGCGCCCCTGTGCTGCGCCTGACGCAACACTTGCCGATCCGGGCAGTGCCCGGCGCTCGCTGGGGCTGTTCCTCGGCGCCGGTCCGGTCTATTCCCTGCGCATGAACATGGGGAGCAGGTGATGAGCGAAAACGTATTGGCAACAATCAAGGCATCGGCCCCGCGCCGGGTCATGGGCACGGCGATGCTGGCGGCAACGGGCTGCATCCTTGTCTATGTGGCATTCGCCGCGCCGCCTTCCCCGGCCTGGCTGGTGTTTCTGCTGGTGGTTGGCAGCGCCGCGTTGTGGCTGGCGGTCCGGCTTTGGCAGGCCACGACCCATCATATCGAACTGACCGAAGACGCGCTGCGGTGCTCTGACGGTCAGATCATCGCTCCGGTGTCTGAAATCGAGGCGATAGATCGCGGCTTTTTCGCCTTCAAGCCGTCGAACGGTTTTCTGATCCGCACCCGCACCCCCGCCGCGCGCAGCTGGCTTCCGGGGCTGTGGTGGCGCTGGGGGCGGCGGATTGGCATCGGTGGCGTGACGCCCGGCCAGCAGGGCAAGGCGATGTCGGAAATCCTGGCGGCGATGCTGGTGCAGCGCGACCACCGCTGAGACGTCCGGTGCCGCGATAAAGGTCGGTTGGGGCGGCGCGTCAGTCGGTGCCGCCGGTGCCGTCATCGTGGCCACCACCACCGCTGGAGCTGCCCTCGAAGGCAACCAGAGGTGCAAAGCGCGGTCGGGTAAACACGAAGTTGTCCAGATCCAGCGTCGGCAAGCCCACGTCAAACGCGGGCTGCATTTCGTTGAAGGTCTCCACCAGAATGACTCGCTCCTGGTCCGGCATCGACGGCAGCTTGTGCGCGACCGTGTTGATCGTGGCGTCGGTCCAGGTGATGTCCGACGTGCCGCGCACCTCGGACCAGTCGACGTAATACTTGGCGTCAGCGTCATCCCAGCGGATCACCGACACCCGCAGCCCCAGTTGCGAATCCTGCCGGATCAGCAGCTTGGTCATCTCGTACATGCTGTTGAGATAGGCATCGTTGATCGCCGTGGTCTCACGCGAGATCAGGTCCGAGATGGTATAGGCCGCCTTGAGATTGACGCTGTCGCGGCGGAAGGCGTCGAAGAAGGTGTAGATTGCCGCGAACATGCCGAGCAGCAGCGGCATGTAGATGACGAACTCCACCGAGACGCTGCCATTCGTATCGTTGCGCAAGCGGCGCAGGGCGCGGCCGAGATGGGTCCGGGACAGGGCTGTCAGCATGGTGGCTTACCTCGGTTCCTGGACGAATGCGGAGGTGGCGAAAAGGCTGATGCGCCCATCCGCGTCCTTGTGCAGGCTTTTGCCCAGTCCCCAGGTCGGGAGAACCGGTTTGAACTTCATGCAGGCACGCAGCAGCATGAGCTCGTTCGATTTGCCGCTGGTGAAATTGCGGACCGGCTGCACGTCCTCGATCCGGTTGATGCAGTCCGGCTCCGGGTCCACCGGGCTCCAGTTGAAGGGATCGATCCGGATCATCTCCAGTCGCAGTGACGTGGCACAATTGTCGATAAAGCCCGAGCGCGTGCAAATTGCGTCTCGGATGTCGTCGTGCTGATGGTTGGCCCCCGTCGCCAGCCGGATATCGCGGACGGTCTGGTCCAGCGCCCGTTCCAGCTGCGAGTGGCGCAGGTTGATCATGCCCAGTTCCACCGTCGACATCAGCGCCATCAGAAAGGCGGGTATGACGATGGCAAATTCAACCGAGGCGTTGCCCTCTTCGCGGCGCCGGAACCGGCGCAGAGCCTGCAGGTAGCGGCGGATCATTGAGTCAGCCTCAGCTGGCGGATCGAGGTGGCGATGGAGGCGAAGGCGTCGCTGATTTCAAGCCCCTGCACATCGAAGTAGTGCGAATCCGAGCTGGCGCAGTCCTGCAGCACCGCGACACCGTTGCTGGGGGCCTCGAAGCCGATCGTGTAGACGATGATGCCCTGATCCTTCGCGGCCTGGCAGATGGCGCGGGTGCGTGCGTTCTTGGTCGAGTTGCCGTAGGCGTCGTAGACGCCGTAGTACCAGGTGCTTCGCGCAGAACTGGTGCCCATCCAATCGCGGTAGATACCGTAATACAAATACTTGAGGGAGGTGTAGGCAAAGAGGTCCGCCCAATTCAGCCGTGTCGCGGTCCCGGATTCCTGGCGCCAGCGACAGCCGTCGCAATTGCGGTACCAGTCAGTGCCTGTGCCAAAAGGATGGTCCTCCCACCGTGCCCCGTATTGCAGGTGCCAATAGTAGTTGCCAGTCGAGGGGTTCAGGGTGGAATAGATTTTGGTTCCGTCGTCGGCCACGGTGAACCAGACGTTGGAGTCGCCCTCGCGGTGGTCGCTTTCGACGTAATATTGTGAGGTGTTCTGCCCGTCGGTCATCAGCACGATCACCTTTACGGTCTCTGCATCGTTGTATTCGGCCGGGCGGGCAGCGAAATCGGCGGGCACCGTTGCTCCGGCACCTGTCGTCAGGGCATTGATGACAGGCCGAGCCGAGGGGTCCAACAGCGCTGTCCCCCATTTCATGCCAATGTCGATCGACGTGTTGCCGCCGGCCTCAAAGCTCTCGATATAGTTCTTGAGAACAGTTGCATCCTTCTGAAGCGGCAGAATTTCCCGGTTGGGTTCATCTTCGCAAACCGGGGTTCGGATAAGGCTCGGACCGCTGCTGTAACGCGTCCGCTCATCGTGATAGGTGGTGTCCCAAGGGGTGAAATGCATCGTGCCTTGCAGAGGAGCGGTCGGAGACAGCGTGGTCGTCTGGAAATCCGAGGCGGAGAAATTCACGCAGCGCGAATAGATACTGCCGTCCGCACCTGCCGGGGTGTCGATGTTGTACAGATTGTAGAGTTCTTCCGGCAGCGACACCTGCGTCGCATAGGGCACGATGGAGATCGACATCTTGCCGTCGGTGGTATTTGCCACCATCGTATCGATGAAATCCTTGGCCGCAGCCTTGAGGTTGGTCAGCCGGTTGTTCGACCGCATCGAGCCGGAGACGTCCAGCACCAGCGAGATCTCCAACCCGTCGATGCTCTCTTCGGCGCGTGAGGTGGCATAGAGCGGCAGCTCATCCACCCCCGCATGGCGCAACAGGTGGGTTGGGAAAGCGGTTTCAATGGTGCCTTGCACCTTTTTGAAGCCAATCCCGGCCTCCCACCAGGGGGTTTGGTAATACTGCTCGAGCCCTGATTTGGTCAGGTAATCCAGCACCACTGCATCGGGAGATTTCTGCTGGTCCAGGTCGGCCGCTGCCAAAACGGCCCGGTCCAGCGTGTATTGCAGCATGGTGCGGTCACGTTCCATCCGCATCAGGTCAACCCCGATGCCGCCGACCACGACCATGGCCAGAATCGTGAAGCAAGCGGGCGCAGCCATTGCCCCCTCTTCCTGCCGCCGAAAATGCGTTGCCTTGGCCAGGCATCGCTGCATCAGCGGCGCGGCCAGAGCCGTGGACTTCATGTGACGCATGCTCATCGAGACACCCCCGCCGGCTGCGGAACGGTTCAGCACGGCTGTAGACGTGGAATTTATTAATTGATGCCCGGAAAAGGTGGCTGAATTTGGGCGGGAATATGCCTGAATTGCTCCGACTGTTGCGGCCTGCGCGGGCAATCTTGGGGAATTTCAGCTTGTTGTCGGCGGCTCGGCGACAATGCGGGGCGGCGTGGTGCGAATCGAAACTGCTGCAATAAAAATCGCGTCATTTGGCTGAAAATGGTCAAAAAGGTCGCACTCCTTAATTTTCTCTGCATAGAGTGCTCCCATCACCGGCAGCGAGTCGGTGTCTGACTTACGGAGAGTTTTTGAGATGAGCAGCCGCACAGAGCCGAGCTTCCGCGAGAGCGTGGACCTGATGTTTAACCGGGCCGTATCCCTGATGGATCTGCCGCCGGGGCTGGAGGAAAAAATCCGTGTCTGCAACGCAACTTACACGGTGCGTTTCGGGGTGCGTCTGCGGGGGGCGATGCACACCTTCACGGGCTATCGCTCGGTGCATTCCGAACATATGGAGCCGGTCAAGGGCGGTATCCGCTATGCCACCGGCGTCAACCAGGACGAGGTTGAGGCGCTGGCCGCGCTGATGACCTACAAATGCGCGCTGGTGGAAGCCCCCTTTGGTGGGTCCAAGGGCGGGTTGTGCATCGATCCGCGCGAATACGAAGAACACGAGCTGGAGCTGATCACCCGCCGCTTTGCCTATGAGCTGGCCAAGCGCGACCTGATTCACCCCAGTCAGAACGTGCCCGCGCCGGACATGGGAACCGGCGAACGCGAGATGGCCTGGATTGCAGACCAATATGCGCGCATGAACACCACTGATATCAACGCGCGCGCCTGTGTCACCGGCAAGCCGCTGAACGCGGGCGGTATCGCCGGCCGGATCGAGGCGACGGGCCGTGGGGTTCAATATGCCCTGCAGGAGTTCTTCCGCCACGAGGAAGACAAGGCCGCCGCCGGCCTGTCCGGCAAGCTGGACGGCAAGCGCATCATCGTCCAGGGCCTGGGCAACGTGGGCTACCACGCGGCCAAGTTCCTGAGCGAGGAAGACGGGGCGCGGATCACCGGCATCATCGAACGCGATGGCGGTCTGTTCAACGAGGACGGCCTGGATGTCGAAGCGGTGCGCAACTGGATCGTCAAGCATGACGGCGTTTCCGGCTATCCGGACGCCCAATATGTCGAGAATGGTGCGCTCTTGCTGGAAGAAGAGTGCGACATCCTTATCCCCGCGGCGCTGGAAGGGGTCATCAACCTGTCCAACGCCGAACGTGTGAAAGCGCCCTTGATCATCGAGGCCGCCAACGGGCCGGTCACCGCGGGCGCGGACGAGATCCTGCGCAAGAAGGGCTGCGTGATCATCCCCGATATGTATGCCAACGCAGGCGGTGTGACGGTGTCCTACTTCGAGTGGGTGAAGAACCTCAGCCACATCCGCTTCGGCCGCATGCAGCGCCGCCAGGAAGAGGCGCGCCATCAGCTGGTGATCGACGAGCTGCAACGACTGGATGATGTGATGGGGGAAACCTGGTCGATGTCGCCGGACTTCAAGCAGAAGTACCTCAAGGGCGCGGGCGAGCTGGAGCTGGTGCGCTCGGGTCTGGATGACACCATGCGGGTGGCCTACCAGTCGATGCGCGAGGTCTGGCACAGCCGGGAAGAGGTCACGGATTTGCGCACCGCGGCCTATCTGGTCTCGATCGACAAGGTGGCCAAGAGCTATCACGCCAAGGGTCTCTGAGACGCCTTTGCGCGGAGTATCGAAACGGGGCGGTGGGGAAACCTGCCGCCCCTTTTTTCATCCGGATCACGCCGGTTTCCGCGGATCGACAATTCGAACTGGACAGAGGTGGATAGTTTCCTATGAATTGCGAACAGGGGGACGCGGCGTCGTGGCGGATGTTACCGGGGGCCGTTGATCCGCTAGCAGGCCTTGAATGAGGGGGGAGCGACATGCGGTTTTCGGGCTGGCGTGTGTTGAAAGAGGGGGTGACCGGCAACACGGGCTGGCGGCCGCAGTGGCGCAATCCGGCGCCGAAGGCCGAATATGACGTGGTCATCATCGGCGGTGGCGGTCACGGGTTGGCAACCGCCTATTACTTGGCACGTGAACACGGCATCACCAATGTGGCAGTGCTGGAAAAGGGCTATCTTGGGGGCGGCAATGTCGGGCGCAACACCACCATCGTGCGCGCCAATTACTATTTGCCGGGCAATTCCGAATTCTACTCTCATTCCCTGAAACTCTGGGAGGGGCTCGAGCAGGAGTTGAACTACAACGCGATGATGTCGCAGCGTGGGATCATCAACCTGTTCCACAATGATGCGCAGCGTGACGCGGCGGTGCGACGGGGCAATGCCATCATCAATCAGGGGGATGATGCGGAACTGCTGGGGCGTGACGCGCTGCGCCGCCTGGCGCCCTATCTGAACTTCGACAACAATCGGTTCCCGATCATGGGTGGTCTGATGCAGCGCCGCGCCGGAACCGCTCGTCATGACGCGGTGGCGTGGGGCTATGCGCGGGCTGCCGACATGCGTGGGGTGGACCTGATCCAGAACTGCGAGGTGACCGGCATCGACGTGGCGGGCGGCAAGGTGATGGGCGTACAGACCACGCGCGGTCCCATCCGGGCAAAGAAAGTCGCGCTGGCCGCGGCCGGGCGTTCGGGACAGGTGGCGGCACTTGCCGGGCTGACACTGCCGATAGAAAGCCACGTGCTGCAGGCCTTCGTGTCGGAGGGTCTGAAACCGATCGTCGATCATGTCATCACCTTTGCCGAAGGGCATTTGTACATCAGCCAGTCCGACAAGGGCGGGCTGGTGTTCGGCAGCTACCTGGATTTTTACGCATCCTACGCCGCGCGGGGAAATCTGCCGATGGCAGAGCATACGATGGAGGCCTGCGTGGCGATGATGCCTGCGCTGGGCAAGGCGCGGCTGTTGCGCAGCTGGGGCGGCATCATGGACATGACGCCGGATGGCTCCCCCATCATCGACCATGCGCCCATCGACGGGCTCTATCTGAATTGCGGCTGGTGCTATGGCGGTTTCAAGGCGACGCCGGGCTCGGGCAGCGTCTACGCGCATCTGATCGCCACCGACCGCCCGCATGGCGCGGCGACACGGTTCCGGCTCGACCGGTTCCGCAGCGGGCGTGGCCTGATGGATGAGGAGGGCACCGGTGCGCAGCATAACCTGCATTGATCTGCCTCTGGCCTTGGCAGGGGGCGCTGCCCCCTCGGCCTTGCGGCCTCACCCCCGGAGTATTTTTGCAAAGATGAAGGAGCGCCGGTCATGAGACTTACCTGTCCGCTCTGCGGTGCGCGCGATCACCGCGAATTCTCTTACAAGGGGGCGGCGGTGCAGCGCCCGGGCGAGGGCGCGGATCTGGAAGCCTGGCACGCCTACGTGAACCTGCGGGAGAACCCGGCAGGCCCGTTGCAGGAGTTGTGGTTTCACCAGATGGGCTGCGGCGCCTGGCTGAAGATCACCCGCGATACGGTGACCCATGAGATTTCCAACGTCGTGCTGGCGTCAGAGGCCGGGCTGGGAGGTGCCGCATGAGACGTCCGGGAGTCGGCCTGAACCAGGGCGCAAAGCCGGTGACCTTTTCCTTCAACGGCCGCCACATGATGGGGCTGGAGGGCGATACGCTGGCTGCGGCGCTCTTGGCGAACGACGTGCACCTGGTGGGCCGTTCGTTCAAGTATCACCGTCCGCGAGGGATCCTGACCGCGGGCAGCGAGGAGCCGAACGCGCTGGTCACCATCGGCACCGGCGGCCAGCAGGACCCGAATGTGCGGGCCACCCAGCAGGAGTTGTACGAGGGGCTGGAGGCGCGCAGCCAGAATTGCTGGCCCAGCGTCGAGCGCGACGTGATGGCGCTGAACGATCTGGCGGCGCCGTTCCTGGGGGCGGGGTTCTACTACAAGACCTTCATGTGGCCCGCGCCGTTGTGGGAAAAGCTCTATGAGCCGCTGATCCGCCGCGCCGCCGGGCTGGGGGCGCTGTCGGGGGAGCCGGACCCGGACCGCTATGAAAAGGCTTATGCCTTCTGCGACGTGCTGGTAATCGGCGCGGGGCCAGCCGGTCTGATGGCGGCGCTGACCGCGGGCCGCGCCGGGGCGGATGTGATCCTGGCAGAGGAAGACAGCCGCATGGGCGGCCGCCTGCTGGCCGAGCGCGAAGAGGTCGGCGGCAGGCCCGGTCACGTCTGGGCGGCTGAGGTTCTGGCCGAGCTGGAGGCGATGGACAACGTGCGGCTGATGCCGCGAACCGCCGTCACCGGCGCCTATGACCACGGCACCTACGGGGCGCTGGAGCGCGTCTCGCACCACCTGCCGCGCACCCACTCGCTGAAAGACAGCCACCGGCCGCGCGAATGTTTCTGGCGGATCGTGGCGAAACACGCGGTGCTGGCTGCGGGCGCGATCGAACGCCCGGTGGCCTTCCGCAACAACGACCGCCCCGGGATCATGATGGCCGGTGCCGTGCGCGCCTATCTGAACCGCTGGGGTGTTGCGCCGGGCGAGCGCGTCACCATCTTTGCCAACAATGACCAGGCCCATCGAACCGCGCGCGACCTGCATGACGCGGGGGTGCATGTGGCGGCGGTGATCGACAGCCGCCATGACGCGCCGGACGGCGGCCCTTTCCAGGTGATCCGTGGCGCCCAGGTGTGTGACAGCGCCGGTCGGCAGCGATTGGAGAGCATCACCCTGCGCTCCGTGAGGGGAGAGGAAAAGATCCAGACCGATTGCCTGGCGATGTCCGGCGGCTGGAACCCGTCGGTGCATTTGACCTGTCACCTGAACGCGCGCCCCGTGTGGAACCGCGAGGCATTGGCCTTTGTGCCAAGTCCCGGCGCTGTACCGGGCCTGGTCGCGGCGGGCGCCTGTAACGGGACGTTCTCTACCGCAGGCGCATTGCGCGAGGGGGCAGAGGCCGCGACATCGGTTCTGGAGGCGCTGGGCCTCCGGCCGCCCGCTTCGGATCTGCCGGATGCGGAGGATGATCCCTATCGCATCGCCGCGCTCTGGGCGGTGCCGGGCAAGGGGCGCGCCTGGCTTGACTTTCAGAACGATGTCACTGTCAAGGATGTCAGGCAGGCGGCTGGCGAGAACTTCCGTTCGGTTGAGCACATGAAGCGCTACACCACGCAAGGCATGGCGACCGATCAGGGCAAGAACTCCAACGTGGCGGCGCTGGCAGTGCTGGCCGATGTCACCGGGCGCACGATTGCCGAGACCGGAACCACCACCTTCCGCCCGCCATTTGTGCCGGTGTCCATCGGCGCCATGGGGGGCGGGGCCGCGGGTCAGGGCTTCAAGCCGCAGCGCTTCCTGACCTCCCATGCTGAAAACGAGGCCCGGCGCGCGCATCAGCTGGAGGTCGGCCTTTGGTACCGCGCGGCCTATTTTCCGCAGCCGGGCGAAACGAACTGGCGACAGTCCTGCGACCGCGAGGCGGCGATGGTGCGCAAAACGGTTGGCATCTGCGATGTCTCGACCCTCGGCAAGATCGACGTGCAGGGGGCGGATGCGGGCAAGTTTCTCGACTTCCTCTACACCAACACGATGAGCACGCTGAAACCGGGCAAGGTCCGCTACGGGCTGATGTTGCGCGAGGACGGTTTCGTCATGGACGACGGTACCTGCGCGCGGCTGGATGACCATCATTTCCTCGTCACCACCACCACCGCGGCTGCGGGCGAGGTGATGGCGCATATGGAGTTCGTCAGCCAGGTGTTGCGTCCGGACTGGGACGTGCGCTTTGTCTCGGTGACCGAACAATGGGCCCAGTTCGCCGTTGCCGGGCCGAAATCACGCGCGCTGTTGAACGGCTTGCTGGAGGAAGAGGTCACGGGCGAGACCTGGCCCTTCATGGGCTGCGGTGCGGCGACTGTGCAGGGCGTGCGCGGGCGGCTGTTCCGCATCTCCTTTTCGGGGGAGCACGCGTATGAGCTGGCGGTGCCAGCGCGTTATGGCGAAAGCCTGTACCGCCTGTTGCTGAACCGGGCCGAAGCACTGGAGGGTGGTCCGTATGGCATGGAGGCACTGAATGTTCTGCGGATCGAGAAGGGGCTGATTACCCATGCCGAAATCAACGGCACCGTGACCGCCGGGGATCTGGGGCTGCAGGGCATGATGTCGAGCAAGAAGGATTTCATCGGCAAGGCAATGGCGGGCCGCGAAGGCCTGTTGGCAGACGATCGCATGCAGCTGGTGGGGCTGAAACCGGCTGGGGCCGCCAAGGAAATCACCGCCGGTGCGCACCTGTTCGCACCGGGCGATCCGGTGGAGCGGGTCTATGATCTCGGCCATGTGACCTCGGCCGCATTTTCGCCTGCGCTGGGCCATCCCATCGGCCTCGGCTTTCTGAAGGAGGGCCGCAGCCGCATTGGAGAGACCGTGCGCATGGTCGATCACATGCGGGGTGCCGACACCCTGTGCGAAGTGGTGTCCCCAGTGTTCTACGACCCGGAAGGAGAGCGAGCCCGTGGCTGACCTGATTGCAAAAAGCCCCTGTGACGGGCTGCTGCCGGTAACCGTCGGCGGCATGAAGCTGACCGAGGAACACCCCGGCCAGATGTGGTCGATCGCCCCGTTCAAAGGGCAGCAGAAAGCGCTGGATGAAGCGTTGCAGGCGGCGCATGGCATGGGGTTGCCGTCAGTGAACCGGGCGACCGGCAAGGCGGGGAACCGGGCACTCTGGTTTGGCCGGGACATGATCCTGCTGATCGGGCCGGAGCCGGATCGCAGGCTGGCGGACCACGCCGCGCTGACCGATCAGAGCGATGCCTGGGCGGTGGTGAAGCTCGAAGGAGAGAGGGGCGAGGACGTGCTTGCCCGGCTGGTGCCCGTGGATCTGCGGCCGCAGGTCTTCAAGCGTGGTCACACCCTGCGCACGGAGCTGAAGCACATGATGGCCTCGATCACCCGCATTGGCGCGCAGTCGTTTCAGATCATGGTCTTTCGCTCCATGGCCAGGACGCTGGTCCATGATCTGAAAACAGCCATGGAAGCTGTCGCGGCGCGGGGGTAGTCTGCTTGGATCACCAACTGATTCCCGGAGTGCGTCCATGATTCGCATCGCCCTCGCAGTCGCCGTCCTGGCGGCGCCGGTCTATGCTTCTGAAACCAAAGAGGAAAGCTGCAAGTATCAAGGGCAGGTCATGGCCGCGGTTCAGCAGGCGCGACTGGATCGGGTGAAGCAGGAAGACGTGGAACAGGTCATTCTGGACAGCGAACACGACTGGCCCGCGGCCTATTCCAATGCCATCCCGCAACTGGCAAGCCACGTCTATTCCATGACGCGGCGCGATCTGAAAAACATCGATCTCGGTGCCGTCTTTGAACAGCAGTGCCTGCAGAACTGGGATCAGATCCAGGCGATGCAGAAACAACTGAAGTCGAACTGATATGGCCCTGCCGCCCGGCTTTCTGGATGAATTGCGCACCCGCATCAGCCTGTCTGATGTTGTCGGGCGCAAGGTCATGTGGGATCAGCGCAAGTCGCAGCCGGGCAAAGGCGATTTCTGGAGCCCATGCCCGTTCCACCACGAAAAGACCGCCTCGTTCCATGTCGAGGACCGCAAGGGGTTCTATTATTGCTTCGGTTGCCACGCCAAGGGCGATGCGCTGAAGTTCGTGCAGGAGACCGAGAACGTCAGCTTCATGGAGGCGGTGGAAATCCTGGCGCAGGAAGCGGGCATGGAGATGCCCAAGCGCGATCCGCGCGCGCAGGAAAAACAGGATCGCCGTACCCTGCTGGCCGATGTCATGGAACAGGCGGTCCAGTATTTCCGGCTGCAGTTGAAAACCAATGCAGCCGCCGAGGCGCGCGCCTATCTGCAGCGTCGGGGGCTGACAGGGCAGGCGCTGGAGCGCTGGGAGATCGGTTTCGCGCCCAATGGCTGGCAGAACCTGTGGGACGCCCTGCGCGGCAAGAATGTGCCCGAGGATCTGATCATCGGTGCGGGCCTCGCCAAACCCTCGACCAAGGGCGGCAAGCCCTATGACACCTTCCGCAACCGGATCATGTTCCCGATCCGCGACGCCCGCGGCCGCGCCATTGCGTTTGGCGGCCGGGCGATGGATCCGAATGATAACGCCAAGTACCTGAATTCGCCCGAGACCGAGCTGTTCGACAAGGGGCGCAGCCTCTACAATCACGGACCGGCCCGGGCGGCCTCGGGCCGTGGCGCGCAGCTGATCGTGGCCGAGGGCTACATGGATGTGATCGCGCTGGCAGAGGGCGGCTTTCCGTCCTCGGTCGCGCCATTGGGCACCGCGATCACCGAAAACCAGCTGCAGATGCTGTGGCGGATGTCTGATGAACCGATTATCGCGCTGGACGGCGACAAGGCGGGGTTGCGTGCGGCCATGCGCCTGATCGACCTCGCCCTGCCGCTTCTCGAAGCCGGCAAGAGCTTGCGCTTTGCCATCATGCCGGACGGCAAGGACCCCGACGACATGATCCGCAGCGACGGTCCCGAGGCCGTGCAGGCGGTGCTGGATCAGGCGATCCCTATGGTGAAGCTGCTGTGGCAGCGCGAAACCGAGGGCAAGGTCTTTGACAGCCCCGAGCGCAAGGCGGCGCTGGACAAGGCGTTGCGTGAAAAGATCCGGCTGATCCGCGACCCGTCGATCCGCAAACACTACGGCGAAGACATCAAGGAGATGCGCTGGCAGCTGTTCCGGGGCAATCGGGGCGGCGGTGGCGGCGGGTTCCAGCAGCGCGGCGGCAAGGGCGGTGGGTTCCGCGATGGCGCCCGCGCGCCCTGGAAACCGGGCAAGGGCTTTGGCGTCATCCCGCAGCCACGGGCCACGACGCGGGCCTCCCTTGTGGCGGCGGCGGCGGACGAATCCTTTGCCGCGATGCGCGAGGCGGTGATCCTCGCCACCGCCATCACCACGCCAGCGGTGATCCCGCAGTTCGAAACAAGCCTCGAACGCCTGCAATGTGCCGACCCGGATCTGGCGGCGCTGCGCGATCTGGTGCTGCGCCACGGCATCGACGCGCCAGAGCGGCTGCGCGAAGAAATCGACTGGGCTTTGGGCCCGCAGGCCCTTGAAAACCTCTTCGGCCTTCGCCATGTGGCAATCATTCCCTGCCTGCGCAAACCCGGCGATATCGAGCTGGCCAGCATGACCCTGGCCGAGGAACTGGCCAAGCTGGAGGCGCGGCGCGGGCTGGATGCGGAACTGGCCGAGGCGGAGGAGGATCTGGATGGGCTGGCGGATGAGGCGCTGACCTGGCGCCTGCGACAGGCCGCGGAGGCGAGAAACCGGGCATTGCGCAGTGAAAATGAAGACAAGGCAACCTATGACGTGGGCAAGAATGGCGCCCGGCTCAACCGGGATGAGCGCGACGCCTTTGGGGCCCTTTTGGATCGCATAGGCTTTTCCGAGAAGTGACACGCAGGGGGTGATTCTGCGTTTTGCTAAGGAAGAGCACAGGAAAATTGGGTAAACGGGGTGACGAATCAGATGATCGCGCTAATGATTCGGCTCAGCGAATCACCCGCAGCCCCTGATATGGAGCATTGAATGGCCGCCAAAGACACCGACGACCGCAAACCTGACGATCAGGATGCCGAAATCTCCCTCGACATGAGCCAGGCTCAGGTCAAGAAGATGATCGCGGAGGCCCGCGAGAAAGGCTACATCACCTACGATCAGCTCAATCAGGTTCTGCCGCCGGATCAGGTCAGCTCGGAACAGATCGAAGACGTGATGTCGATGCTCAGCGAAATGGGCATCAACATCATCGAGGACGAAGAGGCCGAGGAAGAGGAAAACAAGGGCACCACCGACCTTGTGACCACCGAAGGCCCGCGCGAGGTCGCGCTGGCCGGCGCGCAGACCGAGAAGCTGGACCGCACCGATGACCCGGTGCGCATGTACCTGCGCGAGATGGGCTCGGTCGAACTGCTGAGCCGCGAAGGCGAGATCGCGATTGCGAAACGCATCGAGGCGGGACGCAACACGATGATCGCGGGGCTGTGCGAAAGCCCGCTGACCTTCCAGGCGATCACCATCTGGCATGACGAACTTCTGTCCGAGGACATCCTGCTGCGCGACGTCATCGATCTGGAGGCCACCTTCGGCAACCAGCTGGACGAGGACGGGGAAGAGGAGCCGGTTGTCGATCCCTCCGCGGTCCAGGCCACCAAGCCGAGCGCCAAGGACGAAGGCCCGGAGCTGGATGCCGATGGCAATCCGATCTCCAAGGACGATGACGACGACGACGAGGACGAGCAGGCCAACATGTCGCTGGCCGCGATGGAGGCTGCGCTCAAGGATCGGGTGCTGACCACGCTGGAGCGGATCTCCACCGACTTCGCCGAGCTGAGCGAGATGCAGGACAGCCGGATCTCGGCCACCCTGAACGAGGACGGCTCGTTCAGCGCGCAGGACGAGGCGCGCTATCAGCAGCTGCGCTCGGAGATCGTCGAGCTGGTGAACGGCCTGCACCTGCACAACAACCGCATCGAGGCGCTGATCGACCAGCTTTACGGCATCAACCGCCGCATCATGCAGATCGACAGCGCGATGGTGAAGCTCGCCGACCAGGCCCGCATCAACCGCAAGGAATTCATCGAGGCCTACCGTGGCCGCGAACTGGATCCGAACTGGCTGTCGGAGATGGCCGAAAAGCCGGGGCGCGGCTGGCAGATGTTCATCGAACGCTCCACCGACAAGGTCGAAGAGCTGCGTGCCGACATGGCCCAGGTCGGCCAGTATGTCGGCCTCGACATCTCGGAATTCCGCCGCATCGTGCAGCAGGTCCAGAAGGGCGAGAAGGAAGCCCGCCAGGCCAAGAAGGAAATGGTCGAGGCCAACCTGCGGCTGGTGATCTCGATCGCCAAGAAATACACCAACCGCGGGCTGCAGTTCCTTGACCTGATCCAGGAAGGCAACATCGGCCTGATGAAGGCGGTGGACAAGTTCGAATACCGCCGCGGTTACAAGTTCTCGACCTATGCGACCTGGTGGATCCGCCAGGCGATCACCCGCTCGATCGCGGATCAGGCGCGTACCATCCGGATCCCGGTCCACATGATCGAGACCATCAACAAGCTGGTCCGCACCGGCCGCCAGATGCTGCACGAGATTGGCCGCGAGCCGACCCCGGAAGAACTGGCAGAAAAGCTGCAGATGCCGCTCGAAAAGGTCCGCAAGGTGATGAAGATCGCCAAGGAACCGATCTCGCTCGAGACCCCGATCGGGGACGAGGAAGATTCGCAGCTGGGCGATTTCATCGAGGACAAGAACGCGGTGCTGCCGCTCGACAGCGCCATTCAGGAAAACCTCAAGGAAACCACCACCCGAGTTCTGGCGTCGCTCACCCCGCGCGAGGAGCGGGTTCTGCGGATGCGTTTCGGCATCGGCATGAACACCGACCACACGCTGGAGGAAGTCGGCCAGCAGTTCAGCGTGACCCGCGAACGGATCCGCCAGATCGAGGCCAAGGCGCTGAGGAAGCTCAAGCACCCCAGCCGCAGCCGCAAGCTGCGCAGCTTCCTGGATCAGTAATTTCGAAAGGCGCCCTGCGGGGCGCCTTTTTCGTTTGCGCGACGGCCGTTCATAAGTGGCTGGTCACTCCGTTGAATTGCAGGCATGGTCTCCTGCAAGCCGACGACGTTGAACGGATGGACGAATTTGGCATGACGAACACCCCACAGTTTTCGGGTCGAGACCTCATCGTCTTCGATGGCTCCTGCGTGCTGTGTTCCGGCTTCTTCCGCTTCATGCTGCGCCATGACCGGGCCGGGCGGTTCAGCTTCGCCACCGCGCAATCGCCGCTGGGTCAGCAGCTTTACCGCGATCTTGGCCTGCCTGCGGACGATTTCGAGACCAACCTTGTGATCGTCGACGGCCAGCCCCATCAGCGCCTTGATGCCTTTGCCGCGGCGATGCGGGCGCTGCCCAGGCCCTGGCCGGTGCTATCGCTGTGTCGCTTTTTGCCACGGCGACTGAAGGATGCGTTGTATTTCACCATCGCCCGCAACCGCTACCGGCTGTTCGGTCGGCAAGACAGCTGTCCCGTCCCCAGCCCGCAGATCCGTGCCCGCTTTGCGGCTGGGGGGCTGTGAGCATGCGCGATGCCTTTGCCCAATTGATCGAAGCCAACAAGCTGGACGTTCCCCCGGTCCTGCGGCGCTTCCACGCCGAGCCGCCCGCGTTGAGCCAGGGGCAGGTCACGGTGGAGGGCGGTCGTCGCTGGGGCAGGTTGCTCGCCGCGCTGGCGGGGTTCCCGCCCCCCATGTCACGCAGCCGTTTCCGGCTGGAGGTGGCGCGCGAGGGGAAGGGACATGTCTGGCGGCGCAGTTTCGCCCGGCACAAGACCAGCTCGTTTCTGCAATACGATGCCCGTAGCGGCCGCGTGGTGGAGCGGTTTGGCCCGGTGGAGCTGGAACTGTCTGCAACCGCACGCGACGGTGCCTTGATCATCACCATCGAACGCGCGCGGCTGTTCGGATTCGCCTTGCCGCCGTCTTTGTGTCCGCAAAGCACGGCAATGGAATATGAGACGCCCCAAGGCAATCTGGGCTTCGATATATCAGCCAGCTTGCCGCGCATCGGCCTGCTGGTCCGCTATCACGGCTATCTGACCCTGCCGGAACTCGATCTGCGGCGTTAACCATTCGCTAACACTTTCGTTGCCTCGGGGCGTGTGGGGCGGGTAGGTCAGTGGCATTGCCCGTTGTCCATTCTGGGGGGAAGATGTCTGCTCATACTGACATGACAGCCGCCTTGACGGCGCTTACGGACCGGCTCCGCGAGTTGAATGATCTGGTCACGGCCAATCATTTCATGGTCGAAGCGATGGCCAACCAGCAAGACCAGCTGAAGCAGATGAGCGTAACGGAAACGCGTGCGTTTCTGCGGCGTCAGGCACGGGAGAAGTTCCATCCGGAAACCGGTGATGCGCCGAACCCGGCTGCCCTCGCCGTGCTGGAGGAAGTGTTGAGCCCCAATCAGCAAAGCGCCGAAATCATAGCCTTCCCCAAGGAAAGACAGCGCCGTATCGGCACTTGACGCGCTGAATTGCGGCTGTCGCCGTTGCCCGGGGCTTGTACCTGCCTACGCCAGCACAGATATACGAAATGTCACTTGCCGTGTAAGCCGCGCTGCGCCGATATTGGACAGGCGCGGCCTTGCCGTGCAGGCTCGGGTACGGAGGACGGAATGGGCAAGATCAGCAAAATCATCAAAAGCGTTTGCTTCGCCGTTGTGCCGCTCGCCGCGGCCTGCACCCAGCCGCAGGGGAATGTCTTGCACACCATGCATGGCGCGCAGGTCCATCGACTGGAGGATGCGCGGTTTGAAGTGGTGCCGGAAATCGGCGCCGTTCGGGATGCCTATTGGTGCGCGGCGGGGGAATACGCCCGCCGGGCCGGTGGCGCGGACTGGGGCGACCGGGTCTATGTCGCGCGCGGCCTCGGGCGCGGTGAGGCAGTGGATCGCAAGTCGACGGTGGTGTTCTCCCTTGTGCCGGTCGCCGGGGCGGAGCCGCAGCCCTGGCTGATGCGGGTGAACCGGTTCCGGCCGGGCGACTACCTGACGGTGCAGAGCGCCGAGCGGCGCTGCGAAAACCTGCGCCCCTTTGTCTGGAGCGCAACATGACACTGATCCGCAAATTCCGAACCCTGGCCGCTGCTTCCATGGCGTTTGCCACGCTGCTCGCCTGCACCGTGCCCGAGCCGTCCCTGCAACCGCAGCCAGGCCCGCAGGCGCCGGTGCAAGCGCCGACCACCTTCGTGGCCATCAACGGCCTGACAGCCGTGTCGCTGCCAAATGGCATTGTCGAGATCAAGGGCCGAGCGGTTCGGCAGAAGGATGAGTATTGGTGTGCGGTCGGCGATTATGCCCGCCGTGGCCTGCGGGTGCCGTGGAATACACGCATCCGGGTCGTGCGCGGCATCGGTGCCCCGGCCTCGGGCGGTGCGCGTTCCGCGGTCCAGTTCACCCTGACCCCGGACCCGGTCGCGGATCAGCCCAAGCAGTCCAACGTGATCACCGATATTCTGCGACCAGGGTACAGCCGGAGCGTGACACATGCCTATGGCAATTGCCGGGACATGATTTTCCCGCACCCGTTTCGGTGAAGGATGGCGGCTTGCATGGCGCAGCATGAATTTGTCATCCGCACCCGCGGGCCGGGCCTTTATGAATTCACGGACGAGCTGCGCAGCTGGTTGCGCACAATCGGAATGGAGAGCGGTCTCTTGACCCTGTTCGTGCGCCACACCTCCTGCTCGCTGCTGGTGCAGGAAAACGCCGATCCCGACGTGCAGACCGATCTGCAGGCCTTCTTCAGCCGACTGGTGCCGCCGTCGGATCATCCGTCCATGGCCTATCTGCGGCACACCTATGAGGGCCCGGACGATATGCCTGCGCATATCAAGGCAGCGATGATGCCGGTCAGCCTGTCGATCCCGGTCAGCGCCGGAGACCTGCTCCTGGGCACCTGGCAGGGGGTCTACCTGTTTGAGCACCGCAGTGCCGTGCACCATCGTCGGGTGGCCGCGCATTTGGCCTGAGCGCGGGCGAACCTCTTTATCTTGCGGCCAGAAATCAACTCTACCCAAAGTCTGGAGGGTGGCCTATAGTTGTGGATAACCGGGCGAGGCCCGGCACAAATTACAGGCTGACAGGATTGAGGGAGCAGGCAGATGCGCTGCCCATTTTGCGGAAACATAGACACTCAGGTCAAGGATTCGCGCCCGGCCGAGGATCACGTATCGATCCGGCGGCGGCGGTTCTGCCCGGCCTGTGGAGGGCGTTTCACCACCTATGAGCGGGTGCAGCTGCGCGACCTCGTGGTGATCAAGACCAACGGCAAGCGCGAGGATTTCGACCGCGACAAGCTGGAGCGCTCGATCCGCATCTCGATGCAGAAACGTCCCATCGAACCCGATCGCATCGACCAGATGATCTCTGGGATCGTGCGGCGGCTGGAGAGCATGGGCGAGACCGATATCCCGTCCAAGCGGATCGGTGAGATCGTGATGGAGGCCCTGGCCCGCATCGATACCGTCGCCTATGTGCGGTTTGCCAGCGTCTACAAGAATTTCCAGGCAGCAGATGATTTCGAGGACTTCGTCCACGAGCTGCGCCCGCCAGTCGCGCCGGAAGAATAATGGACAGCGATCATCGTTTCATGGCCTTGGCCCTGTCCTTGGGGCGACGCGGCCAGGGCAACTGCTGGCCGAATCCGGCGGTGGGTTGCGTGATCGTCAAGGAGGGCCGGGTGGTCGGCCGGGGCTGGACCAATCCCGGTGGTCGTCCGCATGCCGAGACCGAGGCGCTTGCACAGGCAGGCGAGGCCGCGCGGGGTGCCACCGCCTATGTCACGCTCGAACCCTGTTCCCATCAGGGCAAGACCCCGCCCTGTGCGCAGGCGCTGATCGACGCCGGGCTGGCACGGGTCGTCGCCGCCATCGAGGACAGCGATCCACGGGTGTCCGGTCAGGGTTTCCAGATGCTGCGCGACGCCGGGATCGAGGTCACCACGGGGGTTCTGGGCGGCCAGGCGGCGCGCGATCATGCCGGCTTCTTCCTGAAAACCGAACAGGGGCGTCCGCTGGTGACGCTGAAGCTGGCGAGCAGTTTCGACGGGCGCATCGCCACCGGCTCGGGCCAGAGCAAATGGATCACCGGACCCGAGGCACGTCGCGTGGTGCACGCGATGCGCGCCCGCCATGATGCCGTGATGGTGGGCGGCGGTACCGCGCGGGCGGATGACCCGTCGCTGACGGTGCGCGACCTCGGGGTTGAACAGCAGCCGGTCCGGGTGGTGATTTCCCGCCATCTCGACCTGCCGTTGATGGGGCAACTGGCGCGTACGGCGCGGGATGTGCCTGTCTGGCTTTGCCACGGCCATGGGGCCGACCCCGAGCGCATCCAGGCCTGGGAGGGGCTGGGTGCCCGGTTGATCCCATGCGCCTCGCATGGGGTGCAGCTGGATGCCTCGGACGTATTGCAGCAGCTGGGGCAGGCCGGGCTGACCCGCGTGTTCTGCGAGGGCGGCAGCGCGCTGGCGGCCTCGCTCCTTGCCTTTGACCTGGTGGATGAGCTGATCGGCTTCACCGCCGGGTTGGGAATCGGTGCCGAAGGGCTGCCGTCGATCGGTGCGCTGGGAATTGGTCGGCTTGAAGAGGCGCCGCGTTTCGACCTGGTCGAGACCCGTCCGGTCGGCACCGACATCCTGCACCGCTGGACCCGCGCCCTGCGCTGACGGCTGCACGCGGGCCTTCTGCCCGAGCTGGCGTCAGAAAGGCGTTAGTCGGCGCAGACGCGCGTGCTTGCGAAAATCCTGCCTCAGCCTCGCTGCCTCAGCGCCAGAGGTGCGCATGCGTGGCAAACAGTCCCTGCAGCTTGGCCAGCAGCCGGTTGCCATGTCCGGGGTGGGGCAGCGTGCCGTCTCGCAGGCGTCGCACCGCGACCTCGACCGGGCAGGCCTCCCCCGTTACCGGGTCGAAGTAACGCGGATAGTCAATCAGCGCCGCATGGACCAGCCCGGTCAGCGAGACCTGCGCATTGCGCCAGGGCGGCGCTGCCGCCTGGTCGCGGGTCAGCCCCCAGCCAGCGTAGAACGGCATCCCCAACGTGGTGACCTGCACCCCGCGCAGCAGCGCCTCGAATCCCAGCAGCGAGGTCATCGTCCAGACCTCCTGAACCGTGTCCAGCAGCGCGGCAGGGTCGGCATGGGTTGCCACCACATCGGCGAGGCCCTCCGCGTCGATCGCGCCGCGGCGCAGGCCGGCTTCCACGTCCGGATGCGGTTTGTAGACGATGACGGCCTCCGGGTTGGCAGCGCGGGTGGCCTGCAGCAGGGCGAGGTTGCTGCGCACCTCTGTCGCGCCACAGAGGATCGAGGCGTCATCCTCCACTTGCCCCGGCACCAGGATGCGGTGACCCTGGGGCAGGGGCGGGCAATGCCCGCCGAGATTGTATTTCGTCAGCTGGCCATCGATCAGGTCGGCGATCAGCCGCTCGGCCCGTCGCTCCTGTGCCGCGCTCAGGCGGGCGCGCCGGGCAACCAGCTGATCGAGGTCCGATGGCTGGCGCGGATCGTAGTAGATCCCCCGGCTGTCCGTGACCAGCGACAGCGGTGGCACCAGCTCGGCCCCAAGTCCGCGCGAACGCAGGAAGCCGTCTTCTATGCGAACGGATTGGGCATCCGCGGGTGTCGCCTGGCCAGCCCAGATCATGCGCCTGCGCCCCGTTCGCTCCGCCGCGTCGGGGGCATCGGAAAACCGCACCCGCTTTTCCGCACCGAAGAAGCGTTGCAACGGTTTGCGCTTCCACAGCCGCATCTCGGCGGCGACCCAGCCGTGCCGGTCCCGCCGCCACGCGCGGGCCTGTGCGTCAAGGTTGTTGAGCACGGTTTCCAGCGGGCACAGTTGGTCGCTAAACGGGTCATACCACGTCGGGTAGAGGATCATGGCGGCGGCAAACAGCTGCGCGCGCGTGAGCCGTCTGCTGCGCCGTGCCGGTGGCCGGTCGTCGATGGTCAGCCCCCAACCCGCATAGAAAGGCTGGCCAAAGACCCGTGGCCGGTGACCGGCGAGGATGGCCTCGAAGCCAAGTTGCGAGGACACCGTGTAAACGCCGACAGCCCCTTCCAGCAGCGCCCAGGGAGAGGGGGAGCCTGTATAGAACTCCACGCGGCCCTGCGCATCCGTCGCCTCATAGTAGCCAGATCGGAAGCCGTGCAGGGTTTCCGGATGGGTTTTGACAAGCACCCGTGCGCCGGGGTGTTCCTCCTGGGCATAGGCCAGCATTTCCAGAAACCGCGCCCGATCGGCGCCCGAGGCCCGCACGGAGGCATCGTCCCGGGCCTGGTCCACGACCAGCACATAACCGGGGTCAGGCACCGCTGTGGCAGGATCAAAGGCGTTGTACTTGCTCAGATGCGTCTCCTGCAGCCGGGCGATGGCATCGCGGGCCCGTTGCAGCAGGTGGGTATCGTCCAGTGGATGGGTGTTCAGCAGCCGCTCCAGATCGGAGGGCTGGCTGGCGTCGAAATGCACACCGCTGCGGTCAAGCAGCAACCCGGCGGGCGGCTCGCCCGCCCGGCCCGGGTGCAGCGAACGCAGGAACGCATCCTCGATTCGCAGCACGCCGCAACCTCGCCGGGCCGCCACCGCCAGGCCGCGCCCCGAAGTGGGGGAGGCTCCCCAGACGCCAACCAGATCCTCGGCACCCGGCCGACCGAGCCTGATGCCGTAGCCCGCCAGCTGCAGGATGCGCCGCAGACGCCGCTGGGTCAGAAAACCGCCGTTGTAAACAAAAAGCCGGGATGCAGCGCTCCCGGCTTCCTGTTGACCTGCGGTCAGGGTCATTCAAATACGGCCGCGGTACTGGAGACCGACGCCACCGGCGACACCAGCAGCGAAATCGTCTTGGTCCACTGGGTGTAGGGCGCTTCGGTGACATAGAGGGTGTCATCATCGCGGATCACGAAGTCGCGGGCGATGAACAGGCCGTTGGGTTGGGTCAGGTTCAGCACGTAAACCATGCGTTGCGCGCCGATCAGATCGTCACGTCCCAGCACCTGATTGGCAATCTCGGCCGGCTCGTTGCGCAGCACGAAGACGCCGGTGGGGTCCGACGCGGTCGAGATCAGCCCGCCGACCTGGGCGATGGCTTCCAGTGCCGACAGGTCCTTGCTCTCGAACGGAACCCGTGCCTGGGCGGAGGTTGCGCCAAGCGCGGTGAAGGATCGGGTGTCTTCTTCGACAAGGATGCGGTCGCCGCCGCGCAGGGCGATGTCCAGCTCGGGGTGGTCGAACAGGTCCTGGAACCAGATCTTGCCCTTCTCCTTGCCACGGATCACGGTGACCTGGGCGATTTCGGGCTGGATCGTCACGCCGCCGGCATTGGCCAGCATCGCCGACAGGGTGCGGGTCGGGCGCTCGATCGGGTAGACGCCCTGGCCTCCGACGGCCCCTGTCAGGCTGACGGTTGCCCCGTCGCCGGCCAGACGACGCACCTGCACCTGCGGATCCGGTGTCTGGTCTTCCAGCTTCTTGGTGATGGTTGCGCGCAGCTGCTCGGGGGTATTGCCCGCCGCGCGCAGGCGACCTGCGTAGGGCACGAAGATATAGCCGGCGCTGTCGACCTGGACTTCCTCCAGCAGCGTGGAGTTGGTTGCCTCGGCGGCCAGCAGCCCGTCATCGACGTTTTCCCATACCGTCAGCCCCAGCACGTCGCCCGGGCGGATGGTGTCGGAGGTCAGCCGACCTGCGGTGATCAGGGATTGCGGGAATCCCAGCGCCGGGGCCACCGCGGTGGCGCGGGCGACACGGTCATTGACCGAAACGATGAAGGCATCGCCTTCGCGTTGGACAGAGCCCGCGAAGATCTGGCGTTTGTTGGGGCCGACTTTGGGCAAGCCGCAGGACGCGGCCAAGGCCACGGCAGCCAGCAACGCCACGGGACGCGCCCAGCGAAGGGGTACGGATTTCACTGCTCGGTCTCCTCGACCAATTGATGTTTGCCTCAAGTTTTAGGGGCAAGTTAAACGCGTCACTGGGAAAAATCCAGCCTTGGGTTGGCCGCGGTTCAGGTCACCACGCGCAACTGTTGCCGCGGAGCCGCTGTGCCGAGGCGCAGCGCGTCGTAGGGATCTTCGTCGGCCAACATCATATCGGTGACCTGGCGCAGCAACTGGCGCCGCCCCTTGCGTGAGTAAAAGCCGCCGGGAACCTGCGAGGTTTCCAGCAGGAAGCGGCGGTAATCCTTGTAGGCGCGGGCGTCCGGACGGCTCGCCTTGCCGAAGAATTCGGCCAGCGGCTGTTCCGAGACGAACTCCGGTTTGCCATAGACGGCGCGTCCGAAGATCCGCAGCGGGATGCCGCGCCACAAGACCTGCTGGCCCGCGGTGGAGTTGACGGTGACAGCGCTGCGCGCTTCGTTCAACAGCTGCGCCAGTTTGCCGCCGCGCACATAATGGACCCGGTCGGCGATCCCATGCTCGCGGGCGAGGCGGCGCAGGGTGCGACGGACCTGGGCGCGGCCGTCCTCGAGCGGGTGGGCCTTGATGACAAGATGGTGATGGCGCGGTGCGCCCTCGGCAAAGCCACGGATCACCTCGGCGAGGAATTCGCCCATGCTGGCAAAAGGCGAATGCATCTGAAAGGCGCTGTCATGCTCCAGTTGCAGCAGCGCCAGATGATAGGGAAAGCCACCGTTTCGGATGCGCCACTCTGCCAGCCGCCGTTCCAGGGCCTGAATCGGCATCAGCAACAGCCGTTTCAGGTAGAGGCGGAATTCCTTGGTGACGGTCAGGGCGCGATGGGGCCGGAAATTGCGATAGCCCTGGTTCAAGAACATCACGAAGCCATGATAGAGCGCCCCGTAGAAGATATGCTGTCGCATGTCACCCCAATGCGCCGGAGGCAGCGGGGTCTCCAGATCGCACCGGGCCAGCGCCTCCTGCATCTGCGCCACATCCAGTTCCATCAGGCGGGAGTGGCCATTGGCGCCGCCGCGCTCATAGGTCACCCAGAAGGGCCGCAGATAGCCTTCCTCGAAGACATGCACGGTGAGGCCGCGCGCCCGTGCGGCCACCACGGCGGCGGCGTGGATGGGGCGGGTGTCGCCGTATAGCACGATGTCCGTGATGCGGCGCTGGTCCAGCAGGGTGCACAGGAACTCAGGCCACTCCTGCGGTTGTCCGGTGAAAGGCACGTAGCTGGCCTTGTCGCGCCAGAACGCGTGATCCCCGGCGTTGAACCCGACCCGGACCACCTCGCAGTCAGCCGATTTCAGCATGCGGCCAAGGGCTGCAAAAAACGGCCCGTGCGGGCCTTGCAGAAACAGGAAGCGTCTCGGGGTCATGGGTTGGTTCGGCATCTCGGTCGGCAGAATACTGTGGCGGTCTCAAGCTGTGGTTAACAATTGACTGGGGCGAAACTATGACTGGACGTCGGGCAAAGGCAAGCCGGGGCTTGTGAAGGGCGCGTGGCTTGGCTACCTCTGCCAGTGACAGATCTATCACCGGCAGGAGCGGACCCATGTTCACAGGCATCATCACCGACGTTGGCACCATCGTCGAACTGGAGCAGCAGGGCGACCTGCGGGCCCGGATCCGCACCGCCTACGACACCGCGACCATCGACATCGGGGCCTCCATCGCGTCGGACGGCGTGTGCCTGACCGTGGTGGAGCTGGGGGACGACTGGTATGATGTGCAGATCTCGGCCGAAACCGTCTCCAAGACCAACCTTGGCGACTGGAAGCCGGGCAAACGGGTCAACCTGGAGCGCGCGCTGAAAGTCGGCGATGAGCTGGGCGGCCATATCGTGTCGGGCCACGTCGACGGGGTGGCAGAAATCATCGCCATCCGCGACGAGGGTGACAGCACCCGCGTCACCCTGCGCGCGCCACAGGATCTGGCGCGCTTCATCGCGCCCAAGGGCTCGGTGGCATTGAATGGCACCTCGCTGACGGTGAATGACGTCGAAGGCTGCGATTTCGGCATCAACTTCATCCCGCACACCAAGGAGGTCACTAACTGGGGTGACATGGCGGTGGGCGACCGGATCAACCTCGAGATCGACACCCTGGCGCGCTATGTCGCGCGGCTGAACGAGGCAGGCTGAGCAAGGCGCGAGCCTCGGCACGCGAGTCCGCGCGGGCTGATCTGCATGGGGGCGCTCCCGCCCCCTCGGGCTGCATGGGCATGCCGCCCGAGGCGTTGGGCCGGGCGCGCCGCTGGCGCGTCGCGCGCACCCGCGGCACACCAGCCATAGCGTCCAGTCGGGGGCAAATCCCCATTTGCCAACGTCTGTGCACCTGCGCACAGGGCGCGTCCGGACCCCGTGGTGCCGCTTGCGGGACTGGCATTTGTCGCGCCTCTGGGCTATCTGGCTGAAACAGAACCCGCAGTGCCAGGCGTGCTGCCCATGCGCATCGAAAGGCTGCCATATGAGCTTTGAAACACCGGGCCCGGTTGAGGCGCAGTTGCGCGACGCCATCAGCCCGATTGAAGACATCATCGAAGACGCCCGTCAGGGTCGTATGTTCATCCTGGTCGACCACGAGGACCGCGAGAACGAGGGGGACCTGGTCATCCCGGCGCAGTTCGCGGATGCGGCGGCGATCAATTTCATGGCCACCCATGGTCGTGGCCTGATCTGCCTGACCCTGCCGGCCGAACGGGTCGAGGAACTGGGCCTGCCGATGATGGCGATGCACAACTCCTCGCGTCATGAGACCGCCTTCACCGTGTCGATCGAGGCCCGCGAGGGTGTCTCCACCGGTATCTCGGCCGCTGACCGGGCGCTGACCGTGGCCACCGCCATCGACCCTGCCAAGACCGCCGCCGACATCGCGACGCCGGGCCATGTGTTCCCGCTGCGCGCCCGCCGTGGTGGCGTGCTGGTGCGCGCAGGCCATACCGAGGCCGGCTGCGACGTGTCGCGGCTGGCGGGGCTGTACCCGTCGTCGGTGATCTGCGAGATCATGAAGGAAGACGGCACCATGGCACGGCTGCCCGACCTGGTGGACTATGCCGCCAGGCACGGGCTGAAGATCGGCACCATTGCCGACCTGATCGCCTACCGCGCGCGCAACGACAACCTGGTGGTGGAAACCTCGCGCGAGACCGTGACCTCGGAATTCGGCGGCGAATGGGAAATGCGGCTGTTCACCGACCAGACCCATGGCATCGAGCACGTGGTGATGATCAAGGGCGACATCACCACGCCGGAGCCGGTGCTGGTGCGCACCCATGCGCTGCATGAGGCGACCGATCTGCTGGGGCTGGGGCCGAAGTCTGCCAAGCAGCTGCCGCGCGCGATGGAGATCATCGCCGAGGAGGGCCGGGGCGTCGTCACGCTGTTCCGCCAGCCGCGCAACGCGCTTTATGCCGCCGAGGATGAAGGGCCGCGGACGGTCACCATCAAGCAGACCGGCATCGGTGCCCAGATCCTGTCGAGCCTTGGCCTGCGCGACCTGATCCTGCTGACCGACTCGCCCTCGACCAAATATGTGGGTCTTGACGCCTACGGGCTGTCGATCACCGGCAGCCGCTCTATCCTGAAGGAGGCTTGATATGGCCGGACACGAAAGCCACTACATCCTGCCGCGGGCAGAATTCGACAAGCCGGTGAAGCTGCTGATCGTTGTTTCGCCCTATTACAAGGACATCGCCGACAATCTCGTGGCGGGCGCCGCGGCCGAGATCGAGGCGGTGGGCGGAACATATGAGATCGCCGAGGTCCCCGGGGCGCTGGAAATCCCCACTGCGATCGCCATCGCCGATCGCACCTCGAACTTCGACGGCTACGTGGCCCTGGGCTGCGTGATCCGTGGCGAGACCACCCACTATGAGACCGTCTGCAACGACAGCTCCCGCGCGATCCAGCTGATGGGGCTGCAGGGGCTGTGCATCGGCAACGGCATCCTGACGGTGGAAAACCGCAAGCAGGCCGAGGTGCGCGCCGATATCGCCGACCAGAACAAAGGTGGCGGCGCTGCGGCTGCGGCCTTGCATCTGATCGCGCTCACGCGTAAGTGGGGCGATCAGACCAAAGGCATCGGCTTCAAGGCGCCCGCAGGGGCCTACCAGGTCGCCGGTACAGACAACGGATCCACCAGCGCATGAGCACCCAGGACAGTCGCCCCAAAGGCAACGGCAAGACCCAGATGAGATCGGCAGCACGGCTTTACGCGCTGCAGGCGCTGTTCCAGATGGAGCAGAGCAGCCAGACCTTCGATCAGGTCATCGTCGAGTTCGAAGACCACCGTTTCGGCGCCATCTACGAGGGCGTCGAGATGGTCGAGGGTGACACCAAGATCTTCCGCAAGCTGGTGCGCGATGCGGTAAACTACCAGGCACCGATCGACCAGATGACCGACCGCGCGCTGGTGGCGAAATGGCCGATCGGGCGGATCGACCCGACCCTGCGGGCGCTGTTCCGCGCCGCGGGCGCCGAGCTGACCCAGTCCGACACCCCGCCAAAGGTAGTGATCAACGAATTTGTCGATATCGCCCGCGCCTTCTTCCCTGAAGGCAAAGAGCCGAAGTTCGTCAACGCGGTCCTCGACCATATGGCGCGCGAGGCAAAGCCCGAGGCGTTCTGAACCCTTGGTTCGCGGACAGTTGGCGGCCTGCCGCAGTCGGGCCGTAACTAGCTATCGCTTATAAAATGGCGCGCCCTCGGGTGCGCTTTTTTGTTGCGAGAGGGGCCCGCGCAGCCTGGCAGGGTAGGGCGGACCGGGCTGGGCGGATGTGAGCGGAGAGGCGGGCTGTGGAGGGTGCGACAAATTCCGCTCATGACGTGCAGAACCGCTGGACGGCCCCGGAAAGGCTGCTAACCTCGGCTTGCAATACAGGAGGACTGGGATGCCTGAACTGGTGAAAATGTACATCCGCAACGTGGTGATCGGGTTTGCCATCGCGGCCGCATTCGTTGCGGTGTTGCTGTGGTTCGACGTGATGAACCTCTGGTCACTGGTGGTTGCGTCCGATGTAGGGTTGCTGGCGGTGGTCCTCCTGTGGTTCATGCACGGCATCGTCTTTGCCGGCGTGCAGTTCGGCTGGGCGGTCATGGCGATGGCTGAGCCCCCCAAAGGACCGCGTGGTGGCACGCCGGTCGCCCATCAGCTTCAGCCGGTGCGCGCCGAGGCGCGGGCACCGTCACGGTTGGAGCGCCAGTTGCGCCGTCACTGACCGGGGGCAATGGCCCCGCCGATCGGTGGAAAGCTGGATTGAGGTCAAGGTTCCGCGCCCCTTTCAGGGGCGCTTTTTTGCGGCCTTCAGGCTGCCGCGAGAGAGACGCAAGCGGCCTGAGGTAAAGGGTGGGGAGTGGCGGGAACCACCAAGCAACCGTGCGGCTTTGATTCCCGAGGACCTGTATATACAGGTGGGCGCCAGGTAATCGGACCAGGATCCGAACAGAGCCAGCTCCCTCGGAATTGCTTAAGGCCACCGGAATGCTGCCTGTCACGAGAAGGGCAGAACCCGCCAAGGGCCTAGTTAGGCATCCGGGCGGCTTTGCACAAGGGGTCAGTTTTCAACTTCTGACGCCAGGGCGCGCCGCAGCTTGGCGAAATGCGCGTCCCAGCCCTGGTCCAGCGCCAGGGTCAGTCCAAAATGCGCCACGCCCTGGGGCAGCCCGTCATGGGTCAGGCAGAGCCGGGTGCCGCCCGGCACCGGCTCAAGCTCCCAGGTGACCGTGCTGATGGTGTCGCCCATCGGGGGCACGTGAAACGTATACTGCAATCGGGTGCAGGGCTGCGCGGCGATGACCTGACCTGAAATGGTGATGCCGCCATCGCTGCACATCTCATAGGCGTTCCCTTGGTGCAGCGCCGCATCCGGCCGGTGAAACCAGTCGGCGAGCGCGTCCGGCTCCGTGAGGAAGGTCCAGACCTCTTGCGGGGTGGCGCGCAGATACAGGGTCTTTTGCAGGGTGGTCGCGGTCATTCCGGGCTCCTTTCCACAACGCTCTTCAACCGGTCCAGGCGGTCGTCCCAGAATTGGTCGAACAGGCCGAGCCAGTCCAGAACCGGCTCCAGCCCCGCCGGGTCGAGGCGATTGAGCCGCTCCCGCCCCTGCGGATGCACGACGATCAGCCCGCCCTCGCGAAGCACTGTCAGATGCTTCTTCACGGCGGCCCGGGTCATGTCGAAATGGGCCGTCAGGGCGGCAATGCTCATGTCCTGCTGGGTCAGCAGACGTATGATCTCGCGGCGGGTCGGGTCAGCAAGGGCGCGAAAGGCCAGCTGGGCTGAATCGGTCATCGGTGATTTGTGATACCTTTTGGTATCCATACCATGCGATACCAAAAGGTATCTAGTCAAGCGAAAAGCCGGCTTGCCTTTTGTTCTCCTATTGTTCACATTCAGGGGATGGAGATTGACTTGCAGCCCGGACAGAAACTGGCCCGAGGGGTGTCGCGTCACCTGCGCACGCTGGGCTATGCCTCGCTGGAGGAATTCGTGCCGACCCGAGGGCTGCGCGTGGACGTGATGGCGCTTGGCCCCAAGGGAGAGCTGTGGGTGATCGAGTGCAAATCCAGCCGCGCCGATTACCAAGCCGACCACAAGTGGCAGGGGTATCTGGAGTGGTGCGACCGGTTTTTCTGGGCTGTCGATATGGAGTTCCCGACCGAGCTTTTGCCCGACGCAACCGGATTGATCGTGGCCGATCCTTATGATGCGCAGGTTCTGCGCATGGCGCCGGAGGACAAGCTGCCGCCCGCCCGGCGCAAGAAGCTCACCCAGAAGTTTGCCATGGATGCCGCGCAGCGCCTGCAGAGGCTGAGGGACCCGCGCCTGGGGCGTGACGGGCTGCTTCTGGGCGGGCCTTCGGGTGAGGTATCAGCGGACTGACCTGTGGCCGCCACAGGAGCGCGGTCACTGGCTGCGCGTGGCCTTCGATTGCGAGGGTGAGAGTGAGGTCTCGTGGCTCTCCCGCGCCTGAGGGTGTCCCGGCGGTGCCGGGAAACCCTTGCGGTCTTGGGCCCGGCAGCCCGCCTTCGGCGGGCTGGGGTGGCGCTGTGACCGCTTGTGGGGCCGCGCGCCTGCCCGGCTGCGCCTTGGCCGGGGATTGCAGGGCGGATGGTGGCGCCGCGGCTTTGGCGGCGCGCTGGCCTGTCAGCCGATGCTGCGGGCTGCCTGCGCCGCGGCGCGGATCTCGTCGGCGATTTCCTCGGCTTCTTCAGGCTCGAAATCCATCGGGATCTCGACGCCGTCGGCCTCGATGAAGATTCGAACCATGCCCTGATCGGTCGGGCCGATTTGCAGATTTGCCTCTACGTCGCGTTCGGTGTTGATACCCATTTTGCACTCCCTAACCGGTCAGCGGATTGCAGCCGGTGCTAGCCCGCAGTCGCATGAAAGGCAAGCGCCCTTTGGGCTACACTGGCGGCATGACCGACCTGCCCCTGCGCCGATTCGCCCCGGGCGACATGCATTGGCTGGTGGCGCGCCACCAGGATCTCTATGCGCGCGAGGCCGGGTTTGACAGCCGGTTCGGCGCGGTGGTGGCCGAGGTGCTTCACGGGTTCTGCACCCATCATGATCCGCGCTGCGAGCGCGGCTGGCTGGCCGAGCAGGAGGGGCGTCGCCTCGGGTCGATTTTCTGCATGCGGGAGGACGCGCAGACCGCGCGGCTCCGCCTGTTTCTCGTGGTGCCCGAGGCCCGCAGCCAGGGGCTGGGGAAGCAGCTGCTGGCGAGCTGCATGGGGTTTGCCCGCGGCGCGGGGTACGCCGGGATGGTGCTCAAGACCTACCAGAGCCATGACGCGGCTGGCGCGCTCTACCGCGCGTTTGGCTGGCAATTGCAAGAGGTTCGCCCAGTGCGGGGCTATGGCCAGGACTTGGAGGAACAGACCTGGCGGATCTGCTTTCAGGCCCAGAGCGAGGAGGGTATGGCTTGAGTTCGCGGCCCGGCTCTCGCGTGCTGATCCTAAAGTTTTATCGTGCTGGTGCAGAGGCTTGTGGATAACTTTGTGGAACATGCGCAGTTTTTTCCGGGCTCGGGGAGGGGCCGCGCGCGGTCATTTTCTTTTCGTGACAGAAAGGTGAAAAAACCTCTTGCGCCCCCTCGGGACGTGCTATAAATGCCCCCTCAGTGCCGCCTTAGCTCAGTTGGTTAGAGCGCTGGATTGTGGATCCAGAGGTCCCCCGTTCAAGCCGGGGAGGCGGTACCATCTCTCCCCCCCCTAGATAAACTCAGGCACCCCGCCAGCGTGGTTCGTGTTCAATTATCG
This sequence comes from Nocardioides marinus, assembly GCA_019801415.1. Classification (GTDB taxonomy): domain Bacteria; phylum Pseudomonadota; class Alphaproteobacteria; order Rhodobacterales; family Rhodobacteraceae; genus Leisingera. The sequence goes on from JAHVJD010000007.1 coordinate 139,494, forward strand.
CAGTGCGGTATTGCTCCTGATCTTTGACCGGATCGGGCGATGTGCGCTTGGTGTTCGTCGCGTCTTGTGGCCTCACGTCACCTGTCGGACTTGCCCGTCGTTCGCGGGTGAAATGGCATGGCGTCTCATGCCCTGCGGCATGCGGCTGCGACATGGATCCCGCGCGCTGAAACAGATGTCGCAGACGCCGAAGCAGCGGCAGAGCTTTGCAATATGTCTTGGATTTTCAGTGATTTACCACGCATCCCGAGGAGGGGATGGTGGGCGACCTTGGAATCGAACCAAGCGTGCGTCTCCGCGAGGGAGTTACAGTCCCCTGCCACACCTTGCGGCCTGTCGCCCACTGTCAGGTGAGTGTTGCACCTAACGTGGAGGCGTGATTACTAGCAGGCCAAAGGGGCGTCAACAGGAAAATCGCAAGTTTTTTGAGCTGCCCTCAATTTCTTTCTGCCGGAGAGCAAAATGTCCAAGAAACCCAAGTGGGTCGTCGAAAAAGAGCAGGCCAAACGGGCTGCTGCTGCGGAAACCGTCTGGCTGTTCGGCCTGCATGCGGTGCGGGATGCACTGCTGAACCCCAAGCGCGAAAAATTGCGGCTGATGGTGACGCTGAACGCACAGGCCAAGCTGGCCGATGCCATCGAGGCGTCCGGCATCGAGGCCGAGGTGATCGATCCGCGCAAGTTCAACCCGCCGATTGATCCGCAGTCGGTCCACCAGGGGGCAGCGCTGGAGGTGAAGCCGCTGAACTGGGGCGGTCTGGCCGAAAACTGCATCGGTGCGGAGGTGCCGCGCGTGCTGCTTCTGGACCGTGTCACCGATCCGCACAATGTCGGCGCCATCCTGCGCTCGGCCGAGGTGCTGGGCGCCAGTGCCGTCATCGGCACCCGCCACCACTCTGCGCCCGAAACCGGGGCGCTGGCCAAGACCGCCAGCGGCGCGCTGGAGCGCCAGCCCTATCTGCGGATGCGCAACCTTGCTGACACCATCACCGAGCTGCAGAACATGGGCTTCCTGGTGCTCGGGCTGGACGGAGAGGCCGAGCAGACCATCGAAGGCGCTCTGGAGGGCAAAACGCATCTGCCGGTGGCACTGGTGCTGGGGGCCGAGGGGCCGGGGCTGCGGCAGAAGACCAAGGAGACCGTCGACCAGCTGGTCAAGATCGATGCCGCAGGCGGTTTCGGCTCGCTCAACGTCTCCAACGCGGCTGCAATCGCGCTCTACGCCTCGCTGCCGCGCTGAACCGATCAAAACCGGTTCACATCCGCGTAAGGCCGCTTTGCAAGCCTGCGTGGCTGGGGCACTCTGTGACTGACGTCCCGCCGCCTGACCGCGGCGGGGGAAGAAATGGAGTATGTGTTGATTTTCCGCGCCCTTGCAGTGATCTCGGCTCTTCTCGCCTTCGCGGTGCCGCCAGGCGCGGCGCGGGCGGACACGGGGCTGTTCGCCACCCGCGCAGGCGTGGCGGTTGGCGGCTATGACGTGGTGGCCTTCTTTCAGCACGGGGTGGCGCAGCCGGGACACCAGCGCAACGCAGTGATGTGGAAGGGGGCGAACTGGCATTTTGCCAGCGCCGCCAGCCGGGCGCGGTTCGAATCCAATCCACGCGCCTTTGCCCCGGCCTTTGGCGGCTATTGCGCCTATGCCATGTCCCGGGGCGTGCTGGTGCCAGGCGATCCGCAGCTGTGGGTGATCGTTGACGGAAGATTGTTCCTTCTGAACAACCCGGAGGCCCAGCAGAAATGGCGGGCCCGCAAGGAAGAGCTGATCGCGCGGGCAAAGCAGAACTGGCCTGCGATTCTGCGCCACTGAGCCGTCACCTCACTTTCTCGTGAGTGGCGCTTTTATTTTTCGAACTGTGACCCATATTCAATACAGACTGCGGAGTGGAACCACCGCAGATCTTTTTCACTGTCCCTCGTTCCATACCTCGCGCCCGGTTCGTCCGGGCGCATTTTTTATCTGCAGCGACGAATTCGGCTAGGCGGGCCAGGCGGAGGCGCCTAGGTTGGGTGGCATGAGCAGCTACAGTGACGACCACCTGAAATCCATCCTGCAGCGCAGCCGCGTGATTGCGGTTGTCGGCGTGTCCATGAACCCGGTGCGGCCCAGCTACTACGTCGCGCGCTACCTGTCGCTGAAGGGGTTCCGGGTGATTCCGGTCAACCCCGGCCACGCGGGCAAGATGCTGTTCGGCGAACCCGTGCGCGCCAGCCTGTCCGACGTCGACGCACCGGTGGATATGGTCGATATCTTCCGGCGCTCCGAGGCGGTGCCGCCGATCGTCGACGAGGCGCTGGACGTGTTTCCCGACCTGCAGACCATCTGGATGCAGATCGGCGTTGAACACGCCGAAGCGGCCGCCAAGGCCGAGGCCCGCGGCGTGACGGTGATCCAGAACCGCTGTCCCAAGATCGAATACCAGCGCCTGTTTGGCGAGCTGCGCCAGGGCGGCTTTGCCACCGGCATCATCTCCTCAAAACTTTAAGGCTGGGCAGGGGGGCTCCCGCCCGCTGCGCCCGTCCTGACGGACGGGCTGCACGGTTGGGCCGGGCGCCGCTGCGCGGCGCGGTTATTGCTGAGAGGCCCTGACGGGCAGGTCTGCCCGACAGGGCGAGGTCGATTGTGTGCTTTGTGGCGCGTCAAGGGCAAGCCGCGCTGGCGCGCGGAGGCTGCGCCTCCCTTGACCCGCGGGCAGGGCCGGGGGGGGCGCTCAGCCCTTGGGGCGGGCGGCTTTCTCGGCGATGCCGCTGAGGCCCTGGCGCTCGGCCAGCACGGTCAGGACATCGTCCAGCGCCACGCCGCGGGCGGTCAGCATCACCAGGAAATGATAGAGCACATCGGCGCCTTCGGCGGCGAGCCCCGTTTTGTTGTCCTTCACCGCCTCGATGATGGCCTCGATGGCCTCTTCGCCGAATTTCTCGGCGCATTTCTCCGGCCCCTTGGCCAGCAGTTTCGCGGTCCAGCTGCTGTCGGGGTCAGCCCCCTTGCGGGACAGGATGGTGGCCTCGAGGTCGTGCAGAATGCTCATCACGTCGCCCCTCAGTTCAGCCGCATCGGAATGCCGGCGGCGGCCATGTGCTGCTTGGCTTCCTGGATGGTGTATTCCCCGAAGTGGAAGATCGAGGCCGCCAGCACCGCGGAGGCGCCGCCCACGGTCACGCCTTCGACCAGGTGGTCCAGGTTGCCAACGCCGCCGGAGGCGATCACCGGAACGTCAACCGCGTCCGAGATCGCCTTGGTCAGCGGCAGGTTGAAGCCCGATTTGGTGCCATCGCGGTCCATCGAGGTGAGCAGGATTTCCCCGGCCCCCTTGGCGGTGACCAGCTTGGCAAACTCCACCGCGTTGATGCCGGTGGGCTTGCGGCCGCCATGGGTGAAGATCTCCCAGCGGCCGGGTTCCACGGTCTTGGCGTCGATGGCGCAGACGATGCACTGGCTGCCGAACTGGTCCGCGGCCTCGGCGATGACATCGGGGTTCGCGACCGCGGCCGAGTTGAACGAGACCTTGTCGGCCCCCGCCAGCAGCAGCGCCCGGACGTCTTCCTTGGTGCGCACGCCGCCGCCCACGGTCAGCGGCACGAAACATTGTTCGGCGGTGCGGCGCACCACGTCGAACATGGTGCCGCGGTTTTCATGGGTCGCGTGAATGTCGAGGAAGCAGATTTCATCCGCGCCGGCGGCGTCATAGGCCTTGGCCGATTCCACCGGGTCGCCGGCATCGCGCAGGCCGACGAAGTTGACGCCCTTGACCACGCGCCCGTCGGCGACATCGAGACAGGGGATGATACGGGTTTTCAGCATGGGTCGCCCTTTGGCCGCTTGCGTTGACGTGTCTTTACTGCGCAGGCGGTTGGGATGCAATCGCGGCGCTGTGGCGGGCGATGCGGCGCATGCAGTCGCGCACGATCAGGATGTGAAACGGCATCACCAGCGCCAGGTAGATCCGCCCCAGCAGGTTGTTCCGGTGCACCCAGGTGGCCATGTGGATGCGGCCTGCCTGACGCCGGATGCTGATGCGGAAATTCAGATGGCGGTCGTCGGTGCCGAGGATCAGTTCGTGATCGTCCTCAAAGCACACCGGAAACAGCGTCGTCGCCTGCGCGCTGTCGCCGGAGCGATCGGTTTTCAGCCCCAGCGGGCGCACCAGACGATTGCGCAGCTGCATCAGCGCCTGCGCCCAGCCGGGCTGCGAGAAGGCCAGATCAGCCGCCGCTCGCGGGCTCAGGCTGCTGGCCACCGCATAGCCATCCAGGAAATCATCCGGTCCAACCTGTGTCCACAGGCGGGCGCCCTGGGGCAGCGGAGTCTTTTCGACAGGGGGCATGGGCGGTCCGCCTCTGGTTGCAGGTGGTGCCATCTGACAGCAGATCGTTGCCGCCTGCAAACGGGCATGGTGCCGCGGATCAGCCCTTCAGCACCGCCAGCGCCTCGGCCAAGTCAATCGCGCCATCATAGAGCGCGCGGCCCGAGATCGCCCCGTTGAGCGGCGCCCCGCAGGTTTTCAACGCCCGCAGGTCGTCCAGCGAGGACACCCCGCCGGAGGCGATCACCGGGATGCTGACCGCCTTGGCCAGCTCGGCGGTGGCCTGGATGTTCGGCCCCTTCATCGCGCCATCGCGCAGGATGTCGGTGTAGATGATCGCGGCCACGCCTGCGTCCTCGAACGACTTGGCGAGGTCGGTCACCATCACGTCGGTTTCCTCGGCCCAGCCCTTGGTCGCCACCTTGCCGTTGCGGGCGTCGATGCCGACGGCAACCTTGCCGGGGAACTCCCGGGCCGCCTCGCGCACCAGCTCCGGGTTTTCCACCGCCACGGTGCCAAGGATCACCCGGGCCAGCCCCTTGTCGATCCAGGCTTCGATGGTGGCCATGTCGCGGATGCCGCCGCCCAGCTGTGCGGGCACCTTGGTCTGTTTCAGGATCTCCTCGACCGGGGCGGCGTTGACCGGTGCACCGGCAAAGGCGCCGTTGAGGTCGACGAGGTGCAGCCACTCGCAGCCCGCTTCGACGAACTCCAGCGCCTGGGCGGCGGGGTTGTCGTTGAACACGGTGGTCTTGTCCATGTCGCCGTGCAGCAGGCGGACGGCCTGGCCGTCCTTGAGGTCAATCGCGGGGTAGAGGATCATCCGGGCAGCCCTTTGTAGAATATGCTGGCGGTGTTTTGCACAAGCCCGCCCCGAATTGCAACGCGACCCGAGGTCAAGCTTGCTCCAAAACCGGGGGTCGGGACAGACTGCTGGCATCAACAGGGAGGATGAGCGATGAAAAAACTGCTGGCAGCCGCTGCGGTGGCGCTGGGTCTGGCCACCGGCGTGGCGGCGGATCCGGTTCTCGGAACCTGGCGGACCGAGCCGGACGATGGCTCCTATGCCTACGTGGAAATGGCAAAATGCGGTGCTGCGGTCTGCGGCACGATCACCCGGACCTTCAACAGTTCGGGCGAGTACCAGTCGCCGAACCTCGGCAAGGTTCTGGTGATCGACATGAAGTCGCAGGGTGACGGCTCGTATGCGGGCAAGGTCTGGCGTCCGTCCAACGACAAGATCTACATCGGCAAGATGGATCTTGCAGGCAGCAGCCTGGCGCTGCGGGGCTGCGTGGCCGGTGGGCTGATCTGTTCCAAGCAGACCTGGACGCGGGTCAAGTAAACCTTTGGCGCGGGGCTGCGCCTAGAGCAGCCCCAGCTGCACCGGGATCGGTGCATAGCCGCGTTTCAGCTGCTGATCGCGGAACCGTTCGAAAATCGCCAGCGCCTCGCCATGGGCGGCCAGGTAGGTGCGTTTCTGCGCGCCGCCGGGCGCGTTCAGCGGACCGGAGACGCGCTCGACGCACCAATCGCCAAACAGCGTTGGTGTCAGGCTCAGCAGGCAATAGCGGTGCTTGCCTTCGGCGTGATCGTATTTCTCGAAACGGATGTGCAAGGGGATGGCCGCGGTGACAAAAGGTCCGCCCCGTATGCATCGAAGCGGCGCGCTTGTCTATTGCTCAAACCGGTGCGGGCCAAGCACGGCCGCCGCGTCTGTGACCTGCGCACATCACCGGCCGATGGCGGCGGCTCGCCACGGCGGGCAGGGGCCGGCCGTGGCGGGTGGTCTCAGGGGGCCCAGGTCAGGAAGTTGCCGATCATCCGCAATCCGGTCGCCTGGCTTTTCTCCGGGTGGAACTGCATGCCCAGCATGGTATCCCGGCCGACCACCGCGGTGACGTCTCCGCCATAATCCACATGGGCCAGCCGCTCGGCCGCGGCGGCGACGCGGAAATGGTAGGAGTGCACGAAATAGACGTGATCGCCGCTGGAGACGCCATCGAACACCGGGTGCGGCATGTCGATCACCAGATCATTCCAGCCCATGTGCGGCACCTTCAGCGCGGTGTCGGAGGGCTCGATCTTCACCACGTCGCCACCGACCCAGCCAAGGCCCGGTGTCTCGGCGTATTCATGCCCGGTGGTGGCCATCAGCTGCATGCCAACGCAGATGCCGAGGAACGGCCGCCCTTTCTGCTCCACCGCTTCGACCATGGCGTCGTAGATGCCCCTGTGGCCGCGCAGTTCGGTGGCGCAGGCCGGGAAGGCGCCATCGCCGGGCAGCACCAGCCGGTCGGCGCGCGCCACCACATCCGCATCCGAGGTCACCACGACCTCCCCCGCGTCCAGTTCCCGCGCCATCCGCTGAAACGCCTTCTCGGCAGAATGCAGGTTGCCGGATTCGTAATCGATGATCGCGGTCAGCATGTAGGGGCTCTCCAGGGGTGTGAAACTCGCATGCTGCCTAGCGCAACAACCCGGCGCTGCCAAGCCTTCAGCGGATGTGCAGCACTTCGTGCAGCACCTCCGGCTCCAGCGGCGTGCCATCCGCGGTGGCGGCGTGCTGCCGGAACACCTTGAAACCCGCCGGAACCATGGCCCCGCGCACCGCATCATCGAGAAAGATGAACTTGCTGTTCTCCGGGGTGAAGGCGAACCAGCCCGGATCATCAAAGCTCCCTGCATAGACGCCCAGCCGGTCCGGCCAGCGCTCGAAGGTCAGATGGGTCTTGGTGCCGCAGGCGGCGCAGAAATGCACGTTCACCGCCTTGCCGCTGCCGCCCGAGACATGCACGTAGCGCGATGGTGCCCCTTCGGTGATCTGAAAGCGGGCGGTGTCGAAAATGGGTTCCACCATTCCCAATGCACCCGTCGCCCGCTGGCAGAAGCGGCAAAAACAGGCCGTCACCCACAGGGGATCACCGCTTACCCGGTATCGCAAGCCGCCGCAGAGGCAGCCACCATCATGTGTCGTCATTGCGTCGCCTCCCTGCAGATATCTTTGCAGGGAGCCTAGCACGGATCGCCCGTTACAGCGCGCCCTTGGTCGAGGGGATCGCGTCCGCCTTGCGCGGGTCGGTCTCCACCGCCAGCCGCAGCGCGCGGGCGACGGCCTTGAATGCCGCCTCGGCGATATGGTGGCTGTTGAACCCGTGCAGCTGGTCGATGTGCAGGGTGATGCCGCCATGGGTGCTGAAGCCCTGGAAGAATTCGCGCACCAGCTCGGTGTCAAAGGTGCCGATTTTCTGGGTCGGCAGTTCCACGTTCCAGATCAGGAAGGGGCGCGCCGACAGGTCCAGCGCGCAGCGTACCTGGGCGTCATCCATCGGCAGGTGGCACTCGCCATAGCGGCGGATGCCCTTCTTGTCCCCCAGCGCCTGCGCCAGCGCCTGACCCAGCGCGATGCCGGTGTCCTCGACCGTGTGGTGGTCATCGATGTGATAGTCACCCTTGGCGCGGATCGTCATGTCGATCAGCGAGTGGCGCGCCAGCTGGTCCAGCATGTGGTCGAAAAAGCCAACCCCGGTCTGGTTGTCATAAGCCCCGGAGCCATCCAGGTTGATCTCCACGGAAATCTCGGTTTCCGCGGTCTTGCGGGTCACTTTGGCGGTACGCATCGACGGGCTATCCTTCCTCAAGCTGCGAGGCGCTTATAGGGCGGGCAGGGGGCTGGGCTCAAGTGTGGCATTGTTCATGGGCGCCAGACTGTTGCCCGCGCCGCCGCCTATTGCGCCGCGCCTGCGCCCATGCGACCTTGGCGCAAATTCCGAACACCAGCAAAAGGGGCACCCATGTCCACCTGCGTCTTTGTCCAGATCCGCTGCAAACCCGGCACCACCTACAAGGTGGCCGAGGAGATCGCCCTGCGCGAAATCCACTCCGAACTCTATTCCACCAGCGGCAATTTCGACCTGCTGATGAAGCTCTACATCCCCAGCGGCGAGGACGTCGGAAAATACATCAACGACAAGCTGCTTCAGATCGAAGGGATCGAACGCTCGCTGACCACCATGACCTACAAGGTCTTCTAGGCCACGCTCCGGCGTCGCAGCCGACAGCAAAACGCCCCGCACTGCGGGGCGTTCTTCGTTTCATGGTGTTGCAACCGGATCAGGCGGCGATCAGCCCGCGGTCTTTCAACTCCTGATAGGCTATGTCGACGCCGGCCTTCATCCGCTTCAGCATCTCGTCGACCTCATCCTTGGTGATGATGATCGGCGGGCACAGGGCCAGCGCATTGCCCGCCACCGCGCGCAGGATCAGCCCGTTGGCCTCGCAGGCCTTTTGTGCGGCCGCGCCCGCCGCGCCCTTCTCGAAGCTCGCGCCGGTGGTCTTGTTCGACACCAGCTCCAGCGCCGCGATCAGCCCCTTGCCGCGCACCTCGCCCACCAGCGGGTGGTCGGTGAAGATCTCGCGCAGCTGCGCCTGCATGTAGTCGCCCACCTCGGCGGCATGTTCGAACAGGTTGTCGCGCTCGTAGATTTCCAGCGTCTTCAGCGCCGCGGCACAGGCCGCCGGGTGGCCGGAATAGGTGTAGCCGTGGCCAAATACGCCGACCTCGTTGGTCTGGTCGATCATCGCCTCGTACATCCAGCCGGGAATGACCGAGGCCGAGATCGGAAAATAGGCCGAGGACAGCTGCTTGGCAAAGGTCATCAGGTCCGGCTTGATGCCCATGGTGGTGCAACCGAAATCCGCGCCGGTACGGCCAAAGCCGCAGATCACCTCATCCGCCCAGACCAGGATGCCGTGCTTGCGCAACAGCGCCTGCAGCTTCTCGTAATACCCCTCTGGCGGCACGATCACGCCCGACGCGCCGGTGATCGGTTCGACGATCATCGCGGCGATAGTGTCGGGGTCTTCCGCCAGGATCTGTTGTTCCAGGTTGTTGATGATGCGGTCGACGAACTGTTCTTCGGTCTCGTTGCCCAGGCGGCCCGTGTAGTAATGAGGCGCGTCCGAGCGCAGGATGTGCAGCGCCTCCAGCGGCGCATCGAAATGCGCCAGATTCGCGGGCAGCGAGGTCAGCGAGCCGGCCGCGACGGTCACCCCGTGATAACCGCGCTCGCGGGTGATGATCTTGCGCTTCTCCGGCTTGCCGATGGCGTTGAAGTAATAGCGCAGCATCTTGTAATGCGTGTCGTTGGCGTCCGAGCCGGAGTTGCCGAAGAAGATATAGGCATCCTCCACCGGCACCATCGCTTTCAGCTTCTCTGCCAGCTTCTGGATCGGCTCATGGGTCTTGCCGCCGAAGGTGTGCGAAAACGGCAGCTTGTGCAGCTGCTCGGTGATCGCGTCCATCACCTCGGTATTGCTGTAGCCCAGCGAGGTGCACCAGAGCCCCGCAAGACCTTCGATGTATTTGTTGCCATCGGTGTCATAGACATAGATGCCTTCTCCGCGGTCCAGGCACAGCTGCTCGGTCGCGGTGAAATTGGTGGTGGGATAGATCACAGGGGCCATGGCCAAACTCCTCCGTTAGCGCGCCCGCAGGGGCGGTTTGCCGTAGCATTGGCGCGTTTTGCATGGCGCGTCAAAAGGAATTTGATCAAATTGGTGACCTTGCCGGAATTTCCCGCGGCTGGCCTTGCGAGGCGTGGGGGAGAGTGGGGAGCAGCCCGAAACGCGAAAGGCCGCCCCGAGGGACGGCCTTTTCGTTTCAAATGGAGCGGGCGAGGCGATTCGAACGCCCGACCCTAACCTTGGCAAGGTTATGCTCTACCCCTGAGCTACGCCCGCGCTGCCATTTGGTGAGGCGGTGAATAGAAAATCATCCGCCGGACTGCAAGCAAAAAAATGCACCTTCGGGCAAGAAATTCGCCTGCGCCAGGCTGTGTCGTTACCGGGGAGAAAAAACAAAAAAAGCCGCCCGGATGGGCGGCGTTTTTTATCCAAATGGAGCGGGCGAGGCGATTCGAACGCCCGACCCTAACCTTGGCAAGGTTATGCTCTACCCCTGAGCTACGCCCGCGCTGCCATTTGGTAGGGCGGTTTCTAGGACTTTCGATGCAGGGCTGCAAGCGGAAAATCGACCCAGGCGCCAAGTATCTGTGGATAAATGCGAAACCCGCCTCAGCCCGGGCGGTGTGGCAGCTTGTGGCGGGAGTGTTCAAGCAGGCGCGCCTGCGCCGCATCGTCGATCCGGCAGGAGATGAAGGCGCTGGCCGGGCAGGGGGGCAGCTCCAGCGCCTTGATCAGCTGGGCATCCTTCTGGCCTTCCAGCAGCACGATCCGCTCGCGCGCCAGCATGTCGCGGGTGCCATGGCCGCCATCGGCCCGGATTCGGCGCATGAAATCCTTCTGTTGCGCCACGGCTTCCACCACGTCGCGCGGAATCGCGCGGCGCTGGATCAGGCGGAACAGCCGCGCCATGCGCTCGTTGCCGGTTTCCCCGGCAAAGATCTGCGCCACCGCGGTCTCATCCGCGCTGCGCCAGAAATTGGCAGGGTAGGGCTGATCCTTCAGAAGCCACAGGATATGGCGGAACCCGTCAGCAGAGATACTGCGCTTGGCGTCCTTGTTCTGCCCGGCGGTCAGGTGCTCGGGGCGGGCGACGATCAGCCCGAGATAGCAACGGGCGCGCGCCTCATCCGCCGCCACCAGCAGGCAGGCGCAATTCAGCGCCTCGGTGGGAATCATCCAGTTGCCGCCCATGGTGTGCTTGATGTCGACATCCTGGCCCAGGATCACGGTATCCAGCCGCCCCTTGGGCAGGCGCAGCAATGCCCGCAACTCGATTTCCACCCGCGTCCCGATGTAGGTCTTCTCGGTCTTTTCCAGCTCCTCATAGGCGCGCCGCCCGGTCTTGGGCGTCATGATCACGTCGTCGATGCACTGGCGCAGCATCTGCGGCACGTCATGTTCCAGCGCCATGCTGCCGCCCGCCCTGGAGGTGATCTCTTCGGCCAGCGACGACAGCAGCGCAAAATCCGGGTGGCCCGGGCGCACCAGGCTGTCGGGAAGTTTCTGTTTCATGACAGGTATCGCCCCGCCGAACACTCACACAGCGCGCAGTCCGCTTCGCGCGGAGCGGGCGCTGCTGTCGGCTCTGTAATCCGGATGATTTTCTCAGGCCCGTACGGCATGCAGCTTGGGCTTGGCAATCGCCGCTTTCAGCTCGCGTGCCACGGCTTCGGCCACCGGCGGCGGGAAGGCGTTGCCGACTTGACGGTAGGCATTGGTCTTGGCGCCGGTGAAATGCCACTCGTCCGGGAAGCCCTGGATGCGCGCCACCATCCGCACCGTCAGCCGCGGCATGCCGTTGTGGAACGGGTCCGGTGCCTCATAGGCGATGGTGCGCCCCTCGACCCCCAGCGCCGCCCAGGCGCGTCGCGCCCGCGTCGGCCCCAGGTCCGGTCCGCCGTGTTTCTTGGAGCCGCCAACGATGGTCGGCGCAATCTCGTCGGCCTTTGCCGCCCAGTCCTCGGCGCCGCGCCAGCCGCGCTCCTGCATCAGGTCCAGGAGCGTCTCGCCGACGGTGCGCGGGTTGTGCGGCAGCGGCTCGGGCCAGTTGAACTGGCCGGAAAATTCCTTGCGCAGCGCGATGATCGCCACCCGCGGCCGCAGCTGCGGCACGCCGAAATCAGAGGCGTTCAGCAGCCGCCAGTCGGTTTCATACCCCAGTTTGGAGAGCTGCTTTTTCAGTTTTTCGCGGTAGTCGTGGAACACCGCATCCAGAAAGCCGCGCACGTTTTCGATCATCACCGCGCGGGGGCGGGTGGCGTCGACAATCTCGATCGCATCATCGAACAGGTTGCGTTCGTCCTTCTCGCCCAGCTGTTTGCCGGCCACCGAAAACGGCGGGCAGGGCAGGCCACCAGCGAGGAGGTCAATGCCGCGATAATCGCCCGCGACCTCCTTGAACTTGCGCACGTCCTCTTCCAGCACGTTCCACTGCGGGCGGTTGTGGCGCAGCGTGGCGCAGCAGTGCTTGTCGATCTCCACCAGCGCAGTGTGGTCGAAGCCGGCAGACTCCAGTCCCAGGGCCTGACCGCCCGCACCTGCGCATAGTTCTACCGATGTCAGCATCCTGCTCCGCCCGTCAAATTTGTTCTCGCTCCGTTCCTAGGCGCAAAGGTGATTCCGCACAAGGTTTTCCGCAGGGGCAGACTAGGCGGAAATCCCGAAATGCGAAAGGCCGCCCCGAAGGACGGCCTCTTCACTTTCGAATGGAGCGGGCGAGGCGATTCGAACGCCCGACCCTAACCTTGGCAAGGTTATGCTCTACCCCTGAGCTACGCCCGCGCTGCCATTCGGTGAGCGGTGATTTAGGGCCTGATGCGCGCGGCTGCAAGCGGAAAATCGGGCGCTGTCGAAAAAAAATTGCCGCTTCGGCGACGGAACCCGGGCTGCGCGCCGTGTCAGCCTGCAAAGCAACGCTGTTCACACAGGAGACCACGGTCATGCCAGTCAGGGAGTTTCTTCGCATCGGGGCGCTCGGCGGCGCAATCGCCTTGGGGCTTGCCTTGACCCCGGTCCCGCCCGAGGCGAAGGCGGGCGCAGGCTGGGCACCGGACGTGGAGGCGATCCTGCCAGTGCGGGTCGAAATCACCACCCTGCCGCTGACGCCCTCGCATCCGGCCTGAGCCCGGTCGCGACATGCAAAAAAAACGCCCCGCCAATTGGGCGGGGCGTTGGTCGTTCTGCCGGATGGTGCCGGGGTTATTCCAGCTCGACCAGCAGATCCTTGGCGTCGATCTGCGCACCGGGCTGCACGTGGATGGCTTTCACCACCGCGTCACGCTCGGCGTGGATGCCGGTCTCCATCTTCATCGCCTCGATGGTCAGCAGCATGTCGCCCTCGTGGACCTGCTGGCCAACCTGCACCGAGAGGCTGGCGACCACGCCCGGCATCGGCGCGCCGACATGGTTGGGGTTGCCCGCTTCCGCCTTCGGGTTGGCCTGGGTCGAGGCTTTCACCAGGCGGTTCGGCACCCGGATCACGCGCGGCTGGCCGTTCAGTTCGAAGAAGACCTTCACTTCGCCTTTCTCGTCGGTCTCGCCCACCGCCTGCAGGCGGATTTCCAGCGTCTTGCCCGGGTCGATCTCGGCGGTGATTTCCTCACCCGGCTCCATGCCGTAGAAGAAGGTCTTGGTCGGCAGGGTGCGCACCGGGCCGTACTGGCGATGGCGGCCCATGTAATCCAGGAACACCTTGGGATACATCAGGTAGCCGTTCAGATCCTCGTCATCGATCTTGAAGCCTTCCAGCTGCTTGGAGAGATCGGCGCGGGCTGCCTCCAGGTCCACCGGCTTCAGATGCTTGCCGGGGCGTTCGCGGTTCGGCTCTTCGCCCTTGAGCACCTTCTTGACGATCGCTTCCGGGAAGCCGCCGGGAGGCTGACCCAGGTTGCCGCGCATCATGTCCACCACCGAGTCGGGGAAGGCCACGTCGGTCTTGGGATCCTCGACCTCGGCGCGGGTCAGGCCCTGGCTCACCATCATCAGCGCCATGTCGCCGACAACCTTGGACGACGGCGTCACCTTGACGATGTCGCCGAACATCTGGTTCACGTCGGCATAGGTCTGCGCCACCTCGCTCCATTTCTCTTCCAGCCCCAGCGAACGCGCCTGCGCCTTCAGGTTGGTGAACTGGCCGCCCGGCATCTCGTGCAGGTAAACTTCCGAGGCCGGCGCCGCGAGGCCGCTTTCAAACGCGGCATATTGCGCCCGCACCTGTTCCCAGTAGTCCGAAATCTCGCGCACCTTGGCGATGTCGATGCCGGTGTCGCGGTCGGTGTTGCGCAGCGCTTCGACGATCGAGCCGAGGCAGGGCTGCGAGGTGCCGCCCGAGAACGCATCCATCGCCGCATCCACCGCGTCGACGCCGGCATCCGCCGCCGCCAGGATGGTGGCCCCGGCCACGCCGGAGGTGTCATGGGTGTGGAAGTGGACCGGCAGGCCGACCTCTTCCTTCAGCGCCTTGATCAGCTGGCGCGCGGCGGCGGGCTTCAAGAGGCCAGCCATGTCCTTCAGGCCCAGCACGTGGGCGCCCGCAGCTTCCAGCTCCTTGGCCATGCCGACATAGTACTTAAGGTCGTATTTGGCCCGGTTCGGATCCAGGATGTCACCGGTGTAGCAGATGGTGCCTTCGCAGACCTTGCCGCTCTCGATCACCGCGTCCATCGCGACGCGCATGTTCTCGACCCAGTTCAGCGAGTCAAAGACGCGGAACACGTCAACGCCGGTCTTCGCGGCCTGCTTCACGAAGGACTGCACCACGTTGTCGGGGTAGTTGGTGTAGCCGACACCGTTGGAGGCGCGCAGCAGCATCTGCGTCATCAGGTTCGGCATCCGCTCACGCAGGTCGCGCAGGCGCTGCCACGGGCATTCCTGCAGGAAGCGGTAGGCGACGTCGAAGGTCGCACCGCCCCAGCACTCGACCGAGAACAGCTGGCTGAGGTTTTGCGCATAGGCCGGTGCCACCTTGATCATGTCGATCGAGCGCATCCGGGTCGCCAGCAGCGACTGGTGCCCGTCGCGCATGGTGGTGTCGGTCAGCAGAAGCTGCCGCTGTGCCTTCATCCAGTCGGCGACGGCCTGCGCGCCCTTCTGCTCCAGCAGGTTGCGGGTGCCGTAAGGCAGGTTGCCCGGCTCCACCTTGGGCGCGCGCGGCTCTTTCAGATCGGCCGCAGGCGCCGGACGGCCCTCGGTCTCGGGGTGGCCGTTCACGGTGATGTCGGCGATATAGGTCAGCACCTTGGTGCCGCGGTCACGGCGCTTGGCGAACTGGAACAGCTCCGGCGTCTCGTCGATGAACTTGGTGGTGTATTCATTCGACAGGAAGGTCGGGTGCTTCAGCAGGTTTTCGACAAAGGCGATGTTGGTGCTGACACCGCGCACCCGGAACTCGCGCAGGGCGCGGTCCATGCGGGCGATCGCCTTCTCCGGGGTCGGCGCCCAGGCGGTGACCTTGGTCAGCAGCGAGTCGTAGTAGCGGGTGATCACGCCGCCTGCATATGCGGTGCCGCCGTCGAGGCGGATGCCCATGCCGGTGGCCGAACGGTAGGCGGTGATGCGGCCGTAGTCCGGGATGAAGTTGTTCAGCGGATCTTCGGTGGTGACGCGCGTCTGCAGCGCGTGGCCATTCAGGCGGATCTCATCCTGGCTCGCCTTGCCGGTGGCTTCGGCAATGCTCTTGCCCTCGGCGATCAGGATCTGCGCCTGCACGATGTCGATGCCGGTGACCTCCTCGGTCACGGTATGCTCCACCTGCACCCGCGGGTTCACCTCGATGAAGTAGAACTTGCCGCTTTCCATATCCATCAGGAATTCGACGGTGCCCGCGCATTCATAGTTCACATGCTGGCAGATCCGGCGGCCCAGGTCGCACAGCTCGGCACGCTGCTCTTCGCTGAGGTAGGGGGCAGGCGCGCGCTCGACCACTTTCTGGTTGCGGCGCTGCACCGAGCAATCCCGCTCGTAGAGGTGATAGATGTTACCGTCCTTGTCGCCGAGGATCTGTACCTCGACGTGGCGGGCGCGGGTGATCATCTTCTCCAGGTAGCCTTCGCCGTTGCCAAAGGCGGCTTCCGCCTCGCGGCGGCCTTCCAGCACCTTTTCCTCCAGCTCCTTTTCGCCGTAGATCGGGCGCATGCCGCGACCGCCGCCGCCCCAGCTCGCCTTGAGCATCAGGGGATAGCCGATCTCGGCCGCTTCCTTGCGGATCGCGTCCATGTCATCGCCCAGCACTTCGGTCGCGGGAATCACCGGCACGCCCGCGGCAATCGCCACCTTGCGGGCCGAGGCCTTGTCGCCGAGTGCGCGCATGGTTTCCGCCTTGGGGCCGATAAAGGTGATGCCGTTGCGCGCACAGGCATCGACGAAATCCGGGTTCTCCGACAGCAGGCCGTAACCCGGGTGGATCGCATCGGCACCGCTTTCCTTGGCGACGCGGATGATCTCGTCGATCGACAGGTAGGCCGCAACCGGTCCCAGACCTTCGCCGATACGGTAAGCCTCGTCGGCCTTGAACCGGTGCAAGCCCAGCTTGTCCTCCTCGGCGTAGACGGCGACGGTGCGCTTGCCCATTTCATTGGCTGCGCGCATCACGCGGATCGCGATTTCGCCACGGTTGGCAATCAGGATCTTTTTGAAGTCGGTCATTTCACCCTCGGGGTCCGTGCAAGTTGGAGAATTGTTAGGCGGATAATAACCGTTCAGACAACCGTAGTTCTGGGTAGAACCGGCATGATTGCGCTCTCAAGCGGCCTGATGTTTCCTGTCCGATGCGCGATGCGACGATTGGCTGCAAAAACGCGGCGGCAGGCGATGTTACCGCAAACATGCAAAAACAACAGGCTTTTCCGGGATTCTCTGCCTGTTTTGTAACGGCCGTGTGTCTCCGCAGTGCAGCATTTCGTAGCTGCGTTGCGGCATTCTGGCGCAGGTCGGGCGTCGGGCGGGCGAGGGTCTGCTTGGTGTTTTCACAAACTGCGCAGGTCAGTCTTATTGCGCAAGATTGTGTCGCTTCAGGTCTCGGATTGCGGCCAGATCCGCCAGTCCCAGCTGGGCCATATTGGCCTCCAGATCGCGGGCCAGAATGTCGATCAGATGCGCCGGACCGCCCGCGCCAAGAGCCGCCAGCGCATAGTGAAAGCCGCGTCCCAGCATCACGAAATCCGCCCCCAGCGCCAGCGCACGCAGGATGTCCAGCCCGCCCTCGATGCCGCTGTCAAAGATTACCGGCACATTCACCGCGGCACGCACGGCGGGCAGCATGTCGATCGCCGCCGGGCAGCCGTCAAACTGGCGGCCCGCGTGGTTCGACACCCAGATCGCATCCGCGCCCTCATCTGCCAGCCGCGCGGCATCTTCGGCCCGCAAGACGCCCTTGATGACCAGCGGGCCGTCCCAGTGCCGTCGCAGCCAGCGCACATAGTCCCAGTCGGGCGAGGTGCGCAGCAGGTAGCCCACGTGCGCGGTGGACGACAGGCTGGCGCTGGCGCCCTCGATGTATTTGTCCAGCGTGCGCATATGCGGCATCCCCTGCCGCGCCATGCCCATGGCCCAGGCGGGGCGCATGGCAACTTGCGCCAGCAGCCGCGGGGTGAGCCGTGGTGGCTGCGTCAGGCCAGAGCGCACCTGCCGCTCCCGGCGCGAGGCAGCGGGCACGTCCACCGTCAGCACCAGCACCTTGAAGCCCGCATCGCGCGCCCGCGCCAGCATGTCGGCGCGGATGCCTTCATCCTTGGGCGGGTACAGCTGGAACCAGGCCTGTCGACCCAGATGCGGTGCCAGGTCCTCGGGTGACTGGCTGGCCACGGTGGACAGGCAATAGGGGATGCCGACGGCGGCAGCGCTGCGCGCGAGAATGCCTTCGGCATCGGGCCAGATCAGCCCCGACATGCCCACCGGGGCGACGCCGAACGGCAGCGGCAGCATCTCGCCGAAAAGGGGCGTGGACAGATCCGGCGTCAGCGGCCCGTGCAGGATCGAGGGCACAAGCCCCACCCGGTCCAGCCCGGAGCGGTTGCGTGCCTGCGTGGTCTCGCGCCCGGTGGCGCTGTCCAGATACTCCCACACGAACCGCGGCAGGCGGCGGCGGGCGCGGCGTTTCAGGTCATCCAGACCGGGGTAGCGCTGATGCAGATCCATAGAGGGCAAACTGCCGCCGGAGCTGCGCGTCTGTCCAGCGTAAAATCAATCGCTTGTCGGCTCAGTTTACCCGCCGCTGCGGCGTCAGCCGGGCCGGGGTGGCGGCGTCCTTGCGCGTGGCGTCCCGCGCCGCCCGCTCGCGCGCCAGAATGCCCGGCGCATCGACGCCCGCCAGCGGCGTGGCGGCATCGCGGGGGACCTCGCCGTTGCTGGCCAGCGCCAGGTAACGCCCGCAGCACACCCGCAGGAAAGAGGTGAAATTGCCCAGATCATGATCCGCATCCAGACTTTCGTGATAGAGTTTGGTGATCAGCTGGTTCACCGTCATCGCGTCCCGCGCGGCAATCTCTTCCAGGATGTCCCAGAAAAACCGCTCAACCCGGATCGAGGTCGCCATGCCGTCGATCCGCAGCGACTTGGTGCGGCTCTCCCAGAGGTCGGGGTCGGCACCGATGAACAGCTCGCACATGTCTCTCTCTCCCGTCTGGCAGCAAGTGCCCCGCCAGCCCGAGCGGGCGGGGCAGGGCGCCGATTACAGCAGCGCCATGAACTGGCGCAGCCAGGCCGGGTGCGCAGGCCAGGCCGGAGCCGTCACCAGATTGCCATCGGTCACCGCCTCTGTCACCTCGATATCGGCATAGGTACCGCCCGCGGCTTTCACCTCGGGTGCGCAGGCGGGATAGGCCGAGCATTGCCGCCCCTCCAGCGCACCCGCCGCCGCCAGCAGCTGCGCGCCGTGGCAGATCGCCGCCACCGGTTTGTTGGTCTCAAAGAAGTGCCGTACCATCGCCAGAACCTCCTCGTTCAGCCGAAGATATTCCGGCGCGCGGCCACCGGGCACCACCAACGCGTCATATTTCGCGGGATCGACCGCGGCGAAATCCGCGTTCAGCGCAAAATTATGGCCGGGCTTCTCGCTGTAGGTCTGGTCGCCCTCAAAATCGTGGATTGCCGTCTTCACCGTCTCGCCCGCTGCCTTGCCGGGGCAGACCGCATCCACCTCGTGGCCGCAGGCCAGAAGGGTCTGGAACGGCACCATGGTCTCATAGTCCTCGGTGTAGTCGCCGGTGATCATTAATACGCGTGCCATCTTGATCCTCCTCTGCAATTGGCAGGGAAGGGGCTAGCACCTCGGCCGCCTGCCGGGGTATTAGGCGGATACTACATTGCCGCGGTGGGGTGGAATTGGTGGGAACAGAATGTGAACGTCCCCTTTCCGCCGCGCCTGAATCACGCTAGGATCACGGGTATGAGCAGTTTTGACGAAATGGACGCCTTTGAGGGCGCATCGCTGTCGGCCCGGGCCATGCAGGCGCGGCCGATGCCCTATCTGGACAGCCTCAACCCGGCGCAGCGCGAGGCGGTGGAATGTCTGGACGGTCCGGTCCTGATGCTGGCAGGCGCCGGCACCGGCAAGACCAAGGCGCTGACCACCCGCATCGTGCATCTTCTCAGCACCGGCCGGGCGCGGCCCAATGAGATCCTGTCGGTGACCTTCACCAACAAGGCCGCGCGCGAGATGAAGGAGCGGGTCGGCGGCATGCTCGGCCAGGCGGTCGAGGGAATGCCCTGGCTTGGCACCTTCCACTCCATCTGCGTCAAGCAGCTGCGCCGCCACGCCGAGCTGGTCGGGCTGAAATCGAATTTCACCATCCTCGACACCGACGACCAGATCCGCCTGTTGAAGCAACTGGTTCAGGCCGCGGGCGTGGACGACAAACGCTGGCCCGCACGGATGCTGGCGGGCATCATCGACGACTGGAAGAACCGCGCCCTGACGCCCGACCATGTGCCCTCGGCCGATGCGGGGGCCTACAACAACCGCGGCATTGAATTCTACGCCCAGTACCAGACCCGCCTGCGCGAGCTGAACGCAGTCGATTTCGGTGACCTGCTCTTGCACATGGTGACGATTTTCCAGAACCACGGGGATGTGCTGGAGCAGTATCAGCGCTGGTTCCGCTACATCATGGTGGACGAATACCAGGATACCAACGTCGCCCAGTACCTCTGGCTGCGGCTCTTGGCGGGGGCACACAAGAATATCTGCTGCGTCGGCGACGACGACCAGTCGATCTACGGCTGGCGCGGTGCCGAAGTGGGCAACATCCTGCGGTTTGAAAAGGATTTTCCCGGCGCCATGGTGGTCCGGCTGGAGCAGAACTACCGCTCCACCGGTCATATCCTGGCCGCCGCCGCGGGCGTCATTCGCGGCAATCAGGGGCGTCTTGGCAAGGAGCTGTGGACCGATGCCGGTGACGGCGAAAAGGTTCGCCTGATCGGCCATTGGGACGGCGAGGAAGAGGCCCGCTGGATCGGCGAGGAGATCGAGGCGATGCAGCGCGGCACCCGCGGCCAGCGCCCCATCGGCCTCAACAGCATGGCGATTCTCGTCCGTGCCTCGCACCAGATGCGCGCGTTCGAGGATCGCTTCCTCACCATCGGCCTGCCATACCGCGTGATCGGCGGCCCGCGCTTCTATGAGCGGCTCGAGATTCGCGATGCCATGGCCTATTTCCGCGTCGTGACCTCGCCCGAGGACGATCTGGCGTTCGAGCGCATCGTCAACACGCCCAAGCGCGGCCTTGGCGACAAGGCGCAGCAGACCATCCAGATCATCGCCCGCGAAAACGGTGTGTCATTGGTCGAGGGCGCGCGGCTGGCGGTCGAGTCGGGCCAGATCAAGGGCAAGGGCGCGGGCAAGCTGCGCGAGCTGGTCGACAGCATCGCCCGCTGGGGTCGCATGGCCGACGATGGCGACATCAGCCACATGGAACTGGCCGAGATCATCCTCGATGAAAGCGGCTATACCGCCCATTGGCAGAACGACAAGAACCCGGATTCGCCCGGCCGCCTCGAAAACCTCAAGGAACTGGTCAAGGCGCTGGAGAACTTTGAAAACCTTCAGGGCTTCCTCGAACACGTCAGCCTGGTGATGGACAATGACAAGCAGGACGCGGACGAAAAGGTGTCGATCATGACCCTGCACGCGGCCAAGGGGCTGGAATTCCCCGCCGTCTTCCTGCCGGGCTGGGAGGACGGGTTGTTCCCCTCGCAGCGCTCGATGGATGAAAGCGGCCAGAAGGGGCTCGAGGAAGAGCGCCGCCTCGCCTATGTCGGCATCACGCGGGCCGAGGAAGTCTGCACCATCTCCTTTGCCGGCAACCGCCGGGTGTTCGGCCAGTGGCAGTCGCAACTGCCCTCGCGCTTCATCGACGAGCTGCCCGAGGAGCACGTTGAGGTGCTGACCGGCAGCGGCTATGGCGTCGGCGCGGCGGGGGCATCTGATTACGGCGTGCGCTCCACCATCGAGGACAAGATGGCACAGGCCGACGGCTACAACTCGCCGGGCTGGAAGCGGCTGCAGGCGCGCTCCGGCCAGCGCGGGCTGAGCCAGCCCAAGGAAAGCCGCCACCAGGTGATCGATCTGACCGCCACCTCCAGCTTCACCCTGGGCGAGCGGGTGTTCCACCAGAAATTCGGCTACGGCGCGATTCTCGGCATCGAAGGTGACAAGCTGGAAGTCGATTTCGAGAAGGCCGGTCCGAAGAAGGTCGTGGCCCGCTTCGTTTCGGCAGCGGACGACATCCCGTTCTGAGCGACGCGCGGCCCTGAACGCGTTGGATAAGCCTCTTCACGACAGATAAATGCCCCGGCATGGCCGGGGGATCGGATCGCCTTGGCGATCCGATCCGGGCGCGGCAGCGGCGGCGGGCAGCAGGGCTGCCCGCCGCCGCTGCCCTTCATTGCAAAGTTCTGGCGCAAAGTGGCCTGTCCGGCGCGGGCAAGGACTGGGTCGCGGATGTCTGAAAATACAAAAACGGCGGCGCCCAGGGAGGAGGAGGGGGCACCGCCGTTCTGTCATACACCGGGATTAAGGGAGGAGGAGGTCCCGGTGATCCAAGCCCGGCTTTCGGCCGGTATAGGGTGCGGCGGCATCAGGGAGGAGGAGGATGCCACCGCGTAGTACAGGCTCTTCAAGGGAGGAGGAGAAAGAGCCTGATCTCTGTTATTCGTTTTCGTAAGCCGCCTGATAGGCGATACGCTTGATTTCGGAACGGTGCAGACCCAGGTCCGCCAGCTCGCGGCCGCTCAGCTCCGACAGTTCCTTGACGGTCTGGCGGTACAGGCGGTAACGGGCGAATTTCGCCATCAGGCCGTCCAGTGCAGCAAAAGGCGACGCCAGTTTCACTGCGGTGATCTGTTGTGCTGCTGCCATCTTTTCGGTTCCTTCGTCTTGCCGTCCGGCCGTTTCGTCCTGCGCCCCAGTGGCGCTTCTTGTGATACAATTTACGGATATGCTGCGGACGCACAATCCCGTGTCTGGTCAATGCCGCTATGCAGCAAATGCATGGGTGGAAGCCGCTACCGTTCTGATAGTGCCGGATTTTTTGGCATCACCTTTGTGATGTGCCGCGGATCTCGGCGCAGGCTTGCATGGATTGCATAGGGGAACTGGCGTCAATCTTGACAGGTCTTTGCACGGTCTGGCCCCGGGGCTGTCGTCGCGGCTTCCATCGCCTCGACTCGCTGCATATATATGTGTCGGTCAAGAAGCAGGAGAGCAGCCATGCCGGTCACCCAGGAACAGATTCACGCAGCGCTGGAGCGTCTGCAGCTGCCGGACGGCGGCACGCTGGTGTCGCGCGACATGCTGCGCGCCCTGCGCATCGAGGACGGCAAGGTCAGCTTCGTGATCGAAGCGCCCAGCCCCGAGGTGGCCAAGCAGATGGAACCGCTGCGCCGCGCCGCCGAGGCCGCGGTGGCGGAGCTGGCGGGGGTCAGCGACGTCTCGGTGGCGCTGACCGCCCATGCGGCGCAGCAGCCTGCGCCCAGCCTCAAGGTCGGCGGTCATCCCAAGCCGCAGGCGGAGCCGCTGAAACCGGCGGGGGTGAAGCGCATTCTGGCAGTGGCCTCGGGCAAGGGCGGCGTGGGCAAATCCACCGTGGCCTCCAACCTCGCCGTGGCGCTGGCCAGGCAGGGCCGCAAGGTGGGCCTGCTGGACGCCGACATCTACGGACCCTCGCAGCCCCGCATGATGGGCGCAAAGGGGCGCCCGGCCAGCCCTGACGGCAAGATCATCGAGCCGCTGCACGCCCATGGCGTCACTCTTATGTCGATCGGCTTCATGCTGGAGGAGGGCAAGGCGGTAGTCTGGCGCGGCCCGATGCTGATGGGCGCGTTGCAGCAGATGCTGGGCCAGGTCAACTGGGGCGAGCTGGACGTGCTGATCGTCGACCTGCCGCCCGGCACCGGCGACGTGCAGCTGACGCTGTGCACCCGGGCCGAGCTGACCGGCGCCATCGTCGTCTCCACGCCGCAGGACGTCGCGCTGCTGGACGCGCGCAAGGCGATGGACATGTTCAAGACGCTGAAGACCCCGGTGCTGGGGCTGATCGAGAACATGTCCTTCTTTACCTGCCCGGATTGCGGCGGCGAACATCATATCTTTGGTCACGGCGGTGTCGCGGCCGAGGCCGAAGGGCTGGGCCTGCCGCTGCTGGGCGCGCTGCCGATTGATCTCGAAACCCGTCTGGCGGGCGATGGTGGCACCCCGATTGCGGCGGGGGATGGGCCGATGGCCCAGGCCTACGCCCGGATCGCCGAAGGGCTGGTCAAGGGCGGCATGGCCTGATCGCCCCGCGGCCAACCCGGCTGCCTTTCGTATTTCTGCACAGCGGCCCGTCTTTCGGCGGGCCGTTTTGTGTTGCCCGCGCCGCCGGTGGGCGCCGACAGGGCCGCCGTTTCGGGAGGCGGAATGGGCCGGGATGGGATCGCCTGCCGGATCCGGGGCGGTCTGGCCCTTCCGGCGGCGGAGGGCTGCGCATGGGACCACTGGGAAACCGTGGGAAGATTGGGAAACGACGGGACAGGCGGGAATTCATGGGCGGCATGGGAATTCATGGCCATCTCGCGCGCACTTTCAGCTTGCCGTTGCGAATCACTCGGTGTTGAACCGTGGAAAAGGGCCGGTTTTGCTGCGAAGGTTGGGCTGATTGCGGAACATGACGCGAACATTCTTGAATCGGCGATGCCGGGATCAGGAATCGCGGGAAACTATGGGAAAAAATATCTCTCTGCAATCTGGATCTATATCTAGTGTTTGCGGAGAGTTTGCGCACCACAGAAGCTAAGATGGGGCCGAAATGAGGGAGATTCTGCTGCGAATCTCCTTCAATTTCTGCAAGAGTCCAGAGGGTTTGGGCAGAAAATGGTTGCAGGGCCATCAATTCCCATAGTATCCCTAATTCATCGACGGAAACGAGGGACGGGGCGCCAAACGACCCCAGACCACAAAAACAAAAGCAGGTTTCATACAGGCCTTCGCTTTCCTCGAAAAACAGAGATCCGGCGCGCGGGCGAGCAGACATCCCCCCAGGTGGCGCGCGCAGTCGGACATCCCGCAAGGCGGGCCAAGGCGGCGGGTTGATCAGTGGCAGCAGATCAACCCGCCCCTTTTCATTCTGGGGGACGGATCAACGCGAGGGACGCGCGAAAAAGGACGGTAGATTGGGCCGCAGGTTCAGAGGCGAAAGCCACCACAAGGTGGACAGCAAGGGGCGGGTGTCAATCCCGGCCTCTTTTCGCCGTGTGCTGGAGGCATCCGATCCCAACTGGCAGCCCGACCGCAACCCGGAATTGGTGATTGTCTACGGTGACCATCGCCGCAAGTTCCTGGAGTGCTATACTATAGAGGCAATCGAGGAGGTCGACGCCAAGATCGACCGCCTGCCGCGCGGCTCCATGCAACGCAAGATGCTGCAGCGGATGTTTCATGGTCAGTCCTTCCCGACCAACGTGGATGAGACCGGCCGCCTGGTGCTGCCTGCCAAGCTGCGCCAGAAAATCGGTCTCGAGGGCGAGGCCTTCTTCATCGCGGCGGGGGATACCTTCCAGATCTGGAAGCCCGAAACCTACGAGGAAGAAGAGCTGGCCCAGACCGAGAAGTGGATGGAGGAACTGCCGGAAGACTTCGATCCGATGCAATTCCTTGATGGCGACGGAGACATTTAAGACATGACCCAGGACCAGACAGCTGCCAATGGTCCCCATATTCCGGTTCTGCTGCGTCCGCTGCTCAAGGCGGTTGCCCCGGTGTCGGGGCGCTGGCTGGATGGCACCTTCGGCGCTGGCGGCTATACCCGTGGCCTGCTGGAGGCCGGGGCCGAACAGGTCATCGGCGTCGACCGCGACCCGCTTGCCTTCGAACTCGCGAAAGCCTGGGCGGGAGATTATGGCGACCGGCTGATCCTGCAACCGGGTGTGTTTTCGCGCATGGATGAATACGCCCAGGATCTCGATGGCGTGGTGCTCGACCTCGGCGTTTCCTCGATGCAGCTGGACCTGGCCGAGCGCGGCTTTTCCTTCATGAAGGATGGCCCGCTGGACATGCGGATGTCGCAATCCGGCCCCTCCGCCGCCGATCTGATCGCCGAGCTGAGCGAGGCGCAGATTGCCGACATCCTGTTCCACTACGGCGAAGAGCGCGCCAGCCGCCGCATCGCCAAGGCGATCGTGCGCGAACGCACGGTGGAGCCGATCACCACCACGCTGCGTCTGGCCAAGATCATCGAAAGCTGCCTGCCGCGCCCCAAGCCGGGCCAGTCGCACCCGGCGACCCGCAGCTTCCAGGGGCTGCGCATCGCGGTGAATGCCGAATACGAGGAGCTGTTCGAGGGCCTTCTGGCCGCCGAGCGGGCGCTGAAGCCGGGCGGGCTTCTGGCCGTGGTCACGTTCCACTCGGTCGAGGATCGCATGGTGAAACGTTTCTTCCAGCATCGCGCGGGCAAGACCGGTCGCGCCAACCGTTACGCGCCCGAGCAGGCCGAAGCCCCCGCGCAATTCGAGCTGGTCACCCGCAAGGCCGTCGGTCCCGATGAGCAGGAACTGGCAGAGAACCCGCGCAGCCGCAGCGCCCGCCTGCGGGTCGGACGCCGCACCGCGGCCGCGCCGGGGCCGATCTCGGCCAAGGAACTGGGCATGCCACAACTGAAGGAGGGCAACGGTCGATGAAATCCCTGCTTTATGTCGCCACCTGCCTGACCGTTCTGGCGTTGGCTTTCTGGGCCTACCGCGAGAATTACGCCACTCAGGAGGTGCTGAAGGAAACCCGCGCCCTGCGCCAGCAGATCGGTGCCGCCAAGGTGCGGCTGGGGGTGCTGCGGGCGGAATGGGCCTATCTCAACCGGCCGGAGCGGCTGCGGGACCTGGCCGAGCTGAACTTTGATCGCCTGGGGTTGCTGCCGCTGCGCCCGGACCAGTTTGGCCGGGTGGACGAGGTCTCCTACCCGGTGCCGCCTGAACTGGACCTCAGCAATGGCATCGAGGTCTCGGGCCTGAATGCCGCCGCCGCAGGAGGACACCCATGATCCGCACTCCGCTGCGCCCGCTGGCCCGGATTCTGCACGCTCGCGCGGTGGGGGAGAACCCTGACCGGATCGAACAGGAAAACATCACCCTGCGCCACCAGGAGATGCAGGTGCAGGCCCGTCAGCGCTCCGAGGGGCGGCTTCTGGTCATGGGGGCGCTGTTCGTCTTTGCCTTCGCCACCATCGGTGCCCGCATGGGCATCACCGCCTTGTCCGAACCGGCCGAGCCGGTCGCCAGCGTGCCGGGCAGTGCTATCGCCATGCAGCGCGCCGATATCGTCGACCGCAAGGGGCGCCTGCTGGCAACCAACTTCGAGACCCATTCGCTTTATGCGCAGCCGCCGCAGATGGTCGACCCCGTCGGGGCCGCCGAAAAGCTGGTGGAGATCTTCCCCGACCTTGATCGCGACGAGCTGATCGAGGATTTCACGGGGAAGCGCAAGTTTCTGTGGATAAAGAAGAAAATCAGCCCCGAGCAGCAGCAGGCGGTGCATGACATCGGCGACCCCGGCCTGCTGTTCGGCCCGCGCGAGATGCGGCTTTACCCCAATGGCAGCCTCGCCGCCCATGTGCTGGGCGGGGCCGGTTTCGGCAAGGAAGGCGTCAATGCCGCCGAGGTGATCGGCGTCGCCGGGGTGGAAAAGCAGTTCGACAGCTACCTGCGCGATCCCGCCAATGGCGGCAAGCCGTTGCAGCTGTCGCTGGATCTGACCGTGCAGGCGGCAGCCGAGCGGGTGCTCTACGGTGGCATGAAGTTGATGAACGCCAAGGGCGCCACCTCGATCCTGATGGATGTGCACACCGGCGAGGTGATCTCGGTGGTGTCGCTGCCGGATTTCGACCCGAACGACCGGCCGCGGCCGCCGACCTCGGGGTTTGACCCCTCGGTCAGCCCGCTGTTCAACCGCGCGGTGCAGGGGGTGTACGAACTGGGCTCCGCCTTCAAGATCTTCACCGCCGCGCAGGCGGTCGACCTTGGCCTTGCGAACTCCGAGACCATGATCGACGCGTCCGGCCCGATGCGCATCGGCCGCTTTCCGATCGGCGAGTTCAACCACAAGAACTTTGGCGAGCTGAGCCTTGCGGATGTGATCGTCAACAGCTCCAACCGCGGCACCGGTCGCCTGGCGCTGCAGATCGGGGCCCTGCGCCAGCAGGACTTCCTGCGGGCGCTCGGCATGTTCGAGCCGACCCCGATTGAAATCGCCGAAGCGGCAGGTGGCCGCCCGTTGACGCCGCGCAAGTGGGGAGATCTCAGCACCGTCACCATTTCCTATGGTCACGGCTTGTCCGCCAGCCCGATGCATCTAGCGGCGGGCTATGCGGCGATTGCCAATGGCGGGCGCTACGTGAAGCCGACGATTCTGCGCCAGGACGGGCCGCAGGAAGGTCAACGGGTGATGTCCGAGGAGGCCGCGCGCCAGTCCCGTGCCATGCTGCGCAAGGTGGTGACCAGCGGCACCGCCTCCTTTGCCGAGGTGCCCGGCTATCAGGTGGGCGGCAAGACCGGCACCGCCGACAAGCCCAAGCCGCAGGGCGGCTATTACGAGGACAAGGTGATCGCCACCTTTGCCGCGATGTTCCCGGCCCATGACCCGAAATACGTTCTGGTGGTGACCCTGGATGAGCCGGAGGTGATCGCCCACGGCAAGCCGCGCCGCACCGCGGGCTGGACGGCGACGCCGGTGGCGGCCGAGATGATCGGGCGGGTCGCACCTTTGCTCGGGCTGCGTCCGCAAGTTGAACCCATCGAGATGGCTGGTATAACCCTCACCTCGAACTAGACCTCGGTAGGGACCCGGCCATGAGCAGCAGCAACAGTAGTACCCCGGAGCCGCAGCCGCTCAGCCAGCTGGGTCTGACGGCACGTGGCGGGGCGGATCCGCAGATCAGCGGCCTCGCGGTGGACAGCCGCGAGGTGCGGGCAGGTTACCTGTTCGCGGCCTTGCCCGGCAGCCAGGTTCACGGCGCCAAGTTCATTCCCGCAGCGCTGGAGAAGGGCGCGGTCGCGGTGCTGACCGATGCCGCCGGAGCCGAGATCGCAGCGCGGGTGCTGGCCGACAGCCATGCCGCGCTGGTGGTGGTCGAGGACCCGCGCCAGACGCTGGCCTATGCCGCCGCGCTGTGGTTCGGCGGCCAGCCGCAGACGGTCGTCGCGGTGACCGGCACCAACGGCAAGACCTCCGTTGCGACCTTTGTGCGCCAGATCTGGATGGAGCTGGGCCACCAGGCCGTCAACATGGGCACCACCGGCATCGAGGGCGCCTGGAGCTACCCGCTGGCCCATACCACGCCGGAGCCCATCACCCTGCACCGGGCTCTGGCCGCCGCTGCCGCCGAGGGCGTGACCCATGCCGCGATGGAGGCGTCATCACACGGGCTGGACCAGCGCCGTCTGGACGGGGTGCAGCTGGCGGCGGCGGGGTTTACCAATTTCACCCAGGATCACCTCGACTACCACGAGACCTTCGACGCCTATTTCGCCGCCAAGGCCGGGCTGTTCCGTCGGGTGCTGCCGGACGAGGGCGTGGCGGTCATCAACATGGACGATCCCCGCGGTGCCGAGATGCGCGCGGTGGCGGCGGCGCGCGGCCAGGAGATCATCAGCGTCGGCCGCGGCCTTGGCGATCTCAGCCTGATGGGTCTGCGCTATGACGGCACCGGGCAGGACATGCGCTTTGCCTGGCATGACAAGCCGTACCAGGTGCGGCTGAACCTGATCGGCGGCTTTCAGGCGGAAAATATCCTGCTCGCCTGCGGGCTGGTGATTGCCGGCGGTGAAGACCCCGAACGGGTGTTCGAGACCCTGCCGCATCTGACCACCGTGCGCGGCCGGATGCAGCTGGCGGCCGAGCGCGACAATGGCTCGGCAGTGTTCGTGGATTACGCCCACACCCCGGATGCGGTGGCCAGCGCCATCAAGGCGCTGCGCCCGCATGTCCTGGGGCGCCTGATTGCCATCGTCGGCGCAGGCGGCGACCGTGATACCTCGAAACGCCCCTTGATGGGGCAGGCGGCGCATGAGAACGCTGATGTGGTCATCGTGACGGATGACAACCCGCGCAGCGAGGACCCGGCGGCGATCCGCGCCGCGGTCAAGGCCGGTGCGCCCGATTGCATCGAGGTCGGCGACCGCGCCGAGGCGATCCTGCGTGGGGCGGATATGCTGGGGCCGGGTGACGCGCTGATCATCTGCGGCAAGGGCCATGAGACCGGCCAGACCGTGGGTGACACGGTGCTGCCTTTTGATGACGTGGAACAGGCCAGCATCGCCGTGGCCGCATTGGACGGGAGGCTGGCATGAGCCTGTGGACCGCAGCTGAGGCCGCCGCCGCAACCGGCGGGCAGGCGCAAGGTGACTGGCAGGTCTCTGGCTTGTCGATCGACTCCCGCACCATCCAGCCCGGTGATCTGTTCGTGGCGCTGACCGCGGCGCGCGACGGGCATGATTTTGTCGCGCAGGCGCTGGAGAAGGGCGCCGTGGCGGCGCTGGTTTCGCGCGTGCCGGACGGCGTGTCGGCGGAGGCGCCGCTGCTGATCGTCGAGGACGTGCAAAAGGGGCTGGAGGCTCTGGGCCGCGCCGCGCGGGCGCGCACGCAGGCACGGGTGGTGGCGGTCACCGGCTCGGTCGGCAAGACCTCGACCAAGGAGATGCTGGCGCGGATGCTGTCCGATCAGGGCCGCACCCATGCGGCGGTGGCCAGTTACAACAACCACTGGGGAGTGCCGCTGACGCTGGCGCGGATGCCGCGGGACACCGATTATGCGGTGATCGAGATCGGCATGAACCACCCCGGCGAGATCGCGCCGCTGTCGAAACAGGCCCGTCCGCACGTGGCAATGGTCACCACCGTGGCGGCGGTACACCTGGAGGCCTTTGACGACGTGGCGGGCATCGCCCGCGAGAAGGCCGCCATCATGGAAGGGCTGGAGCCGGGTGGCGTGGCGGTGCTGAATGCCGATATCGCCGAGGCGCCCGTGCTGGCAAGGGTGGCGGCGGATCTGGGCGCCGAGGCCCGCTGGTTCGGTGAGACGGCGGCGGCGTATCAACTGCGCTCGGCGGCGATCAAGGGGGCGGAAACCCTTGCCCAGGTCACGGTTTCGGGGCGCGAGATCGATCTGCATATCCAGTCACTTGGCGCGCATTTTGCGATGAACGCCCTGGGCGCGCTGGCATGCGTCGAGGCGCTGGGGGGTGATGTCGAAAAGGCCGCGCGCAGCCTGTCGCTGTGGTCGCCTGTCAAAGGCCGCGGCGTACGCGAGACGATCCGGCTGGACGGCGGCGCGGTTACCCTGCTGGACGACAGCTACAACGCCAACCCGACCTCGGTCGCGGCGGCGCTGGCGGTGCTGGCGGCGACGCCGGTGCAGGGCGGCGGGCGCAAGCTGGCCTGGCTCGGCGACATGAAGGAACTGGGCGCGCAGGAGTTGGCGCTGCATGCGGATCTGGCGCAGCTGGACGCGGTGCGGGATATCGACCGGATTCACTGCATCGGCCCCTTGATGCGGGCGCTGCATGATGCGCTGCCCGCGGACAAGCGGGGCGGCTGGTACGCGACCAGCGCCGAGGCGGTGCCCGCGTTGCAGGACAGCATCGCGGCGGGCGATATCGTGCTGGCCAAGGGGTCATTGAGCATGGCGCTGGCCAAGATCGTTGACGGCATCCGCGAAATGGGCCAATCCGGCCGCAATTCTGAAAAACCGTAAGGATCGGGGGACGGGCCGCATGCTCTATTGGCTGACCGCTTTGTCGGACGGGGGAGATTTCTTCAACCTCTTCCGCTATATCACATTCCGCGCAGGCGGCGCCTTTCTGACCGCGCTGATCTTTGGCTTTCTGTTTGGCAAGCCGCTGATCAACGTGCTGCGCAAGCGCCAGGGCAAGGGGCAGCCGATCCGCGACGACGGGCCGGAGGCGCATCTGTCGAAGGCGGGTACGCCCACCATGGGCGGGCTGCTGATCGTCGGCGCGCTGCTGACCGCGACCCTGATCTGGGCGCGCTGGGACAACCCCTTTGTCTGGATGGTGCTGTTCGTGACGCTGGCCTATGGCCTGATCGGCTTTGCCGATGACTATGCCAAGGTGTCGAAACAGAACACCAAGGGGGTGCCGGGCAAGGTGCGGCTGCTGCTGGGCGTGCTGATCGCCGTCACCGCAGCGCTGTGGGCGGCGGCCTATCACCCGGCGCCGCTGCAGAATCAGCTGGCGCTGCCGGTGTTCAAGGACACGCTCATCAACCTTGGCATCTTCTACGTGCCGTTTGCGATCTGCGTCATCGTCGGCTCGGCCAATGCGGTGAACCTGACCGACGGTCTGGACGGGCTGGCGATCATGCCGTCGATGATTGCGGCCGGGACGCTGGGCGTCATCGCCTATGCGGTGGGGCGCGTCGACTTTACCGAGTATCTGGACGTGCATTACGTGCCGGGCACCGGTGAAATCCTGATCTTCACCTCGGCGCTGTTCGGCGCGGGCCTGGGCTTCCTTTGGTACAACGCGCCGCCTGCGGCGGTGTTCATGGGCGACACCGGCTCGCTGGCACTGGGCGGTGCGCTGGGGGCGATCGCGGTGGCCACCAAGCACGAGCTGGTGCTGGCGATCGTCGGCGGTCTGTTCGTGGTCGAGGCGCTGTCGGTGATCATCCAGGTGCTGTATTACAAGCGCACCGGGCGGCGGGTCTTCCTGATGGCGCCGATTCACCACCACTACGAGAAGAAAGGCTGGGCCGAACCCACCATCGTGATCCGCTTCTGGATCATCTCGCTGATCCTGGCGATGATCGGTCTGGCGACGCTGAAGGTGCGCTGAGCCGCGCCGCTTTGCAGCCCGGCCAAGGCGGCGGGGCTGTCCTGTCTGCTTTCATGGCAACCGCGCCGGGCTCATGCTGGGCGCGGTTTTGTTTTGCAAGGAAGGCGGCGCCGCCAAAGGGCGGAGCATCGGATGACCGGTGTCAGCGGTCATGTCCGTCTATCGGCCTGTTGCGGACCCGCCCTGCACCCAATGAGGAGGTGGTCTGAGGGGGCCGGTCTCCTGGTCTTCTCGTTGCAACGCGTTGACCCTAGAGCGGGCGGGTGAAGATCGCGTGAGGGCAGCGTGCGCCGGGTGCGCAACACCTGTGTCCTGGGTCGGTGCCCGTCCGCGGGCGGACGCAAAGGGCCCGCCCATGGGGGCGGACGGGCGCTGCCCTGATGGCTTGCAAATCTCCATCGCTGCGGTACAGGGTACGGCGCAAAGAGTGATCGTGCGAAAGGGCAAGCGATGATCCCGGTCAGAGGTTTTGAAGGCGCAAACGTGGCGGTGCTAGGGCTGGGGCGCTCGGGCCTGGCAACGGCGCGGGCCTTGCGGGCGGGCGGCGCAGAGGCGATCTGCTGGGACGACAACCTGGCGGCACGCGAGGCGGCCGAGGCCGAGGGCTTCACCTGTCGCGACCTGCACAAGTCGGGCGCCTTCGACGAGATCGCCGTCCTGGTGACGTCGCCCGGTATTCCGCATCTCTACCCCAAGCCCAACCCGGTGATCCGGGCGGCCCTCGCGGCAGGGGTGCCGGTGGACAATGACATCGGCCTGTTCTTCCGCTCCTTTGCGGATGCCGAGTGGCAGATGCACGACCAGCCGCCGCGGGTGGTGGCGGTGACCGGGTCAAACGGCAAATCGACCACGGTGGCGCTGCTGCACCATATCCTGCAGGAGGCGGGCCGCGAGAGCCAGCTGGCGGGCAATATCGGTCGCGGCGTGCTGGACATCGACCCGCCGGGCAATGGCGGCGTGGTGGTGCTGGAGCTGTCGAGCTATCAGACCGAGCTGGCGCGGGCGCTGACCCCGGATGTGGCGGTCTTCACCAACCTCAGCCCCGATCACCTCGACCGGCACGGCGGCATGGGCGGATATTTCGCCGCCAAGCGCCGCCTGTTTGCCGAGGGCGGTCCCGACCGCGCGGTGATCGGTGTCGACGAGGACGAGGGGCTGTTCCTGGCCGGGCAGCTCTCCGAAAGCCTGAGCGATGACCGGGTGATCCGTATCTCGGCCGCGCAGAAGCTGACCGGGCCGGGCTGGCAGGTGTTTGCCCGCAAGGGGTTCTTGTCGGAGTATCGCAAGGGGCGGCAGGCGGCCTCGATCGATCTGCGCGAGATGCAGGGGCTGCCGGGGGCGCATAACCATCAGAACGCCTGTGCGGCCTATGCAGCGGCGCGCACGCTGGGGCTGGCGCCGCGGCTGATCGGCGATGCGATGGCGACCTTTCCCGGCCTGCCGCATCGCAGCCAGACCATCGCCGAGGCGGCGGGCGTGCGCTATGTCAATGACAGCAAGGCGACCAATGTCGACAGCGCTGCCAAGGCGCTGAGCGCGTTCAGGAACATCCGCTGGATCTGTGGTGGGCTGGAGAAGGACGGCGGCCTCGACGGGCTGGCGGGGCAGACCTCGAATGTGACCAAGGCCTATGTGATCGGGCGCGAGGCGGCCGGTTTTGCCATGCAGCTGGACGTGGAGGCCGAGGTCTGCACCACCATGGCTACCGCGGTGGAGCGGGCGATGGCCGAGGCGCAGCCGGGCGACACGG
The DNA here is from genome assembly GCA_019801415.1 of Nocardioides marinus. GTDB lineage: Bacteria > Pseudomonadota > Alphaproteobacteria > Rhodobacterales > Rhodobacteraceae > Leisingera. Next base: position 173,324 of record JAHVJD010000007.1, read on the forward strand.
TTCTGCTGGCCCCGGCCGCGGCCAGCTTTGACCAGTATGACAATTTCGAACAGCGCGGCGAGGATTTCATCGCGCAGGTGCGCGGGCGTCTCGGCTAGAAGGCGCGGCGCAGGTTCCGCGTGAGGTCGATCCGGGGGGATCTGGGCCGATCCGGGCGGACACCGCGCGGAATCGGCCCCTGTGAAGGATCAGCCGGTGGCGGCAATCGCGGTGCCGGCAGCGAAACCGGACGACCAGGCCCACTGGAAGTTGTAGCCGCCCAGCCAGCCGGTCACATCGACGGCTTCGCCGATGGCGTAGAGACCGGGCACGGATTTGGCTTCCATCGTCTTGGAGGACAGCGCATCGGTGTCGATGCCGCCCAGCGTCACCTCTGCCGTGCGGTAGCCCTCGGTGCCTGCGGGCAGCAATTGCCAGTTCTCGAGCGACTCGCAGAGGGCCCGCAGCGCGGCATCGGACTGGTCGGCCAGTCGCCCCTTGAGCGCCAGCACCGGTGTCAGGAAGTCCACCAGCTTGGCGGGCAGGTGGCGCGACAGTTCGGTGGTCAGATCGCGGCCACCCCCGGCCTGGCGCTGTTCGCGCAGGCGGTCGAACAGCGGTGTGTCGGGAATCAGGTTGACGGTGATCGCCTCGCCCTCGCGCCAGTAGGACGACAGTTGCAGCACCGACGGCCCGGAGAGGCCGCGGTGGGTGAACAGCAGCGCCTCGTCAAAGGAGGTGCGGTCGTTCGAGAGCCGCGCGGGCAGGGCAACCCCGGCCAGCGGCTTGAAGCGGCCATCGGGAAAGGTGAAGGGCACCAGCGCCGGACGGGTTTCGGTGAGCGGCAGTTCGAACTGGCGGGCGAGATCATAGGCCAGCCCGGTGGCGCCCATCTTGGGGATCGATTTGCCGCCCGTGGCCAGCACCAGATTGCGGCAGGAAACCGCCTGGCGCCTGCCCTCGCGCAGCAGGGTGACGCGAAATCCATTGGCGGTGCGCTCGACGCTCTCGACCAAGGTCTGCAGCCAGAGGTCCGCCCCGGCGGCGCGCAGTTCATCCACCAGAAGGGCGATGATCTGCTTGGCCGAGCCGTCGCAGAACAGCTGCCCCAGGGTCTTTTCGTGCCAGGCGATGCCGTGGCGGCTGACCAGCTCGATGAAGTCCCACTGGGTGTAGCGCGCCAGCGCCGATTTGCAGAAATGCGGGTTCTGCGACAGGTAGTTGGCGGGCCCGGCATACATGTTGGTGAAGTTGCAGCGGCCACCGCCGGAGATGCGAATCTTCTCGCCCGGCGCCTTGGCGTGGTCGATCACCAGCGTGCTGCCGCCGGCATGGCGCGCGCACATCATGCCGGCCGCGCCGGCGCCGAGAATCAGGGTTCTTATCTGCATGGCGCGCATCGACCACGGATGCGGCAACGGCGCAAGCTGCCATGTGCGAAAACCCGCGCAACAGAAGGTAAAGCGGGTGGCAAAAAATACTCTTTCGGGTTAGCATTCCTGCAACAGACCCCGAAAACGGGGCAGGGCAGGCCCCGCATGGGGCACAACGAGGCATATAGTGGCGGTATTCCCATGACTGAGATGGTCTATGGCGCGGTTCCCGTGCAGGCAGGCGAGCCGATTCTTCCGAAATGGTGGCGGACGCTGGATAAATGGACGGTGTCCTGCATCCTGATGCTGTTCGTGATCGGGTTGCTGCTCGGTCTGGCGGCCTCGGTGCCGCTGGCAGAGCGCAATGGCTTCGGCAGTTTCCATTATGTGCAGCGGCAGCTGGTGTTCGGCGTGACCGCGCTGGCGGCGATGCTGGTGACCTCGGTGATGTCGCCGACGCTGGTGCGGCGGCTGGCGGTGCTGGGCTTTGCCGTGGCCTTCGTGGCGCTGGCCTTCCTGCCGATCTTCGGCACCGATTTCGGCAAGGGCGCGGTGCGCTGGTACTCGCTCGGCTTTGCCTCGATCCAGCCGTCGGAGTTCCTGAAGCCGGGGTTCATCGTGGTCGCGGCCTGGATGATCGCGGCAAGCCAGCAGATCAACGGCCCGCCGGGCACGCTGATGTCGTTCGGCCTGTGCATGGCAGTGGTGATGATGCTGGTGCTGCAACCGGACTTCGGCCAGGCCAGCTTGGTGCTGTTCGGCTGGGGGGTAATGTATTTCGTCGCCGGGGCGCCGATGATCCTGCTTGTCTGCATGGCGGCGGTGGTGGTGCTGGGGGGCATCTTTGCCTACAACAGCTCGGAACATTTTGCGCGCCGCATCGACGGCTACCTGAATCCCGACATCGATCCCACCACCCAGCTGGGCTATGCCACCAACGCGATCCGCGAGGGCGGGCTGTTCGGGGTCGGCGTCGGCGAGGGCCTGGTGAAATGGTCGCTGCCGGATGCGCATACCGATTTCATCATTGCCGTGGCTGCCGAGGAATACGGGCTGGTGCTGGTGGCGGTGCTGATCGTGCTTTACGCGCTGATCGTGGTGCGCTCGCTGCTGCGGCTGATGCGCGAGCGCGATACCTTCATCCGGCTGGCGGGCACCGGGCTGGTCTGCATGCTGGGCGTGCAGGCGATGATCAACATGGGCGTCGCGGTGCGGCTGTTGCCGGCCAAGGGCATGACGCTGCCGTTTGTCAGCTACGGCGGCTCGTCGCTGATTGCCACCGGCATCGCGGTCGGCATGTTGCTGGCCTTTACCCGCACGCGGCCACAGGGTGGCATTGCCGATTACCTGAACGGGCGCGGCCGCGGCTGATCCGAGGTGTGCGGGGCGTTGCGGCACACGTGACCCGGCACACGTAACAAGGGCCGCGCCGCCCAGCCGGTCGGCGCTGCTTGGGCTGCGGCCGGGCGGGGCCGATTGAAACCGACGAGGTACTGTCTGCGTTGGCAGTTGCATAGAAGACAGGAAGATTTCAGGACCGATGGCACAGAAACTGCTTTTGATGGCCGCAGGCGGTACCGGCGGCCACATGTTCCCGGCGCAGGCGCTGGCAGAACGGATGCTGGCGCGCGGCTGGCGGGTGAAACTGTCGACGGACGCGCGCGGCGCGCGCTATACCGGCGGCTTTCCCCACACGGTGGAGATCAGCCAGGTGTCCTCGGCCACCTTTGCCCGCGGCGGATTGCTGGCCAAGGCGATGGTCGGGCCGAAGATCGCGGGCGGCGTGCTGTCGATGATGATGCAGATGCGGCGCGAGCGCCCGGATGCGGTGGTGGGTTTTGGCGGTTATCCGTCGATCCCGGCGCTGGGGGCGGCGACATTGCTGAAGCTGCCGCGGATGATCCATGAGCAGAACGGCGTGCTGGGCCGGGTGAACCAGCTCTTTGCCAAGCGCGTGCAGGGTGTCGCCTGCGGCACCTGGCCCACCGATCTGCCCGAGGGGGTGCCGCATGAGCATGTGGGCAACCCGGTGCGCCAGGCGGTGATGGAGCGCGCGGGCGCGGCCTATATTCCGCCGGGCGACTACCCGATGTCGCTCCTGGTGATGGGCGGTAGCCAGGGCGCGCGCATCCTGTCGGACGTGGTGCCGGGCGCGGTTGCCGCGCTGCCCGAGGCGATCCGGCAGCATCTGCGGGTGTCGCATCAGGCCCGCGCCGAGGACCAGGAGCGGGTTGCCGCCTTTTACGCCGAACACGGCATCAATGCCGATGTGCAGCCGTTCTTTCACGATGTGCCTGCCCGCATGTCGGAGGCGCAGCTGGTGATTTCGCGCGCGGGCGCGTCCTCGGTTGCGGATATTTCGGTGATCGGGCGCCCCTCGATCCTGATCCCCTTTGCGGCCGCCGCCGGCGACCACCAAAGCGCCAATGCCCGCGGTCTGGCCGCAGCGGATGCCGCGGTGGTGATCCCCGAAAGCGCGCTTGATGTTTCGGTGCTGGCGGAGCATATGGGCGCAATTCTGAGTAACCCGCAGGCCGCCACCCAGATGGCGACCGCTGCACTGAACGCCGGAATTCCCGATGCCACCGACCGTCTGGCGGCACTGGTGGAGCAACTGGCACAGGAAGGATAACGTGATGAACCCTGCAACCAAGCTGCCCGGTGATGTCGGCCCGATCCATTTTGTCGGCATTGGCGGCATCGGCATGTCGGGCATTGCCGAAGTGCTGCTGAACCTCGGCTACAGCGTGCAGGGCTCGGACCTGAAGGCCAGCAAGATCACCGGACGGCTGGAAGAGCTGGGCGCGCGGATCTTTGTCGGCCAGCAGGCGGAAAACCTGGAAGGCGCTGCCGTTGTGGTGATCTCCTCGGCGATCAAGCCCGGCAACCCGGAGCTGGACGAGGCCCGCCGCCGCGGCCTGCCTGTGGTGCGCCGGGCCGACATGCTGGCCGAGCTGATGCGGCTGAAATCCAACATCGCCATCGGCGGCACCCATGGCAAGACCACCACCACCACCATGATGGCCGAGCTGATGGTGGCCGGCGGCTTTGATCCCACCATCATCAATGGCGGCATCATTCACGCCTACGGCTCCAACGCGCGGATGGGGCAGGGCGAATGGATGGTGGTCGAGGCGGACGAGAGCGACGGCTCGTTCAACCGGCTGCCCGCGACCATCGCCGTGGTCACCAACATCGATCCCGAGCATATGGAGCATTGGGGCGACTTCGACCGGCTGCGCGACGGCTTCCTTGAGTTTGTCTCCAACATCCCCTTCTACGGCATCGCGGTCTGCTGCACCGACCATCCCGAGGTGCAGGCGCTGGTGGGGCGGATCTCGGACCGCCGGGTTGTCACCTACGGTTTCAACGCGCAGGCGGACGTGCGGGCGGTGAACCTGACCTACAAGGCGGGGGTGGCCCATTTCGACGTGCACCTGCAGGCCGAGGGTCAGGTGATCGAGGGCTGCAGCCTGCCGATGCCGGGCGACCACAATGTCTCCAACGCCCTGTCGGCGGTGGCGGTGGCGCGGCATCTGGGCATGAAGAAGGAAGAAATCCGCGCGGCGCTTGCGGCCTTCGGCGGGGTGAACCGGCGCTTCACCAAGGTGGGCGAGGTGAACGGCGTCACCATCATCGACGATTACGGCCACCACCCGGTGGAGATTGCCGCGGTGCTGAAGGCGGCGCGCCAGGCCAGCGAGGGCCGGGTGATCGCGGTGCATCAGCCGCACCGTTACTCGCGCCTGTCCAGCCTGTTCGACGATTTCTGCGCCTGTTTCAACGAGGCCGACGTGGTGGCCATCGCCGAGGTCTTTGCCGCAGGCGAGGATCCGATCGAGGGCGCCAGCCGCGATGATCTGGTGGCGGGGATGATCCGCCACGGCCATCGCCACGCCCGCGCCATTCTGGACGAAGACGATCTGGAGCGGCTGGTGCGCGAGCAGGCCCGGCCCGGCGACATCGTGGTCTGCCTTGGGGCGGGCACCATCAGCACCTGGGCCAACGGGCTGCCTGCGCGGTTGGCGCGGTGAGCAATGCAAGCGGGAACGGGGGCGTGGCCCCCGGCGGCCTGCGGCGGCTTGGGCCGGGCTGTGTGGAACAATGACGCCGTCGCTGACACTGGCGGCGGTCTGGGCCCTGGCGGCGAATGTGCTGGCGGTTCTGCCCAGCCGAGACAACCATTGGCGTCGCGCCTATGCGCTGATCGCGCTGGGAATCCCGCTTCTGGGTTACGTGACCTATGAAAATGGCCCCTGGTGGGGGTTGGCGGTGCTGGCCGCGGGCATGTCGGTGTTGCGCTGGCCGGTGATCTATTTCGGCCGCTGGCTGGCCCAGCGGTGGCGTCGCGGCACCTGAGCCGACCTGCTGGCGGCGAGATTTCGCCGATGCCACTTGCGGGCGGTCCATTGTCTTGCGGCCGCATTCCTTGCTAGAGGCTGGCGGCAAAGGTTCGAGGGATAGATGTGATGAATTTCGACGGAATCCGTGGCAAGTTGACGGCCAATCGCGATCTGGCGGGGCTGACCTGGCTGCGCGTGGGCGGGCCTGCGGATTACCTGTTTCAGCCTGCCGATGTGGACGACCTCGCAGCCTTTCTGCGCCAGCTGGACCCCGCCGTGCCGGTGTTCCCGATGGGGGTGGGCTCCAACCTGATCGTGCGGGATGGCGGCCTGCGGGCGGTGGTGATCCGGCTGGGGCGCGGCTTCAACGCGATCTCGGTCGAGGGCGACACGGTGACCGCAGGCGCTGCGGCACTGGATGCGCATGTGGCGCGCAAGGCGGCGGATGCGGGGGTCGACCTGACCTTCCTGCGCACCATTCCGGGCTCGATCGGCGGCGCGGTGCGGATGAATGCCGGCTGCTATGGCAGCTACGTCGCGGATGTGTTCGTCTCGGGCACCCTGGTGACGCGTCAGGGGGAAATTCGCGAGATCACCGCCGAGGAGTTGCAGTTTCAGTATCGCCAGACGGCCTTCCCCGAAGGCGCGGTGCTGGTTTCGGCCACCTTGCGGGGCGCCGAGGGCGACCCGGAGGAGCTGCATGCGCGGATGCAGGCGCAGCTGGAGAAGCGGGATGCCACCCAGCCGACCCGGGAGCGGTCGGCGGGATCGACCTTCCGCAACCCCGCGGGATTTTCCTCGACCGGGCAGGCAGATGACGTGCATGACCTGAAGGCCTGGAAGGTGATCGACGACGCCGGCATGCGCGGCGCCAGCCGGGGCGGTGCCCAGATGAGCGAGAAGCATTCCAACTTCCTGATCAATGCCGGTGGCGCCACCGCCGCGGATCTGGAAGGGCTGGGGGAAGATGTTCGGAAAAAGGTTTACGAAAATTCCGGCATTACGTTAGAGTGGGAAATTATGCGGATTGGTGAACCGCTTCCCCGATAACTGGATTTAACCGGGTAACGTCAATGGGTTGACCTTTGGTTTCCCGCTGTCCATTCCGGGTGAGCACGGAGGCGTGCGGTGATTCCCGTGGCCCATGGTAAAAACACTGTTAACGCCCCGGTAACGATTTGGGCGTTAGGGTGGCGGGCAGGCGGCGCGGACTGCAGGCCTGCGGCGTCGGGGCAGGCTATCGCCGCGATTGGCCGGGGATGATCCGGCAACACGACATAAGGCGGATCCGGAAAGGATTCCAAGAAACTGGGGCAAAAGCCCCGCATATTGAGGCGCTTGGTGGTGAGTAGGTCGAGCAGGACACTCCCGAAGGTCGCGGTGCTGATGGGCGGGCCATCAGCCGAACGCGAGGTATCGCTGTCCAGCGGTCGCGAATGTGCGGCGGCGCTGCGCGGTGAGGGGTATGAGGTTGTCGAGGTGGATGCCGGCGCGGATCTGTGCGCGCGGCTGACCGAGGTGCAACCCGATGTTGTTTTCAATGCGCTGCATGGCCGCTGGGGCGAAGACGGCTGCGTGCAGGGCATACTGGAATGGCTGAAGATCCCCTATACCCACTCGGGCGTGCTGGCCTCGGCGCTGGCGATGGACAAGCAGCGCTCCAAGGCGGCGTTCCGGGCGGCCGGGCTGCCGGTGGTGGAGAGCGGGCTGTTTGCCAAGTCAGAGGTCAGCGCGGGTCACGTGATGGCACCGCCCTACGTGGTGAAACCCAACAACGAAGGTTCCAGCGTCGGCATCTACATCGTGCATGAGGCCGCCAACGGCCCGCCGCAGCTGGCACCGGAGATGCCGGATGAAGTGATGGTCGAGACCTTCGCGCCGGGCCGCGAACTGACCACCACCGTGATGGGAGACCGGGCGCTGACGGTGACGGATATCCTCACGGACGGCTGGTATGACTACGATGCCAAGTACAAGCCCGGCGGCTCGCGCCATGTGCTGCCTGCGGATCTGCCGCAGGAGATTTTCGACCTCTGCCTCGACTACGCGCTGCAGGCGCACGCGGCCCTGGGCTGTCGCGGTGTCAGCCGCACCGACTTCCGCTGGGACGAGGCGCGCGGCGCGCGTGGGCTGATCCTCCTTGAGACCAATACCCAGCCCGGCATGACGCCGACCTCGCTGGCGCCGGAGCAGGCAGCCCATTGCGGCATCAGCTTTGGTCGCTTGTGCGCCTGGATGGTGGAGGACGCTTCATGCGGGCGCTGAAGCAGCGGTTTGGCCGTCCGGCCTCGGCAGGGCGGGCCGATCCGGCACCTTCGCGGCTGAAGTACCGATTGCAGCGCTGGATGCTGACCCCCGGAATTCGCTTCGGGCTGCGGTTCGGGGTTCCATTTTGCCTGATCCTGGCGGCGGCCGGTGGCTACCTCGCGAACGAGGAGCGGCGCGCGGATCTGCTGGCGCTGGTGCAGGACGCCCGTACCGCGATCGAGCAGCGCCCGGAATTCATGGTGAACGTGATGGCGGTGGACGGCGCCGGTCCAAGCGTTGCGCAGGACATCCGCGAGGTGATCTCGGTGGATTTCCCGGTCAGCTCCTTCGATCTGGATCTTGAGCATATCCGCGATGTCATCACCGGGCTGGACCCGGTCCGGAGTGCCAGCGTGCGGATCCGTCCCGGTGGCATCCTGCAGGTGGACGTGGTCGAGCGTGAACCGGCTCTGGTCTGGCGCAGCCGCGAGGGGCTGGCGCTGCTTGACAAGGACGGCATTCACGTCGCCGAGCTGGGGCGGCGCAGCCTGCATCCGGACCTGCCGCTGATCGCGGGCAAGGGGGCGGCTGCCAAGGCGGAGGAGGCATTGCGCCTGTTCGCGGCGGCGCGCCCGCTGGGGCCGCGGCTGCGCGGGCTGGTGCGGGTCGGCGAGAGGCGCTGGGACGTGGTTCTGGACCGGGGGCAACGCATCATGTTGCCTGCCCGCAATCCGGTGCCGGCGCTGGAGCGGGTGCTGGCGGTGAATGAGGTGCAAGATTTGCTGGAACGCGATGTCGCCGCGGTGGACATGCGTCTGGCCGGGCGTCCGACGGTGCGCATGGCCGAGAATGCAGTGGAAAACTGGTGGCGGATCAGGCAGTTGAATGGGGGCGGGCAGTAAAATGACAGATCTCTATCAATCGCAGCGGGCGATGCGGCAGATGCGCCGGCAGGCGATGCAGCGCGGCGTGGTTGCCATTCTGGACGTGGGCAGCTCCAAGATTGCCTGTCTGGTGCTGCGGTTTGACGGCAGCGCGCGGCTCAGCGAGGACGGCTCGATCGGCGCCCTGGCCGGCCAGTCCGGGTTCCGGGTGATCGGTGCGGCGACCACGCGCTCGCGCGGGGTGCAGTTCGGCGAGATCACCGCGATGCAGGAGACCGAGCGGGCAATCCGCACCGCGGTGCAGGCGGCACAACGCATGGCTGAGGTGCGCGTCGATCACGTGATCGCCTGTTTCTCGGGGGCCAACCCGCGGTCCTATGGGCTGGATGCGACCCTCGACCTGAAGGGGCAGGAGGTCACCGAACAGGATGTGGCGGAGGTGCTGGCCGCCTGCGAAGTGCCCGAATACGGTGCCGGGCGCGAGGTGCTGCACGCGCAGCCGGTGAATTTTGCGCTCGACAACCGCTCCGGTCTTGCCGACCCGCGCGGTCAGCTGGGGCAGACGCTGGCGGTGGACATGCACATGCTGACCGTGGATGCGATGGCGGTGCAGAACCTGGTGCGCTGCATCCAGCGCTGTGACCTGGAGCTGGCCGGGATCGCCTCGTCGGCCTATGCGTCGGGGTTTTCGGCGCTGGTCGAGGACGAGCAGGAGCTGGGCGCAGCCTGCATCGACATGGGCGGTGGGACGACCTCGATTTCGATCTTCATGAAAAAGCACATGATCTATGCCGACGCCGTGCGTCTGGGTGGTGATCATGTGACCAGCGACATCTCGATGGGGCTCGGGGTGTCGATGTCGGTGGCCGAGCGCACCAAGAACAAGCACGGCGGCGTGCATGCCACCGGGGCGGATGACCGCGAGATCATCGAGATCGGCGGTGACACCGGCGATTGGGAGCATGACCGCCGCACTGTCAGCCGGGCCGAGTTGATCGGCATCATGCGGCCGCGGGTCGAGGAGATCCTCGAGGATGTCCGTGCCCGGCTCGACGCTGCCGGTTTCGAGTACCTGCCGAGCCAGCAGATCGTGCTGACCGGCGGCTCCAGCCAGATCCTCGGGCTGGACGGACTGGCCAGCCGGATCCTGGGCCAGCAGGTGCGGCTGGGCCGCCCCTTGCGCGTGCACGGGCTGCCGCAGGCGGCGACCGGTCCGGGCTTTGCCTCGGCGGTGGGGCTGTGCCTCTTTGCGGCGCACCCACAGGATGAGTGGTGGGATTTTGACATGCCCGCCCGCAGCCACCCGGCCGGCACGCTGGGGCGCGCGGTCCGTTGGTTCCGCGACAACTGGTAGGACAGCAGGAAATCACGCGCTCGCGGTAAAGATCACGTGACAGGGCTGGTCACAGCCGTTAGAATCGCGTTAACGCCCGCAAAAAATATGCGGCGATTCAGCAGGCCGGGCAGTGGCCAGCCAAACTTGGAAACCCGATCCTCCGTGCCCTGTGGGCAGGGTTGGTGCGGTTTTGTTGTGTTCCGGTTGTGCCTCTTCCCCCATATCTGCTAGGGACGGCAAAATACCGCGGGTTTGTCCTCAGAATGGGGCCTATTTCGTGGAAGATCGCGCTTTTTGGGATGACGGAACTGGCCCTGCGCGGTAAGATTATAGTGAACTGGACAGGAAAAAGCCCTTTGCGGGAAGGGCGGGTAACACAGGCGGTAAGAGCATGACGTTGAATCTATCGATGCCCGGGCAGGAAGAGTTGAAGCCGAAGATCACGGTGTTTGGTGTCGGCGGGGCCGGCGGCAACGCCGTCAACAACATGATCGCCAAGGAGCTGGACGGCGTCGAGTTCGTCGTCGCCAACACCGACGCCCAGGCGCTGCAGCAAAGCTCGGCCAAGAGCCGCATCCAGCTGGGTGTGAAAGTCACCGAAGGTCTGGGCGCAGGCGCTCGTCCGCAGGTGGGCTCTGCCGCCGCCGAGGAAAGCATCGAGCAGATCGTCGACCACCTGGCGGGCGCGCATATGTGCTTCATCACCGCGGGCATGGGCGGCGGCACCGGCACCGGTGCGGCCCCGATCATCGCGCAGGCCGCCCGCGAGCTGGGCGTGCTGACCGTCGGCGTGGTGACCAAACCTTTCCAGTTCGAAGGTCTGAAGCGCATGCGTCAGGCCGAAAGCGGTGTCGAGAGCCTGCAGAAGGTGGTCGATACGCTGATCATCATCCCGAACCAGAACCTGTTCCGCCTCGCCAACGAGAAAACCACCTTCACCGAGGCGTTCTCGATGGCGGATGACGTGCTGTACCAGGGCGTCAAGGGCGTGACCGACCTGATGGTCCGTCCGGGCCTGATCAACCTCGACTTTGCCGACGTCCGCGCCGTGATGGACGAAATGGGCAAGGCGATGATGGGCACCGGCGAAGGCGAAGGCGAAGACCGCGCGGTCCAGGCCGCCGAGAAGGCGATTGCCAACCCGCTGTTGGACGAAATCAGCCTGAAAGGCGCGCGCGGCGTGCTGATCAACATCACCGGTTCGCACGACCTGACCCTGTTCGAACTGGACGAAGCCGCCAACCGCATCCGCGAGGAAGTCGATCCGGACGCCAACATCATCGTCGGCTCCACCTTGGATACCGAGATGGAAGGCCGCATGCGGGTGTCCGTGGTGGCCACCGGCATCGACGCCAGCGATGTGAACACCGACATTCCGGTGCCGCGCCGCCCGATGTCCGCGCCGCTGCGCCAGACCGTGAGCGTCGAGGAAACCCGCGCCGCTGCGCCGCTGGAACTGGATACCCCGGTCGAGCAGCCCGCAGCCGAAGTGGCCGCCACGCAGCCCGCCCCGGCACAGCCGGCCCCCCAGGCGCCTGCTGCTGAAAGCGTGCACGCGGTGGAGGAACCCTCGCTTTTCGCCGAGATGAACACGCCGGAAGCGGCTGACGACCACGGTGGCGAAGTCATCGAGACCAACGACCAGCTGGGCGACGACGGCCTGCCGCCGCCGGCCTACCAGCCCGACGTTCCGGAGTTCCGCCCGCAGGCAGATGCGGTCGAGCCGCAGGCCGACAGCTTCATCGCCCCCAAGGCGCCGGCCCCCGGCACCCCCTCGCCGCAGGCGCTGGAGCGGTTGCAGGCCGCCGCCAAACGCGCGCAGCCGCCGGTTGGACAGCCGCAGCGTCCGGCCATCGTCTCGGCCACGCAGACTGCGCAACCGCATCAGCAGCCGCAACAACAGCAGCCGCAGCAGCAGGGCGAGGGCCAGCGCCGCTTTGGCCTGAACTCGCTGATCCACCGCATGACCGGCAGCGCCGAGTCCGCCTCTGGCGGTGCCAAGCATCAGCCCCAGCAGATGCGGCAGCAGCCCGCGATGCAGGCGCAAGCGCCGCAGCCGCAACCGCAGACCCAGCAGGCTGACCCGGATCAGGAACGCATCGAAATCCCCGCTTTCCTGCGTCGCCAGGCCAATTAAGCGATCACAACTGAAGTCTGAAGGAGCCGCCGTTGAGGCGGCTTTTTCTATATTAAACAAGCCAGTAGATAGGTCTGCGCGGTGTTTTGCCTATCTGTTACAGTCATGTTTCAATCCGTTACAAAGATTGAGTTGTAGGTTTTTTTCCTAAACCTTAACTCTCATCCGCAACACGGCCGCAGAGGTCGGACACAGTGGAATGAGGCACATCGTGCAAAATACGCTCAAGGCATCGGTGACATTTGAAGGGGTTGGTCTGCACACCGGCAAGCCTGCCCGCATGACGCTGATCCCGGCTCCGGCGGGGCACGGGATCGTGTTCAAGCGCACCGACATCGCCCTGGGTAATACGCTGATCCCGGCGCGCTGGGATCTGGTCGAGCGCAGCCCGCTGTGCACCCGGCTGGTCAATGCCGCCGGTGTCAGCGTGTCCACGGTCGAACACATCATGGCGGCGCTGGCCGGGTGTGGCGTGCACAACGCGCTGGTGGAGATTGACGGCCCGGAAGTTCCGATCGTCGACGGCTCCTCGGCGCCGTTCGTGCGGGGCATCATGCAGCAGGGCGTTCAGCGCCTCGGCGTGCCGATCGTCGCCTACCAGGTGCTGAAGCCGGTGACGGTTGAAAAGGATGGCGCGCGCGCGACGTTGCTGCCCAGCGATGGCCTGACCATCGAATTCCACATCGACTTCGCCGAGGAGGCCATCGGCCGCCAGAGCCGGACGCTGGACATGCGCAACGGCAGCTTCGCGCGGGAGCTGTGCGACAGCCGGACCTTCTGCCGCCAGGCGGATGTGGAAGCCATGCAGGCAAACGGTCTGGCGCTGGGTGGCGTGCCGGGTGAGAACGCCGTGGTGTTTGACGGCGCGCGGGTCGAAAGCGGCCTGGGGCTGCGCCATGCGGATGAACCTGTACGCCACAAGATGCTGGACGCCCTGGGCGATCTGGCGCTGGCTGGGGGGCCGATCTTGGGGCGCTATGTTGGCGAGCGCGCGGGGCATGCGCTGACCAACACGCTGCTGCGCGCCCTGTTTGCGGAGCCGGGCGCAGTCCGGGCCGTCGCCTGTGATGCGGCGATGACCGCCCGGCTGCCGGGGCAGGGGCTGATCTGGTCGGAAATTCCGGCCGAACAGCGCCGCGTTGCATAAGGCAAAAACCTGAAACGAGCATTCAACTGGCCCGGGGCGTCTGCGCTCCGGGTCTTTTCCTGCGGGCCTTTTATGCGCGCAGGGGGCAGGCGCTCTTGACCATGGCGCGCTTTCTCTGCCATCTGGGCGCGCATGGCGCAAAAGACGTTTTGCGCGCCATTTGAATATGCTAGACCCGGCATAACCGGGGCGCAGACCCGCGAAGGAAACGACGGTGAGGTTAGGCACTATGAACGGCATCAGAGCAGGAGCCAGAACCCTCGGCGTGGTCCTCTTGGTGGCGGCCCTTGCAGGGTGCGGCGGCGCGGATGGCGACGCGGCAACCCGGAACGAGGCGCTGGAAACCTACACGCCGGAGCAGATCTACCAGCGCGGCGAATACGAGCTCGCCAACAAGAAGCCCAAGGATGCCGCTTATTACTTCTCGGAGATCGAGCGGTTGTACCCCTACTCCGAGTGGGCCAAGCAGGCGCTGATCATGCAGGCCTTTGCCTATCACAGCACCAAGGATTACGAGAACAGCCGGGCGGCGGCGCAGCGGTTCATCGATTTCTACCCGGCGGATGAAGATGCCGCCTATGCGCAGTATCTGCTGGCGCTGAGCTATTATGACCAGATCGACGAGGTCGGCCGCGACCAGGGGCTGACCTTCCAGGCCCTGCAGGCGCTGCGCACCGTCATCGAGGTCTATCCTGACAGCGAATACGCCACTTCCGCGATCCTGAAGTTCGACCTTGCGTTCGATCATCTGGCAGGCAAGGAAATGGAGATCGGCCGGTATTACCTCCGCCGCGGGCATTATACCTCGGCGATCAACCGTTTCCGCGTTGTGGTGGAGGAGTTCCAGACCACCAGCCACACCGCTGAAGCGCTGCACCGACTGGTCGAAGCCTATCTGTCGCTGGGCCTCACTGGCGAGGCACAGACGGCGGCGGCGATCCTCGGACACAATTTCCGCTCGACCGAGTGGTATGAGGACAGCTATCGCCTGCTGACCTCGAACGGGCTTGAGGCCAAGGATCGTGGCAACAACTGGCTGAGCCAGATCTATCGTCAGTCGCTGAAAGGCCAGTGGCTGTAACGCTGGCAAGGGCATTGGGGGCGGCTCGCGAGGGCCGGACGTAATGGGGGCGGAGCGATGCTGCGCGCGCTTGATATACGCGATCTACTGATCATTGATCATCTGGAGCTGAACTTTCAGCCCGGCCTGAACGTGCTGACCGGCGAAACCGGCGCCGGCAAGTCGATCCTTCTGGATAGTCTAGGCTTCGTGCTGGGCTGGCGCGGGCGCGCCGAGCTGGTGCGCCAGGGCGCTGCGCAGGGTGAGGTGCTGGCGGAGTTCGATCTGCCCGCGGGCCACCCGGCGCATGCGATCCTCGAAGAGGCGGGCCTGCCCGGCGGCGACACGCTGATCCTGCGCCGGGTCAATACCGCCGAAGGGCGCAAGACCGCCTGGGTCAACGACCGGCGCTGCTCGGGCGAGGTGTTGCGGGCGTTGTCGGACACGCTGGTGGAGCTGCACGGCCAGCATGATGACCGCGGCCTGCTGAACCCGCGGGGGCATATGGCTCTGCTGGATCAATATGCCGGGGTGCAGGATCTGTTGGACAAGGTGCGCCGGGCCTGGAGCGAGGCCGCCAAGGCGCGCAAGACGGTGGAGGCCACGCGCGCCGCGCTGGAGGCGGTGCGTGCGGAGGAGGAGTTCCTGCGTCACGCGGTGGCGGAACTGGACAAGCTGGACCCGCAGCCGGGTGAGGACGAGGCGCTGGACATCCGCCGTCGCCAGATGCAGGCGGCGGAACGGATCCGCGGTGACATCGCCCGCGCCCATGCGCTGCTGAGCGAGGGTGCAGAGAGCGCCATGGGCGAGGCGCAGCGTTGGCTGGAAGGGGTCGAGGGCCAGGCCGAGGACACCGGGCTGGAAGCCCCCCTGGCCGCACTGAGCCGCGCGATGATCGAGCTGGGCGACGCCCAGGACGGGGTCGAGCGGGTGCTGAACGCTCTGGAGTTCAATCCCGGCGAGCTGGAAGACTGCGAGGAGCGGCTGTTTGCGATCCGCGCGCTCGCCCGCAAGCATGGGGTCACCGCCGACGAGCTGGGCGAGTACGCCGAGACGCTGCGCGGCAAGCTGGCGGCGCTGGATGCGGGCGATCAGGATCTGGCCGATCAGGAGGCTGCCCTGAAGGCGGCTGAGGCCGCCTATACCGAAGCCGCAAAGCAGCTGGGGGCGGTACGCCGCCAGCAGGCAGCAGCGCTCGACAAGGCGGTGATGGCGGAACTGGCGCCGCTGAAGATGGAGCGCGCGGTTTTTGAAACCCGCATCACCAGCGCCGAACCGGGACCAGACGGCATGGACGCGGTCGCCTTTACCGTGGCCACCAACCCCGGTGCGCCGGCCGGACCGTTGAACAAGATCGCCTCGGGCGGCGAGCTGAGCCGGTTCCTGCTGGCGCTGAAGGTCTGCCTGCGCGGTCAGGATGCCAGCAAGACGCTCATATTCGACGAGATCGACCGCGGTGTCGGTGGCGCCACGGCGGATGCGGTCGGACGGCGCCTGCGCAGCCTTGCCAGCAACGGCCAGGTTCTGGTGGTGACCCATTCGCCGCAGGTGGCGGCGCTTGGCGGGCATCACTGGCAGGTGCGCAAGCAGGTGATCGACGGCATGACGTTGTCGCAGGTGGTGCCGCTGGCCGAGCCTGACCGGGTGGACGAGCTGGCCCGCATGGTGGCGGGGGACACCATCACCGAGGAGGCCCGCGCCGCGGCCCGCGCACTGCTGGCAGGTTAGCGGCGAAACGCCAATGGGGTGAGGCTTCGTTAACTCGCGGTATGGCAATGTAAGTCATTGAACTCAAAAGACCTGCAGGCCCATTATGGTAGACGAAATCCGCCGTTCCCTTTCCGCCGCCCTGCTGCATTGGCTTGCCGGGTTGAAAGACCTGGGGCGGGTGCTGCGCCATCGCGGGCCAAGCCAGTTCCAGTTCTGGGTGATCGCGCTGTTGATCGGCATCGCCGCGGGCTTTGCAGCGCTGTTCTTTCGCAAGGGAATCGCGGCGTTGCAGGCCGGGGTCTACGGCGCCCCGGACGTCCATTTCCTGCACAGCCACGCGCAGGATCTTCCGTGGTACACGCTGGTTGGCATCGCTGCGGGCGGCGGGCTGGTGGTGGGGCTGATCCTCGACCGCTTTACCCCGGATGGACGGGTGCGGTCGGTGGCCGATGTGATCGAGGGCGCCGCGCTGCATGACGGGCGGGTGGAGACCCGCGCGGGCATCGCCTCGGCGCTGGCCTCCTTCATCACCCTGTCCACTGGTGGCTCCTCGGGGCGCGAGGGGCCGGTGGTGCATATGGCGGGGGTGATCTCGACCTGGGTCAGCAACCGCATCAACGCCGACGGCATTACCGGGCGCGATCTGTTGGGCTGCGCGGTGGCTGCCGGGGTTTCGGCCAGTTTCAATGCGCCGATTGCCGGCGCGCTGTTCGCGATGGAGGTGGTGCTGCGGCACTTCTCCGTCAACGCCTTTGCGCCCATCGTGGTTGCGTCGGTCGCTGGCACCGTCATCAACCGGCTGGAATACGGCGACGTGACCGAGTTTACCCTGAACACGCCGGGCGCGCTGCAATTCTACGTCGAACTGCCGGCCTTCCTTCTGCTCGGGCTGATCTGCGGCCTGGTGGCGGTGGTGCAGATGAAGGCGATCTTCTTTGCCGACAAGGTGGGCAACCAGGTGCAGGAGCGGCTGAGCCTGCCGCGCTGGCTGCGCCCAGCGGTCTCTGGCGCCATGCTGGGCGTCATCGCGGTCTGGTTTCCGCATATCATCGGTGTCGGCTATGAAACCACGGTGCTGGCGCTGACCGGCGGTCTGTTGCTGGGGCAGGCGGTGGTGTTCACCGCGGTCAAGACGGCGGCGGTGGCGATTACCATGGGGGGGCGCATGGGGGGCGGCGTCTTCTCGCCCTCGCTGATGATCGGGGCGCTGACCGGTCTGGCCTTTGGCCTGATCGCCACAGCGGTGCTGCCGGATGTGTCGGGCACCCACACGCTTTATGCTTTTGCCGGCATGGGCGCCGTGGCGGCAGCGGTGCTTGGGGCACCGATCTCGACCACGCTAATCGTGTTCGAGCTGACCGGGGACTGGCAGATCGGCCTTGCGGTCATGGTCTCGGTATCCATGTCCACCGCGCTGGCGTCGCGGCTGGTGGACCGGTCTTTCTTTCTGACCCAACTGGAAAAGCGCAACATTCACTGCGCGGCGGGACCGCAGGCCTATTTGCTGGCGCTGATCCGGGCCGGGGCGGTGATGCGTCCGATGGGCGATAGTCGCTGCGCGTCGCTCGAGGCGTGTCAGGAGCTGGTAGAGCAGGGCCTGCTGGTGCGGGCTTCTGCCACGCTGGAGGCGGCGATGCCGGTGTTTGACCGCGCTGACCTGGCCTATCTGCCGGTTGTCCTCGAGGAGAACGGCCAACAGGAAATCATCGGCGCCCTCTATCACATCGATGCGCTGAAGGCCTACAACCGGGCGCTGGCGGCGACCGCGGCCGAAGAGCACCGTTAACCGGCAACGGCACCGCGCCGCAAAAGGCCGGGGATCACGTTACGGGGAAAATTCCGGCAGCGTTCCCCTTCAGCTGTGCGAATTCGGTTACAGGTAAACAAGAAGTTAACTTTCTATTTGATTAACGAAGCCGCAGTTATCAACATTGGAAGCAGGGACAGAACTAAACTCTGACTTTGGCAGGAAAACCATGCGCAATTTCGAAATCGGCCCAAAAGAGGCTGGTGCGAATCATAAGGCGGACAAGCAGGCGAATGAACGTGCGGCATTGGAGGCAGCGATCAACTATGCGCTGCAATGTGCACGGGAAACCGACATTCTCGGGACGGGGGATGCGCTGGAGGCAGCGCGTCAGAACCTGAGCCGGGCCGTGCTGAGCTGAACTGATCGCACAACACGCCATCACGCTTTCAGGGGCGGCACGTCCGTCCCTTCGCGGGTGGTGACGCAACAAACGCCGCTGTGAACGGTGCCGCACGCCCTAGGGGCGCGGCGCGGCAGGGGCCGGTATTTCATTGATCAAGCCGATGGATCTGTCGGCCCCGTTCTCGGCCCCGGGCGGGCCGGGCAAGGGCATTTACTCTCTAGGATGCTGGGTATCGGCTGGGAGTGGGCCGCGACGGCCAGTCCTGTCAGGGCAGGCCATTCAGGCGCGGGGCAGGGCAGCCCTGCGGATTGGCCCCGCAGCACAAGCAGGCCGCGGGGCAGTCACGGGTGTTGATCAGACCTGTTCGACCTTGACCGAATCGCTCAGCACAAAGGCGATGTGGTCCTTGATCGCGCTGGCGGCCTCGATCGGATCCTCGTAGCTCCAGGCGGCGTTTTCGGTGACCGAGGATTTGTTGACGATCGAGTAGTAGCTGGCATCGCCCTTGTGCGGGCAATGGGTGCTCTTGTCGGTGCGGTCCAGAAACGCCATCGCGATGTCGCCGCGCGGGAAATAGATGACCGGTGCCATATCGCCCTCCGACAGCTCAAGCGCGTTGGCGCTTTCCCCCAGTACGGCGCCGCCGGAGCGGACGACCCAGGTGCCTTCTGCCTTGCGGATACGGATATTGGTCATGCGTGTTTTCCCATTCTCTTCATGCGTGTCGTCTTTGTGTTCAGTCTATGTAACGCGGCTGTGTCACAATGGCGTGGTAGCGGCATCCAGCCAGCGCTTTGCGTCCGGGCTGAGCCGCGGGCCGATCAGGGCCGCCACCTCGCGGTGATAGGCGTTCAGCCAGTCGCGCTCCTCGGTGCTGAGCATGTCCACAGCCACCAGCCGCCGGTCGATCGGGGCATAGGTGAGGGTGCGCCAGGCCAGCATGTCACGTTCCGGGTCGCTGCTGTCAAGTGCGGCGGCCGGTTCCACCACCAGCAGGTTCTCCAGCCGGATGCCAAAGGCGCCCTCGCGGTAGTAACCGGGTTCGTTGGACAGGATCATGCCCGGCTCCAGCGGGACGTGGCTGGTGCGCGCCAGCCGCTGCGGGCCTTCGTGCACGCTGAGATAGGCGCCGACGCCATGGCCGAGCCCGTGATTGAAGTCCTGTCCCGCAAGCCAGAGCGGCATGCGGCCGACGGCCTCGATATCACGGCCTGCCAGCCCCTTGGGCCAGCGCAGGCGCGACATGGCGATCATCCCCTGCAGCACGCGGGTGAAGGCGGCGCGCTCCTCGGCGCCTGGGGTGCCGATGGCGATGGTGCGGGTGATGTCGGTGGTGCCGTCCAGGTACTGGCCGCCGCTGTCGAGCACCAGAAGATGGCCGTCTTGCAGCGTGGTGTTGGTCTCTTCGGTCACGCGGTAGTGCATCACGGCACCGTTTTCGCCGGTGCCGGCGATGGTCTCGAAGCTGATGTCGCGCAGGGCCGGATCCTTACGCCGGTTGGCCTCGAGCTGCCGCACCACGTCGATCTCGGTGAGGGTGCCGGGTGCCTGCGCGTCCAGCCAGGCGAGGGTTTCCACCACCGCCGCGCCATCACGCAGGTGGGCGGCGGCGCTGCCCGCGATCTCGGCCTTGTTCTTGCGCGCCTTGGGTAGGGCGCAGGGGTCACCAGAGGGGGACAGCCGGTCGCCGAGGGTGTCGGCAACGATCTGCGGCAGGGTGCCGCTGTCTGCTGCGACCTGGCCGTCGAGCGCGGCGAGGGCGTTCAGGAAGTCCTCGGGCGCGTGCGGGCGGACGCTGCTGTCGAAATGGCCGTCGAGACCGGCAAGTTTCTCGGCCGCCATGAACAGGTCGACGCGGGCGTCGTCATGCAGGATGGCAAAGCCGTGCGCCACCGGGTTGCGCGCCACGTCGGAGCCACGGATGTTCAGCAGCCACATGATGCTGTCGGGCAGGGTGATCACCGCCGCGCTCTGACCGGCATCGCGCAGGCCGGTGGCGAGGCGCGCGCATTTCTCCGCAGCGCTTTCGCCCGCGTATTCAAGCGGGTGCGCGGTAACCGGGTTCATTGGCGGCGCGGGCTGGTCGGCCCAGATGCGGTCAACCAGATTGTCGCACTGCGTCAGGGTGATGCCACTGCCCTGCAGCTCCTTGGTGAGCGAGGCGATCTGGCCCGCGGCGTGCAGCCAGGGGTCAAAGCCGACCTTGCCGCCCTGCGGCAGCTGCTGCTTCAGCCAGTCGGCCAGCTGCACCTCGGGCCAGGGCACGGGGGTGTACTCCGCGGCGACCTGGCGTTTTACCTGGGTGCGGTAGCGGCCGTCGATGAAGACGCCTGCGATGTCCTGCAGCACGGCGCAGAAGCCCGCCGAGCCGGTAAAGCCGGAGAGCCAGGCCAGCCGCTCGTCGCGCGGCGCCACGTATTCGCCCTGATGGGCATCGGCGCGCGGCACCAGGAAACCGTCCAGCCCTTCCGCGGCCAGTTCCTGACGCAGGGCGGCCAGCCGGGGGGGACCCTGTTCCGGGCGGGCAGTCACGTCAAAGCTCTGGTACATGCGGGCGGGTCTCCTGTTTGGGGGCATGGGGCAGACAAGGCCTGGGTCAACCGCAGTGGGTCGCGGGGCCGGGGTGGCTGACTGTGCGCCTCCTTGTCCCAAATCGGCGTGCCGGTGGCAAGCCCGGTGGGGGAGAAAGCCGCGTGGGACGAAATATGCCGGTAAATGGCGGTGGTGCGCAGCGCGGGTGATGTTCCGCTCGGGTGCCGGGGAGTGCTGGCGGATCCCGCTGCCGCCCATTTCCGTCCGGCGGCCGGGCAGTGGCGGCCCGGGGCAGCCGCCGGTGCCGCGCGCGTCAGCGCGCGGCCGGGCCCAAGACTGCCGATGGCATCGCAAGATGCCGTCCAAGGGCGCGGGAGGGCCCCGGCCTGCGTCGGGAGACCGGGACGGGGACGTCAGCCCGCGCGCTTCATTCCCATCACCCGGGCGCGTGCACGCGGGTCGCTGTCGAAGAGAGCGGCCAGCTGTTCGGTCATGGCGCCGGCCAGCTGCTCCACATCGGTGATGGTCACCGCACGCTCGTAATAGCGGGTCACGTCGTGGCCGATGCCGATGGCCAGAAGCTCCACCTGCTTGCGGCGCTCGACCATGGCGATGACGTCGCGCAGGTGCTTCTCGAGGTAGCTGGCAGGGTTCACCGACAGTGTCGAATCGTCGACCGGCGCGCCGTCGGAGATCACCATCAGGATCTTGCGCGCCTCGGGGCGGTTCACCATGCGGCGGTGCGCCCATTCCAGCGCCTCGCCGTCGATGTTTTCCTTCAGCAGCCCCTCTTTCATCATCAGGCCGAGGTTGTCGCGGGTACGGCGCATCGGGGCGTCGGCGCCCTTGTAGATGATGTGGCGCAGGTCGTTCAGGCGACCGGGCTGCTGCGGGCGGCCTTCGTTCAGCCAGGCCTCGCGGGCAAGGCCGCCTTTCCACGCGCGGGTAGTGAAGCCGAGGATTTCGACCTTCACGTTGCAGCGCTCCAGCGTGCGGGCGAGCACGTCGGCGCAGATCGCGGCAATCGAGATCGGACGCCCGCGCATCGAGCCGGAGTTATCGAGCAGCAGCGTCACCACGGTGTCGCGGAACTCGGTGTCTTTCTCGATCTTGAAGGACAGCGGCGTTGTCGGGTTGGCGACAACCCGCGCCAGTCGACCGGCGTCCAGAATGCCTTCCTCGAGGTCGAACTCCCACGAGCGGTTCTGCTGGGCCTGCAGGCGGCGCTGCAGCTTGTTGGCAAGGCGGCTGACCGCGCCTTTCAGCGGCTCCAGCTGCTGGTCGAGATAGGCGCGCAGGCGTTCCAGCTCGGCCGGTTCGGCCAGATCTTCGGCAGCGATTTCCTCGTCATGGGCGTCGAGGAACACCTTGTAGTCCGGGTCAGCATCCGACACCGGCGGCGGTGCGGGCGGCTCCAGCGGTGCTTCGCCGTCGGGCATCTCGGTGTCTTCGGCCAACTCCTCATCCGCCATGTCATCGGCGGAGATCTGGGCCTGGGATTCGTCCTGCTGCTGTTCCTGGCTCTGCTCGGGGGAGGCGTCGGCCTCCTCGTCGTCGGAGTCGTCCTGGCCGGAGCTGTCGGGATCGTCCTGCTCTTCGGGGGAGTCCTCGGCCTCGTCGTTGGCGTCATCGTCCAGATCGTCCGGGTCGTCGCCCAGCTGGTCGCCATAGCCGAGGTCCGAGATCACCTGCCGCGCAAGTTTGGCAAAGGCGGCCTGGTCGGCGATGGTCTCGTCCAGGTTTTCCAGCGTGCCGCCGGCCTGGGATTCGATGAAGCCGCGCCACAGTTCCATGATGTTCGCGGCACCTTCCGGCAGCGGGCGGCCGGTGGCGAGGTGGCGGATCAGGTACCCGGCCGACGCTGCCAGCGGCGCCTCGGAGGAGGATTTCATCTGGTCGTAGCCGCGGCGCAGCGCCTCGTTGCGGATCTTCACATCGATGTTGGAGGCGGTGCCGGGCATGTGGCGCGCGCCCATCGCCTCGCAGCGCGCGGTTTCCATCGCGTCGTAGAGGTCGCGGGCCATTTCGCCCTGAGGCGCATATTTGGCGTGCGTCGCGTCATTGTGGAACTTGTGCCGCAGCGCCAGCGCATCCGCGGTGCCGCGGGCCAGCAGAACTTCTTCGCGGCTCATCCGGCGGGAGACCTGCGGCAGCCGCATCGAGTCGCCCGACAGCCCCGAGGGGTCGACGGTGTAGCTGACCGAAAGTTCCGGGTCGTCGGCCATCACCTTGGTGGCTTCGGCCAGCGCCTTCTTGAACGGATCGGCGGGGTTGTCGTTCGGCTTTTTCATGGTCGCACCTTATCCCTTTTGAGCATCCCCCCTTGTTTCGGGAAAGTCCAGTGGGACAGCTGCGGTTGGGGCAGCGCCCGGCCCGGCGGGGTGGGAAGCGAAGCGCCCGCCCCGTTGGGGGCGGGGCGGGCGCGGCCCGGCCTGACGGCCGGGCGGTACGTCACATTCAGCCCAGCGAAACGCTTGCAGCGCTCTCCGGCAGTTCCTCGTCAAAGCAACGCTGATAGAACTCGGCCACGGTCTGGCGCTCCAGCTCGTCGCATTTGTTCAGGAACGACAGGCGGAAGGCATAGCCCACGTTGCGGAAGATCTCGGCGTTCTGGGCCCAGTTGATCACCGTCCGCGGGCTCATCACGGTCGACAGGTCGCCGTTCATGAAAGCGGTGCGGGTCAGGTCGGCAACCGTCACCATCTGGGAGATGGTCTTGCGGCCCTCGGCGGTGTTGTAATGCGGCGCCTTGGACAGGATGATGGCTGCCTCGGCATCATGGCTGAGGTAGTTCAGCGTCGAGACCAGTGACCAGCGGTCCATCTGCGCCTGGTTGATCTGCTGGGTGCCGTGATACAGCCCGGTGGTGTCGCCGAGGCCGACGGTGTTGGCGGTGGCGAACAGGCGGAAGAACGGGTTCGGGGTGATGATCTCGTTCTGGTCCAGCAGCGTCAGCTTGCCGTCATGCTCCAGCACCCGCTGGATCACGAACATCACGTCGGCGCGGCCGGCGTCGTATTCGTCGAACACGATGGCAACCGGATTGCGCAGCGCCCAGGGCAGGATGCCCTCGTGGAATTCGGTGACCTGCTTGCCGTCGCGCAGCTTGATCGCGTCCTTGCCGATCAGGTCGATCCGGGAGATGTGGCTGTCGAGGTTCACCCGCACGGAGGGCCAGTTCAGCCGGGCCGCGACCTGTTCGATATGGGTCGACTTGCCGGTGCCGTGGTAGCCCTGGATCATCACCCGGCGGTTGTGGCTGAAGCCCGCGAGGATCGCGAGCGTGGTTTCGGGGTCGAACTTGTAGGTGGGGTCCAGCGCCGGCACCCGGTCGGAGCCTTCGGCAAAGCCCTTGACCGTCATATCCGTGTCGATTCCGAATACATCGCGCACCGAAATCGTTTCGGTCGGTTTCGCATTCATGTCCACAAAGCCGTCGGTCATCCCAGTCGATCCTTATCTGTCTGCCCTGCCGTCAGGGTCCAATTCGCGGGATTGGTGCCTGATCTGCGGCCGAAGGGCAAGGGAAACCGTCCCGACAACCGGGCGAAGGCGGCATTTGTGACAGGACAACTGTTGCGACAGCCAAGGCTGACGTCAGGGGAGAAGCCGCGCCAGCCAACGAACAGCGCCCCCAGCCGGGCAGCGGGGGGCGCGTTATGTCGGCAATGTTCTGCGCTCTCGGGGGGAAGGGCTGCAACCGACATCCCCTGCCTAACCGCGCTGCCGGAACAGGTCAAAGCAATAAAGTCTCTATCGTAAACGGTCGGCAAAAGACCGCTTAGACAGACCGAAAACGCCAATGGCTCCGCACCGGGGAGGCCCGCAAGCCCCCCGGTGATGCTGCGGATGCGGTCGGCGGTTACTTGAAGCTTTTGCTGTCCTTGATCTGGTCCCAGGCCCAGCGGACCTCCTGCAGCTGCTCTTCCTGGCTGCGGTCACCACCGTTCATGTCGGGGTGCAGCACCTTGATCAGCTTCTTGTAGGCCTTGCGGATCTCGGCCTTGGACCAGTCGTCCTTGGCCTCGAGGATTTCGATCGCCCGGCGCTCGGTGGGCGGCAGGCGTCGGCCCGCCTTGGCGTTGCGTCCCGGGTTGAGGGTCGCGTTCGCCCCCAGCACCTGGTGCGGATCCTCGATGCCCAGCCGGGCCCAGGCCCGCGCCTCGGGGTCGCCCATCGGCTTGGTCTGGCGCTCCCATACCTTGTCCTTGGATCGCTGGGCGTTCAGCTCGGCTTCGGTCGTGCCCTCGAAGAAGTTCCACTTGTTGTTGTATTCGCGCACATGCTCCTGGCAGAACCAGTAGTAATCATCGAGCACGTCCGGTGCCTTGGGAGCGCGGAACTTGCCGGCTTCCTCGCACCCCGGGTGATCGCAGACGCGGGTCGAGGTCTCGGAAGCCCCCGTGGCTGCGCGCCGCCCGCGCGGATTTTTCTTTTTGGCAGAGCGGACGGACATATCAAAGCCAAAGGGATCGGATTTGGTCATGGGGCGCACCTTCTAGACGCATCTGTTCGACTCGGAGGCAGCAGTTTAGTCTAAGGGGCGCCAGATAGAAGGGGGCGTGTAGAAAAAAGATGGGGATGAGCGGAAAATGAACGTGAAGCAGGAGATGGAAACGGCCTTGCAGACGGCCTTTGATCCGACAGTGCTGGAAGTGGTGAACGAAAGCCACAAACATGCCGGTCACGCGGGCGATGACGGCTCAGGCGAGAGCCATTTCGCGGTGAAAATCCGCGCCACCGCCTTTGAGGGCATGAACCGGGTGCAACAGCACCGTGCCGTGCACAAGGCGCTCGGGGATATCGTGCCGCGCATTCACGCGCTGGCCCTGGATATCGGCACCTGACGCCCGGAACTGCCGGGCGCTGCCCGTATCAGTATTCAGACAGCGCGGGGAGGGCTCAGCTCTCCCCGTTTTCTTTCGGCTCGTCCTTCTTGGCGGCTTTCTCTGCCCGCCGCTTCAGCGCGGCCGTCATGCCGGAGACCGGGCTCAGCTCTTCGACGCCGTCATCGGCTTGCATCCGGGCCGCGCCGGGGCCGGGAACGGGGGTGGCGTCTGCCGGGGCTTCCGGGTCGCCTGCGGTGGCCGTCAGCCGGGGTTCCCGGGCGGGGGCTTCGGGGGCGGTGCGAGCAGGCGCCCGCAGGGTGGCGTCTGCGGCGGTTGCATCGGCGGGGGCCTGTGCCGCCACGGGGCGACGGAACACCAGCACGTTGCGCCAATTGGTGGTGCTGCCGGTCAGCCCGGCGCGCTCCTCGCTCGGCAGCAGCTCGGCGCGCTGGTACTCCCAGCCCTCGGCCGCCATTTCGTTCATCAGGAGCTCGATCGTGTGGGCAAAGCGGGCTTCCGGGGTCTTGATGCCCTTGGCCTTGGTGCCTTTGGCCGGGGCGGGGACGACTTTGTACTCAAAGGCCTGCATGACTGTCTCCGGAATTTGCGTGTTGGTTCATTGGGGTAGATGCCCGGTTCCAGAGCGCGAGGTCAAGCGCCGAGTTGGGCGGGCATCCGCGTCCGCGCGGGGCGCGGACGGCGCCTTCAGCTCTACCTGCGTCGTTCAATCCTGCTTGGCGGCCATCTGCGCCAGCGTCAGGCAGACCTCGGTGGCGCGGGCCATGTCCTGCACCGAGATCCATTCCAGCGGTCCGTGGATTTCCTGCATGCCGGTGAAGATGTTGGGCGTGGGCACGCCCAGCTCGGTCAGTCGCGAGCCGTCGGTGCCGCCACGGATCGGGGTCGAAACCGGCTTGATCCCGTGGGCGCGGCAGGCGTCGCGGGCCAGCTCCACCGGGGTCATGTCCTCTTCCAGCCAATAGCGCATGTTGCGGTATTGCGGGGTGATCTCAACGCTGATCTCGGCGCGGGGCTCACCCGCCTGCACGGCGGCGCAGACCTGGCGCAGCAGATCGCCCTTGTCCTCCAGACCCTCGCGCTCGAAGTCGCGCAGGATCAGCTTCAGCTCCATCTCGGAGGAGCCGCCGTTCATGTCGGTCACATGCAGGAAGCCTTCGCGCCCGTCGGTGGTTTCCGGCGTCATTGTCGCCTGCGGCAGGGTCTGCACGATCTTGGCTGCAAGGTGGGCGGCGTTGACCATCTTTTCCTTGGCCTGACCGGGGTGGATCGAGACCCCCTTGATGCGCACCACGGCGCGGTCGGCGCTGAAGCTTTCATAGATGATTTCGCCGACTTCGCCGCCGTCCAGCGTATAGGCGAAATCCGCCTTCAGGTCGCGGGGCAGCTGCGGGCCGACGCCGCGGCCGATTTCCTCGTCCGGGGTGAAGGCGATGCGGAGGGTGGGGCGGGGCAGGTCCGGGTTGTCCAGCAGGTGCCGCGCCATGGTCATGATGATGGCCACGCCCGCCTTGTCATCGCCGCCCAAGAGGGTCAGCCCCGAGGCCGTGATGATGTCTTCGCCCTGCTTGGAGGCGAGATAGGGGTTTGTCTCGGGCGACAGAACCAGATCCGGGTTGTCGGGAAAGCTGATGTCGCCACCGTTGTAGCCCTGGATCACCCGCGGTTTGACGCCGCTGGCATTGAACTGCGGCGCGGTGTCCACATGGGCGAGAAAGCCCACGGTCGGCCCCGGCCTGGTGCCGGGGATGGTGGCCAGAACAACGCCGTAGTCGGTCAGCTGCACGTCCGCGGCCCCGATGTCGCGCAGTTCGTCGACGAGGAGGTTCAGCATGTCGAACTGGCAATCGGTGCTGGGGGTGGTGGACGAGTTCTCGTCGCTCTGGCTGTCGATGGCAGCGTAGCGGACAAGTCGGTCCTGAAGTTCCTGATCGAATTTGCGTGACATGTGACCTCCGGGGGTTTTCGCCGCAGCAAAGCCGCTGGCAAGGGAGAGGTCAAGCGGGATGGCTTCGGGGGAGCTGCGGCGGGGCAGCCCGATGCAGGCCCCGGGGCAGGATGGGCGACCAGTCCCCATGCGAAAAGGGCGCCGCTGTGGGCGCCCTTTGCAAAATCTGGTGCAAAAGTCCGGCTTGTGGCGGGGTCAGCTGCCCAGTTTCTTGGCGACCAGTTCGTTGACCGCCTTGGGGTTGGCCTTGCCGCCGGTGGCTTTCATCACCTGGCCGACGAACCAGCCTGCCAGTTTCGGGTTCACCTTGGCCTTTTCCACCTGCGCCGGGTTCGCGGCGATGATCTCGTCCAGCGCGGCCTCGATGGCGCCGGTGTCGGTCACCTGCTTCATGCCGCGTTCCTCGACGATCTGCGCCGGGTCGCCGCCTTCGGTATAGACGATTTCAAACAGATCCTTGGCGATCTTGCCGGAAATCGCGTCCGATTTAATTAGCTTAATGATGCCAGCGAGTTGTTTTGGTGTTACTGAGCTTTCGGAAATACCTTTGTCGTCCTTCTTAAGACGACCGAAAAGTTCATTGATGACCCAGTTAGCGGCCGTCTTCCCAACGTCTCTAGATTGGACTTTGTCGAACGAACCGATAGATTTGTTCGACGACGAAGTGGTATAAACAATAAACTCACCGCTTTCATCAAGCGCATCGATTGCGTTCATTACGAC
Organism: Nocardioides marinus; assembly: GCA_019801415.1. Lineage (GTDB taxonomy): Bacteria > Pseudomonadota > Alphaproteobacteria > Rhodobacterales > Rhodobacteraceae > Leisingera. The sequence continues at coordinate 201,743 of JAHVJD010000007.1, forward strand.
CGCCTCGAAGTAGCTTGCGGCTTCGACCTCAGCGGTCAGCACCGAGGCGTCATAATCCGAAAGAGCAAAATCCTCGATGAAGCGCGCCTTTTTCTCGTCGGGCAGTTCCGGCAGCTTGGCGGCGATATCGTCCACCCATTCCTGCTCGATCTCCAGCGGCAGCAGGTCCGGGTCGGGGAAATAGCGGTAGTCATGCGCTTCTTCCTTGGAGCGCATGGAGCGGGTCTCCCCCTTGTCCGGATCATAAAGGCGGGTTTCCTGCTCCACCTCGCCACCGGCTTCGATGATGGCGATCTGGCGGCGGGCTTCGACCTCGATGGCCTGCTGGATGAAACGCATCGAGTTCATGTTCTTGATCTCGCAACGGGTGCCGAGATGCGAGAAGTCCTGCGTTTCCTGATATTTCTCGTATTGACCGGGCAGGCAGACCGAGACGTTCACGTCGGCGCGCAGGTTGCCGTTCTGCATGTTGCCGTCGCAGGTGCCGAGGTACTGCATGATCTGGCGCAGCTTGGCGATATAGGCGGCCGCTTCCTCAGGGCCGCGGATGTCGGGGCGGGAGACGATTTCCATCAGGCAGACGCCGGTGCGGTTCAGGTCCACGAAGGACATGTTGGGGTCCATGTCGTGGATCGACTTGCCCGCGTCCTGTTCCATGTGGATGCGCTCGATCCGCACCTTGCGGGCGGTGCCGTCGCCCAGTTCCACCAGCACTTCGCCCTCGCCCACGATCGGGTGGTAGAGCTGGGAGATCTGGTAGCCCTGCGGCAGGTCCGGGTAAAAGTAGTTCTTGCGGTCGAAGGCCGACCACAGGTTGATGTCGGCCTTCAGGCCCAGGCCGGTGCGCACCGCCTGCTCGACGCAGTATTCATTGATGACGGGCAGCATCCCCGGCATCGCCGCGTCCACGAAGGCCACGTTCGAGTTCGGCTCGGCGCCGAACTTGGTGGAGGCGCCGGAGAACAGCTTGGCATTGGAGCTGACCTGGGCATGCACCTCCATGCCGATGACCAGTTCCCAGTCATGCTTGGCGCCCGCGATCACCTTGGGCTTGGGGAGTTCATATGTCAGGTCGAGCATGGTTTTCCGCCGTATCCGAATGTCAGTTGCAGTGACGTGGTGCGATGTTTCATCGGCACACTGTCAATTTCAGTTGCACAGCGTTCTAGGCCCGGCGGCGCGCAGGAGCAAGAGGGCAGGTGGCACAGAGAGCTCTGAGGCGGGCGGAAGCCCCTTGAATCGTACGGGCTGACGCCCTGGCAGCGCCCGTCTGCCGCAATGGGCGGGCGCTTCGCTGCTGCCTGCGAACGGGCTACGTCCTTCGCGATGGTTCGCCTGTGCCTGATTCAGCCTCTTGGCGGGGTGCAGCAGGAGGGCTAGAACTGGCAGCCCGAGCAGAACTTCAGGAGGTCGCCTTGGACACATCCGCCCGCATCAGCCAGACCATTGCCGCAGAGATCGGCGCTGCCGCCAAGCAGGTGAGCGCCGCGGTGGCGCTGCTGGATGAAGGCGCCACCGTGCCCTTTGTCGCGCGCTACCGGAAAGAGGCAACCGGGGGGCTGGATGACAGCCAGCTGCGCACCCTGGCGGAACGGCTGGAATACCTGCGCGAGCTGGAAAAGCGCCGCGCGGCCATCCTCGAGACGATCAAGGGGCAGGACAAGCTGACCGATGAGCTGGCGGCCTCGATCGCCAAGGCCGAAACCAAGGCGCAGCTCGAGGACATCTACCTCCCCTACAAGCCGAAGCGGCGCACCAAGGCGATGATCGCGCGGGAAAACGGGTTGGAGCCGCTGGCCGAGGCCATTCTGGACAACCGCAACGCCGACCCGGAGAAACTCGCCGAAGGCTACATCACCGAGGCTGTGCCGACGGTGAAGGATGCGCTGAATGGCGCACGGGACATCCTGACCGAGCGGCTGACCGAGAATGCGGGCCTGCTGGGGCGCTTGCGGACGTTCCTGCAGCGCGAGGCCGTGCTGACCGCGCGCGTGGTCGAGGGCAAGGAGCAGGAAGGCGCCAAGTTTTCGGACTATTTTGACCACAGCGAGCGCTGGGCCGATGTGCCGTCGCACCGGGCGCTGGCGATGCTGCGCGGTGCCAATGAGGGTGTGCTGACGCTGGATGCCGGACCGGAGCCGGAAGAGGGCGCGGCCCGCGCCGAGGCGATGGTTGCGGCGGAGCTGGGCGCTGGCGGCAACGGGCCTGGGGACGTCTGGTTGCGCAAGGTCGCAGGCTGGTGCTGGCGGGTGAAATTGAGCCTGTCGATGATGCTGGAGCTGATGAGCGATCTGCGGGCACGCGCCCAGGAGGACGCCATTCAGGTCTTTGCCCGCAACCTCAAGGACCTGTTGTTTGCAGCGCCAGCCGGTGCGCGACCGACCCTCGGGCTGGATCCGGGCATTCGCACCGGCGTCAAAGCCGCGGTGGTTGACGCAACCGGGAAATTGCTGGCCACCGAGACGCTGTACCCGTTTCAGCCGAAGAATGATCTGCGCGGTGCGCAGGTGGCGATCGTCAAGATGATCGCGGAACATGGGGTCGAGCTGATCGCCATCGGCAATGGCACTGCCAGCCGCGAGACCGAGCGTATGGTCGCGGAGGTGCTGAAGCATCTGCCCGCCAAGATCAAGGCACCGACCAAGGTGGTGGTGAGCGAGGCAGGGGCCTCGGTCTATTCCGCGTCGGAACTGGCGGCGCGGGAATTCCCCAATCTGGACGTGTCCCTGCGCGGCGCGGTGTCGATCGCGCGACGCCTGCAGGATCCCTTGGCGGAACTGGTGAAGATCGAGCCCAAGAGCATCGGCGTCGGCCAGTACCAGCATGATGTCGACCAGCACAAGCTGACCAAATCGCTGGAAGCGGTGATCGAGGACGTCGTGAACGCTGTCGGCGTCGACCTCAACATGGCCTCTGCGCCGCTGCTGTCCCATGTGTCAGGTCTTGGCCCCGGTCTGGCCGAAGCGATCGTTGCGCACCGTGACCAGAACGGGCCGTTCGCCTCCCGCAGGGAGTTGCTGAAAGTGGCGCGCCTCGGGCCCAAGGCCTTTGAGCAATGCGCGGGCTTCCTGCGCATCCGGGATGGCAAGGAGCCGTTGGATGCCTCGGCCGTGCACCCGGAATCCTATGATGTGGCGCGCAAGATCGTGGCAGCCTGCGGCCGTGACATCCGCGAGATCATGGGCGACGCCGCGGCGCTGAAAAAGCTGAGGCCGGAAGATTTCGTCAGCGGCGATGTCGGCCTGCCGACGGTGCGGGACATTTTCGCTGAATTGGAGAAGCCGGGCCGAGATCCCCGACCGTCCTTCGTCACCGCCGCTTTCAAGGATGGGGTGGAGGAGATCACCGATCTGAAACCGGGCATGGTGCTGGAAGGCACGGTGACCAATGTCGCCGCCTTTGGTGCCTTTGTGGATATCGGCGTGCATCAGGACGGGCTGGTGCATGTCAGCCAGTTGGCGGACCGTTTCGTGAAAGATCCGCATGAGGTGGTCAAGACTGGCCAGGTGGTCAAGGTCACGGTGACCGAGGTCGACGTGCCGCGCAAGCGCATTGGCCTGACGATGAAGAAGGATGGCGGCGCGTCTGCGCGGGACGACCGCAACGCGCGCGGCGGAGCCCGGGCAGGCGACCGCGCGGGGCCCAAAGGCGGGCCTGCGCGCGGCGGCGGCAAGCCCGGCGGCGGCAAGGCCGGGCGGGGCAAGTCGCAGGGTGACCAGAAAGGCGGCTCGGGAACGGGCGCGCTGGGCGCGGCGTTGATGGACGCCTTCAAGAAGACCTGAGGTCGCGCAACGCGGCTCGGCGTGTTGCGGACGCGCGCCGGGTCGCGGCGGCGGGTGTTCTCAGGCCGGGGTGAACCGTGGGCCTTCCGCGGTGAAGGTCACGGTTTGACCGGCGGAGATTTCCTCGCGGAAGTGTCCGGCGATGGCGGCCAGCCCATCCGCTTCTCCGCGGGCGGCAAACCGGCTGACGGAGCGCACCCGAGCGCTGTTGTCGAACCCTTCTGCGGCATGGGCCCAGACCATTGGGTGCAGCTCTTGCAGGTGGTCGCGGATCAGCCAGTCGGCGGCGCTGGCGATCTGTCGCCGGTTCGCGGCCGCCTGATGAGACGCTTCCAATTGGGTGTCCTCGGCCCGGTGCAGGGTAACGCAGCAATACGCGGTGAGGAGATTTATCATCTCCTGCGAAGGTGCGGCGGCGACAATGTCGCGCAGACCGGCAAGGAAGACGCGGGTGTCAACGCGGGCGCAGGCCTGATCATCCAGTGCCAGGGCATCGAAATAGACCCAAGTATATCCGCCCGCGCCCCAGGTTTCGGCGGTGTTGGCCGCGGTGCGGCGGGCCTCCAGTTCCAGAGCGGCGTAGGAGCCTGCACTGCGGGGCAGCATCAGGGTTCCAAGGCTGCGCATCGGACGGTGATTTCGGGGCAACAGGGCGATCAGGGCGCCGAATTCATCGGCGACGTCCTCGGGGGCGTGGCCCTGGCCTGCCAGCAGTGCACATTGCGCGGCCCTCAGAAACGGGCTGTCCGCGCTGAGTTCTGCAATGGGGTGCAGCAGCGCGGCGGCGCGGTTGAAATGGGCGGCGCAGCGTCGCTGGTTGGGCGGGGTGACGGCTTGGGCGGTGTCCGGTCTGCGCCAGGCCCAGCCGATGTCGATATGCGCCAGTGCCACCAGCGCGGTCAGATAGGGATCGCGGCGATGTTCGGCGCGCAGCGCCTCAAAGGCCATCAGGCCCCGGATCAACGCGCGACTGCCCGCATCCTTGCCTTCTGCCAGCGCGTGCTCGGTGGCATGCACCACATCCGCGCGCGCGCCAAAAGCGATGAGCTCGGCGATCGGCAGACCAGAGCTGGTCACGGTCCTCGCCTGATCCGCGGCACGAATCTCGGCGGACAATTCGGCCCACAGCTCCTGACGGGCGAGGAATTGGCCCTGGTCCTGTGCGGCAACCGCTTCGGGGTCTCCGTCTGCCTCGCAGATCGGAATCGACAGGCTGTCCTCCAGTCGGGGGGCGGGGCTTGCGGCCGTCTGCTCAACCGATTTCGGCTGCGTCGTTGGCACCGGGACCGGCACCGCAACCGGCACGGCGCGGGCTTTGGAGGCGGAGCGCAGTTGGCCGCCGGGCGCAGTGGCGGAGAGCAGGCCGGAAATCCGCGAGAACATTTCCCGCGCCTGTCGAGACGGATTGAACATTTGCGCGTCCTGAAGATTGGCAGCTTGTCGTTACTGGCATTCTCGTCAGGCATTGGGGCGCAATCATGGCGCGACTGGGGAAGTTCCTGAGCGAAGGCGATAATTCGCCGCAAACAGGCAAGATCGCACGCAGGTTTCCGCGCGGGCAGCCAATCGGTTCTGCTGCGCGCCAACGGGCGGCAAGGCCGTGTCAGAACGGGGAGAAATGGTGGCGTTTGCAGCGCAGCCCACGGGCGGCGAATGCGGCTTCCAGCCGATCTATGGGTGGGGTCGCTTCTTGCGGCAGGCGGAGGCGCTGTCCGTCTTTGAGGACGAGCGTCGCGCGCCGGGAGAGGTCCCAGCGGGTGTCGAGGCGCAGGTGGTCGACCTCCTCCAACTTCACGAAGCCGGCCAGCCGCCCACTGTGCCAGTCAACCCGTTGGGGCGACATCGTCAGCCCGGCACTGGGGTTGCGGATCAGATCCAGAAGGGCTGGCAGCACCGGCAGCGTCAGAAGTGCTATGACCAGCGGGGAGGCCTCCAGCAGCAGCCCAAGGCCCAGCAATGCAGCCAGCCAGGCAGCCACCAGCGCAAATGCGGCAGGGGACCGCCCCCGGCGGGCGAATGTGAAATCCGCCGCGGGAGGCGTGGTTTGCGAGTCAGGCATCCAGGATCCGGCTGACCATTTCGTTAGTGTCGCGGCTCAACCCGTCGGTGCCCGCGATCCGCAGGAGCTGCTCACGGATCCGTTCCTGACGGGCGGTGTCGTAGCGCTTCCAGGTCTGGAAGGCCGCGCACATGCGGGCCGTGGTCTGCGGGTTCAGCTTGTCGAGGGCGATCAGGTTGTCGGCGAGGAGCACGTAGCCGTCACCGCTGGCATGGTGGAACCCCGCATGATTGCCGGCCAGCGCGCCGAAAACGGCGCGGAAGCGGTTGGGGTTCTTCATGTCAAACAGCGGGTGCCGGGTGAGGGCGGCCGCGGTGGCGGCTGCATTCTCGGGGGAGGCACAGGCGATTTGCAGGGCAAACCACTTGTCCATCACCAGGCGGTCGTGCTGCCACTGGTCAAAGAAGGCCTGCGACTGCACATCGGCCTTTTCCGCCTTCATCAGGCAGGACAATGCCGTGTACTGCTGGGTCATGTTGTCCGCCGTCGCATATTGGCGCGCGGCCTGCTCGCCGCCGTCCAGCCGGGTCAGCAGCGACAGGATGCGACCGTTCAGTGCGCGTTTGCCGGCGCTTTCGGCGTCCGGGCGATAGGGGCCGTCGACCGTCGTGGCGGCGTAAAGCCGGGGCAGGCTGGTCTCCAGTTGCTGCGCCAGCGTCTGGGCAAAGGTTTCGGCCGCATCGTAGATCTTTTGCGGATCCGGCGTGTGGCCCCGCTCTGCCAGGGTCTGGGCGATGTCGGCCTGGCTCGGCGGCGACAGCACCAGCGCCCGGAAGGCGGGGTCCTGGTCGTCGTCGCGCACCAGTTTTTCAAGGGCGTCCAGATAGGCCGCGTCGGGGGTGGCACCGTCGACGACCATCGCCACGCGGACTTCCTTGGCCAAGGCGTTGCCCGCTTCCCACCGATTGAAGGGATCGGTGTCATGCGCCAGCAAGAAGGCGCGTTCGGCGTTGGTGGTCTCGCGTTCGAGGATCACCGGGGCCGAGAACTCGCGCAGGATGGAGGGCACCGGCTTGGCGGCGAGGCCCTCGAAGGTGAAACTCTGCCTGGCTTCGGTCAGCTCCAGCACTTCGGTGCCACGCACCTCGTCGCCGTTGGGCGACAGCAGGCCGACCGCCACCGGAATCACGCGCGGCGCCTTCTGCGGCTGGCCGGGGGTGGGGGGCGTCGATTGCTCGAATGTCAGGGTATAGGTGCCGTCGGCGTAGTCCTCCGAAACTTTCAAGCGGGGGGTTCCGGCCTCGCTGTACCACAGCTTGAACTGGCTGAGATCGCGCCCGGTGGCATCCTCGAAGACCTTCAGCCAGTCTTCGATGGTGCAGGCTTGACCGTCGTGGCGCTCAAAGTAGAGTTTGAGCGCCTTGTAGTAATTGTCATCCCCGACCAGCCGCTTCAGCATGCCGATCACCTCGGCGCCTTTTTCATAGACGGTGGCGGTGTAGAAGTTGTTGATTTCCTGGAACTGTTCGGGGCGCGGCGGGTGCGCGAGCGGGCCGTTGTCCTCGGGGAACTGGCGGGCACGCAGGGCGATCACGTCCTCGATCCGCTTCACCGGCTCCGAGCGCATGTCGGCCGTGAACTGCGCGTCGCGGAACACCGTCAGCCCTTCCTTCAGACAGAGCTGGAACCAGTCGCGGCAGGTGATGCGGTTGCCGGTCCAGTTGTGGAAATACTCATGCGCGATGATCGCTTCGATGCGTTCGAAGTTCGCATCGGTCGAGGTCTCGGGCGACGCCAGAACGCAGGAAGAGTTGAAGATGTTCAGCCCCTTGTTTTCCATCGCGCCCATGTTGAAGTCATCGACAGCGACGATGTTGAAGAGATCGAGGTCGTATTCCAGGCCGTAGACATCCTCGTCCCATTTCATCGACTTCTTCAGCGCTTCCATGCCGAAGGCGCATTTGTCCTCATCCCCCGGGCGGACCCAGATGTTCAGCTCGACCTCCTTTCCCGACTTGGTGGTAAACTGACCGGGGTGGTTGACCAGGTCGCCAGCCACCAGCGCAAACAGATAGGCCGGTTTCGGCCAGGGATCGTGCCATTCGGCCCAGCCCTCGCCTTTGCCCACGGGGTTGCCGTTGGACAGCATCACCGGCGCGTCGCCCTCGATGCGCACGGTGAAGGTGGACATCACGTCGGGGCGGTCGGGGTAATAGGTGATCTTGCGGAAGCCCTCGGCCTCGCACTGGGTGCAGTACATGCCGTTCGACATGTAGAGCCCCTCCAGCGCGGTATTGCCCGCCGGGTTGATTTCCACCTCGGCTTCCCACGTGAAGGGGGCGCTGGGCACGTCGCATTTCAGGCCACCCTCAACAAGCGTCGGTGACACCTCCTGACCATCAATCTTCGCCGAGATCAGCTTCAGCTCCTCACCGTGCAGGAAGAAGGTCGCGTCCGTGGCATCTGCCTTCGGAGCGAAGCGGATCTTGCTGAGAACGCGCGTGGTTTCGGGTGCGAGGTGGAAGGTCAGATGAACGCTTTCGACATCGTATCCGAATGGCGTGTAGTCCTTCAGATAGATGGTTTCGGGGGCGGTGGCAGGACTGGCATCTTTCACGGCGGAACCTCGTTTTTTGGGGAACCGGAGCGGGTCCGGCACGTTGTTTCCCTAGTCGTAGGCAACAGCAGGCGGAGCGGCAAGCCGTCCTGCGTGTCAATTTGTTACCTTAAGGAGATCTGTTATGTCAGCACCGGACACCAATGTTGAGCGTCAGAAGAAAGATCACAAACCTTCGCTGCTGGGTATCGGCGCTGCCGCAATTTTTGGTGTGGCCGCCATCGCATTGCTCACGCTGATGGTCGTTGACCGCGCGAGTGAGGATGACACCGCCGAGCTGCCGGCGACCGCGGATGAGGTGCAGGCGGTCATCAACGGTACCGCTGACTGATATTGGGCCCGAGCCGGTTTGCCGGGGCGTGCAGCGAAAGCTGTGCGCCCTTTTCTTGGGGGCTTCCAGCTATTGCATATTCGGAATTCTTTTCGGCACTTTCTTGAAAATCAAGAAATTGCGTTTGGTTTCACAGGATGGCTGTTTTGTTGCTGATCGGAAACTTCTGCCCTAGGTAGGATGCAGCATACAGTGGTGTACCGCCGAAAGGAGCAAGTCATGAGCCGGGTCGAGAAACAGGGAATTCAGGTCGCGCCGGAACTGGCGGAGTTCATCGAAACGCAGGCGCTGCCCGGTACCGGGGTTGCGGCAGAGGCCTTCTGGTCCGGCCTGGCAGACCTGGTGAATACCTTTGGCCCCGAGAACCGTGCGCTGCTGCAAAAGCGCGAGGACATCCAGGCCAAGATCGATGCCTGGCATATCGCGAACCGCGACAAGCCGCATGACCATCAGGCCTACAAGACTTTCCTGAGCGAGATTGGCTACCTGCTGCCCGAGGGCGATGACTTCGAGATCGAGACCAGCAACGTCGATCCCGAAATCGCAAAGGTGCCGGGGCCGCAGCTGGTGGTGCCGATCACCAACGCGCGTTACGCGCTGAACGCGGCCAATGCCCGCTGGGGCAGCCTGTATGACGCGTTCTATGGCACGGACGCCATGGGCACGCCTGCGCCCAAGGGGGGGTATGACAAGGGTCGCGGTGCCCGCGTCGTTGCCCGCGCACGGGTGTTCCTGGACGAGGCTTTTCCGGTGGAGGACACCAGCCACGCCGACGCCCGTCGCTATCACGTGCAGGATGGCGCGCTGCTGGTCGATGATCTGCCGCTTGCGCAGCCGGAAAAATTCGTCGGTTACCGCGGCAACCCCAAGGCCCCCGATGCCGTGCTGCTGCGCAACAATGGCCTGCATGTGGAGCTGGTCTTTGACCGCACCCATGCGATCGGCGCGCGCGATCAGGCGGGGCTGGCGGACGTGCGGCTGGAAAGTGCGATGTCGGCGATCATGGATTGCGAGGATTCGGTCGCCTGTGTCGACGCCGAGGACAAGGTTCTGGCCTATTCCAACTGGCTCGGCCTGATGAAAGGCGATCTCGAAGCCAAGCTCGAAAAGGGCGGCAAGACCCTCACTCGCCGTCTGAATCCGGATCTGGACTACACCGCGCCGGATGGCTCTGCCCTGACCGTGAAGGGGCGCGCCCTGTTGTGGGTGCGCAACGTCGGCCACCTGATGACCAATCCCGCGGTTCTGGATAAGGACGGCAACGAGGCCTACGAGGGGCTGCTGGATGCGTTGATCACCGTTGCGATTGCCATGCATGATCTCAAGCGGGACGGTGGCAACTCTGCCCATGGCTCCGTCTATGTGGTGAAGCCCAAGATGCACGGGCCGGAAGAGGTCGCCTTTACCGACCGCATCTTTGACAAGGTCGAGGACATCCTCGGCCTGCCGCGCCACACCGTGAAAATCGGCATCATGGATGAGGAGCGCCGCACCTCGGTCAACCTCAAGGAATGCATCCGCGCCGCCAAGCACCGGGTGGCATTCATCAACACCGGCTTCCTTGACCGCACCGGCGACGAGATCCACACCTCGATGGAGGCTGGCCCCTTCAGCCGCAAGGATTTCATCAAGCGCAAGGGCTGGATCGGGGCCTATGAGAACCTGAACGTGGACATCGGCCTCGAATGCGGCCTGTCCGGTAAGGCCCAGATCGGCAAGGGCATGTGGGCGATGCCCGACATGATGGCGGCGATGCTGGAGCAGAAGATCGAGCATCCCAAATCCGGCGCCAACTGCGCTTGGGTGCCCAGCCCGACCGCCGCAACCCTGCATGCGCTGCATTACCACAAGGTCGATGTGATGGCGGTACAGGCCAAGCTGAAGGCGGGCGGCCGCCGCGCCCATGTGGACGGTATCCTGGAAATCCCGCTGGCCAGCTTCCGTCGCTGGACGCCGGAACAGATCGCCCGCGAGGTGGACAACAACGCACAAGGCATTCTGGGCTACGTGGTGCGCTGGGTCGATCAGGGGGTGGGCTGCTCCAAAGTGCCTGACATCAACGACGTCGGCCTGATGGAAGACCGCGCCACCTGCCGGATCTCGGCCCAGCATATCGCCAACTGGCTGCACCACGGCGTGGTGAGCGAGGAGGAGGTGATGTCCTCGATGCGAAAGATGGCGCAGGTCGTTGATGCGCAGAACCGTGGCGACAACAGTTACCGCGCGATGGCGCCGGGCTATGACACCATCGCCTTTCAGGCCGCCTGCGACCTGGTGTTCAAGGGGCGGGTGCAGCCCTCGGGCTACACCGAGCCGGTGCTGCACGCGCGCCGTCTCGAGCTGAAGGCGCAGGCTGCGGCAGGCTGATTGCGGCTTGCGTCGAACTGACCCGCGCAAAACAGTTTCGCCGCAAATGCGGCTAGTCAAAGGGGGCCGTTTGGCCTCCTTTTTCGATCTGACGCAAGGTAAGCGAAAGGCAGGACGGATATGGCTGGGATTTCTCTGAGCGAGGCGCGCGGCATCATCGGGGCGGCGCTGGAAAAGGGCCGCGCACTGGCGCTGAAGCCCTTGTCGGTGGTGGTGCTGGATGCGGGCGGCCATGTGCAAGCCTTCGTGCGCGAGGACGGCGCCGCGCCGGGCCGCTTTGCGATCGCGCAGGCCAAGGCCTATGGCGCGGTGATGCTGGGCATGGGGGGCACGGCGCAGATGGCGCGGGCAGAGGCGCAGGGCTACTTCATGGCGGCGGTGAACGGCGTTTACGATGGCCAGGTGGTGCCGGTGCCGGGCGGCGTACTGGTGCGCGACAGCACAGGCGCGGTGATTGGCGCGGTGGGCGTGACCGGCGATACCTCCGACAATGACGCCATCGCGGCGCTGGCCGGGATCGAGGCCGTGGGCCTGCAGGGCGAAGCCTGAGGCGCGCGCCGGGCGTCTGCGCCGCTTGCCGTCCGGCTGCAGGACCATCGCGCATGTGTGTGCGTGAACAATGTGTTGCGCGGTGCCGACTGTTGAACCCTGCAGAGGGCAGAGCTAGGTTTTCCCACAGGCATTAGTTTCGCGGGTGGATCATGGCGCGTCCCAAGGTTGGCATTATCGGCAATTCCTATCTGATCAACGATCAGTACCCCGTGCACGCGGGCGGCACGATGAACTCCGAGGCTGTGGCCGAGGTGGCGGGCTGCATGCCGCTGATGATCCCGTCAGACCCGCGCTTCGTCACGGTAGAGGAACTGCTGGACACCTTCGACGGCTTCCTGCTGACCGGCGGCCGCCCAAACGTGCACCCCGCGGAATACGGCGAGGCCGAGACCGAGGCACATGGGGCCTTTGACCGCGCCCGCGATGCCATCACCCTGCCGCTGGTGCGGGCCTGCGTCGAACGCGGTCAGCCGTTCCTGGGCATCTGCCGCGGCTTTCAGGAGGTGAACGTGGCGATGGGCGGGACGCTCTACCCCGAGATCCGCGATCTGCCGGGGCGGATGAACCACCGGATGCCGCCCGATGGCACGCTGGAGGAGAAATTTGCCCTGCGTCACCCGGTCAAATTCAGCTCCGGCGGGGTGTTCCATCAGTTGATGGGCGCCGAAGAGGTTATGACCAACACGCTGCACGGGCAGGGCATCAAGCGCCCCGGCCCGCGTGTGGTGGTGGACGGGCATGCGCCCGATGGGACGCCAGAGGCCATCTACATCAAGGATGCCCCCGGTTTTACCTTGTCGGTTCAGTGGCACCCGGAATGGGATGCCGCCAATGACCCGGTGTCGCGTCCGCTGTTCGAGGCTTTTGGCCGCGCGGTGCGCGGCTGGGCTGATACCCGCGTTCAGGCCGGATTCCAGAAAAGCGCCTGACCAGCACAACGTCGCAGGAGGTTTCAGATGACAGTGGCAACCAAAGGGGCTGCCGGTAGCGGGTCGTCCGCTTACCGCATCCGGCCCGGCAGGCCGGAGGATGCCGCGGCGCTGGCAGAGGTTTTTCATGCCGCGGTGCATGGGCTGGCCAGCCGTCACTACACCCCGGTACAGATCCGCGCCTGGTGCCCGGAACGCCCGCCGACCGAGGTGTTCGGGCGGCGGCTGTCGGACGGGCGGCAGCTGTGGGTGGCGGCCGATGCAGAGGATGTGCCTGCCGCCTTCATCGATCTGGAAGCGGACGGGCATGTGGATATGCTGTTCTGCCATCCGCGCGCTGCGGGGCAGGGCGTGGCCGCGGCTCTGTACGCGGATCTCGAGGCTGCGGCGCGGCGGGACGGGCTGACCCGCCTGCATGTGCGCGCCAGCGAGGCGGCACGCGGGTTCTTTGAGCGTCAGGGCTTTGCCGTACAGCAGCGCTGTTTGTTTGAGCGTAACGGTGTGATGATGCACAACTACCTGATGGAGAAGCCCCTCTCCTGACCCATCCTTGGCACGCGTGGTGCCGGGCAGGCCAGGGGCTGTGTCAGACCAGCAGGTCGAAGTCATGCATCAGGGGCAGCCGCCGGGCCCGGATGCCGGTCAGGTCGAACAACGCATTTGCCAAGGCCGGAGCGGCCGGGGGCGTGCCGGGCTCGCCCGCGCCGCCCATGCGCGGCTGGTTCTCCAGAAGCTGCACCTGCACCGCGGGCATCGTGTGCATGCGCAGGGCGTCATAATCCGGGAAATTGCCCTGCTCGGCGGCACCATCGGCGAAAGTTATCTCGCCAAAGCAGGCCGCCGACAGACCATAGGCCATGGCTCCGAACATCTGCGCGCGGGTGTTGTCGGGGTCGATCACCCGGCCCAGATCGGCGGCAATCCAGGCGCGGGTCATGCGAATGCTGCCGTCCTGCTGCGCGACCTCGATCACCTGCGCCACCGGGGTGCCGAAGCTGTAGCACAGCGCCACGCCGCGCCCGGTGCCTGCCGGGGGGTGGCTGTCCCAGCCGGACATTTCGCGCACGGCCTCCAGCACCGCTGCGGCGGGTTCCCATTCGCGCCGGGCCATCTCCAGCCGGAAGTCCAGCGGATCGCGCTGGGCGGCATGGGCCATTTCGTCGATGAAGCTTTCGACAAAGAAGGCGTTGAAACTGTTGCCGACCGAGCGCCAGAAGCCCACCGGCACCTCCACGTCGGACAGATGCCCGGCCATGCGGTGGTTGGGGATTGCGTAGGGCGTGTTGAAGAACCCCTCCACATGCACCTTGTCGGGGCCCGCGGCGGGCAGGCCCGCGACCCGGTCCATTGCCTGTGCCACCGGCGAGGCGGCGGCCACCTTGCCATCCAGCAGCACCGCTTGGCCGTCCTTCACCGCGCCGCGCATCCGCGCCAGCGCGCCGGGGCGGTACATGTCGTGGCGCATGTCCTCCTCGCGGCTCCAGGTCAGCTGCACCGGCACGCCGGGCATCGCCTTGGCCAGGCGGGTGGCGTAGACGGCGTAGTCGAATTCCACCCGCCGCCCGAAGCCGCCGCCCAGGTAGGTGGTGTGCAGATCCACCTGTTCGGCGTCCAGCCCGGCTTCGGCTGCGCATTTCATCTGTGTGAAACCGGGCATCTGGTTGCCGCACCAGACTGTCAGCTTGCCGTCCTCGAAAAGGGCGGTGGCGTTCATCGGCTCCATCGTTGCATGGGCGAGGTAGGGCACCTGATACTCCGCCTCCAGCTCCGTCGCGCCGGGCGGCAGCTGGTCTGCGTCGCCCTCGTCGCGCAGGACGGAATTGGGGGTGTCGTCAAAGGCTTCGGCGATGCGGGCAAAGATCTGATCGGTCTCGGGCGGGTAGGGCGCCGCCTGCCAGTCGATCTGCACCGCCTCTGCCGCCTGCATCGCAAGCCAGGTGTTGCTGGCCACCACGGCAATGCCGCTGCCCATGTCGACGACGCGCTCCACGCCGGGCATTTTCAACGCGTCAGTTGCGTCAAACCCGGACATGCCGCCGCCCTGTGCCGGGTTCATGCGCAGGGCTGCGAACTTCATCCCCGGCAGGCGCACGTCAATGCCGAAAGTCGCTGTGCCGGTGGCCTTCGAAACCATGTCGACGCGGGGCTGCGATGTGCCGATCAGCCGCCACTGGCTGCTGGGGCGGAGCTCTGCCTCGATCGGTTCCAGCTGCGCCGCGGCCTCTGCCAGAGCCGCGTAGGCGAATTTGGTGCCGTCCGGGGCGATTACCGTGCCATGCTCGGTGCGCAGTTGGCTGCGGGCCACACCCAGCCGCTCGGCGGCGGCCTGTTTCAGGGTCTCGCGGGCGCTGGCACCGGCCGCGCGCATGCGGGTAAAGCCATCCTTCATCGAGGTGGAGCCGCCGGTGCCGTGCAGGTTCAGCACCTTGCCCAGATGCCCCAGCGCGTTGCCGATGGCATGGCTGATCTCGCCACGGTCATAGCCCTTGCCCGGCAGCGCATCTGTCATGAAGGCGGAATTGTAATAGGCCTTGGCGGCGGGGCCGTGCAGCACCCGGACCTGATCCAGATCCACGTCCAGCTCCTCGGCGATCAGGGCGGCCCAACTGGTTTTCACGCCCTGGCCCATCTCGGCGCGCGGCGCAAACAGGGTGACGCCCTGCTGGTCGATCAGCACAAAGGGATTGAGCGCGGCCTCGCCCTTGCCAGCGGTCAGCGGGTTGGGGGCGGGGCGGCTGACATAGTAGCTGCCGAAGGCCACACCGCCGACAATGGCGGCAGAGCCGATCAGGAAGCTGCGACGGGCGATCTTGCCAATGCTGGCCATGGTTTATGCCTCCTGCAGCTTGCGTGCGGCGGTGTGCACCGCAGCGCGGATGCGCGGGTAGGTGCCGCAGCGGCAGAGGTTGCCCTGCATCGCCTCGTCTATATCCGCATCCGACGGTGTGGGGTTTTCGGCCAGCAGGCTGGCGGCCTGCATGATCTGTCCCGACTGGCAATAGCCACATTGCGCCACCTGGTGATCCACCCAGGCCTGCTGCACCGCGGCCATGGCGTCCGGCGCGCCACGCCCCTCGATCGTGGTGACCTCGCCCCAGACATCCGACAGCGCCACCTGACAGGATCGCACCGCCTCGCCGTCGATATGCACGGTGCAGGCGCCGCAGGCCGCCACGCCGCAGCCATACTTGGTGCCGGTGAGGCCGATTTCGTCGCGCAATACCCACAACAGCGGGACCTCGCCTGGGAGATCCACCTGATGCGGCGTTCCATTGATGCGGAGGGTTGTGGGCATGGCGGGCTCTCTGCTTGGCTGAGTGGGTTGTGACACCCTGACAAAAATGCTTAATTCTGTCATGGTGTCAATTGACAAATTTCGCCGGTACTGTCAGACCTCGCGCCATGACCCTGAAGATGACCGGACTTGATCCCAAGCAGCAGGCAATTCTTGGCGCCGCCTGGAGCGCCTTTGCCACCTATGGTTTTCGCAAGACGTCGATGGATGACATCGCGCGGGGGGCGGGCATGTCGCGCCCGGCGCTGTATCTGCATTTCAAGAATAAGGACGCGATTTTTCGCGCGCTGGTAACGGTTTACAACGCGGAAGCCTGCGAAAACCTGCGCGCTGCGCTGGCCGGGCAGGGCACGTTGGAGGCCCGTCTGCTGGCCGCGTTTCAGGCGCAGGTGGGGCCAGCGGTGGAGGCCATGCTGACCTCGCCGCATGGGTTGGAAGTGTTCGAGGCGGGCATGAACGCCGCCGCCGAGGATATCGAGGCAGGCGAGGCCGCGTTCCGGGCGATCTATGCCGACTGGCTGGAGGCGGAGGCCGCCGCCGGGCGGGTCAGCCTGACCGGTCCCAGCGCCGAGATTGCCCGCACCATTTGCGCCGCTTTGAAGGGGCTGAAACATACTTCCGGCGATTTTGCCACCTATCAGACCGGGGTGCGGCAGCTGGCCAAGCTGCTGGGCGCTGCGCTGACGCCGCGCTAGGGCGGGCCGGTGTTCCGGCCCGCAGGGCTCGTTAGAGTTCGGTGCGCAGGTGCCAGAGCTCGGGGAACAGCTCCACCTCCAGCATCCGTTTCAGATAGCTGACGCCGCCGGTGCCGCCGGTGCCGCGTTTGAAGCCGATGACGCGTTCCACCGTGGTGACGTGGTTAAACCGCCAGCGGCGGAAATAGTCCTCGAAATCGACCAGTTTTTCTGCCAGCTCATAGAGCTCCCAGTGGTCTTCGGGCGCGCGGTAAACCTCGGTCCAGGCGGCCTGCACGGCCGGGTGGGGCTGGTGCTTTTCAGCGAGGTCGCGCTCCAGCACCTCGGCAGGCAGCGGGAAGCTTTGTGACAATGCGCGCAGCGCCACGTCGTAAAGGGACGGCTGCGCCAGTTCCGCCTCCAGCAGCTCCACCAGGTCGGGGCGGTGGGCGTGGGGCTTCAGCATCGCCTTGTTGCGGTTACCCAGCATGAATTCGATCAGCCGGTATTGGTGCGATTGAAAGCCGGAGCTCTGCCCCAGCGCATCGCGGAACCGCGTGTAATCGGAGGGCGTCATGGTCCGCAACACGTCCCAGGCCGAGTTCAGCTGCTCGAAGATCCGGGCAACGCGGGCCAGCATCTTGAAGGCCTGCCGGGCTTCGCCGCTGATCAGCTGCTGCCGCGCTGCGGTCAGTTCATGGATCGCCAGCCGCATCCACAGCTCAGACGTCTGGTGCTGGATGATGAACAGCATTTCATCATGGGTGTCGCTCCAGGTCTTCTGGGCGTTCAGCAGCATGTCCAGCGACAGGTAGTCGCCATAGGACATGCGGTCCTTGAACGACATCTGCGCGCCTTCCTCGGCGGGATCATAGGGTTTGCTCATCGGTGTCTTCCTTTTCCTAAGTGTAGCATATGTCAGGGAAGGGAAGCGCACCTCCGGTTCAGCGTGCCGCATTGGGCCAGGCGGCGCCACAGGGCGACCCAGCCCGCCGGACGGCACAGCGGCAGATGGTAGGAGCGTCGCAAGCGCATCAGGTGACAGCGTTGCGGATCTTGTACTCCGGGTTGTCCCACAGCGCGTTGGTCATCACATCCGCAATGATGTCTGTTGCGGCCCGCACGTCAGCCTCGTCGATATAGAGCGGGGTGAAGCCAAAGCGCATGATGTCGGGGGCGCGGAAGTCGCCGATCACGCCGCGGGCGATCAGGGCCTGCATCGCGGCGTAACCCTCGCGGAACTTGAACGAGACCTGGCTGCCGCGGTAGGCCGCGTCGCGGGGAGAGGCCAGTTCCAGCTGCGGACATTTGGCCTCGACCTCGGCGATGAACAGGTCGCACAGCTGCATGGACTTGGCGCGGACCTCTGCCATGTCTGCCATGTCCCAGATGTCCATCGCCGCCTCCAGCGAGGTCATCTGCAACACCGGCGGAGTGCCGACGCGCATCCGCTCGACACCGCGGCCCGGCCGGTAGTCGAGGTCGAAGGCAAAGGGGGCCTCGTGCCCCAGCCAGCCGGACAACGCAGGGCGGGCCTTCTCGGCGTAACGTGGTGCAACATAGATGAAGGCCGGGGCGCCGGGGCCGCCATTCAGGTATTTATACGTGCAGCCAACACCGAAGTCCGCGCCGCAGCCTGCCAGATCCACCGGCAGTGCGCCGGCGGAATGGGCCAGGTCCCAGACCGTCAGAACGCCCATCTCGTGCGCCTTGGCCGTCAGCGCGCGCATGTCGTGCTTGCGGCCGGTGCGGTAATCCACCTCTGTCAGCATCAGCACCGCGATGTCATCGGTGATGTTCTCTTCCACGGCCTCCGGGTCAACCACGCGAAGCTCATACTCCGCTCCCAGGGAGGTCAGCAGCCCCTGGGCGATGTAGAGATCGGAGGGGAAGTTGCCGTTGTCTGACAGGACCACCTTGCGGCCGGGGTTCAGTTCCAGCGCCGAGGCCAGAGCCTGGTAGACTTTGATCGACAGCGTGTCGCCGACGATGACGTGACCGGGCTCAGCGCCGATCAGCCGACCGATCCGATCTCCGAGATCGCGGGATTTCTGCATCCAGCCAGCCTTGTTCCAGCCGGTGATCAGCATGTCGCCCCACTCGTGCTGCATCATGTTGCCGACCCGCTCGGTTGCGGCGCGTGGCAGCGGCCCCAGCGAGTTGCCGTCAAGATAGATCGTGCCCTCGGGCAGGTGGAACATCGCCTTGGTGGCCGCAAAATCAGTCATCGGAGCCTCACTTGCTCATGGTATTTTATACTTAAAGCATATAGCGGTGCTATCCCAAGCTGCGGCTTCTGTCCAGTGATAGTCTGATCCCGCACGGCGCAGAGAGCCAGTATGCGCCAGTGATAGGGCTTTGTCCGTGATGGCTTGGCAACCGCGTAAGGTTTAGGCGCGCCGCCCACGCGTGGCGCGGTCGGGGTGTTCTGTGCGGCGGCTCGCAGGAGCGAGACCGACCTCGGCCAATTTGCCGCAGTTGCATTTGCGCATGGCAGACTAAGGTCGCAGTGTTGGTGCCAGACAGGCGCCAGCGTCCGGATGACCCGCTGCGAACCCGACAGCACCATCAGAATTAGCGATGGGCATTTGGACAAAACTATGCAGGATCTTGCCGCAGGATGGAACGGATTCGCCGTTTTTGTGCAATCAGCGGCAAACTGTTCTTTTCTTCGCGATGGGGCCAAATGGCTCTGGACGATGTGGCCGGATATGGGAAAGCTGCCCGCCATGTACGTGTATTTGCTGGATAATGTTGCCGAGGCCTGCGGATGACGGGCTGTCTGGCTTTCCCTTTTGTGGGGTCCTGTGATCGGGGACTGCATGGTCTGACTGCGCATGCACCGGGGACCGGAGGTCTCTCTGCACGGCTGCAGCTCGGGAACAGGGATCCATGTCGCGTATCCAGCAACAAAGGCGACGGGAAAGCGAGGCGGCCAACCTGACATTTCCGCGTCGCGGCGTAATTTTGCGGCGATGCAGCAATTTTGTTGCGCAACAATCTTGCGCCATGTACGAAGTAAATTCACGATCTGTACCCGGACAATCGGCGTCCGGGCAAGACGAGGGGAAAAGCGGTGAAACTAGGGACACCAAAAGAGACATTTCCGGGGGAGAACCGGGTTGCGCTGACGCCTGACTCTGCGCGTCAGCTGCAGAAGCTGGGCTACGCTTGCGCGATTGAGACCGGGGCCGGGGCGGCGGCGGGGTTTTCGGATGCCGCCTATGCCGAGGCGGGCGTCGAGATCGTCAAGAC
>JAHVJD010000008.1 GCA_019801415.1 Nocardioides marinus
CCGCCCACATATCTCTTCAGTTATCCATCAATGTCAAAGAGCATACACCCGGAGGCAAAAACAGGACCGTTGCGCCATTCTCACAGCGCGCCCGCCTCGTTCCATCCAACAGATGCCGCCGTCTCTCCAGCGCGTCCCGCCGTCTCTCCGGCGTGTCAGCAGCGCCTCAGCGCCGCCGGTGAAGGGGCTTTTAGGGACACCCCGGATGAGTCGCAAGACCTAATTCAACAAAATTCGACAGCTTTTTGAATTTGCCGGATCTTGAGGCGGCGGGCCCTTCCCAAACCGCCCCAAGGCGCTGCTCAAACACCGTCCCCTCCAAGAACCGGCCTCCGCAGCCAGATGCACGTGATACATATGCACGCGCCCGGGAGCGATGCGGCGCGGGTGCACGGCTAGCCTCGCCCAGCCGGGGCAATCGAATTGGCGGTATCCAGCAGATAAGGCACCAGCTCGCGCTCGACCCGCTCCGGCGTCCAGTGGAACGCCGATACCGAACATTGCACCGCCCCATGGGCCAGACCATCGGCACCACGTATCGGGGCGGAGATGCCAATCTCGTTCAGGATCATCTGGTCCTGCGTGATGCTGAAGCCGCGCTCTGCCGTGCGCGCCATCTGACGCGCCAGCTCCGCCCGGTCCATGGTCGTGCGCGCCGTCATCTGCCGCAGGGGCCAGGTCTCGACCGCCGCGCGCCAATCGGCCTCGGGCCAGGTCGACAGGATCGCCTGCCCCGGCGAGGCCGACAGCGCCGGCAGGTGGCGCCCGATCAGCGTCGCCTCGTAATTGGTGCGCTGGCAGGGCAGCCGGGCGACATAGACGATGCTGGTGTCCGACAGCTCGGCCATGTTCACCGTCTCGCCCAGGCGCTGCGACAGCTCGATCAGCTTGGGCATTGCCAGTGCCACCAGGGAATCGGACCAGTAATAGGCATAGGCCAGTCCCAGCCAGGCATGGGTGGGGCGAAAGCGCTTGGTGTCCGGATCGCGGTGCAGAAAGCCCTCAACCATGAGTGTATTGGCCAGCCGCTGCACTGCGCTTTTGTCCATACCGCTGAGTTTGACCATCTCGGTCAGCGAAAGATGCGTGTTGGTGCGATTGAAAACCTTCAGCAGTTTCAACCCCTTGGCAAGGGATGACACATAGAGCGTGTCCTGCTTGCGCGGCGCCTCAGCGGGGGTGTCCCCCGGCTGGCCGGTGATTTTCCGTCTTGACGCCATGGCAGCGCATACCCTTTTATGGTCCCTATAACGATACCCAGTATCATATAATAATACAATTTGCAATCCCATCTCTGCGCCACACAACCTGTGGAGATTTGAAGCCAACATGGAGAGAACATGAAACGCATCCTGATCCCGGCCGCCGCCCTTGCGATGACCGCCGCCGCCAGCGTGCAGGCCGGCAAGTCCGACGACGTGCTGAATGTCGCCTTCACCAAAGAGCTGGAAAACGTCGACAGCTACTTCAACTCTTCGCGCGAAGGCGTGGTGCTGCAACGCGCGGTCTGGGACGGGCTGATCTACCGCGACCCGGAAACCAACGAATACAAGGGCAACCTCGCCACCTCCTGGGAGTGGATCGACGATGTCACGCTGGAGCTGAAGCTGCGCGAGGGCGTGACCTTCCACAACGGCGAGCCTTTTGATGCCGATGACGTGGTCTATACCGTCAACTTCGTTGCGGATGAATCCAACGGCGTGAAGACTCAGCGCAACGTGAACTGGATGAAATCGGCCGAGAAGATCGACCAGTACACCGTCCGCATCCACCTGAAGGCGCCCTTCCCCGCCGCGATCGAGTTCCTCTCCGGCCCGGTGTCAATGTACCCCAATGAATATTACGCCGAAGCCGGCCCCTCCGGCATGGGGCTGAAGCCCGTCGGCACCGGCCCCTACAAGGTGACCTCGGTCGAGCCGGGGCGGCATTTCGTGCTGGAGAAATACGAAGGCTACCACGACAGCCCCAAGGGCCAGCCGTCGATCGGCACCATCGACATCCGCACCATCCCGGACGTGAACACCCAGATGGCCGAGCTGTTCAGCGGCTCGCTTGACCTGATCTGGCAGGTGCCCGCGGATCTGGCCGAAAAACTGGACCAGATGGGCAAGTTCACCGTCGCCAATGAAAGCACCATGCGGATCGGCTACCTGACGCTGGACGCCGCAGGCCGCACCGGCGAGGACAGCCCCTTCACCGACGTGCGCGTGCGCCAGGCGGTGGCCCATGCCATCGACCGCGAGGCGCTCGTCAGCGCCCTGCTGAAAGGCAAAAGCCAGGTGATCTCCACCGCCTGTTTCCCCAGCCAGTTCGGCTGTGATCAGGATGTGACCAGCTATGACTACGATGTCGAGAAGGCCAAGGCGTTGCTGGCAGAGGCCGGTTACCCGGACGGCTTCAAGACCGAGTTCTACGCCTACCGCGACCGCGAGTATGCCGAGGCGATTGCCAGCTTCCTGAACGCGGTTGGCATCGAGACCGACTTCAAGATGCTGCAATATTCCGCCCTGCGCGAATTGCGCATGAAAAGCGGCTCGCCGGTGTCGTTCCAGACCTGGGGCTCCTACTCGATCAACGACACCTCGGCGATCACCAGCCAGTTCTTCAAGCTCGGCTCGCTGGATGATGCCCGCGACGCGGAAGTGGCCGGCTGGCTGGATGCCGCCGACAGCGCGACCGACCCCGCGGTGCGCCGGGAAAACTACTCCAAGGCGCTGAAGAAGATCGCGGATGAGGCCTATTGGGTGCCGATGTTCTCCTACAACACCAACTACGTGTTCACCCCCGAGGTCACCTATACGCCGACCCCGGATGAGGTCCTGCGCTTCACCGACATGGACTGGAAGTAAGCAGACCAGCGCGGCGGCGGGGCAGGCCCCCGCCGCCGCATGCGCCGCCGTGGCGGCCGTCCCTGCAATACCCAGCAAAAGAGGTTCACCTTGCTGCGTTTCATCCTGAAGCGGGCCGGGCTGGCGATCCTTGTCGCCTTCACCGTCTCGCTGATCTCCTTCAGCCTGCTGTTCCTGTCCGGCGATCCCGCTGCGGCCATCGCCGGGGAACACGCCAGCGACCAGGACATCGAGGCCATCCGCCGGATCTACGGCTTTGACCGCCCGATGCTGCTGCAATACTGGGAATGGCTGTCCAGCGCTCTGATGGGCGATTTTGGCGAAAGCTACTATTTCAAACTGCCGGTGGCCGGGCTGATCGCCGAACGCCTGTCGATCACCATGACCCTGGGCGTCTGCGGAATCTCCTTTGCGCTGCTGACCGCGGTGCCGCTGGGGGTTGCTGCCGCGATCCGCCCCAATTCGCTGCTCGACCGGTTTGCGTTGTTCCTGTCGGTGGCCGGTCAGGCGATGCCGAGCTTCTGGTTCGGTCTGATCCTGATCGTGGTGTTCTCGATCCAGCTGGGCTGGCTGCCACCATCGGGCACCGCAACGCCGCTGCATTTCGTGATGCCGACCATCGTGCTTGGCTACTACGCGATGCCCGCGATCATGCGGCTGACCCGTGCGGGCATGCTGGAGGTGCTGTCGTCGGATTACATCCGCACCGCCCGCGCCAAGGGCGCGCCGGAGGGGCTGGTGATGTTCAAACACGCGCTGCGCAACGCGATCATCCCGGTGGTGTCGCTGGCGGCGGTGCAGATGGGCTTCATGCTGGGCGGCTCGATCGTGGTTGAATCGATCTTTGCGCTGCACGGCGCCGGCTACCTGGCCTGGGAATCCATCAGCCGCAACGACCTGCCCACCGTGCAGGCGCTGATCCTTGTTTTCTCGATGTTCTACATCGTCTTCACCTTCCTTGCCGACGTGCTGAACGCCTGGCTGGACCCGCGCATGAGGGCCGGATGACATGACCCAGACTGCAGATCCTCTTCTTCAGGAAATCACCGGCCCGACCCCGGGCCAGCTGCTGCGCAAGCGCATCTTCGGCCATCAGGGCCTGCTGATCGGCAGCATCGTGCTGGGCCTTCTGGTGATTGTCGCGCTCTTCGCGCCGCTGATCGCCCCGCATGACCCCTATGCCCAAAGCCTGCTGGCCCGGATGGAGCCGCCGGTGTTCCTCGGCGGCAGCTGGGAGCACCCCCTGGGCACCGACCACCTGGGCCGCGATTACCTGTCGCGCCTGATCTACGGCGCCCGCGTATCGCTGCTGATCGGGCTGGTGGCGGCGCTGATCTCCGGCCTGATCGGCACCGCCATGGGGGTTGCCGCGGGCTATTTCGGCGGCCGCGTCGATGCCGTGGTGACTTTCCTCATCAACGTGCGCCTGGCGATGCCGGTGGTGCTGGTGGCGCTGGCTGTGGTGGCCATCTTCGGCGGCTCGCTGACCGTGGTGATCACCGTGCTGGGCCTGCTGCTGTGGGACCGCTTCGCGGTGGTGATGCGCGCCTCGACCCTGCAGGTGCAGGGCCGCGAATATGTCGCTGCCGCCCGCGCCATCGGCTGTTCCAACACCCGCATCGTGATGTCGGAAATCATGCCGAACATCGTGAACAACCTGATCGTGGTGATCACGCTGGAAATGGCCCATGCGGTGCTGCTGGAAGCGGCGCTGTCGTTCCTCGGCCTTGGCGTGCAGCCGCCGACGCCCTCCTGGGGGCTGATGGTCTCCGAGGGCAAGCAGATGATGCTGTTCGAGCCCTGGCTGGTGCTGATCCCCGGCTTCGTGCTGTTTGCGCTGGTGCTGTCGATCAACCTTCTGGGCGACGGTCTTCGCGACGTCACCGCGCCTGAAAACCGTAACTGAGGGAGGCAGGCATGACAGACACACCGATACTCTCCGTCCGCAACCTGACCATCGACATCCCCGTCGGCGGCGGCACCCTGCACGCGGTGCGCGGCATCGATTTCGACCTCAACCGCGGCGAGACCCTGTGCATCGTCGGCGAAAGCGGCTCGGGCAAGTCGCTCACCTCGCTGGCGCTGATGGGACTGCTGGGCAAGAAGATCTCACGCCGGGCCGACCGGATGGAATTCGACGGCATCGACCTGATGAAAACCAGCCAGCGCGGCATGCGCAAGCTGCGCGGCCTGCGCATGTCGATGATCTTCCAGGAGCCGATGACCTCGCTCAACCCCGCCTATACCATTGGCGATCAGCTGGCCGAGGCGCTGCTTTTGCACAAGAAGGTCAGCCGCGAACAGGCCCGCGCCCGCGCGGTGGAGCTGCTGGAAAAGGTCGGCATCACCGCCGCCAAAAGCCGCCTGTCGCAATATCCGCACCAGCTGTCGGGCGGCCTGCGCCAGCGGGTGATGATTGCCATGGCGCTGATGTGCGAGCCGGAGCTGATCATCGCCGATGAGCCGACAACCGCGCTCGACGTGACCATCCAGGCACAGATCCTGCGGCTGCTGGTGGATCTGCAAAAGGAACTGGGCATGGCGATGATCCTGATCACCCATGACCTCGGCGTGGTGGCCCGCGTCGCCGACAAGGTGGCGGTGATGTATGCGGGCGAGCTGGTGGAAACCGGCCCCGCCGCGGATGTCTTTGGCGCACCCGCGCATCCCTACACCCGCGGCCTGCTGCGCTGCATCCCGGTGCCGGGCAAGACCGAACGCGGCGCCGAGCTGGGCACCATTCCCGGCATCGTGCCCTCGCTGGTCGGCGAGGTCTCGGGCTGCCCCTTCCGCACCCGCTGCGACCATGCCGTTGACGCCTGCCGCCAACCCATCCCCCTGCGCGAGCAGCAAGCCGGACGCCACAGCTTCCGCTGTGTGCATCCCGACGGCCGCGCCGCCAGCCCCCAAGAGGTGCCCGCATGAGCGATACCCCCGTTCTGGAACTGCGCAACGTGACCAAGACCTATCAGGTCAAACAGGGCATGTTCGCCACCCCCAAGCCGCTGAAGGCGGTCAATGATGTCTCGCTCAAGATCGGCCGCGGCGAGGTGCTGGGCCTGGTCGGTGAATCCGGCTGCGGCAAATCCACCCTCGCCAAGATCCTTCTGGGGCTGGAACAGCCCACCGAGGGCCAGGTGCTGGTCGACGGCAAGGAGATCGGCGCGCAGAACCGCTCGGAACTGGCGCGCCGCATCCAGCCGATCTTTCAGGATCCCTATTCCTCGCTCAACCCGCGCAAAAGCATCTATGACATCATCTCGCTGCCCCTGCGGGTGCATAATGTCGGCGACAGCGCCAGCCAGGAAAAGGCGGTGCGCGAGATCCTCGACATTGTCGGCCTGCCCGCGCGGGTGATGAACACCTACCCCAGCCAGATGTCCGGCGGCCAGCGCCAGCGGGTGGCAATTGCCCGCGCGCTGATCATGAAGCCCGAGATCGTCATCTGTGACGAGCCGACTTCGGCGCTGGACGTCTCGGTGCAATCGCAGATCCTCAACCTGCTGGGCGAGCTGCGCCGCGAATTTGGCCTCACCTATCTGTTCATCAGCCACAACCTCGCGGTGGTGGAGCACTTGGCGAACCGGGTGGCGGTGATGTACCTCGGCCGCATCGTCGAGGAGGCCAGCGTCGAAGGGTTGTTCGACCGCCGCCGCCATCCCTACTCGGACGCGCTGCTGCAATCGGTGCTGACGCCGGATCCCGGCATGGGCGTGCCCGACACCCATCTGGGTGCCGCCTATCCCAACCCCATTGACCCGCCCAAGGGCTGCCATTTCCACCCGCGCTGCGCCAAGGCAATGCCCCAGTGCAGCCAGGCCGCGCCGCTGACGGTGCCGACCGAGGACGGCAGGGTCGAATGCCACCTATACGGCGCCCAGGCGCCGACGGCATAGGAGGGAACCGCGATGATACCAAGCCTTTCCGAAACCCAGGTCACGCGCAAAACCGTGATCGAAACAGAATACGGCGTGGTTGCCGCCCAGCACAGCCGCGCCGCGCGCATCGGCGCCGAGGTGCTGGCAGCGGGTGGCGATGCCGTGGATGCCGCGGTGGCGGTCTCCTTTGCCATCGGCGTTGTCGAGCCGTGGATGAGCGGCCCGGCAGGCGGCGGCGCTGCCATGCTGTGGCGCGCCGACGAGGGCCGCGCCTATGCGCTGAACTACGGCATGCGCGCGCCGCAGGGGCTGGACGTGGCCCAGTACCCGCTGTCAGGCGAGGGCAAGGCGGGCGATCTCTTCCCCTGGGAAAAGGTGGTGGACGACCGCAACGTGCAGGGCGCAACCGCCATCGCCGTGCCCGGCACCGTCGACGGCAACGCCAAGGCCCATGCCCGCTTTGGCCGGATGCCCTGGCACGACCTGTTGCAGCCCGCCGTCGCGCTGGCGCAGGAAGGTCTGCACGTGGACTGGTACGCGGCGCTGATCATCGCCTCCGCCACCCGCGCGCTGGCACAGGACCGCGACGCCGCGGCGCTCTTCCTCGAGGACGGCCAATGGCCCACCATTGCGGGCTGGACCAGCCTGTCCGACAAGCGCATCGACATGTCCCGCACGGGGGCAACCCTCGCCCATCTGGCCGAGGCAGGCCCGCGCGATTTCTACGAGGGCGACATCGCCGCCGCCATGGCCGCCGACGTGCAATCCAAGGGCGGTTTCCTGTCACTCGAAGACCTCAAATCCTACCACGCCGAGCTGCTGGACCCCCTGTCCTTCGACTACCGCGCCGCTCGCTTCGACGTGATGCCGGGGCTGACCGCCGGGCCGACCTTCCGCGATGCGCTGGCGCATCTGGAAACGGCCTTCACCCCCGGTGACCACCCCGGCGCCGAGGCCTTTGCCGCCTATGCCGCGGCGCTGAAATCGGCCTATGCCAAGCGGCTGGCGGGCATGGGTGACGATGGCGAGGATGCCAATGCGCCGGGCTGCACCACCCATTTCTCGGTGGTCGACCGGCACGGCAACATGGTGTCGCAGACCCAGACGCTGCTGTCGATCTTCGGCTCGCGCGTGGTGTCGCCGCAGACCGGTCTGCTGATGAACAACGGCATCATGTGGTTCGACCCGGAACCGGGCAAGCCGAACTCCCTGGCGCCAGGCAAGCGCTGCCTGATGAACGTCTGCCCGGTGCTGGGCGAGGCGGGTGGCAAACGCTTTGCCTTTGGTGCCTCGGGCGGGCGCAAGATCGTCTCGGCGATGACGCAGCTGTCGTCCTTTGTCGCCGATTTCGGCATGGATGCGGAGGCCGCCTTCCACCATCCGCGCATCGATGTCTCGGGAGGCGACATGGTCGTGGCCGACGACAGCCTGCCCGCCGATGTGCTGGCCGCCTTGCGTGCCAGCCACCCGGTCACCACGACCCGCCGCACCGTGTTTCCCTATGCCTTCGCCTGCCCGGCGGGCGTGCTGCGCCAGAACGGGCGCAACAGCGGCTGCACCGAAATCATGTCGCCCTGGGGCGACGCCATCCCTGAGAAGACGGAGACCACATGAGCCAAGATCCCGGACGCGGCGGCGCCATCGCGCGCGCCAGCCGCTATTTCGACGACGGCACGTTCCAATCCGACCTCGCCGCCTGGGTCGCCCACCCGACCGAAAGCCAGAACCCCGAGGCCGCCCCCGCCCTGCTGCGCTACTTGCAGGAGGTGATCCAGCCGCGGCTCGAAACCTCGGGCTTTGCCTGCGAAATCTTTGACAACCCCGACCCGTCGGGCGGGCCATTGCTGGTGGGCGAGCGGATCGAGGATCCGGCGCTGACCACCATCCTGACCTATGGCCATGGCGACGTGATCCGCGCCCAGACCGAGCAATGGCGCGAAGGTCTCGCGCCATTTGAGCTCGTCGAGGAAGGCGACCGGCTCTATGGCCGCGGCACCGCCGACAACAAAGGCCAGCACCTGATCAACATCGCCGCGCTGGAAGCGGTTCTGGCCGAGCGCGGCCGCCTTGGCTTCAACGTGAAAATCGTGGTGGAGATGTCCGAGGAGACCGGATCGGCCGGGCTGTCTGAATTCTTTGAAGCACAGAAAAGCCGTCTCAAGGCCGATGTACTGATCGCCTCGGACGGGCCGCGGTTGCAACCGGACACGCCGACCATGTTCATGGGCTCGCGCGGCGGTGTCAGTTTTGATCTGGAACTGGACCTGCGCGAGGGCGCGCATCATTCCGGCAACTGGGGCGGCCTGCTGGCCGATCCCACGATCATCCTGTCGCATGCGCTGGCCAGCATCTGCGACCGTCGCGGCCAGATCCAGATCGCCGAATGGCGCCCCGACAGCCTGACCGACAGCGTGCGCGCAGCCCTTGACGGGTTGCCGCTGGAGGGCGGCGACGGCCCCAGCATTGACACCGACTGGGGCGAGGAAAGCCTGACCCCGGCGGAGCGGGTGTTCGGCTGGAATGCCTTTGCGGTGCTGGCGATGACCAGCGGCGTGCCGGAGGCGCCGGTCAATGCCATCGCGCCCTACGCCCGCGCCACCTGCCAGCTGCGCTACGTGGTGGGCACCGACCCCGAGGACATCCTGCCCGCGCTGCGCCGCCATCTGGACGCCCACGGGTTCGAGACGGTGAAACTCGTGCCCCATGATCGCGGCTTCTTCCGCGCCACGCGGCTGGATCCGACCGATCCCTGGGTGACCTTCACCGCCGCATCGCTGGCTGAGACCGCGGGCAAACCGCCCCATATTCTGCCGAACCTCGCAGGATCGCTGCCCAACGACAGCTTTGCCGACATCCTTGGGCTGCCGACGGTCTGGATTCCGCACTCCTATCGCGGTTGCTCCCAGCACGCGCCGAACGAACATGTGCTGAAACCGGTCTGCCGCGACGCGCTGCGCTGCATGGCCGGACTGTTCTGGGATCTGGCCGCTGCCACTGCCACGGGCTCCCGCCGCGCGCATTAGGCAGGCAGCCCCGCCCGGCCCCGATGGACACACGCCGCGCCCCCTTTTGGCAGGGGGGCGCGGCGACAGGGATCAGAAATCCCAGTCTTCATCCTCTGTCGCGACCGCCTTGCCGATCACATAGGATGAGCCGGAGCCGGAAAAGAAGTCATGGTTTTCATCGGCGTTGGGCGACAGCGCCGACATGATCGCCGGGTTCACCGCGCAGACCTCGTCGGGAAACAGCCCCTCATAGCCGAGGTTCTGCAGCGCCTTGTTGGCGTTGTAATGCAGGAAGTGCTTCACATCCTCGGTCAGCCCCAACCCGTCATAAAGGCTCTCGGTATAGCGCCCCTCGATGTCGTAGAGGTCGAACAGCAGCGAGAAGGCAAAATCCTTCAGCTCCTGCTGCTGCGCGCCATCCAGCCGTTCCAGCGCGCGCTGGTACTTGTAGCCGATGTAATAGCCATGCACCGCCTCGTCGCGGATGATCAGGCGGATCAGGTCGGCGGTGTTGGTCAGCCGGGCGCGGCTCGACCAGTGCATCGGCAGGTAGAAACCGGAATAGAACAGGAAGCTCTCCAGGAACACGCTGGCGATCTTCTTCTTCAGCGGGTGGCTGGCGGCGTCATATTCATCCAGGATCAGCCGCGACTTGGCCTGCAGGTGCTCGTTTTCCTCCGACCAGCGAAACGCCTCGTCCACCTCGGCGGTCTGGCAGAGGGTTGAAAACACCGAGGAATAGCTGCGCGCATGCACCGCTTCCATGAAGGCGATGTTGGTCAGCACGGCCTCTTCATGCGGGGTCTGCGCGTCCGGCATCAAGGCAGGCGCGCCGACGGTGTTCTGGATCGTGTCCAGCAGGGTCAGCCCGGTGAACACCCGGATCGTCAGCTGCTGTTCCTCCGGTTTCAGCTGCGACCAGCTCTGGATGTCGTTGGACAGCGGCACCTTTTCCGGCAGCCAGAAGTTCACCGTCAGCCGGTTCCAGATCTCCAGATCCTTGTCGTCCTGCAACCGGTTCCAGTTGATCGCGCGCGGCACGGCACGGGCGGTGGGAAGGTCTCTCATCTCGTCAAATCCTCAGTCAGTCCGAACCGTCACAGCGAGCAGGACACGCAGCCCTGCACCTCGGTGCCTTCCAGCGCCATCTGCCGCAGCCGGATGTAGTAGATGGTCTTGATGCCCTTCTTCCAGGCGTAGATCTGGGCGCGGTTGATGTCGCGGGTGGTCGCCGTGTCCTTGAAGAACAGCGTCAGCGACAGGCCCTGGTCCACATGGCGGGTGGCCGCGGCATAGGTGTCGATGATCTTCTCCGGCCCGATTTCATAGGCGTCCTGGTAGAACTCCAGGTTGTCGTTGGTCATGTAGGGCGCTGGGTAGTAGACGCGGCCGATCTTGCCCTCCTTGCGGATCTCGATCTTCGACGTGATCGGATGGATCGAGGAGGTGGAATTGTTGATATAGCTGATCGAGCCGGTCGGCGGCACCGCCTGCAAGTTGCGATTGTACAGCCCGTGCCGCATCACATCGGCCTTCAGCGCCTGCCAGTCTTCGCGGCTGGGAATGGCAATGCCCGCCTCGGCAAACAGCTGTTTCACGCGGTCGGTTTCCGGCAGCCAGTCGGCGCTGACGTAGTCGTCAAAAAAGCGGCCATCGGCATATGTCGACCGCTCGAACCCCTTGAACACCTCGCCCTTCTCCTGCGCGATTTTGTTCGAGGCCCGCAGCGCGTGATACAACACGGCGCAAAAATAGATGTTGGTGAAATCAATGCCCTCGGCGCTGCCATAGTGGATGTGCTCGCGCGCCAGGAACCCGTGCAGGTTCATCTGCCCCAGGCCGATCGCATGGCTTTCGTCATTGCCCCGCCGCACGGAGGGCACCGAGTCGATCGCGCTCATCTCCGACACCGCGCTCAGCGCGCGCACGGCGGACTCCACCGTGGCCGCCAGATCGCCGCCATCCATCGCCTTGGCGATATTCATCGAGCCCAGATTGCAGGAGATATCCGTGCCCAGGTGCTTGTAGCTGAGGTCGTCATTGAACTCCGACGCCTCGTTCACCTGCAGGATTTCCGAGCAAAGGTTCGACATGGTGATGCGCCCGGCCACCGGGTTGGCGGCGTTCACCGTGTCCTCGAACATGATATAGGGATAACCGCTCTCGAACTGGATCTCCGCCAGGGTCTGAAAAAACTGCCGGGCATTGATCTTCTGCTTGCGGATGCGCGGATCGTCGACCAGCTCGTGATAGCGCTCGCTGACCGAAATCTCCGAGAATGGCACCCCGTGCACCTTCTCCACGTCATGCGGCGAGAACAGGTACATGTCCTCGTTTTTCTTCGCCAATTCAAAGGTGATGTCGGGGATCACCACGCCCAGTGACAGGGTCTTGATACGGATCTTCTCATCCGCGTTCTCCCGCTTGGTGTCGAGGAAGCGCAGAATGTCCGGGTGGTGCGCGTTGAGGTAAACCGCCCCCGCCCCCTGCCGCGCGCCCAGCTGGTTCGCGTAGGAAAAGCTGTCTTCGAGCAGTTTCATCACCGGGATCACGCCGGAGGACTGGTTCTCGATGCCTTTGATCGGCGCACCATGTTCGCGGATGTTGGTCAGCATCAGCGCCACGCCGCCGCCGCGCTTGCTCAGCTGCAACGCCGAGTTGATGCCGCGGCCGATGCTTTCCATGTTGTCCTCCAGCCGCAGAAGAAAGCAGGAGATCAGCTCGCCCCGGCTCTTCTTGCCGGCATTCAGGAAGGTGGGCGTGGCGGGCTGGAAGCGGCCGGTGATGATCTCCTCCATCAGCCGCAGCGCCAGCGCCTCGTCGCCGCGGGCCAGCGTCAGCGCCACCATCACCACGCGGTCCTCGTAGCGTTCCAGGTACCGGCCGCCATCGCGGGTCTTCAAGGTATAGGAGGTGTAATACTTGAAAGCGCCCAGGAAGGTCGGAAAGCGGAATTTATGCGCATAGGCCGCGTCCCAGATCCGGTGCAGGAAGGCGCGGTCATATGGCTCCAGCACCTCAGCCTCGTAGTAGCCTTCCTCAACCAGATACCCCAGTTTTTCATCCAGCGAATGAAAGAACACGGTGTTCTGATTCACATGGGTCAGGAAATACTGCCGCGCCGCCTCCCGGTCGGCCTCGAACTGGATGTTTCCCTCCGCATCATAAAGGTTCAGCATGGCGTTCAGCGCGTGATAGTCGCGCTCGCCGGTTACGCTGGAATCGAGCATTCCGTCCCCCAGAATTTCTGCAGCCCGGCGCGAACGCGGGCGATGTCGGTTTCGGTGCCGGCCAATTCAAAGCGGTACAGCACCGGCACATTGCATTTGCGGGCGATCACGTCGCCCGCCAGCGCGAAGGTTTCGCCAAAGTTTCGGTTGCCTGCGCCGATCACACCGCGCAGCAGCGCCCGCAGGGGCGGCTGGTTCAGCAGCCGGATCACCTGCTTGGGCACGGCGCCGCGCCCCTGCCCGTCCGCATAGGTCGGACAGATCAACACGAAGGGCGCGAGGATCTGCGGCAGCGGCTCGCCGTGGCGCAGCGGCAGGCGCGTGGCCGCAAGGCCAAGCCGCGTGGCAAAGCGATGGGTATTGCCGGAGCCGCTGGAGAAATAGACCAGCCCCGCCACGGCGTCAGGCCAGGCGAGCGATCATGTCGGGGCGAAAGCCCGCCCAATGGCTCTCCCCGGCGACCACCACCGGCGCCTGGCGATAGCCCATGTCCTGCACCTTCTGCAGCGCCGCACTGTCCTCGCTGAGGTCGATCACCTCATAGGCCAGCCCGCGCGCATCCAGCGCGCGGGTGGTGGCGGTGCATTGCACGCAGGCCGGT
Organism: Nocardioides marinus; assembly: GCA_019801415.1. Lineage (GTDB taxonomy): Bacteria > Pseudomonadota > Alphaproteobacteria > Rhodobacterales > Rhodobacteraceae > Leisingera. The sequence goes on from JAHVJD010000008.1 coordinate 13,564, forward strand.
TTGGAATACACGGTGATGGTCATTGGTCTGGTCCCTATCTGCTGTTGCGGACAAGGGGACAGGGTCACGGGCGGCGCTGCAGGGGGCAGGCCGGTCCACGCACCCAGGCCCGCCGCCTGTGGTTCACGTCTCATCAGCCCTGGCAGGTCTCCTGGCTTGCGGCTCCGACGTCTGGCCCGCCTTCCCGGCGCCGGTGCGCCAGTGGCATATGGGGTTTGACTCGCCGCTTACAGTTGCGGGGGCAGCACCGGAATTACACCGGTTTCCCTCTTAGCCTCTGATGTGAATCACAGGCACCAAAGCCACTCCATATAGGGTTATACCCCAGCCACCCGTCAATATCTTGTTTTCGATATCCACAGGAAAAGCCGCACGGGTCTCAGCCGCCGTGCCACTCCAGCGGGGCCGGGTCCTCGCGAAAGGCAAAGCGCAGCAAATGGCTTTCCACCACCTCGCAGGTCTGCGCCAGCTCGGCCGCGGTCGCGGACGTGACGTGAATGCTCAGCCGATCCGCGTCATGGCGCAGCTGCGCCAGACCGCAGACGAATTGCAGCTCCGCCCCCTCCGGGCTCTCGACGACCGGGATCTTGTGACCGAAATGGCGGACGAGGCGCGTATAAAGGCCTGCGGCCTGCGCCGAGTGGAAAACCGCGCGTGTTTGCATTGCTGCTCCTTAGAATTGATAATAGCCAAGATACTGGCAGATATTGATTTTAAACCGTTTCAACACGCCGCGCCCGGCGTTGGTCTGCGTTCTGGGCGTTTGCATTGGTGCCACCTGAAAGGACGCGACCATGACCACCCGCCCCGGCCCCTCGCCGAACGCCGCCTTCTTCGGAGACGACGACGAAGCGATTGCCTACAACCGCGCCTGGTTCAACATCATGCGCGCCCACCGCAAGTTTCACCCGCGGATCGCGCGGGCGCTGAAGAGCCATGGCATCAATGACCCGATCTGGTACGAGATCCTGCTCGAACTGGAGCGCGCCGGTGCCGACGGCCAGCCGATGGCGGCGCTGGAGGACAAGCTGTTCGTGCCGCAATACGCGCTCTCCCGACATGTGGCCCGGATGGAAAAGGACGGGCTGCTGCGGCGCGAATTCATCGCCGACGGGCGGCGCAAGCAGATCCTCTTTCTCACCGACCGCGGCGCCGGGCTGCATACGAAGATCTGGCCAACCTACTGGGAGGCGATGCAGACCGAAATCGGCCAGCATCTGACCACCGAGGAGGCCTATGCCCTGTCGCGCCTGCTGATCAAGCTGCTGCCGTGAAGCCGCGCCGAAGGCGGCTTCACGGCTGATCCTCAGAACCGCGCGACCGCCTCGATCATGAAGGTGCGCCCCGGCTCCTTCAGCGGCACGATCGAAGCATATTCGCCGCCATAGGTGGCCCGGTCGGCGTAGTCGGCGTCAAAAAGGTTCTGCACCGAGGCCCGCAGGGTCACGCCGTTCAGCGACGGCGGGGTATATTCGGCGAAGACGTTCACGACCTCATAGCCGTCCAGCTCCTGGGTGCCCGCTCCGCCGGTGTCGTAGTCGCGGGCCAGATCCAGGCTGCCGCCCACGAGCAGGCTGTACTGCGGCAGTTCCTGCTGGACCTGCAATGCCAGCACCTGGCCCAGCGGCGCCCCCAAATCGCGCGCCTCGTAGCTGCCGGTAGAAGCGCCGTTTAGCTCGATGTCGCTGTCGGTGAAGCTCAGCCGCACGAAACCACCAAGCCAGCCATAGGTCGCACCCAGGCTGTAGCCTTCGCTTTGGAAATCGATGTTGCCCGAGTTTTCACGCGCATTCTCGACCTCGGTGCGAAAGACCTCGGCCCCCAGCGTAAGATTGCCCGCGCTCCAGTCGACGCCGAGGTTGAAATTCTCGGCCCGCGAACTTTCCAGCCCGGCATAGGTCCAGCCCGGATCGAAGACATAGTTGTCTTCCAGCTGGATGCCGCCGAACACGCTCGAATAGCCTGCCCGCAGCGACAGCGCGTCCGTCACCTTGTAGCGCGCCGACAGGTTGCCGCTGGCACCGGACACGCTCAGCTCCTGGCCGCCAGAGCCGGTGAAGTCCTGCCAGTCATACCGCAGGCCCGCCGACAGCTTCCAGCGGTCCGAAGGCTCCAGCCGGGCCTGGGCGAACAGGCCGATGTTGTCGGCAGCTTCACGCAGCCCGCTGGTGGAGGGGTCAGAGTACTCGGACTCCCGGTCGTAATAGTCCAGACCGGCAACGATGGTGCTGCTCTGCGACAGATGGAAGGTGTTCTGCACCTTGGCCGACAGGGTGCTGGAAACGCCCTTGCTGCCATAGGGCTCGGGCACCCGCACGTCGGCCTCGGAATAGCCCAGCACCGCTTCGGGATCCCACATGCCTGTGTCGATCGTGCTCTCGTAGCGCAGGCTGTAGGTGGTGCGTTCAGTGTCGTAACGCCGGGTCAGCGGAACTGGACGCCCGCCGATCACCTCGCCGATGTTGGAGCGGTAGGGGCGGATCGCATCATCGCTGATCTGCTGGCCGGTCAGCTCCAGCCGGTGGCCGGTGTCGGATTCATAGGCCAGCTTCAGCAGGCGGCTTTGCAGATCCGCGGCGGTGCCCTGCACCACGTTGCCCGAGCCATCCTCGTAATCGTCGCCGGTGGCCGATTTCAGATAGCCAAGCGCCTCGAAACCGCCCGAACGGGTTGCCAGCGTCAGTGACCGGCTGAAGGTCGCACCATTGTCGCCGTAGCTCAGCCGCGCAGTGCCACCGAAGGTTTCGCCATCGGCCAGCACATCCGCGGCATCCACGGTCTCCATGATGACCGCGCCGGCCACGGCATTCGGGCCGGTGTCGGCGGCAGCCACGCCGGGGTCGACGCGAACGAATTTCAGGATGCCGGGGTCAAAGGCATTGGCGCTGACGTGGTGGAACACGCGGTTGTTCTGCAAGGCCCCGTCCAGCGCCACGGTCAGGTTCAGCATGTCGATGCCGTTGACGAAGATCTTCTGCGCAATCGGGATCGCCCCCCCAACCGAGACAGAGGCGATGCCGCTGAACACGTCCTTCAGGTCGCCGGAGCGCGCCCGGTCCAGCTCGGCGTCGGCCACGTAGACCGAATTGTCGCGGTCAGCGGCATCGCCAACCGGGTCCTGCTGGCGCACCACGATCGGGTCCAGCGACAGGACGGTGGATGTTGTTTGCTCCGCCGCGGCAGGCAAAGCGGTCAAGAATGTAAGAGCGGTGCCGCACAAAAGGCGGGCCCGCGGCGCGGTGAAGGCGGCCATGGTAGTTCCCCAAGTTTCAGGTTGCGTGCTGGGCTTGCCCTGAAACGGGGCTGGCGAGGCGGTTCACCCGGCTTTTAGGCAGTTTCCCCTTGACATGCAAGTGCATGTTAAGGGGCGCACCGCGTTTCAGCCCCTTGCCCCGGCGCCTGCCTGCCCTTGTCTTTCCGCTCAGGATTGGTCTGCGCTGGTCTCTTGAACCCGACGCGCGCTGCGATCAGACCAGCACCACCGGGCGACCGCCGACGCTGTGTACCGGGGCCGCGGTGCCAAAGACCTGCTCCAGCATCGCCGCCGTCACGGTCTCCGCCGGGGCACCGTCCGCAACCACGCGTCCTCCCTTCAGCACCACGATGCGATCGGCATAGGCGGTGGCATAGTTGATGTCATGCAGCACGATCACGACGGTACGCCCCTGGTCGTCGGCCAACTGGCGCAGCTGCGCCATCAGGCTGCGGGCGGCGGCAAGGTCGAGGTTGTTCAATGGCTCATCCAGCAGCAGGAAATCCGTATCCTGCACATAGGACATGGCGACGAAGGCGCGCTGGCGCTGGCCGCCCGACAGCGTCTCCAGCTGGCGGTCCGCCAGCGGCCCAAGGTCGAATTGCGCCAGCGCCGCTTCGACGCGGGCGCGGTCCCCGGCCGTGGGGCGGCCGCGGTGGTGCGGATAGCGGCCAAAGCCGACCAGGTCGCGCACCGTCAGGCGGCTCGAGGCGTTCACCTGCTGCGGCAGGATCGCCAGCTTGCGCGCCAGCGCGCGGTCGTCGCATTGGCCCAGCTGCATGTCGTCCACTCGGATCTGCCCCTGCTGCAGCGGCTGCAGCCGGGCAATCAGCGACAACAGCGTCGACTTGCCCGCCCCGTTGGGCCCGGCCAGCGCGATCACCCCGCCGCGCTCCAGTCGCAGTGACACATCGGTCAGGATCTGCGCTTGGCCGATCCGGTGGCTGACGGATTGAATCTCGATCATTGTTTCAGCCCTTTCAGCAACAACGCCAGGAACACCAGCCCGCCCAGGAATTCGACCACCACGCTCAACGGCGTGCTGAGATGCATCACCCGCTCCATCACCCATTGGCCGCCGGTCAGCACCACCCCCGCCATCATCGCGCAGGCGGGCAGCAGCACCGCATGGCGGTGGGTCGGCAGCACGAGATAGGTGAGCGCCGTCACCAGCAGCCCGAAGAACGCCACCGGCCCCACCAGCGCGGTCGAGACCGACACCAGCAGCGAGATCACCAGCAGCGCCTGCCACTGGCCGCGCTGCGGATCCTCGCCCAGCGACACCGCCGCCACCGGCCCCAGCGCCAGCACGTCGAGCCGGAACCGCATCCGCCAGGCCGCCAGCAGCGCCACAAGGCACAGCAGCGCGGCAATCGCCACGAGGTCGGTCTCGGCCCGCGAAAACCGCGCATAAGATGCCGCCTGCACCACCGCGTATTCATTCGGGTCGATCACCCGCTGCAGAAAACTGGTGATCGATCGCAGCATCACCGCCAGCACTACCCCGGTCAGAACCATCCGCATCAGGTCGCCGCGCCCGGCCCGCAGCACCGCGCCAAACAGCGCCAGCGCGGCGCCGCACATCAACACCGCGCTCCCCGCCATCACCCATTGGCGGTCCAGCAGCAGAAACTGCTGCGCGCCCATGGCAAAGACCATGCCGCTGAGCAGCAGGATATAGAGCGCGTCGAACCCCATGATCGAGGGCGTCAGCAGGCGGTTGCCGGTGATGGTCTGAAACAGCACCGCCGCCACCGCCTGCGCGGTGCCCGCCAGCAGCAGCGCCGCCAGCTTCTGGCCGCGGAACATCAACGCAAACTCCCAGCTGCCCTTCACCCCCGTGAACAGGTAGGCAAGACAGCAGGCCAGCAGGGCCAGCGCCAAAAGCAGCATTCGGTTACGCAGCATGCGACCCCCGGCCATAGAGCATCCACAAGAAGACAGCGGCGCCCAGAATGCCGATCACCGTCGCCGCGGGGATCTCGAACGGGTGGATCAGCAGCCGCCCGGCCAGGTCCGCCGCCAGCACCAGCGCCGCCCCCGCCAGCGCCGTCACCGGCAGGCTGCGGCGCAAATTGTCGCCGGCCACCCGGCTGACCAGATTGGGCACCACCAGCCCGACAAAGGGGATCATCCCCACCGTCACCACCGTCAGCCCGGAGACCAGCGCGATCACCACCAGCCCCGCCAGCACCACCTGCCGGTAGTTGAGGCCCAGGTTCAGGCTGACCGCCTCGCCCAGGCCCAGGATCGACAGCTGGTCGGCCACCAGGTAGCTCGCCAGCGCCGCCAGCCCGGCCAGCCACAGCAGCTCATAGCGGCCACGCATTGTGCCGGAGAATTCCCCGCCGAGCCAGATTTCCAGGTATTGCAGCATGTCGGCCTGAAAGGCGGCATAGGCCGTGGCCGCCCCGATCACGCCGCCATAGACCAGCCCCACCAGCGGCACCAGCAGCGGCTGGGTCGGCGGCAGCCGCCGGGTGATGGCAAAGAAGCCGAGGCTGCCCGCCAGCGCGGTCAGCGCCGCCAGCGCCATCTTCACCGGCAGCGCCGCCCCCGGCAGCAGCACCGAGGTCAGAAGGATGCCCAGCACCGCGCTCTGTCCGGTGCCGGCCGTCATCGGCTCGACAAAGCGGTTCTGCGCGATCAGCTGCATGATCTGCCCCGCCACCGCCAGCGCCGCACCGGTCAGCAAGGCCGCCAGCGTGCGCGGCAGGCGGCTGTCGCGGATCAGCTCCCAGCCCTCGCCGGAGGTCAGCAGCGCCCGCGCGTCCAGCCCCGCCACGCCCGCAAGCAGCGAGGCGCAGACCAGCGCGAGCAGCGCCAGAAGGGCAATCAGCGTTGCGCGGGCCACCGGCTCAGCGGCCTTCGAACGCCGCGGTCAGCTGGTCCAGGGTGCGGTTCATCGACTGGATGCCGCCACCCGCAATATAGATGTCGGCAGCGTTCAGATAGACCACCTGCCCCGCCTGCCAGGCCTTGGTCTCCCGCACCAGCACGTTGTCCAGCGTTGCCGCCGCGCTCTCGCCCGGACGGCCGATGGCGGCCAGCCGGTCCACCACGATCAGCCAGTCGGGGTTGGTCTCCTGAATGAACTCGAACGAGATGCTTTCGCCATGCACCGACTCGCCGATCTGCGGCGCGGCCTCGGGCAGGCCGACGCTGTCATGCAGCCAGCCAAAGCGCCCGCCGCGCCCATAGGCCGAGATCTTGGGGCCGTTGGTCATCACCACCAATGCCGTCCCCTTGCCCGCGGCGGCGGCCTTTGCTCGCGCCAGCCGAGCTTCAAACTCGGCCCGCAGCGCCGCGGCCTGCTCCTGGCGGCCAAAGATCTCGCCATAGGCCGCAAGCCGGGCCAGCGCGTCCGGAATGGTGTCATAGCTGACGGTCATGTCGATCGCCGGGGCGATGTTCGACAGCGGCTCCACTTGGTCCGAGCTGCGGCTGCCCACCACGATCAGATCCGGCGCCATGGCGTGCAACGACTCGACGTCGGGCTCCCAGAAGGTCCCCAGATCGGCCGCCGTCTCCGCCACCTCATCCAGGTAGTCCACGTAAAGCGCGTTCAGCGTTCCGGCAATCGGCACCCCCAACGCCGTCAGCGTGTCCGCCGCAGCCACATCAAAGACGGCGACGGTTTCGGGTTTCAACGGCGCCTCGGCAGGGCCGCGGAAGGTGTCGACGGTGACGGTCTCGGCCAGCAGCGGCGTGGCCACCATCAACGAAACGGCACAGGCAAGCGTACGGAAAACCATGGATGGCCCCCTTGGAAATACAGAATTTGTCAGGATTTCAGGCTTGCGCCATGCCGCGGCATGTCACTGGCTGGCGCTTCCTTGCCACAGACCGCCGCGAAACACCATATCCCATTCACCTTTGCCGCTTCCGGCGAACACGGGCCTCCCCTGCGGAAACCCTACCCCACAAAAAATTTTTCGTTGGGTAAGATCGCCAACTGTATTACCCTACAAAAAATACTTTGTAGGGTAAGCGCCATGATCCACCCCCACAGCGCCATCGGTGTCGCCGCCTGGACCGATCTCCTGCGCCTGTTGCGCGACAGCAGCCTCGGCACGCTCAGGGGCAGCCCCCAGCGCAAGGCCATCGGCAACAAGCACTACTGGTACGACCGTTACCGGCTCGGCAATGACGTGGTCGACCGGTACATCGGCGAAGACACGCCAGAGCTGCGCGCGCGGCTCGAACGGCAGGCTGAAATCACCCGCCAGGCCAAGGCCAGCGAGCGCGAGCGGGCCCGGCTGATGCGAGTGCTGCGGGCCGAGGGCTACCTGATGCCGGATGCCCAGACCGGACAGGTGCTGATGGCAATGGCGCGGGCCGGGGTGTTCCGGCTCGGCGGCACCCTGGTCGGCACCCATGCCTTTCGCCTCTACGAGGGCGAGCTGGGCGTGCGTATCGGCTTTGACCAATCCGCAATGACCGACGACATCGACATCGCCAGCTTCGAACGCCTGTCCGTGGCGCTTCAGGACCAGGTGGACGAACCCCTGGCGGACGTCTTCTCACAACTGAAATTCGACCCCCTGCCCGCGCTGGAGCCGGGCCGGACCTGGCGTTGGCGCCAGACGGACCGCTCCACGCTGGTGGAATTTCTCACCCCCTCCTTCAGCGCCGAGGAAGGCCTGCGGGAGCTGCCCGCACTGGGGGTCTGCGCCCAAAGCCTGCATTACCTCAACTACCTCATCGCCGAGCCGGTGCAGGTGCCGCTCCTTTACCGCAGCGGTGTCCTGGTGCAGGTGCCCCGCCCCGAACGGTTCGCCATCCACAAGCTGATCGTCGCCAGCCGCCGCCGCGGCCGCGCCGAAGACCTGAAGGCGCGCAAGGACCGCGCCCAGGCCGCCTTCCTGATCGAGGTGCTGGCCGAAACCCGCCCCCAGGACCTGGCCGAAGCCTATGAAGAGGCCCGCGAAAACGGCCCCGCCTGGCGCCGCCGACTGGACGAGACGCTGGCGCAGATGCCGGACAGCCTGGAGCGGCTGACCGCGCTGTAACCCTTTGCCGCGGTCCGGTCACGCCGTCCCGGCGGCCGGACCCCCGCGGCAGTTGACAAGACCGCAGCCGCATACTACGCCACCATGGAACGTTCCATAATCAGCTTGGCACGGTGCCCGGCACGGTCGCCGACCTGAACCAACAGAGGTACCCGATGACAGGTTTTCCCTTTGCCCGCGTGGTCGCCATCGGCGAAGCCATGGTCGAAATGGCGCCGATCGGCGGCGACCAGTACCGGCGCGGCTTTGCCGGCGATACGTTCAACACGGCCTGGCACCTGTCACAGACGCTGGCCGATCGCGCGACCACCGCCTTTGCGTCACGTATCGGTACGGACCCGCTGTCGTCGGATTTTGCCGCCAGCCTCGCCGCCGACGGGCTCGACACCAGCGCCCTCGCCCGCGATCCGCAGCGCACCATGGGCCTCTACCTGATCGAGCTTGACGGCGTCGAGCGCAGTTTTCACTACTGGCGTGGCCAGTCGGCCGCCCGCCACCTCGCCGATGACCCGGAGTGGCTGGCGCAGACCTTTGCGGACACCGGCTTGATCCACCTCTCTGGCATCACCGTTGCCATCCTGTCGGCCACCGCGCGCCAGAACCTGCTGGACGCGCTGGCAACGGCCCGCAGACACGGCACCAAAGTCTCCTTTGATCCCAACATCCGCCCCGCGCTGTGGTCCTCGGTGACCGAGGTGCGCGAGACCATTCCCGCCTTCCTCGAAGTGACCGACATCGCCCTGCCCAGCTTTGACGACGAACAGGCCAACTGGCAGGACCCGGATCCGCAGGCGGTGCTCGACCGCATGTCGGCTCTCGGCGTCCGCGAAGTGGTGGTCAAGAACGGGGCCGGGCCGGTTGTGCTGCGAAGCGACGACGGCGATGACAGCATCGACCCCCCCCCGGTCGAGGGCATCCGGGACACCACCGGGGCCGGCGATGCCTTCAACGCGGGCTACCTCGCCGCGCGCTTCCTCGGCCATGCCCCCGGCGCGGCCGTGCGCCATGGCCAGGCCATGTCCGCAGAGGTGATTCGCCATCTCGGGGCGCGCCTGCCCGCGGGCAGCGTGCCGCGCCTTCCCGCCGTCGACTGATCCGGCAGCGCGCTCAGCCCGCCCCGGTCGCCGCGCCGCCGCTGGACTGGCGCCGCGACAACCCGACCGGGGTTCGCGTGCTCGGGGCCGGCTGTTCTCCGGTTTCCAGCCACCGCACCACGGTTTGCGCGGCAAGGCCGCCGATGCTGGCAATGTCGCAATGAACCGATGACAAGGCCGGATGGCTCTGCGCCGCTTCCTCGATATCGTCAAAGCCGCAGACCAGGATGTCCTCGCCGACACGGCGTCCCTGCTGGCTGAACCCGGCCAGCATCCCCAGCGCCACCAGATCGTTGAAGCACAGCACCGCATCCACATCGGGCTGCGTCCGCTGCAACTGCGCGGCACTGGCACGGCCAAAGGCGCGGGTCGAGTCGCCGGTCACCACGATCGGCGCCAGCCCGGCCCGCTGCATCTCGTCGCGGTACCCGGCCTCGCGCTCCTGCGTCACCGCGCGCCCTTCCAGCCCCCCGACAAACGCCACCTTGCGGGCGCCCTGCTCGACCAGGTGGCGCGCCGCCATGCGGGCACCGGCGTGGTAGTCCGGCGCCATGAAGGGGAACTGCTCCAACCTGTCGTCCACCTGCCGCAACATCTGCATGGCCGGCACGCCCGCCCGCGCGATCGCATCGAAGGTGGCCGTGGTTTCGCCATAGGCCGGGCACAGGATGAAGGCCGACACCCCGTGTTCGATCAGCGAGCCGACCACCTGGTGCTGCACCCCGGCATCCTCGCCCGCATTGGCGATCACCGCCGCATATCCCTTTTCGGCCAGGGCCATCTGCAGGGCGGTGGCGAACTCGGCAAAGAACGGGTTGCGCAGCTCGTTGATGACGAGGCCGATCAACCCGGCGTTCGCCATCCGCATGGTGGCCGCCGCGCGGTTGTAGACATAGCCCAGATCCGCCATCGCCTGCCGCACCTGCGCCCGGGTCTCCTCGCGCACCGAAGGGCTGTTGCGCAGAACCAGGCTGACGGTCGACTTCGACACGCCGGCCTGTTTTGCAACATCGATGATCGTCGGTCTGCGTGCCATGATGACTGCTACCCTGCTCTGTGGCCGCCAAGCGGCATCCGGTCCCCGGCGCGGCTGTTACCCCGGCACCGCTGCATCTTCAATCGCAAGGTCGCGCGCAAGGCGGCGCTCTGTCTCACCCCATCTCCGCCCTGCCCTGCGGCCCCCGCTGCCGTCACGGCGCAATCCGCCTCTCGGTCTCGGGATCAAAGGCCACCGCCTTCTCCATGTTGACGGCAAAGGAGAACTCCTGCCCCGCCGCGACATTGGCATCCGCCCGCATGCGCGCGATCACATCCCTGCCGCCCAGCTCCATCGTCACGAATGTATCGGCCCCCGCCGGTTCGGTCACCCCGATCCGGTTGCTCAGCCCGACGATGTTGGCGGAGTTCCGGTCCGCGCCCTCCGGGTCGGTGATCGCCTCGGGGCGCAGCCCCAGCAGGATCTCGCGCCCCTCCCAGGCGGCCATGTTCGGCTGGCTGAAGCGCAGCGCCTGTGCCCGCCCATCCTGGGTCGTGACCACCGCATGCGGCACCCCGTTGTGCTGGCCCACCCGCGCGGGCACCACGTTCATCGCCGGGCTGCCCATGAAGGTCGCCACATAGACATTGGCGGGCGTGTCGTAGATCTCCTTGGGGGTGCCGAGCTGCTGCACATAGCCCTGGTACATCACCGCGATCCGAGTCGACAGCGTCATCGCCTCGATCTGGTCGTGGGTCACGTAGACGATGGTGGTCTTCAGCTTTTCATGCAGCTTCTTGATCTCGGTGCGCATATCGACACGCAGCTTGGCGTCCAGATTGGACAGCGGCTCGTCAAACAGGAACACATCCGGGTTGCGCACCAGCGCGCGCCCCATCGCCACCCGCTGCCGCTGGCCACCGGACAGCTGGCCGGGCTTGCGGTCAAGCAGATTCTCGATCTGCAGCAGCCGCGCGACATCCGCCAGCGCCGCCTCGCGTTCGGCCTTGGGCACGCCATGCATCTCCAGGCCAAAGGTCATGTTCTGCCCCACCGTCATGTTGGGGTAGAGCGCGTAGGACTGAAACACCATCGCGATGTTGCGCTTGGAGGGATGCACCCCGTTCACCACCCGGCCATTGATCGCGATATCGCCCGAGGTGATGCTCTCCAGACCCGCAATCATGTTCAGCAGCGTGGACTTGCCGCAGCCGGAGGGGCCGACCAGCACGAGAAACTCGCCCTCCTCCACCTCGATATCGACCTGGTGCAGCACCTCCACCAGGCCGTAGGATTTGGTGACATTGCGAATATCAAGAAACCCCATGGGCTTATCCTTTCACGGAGCCTGCCATCAGCCCGCGCACGAAATAGCGCCCGGCGACGATGTAGACGAGAAGAGTGGGAAGGGCGGCGAGGATCGCGCCGGCAAAATGGACGTTGTATTCCTTCACGCCCGTCGAGGACTGGACCAGGTTGTTCAGCGCCACCGTCATCGGCTGGCTCTGGCCGCCAAAGGACGCACCGAACAGGAAGTCATTCCAGATGTTGGTGAACTGCCAGATCACGCAGACCACGGCAATCGGCCCCGACACCGGCAGCATGATGCGCCAGAAGATGCGGAAGAACCCGGCGCCGTCGATCATCGCCGCGCGCACCAGCTCGGTCGGGAAGACGGCATAGTAGTTGCGGAAATACAGGGTCGAGAAGCCGATGCCATAGACCACATGCACCAGCACCAGCCCCGGGATGGACCCCGCCAGCCCCATCTTGCCCAGCAGGTTCGCCATCGGGATCAGCACGATCTGGAACGGGATGAAGCAGGAAAACAGCAACAGGCCAAAGATGATCTTGTCGCCACGAAAGCTCCACTTCGTCAGCACATAGCCATTCAGCGCGCCGAGGATGGTCGAGATCGCAACCGCGGGCACCACCATCAGGATCGAGTTGATGAAATAGGGCCGCAGGCCGGTCGGCTCGACCCCGATCTGGGCCGTGGACCAGGCTTTCAGCCAGGGCTCGACGGTCCAGGTCTCGGGCAGCGCCATCATGTTGCCGCCGGTGATTTCCGGCAGCGGCTTCAGGGAGTTCGCCACCATCACGAACAGCGGCATCATGTAGAACAGCGCGAACAGCAGCAGGATGCCATAGATGAAGATCCGGGTGCCGCGCCCGGTGCGAACGGCAGTGTCTTGTTCAGCAACGGCCATCACGTCTTCTCCTTCAGCTCGGCATAGAGATAGGGGGTCATGATCGCCGCGATGGTCATCAGCATGATCACCGCCGAGGCCGCACCGATCCCCATCGAATTGCGGGTGAAGGTGTAGGAATACATGAAGGTCGCGGGCAGCTCGGTGGCCCGCCCCGGCCCACCGCCGGTCAGCGCGATGATCAGGTCATAGGATTTCACCGCCAGATGCGCGAGGATCACGAAGGCCGACAGGAACGCGGGCCGCAGCAGCGGGATCACGATGCGCCGGTACAGGCTCCAGTTCGAGGCCCCGTCGATCTGCGCTGCTTTCAGGATCTCGTTGTCGATGCCGCGCAGCCCCGCCAGGAACATCGACATCACGAAACCGCTGGTCTGCCACACGGCGGCGATCACCACCGTGTAGATCGCCATGTTGCGGTCCTTGATCCAGTTGAACTCGAAACTCTCCCAGCCCCACAGATGCATGGTGTTCTCCAGCCCGATGCCGGGGTCCATGATCCATTTCCAGGCGGTGCCGGTGACGATGAAGCTCAGCGCCATCGGATACAGGTAGATCGGTCGCAGCGTCCCCTCGCCACGGATCTTCTGGTCCAGCAGGATCGCCAGCGTCAGCCCGATCAGCGTGCAGATGAGGATGTAGAGGCTGGCAAAGATGCCGAGGTTGATGACCGCGGTCCACCAGGCCCGCAAGCCCCACAGTTTGACGTAATTCTCAATCCCGACCCAGTCGTAGCTCGGCAGCATCCGGGAGTCGGTGAAGCTCAGATAGACGGTGTAGATGATGAACCCGTAGACAAAGACCAGCATCGCGGCCAGCGATGGCGACAGCACCAGCTTGGGCAGCCAGTCCTGCAGACGCGTGCGAAGATCCGCCTTGGTAGCGGGATGCGCCATGGCTCCTCCTTGTCCGCAGCCAGGCTGCGGCCATGTTCTGAAAAATCAACACGCAGGTGGCCCCCGCCACCCGCAGGCCGGTCGCAAGGAGACGGCGGCACGCGCCGCCGCCCCCGCCTGCGATCACATCGCCGCCTCAACGGCGTTGACCAGCTCCTCAACCGCGGCTTCACTGTCGAACTCGCCGTTGAAATGCGCCGTCACCACGTCATACATCGCGTTCTTGACGGCCGCCGGATTGGCGTGGCCATGGCCCATCGAGCCGACCAGCGTGTCCGACTCCGCGGCCTCGGCGAGATCCGCCATGCCCTTCTTGCCGCAATCGTCAAAGGCCTCGTCCGACACGTCGGTGCGGGCCGGTACCGACCCTTTGACCACGTTGAAGGCCGACTGGAACTCCGGCGACATCACCGCGCTCGCCATCGCGGCCTGGGCTTTCTTGGCTTCCTCGTCCTGCACCTCGAACAATGCGAACTGGTCCGAGTTGAAGCTGACCATGCCCGCCGATCCCGGCACCCGGAAGCACAGGAAATCCTCACCCGGCACCTTGCCCGCGTTCAGGAATTCGCCCTTGGCCCAGTCCCCCATGATCTGGAACGCCGCATCGCCGTTGATCACCATCGCCGAGGCCAGGTTCCAGTCGCGCCCCGAGAAGTTGTCATCCACGAAGCCGCGCAGCGTCGCCATGCGGTCGAAGACCTCCTTCATGGTGTCCGAGCCCAGGGCCTCCGGGTCCAGGTCGACCATCGCCTTGCGATAGAAATCGACACCGCCCGTCGACAGCACCACCCCGTCAAAGATGGTCGCCTCCTGCCAGGCCTGGCCGCCATGCGCCAGCGCGGTGCGGCCACTGTCCTTGACCTTCTGCATCGCCGCGATGAACTCGTCCCAGCTGCTCGGCTCGGCGATGCCCAGCTCGTCCATCACCGCCTTGTTGGCCCAGACCCAGTTGGTCGAATGCACGTTCACCGGCGCCGCGATCCAATGGCCATCATATTTCGAGAACCGTTGCAGCGCCGCCGGCACCACCGCGTCCCAGCCCTCGGCGCTGGCCACGTCATCGAGGTTGGCCAGCGCGCCCTCGGCGGCCCAGTCCTGGATGTCAAAGCCCAGCATCTGCACCGCGGTCGGCGCATCGCCCGCCGTCACCCGGGCGCGCAGCGTGGTCATCGCCGCCTCGCCACCGCCGCCGGCCACCGGCATGTCGACCCAGCCGATGCCCTGGTCTGCCAGGTCATCCTTCAACACGTTCAGCGCCGCGGCCTCCCCGCCCGAGGTCCACCAATGCAGCACCTCCACATCCGCCGCCTGCGCGAGGCTGGTGGTTGCCAGCAACGTCGCCGCCAATGCAGTTGATCTTCCAATAAACCTACGCATATCAATCTCCTCCATGTTGATGCGTTGTTTTTATTGTACTTTTTGTCTTATGCTCGTGCGGTTCCGGCCCCGGGGCACCGATCCCGTCTCTGGCCGCCCCGCGCCCCCAAAAGAGGGGGCGGGGCTGATCCGGCCCCGCGTGCGGCAAGATGCGCCTCCCCAGCGCCGCCGCCTCTGAAACGCTACTTCAGGAAATCCTTTCTTCCAAGCCTCACACCCTGTTTGCCCGCCGCCATCCGGGTCATGTCAGATCGCCATACTCCGGCGCCTGCCGTTTGCCGGTCATCGCCGCCCGCCGCACCGCCTCCGCCACCATCAGCGATCTCAGCCCGTCCACGCCGCTGGCCGCGGGCGCGCGCCCCTCGGCCGCCGCCTGCATGAAATCCGCCACCACCGCATCATAGGCGCCCCGCCAGTCATACGAGACCGGCTGGCTGCCCTGCGCCGTCACCAGCTCGATCGCGCCGTCCGGCCCCTCCTGCATGACGCCGCGCGCATAAAGCGACCCCTCGCTGCCGTGGATCTCCAGCCCGCTTCTGGCAAAGGGATGGGTAAAGCTCTCGTGGCTGTAGACCATCACCCCCGAGGGCATCGTCCAGACCGACATGGCGGAGTCCTCCACCCCCTGCCCCAGCCCGGTCATCGCCTTTTCGGCCACCACGAACTGCGGGTCCTCCTGCAACAGGAAGCGGGCCGTGTCGGCGTTGTGCACGGTGATATCGGCGATCACCCCGCCACCGGCCGCGGGCTGGTCCAGCCGCCAGCCATACAGATGCCGCGGCAAGGCAACGGCGTGGAAAATCCGCATCGACCGCAGCTGCCCCAGCGCCCCGTCGTCCAGCAGCCGCCGGATCGCCCTGATGGCCGCCGAGCTGCGCAGGTGATGGTTCACCGCCAGCACCACCCCGGCATCGCGCGCCGCGACGATCATCTCCTCGGCCTCGCTGCGGCTCAGCGCCATCGGTTTTTCGCACAGCACATGCTTGCCCGCGGCAATCGCCGCCAGCGCCTGCCCATGGTGCTTTTCATTGGTCGAGGAAATATAGACCGCCTGCACCTGCGGATCGGCCAGCGCCTCGGCCAGGTCCACCGTCCAGCGCGGGATGTCATGCGCCTCGGCATAGCTGGCGGCATGCTCGGCAGAACCGCTGACGACCCAGCCGATCTGCGCACCGGACTGGGCGCGGATGGCCCCGATCATGTTTTCGCTGGCAATCGTGCTTGCCCCGATCAGTGCCCAATTCATCGTCTCAACCTCCTTGTTGCGGCGCGGCCCGGCCATCGGCGCGGGCGCAGACCGTTCTATTTTGACCTCACCCGCGCCCCTCCGCAGCCGCCACGGCGGCGCCTGCGTGGCTGTTCAGCAGATATTGTTCCAGCAATGGCCAGCAGGCCGCCCCGACGGCCCGCGCATTCGCCCCGACCTCGCCCCCCTCGATCCGTGGCAGGATCAGGCCGCGCGCATCCAACGCCCCGATCTGGCGGCGCACCCGCGCAACCAGATCCGCACGCACCGCCGGCGGCAAGGCGCCGTCGATCAGGACCACCTCGAAATCAATCACCGCGCAGACCGACAGGCAGGCCGCCGCCAGCTCCGACGCGGTTTGCTCCAGCCAGGGCTCCAGCGCCGGCTCCAGGCCGCGCCAGTCCGGCGGCCGCTGCCACAACCGGCTGGCGTCCAGCCCCGCGTCCTCCAGTTGCGTGGCCAGCAGGTGCAGCGAGGCCGTGTCCACCAGCTGGCGCCGACCGCCCTGCCCCCCGGCAGCCCCCAGCGACCCCAGCGCCCCGGCATTGCCGGTCGCCCCCTTCAGCACGGTTCCGTTCAACGCAACGCCGCCGCCGATGAAGGCCCCGATGAAGAAATAGGCATAGTCCCGCAACATGCGGCCCCGACCGAACAGATGCTCCGCCTGGCAGGCGGCGGTGGTGTCCTTCACCACCGTGACCGGCAGATCGCTGAACGCCGCCACCTCGCGCGCGAAATCGACATCCTTCCAGGACCGGAACCGCTCCGCCGCCGGGCCGGTGAGGTTGTGCCACTTCCACAGCTCGAAGGGCGTGCCGATGCCGATGCCGCAGATCCGCGCACGCGCGTCCTCGCTCAGCGTCGCGCCCAGCCGGGCGATACCGGTTTCGAGGAACCCAAAGACCACCTCCGGGAGCGGGTAGTCGTAGGTCAGGTGCAACTGGTCCCGCACCCCGCCGGTGAAATCCAGCAACAAAAGCTCGGCACTGCGCCGACCGATCTTCAGCCCGTAGGAGAAGACGCCCTCCGGCACCAGTTCCATCGGGACGGAGGGCTTGCCCACCCTGCCCCGCTGCGGCTCGCCCCGACGCAGCAGGCCCGCCTCCTCCAGCTCCCGCAGGATGGTCGAGACGGTCGGCCGCGACAGCCCGGTTCGGCGCGCCAGTTCCGCCCCCGCCACCGCGCGTTCGCGATGCAGAATCGACAGGATCAGACGTGCGTTGTGGTCGCGGATGCCGCGCTGGTTCACCCCCGCATCCACGCCTGCCCCGCTGCCGCCGACCATCGGTCCCGCCATGAATCTTCCTCCACTCAACCATAGGTTAATACGTCAATGATTAGTTTGTAAAGTTCATAAACTAATTGACAAGTCCACCGCCTTGCGGCTTGGTTTCGCGGAATCACATGCCTGCAGGACAGCAGTGTGTGCGACCGTGACCCGTGTTACTTCGAAAGGTGCCCTCATGATCCTCTGCTGTGGCGAAGCTCTGATCGACATGATCCCCGCCCCGACCCAAGACGGGGTCGAGGCCTATGTGCCGAATTGCGGCGGTGCGGTGTTCAACACTGCAATTGCTCTTGGACGTCTGGGAATAGACACCGGCATGATCACCGGCCTGTCGACCGATCTCTTCGGCCAGAAACTGCGCCAGGCCCTGCACGACAGTCAGGTGGACACCGCGCTCTGCGTGACCAGTGATCGTCCCAGCACCCTCGCCTTTGTGCAACTGCGCGATGGCCACGCCAGCTACAGTTTCTTTGATGAGAATTCCGCCGGGCGCATGCTGACCCCCGCCGACATGCCGACGCTGCCAGACCGCGTGACCGCGCTGTATTTCGGCGGCATCAGCCTGGCCTGCGAACCGGGCGCCGAAGCCTATGCTGCGCTTCTCGAGCGCGAGGGCGAAAACCGTGCGGTGATGCTGGATCCCAACATCCGTCCCGCCTTCATCCGTGATCCCGCCAGCTATCGCGCACGGCTCGACCGGATGCTGCGCCATGCCGATATCGTCAAAGTCTCGGACGAGGATCTGGATTGGTTGATCCCCGAAGGCACCCACGAGGCCGACAAGGCAGCGCAGCTTCAGGCGCGTGGTCCGGCGCTGGTGATCGTCACCCGCGGCAGCGCCGGTGCCGTCGGCTACCTGTCCGGTCACGACCCGGTGCAGGTTGCCGCCCCGCGGGTTACGGTGGTCGACACGGTTGGCGCCGGGGATACCTTCAACGCTGGCGTTCTCGCCAGTCTCTGGCAGCAGGGACATTTGGCGGAATGTGGCCTGAAGACCCTGTGTACACAGGGTCTGGAGCGTGCCTTGGCCCTTGGCGCACGGGTCGCGGCGATCAATGTCTCACGGTCCGGTGCCAACCCGCCCTGGGCGGCTGATCTGAATGCAGGGACTACGGGCAGTAGCACTGCCTAAGCGCTCGCAGGTCACCCGAGGAAAGGCAAAAAACGGGCCGCGCAAATGGAAGTTCACAGTTGTGAACTCGCTGAGAACCGACCCGGACCTCCCCCGCGCAAGGAGGCCCAGTCACACCGCAAGCCATCCCGCCACAGCGCACGACGCGATGACATGCAACGACGCAAATCTGGAGTTCCCGATGTCCGATATTATTGCCAACGGCCCGACCGACATCAGCCAACTGTGGATCGAGGACCCCGGCCACCGAACCGCATTGCTGGGCGAGGCCGGACGGCAATTTGACTTCTTCGCGACGAGCGTCGATCCGGCGGGCGGGTTTCATACGCTGGATTTCTCAGGTGCTCCGATACCGAACCAACTCCGCGAGCTGCACACCGTCACGCGCATGGTGCACTCTTTTGCGCTGGCGCAGATGCTCGGCCACGACGGCGCGGCAGACATCGTCGACCATGGGCTTCGCTACCTGCGCAGCCACCACCACGATGCTGTCCACGGCGGGTACTTCTGGGCTGTCGAGGGTCGCGCGCCGGTAGATGACCGAAAACTGGCCTATGGGCACACCTTCGTGTTGCTCGCCGCTGCCAGCGCCTTGCAAGCGGGACATCCAAACGCCGAAGCGCTCCTCGAAGAGACCTGGATACTGATGGAAGAGAAGTTCTGGGAGGACGAACACGGGCTGTTCGCCGATGAATGGAACCGGGATTGGACGCCGTTTTCGGACTACCGCGGCATGAATGCGAATATGCATTCCGTGGAATCGCTGCTGACCGCATATGAGGCGACCGAACGTGGGACTTTTCTGGACCGAGCTGGACGCATTCTGGATTTCTTCGTCGCTCAAATTGCGTCGCAGGAAGGCTGGCGGATGCCGGAGCATTATGATTCCAACTGGCAGATCGACCGAAGCTACAGCGGCAATCCTATGTTTCGCCCCGCGGGCACAACACCGGGGCATTCATTCGAATTGGGTCGGCTGCTGCTGCAACATTGGGATCTGAGCGGGCGCCCTGAAAGCGCTGCGCCAGAACATGCGCGCCGCCTTATCGAACAGGCCCTGAAGGACGCCTGGAACTGGGACCTGGGCGGCTTTGCCTACACGCTCGGCGACGGTGGCAAAGTGGCGATTGCAGATCGATATTGGTGGCCGGTGACCGAGGCAATAGGTGCAATGGCAGCGCTTCTGAAACTGGAAGGTCGCGCAGAAGACGAAGAATGGTATCGCCGTCTTTGGATCTTTGCGGATGCGCATCTGATCGATCATGGGCGCGGGGGGTGGTACTCGGAGCTTGACGAGCAAAACCGTCCGATATCACGCCAATTTCCCGGCAAACCCGACATCTACCACTCGGTGCAAGCGGCGCTGTTTCCGCTGACACCTGGGTTGTCCCGCCATGCCCGGGATCTGAAACGCCTGGATCCAGTGACAGGTGAGCTGAACTGATTCGCAGGGCGCGGTCGGCAACGACCTGACTGGTGTTGGAGCCGGGTCTACGCATGTCAGGCAGCCTCGTTGCGTGCCAGCGCCATCACCATCGGGGCGCTGGTGAATTGACCTTCCACAGCCTTGGCGCTGAGGTGGCGCAGGTAGCCGTTGGGTGAGCGGATTTCACTGAAACGTTGCAGCATGGCAGCGAGAACCACAGCGGCTTCTGTTGCACCCATGCTGCGTTTTGCTTCCTCCCAGACAGGAGGCGAGATACCCATCATTGGTCGGATGGTTTCCGCTGTACGCATCAGATCGGGCCAGCTGGTGAGTGGCGTCTCGGCATAGGTTGCCAGTTCGGTACAGGTGGTCGCGACCAACCGTAGAGGCAACTTGGGGCCATGATTTTTCTGAGCATTGGACGGACGATCCATTGAAGCCGTCATTGCTTTTGGCTCGTCCGTTGTCTCGGCAATTTTCGTTTGCTGCTTTGCTTCGATGTCTTCCAAGGGCTGCGGTTCAGATTCAAAAGAGTCTTTCTTGGAATTCTGATAGTGCTGCTCATTTTCAGCGTCATTGGTGTTCAATTCTGCTGTGTCCGCACTGGTTTCGGTTGTGGGTTGGGGCGGGCAGAGCAGTGATTTCAGACGCTCCAGTGCCTCGCCAAGCTGAATTTCAAGCTGGCGCAGTTGCTCCAGAGTCAGCTTGCGCCGCAGCGTGCGGGCGGTGAGCTGGGCCAGATCATCATATTGGTTCCAGACTGGCAGGTCCGGCTGTTCGGCCATGCCACAGAGCGTGAGGCTGGCGAGGTCGCGGCGCATCAGGCTGACCGTTTCGCGCAGGCGTTTGAGTGCCAGCTGGGCCTCGCGTTCCGCTTCTGCGGCGGTGCAGAATTCGCCGTAGCGGCTGGCCAAGGGGCTGAGATCGAACCCAAAAGCGACCCGTTCGCCCTGGTAACGGCGCACGTAGCGTTTGCCGTTGGGGCTGTCCCGACGGATCAGTACGCCTGCCTGCACCAGCCGGGCCACATGGCGGCGCATGGTGGAGCAGGGCATGCCGTTCAGCCGCTCGCAGATGGCGCGGTTGGACGGGTGGATCACGGGCGGGTTGGTGCGGGTGTCCAGCGTCTTGGCCGGAAGAAAGCTGAGCAGCGCCTGCAGAACTGTGATATCACGGTCGCTGAGATGATACGTCTTGCGCGCGGCGGCCAGGGCCCGCAGCGCGTCCCATTTGTCGACCGCAGGGGAGGGTTCAGTGGCGGCGGCCTGCTGTTGCAGCAGGACAGCGTCCACTGTTCGCCCGAAAGGCGTGATTGGCATGTACCCCATGTTTTTTCACGAAAGACAAAAAAAGAGCGGCCCGCGAATCGCTTTGGACTTGCGGTTGGAGGCTCCGGCCACTAACTTGAGAGTGCTAGAAACAAGTTGGTCTCGTGGAGCGTCTGCTTTGCGGGGCCTTCTTTTTTGGTCTGCTCTGTGCCTCCTGTGATTATTGTGCGTTATGGTCTTCGGCCTGCTGTTGCCAGCGGGCGTGAAGGTCGTCGATCAGCGTTTGCGCCTCGGCTTCCAGCCAATCGGCAAAACCGCCGCTGGCGAGCTCGAGGCTGACGCCCTTTGCGGTGCGGCGCAGGGTGGCGCCGCGTTTGCGCCCCCCGACGGTCAGCGCCTGCGCCCGGGAACTGCTGCGCTTGGCCGGTTTTGCCGCCTTGGGTTCCGGGGCCGGGGCCACGGCCTTGAAGACTGCCTCGAAGGCCAGCACCGATGGATCCGCGGGATCGGCGTTGCTGCCCTCGGTCACGGCCTCGATGGTGAAGGTCTTGTAGACGTCCTCGGCGATGGCGATCAGCCGGTCGCGGCTGGGGTTTGTCTCGGCGATGGCCTTGGCCAAAGCGTCCCAGCGCGGGCGACCGATGCCCTGGGCGGGACCGATTGCGCGGATCAGCTCCGGGGTGATCGTCTCGGCAATCGCAATCGCCATGGAAACCGCTGACTTGGTGACTGTCAGCACCTCGGCAACCTGCGACTGGTTGCCAAAGCCGTTCTCCACAAGCTCTTGAGCAAAAAGGGCTTTTTCGATGAAGGACAGATCGCGGCGCGCCATGTTCTCGGAGATCTGCGCGCGCACGGCGGCGTCGTCATCGAGGTTGGCCACGAGGGCGCGGACCTTGGTCACCTTGTCCGAATTGCGGATCGCCTCCAGTCGCCGCCGGCCATAGACCAGCAGGTAGCGGTCCGGCTCTGTCGGGTGGCGGCGCACCAGGATCGGCACCGTCTGGCCGTTGGCCTCGATCGCCTCGCGCAGGTCGAGGATGTCATTGGGGTCGAGCCGGTCGTTGACGCGGGTGTCCTCGATCTGATGCGGTTCCAGATCCCAGACCCGGTGCGAATCCACCGCGTCGCGGGCCGAGCGCAGGGCACGGTTGCTGGACATCATCGAGCTGGCCTGCGCAGTCATCGCCGGGGCAGGGGCTCCGGCGGCGGCGAGGCTGTCGAGCATCGACATGCGGGATTTCTTGCGGCTGGTCATTCGCGTCCCCATGTTTGCTGGATGAGTTGGCTGATTTCGTCGTTGACGGCGTTCAGGCTTTCCACCGCGCGGTCATAGGTGGCGCGGGTGAAGGCGCTGCGCTCGACCTCGTAGAGGGTCTGCTTGGTGAGGCCGGCATCGGAAATCGCGGTGGATTTCAGCATCGGCGCGTTCAGCACCTTGTCGCCATACATGGTGCGCAGGAAGGCGACGATGCGGTTCTGCGGTGCGTCCGACGGCTCGTAGCGGGTGAGCAGGTAGCGCATCCAGTCGTGGCTCATGTCGGCGCCGCTTTCGGCGATCACGTCCATCAGGTCGGCGGTCATGCGCAGGAATTGCGACATCGACATCACGTCGAGCATTTCCGGGTGGATGGTGACCAGTACGCCGGTGGCGGCGGAGAGCGCCGACATGGTCAGGAAGCCGAGTTGCGGCGGGCAGTCGATCACCACCACGTCATAGTCATCATCGACCTGCGCCAGCGCGTCCTTGACCCGGAAGAAGAACAGCCCGGCGTTGCCCTGCGACAGGGCGCGGGGGGTGTCGTGTTCGAACTCCATCAGTTCGAGGTTGCCGGGGATGAGGTCGAGATTGGGGAAGTAGGTCTTGCGGATGACCGAGCGGATCGGTGCCGGATCCTCGTAGCGGATGGCATCGAACAGGGTGCCGCCTTCCAGCAGGTCGACCTCGGGCTGGACGCCGTGCAGTGCCGTCAGCGAGGCCTGCGGGTCGAGGTCGATGGCCAGGACCCGGTAGCCCTTGAGCGCGAGGCGCTGTGCGAGGTGGGCGGAGGTGGTGGTCTTGCCGGAGCCGCCCTTGAAGTTCATCACGCCGATGACCTGCAGGTGATCCTTGTAGCCGGTGCCGTCCTCGTTGCGGCGGCGGCCGGGCAGGTAGTCGCCGGGCTTGCGGGCGGTCTTTTCCAGCAGCACGCGCAGCTCCTGGATGTCCTCGGCGGAGTACTGGCGGCGGTTGCCGGCGGTCAGCTCGGGCGAGGGGCCCTTGCCGTCCAGATGCAGCTTGCGCAGGTAGGAATCATTGACCCCGAGCAGGGCCGCGGCCTCGCCCGAGGTGAATTTGCGCATGGTTTTCGAGGCATTCGGCGGGAACAGGCTTTCGCGCTGCGCGTGCAGCTGATTGGCAAGCCATTCGGAGTGCTGGCGGATGACCGCGTTCAGGTCTTCCGGGGTGTAGGTGTGATCCATATGCGTTCGTCTGCCCGTTTGTCCTGCGCCGCTCTGCCGTTTGTCCGTGGGTGCGAGCTGCTGCGTGTTTCTGCCCGCTTGCGTGTTCACGGTTATTGGCGTTTGCTGCTGCTTTTTCGTGACTATTGGATAAACCGCGGGATTCGTGCAAGTGTTTTTTGCCAGTTGCGGGCGGCCAGAGCGCTGGAAAGGGGCGTCCGAGGCGATGCTTGCACTGCCTTATAGACTGTCGGCGACGTCAACGCCATGCGGCGCTGAGTGGTTCGGGAGGGCAGGTGGGCGGAAATGACCGCCGGAGTGCGATCATGGCAATACAGCCTGACTAAAATTATTGCAGTGCAAGATGAATGGTCTTTGGCTATGGTGTCGCCTGTTCCGACCCTGGTGGCAGGGGAGGAGCAGACTGCGGGGCTGCATCCCGCCCAGATTGCGAAGGTAGACAGATGGACGGATCCAACAAAGGCGAAAAGAAGAGCAAGAACGATCAGCCCGCGCAGCTGGGCGCCGCGATCCGCCATCGCCGCAAGGCCCTGGGCAAGACGCTGGTGGAGGTTGCGCGAGAGGCGGACCTGACCACGGGGTTCATCTCGCAGGTGGAGCGCGGCATCAGCTCACCCTCGCTGTCGTCGCTGATGACCATCGCCGCGGCGCTGCAGACCAGCATCGAGCAACTTTTGAGCGTTCCGGAAGAATTTTCCGAATATATTCCAAGTGATAAGCGCCAGACCTATTCGCTGGGAACGCGCGGGCGGCGGTATGAGAAGCTGGGGCCGGGCTTTGCCGGGGCGCTGTTCTACCCGTCGATCATTCACCGTCCGGCAGGCCATGTGTCGGAGAAGATGTGCCACAAGGGGGAGGTGTTCTGTTACCTTTTGTCCGGTCGGCTGGAATATCACCTGGATGGAGAAGTGCACCTGATGTCAGCCGGGGACACGATCCATCACGACACGTCGAAGCCGCATTATTCCAAGGTTCTGGGCGATGAGGGATCGGTGGAAATGTGGGTCAGCACGCGGCCTGTGAAAGGCGGCAAGCTGGACTGACGGGGTGGGGTGCTGGGCTGCGGCGCTGCCTTGGATTTTAACGCCACTAAAAAAAGTTTTAGTAATTGTGAGATCTGGATGTATGCTGCCTCCACAGGATCGAGAATCGCTTTGGGAGGAGCGCATCCATGAGACAATCTCTGCTGGCGGTCACCGCCGTCCTATCCGCAGCCCTGGCCGGACCGGCGGCTGCGCAGGAGCGCGGCGGCATTTTGAATTTTGCCCGCTATGACGGATCGAACCTGATCGACCCGATCTATGCAGACCGCAATCCCGACATCTGGATGGTCGGCAGCCTGTTCGACACGCTGCTGCGGCAAAGCCCCGATGGCAGTTCGGTGGTGGCGGGCCTTGCGGAGGCGCACAGCGTGTCGCCGGACGGCATGACCGTGTCGCTGACGCTGCGCGAGGGGGTGGCGTTTTCCGATGGCACGGCGATCACCGGGGAGGACGTCGTGTTCTCGCTTGATCGGGCGCGCAATCCTGACCTCAGCCCCTGGGCGGGTCTGCTGGGATCGATCGACAAGGTCACGGCCGAGGGGCGCGAGATCACGCTGCACATGAAGGCGCCGGATCCGACGATTCTGCAGATGTTGGCCACCTTTACCACCGGCATCGTGTCCAAGGCGGCCTTCGAGGCGGCCGAAGGGGCCACCGACCAGGAGAAATCCGCCGCGATCTTTGCCGCCGGCGGGCCCGGGGCGGGGTCGGGGCCGTTTTACCTTTGCGGTTTCGAGCAGGGCACATCGATGGAGTTCTGCGCCAACAAGCATTACTGGCGCAAAGGCGCGGACGGCAAGCCGCTGCCCTATCTGGACGGCGTGCATTTCGAAATCATCCCGGATGATGCGACCCGGATCCTGAAATTGCAGGCCGGCGAGGTGGATGTGGCCGAGTTCATCCCGTTCTCGCGGGTGCCGGAGCTGCAGGCCGACCCGACCATCAAGATGAACCTCTACCCGTCGACGCGGATCATCTATTCGCCGATCAACACGCGCGAGACCCGCGCCGATGGCTCCCCCAATCCGCTGGCCGATCCGCGGGTGCGGCAGGCGCTGAACTATGCCACCAACAAGGAGGCGCTGATCGGGCTGGTGCTGCAGGGCGCGGGCAAGCCGATGACCTCGCCGCTGATGGCGGCGGCGACGCATCTGGCGGCGGATTTGGACCCGCTTTACGGCTATGACATGGAAAAGGCGCAGGCGCTGATCGCCGAGGCGGGCATCGCGCCGGGCACCGAGGTGACCTTCACCACGCTGGCCGGATCGGCGGATGACAGCACCATCTTTGCCGCGCTGCAGCAGATGTGGGCGCCCCTGGGCATCAAGCTGAAGGTGGAGCAGGTCGACGGCGCGACGCGCGGGGCCAAGAACCGCTCGGGCGATTTCGACATCCATACCTATGGCTGGGTCAACGACGTGAACGACCCCAGCCAGGTGACCGGCTGGCTGGGCTATACGCCGACGGCGAACGCGGTGGGCACCGGCTGGGAGAACGCCAAGTTCAACGACCTGTTCGAGGCCTCGGCCACCGAGATGGACGTGGAGACGCGCGCGGCGCAATACGCCGAGATGCAGAAGATCTACGCCGAGGAAGCGCCGCTGCTGTTCATGTATGAGACGCCCTTTGCGGTGGCCGTGTCCTCGGCTGTCGAGGGCTATGTGCAGACGCCGCTCGGCAACAACGTCTTTGAAGAGGCAACTGTCAGCCGCTGATGCGGGCCTGAGGGTTGCCTGGCGCTGCCGGCCGGTTCGGCGGCGCCGATTGCGACGGAGACTGCAATGGACAGAGTCCAATACATACTGAAACGCCTGCTGCTGATGATCCCGACCTTCCTCCTGGTGATGGTCATCATCTTCGTGCTGGTGCGCCTGCTGCCGGGAGATCCCGCCATCGCCATCGCCGGCGACCGGGCGTCGGATGCCGACCTGGCGGCGATCCGGGCGCGGCTGGGCCTGAACGAGCCGATGATCGTGCAGTTCTGGCTGTTTCTGACCAATACGCTGCAGGGCGATCTGGGTCAGTCGATCCTGATGCGCGCGCCGGTCACCGAGGTGATCGCCAAGCGGTTGCCGGTCACCGGGTTCCTGACCGTTTACGCGGTCGCCTTGTCGCTGCTGATCGCCGGGCCGCTGGCCTTTGTCGCGGCGCTGAACCGCGGGCGCTGGCCGGACACCGTGATCCGCACCGTATTCCAGGTCGGCCTGTCGATGCCGGTGTTCTATATCGGCCTGATCCTGCTGACCTTTCTGGCCGCGCAGCTGCGCTGGTTCCCGGTCGGCGGCTATGGCGGCAGTTTCATCGAGAAGCTCTATCACCTGTTCCTGCCCGCGGTGGCGGTGGCGCTATACACCTCGGCGATCATCATGCGGAACCTGCGGTCCGCGATCATCGAGGTGCTGGACGCGGAATATGTCCAGTTCGCCCGCGCCAAGGGCTTGCCGGATCGGCTGATCCTGGGCCGCCATGTGCTGCGCAACGCGATGATCTCCACCGTGACGCTGCTGGGGCTGTCGATCGGCAACCTGATGAGCGGCACGCTGGTGACGGAAACCGTGTTTGCCGTGCCCGGGGTGGGGCGGTTGATGCTGGAGGCGATTTTCGCCCGTGACTACCCGCTGATCCAGGGGCTGACGCTGACCTTCGCGGTGCTGGTGTCGGTGGTGTTCCTGCTGACCGACCTGTTCCAAAGCACGCTGGACCCGAGGATGCGCCTGACATGACCGAGACATCTCCCCTATCCGCCGCGGCGGCGCCGCCGCAGAAGAGCCGTTTGCAGATCGCCCTGCGTAAGCCGGGTTTCGTGATCGGCATGGTGATCATTGGCCTGTCGACCCTGCTGGCGGTCGCGCCGGGGCTGTTTGCGCCTTATGATCCGAATTTCATCGACTATACCGCGGTGCGCCAGCCGCCGAGCTGGGCGCATCCCTTCGGCACCGACATGCTGGGCCGCGACAGCCTGAGCCGGGTGATCTCCGCCTATTCGGTGAACATGCAGATGGCGGTGCTGGCGACGGTGTTTGCGCTGGTGATTGGCGTCGTGGTCGGCGCGCTGGTGGGCTACTACCGGGGCCTTGCCGACATGATCTTTGGCCGCATCGTGGATGCCATCATCACCTTCCCGTTCCTGGTGCTGGTGATCGCGGTGGTGGCGGTGCTGGGGCCGGGGCTGGTCAACATGTATATCGCCATCACCCTGGTCGGCTGGGTCTATTACGCCCGGCTGATGCGGGCCGAGGTGATTGCCCAGATGGGCAATGACTATGCCGCCTCGGGCGTGGTGATGGGCTATTCGGACCGGCGTATCATCTTCCGCCACCTGCTGCCCAACGCGATCACGCCGGTTGTGGTCTACTGGATGACCGACATGGCGCTGGCGATCCTCTTGGGCTCGTCGCTGGGCTACCTGGGGCTGGGGGCGCAGCCGCCGCAGGCGGAATGGGGCGTGCTGATCGCCGAGGGGCGCAACTTCATCACCACCGCCTGGTGGCTGAGCCTGATGCCCGGCATTGCCATCGTGCTGACGGGGCTGGGATTTTCACTGATTGGCGACGGTCTGGCGGACCTGTTGCGGCCGCGCGGCTGAGGAGGCGACGATGACTGAGAGCCAACCCATTCTGGAAGTCAGCAATCTGTGCACCACCTTCCGGCGCGGCGACCGGGTGCTGCCGGCGGTGCGCGATGTCAGCTTCAGCCTCGGCAAGGGCGAGGTGCTGGGGCTGGTCGGCGAAAGCGGTTCGGGCAAGAGCGTGACGCTGCGCTCGATCCTGGGGCTGTCGCGGCGCTATGGCGAGGTCAGCGGCGCGGTGCGCTGGATGGGGCAGGACATTGCCGCCCTGCCGGAGCGGCGGCTGCGCCGCATTCGCGGCCGCGAGATCGCGATGATCTTTCAGGAGCCGATGACCTCGCTCAACCCGCTGCTGACGGTGGGGATGCAGCTGACCGAGACGCTGAAGGCGCATACCGATCTGGGCCGCAAGGCGCGGCGGGACCGCGCCATCGAGATGCTGGACCATGTCGGCATCCCGGCTGCGGCGTCGCGGTTGCAGGACTATCCGCACCAGTTCTCCGGCGGCATGCGCCAGCGGGTGATGATCGCCATCGCGCTGGCGGCCAGTCCGAAACTGCTGCTGGCGGATGAGCCGACGACGGCGCTGGACGTGACCATCCAGGCGCAGATCCTCGATCTGATCCTGTCGCTGGCGGATGAGCTGGAGATGGGGGTGATCCTGGTGACCCATGACCTCGGCGTGGTGGCGCAGACCTGCCAGAACGTCGCGGTGATGTACGCCGGGCGGATCGTCGAGACGGGGCCGGTGCGGCAGGTGCTGCGCAGCCCGCGCCATCCCTACACCGAGGGGCTGATGCGTTCGGTGCCGCAGGATGTGCCGCCGCGCACGCAGCTCTATTCGGTGCCGGGCACGCCGCCGAGCCTCGATGCGCTGCCGCCGGGCTGCGCCTTTGCGGCGCGCTGCGCGAACCGGACGGCGGCCTGTCTCGACGCGCGCCCGGCGCTGGCGCCGGTCGGCGGGCAGCGCAGCCTTGCCTGTTTCAACCCGGCCCGTGCCGCACAGGGAGACGCCGCATGAGCGAGACAGTGATGGAAATCCGCGACCTGGGACTGGAGTTCCAGCTGGGCCGCACGCTGGCGGATGTGATCCAGCGGCGCCCGGGCCGGGTGGTGAACGCGCTGAACGGTGTCAGCCTCGCGCTGAAGAAGGGCGAGACCCTGGGTGTCGTGGGCGAGTCCGGCTGCGGCAAGTCCACGCTGGCGCGATGCATCGTGCGCCTCTACACGCCGCAGCGCGGCCGCATCACCTATCACGGGCAGGACATCTTTGCCGAGGACGCGCGCGCGGATCGCAGCTACAACCGGCGGGTCCAGATGATGTTTCAGGATCCCTATTCCTCGCTGAACCCGCGGATGACGACGGGCCAGATCCTGAGCGAGGCGCTGCGGGTGCACCAGATGCGCCCCGAAAGCGAAATCGATGCCCGTGTGGCGGAGCTGTTGGAGCTGGTGCGGCTGCCGCAGGACGCGGCGGGCAAGCTGCCGCACGAATTCTCCGGCGGCCAGCGCCAGCGCATCGCCATTGCCCGCGCCCTGGCGGTGGAGCCGGAGGTGCTGATCGCGGATGAGCTGGTCTCGGCGCTGGATGTGTCGGTGCAGGCGCAGGTGGTGAACCTGCTGCTGGAGCTGCAGGAACGGTTGAACCTGACCATCCTGTTCGTCGCCCATGACCTGCGGCTGGTGCGGCATGTGTCGAACCGGGTGGCGGTGATCTACCTCGGCCGGATCGTCGAGATCGGCGACAGCGAGACCCTGTTTGCCCGCCCCGCGCATCCCTATTCGCAGGCGCTGCTGAGTGCCGCGCCCTCGCTGGATCCGGATGACAAGGGCAGCGCCATCCGGCTGCAGGGAGAGCTGCCTTCACCGATGGATGTGCCGCCGGGCTGCCCGTTCCACGTGCGCTGCCCCCATGCCAGCGAAATCTGCAAACAGCAGGAGCCCCGGCTGACCGCCCATGAGGGCCGCGGCGAGGTTGCCTGCCACCATGTCAAAGAGATCAATACCCATGCCTGATACCTATTTTACCGGAACCGCCGACCGGATCGCGGGCTTGCGCGCCGAGCTGGAGGCCCGTGCGCTGGATGCGTTCATCCTGCCGCGTTTCGATGCCCACCAGGGCGAATACGTCGCCCCGCATGACCGGCGGCTGGCCTATGTGACCGGCTTCACCGGCTCTGCCGGGATGGCGGTGGTCACGCGGGAAACCGTCGCGGTTTTCGTCGACGGGCGCTACAGCGTGCAGCTGGGCAATGAATGCGCCGGGCCGTTGTTTTCGCACCACCACCTGTTTGACGAGCCGCCGGAGGACTGGCTGCGGCGCAAGGCTGCCGCGGGCTGGCGCGTGGGCTATGACGCGATGCATCTGCCGCCCGCCTGGCACGACCGTTTCGCGGCGGCCTGCGCGGCGGCCGGGGCCACGATGGCGGCGCAAAGCTCCAACCCGGTCGATGCCATCTGGCTGGACCAGCCCGCGCCGCCGATGGGGGCGATCTCCGCCTTTCCGCAGCAGTTCGCGGGCCGCAGCAGTGCCGAGAAATGCGCCGATCTGATGGCCTACCTGGAGGCGCGCGGCGCCGATTTCCTGGCCGAGGCGCAGCCCGACAACATCGCCTGGTTCCTGAACGTGCGCGGCGCGGATGTGGACTTCAACCCGATGCCGCAGTCGTTTCTGCTGGCCGGACGCGATGGCGGGGTGAGCTGGTTTGTCGAGGCGGGCAAGCTGGAGGCGGGGCTGCGCGAGAGCCTGCCCGACACCGTGCAGATCTGCCCGCCGGGCGATGTTCTGGAAACGATGCGGAACCTTGTCAGCCCCGGTCAACGGGTGCTGATCGATCCGGATTTCTCGCCCGTGGCCTTTCGCCAGGCGTTCGAGGCGGCGGGCGCGCAGGTGCTGCCCGAGCCCGGCATCCTGACCCTGACCAAGGCGGTCAAGAACCCGGTGGAACTGGACGGGCTGCGCAGCTGCCACGTTGCCGATGGGGTTGCCTGGACCGAGTTCAGTGCCTGGCTGGCCGAGACCGTGCCCACGCGGGCCGCGGCGGGCAACCCGGTCAGCGAACGCGAGGCAGAGGAGAAGATCCTGGAGCTGCGCCGGGCGCAGCCGGGGTTCCTCAGCGAGAGTTTCAACTCGATCTCGGCGGCGGGCGGCAATGCCGCGATGTGCCACTATGCCACCACGCCCGAGCGCAACGCGCCGGTGCTGCCGCAGAACCCCTATCTGCTGGACAGCGGCGGCCAGTACGAGACCGGCACCACCGATGCGACCCGCAGCTTTGCCTTCGGGGCGCGCCCCGAGGGCTATGACCGCGCCTACACGGCGGTGTTCAAGGCGTTTCATGCGCTGGCGACGCTGCGCTTTCCCAGGGGCACGCAGGGGCATCACATCGATGCCATCTGCCGCCGGCCGCTGTGGGATCTGGGGCTGGATTACGACCATGGCACCGGCCATGGAATCGGCCACCGGCTGTCGGTGCATGAACATCCGCAGCGGATCGGCAAACCCCATAACCCGGTGGATCTGAAGCCCGGCATGGTGCTGTCGATCGAGCCGGGCTACTACGAGGCCGAGCGCTTTGGCATCCGCATCGAAAACCTGTTCGAGATCGTCGAGGAGGCGGATGGCTTCATGGCGTTCCGCAACATGACCTATGCGCCGATCCAGACGGACATGCTGATCCGCGAAGCGCTGAGCAGCGCCGAGCGTGACTGGCTGAACGGCTATCATGCAGAGCTGCAGGATTTGCTGGCCCCCCGGCTGAGCGAACCGGCGCGCCGCTGGCTGGCCCAGGCCGCCGCGGCGATCTGACGGCGCTCACATTCCGCCGCGCAGCCGTCAGCCGCGGGGCGGAAACACGGCGGTTTTCTTGACGGTGCTGTAGACAAAGCTGGTGTCGATCGAGGCAATGCCACCAATGGGGTGGATGCGGTTGCGGATGAAATCCTCATAGGCCGCGAGGTCGGGCACCAGCACCCGCAGCTGGTAGTCCATGGCACCGGTCATGATGTGGCATTCCAGCACCTCGTCGATGGTGCGGATGCGGCGCTCGAAGTTCTGCACGTCGGATTCATTGTGCCGTTCCAGACGGATGCGCACGAAGACGGTGATCGGCAGCCCATAGGCGGCGGCGTCGACATCGGCGCTGTAGCCGCGGATCACGCCCCGCGATTCCAGGTTGCGCACCCGGCGCAGGCAGGGGGAGGGCGACAGGTTCACCGTCTCGGCCAGCTCCTGGTTGGTGATCCGCCCGTCGCGCTGCAGGGCGCGCACGATCTGCCTGTCCTTGCTATCCATGCGACCTTCTACGCTCCAAATTGGCATAATCTGCCAATACATAGACCAACCTTGGCATAATTTGCAATCTTTCGCCCGGTCGAGGGGCGCAGACTATCCCAAAATGAGTTTGAGGAGATTGCCATGACCCGCCAGCCCGGCTTTGCCACCCGCGCCATCCACCACGCCTATGATCCGCAGGACAACGGTGGGTCGCTGACCCCGCCGCTGCACCTGACCTCGACCTTTACCTTCGAGACCGCCGAGGCCGGCGGCGAGATGTTCGCAGGCGAGCGCGCGGGCCATATCTACAGCCGGATTTCCAACCCGACCTGCGATCTTCTGGAGCAGCGCATCGCGACGCTGGAAGGGGCCGAGGCCGGTCTTGCGCTGTCCAGCGGCATGGGCGCGATCACCGCCGTTTTGTGGACGCTGCTGTCGCCGGGCGACGAGGTGATCGTGGACAAGACGCTTTATGGCTGCACCTTTGCCTTCATGCGGCACGGGCTTGCGAAATGGGGCGTGACCATCACCCATGTGGACATGACCGATCCGGAGAACCTGCGCGCGGCGGTGTCGGAGAAGACCAGGGTGGTTTACTTCGAGACCCCGGCCAACCCCAATATGCGGCTGGTCGACATTGCCGCGGTGTCCGAAATCGCGCATTCGGTCGGTGCCCAGGTGGTGGCGGACAACACCTATGCGACGCCGTATCTGACCCGCCCGATCGAGCTGGGCGCGGACATCGTGGTGCATTCGGCGACCAAATACCTGGGCGGGCACGGTGATGTGGTCGCCGGTCTGGTGGCAGGCACGGCGGAACAGGTGGCCGAGATCCGGCTGGTTGGCATGAAGGACATGACCGGTGCGGTGATGGCGCCCTTCAACGCGATGCTGATCCTGCGCGGGCTGAAGACGCTGGCGCTGCGGATGGACCGGCATTGTGCCTCGGCGATGGATGTGGCCCGCTACCTTGAGGCGCATCCGGCGGTGGGTGCGGTGCATTTCCCTGGGCTGGAGAGCTTCCCGCAGCATGATCTGGCGGGCCGTCAGATGGCGCAGCCGGGGGCGATGATCGCGTTCGAGATCGACGGCGGCATGGAGGCGGGCATCCGCTTCATGAATGCGCTGAAGCTGATCCAGCGGGCGGTGTCGCTGGGCGATGCGGAGACGCTGATCCAGCATCCGGCCTCGATGACCCATTCCACCTACACCCCGGAAGAGCGCGCCGAACATGGCATCAGCGACGGTCTGATCCGCCTGTCGGTGGGGCTGGAAGAGGTTGCCGACATCATCAGTGATCTGGACATGGCACTGCCGCAAGCGGCCCGCGACGCGGCCTGAACCTGACCTATCTGTGTGCGGCGGGCCAAACATCGGCCCGCTGCCTGCTACCTGACGCCCAAGCCGGAGCCCGCCATGACCGCTGATCCTACCCATCTGAAAACCGTTGAACAGCGGCTGCTGTGGCTGTCGCATTGGATGATCCACCACGCCAACCACATCCGCCCCAAGGTGGACAGCATCAAGGTTGGCGGGCATCAGGCCTCCTCGGCCTCGATGGTGTCGATCATGACGGCGCTGTATTTCTCGGCGCTGCGGCCGGAAGACCGGGTGGCGGTGAAGCCGCACGCCAGCCCGATCTTCCACGCGATGCAGTATCTGATGGGCAACCAGACCCGTGAGAAGATGGAGAACTTCCGCGGCTATGGCGGGGTACAGAGCTATCCCAGCCGGACCAAGGATATTGACGATGTGGATTTCTCCACCGGCTCGGTCGGGCTGGGGGTGGCGGTGACGTCTTTTGCCTCGATCATACAGGACTACATTGCGGCCAAGAGCTGGGGCAGCGATGCGCCGATGGGGCGCATGGTGGCGCTGGTCGGTGATGCCGAGCTGGACGAGGGCAATATCTACGAGGCCCTGCAGGAGGGTTGGAAGAACGATCTGCGCAATTGCTGGTGGATCATCGACTACAACCGTCAGTCGCTGGACGGGATCGTGCGCGAGGGGCTGTTTCAGCGCATCGAGCAGATCTTTGATGCCTTTGGCTGGGACGTGGTGCGGGTGAAATACGGCGTGTTGCAGCGCGCCGCGTTCGAGGAACCGGGCGGTGCGCGCCTGCGGGACTGGATCGATGCCTGCCCCAACCAGGAATACTCGGCGCTGACCTTCATGGGCGGGGCGGTCTGGCGCAAGCGGCTGCTGGATGATCTGGGCGATCAGGGTGATGTCACCGCGCTGATCGAGCGGCGCAGCGATGCTGAGCTGGCGGCGCTGATGGAGAACCTCGGCGGCAACTGCGTCGAGACCATGGCCGAGACCTTTGATGCCATCGACCACGACCGCCCGGTGTGTTTCCTCGCCTATACGATCAAGGGCTGGGGCACGCCGATTGCGGGGCACAAGGACAACCACGGCGGGCTGATGAACAGCACCCAGTTTGCCGCGTGGCAAAAGCTGATGGGCGTCGCCGAGGGCGAGGAGTGGGAGCCGCTGGCGGGCGTCGAGGACCCGGCGGCGTTGCGGCAATTCCTGTCGCAGGTGCCGTTCTTTGCCAAGGGGCCGCGGCGCTATCAGGACAGCCGCCTGCCGGTGCCGCAGATCCGGCTCGAGGGCGGGCGCGAGATCTCGACCCAGATGGCGTTCGGCAAGATCCTGGATGATCTGTCCAAGGGCGACAGTGCCTTGGCAGAGCGCATCGTGACCACCTCGCCGGATGTGACGGGGACCACCAACCTGGGCCCCTGGGTGAACCGGCGCAAGCTGTTTGCGCGGGCGGCGCAGGCGGATGCCTTTATCGAGCACCGCATCCCGTCGACCGCGAAATGGGAGTTCACGCCGGAGGGCCAGCATATCGAGCTGGGCATCGCCGAGATGAACCTGATGCTGCTGTTTGCGGCGGCGGGCCTGTCGCACAGCCTGTTTGGCAAACGGCTGATCCCGATCGGCACGGTCTATGATCCCTTTGTGGCGCGGGGATTGGATGCGTTGAACTACGCCTGTTATCAGGACGCGCGCTTCATGCTGGTGGGCACGCCCTCGGGCGTGACGCTGGCACCCGAAGGCGGCGCGCATCAATCCATCGGCACGCCGCTGATCGGGATGAGCCAGGACGGGCTGGCGGCGTTCGAGCCGGCCTATGCCGACGAGCTGGCGATCATCATGGAGTGGGCGTTTGACTATCTCCAGCGCGATGGCGAGGGCGACCCGGACGAGCGCACCTGGCTGCGCGACGAGACCGGCGGCTCCGTCTATCTGCGGCTGACCACCAACGCGCTGGAACAGCCGGGGGAGCGGTCTGATCCTGACTTCCGCCAGGGGGTGATCGACGGGGCATACTGGCTGCGCAAGCCGGGGCCGAACTGCGAGGTGGTGATTGCCTATCAGGGTGCGGTCGCGCCCGAGGCGATCAAGGCCGCGGGCATGATCGGCGAGGGGCGGCGCGACATCGGCGTGCTGGCGGTGACCAGCGCTGACCGGCTGAACGCGGGCTGGTGCGCGGCGCAACGGGCGCGCTCGCGCGGGAATGCGCAGGCCCGCTCCCACGCGGAGCGGCTGATGGGCGATCTGCCACGGCACTGCAAGGTGATCACCGTGATCGACGGCCACCCGGCGACGTTGTCGTGGCTCGGCTCGGTTGCCGGTCATCAGACGATCCCGCTGGGGGTTGAGCATTTCGGCCAGACCGGCAGCATTGGCGATCTCTACCGTCACCACGGCATTGATGCCGCCGCGATCCTAGAAAAGGTGAACGGGCTGACCGCCGGGCGCGACGTGCTGCGCAATGCGCTGGGGGTGCTGGCCGAGGGTTAACCCGCCGCCAGTTCCTGCTTCAGGACTTCCATCAGCCGGGATGCGGGCATGGGGCGCGCCAGCGGCGCGCCTTGGCCAGCCCATTGCGCGCCATAGCCGGGTTCGCCCGCTGCCGTGGCGGCGGCGTTCAGCGCCTTGCCTGCGTCGTAGGTGATTGGGTAGTCAGGCACCTCCGCGTCGGGCACCTCCGCACTCCATGCGGTGAAACGGTTCGAAAGGCAGCGGGCCGGGCGGCCTGAGATCGCCCGCGTCATCACGGTGTTCTGTGCCGCCTCGGACGCCAGCGCGTGTCGGTAGGCGGCATTGGCGCTGGTCTCGTCGCAGGCGATGAAGGCGGTGCCGAGCTGTGCCGCCACCGCGCCTAGATCCAGTGCGGCGCGGATGCCCGCCCCGTCCATGATGCCACCGGCGGCGATCACCGGCAGCTCCAGCGCCTGCACCAACAGCCGCGTGAGCGCAAAGGTGCCAAGCTGCGCGTCGGGGGCGTTTTCATCAAAACAGCCGCGATGGCCGCCGGCCTCCCAGCCCTGGGCGACGATGGCGTCAATACCCGCAGCGGCGCAGGCGCGGGCCTCTGCCAGCGAGGTGGCGCTGGCCAGCAGCAGGATGCCGCGTTGCTTCAGCGCCGCGATGCGGGTGGCATCGGGCAGGCCGAAGTGGAAGCTGACCACCGCGGGGCGTTCCTCGGTCAGCATGTCGAGCATGGCGTCATCCGCGAGGAACGAGGTGTAGGTCTCGGCCAGCTTTGCAGGAGGGGTGGCATCAAAGCGCGCGAACTCGGGGGTGAGCCGGTCCAGCCAGCGCGCTTGGCGGGTGACGTCGGCGCGCGCCGGGCGGTGACAGAAGACATTGGCGTTGATGGCGTGGTCGGTCAGCGCTCGCGTCTGGCGCAGCATCTGGCGTGCGCCGTCCGCCCCCGAGGCCCCCAGACCCAGCGAGCCGAGCCCGCCTGCGTTCGATACCGCGGCGGCGAGTTCGGGGGTGGAGACACCGGCCATCGGCGCCTGGATGATCGGGCTGCGCAGGTTCAGCCTGTCGAGAAGATTTCTGGCTGTGGTCATCGCGCGCCTCCCTGGTCGTGGCCGAGCCTAGGGGGGCGATCGCGACAGAGCAAGATGCCCGCGCCCTGGTGCAGCGATCCAGTCACGTCACCCGCCGTGCACAGCGGCAATGTCAGCACAGACGCCTTGCGGAGAAACGCGGCGCGCGACCTTTTGGGGTTGGTGTGACACTCTGGTGCAGGGGGTGATCCTGAAGGCCGCGAGGCGCTGCCTTGCCGATGATGTCATCGCCGATCTTCCTCCACGTCCGCTGGCGGCCTCTGGGGGTGTCGATGGGGCAATTCCCTCAGTCGTGATTGCGGCATGGCGTCGAAACCTGGCCACGACGGTTGAACCTCCCTAGGGGCCGACATTATGTGGGCAGATAGACAAAAGGAGCATTGATGGCATGAGCGGCGGGCAGGAGAAGATTTGCGTGGTAGGGCTCGGCTACGTCGGCTTGCCACTGGCAGCCGCTTTTGGCGAATACCGGGAGGTGGTCGGTTTTGACATCAATCCCGCACGCGTTCGCGAACTGGGCGAGGGGCACGACCGCACCCGTGAGCTGGACCCGCAGGACCTGGCGGCCGCAAAGCACCTGCGGTTCACCTCCGACCCGGCCGAGATCGCGGATTGCACGATTTACATCGTGACGGTGCCAACGCCTGTTGATGCCAGCCACCGCCCCGATCTGACCCCCTTGTTGAGCGCCTCTGAGGTTGTCGGTGACGTGCTCAAGCGGGGCGATCTGGTGATCTATGAATCCACGGTCTATCCCGGCGCGACCGAGGAAGACTGCGTGCCTGTCCTGGAGGCGCGCTCCGGGCTGAGGTTCAACGAAGATTTCTTTGCAGGCTACAGCCCCGAGCGGATCAACCCCGGCGACAAGACGCGTCGGCTTCAGAACATTGTCAAGGTGACTTCGGGTTCCACGCCAGAGGTGGCGGAGCGGGTTGACGCGCTGTACCAGGAGATCGTCACGGTCGGGACCCACAAGGCGCCCAGCATCCGGGTGGCCGAAGCCGCCAAGGTCATCGAAAACAGCCAGCGCGACATCAACATCGCCCTGGTGAACGAGTTGGCCAAGATCTTCAATCGCATGGGGATCGACACCCAGGCGGTGTTGGAGGCCGCGGGGACCAAATGGAACTTCCTGCCGTTCCGTCCGGGGCTGGTTGGCGGGCACTGTATCGGCGTGGATCCGTATTACCTGACCCACAAGGCCGAGCAACTGGGCTACCATCCTGAAATCCTGCTGGCCGGTCGGCGTCTCAATGACGGCATGGGAGACTACGTGGCCTCGGAGATGGTCAAGGCGATGCTGCGCCGTGGCTTGCCCGTTGCGGGCGCGCGGGTGCTTGTGATGGGCCTGACCTTCAAGGAAAACTGCCCGGATTTGCGCAACACACGGGTGATCGATGTGGTGCGGGGGCTGGAGGAATACGGTGTCTGCGTCGACGTTCACGACCCCCATGCGGACCCGGCGGAGGCAGAAGCCGAATTCGGCATTTCACTGGTCGCGACCCCGGAGCAGCAGCGCTATTCCGGCGTGGTGCTGGCCGTTGCCCATTCCGAC
Organism: Nocardioides marinus; assembly: GCA_019801415.1. Taxonomy (GTDB): domain Bacteria; phylum Pseudomonadota; class Alphaproteobacteria; order Rhodobacterales; family Rhodobacteraceae; genus Leisingera. Next base: position 52,521 of record JAHVJD010000008.1, read on the forward strand.
TTCCGGGAGATGGGCGCGGCTGCGATCCGGGGCCTCGGTCTTGAGGATGCCGTGGTTTACGACCTGAAATACCTGCTCGAACCGCATGAAGCCGATCTGCGGCTGTGATTAACACAGCCTGCGGGCCTGTGGCGGGCGGGCGTTGCCTGCTGTGAAAACCGTGGCGAGAGCCTAGCGGCGGGTCCGGGGCAGTTTCGCACTCGGCCAATAGGCGCCACTGTCCTGACGCAAGGTGTCATAGGCCTCCATGCGCCGACGGGCGTCGGGGCCGCCCGCGTCGATCAGATGCGTCAGCAGGCACTCCAGGACTGTCATGGCCCCGCCGATCGCACCGAAAGCGTGGAGAGAGTTGGAGGCAACCGCCAGCGTATGGTCGGCCTTTATACCGGGGGCGATGACTTCGCTGTCGGCAATCAGGATGACCTTGGCCCCGCGTTCGTTCGCCAGTCGCAGTGCCTGAATGGTGCCGGCCGAATAGGGCGCAAAGGTCATGGCGAGCAGGCAATCCTGTGAGGAGATGTCCAGCAAGTCGTCCAATGCGGCGCCCATGTGACGGGGCACGAGCTCCAGCGTCGGCAAGGCCATGCGGCCGACGTAGTGGAAGTAATACGCCAGAGCATATGAGGACCGCGTGGCTGTGACATAGCAGCGGCGCGCCTGCTGCAAGGTTGTCGTAATTGCCTCCGTGCGGTCCGCCGACATCAGGCGCAGGGAGCGGGAGACGATGTTGATCTGATTGCGCGCGGCTTTTGCCTGCAGCTGTCCGGTTGGCCCCTCGGCGGCCATGTTGTCCAGCCAGTCGAGGCCAAGCCCGGCATCCTGCCCGGTGGTCAGCGCGGCCCGAAACGGGGCCCGGAAACCGTCGAAGCTGTCGTATCCGAGATGCTGGGCCAGGCGGACGAAACTGTTGGCACTGACGCCGGTCTTCTGCGCCGAGACGCGAATCGTGTCGAGGCCAAAGTCCCCCGGGTGGTCCACGACATATTTGGCCGCCGCCTTCAGCCGGGGCGGAAGCTGCTCCATCTCGTCTTTCAGATGCTGGAGCAATCGGGCGATCTTCTGCGGGGCAAGGTGTGGATCCATGTCGCTATCAGAACATTCGTTAGGGAAATGGCAATCCCAAAACGAATGTTTTCGCCCCGCCGGGAGGTTCGGCGCGCAACGGGCCAGCCGCAAAAAGACCGTCCCTGCGGCGCAGGGACGGTCGGATCAGGCACATGTCAGGCGAATGCCGGAGCGTGTCAGGCGGAAACGACTTTCAGATCTGCAAGTTGCTCCGGTTCGATGCTGCCATCGTCGCATACGGTGATGATCTCGCCGTGCGACAGAGTGGTCAGACCTTTGCAGGCAACGAGCATCAATATGTCCTTCTCGCGTGCCACGATGGCCATATGGCTCAGCCAGCCGCCAACCTCGCTCAGCACGGCCCCGGAACGCTGGACCCACGGCAGCCAAGCAGGGTTGATCATGCGACAGACGAGGATATCGCCGTCGGTGAACCCCTCGAAGGCGCTCGGATCGACGGTGCTTTCATCCTCGACCCAGAATACGCGGGCGGTCACCTTGCCGTTGCCGGCAACGCACGTCCCGCCCAAATCCCCGGAGGTGGCGTGGGGTGTTGCGCCCAAGGACAGCATTTCGCAATCGCGCAGGGTCAGCGAAACCGAGGTCGGGGCGGATTTCTTGCGGAGCTCTTCGGTCTCGGCGCGCGCCTTTGCCACGGCCTGCAAGGCTGCACCGTCGCTCCAGTTGCCGTCGAGGATCTCGTCGAACGTCAGGTGGAACACCAAATCGCCCAGTCCGCTGGTCGCACCGAGCGCCAGCAAGGCCCGACGCAGTTCCGCCAGCACGCGGAGCGCCTCGTGCTTCGCGTGTTCCTTGAGATCCTGGTAGGCGATGGCCAGACCAACGACGTCTTCCAGTTCCGCGGGCAGATTGGCGGGGGGCGGCACAGCGCCAATCGGCGCGACGCTTGTCACCAGCAAAGACTGCAACAATGCGGGCGCTTCGCTGTAGCGGGGGGCGCTGAGCTCATAATCGAAGATCGATCTGTGCCCCATCAGCTGCAGCGCGCGGGCCTCGCCGTGCTCGCCGGTGCAGGAGGCCAGCAGGCTGGAGGGCGCATTGGGCAGTTCCGCGTGCATCAGGTGGGCCCGCAGGGCAGGATCCCCCGCGGTCGCCGCACTGGCCTCACCCATGGTGAAACCTGCGAGAATGTTGATCTTCTCCGCCTCGAGGTAGATGTCCTGAACGAACATGCGGCGCAGATCGGCGATGCATTCGATCAGTTTCGATTGCGGAAGTGCGGCGTAATCCAGCGCCTGCCAGATCGCGAGGTCATCTGTCAGCTGCGGCAGCACATCGTTGCGGAAGCGCGCGATCATCGGGCGTGCTTTCTTGCGCAGCTGCTTGGCTTTTGCTGCCGTCAGTTTCAGCGTCATCTCCTGTTTCAGAGACACGTCCATGAAGGTCTTGCCAAACAGGTTGACCAAATGCCCGTCGCGTCCTTCGGGCAGCCCATAGGGGACGCCCAACTCGCGGCAGGCCATATCAACGCTGCCGCCGGGTGCCCAAAGGGCGCTCATCAGAGAGAAGGACAGAGGCGTGGGGCGGGGCAGAACCTCTGACATTTCATCCTGCTCAAGGATGACCTGGTCCGGCTCTGCCGTCGCGTAGCGCTCGAGAATGTCGCGCCATTCTTCCAAACGCAGTCTTTCTTGCTCGCTTCCCAGCGACAGGGTGGTGATGTCGCGGCTTTGCACGATCTGGAACTGGCCGTTTGCATAGGCCCACTCCACATCCTGCGGGGCGCCGAAAATCTCCTCGATCTGCTTGCCCAGCTGCAGCAGCGGCGTCACGTCCAACGCTTGATCCTGATCGGGGCTCGCGGGCAGGCCCGTATAGCGGCCAAACCGCAGGGAGACCGGCGTTACCCGCCCCGAGACCAGATCCTCACCGCAACCTTTGACCCATTCGATCATGGACATCCCGGGGGCCATCGGATCCTGCGTGAACAGGACACCGGCGTATTCAGCCTGCACCATCTCCTGAACGACGATGTTGCCCTGGCTGGTGCTGTCGGTTTCGGCGGCGTAGCTTGCCGCGCGGTCAGAGGCAAAACTGTCAACGACAGTGTCCAGAGCCGCGCGCATGGTCCCGGCCGTCACGTCCAGAACGGAGTCGAATACCCCGGCAAAGCTCTGGTCGGCGCCGTCTTCGTTGCTGGCAGAGGAGCGCACAGCGACCGGTTTGCCGCCCGCCAGTTGGAAAACCTGTGTGGCAAAGGCATCTTTTTGCGCATCCGTCATGGCGCGGTAGTCCTGGATCGCATCCGTGCGCAGGATGACACCGCCGGGCACCGGCAGGCCCGCGTTTTTCAGCACCGACAGGCGCAGCGCCTTGTTGCCGGCCTCAGACAGCTCCTCGGTATAGCCCATCGGGATCACGCCGCGCGGCAGCCTGGACAGCTTGCGCTGATGGGCGCGCAGGGCGAGCGCCTCGCCGATCCTGCGGTGCATTCCGGTGACATAGGCGCGCTGGACCAGCAGCAGCGTCAGGCTGAAGCAGAGATAGACATTGGCGGCACCGGACAGGCCAAAGACCATGGCGAACAGCGCGGGCACCCCCAGCAGCATCCACAGTTGTTTCTGGCGACGGGTCTTGGCCACCGCCCAGAGCAGGTAGACGGCGGCCAAGGCGCAGAACAGCGCGGGCATGACAAACAGCGGGTCGGGCGCGCCCAGGTCAGGCATCCACAGGAACGAGGTTTGCAGGCTCGCGCTGGCCTTTTGTGCCGCGGATACGCCCAGCATCATCACCGGAAGGAACAGCAATGCGGTCAGGTTCCGCATCGGTGTCAGGCCCTTTTCGGCATAAAAGGCCTGCACCGCCCGGGCCTTGCGGACGGGATCATCGGCCAGGCGCGCCTTCAGGTCCTTCAGTTCATCCGCGGTTTCAGCCGTGATGATCTGATCGCGTTCGGATTTCAGCGCGACCGGCAGCACCAGAAGCCGGGTGACGACCGATAGTGCCAGCAGGCCAAGGAGGATATGGCTGCGTTCATGCACCCAGAGCAGTGCGGCGGACAGCGCGGAGATCGCCCGGTCCCAAAGGCCGGTCTGCTGTTCGGTCAGCCAGTCCTGAACGTGCGGCTTGGGCGCCGGCGGGATGAAATACTCCCAGGGCAGCGTGTAGCGGCCGCGGAAATCGATACCTTGTTGCGACAGTTCCAGCCCGAGGACCTGGCTCATGAAGCAGCTGCGGCGGTCATAGCAGGCCGCGATCGTCGGCTTGTCAGGATCCAGCGCCGCGATCTGCTGCATCAGGTCGCTGGTCGTCATCTTGCGGATCGGGATGTTGATGGCGCCGGGCAGATGTCCCGAGGCGAAATCACCGGGATAGCGCGTGTCGACGATCTGCAGATCTTCGGTCTCGAGCAGGGATTTGAAGTCCTCCGTGCTCAGCAGGACGTCCTTGCCCGGGTATTCGGGGATTGCCCGGAGGTCGGACAGGGATTTGACATCCTTGTCGGAGAAATCGCGACCTTCGACGATCCATTTCTCGATGCCGCCTTTGATGAAGCTGCAATCGATGCCCATTTCCGCCAGCTTGGCACAGGTTTCGGAGCTGCGGTTGCCGTTGTGACAGAACAGAACGACCTTCTGGCCGGGCTGCACCGGACGGGATTGCAGGAAATCGGGGAACCGGATGTGGGTGGCGCCCGGCAGGGTGCCCATGGCGTTTTCGCCCGTCTCGCGGATGTCGAAGAACAGCGTGGAGCCGTCCTCGAGGGCGGCGGCGGCATCAGCGGTGCTGATGCCCAGCGGATGGTCCGCCTGTTTGGAGTAGCTGGTTTCCTTGAGGCTGGCGTCCTTGATGGCGGTGCCGTCAAACTGGGCAGGGCGGGTCAATGTTGCCTGCAAGCGGGCCAGCTCTGCCTTTTGATGTGATGAATATTGCCAGTAATTGCCGATTGCCAACGCCACGGCGGCCAGAGACAAGCCGACAATCAGCTTGACCGGGTAGCGTGCAGGAGTTCCGCCCTTCCTGGGGGTAAAACCCAGTTTCGTTGCAATGACCGCTCCCAGGCCCGAGATCATGGCAATTCCCACTGCAAAGACTTGCGAGAGGGAGGAAACGGAGCCGATCACCAGCTCGGGTGACGGGATAGCGAAGGCTGCAACCGGCATGACCCAGAAAAGAGACACAAGAACAAGGAGCTGGCCTGTGAGTTTGCGGGCGGAGCTGGTCGGATGGGAGGAATGCGAAATGTTCACAGCGGTTCCTGCTGAGCCAGACGGGCTGGCGATTTGAATTGTGGCGAATTTGTCTAAAAGATGACGTAAATATTACTGAACCGTTAAGATGTTATCCCGTGGATAAAAGAAGCACAAATTTTTCCGATAAAATTTGGCGCGTTAACGTTGTCTTTCTCGCAATGTGGGATGAAAGAGAAGCGAATGGTCGAAAGTGGTGCCGACCGTGGTCAGTTAGGAGGCGATTGCCGTGAGCCAGTTCCTGTTATCAAGTCTTCCTTTTCCCCGCTCGCTCGGGGGGTTTCGCTTGGCCCTGGCCGTGACGGCTGGCCTGCTGCATGCTGCGTCGGCGCAAGCCGACACCGAACTGGTGTTCGGCACCTATGCGGCGGACAAGCCGACTGCGACAGTGCGCCAGTATCAGCCGTTCCTCTCCTTCCTGTCCGAGCGGATGTCCGAACGGCTGGGTGAGCCTGTGACCATCCGTCTCAAGATTGCCAAGGAATATGGAGAGGGCATCCGCCAGCTGGCCGCCGGCGAGGTGGATTTCGCCCGCTTCGGCCCGGCGTCCTATGTGCATGTGATGAAGGAAAATCCGGACATCCGCATCGTCGCCATGGAATCGAAGAATGGCGGGAAGCGGTTCAACGGGGTGATCGTGGTTCACGCCGACAGCCCGGTTCAGTCGGTCGAGGAACTCGCCGGGCAGAGTTTTGCATTCGGGGACGAGCTGTCCACAATCGGGCGCTATCTCGCCCAGGAGTATCTGCTGGAGGCCGGGATCAGCAGTGAAGACCTGGCGGAGTTCGCCTACCTCGGCCGCCATGACCTGGTGGGCGAAGCCGTGGGCGCGGGAAAGTATGCCGCAGGGGCGCTGAAGGAAAGCACCTATAAGAAGCTGGCCGACAAGGGCGTGCCGATTCGGGTGCTTGCTTCCTTTGAAAATGTGACCAAACCCTGGCTGGCGTCCGCTGACATGGCACCGGAGGTGCTGGAGGCGATGCGGCAGGTCATGCTGTCCTCGGAAAACGAGGAGCGTGTGCGCAAGATTTCGAAGAACGGCTTCCTGACCGGAGCCGACGAAGACTATGACATCATTCGCCGGGCCATGGAGCGCAGCCTGGCATTCTGAGGCGGCGACAGCGGCGATGAAACACACGAGCATCCTTTTCCAGATCGTATTGTCCCTGTTGGTGGTCGCCACAGTGGTCGGTCTGGCCGTTGGGGAACTGGCCAAGCGCCAGGAAGTGCATCGCCTGGAAGAACACCTGAAGGAAAATGCCGACCTGACGGTGTCGCTGCTCAGCGGGATGATGTTGGAATCCATCATCGTCGAGGATGTCCCGGTTCTGGAAACCGGGCTGACCGAAGCCGTCACGCGTATGCCGCAGCTTCTGGCCATCGAGATCCGCAATCCCTCCGGCCGGGTTCTGGCCGCCTCGTCGGCGCCGGGGCAGGCCGCCTCTGATACCTATGTCATGTACGAGCGCCCGATCGAGCTTGAGGGTGCGTCCTTTGGCACGATGGTGGTCAAGTGGTCGACCCGCGATGGCAAGGCGCTGGTCAATGCGCGGGTGCGCCAGATCATCATCTGGACCGTGGTGCCCGTGCTGGCCCTGTCCCTTCTGGTGCTGCTGCTGGTGAATGTCCTGGCGCTGCGTCCGCTGCACCGGATCCACAAGCGGATGTCGGGGGCCATCGCCGGTCTGCGGAGCCCGATCCGGCCGCTTCCGTGGTATGCCTCCCGCGAGTTTCGGGCGCTCGACTTCTCGGTCGGGGTCCTGGAGGAAACCTTTGCCGAGCGCGATGAGCGTGAGTACGCGATGGAGCAGGCGCGCCAGGCGGCGGACATCGCCAACAGGGCCAAGTCGGAATTTCTTGCCAACATGAGCCATGAAATCCGGACCCCCATGAACGGGGTGATCGGGATGGCCGAGCTGTTGCAGGAAACCCGGTTGGACGAAGACCAGAAGATGTACGCCGAAACCATCGCGAAATCGGGGTCGGCGTTGTTGACGATCATCAACGACATCCTGAACTTCTCGAAGATCGAGGCCGGCAAGGTCGAGCTCACCCCGGTTGCGTTCAACCTGCAGACCGCAATTGAAGACGTGGTGACGTTGTTGTCGCCCGGGGCGGCGGACAAGGGGATCGAAATCGCCATGCGCTACGACCCCGCCTTGCCCGAGGTTTTCGAGGGCGATGCCGGGCGGATCCGGCAGGTCATCACGAATATTGCCGGAAACGCGGTGAAATTCACCAACGAGGGATATGTCTATATCGACGTGACCGGCCGCCCGCAGCCGGGTGGCGAGCATGTGCTGCAGCTACGGATCTCTGACACGGGTATCGGCATCGCCGAGGAGCGTCTTGGCCGGATCTTCCGCGCCTTCGAGCAGGTCGACACCGCGGCGACGCGTAATTTTGAAGGCACCGGCCTGGGGTTGGCGATCTCTGCACGGTTGCTGGAGTTGATGGGCGGCACCATCGAGGTGACCTCGGAACCGGGGCAGGGGTCGGAATTCCTGCTGGAACTGCCGCTGAAAGAAGGCGGTACTGTTGAAGCGCGGCCACCCTCCGCCAGCGTCAGCTTCGCTGGGTTGCGCGGGCTGCTGGTTGACGATCTGGAACTGAACCGGATGATACTGTCCGAGCGGTTGAACAGCTGGGGCGTGAAATCGGAGGCCGCGGCTTCGGCCCATGAGGCGCTGGAGATCCTGGCGGATTCGCAGCTCACCGGGCAGCAGTTTGACTTCATCCTGCTGGACTATCAGATGCCGAAGATGGACGGTCGGCAGCTTGCGGAGCGAATCCGCGCCATGCCGGAGTTCCGCAAGGTGCCGGTGATCATCCTGTCTTCGGTCGAACATGCGCTGAACCGGAGTGATTGCGATGCGATCGGCGCCTGTGAGTTCATTCTGAAACCGGTGCGCGCCGCGCAGTTGCGGCAAGTCATAACGCGCGCCCTGGACAGGGCGGTTGAGCCGACCGCGCCCCGGGATGTCGAGGAGGTGCAGCCTCGGGAGATTGCCAAGCCGGTCAGCGTATTGCTGGCAGAGGACAATCGCACCAATCAGCTGGTTGTGACCAAGATGCTGAAGGATGCTCCGCTGGACATTCGGATTGCCAAAAATGGTGTTGAGGCGGTGCAGATGTTCCGGGAACACCGGCCTGACATCGTGTTGATGGACATGATGATGCCGGAAATGGACGGCCTGGAGGCCACGGCCGAAATGCGTCGGCTTGAGGCGGAAACCGGCAGCGAGAGCTGTCCCATCGTCGCCCTCACCGCCAATGCGCTGCAGAGCCACCAGGAAAAATGCTTGCGTGCGGGAATGGATGATTTCCTCAGCAAGCCGATAAACAAGAAGGCTCTGGCGGACACCATTCAGAAATGGACCCGCGTCGGAGACCCTGATGCCCTGAAAAGCACGGGCACATGATGCAGAAAAGACCCGCAGCACGGTCGCTGCGGGTCCTGTTTCATCTGCCGCGCCGGAAGGGTGCTCAGGGGCGACCGCGGTAGAGTGCGCTGCCGAGGCTGCAAACTGCGAAACTGACCGCCGCCAGGCACACGATGCTGGGGCCGGCGGGCGTGTCAAACACGAATGCCAGTTGCAGCCCGCCCGTCGCGGCCAGCATTCCCAACAGCGCGGCGACCACGGCCATGCTTTCCGGTGTCCGCGCAAAAGGGCGTGCGGCGGCGGCCGGGATCAGCAGCATTGCCGCGATCAGAAGAACGCCGACAACCTTGATGGCAACCGCGACCACCACCGCCAGCGCCAGTGTCAGCACCATCTGCTCCCGGCGCGGATCGATACCTGCCGCATGGGCCAGATCGGGGTTCAATGTCGCGGTCAGCAGCGCCGACCAGCGCCACCACAGCAGGGCGAGCACCACCAAAGCGCCGCCCCAGATCACGGCCAGGTCTCCACGCCCGACGGCGAGGATGTCCCCGAACAGATATGCCATCAGGTCGATCCTCACCCCGGACAGGAACGAGACCGCGACGAGGCCGAAGGCAAGCGACGAATGGGCCAGCACGCCCAGAAGCGTATCCATCGCATAGCCGCGCCCGGCAAGGGCGGACACGGTTGTCGCCATCGCCAGGGCCATCGCCAGGACGCCCGCAAAGATCGAGATGTCGAAGCTGAGCGCCAGCGCCACGCCCAGGATAGACGCATGGGCCGTGGCATCACCGAAATAGGCCATCCTGCGCCAAACGACGAAACAGCCAAGCGGCGCCGCCGCCAGCGCCACCCCGATGCCGGCAAGAGCGGCGCGGATCAGAAAATCGTCAAGCAAGCCCATCATTCCGCTGCCTCGTGGTGGTGATCATGCGCGCAGTCGTGGCCATCGTGATCATGGCTGTGGTTGTGTTCGTGCCGGTAGAGCGCCAGCGCGCCCTGGGTGCCGGTGCCGAACAGGGCACGGTATTCCGGGGCCGAGGCGACATGCTCCGGCGCACCCTCGCAGCAGACATGACCGTTGAGGCAGATCACCCGGTCGGAGGCCGCCATCACAACATGCAGCTCGTGGCTGACCATCAGCACCGCGCAGCCGAGGTCCTGGCGGACCTTCTCGATGCGCTGGTAAAAGGCGGCGGAGCCGGGTTGGTCGAGACCCTGGGTGGCCTCGTCGAGGATCAGGAGCTGCGGATCGCACAGCAGCGCCCGCGCCAGCAGTACCCGCTGGAACTGGCCGCCGGACAGATCCGCCATCTGGCGGGCCGCCAGGTTGCCGGCACCTGCCTGCTCCAGCGCCTCGGCCGCGCGGCGGTCGCTGACGCGCTGCGGCAGGCTGAGAAAGCGGCGCACCGTCAGCGGCAGCGTCGGGTCGATATGCAGCTTTTGCGGCACATAGCCGATGCGCAGCCCCGGCGCGCGGCGCACCGCGCCGGCCGTGGCGCGCTGCGCGCCGATGATGCTGCGCAGAAGCGTGGACTTGCCGGAGCCGTTGGGGCCGACCACGGTGACGATTTCGCCCGGGTCGATGTTCAGGCTGACCTTTGACAACACCGTGTTGCCGCCGTGGCGCACGCTGAGGTCTTGCAGGGAAATCAGGCTCATGCCGGGGGTTCCTGCTGGCATTTGGGGCAGAGGCCCTCGGCCTCGACCACGGCGCGTTCGATCACGAAACCCGCTTCCCGCGCCGCCTGTCCCAACTGGCCCTGAGAAGGTTCGCGCCGGGTTTCCGCCACCGCGTCACAGGCGCGGCAGATCAGAAAGGAGGCCGCATGATTTTCCCCCGGATGGGCGCAGGCGATGAATGCATTCAACCGCTCGATCTTGTGCGCAAAGCCGTTCTTTACCAGGAAATCCAGCGCCCGATAGGCGACGGGCGGCTGCGATCCCAGCCCCTCTTCACGCAGACGGTCCAGTATTTCATAGGCCCCCATCGCGCGGTGTTCCTGCAGCAGGATTTCCAACACCCGCCGCCGCACCGGGGTGAACTGCAGCCCGTTCAGACGACAGTGGCTGTCGACGGCAGCAATGCAGTCCTGGATGCAATTGCTGTGATTGTGCGGGGCAAAGCCGATGGACTCCATGGATGATGATCCTTTGGGCAAAAGATTTGCCTCTTGATATGTTATGTTATGACGTTTATCAAGCGCGTGATGTTATAAGATTACATAGGGCCGATATGCGGATTGCAGGTATGAAAAAGATGGGCGTGGCAGCGGTGGCTTTGCTGGCAGGCGCCGGGGGCTCCTGGGCTGAGGCGCCGCAGGTGGCGACAGATATCGCTCCGGTTCATGGTTTGGTGGCGCGCGTGATGCAGGGAGTGGGTGAACCTGCCCTGGTGGTGCCTCCGGGGGCTTCGCCGCATGGTTACGCGTTGCGCCCTTCCGAAGCGCGCGCGCTGGACCAGGCGGACCTGGTGTTCTGGATGGGGGAGTCGTTGACCCCTTGGTTGGCCGGCCCGCTGGAAGAGCTGGCCGCCGATGCGCACCGGATCGAGCTTCTGGAAGTCGATGGCACCACTGTCCTGTCCTTCCGTGAAGGGGCGCGTTTCGAGGCCCATGACCATGGTGGCGAAGATGGGCATGACGATCACGGGAAGGCGCACGACGATCACGGCCATGACGACCATGAAGGCCATGATCACGGTGGGCATGACCATGATAGCCACGACCATGGGGCGCAGGACGAGGCCGGTCATGCCGGGCACGGCCATGGTCACGACGACCACGAAGCGCATGATCACGAAGAGCATGACCACGAAGAACATGGCCAATCTGGCGAAGACCACGATGCGCATCGCGACCACGGGGACCACGATGGCCATGATCACAGTGGAGCCGATCCGCATGCATGGCTCTTGCCGGCCAATGCGCAGGTCTGGCTGGATGTGATCGCCGCCGAGTTGGCGGAGCATGACCCGGACAACGCCGCAGCCTACCGGGCCAATGCCGACGCGGCGAAGCAGGAGATTGCTGAAACCGTCGCCAGTGTCTCGGCGGAGCTGGAGCCGTTCCGCTCGAAGCACTTCATCGTCTTCCACGATGCTTATCAGTATTTCGAGCAAGGCTTCGGCCTTGCCGCCGCGGGCGCCATTTCGCTGGGGGACGCGGACAAGCCGAGCCCGGCCCGGATTGCCGAAATTCGCGAGGTTGTGGCGGAGCGCAACGTGAGCTGCGTATTTTCCGAGCCTCAGTTCAATCCGGGGCTGGTTGCCACGGTATTGGAGGGGACCGGTGCCGGTACGGCGGTGCTGGATCCGCTCGGAGCCAACCTTGAGCCGGGGCCGCAGTTTTACCCGTCTCTGTTGCAGCAGCTGGGTCGTGCAATCGCCGCGTGTGACTGATTTGAACCATCAAGGGCGGGCCCATGTGGCCCGCTCTTTATCTGTTGCTGACCATATGGGTCAGCGTCGCACCCGTTTCATAATAGAGACTGCGTAGACCGGCACAGGGAATTGCGTGGTCTTGGATCGGGGAGACCGGGAGCACCGACGGGTCGCCGTTAAGCAGAGCTTCGGCAATTGCGTTGCCGAACAGGGTGCCGGGGCCAATGCCGCGGCCGGAATAGCCGAAGCAGGCGTAACCGCTTCCCAGATCGAGAATTTTGGGCAGATGTTCCGTGGTCATGGCGATGCGTCCATGCCAGTAGCTGCGCAGGGGGACGTCTCGCAGGTTGGGGAACAGGTCGGCCAACTTGCGGGCCAGCCAGCTGCGGTGCAGGGCGCTGCCGAAATGGTCCAGCGCGCCCATGCCGCCGATGATCAGCCGCCCGGCCATGTCCAGCCGCCAGGAGGACATCACCAGCGCCGTGTCCCAGCAGCCCTCGCCGCCCGGCAGGAGCTGCGCGCGCAGATCGTCGGGCAGCGGATCGGTGGCGGCCTGGAAATAATGCACCGGGATCAGCTGTGGCGCGTCATATCCGGGGATGGCGCGGGCATAGGCATTGGTTGCCATGATCAACTGGCGGGCGCGGATTTCGCCGCGCGGGGTGCTGATGCGCCAGCCCTCCGCCGTGCGCGTCAGGCCGGTGGCGGGGGTGTTGCAGGCGATCTGCGCCCCGGCCTCTGCCGCGGCGCGGGCGAGGCCGCGGGCATAGGCCATCGGCTGGATGGTGCCGGCACGCGGGTCGAACAGGGCGCCGTGCACGGCCTGGCTGCCGACACGGGCCTGCGCGTCGGCGCTGTCCAGCAGCTCCACCGGGGCGCCGATGGCGCGCAGCTGGGCGTGGCGGCGGCGCAAATCCTTCATGCCGGAGGGCGCATGGGCGCAGTGCAGCGTGCCGCGGGGCACCGGCTCGCAGTTGATGCGGTGCTTTTCGATCCGCGAGAACACCAGGGCGGGGGCGCCGGCCAGCAGGGCAGACAGGCGGTTGCCGGCATCGGCGCCGAGATGGGCGTTGATGTCCTCGGGCGGCAGCCAGAGGCCCGCGTTCACCAGCCCGACATTGCGGCCGGAGCCGCCGCTGCCGATCTCTGCCGCCTCGATCAGCTGCACCGAGGCGCCGAGTTCCGCCGCCCGCAGGGCTGCCGAGCAGCCCGTATAGCCGCCGCCGATGACGGCAAGATCGACCGTCGCCTCCCCGGTGAGTTCCGGGCAGGCGGGGGTTTCCCGGCAGGTTTGGTGCCAGAGGCAGGAAGCCAGATCAGATGTCAAATTTGATCCCCTGAGCAAGCGGCAGCTCGCGTGAGTAGTTCACCGTGTTGGTCTGCCGGCGCATGTAACCTTTCCAGGCGTCGGACCCGCTTTCGCGGCCGCCGCCGGTTTCCTTCTCGCCCCCGAAGGCGCCGCCGATTTCAGCGCCGGAGGGGCCGATGTTCACATTGGCAATACCGCAGTCGGAGCCCGCTGCCGAGAGGAAATATTCGGTTTCGCGCACGTCGGTCGAGAAGATGCAGGAGCTGAGGCCCTGGGGCACTTCGTTCTGCATTTCAATGGCTTGGTCGAGGTCGGTATATTTCACCACGTAGAGGATCGGGGCGAAGGTTTCGCTGTGCATGATGGCGGATTGGCCGGGCATTTCGACAATCGCCGGATGCACATAGGCGGCATCCGGGTGGCTGTCCGCCAGCGCCTGCGCGCCGCCGTGCACGGTGCCGCCCTCGGCCTTGGCCTGCTCCAGCGCGGAGGTCATGGCGTCCAATGCGGCGCGGTCGATCAGCGGGCCGACCAGGGTGCCGTCGGCCAGCGGGTCGCCGATGGGCAGGCCCTCGTAGGCCTTGATCAGGCGCGGGATCAGCGCGTCGTAGATGTCTTCGTGCACGATCAGGCGGCGCAAGCTGGTGCAGCGTTGGCCGGCGGTGCCGACGGCAGAAAACACGATGGCGCGCAGGGCCATTTCCAGATCGGCCGAGGGGGCGACGATCATCGCGTTGTTGCCGCCGAGCTCCAGAATGGTGCGGCCCAGACGTTTGGACATATCCGCCGCAACCGCCTTGCCCATCGGCACCGAGCCGGTGGCGGAGATGATGGCAACGTCTTTCGACGCGGTCAGCGCCTCGCCCAGATCACGTTCGCCGATCAGCACCTGGATGAGGCCATCGGGCGCGTCGTCGCCAAAGGCGGCCATGGCGCGCTCGCAGATTTTCTGCACCGCCAGCGCGGTCAGCGGGGTTTTCTCCGACGGTTTCCAGATCACCGGATCGCCGCAGACCAGCGCAAGTGCCGCGTTCCAGCACCAGGGCGCGACGGGGAAGTTGAAGGCGGTGATGATGCCGCAGGTGCCCATCGGGTGCCATGTTTCGCGCATCGCGTGACCGGGGCGTTCCGAGGCGATGGTAAGGCCATAGAGCTGGCGTGACAGGCCGACGGCGAAATCGCAGATGTCGATCATCTCCTGCACTTCGCCCAGGCCCTCCTGGTAGATCTTGCCGCATTCCAGCGTCACCAGGCGGCCCAGGTTTTCCTTTTCGCGGCGCAGCTCCTCGCCCAGCAGGCGCACCAGCTCACCCCGGCGCGGGGCGGGCACCGTGCGCCATGCGTGGAAGGCCTGTTTGGCGGCGGCGATCTGCGCCTCGGCCTCTGCCGGGGTTTGCATTTTCAGGCGGGCGATTTCGCTGCCGTCCACCGGCGTGGTGACGGCGAGGCTGCCGCCGGTCAGCTCGGCATCGGTCAGGCCGGCCGCGGCGAGGATGTCGGAATGGGTCATGTGGTGATCCTTCGTGGTGCGAGGGCGCGCCATGAGGAAAAATTCTGAAAGATCCCCCGGCTTGGCGCGCCGGATATCGGTATGCTATAGAAATTGCACCACCCGCGCGGGATTGCTAATGAAAGTAATTCCTGCCGCTATGAGTTAATATCATATGATTGCGCCGCGCCGTTTCCTGCCATCGATCCCGTCTCTGCTGGCGCTGGAGGCGGTGGACCGGCTCGGCAGCGCCTCGGCTGCGGCGGAGGATCTGTCGCTGACGCAAAGCGCCGTCAGCCGCCAGCTGAAGCAGCTGGAGGAGCAGATGGGGGTCGACCTGATCGCGCGCGACCAGATGCGGATGCAGCTGACCCCGGCGGGGGCCGGTTTTGCGCGCGAGGCGCGGGCGATCCTGACCCGGCTGGCGCAGGCCTCGGTCAAGTTGCGGGCCAACCCGGATGGCGGCAGCTTTACCCTGTCGATTCTGCCATCCTTCGGGCTGCACTGGCTGGCGCCGCGGCTGCGGGATTTTGCGGCGCAGCACCCCGGCATCACCGTCAACCTGCACACCCACAACCTGCCGTTCAGCTTTGATGCGGGCAGTGCGCAGGCGGCGATCCATTACGGGGTGCGGGACTGGCCGGGGGTCGAATACATGCCCTTGATGCCGAAACACGTGCTGCCGGTCTGTGCGCCGGGGCTGATGGCGGCGCCGGCACAGAGCCCGGCGGCGTTGCTGGAATTTCCGCTGCTGCATCTGGAAACCCATCCGGACTGCTGGGAGCAGTGGTTCACCCTGCATGACGTCGCTGCACCCAAGCTGAAGGGGATGCTGTTCGACCAGTCCTCGGCGATGACGCAAGGGGCGGTGCATGGGCTGGGGGTGGCGCTACTGCCGGATTTCCTGGCCGAGAACGAGATCGCCCAGGGGCGGCTGATGCTGGCAATGCAAGGTCCGGCGGTCAGCCTTGGCGAGTATTTCCTGGTCTGGCCTGCCGAACATGCGGAGGACTACCCGTTGATAAAATTCCGCGAATGGCTGGCAGCGCAGCTGCAGCAGGAGGCCTGAGATGCGGCTGCCGAGCCTGACCCATCTGCGCTGCTTTGAAAGTGCCGCGCGCCATCAAAGCTTTACCGCCGCCGGCGAGGAGCTGGGCCTGACCCAGAGCGCCGTCAGCAAGAAGGTGAAGGAGCTGGAGGCGGATCTCGGGTTTGACCTGTTCCAGCGCGCGGGCCGCGGCGTGGTGCTGACGGCGGCGGGGCAGAGCCTGGCGGCGGATCTGGAGCAGGATCTGGCCGGACTGCGCGCCACGCTTCACAAGGCGGCGGCAGCGGGGGCGGGGCGCTCTGCGCTGCGGCTGGCGGTGCTGCCGGGCTTTGCCAACCATTGGCTGATCCCGCGGCTGCCGGATTTCTTTGCCCGCCACCCGGAGGTGGAGCTGAGCTTCTCGACCCGGCTCGAGCCGTTTGATTTTGCGCGGGAAAACTTTGATCTGGCGGTGCATTTCGGGTTGGACAACTGGCCCGGCACCCAGATGACGCCGTTGTTCGGCGAGGAAATGGTGCCGGTCTGCGCGCCGGGCTTTCATGCGGCGCATGATCTGCAGCAGCCGGCCGCTGTGGCGCAGGCACCGTTGCTGCATCTGGACAGCCGGGCGGGGGCCTGGGCGGAATGGTTCGAGCGCGCGGGCCTGGACGGGCCACCGCGGCAGGACGGGCGGTATTTTGACCAGCATTCCATGGTGATAGCCGCCGCCGCTGCCGGGCTGGGCGCGGCGATCGTGCCCTATGACATGGTGGCGCGCGACATAGCCGCCGGACGCCTGCTGCGCATCGATGGCCCGGCGCTGGTGTCGCGCAAGAAGTATTTTCTGGTGCGCCCGCAGGGGCCGCTGACGGAAGCCGGGCAGAAGCTGGAGCATTGGATGCGCAGGCAGCTGCGCAGCCGCCCGGAGTGACGGGGGCCGCCCGCGGCGTCTGATGCCATGCTGGAATGAATGCCGTCGCAAAGGGCAGGTTTTCCGGTCGAGGGCTTTCGCGCCACTCTGGCAGGAACGCAAATCCAGCAAAGGAGCCTTTCGCCATGGCCCAGTTCCGCCGCGCCCGCCGTCTTGATCCCATCAAGGTGTCCGAAATCCTGACCATCGGCGCCCGCGCGGCCGAGATGAAGCGGCAGGGCGCGCCGGTGATCATCCTGGGCGCGGGGGAGCCGGATTTTGACACGCCGGAGCACATCAAGACCGCCGCGGCGGCGGCCATGCAGGCGGGCGAGACGAAGTACACCGCGCTTGGCGGCTCGGACGCGCTGAAACAGGCGGTCCGGGAGAAGTTCAGGCGGGACAACGGGCTGGACTACGGACCGGAGGAGATCATCGCGGGCACCGGCGCCAAGGAGATCCTGTTCGATGCCTTCATGGCCAGCCTTGATCCCGGCGACGAGGTGATCATTCCGACGCCTTACTGGACCTCTTATGCCGATATTATCCGCATTGCGGGCGGCGAGCCGGTGCTGGTGCCCTGCGGCGATGACACCGGCTTCCGGCTGACGGCGGAGAAGCTGGAGGCGGCGATCACGCCGCGCACCCGCTGGCTGCTGCTGAATTCGCCCTCGAACCCGGCGGGGGCGGGCTATGGCGCGGCGGACTACCGGCCGCTGCTGGAGGTGCTGCTGCGGCATCCGGAGGTCTGGCTGATGGCGGATGACATGTATGAGCATATTACCTACGGCGGTTTTGAGTTCGTAACCCCGGCGCAGCTGGAGCCGCGGCTGAAGGAGCGGATCCTGACCGTCAACGGCGTCTCCAAGGCCTATGCGATGACCGGCTGGCGGCTGGGCTATGCGGGCGGGCCGCGCGATCTGATCGCGGCGATGAAAGTGGTGCAGTCGCAGTCGACCTCGCATCCCTCGTCGATCAGCCAGGCGGCGGCCGTGGCGGCGCTGACCGGTCCGCAGGATGTGCTGGCCGAGCGGCGCACCAGCTTCCAGGCGCGGCGCGATCTGGTGGTGGAGGCGCTGAACGGCATGGAGGGCATCAGCTGCCCGGTGCCGGAGGGCGCGTTCTATACATTCGCAAACTGTGCAGGCGTGTTGGGCAAGCGCACGCCGGAGGGCAGTGTGCTGGAAACGGACGCGGATTTCTGCGCCTATCTGCTGGAGCAGCACCATGTGGCGGTGGTGCCGGGGCGGGCCTTTGGCATTTCGCCCTATTTCCGGATCTCCTACGCCACATCCGAGGCCGAGCTGCGCCAGGCGCTGGACCGGATCGCAACCGCGGTTGCGGCGCTGGCCTGAGCCGGAGCGGCCCCGCGGCGAGGCGGGGCCGACTGGTCTGCGCGGGATCAATCCAGCGGCTTGTAGACCACGGCGTCGATCTCGACCTTGGCGTCGACCATGATTTGCGAGCGCACGGTGGAGCGCGCCGGGCCGCCGTTGGGGAAGTAGCTGGCATAGACCCGGTTGAAGGTCCAGAAGTCGCGCGGATCATCGAGCCAGACGCCGACCTTGGCGATGTCGTCGAGGGTACAGTCGGCCAGTGCCAGGGCGGCTTTCAGGTTTTCCATGGTGCGGCGGGTCTGGCTTTCGATGCCGCCGGGCTCAATCTCGCCGTTTTCCTTCATCGCGACCTGGCCGGAGATATAGACGAAATCGCCGGCCCGCACGGCCGGGGCGAAGGGCAGGGGCTGGCCGCCTGCGCCGGTGCGATCGTCGCCGTAGCGGATGACTTTCTTTTCGCTGCTCATGTTCAGAGGTCCTTTTGTTCTGATGGGTTTGTTCGAGTGGGTGGGGTCACCAGACCTGGCCGCGGGCGGCGACCGGGCAGGGGCCAAGGTGCTCCCTGCCGCGGATCAGCTGCACCTCGTCCAGCATGTTGGTGACCACGCAGACGTGGTTCGGGATGATGCGCAGGCGGTCGCCGACCTGCAGGTTGATGGCATCGGCGGTCAGCACGCCGTGTTCTTCGGAGAGGCCCGCGATATGGATGTCGGGGCGGCCCAGCACATGGCCGTGGCCGCCGAGCCCTAGCAGATCGGAGGTCAGCACCTTGCTGCCGGCATCAATCACCGCGCGGCCCTCGCTGGGCACCGAGATCACCGTGACCAGCACGCTGAGGGCACAGTCGTCCCAGCTGCAGGTGCCACGGACCTGGAGCGAGCGGTCGTTGAAGACATAGGTGCCGATGCGGTATTCGGTGGCGATGCCGACCTCTTGGGCCTGCCACATGCCGGGGGAGCCGCCGTTGGAGATGGTCGGCACCTCCAGCCCTGCGGCTTCGATCAGCGATTTGGCCTCAACCAGCCAGCGCTGCACCTCAGCCTCTGCGCCGACGGGCGGATAGGTCATCAGCCCGCCGAAGGCGAGGCCGGGCTGCTGGCTGATGTATTGCGCCAGATCGCGGGCGGCCTCGGGCGTGGCGACGCCGCAGCGGGCGGCGCCGGTGTCGCATTCCACCAGCACTGTCAGCGCATTGGGGCTGTCGGCAAAGGCGCCGGACAGGCCGTCGACGGTGGCGGTGTTGTCGGCGACCACGGTCAGGCGCACACGCTCGGCCAATGCGCGCAGGCGCGCCAGTTTGGTGTCGCCCAGAATGTTGAAGGTGATCAGCACGTCATCAATGCCGCCCTCGGTGATCATCGCCTCGGCTTCGCTGATCTTTTGGCAGGTGATGCCGATGGCGCCGGCGTCGAGCTGGCGCTTGGCGATCATCGGCAGCTTGTGGGTCTTGATATGCGGGCGCAGCTTCAGCCCGTGCTGGTTGCAATGGGCCTGGAAGCGGTCGATGTTGGCCTCGGCAATGTCGAGATCCACCAGCACGGCGGGGGTGTCGATCTGCGGGAAGGTCATGCGTGTTCTGCCTCCTTGAAGGGGTCCGCGACGATCGGCCAAAGGGGGCGGGTCAGGCGGGTGTAGCGGGTCTCGGCGGGGTTGTTGGGGTAGGGGCCATCCACCGCGGCATAGAGAATGTCGGCGGCGACGGGGGCGAAGGCGCCGTGAAAGTGGTTGGTGGATTTCACCGCAACCACCTGTTTTGCTGCGATATCTATGCCAAGGTTGGTGAAGAGATCGGGGGAAAAGGTCTGCGCGCGGTTGGAGTTCAGCACCACGGCGATGCCGTTCACGTCGATCACCGCGCAGTCGCCCAGCGGCACGATGGAGGCGCCGAAGCTTTGCACCGCATCCTTGGCGACGCGCAGGACGGTGACGGTGGCATCGATGGGATCACCGGCATGGGCCGAGGTCTTGCCGCCGAAGCGCAGGTCCAGCTCCGCGCCTTCGCCGGCGGCGTGGCACAGGCGCACCGCCATCGGGTCCCAGATGGTGCCAAGCGCCATCGAGGTGACGCCCATGTCCAGCGCGGCGCGCAGCAGGATGGTGGAATCGCCGGCCACGCCACCGCCGGGATTGTCCCAGACATCGGCCACCACGACCGGGCCGGTCTCCGCCATGCAGGCCTGTTCCAGCGCCTGTGTCACGGTCAGGAATTTGGGTTTGGTGGTGCCGCGGAAGGAATGCAGCTCCAACCCCAGTTCGCGCGCGAGCGCATCGCCCGCAGGTTGGTTGCCGTCGGTGATGACGATGGTCTTGGCGCCGAGATCGGGGGAGTCGCCCGCCATGAAGCCGTGAATGGCAGAGATCGACAGCGCGGTGCCGTCTGCCTCCAGCGCGCACATCTTGTCGACGAAGCCGCGCATCGGGTGGCGGCTGGTGGGCAGCACCTCCATCATGCGGACGTCAAACACGGAGAGTTTGGGGTCGATCTCGCCACGGGCGGCGCGCAGGGTCAGGTCGACGCAGGCCTCGCCGGTCTCGACGAAATCGGTGTGGGGGAATTCCTTGAACACGGTGATGATGTCCGCGTTAGCCACGCGTTTTTCACTGAGGTGGCTGTGCGGGTCAAAGGTGACGCCGATGCGCACGTCCGGCCCGGCGATCTGGCGCACGGATTCGATCAGCACGCCCTCGCAATCAACGCAGCCATCGGCGATCATGGCGCCGTGCAGCCCCAGCACCACCGCGTCCACCGGCAGGGCGGCGCGCAGCTGCTCCAGCACCTCGTCACGCAGCCGCGCCCAGGTGCGGGCGTTGACTAGCCCGCCGGGCTCGGCCCAGGTGGCGGTGCCCTCGATCAGTTCGACCTCGCCTGCCGCCGCGCGCTTGCGCAGGGCGGGGAAGACGGCGCTGCACAGGGTCGGGGTCTCCGGGTGGTCGCCGGGGGCGGCGTAGAAGCTTTGGGCAAAGTCCGAGAAATCGGTCCGCAGCGGCGAGAACGTGTTGGTTTCAGTGGCAATCGAGGCGCAGAAGACCCGCATGGTTCGGTCCTTTGGTCGGGGAATTCGGGCAGGCGCAAAAGGACGCCTGCCCAGGGTGCCCGGCCCGCAAACGCGCGGGCCGGCGCAGAGGTCAGTCGAGGTAGGCGGAAGCGTTGGCCGCGGCGACCTGTTCCTTGAACTTGGCCAGCAGCTCACCGGCGCGGGCGTCCATGTTCTCGGCCACATGGGCCTCGAACGCGGGCTGCGCTGCGGCGGCCATGGCGGCGCGCTGCTCGGCAGTCAGGGCGGTGACCTTGATCTTGTCCATCAGCCCGCCAAGGCCGCGGTCCGAGGCCTCGATCACGCGGGACAGACCGCGGCTGGCAGTGACGCAGTTCTCGGCGGCGGTGTGCAGGGTGGCCTGCTCAGCCTCGCTCAGACCTTCGTAGAAGGCGCGGTTGATCATGAAGGTGTAGGGCGAGAACAGGTGGTTGGTCAGGGTCAGGTGTTCCTGTACCTCGGCGAAGTTCGCGAATGAGATGATCGGAACCGGGTTCATCTGGCCGTCGATCACGCCGGTCTGCAGGCCGGAGTAGACCTCACCCCAGGACAGGGGATAGGCTTCGGCACCCAGCGACTGCATGATTTTCTGATGCGAGGGCAGGGTCATGGTGCGGATGCGGATGCCCTCGAAATCTTCGAGATTGGCAATCGGGCGCTTGGAGTTGGTGACCGCAAAGAAACCGCCGGTGTCCGGGAAGCCCAGCACCACAACATCACCCAGCTCTGCTTCGATGTCGGCGGCCAGTTCCTTGCCGAATGGGCCGTCGAAGACCTCATAGGTGGAGGCGTTGCCGTTGAAGGCAAAAGGCAGGTTCAAGACGTCGATGCGCGGGTAGTAGCTGGCCAGCGCGCCGGTGGAGGTCAGCGTGGCCTGGATGATGCCGTCGCGCACCTGCTGCACATGTTCCGCAGCCGAGCCGAGCTGGTTGGAGCCGAAGACCTCAACCGTGACGGAGCCGTTGGTGTCGGCGGTGACGATGTTTGAGAACACGGCGGTGCAGGCGTGGGCCGGGTTCTCAAACGGGTCGGTCTTGTTGTCGTGGCCGAACTTGATGACGCCGCCCGCCGATGCGGTGGTTGCGGTCAGCGTTGCCGCGACGGTCAGGCCCTTGATGAGAGTGTTCATGGATTCCTCCTTGTTGGATTTGATTTGGTTTTGGTTATTGGGCAAAGCCGAGCATCCGGGGCAGCAGCAGGGCCGCGTCCTCCCAGAAGGCAAAGACAAACAGGATGGCGACCTCGGCCAGCAGGAAGGGCATCAGCTTCATCGAGATGCGCTCCAGCTTTTCGCCGGTGACGGAGGACAGCACGAAGAGGCAGGCGCCCACCGGTGGTGTCATCAGCGAGATATTTAGCGCCAGCACAAAGATGATGCCTGCGTGGATCGGCTCCAGCCCGACCTGTTCGGTCAGCGGCACCAGCACCGGCGCGAGGATGATCAGGATGGCGGTGATGTCCATCACCATGCCGACAATCAGCAGCAATCCGATGATGATGGCGATCACCGCATAGCGGTTGTCCGACAGGCCCAGCACGGTTTCCGCGATCAGCTGCGGGATGCGCTCGAAACTCATCCACCAGCCGAGAATGCCGGCAAAGGCGATGATGACAAAGATCACCCCGGTGATGCGCGCGGTGCGCACCAGCATGCCGTAGAAGCCCCGCAGGGTCAGGGTGCGGTAGACAAAGACGCCGATGAAGATGGCATAGGCAACGGCGATCGATGCGGCCTCTGTCGGGGTGACGATGCCGCCCAGGATGCCGCCGAGGATGATGATGGGCATGGCGAGCGCGGTGAGGGAGGACAGGAAGGTGTCCCAGATCTCGCGGGGGGTGGCGCCGCGGATGGCCTTGGGCAGGTTCTCGCGCTTGCCGCCGATGGCGATGACGCCCATGCAGACCAGGCAGATCACCAGACCGGGCAGGATGCCTGCCGCGAACAGCCCGGCAATCGACACGCCCATCAGCGAGCCATAGACCACCATCAGGCCCGAGGGCGGGATGGTCGGGCCGATGATCGACCCGGCGGCGGTGACCGCACAGGCGTAGTCGCGCTTGTAACCTTCCTTGACCATCGCGGGCACCAACGTGCGGCCAAAGGCGGCGGCGTCGGCGGTGGCGGATCCGGTCAGCCCGGCAAAGAATACCGAGGCCAGCATGTTGGTATGCGCCAGCCCGCCGCGGAACCGGCCGACCAGCACCTGCGCCAGCTTGACCAGCCGCCCGGTGATGCCGATGTCGTTCATGATCTCACCCGCCAGGATGAAGAAGGGCATCGCGAGGAAAGGGAAGATGTTCAGCCCGTTGAAGATCTTGCTGGGACCGATGGCAAGGAAGCTGGTGCCGCCCATGTCGATCAGGCCGACGACGCCGGCAAGGCCGATGGCAAATCCGATCGGCATGCCGAACAGGATGAGGACAACAAATGCGATCGCGGCGATCATGGTGTTTCCTCCTCGAGGCGATCGTTGAAGGGCGGGTTGTCGATGTGGCTGCCCATGTCGCGCATCAGCACCAGCGCCAGCTGCACCGCGGCCAGCGCGGCAGAAACCGGGATGGCGGCATAGAAGGGCGCAAGGCTGACGCCGAAGATCATCGCCTGCCGCGGTGCGCCGCTGGCGGCAAAGCCGATGCCGAACCACAGCACGTAAAGGAACAGGGCCAGCGCCAGGAGATCCATGCAGATCAGTGCCGCATGGCGCAGCCCCGTGGGCAACGCCAGCACAAAGGCGGTCAGCCCGATGTGGTCGCGCCGCGCAATGCCGGAGGACACCGCCAGCATTGCCGCCCAGATCATCAGGTAGCGGGCCAGAACCTCGGGCCAGGGTAGCTGCCAGTGGAAATAATAGCGGTCAATCACCCCCAGCCAGACATCCAGCACCAGCGCCAGCATCAGGGCGGCGACGATGGCTTCGACGGCTGAGTTGATTTTGATGCTGGCGGTTTCGGCCCATTTCCGCATCGCTCGCCTCCCCTGAGCTTGCTTGTACTTGAAGTACATATAACTCAGGTTGGGAGCATGAAATCAACATAATTTTGTTACTGAGGTACGTATTTTCGACAAATGCCTGAAAAGCCACCTTAGATTTTTGTCGGTTTGACCCGAAAATGTATCTGAGTTACGTTTCTCGGTGTAACCAAGGAGACCGCCGTGACCGACGAAACCATTGCTTCTACCGCTGACGGGCTGCCTCCGAAGAAGGGTATTTCGGGCACAGCGGACGTGATTTCCTCGCTGCGTCGCCATGACGGACAGCTGCCGACGCAGGAGCAGAAGGTGGCCGATTTCGTCAAGGCGCATCTGGAGCAGATCAGCGCCATGACCATCGCCGAGCTGGCGGGGCAGTGCGATGTCAGCACCCCGACGGTGATCCGCTTCTGTCGGACGCTCGGCTGCGACGGGTTTCGCGAGTTCAAGCTGCGGCTGGCGCAGAACCTTGCGGTCAGCCAGCAGTATCTGACCGCCAAGCCGCTGCCCGAACAGGTGCGCGGCGATACGGCGATCGATCAGATCCTCGGCGCGCTATATGCCTCGGCCAGCGCCATGCAGCAGCAGATCGATGCAGAGGCGATGGAGCGCGCCAAGGCGGCCCTGCTGGAGACCCGGCATCTGGTTTTCGCGGGCATTGGCGGCGGCTCTTCCAATGTTGCGCAGGAGGCGGCGAACCGGTTCTTCCGGCTGGGGATCCCGGCGGTGTCGACCAGCGACAGCTACATCCTGCAGATGCGCGCGGCGACGCTGAAGGCGGGGGATGTGCTGTTCCTGATCTCGGCCAGCGGCGAGGCGGATGCCATCGTCGGTGCGGCAGAGATTGCCGGCGGCTATGGCGCCACCACGGTCTGCATCACCAAGCCGGGCACCCGGCTGGCCCATGCCTGCACGGTGCCGATCCTGCTGGACCTGCCGGAGGACCGGGACATCCACAAGCCCACCGCCTCGCGCTATATTCACATGATCGTGGTCGATGCGCTGGCGATGGCGGTGGCGCAGGCGATGGATGAAACCACCGAGAACCTGCGCCGCATCCGCGCGTCGCTCACCGCTTATCACGGGCGCACCGGGCCACAGCCACTGGGCGACTGAGGCCGCGCGCGCTGGGGCTGCTCAGAACGCGCCGGGGGCGCATTGCAGGCAGACCAGCCCTTCGCTGCGCCAGAAATCAACCACGCTGGCGCGGTCGTCAAAGACGATCCAGGGATCGAACCCGTCGAGCCGCATCTGCTGCAGCAGGTCGCGCTTCACGTCCGGGTCGCTCAGCTCGTCGGCATCGCCGGGGCGCAGGTAGATGCCATCAAAGGGCAGATCGTTCGCCTCCAGCCAGGCCACGGTCTGCGCCACCCAGCCTGCGGGGCGGCCTGAACACAGCACGATCTGCTCGCCGCCGGCCTTCAGCTGCCGCAGCACCCGGGCCACCGGCGCGATCACGGCGGTTTCCGCCATGGCGTCGTGGAAAGCGTCCCAGTGTTTTTCCGGCCCGTGCACCAGCGGGCCGAGCCGCTCGGCGTCGAATTCGGCCAGCGTGCCGTCGATGTCGAAGACGGCGCAGGGGCGGCGGGCGGGGGTGTCAAAGCTCATCAATCTCTTCCTTGTGGGTCAGGGGGGTGCCGCCGGGGAGCGGGCGGTAATGGATGGCGCGCGCGTTGGGGGCGCGCTGTCCGACGTCCGGCTGGCCGGTCAGCAGGCGGGTCGCGCGGATGACGCCGGAGTGGCAGACGATCACCGGCAGGGCAGGGCCTGCCTGCCGGATGCAGTCGGTCAGCGCGGCATGAACGCGCAGGATCATCTCAGCCCAGCCCTCGCCGTTGTCTGGTGTGTCCTCGCGCCGGGGCAGTTCGGCCAGGGGGCGGCCTTCGAAAATGCCCCAGTCGCGTTCGCGCAGACCGTCCAGCACAGTTGCAGGACAGTGGGAAAAGCCAAGCGCCGCGGTTTCGCGGGCCCGGGCCATCGGGCTGGTGAACAGGGCCAGTGGCTGGGGCCACTCGCGGTCCGCGAGGGCGCGGGCCTGCTCGCGGCCAGCCTCCGTCAGTGCCACATCCAGACGCCCGGCGATGAGGCCCGCGCGGTTGGCCGTGGTCTCGCCGTGGCGGATCAGGCAGAAGGCGCGGGCGGGCAGGGCTGGCAGCGGCCCGGTCACAGCGGCACCGTTTCATGCAGGAACACCTGGGCGTCAAAGCCCGGTTCCACGAGGTAATCCTCGGGCAGGGTGCAGAAAGCGGGGGCAAAGCGTTTGGCACCGAGGCGGCGGATCATCGCGATCTGGTCCGGCAGCGGCGGATGCACGTTCCAGCGGCAGAAATGCCCGCCCTCGACCGCCTCGATACCGCGGGCATGGGCGGTCATGTGGCCGGTGAAGATCACATGCGCATCGCGCCCCAACCGGCCGCTTTCGCGCCAGGCGCGCACATAGGCCCAAGCCGCGCCGCCGTCGGCGTTGGGGGTGTCGCAGATCAGAAAGCGGGCCGCGTCCAGCGGGCCGCGCTCCAGGAGCGGCGCGATCTCCTGCGCGCCGGGGGCAACGCCGCCGGAGGCGAGGGCAGCGCGCAGGGCGGCGGCGCATTCGGGGTCCAGCAGCACCGCCTCGGGTCCGAAGCGGCGCATCAGGTGCAGCGCCAGTTCGCCTGCGCGGCCCGAGGGCGGCACCGGCAGCAGGATCTGGCCCTCCAGCCGGTCGATCAGCGCGTCGAGATCGGCCAGCCGCTGCGCCTGCGGCACCGGGTTCAGGTGGTAGGAGCAGTCGATGATCGCGGTCTCGGCGGGCGGCGGCGCGTCAAAGGCGAACCAGGCGGATTCCTCTGACCAGTCGCCGGAATAAAACAGCCCGCCGCCGAGGTCGAAGTGGAACCACACGCCGCCAAGCGCATGGCCGTTGCGCCCGGTGGTGAGGCGTACGCCGTCCAGCAGGATCTCGCCCTGTTCCGGCAGCTCCTGCACCCGGGCCGAGGGCGGCAGCGCCTGCGCGGTGCGGCGGGTGGCATAGATCGGCAGGCCGGCTTCCACCGCGTAAGCGGCGCCGCCGATGTGGTCGATATGGTCATGGGTAACAAAGACGGCATCGGCGCCCTCCAGCCAGGCGGGGTCGAAATTGGCGTTGGCCTCGGGCCCGAAGCCGCAGTCCAAGAGCCAGCGGCGGCGGCCGGTGTCGAGGCGCATCGCGGCGGGGCCCTTGTCTCCGATGCCGGAGAGAACGGTGATGGTGCTCATGTGGTGTCTCCGGATCAGGCGGCGGCGAAGGCCCAGGGCGGCGTCAGGGTCAGCCCGATCTGGCTGCCGGGTGCGTAGCGGGTCAGGCTTTGGGCGACCAGCGCGTCGCCGGTGGTGGCGACCAGGTCCAGCCGGTAGCGACCGCCGAGATAGGTGGCGCGGGCGACCTGGGCGCGGATGTCGCCGGTTTCCGCAATGGCGAGGTTTTCCGGCCTGAGGCAGGCCAGTGTCGGGCTGGGGCTGTCGGTTTTTACCGGCAGGCGGGTGCCCAGCAGGCTGGCCTCGCAGCTGGTGCCGCTGTGCTGGGGGCCGGACAGCGGCACCACGGTTCCATCGCCGATGAACTCGGCCACAAAGCGGCTGCGGGGGCGGGCATAGAGTGCCTCGGGCGTGTCGAGCTGCACGATCCGGCCCTCGTTCATCACCGCGATGCGGTCGGCCATTGCCATTGCCTCGGCCTGGTCGTGGGTGACATAGACCATCGTCGCGCCGGTGCGCTGGTGGAAATCGCAGAACACTTCCTGCATCGAGGCGCGCAGGGCGACGTCGAGATTGGCCAGCGGCTCATCCAGCAGCACGGCGGTCGGGTCCGAGACCAGGCAGCGCGCCAGCGCCACCCGCTGCCGCTGGCCGCCCGACAGATCCGAGGGCATGCGGTCGGCGTAAGGCTGCAGCGCGGTGGCTGCCAGCGCGGCGTCGATGCGGGCCTCGCGCTCGGCCCTTGGCAGTTTGCGGATCTCCAGCGGGTAGCCGACGTTGCGGCGCACGGTCATATGCGGCCACAAGGCGTAGGACTGGAACACGAAGCCGATGTTGCGGTCCTCCGGTGCGGCGTGGCGGCCGGTGGCGGCATTGGCCACCTCCTGCGCGCCGATGTGAATGCTGCCTTCGCTCGGCTGCTCGAAGCCGGCGAGCAGCCGCAACAGGGTGGACTTGCCGCAGCCGGAAGGGCCGAGAAGGGCGAGGAACTCGCCGTTTTCCACCGTGGTGGAGACGGATTGCAGCGCAGCGGTCTTGCCGAAATGCTTGGCAAGACCGGTGAGGGTCAGCTCTGCCATGGGACAACTCCTTTGGGCAGGTGGCGGGAGGTCAGCTGGATCACCGCCATCAGGAACATGACGACCAGCACGATGGTCATGGCCACGGCTGACGCCATCACCGTCTCGCCGCTGTCGTCGAGGTTGAAGATCACCACGCCCAGCGTCTCGGTGCCCGAGGACCACAGGAGCGCCGAGACGGTGAGCTCGTTGAAGGCGGTGAGGAACACCAGGATCGCGCCGGCCGCGGCGGCAGGGGCCGAGAGCGGCAGGATGATGTCGCGCAGCCGCCGCCACAGTGGTGCGCCGACGGCGCGGGCGGCCTCGTCCATGGCGGGATCGAGCTGGCGCAGGCTCGACTGCACGGGGCGGAACATCACCGCAAGGAAGCGCGCAAGATAGGCAAGGAAGATGATCCAGATGGTGCCGTAGAGCGTGGCCTCCGTGAACGGCAGGTTGATCAGCAGGAGGATCATCGCGATCGCCAGCACCACGCCGGGCAGCGCATAGGGCAGGTCCAGCAGGCTGTCGAACAGCTGCCCCGCGCGGGTCTTGTGCCGTTCCATCAGCCAGGCCAGCGGCAGGCACAGGGCCATCAGCAGCGCCGCCGCCCCGGCCGACAGCAGGAAGGAGTTCACGAAGGCGCGTCGGGTGGCAGGCTGGCGGAACAGCGCCTCGTGCCAGCCGTCCAGCGAGAGGGTGTCGAGCCGCAGGGGCACGCCGTAGGCCGGCACCAGGGAGGTCGCCAGCAGGCCCGCCATCGGCAGCACCAGGATGGCGGCGATCATCAGCCACAGCGCGATCTCGACCGGCAGCCGGGCGCGGCCCAAGGGGATCATCAGCGCGCGGCCACCGGCGCCGGTCAGGTGCAACCGCTGGCGGCGGTGGAAGAAGCGCTGCAGCAGGATGCCCGCGATGGCGACGGCGCCGATCAGCATGGCCAGCACCGCAACCTCGGCCAGCACCGCGGTGCCAAGTCCCGCCAGCCGCTGGTAGATCAGCGTCGGCAGGGTGGCATAGCCTGCCGGAATGCCCAGCATCGCCGGGATGCCGAAATTGCCGAGCGCGGTGACAAAGGTGATCGCGATGCCGCCCAGCAGGCTGGGCAGGGTCAGCGGCAGCACCACCTGCCACCAGATCCGCAGCCCGCGGGCGCCGGAAATGCGCGCGGCTTCTACCGCGTCCTGCGGGATCGCGCGCAGCCCGGCGCGCAGGGTCAGAAAAATGATGGAGGTGTGCTGGATGCCGAGCAGGAGGATGATGCCGCCGGGGGAATACAGAGGCTGCGGCGCGCCGAGCGGCGGTGCGAGGCCCAGGGTCTTGAGAAACACCGACGACGGGCCCATCACCTGGGTCCAGGACAGGGCGGTGATCTGCGGCGGGATCATCATCGGGATCATCAGGCAGAACACCAGCGCCGCCTTGCGCCGCAGGTCGGTGAGAGCCACAAGGAAGGCAAAGACGCCGCCGATCAGCACGGAAATCAAGGTTCCGAGCCCCGCTGTCACCAGCGAATGCCACAGCGCCGAGCGGGTGGCGGGCTTGGCCAGAACCTCGGCCAGAAATCCGGGATTGAGGCCGCCGCCAGCGGTCAGCCCCTCGTGGAACAGCCGGGCGACCGGCGCCAGGGTGACCAGGATGGCCAGCCCCAGAACCAGCGTCAGCAGCCGGCCCTCGGACCGGCTGCTGCTGGGATATGCGATCGCGCGTGTCATTCGGCGCCGAAGAGCTCTGCGAATTTCGCCTTGTTCGCGTCGGCGTCCTGCAGCGCCTGCGCCGGGTCAAAGGCCATCAGCTTGATCTCTTCGCGGGCCGGGAAGCCCTCGGGCACGCCCATGCCGTTGCGGGCCGGGATGTACCCCATGTCCAGCACCAGCTGCTGGCCCTGCTGCGACAGCACGAAGTCGACGAATTTCTGCGCCGCATCGACGTTCTTGGCGGTCTCGAGGATCGCCACCGGTTCTGTGACATAGGAGACGCCCTCTTCGGGGAAGACGAATTCCACCGGCGAGCCGTCAGCCTTGTTACGAATGGCGAGGAAGTCGACGACCACGCCATAGGGCTTCTCGCCGGAGGCGACCGCCTTGAAGGTGCCACCGTTGCCGCCCTGGGCGCGGGCCTCGTTGGCGGCGAGATCGCCGTAGTAGTCCCAGCCCAGCTTGTCGTCGCCGGTCAGGGTCGCGAGGTGGATCAGTGCTGCGCCGGAGTAGAGCGGCGAGGGCATCGCCAGCTGGCCCTTCAGCGACGGATCGGCCAGATCGCCCCAGGAGGTCGGCTGGCTGGCGGCGCCGGTGTTGTAGACGATGCCGGTGGTGATCAGCTTGGTCGAGTGATAGTAGCCATCGGCGCTGTAGAGCGCCGGGTCATAGGCCTGTGCCTCGGGCGACTGGTAGGCCTTGAGGTGGCCGGCCTGCGCCATGCCTTCCAGTGTCACGGTGTCTGCGATCAGCAGCACGTCGGGCTGCGGGTTGCCGGCCTCGATCTCGGCGGTGAGCCGGGCCATCAGCTTGGTGGTGCCGTCGCGCACCCAGTCGACCTCAATGCCCGGGTGGGCGGCCATGAAGGCGTCGACGGTCTTTTGCGCGTCGGCGTTGGGCTGCGAGGTATAAAGAGTCAAAGTGTCGGCCAGGGGCGCCGTAGCGACCAGAGCCAGCGTGGCGGCAGACAGAAGGGTTTTCATCGGAAATCTCCGGTTTTGGCTTTCGTACGAAAGTGTGCGTGCCGCCGTTATTCCCCGAGTCTGAAAAGGTTTTGTGACAGTTTCCCAACAATATTATTATCTTGCCCGCCTGGACTATGGCCTGCTACCCGAGGGGGCGGCAGGGCTATTTTCAAAGGAAAGCGGATGCGCAAGCAGGACATGACCCGGCGACGCGATGCCATCATCGCGCTGTTGTGCGAGGCGGAAGAACTGTCTGCAGCCGCGCTTGCGGCG
This sequence comes from Nocardioides marinus, assembly GCA_019801415.1. Lineage (GTDB taxonomy): Bacteria > Pseudomonadota > Alphaproteobacteria > Rhodobacterales > Rhodobacteraceae > Leisingera. The sequence goes on from JAHVJD010000008.1 coordinate 83,849, forward strand.
CGGTTGGGCGTTTCGGTGCAGACGATCCGCAGTGATCTGCGTCAGTTGGATGAGGCTGCATTGGTGCAGCGGCGCAACGGGGGGGTGCGGCTGCGCCAGCCCTCGGAAAATATCGGGTATGCGCCCAGGGCCAGCTTGGCGCGGGCAGAAAAGCAGCAGATCGCCATGGCGGTGCGCGACCTTGTCCCCAATGGTGCCCGGATCGCGCTTGGCACCGGCACCACGGTGGAGACCTGTGCGCGCATGCTGGCGGCCAGCCGTGCAGATTTGTTCATCGCCACCAACAGCATACATGCCGCCATCGCCTTGCAGTCAGCGGAGGGGGCTGAAGTGGTGCTTTCCGGTGGTACGCTGCGTCTTCGTGATCTTGACGTGATCGGCGCGGCATCGGTGACGTTCTTCAGCAGCTTCCTCGTTGACCTCGCGGTCTTCAGTTGTGGAGGGCTATCACCCTGCGGTGCGGTTCTGGACTACAACACTGAGGAAGTCGCGGCCCGCTCAGCCATCGCCGCCTGCGCGCGGCGCACGGTTTTGGTCATGGATGCCAGCAAGCTCGGCAAGGCATTGCCGTGTCGCAAAGGCATGGTGTGGGAGTATGACGTTGTCGTGACCGGGGCGGACCTGCCTGAAGAGGTTCAGCAGCAGTGCCGGGCATCGGGATGCGACGTGATCCGCGTGGGACCAGACCGAGCGGCGACAAACAGCGATGCGGAGCATGTATGATTGTTTGGTTGGGATGAGGTCTGTTCCTCGTTGACTATTGGAGAGTGCGTGCCATCAGGCTCCTCCAGCGTAGAATTACAATTATGTTAAATGATGTAGCGGCAGGCCAGCGGTTATGCGGTTCACTTTCTCAGAAGCGTTTGGAAGATTTCCCTTTCCCTGATGCGAAGCATCCCCGGCACCAATGATGCCGGGGATGCAGATCCACTTTGACGAACGGCTTGGCTCAACCAGCCTTCACCGGTGCTGCCGGAACGGCGGTCGACCTTGACGAGACAAAGCCTTCGGTCACTTCGTCACTGGGTCGGGTCAGAAGGCTGACACCGACGAATAGCAGCGTCGACACCGGCAGGCCCAGAATGCCCGCGTTGTAGCCGAACAGCTTGTTGCCGGTCAGATACATCGCGATCACGAACAGCCCGCCACCCGCAATCGAGACCAGCGCACCGGCGGCCGTGCCGCGCTTCCAGAAGAAGGCGCCGACAATGGCGGGCACGGTCACCACCAGCCCGGCCGAGGCCGCAACCGACAGGATCGAGATCAGGCTCAGCTCCAGCGCGGCGAAGCCGAGGGCGAGGACGGAGATCACCGGGATAACCAGCTTGCCGATCCACAGCTGGCGGTGATCGGACTGGTCGCCGCTGACATTGCCGTAAACATCGCGCGCCAGCATCGACGACAGCGTCAGCAGGATTGAATCGATGGTGGATACGGCCGCGGCCAGAATACCGACCATCACGATCACTCCCAGTACCGGCGGCACGAAATCAGAGGCCAGCAGCACCGAGGTCGCGAGATCCGCGCGCTCCAGTTCCGGGAAGGCGACGAAGGCCGAGAAGCCCCAGATTACCGACACCAGCGTGTAGATCAGGCCAAAGCACAGGAAGATCAGCAGCATCCGTCGCAGCGCGGCCTTGGATTCCGGCATGAACAGGCGCTGGCTGACCTGCGGGTTGGAGATCGAGAAGAAGAACCACGGAATGGTCAGCCCGATGAAGGTTTGCAGGCTGAACAATCCCGGTCCCGGCACCGTCAGCATCTCGGGTTTGCGTTCGGCGACCGTTTCGAACATGCCGGTGAAGCCGCCCAGCTCGCTGACGACCAGGATGGCCACGATGGAGGAGGCAACGATCATCACCAGCGCCTGCAGGCTGTCGGTCCACATGACCGAACGGATGCCCGCCACATAGGAAAAGAAGATCGCCAGCGCGGTTGCAATCAGCAGCCCGGTGCCAAAGGAAATCGCGCCGTCCGACATGCCGGACACCAGATAGCCCACACCAGAGAGCTGCACTGCGGAATACGGGATCAGGAAGATGCAGCTGACGATCGCCGCCGCGATCGCAACCCAGCGGCTGCCGTAGCGCGCGCCCAGCATCTCCGACGGGGTGACGAACCCGTATTTCTTGCCCGCCGCCCAGAAGCGCGGGCCGAAGATGGCGACCAGCGACACGCCGGCGAAATAGACGATCTCGAACCCCAGCGCGCCGACGCCGCCCTTGTAGGTGAGCCCGGCAAGGCCGACCATCATGAAGGCGGAATAGGTGGTGGCCGAATAGCTGAGTGCGGAGACCACGCCGCCCATGCTGCGGCCGCCGAGGAAGTAATCCGACATTGTGGTGGATTTGCCCGCCCGCGACAGGATAGCGACGATGATGGAGATCACCACATAGGCGGCGATGCCGTACCAGATGAAAGACTGGCTCATTCCTCGTCCTCCGTGAAAGAGGCGGTGGCCAGCGCGTTCAGCACGATGATGGCCACCCCCGCAAGGGTCCAGAAAAGAAAGGCACCGGTCCAGCTCGGCGTGTCGCCAAGCAGGCCGTAAGGCACGGCGTAACAGGCCAGAATGACCAGCCCCACCAGCCACAGGGATACTGTACGTAGCATTGTTCTGCGCTCCCGTTGGATCGTTGAGTTATGTTAGAGGATGCTTTGCTGCACCGCTTGTTGTTTGGGTCTGCCGCATCCGGCCTGCGGGCGCTGACGCCCGCAGATGACACGGCTCAGGCCAGGCTGTCGAGCCAGTCCTCGATATCGGCGGCGTCGGTGACGTCCGCGTATTTCTGGTTCATGTCGTAAAGGTTCGCGTCATGTGGTGCTTGCGCCCGGTCAGCGCAGCAGTCCCGTGGCACCAGAACGTTGAATCCGGATTGCACCGCATCGACCACGGTGGCGCGTACGCAGCCAGAGGTGGTCGCGCCGGTGACGATCACCGTATCCACCCCTGCTCCGGTCAGCAGCCCCGCCAGATTGGTGCCGTGAAAAGCAGAAGCGCCGTGTTTGACAATCACCGGATCTGCCGCCGCGATACCCGTGGCGGCGTCGATTTCCACCAGGCGGCTGCCCGCGGCAAGGGCCGCCATTCCGGCGGCCTTTTTCAGCCAGGGCAGCGCTTCACGCTCCCAGGGCTGAAAGGCGATGGTGGTATAGATCACCGGCAGACCCATGGCGCGTGCCTTGTCCGTCAGCCGTCGGGTCGCGGCAATCTGCGCGGACATGTCAGCGGCGGTCGGGTATTGCGTGTCGGTGAACCCGTAGGAGAAATCCACCACCACGATGGCGGGCCGGGTGCCGCGCGGCACCGGCTGGCCAAAGCCCGCATCCGAATAGACCTGTTCCTGAGACATGCTGCCCCCTCCCCCGCGGCCTCAGCCGCGCTCCATCTGCATTTCCTTCACCACCAGATCGCCGTCGATCACGATCGGCTCGTCATCCAGGAACAGCGAACAGCCGCGCATCGGGATGTCGAGGTGGCAGGCGGTGTCGTTCGGTCCGCCCAATTCGTTGTTGGGGCCGGTCGAGAACATCACGTTGCCATAAAAACTGCGCGGCTCCATGCCCATGCCGCCGGGGAATTCGCCCGGGGTCATACCGTGCCATTTGGCATTGGGGTTCATGCCCCATCCGACATGGCTCATCCCCATGCCGCGCGGATCATTGAAGGCCTGCATGTAGGATTTCACCAGTTCCGCATCCAGCCCGCCGCGGATGTCGGTGATCCAGCCCTTCTCGATGGTGTAGGTGATCGGGTCGCGCACATACATGTTCTGCGGCAGCAGCACGTCGCCCGGCGCCACCACGATGGTGCCGTCCACGCCGTCATCGTCGCCGCCGGTAAAGACAAAGCCCGAGGGCCAGTGGTCCCAGCGGCCCGGCGTGTCGGTGCAGGCATATTCGGCCACGGTCTCATAGGTATTGAGCTTGTAGGTCACGTCGGTGCCATGCGGCGAGGTGATCCGCATCACCTTGGCGCGCGACAGGTAGTCCGCACCGATCTCCACCTTCTCGCGCAGTTCCTGGCTGGGCAGCATCCGCGCCAGCAGCTCCGGCGGCTCCACCGCGGTCAGGACGCGGGTTCCGGCCGCCTGGATCGCCATCTGCTCGGGGCTGAACAGCAGGAAGATGCAGTCGATCAGCATGTCGCAGTTCTTCAGCGCCTCCACCGCATCGGGCATGGCTGCCAAACCGGTCTCGCCCACCGCCCAGGCCCCGGCGACCGGCGGCGCGGGCAGGCGCATGTGGTACATGTTGGCGCCGAGGATCCGGCCTGCCGCCATGAAGGCATCGGCATAATCCAGACGCTCGTTGCCCTGTGTCAGCACGACCAGGCGCTCGTCCTTCTGCACGCCGGACATTTTCAGCTGATGTACGCAGATTTCGGTAAAGCTCTGATGGTCCATCACGTTTCTCCCTGAAGTCGTGTTTGTTATGCGGTGAAGTCGAGAACGGCGGCGAGGAACCCCTCGAGGTCGTCCCAGGGGATCATGTGACCTGCGCCGGGTACGATGCGCTGTTCGATCTTCGGGTTCAGCTCTGCCACCTCGGCCTGGTCATCTGCATCCACAACCGTCGCGCCCCCGGCGATCACCAGCCGTGCGGGCTTGCCGATCTTGGGGATGTCCTGGTGGATGTCGTCGGTGTGGAAGCCGTCAAAGGCGGTGCGGATCGCGCCCCAGTGACAGGTGTGCAGCCATTCGGCGCGCAAGGCCAGTTGCTCCTCGGTCCAGGTCGGGCAATAGGCGCGCATATCCTCCGCCGAGCAGCCCTGTGCCGCCATCACGATGCTGTCGCCATACCACGGCCATTTCGACGGGTAGGCGCGGCGCATCGGGCCGCTCATTGGCGGGTCCACCAGGATATACCCGGCAAAAGGCGCCGCATCGCGGGCGTTGGCGCGGATCGCGATCCGAGCGCCCATCGAATGGCCCATGACCACGGGGTTGTTCATCTGCCGCGCCAGCGCGATTGCGTCATCGGCCAGCGCGTCCAGCGTGTAGTCGAGGTCTCCGGTTTCCGACAGCCCGCGCCCGCGCACGTCCAGCACGTGAACGTCGAACCGTTCTGCCAGCCGCTCGGCGACAAAGCCCCAGGTGATCGCGGGGGAAGTAATGCCCGGAATGACGAGGAGTTCCGGCGCGCCCTCGGGGCCCGCGTAGCGGATCAGGTGCTGGCGGATGCCATTTGCGTGAACGTTGTATCCGAATGCCATGTGCGCCTCCCTCAATACGCGCCGGACAGCAGGGTGCCGCCGCCGGGAACGCGGGTGTCGAGCTTCAGCGCCTTCAGCATCTGCCATGTGGTGGCGATGGCCGCGGTCAGCACCGGCTTGCCCACTTGTGCCTCGACGGTGGACACCGCCGGCAGCGAGGGCATCTGCACGCAGGCCGACAGCACCACGGCATCAACATCGCTGGTGTCCATTTCTGACACGATGCCGGGCAGGTTCATCGGGTCATGCGCTGCCACGGCGAGGTTGTCGGAAATCTCCAGTGCGCGCCACGTCACCACCTCGATGCCCTCGTTGCGGATGTATTCCACCACCATTTCGGTCAGTGGCTTCATATAGGGGGCGACCACAGCGATTTTCTTGGCGCCGATGGCTTGGATGCCTTCGACGAGAGCACCGGCAGAGGTCACCACCGGGGCCGCCGCCTCGTTCGACTTGGTCACGCCGTGCAGGCGTTCCTGCGACACGCGGTGATAGCCGTGGCCCATCGACATGATCGCCACCAGGCAGGCGTAGCCCATCACATCGACCTTGGCGTCCGACAGTTCTAAAGCACAGCGGTCGCTGTCGGCATCCATCTTTGCCAGTTCTTCCTTGGTCACATGCTTCATCCGCATCCGCGAGGAGTGGAAGGTGAACCGCTCCGGCGCGATGGCCTCCCGCGCCCGCAGCAGCGCCGGGATTTCGGTCTCCATCGTGATGTTGGAACTGGGGACGATCTGGCCGATCCGATAGGGTTTCATGTCCTGCACCTGTTTGTGTACGAATTATTTCATGTGTAGGATTTTGTTCGTACAGAAACAAGTTTAAAAAATGCACCTTTTGCAAACTTGCATTATTTCAAGTGTTTAGGTTCTATCTGGATGAAGAGAGGACGCGAAATGCGCTTGAAAGCTACGCTGACACATCTGATTATCGGACGCGCACTGCGTCCTAAGCCTGCCGCGCGAATGCAGGCGCGAATCGCGACCGGGCTCAGGGTCGGACCCCGGTCGAATTGCCGAATCTCGCAGATGCTATTTGTGACTTTAGCCGCACGTCAGCCGTGCGCGGAGGGTCAGCAGAGCTTTGCCAGCAGCCGCAAGAACGTTTCGCTCTCGCGTTTGGTTAATGGCGCCAGTGTTGCTTCCGAGATGCCCATCACCACTGGCAGCGCCTCCTGGATGAGGGCGCGGCCCTTCTCAGTCGAGCGCAGCATGTAGCGGCGCTTGTCTTCAGTATCGCGTTCAGTGGTCACCAGCCCCTGGGCTTGCAGCCGCGAGACCACGCCCTTGGTGGTCGCCGCGTCCATTGCAACCAGACGACCCAGCGCGTTCTGCGAAATTGGGCCCGTCACCTGCACCAGGCGGAACAGCATCGAAAACTGGGTCGCTGTCAGCCCGCCGATCATCCGCTCCGTGAAAATCGTCTGGTGCCGCTGATAGGCCTTGCGCAGCAAGAAGCCCACCTGCTCGTCCAGCACGTATTCCGTCGCGGTCTGCGCTGTTTTACCGGAGGTCTCTTCGTGGTGGCGCGGCGGCATTTGCAGGCACTCCAATGTTATCTGTCTGCTTCACCGTTTACATGGCTGCGCCACGGAGGCAACCTTGCCGCAGGGGGCTGGGCTTTGTTCGGAGAGATTTCTTCGCGTTTTCAGACTGTTTGCGTGCCCACATTTTAGACATTCCCTTAAGATGGCGGGCCAATGCCGGGAAAATGCAGTGGTCGACCATTGCGCTACGCCGAAAAACTTGTTTGTATACACCCAAAAATACCAGGGGCGCGGCGATCCGCAGGACACGCTGCACACGACAAGGGAGGCTCTCTGCATGGCGGAGACGGCAAAAACACTGCATCTGCAGGTCAATGGCACGGGGCACGACCTGTTGGTCGACCCGCACCGCACGCTGCTTGACATCCTGCGCAGCGAATTGGGCCTGAAGGGGCCGAAATACGGCTGCGGCATGGCCCAGTGCGGCGCCTGTACGGTTCTGGTGGACGGTGCCCCGGCGCGGGCCTGCGTCATGCGCGCGGGGCAGGTCAGAGGTCGCGAAGTTACGACATTGGAGGGGCTCGCGGATCGTGAAACCGGCGCCCTGCACCCGGTTCAGGCGGGCTTCGTGGCTGAGGAAGGCGCGCAATGCGGCTACTGTCTGAACGGCATGGTGATGAGTGCAGTGGCGCTGCTGAGGCAGGAGCCGCAGCCGGATGCGGCGCGCATCCGGGCAGCCTTGACCCATAACCTTTGTCGCTGCGGTACCCATAAGGAAATCATCGCGTCGGTACAGCACGCGGCGCGGCTGATGGCCGCCGCCAAGGCACAGCCCGCCACTGCGCCCGTACCCAAGACCGCAAAGGCGCATCCCGCATGACCGACCTCCCCTTTGGCAGCCTGTCGATCCACCGCGAGACGGACGCCGGGCGTGAAATCTTCGTCACCTTCGACAGCAGTGGCGTGCTGACCGCCTTTAACGGGCATGTGGATCTGGGTACTGGCATCCAGACCGCCCTGGCTCAGATCGTCGCCGAAGAGGCCGGACTGCCGCTCAGCCGCGTGCAGGTCGTCCTCGGGGACACCAACCGCACCCCCGACCAGGGGCCGACCATCGCCTCGGAAACCATCCAGGTGACCGCTGTTCCCCTGCGCGCGGCCGCTGCCCAACTGCGCCAGGAGCTTACCCGGCGCGGTGCCCGGCGGCTGAACGCGCCGAATGACGGCGTGGCCTTGCGCGATGGCCGGATCCTCTGGAAGGACACCGCCGTCTCCTACGAGGCTTTGCTCGAGGGCCGCGAAGAATTCTTGCCGCTCGATCTGTCCGCCCCGGTGAAATCGCCTGCGGATTACTCCATTGTCGGCCAGAAGACCGCGCGGCAGGATCTACCTGCCAAGGTCACCGGCCAGCATACCTACATCCACGACGTTGATGTGCCCGGCATGATCCATGGCCATGTGATCCGCCCGCCCTATACCGGGCGCGACAGCGGCCCCTTCATCGGCACCAGCCTGATTGGCTGGGACGAGACCGCCGTGCAGCACATGCCCGGTTTCATTGCGGTGGTGCGGCAGGGTGATTTTCTCGGCGTTGCTGCAGAGCGCGCCGATCAGGCGCAGGCCATCGCCGAGGCGCTGCCGGTGCAGTGGCGCCAGCCGCCCGCGGCGCCAGACCTAAGCGACCTGCGACATGCGATCCGCAACCAGCCCTCGACCCCGCGCGCGCTGGACCGGAGCGGCGATTTCGAACGCGGCATGGCCGAGTCCGAAACCACCCTGTCACGCACCTATGTCTGGCCCTATCATCTGCACGGTTCTATCGGGCCGTCTTGCGCGGTGGCCGATTGGAACGGCGGCGCGCCGGTGGTCTGGTCCGGCAGCCAGAACCCCCACATGCTGCGCGGCGACCTTGCGACACTGACTGGCCTTGCGCCCGAAGACATCGAGATCCGGCGCTACCAGGCGGCGGGCTGTTACGGGCGAAACTGCGCCGATGATGTTTGTGGCGATGCGCTGCTGATGGCGCGCGCTCTGGGCCGTCCGGTGCGGGTGCAGCTGACCCGGTCGCAGGAACACCTGTGGGAGCCGAAGGGCGCCGCCCAGCTGATGGACATTTCCGGCGGCCTGAAGGGCGGGGCGCTGCACGCCTACAGCCTCGACACCTGGTATCCCTCGAACCGTGGGCCCAACCTTGCGCTGCTGCTGACCGGGGCCGTCTCGCCGGAACCGCGCCCCTCGGACATGGGTGACCGCACCACGGTGCCGCCCTACCGCATCCCGCATAAGCGCATCACCGTGCATGACATGGCGCCAATCGTGCGCGCCGCCTGGATGCGCGGCGTCTCAGCCCTGCCCAACACCTTCGCCCACGAAAGCTTCATCGACGAAATGGCGCATGAGGCAGGCGCGGATCCGGTTGCCTTCCGCCTGCAGCACATTGACGATCCCCGCGCCGCCGAGCTGATCCGGCGCACCGCCGAGGCCGCCGGCTGGGACGCCCGCGAGAAACCCCGTCTGCGCCGTGAGGGGCGGATGGCCTATGGGACCGGCTTTGCCTATGCCACCTATGTCCACGGCCCCTTCCCCGGCACCGCAGCCGCGGCCGCTGCCTGGGTCTGCGACGTCGCCGTCGACATGGAGACCGGCGAGGTCACCCTTACCCGTGTCTTTGTCGGTCAGGACCAGGGCCTGGTCATCAACCCCGACGGGGTGCGCCATCAGATCCATGGCAACGTCAACCAGACCGCGGGCCGGGTGCTGAAGGAAGAAGTCAGCTTTGACGAGATCACGGTGACACCGCAAAGCTGGGCCACCTATCCGATCAGCACCTTTCCCGAGGTGCCCGAGATCGAAACCATGCTGATGGAACGTCCGGATGAACCGGCACTGGGCGTAGGCGAGAGCGCCGCAGTGCCCTCTGCCGCCGCCATCGCCAATGCGATCTACGACGCCACCGGCGTGCGCATGCGCGAGGCGCCCTTTACCCCGGAGCGGATGCGCGACGCGTTGGGGATTGCTCCGCACGATATGGGGACCTCCGCCTTGCCCGCCCCTGCCCCGGCGCGAAAACGGCGCAAACCGCGAATGCTGGCGATGGCTGCGGCCCTTGGCGGCGCGCTGACCGCGGGCGCGGTTGCCCTTCCGATGGCCCGCGCGATCCCCGCAGGGGCCGCCCCCGGCGCGGCCAGCTTCTCGGCAGAGCTGCTGGAGCGCGGTGCGCAGGTTTTTGCCGCCGGCAACTGCGCCACCTGCCACACTGCAGACGGCGGTGTGCCAAATGCCGGCGGCCGCCCGGTGGAAACGCCTTTTGGCACCATCTATACAACCAACCTGACCCCGGATCCGGACACCGGTCTTGGAGGGTGGAGCTTCACTGCCTTTGACCGCGCCATGCGCCAGGGGATCAGCCGCGACGGTCACAACCTCTACCCGGCCTTTCCCTATACATCCTTCGCCAAGATGAGCGGCGAGGACATGTATGCGCTCTATGGCTATCTGCAGACCCTGCCGCCGGTGCAGGCAGAGGCGCCTAGAGCGCAGATGGTCTTCCCGGCAAACCTTCGCGCCAGCAATGCGGTCTGGAATGCGCTCTTCCACCGCCCGGAGGCACTTGCCGCCGATCCCGCCCAGTCCGAAGAATGGAACCGCGGCCGCTACCTGGTAGAGAGCGTCGGCCATTGCAGCGCCTGCCACACGCCGCGCAACGCGCTGGGGGCAGAAAAGACCGGCCCGGCAGCGCTGTCCGGCGCGATGATCAAAGGATGGTTTGCACCGGCGCTGGCCGGAGAGGCCGCAGGCGCGCGCGGCTGGGACGCCGACAGTCTCTATAGCTACCTGCGCGAAGGCGTCGCGCCGGGGCGCGCGGCGGCGTCGGGACCGATGGCCGATGTGGTCGAAAGCCTCGCCACGGTGCCGGATGGCGATATCCGCGCCATTGCGACCTATCTGGCGTCTCAGGTCAGTGGCGCCGCGGCACCCGCCCCTGCCCCCCCGGTGCTGCCTGCCGCGCCGGACACCACTCACCGCCTGTTCGAAAGCGCCTGCGCTACCTGCCACGAACCGGCGCTGTCCGGTACCGTGACGGCGGCGCATGTGCCGCTAGGCCAGTCCGCGGCGGTGCGCGCACCCTCGCCCGAAACGATGAAGACCGTAATCCGCGACGGGTTGACGGCACCGATGAGCCACGATCTGCGCGACATGCCGGCCTTCGGTGGCGAGCTGAGCGAAACACAGATCGAATCACTCACCTCCTATGTCCGCGCCCGCTATGCACCGGACCTGCCGCAGTGGGATTGACGCCCGGTGCAATCTTTGTATGTATAAAAACAAATATTCCTTCCCCTTCAACCGCCCTGTTTCACACGAAAACAGGGCGGTTTGCATTGAAACCTGCATTTTTCCCATTTCTTTAATCTGGACCGGCGGCAGAATATTTGTTAGCACACAAACAATCAAATTCGTGACAGAGAGGAACTGACATGCACTCGATCGAACAGGTGGACATCGCCGTTATCGGCGCGGGTCTCGGCGGCGCTGCGGCGATGGCGCTGCTGGATGAAGCGGGCTTCTCGGTACACACGTTCGAGCAGGCGCCGGAGTTCACCCGCCTTGGCGCGGGTATCCACATTGGCCCCAACGTAATGAAAGTGTTCCGCAAAATCGGGCTGGAGGACCGGCTGGCCTCCATCGGCTCGCACCCGGATTACTGGTACTCTCGCGACGGGCTGACCGGCGAGTATCTGTCCCGCATCGAACTGGGCGATTTTGCCAAGAAGGAATATGGCGCGCCCTATATCACCATTCACCGGGGCGACCTGCATGCGGAACAGATCGCCGCACTGCCACAGGACCGGCTTCACTTTGACCATCGGCTGACCGACATCACGGAACGCGATGACGACGTGCTACTCACCTTCGCCAATGGCAAGCAGGTTTCGGCGAAACTGGTGATCGGCGCGGACGGCATCAACTCCGTGATCCGCGAGAAACTGCTCGGTGTCGAAAAACCCCGGTTCTCCGGCTGGGTCGGGCACCGGGCGCTGGTCAACATGGACAAGCTGCGCGCCTCCGGCCTGCATTTTGAACCCTGCGTCAAATGGTGGTGGGAACAGTCGCGCCACATCATGGCCTATGCAACCAAGGGCAACGGGTCGGAGTACTACTACGTCACCGGCGTGCCGGTGGACGGCTGGGAGCATGACACCGGTTTTGTTGACAGCTCGCGCGAGGAGATGGAGGCGATCTTCGGCGGCTCGCACCCCATGGTCAACGCGCTGATCGACGCCACCGAGGAAGTCACCAAATGGCCGTTCTGGAACCGCGACCCGCTTAACCTCTGGAGCCAGGGCCGCCTTTGCCTTCTGGGCGATGCCTGCCACCCGATGCGTCCGCATATGGCCCAGGGCGCCTGCATGGCAATCGAGGACGCCGCTGTGCTGACCCGCAGCCTGGTGGAAACCGGAACCGCGGATTACGCCACCGCCTTCCGCATCTATGAGAACACCCGGCGCGAGCGGGCAACCAAGGTGCAGACCATCTCCAACGCAAATACCTGGCTGAAAGAGCCGGAAGATCCGGCTTGGGTCTATGCGCACGATCCATTGAGTGTGCAGCTCGGCTAGGTCTCCACCCTTCCTGCCAAACAAGCGGCCGCCCTTCCGGGTGGCCGTTTTTGGTATGAACAACAGTCGCTGAGAAACTTGGCCAAGGGTGCAAAGCTTGGCTGCGGGCTAGCGTCGCCCAAGGCTGACGTCGGGTCCGCCATTGACGATCAATTGCGGACAATGCCCAAATTCGGCAAACGACCTGAGCCTCGCAAAACATGACGTCGCCGAAATACATGCAACACCACTGCCAAATTCCAGCCGAGACTCCATGCTGCATCTCGGAATTGTGATCTTGTTCACAGGATTTTCTTTTTACATGGATTAAGCACCATGCGGTCAGTGCTGGAGCCGTCTGCCGGCCGGGGAAAGATTTTGCCAAACATGCGTGAAACCGTTCTCCCCGTGGCATCATGTCTTGATGATGCCGACAGTTTAGCCCCCCTGCCCCGTCCCGAAGCGGGATATGGGGATCGGCCTGATGCATGATACGCGGCCTCGAACCAAATAGTTTGCGCGTGACGTACCCGCGCCCGGAAAGAGAGACATAGATGCTTTGGAAGAATAGTTTAACCCTGATCTTGGGAGTGTTTCTTCTCTCATCCGCAGCCTTGGCCCAGGAGCCCGTCAAGCCTGTCAAACTGATGACAGCCACGTCTCAAGCCCTTCTGCTGGAACGGCAATTCTTTGGTCAAGTCGCCGCCAAACAGACAGTGGACCTGGCCTTTCAGGTCAGCGGGCAGATACTGAAATACCCGGTATCCGAGGGAGGAACGGTGGCCAAAGGTGACCTGATCGCCGAGCTGGATCTTGAGCCGTTTGAACTGCAACTGGAACAGGCCCGCTTGCGCAAGGAGCAGGCTGACCGGACCGTGGCGCGTCTGGAAAAACTGACCGGGACTGTCAGCCAGGTATCGATCGACGACGCCGAAACCGAAGCGGGTCTTGCCCGGGTGGCGTTGCGCGATGCCGAATACGCCCTCGAGCACGCCACATTGAACGCCCCGTTTGACGGCCTTGTCTCGCGCCGGGAGGTGGAACAATTCACCACGATCAGCGCCGGCACCCCGGTGGTGCGTCTCCATGACATGTCGGAACTGCACATCAAGGTCGACGTGCCGGAGATCCTGTTTCAGCAGGCCGATAAAAGCGACGTCGTGACGATCTCCGCGCAGTTTCCCGGCCAGTCGACCGAATACCCCCTGGAAATGCTGGAATACGATGCCGAGGCCAGCAGCATCGGCCAAACCTACCGGGTGACCCTGCGTCTTGATCCACCCGCCGACCGTCAGATCCTGCCCGGCGCGTCAGCAACCGTCAACGTGCGGGTCGACACAGGGAGTGCGGCAATCCGGGTACCGGCCACCGCCCTTGTGGCAGACACGGATGGTCGCACGGGCGTCATGGTGTTTTCTCCGACCGGAGCCTCTGAAGGTACCGTCACCTGGACCCCGGTTCAGGTCGAGGCAACACAGAACGGTGATTTCCGGATCACCGACGGTCTCAGCGGCGGCGAGGAAATCGTGCTGACCGGGGGCGGCGCGCTGAAGGATGGCCAAGCGGTCAGCCGCTTCACCGGCTTTGGAAACTGAGGGCAGACTGATGGACATTGCACGCGGGTCGATCAACCGGCCGCTTTACACTTGGATCATCATGCTGACCGCGTTGTTGGGTGGGATCTGGGGCTTTCTCAACCTTGGGCGGCTCGAAGATCCGGCCTTCACCATCAAGTCCGCCGTCATCTCGACCCAGTATCCCGGTGCCAGCAGCGAACAGGTGGCCCTGGAAGTCTCTGAACCGCTGGAATCCGCGATTCAGAAGATGGGACAGGTAAAACGCATCACTTCGGTCAACCGCCCGGGGCACTCCCTGATCGAAGTCGAAATGCAGGACACCTACGACGGCACCGAATTGCCCGCTATCTGGACCGAGCTGCGCGCGGAAATCCGCGATGCGGCCAGACAGCTGCCAGAGGGCGTCAGCCAGCCTTTTGTCAACGATGGTTTCGGCGATGTCTTTGGCCTGTTCTATGCCGTGACCGCGGAAGGTTACACGGACGCCGAGAAACACGAGCTGGCCACGTTTCTGCGACGCGAACTGCTGACCGTAGACGGGGTGGCGGATGTTGAGATCGCAGGCCTGCCGCAAGAGGCCATTTTCGTCGAACCCAGAATGGCGATTGCCGTGAACCAGAACATTCCGATCGACGCGATCGGCAATGCCCTTGCAACCGCCAATTCGGTTCGCTCTGCAGGTCGGCTGGATGCAGGTCCGTCTGACACAAGGCTGAACGCACCCGAAGGTTCAGACTCCGTCAGCGCCATCCAGGGTCTGGCGATCGGCTGGCAAGGCGAGGTCATCAACGTTGTCGACATGGCAGATGTCCATCGTGGCCGCATTGACGATCCCGACCTGATCATTCGCTATGACGGTGTCGAAGCCTTCACGCTTGGCATTGCCGGTCTTTCCTCGGAAAACATCGTGGAAGTTGGCAAGAAGGTCGATGCCAAGCTGGCGGAACTGGACGGACAGATCCCCTACGGTGTTGAACTCAAACCAATCTATCAACAACATGTGGTTGTCGAGCAGGCCTCCAACGATTTCCTTGTGAATTTGGCGATGTCGGTGACCATCGTGGTGGTGGTGCTGGCGCTGTTCATGGGCTGGCGCGCCGCCGTGGTAGTGGGCAGCACATTGCTGCTGACGGTTGTGGGTACCCTGCTCTTCATGAATCTCTTCTCGATCGAGATGGAGCGGATTTCGCTGGGCGCGCTGATCATTGCCATGGGCATGCTGGTCGACAATGCCATTGTGGTTGCCGAAGGGATGCAGATCGCGATGTCGCGCGGCCGAAACTCCCGCGAAGCGGCTCACGAGGCAGCGGCCAAAACGCAAATCCCGCTGCTGGGCGCGACCGTCATCGGCATCATGGCCTTTGCCGGGATCGGTCTCAGCCCCGATGCCTCGGGCGAGTTCCTGTTCTCGCTGTTTGCCGTCATCGCGATTTCCCTGCTTCTCAGCTGGCTGCTGGCGCTGACCGCGACGCCGCTGCTGGGGCATTACTTCTTTAAACAAGGGGCGGAGGGCGGCAAGGACGCCTATGGCGGGCTGCTGTTTCGTGCCTATGGGGCCGTATTGCGTGCATCGTTGAAGCTGCGCTGGCTGGTGGTTGCCGGGCTTGCGGGCATCACCGTGGTCTGTTTCGTCGGTTTTGGCCAGGTCCGGCAGCAGTTCTTCCCGGACTCCAACACGCCGCTGTTCTTCGTCCACTACAAGTTGCCGCAAGGCACATCGATCCAGACAACCAGCGCGCATCTGAAAGTCTTTGAAGATTGGCTGGCCGAGCGGGACGATGTGGTCTCGGTCGCCTCCTTCGCGGGCCAGGGCGCCACGCGTTTCATGTTGACCTATTCGGCCGAGAAGCCCAATCCCAGCTATGGTCATTTGATCATTCGCACCGAGACCCTGGACGCGATCCCGCCACTTCAGGCGGAGTTGGAAGCCTTTGGTCAGGCGCAGTTCCCCGAGGGCGAATTCCGCACCAAGCGGCTTGTCTTCGGTCCGGGCGGGGGCGACCCGATCCAGGTACGGTTTTCCGGACCGGATCCCAAGGTGTTGCGCGAGCTGGGCCGTGAAGCCATCGAACGGCTTGAAGCCGCCTCTCCCAATATCCTGATGCCGCGACATGACTGGCGCGAGCAGGAGGTTGCGCTGAAGCCGATCTACGCGACCGATCGCGCGCAGACCGCCGGTGTTACCCGAGAAAACATCGCGGATGCGCTGCAGTTTTCGACCGACGGTTTACAGATGGGCGTCTTCCGTGAGCGTGACCGGCAGATCCCGATCGTGGTACGTCGCGCGCCTGAACAGACCTACAACATCTATGATCAAGTCGTGTTCTCCGCGTCCTCGGGCAGCACTGTCCCGCTGGAACAGATGATCGACGGAATTGACGTGGTGGTCGAAAATACCCTCGTCCACCGCCGCGACCGGGTCCCAACCCTGACGGTCGGGGCCGACATTCCACCGGATATGACCGCCGCAACGGTCTTTGCCGAGGTGAAGGACGCCATCGAGGCAATGGAGATCCCGCCGGGCTACATGATGGAATGGGGCGGTGAACATGAAAGCTCTGGCGATGCAAACGAAAGCCTTGGCAAACAGTTGCCGGTCACGCTGTTGATCATGGTTCTGATTTCGGTGTTGCTGTTCAACGCCCTGCGCCAGCCGATTATCATCTGGCTGTTGGTGCCGATGTCGGTGAACGGCGTGGTCATTGGTCTTTTGGGCACCGGCTTTCCCTTCACCTTCACAGCGCTTCTGGGCCTGCTCAGCCTGTCAGGCATGCTGATCAAGAACGGCATCGTACTGGTCGAGGAAATCGACCTGGTGCGTGAAACCGGCAAGCCGCTGCGGGAGGCCATTGTCGAGGCGTCGGTCTCGCGCTTGCGCCCCGTTATGCTGGCCGCAGTGACCACCATTCTTGGTATGGCGCCGCTGCTGACGGATGCTTTCTTTGTCTCCATGGCCATCACGATCATGGGCGGCCTCGCCTTTGCCACCGTGCTGACCCTGGTCGCTGCGCCGGTGTTCTACCTGATCTTCTTTGCGCGGGATGAAAAGCGCGAGGCGCGAGCAGTGGCCACTGCGTGACCTCTTGTCTGCAGCCCGTAGAGCAAGGAATGCAGACAAAATCCTAAACTGATGACTGCCACCTGCCGGTCTCCGCAGGTGGCAGTTGCGTTGGGGTGAAGCCAGCAAGGAATACCTGTACTCAGGCAAGCATGGCAGCCGCTTGTTGCAGCGGCTGCCGCTTGCGTTTTCGCTGATCAAGAAACCGGCTTCATGGGTTTCCCTGCCACGTAGGTCTGTGCGATGGCGCGGTCGTCGCCCAGCATCTGCAGAACGAACAGCTCCTCGGACAGGGTCTCGGCGCGCTGCATGCGCAAGTCCATCGCCGGGGTGGCGCGGGCGTCCAGCACCACGATGTCGGCCTCGGTCCCGGCTTCCAGCGTGCCGATCTTGTCCTCCAGCCCCAAGGCCTGGGCGTTGCCGCGGGTGATCCAGTGGAAGGCGCGCAAAGGGTGCAGTTTCTGGTTCTGCAATTGCAGGATCTTGTAGCCCTCGTTCAGGGTCTGCAGCATGGAATAGCTGGTGCCGGCGCCGATGTCGGTGGCGATGGCATTGGTGATGCCACGGTCGCGCAGGCCCGCATCATCGAACAGCCCGCTGCCGAGGAACAGGTTCGAGGTCGGACAGAACACCGGCTTGGCGCCGGTCTCCGCCAGCGCATCGATCTCGCGCGGCTGCAGGTGAATCGAATGGCCCAAGAGCATCTTTTCGGTCAGCAGCCCGTTGGATTGGTAGACATCCAGATAGTCGCGCGCCTGCGGGTAAAGCTCTGCCGTGTAGGCGATTTCGTCATGGTTCTCAGACAGATGGGTCTGCACGTAGCACTCGGGGTGTTCCTGCACCAGCGCGCCCGCCATCTCGAGCTGCGCCGGGGTCGAGGTGATGGCGAAGCGCGGCGTGATCGCATACATCCCGCGACCCTGGCCGTGGTATCGGGCGATTAGCGCCTTGCTGTCGTCATAGCCGCCGACCGGGGTGTCCAGCAGGCCGTCGGGGGCGTTGCGGTCCATCATCACCTTGCCGCCGATCATCCGCATGTCGCGCGCGGCGGCGGCGTCGAAATAGGCCTCGGCCGAGGCCTTGTGGACCGAGCAGTAGGCCACCGCGGTGGTGGTGCCATGGGCCGTCAGCAGGTCCATGAAGTGCCCGGCCATCTCGGCGCTGTGGGCGCCATCGGCAAAGCGGGTTTCTTCCGGGAATGTGTAATTGTTCAGCCAGTCCAAGAGCTGCGAACCCCAGCTGGCGGTGACCTGCACCTGCGGGAAATGCAGGTGGGTGTCGATGAAGCCGGCCATCAGGATATGGGGGCGGTGGTCGATCACCTCTGCCTGCGGGGCCTGCCGGGCCAGCTCGCCATAGCTGCCCTTGGCCAGGATCATGCCGTCTGCAACCAGCAGCGCGCCGTCCTCGATGTAGTCATAGGCGCCGGTGTCCTCGGGGTCCTGCGGTTCGGCGAAAAAATCCAGCACTCGCCCGCGTAGCAGCGTCTGTTTTGGTGTCATGTCCTTGAAGTCCTTGGGTTTCGGGTCGGGGGCGCGGGGCCCCCGACCCTGTGTCATGAGGGGTTATTCGCCCGCCGGAAGATGCGGCGCGCGGGGCTGTGTGTCGTCCTGCGTGCGCTCTTCCGCTTTGTGGAAGAGCGGGTAGATGAACAGGAAGCCCGCCGCGATCAGGTAGCCGAGCGCGATGCCGCTGAACTCGGGCCAGTGCAGGCTGGCGGAGTGGATCACGCCGACCAGCGACATCAGCGCCGCGGCCAGGGCAAAGCCGCCCGCGTTGCGGAAGTCGCCGTCGATGACACTGGCGACGATGGCGCCCCAGATCAGCCCGGTCAGGATCGCGCCCTGGCTGAGCGCCAGATGGCCTTCGTAATGCGCGCCCTGCTGCAACAGCGCCGCGGTCAGCTCAGGATCGCCCAGCTGTGCCATGCCGGTGGCGCCCAATGCGCCCAGGGCCCCGGCCAGCGCGCCCCATTTGATCACCAAGAAGGCCGAGACATGCGGCATCATCGCGATGGTTACGGCGGCGATGTGGTCGGTCTTCACCGAATGCGCGGTATTGGTCACGAGGCTGAGGGCGACAAACACCAGCACCGGCGCGGCGGCGGCCACGGGGATCAGGTTGTTGAGGAAGGCCAAGAGGCCAAAGAAGGCGGCAAAGGGGATCACCAGGCCGACGCCGATTATGTAGCCGGAACGCGCGCCCATCCGCTTGTAGGCAGGGTGGCCGATGTAGGCTGTGGTCGGGAAGGGCGAGCCGAACACCGCGCCGATCATGGTGCCGACGCCGTCGGTCACCTGGCAGAGACCGACCGGGTAATGGTCGCCTGCCGCTTCGGCGCTCTCGACGTTGTTCATGGTCTCGATGAAGTTGTAGATCTGCACCGGCACCAGCACCAGGAACAGCTCAGGGTTCGCGAACAGATGCTGGATGCCCGCGATCAGGTCGCCGAAGTAGGGGATTGGCAGGTAGACGCCAACGCCGTCGAAGGAGACCGAGGCCTCGCCCATGCCAAGCGCCACTACGGTGCCGACGATCAGCGCCAGAAGGCCTGCCGGGATGTTGAACGGCAGCCGGTGGCGGCCGACCAGACCCCAGAGGATGATGATCATCGAGGCAAAACCGATGAAGGGGTTCTCGAAAATCGTGGCCAGCGGCACGGTGCCGATGAACACCAGCGCAATGCCGCAGAGCGTACCGAGCATGCCCGCACGCGGGGTCACCCGCTTGAGCCACGGGCCGACGATGGCGCCCATCGCGGCGACGATGCCGCCCATGAAGCCCGCGCCGATGCCCACCTGCCAGGCCAGCATGGCGTCATTGGTGGACCAGTAGATCGGGCCGATCACCCCGAACAGGTAGACGAACATCACCGGGGTCGAGATGCCGTAGGGCAGCGCGGTGACGTCGCGCCCCTGTTTCTCGGCCACGTGCTTGGCCATCCAGGTGTAGACCGCGATGCCCGCCAGAATGGCCACCGCCGCGCCCGGCACGATGCGGCCAAAGACGATGTCCGCTGGCATCTGGAACACGAACTGGCAGATGCCCGAAAGCACGATCAGGTTGATCAGGTTGTCGGTGAACAAGGCCCAGAATGCACTGAAGTCATTCCGCGCAAAGAAATTGTAGCTGTAGCTCCGCCCTGTGGTCATGGCGGCCTCCTCCTGTCAAAGAGGACGCAGTCCTTAGCGGCTGATTTCCTCAGCCGTGTCTCCCCCTGCGTCCGGTTGGCTGCCCGATTTGGGCAGGTCAATGCTCCGTGATGGAGCGGACGCGGCAGGTTCATAGGTCAGATCAGCGATCACCTCTGCGGCCACGAAGGCCGCGATGACGCTGGGCCGCTTGTCGCGGCTACCGCTTGCCCCGATGGGGCAGATGAGACGGTCAGTTGCCAGACCGTCGCAATGGTCCCGGCACCAGCGGCGGAATTTCTCCCGCTTGGTTGCCGATCCGATCAGCCCGACATAGCCCGCATCGCCGCGCTGCAGGGCAGCGGAGGCAAGCAGGAAGTCGAGCGCGTGATCGTGGGTGAGGACGACAAAGGCGCTGCCCGCAGGGGCGGTGGCGATGTCGATCTCGGGAATGGCGCTTTGGCGGATCTCCACATCCGCGTTGCACAGGGCCAGCTCCTCGGCACGCTGGTCGATCAGGATGCAGCGCACCGGCAGGTGCTGGAACAGATCCGCCAGCGCGCGGCCGACGTGGCCTGCGCCCATCACGTAGACATGCGGCAGGGCAGCCTGCGCTGCCTGCTCCTCGGCGAGGGCGCTGTCGCGGTCAGCCTGGCGCATCTGCGACAGCGTCACTTCCACCCGTCCGCCGCAGCACTGGCCAATTTCCGGCCCCAATGGCACGTCCAGCGTGTCGCTGATGACATGGGTTTGCAGCATCCGCCGGGCGTGGTCGATGGCGATGTATTCCAGCTGGCCGCCGCCGATGGTGCCCCACAGGCCTTCCGCCGCCACATACATGCAGGTGCCGACCTCGCGCGGGGAAGACCCCCGCACGCGGCTGAGGCGCACCTGCACCACATGTTTGTGGCTGGACAGGAAGTCCTGAAGGGTGGCGCGGCGGTGCATGGCTCAGCCCTGCCCCTTGAGGGTTTCGATCGCCATCAGCACGCGTTCGGGCGTGGCGGGCGCATCGAGGCGCGGGCAGTGCTTGTAATCCGCTGTGCTGGCCACCGCCATCGACAGCGCCTCGAACACCGAGATCCCCAGCATGAAGGGCGGCTCGCCCACGGCCTTGGACCGCTTGATGGTGCGCTCCTTGTTGACGGACCATTCCGCCAGCCGGGTGTTGAAGATGCGCGGCCGGTCAGAGGCCAGCGGGATCTTGTAGGTCGACGGCGCGTGGGTGCGCAGGCGTCCTTCCTTGTCCCACCACAGTTCTTCGGTGGTGAGCCAGCCCATGCCCTGGATGAAGGCGCCCTCGACCTGGCCCTTGTCCAGGATCGGGTTCAGCGAGCGGCCCACGTCATGCAGGATGTCGGTGCGCTCGACCCGGTATTCCCCGGTCAGCGTGTCGACCGACACTTCTGAGCAGGCGGCGCCATAGGCGTAGTAGAAGAACGGCCGACCCTTGCCCGCGGCGCGGTCCCAGTGGATCTTCGGGGTCTTGTAGAAGCCCGCCGCCGACAGGTGGACGCGGGCCATGTAGGCTTCCTTCACCAGCGCGTCGAAGGTGACGACCTCGCCGCCGATGCGCACACGGTTGGGCAGGAATTCGACCTCGGCCTCCGGCACGCCGTATTTCTCGGCTGCGAATGTGGTCAGCCGGGCGACGATCTGTTCTGCCGCGTCCAGGGCGGCCATGCCGTTCAGGTCCGAGCCGGACGAAGCCGCGGTGGCGGAGGTGTTCGGCACTTTCTCGGTGGTGGTCTTGGTGATCTTGATGCGCTCGAAATCAACCTGGAAGGCATCGGCCACCACTTGTGCCACCTTGGTGTTGAGGCCCTGCCCCATCTCGGTGCCGCCGTGGTTCAGATGGATCGAACCGTCGTTGTAGACGTGGATCAGCGCCCCCGCCTGATTATACCAGGTCGCGGTGAAGGAGATGCCGAATTTCACCGGGGTCAGGGCAATACCCTTCTTGATGATCTTCGACTCCTTGTTGAAGGCGATGATCTCCTCGCGGCGCTTGCGGTACTCGGCGCTTTCCTCCAGCTCGCCGACCAGACGGTCGAGAATGTTGTCCTCCACCTTCTGGTGGTAGGGGGTGAGGTCGCGGCCTTCCTCGCCGTAGAAGTTCGCCTTGCGCACATCCAGCGGGTCCTTGCCGAGGGCATAGGCGATCTCTTCGATCATCCGCTCGGCGACGATCACCCCCTGCGGGCCGCCAAAGCCGCGGAACGCGGTGTTGGAGACGGTATTCGTCTTCATCGGGCGGCTTTTCAGCAGCACGTTGGGGTAGAAATAGGCGTTGTCGGCGTGGAACAGCGCGCGGTCGGTCACTGGCCCGGACAGGTCGGAGGAATACCCGCAACGCGCGGCAAAGCCGCCCTCGACCGCCTGGATGCGGCCCGCGTCGTCAAAGGCGACATCGTAATCCACCACGAAATCGTGGCGCTTGCCGGTGGCGGTCATGTCCTGATCGCGGTCGGGGCGGATCTTGACCGGGCGGTTCAGTTTCTTCGCGGCGATTGCGGCCACCGCGCAGAACAGGTTCATCTGGCTTTCCTTGCCACCGAAGCCGCCGCCCATCCGGCGCACGTTGACGGTCACGGCGTTGTTGGGCACGCCCAGGACATGCGCCACCATATGCTGCGCCTCGCTGGGGTGCTGGGTGGAGCAGTTGACGATCACATCCTCGTCCTCGCCGGGGAGGGCAAAGGCGATGTGGCCTTCCAGATACATGTGGTCCTGGCCGCCGATGCTCATCCGGGCCTGGATGCGGTGGGCGGCGGCCTTCCGGCCGACCTCGACGTCGCCGCGCTCCAGCTTCAGCGGGTCGGTGACCATCGGATAGCCTGCCTCCTGCGCCTCGACCGGGTCCAGCGCGTGCGGCAGCACTTCGTAATCGACGTTCGCCAGTTCAGCGGCACGGCGGGCAGCGTCGCGGGTTTCGGCGATCACCGCGAACAGCGGCTGGCCGTGGAATTCGACCTTCTCAGTCGGGAACACCGGCTCATCCTGCTTGCCTGTGGGGCTGATGTCGTTGACGCCGGGCACATCCTCGGCGGTCAGTACATCCACCACACCTGGGGCGGCGCGCACGGCAGACAGGTCGATGCCCTTGATCCGGGCGTGGGCCACGGTCGAGACGCCCAGGTAAGCGTGCAACGTGCCGACGGGTTCGGCGATGTCGTCGGTGTATTCGGCGCGGCCGGTGACGTGCTTGATGGCGCTGTCGTGCTGGCGGTCCTGATGCACGGCGCCGCTGATGGTCTGATGGTCTTTCATCGCAAATTCTCCTCAGGCGACGGCCAGCCGGACGGCGCCGGGCTTGTCCGCATCGTTTTCCAGGTAGAAGCGGCGCAGCAGGTTGCTGGCAGTCAGGCTGCGGTACTCGGCCGAGGCGCGCCAGTCGCTGAGCGGGGTGAAATCCTGTTTCACCGCCTCGGCGGCGGCGTCGAACGCGGCTTCGCCCCAGGGCTGGCCGACCAGCGCCGCCTCGGCGCCCGCGGCGCGTTTCGGGGTGGCCGCCATGCCGCCAAAGGCAATGCGTGCGGCGGTGATGGTGCCGTCGGCAACCGTCACGCTGATCCCTGCCGCGACCGAGGAGATATCCTCGTCCCGGCGCTTGGAGATCTTGTAGGCGGCGTCGATTTGCCCGGCCGCGGCGCGCGGGATGCGGATCGAGGCGACGAAATCGCCCGGTTCGCGGTCCTGCTTGCCGTAGTCGATGAAGAAGTCCTCAAGCGGCAGCGTGCGCGCGCCGTCTTTCTTCTGCAGCGTCACCTCGGCCCCCAGCGCGATCAGCACCGGCGGGGTGTCCCCAATGGGCGAGCCGTTGGCGATGTTGCCGCCGATGGTGCCCATGTTGCGCACCTGCCAGCCGGCGATACGGTCCCAGTATTCGACCAGGTGCGGGAAGGCCTCGCGGATGGCGGCCTCGCTTTCGGTGTAGGTGACGCCGGCGCCGATGGTCAGCGCTTCGTCAGTGAGCTCGATTGCCTTCAGATCCTCAAGGTGGGAGACGAAGACCACCGGCGAGATCGGCTTCATGAACTTGGTGACCCACAGGCCCACGTCGGTGGAGCCTGCGACGATGGTGGCCTTGGGGTTTTCGGCCAGAACCTCGGCCAGATCCGCCACGTCCAGCGGCAGGATGGCGCGGTCGTCCTCGGGGCCGGTGACGACGCGGGTCCTGGGCTGGATCGCCTTCAGCTGTGCTGTCAGGGCCGCACGCTCGGTGTTGAGGTAGTCGTTGGCGGGCGTGCCGTACTGGTTCACCGCAAGTGCGGCCTTCACGATCGGCTCATATCCGGTGCAGCGGCAGAGGTTGCCCTGCACGGCGGTTTCGACCTGTGTCTCAGTCGGCTGCGGGGTCTGCATCCACAGCGCGTAAAGCGACATCACGAAGCCGGGGGTGCAGAAGCCGCACTGGCTGCCGTGGTAATCGACCATCGCCTGCTGCACCGGGTGCAGTCGGCCCTTGGGGCCGGAGAGGTGCTCGACCGTGATCACGTGGCAGCCGTTCAGCGAGGCGAGGAAGCGGATGCAGGCATTGACCGTTTCAAACCGCAGCGCGCCGTCCTGCAGACGGCCCACCAGCACGGTGCAGGCACCGCAATCGCCCTCGGCACAGCCTTCCTTGGTGCCGGTCAGTCGCTGCTCCAGCCGCAGGAAATCCAACAGGGTCGTGGTCGCCTTCACGTCCTTGACCGCAACCTCCCGCCCGTTCAGCACTAGGCGAATGTCGTTTTGATGTTCCATCTGGCCTCCAAAGTCGTCGCTAGACAGCATGATCTGCGTTGCTGCATTTTTACACTTTCCGACTGCCACGGTTAACGGCTGCATTCGCGAAAGGCTTTCAACACCCTGTTGAAAATGTTTAGGCTAAAGCCTGTCGGAACAGGCTGTATCAGCGGCAGTGTCCGCGCAATGCGGATTTCCCCTACCGCCGTCAAAATGCCCCGCAAAGGACTGTTATCTATGTCGTATCTCGAATCTCTGCGCGTTTTCGTCCGGGTCGTCGAACTGGGCAGCATCACCTCTGGCGGGCGGGATCTGCGGCTGACGCCCGCGGTCGCGAGCAAGCGCATCAAGGAGTTGGAAAAACATCTGGGCGTGCGCCTTTTCAATCGTACCACACGATCACTGACCCCGACAGAGGTGGGGCAGCTGTTTTACGGCGAGGCCAAGAAGGTGCTCGAATCAATCGAGGAGGCCGAGACGGTGGTGGCGCATTTCTCCGAGGCGCCGCGCGGGGTGATCCGGGTGACTGCGCCCCTGGGCGTGGGACGCCGCATCATCGCGCCCTTGGTGCCCGGATTCGCCGAGGCCTATCCCGCCACCGAGATCCGCATGCGGATGTCCGACCGCAAGGTGGACATCCTGGCGGACGGGCTGGATGTGGCCTTCTTCATCGGCACACCGCATGATTCCACGTTGAAGATGCGCAAGATCGCCGATTGCAGCCGTGTACTGTGTGCCGCGCCGAGCTATCTTGACCGCCACGGCACGCCGCAGACGCCCGAGGATCTGTTGAGCGGTCACAACTGCCTGCTGCTGCGCTATCCGCGCTCGCCGGAATACTTCTGGACGCTGATGACTGCGGACGGCCCGCGCAAGCTGGAGGTCGCGGGACGCTTTGATGCCGACGACAGCGATGTGCTGACCGCCTGGGCGCTGGACGGGCACGGGATCGTCAACAAGCCGCGGTTCGACGTGGCGCAGCACCTGCGCAGCGGCGCGCTGGTGGAGATCTTGCCCGACACCCCGCCGGAGCCGACGGTGTTCGGTTGTCTCTATCCGCATCGCAAATTGCAGGATCCCAAGATCCGGCTGTTCGTGGATTACGCGGTCAAGCACGGCATGGCCGCGTTCCGTCGGATCGAGGCTGGCACCTAGACCCCATCACGGCCCGTCCGCGCTGGCGGGTGCGGCTCGCGCTGAACGCGTCAGCAGCGGCCGGGGTTTTCCTTGCAATAGATCACGTTGGCGGCGGCCCCGACAGCTGCGCCTGCGGCGACATTGCCGTCAAGAATGGCCGCTCCGGCGGCGCCAGCACCGGCGCCGTAGACCAGCTGCTCGCCGGTGGTATCGCCGCAAGCGGCAAGGGTGGCGCAGAGGGCGAACCCGATTGCGATTGTCTTTGTGTACATTTGCGACCTCCTTCGTCTGCCCCGATCCCGGCGAGGCCGCTGCCGCGGGTATGGGCATGGCCATCTGGCAGGAGTGGGGCGTGGTGACCCGCGCCGTCCGGAGCGTGAGGCAACCGAGGCAACGGCGCGCTTCCTTTTGAAACACTAGCATATTTTGCCGAAGATTGCTTGTGTCGGGCTGCAGACCAGAAACGGCGCGCTCGGCGGACGCACAAAGAAAAACCCCGCCGTGCCAGGCGGGGTTCTGAATTGGCGTGTTCTGCGGTCGCGTCAGTTCGCGGCAAGCGCAAACGGCAGATCCTTGGAGGCGCTGGCGTACCAGCGGCGGATCAGCGCGCGCTCGTCCTCCTCCATGTGGGTCACGTTGGCGGGGGGCATGGCCACGGTGGCGCCGGCCTGGAGGTAGATCTCCTTGGCGTATTTCGCGACGTCGGCCGGGGTTTCCAGCAGCACGTTCTTGGGCGCGCGGCGGATGCCGTCGTAATAGGGCTCGCGCGCGTGGCACATGGCGCAGCGGCCGGGCACGACATTCATCACGTCCTCGAAATGCTGGTTGCTGGCGAAGACCTGTTCGCTCTTGGTCAGCTCCCGCGCCTCGGATTCTTCGTAGCTGTCCTGCTGCAGCGGCGCCTGGCTGAGGGCCATGATGCCGATGAACAGGATCGCGGTGACCGGCCAGGTCCAGGTCGGGTTAGAGGTGCCCGCGTGGTTGCTGTTGAAGTAGTGGCGGATGGTCACGCCCATCAGGAACACCAGCGCCGCGATCAGCCAGTTGTACTCGGTGGCGAAGGCCAGCGGGTAGTGGTTGGACAGCATCAGGAACACAACCGGCAGCGTCAGGTAGTTGTTGTGGGTCGAGCGCAGCTTGGCGATCTTGCCGTACTTGGCATCCGGGGTGCGGCCTTCCTGCAGGTCCTTCACCACGATGCGCTGGTTCGGCATGATGATGAAAAACACGTTTGCCGTCATGATGGTAGCCGTAAAGGCACCCAGGTGCAGCATCACCGCGCGGCCGGTGAAGATCTGGTTGTAGCCCCAGCCCATGGCGACCAGCAGCACGAACAGCAGCACCATCAGCACCGTCGGCTTTTCCCCCAAGGGCGATTTGCACAGGAAGTCATAGACCAGCCAGCCGATGCTGAGCGATGCGCCGGAGATGAGGATACCCTGCCACAGGGCGAGATCCGCCTTGCTGGAGTCGATCAGGTACAGCTCGCCGCCGGCCCAATAGACGATCATCAGAAGCCCTGCCCCCGACAGCCATGTGGCGTAGCTTTCCCATTTGAACCAGGTCAGGTGCTCCGGCATGTTTTCCGGCGCCACCAGGTATTTCTGGATGTGATAGAAACCGCCGCCGTGGACCTGCCATTCCTCGCCATGCGCGCCGACCGGCAGGTGCGGAACCTTCCGCAGGCCAAGGTCAAGCGCGACAAAGTAGAAAGACGACCCGATCCAGGCAATGGCGGTGATGACGTGAAGCCAGCGGACCGCAAAGCCCAGCCAGTCCCACATGATCACAAGCTCTTCCATTGTTCTCTCCTCATAAGCTTTGGCAAGGACACTAGAGCATGCCGCTATTTTCATGTATTAGGTAAAAAGTCCAAGCTGTTTCAAAATAACTCGAAGAATATCCGCATGGCTTATCTCGACAATATCCGCACCTTTGTCCGGGTCTATGAACTTGGCAACATGTCGGCCGCTGCGCGCGACATGCGGATCTCGGCAGCGGTGGCATCCTCGCGGATTTCGCAGCTGGAGGAGCATCTGAACGTGCGGCTGTTCCAGCGCACCACGCGATTGTTGAACCCGACCGAGCAGGGCAACCTGTTCTACCGCGGTGCGGTCAAGATCCTGGAGGCGGTGGACGAGGCAGAGGCCGACATCAGCAGCGTCACCCAGACGCCGCGCGGCACGCTGTATGTGGCCGCCCCCCTGGGGCTGGGGCGGCGGCTGATTGCGCCGGCGGTGCCGAAGTTCAAGGAAGCCTATCCGCTGATCTCGATCCGGTTGCGGCTGTCGGACCGCAAGCTGGATCTGGCGGCCGAGGGGCTGGATGCCTCTTTTTTCCTCGGCGTGCCCGAAGATTCAAACCTGCGCATCCGCAAGATCGCCGATTGCCCGCGGGTGCTGTGTGCCTCGCCGGAGTATATCCGCAAGCGCGGCCAGCCGAAAAACAGCGACGAGCTGAAGACGGATGCGCATGACTGTCTCAATCTGCGCTATCCCGGTGCGCCGGAGTTCCAGTGGCCGCTGCGCAGCGGGGACGGGGTCAAGCGGGTGACGGTGACGGGCCCGTTCGAATCGGACCATGGCGATGTGCTGACCAGCTGGGCGCTGGAGGGACACGGGATCATCCTGAAGCCGGTTTTTGAAATCTCCGAGCACCTGGCCTCGGGCCGGCTGGTGCCGGTGCTGGAACAGGAGCCGCCGGTGCCGATCCAGATGGCCTGCCTTTACGTCCACCGCCGCCACCAGGACCCGAAGGTGCGGCTGTTCATGGACTTCATGGTGGATCACATCCAGGCATCGCTGCCGCAGGAATAAAAAGCCCGCCCCGGTTGCCCAGGGCGGGAACCGCCGGCCAGAGCCAAGCGGGAGGAGAGCGATGTTGGAAGAGCTGGTTCAGCTGCCGCGGTAGGTGGAATAGCCGTAGGGCGACAGCAGCAGCGGCACGTGATAGTGGCTGTCCGCCTCGCTGATGCCAAAGCGCAGCGGCACTTCGTCGAGGAACAGCGGATCGGCCCCGGCCTGGCCGGTGGCGCGCAGGTAATCGCCTGCATGGAACACCAGCTCATAGGTGCCGGTGGTGAATTCGGCGGCGGGCAGGATCTGCTCGTCAGTGCGGCCGTCGTCATTGGTGGTCAGGCTGCGCAGATGGGTGCGCTCAGTGCCTTCGATCCGGTAGAGATCGATTTTCAGCCCTTCTGCCGGGCAGCCGCGGGCGGTGTCCAGAACATGGGTGGTCAGAAATCCGGCCATGCCAGCCTCCTTAGTCATGAAGTTTGGTCAAATATGCGCCGTCCGAGGCCGACCATACAGAAGGAAAGGCCAAAAAGTTCTTTCAAAAATTTACTGAAAGCCCGGAGCGATTATTTTGTTCTATAACTAGGAAAAAGACAGGAGACCTGACGTGACGCGATACCCTCGTGATTTGCGCGGTTACGGTGCATCCGCACCCGATCCGCAGTGGCCCAACGGGGCCAAGGCCGCCGTGCAATTTGTCCTCAACTACGAAGAAGGCGGTGAAAACTGTGTTCTGCACGGGGACGCCGCATCCGAGGCGTTTTTGTCCGACATCCCCGGTGCGGCGCAATGGCCGGGCCAGCGCCACTGGAACATGGAATCGATCTATGAATACGGCAGCCGTGCCGGATTCTGGCGGCTGCACCGGCTGTTCACCGGCGCGGGCATCCCGGTGACCATCTACGGTGTTGCCACCGCCCTTGCGCGCTCGCCCGAGCAGGTGCAGGCGATGAAGGATGCCGATTGGGAGATTGCCTCGCACGGTCTGAAATGGGTCGAGCACAAGGACATGCCCGAGGAAGAGGAGCGCGCCGCCATCGCCGAGGCCGTCCGCCTGCACACCGAGGTTGTGGGTGAGCGCCCGCGCGGCTGGTACACCGGCCGCTGCAGCGCCAACACCGTGCGCCTTGTCGCCGAAGAGGGCGGGTTCGACTACATCTCGGATACTTACGACGACGACCTGCCCTATTGGCTGGACGTGAACGGGCGCGATCAACTGATCATCCCCTACACGCTGGAAGCCAATGACATGCGCTTTGCCAATTCGCCGGGCTGGATCACGGGCGAGCATTTCTTCCAGTACCTGAAAGATGCCTTCGACGTGATCTATGCCGAGGGCGAGGCCGGGGCGCCGAAGATGATGACCATCGGTCTTCACTGCCGCCTGGTGGGGCGTCCGGGCAAGATTGCCGGGCTGAAGCGCTTCATCGACTATATCCAGGGGATCGAGGGCGTCTGGTGCCCGCGCCGCATCGACATTGCCGAGCATTGGGCGGCGACCCATCCGCCGCAGACGCGCCTGCGCCCCAGCCGGATGGCACGCGACGAATTCGTGGCGACGTTCGGCTCGATCTTCGAGCATTCGCCCTGGATCGCCGACCGTGCCTTTGATCTGGAGCTGGGTCCCGCGCATGACTGCGCCGCAGGTGTCCACAACGCGCTGTGCCGGATCTTCCGCACCGCCAGCGACGAAGAACGCCTGGGCGTGCTGACCGCGCACCCGGATCTGGCGGGCAAGCTGGCCGCCGCAGGCCGTCTGACCGCCGAGAGCACCGCGGAACAGTCCAGCGCCGGACTGGATATGCTGACGGATGAGGAGCGCGAGACCTTCACCCGGCTCAACACCGACTATGTGGAAAAGCACGGCTTTCCCTTCATCATCGCGGTGCGCGACCACACCAAGGCCTCGATCATGGAGGCCTTCGACCGCCGGATCGGCAACGACCGCGCGACCGAGTTCGACGAGGCCTGCCGCCAGGTGGAGCGTATCGCCCAGTTCCGCCTGCAGGACCTGCTGCCATGAGCCGTGAGCTGATCGCAGCGCCGCTGACAGCGGCGGCGTTTGCGCCCTTTGGCGATGTGATCGAGGTCACCGGTGCGCCGGACAAGATCATCAACCAGGGCATGTGCGGTCGTCACCACGACCGCGCAACGCTCGACTTTGGCCCCGGCGGGCGGGCGGGTATCAGCCTGTTCGACGCCAAGGCCCGGCAGCTGCCCTATACGCTCGACATGGTGGAGCGGCACCCGGAGGGCAGCCAGGCCTTCGTGCCGGTCAGCGGCGTGCCGATGCTGGTGGTGGTGGCCGAGGACGCGGATGGCGTCCCGGTCAATCCGCAGGCCTTCATCAGCCAGCCGGGTCAGTCGATCAACCTGCACCGCGGAACCTGGCACGGGGTTCTGGCCCCGCTGGGTGCGCCCGGCCAATACATCGTCGTCGACCGCATCGGCGATACCCCGAACCTGGAGGAACACTGGTTCGAGGACCCATTTACGGTGGTTTCAGGCTGAGGTCCTCGGCCTGACCACACAAACCGAAGCCGCCATAAAAACAAGAAGCGGCAAGATCCCCATGACCGACAGGAGACCCCCATGGCCGATACTTCCATCGGGACGCCAGAACAGCTGCGCGATCCCAATTACACCCCCCCTTTGCACAAGGCGATTCCGCTGGGAATCCAGCACGTGCTCGCCATGTTCGTCTCGAACGTGACACCGGCGATCATCGTGGCGGGCGCGGCCGGTTTCGGCTTTGGCTCCAACTCGCCGGATTTTCCGGAACTGCTCTACCTGATCCAGATGTCGATGCTGTTCGCCGGTATCGCCACCCTGTTGCAGACCCTCACCCTGGGGCCGATCGGCTCGGCGCTGCCGATTGTTCAGGGCACGTCGTTTGCTTTCCTGCCAATCATGATCCCGCTGGTTGCGGGCAAGGGCGTTGACGGTCTCGCCGCCCTGTTCACCGGCGTCATCGTCGGCGGTATCTTCCACGGCCTTCTGGGGACGGTGATCGGCAAGATCCGCTTTGCCCTGCCGCCGCTGGTCACTGGCCTCGTGGTCACCATGATCGGTCTGGCGCTGGTCAAGGTCGGCATCCAGTACGCCGCAGGCGGTGTGCCTGCGATCGGCACTCCGGAATATGGCTCGCTGCTGAACTGGTCCGCCGCGCTGGTGGTGATCGTGGTCACCCTGGGGCTCAAGTTCTTCACCAAGGGGATGCTGTCAGTCTCGGCGGTGCTGCTGGGGCTGATCGTGGGCTATGTCTACGCGCTGATGGTCGGCATGCTGAGCTTCGAGGCGATCTCCGGCTCTTGGGAGCGCGCTGCCGCCTTTGCCCTGCCGCAGCCGTTCAAATACGGGGTCGAATTCTCGGCGGCCGCCATCATAGGTTTCTGCCTGATGAGCTTTGTCTCGGCGGTGGAGACCGTGGGCGATGTGTCCGGCGTGACCAAGGGGGGCGCGGGCCGCGAAGCCACCGAGGAGGAAATCGCAGGCGCCACCTATGCCGATGGTGTCGGCACCGCCTTTGCGGGTCTGTTCGGCGCTTTCCCCAACACCTCGTTCAGCCAGAACGTGGGCCTGATCGCCATGACCGGTGTGATGAGCCGCCACGTGGTGACCTGCGGCGCGATCTTCCTGATCATCTGCGGGCTGGTTCCGAAGGTGGGCGCGGTGATCCGCACGGTGCCGATCGAAGTGCTGGGCGGCGGCGTGATCGTGATGTTCGGCATGGTGGTCGCGGCAGGTGTCTCGATGCTGTCGGACGTGGACTGGAACCGCCGCAACATGGTGATCTTCGCCATTGCGCTCTCCATCGGCCTTGGCCTGCAGCTGGAGCCGGGCGCGTTGCAGCACATGCCGGATACAGCGCGCATCCTGCTGACCAGCGGTCTGCTGCCGGCGGCGCTGATTGCCATCGTGCTGAACCTCCTGCTGCCGCAGGATCTGGCGGGTGAAGCCACCGAGGAAGTCTCGGGCGGGCTGAGCGGGCATGGCCGCGGATCGCTACCACAGGAAGACCGCGCCTGAGCCAGGCCGGAAGGCAACCAAAAACAGAAAGCCGGCCCGTGCTCGGGCCGGCTTTTTCCGTGGGGGGTTACAAGGTAATCCCGTGCAGCACTGCCAGCCCCGGCAGCCAGCCGGTGAAGACCCCGCAGAACAGAGTGGCGACGCTGGTCAGCCGGGCGCTGCCGCGGCGCAGGGCGAGGTTCAGGAAATACAGGAACCACAGCCCGGCCCAGGCCGCCCAGCAGGCCGCGAGCCACAGATCGAAGATCCCCTCGGCCTGCGCCAGCACCCGCAGGGCCATCGGCGCCGCGGTCAGCGCCACGAGACCGCTGAACCAGCCCAGACCCTCGCCGCTGGAGCCGGTTGCCCGGTTGTAGGCGACCCACAGGTAGGTGGTGCCGAACAGCAGCGTCATGCCCGCATCCAGCAGATCGGCAGGCTGGCCCGCGGCCAGCGCGGTCAGCAGCACGATGGCAAAGAACACCAGCGCCGCCACCGCATTGATCAGGATGATTTCCCGGTCCTGGATACGGCCCGTCTGCCAGATGCCGTTCAGGCACAGCACCACGCCCACCACCAGCAGGCTCAGTCCAAGATACATGTTTGGAGACTCCCAAGAAAAAGCAGGAGAGAGGTACACCTCTCTCCTGCCGATCCGCTACGCGGATAATTGCAGAAAATGTTTCTGGCTGGGGCTTAGAAATCGACCTCGATGGCGATGCCCTTTTCCACCGCGACCTCAACAACAGAGGCCGCGACGGCCAGATCCTGAAGCCCGACGCCGGTGCCGTCGAACAGGGTGATCTGGTCGTCAGACGTGCGGCCCGGGTTGGTGCCGTTGATGACCGCGCCGATCTGGGCGACGTCTGCCTCCTGGATCAGACCCTGCGCCACCGCGTGCTGCGCCTCGCCGATGGAGACCGACTGCGCGACCTCGTCGGTGAAGACGTCGGCCTTGACCAGCAGCTGTGGGTCGACTTCCTGCTTGCCTTTGGTGTCGGTGCCCATGCAGGCGATATGGGTGCCGGGGCTGACCTGATCGGCCTTCAGGATCGCATCGAAGGACGAGGTGATCGAGATGATCACATCCGCTTCGCGCATGCCGTCCAGCTCAACCGCCTCGAACAGCACGCCAGCCTCGTCGGCCACCTCCTGCAGGTTCGGCAGCATCTCCGGATGCAGGTTCCAGCCGATCACTTTTTCAAACTCGCGCTGCTCCAGCGCGGCGCGTAGCTGGAACTTGGCCTGATGGCCCGCACCGATCATGCCGATCACCTTGGCGTCCTTGCGGGCCAGATGCTTGATCGAGACAGAGGACGCCGCCGCCGTGCGCAGCGCGGTCAGGAGGTTGCCGCCCACCATCGCCTTCACCTTGCCGGTGTCGGGATCGAACAGGAAGACAGTGGACTGGTGGTTGATCAGTCCGCGCTTTTCCAGGTTGTTCGGCCAGTATCCACCGGCCTTCAGGCCCAGCGTCAGGCCCGCGCGGTCAAAGCCGCCCTTGAAGCCGTAGAGCGCATCTTCGTGGCCGATGGCCTCGCGCACCACGGGGAAGTTGTAGGCGTCGCCCGCGGCCATCGCCGCAAAGACCTTTTCGACCGCATCGAAGGACGCATCGCGGGTCACCAGGTCGGCAATCGCTTTTTCCGGAACGATATACATGTCTGTTTCTCCTCAGCAGTTGGCGCAGCCCTTGGCCGGGGTGCTGCCAAGCTGGAAATCGTTGTTGCACGGCCCCAAAAAAGCCGGCGGAGGGCGGCATGCGCACCTCCGCCAGTCTGGGGGTCGTTCTTAGTAGGCCTTGCCGCGGGCCGAGACGGGCCAGACGCATTCGACCTTGCCGCCCCGCACGCCGACGTACCAGTCATGCACGTTGGCGGTGGGGTCGCAGTGGCCGGGCACCAGGCGCAGCTTGTCGCCGACTTTCAGCGCACCGGTCGGGTCGGATACCA
The DNA here is from genome assembly GCA_019801415.1 of Nocardioides marinus. GTDB lineage: Bacteria > Pseudomonadota > Alphaproteobacteria > Rhodobacterales > Rhodobacteraceae > Leisingera. The sequence continues at coordinate 118,539 of JAHVJD010000008.1, forward strand.
CGCCATGCTCGTCCGAGCATTTGATGTATTCCACGTCGTCGCGGCCAAAGATGAAGGGCAGGCCGCTGTCCACGGATTGCGCCTTGAGGCCGGCATCGACGATGGCCTTGTCTGCCTTGGCGTGGCTCATCACCTGGGTCAGCAGGAAGAAGGCGTTTTCCCACTCGCCCTGGTCGATGCGGTTGCCGTCCTTGTCCAGAATGCGGCCATAGTCCGCGTCCATGAAGGCGTAGGAGCCGCACTGCAGCTCGTTGTAAACGCCCGAGTTCGACTCGAAATAGTAGGACCCGGTGCCGCCGCCGGAGACCAGCTCGCACTCGATGCCTTCCTTCTTCAAGCCTTCGACCGCATCGGCAACCTGCGCGATGGCGATGTCCAGCTTGGCCTTGCGGTCCTCGTAGCTGTCCATGTGCTGCATGGCGCCCTGATAGGCCTGGATGCCGGTGAACTTGAGGTTTTCTGCCGCGTTCACGGCCTTGGCGATTTCTACAACCGCTTCGGTGGTGGTCACGCCGCAGCGGCCCGCGCCGCAGTCGATCTCGACAAAGACTTCCAGCTCGGTGCCGTGCTTTTGCGCCGCTGCCGACAGGTCGGCCACGTTGTCGATGTCATCAACGCAGACGATGGTGCGCGCGCCCAGCTTTGGCAGGCGGGCGAGACGGTCGATCTTCAGCGGGTCGCGGACCTGGTTGGAGACCAGGATGTCCTTGATGCCGCCGCGGGCAAAAACCTCAGCCTCGGAGACCTTCTGGCAGCAGACGCCAACCGCGCCGCCGAGTTTTTCCTGCAGCTTGGCCACATCCACTGACTTGTGCATCTTGCCGTGCACCCGGTGGCGCATGCCGTGCGCCTTGGCGTAATCGCCCATCTTCTTGATGTTGCGCTCCAGCGCGTCCAGGTCGAGGACCAGCGCCGGGGTCTGGATGTCGGCCTCGTCCATGCCCGGTACCGCCGGGACGTCATAGCCGACTTCGAGCTGATCAAAATTTGTCTGTGCGTTCATTGTTTTGTTCCCCAGTTTAGCTGTTCATCCAGGGCAGCTTGTCGAGGTCGACATTGCCGCCGGTGACAATCAGGCCCACGCGTTTGGCCGCGAAGGCGTCCTTGTTTTTCAGAATGGTGGCGAGTGGGACCGCGGAGGACGGCTCCATCACGATCCGCAGGTGCTTCCAGATCAGCTTCATCGCGTCGATGATCTCCGCGTCCGAGGCGGTGTAGATCTCGCTCACGTGGTTGCTGACGAAATGCCAGGTCAGATCCTTCAGCGGCACCAGCAGCCCGTCGGCCACGGTTGTGGGCGCATCATCGGCGATGATGTAGCCCGCCTTGAAGCTGCGGTAGGCGTCATCGGCCTGCTCCGGCTCTGCCGCGATCACCTGGGTTTCCGGCGCCAGGTTGGACAGCGTCAGGCAGGTGCCCGAGATCATGCCGCCGCCGCCAATCGGGGCCACAACCATGTCCAGACCATCCGTTTGCTCCACGAACTCCTTGGCGCAGGTGCCCTGCCCCGCGATGACGCGGTGGTCATTGTAGGGATGCACGAAATCGCCGCCGGTCTCGGCCTGCACCTTGGCAAAGGTCTCCTCGCGCGAGGAGGTCGAGGGCTCGCATTCGGTGATCCGCCCGCCGTAGCGGCGCACTGTGTCCTTCTTGGCCTGCGGCGCGGTGCGCGGCATGACCACGTTGCAGGGAATGCCGCGCAGCATCGCTGCGTAAGACAGGCAGGACGCATGGTTGCCCGAGGAATGCGTCGCGACGCCCTTCTTCGCCTGTTCCTCATCCAGTCCGAACACCGCGTTGGTGGCACCGCGCACCTTGAAGGCGCCCGGCTCCTGGAAGTTCTCGCATTTGAAGAACAGCTCTGCCCCGGTCAGCTCATTCAGAAAGGCAGAGGTGCGCACCGGCGTGCGCCGGATGTGCGGCTGAATGCGCTCATGCGCGGCCAGCATGTCCTCGTAGGTCGGGATATACATAGCGGTATCCTTCATCAGGCGGCAGCCTTGGCGCTGGAGGCGGTGTTGCCGCGGTAGTAGTCCTGCGCCGCCGCCACGCCAGAGCCCAGCGGGATGTTCAGGCCAAGGTCGGCCATCACCATTTCGGCGGTTGCGATGCCCGACAGGGCCATCACGTCGGTCAGGCTGCCGAGGTGGCCGATGCGGAACACCTTGCCCGCGACCTCACCCAGGCCGGTGCCGAAGGCGACGCCGTATTTCTCGGCCGCCAGGCTGACGAACTTGTTGGCGTCAAAGCCTTCGGGCGTGCGGATCGCGCTGACGCTGTCTGAGTAGACGTCCGGCGACACCGCGCACAGCTCCAGCCCCCAGGCGCGGACTGCGGCGCGCACGCCCTCGGCAATCCGGTGGTGGCGAGCAAAAACGTTCTCCAGCCCTTCGTCCAACAGCATACCACAGGCCATGTTCAGACCGTTCAGCAATCCGACCGACGGCGTGTAGGGGTAGGCGCTGTTGGCGTAGCCTGCGGCCATGTCCTTGATATCAAAGAAGGTGCGCGGCAGGGTCGCGGTCTTGGCGGCCTCCATTGCCCGTGGCGAGAAGCCGACGATGGCGAGGCCCGGCGGCAGCATGAAGCCCTTTTGCGAGCCGGTGACGGCAATGTCGACACCCCATTCGTCCATGCGGAAATCCATCGAGGCGATCGAGGACACGCCGTCGACAAACAACAGCGCCGGGTGTCCGGCTGCATCCAGCGCGCGGCGGACGGAGGCGATGTCCGATTTCACACCGGTTGCGGTTTCGTTGTGGGTGGCCAGAACCACCTTGATCTCGTGCGATGTGTCGGCGGTCAGGATTTCCTCGTAGCGGTCGGCCGGGATGCCCTGCCCCCAGGGGGTTTCAACCACCTGCACGTCCAGCCCGTGGCGCTGGCACATGTCGATCCAGCGGTGGCTGAACATGCCGTTGCGCGCAGCCAGAACCTTGTCGCCTGCGTTCAGCGTGTTGGTGATAGCGGTTTCCCAGCCGCCGGTGCCGGTGGACGGGAAGACGAAGATCTCGGCACTCTCACTTTTCAGAACCTTCTTCACACCTTCCAGCGCCGGGTGCAGGATCTGGCCGAACAGCGGCGAGCGGTGGTCCAGCGTCGGCATGTCCACTGCCTTGCGCAGCGCTTCGGGCATGTTGGTGGGACCGGGAATGAAAACCGGGTTTTGAAAGCTCATGTCGTGCCCTCCTGTGGCGATTTCCTGCACCTTAATATGGGGCGGCGCGGAGGGAAATTTTTTTGAAAAAAGCTTTCACAAATGCAAGAAAGTTAGAATTTTTGCATGAATTCAAGTGCTTTAGTTTTTTCACTGTACAGAATGCGTTTTCATAATTATCCATAAGCTGCTGTTTGAATTGCCGTGGGAGGCTTGGAAATGTCGCAGGCACCGCGTCGCAAGGGGCGCCCCAAAGCGTTCAACGCCAGCAGCCAGCCTGCCACCATCCAGTCGCTGGACCGGGCGTTGGACGTGCTGGATGCGCTGGCCGGGGCCAGTGGCATGACGCTGACCGAACTTGCTACCGCGCTGGACCAGTCGGCGGCCACCATGTACCGGGTGCTGTCCACGCTGGAGGCGCGCCAGATCGTCGAGATGGAGCCGCAGACGCAGACCTGGCATATCGGCGCGATGGCCTTCCGCCTCGGCTCTGCCTTCCTGCGGCGCTCTGGGGTGATCGAACGCGCCCGACCGGTAATGCGCGAGCTGATGGAGGCCACCGGCGAGACCTCCAACCTCGGCATCGAACGCGGTGGTGACGTTATGTTCGTGAGCCAGGTGGAAACCCATGAATCGATCCGCGCCTTCTTTCCGCCGGGAACCACGTCGCCGATGCACGCCTCGGGCATCGGCAAGGCATTGCTGAGCTGTTACGGCGAAGACCAGTTGACCCGGTTCCTGCGCGGCCGCACGCTGGAGCGCTTTACCGCGAAAACCTTGACCTCGGCGGATGCTTTGCGCGCGGATCTGGAACAGATCCGCAGTCGTGGTTGGTCCTTCGATGACGAGGAAAAGGCCCCCGGAATGCGCTGCGTCGCGGCGCCTGTCCTGGGCATGCAGGGCGAGGTGCTGGCGGGGATTTCGGTTTCCGGTCCAACCGCACGGATGCCCGATGGCGGCATCAGCGGAATTGGCACCCTGGTCAAGGAGGCCGCGGCCAAGCTGTCGCACGGGCTGGGTGCCCCGGCGGGCTGACGGCAGTGTTACGGCGCCGCATGAAAAGAACGCCCCGGAACCATCAAGGGTCCGGGGCGCGAAATCTTGGCTTGTCAGAACTACCGCATCAGCGCTGCGGTGCCAGCGGCATGTGGCGGTTCACATCCTTGTAGAGCAGGTAACGGAACTTGCCCGGTCCGCCGGCATAGCAGGCCTGCGGGCAGAAGGCGCGTAGCCACATGTAATCGCCGGCCTCGACCTCGACCCAGTCCTGGTTCAGACGGTAGACCGCCTTGCCCTCCAGCACGTACAGCCCGTGTTCCATCACATGGGTCTCGGCAAAGGGGATCACCGCGCCGGGTTCAAAAGTGACGATGGTCACATGCATGTCGTGGCGCAGGTCGTTGGGATCGACAAAGCGGGTGGTGGCCCATTTGCCCTCGGTGCCCGGCATCGGGGTCGGGTCGACGTGGTTTTCGTTGGTGACAAAGGCGTCGGGCGCGTCCAGACCTGCAACCGCCTGATAGGCCTTGCGGATCCAGTGGAACCGCACCGGCGCATCGCTGTTGTTGCGCAGGCTCCAGTCGGCCGCGGGGGGCAGGTAAGCATAGCCGCCCTCCTCCAATTCATGCGGTGTTCCGTCGATGGTCAGCGTCATTGCGCCCTGCACCACGAACAGCACCGCCTCGGTGCCGGCTTCGGTTTCCGGCCGGTCGCTGCCGCCGCCGGGCAGCACCTCGGCAATGTACTGCGAGAAGGTCTCGGCGAAGCCGGACAGCGGGCGCGACAGCACCCAGAAACGGGACTTCTCCCAGAACGGCAGCAGGCTGGTGACGATGTCGCTCATCGTGCCCTTCGGGATCACCGCGTAGGCGTCGGTGAACATGGCGCGGTCGGTCAGCAACTGTGTCTGCGGCGGCAGCCCGCCTTCTGGTGCGTAGTAGGATCGTTTGGTCATCGGCTGCCTTTCCTGCTGAAGTGCTGCCCTATTGATACCCGCCGACTGCGCGCAACCGAACTTGTTTCCGTATCAAGGATACCTGAAGGATTGTTTTGCTATTTTTGAAGGTGGATCTTCACTGGCCCCGCCCGATGTCCACCGGAGCGATGGACACGGTCTTGAGCACCGCGTGGCAATCGACACCGGGCGCCAGGTCCAGGGCAGCGGCCGAGCGCCGCGTCACACGCGCGAGCACCCTACCCGCCGGCGTTCGCAAGGAGACCATCGCCCCTGGCCCGCTGCCGGTGCGAATGTGCTCGACCTGTCCGGGAAGGATATTGAGCGCTGACAGCCCCTCGGGACGCTGGCGCGACAGGATCACCTCATGCGCGGCGATGCGCACGCGGACGGTGGTACCGGGCGTGCGGTCAATACGCGGCAGAAAAAGCGCCACCCCGCCCGCCTCCAGCTCGGTCAGACCATCGCTGTGGTGGCAGTGCACGCGCGCTTTCAAAAGCGCGCCGGCAGAGCGGACACCGGTCGGCATGACCTCGGGGTCGGCCAGAACATCGGCGGCGGCGCCCTGATGTCGGACCCGGCCATCCTGCATGACGACAACGGTCGTTGCCAGCCGGGCAACCTCGGCTGCCGAATGGCTCACATAAAGGATCGGTATGCCGATCTCATCACGCAGCCGCTCGAAATACGGCAGGATCTCCGCCTTGCGCGCCTCGTCCAGGGCTGCCAAAGGCTCATCCGCGAGCAGCATCCGCGGCGCTGACAGCAAGGCCCGGCCAATGGCCACCCTCTGTTTTTCGCCGCCAGACAGCAGACCCGGCCGCCGGTGAAGCAGCGACCCTATTCCCAAGAGCTCCACCACCCGGTCCAGGCTTTCAGGCTTGCTGCCCCGGGGCGCGAATTTCTGTCCATAAAGCAGGTTCTGCCGGACAGTCAGATGCGGAAACAATCGGGCGTCCTGGAACACATAGCCCATTCGCCGCTTGTGGGGGGGCAGCCAATGGCGTTGATCGGTATCGCCCAGCACCTCGCCATCCACCATGATGCGTGCGCGATCGGGGCACAGCAGCCCCGCAACCGCCTGCACAACGGTGGTTTTTCCGGTTCCTGAGCGGCCGAAAAGGACCGTGACCCCCAATGGCGCTTCAAAACGCACGTCCAGAGAAAAATCGGGCAGACGGTGTTTGAGCTCGACAGACAGCATTCAGCGTCCTCCGACCCGTGCCGCGACCCGGCGCGCCAGCCATTCAGACAGCAGCAAGGCGGCCAGCGCAATTGCGACCGAGATCAGCGTCAATCGCAAGGCCGCGCTTTCGCCGCCGGGCACCTGCAGGAAGGCGTATATCGCGGAAGGCAACGTCTGGGTCTGGCCCGGAATGTTGGAGACAAATGTGATCGTGGCACCAAATTCGCCCATCGCCTTGGCAAACCCCAAGACCGCCCCGGCCAGCACCCCGGGCAGGATGAGCGGCAGGGTCACCGTGATGAACACCCAGGGGCGCGATGCCCCCAGCGTTGCCGCGGCTTCCTCCAGCTTGGGGTCGACCGCCTCGATCGACAGGCGGATGGCACGTACCATCAGGGGAAATCCCATGATCGCCGCCGCCAGCGCCGCCCCGGTCCAGCGGAAGGCAAATACCACGCCAAATTGCTGCAAGGCTGCTCCGACGGGTGCCTTGGGCGCGAAGACCATTAACAGCAGATAGCCCGTCACCACCGGCGGCAGGACAAGGGGCAGGTGCACCAAGCCATTCAGCAGCTGCTTGCCGCGAAACTGGCGTCGGGCGAGGGCATGTGCGACGAGCAGGGCCAGCGGCAAGGCCGCAAGGGTTGCCCAGAATGACACCCGCAGCGACAGCTGTACCGCCTGCCATTCCTGCGGGCCGAGCCATGCAGTGACACCGCTCACTTGCGGACCGCTCTGAAACCGTGGCGCAGGAAAATGGCCTGGCTCTCCCGCCCGCTCAGGAACTTGATGAAGGCCTCTGCTGCCTGCTGCTGGCCCGCGGTCACGGCAGCGATGGGGTAGACGATGGGCGGATGGCTGTCAGCGGCAAAGGTGGCAACGACGGACACAGTCGGCTCCGCCCGCGCGTCCGTGGCATAAACCACACCCAGCGGGGCCGCGCCCGTGGAGACCAGCGCCAGGGCTGCGCGCACGTTTGCCGCTTGCGCCACCTTGGGCGCCACAGCATCCCATTGATTGAGCGTGCTCAGCGCCGCCTTGCCGTAGATCCCGGCAGGAACCGCATCGACCAACGCCATGGCCAGATGCCGATCGCCCAGCACCTCGGCCAGATCGGTTTGAGCAAGGTCCAACGGCGGGGCGTCAGTGCCATGCGCGATCAGAACCAGATCGTTGGCGAGGAGGTCGCTGCGACTGCGAGGCGCGACGAGACCGTCCGTTTCCAGCACATCCATCCAGGTCGTATTCGCCGAAAGGAAGACATCCGCAGGCGCGCCGAGCTGAATCTGACGCGCCAGCGCTGAGGAGGCCGCGTAGGAGAGGATGACGTCCTCGCCGGTGGCCACGGTGAAGGCGTCTGCCGCCTCGTCGAGGGCGTTCTTCGTACTTGCAGCGGCAAAGACCGTTACCTGCGCAGTGGCAACAGAGCCGAAACCGCACAGGACAACGACCGCCAACACGGCTACCCAATGGAGCAGTCGACGGCCCGTAACCTCTGATGATGCCTTGCGCTTGGTCATGTCCCTTAAGGAATTAACCGTGCTCGCAAATACGGGCAATCAGTAATTCACGGCGCCACGGCGTCTGCTGCCAGCCAGGACTGGCAGGCAGCAGCTATATCTTGTCAGAACAGGTCGACGACACCTGCGCCTGCGGCAGCCGGGGCCGGGGCCACGGGCGGTGCTGCAACGGCACGCTGCTCCAGTTCGCCCAGCTGGCGGTCGTCCTGCACATGGGTCTGCTGCGCCGCGCCAGAGCATGGATGGAAGCGGACCCGCCGGGCAGAGGTGCCGCCAACGCTCGACGAGATGCAAGGGATGCCCTCGTCGCGCAGGAACCGTTGGACGAAGTCGGCATTCGCCGCGCCGATGTCCGACAGGTTCACCGACATCTTGGCACCGCCAAACACCTTGGCCTTGAGATTGGAGCGCACCGCGCCCTTCTTCATGATGCCGTTGATCAGCAGCTCCATCGCGTGAATGCCATAGCGGGCGTTGGCCGCCCCACCGCCCCTGGCATTGGCCAGCAGGAAGTGGTTCATGCCTCCCACCCCACGGTCGGGGTCGTAGATGCAGGCCGCGATGCAGGAGCCCAGAACCGTCGAGAACACGGTCTTGGGGTCCGTTGTCACGCGGTAATCTCCTTGCAGAACAGTCACGGGCTTCGTGTTGGCAAAAACATTGTTCAAGGCTAGTTCGTCCCTTCCTGCGATCTGTTCAGGCCTTGCTGGCCTGAAGGAGAGTGCTGGCCATGTGGGCCAGCGGCACCTGCTGCTGGGCTGCCCCCATCTCCCAGGCAACCCTGGGCATGCCATAGACGACCGAAGATTTCTCATCCTGGGCAAAGGTTTTGGCGCCTGCCTTGCGCAGCTCCAGAAGGCCGCGGGCGCCGTCCTGTCCCATCCCGGTCAGAATTGTGGCTACAACGTCCTTTCCATATGGCACGGCAGAGGTGAACAGCGCGTCAACAGACGGCGTATGACCGGAAATATCCGGCCCTTCTTTCATCCGCAGCCGCCGAGGGGCGCGGTTGCTCAGCCCCATGTGGCGGCGCTGACCGGCCGCAACATAGACATAGCCGGGTTCCAGCGTCAGCCCGTCTTCGGCGGCGCGGACCCGCGCCGGGCAGATACGATCCAGCAGCGATACCAGGCCAGAGCCGAAATTCTTGCCGGTATGCTGCACGATCAGAGTGGGCGGGCAGTCGAACGGGAACCCCACCAGGACATTGCGCAACGCCTCGACCCCGCCGGTAGAGGACCCGATCAGGATCATCTTCTTGCTGCCCCCGGCCGCGGCCGCAGGGCGGGCCGCAGAGCCGACCGCGGCGCCGCGACCACGGCGCGGGGCCTTCACCATCATGTCGAAATGCTGGGCGAACTGACTGGGGTGATCCGCCTTGGTCAGCTCGAAGATGCCGGCGCCGACATCCAGCAAGGGTGAAGATTTCCGGGCCGGAGTCGCGCCGAAAGTGTCCATGACCGACACCCAGCGCGTGTCCATGGCCGAAAACAGCGCCATCATCATTTCGAATTCGGGTAGCTTGGTGAACCCGTCTTCGACAAAGGCAAATACCGGCTGCGCCGCCTCGGCCTGATTGTAGGCCATCATCAAATTGTTGGCCAGATACACCTTCATGCCTGGATAGGTTTGTTCCATGTAGCTTTTCAGCGACATGGCAAAGTTTCGATCCGTGGTAATGATCAATAAGTTCTTCGAAGACAATGGGTTCCCCAATCTCGTTTCAGTGTCGCAGAAATGGGCGACACAGATTGCCATGGTCAGAGGATGCCGCCGCCGGTGCGGCGGCATCCCTGGTTAAGGTTCAAAAATCCTGCCAGACATCGCGCGCGGCATTGCCATCGCTCGCCATCACCACTGCGGCGGCGCCGGCCGCTTTGCTCCGTGGGTCGGGGCCTTTTCGGGCCTCGGCAAGAGGTGTGCGCTTGCCACCGGTTTCAAACGACCCGGCAGGTTGCGCGTCACCGCCGATCACGCGGAACTGGCCGACCAGCTCAGCCAGCTTCCCGGCATCGCTGTTGAGCATATGCCCGGCCGCGGTGGCCTGTTCGACCATCGCCGCGTTCTGCTGAGTCACTTGGTCCAGCTGGGTGACGCCGGTGTTGATCTCATGCAGGCCGGTGGATTGCTCCGCCGCACCCTCAGCGATGCCGGAGACCAGCTGCGAGATATGGGTCACCTGCGACACGATGCTTTGCAGCGCCTCGCCGGCCTTGCCGACCAGATCCACGCCGCGCTCGACCTGCTTGGAGCTGTCGGAGATCAGCGTCTTGATCTCCATCGCCGCCTCGGACGAACGCTGCGCCAGCGCCCGCACCTCGCTTGCGACCACCGCAAAGCCCTTGCCGGCCTCGCCCGCCCGCGCGGCCTCGACCCCGGCGTTCAGTGCCAGGAGGTTGGTCTGGAAGGCGATGTCGTCGATGACGGAGATGATCTGGCTGATATGGGCCGAGGATTGCTCGATCTCGGTCATCGCGGCCACGGCGCTTTGGACCACGGCGTCGCTGGTCTCGGCCTCGTCGCGGGCCTGCTGCATGGTCGCCTCGACGCTGCGCGCGCCCTCGGCGGCGGATTTCACGCTCGCGGTCAGCTCGTCCAGCGCGGCGGCGGTCTGCTCGAGGGTGGCGGCCTGGCTTTCGGTGCGGTGCGACAGGTCGTCGGAGGCCTGGCTGATCTCGGCGGCGCCGCTGCGGATGCTGCCGGAGGCCGCGATCACCTGCTGCACGGTGGCGTTCAGGTTGCTGACGGTGCTGTTGAAATTCTGCCGCAGCTGTTCGTATTCCGGCGGGAAGGGGGTGTCGATGGGCTGCGAGAAGTCGCCCTCCGCCAGGCACATCAGGCCATTGCTGAGGTTGTCGACCACCTGCTGCTGCTGGCGCTGCATCTCGGCGCGCTCCTCCTCGGCGGCGCGGGCCAGTTTCAGGTCGTCCTGCATCGACAGGAGCGTCTTGCCGATCTTGCCGATCTCGTCGCGGCGGTGCGCGGCCTCGACCTCGGTGTCGAGATTGCCACCGGCGACCGCTTCCATGTTGTCGCAGATGCGGTTGATCGGCTTGGTGATCGAGCGCGCGAAAAGCCAGCCCAGGAGGGACATGCCAGCGGCGAAGATGGCGGAGACCAGCAGCAGCTTGTTGCGCTTGGCCACGGCCGGGGCCATCAGCTCCTGCCAATCCTGTTCGGCAACGATCGCCCAATCTGCAAAGGCCAGCGGCAGCGGTTCGGAATAGGCCAGCACCGACTGACCGTTCAGACCTTCGACCTCCGGCAGCACGTGAATTTTACCGTCGAAGGCTTCGCGCATCTGCATGGTGTCCGGCAGGTCGGACAGAACCTGGTAACCGCCTGCAAAGCGGGAAGACGACCGTGCCTTTCCGTCCGCTCCGGCCAGGTAGACCTGGGTGGTTTCGCCCATGCCCTGTTCATTGTTGACGATGGCGCTCAGCAGGTCCACCGGGATCTGCACCGCTAGCACCCCCACGGTGAGGTTTGCATCATTCACGACCGGTGCGGCGGCAAAGGCCGCGGCTACGCCGTTGCTGGGCGCATAGGGCTCCATGTCGGCATAGAAGACGTCGCCGCGGTTGCCTGCGACGGCCTTGCGATACACCTTCGCCAGCCCGCTGTCGCTCAGCGGGCCATTCAGCATATTGGTGCCGAAGTCGCTTTCCTTGAACACCGAATAGACCACGTCACCTGCGAGATTGATCAGGAAGGCATCGTAATAGCCCTTGCTTTCGATCAGGGTCCGATAGGCCGGGTGAAAGCTTTCATGGTGCATGTGATAGGGGGAGTCGCCGTCGCCGCGGGCCAGCAGATGCTTCTTGCCCGTCGGGTTGGGGTTGTTCTCGATATAGGCCTTGCGCAGGATCTCACCCGGGTTTCCCTCGAGGTCGTTCCAGGTCATCGTCAGCCATTCGATCGCGGTCGCGGTCGACGGCACCGCCGCCAGGGTTCGCACATCCGCCTGGATGGCATCAAACAGGGTGGTCACCGAGTATTTTCGGTCCGCTACCATGGATCGGAACTGGTCCTCCGCGCTTTGCTTTACGCTGTTTTGAAAAGAGACCGTACTGATCGTTACAAGAGCAGCGGTCATGGCCAGGCCAAAACCGACAACAAAAAGTGGCAGCCGGTAGGCTAGCTTGAGCGATTGCAACGCTTTCATTCTGTTCTCCAAGATCGAGCGGTTCGGGCCACCGCAGATGTCGTTCGAAGCAGACTGGTCGCCAGTTCTTAATTTGCGGCTTACGCAAGTGCGATTTGCACGGTTTCGGGGCTGTTTGAGCGAGCCTCTGCCGCCCGGAAACGGGGTTTGATCGCGCCCTGGCAACCATCACGTGCAATGCCCTGACAGCGGCACGACCAGCGGTGAACTGATTCGCCGTGCGTCGGATTCGCCGCCCGTTTCGCCACCGTGAGACCCCCATAAAAATTGATCTGATTTCGCGGAATAGATCGCGCGGATTGTCCTTATGAATCCCCGCGAGCGGGCCTCGGGCGGCAATCAAATGTTAAGGCCCGCTGCCTATGACTGGCAGCACAGAAAACGAACTGATCGCCGACAACGGGGGTGCGAATCGCCGAAAATGACAACGGAAACGCAAAAGCATAAATTGGATCTGCCGAACGCCTTTGCAGAGCTCGACCCGCTGGTCTCCTTCCTGCAGGGGGCACGCTCCAAGGCGGTCGAAATCGACTGTAGCGGCGTCGCCCTGATGCCGTCGCGCTGCCTGCAGCTCCTGCTTGGCGCCGAACAGCAGTGGCGCTCCGAGGGCGTCGGTTTCTCGGTCACCAATATCACCGAATCCTGCCGCAAGTCCCTGACGTTGCTGGGATTGGAGCCCAACCGTTTTGAAGACGAGGAAACAGCATGAAAACCAAAGTCCTGGCAATCGACGATTCCCGCACCATTCGGAATCTTCTGGCCGCAACCCTGGAAGAGGCCGGATTTGAATACCACTGCGCTGTCGACGGCCGCGAGGGCGTGGACATGTATTCGGACGTCGATCCTGACGTCGTGATTACTGACATCAACATGCCCAACCTCGACGGTTTCGGCGTGATCGAGGAATTGCGCGGTACCGAGATCAATTCCAAGGTGCCGATCCTGGTGCTGACCACCGAAAGCGCGCCCGAGCTGAAGGCCCGCGCCCGCGGCGCCGGCGCCACCGGCTGGATCACGAAACCGTTTGACGACGCGTCGCTGATCTTCGCCCTGAAGCGTGTAACCGGAGCCGCGGCCTGAGATGTCGGGGTCGATTCAGGATACCTTCTTTGAGGAGTGCGAAGAGCTCCTCGAAGCAACGGATGAGGGGCTGACCGCTATCGAAGGAGGCGATCACAACCCTGAGGTGGTCAATGCGATCTTCCGCGCCGTGCACTCGATCAAGGGTGGCGCCGGGGCCTTTGGCCTGGATGACCTGGTGGCTTTTGCCCACCGGTTCGAGACCGTCTTCGACGAGGTGCGTTCCAACCGTCTGGACCTCGATGAAAAGCTGATCCAGCTGCTGCTGCGTTCCAGCGACCATCTGTCGGCGCTGGTCGAGGTGGCCCGCGATGGCGGCCAGGTGGACGAGGCGCACCACGATACCCTGCTGGCGGCATTGGATGAATACATCCCAGAAGAAGAGGAAGACCTGTCTTTCGAGCCGATGGGGCTCGGTGGGCCGACGCCGGTCGGCGATCTCGGCGGGTTTGCCGCTGCACCGGTGGTGCCGCAGGAGGAAACCTACCGGATTCGCTTCCATCCCCTGAAGGAGATGTATGGCACCGGCAATGAACCGTTCTTCCTGTTCCAGGCCCTGCGGGACATGGGCGAGCTGACCGTGACGCTGGACGAGAACGAGCTGCCCGGCTTTGACGCGATGGACGTCAACGACAGCTACCTGGCCTGGGACCTGGTTTTGGTCACCAAAGAGCCGCGCTCGGTCGTGGAAGCGGTCTTCGAGTTTGTCGAAGGTCTGTGCGAGCTCTCCATCGTCGGAGATCACGACGCCGAGGCGGAAGCCAATGCGCTTGCGGCTCTGGACGCAATGTTCAGTGCTCCGCCTGCCGATGGCGCTGCCCTGCCCGACCCGTCGCCCGAAGTGGATAGCGGGACCGCTGCTGCCCCTTTTGAACCGCCGGTCCCCGCACCCGAACCCGAAGCCACACCGGCAAGCGCCGTGGAAAAGGCATCGGCCCCGAAAGCCGAGAGCGGCAAACAGGAGCAGCGCGGTGGTCCCAAGCCGACGCTCCGTGTCGAGCTTGAGCGGGTGGACCGGCTGATCAACGCTGTCGGGGAGCTCATCATCAACCATTCGATGCTGGCGCAGCAGATTGCCAATCTGAACGTGGCCGATCTGCGCGACGTCGAGACCGAGCTGGAAGGCTTCAAGAACCTGGCCCGCGACATTCAGGAAGGCGTCATGGCCATCCGTGCGCAGCCGGTGAAGCCGCTGTTTCAGCGCATGGCCCGCATCGTCCGTGAGGCTTCGGCCGCCACCGGCAAGACCTGTAAACTGGTCAACGAGGGCGAAAACACCGAAGTCGACAAGACGGTGATCGAACGGCTGTCCGACCCACTGACGCATATCCTGCGCAACGCGGTCGACCACGGCATCGAAAAGCCCGAGGACCGCGAGGCGGCGGGCAAGCCCGCCACCGGCGAGATCCGCCTGTCGGCCTCGCACCGGTCGGGGTCGGTCTGCATCGAGATCAAGGACGATGGCGCCGGTGTGAACCGCCCGCGCGTCAAGCAGATCGCGATCGAAAAGGGGCTGATCCCGGAAAACGCCGAGCTGACCGACAGCGAAATCGACAACCTGCTGTTCATGCCCGGTTTTTCTACCGCCAAGGAGATCTCGAACCTCTCCGGCCGTGGCGTCGGCATGGATGTGGTGAAGAATGCGGTCACCGGTCTCGGCGGACGCATCAACATCTCCTCCGCGCCCGGCAAGGGCTCGACCTTCACCATCATCCTGCCGCTGACCTTGGCGGTGATGGATGGCATGGTGGTGTCGGTCGCGGACCAGACCATGGTGGTGCCGATCACCTCGATCGTCGAGACCATGCGCGGCAGCGATGACATGATCAACAACCTGGGCGCCGACGGCACCCTGCTGTCGATCCGCGGCAACTTTGTCCCGATCTGCGATGTCGCCGGTGCCCTTGGTCTGTACCGCGAGAGCGAACAGCAGGCTGGCGTCTATCTGCTGGTGGAAACCGAAACCGGCCAACGCTGCGCCCTGGCGGTGGATGACATCCACGACCAGCGCCAGGTGGTCATCAAGAGCCTCGACGGCGTCTGCGGGGAAATTCCCGGTGTCGCCGCCGCAACCATCCTCGGAGACGGCAAGATCGCCATGATCCTGGACCCTGAAAGCATCATTGCGGCCTCGCCAACGGCAGCCGCCTTTGACACCGAGCGGAGACTGAGCAATGCAAGCTGAAGTTAAGCAAACCGACCAGGAAGTGAAACACGCCGAGCACAGCGAGTTTGTCAGCTTTACCGTGGCGGGCCAGGCGTTCTGCCTGAAGATCACCCAGATCCGCGAGATCCGCCGCTGGTCGCCGGTGACCATCCTGCCGCATGCGCCTGCCGACGTGCTGGGGGTGATGAACCTGCGCGGTGCGGTGATCCCGATCTACGACCTGTCCGCCCGTTTCGGCCTGCAGCAGACCGAAGCCAGCGAGCGCAACGTGGTGATCGTGGTCTCGGTGCACGGCAAGCCCGTCGGCCTGCTGGCGGAATCGGTGTCCGAGATCATCTCGATCAATCCCGACGATATCCAGGACACGCCGCCGGTCGATAGCCGCAACACGATGGAGTACATCCAGGGCATCATCTCGCATGATGACACCATGGTGCGCATCATCAACCTCGACGCGGTGATCTCGGCTCCGGAGCAGGTACTGCCGTGAGCGCGGAGGGTTCCATCTCCCCTGCGGCCGAAGGGTTTACGCTGTCGGACAAGGACTTCGAAGCGATTGCGCAGTTTGCGCACAAGCACTTCGGCCTGGCGATGGCCAAAAGCAAGAAGCCGCTGGTGTCGTCGCGCCTCGCCCGCAAGCTGCGGCAGCGCAACATCACCAACTTCAAGGACTATCTTGCCAGCCTGGATGGCCCCAACGCCGATCAGGAGCGCAGCGGCTTGTTGTCGCTTCTGACCACGAACGTGACGCACTTCTTCCGGGAGCCGCATCACTTCGAAAGCCTGCGCAACGACGTGTTGCCGGGGCTGGTCGAGCGTGCTCGCAATGGCGGACGCGTTCGGATCTGGTCGGCGGGCTGCTCGAACGGGCAGGAACCCTACTCCATCGCCATGACGGTGCTGGAGCAATGTCCTGAAGCGGCCCGTTTGGACTTCAAGATCCTCGGCACGGATATTGACCCGGTGGTGGTGCGTACCGCCCAGGCGGCCAAATACCCCGAGGACGAGCTGGCCCAGATCGACTCCAAGTATCGCGCGCTGTTGCCGGGCCGCGATGCCGACGGCCGGTTGCCGGACAGCCTGCGCCAGATGATCACCTTCGGGGTGCTGAACCTGATCGAGCCCTTCCCGTTCCGCGGCAAGTTCGATGTGATCTTTTGCCGGAACGTGGCGATCTATTTCGACAACCCGACCCAGCAAAAAGTCTGGAGCGCCTTTCAAAATGTCCTCAACCCGGGCGGTTACCTCTTCATCGGTCACTCCGAGCGCATGTCAGGCCCGGCAGCGCAGCACCTGAAGACGGCCGGGATCACAACCTACCTAAACTCACCCGCAGGCAGGACAAACTGACCGCGGCTGCAAGCAGAGCAGAAGGAAAGATAAATGAGCTTGAAAGACTCACTTCGCGTCATGGTGGTGGATGATATGTCGACCAGCCGGGGGATCATCACGCAGAGCCTCGACGAGATTGGCATCAAGAACTACATGGTCGAAAATTCCGGCCAGGGCGCCTATCAGAAGCTGGTTCAGACACCGGTCCACATGGTGCTGTCGGACTACAACATGCCAGGCATGGACGGCCTGGGCCTGCTGAAGGCCCTGCGCAGCCACCAGGTGACCCAGCGGGTCGGTTTCATCCTGGTGACCGGCAAGCCGACGCCTGAGATGATCCAGGTCGGTAAACAGCTTGGCCTGAACAACATCATCCGCAAGCCGTTCACGGTGGCGACGATGAAGCAGGCCATCGAACAGGTCGTCGGGCGGCTGTAAAGATGGAGCGTCCCGGCAAAGCCCTGAGCGAACTTTGCGCCGCCTCGGCGTGGGAAATGGAACAGCTGGGGCGCCAGATGCAGGCCTTGGAAGACGTTGTTCTGGACATTCTGGAACGGGGCACCGCCCCAACCAGCCAGGAACTTCGATCCTTGCAGGATTTCGATCTGGTGATTCAGACCTTGGCCGGGCTCTCAGGGTTCTACAAACGCGTGCAGGCGCAGGTGGATGACGCCGGCCCTGCCGATCTGCCCGCCGCCGCCGCTGGCGTCACGCTGGAGAAACTCCGCGATCGACTGCGTGCGGCCAGCGAAATGGCCAATACCTGAGCATCGCGGTCCCACCCCGGTTCGCCGGGGAGGGACAAGTCCTGCCGCTCGGCGGCAGCGCGTCACTTAGCACATAGCTCACACCAGTGATGCTGCCTGCGGTACCAGATCCGACCGAGCGAAGTGACCATATTTTCCTTTGGCAGACACCACCAGATGCCGGTTCACGCGCCGCCCGACAAGCAACCGTTCCCGACCTATTGCCGCCATTGGGCTGCTGAAGCGCACAGCCGCCGCGCGCCGCTGCAACGGATAGCCGCGCTTGCCGCGATCCGATCAGCGGGAACCACTTTGGGCGTCCGCGACTTATCTCCTTGCACCTGCAGCCCACTGTGACCCAAGGTGGCGAAAGCGCGCAGAGGAGAGGATGGCATCATGACGCAAGCCCGGCGCCGCGTGGCGATTGTCGGCTTCGGGCCGCGTGGACTTGGCGCGCTTGAGGCGCTGGTGCGACAAGCGTTGGTCACCGGAACTTCGGTCGCTATCGATGTTTTTGATCCGTCCCGTTGGCCGGGGGCCGGCCCCAGCTTCAGCCCCGACGAGAGCGAGATCTGCCTGCTGAACCTGCCTCTGCGCAGCATCTCATTGCCACCCCCACCCCCATGCTCGTGGGTGCAGCAGGATTTTTCGACCTGGCTGAAAGACCGCCTGCAAGACGGCGCGCAGGATGGGGACGCCTATCTGCCGCGCGCGCTGCTCGGCACCTATTTGCATGAGCGGTACGAAGCCCTCTTGGCACAGTTGCCGGAGGCCGTATCAGTGGAACATCACCAGGCACGGGTCAACGCGGCGCATCAGGACCAGACCGGCTGGCGGCTGCAGTGCGCGGGCCACTCCCACGGCCCTTATGAACATGTGCTGATGTCGCTTGGTCAGCCACAGACGGACCCGGATCCACAGCTCGAACGCTGGCGCAAACATGCGCATCGCCATGGCTTGCAGCTGTGCGCGGCCTATCCCGGCCATGCGTTGATCGAAGCGGCCGACGCATGGGCTGGGCGTATCGTCGGCATTCGCGGACTGGCCCTGTCGTCGCTGGATGTGATCCGCATGCTGACGCTTGGTCTG
The DNA here is from genome assembly GCA_019801415.1 of Nocardioides marinus. Classification (GTDB taxonomy): domain Bacteria; phylum Pseudomonadota; class Alphaproteobacteria; order Rhodobacterales; family Rhodobacteraceae; genus Leisingera. The sequence continues at coordinate 136,935 of JAHVJD010000008.1, forward strand.
GGCGGTCGGTTTGAAGGCACACGCTACATCGCCTCGGGACGGGAGCCCGCCCGGATCATCCCCTTTTCACTGGATGGGCAACCGCCTGCGCCGAAACCGCTGAATGCCGCGCTGGACGCACGGTTTGACCCGCTGCCGGACGAAGATGCGGCCTTTGAGGCGGCTCTGCACGCAGCGCTTTCGGGGGCCGCAGATGCAGGGCCCTCCGCGCTTTTCGGGGCCCTTGGCGCTGCCGTGGCTCGTGTGATCCATTCTGTCGGCGGGGCAGTGGAGCAGGACGCCATCCAGGACTGGCTGCAACAAGAAGTGGCGGCCGCGGGCAGCCAGGAACAGCTCGCGACGTCCGAGGCGTTGCGCTGTGGCATCCGGCAGGCGGAGGGGCAGGATCTGCCGACGATCGGCTACACGGTCGGGCAGCTGTGGCGCAAATGGCAGCCGCTGCTCCGCCGTGTTTATGACAGCAGGCCGATCCCCCCGAACACCGCCCGCGCCTTTACCGCGTTTGACGAGGGGCTGAAGCGGTATTCCTACGGGGCCCCGATCGAGACGGCGCGCCAGCTGCTGACGCTGATCGAAACCGGACTGGTAGACCCGCGGGCCGCAGACGATCCGGACATCAGGCTGCGCCCGGAAGGCTGGGAGATACAGGCCGAGGACACGGCTGTGATCGCGGATGTCATGATCGACAGCGTGTTGCCGCCCCCGGCGCTTGGCCAGGTGACGGAGCCGCTGGTATCGGGCCTGCTGGAGACAAGGGTTCTCTCGGCCCTCGATGACGGATTGGGCGCACGCTGCGGATCGGATGCGGTTCTGGTCCGGGCAGACGGTACCCCGGTACAGGGGCTCGGGCTGGCCGGAAGACTGTCAAACGGCAGCAGCATCGCCAGCGACTCGATCCACGATTGCTTTGGCGACATCGGGGATCGCTGGGCCGCTACGGTGCTGCAACCGACGTGACACGCAATTGCTACAAGGCGTTCACCGTCAGCCCCGCGACACCTCTGAGCCAGCGAAAGAACTGCACCGAACGCCGCTTGGCTTGCTGCCCTTCGGAAATTTCCAGCCAGTAGCCGTTTGGCCCAACCACGGTTGTCGGGGAAATCTGGATCAGGCTGCCCGCGCTGAGCTCGTATTCAATCATGTTCCGGTCAACCACGGCGACACCGACCGAGTTCTTGGCAGCCTGAATGGCAAGCTCCAGCGTCGCAAATTCCATGGACGTGCCGCTGGGAAGATCCGGGTTGTCCGGCTCAAGCGCTTGCCAGTCCTCCCACAGGGGAAACCGTACTCCCTTGTCAAAAACATGCAGAAGGCAGCTTGCCCGCATCGCTTCACGGTCTTCGAAGAGCGCTGGCGAGCAGACGGCGATGTGCTGCTCGACCAGCAGTTGCACATGTTCCGATCCCGCCGTTGGATGCGCGCCGAAATGGACGATGCAGTCCATACGGATATCCGGCCGAGCCACGGTGTGAATCGCCAGTTCGACACCGGGAAACCGTTGTGGATAGGACGACAGGCGCCGCGTCAGCCAGCGGGACGCCAAGGTCGGCGGGGCGAGCAAGTTGATCTTCTGTCGCTTCAGAGAGCCGGCAGCTTCGCCCACGGCGTCTTCGAGCAGGCCGAAGGTTTCATACACCCTCTCATGCAGGGCCCGGCCCTCGTCCGTCAGGGAAATACTGTTGCCGACCCGATCAAACAGCTTGAGGTCCAGCGCGTCCTCCAACGCCTTGATCTGTCGGCTTACAGCGCTCTGGGTGACACCCAGCTGCTGGGCCGCTCCCGTTACGCTGAGGCAATTGCCGACAACTGAAAAAGCCCGGAGCGAAGTGAGACTTGGAAGTGATTTCATGGGGTCGATGCGCAGGTCTTTGGAACAGGTTGTCCCGGACCTAAAGGTTTTTGGCGCCGAGGTCATTACAAAAAGGAATGACCATTCCTTTTTGTAATTTGCCTGAATCCCTGAATATCCCCAAAGACACGCCATGGCAGCTCGACATGAGGGAGGCGTGGGGCCAGTGGATCATTTCAGGACAGAGCATGATACGCTTGGCGCGGTCTTCGTCCCCGCGGCTGCCTGCTATGGGGCGCAAACACAGAGATCTGTTGGGATATTCCCTGTTTCTGGGGCTCAAAAGCTGTCGGCATATCCGCAGCTGATCGAAGCGATGCTGCACGTCAAACGCGCGGCGGCGCGCACCAACGTGGCCATCGGCGCGTTGCCGAAAGACGCCGAAGCGGCGATCAGCGCGGCCATTGACCATCTGCTGTCCCGCCCCTTCGAGTCCGATTTTCCCATACATTCATTTCATGGCGGTGGCGGTATAGGCATCAACATGAACGTCAATGAGGTGCTCGCCAATCTCGCAAATCACCGCGGGTTTGGTGCGCCGTTTGGCAGCTATGCGCCACTGCACCCGAATGACCACATCAACCTCAACCATTCCACCAGCGACTGCCTGTCGACGGCGTGCCATATCGCGGCGCGTGCCGCATGGGCCGGGCTGGAGGCAGAGCTGTGCGGGCTGGTGGATGATCTGAAGCGGTTCGCGGACCGGTCGGGGGATCAGCCCAAGCTGGCGCGCACCTGTCTGCAGGATGCAGTGGATATTCGCGCGTCTGATTATTTTGGCGGGGTTGCACACAACCTGCGGCAGCTGACACAGCGCGCCCAATCCGATGCGAGCGAACTGGCGGCGGTAAACCTGGGCGGCAACATCATCGGCCGCACCGATGACTGCGATCCGGGCTTCTTCGCCCAGATCATGGACCAGTTGAACGCGGTTCTGGAGCAAGCCGGGCTGGAGCATGATCTGCGCCGCGCCGACAATCTCTTTGCCGCTTCGCAAGCCCATGATCCGCTGCAGGCTCTGACCTCGACGCTGGAACTGATCGCCCGGACGCTTGTCCGTTTCGGCGGCGATCTGCGGCTGATGGCGTCGGGGCCGCAGGCAGGCTTCGGCGAGATCCGCTTGCCGGAAAAACAGCCCGGCTCATCGGCCATTCCCGGCAAGATCAACCCGACGATCCCGGAATACACCATGCAATGCGCAATGATGGCCTGTGGCCGCGCGGCGACCGTACGCATGACCCAGGATCACGGAGAGCTGGACTACAACCCCTGGCAGATGCTGGTGGTGATCGCCCTGCTCGACATGCTCGCGCTGTTGCAAGGCGGTGTCGCCTCGCTGCGTCGCAATTGCGTGCACGGGCTGGAACTGAACATCCAGCGCAACACGGAAAATGCGGAGGGCCTGGGGCCGAGCCTCATGCAGCTCAAACGCAAATTTGGCTACAGCCGTGCCTCGGCCGTGGCGAAACAGGCCGCGGGCGATGTGTCCATCGTGCGCGCAGCTCTCTCCGAAATAGAGGAAGTACAATGACACTCGATGCAGATCTGAGCTGGGCCAAAACTTGGCTGAAGGCAGAAAAGAAGCAGTATATCGACGGCCAGTGGGTGACCGGCGCCGGTCAGACCTGGGACGTGAAAAATCCCGCCACGGGCGAAACGCTGAGCACCATTGCGCTGGCCGATGCGGGCCAGGCGGATGCCGCAGCAGCCGCCGCCCACCACTGCCACCAAAGTGATGTCTGGAGTCGCAAGACCACCCGCAAGCAGCGCGCCGATGTGCTCAATGCCATTGCGCGACTGATCCGGGAGAACACGCAGAAGCTGGCCATTCTGGAAAGCCTGCCGAATGGCAAACTGCTCTCCGAGGCCATGGTGGACGATATCCCGACTTGCGCCGAGATCTTTGAATACTACGCTGGCTGGACCGACAAGTTCTACGGTGAGGTCTCCCCGGTCGAAGACGGCTTCCTGAACTTCACCAACAAGGAGCCGGTGGGCGTCTGCGCCCTGATCGCGCCTTGGAACTTCCCGCTCTACCAGGCCAGCCTGAAGATCGCCCCGGCGCTGGCCATGGGCAACACGGTGGTGATGAAACCCTCCGAATACACGCCGCTGGCCACGCAATTCCTGTTCGAGCTGATCGACCGCGAGCTGGACCTGCCCGCCGGGCTGCTGAACCTGCTGGTCTGTGACGGGCCGGTGGCCAACCACCTGACGGTCAGCCGCGACGTCCACAAGGTGTCCTTCACCGGCAGCACCAACGTGGGCCGTCAGATCGTGCAGAACTCGGGCCAGTCGAACCTCAAGGCGGTGACGCTGGAACTGGGCGGCAAGTCGCCGTGCATCTTCTTTGACGACACGCCGGATCTGGATGCTGCAATCGACCGGGCCTTTACTGTCATGTTCTCGCACAAGGGCGAGAAATGCTCCGAGCCGACCCGCTTCCTGATCCAGACGGGCAGCTATGACTATGTCATGAGCCGCCTGATCGAGAAGGCCGAGGCGGTGCGCTGCGGCGACCCGCTCTCGCCGGATGCGCAGCAAGGCCCGCAGTGCAACCCGGCGCAGTTCAAGCGGATCATGGACTACATCGAGATCGGCAAGGGCGAAGCTGAACTCGTCGCCGGCGGCTATGCGGATCAGCAGGGTGACAATGCCAACGGCCTGTTCATTCGTCCGACGATCTTCGCGAATGTGCCGGGCTCCGCGCGCATCGCCCAGGAGGAAATCTTCGGGCCGGTTCTGTCCTGTACGCCGTTCGACACCGCCGAAGACGCGCTGAAGCTGGCCAATGACACCACCTATGGTCTGGCCGCCGGCGTCTACACCGGCAACATCAATGTCGCGCACCAGATGGCGGACCGCCTGGATGCGGGCATGATCTTTGTGAACCGCTATGGCTGCTACGGCCTGTCCAGCCCGTTCGGCGGTTTCAAGGAAAGCGGCTGGGGCAAGGAAATGGCCATCCACTCGCTCAGCTCCTACACCAAAACCAAAGGGGTCTGGATCGCCTACGGGTGATCCTCCCCTATCCTCTTCACCATCCATTCATTCACTAGGAAAGACTGTCGAATGAAATACACACGCCTTGGAAACTCCGGCCTGCGCGTCTCTCGGCTGTGCCTTGGTACGATGAACATGGGGTCCAAAGACTGGAAGCCCTGGATCTTTGACGAAAGTGAAAGCGAGCCGCTGATCGGCCATGCGCTGGACAACGGCATCAACTTCATCGATCTGGCCGACTTCTACTCGGCTGGCGAAGGCGAAGCGGTGGTCGGCAACATCCTGCGCCGCCTGGCGCGCCGGGATGAGCTGATCCTGACCACCAAGCTGGGCTACCAGATCGGTCAGGACGTGAATTCCTACGGCACCTCGCGCAAGCATATCCTGGACGCGATCGATGGTTCGTTGCAGCGTCTGAAGATGGACTACATCGACATCTACATGCTGCATTACTTTGACACCGAAACCCCGGTCGAAGAAACCATGGAAGCGCTGAACGACGTCGTGCGCAGCGGCAAGGCGCGGTATATCGGCGTGTCGACCATGTACACTTGGCAATTCGCCAAGATCCTGAATGTCTGCGAACGGCATGGCTGGTCCAAGCCGATCAACATGCAGCTGCAGCTCAACTGCGCCTACCGCGAGGAAGAGCGCGAGATGATCCCCTTCTGCATGGACCAGGGTATCGGGGTGTCGGCGTTCAGTCCGCTGGCCCGGGGCATCCTGGCCAATGAGCCGCACTCGCTGCGCAACAAGACCGATTTCTTCACCGCGCAGATGTACAACGACCAGGCCTCTTACGACATTGCCTGTTCCGTGCAGCGCGTGGCGGAGGCCAAGGGCATCACCGCGCCGCAGGTGGCGCAGGCCTGGGTTCTGCGCAAGCCTGAAATCTCGTCGATGCTGGTCGGCGCAGACAGTGTTGCACAGCTCGACACCGCATTTGCGGCGCTTGAAACCGAGCTCGATGCAGAAGATCTGCACGAGATCGAACGCAACTATACGCCCTGTGACCTGATCAACGATTACACCGCGGAAAAGCGCACCCCGCGCACCCCGCGCGCTGCCATCGGCAAATATGCAGATCAGGCCTCGGAACAACACGACCTGAGCATCCCGAATTCGGAGATCGGCCAATACGTGGACCAGGCCGCGAACATAGCTTGATCAACGGCCCGCGCACCGATGGTGCGCGGGCATTTTTGCATGCAATCAGACCTTAGAAAGGGGATCACGTCATGAATTCTCATCACAGAGATGTCCGAAAGATCGATCCCAGCCGCGGCGCAACGCTGGGCGACAACACGCCCAATGACAATGACCGGGTCGAGATCGGCCCGACCCAGCTGGCCTTCCGCGAATGGGAAGCCGCCGGGCTGCAGCTGCCCGACCTGCAGGCGATGCGCAAGTTCCGCTGGGAGCGGCTGACGCGTTTCATCAACGATCGTGGCTACGGCGGCATCCTGCTGTTCGACCCGCTGAACATCCGGTACATCACCGACAGCACCAACATGCAGCTGTGGAACACTCACAACCCCTTCCGGGCGGTGCTGCTGTGCGCCGATGGCTACCTCGTCATCTGGGATTACAAGCAATCGCCGTTCCTCAGCGAGTTCAACCCGCTGGTGCGGGAACAGCGCGCCGGGGCGGATCTCTTCTACTTCGACCGGGGTGACAAGATCGATGTGGCGGCGGACAAGTTCTCGAACGAAGTCCGCATCCTTCTGCAAGAGCACGCCGGCGGCAACAAACGCCTGGCGGTCGACAAGGTCATGCTGCACGGGCTGCACGCGCTGCAGGCGCAAGGGCTTGAAATCATGCCCGGCGAGGAAGTCACCGAGAAGTGCCGCGCGGTCAAGGGGCCGGACGAGATCCTGGCCATGCGCTGCGCCCATCACGCCTGCGAACAGGCGGTGGCAATCATGGAACAGGCCGCGCGCGAAGGTGTGCCGCAGGGCAACATGAGCGAAGATGACATCTGGGCGGTCCTGCACGCCGAGAACATCCGTCGCGGCGGCGAGTGGATCGAGACCCGGCTGCTCACCTCTGGCCCGCGGACCAACCCGTGGTTCCAGGAATGCGGTCCACGGATCGTCCAGAACAACGAGATCGTCAGTTTCGATACCGACCTGGTCGGCGCCTACGGCATCTGCATCGACATTTCGCGCAGCTGGTGGATCGGCGATCAACCGCCCCGCCCCGACATGGTTTACGCCATGCAGCACGGGTACGAGCATATCCAGGCAAATATGGAGCTGCTGAAACCCGGTGCGAATATCGAAGACATCAGCCGCGCCTGCCACAAACTGGATGATCAGTTCCAGGCGCAGAAATACGGCTGCATGATGCACGGTGTCGGACTGTGTGACGAATGGCCGCTGGTCGCCTATCCGGATCAGATGGTCGAAGGCGCCTTCGACTACGAGCTGGAGCCGGGAATGGTGCTGTGTGTCGAGGCACTGGTCAGCCCCGAGGGCGGCGATTTCTCCATCAAGCTCGAAGATCAGGTGCTGATCACCGAAGACGGTTACGAAAACCTGACCCGCTACCCCTTCGATGAGCGCCTGATGGGCCAAACTACCTGAGCAGACATTCCAGCTCACCAATTTCTCGTCAACAGCCCCCAAGGCCGGGGGCTGCTGGCGGACTTGTTTCACCAACCAGGGAGGAAAGCGTGAAACCACCTTTAGACCAATTGGAGATTCCAGTTTCAGAGAGCGGCTTTTACGCCGGCTTCTCTAAAAACGTGGCGGTCGGAGCCAAGCTGCTCGTTTCGGCGCTGATCGTCTGGGCCGTGGCCTTCCCCGAAAGCGCATCGACCGCTCTGGGCTCGTTCAACACGCTCATTCTTGGCGTGTTCAATTACTGGTACATCTACGCCGTCGCGTTTTTCCTCATCCTCTGCCTGGTTCTGGCGATCTTGCCTATCTCCGGCCGCTTGCGGTTGGGCCGCGATGACGAAAAGCCGGAGTTCTCTAATTTCTCCTGGTTCTCCATGATGTTCAGTGCGGGGATCGGGATCGGCATGCTGACCTTCGCCACCGCCGAACCGATCTATCATTTCCAGAACAACCCCAACGTGATCCTCGGTGAAGTGGCCGGCATGTCGGCCGAGACGGTGCGATCGGCCTACGTCTGGTCCTTCGCGCACTGGGGCCTGTCGGCCTGGGGCGCCTATGCGATCGCCGGGTTGGCCTTTGCCTATTTCTCTTACCGGCGCAATCTGCCGCTGACGGTGCGCACGGCGCTGATCCCGCTGTTCGGAAAATCGCTGTCCGGGCCGCTGGGTCACGTGGTGGACATCGTATCCGTGGTTGCCATCGTTCTGGGCATCGCGCAGACGCTTGGGTTCGGCGTGGAGCAATTCGTGGCCGGTCTTGCACGCATTGGTGTCGGCGACTGGCTGCTGGTCGACGACGGAAACGGCGGCCAGAAAGCTTCCTTTGCCGCGATCCTGTTCGCCCTTCTGGTCATCGTCGGTGCTTCCACGGCGTCAGCCCTGTCCGGCGTTGGACGCGGGATCAAATGGCTGTCGAACCTGAACATGGGGCTGAGCTTCTTCCTGCTGGCCTTCTTCTTGGTGTTCGGATCGACGCTGTTCGCTCTTGAGGTGTTCTTTGTCGGCATCTGGGATTACCTGCGCGCCCTGCCCGGCATCAGCTTTACCGTATGGTCCGATGACGGCACCGAACAGGGCGCCGCGCTGGCCGGGTGGCAAGGCGGCTGGACCGTTTTCTACTGGGCCTGGTGGATCGCGGTGACGCCATTCGTCGGCCTGTTCCTCGCCCGGATCTCGCGGGGGCGCACGGTGCGCGAATTCATCCTCGGCGCTATGATCATCCCGTCGATCATGTGCTTCATCTGGTTCGCATTCATCGGCGGCACCGCCATTGATCTGGAACTCAACGGCGCGGCGGATAACGCGATCCTCGGCGTCGGGATTTCGGATCAGCTCTATGCCACGCTTTCGGTCTTGCTCAGCGACGGGTTGACCTGGGTGTTTTCCGTTGTCGTGGTGATCCTGCTGCTGACCTACCTGGTGACGTCGGCAGACTCAGCCGTATTGATCATCAACACCATCAATGCAGCCGGAGACGATGGCCCCAAGGCACGCCCCCATATCATCTTCTGGGGATTTGCGCTGGCATTGGTCGTCGGAGCCTTGCTCGTGGTCGGCGGTCTCAAGGCCATTCAGACCGCGATGGTCATCGCCGCATTGCCGTTCAGCTTCGCAATGGTGCTGATGGGCTTTGCCCTGATCAAGGCAATCATCAACGACAGCCGCCGGAGCATGGCCGGAATCGCGTCGACCGTGGAAGACGACGAACCCTTCCCGGCCGAATAACACTGCTTCAAACGACCCGAGCGCCCGCAGGCAATTCCCGCGGGCGCTCTTTCAGAAATCCGTTCCTGGCAGGTCCACGGCCTAGTTGGCCGGAACCACAAGCAGGGGGACAGGCGTGTCTTTCCGGGGGCCGTCATCAGGAGTGGCATTCGTCGGGGTCGCCCGCCCTGCCGGGGTAATTCGCACCCCCACCAGTATCTCTTCCGGCGCTGATCCTGCTGGGATCGACACCCGGAGGAATACCGGTGCATCGGCAACCCAGCCAGCATAGGACGCGCGCTCCATGAGGCTCGCACTGGCGACCACTTGCCCCCCAAAGCGCCGCACCAGTTCAATCGTGGCAGGGATGCGGCGGCCATCCTCCGTGGCACCGATAAAGTCGACCCTGTCCCCGGCCTGCGGCGGCGGATCGATCCGGTAGCCATCGGCCAGATCGTCGCCCCCGAGGGAGATCAACCAGAACCCTTCGCGTCCGCTGTCCGGGCCGCCCGCGATGGGCTGGGTAATCGCCACCGGCTCGGCCGTGGCGTACTCGCCGTCATTGACCGGCGCAGCGGCGGCGGGCAGTGCGGCTGCCACCAGTAATCCTGCTGCCAACCGCTTCATTGGGCTTCACCTTTCAGACTCAGGGCAAAACGGATCTTCGCGATCTGGTAGCTATGCTCCGCGAGGGCCAGAAAGGTCGTCTGGCCAAGGTGCTGCTGCTCGCAAGTGCCAATGACGGTCAACGAGTCCCGCATGACCTCAAGCGCGTTGGCCTGCGCTTTCCCCAGGTTCTCGAAAAAAGTGCGCTTGGCCGGTTCGATATCGCGGATCTGCTGCAGCGCATAGGCGGCCTTTCCCGCCGGATGCTGCGCCGCCGCCCCTTCGGCAAGAGTGTGGAGGATCTTCGCCTTGCGCAGGGTGCGCGCCAGCAGCCTTTCGTTGTTGACCAGCACCTCAAACGCGCGGTTCGCCCGGTCGGCGGCGCCATCGGTGCAGGTCATGCAGGCCTGATGGGTCAGGCATTGTGAGCCAAGTGTCATGTCCTCCGGTTCCGGCGGCGCGGCATCATCGCTCCACTGATCCGGCATCTGCTGCCCGGCATCCCAGGCGTTCATGAAATCGGTGACCTGATCAAAGGTATTCGCGCCGGGATCAAGGAAACCCGACGCCGCAAAGACATCGGTGAGCTTGGTCGCCTGGGCGGCAGCCGGGATGGTCAGGGCGGCGGCGCAGATCAGCGCACAACGGCGTATGGCGTTCATTCTATCAGGACCTCTCTGATCTTCGGACCGTCATCGGTAGAGATGAGGGAGAACAGCAGGCTCCGCCCATTTCCCCGGTCATCGGCATAGTGCACCCTGACACGGTCCGATCCTTCCGCCGCAATTGTCCGGCGGCTTGCGTCTCCCCCCAGCGCCGATAGCAGAAGGGGCAGGTTCATGGTCTGCGCTGCAGCCTTTCGACCGTCGCGGCTGTCGGCAAAATGGCGGGTGAACGTGCCGGGATCGGCAAGCAGGTCGGCCTGTGATGGTGCCCCGGGACCGGTGATCGCATCAAGCAGCGAAGCAACGAGGGAAAGGCCGCTGCTGGTCTCAACCTCAAGGCTGACCGCCGCCGGGGCTGTCCCGTCCTGGCGGCGCGCCAGGGACGTAAGCTGCCATCCGTGCCGCTTGTCCCTTTCGAGGGTGGCATCGAAGATCTCCACCGCCGTGTAGGTTCGCCGCACGGTGGTGACGGTCAGTGCCCCGGAGGGCTGTTCGGGGTCAAGCCGGAAATCCGTGATCCGGACGTCAACCTCGCGCTCCCGCGCCAAGGCGGTCCACAGGCCCGCGCCCTGCAGCGGCGCAGCCATGCAATCCGCTTGCTGCTCGCGCGGGCAGTCGACTGCGCGCCGCCAATATCCTCCTCCCCCCGCAACCCAGCGCGACTGCAGCGCTTGCGCGAGCCAGCTGTCCCGCGGCAGGTGGGCATGCCGTTCGACCGCGATCTTCAGCTCGGAAAGATAGGCCACGAGAACATCATCCGGCGCGGCATCGATCGGCAAGGCACGCCGCCGCGTCGGTGCCACCTCGCGGATTTTCCATTCCCCTCCAAGCCACAGGAAATCCAGCGTCACGGGCCACTTCACATCGGGCAGCGCGGCATAGGAAACCTCCGCCGTCACCCGCGCGGCTTCACCCGCCAGCTGTACGTCCGAAATCTGCGCGGCTTCGGCGCCGTGAATGGCAAAGTGACCTATCAGAGGACCAATGCCGGGCTGCGCCTGCGGTGCCACCCACCTCGGATCTCTGGCGAGCAGCTTCGGGACCTCCGGCGCACCTGCCGTGCTCTCCGCCGCGGACTGAACCCGCGCCGCATCTATCACCTCGGACAGATAGGACGCGGCGAGCTGCGGCAATGGCGCAGTATCCTGTGCCGCCGTCTGGCCAGCCAAAGTCAGGATCAGGCCCGTCAGGGCTGTCACGCGCTTACTCATCTGACACCCGAATGGTATAGGCCCCCAGTTCCGGCCGCAGTTTCGGCGCCCGGTTCTCGACCACGATCCGGACCGCGCCGGTCGCCTCGAACTGAACCGGGCCATTGTTGCCGCGCCCGATCCGCTTGCCGCTGGCCGCGTCATAGACCGTCAGGCGGTACTTCGGCGCCCCCTCGCGGTAGGAGAGAGAGGCCGTCATCGGCCCGAGGGCCTCTGGCTCATAGTGCCAGACATCCTTCGTGTCTTCGTATCCGAAATGTCCGTCAGCAGTCCCGTTCGGGCCAATACGCGCAAAATCCTCGCCGTCAGCCACAACACCAGCGTCTCCGGGGCCGCCATCACCGAAAGGCACGATGCTAACCTCGAACAAGCTTTCTGGCGGCAGTCGGCGATAGGCGTCCCCCAGCCCAAAGACCACCCCACCACCTGTCGTGTCCACAAACGTTGTCTCCACCGGGGTTCCCGGAATGCCCACCTCGCGCGCGGATTGCGCGGCGGTGGGACGACCATCCGGGTAGCGGGTTTCGATGGTCAGCGCGGCCGGTGCCGCGCCGGACTCCCTTGGACCATCGGCGGTGTCGACATATTGCCAGGACTGGATCAACCCGCGGATCACCGCCCGATGTCCTTCTTCCATGGAGGTGCGATAATATCGGAACTCGCCGGCCTCCAGCAGCTCACCGACGGTGTAAATGCCGGGTGGGATCTCGGTGGCGGTTTCCGGCGTCGAGCCGCCCTGCACCGGGTTCGTGCAGCTTGGGGCGATGCGCTCGGTCTTCTCGATGACCACCGAAACCAGCTCCTTGAGCGCACGCCGCAAGCCCGGTCCGTCCTTTGCGTCCAGATAGGCGGTACCGCCTGCCTCTGCCACGGCCTGCAATTCCCGGCGCTGGTCCGGGTCCAGGTCGTAACCCACTACATAGGTGTTCACGCCAATCCCCGCGTCCGCTAGCGCCGCAGCCTCACTCACCGGGTCGCCGCCGCAAGTCTCCTCTCCGTCCGAGATCAACACCGCAACCCGGCGGCTGGCCGGGACAGATTGCAAGCGCTCGCCTGCCGCGCGCAGCGAGGCTGCCAGCGGGGTGTAGCCATAGGGCCGCAGCCCTTCGGCGAGGCGGGCGATCCGCCGCCCGTTGTTCTGGCCAAAGGGCACGATTTCCGCGGTGTTGGGACAGCTTGCTTCCGGTGTTTTGGGCAGGCTGTCATCAAAGCCATAGGCCCGCAGCGAGGCCACCGCATTCACACCATCCAACGCCTGCACCGCTTCGCCGAGAGCGTCTTTGGCGATCGCCATCTTGCTGCGCCCCCCCTGACGTCCCGCCATGGAGCCGCTGGCGTCCAGCACGAAGGCGATGGCAACGGGGTCGTCCCGAGCAACCGGCCTGTCGCTGGCGCCCCCATTTGCGTAGTCCAGCAGATTGCGCGACAGCGCGTCAAAGGCCGGACATTGGTCGATCCCCGTATCGATGCGCGTGAGGCTGCCCCCTGCTCCGGGGGCACGGAGCCGGAGCGCAGCAACATCGATACCCACATCGGCCCCTTCCGTTGCATCGGGCAGCGGAATGTTCCGCGGGGGCCGAGATCCGATGCGGCTGCCATCACCGCCTTGGGCCAGCGGAAATACCTCGTCGATCATCGGTCCGCCCGGCTCGACCCCGCCGTCGGGACCGGACCAGAGGTGAAATTCACCGCCCGAAGCCAAGGCCAGCTCCGACAGTTCATGAAGATCCTTCGCTGCGCCAATCGCGACGACGTCGATCCGGACGCTATCCGGGGCGGTCTCCGCGATCCACAGCGGGTCATCGTCGCAGCTTGACAGCGTGTCGGCAAAATAGATCACCTGCCCGCCGCCAAGCGCCGCGAGGTCAGCCACCGCTTGCCGCAGCGCGACGGCAGGTGCGGTCTGGTGCCCCTCGGCTGACAGCCGTTTCGTATAACGTTCAAGGGTGTCCGGGCCAAATGCCTGCCCGAAGGGCACGATGATCTCATGCGTCGCACAGTCGGTCGCGGCGTTACCGGCGGTGCCGGATGAGGCCAAGCGCAGCGAGACGTCCGTTCTGCCTGACAGGGACGACGCATGCGCCATCAGAGCGTTGGACACCAGCGCGACTTTCGGGGCCTCGGAAAAGGCCCATTTGCCGGGTCGCCCTTCCTGATCGTACAGGATCACCACCGGTTCATCCGCAGTGATCTCGAACGCGAACACCGCAGGGGCAGCCAGGCTACCGAGGCAAAGCCCCGCACAAGCGGACATAAACCGTCTGGCAATGCGAAGATGGGACACGATCCAAACCATGAGAACAATTCCTAGCCACGTTCTTGGCAAGATTGTGACCCGGGCACGACAAGTTCAGCGGGGATGCGGCCAATTTTATCGGCTCGCACTGTCGCTCTGCGTGCTGACTGTCGCGCGCTGAACCACCGATGGCAACTGCGACGCCCCTCACGATGCATGGCTGCGCTGGTATCTCCCTGACAACTGTGCGATCTCGCCCAGATGCTGGTGGATGCTCGCTTGGGCACGGGTAGAGGCGCCCCGATGCAACACTGCGAAGGACCAATCTGGTGCGGTATCTGGTGAAATGCGCCAGACCACACTGGACCTGTGGAATTCAGTCAACCTGCTGTAAGGAGATGAATTTAATGAAGGCCGAAGATATTCTGCCGCGCAGTGAACGACGCCGCATCGGACTGATTGCGGGATCCGGGCCCGAAGCCGGGGTCGACCTGTGGCAGAAGGTGATCGAGGAAACCAAGGCGCTGCTGGGCGAGCGCTATACCGGCGATCTCGACGGGCCGCGCGTGCGGATCATTTCGTCGCCCGTGCTGGGATTGTCGATGGAGCTTGAGGCCAACGACCTCGCGGTCTGGCCCGAGCTGGAACGGGTGTTCGACGACCTTGCGGCGCAAAGCGACGTCATCGGCATCGCCTGCAACACGCTGAATTACTACGAGCGCCAGATCAAGGCCACGCCGCGCGCCGCCCAGCTGGTCTCGGTTGGCGACGTGGTCGAAGACTATCTGAAGCGCCGGGGCCTGAGCTCGGTCGCGCTGCTCGGGGCGGCACCGGTGACCAAGATGGACCGCTGGTCTGCCTATCACCGGCTTGCCGAGGCCTTCGAGGTCGAGACGCCAAAAGATCCCGGCCTGCTGCACCAGATCATCTATGACGTCAAACGCCTTGGTGGCACTGATCCCACCGTGGTGGCGCAGTTCCAGGAGCTGATCGGTACGCTGGAAAGCGAAACCGTGCTGCTGGCCTGCACCGAACTGCCGCTCATTCCCTGTGACGGGACGGGCAAGGACCTGGTGGATGTCACCCGGCTTCTGGCGCGCGGCCTCGTGGACCGCGCGGTGCTCGTGCAGAACTAGGGCGGCCTCGCTCAGCCCGGCGTCGCCATCAGCAGATGCGATGCCGGGTCGCTGTGGCCGGAAATTATCCGCTCCACCGCGTCGGGCACCTCTGAGCTGCCCGGATCGAACAGCCCGCACAACGCCAGTGACCGGCGCAGATCGATACGCCTGCCCAAAAACTCCATCGCGATCCGCGTGGCCGCCGGGGCGCGGGTGGCATGGGCCGAGACCCCCGACATGATACCGCCGAGGTAGCGGATGCGGTTGGTATAGCTGGGATAGAGGATGATCTGGATCGCCTCGTTGCGGGTCAGCGTCTCCAGCGCGGTGATGAACAACCGGTCCCCGAGCATGTAGCAGCTGCCCTGATACTTGCAGGTAAAGCCGCCATGGCCCCGCCGCCCGATCACCTCCAGCGTCTTGATGTTCATGCTGTAAGGGGTGCGGTAGATTTTGGTCAGGCCCTTCAGGATCTTTCCCGGGTTCGACATCGAGTTGTAGTAGGTGAAGTAGAACCCCGCATAGGCTTCGAGCTGGGGAATGGACGCCTGCAGGATACCCTCGGCTTCATTGCGCAGCTGGTTGCGTTCGATTTCCGCGCCGCCGCTCTGCGGTTTCAGCCGGATCAGCTCCTTGAACTGCGCATGCGGCATCAGCAGCTCGGCCTCTTCGACGCCGAAGAAGTCGCAGATCTTGCGCATCAGCCGCAGCGAAGGCTGGGTCTGCCCGCTGAGATAACGGTTGAACTGCGAACGGTTCGCCCCGAGCTTGCGACACACCTCGGCGATCGAGGGGTAATAGCTGCACAGCAGGCGCAGGTTTTCCGGAAGTTCTCTCGACAATCGCCCGCCTGCCTAGCCGGTTTGTTTAAAGCGTTGCGGCAAATTGTACTGCAAAAGCCCTGCTTTGCAAATGGCGCCCGGCCTCGGACATGGAACAGGCCGCAGCATCGCGCCGCGGCCTGTTCGGGAGGTATTCATGCTGCGCTTTAAGGCCCGACAGCTATCACGACGCCGGAACCTTCCACGCTTCGCGGTCGATATCGAGATCGGCAAAGTCGTCGGGGTTCAGCACCGGGCGCTCGACCCCGGCTTTCAGCTGGCGGCGGAAGTCGCGCAGGAGGCGCATCGCCACCGGGAACAGCATCATGATTGCCAGCAGGTTGACCAGCGCAAGGATGCCCATCATCGGATCAGAGAAGAAGAACACCGCGGTGGCGCCCGGCGCCGTGGCACCCAGGAAGACGATGCCGATGATGGCGATCCGCAGCACCAGGATGCCCGCCGGGTTCTTGGTCAGCACCGTCATCGCGTTTTCGCCGAGGTAGTAGTTGTAGATGATCGACGAGAAGGCGAACAGCAGGATGGCGCCGGTCAGGAAGTACTGCGCCCATTCGCCAAGATGCGAAACCATGCTTTGCTGGGTCAGCGCGACACCGTCGATACCTTCGGCCCCGGGCACGTAGACATCGCCCAGCAGGATGACGAAAGCGGTGCAGGAGCAGATGACGATTGTGTCGATGAAGACCGAGAAGGACTGCGTGATGCCCTGGCTGATCGGGTGGCGTACCTCGGCTGTCGCTGCAACGTTGGGCGCCGAGCCCAAGCCCGCTTCGTTCGAGAACAGGCCGCGGCGCAGACCCTGCGCGATTGCCGCACCCATGCCACCGCCGACAGCTTCCTGCAGGCCGAAGGCATTGGTGACGATGTCATAGAGCACGCCCGGCAGGCTGGTGATGTTGATGACAATCACCACCAGCGCCATCAGCAGATAGCCGATTGCCATGATCGGGACCACCACGTCGGAGGCCTTGGCAATGCGGTGGATGCCGCCGAAGATGATGACGCCGGAAATGACTGCAAGGCAGATCCCGGTCCACAGCCGGTCAATGCCGAGGCTGTCCTGAACCGCGCCCGCGACAGTGTTGCCCTGGAAGGCGTTGAAGCCGAGGCCGAAAGCCGCGATCAGGCAGACCGCGTAGACCACCGCCAGCCAGCGGTACTCCTGGCCGAGGCCGTGGATGATGGCGCGGGCGGGGCCGCCACGGTAGGTCTTTTCGCCAGTCTTGCGCTTGAACAGCTGCGCAAGCGAGCATTCGACGAGGCTGGTCGCCATGCCCACCAGCGCAATTGCCCACATCCAGAACACCGCGCCCGGCCCGCCAAGCGTGATGGCCACAGCGACCCCGGCGATATTGCCGCCGCCGACGCGTCCGCCGACCGAAACCAGCAGCGCCTCACGCGCGGAGATACGGCTGGAGTCGTCGGTGTTGTTCTTGTTCGAAAGCACCCGGAACATGCGTCCGAAGAACTCGACCTGGACAAAGCCGGTTGCGATTGTGATGAAGCAGCCGAAGATCACCAGGATCGGGATCAGCGACCAGCCCCATGTCAGGTCTCCGATCTTGCCGAAGATTAACTCCAGAAATTCCATGATACTTGTCCCTCAGTTGTGCGGATTCTCCGCAATTGATGCACAGACGCCAGGCGGATGCCCGGCCTGGCCTTGATTTGCCCCACACCGGTCGAGCGGACCGGCGCCGTATCAGCGTCAGGTAGCGGGGGCGGGGTTTGTTTCAACTCAGCCCGGAGTGCCGAGCATTTCACCGCATTGGTTGCTGCCAAGGAAGTCACGGCGACTGTCAAAGTCACCGGACAGACTCAGCGCGAACTGCATCTTGGCAAAGGCCATTTCCGGGCTCATGTCACGCCCGTCGACCACGCCGGTATCCTGCAGCACCTTGCCCGCCGCATAGGTGCCCAGCCGCATGCCGCCTTCGGGGCACTGGCTGACCGCCAGCACCGGCACGCCGCGGTCATGGGCCGCCTGCAGCGCCCTGCGCATTGCGGGCGTGTCGGGGGCGGTGCCGGACCCGTAGCATCGCAGCACCAGCCCGTCGCAGGCCGCCGCCGCATGCGCAAACAACTCCTCGCAGCAGCCGGGGGCGACCGAAAGGATGCCGACCTTATGGGCGCGCACGTCGTTCAATGCGGATTGGCGTGACGGCAGCAGCGGCGGCACGTCGCTGGGCGCGGCCTCGAAGGCGTCAAAGGCCGTGGAATGGGATTTGCGCACCCGTGCGCCATGCAGAAGCTGCCCACCGAACTGCACCCACACCCCCGGCGGCGCCGTCCGCGCCGCCGACAGCGCCGCGGTCAGGTTGTCCAGCCCGTCGCTGCCCGCAACCGTCAGCGGCAGCATCGCGCCGGTCACGATCACCGGTTTGCGCAGGCCCGCCAGCGACAGGCACAGCGCCGCGGCGGTATAGGCGAGCGTATCGGTGCCGTGGGTGACCACAAAGGCATCATGTACCTCTGCTGCCTGATGGATGCTGCGTGCCACCCGCCGCCAGTCGTCCGGCGTGGCCTGCGCGGAATCGATCAACGGATCAAGCCGCAGCACCTCGACCGGCCCTTCGGCCTGTCCGCTTGCAGTCAGCTCCGCCACCGCATCCTCGACGATCCCGATCCGGGGCGCAAAGCCGTGTTCGGTCCGCTCCATGCCAATGGTGCCGCCGGTGTGGATCAAGAGGATGGACATCATGCTGCCTTGGGTCTGCTGCTGCGCGCCGGGCGCCTGTTGCGGCACTATTGCCCCGGAAAAGACGGGAGGAACCAGATGCTGCAGCGTCTCCGGCAGTTGCAGGTTTTGCCTAAAAGAGCGTCAACCAGCACCATTTCTTGACGATGAATTCCTGTTCGGCCTGCGCGAGGGTCAAGTTCGGATCGAAGAATGGAAGCAGCCCTGAGTCAGCCAACGATCCCTGCACAGCCTGCGCCATCGCCCTTCGGCACCGAAACCTGTCCTCGCGATAGACCTGAGACTGGCCATACTCTACCAATCTAGCCAGACCACTGCGCTGGCGCAGATCTTCCGCAGCGTGATCCGATTGCGTTTAACAAGGGGGCTTGGATGGCCGACACATGTATCTTCTGCCAAATTGCCAACGCCGAATTGCCCGCGCACAAGCTGTTCGAGGACGATCTGGTGATGGCGTTTCTCGATCTCCATCCGATCCGCGAAGGTCATGCGCTGATCATTCCCAAGCAGCACTGCCCCTGGTTCGAAGATCTACCAGAACTTACCGCGGCGCGGACCATGGCCGTCGGGCAGCGGCTAGCGCGGGCAATGAAACGAGAATGGGAGGTCGAGCGGGTTTCGTTTTTCTACACCGGCATCCATGTGCCGCACGCGCATGCCCATGTGGTGCCGATGTTTCACCGCCACGATGTGTCCTCGGCACGGTATCTCGAAGAGGGGATCGAAGCATTTTCCCTGCCCCCGAACCCCGGTGACATAGCGCTCGCCCAAACGGCCGACCGCATCCGCGCGCAACTGTCGGAAGTTGGCTGACCGGATGTGCCCGCCGGAGGATTGGCGGTCGCGCGTAGCCTTGGCAACAGTTGGCAACCGGGTGCCGGTCTGGTGTCCGATACCAGGTGCCTTGCGCCCGCTTCTTGCAACAAGTTCTCGTCCCTGCAGGTCACAGAGTGTCTGCGAAACGGCGTAAGGCTGGCTGCGCCGATGTCGGCGCAGCCCTGAAGGTTCAGTCGGGTTACTTGTCGAAGTGGATGACCGTGCGGATGCTCTTGCCTTCGTGCATCAAATCAAACGCCGTGTTGATGTCATCAAGGCCCATGGTGTGGGTGATGAAATCATTCAGCTGGAATTCGCCCTGCAGGTAACGTTCGACGTAGTCGGGCAGCTCCGACCGGCCCTTGACGCCGCCAAAGGCCGATCCGCGCCAGACCCGGCCGGTGACCAGCTGGAATGGACGGGTAGAGATCTCCTGACCGGCACCAGCGACACCGATCACCACGGATTCGCCCCACCCCTTGTGGCAGCACTCCAGCGCCGAGCGCATTACGTTCACATTGCCGATGCACTCAAAGGAATAGTCGACGCCACCGTCCGTCAACTCGACGATCACGTCCTGGATCGGCTTGTCATAGTCGTTGGGATTGATGAAATCGGTCGCGCCCAGCTTGCGGGCGAGGTCGAATTTGCTCTCATTGATGTCGATCACGATGATCCGGCTGGCCTTGGCCATCGTTGCGCCAATCACCGCCGACAGGCCGATGCCACCCATGCCAAAGATCGCCACGGTCGCGCCTTCTTCGACCTTGGCGGTGTTCATCACCGCCCCCATGCCAGTGGTCACGCCGCACCCCAGCAGGCAGACCTCCTCCAGCGGCGCTGCTGGGTTCACCTTGGCGAGCGATATTTCCGGCAGCACGGTGTATTCCGAGAAAGTCGAACAGCCCATGTAGTGAAAGATCGGCTCACCATCCTTGTAAAAGCGGGTGGTACCGTCCGGCATCAGACCCTTGCCCTGGGTCTCGCGGATCTTCTGGCACAGGTTGGTCTTGCCGGATTTGCAGAATTTGCACTCGCCGCATTCCGGCGTGTAGAGCGGGATGACGTGGTCGCCGACGGCAACGCTGGTCACGCCTTCGCCGATGGATTCAACAATGCCGCCGCCTTCGTGGCCGAGCACGGCGGGAAAGATGCCTTCCGGGTCGTCACCCGACAAGGTGAAGGCGTCGGTGTGGCAGACGCCCGTTGCGATGATGCGCACGCGGACCTCTCCGGCCTGCGGCGGCATCACGTCGATTTCTTCAATGGAGAGCGGCTGTTTCGGGCCCCAGGCAACGGCAGCCTTGGATTTGATGATGTCGGTCATAGGGGTTCGCCTTGCAATTGGAACGATTGGTTTCCCGGCTTGCCGCCGGGTTCGGTTGCGATGGCGGCGATGTAGTCTATTTCCTCAGGAGGTTAATTGCCTCGTTTTGCAAATGACTATTACAACATGGTAATAGTGTGCGCAGGCATATCGCACAGGTCGTGAAAGGAACCGGGATGTTCAGCTGGGAAGGGGTCACTGAATTCGTGGCGGTGGCCGAGGCCGGCAGCTTCACCGCAGCCGCGGACCGTTTGGGGATCTCCACCGCGCAGGTCAGCCGTCAGGTCGGCGCGCTGGAAGCCCGGCTGGCGGTCAAGCTGTTCTACCGCACGACACGCAAGGTATCGATCACCGAGACCGGGCAGATCTACTACAACCACTGTCGGCAGGTTCTTGACGGGCTGGCCGAGGCCGAGCGCGCCGTCACCGACTTGCACCAGACCCCGAGGGGCCGCCTCAAGCTGACCGCGCCGGTGACCTACGGGGAAAATCGGATCGCACCGTTGATCAACGACTTCGCCGTCCAATACCCCGATCTGGAAGTGAACCTGACACTGACCAACCGAAGGCTCGATCTGGTGGCCGAGCGCTTTGACCTGGCGATCCGTCTCGGGGAGCTGGAAGACAGCACGATGATGGCCAAACGGCTGGCGTCGCGCGCGCATTACGTCTGCGCCTCACCCGGCTATCTCTCACGGCGGGGCACGCCCCAAACGCTGTCCGAGCTGGACCAGCACAACTGCCTCCAGGGAACGCTGGATTTCTGGCGCTTTCACGAGCAAGGCAAACCCCGCCACATCCGAGTCACTGGCAGCCTCCGCTGCAACAGCGGCTGGGCGCTGGTTGATGCGGCGCTGAAGGGGATCGGTATCATCCAGTTGCCGGACTACTACGTGCAAGACCGGATCAAGGCGGCCGAGTTGGTCCCCGTGCTGGAACGATACCGCGCTCCCGATGACGGCATATGGGCGATCTACCCTCACAACCGTCACCTGTCGCCAAAAGTTCGGCTGCTGCTGGATCACCTCAGCCAGGGATTAAGCTCCTGAGCCGAAGCAGTCTTCACGGTTAGCAGACGGCGCCAGAAGGCCCCACACGCGCCCCGGTCTTTTCAGAACCTTCGCTGACTTCAACCATTCGGACCTCGCGAAGATGCACGCCAAGGAGGATCAGACCCGGCCAGAGCATGTAGGCTTCGATTTCGATGTTTTCGCCGAAGGAAAGCAGCACCATGGTCATGAGGATGCCCAGCGGCAGACGGCCACGTGCGTGCTTTGCCGCATCCATCATGACAAATGCGATGTGCCAGACCAGAGGCACCAGAAAGGCTGCAAAGCCGACAACGCCCTTCACGAACAGCAGTCCGAACCAGGTGTGGTGGCTGCCGATGGGCATGTATTCCACCGCATGGGAGCCCGGCTGGACGGTGCCGTGGCCGAACCAGAAGGCGTCGGTTTGCCAGCGCTCGCTGGCGATCCGCTGAAGCGTTTCACGGACCCGGGTACTGTCGGCGCGGGCGCCCTTGAACGCGGCCACGGCATCTGTTGCCAGCGCCGCCAAGGTTCCACCGGTGATCGCCAGAGATGCGGTCAGCGCTGCCGTCACATGCCAGGCCCAGCCACGCAGGATCAGCGGTAGCATGCGCGGGGCCACGGTACAGGCCACCAGCCCCACCAGCCCCATGCGCGACTTGGACGCGAGGATCATCAATATGCCTGCCGCGACGCCAGCCAGCATCCATTTGCGGTTCTTCTCCTCCAGCGCAAACAACACCATGATAACGCCCAAAAGGGCCGCGAAGGGCGACCAGGGCGCGTAGAATTGCCAGCGCGGTGTCCAGCTGGCCGGGTCATAAGTGAAGAGGTAGACGCTGAAATACTCCGGCCCCGGTCCGCCAACCGCCTTCAGCGGTGAGGTGAAGATGCGTTCCGGCAGCCCAAGATAAGGCGCTGCCAGCAGAAGCGGCGCCAGTGCCAGCGTCCAGGCTCCGATCACGCATTGCCCCCGGATCAGGACCTCGCGGCGGATCGGCAACACCGCGCCGACCAGCGGGAACAGTGCCAGCAGCGCCCAGCCCTTGGCCCAGCCGATCGAGGACTTGATGGTCTTCTTGAGGCCAAGCCCCCAATCGAGATGCCCGATCCACAGTGCAACCAGCATGACGGCCATGCCGATGATCCAGGCCCAGACCAGCACCGGAACCGGACCGGCTGCACGCAGGTCGGACCGAAACGCCGGGCCGAGGTATAACGCCAGCACCGCCAGCGCACCCAGGACCCAGGCCAGAACCGGGCCGACAACGTAGAGCGCGCCAACAGCGTAGAAGGGCCACGTCAGCGCCATGGTCCGGTAGATCATCCACTCTGCCGGGTTCTGCGGGGTCATGCTGGGGCCGCCTTCGGTGTGGCCAGCAGACGGCCGATCACCGCGGACCGGATCCAGCCCAGCACCAGCGCGATCAGCAGCATGAAGGTCGCTGCAGCCCCGGCGGCAATGGCGAGCTTGCGGTCGGGCGACGACGGGCGCTCGGGAAGCGACGGGTTTTCAAGCACCTGAACCAGCGGGTAGGAGGCGTAGACATCCGATTTCGTCGATTGGGCACGCGCGATGGCCGAGGCAAACACTGCTTCGGCAACGGAAAAGTCGCGTTGCAGATCCTTCAGCCGCGCCGCGCTGGCGGACAGCTGCTGCAGGCGCTCCCGCTCCGTCACCAGCCGCTGTACCAGGGTCTGATGCTGCCGGGCGGTGCCGAGGCGTTCTGCATCCATGCGCACAAGCTCCGCCAGCAGTTCCGCGCGCGCGCCGTCCGGAGCCAGATCGAGCAAGGCCAGCTTCTGTCGGCCAATACCGGTGACGGCCACGGCCCGTGCCATCGCGCCGCGTTCAGCCGCGGCCTGGGCGGCGCGCGCGGTTTGAACTTTCGGGTGCCCCTCTCCATAGGAGGCGCGGGCCTCGGCCAGTTTTGCCGCATGGGCACCGCTTTCCTCGATCAGCGCGAGGAAATCAGCATCGGCATAGAGCTTCAGGGTCGCAGCCGCGGCGGCGGCAGGAATGCCAAGCGTGCGTTCAAGCGCGGCGACGCTCTGCGTCTTCTCCCCGAGCACGCCGGAAAGATCCTCGACCCGACCTTCCAGTTCACGGGTATCTTCGACCATCGCGTCAAATTCATCGCCTGACAGCAGCCCCGAGGACATCTGCAGTTTCTCGATGTCGAACCGCGTGAGTGCCACGGAACGCTGGTAGTCCTCGATGGCGGCCAGACCGCTGTCCTCGCGGGTGGCCTGTTCATCCTTGCGCAGCGCGTCCAGCTCATCAAAGAAGGCCTGCAGCAGGGCATCCGCGCGCTGCTGCGCATTTTCGGCGCTGGGGCCCGTCATTTCGACGTGAATGAGACTGGTCTGATCCACCAGTCGGATCCGCGGCTTGCCGAAATCTCGGCGGTTCAGTCCCATGGCCTCGGCAGCCGCCGCAAGGATGCGGTCGGCGCCGATCAGGCGCTTGTAGGTTTCGGTGGGGCTGACGGAGTTGCTGGCAAAGGCGGAATTGGCGTAGGAGGACGCCTGGCCGATGCCGTTGAGGTTCATCGAGGCCGAGGCCCCGGATCCGGGCAGGATCAGCGAGGCATGGGATTTGAAGGCAAGCGGTGCGGTCCGCAGATAGCCATTGATCGGTGCCCAGATCAGCGCCAGCCCCAGCAGGAAGAAAGCAAGGTATCGGCGCAGGCGGCTGGTGTCGCCAAGTCGTCCGCCGACGATGATGCGCCGCAGGGACAGGCGGCGCCAGAACCGGCGCGGCGCTTCAAGTTTTCCGGCAATTTTCTGCAGCATGTCAGTCTCCTTCGAGCAGAGACTACCGCGGCGGCGCGCCCGCTGCGCCGACGCGCCCGGCTAACCCGCTGCACATCCGTAGTCGCGGCTACCCAATGGAGTAGGACCACTGCTGCCGACGCGGAGGAAACGCCCTCTGTTCCGCTCGGCTCGGCAGGCCTTCGGGTAATTTCCGATCCGGGCGGATAACTTTGAAAGCCGCAAGGCAAGCCGGGGATACCAAAGAGGCCCGAACCTGTCCGCCCGCTCGGTTGAGAGGCGCCAGCATCTGCAACAGCCTGAGAGCAACCAACGACAGCTCAAGGACTTAGCAGATGACACTTGCATATTCTCCCTCGAAGTTCGGTGCGGGCCTGGCAGTCAAATCCCGCCGCCTGCAGACGGTTTACCTCCCGGCGCTCGACCTCGAATTGGTTGACGCCAGCGCAAGCAGGGCTGCGGCCAAGCTGCTGTCACCGGGGCGGCGGCGGGTGTTCTTCATGAATGCGCATTGCTGCAACATTCACCGCCGTGATCCCCACTATGCAGAGGCCGTTGCCGGGGCGGATCTCCTGCTGCCCGACGGCATCGGGGTAGAGCTGGCGGCAAAGTTTACCGGCCACGCGCTGACGGCAAACCTGAATGGAACCGACTTCGTGCCGCAGCTGTTGCAGCGGGCGGCGGCCATGGGCAAATCGGTCTACCTGTTCGGCGGGCGGCCCGGTGTTGCGGATGCCGCGGCGGCACGGCTGCTCCGAGATATCCCGGGTCTGTGCATCGCTGGCACCCGCGACGGGTACGAGGGCGCGCAGGACAGCGATGCGGCAATTGCCGCAATCAACGCAAGCGGCGCCGACATCGTGCTGGTCGCGCTTGGCGTCCCGATGCAGGAGCTGTGGCTGCACCGCAATGCCGATCGCCTGCAGGCCGACCTGACCCTTGGCGTCGGCGCGCTGTTTGACTTCCTGTCCGGCTCCGTTGCGCGGGCACCGAAGGTCGTCAGGGCCGCCCGCATGGAATGGGTCTGGCGGCTGGCGATGGAACCGCGCCGGATGGCCCGCCGCTACCTGGCCGGCAATGCCAGCTTTCTGGCCCATGCCGGTTTGAAGGCACTGCGGCGCCAGCAGCTGACCAACCTGCAGCAGCGCTGTCTCGACATCACGGTATCGGTGCTGGCGCTGCTGATGCTGACGCCGCTGCTGTTGGCGGCTGCGCTGGCGGTCAGGGCGGACAGCCGGGGCCCTGCGCTTTTCAAACAGACACGGGTGGGGCTGAACGGCAAGACGTTCACCATGTTCAAGTTCCGCTCGATGACGGCAGACGCCGAAACCCGGCGCGCGGAGGTCCTGCACGCCTCGGACCGGGCCGGGCTTTGCTTCAAATCCCGCCAGGATCCGCGGATCACCCGTGTGGGACGCTGGTTGCGCCGCACTTCGATTGATGAGCTGCCGCAGCTTTTCAACGTGCTGCGCGGCGAGATGTCCATCGTCGGCCCGCGCCCGGCCCTGCCGAGCGAGGTTGCAGACTACCCGCCCCGCGCCCTCGGCCGCCTGAAAGTCAAACCCGGCATCACCGGTGTGTGGCAAGTGTCCGGTCGGGCCTCTGTCGGCTTCAAGGAAATGATCGAGATGGACCTCGGCTACATCAAGGCCCGCTCGCTCAGGCTGAACCTGCAGCTGATCCTCAGAACCTTTGGCGCGGTTGTGTCCGGCCGCGGCGCCTACTGATCCCCAAACACAGGAGACTAGCAATGACACATATCCGCAAAGCCGTATTCCCGGTTGCCGGCATGGGAACCCGCTTTCTGCCCGCCACCAAATCCATCCCCAAGGAAATGCTGCCGCTGGTGGACCGCCCGCTGATCCAATACGCGGTGGACGAGGCGCGGGAGGCCGGGATCGAAGAATTCATCTTTGTCACCGCCGCAGGCAAGGGCGCACTGGAGGACTACTTCGACACCGCCGCCGCCCTTGAAAACACGCTGGAGGAACGGGGCAAGACCGACGCGCTGGAGGCCATCGCACGGACTCGCCTGCCCGAAGGCGCCCTGTCTTTTGTGCGCCAAAGAAATCCCCTGGGTCTGGGGCATGCGGTGGGGTTGGCTGCGCGCCTGGTCGGAGACGAACCCTTCGCGGTGCTGCTGCCGGATGATGTAATCCGCGCGCCGCGCGGCGCGCTGAGCCAGATGGTAACAGCCCACGCGCTGAACCGGGGTCACATGGTGGCCACGATGAAGGTGGCGCGCGAACAGACCTCCTCCTACGGCATCCTTGATGTTGCGCGAGAAACCGGAAAGCTCACCCGCGCCCGTGCTATGGTTGAAAAACCGGATCCTGCACTGGCACCATCCACGCATGCCGTCGTCGGTCGCTACATTCTGGAGCCTTCGATTTTTACTACCCTTGCTGCACTCGAGCCTGGCGCGGGCGGAGAGCTGCAGCTGACCGATGCCATGAACGCCGATCTTCCCGCCGCGGGGGTTACGGGCTTCCGGTTCGATGGCGAAAGGTTCGATTGCGGCAGCGTGCAAGGGTTTGTGCAGGCGACTGCTGCCTTTGCGCTGGATCGCGCGGAACTGGCCCATGACCTGTCTGACTTTCTTGCCGCACGGGTTGCTCCGGTTCCCCAGGCAGCCTGATCGCGGGGCCGATGCGTAACCTCTGGGGGTATCCGCCTGAGCTGCTCGCGCTTCAACGGCAGCGTTGCTGAACGACACCGCGGAGGATGGGCTGCACCCCCCGCTCCGCCGAGCCCGGTATCGCCACCCCGATCCGGGCCGAACCAGCCTCAGTATTTAAAGGCACCGATCAGGCGACCGAGTTCCCCGATGTTGGTGATGGTGCTGTCATAGCAGGCGATGGCGTCGCCAGGCAGCAGGAAGGGGTCATAATCGTCCCGGTCTGCCCGCCGCAGCAAGTCTTCGATGTTCCGCTCGATGACGACCGACACCTGGGTGACCGGATTGCGGGAAAACAGAACTGAAGAGCGATGAGCGCTGGTGGCCCGGGCGCCACCGACGCAGTTGGTATCCACCACGGCTTGCAGATAGCGCGTACCATACGGAAACTCGCGCACCTCGCGCCCGATGGCAGAGATCGCATTGCCGGTCGCAGGTTGGGTCAGGTTCGACAGGAACAAAGTCACGCCCGGCGGGCTGATGGGACTGGGCCGCATCAGATCTTCCTGGAAA
The DNA here is from genome assembly GCA_019801415.1 of Nocardioides marinus. GTDB lineage: Bacteria > Pseudomonadota > Alphaproteobacteria > Rhodobacterales > Rhodobacteraceae > Leisingera. Next base: position 164,626 of record JAHVJD010000008.1, read on the forward strand.
CATCCGCGGCTGGGCACGTTCACTTCGTCGCCGGTCAGCAACATGATATCGACGGCATTCTGGCCTTCGAAGACCCCGCGCATATCCAACCGGTAGACGCTGCTGCCACGCCGCACCTCAATCGCGGAAACATCGGCATCGGGGCGCACGCCGCCTGCCGCACGCAAGGCGGCAGACAGGTTGCGCGCCTCGGTCGAGGCCCCCAAGGCGCCCTGTCGGCGCGAGTCCACCTGGTCGCCGGGCACACCGCCGATTTCCACCGCCTTGGGTTCAAAAACGGCTCCTGAAACCCCCACCGTGACCGAGGCGAAATCAGCGGCCCGGACCGACAAGCGCGGGCGTTCCGCGTAGAAATCTTCGGCGAGCAGCTTTGCGGCGATGTCATCCTCGATCTGGGCCGCGGTACGGCCCTGCGCGCGCACCGGCGGCAGGAAGGGCAGCTTGAGCGTGCCGTCCCGGGATATCACGTAATCGCCGTTGAAGGTCTCATCCTCGCCGACGCGCACGTTGACCAGATCATTGCGGGTAAAGCGTTCCCCGGCCAGCGCCGCCTGCGCCGTGCCGGCGCCTTTGCCACCCGTGCCACCACCGGGCGGCCGACAGCGGGCCTCGTTCATGGCGCGGGACTGCAGAAATCCTGCCGCGTTGCGGGACACATGCGGTTCGCGGTATTGCGCCTGATACCCGTCGCCAGAGGCAATCGGCTCCAGATTGTCGGGCGGATCGATCTGCGCGCAGCTGCTCAAAGACAAGACCGCCAGAATTGCCGTTCCATTTTTGAGGGGCTTCATCATTCAACTGCTCGCCGGATCACTGCGGTTGTACCGGTGATACGGAATTCGGTCACAGCGGTCGAGAGGGTGTTGATATCGCGGCGCTATCCGTTCGGATATGGCGCAGTTCTGTTGCACCATTGCCCTGTCCCGGGGGGCGAGGGACAGCCGGAGCGGACGTCGGTAACACTTGGTCCAACAGCCCCCATGGACAGGTCCCGATGCCCCGCACCCTAGAAATCCCCTCTTTCGCAAAGAACCTCTTTGCCTACGGCGCGTCCGAGGCAGCGGCCAAGGCTTCGCGGTTGCTGGTGGTGATCGCGGTGGCGCGCACGCTCGACCTGGACCAGATCGGCATTGCCGCGGCTGCGCTGGCGGCGGCCGATATCGTCAAATCGCTGACGGAAAACGGTGTCATCCAAAAGATCATCGCGGCCCCGGCGGCGCAGCTGCAGCAGACCTGCACCACCGCGCACCGCATTTTCTGGGTCTGGTGCGTCGGGTTGTTCCTGCTTCAGTCGCTGGCGGGACTGGTGCTGTATGCCAGCGGCGGCAGCGCGATGCTGCTGGCGCTGATCCTCATTCTGGCCGGCGAATACCTGTTCATGCCCGCAGGCCTGTTGCAGGCGGGTCTTGCCATGCGGGCCGGTAAGCTGCGCCAGACGGCGGCCATTTCGGGCACGCAGATCGTGGCGTCGAACCTGATGTCGGTGGTGCTGGCGCTGATTTGGCCCTCCGCGCTGGTCCTGGTACTGCCGCGCCTGCTGACGGCACCGGTCTGGCTGGTTGCCATGCGCCGCCTGCATCCCTGGCGCCCGGACCGCTCCCAAGGCTATGCGCCGCTGCGCCCGTTCCTGTCCTATGGCTGGGCGGTGCTGGGCGTCGAGCTGGTCAAGGCGCTGCGCCTGCAGGCGGACAAGGTCATCGTCGGCGCGCTGATGGGAGCCGAAACGCTCGGCCTCTATTTCATGGCCTTCAACGCCGGGCTCAGCCTGTCCAACTCCTTCACCGTGGCATTCTCGACCGTATTATTTCCGCATCTCTGCGCCAGCACCGACAAGCTGCAGGCACTGCGTCAAAGCGTGCTGCTGGCGATCGGGATCATTGCCCCTGCCGTCATTGCGCAGTCGCTGTTGGCCCCGCTCTACGTCCCGGTTCTGTTCGGTGACGGCTGGGCAGGCATCGAGGGCGTGGTGTCCATCCTCTGCCTGGTCGCAATTCCGACCACCCTGTGGTCTGCCACCGCCGGCTGGCTGCGCGCCAACGGCAGACCCGGCCAGGAATTCCGGGTCACGCTTGCCACCACCGGCGCGCTGATCCTGAACACCTGCCTGCTCGCCCCCTACGGGCTGACAGCCGTTGCCATCGGCTATGCCACAGTCGCCGCGCTGATGATGACCCTGGCATCGCTGCCGACCCTTTCCATGGCCTTTCGCCACCGCACCGCAGAGGTTTGAGACATGCCCTATTTCTCCATCGTCATTCCCAGCTTCAACGCCGCTGCCACGATCCGGGACACCCTGGCCGGGCTTCAGGTGCAAACCTGCGCCGATTGGGAGGCGATCGTGGTCGATGACGGCTCCACCGATGCGACCCGCACACTGGTCCGCGCCGCCGCCGCCACTGATGCCCGGATCCAGCTGGTGCAAAACCCCGGCAAGGGCCCCAGTGCCGCCCGCAATTTCGGCGCGATGGAGCACGCCCGCGGCGAGGTGATCGCGTTCTGCGATGCGGATGACATCTGGCATCCAGAGAAACTGTCGCAGCTCCGCGCGATCTTCCGGCAAGGCGCCGTTGATGGGGCCTATGGCCAGATCGGATTCTTCCGCGCCAGCCCGGCAGACGCCAGCGTGTTTTCGACAGTGCCCCCGCAAGATCTGAGCATCGCCATGCTGCTAGGGGAAAACCCGGTTTGCACCATGTCCAACTTTGCCGTGCGGCGCCGGGTCTTCGCGGCCAGCGGCGGCTTCGACGAGGCCATGGTCCATAACGAGGATCTCGAGTGGCTGATCCGCCTGGTCGGCGGTGGTGCCCGGGTGACGGGAGCCAACAGCCTGCACACCTACTACCGCACCTCTGTCGGCGGTTTGTCCACGGACCTCGATGCGATGCGGGCGGGCCGCCAGCAGGCAATCGCAACCGCCGCAGGCTTTGGCGTGGTTCCAAGCGCCGCCTCTCATGCCATTCACCATCGGTATCTGGCCCGCCGTTCGCTGCGCCTCAATGCAGGGCGGACCTATGCACTGAAGCAAACGGTTCTTGGCATTCTGCAAAGCCCCCGCGGCTTTTTCTCTCCGTTCCGCAGGGGTGGGCTGACCTTGGCCGGGGCAGTTCTGGCGCCGTTCCTGCCCGGACCGCTGCGCCGCACCCTGTTCTCCCGTTAACTCCCGGAGCTATAAATTCATGCTGTTCACATCGATTATCGTTCCCGCTTTCAACGCCGAGAAAACCCTCGCTGAAACGTTAACCTCCTTGCAGGCGCAGACCTGCGCAGAGTTCGAGGTCATCGTGGTCGATGATGGCTCCACGGATTCGACCGCCGCGGTGGCGGCTCGTTTCTGCAACGACCCGCGTTTTCGCGTGGTGCACCAGAAAAACCGCGGCCTGGCCGGCGCGCGCAACACGGGCATTGCCTGCGCCCAGGGCGGTGTGGTGGCCTTTTGCGATGCGGATGATCTGTGGGAGCCGGAGAAGCTGGCCCGCCACCTCTGCCATCTGGCGGCCAGCCCCCAGGTGGGGATCAGCTATGCCGGATCGGCCTTCATGTCGGAGGATGGCGCGCTGACAGGTCAGGCGCAGCGGCCACGACTGCAGAAAATCGATGCCAAGCACATCTTCAAACGCAACCCGATCGGCAACGGCTCCGCCGCCGTAATCCGGCGCGCGGTTCTGGATGAGATCGCCTTTCGCCCCCAATCCGAGACTGAGCGCGACTGGTTTTTCGACGAGACCTTCCGCCAGTCCGAGGACATCGAATGCTGGCTGCGCATTGCCCTGACCACCAACTGGGCGTTTGAGGGGATCCCGGGCCTGCTGACACGCTACCGGGTTCACTCCGGCGGGCTGTCTGCCGCGACCGATCGCCAGCTCGCCGCGTGGGAGCGGATGGTGCGCAAGCTCGCCCGGATCAACCCTCAATTCTTCGCGCAACAGGAGAATGCCGCGCGGGCCTACCAGCTGCGCTATCTCAACCGCCGGGCCATCAGCGGTCTGGACAGCCGCCGTTCGGTGCAACTTGCCAAGGCGTGGCTTGCCTGCTCCCTCCGCCCCCTTTGGGAAGAACCGCTGAAATCTGTAACAACCCTCGCGGCCACCGCGCTGCTTGCCCTCACCGGGCCGAGGGTCTTGCGCCGAACCATGGACCTGGCCGCCCGGCGCAGCCGGACGGAGGTCCCATCATGAAGGCTGTTCGCGTCACGCACCTGGTTGATGACACCACCGCAGGCGGTGTGATGCGGGTGATCGACCACATGATGACGGCTCCCGACCTGACCCGCGACGCCGAGCACAGCCTGCTGGAGGTACGGCGGAACAGCCTGTCGGCAGGGCATCTGAAGGCAGATGTGATCATCTCGCATCTGGCGATCAGCTGGCGTCTCATGCCGGTACTGGCGGCTCTGCGCACCTTGAACCCCAGGGCCCGGTTCATTCACGTCGAACATAGCTACACCCGCAGTTTCACGGCTCTGAATGTCCGGCGGAAACGACGCTTCGGCGCGCTCCTCAGGGCGTCCTATGCCATGTTCCATGATGTCGTTGCGGTCAGCACCGCTCAGGGCGAGTGGCTGAGGACCGAGGGCTTGGTGCGGCGTGCCGCCCTGCATGTCATTCCGTCCTGTGTTGATCTGACCGCGTTCCGCGCGCTTGTGCCGCCAGTGGGCCCAGTCAGGACCATCGGCGCCATCGGACGGCTGGAGCCGCAGAAGGGCTTCGACGTGCTGATCAAGGCCTTCCGCGCCACCCGAAACCCTGCCGTTGCCCTTCACATCCATGGTCAAGGTAGCGAGGAAACCCTGCTCCGCGAACTTGCCGCCGGTGATCCGCGCATTCATTTCAAAGGCTTTGCCGCCGACCCGGTGGCGGCGATGGCCTGCCTTGATGCAGTGGTGATGCCGTCGCGCTGGGAAGCCTACGGGCTGGTGGCCATTGAAACCCTGGCGGCAGGCCGCAGGCTGCTTGTCAACAATGTCGATGGGCTGACGGACCACGTGCCCCAAGGTGCCACATTGATTGACGCCGCGACCACCACTCGCTGGCAGAGCGCACTAGAAGACCTGACAGCAGCGCCACCTCGCGCTAGACAGGTGGGGTCGGCCTACAGCTACGAAAAGCAGTTTGCCAATCGTTGGAATGCTCTGTGCCTGTCTTGTGGCCGCAAGACGCAGTACCTCGCGCCGGTGTAACCACTGACCTGCTCGGCGGAAACGAACAAATCTGGCGGATTGCACTGCCCCTTCCAGACGGCATTCAGCTTGGTGCTCACACCCCGGCTCTGCTGCACAAATCCCATGTGAGATTCAGCTCATGAATCCAGCGTGATAGCTGGGATGCATGAGCAGACCTCCCCCCTGACCTAAAGGACCAGAAAATGGTCGGCCTACAATGAAGCGCTCAAGCGCCGCGGCTCGCTGACGATCTGGGTTGCCCCCAAGATGAGCTGGGTTGCCGCGCCGTCAGGCAACCATGGTCGCCAGAAGGCCCAGGCCATCAACATCCCCTACCGAGGCGCGAAGGGCCCGCTGCACCGGTTAATCGATAGCACCGGGATCAAGGTGGAGGGCGAAGGAGAGTGGCACACCCGCAAGCATGGTGGTTCCGAGCGGCGTCTCTGGCGCAAGATCCACTTGGGAATTGATGAGGAAACCATGGAGGTTCAGGCCGTAGAGATCACAGGGACCATATCGGCGAAGCGCTGGTGTCAGCCGACCTGCCCAACCAGATTCTGGCGTACGAGCAGATCAGCAGCGTCACTGCCGACGGTGCCTACGTCACCTGAAATTGCCACGATGCAAACGCTGACCGCAGCGCCCACGCCGTTCGTCAGGGGAAGGCTCCCGCGGACCCTTTCCGGGCCTTCCTCACTCCTGCCGCGCAAGAACGCCAAACCTTGGAAGACCGTCATCGCCGGCGCGTCGCACGAAACGAAGATGCACTGTGTGAAACGGCTGGGGCAGCGCCTCATGGCACGGGGCTTCGACCGACAGGTCGCCGAGCTTCCGGTCCATACCGCCGTTTTGATCGGCTACACCGCGCTCGGCATCCCTGTCACAGAGCCCGTAGGATGAGTCTGTCCAAGGCCAGGGGAAGCCCGGCCATTAGCCAATTTGTGCAACAGAGCCGCTATTGAACCACTCAACTAATTCAGCGTTGCGTATTCCATCAACTGGCTGTTACGCAAATGGCCCTGGCGGTGCAAAGGCCCTAGATCGTCCGGGTCGGCACGTAGCCAACATAAGGTTCAAGAGCTGCTTCACCAAGTGCCCGGTACACGTCGAAGGGGAGAACGACAGTTGTATCCTTCTGAACATGTCACAAAGGGGTCTGTATGGATGGACGCGCTGAACTCCGTGGTCTAATCCTGCAATATGACGTCCCCAACTGGACGCCTCAGCACAAGCCTCCATGGCAGTGAAAAATCAAAGAGGTTGGATGAGGGACTTGAGCAACTAAGCCCGGCCCCCCTTTCTTCCAAAAGGCATCTTGGCCATCTGTGCGAGCTCGGTAGAACTGTAACAAGCTCTCAACCAAACCGGCGCCTAGAGTCCCAACCTCAGTCTTGGATGCCCCGCCTGCGGAACGACATTTTGCAGAACATCCACTTGGCACGCAGCAACACCGCTAGCCAAGCACAGCCAGGCCACCACTACACTCATCTGAAACAATCAGACTAGGCTCCGCAATCAGACGTCAAGCCCAGTCCTGTTCCGGGTCCGGCAGGGGGATCGCGGACAGCAGCTCGCGGGTGTAGGCGGCCTGCGGGGCGGCAAACAGCGCGGCCGTCTCCGCGTTCTCCACGATTTCGCCGCGGTAGAGCACCAGGAGCCGGCTGCACAGCCGCCGGATTACCGAAAGGTCATGGCTGATGAAGGCCAGCGTCAGCCCGAGCTCGCGCACCAGCTCCTCCAGCAGGTTCAGCACCTGCGCCTGGCTCGACACGTCGAGGCCCGAGACGATCTCATCGGCGAGGATGAACTCCGGTCTGAGTGCGATGGCGCGGGCGATACCGACGCGCTGGCGCTGGCCGCCCGAAAGCTCATGCGGGTAGCGGCTGGCGAAGCTTTGCGGCAGGCCCACCATGTCCAGCGCCTCGCGCACCCGGGCTGGGATGTTGTCCCTACCCTGCACCCGCAAGGGCCCCGCGATGATACCGCCGACCTGCCGCCGCGGATTGAGCGAGGACATCGGGTCCTGGAAGATCATCTGGAGCCTCGCGCGCAGCGGGCGCAGCGTGTCCTCGCTTGCGTGGGTGATGTCGCGGCCCTCAAAGGTGATGCCGCCGCTGTCGGGTTCGATCAGCCGCACCAGCGCACGGCCGAGTGTTGACTTGCCCGAGCCGGAGCCGCCGACGATGCCCAGCACCTCGCCCTTCGGGATCTGGAAGCTGAGGCCCTTCAGCACGTCCACCCGCGGCGCCGGGCCCAGTAAAGGCTTCTTCGACATGTCCGGGAAGCTCAGGCGCAGATCGCGCACATCGTAGATCACCTCGCTCATTCCGCGGCCTCCCGCCTGCGGTCGCTGAGGGCGACCTCGGCCTCAACCGCGGCAATCACCCCGGGCGGCACCGGCGTCAGGCTGCCCTCCGGGTCGGTGTACTTCGGGGTCGCGGCCAGAAGCGCCGCGGAATAGGGATGGCCCGGCTGGCGGAAGAATTCGCGCACGCCGGTGTCCTCCACCATCTTGCCCGCGTAAAGCACGCTCATCGTCTGGCAGACCTTGGAGACCACGCCGAGGTCATGGGTCACGAACAGGAGCGCGGTGCCATGCCGCTCCTGCATCTGGCGGATCAGCCGCAGGATCTGCTTCTGCACCGTCACGTCCAGCGCGGTGGTCGGCTCGTCGGCGATGATGAGCTTCGGCTCCGCGGCAAAGGCGGCGGCGATCAGGATGCGCTGGCGCATGCCGCCCGACAGCTCATGCGGATAGGCGCGCATCACCCGCGCGGGCTCGTGGATCTGCACCTCCTCCAGCAGCTCCAGCGCGCGGTCCGTGGCGGCCTTGCGGGACCAGCCGAGGAAATCGACCAGGCGGCTGGTGATCTGCGGGCCGATCCGGCGCGAGGGGTTAAGCGCGGTGAGCGGGTCCTGCGGGATCAGCGCCACCTTGGCGCCGATGCGCTGGCGCCTTGTGCGGGGCGGCAGCGCCTGCAGGTCCTCGCCGTCCACCACGATGCGCCCGCCCGTGACCTGAAGCGCGCGCGGCAGGATGCCCAGCACCGACTTGCCGATCATCGACTTGCCCGCGCCGCTTTCCCCCACCAGCGCGCGGGATTCCCCCGCCGCCACGTTCAGCGACACACCGCGCAGCACCGGCACGCCGGTGTGCAGCCGCACGTCGAGATTTTCAATGCTCAGGTAACTCATCGCAGCACCGGGTCGAAATGGTCCTTCAGCCCCTCGCCAAGCTGGGAGAAGCTGAGGACGGTGAGAAACAGGGCTGCCAGCGGGAACACCAGCACCCACCAGGCCTGATGCACCGAGGCGCGGCCCTCGGCGATCATCCCGCCCCAAGTCGGCGCGTCGGTGGAGACCGAGAGGTTCACGAAGCTCAGGATCGCCTCGACGATCACGGCGATGCCCATCTCCAGCGTCAGCAGGGCCACGATGGCGGGCAGCACGTTGGGCAGGATCTCGGCCAGTACCGTGCCGAAGCGGCTGCGGCCCGCTACTTGCGCAGAGGCGACATAGTCCATCTGCGCCTGGCCCATCGCCTCGGCCCGAACCACGCGGGCAAAGCGGGTCCAGTCGATCACCACGATGGCGATGATGATGGAGGTTACGCCGGTGCCAAGCACAGCAATCAGCAGGATAGCAAACAGCACCGGCGGGAAGGCCATCCAGATATCGACCAGCCGCGAGACGGCAAGGTCCACCCAGCCGCCGTAGTAGCCCGCAATCAGCCCCAGCGTGGCGCCGATCAGGCAGGTGAGCGTGCCCGCGATGAGCGCGATGCTGAGTGCCAAGCGCGCGCCGTGCAGGATGCGGCTCAGCACATCGCGGCCGAGGCTGTCGGTGCCCAGCAGGTAGTTCGGATCGGCGCCCGCCTCCCAGACCGGCGGCAGGCGGCCCGCAAACAGGTCCTGTGCCAGCGGATCGTGCGGGCTGATCCAGGGCGCGAGCAGCGCCGCCAGCACCAGAATTGCCAGCCAGCCGCCCGCAAGCCACAGCCGCGGGCCCGGCAGGCGGCGGATCTCTCCCCTTGCGTCACGCATGGCGCAGCCTCGGGTTCAGGGCGGCGTAGGTCATGTCGACCAGAAAGTTCACGACGGTGAACAGGAGCGCAAACAGGATCACGATGCCCTGAATCAGCGGCAGGTCGCGGTTGATCACCGCGTCGATCGCCATGTTGCCGAGGCCCTCGTAAGAGAACAGCCGCTCGATGATGACCGTGCCGCCGATCAGGAAGGTGAACTGCACCCCGATCAGCGTCAGCGTCGGCAGGATCGCATTGGGCAGCGCCTCGCGCAGGATGATGCTGGTCTCGGAATAGCCCTTGGTGCGGGCAAGCGTCACGTAGTCGAGGTGCAAGGTTTCCTTCAGCGATTGTTTCAGAAGCTGGGAGATGATCGCCGCCAGCGGAATGGCCAGCGCCAGCGCGGGCATGAACATATGGGCGACGATGTCGGCCCAGACGTCGAAGCGCAGGCGCAGCAGGCTTTCCCAGAGGTAGAAATTGGTGTGGAACTCGAAGCCTTGCGCAGGCGAAATCCGGCCCGAGATGTGGAACAGCGGCCAGAGCACCCCGAACAGCAGGATCAGCACCAGCCCCCAAAGGAAATCCGGCACCGACAGCGCCATGCCGCCCGCAACGTCGATGGCGCCCTCGGTCCTTGTGCCGCGCCACAACGTTGCGGTGAGCGCCATCGCGCCGCCCAAGCCTACCGCGATCACCAGCGCCATCACCGACAGTTCCAGCGTGGCGGGCAGCCGCCCGAGCACCAGCTCCGCCACCGGCTGGCGCAGCGAGATCGAGGTGCCGAAATCGCCCTGCAGCACGCCGGTGAGCCAGATCAGGAACTGCTGGAAGATGGATTTGTCGAGCCCGTAGAGCTCTTGCAGCCGCTGGATGTCCTCGGCGGTGGCGCCGGGCGGCAGCATCATGGCAACCGGGTTGCCCGGCACCACGCGGATCACCACAAAGACGATCACGGCAGCGCCGGCCAGGGTCACCAGGGAGGCGGCCAGCCGGATGAGTATTCGGCGCAGGATCTGCATTTCCGTGCCCTTGATAGTGTTGGTTCTTGAAAAAGGGCCGCGGGGGCTGGCATCGCTGCCGCGGCCCCCGCGGCCAGGACAGGCCAGGGGTCCGGCCCTATCCCGGTGCGCGCGCCCCGCGTCAGGCCCGCGTCATCAGATGCGGCAGCAGCGCGCCGGAGGCATGCGGCGTCACCTTCACCGCATCGCTGTGCAGGATCGGCTGGACGTATTGCAGCAGCGGGATCACCAGCGCGTTTTCGGCGATGTGGCGGTCGACGTCCTTCCAGCCCGCGATGCGCTTCTCCTCGTCCGGCTCGCCCCAGAGCGGGATGATCTTCTGCACCAGCTCCTCCCCGTCCCAGACCGCATGCGGCGAGGGGCCGAACATGGCAAAGCCGGTTGAGGTCGCCGGATCGCCGATGGCGTTGCCCCAGTTGTAGAAGGCCGCCGGCGCCAGCGTGTCGGCGGCGCGCAGCTCGTAGTGCTTGGCGATCTCGTAGACCTCGATCTCCGCCTCGATCCCGACCTTGCGCCAGAGGCCGACGATGGCCTGGATGATCTCGTAATCCTTGGGCTTGAAGCCGCGGGTGGTCTGGATGGTGAACTTGACCGGGTTGTCCGGCCCGTAGCCCGAGTCGGCGAGCAGCTCCTTGGCCTTCTCCGGGTCGTAGGCCACCTTGATCGAGCCGTCGAAGGCCGAGTAATCCGGCGTCTGCAGCGTGTCGATGGCCACGCCATAGCCCGACAGGAGCCGGTCGATGATGAGCTGCTTGTCGATCGCATGGGCCATCGCCTTGCGTACGTTGGGATCGGTCATCGCCTCGACATCGTTGATGAAGATCATGCCGATGTCCGACACAGGCGCGGCGGTGCCCTCGATGCCTGCCTTGCCCTTCAGGCGGTCAAACTCCTCGTAGGGCATTTCCAGCGTCACATGGGCGTTGCCGGATTCCACCTCGGCGACACGGCTGGCGGCGTCGGTAACGAACTTGATGGTCACCGATTTGAACTCCGGCGCGCCGCCCCAGTAATTGTCATTCGCCTTCAGCCGCACAAAGGCGTTGCGCTCGAACTTCTCCACCATGTAGGGGCCGGTGCCGACCGGATTGGCCTCGAAGCCCGCGGCGCCCACCTCCTCGTAGTAGTTCTTCGGCAGCACATAGCCGGTGAGGAAGCTCATCCACTTGAAGATCGTGGGCTCGTATTCATTCACATCCGCCGTCACCCGGTTGCCGTCGATGGCGTAGTTGCCGACCTTGCCCCAGATGAACTGGATCGGGTTGCCGGTCTCGGGCGCGCCTGCGCGTTCTAGCGACCAGACCACATCCTCGGGCGTGAGCGGATCGCCGTTGTGCCAGGTGACGCCCTCGCGCACCTCCATCCAGATCTGCGACTTGTCCTCGTTCCAGCCGTAATCCGTGATGATGCCCTTATCGAAGGACAGGTCCGGGTTCTGGTGGATGAACATGTCGAAGACCGACTGGTAGAGGCCCTGGATGGTCGGGTTCACCGCCGAGGGGCCCACCGTGGGGTCCCAGCTCGGCAGGTTGACGTTGTAGGCAATCACCAGCTCCTCGATCCCGTTGGCGAGCGCGGGCAATCCGCTGGCCGCGAGGGCGGCGCCGGCGGCGGTGGACTGCAATACCATGCGTCTTGTCAGTTTCATCTTGCTTTCCCTGTTGTTGGCGGCCGGCGCTTGTTGTTTAGCGAGGTCTTTTGCCCCTATGCGCCGGCCAGTTTCTGCCCGAGCAGGTATCCCGCCCCGGCTCCGGTTCCTGCCCCCGGCCAGACCGCGGCCCCGGTGTGGTAGAGATCACGCACCGGGGTGGTGCCATCGGCAAACCCGCGCAGGGGCCGGAACATGAAGTGCTGCGAGAGGTGGTGGCTGCCGCAGACCTGGTCGCCGCCGACGAGGTTGGGGTTGTCGGCCTCCAGCATCGCGGGGCTCACCACGTGGCGGCCGAGGATCTTCGCCCGCACTCCCGGCGCGTAGCGGTCGAGGATATCCAGCGCGCGCTCGGCCATTGGCTCCGCCGCGTCCTCCCAGTCCTTCGCGGTGATCTGCCCGGCCGCGTCGCCCGTGATCTCTCCCGGCACCATGCGAACCTGGAGCCACAGCACATGCTTGCCCGCCGGCGCGCGGGAGGGGTCGACGGCGGTGGGCTGACCGCAGACGATCACCGGCTCGCTTGGCAGCAGGCCCGCCTTGGCCTGAGCATAGGTCGCGGCCATCTGGTCGAGGCTTGGGGCCATGTGGACATAGGCGAAGCGCTTGAGATCCTCTCCAGTGGCCCAGTCCGGCAGGCTGTCCATCGCCAGGTGGATCATCATGGTGCCCGGGGCGTGGGCAAAGCGGGCGAGCCCCTTGTCATAGCGCGCATCGGGCGTGCCGCCGGTCAGCCGCAGCAGCGCCGCGGGCGCGACATTAGCGATCACCGCCCTGTTCGCGCGCACTACCTCGCCGCCGACAAGCTCGATACCGGTGGCACGGCCGCCCTCATGCAGGATGCGGGCTACTTCGGCGTTGCAGGTAACCGAGCCGCCACGCGCCTCGATCATCGCCACCATGGCGCGGATCATGCCATCGGCCCCGCCCTGCCCCAACACCATGCCGAAAGCCTGGTTCACCTGGCCTTCGAGGTAGGGAAACAGCGCGCCGCCCGCGACATCGGGGGCAAAGTCCAGGTGCATCCCCCAAGCCGCCAGGAGCGCCCGCACCTTGGGCGCGCGGAAGGTCTCCTCCAGCCAGCCGCGCGGCGAGGCGGCGAGGAAGCGGCCGAGGTCGAGCATCCCCGCCCCGCCCATGCGGCGGAAGGATTTCCAGCACAAGGATGCAAATGCACGTTTGCTGATGGCGGAGCCGAGCAGGCCAAAGAGCGTCTCCGCCTGTTTCGGGAACGCCTCGGTCAGCTCCGCCCAGGCGGCGCCGTCGGCGGCATCCTCGGCCGCGATGCGTTGGGTGGTGACGGCGGCGTCATTGCTCACCCCCAGCCAGCTGCCATCGGGAAAGACCGAGGCGAAACAGTCGGACGCGGGGGCAAAGGACAGGCCGTGGCGGGCCAGCTCCTCGCCATAGACTTTGTTAAAAGCAGAGCCCGCAAAGAGCGACAGGTTCATCGCGCCCCAATCGTGGCGGAAGCCAGGCAAGGTGTACTCCCCCGTTTTCACCGCCCCGCCGGGCTGCCCCGCGCGTTCGTAAACGGCAACGCTCCAGCCCTTGGCGGCCAGATGCGCCGCGCAGGCCAGGGAGTTGTGGCCGCTGCCGATAATCACTGCGTCCGCGCTTGCGGGCATCGCTTACATCCTTCAACTCAATAAGGATTGATATTTGCAAATGCATATAAATCTGTCTAGTGTTTCTTTATTGCGATGCAAAAAAGCGGCGCCAGACCGCGGGCAACAGGAGAGATAAAATGACTTCAAACAACGCGTTGGCGGAATTTGGCGCCAAGATTCTTTCGGGTGAAATCGAAGTGGTGGACTGCTCCGGCACCTTGGGGCCGGACACACCGATCCTGCAGCTGCCGGAGGATTTCGCCAGGAACACCCCCAAGGTCGAGATCCACAAGATCAGCGAATACGATGCAGACGGCCCGTTCTTCGCCTGGAACTGGCTGAAGCTGGGCGAGCACTCGGGCACGCATTTCGACGCGCCGCACCATTGGATCACCGGCAAGGACTATGCCGACGGCTACACCGACACGCTGGACGTGCAGCGGCTGGTGGCGCCGGTGAACGTGATCGACTGTTCGACGGAAAGCGCGGAGAACGCGGATTTCCTGCTCACCGCCGATCTCATCAAGGCCTGGGAAGCCGAGCACGGGGAGATCGGCAAAGGCGAATGGGTGGTGATGCGCACCGACTGGGACAAGCGCGCGGACGACGAGGCGCTGTTCCTCAACGCCGATGTCGAAGGGCCGCACAGCCCCGGGCCGACGCCGGACGCGGTGGAGTACATGCTGTCCAGGGGCATCGTCGGCTGGGGCAGCCAGTGCATCGGCACTGATGCGGGCCAGGCCGGGCTGATGGATCCGCCCTACCCGGCGCACAACCTCTTGCACCGCGACAACTGCTTCGGGCTCGCCTCGCTTGCCAATCTCGACAAGCTGCCCGCCAAGGGCGCGATCCTGATTGCCGCGCCCCTGAAGATCGCCCGCGGCACCGGAAGCCCGATCCGCGCGCTGGCGCTGGTGCCCAAGGGCTGACGCCGGATGGCCGCCGCCCCGCATATCATCATCGGCTCCGGCATCAATGCGCTGGTGGCCGCGGCACTGCTGTCCCGCAAGGGGCAGCGGGTGCTGATGCTGGAACGCTCGGACCGGATCGGCGGCTGCATGCGCACCGATGAGATCACGGTGCCGGGCTTCCACCATGACGTGATGGCGGCAACCTTCGTGCTGTTCCTCACCTCGCCTGCCTATGCCGAGCTGGCAGAGGATCTGGGCAAGCACGGGCTGGAGTTCTGCCATACCTCCCGCCCCACCGCGGTGCTGCGCCCGGACGGGCGGGCAACAGTGCTGACGACGGACCGCGCCGCCAATGTCGCGGGCTTCGACGCGCTCGCCCCCGGCGATGGCGATGCCCACGCCCGCGACGTGGGCGGGATCGAGGCGGATGCGGAGTTCCTCTTCGGCCTCCTCGGCGGGCCGCTGTGGTCGCGGCAGACCGCAAAACTGCTGGCGAAACAGGCGTGGAAACGGGGTCTCACCGGGCTGAAGGCCTGGGGCGGCGCGGCGCTGCAGCCCGCGCGCGGCTGGCTGGAGGCCTCCTACAGCAGCGCCGATGTCCAGGCGCTCTGGGCGCCTTGGGTGCTGCATTGCGGGCTGACGCCGGAAAACACCTATTCCGGCCAGATGGGCCGGGTCATCGCCTTTGCCCTGGAAGCGGCTGGCGCGCCGGTGGTGAAGGGCGGCGCGGGCGCCGCGGCGGCGGCGTTCCAGCGGCTGATCGAGGCCAACGGCGGCGAGATCCGCACCGGCACCGATGTCACCCGCATCCTCACCGAACGCGGCCGCGCCTGCGGGGTGGAGACCGCGGAAGGCGGGACGATCCGCGGCGCCTCGGTCATCGCCTCGGTCACGCCGGGGCAGCTTTATGGCCGCCTGCTGCCCGACGAAATGGCCCCGGAACCGCTGCGCAGCTTCCGCCACGGGCGCGGCAACTTCCAGCTCCACTACGCGCTCGACGCGGAGCCTGAGTGGCGCGCCGAGGGGCTGGAGGACGTCGCGCTCATTCACCTCGCCGATGGGATCGACAGCGTGTCGAAATCCGCAAACGAGGCCGAGCGCGGCATGCTGCCGGAAACCCCGACCATCTGCGTGGGACAGCCGCACAGGCTCGACCCCTCCCGCTGCCCGGAGGGCAAGGCCATCCTCTGGCTGCAGATCCCGGATGCGCCGCGCGTGATCAAGGGCGATGCGGCCGGCGAAATCGCCACAAGCCCCGAGTGGACCGAGCCCACCCGCGAAGCCTTTGCCGACCGCATCGAGGCGATCCTCGCCCGCCACATCGCCAATTTCGACCAAATCAAGCTGGCCCGGCGCGCCTATTCGCCCGCTGACCTGCAATCGCTCAACATGAACCTCGCAGGCGGCGACCCCTATGGCGGTGCCTGCACGCTCGACCAGTTCTTTGTCTGGCGCCCCTTCCCGCAATCGGTCAATAACGCCACGGGTGTGAAGGGCCTTTCGCTGATCGGGGCCTCGACCCACCCGGGGCCCGGCCTTGGCGGCGGGTCCGGGTACAACCTGGCAAAGAGGATGGGCGCATGAACGAGAACACCAAGGGCAAACCGTCGGACCAGCCAGAGGCGCTGCAGCAGGAGCCGCTGCCGCGGCTGGGCGAAATCGGGCTGGAGAACTTCCCACCCTACCTGATGAACCGCATCATGGGGCGCTACAACGCCAGCTTGCGCACCGAAATGGCAGCGCTGGGGCTGACCACCGCGCAGATGCGGACGCTGGCGGTGCTGTCGGTGCTGGACGGGCTGTTGATCCGCGAACTGGCAGTCTATGCGGTGGTGGAGCAATCGACGCTCAGCCGCTCGCTCGACCAGCTGGCACGCGACGGGCTGATCGAACGCCGCCCGGACCCGGACGACAGCCGCGCCACCCGCGTCTTCCTCACCGCTGACGGCCGCGCCACCCATGACAAGCTGTGGCCGCATGTCGCCGCTGCCTACCAGCAGATGTTCGAAGGCATCGGGCTGGAGGAACGGCGCCAGTTCACCGCCACGCTGCAAACCATCCTGCGCAACGTGCGGGTGCACCAGATTTAAGAGAACACCAAACTACCCAGGGAGGAGCCGATGGCCGAAAGGTCGTTCAAGGCAGAGGTCGAACATCTGCGCAAGGGTGAGGGGCATACCTTCACCGGTGAGGGCATCCTGGCTATCACCAAGGCTCTTCTGGAGAATGGCGTGGGCTATGTCGGCGGCTACCAGGGTGCGCCGATCTCGCATCTGATGGATGTGCTGGCCGATGCCGAGGAGCTGCTGGGCGAGCTGGGCGTGCGTTACGAGGCCAATGCCTCCGAGGCCGCCGCCGCGGCGATGCTTGCAGCTTCGGTGCATTACCCGATCCGCGGCGCGGTGACCTTCAAGGGCTCGGTCGGCGTCAACGTGGCGTCCGACGCGCTGGCAAACCTCGCCTCCTCCGGCGTGACCGGCGGCGCACTGGTGATCGTAGGGGAGGATTACGGCGAAGGCTCCTCGATCATGCAGGAGCGGTCTTATGCCTTTGCGATGAAGTCGCAGTTCTGGCTGCTGGACCCGCGCCCCAACCTGCCCTCCATCGTGAAGTCGGTTGGCGACGGCTTTGCCCTGTCGGAGGCGTCCAACACGCCGGTGATGCTGATGGTGCGGATCCGCTCCTGCCACGTGACCGGCAGTTTCGAGTGCCGCGACAACCTGCGCCCGCCACTCACCGTGCGCGACGCCCTGGCCAATCCGCAGCGCGACTTCGCCCGCGTGGTGCTGCCGCCGATGTCCTACCAGCACGAGCACGACAAGATCGAAAACCGCTGGCCCGCGGCGGAGAAACACATCCTCGATCACGGGCTGAACGAGCGTTTCGGGCCGAAGGAGGGCAAGGTCGGGCTGATCTGCCTTGGCGGCATGTACAACAGCGTGATCCGCGCGCTGCAGCGGCTGGGGCTTGCCGATCTCAGCGGCAATACCGAGGTGCCGCTTTACGTGATGAACGTGGCCTACCCGCTGGTGCACAGCGACCTGCTGGACTTCTGCGAAGGCAAGGACGCAGTCCTTATGATTGAGGAAGGCCAGCCGGAGTTCATCGAGCAGCAGCTTGGCGCGATGCTCTACAAAGAGGGCAGCTCCACCAAGCTCGAAGGCAAGGGCATCTTCCCCAAGGCGGGCGAATACACCGGCCAGGTGATGATGGACGGGCTGGATGATTTCTTCCGCAAATACGCCGCCCACCTCTTGCCCGGCCAGGTGCGCGCGCCCAATGCGCCCGCGCCCGAGATCCCGGACCTGAGCCAGACCGTGCCGATCCGCCCGCCGGGGTTCTGCACCGGGTGTCCGGAGCGGCCGATCTTTGCCTCGATGAAGCTGGTCGAACAGGAACTGGGCAAGCACCAGATCTCGGCCGATATCGGCTGCCACCTGTTTGCCGCGCTGCCGCCGTTTGAAATCGGCGGGCAGACCATGGGTTACGGGCTGGGGCCTGCCTCCAACGCCGCATTCGACGGCGGCGGAGAAAAGCGCGCGATCTCTATCCTCGGCGACGGCGGCTTCTGGCACAATGGCTTGAGCAGCTCGATCGGCAACATGGTGTTCAACAAGTCGGACAGCGTGGCGATCATCGTCGACAACTACTATTCCGCCGCGACCGGCGGGCAGGATATCCCGTCAAGCCGCGCGAAAAACGCCAGCAAGTCCACCAACAACCCGATCACCAAGGCGCTTGAGGGTGCGGGCGTCAAATGGATCCGGCAGATCGACCGGACCTATGATGTCACCAAGATGCGCGCCACCATCCGCGAGGCACTGACCACCGATTACGACGGGCCCAAGGTGATCGTCGCCTCCTCGGAATGCATGCTGAACCGGCAGCGCCGCGAGAAGCCCCAGCGCAACAAGGCGATCAAGGACGGCGCGCGGGTGGAGATCCCCCGCTTCGGCGTCGATGAGGACGTCTGCACCGGCGATCACGCCTGCATCCGGCTTTCGGGCTGCCCGTCGCTGTCGCTGAAGAAGCTGGACGACCCGCTGCGCGACGACCCGGTGGCGCATATCGACCAAACCTGTGTCGGCTGCGGCAACTGCGGCGAGGTGGCCGATGCGGCGATCCTCTGCCCGTCGTTCTACGAGGCGCGGGTGGTGCATAACCCCACCGAGCGGGAGCGCCGCCGGGCGGGCCTGCGCAGCCGGGTGATCGCCTGGCTGCAGGCGCGCCGCAGCGCGCGGCAGCTCACCTTCGTCGGCAATGACGCGGGGGAGGCCGCCTGATGACTTTGGAACTGCCCATCAACCCGCAAGGCAGTCGGCCCGCGGCCGCCGAGGTGATCAAGCTCGCCATCCTTGCCGTTGGCGGCCAGGGCGGCGGGGTGCTGACAAGCTGGATCGAAGCACTCGCCCGCGCCCAAGGCTACAGCGCACAGGCGACCAGCGTCGCGGGCGTTGCCCAGCGAACCGGGGCCACGATCTACTACATCGAGATGGCGCCGGGCACGGTCGAAAACCCGGTGTTCTCCCTCGCGCCTGCGCCCGGCGACGTCGACATCATGATCGCGGCGGAGATGATGGAGGCCGGCCGCTCGATCCTGCGCGGCTTCGTTACGCCCGACCGCACCACGCTGATCGCCTCCACCCACCGCGCGCTGGCTGTGTCGGAGAAGATGGTGCCGGGCGACGGTATGGCCGATGCCTCGGAAGTGCGCGCGGCGGCGGAGACCGCGGCGCGCAAGCTGGTGATGGCCGACATGGAACGTGCCGCTACGGAAGCGGGCTCGGTGATTTCCGCCTCGCTCTTCGGCGCGCTTGCAGGCTCCGGCGCCCTGCCCTTCCCGCGATCGGCCTTCGAGGATGCGATCCGCGCTGCGGGCAAGGGCGTGGAACCCAGCCTGCGCGCCTTTGCCGCCGGGTTCGACCTGGCGCAGCAGGGCGAGCCGCGGCCCGCGGAAACCCCCGCACCCGCCTCCCTCGCGCAGCCGCAAGGCCCCGAGGGCAAGCTGCGCAAATGGCAGAAGCTTGCCGCGCGCGTGGCGGAGATGCCGGAGGCGGTGCAGGAGATGGCCCTGCCCGGCCTGCAGAAGGTGGTGGAGTTCCAGGACCTGGCTTATGGCCGCGAATACCTCTCCCGCCTTGATCAGGTGATGGCGCTGGACAGCGCGAACCATGGATATGAGCTGAGCCGCGAGGCTGCGAAGTACATCGCCAATGCCATGGCTTATGATGACGTGATCCGGGTTGCCGACCTCAAGACCCGGTCCAGCCGCTTCGGCCGGATCGAGGAGGAGATGAAGGCGGACGGCAAGCTTATGACGCTTACCGACTACCTGCATCCGCGGGCCGAGGAGATCGCAAGCCTGCTGCCCGCCGGGCTGGGCGCCAGAGTGGAGGCCAGTCCGCGGCACATGGCGCGGCTGGAGAAACTCTTCAGCAAGGGCCGCCGCATCCGCACCGACAGCCTGCGCGGCTTCCTGATGCTCTACATGCTGGGCGGGCTCAAGTTCTGGCGCCGCGGCACCCGCCGCCACGCGGTGGAGCAGGCGCATCTGGAGGAATGGCTCGCGATGGCGATGGGCTACCTGCCAGACCGCTACGGCATGGCGGTGGAGGTGATCCGCTGCCGCCGCCTGATCAAGGGCTACTCCGACACTCACGCCCGGGGCCTGAGCAAGTTTGCCCGCGTGCTGGAGGGCGCCCGCATGGTGGAGGCGCGCGAGGACGGCCCCGAATGGATCGCCCGGCTGCGCGAAGCCGCCTTGCAGGACGAAAAGGGAGAGGCGCTGGACGGCGCGCTGAAAACCATCGCCAGCTTCACCTGAACCGCCCGCCACTCGGCGATCCCCATTCGCGGTACCGGCTTCATGGCAGTGGTCCACAAAAAGGTCAGCCAAACCTCATTGGTCGTGTATGCCCGGCTTTGATCAGACAGGGAGGACGCCACAACGAGCAGGCCAACGGGCAATTATTCCACTTGACCAGCCGCACCTGAGTGGTCCGGTTTGATTGTTAATGCACGGCCGACCTGGTGCGCTGCGGGCAGTGCGGCGGCAACATGACCGTGGTCGGCTCTGGGACGCGCCGGGCCTACTACTGTGCCAACGCCAAGGAGAAGGGGCCGACGGTATGCGTCGGCCTGCCCGGCAATCGCCTTGATCTGCTTCAGCCGCTGGTACTGGACGGGCTCAGGGACGATTGATGACGCCCGAGGCTGTCGAGCGGTTCCGGCGCCAGTTCGCGGCGCGCCAAGCTGCAGAAGGTCGCGATCGACGGACGAGCGACCTGCGCAAGCCCCTCGCCCACGAGCAGAAGGCCATCGACGGCTGCATGTGGGCCATCCGCGACGATCACGCGACGCCCTCGATCTACGCCGCGCTCAGGGAGGCCGAGGAGAAGAAGGCCGCGGTGGAGGAGGAGATCGCCAACCTCTCGGCGGCGGCTCCGGAGATCGCGCCGGCCACCGCCGAACTCTACCGCGCAGGTCGAGGCGCTTTCCGAATCGCTGTCGAAACCGGAGATCGTGCAACGTGCCTCGGAAATCCTCGGCGAGCTGATCGAGCGCATCACAGTGCGCCACGACGCGGAACTCGGCCACACGACGCTGGTCGAGGGCCAGCTTCTGGGATTGCTGGGGTTTGCTGAAAGCAAAAACACCGCAGCTCTTCCGGGTGCGGCGTGTTCGGTAAAAGTGGTCGCGGGAGCGGGCAACCGCCGTATCCTACCTGCCCTCTCCGCAATCATCTAAACCCATGATAGCGCAAAGCTAACGGCACCTTTGCGCAGGAAGTGACCTTTGCAAAGACGACAGATCTTGCGATTTTGCGGACGATCCATGCCGCAGGTGCAATAAGAAGAGCTGACCTTTGCCGCAGGTGCAGCCACCGACGACCCTCGAAGGTCAGTAGTGCGGGGCGAAGCGGCCGTTGGCGGCGTCCGCTCAATGGCCGCATTGGTGGATGTCAGGCCGCTGCTGTCGCTTCGATCTCGAAGAGCAGTCCAGGAATGGCAAGGCGTGTCACGCCCAACAGTGTCATGGGCGGGGCAACCTGATGGGGTCCGAACCGCATGCCCATCAGGTCGAAGTTCTTAAGGGCCTCGTCGACGTCTGTTGCGTAAACCCCGAGCTTGATCACATTGCTCAGGTCCATCCCTGCGCGCTCCAGAACCGCTTCGAGGTTGTCGAGCGCAAGGGTGATCTGCGCACGCATGTCGCCGGGATGTTGCGGGTTGCCTTCGCCATCCACGGCGGTCTGGCCCGCGCAGATCACTTGCCGCGTTGCGCCGTCGATCACTTCGGCCTGATTGTAGCCCAGCTTGATCGACCAGTCCCATGGGTTCACCGCAGTCCGTTCCATATCGCAAACTCCTTGTTTTCAGTTGCAGGAATCGGTGTAGAAAGAAACGGTGCCAAAATATGGCACCTTTTCTGGTAGCGTGCCGAAATGAATGTAAGACTCAGACATGACGCGATCGTGCGGACGCTTCGCCGCAACGGCACAGCCACTATAGATACTCTGGCCCAAGAGGTCGGTGCGTCCCGCCGCACTGTTCTGCGCGACATCTCTGCCCTTCGTGACGCGGGTTTTGTCATCCATTCCGATGTTGGGCGCGGCGGCGGACTGCAACTTGATCCGCAGTCCGTTCAGACGAGCGCGAAGCTGACGGTCCCGGAGGTCTTTGCCCTTTTGATCAGTGTCGCGGCGATGCGTGCCGCCGGGAACCTGCCGTTTTCTGATCTCGCGGATGCGGGGCTTGCCAAGATCGAGAAGGCGCTGCCGCCGGACAAGGTAAAGGATCTTCGAACGTTCCTGGAGTGCTTGCACATCGGTCAGGTGTCGCCGCTTCAGGATTTATCAGACATGGGCCGAATGGACCCGGATCTGCTCCCGACTTTTGAGCGGGCCTTTCTGGGTCGCCACCTCATCCGGTTTGACTATCGAGACGCAAAAGGGCGCGCGACCCGGCGCGAGTTGGAACCGCAAGCCATGCTGATCCTGCAGCCCCTGTGGTATCTTGTCGGCTGGGACCCGGCGCGCGCCGATTTTCGGCATTTCAGAATGGACAGGATCAGCCACCCGGAGGTGATGGAAGACACAGGGTTTCGCCGCCGGCATGTGCCCTTCGAAGACGATGTCTGCCCCTACGACGCATTGCAGAGCCGGACGTAGAGGGTGCCCGCATGATGACCCGCGTCTGGTAGAAATGGCTCAATGCGGACTTGCGGCGATGCGGCGCCTGGATTTTGGCAAGCAGATGCTTGCATGAGCCACGGGATGACGCCAGTCAGCCCAATTCAGACGTTAGCACGATGCGCGGCGACGCCCTCGTCGCAAGCGCGAAGGATCCAGCCAGATTTCCCGAAAGCAGACCTCCAGGGCTGCAAAGTTGACCAGGACGATGCTGCGCCCCGCTCGAAGGTCGGAAGGGCGCAGATAGCGACATTTGAAAATCCAGTCTTTCGCCCGCCTAAAGCGGGCAACCTCGTAGCGTTGTTACCGCCAAAAGCTGCCCTTCGCCGCGGTTGCCGTTGCAAAGCAACATCCAGATTCGGCTCAGTGAACAGAGCCACCGTTCGTCCTGTGCGGCGAGAGATCAAAGCGTGTCCTTAAGGGGGGGGGCAGAAAGTTGTATAAAATGAATACAACTCACTTGTAGTAGGTTGTCACTAGATAAATACGCGGTATCTATCTGTGCATTCCTTTTCTGGATCTAAGCTTAGGGTTCCATGCATGAATAGATACAAGTTTGTAACGGGGTATTCAGGTGGAGCTGAATTTTACGTTGACAAAGAAATGTTTCAAGGTGTCGTAGGGTCAGGATTCATAATTAGTAGATGACGGTTGCTGCGAGGGCGAGGGCTGAGAGGAAGACTTTCGGACAGCGGTCAAAGCGGGTAGCCACGCGCCTCCAGTCCTTGTGGGGAGCCTGATCCGACTGGTCCGGTTTGATTGTTAGTGCATGACTGGCCTTTGGTCCATCGGGACGATGGTTTCTGGCGCAGGGGGCCGGTATCCCAAGGCGCTGTGGGGGCGCTTA
>JAHVJD010000009.1 GCA_019801415.1 Nocardioides marinus
CCGCCCACATATCTCTTCAGTTATCCATCAATGTCAAAGAGCATACACCCGGAGGCAAAAACAGGACCGTTGCGCCATTCTCACAGCGCGCCCGCCTCGTTCCATCCAACAGATGCCGCTGTCTCTCCAGCGCGTCCCGCCGTCTCTCCGGCGTGTCAGCAGCGCCTCAGCGCCGCCGGTGAAGGGGCTTTTAGGGACACCCCGGATGAGTCGCAACCCCAAAATTCACAAAAACGCAGATCCGCCGAAGAAAATCCCTGCAACAACAAAAAATCAATGACTTAGCAGGAAAGAAACCCGCCAGGACCTGGCGCAGGATCGCCGATGCAGCCCTCCCAGCCCCGCCCCGCGACCGTGACCAGCACCCAAACGCCCAGTTACCCACAGACTCGCAGGACTTGCCCACAGACCACCCCCGGAATCAGCCGCACCCAAGGCCACCTGCCCCGCAGCCGACTCGCTCACACCAGGCACCGGGCAGAAACGAAAACGGGCGCCCTCTGGGGGCGCCCGTCTGGATCGTCTGCCAAAAGGTCTATTCGGCGGCAATCTGCGCTTCGACCTTTTCCACCCGCACCGCGGCGAATTTGAACTCCGGGATCTTGCCGTAGGGGTCCAGCGCCGGGTTGGTCAGGATATTGGCGGCGGCTTCCACATAGGCAAAGGGCACGAACACCATGTCCTCGGCGATTGCGCGGTCGGCGCGGGCCATGATCTCGATCGATCCGCGCCGGGTGGTCAGGCGCACCATCTCGCCCGGCTCCACGCCCATCAGCTTCAGGGTGCGCGGGTTGAGGGAGCAGTTCGCCTCCGGCTCCACCGCATCCAGCACCTTGGACCGGCGGGTCATCGAGCCCGTGTGCCAATGCTCCAGCTGGCGGCCGGTGGTCATGATCATCGGGAACTCCGCATCCGGCGCCTCGTCCGGGGCGATCACCGCCGCCGGGGTGAAGCGCGCCCGGCCGCTGTCCCGCGGGAAACCGTCGCCGAACACGATCGCCTGGCCGGGATCGGTTTCATGCAGCGACGGGTACGTGATGGTCTCCACCTCCAAGCGCTCCCAGGTGATGTTGTCGAGCGACTTCATGTTCAGCTTCATCTCGGCAAAGACCTCGGAGACATCCTTGTAGTCCCACGGCAGGCCGATACGCTGCGCGAGGTCGACGGTGATCTGCCAGTCCTCGCGCGCTTCGCCCGGCGGCGGCACCGCGGGACGCACCCGCTGCACCTGCCGGTTGGTGTTGGAGACGGTGCCGTTCTTTTCATAGAGCGCCGAGGCGGGCAGGATGATATCCGCGTAGTTTGCCGTCTCGGTCAGGAAGATATCCTGCACGATCAGCAGCTCCAGCTTGGCGAAAGCATCGCGTGCATGGTCCACGTCCGGGTCCGACATCGCCGGGTTTTCCCCCTGGATGTACATGCCCTTGATGTTGCCGGCATAGACCTCGTCGACGATCTCAGTCACCGTCAGCCCCTTCTCGTTCGAGAAGTCGCCGCCGCCCCAGACATCCGTGAAGCTGCGGCGGACGTCGTCCGAGGTCACGGTCTGGTAGTCCGGCAGGAACATCGGGATGAGGCCCGCATCGGACGCCCCCTGCACGTTGTTCTGGCCGCGCAGCGGGTGCAGACCGGCACCGGGCTTGCCGACATTGCCGGTCATCAGCGCAAGGCTGATCAGGCAGCGCGAGTTGTCGGTGCCGTGGATGTGCTGCGACACCCCCATTCCCCAGAAGATCAGCCCCGCCTTGCCGTTCGCAAAGGTGCGCGCGACGCGGCGCAGCTGCTCGGGGGACACGCCGCAGATTTCCGACATCTTCTCGGGCGTGAACTGGCGCAGGTGCTCCTTCTCGGCCTCCCAGTTCTCGGTCCAGCGGTGGATGTACTGGCTGTCGTAGAGTTCCTCCTCGACGATCACGTTCATGATCGCGTTCAGCATCGACACGTCCGCACCGGGACGGAACTGCACCATTTCGGTCGCGAACCGGCGCAGGCCGACGCCGCGCGGATCCATCACGATCAGCTTGCCGCCGCGCTTGGTGAACTGCTTGAAGTAGGTCGCCGCAACGGGGTGGTTCTCGATCGGGTTGGAGCCGATAACAATCGCCACATCCGCGTTCTCGATCTCGTTGAAGGTTGCGGTCACAGCACCGGAGCCGACGTTTTCGATCAGCGCCGCAACGGACGACGCATGGCACAGTCGGGTGCAGTGGTCGACATTGTTGTGCTTGAAGCCCTGGCGGATGAACTTCTGGAAGAGATAGGCCTCTTCGTTGGTGCATTTCGCCGAGCCGAAGCCCGCAACCGATTTCGGGTTCTCGTCCCGCAGGCGCATCAGACCCTTGGCAGCGAGATCCATCGCCTCTTCCCAGGTCGCTTCGCGGAAGTGCGTCGACAGATTGCCCGGATCGACGTTCAGACCTTTGGCCGGGGCTTCGTCGCGGCGGATCAGCGGCTTGGTCAGACGGTGCGGGTGGTGGATATAGTCAAAGCCAAAGCGCCCCTTCACGCACAGGCGGCCCTCATTGGCGGGGCCATTGATGCCCTCGACGTATTTGACCTTGCCATCCTTCACCTTGAGGCTGACCTTGCAACCGACGCCGCAGAACGGGCAGACGCTTTCAGTCTCGGAGTCGTAATCCTTGCTGTCGCCCACCTGCGCCTCGTCGACCACGGTCGCGGGCATCAGTGCGCCGGTCGGGCAGGCCTGCACGCATTCGCCACAGGCCACGCAGGAGGACGCGCCCATCGGGTCGGCGATATCAAACGTCGGATAGGCATCATGACCACGGCCCGCCATGCCGATCACGTCGTTCACCTGCACCTCGCGGCAGGCGCGCACGCACAGGCCGCAGGAAATACAGGCATCCAGGTTGACGCTCATGGCGACATGGCTGTCGTCCAGCAGCGGGATGCGGCCCTCTTCCAGCTTGGGAAAGCGGCTTTCGGTGACGCCGTTCAGCTCGGCCATGTCCCACATGTGGCTGGACTTGTCGTGCGCCTTGTCGCGTTCGGGCTGATCGGCCACCAGGAGTTCCATCACCATCTTGCGGGCATTCTCGGCCCGCGCGTTGTTGGTGGTGACAACCATGCCCTCGGCCGGTTCGCGGATGCAGGAGGCGGCCAGCGTGCGCTCGCCCTCGATCTCCACCATGCAAGCGCGGCAGTTGCCGTCGGGGCGGTAGCCCGGCTGCGGCTTGTGGCACAGATGCGGGATCTTCAGCCCGCGGCCATTGGCCACTTCCCAGATGGTCTGGCCTTTTTCTGCCGTGACCTCTTTGCCGTCGAGGGTGAATGTAACGAGATTGCTCATGGTTCAGACCTCCTCGGGGAAATGTTTCATGGTCAAGCGGATCGGGTTCGGCGCCGCCTGGCCCAAGCCGCAGATCGAGGCGTCGACCATGGTCTGGCTCAACTCCTCCAACAGCGACTGGTCCCATTTCGGGGCCTGCATCAGCTTCACCGCCTTTTCGCAGCCGACCCGGCAGGGGGTGCACTGGCCGCAGCTTTCATCCTCGAAGAAGCGCAGCATGTTCAGCGCCGCATCGCGGGCCGAGTCCTGATCGGACAGCACGACCACGGCGGCGGAGCCGATGAAGGTGCCATGCGGTTGCAGCGTGTCGAAATCCAGCGGGATGTCATTCATCGATGCCGGCAGCAGGCCCGACGACGGACCACCCGGCTGATACGCCTTGAAGCTGTGGCCATCCAGCATGCCGCCCGCGGCCTCGATGATGTCGGTGATGGTGGAGCCGGCGGGCAGCAGATGCACGCCCGGGTTCTTCACCCGGCCCGAAACAGAATAGCTGCGCAGCCCCTTGCGGCCGTTCTTCTCGACCGCGTTCAGGCACTCCGGCCCTTCGCGGTTGATCTTGCAGACCCAGTACAGGGTCTCGACGTTGTGCACGAGGGTCGGACGTCCGAAGATCCCCACCTGCGCCACAAACGGCGGGCGGTGGCGCGGCTCACCGCGCTTGCCTTCGATCGACTCGATCATCGCGCTTTCTTCACCGCAGATATAGGCCCCTGCCCCGCGGCGCAGGTCGATGTAACCCGGCGCAACCACGCCCGCCTCTTCCAGCGCCTTGATCTCGCGGCGCAGGATTTCCAGCACCGCCGGATATTCGTCGCGCATGTAGATAAAGGCTTTCTCGGCCTCGACCGCCCAGGCGGCGATCAGCATGCCTTCGAGGAAGACATGCGGGGTGCGCTCCAGGTAGTAGCGATCCTTGAAGGTGCCCGGCTCGCCCTCGTCGCCGTTCACGGCCAGATAGCGCGGGCCTTCGTTGGCGCGCACAAAGCCCCATTTGGTGCCGGAGGGGAAACCCGCGCCGCCAAGGCCGCGCAGACCCGCTTCCTTGACCTTTTCCTGCACCGCTTCCCAGTCGCCATTCGCGCGCAGCTCTTCCAGCGTCACGTAGCCGCCCGCCAGCGCGTATTCCTGGTAGGTTTGATAGTCCGGGATATGCGCGTGGGTGTCACCCGCCGCAATTGCCGCTTCGACCTTTTCGACCGTGGCGTGGTCGATGTGGTTATGGCCGAGCTCCAGCACCGGCGCGGTGTCGCAGCGGCCCATGCAGGGCGCGCGCAGCACGCGGACCTGGCTGGCGTCCAGACCGTCTTCCAGGGCCTGTTTCAGCTGTTCCGACCCGGCCAGTTCACAGGAAAGCGAGTCACAGACCCGGATGGTCAGCGCCGGAGGCGGCGTCTCGCCCTCGCGCACCACGTCGAAATGCGCGTAGAAGCTGGCGACCTCGTAGATCTCCGCCTGCCCGGTGCGCAACTCCTCGGCCAGCGCGCGGATATGCGCCGCGCTGAGGTGGCCGTATTTATCCTGGATCAGATGCAGGAATTCGATCAGCAGATCCCGGTTGCGCGGGCGGTCCCCCAGCAGTGCTTGAACCTCGCTCAGCGCGTGGTCATCCACCTGACGGCCCTTGGGCGTCTTGCGCCCCTTGCCGCGGCCGGATTTCCATACGCCCTTGCTATCATCCAATGGTGCCATCGGGCCCTCCAGTCAGCACGTTATTCATCGGGCAATGCCATCAAGAATGAATATCGTCAAATCTAGAAAACCGATGGAACGATAAGCGCAGCTTATCTCGTGATTTAGGTCGCATCTCCCTCGACAAAGGTCGCAACCACGCTTTTCAGCGCCTGAATGGTGGTCAGCTCCGGGCTGCGGTCCAGCGTCGCCAGGCAAATTTGCCGGTTTTGCTCCGGCTCGACCAGGTCCAGCACGCAGGTTCCGCCCAGCCTGCCCAGCGCCTGCGTCAACGCCCGCGGCAGAATCGCCGCCGCCGATCCCTCCAGCGCCAGCACCATCGAGGCCATGAACCCGTTGGATTCAGAGACGATCTCCGGCTTGCATCCGAGATCGGCAAAGATGCGATCCAGAATGCGACGGTTCTGCATCTGCTGGTTCAGAAGGCTCAGTGGCAGCTCCGCCGCCTCGGCCCAGGTGATCGAGCCGTCCCGCCCGGCCACCATCGCCTCCGGCGCCAGCAACACGTAGCTTTCATCATAAAGCGGGCGCACCGTCACCAGATCGCGGCCCATGCTGTCGGCATAGGTGATACCGGCGTCTATTGTACCATCATAAAGCCGCTGCTGGATAGCCAGAGATGTCGTCGCTTCCAGTTGGGTCAGGATCCGCGGATAGCGCTGCCGCACCTGATCCACCAGCTGCGCCGCCCAGGCGGTGGCGGTCGGGATCACGCCCAGCACCAGCGTGCCGGTCACCTCGCCCCGGCTGGCGGCAATTTCCTGCTCCAGCGCCCGGGCATCATCGAGGATCGACCGCCCCCGGCGGACGATCATCAACCCCTCCTCGGTCAGCCCCTGAAACCGGTTGGCCCGGCGCACGATGGACAAGCCAAGCCGATCTTCCAGGTTGCGGATCCGCATGGAAAAGGCCGGTTGCGACATGCCGCATTCGGCCGCCGCCTTGGCAAAATGCTGGTGCCGGGCCAAGGCCGTCAGCAGCTGGAGTTCCTTGAGTTCAATCATGGCGAAACCTTATGCCCGCCCGGACGGCAGGCGCAATGGGCACGACCGATGCAAACCACGGCCCATGACACCCCGGACCACATTTGCCGCAGGCCCGCCGCCGTGCCAGCCACGGACACGCACAGCAGAGACGCCGGGTCAGGCGCCCACCGGCTCCAGCGTGTCATGCAGGGCATCACCATAGGCTTTGCTCAGGCTGTCCAGCGCGTTGCGCGTCGCACGCAGCTGCTGGGCCAGATCGCCATGCGACACCTGCACCCGGCGGGCCAGCGCCGCGCGCTGCCGCAGCAGCCCGTCCAGCACCTCTGCCCCCCGTTCGGTCAGCCGATAACTCACCCCGGACCGCCCGGCCCCCTGCTTGCAGGTCAGGCCGGCCGCGCCCAGTTTGCGCAGCGAGTATTGGATATTTGGAATGTCGACACGGTTGGTTGCGGCGGCCAGCTCCTTGATCGCCTTGGGCTTGCCCTCGTCGCCGATCAGCTGCAACAGGGTGACCTCCGCACCGGTCAGCGACACGTCGCTGATCTGTTCAAAGCCATGCACCTGCCAACGCGCCAGCCCTTCGGCGGCCCGTTGCACGGCCAACGCCAGCGCCTGGATGTCCTGCGCGACAGACTGTTGCTGGTCCAAGCCAGAGGTCTGCGCCTCTGCAGATGGGGAAAATGGAATGGGGGCGGTATTTATCTCCAACGAACGAACTCCAATATTAAAATGGCCATGCCAGCGCACGGCAGAACACCGGGATACAAACCGAAACCAACCCAATACGGCCCACAAACGACCGATACGACGCAAACGCGAAACCGCGAAGCGTCCAGGCGACTCCGAAAAATCCGAACTAAATTCTAAGCAATATATCCAACCATTTGTGACAAGGTTCAATACCGAAGCTTCCAAGCCCGTTTTCAGGCCGTCCCAACACCACATCTTTCACGTGGAACATCCCGAACATCGCCCGGCGCCCAGCCGCGGTCAGCCCGGCGTCTGCACCAGGCGCCCTGCCCAATGCCGGGTGGCCAGCAGCGTGGATTGCCCGCAAGGCCCGCCACCACTGGACAACCCGCGCCCCCGTGGCTACCCAAAGATCTACAAGGCCCTCATGTGGCTCCGCCGCCCTGCACCTGCCAGGGGCCGCGCGCCACCACACAGGGGCGTCGTTCTGCACAACCGCTGAGGCCCGGCATGCGTATCGACAGTTTCGGAGCCACCCCGGATGGGCATAACGTCGAGCGCATCACCCTGCGCAACGGCGGGATGCGGGCACAGATCCTGACCCTTGGCGCGGTCCTGCGCGACCTGCGACTGGAAAGCCACCCCGCGCCGCTGGTGCTGGGGCTGAACTCCGCCGCCGATTACTGGGACAGCCCCTGGTATTTCGGGGCCATCGCTGGCCGCGTCGCCAACCGGGTTGCCCGGGGGCACCTGCCGCTCAACGGCACCGATCACCAGCTGGACCGGAACTTTCTGGGAAAACACATGCTGCACGGCGGGCGGGATGGGCTGCACCGGCAGGTTTGGACGATCGAGGCCGCCGAGGACGCCAGCGTCACCCTTGGCTGCCGCCTCGCGGATGGTCACATGGGCTTTCCCGGCGCGCTGCAGGTCACATGTCGCTACAGCCTCCACCCCGACAACAGCCTGGAGATCACGCTGAGCGCCCGGGCCGACGCCGACACGGTCTGCAATCTGGCGCCGCATTTCTATTTCAATCTGGATGACAGCGGCGATCTGTGCCACCACCGCCTGCAGGTGCAGGCGGATCAAATCCTCGAAACGGACGCGGATCTCGTGCCCACCGGCAAGTGCCTGCAGCTGGATGGCCACCCCAAGGACCTGCGCCGCCCGCGCGCCGCCGCCGCGACCGCGCTCGATGACAATTACTGCTGTTCGCAAACGGTCACGCCGAGGCGCGAAGTGGCCCACCTGCACAGCACCGCTTCCGGCATCGGAATGCGTCTGCACAGCAATCAACCGGGGCTGCAGGTGTTCAACGCAGCCGGGATGCGTAGCCAACACCCAGGTCTCGACGGGCGTTCATACGGCAACCACGCCGGTATTGCACTGGAACCCCAAGGCTGGCCGGACGCCGTGCACCACCCCACGTTCCCGTCAATCATCCTGCGCCGCAACGCGCACTACGAGAGCCGCAATCTCTTTTCTTTCGAGCACCTTGCAGGAAATGGGACTGGTCCTGGCTGAAGCCGGATACAGTCTTCCCGATGCACCCAAAGCCGCAGCGGAACGTACATCCGCCGACAACGCACATCGATCAGCTGCGCGCGATCAATTCTCTGCAAACAGGAGGGAGGGTAGTGGCGGACCGAGGAGGATTCGAACCCCCGACCCCTTGATTCGTAGTCAAGTACTCTATCCAGCTGAGCTATCGGTCCACTGCGGCGGGGTTTATCCTTGGCACCGAGGCAGCGCAACCCCAAAAACAAAAAACTTTCACTTGCCTGTCACATGCCCCGCGCGACGGCCACCGGCAGCCTGCCCGGCGCGGCTCAGAGCGCGCCGTCCCCCTTGGGCAGACACACCTCGAAGGTCGTGCCCGCCGGGCTGGTTTCGCGCAGCTTCACCGCGCCGCCGTGACCGCGCGCCAGCTCATCCGCGATGGCCAGCCCCAGCCCTGTTCCGCCCTTGCGCGCGCCGCCCTGGAAGGGGGTGAACAATTTGTCCTGGGCGCGCTTCGGCAGGCCGGGACCGGTGTCGCTGACGGTTATCAGCCAGCGGCTGTCGTCCTCGTGGCAGGCCACGGTGATACGGCCGGGCTGCCCGGTCGCGGCAATCGCCTGACGGGCATTGCGCACCAGGTTCATCACGATGCGGAACAGCTGCTCGGGGTCCCCCCGCAGCATCATCGGCTTGGGCACCGCGTTGACGATGTCCGCAAGACCGCCATCCGCGGCCAGTCGCTCGCTCTCGACGATGTCCTCGACAATCTCATGCAGGCAAATGACGGCAAAGGTCGGCGCGGGCTCTTCGGCGCGGCCAAAGGCCAGCGTTCCTTCGCACAGCGAGACCGCGCGGGTGATCGAATTCACCAGCTTCGGGGCGAGACGCCGCACGAGGGGATCTTCGCTCATCTCGATGCGGTCGGTGAACAGCTGCGCCGAGGTCAGGATATTGCGCAGATCGTGGCTCACCTTGGCCACCGCGCCGCCGAGCTGCGCCAGCCGTTCACGCTGTTTCAGCGCCTGGGTCAGCTCGGTCTGCAACTGCATCAGCGCCTCCTCCGCCTCGCGCAGCTCGGCAAGGCGCGAGCTGGGATGGATGATGCCGCGGGCATCCTCCGGCGCCGCCGCATAGCGCTGCATGTATCCCACCACCGCCTTGATCGGCTTTACCAGCACGATTCGCACCGCCACGAACAACAGCAACGCCGTGAAGATCGAGATCACCGCCGACAGGATCAGGATCCGCACGCCGTAGTCGATCATCGCCATCCGCAGGGGCGCGGTTTCCATGGTGATCTCGATCAGCAGCCCGGCGTCATGGACCGGCGCGCCGATCACCCGGATGATCTCGTTTTCCGGGTTGGCCAGGCGCAGCATCGCATCGCGCACCAGCACCAGCGCACTGGCCATGCGCAGATCATAAGTCGCCGCGATGGGCTGCGGAATCGGCGAGGCCAGCATCAGCTGGCGGACCTCGTCGCGGCGCAGCACCACGTTGAACACCCCCGCCGTCTCCAGAAGCTCCGCCTCCAGCTCGCTTTCCAGCATGTCATCCGCCAGCAGCGCCAGAGAGGCGATCTGGGCGCGCTCCAGCCGCGCCGCCAGGTAGTCTTCGCGAAACCGTGCGATCGAAGGCACGAAGATCAGCACCTCGGCCAGCATCACGAAGACCGTGGTCAGAATCAGAAATCGGCCCGAAAGCGTGTTGAGCATTCCGCCGCCCCTGTTCCTCACCCCGTCCTAGCGCCGCCAGCGCTGCACCAGCTGCACCGCCCGCTTGACCAGATCACTATCGAACAACCGGGGCGAAAAATAGGCTCCAGCCACCCGCTTGTTGATTTCGCCGACCGTGGGATAGGGCGCAACCATTGCAGCAATCTGGCTCATTTTCAGGCGGTTGGCCAGTGCCATCGACCAGAGCGAGATCAGCTCCCCGGCCTGCTGGCCGACGATCGTCACCCCCACCGGGCGACCGCGATGCACCATCACCTTGATGAATCCGTCGGTCTTGCGCTCAGCCACGGCCCGGTCATTCTCGCGGAAGTCGAACCGCACCACCTCCAGCTTGGCGCCATAGATGTCGCGCGCGGCCCGCTCCTGCAGGCCGACCTGGGCCAGCTCCGGGTCGGTATAGGTGACACGCGGGAGATGGTTGGTCTTTGCCGCCGACGGCAATCCAAACAGCGCCGAGCGGATGATGACGCTGGCGTGATAGCCCGCCACATGGGTGAACTGCAGCCCGCCCGCCGCATCGCCGATGGCATAGACGCGCCGGTTGCTGGTCAGCAGGCTGTCGTCCACCTTTATACCATTGCCCGCGGTTTCGATCCCGGCGGCAGACAGGTTCAGCCGGTCGATATTGGCGCGCCGCCCCACCGCCATCAGCAAATGGCTGCCGTGAAAGCGGCTGCCGTCGCGGGTCTGCACCTCGATGGCCCCCGCCCGCCCCGACACGCGCGAGACCATCGCCCCCTCGGCGATCTCCACGCCCTCGGCGCGCAGGGCGTCCAGCACCAGCGACACGGCCTCCGGGTCATCCTGGCCCAGCGCCCGCTGGCCTTCGATCACGGTGACCTTGCTGCCCAGCCGCACATGCGCCTGCGCCATTTCCATGCCGATCGGGCCGCCGCCGACGATCAGCAGATGCGCCGGGCGTTCGCGCAGGTCGAACAGCGTCTCGTTGGTGAGATACGGCACGGTGTCCAGCCCCGGCACCGACGGCACCAGCGGCGACGAGCCTGTGGCGATCACCACCCGCCGCGCGGTGATGCGGTGGGCGCCCGCCTCCACCTCCGTTTCCGAGACGAAATGACCGAACTCGCGGATCACCCGCACGCCCAGCCCCTCGAACCGCTCCTGGCTGTCCACCGGGGCGATGGTTTCGATCACCTGCCGCACGTGGCCCATGGCGGCGGTGTAGTCCGGCTGCGGACGGTGAGGCGGCACTCCGAAGGCCGCGGTCTGCCGCGGGCCATGCGCCGCCTTGGCACTGGCCAGCAGCGCCTTGGACGGGACACAGCCGTAGTTCAGGCAGTCGCCGCCCATCTTGTGGCCTTCCAGCAGCACCACGTCGGCCCCCATCTGGCTGGCGCCCACCGCCACCGACAGCCCGCCGGACCCCGCGCCGATCACAAGAAGGTCGCAGTTGATACGCTCCATACCCAATTCCCCCGTTATGTCTTGCCACGCTTGCCGCGCAGGGCTTTCACCAGGATCGGCATCGCCGCCAGCACGCAGAGCCCCAGAATCGGCCCCAGCACATGCGGCTCCCACAACAGGGTCAGATCCGGCTTGCCGCCGCGGTCGAACACGGCGCCCAGCCCCACGCCGATCCAGGTAAAGACGATGGCCCCGGGGATGATTCCCACCGCCGTCGTCCACAGAAAGTTGCGCAGCCTCACCCCGACCAGCGCGGGCAGCAGGTTGGCGACAAAGAACGGCACCGCAGGCACCAGCCGCAGCAGCAGCAGCACCTCGACCTCATTCTCGCGCAGCGCCTGCTTCAGCATCTGCACCCGGCCCTCGGCGGCCTCCATGCGGGCGGTCAGCAGTGCCCCCAGCCCCCAACGCGCCGCCAGAAAGATGCCCGCCGCGCCGATGGTGGCCGCCACCACGTTGAACAGCGTCCCCGCCACCAGCCCAAACAGGAACCCGCCGGTGACCGAGGCCACAGCGGCGCCGGGCAGCGAGAAGACCACGATCACAATGTAGAGCCCGACAAAGGC
This sequence comes from Nocardioides marinus, assembly GCA_019801415.1. GTDB lineage: Bacteria > Pseudomonadota > Alphaproteobacteria > Rhodobacterales > Rhodobacteraceae > Leisingera. The sequence continues at coordinate 11,909 of JAHVJD010000009.1, forward strand.
TGCAACCAGTCCCGGATAGTTCTGATCCCGGAATGCCATCAGCGCTTCGCGGTTGTCGCGCAAGGTTTCAAAGGTGAGGTAATCGCGCAGCGTCACCGCGCCGATCAGCGCCACGGCGACAACCGCGATCAGCGGCAGGTGGCGCAACACGCCCGGCCGGGTGCCGGGCTGGTGGCTGGGCTGCGGTTCGGAATTCTGTGGCTTGCTCATGTGTGTCTGGGTCCGTCTTGTTCGCTGGCCTTGTAGCTATGCCTTATATGGCCTGCGCACGAGAGCAAGTGCGCCCGGATCACGGGCGGTTGATCTGTCCCTCGTGTTACGTGAGAATTATGACGCGCCGGGGCCGAATCCTGTAACACTGGCCGCCACGCGGGGGCGGCGACCATGGTTTTTTGACAGAAATGTTGCGGTTCGGGCTGAAACTTGGCGAAAACCCTGCCCACGGGGTTTGACTTACCCGCCATTCCCTTCTAGAGACCGGGCTTCGAGATAGACACCGGGGCAGGCCGATTCCATGCCCGACCCGTAGACAATATGTGGAGACCGGAGCGATGAAACGCACCTATCAGCCTTCGAACCTGGTTCGCAAACGCCGCCACGGCTTCCGTGCGCGCATGGCCACCAAGGCAGGCCGCAAGATCCTGAACGCACGCCGCGCACGCGGTCGCAAGGCACTGAGCGCATAAGCTCAGTTCCAGTTCTGACGGACATGACACCGCCGGAGACCCCCAAGGATGGCCAAGCTGCCCGCGGGGATCAGTCTCCGGCGGTGTCCGTTTGCGCATCTGACGCGCCGCAGATCGACGTCATGGCCAAGCGCCGCGACTTCCTCGCCTGCGCCCGTCCGCCTGCGCGCAAGCAGGGCACCAAGGCGATGATGCTGCAGGGGCGCGACCGCAAGGACGCCTCGGGCATCCGCGTCGGTTTCACCTGCTCCAAGAAAGTCGGCAACGCGGTGGCCCGCAACCGGGCCAAACGCCGCCTGCGCGAAGCCGCCCGCCTGGTGCTGCCCACCCATGGCCGCGCAGGCTGGGATTACGTGCTGATCGGGCGCGCCAACGAGACCGCCCAGCGCCCGTTCGAGGATCTGAAGCGCGACCTCATCTACGCGCTGAAAAAGGTCCACGGCGCCTAGGCGCCCCCCCCCCTTCCATTCAGACCTCGCTGCCCGCCAAATGTCCGGCCGGAGCCTGTGGCCTTCGCTGGTAGGTCGCTTTCCCCCGCCGCCGTGCCGGGGTCCGGGCGTTGTCCTGATTGCCATAACGCGCAACTCTGCCTATCTATCGCCCATGACACCCTTGGCCCATATCCTGGCACTCCCCGTGCGCGCCTACCGGCTGCTGTTCAGCCCCTGGGTCGGTTTCAATTGCCGCTACCAGCCCACCTGCTCGGCCTATGCCCTTGAAGCTTTGGAGAAACATGGGGCCATTCGCGGTGCATGGCTGACGGCTCGCCGCATCGGGCGCTGCCACCCCTTTGGCGGCGACGGCTACGACCCGGTTCCGGACACCGACCGGCGCGACTGACATCGGCACCGCTTTTTGTCTTGGCAAAACGCCGATCCTCGGCTAGGGCGCGACCATGCTTGATGATGATCTGGACGAAATCCATCCGCTGTTCGCCGGTGCGCCCTCGACCACCGAGTTCAAGAAGCTCCGCAAACGCATCGTGCGCTACGCGCGCGAGGCGATCGAGCAATATGGCATGGTCGAACGGCGCGAGGACGGCAGCACCCCGAAATGGCTGGTCTGCCTGTCCGGCGGCAAGGACAGCTATACCCTGCTGGCGGTGCTGTATGAGCTGAAGTGGCGCGGCCTCTTGCCGGTGGACCTGCTGGCCTGCAACCTCGACCAGGGCCAGCCCGGCTTTCCCGCCACCGTGCTGCCGGAGTTCCTGGAAAAGATGGGCGTGCCGCACCGGATCGAGTATCAGGACACCTATTCCATCGTCGTCGACAAGGTGCCGCAGGGGCGCACCTACTGCGCGCTGTGTTCGCGCCTGCGCCGCGGCAACCTTTACCGCATCGCCCGCGAGGAGGGCTGCTCGGCGGTGGTGCTGGGCCATCACCGCGACGACATCCTGGAAACCTTCTTCATGAACCTGTTCCACGGCGGCCGCCTTGCGACCATGCCGCCCAAGCTGGTGAACGAGGAAGGCGACCTGTTTGTGTTCCGCCCGCTGGCCCATGTGGCCGAGGCCGACTGCGAGAAATTCGCCCGCGCGATGAACTACCCGATCATCCCCTGCGATCTGTGCGGCAGCCAGGACGGGCTGCAACGCCAGCAGGTGAAACAGATCCTAGACCAGTGGGAATCAAACAGCCCCGGACGCCGCCAGGTGATGTTCCGCGCATTGATGAACGCCCGGCCATCGCATCTTCTGGACCCGAAACTGTTCGATTTTGCGGGGCTTCAACTGAAGAATGCCGATTCCCCGCCGGAAAATGACGGGATTCCGAAACTGCGTTAACTCCCGAGTCAGAACCGCGCCCTAGTCTATGTCCGGAATGACTGGATGCAGACGAAAGGTCTGACGATGATGAACACCGGTTCAGGACTCCTGGCGCGACTGCGAAAGATACTGGCGCCGGCGCTGTTTGGCCCTCCCATGCTGGCCTTTCTGCCGGCGCTGTCGCTGGCAACCTACTGGCTGGGCGGCGAAGTCGCGCTGCTGGCCGTGGCGCTTGGCCTGCCGGTGCTGATCGTCGCCACCGGCGGATTCGCCCGGTTCGGCGGCAATGGCATGCCGCATGACAGCGTCACCGGCATGGTGCTGCGGGACGGGTTTGAAAAAGCCGCTGAACAGGTGTTCGAGGAATGCAGCGCGTCCAACCTGCGCGCCGCCATCTTCGTGATCGAACTGGATGATTACCGCGCCCTGACCGACCGCCATGGGCAGGAGGCCGGGGATCGCATCATGCAGCACTGCGGCAGCCAGATCACCTCGGTGCTGCGCGAAGGGGACACCGTGGCGCGCATTGGCGACAGCCGGTTCGGTGTCTGCCTGTCGCCGACCCTGCAACTGGATCTGGAGCTGTGCATCCAGCTGGCGGGCCGCATGCAGGCCGCCGCCGAGGAACCGGTGCCGCTGGATGGCACCACCGTCTACCTGAGCTCGTCGATCGGCTTCTGCCAGCGCCACCGCGCGCCCGGCAACACGACCACCGACTGGATCAGCGCCGCCACCGCCGCCCTGGCCGAGGCCCGCAGCAACGGCCCCGGCGGCATCCGCGCCTTTTCCACCGATCTGCCGAGCCGTGGCAACACCCGCTCCAACCTGCGCGAGGAAGCTGCCGACGCGCTGGAGGCCGGGCACATCCAGGCCTGGTTCCAGCCGCAGATCTGCACGGACACGGGCCGCATCTCGGGGTTCGAAGCGCTGGCCCGCTGGTCGCACCCGGTGCAGGGGCTGGTGCCGCCCTCCACCTTCCTGCCCGCGCTCGAAGAGGCCGGGCTGATGGACCGGCTGAGCCAGGTGATGCTGTACAACGCGCTGGTCGCGATCAAGGCCTGGGACGAGGCGGGTGTGCATGTGCCCAGCGTCGGCGTCAACTTCGCCACCCAGGAGCTGCGCAACCCCGGACTCGCCGCCCGCGTGAAATGGGAGCTGGAGCGTTTCGACCTGGCCCCGGAACGCCTCTGCGTGGAAATCCTGGAAACGGTGATGACCGACCAGCCCGATGACACCATCACCCGCAACATCACCGCACTCAGCGAGATGGGATGCCGGATCGACCTCGATGACTTCGGCACCGGCCATGCCTCGATCGCCGCGGTGCGCCGCTTCAGCATCTCGCGGATCAAGATCGACCGCTCCTTCGTGATGAAGGCCGATCAGGACCCGGAACAGCAAAAGCTGATCTCCGCAGTGCTCAGCATGGCGGAACGGCTGGACCTGGAAACCCTGGCCGAGGGCGTGGAAACCACCGGCGAACATGCCCTTCTGGCACAGCTCGGCTGCGGTCACGTGCAGGGCTTCGGCATCGGCCGCCCGATGCCCTTCGACCAGACACTGGACTGGATCACCGCCCACCAGGCGAAGCTGCAGGACACGCCCGCCATCGGCCGCCAACGCCCCTGACCGGTCCAATTCTACCGTATTTTATGCCGCGCCGGAGGCCCTGCCGCCCCGGCGCGGCGTGATTCTGCTTGACCTTTGCGGCCCACCTCTGTTGAACCCCACCTGTCCTTCCCTACACGAGGTGGCAGTCCCCAATGGACGATCAGAACAAAAATCTAATTCTCGCAACCGCTCTCAGCTTCCTGGTGATCCTCGGCTGGTACACTCTCTTCCCGCCGCCGGAGCCGGAACAGGCGCCGGAGATCGCGATCAGCGAAACCGCCCCCGCGGGCGACATCGCCGCCGCGCCAAGCGCCGGTGCCGACAGCGTCGCGGACGCCTCCACCGCCGAGGCGGAAGCCTCCCAGGCCCCCCGCCTGGAGATCGAAACCCCGCGCATCACCGGCAGCATCTCGCTGCAGGGCGGGCGGATCGACGATCTTGCGCTGAAGGACTACCGCGAGACCCTGGACGAGAATTCGCCGATCGTCACGCTGCTGAAACCGGTTGGTGAAGCGCAGGCCTATTACGCGCTTTATGGCTGGGCACCCGGTGCCGGTCTTTCGGCGAGCGACGTGCCCGGGGCCAACACCCTGTGGTCCGCCCCCGAAGGCGCCACCCTGACACCGGACAGCCCGGTGACGCTGACCTGGGACAACGGCAAGGGCCTGACCTTCAACCGCACCATCGCGGTCGACAAGGATTACATGTTCTCGGTCACCCAATCGGTCACCAACGCCTCCGGCGGCACCGTGTCGCTGGCGCCCTATGGCACGCTGGCGCGCCATGGCCTGCCGCAGGATCTGAAGAACTTCTTCATCCTGCACGAGGGTCTCGTCGGCATGGCCGATGGCGAGCTGTCCGAGATCGATTACGACGACATGGAAGATTTCGAGCTGGACCCCCGTGACGGGGCCCGCGCCGAGGTCCGCCAGGTCGCCGAAAACGGCTGGATCGGCTTTACCGACCACTACTGGATGACCACCCTGGTGCCCGCACCGGGTCAGGGGTTCCGCTCGATCGCCAAATTCGACGAACGTCGCGGCATCTACCAGTCCGACATCGTGCTGCCCGCGGTGACCCTGGCCGAGGGCCAGAGCTCCGAGGTGACCACCCAGCTGTTTGCCGGTGCCAAGGAATGGGCCACCATCCGCGAATATGAATCCGCGGGCATCAAGGGCTTCCTCGATGCCATCGACTGGGGCTGGTTCTTCTTCCTGACCAAGCCGATGTTCTGGCTGCTGCACAATCTGAACGTGCTGATCGGCAACATGGGCTGGGCGATCATCGGCCTGACCGTTGTGATCAAGATCCTGGTGTTCCCGCTGGCCTACAAGTCCTACGCCTCGATGGCGAAGATGAAAGAGCTTCAGCCGGAGATGGAAAAGCTCAAGGAACGCGCCGGCGACGACCGCCAGAAGATGCAGAAGGAGATGATGGAGCTCTACAAGAAGGAGAAGGTGAACCCCGCCGCGGGCTGTCTGCCGATCCTGATCCAGATCCCGATCTTCTTCTCGCTCTACAAGGTGATCTTCGTCACGCTGGAACTGCGCCACGCGCCTTTCTTCGGCCCCTTCCAGGACCTCAGCGCGCCGGACCCGACCTCGATCTTCAACCTGTTCGGCCTGCTGCCCTGGGCAGCCCCGGCCCCGGACAGCATCCTTGCCCTGGTCTTCATCGGCATCCTGCCGATCCTGCTGGGCATCTCGATGTGGCTGCAGCAAAAGCTGAACCCGGCGCCCACCGATCCGACCCAGCAGATGATCTTTGCCTGGATGCCCTGGGTGTTCATGTTCATGCTCGGCGGCTTTGCCTCTGGCCTGGTGGTCTACTGGATTGCCAACAACACGATCACCTTCACCCAGCAGTATCTGATCATGCGGAGCCACGGCTATACGCCGGATGTGTTCGGCAACATCAAGCAAAGCTTCAAGAAGAAGCCCAAGGTGGAGAAGTGATGACCCATCAGGTCACAAGTCTCTGGCGCCACCCGCTCAAATCCCATGGGCGGGAGGCACTGGAAAACGTCACCATGAGCGCCGGGCAGACCATGCCCGGCGACCGTGTTTGGGCGGTTGCCCATGACAGCTCCAAGGCGGACGACACCGCCTGGGTGCCCTGCCAGAATTTCACCCGTGGTGCCAAGGCGCCCCAGCTGATGGCCATCGATGCCCGGCTGGATGATGCCTCCGGCCAGCTGACCCTGCGCCACCCGGACCGCCCGGAGCTGACCTTCGATCCCGACGCGGCCGAGGACCTGCCGCGCTTCCTGGACTGGAGCCAGCCGCTGCTGCCCGCCAACCGCGCCGCGTCGGCCCGCATCGTGCGGGTGCCGGGACGCGGCATGACCGACACCGAATTTCCCTCTGTCACCCTGTGCAACCAGGCCTCCCACCGCGCGGTGGAACAGGCGATCGGCCATGATCTGTCGCCGCTGCGCTGGCGCGGCAACATCTGGTTCGACCTCGGCGAAGCCTGGGTCGAGAACACCTGGCTCGGCCGCGAGGTGCAGATCGGCGAGGCCGTCTTTGCGGTGCGCGAGCGGGTCACCCGCTGCCTGGCCACCACCGCCAACCCTGAAACCGGCGAACGCGACGCCGACACGCTCAAGACCCTCAAGGACAATTGGGGCCACCAGGATTTCTCGGTCTATGCCGAGGTGGTGCGCGGCGGCGAAATCCGCCTGGGCGACGCGGTAAAGGTACTGTGATGCAGATGCAATTTTCCCTCGCCGAGGCGCCGGACGACGCCGCCGCCGAAAAGGGCCGCAAGCTCTTTGCCCGCGAGACCGAGTTTCTGAAGGGCGTGGTGGCGATGAACGGCCTGCCCGATGCCGACCGTCTGGAGGTCTGCTTTGCCGGCCGCTCCAACGTCGGCAAGTCGAGCCTGATCAACGCGCTGACCGGCACCAAGGGCATCGCGCGTGCTTCCAACACGCCGGGGCGCACGCAAGAGATCAACTTCTTCACCCAGGGGCCGGAGCTCTATCTGGTCGACCTGCCCGGCTATGGCTATGCCAACGCGCCGCTGAAGGTGGTGGAGCAGTGGCAGAAGCTTCTGAAGCGCTACCTGTCGGGTCGCCAGAACCTGCGCCGCGCCTTTGTGCTGATCGACAGCCGCCACGGGGTGAAACCGGTGGACGACGAGATCATGAAGCTGCTGGACACCTCCGCCGTGACCTTCCAATGCGTTCTGACCAAGGCCGACAAGGTCAAGGAAAAGGACCGCGCCAAGGTGCTGGAGCAAGTGAAGGGCGCGCTGGCCAAACACCCCGCCGCCTACCCCGAGATCGTGCTGACCTCGTCTGAGAAAGGCGACGGCATCGCCACGCTGCGGTCGATCATCGCCGGGCTGTAACGCCATGCTCAGCCGCCTGCCTTCCTTGCTGGTTGTGATCGCCCTGGCCGTGGCCGGGCTGATCCCGACCGGCTGGATGCCGGGCAACACGACCAACGGCAAGGTGCTGCTGGTGATCTGTACCGGCCACGGCCCGGTGGAAACCTGGGTCGATCTGGACAGCGGCGAGCCCCATGCGCCCGCCGACCAGATGGAAGACCGCAGCTGCCCCTTTGCCGCCATCGGCGCGACGGCCCTGCTGCCGGACAGCCAGATCTCACTTGAACTGGATGCGCCGCTCGGCAGCCGCTGGGCGCGTGAGGCCTTCACCCATCACAGCGCCGGGTTCCACTGGCGCTACGACGCCCGCGGCCCGCCCGCACTCTCCTGACTTCGCAGAACACTCCCTGATTTTCCAGCCGGCAGCCCGCTGCCCGGCCCTGTTCCGATATGGAGAGACCCAATGGCGACCAGCCAACCGACCCCAGCGCCCTCCGCGCGCCCGCTGTCCGAGAAATTCTACTTCGCCGCCTGGCGCTGGCATTTCTATGCCGGGCTATACGTGATCCCCTTCCTCATCGTGCTGGCCGTCACGGGCCTGATCATGATGTACATCGCCCTGTTCGACGGCCGTGACGGCGAATATGTGACCATTCCGCAGGGCGAGACCGCCCTGCCCATCGCCGCCCAGACACAGGCCGCGCTGGACCATCTGCCGGGGGCCGCACTGGTGGAATGGATCGGCCCCAAGGCCGATGACCGCGCCGCCGTGGTGCGCGTCGCGGTCGAAGACGGCCAGCGCATGGTCGCGGTCGATCCCTACACGGCTGAGGTGGTCGAGGTCTGGGACCGCCGCGCGGGCTGGTATGACGTCCTGACCGATATTCACGGCACCCTGCTGCTCGGTGATCTCGGCGACCGGCTGATCGAGATCGCGGCCGGGCTTGGCATCGTGCTGGTGCTGACCGGTCTCTACCTCTGGTGGCCGCGCGGCAGGTCCGCCGCCGCCTTCCTCCCCAACCTCGCCGCCCGCGGCCGCGCCCTGTGGAAGAGCCTGCATGCGGTCACCGGCGTCTATATCTCGCTGCTGCTGGTGGTGTTCCTGGTCTCGGGCCTCGCCTGGTCGGGCTTCTGGGGCGAGCGCTTCGTGCAGGCCTGGTCCAGCTTCCCGGCCCAGAAGTGGGAGGCGGTGCCGCTGTCCGACAGCACCCATGCCGAGCATATGAACCACGGCGCGACCAAGGACGTGCCCTGGGCGCTGGAGCAGACCCTGATGCCCGAATCCGGCTCTGACGCGGGCCTCACCGGCCTGCCGCAGGGCACGCCCGTAAATGGCGATACGGTGGCGACACTGGCCCGTGCGCTGGGATACGAGGGGCGCTTTCGCATCGTCTTCCCGCGCAATGACAGCGGGGTGTTCACCATCAACCAGGACAGCATGAGCAACGACAGCCACTGCCCGACCTGCGACCGCACCGTGCATGTCGACCAGTTCACCGGCAAGATCCTCGGCGACGTGAAATTCGCCGACTATTCGCTGGCGGGCAAATCCATGGCCGTCGGCATCGCCTTTCACGAAGGCGATCTGGGGCTGTGGAACGTGGTTCTGAACACGGCCTTCTGCCTTGCGGTGATCTTCACCTGCGTCTCGGGCGTGGTGATGTGGCTGAAGCGCCGCCCCGCGGGTGCGGCCCGCCTGGCCGCACCGCCGCTGCCCGCTGGGCTGCCGTTCTGGAAAGGCGCGGTGCTGATCGGGGCGCTGGTCTCGCTGGCCTTCCCGCTGACCGGGCTGGTGCTGCTGGCGGTGCTGGCGTTCGATGTGCTGCTGCTGGGCAATATCCCGGCGCTGAAACGCGCGGTCAGCTGACCCTGAACAGGCGCTGCCCGGCCTGTCGGCCGGGCGGTTTCCCGACACTCAGACGTGCTGCGCGCCGTTCACCTCGATCTCGGCGCCGGAGATATACGAGCTGCCTTCCGAGCACAGGAAATAAATGGCCGAGGCCACCTCCTCGGGCTGGCCCAGCCGCTGCATCGGCAGTTTCTCGACGATCTTCTCGGTGCCGGGCGACAGGATCGCGGTCTCGACCTCGCCCGGGGCAATGGCGTTCACCCGCACCCCCATCGGGCCGAAATCATGCGCCATCTCCCGCGTCAGCGCCGCCAGCGCCGCCTTGGAGGTGGCATAAGCCGCCCCGGCAAAGGGATGCACCCGGCTGCCCGCGATCGAGGTCACGTTCACCACCGACCCCTTGGCCGCCGCCAGCTCATCCTTCAGCCCCCGCGCCAGCACCACCGAGGCAAAGAAGTTCACGTGAAAGACCTTGCCCCAGTCCATCAGGTCGGTGTTCAGGGTGTTCAACCGCTCGCCATTGGGGCCTTTGGGCGAGATGCCTGCATTGTTGACCAGCGCATCCAGCTTGCCGTCCAGCAACTCCTGGATCTGCCCCACCGCGTTGATGGTGTCCGAGGGGTCCGACAGATCCAGTTGCACGTGATTCTCCCGGCCACCGCCCCAGGGGCATTCCTGCGGAAAGGGCTGGCGTGAACAGGTGATGACCCGCCAGCCTTCGGCGTTGAAGCGGCGCACGGTGGCGTGGCCAATGCCGCGGCTGGCTCCGGTCAGCAGCAATGTTTTCTGACGCATCAGATGGTCCTCATCGACGATTGCGCCCCGACCCTATCACCGGCACCGGCGGTGGCAATGGCCCGCGTGAATAGCGCCCTGCGACGCAGGCAATGCTTGGCAGCGACGACGGAACCGCCTAAACCCGTGACACCTAGGGATGATGACAGCGATGAAGACACAGAACATGAACCGCGACTGGATTGCCACTGCCGAGACCCTTTCAAGCGCGCTGCCCTACCTGCAGCGCTATGACGGGGCGATCGTCGTCATCAAGCTGGGCGGCCACGCCATGGGCAGCGACGAGGCGATGGAGACCTTCGCCCGCGACATCGTGCTGATGCGGCAGGTCGGGGTGAACCCGGTGATCGTGCACGGCGGCGGGCCGATGATCAACGCCATGCTGGACAAGCTGGACATCCAGTCGGAGTTCGTGAACGGCAAGCGCGTGACCGATGCGGCAACCATGGAAGTGGTCGAGATGGTGCTGTCCGGCGTCGTCAACAAGCGCATCGTGCAGGCGATCAACGCCCAGGGCGGCCGCGCCGTGGGCCTGTCGGGCAAGGACGCCAACCTGATCACCTGCGATCAGGCCAACCCCGATCTCGGCTTTGTCGGCGCCCCGGCTGAGATGGATCCCAAGGTGCTCTATGGCCTGTTCGAAAAGGACATGATCCCGGTGATTGCCCCGATCGGCGCAGGCCGCGCGGGCGAAACCTTCAACATCAACGGCGACACCGCCGCCGGAGCCATCGCCAAGGCGCTCAAGGCTGACCGGCTGCTGCTGCTGACCGATGTGGCGGGCGTCAAGAACGCGAACGGCGACGTGCTGACCGAACTGAAAGCCTCGGACGTCGAGGAAATGACCGCCAGCGGCGTCATCGCCGGGGGCATGATTCCCAAGACCGAAACCGCGCTGGACGCGGTGCGCAACGGCGTGCGCGCCTGTACCATCGTTGATGGGCGGGTGCAGAACGCGGTGCTGCTGGAACTGTTCACCGACCATGGCGCGGGCTCGATGATCCGGGCCTGAGCCCCTGACCGATGACACCTCCCCCCCTGCGCCCCGGCGCGGGGCTGGGACTTGCGCAGACGCGGTCCTGCCCCCGCTGGCGCGGCCCGTTCTTCCCGCGGGACTACTCGCAACAAAACGGACGCTGACGCACTGCCGCAGGGCGTTTTTGCGTTCCGGCCTCGGACCCGACGCTGCTAGGCTGCGGAAAACAGCCCGGAGCCAGCCGTGACGTCCGCCCCCCACACCGACCTTTATGTGCGCGTTGACCGTGCTGCCGCCGCCGCCGGGCTGGAGATCTATGGCGCGCTGCACCCGGGCCACCAACCGGTCAAGGGGCTGCGCGATGGCACATTGGTGCTGCTGGGAACGGGGGCGGCGTTCTGGCCGCTCTTCACAGCCAGCCCCGAACATCAGGACGGCCGCCCCGATCCGATCGACCGCTGGTCCGAGCGGGTGGTGGGCGGCATGGCGCGCGCGCTGGGGGCACGGGCCTATTACCCCTTTGGCGGGCCGCCCTATCAGCCCTTCGTCGACTGGGCCCTGGCCTCCGGGCGCAGTTTCACATCGCCGTCACAGATGCTGGTGCATGATCGGGTCGGACTGCTGATTTCCTTGCGCGGAGCCCTGCATTTCAACCAGAAGTTTGACATACCCCCCCCGCCGCTGGCAGAGTCACCCTGCCACAGCTGCCCGACGCGCCCCTGTCTGTCGGCTTGCCCCGCCGGGGCGCTGTCCGATAGCGAGCGCTATGATCTGGTGGCCTGCCACGACCACCTTGCCACCGCCGCGGGCTCCGTTTGCATGACCGGCGGCTGCCTTGCCCGGCTGGCCTGCCCGCTCAGCCGTGGGGCAGGCCGCGATCCCGCCCAATCCGCCCATCACATGAGGCATTTTCATCACCCATGACCCGCACCCTGATCCTGACCCGCCACGCAAAATCCGCCTGGGACACCAATGTCCCCAGCGACCACGCCCGCCCGCTGAACAAACGCGGCCGCCGCTCGGCCCCCGCAATCGGCGCCTGGCTGCGCGACAATGGCTATCTACCCGGGCAGGTGATCTCCTCCTCCGCGCAACGCACCCGCGAAACCTGGGAGCTGATGGGGCTCGAGGCACAGGCCGCCTTCACCGAGCGGCTGTATCACGGCAATTCCGACATCATGTTCCAGCTGCTGCAGCAGGCGGAACACCCCTGCGTGATGATGATTGGCCACAATCCCGGCATCGCCGCCTTTGCCCATTCCATCGTCCGCCACCCGCCAGATCACTCGCGGTTCGACGACTACCCCACAGGCGCGACCCTGGTTGCCCGCTTTGATACGGATCGCTGGCAGGATATCTCCTGGAGCAGCGCCAAGGTGGTGGATTTCTGCGTGCCGCGCGAGTTGCTGGGCGAGTGATCCGCGGCATCCCGCCGCATCCCGCGCAGGAAGGTTCTGGCAGCGGTCGATATCGCTTCCTAGGTATGCGTCAAAGACTGTCGTTTTGAAACAGGAGCCCGCCATGAACCGCCGTTCCCTGCTGCTGGCCGCAGCCGCCCTGCCCTTTGCCCACCTGCCGGTCGCCGCCGCATCACAGCCAACCATCCGCGTCATGAAATCGCCCACCTGCGGCTGCTGCACCGCCTGGGCCGAGCGTCTCGCCGATGCCGGGTTCCAGACCGAGGTCACCGATGTACCTGACACACAGCTGTGGGCGATGAAGGAAAAACTGGGCATCACCGAAGAGCTGGCCTCCTGCCACACCGCGATGGCCGACGCCTATGTGATTGAGGGCCACGTGCCGCCTGCCGATATCCAGCGGCTGCTGGCCGAACGCCCCGATGCCCTGGGGCTGACCGTGCCCGGCATGCCGATCGGCTCGCCGGGGATGGAGATGGGTGACGAGCGGGAAGCCTTCGACACCCTGCTGATCCTGGCCGACGGCAGCACCGAGGTCTTTGCCAGCCACGGCTGATCGCTAGCCTGCGCAGACAAAAAAGGCCGGGCGCTGTGCCCGGCCTTTTGTTTGGTTTCTGCAGCCCTGGTTCAGTGACCCAGGATCTGGCTGAGGAACAGCTTGGTGCGGTCGCTCTTGGGGTTGTTAAAGAACTCCTCGGGCTCGTTCTGTTCCACAATCTGGCCCGCATCCATGAAGATCACCCGGTTCGCCACCTGGCGGGCAAAGCCCATCTCGTGGGTCACGCAGAGCATGGTCATGCCTTCCTCGGCCAGTTCGATCATGGTGTCGAGCACCTCCTTGATCATCTCCGGGTCGAGCGCCGACGTGGGTTCATCGAACAGCATGATGCGCGGCATCATGCACAGGCTGCGCGCGATCGCCACACGCTGCTGCTGGCCACCCGACAGCATGCCGGGGTACTTGTGCGCCTGCTCGGGGATCTTGACCTTCTCGAGGAAGTGCATCGCCCGCTCTTCGGCCTCTTTCTTGGGCGTCTTGCGCACCCAGATCGGCGCCAGCGTGCAGTTCTCCAGGATGGTCAGATGCGGGAACAGGTTGAAGTGCTGGAACACCATCCCGACCTCGGACCGGATCTTGTCGATGTTCTTGAGGTCGTTGGACAGTTCGGTGCCGTCCACCACGATCTTGCCCTGCTGGTGTTCCTCCAGCGCGTTGAGGCAGCGGATCAGGGTGGATTTGCCGGACCCCGACGGGCCCGCGATCACGATCCGCTCGCCCTGGTTGACGGTCAGATTGATGTCGCGCAGCACGTGGAAGGAGCCGTACCACTTGTTCATGTTGGTGATTTCAATGGCAACCTTGTCGCTCACCTGCATCTTGGAGCGGTCGATTGCGCGGTCGGTCATAAGTTCAGACATATGTTGAACTCCTTAACGGTGGTCCGTCTTGAGGCGACGCTCAAGATACATGGAATAACGGGACATGGAGAAGCAGACGACGAAGAACAGCGCCGCGATGAACGCGAAGAGTTCCCAGTAGATGCCGTTCCAGGCTGTGTCTGCGCGGATCGCACTGGCCAGGCCGATGACATCGAACAACCCGATGATCGACACCAGCGTAGTATCCTTGAAAATCCCGATGAAGGTGCTGACGATGCCGGGAATGGAGATCTTCAGCGCCTGCGGCATGATGATCAGCCGCTGCGCCTGCCAGTAGTTGAGGCCAAGGCTGTCAGCCCCCTCGTACTGGCCCCTGGGCAGGGCTGCCAGACCACCGCGGATCACCTCGGCCATATAGGCGGCGGAGAACAGGGTCATCATGATCATCACCCGCAGGATGATGTCAAAATTGGTCCCCGGCGGCAGGAAGATGTTCAGCAGCAGCGAGGCCACAAACAGCAGGGTGATCAGCGGCACGCCGCGCACGAATTCGATGAAGCCGACGCAGATGTACTTGACGATGATCAGGTCGGACTGACGCCCCAGCGCCAGCACCACCCCGATCGGCAGCGAGACACCGATGGCCACGACCCCCAGCATGATCGCCAGCATGAAGCCGCCGAACTGGCGGCTCTGGACCGCCTCGATGCCGATGGGCAGGGCCGAGGACAGGGCATCCGTCACCGGACCGGCCAGCACGAACCACCAGATCACCGCGGCCACGACACCTGCGATCATCGCGCCCAGCTCACCCAGTTTTTCGGAGCCGTGCTTGATGATGAGATAGCCGATGACAAAGCCGAGCGCGGCGCTCAGCGGGCCCCAGATGGTGCCACCCCACATCAGGAAGGGCATCAGGAAGGGGTAGGCTGCGGTCAGGATCAGCATCTTGGAGGAGACCCGGTCAGAGAACAGCACCGGGCTCAGCGCCGCCAACAGCAGCACCAGCGCCAGGATCGGCCGCCAGTAGAGATGCGGCGGGTAGAAGCCGAACAGCAGTTGCAGCCAGCGTTCCTTGATCACGCCCCAGCAGGCGTGGCCATGGGTCGAGCCCCAGGTTTCCATCATGATCTCGCGGCATTCGGTCAGCGAATCCGCGTTCCACACCGACTGGAAGATCCAGGGCAGCACCCCGGCCAGCACGTAGTAGATCGCCGCCACCGCCAGCAAGGTCATGCCGGTGTTCACCCAGGTGGAGAACAGGTTGTGACGCATCCAGCCGATCGGTCCCACTTCGGATGCGGGAGGCGCCTGCTCGGGCAGCATGGTGTCGCGCACATAGGCGACGGTATGGGCATGTGTACCGCTCATCTCAGCGCTCCTTCAGCTTCACGGCTTCGTTGTACCAGTTCATCACCGCCGAGATGGTCAGCGAGATGGCCAGGTAGACCAGCATCAGCATCAGCACGCACTCCAGCTCGCGACCGGTCTGGTTCATGGTGATACCGCCAAGGGTGCCGGTGATGTCCATGTAGCCGACGGCAATCGCCAGCGAGGAGTTCTTGGTCAGGTTCAGATAGTTGGAGATCAGCGGCGGGATGATCACCCGCAGCGCCTGCGGCAGGATCACCAGCGACATGGTCTTGTTGGGACGCAGGCCCAGGGCCGATGCGGCCTCGGTCTGGCCCTTGGAGATCGCCAGGATCCCCGCCCGCACGATTTCCGCGATGAAGGCAGCCGTGTAGAGCGACAGCGCCAGCCACAAGGCCAGCAGCGAGTTGCGCAGATGGGTACCGCCCTGGAAGTTGAAGCCCTTCAGCTCGGGGTAGCCGAGGTGGAAGCCCAGCGCGATCAGCAGGCTCAGCAGCGGCAGGATCAGCACCGCGGCGCGGGTGTGCCAGGTGCGCGGGCGCACACCGGTGACCTCCTGGATGCGGTCCGCGCGCTGGCGGATCTTGATCGAGGCAAAGATGCTGAGGCCCAGCACCACAAGAATGGCAATCAGGTCCAGCGAGATATCAAAACGCAGGCTGGAGCTGCCGAACAGGTGCACATCGCCCAGGGAGCGCGAGAACAGCGGCTCCGGCAGGTAGGTGCCGCGGTTGGTCACCACCACGGCGCCGGTCTCGACGCCCCGGTAGACCTTGGGGTGCGGCGTGGATTCGGTGACGATGGCAAAGATCAGCACGATCCACAGCAGCACCGGGATGTTGCGGAACATCTCGACGTAGACGGTCATGATCCGCGCCACCAGCCAGTTCGACGACAGCCGCAGCACGCCGACCAGCACCCCGACAATGGTCGCGGCGACACAGCCCATGAAGGCGATCACAAGCGTGTTCAGCAGGCCCAGGAAGGCCGCGCGCAGGTGGGTGTCCTGGTTGTCGTAATCCAGCAGTCGCTGGTTGATATCGTAGCCTGCAGTCTCGCCCAGGAACCCGAAGGAGACGGGTTTGCCCAGCGTATTGAGGTTGATGATGGTGTTGTTGATGAGCCAGGCGGCCAGAAGCATGAACCCGAACATCGCGATGACCTGGATGGTGGCCGAGCGATACCGGGTATCATAAAGGAGCATGGACAGCCGGAACTGCTCCTTTGGAGGGTCAGTGAGCGTTGACATATATGTGATCCCCTGGGCTCCGGTTTTCTGTCTTGGCGGCGTTGGTCGCCGCTCCGCAGCTGGCCGGAGCTTATGCAAAGATAGGAAAAGGGCGCAGGCTTAACCTGCGCCCCTCCCGATGGTGTGATTAGCGGAACGGCGGTGCGTACAGCAGGCCACCTTCGGTCCACTGTGCGTTCAGACCACGCGCCAGACCGATCGGGGTGTCCTCACCGATGTTCTTGGCGAAGATCTCACCGTAGTTGCCGCCAGCCGCGATGGCGTTTTTCGCCCAGTCAGCCGACAGGCCCAGCATTTCGCCCAGGGTGCCTTCGGTGCCCAGCAGACGGTTGATTTCCGGGTTGTCGGTGCCGGCCGCCATGTCGTTCAGGTTGGCCGAGGTGATGCCCAGCTCTTCGGCTGCGATCAGCGCGTTCAGGGACCAGCGCACCACGTCGCCCCACTCGTTGTCACCGTGGCGGACCAGCGGGCCCAGCGGTTCTTTCGAGATGATTTCCGGCAGCAGCACATGCGCCGACGGATCGTCGAAGGTGGCGCGGGTGGCCGCCAGGCCGGAGGCGTCGGTGGTGTAGACGTCACAGGCACCTGCCAGGTACTGCTGCTGCGCCTCGGCGTTGGTTTCGATCGGAACCGGCTCGTAGGAGATGTTGTTGGAGCGGAAGAAGTCCGCCAGGTTCAGCTCGGTGGTGGTGCCGGTCTGGATACACACGGTGGCGCCATCCAGTTCCTTGGCCGAGGACACGCCCAGCTCTTTCGGAACCATGAAGCCCTGGCCGTCATAGTAGTTGATGCCGGTGAATTCGAACTTCAGGTCGACGTCGCGGCTGAAGGTCCAGGTGGTGTTGCGGGCCAGCATGTCGATCTCGCCCGACGCCAGCGCGGTGAAGCGGGTCTTGCCGGTGGTCGGCACGAATTCCACCGCGGTGGAGTCGCCCAGCACGGCCGCAGCAACGGCACGGCACACGGCCACGTCGAAACCTTCCCATTCGCCGTTCGCATTCGGAGCCGCAAAACCGACCAGACCGGTGGTGACGCCGCAGTTCAGCTTGCCGCGCGCCTTCACGTCGTCCAGCGTGCCGGCAGATGCCGCGCCAGCCGCAAGACCGGCGAAGGTCATTGCGCCCAAAATAACGGATTTTTTCATATTTACCTCTTCCTGATGGCCCGCCATTCGGCGGTTCTTATTATCCGGCGATCCCCCGCCGGAAATGAGACTGAAGAAGGGTTTACCCCCAATTCATGCCCGAGTGTGGGCGCATTCATCAGCAAACGTCAAGGGTCGTATCAGGAAATTCGATGCGCGGATTGCGCACAAACCCCGGCCAAGCAAAATACTTTCGCCGCGACCGGGGTTCGGGTAATTTTCAGCGCTCCGTGGAGAGGTCAAAGAAACGTTTGGCATGCAGGAATTCCTGCCGCTTGACGGCGGCGACGGCCTGCGCCTCCTCATCCACGCCCCATTGCTCTTCCTGCCAGCGTTCATCGAGCCGCGACAGCTGCCAGATGTCCTCGGCATCGCGCCAGTCCAATGCCGCCGCGAACCCTAGAATCAAGGACCCGGAGATGCCCACCAGGTCATGAAACGCGGCCAGCTGGAACGGGCTCAGCGCCTCCACCTTCTGCGCCAGACATGCCAGCGCCGATGCCTCCTGCGGCTGATGCAGGATGCCGCTGCGCGGTGCCAGACGGGCGCCCAGCGCGGTCTCGGCCCAGTCCAGGGCCGGATCCCATGCCTCGGCCTGGCGCGCGGCCAGCTCGGCCGGAGAGTCCGCGCGGTAGCACAGCAAATCGGTGTCACCGTATTCCGCCAGCATCGCGGCGACTTCGCTGTGCTGATGTGTCACCTTGTCGATCGCCGCATTGGCCGACCGGGTGCAGGGCATGCTGCCCGGGTCGACTGATTCGCTCTGGGCGTCCCACTCCGCGGCAATGGCCTCGGCCATGGCGCGGGTCGGCACCGTCAGCGCAGCCTTCGCCGGGGTCTTCACCCGGCGGCCGTCCAGCTCCACCGCAAAGCCATCGTCGCATTGCGCCACTGCCACTGCCTTCCAGAACCGTTTCTGTGCCCAGCCGCTCATGTGCCTATTCCTTCCAGATCTCTGCCAGCAGCGGGCGCAGCTCCGCGAAGTCGCGGATCAGGTAGTCGGCGCCCAATGTGGCTGCGTCGTGATAGCCCCAGGGCACGGCGATGGTGGTGACCCCCGCGGCGCGCCCCATTTCAATGTCAAACCTCGTGTCGCCGATCATCACGGTGCTGTCCGGATCGGCCCCGGTCTCTGCCATCGCCGTCAGGATCATCGACGGATGCGGTTTCGACGGATGATGGTCCGCCACCTGCCGGGTCACGAAACAGTTCAGCCCATGCGCGTCGATCAAGGCATCCAGCCCGCGCTGTGACTTGCCGGTGGCCACGCCGAGCAGGTATTCCGGCACCTCGTGCAGCTGCGCCAGTGCCTCGCGCGCACCGGGATACAGTGGCGAATGCGCCGCGCCCGCCGCCTCTCGCGACAGCATGTAGGAGGACTTGTAGCCCTCCACCAGCGCCTCGATCGTGGCATCGTCATGATTCGGCGCCAGCTCCCGCATCGCCAACGGCAACGACAGCCCGACGATGGACAGGATCGCCTCGCGCGGGGGCACGTCCAGGCCCGCGCCTTCGAAGGCCTCCGCCATCGCACCGGTAATCGCGCCCTGGCTGTCGGCCAGGGTGCCATCGACGTCAAACAGGATCAGCCGCAGCGGTGTGCTCACTTCAGATCCTCGAACGGGTCGTCCGCCGCCAGGTCCTCGGTCCAGCCAAAGGTCTCCCAGCTTTCCTTCATATGGTCGGGCAAGGGTGCCACGACCGACACCGGCTTGCGGGTGACCGGGTGCTCGAACACCATCCGACGCGCGTGCAGGTGCAGCTTCTTCGAGATCACCCCGCCGATCTGCGCGCCCCAGCCGTCGCCCAGGTTCTCCTGCCCCGAGCCGCCGTATTTGCCATCGCCGGCAATGGGATGGCCCATGCCGGACATATGCGCGCGCAGCTGGTGGGTGCGGCCAGTGATCGGCTCCATCGCCACCCAGGCGGCGCGGGAGGCAACGCGGTAAAGCGTGGCGTACAGCGTATGTGCGCGCTTGGCACCCGGCGTGTCGTCGATGTCGCGCGGATGCACGTTGATCATCTTCTCGCCCTCACCGGACCGGCCATGCCCCGGCGCCTTCACCAGCCCGTTCTTGATCTCGCCAAGGTACGGCGTCGGCACGCCGGCCACCAGTGCCCAGTAGATCTTGCGGGTGTTCTTGTGCCGGAACGCGGCGGTCAGCGCCTGCGCCGCCTTGCGGTTGCGCGCCAGCACCAGCACGCCCGAGGTGTCCTTGTCGATCCGGTGCACCAGCTTGGGCTTGTCCTCCAGCCCGAATTTCAGCGCCTCGGCCAGGCCATCCACGTGCTTGGTGGTGCCGGAGCCGCCCTGCACCGCCAGCCCCGCGGGCTTGTTCAAGACGATCACGTCGTCGTCGCGGTAGATCACGCAGTCGCGGATCATCTTCGCGTCGGCGTCGGAAATCCGCATCTCACGCGGGGCGGCCGGTTTCAGGTCGCTCTCCGCCAGCGGCGGCACCCGCACCACCTGCCCTGCCTCGACGCGGGTATTGGCCTTCACGCGGCCGCCATCCAGCCGCAGCTCGCCCTTGCGGCACATCTTCTCGATGCGGCCCTGGTTCACATGCGGAAACAGCCGCCGCAGCCAGCGGTCGATGCGCTGGCCGCTGTCGTCTTCGCTGACGGTAATCATCTGAACGCCGCTCATGCGAACACTCCCCTTGCGGCCCACAGGCCGAAAAACAGCCCGCCGACCGACAGGCCCACGGACAAAGCTACATACAGCGCGGCCTGCCCGAAGGCGCCGCGCTCGATCAGGTTGGCGGTCTCCAGCGAGAACGCCGAGAAGGTGGTGAACCCGCCCAGGATCCCGGTCATCACCAACGGGCTGAGCCAGGTGAGGTCCCGCAGCGCCGCCGCCACCACGAACACCCCCATCAGGAAGGAGCCGAGGATATTGACCGTCAGCACCGCCACCGGGAAATCATGGTGCCCCAGCAGCCGGATGATGCCCAAGCCCGCCAGATACCGGCACACCGCACCGACCGCGCCACCAAGCGCCACCATGGAAACCGAAGAAATCATCCCCGTCCTGTCGCGCGCACGGGCAAGGATGTCAAGTTTTGCCCGCCCTGCACCACGCGCAGGGCTGCCCGCAGAACCACCCCGGCTTCATCTTTCCCCAAATACTCGCGCCGCAGGCAGCGGCTTTGCCCGCAAAGCCGCTTCACTTGTTCCGCTTCAGCCTGAGGTTGGCGAAGTAATCCGCGCGCCGCTTCAGTTCGCGCTCAAAGCCACGCTCCACCGGTTGATACAGCACCGGCCGCTTTACCCCGTCGGGGAAGTAGTTCTGGCCGGAAAACCCGTCTTCGGCATCGTGGTCATAGGCATAGCCCTCGCCGTAGCCCTGCTCGGCCATGAACTTGGTCGGCGCGTTCAGGATGTGCTTGGGCGGCGGCGCGCTGCCGGTCTGCTTGGCCAGCCGCCGCGCCGCCTTGATGCCGACGTAGACGGCGTTGGATTTCGGCGCCAGCGCCAGGTAGACGGCGGCATTGGCCAGCGCCAGCTCCCCCTCGGGGCTGCCGAGGCGTTCATAGGTCTGCCAGGCATTGAGGCACACGGTATTGGCCTGCGGATCGGCCATGCCGATGTCCTCGGTCGACATCATTGTCAGGCGGCGGGCCAGAAAGCGCGGGTCCTCGCCGCCCTCCAGCATCCGCGCCAGCCAGTACAGCGCCGCATCCGGGTCGGAGCCGCGGATCGATTTGTGCAAGGCAGAGATCAGGTTGTAATGCTCGTCGCCGGACTTGTCGAACTTGGCCGCGCGGCGCATCAGCCGCGCCGACAGCGCCTCGCGCCCCAGCGGGGCCTCCACCGTCCAGGCGGCCACCTGTTCGATCAGGTTCAGCAGCGCGCGCCCGTCGCCATCGGCCATCTCGTGCAGCGCATCGCGGGCATCGCCCGAGAGCGGCAGGGCGCGGCCCAGCTCCTTTTCGGCGCGCTGGGTCAGACGTTCGAGATCCGCCAGCGACAGACGTTCCAGCACCAGCACCTGCGACCGGCTCAACACGGCGGCATTGAGCTCGAACGAGGGGTTTTCCGTCGTCGCCCCCACCAGCAGGATGGTGCCATCCTCCATATGCGGCAGGAAGCCGTCCTGCTGGGCCTTGTTGAAACGATGGATCTCGTCGACGAACAGCAACGTCCCCTGGCCATTCTGGCGGCGGATCTTGGCCGCCTCGAACACCTTCCGGAGCTCGGGCACGCCGGTGAAGATCGCCGAAATCTGCACGAAATGCAGGTCCGTTTCCTTGGCCAGCAGCCGCGCGATCGTGGTCTTGCCCACGCCCGGCGGCCCCCAGAAGATCAGCGACGACAGCGAGCCGGAGGCCAGCATCACGCCCAGCGGCGCCTCCGGGCCAAGCACCTGCTGCTGACCGATCACATCCGTCAGGGACTGCGGCCGCAGCCGGTCAGCCAGCGGCCGGTTGCGGGCGGGTTGCTGGGCGGTGTCGTCACCACCGCCTTCGGGGCTGCCGAACAGATCCGACATCAGAGCCGGAACCTCAGCGCCACCTGACGGCCGCGCCGGTTCAGATCCAGCTGGACCCAGCGGCCACTGTTGGCCAGCAGCGCATAGACATCATCGGTGCTGGTCACCGCCTTGCCGTTCACGGCCAGCACGACGTCCCCGGTCTGCACCCCGCCGCGCGCGGCATAGGGACCGGGATCGGTGACCACCACCCCTTCTGCAGACAGCGGCAGGCCAAGGCGGGTGATGACCTGCGGATTGATCCGGGCCACGGTCAGCCCCGGCAACGCGGTCTTTTCGTCCAGCTGGACCGGATTGGCGGGCGGCGTGTCAGGGGCGGTGATCATCGGCACCTCGACCTCTTCCCGCTCGCCCCCGCGCAGACGGGTGATGACCGAGGTATCCCCCAGCCCGGCCACCGACATGCGGAACACCATCTCCGAAGGCGAGTTGACCACTTCACCGTCGACATGGGTGATCACGTCGCCGACCCGGAAGCCCGCCTTGGCAAAGGGGCTTTCGCTGTGCAGATCCGAAATCACCATGCCCTCTGGCAGCTCCATTCCCAGCGAGGCGGCGAGATCCGCATCCACCGGCTGCCCCGCCATACCGGCCCAGGGGCGCTGGAACTCCTCGGCGCCTTCACGCGCCTGGTTGACGAATTCCCGCACCAGGTTGGCGGGGATTGCAAAGCCGATGCCGTTGGAGCCGCCGGAACGGGACAGGATGCGGGTGTTGATGCCGATGAGATCGCCGTTGACGTCGATCAGCGCACCGCCCGAATTGCCCGGATTGATCGGCGCATCGGTCTGGATGTAGTAGCCAAAGCCATCACCGGCCCCCATGCCGGTGCGCGCAAGCCCCGAAATGATGCCACTGCTGACGGTCTGCCCCACGCCAAAGGGGTTGCCGATCGCCAGCGCCAGCTCGCCCACCTCGACCTGGTCGCTGTCGCGCAGGGACAGGTAGGGCAGGTCTTCGGCGTCTTCCAGCTGCAGGATTGCCAGGTCACTGGCCTTGTCGCCCAGGATGACCTCGGCGTTGTATTCGCGGCGATCCGCGGTCACCACGCGGATTTCCGTGGCGCTGCCGACCACGTGATAGTTCGACACCACGATGCCATCGGCCGACAGGATCACACCTGACCCGAGCGAGTTCTCGACGCGCGGCTGCGGCGTGGTGAAGCTGCGGAACAAGTCATCGAAGAACGGATCATTCATGAAGGGCGAGCGGCGGCGTTGCTGCACCTGCCGCACCACCTTGGCATAGATGTTAACCACCGCGGGCGAGGCCTCCCGGACCAGGGGCGCAAAGCCGAGGGAGATCTCGGCCTGCGATTGCGGCACGCGGGTTTCGGCAGCGGCCGGCAGGGCCAGCAGGATGGCAAGGGCTGTCAGGACGGGGCGGAACATGAGCACTCCAACAGTTGTTGCCCGAAGGATATGCGGAGCATGCGCCCGGATTGCAAGGCGGCTGTGTCGACTGACGGCCCGTGCAGAAGGCGCGCGCTGCGCCTCCCGGGCCGACACCCGATTTCCCCCACCCGCAGGTGCAGGAGCCGGAAAGAGGCGGCCATCGGTGGCCGCCTCCCTGTTCAGGTGGTTCAGGCGTCTGCCAGCGCGGGTGCGGGGCGGGCTGCGGCGGCGCGGCGGGCATCCACGGCGGCGGCGAGATGCTCCAGCGCCGTCACGGTGTCGTCCCAGCCGAGGCAGCCATCGGTGATCGACTGGCCGTAGGTCAGCGCGCCCTGCCCCAGGTCCTGCCGCCCGGCGACCAGGTGGCTTTCCACCATCACCCCGGTGATGCGCTGCTCGCCACCGGCGATCTGCCCGGCGACATCGGCCAGCACCGCGGGTTGCTTTGCCGGATCCTTGCCGCTGTTGGCGTGGCTGGCGTCGATCATCACATGGCCTCGGATGCCGTCCTTCTCGGCCAGTTTGCAGGCCGCATCGACCGATGCCGCGTCATAGTTGGTACCGCCGCCGCCACGCAGGATCAGATGGCCATCAGGGTTGCCGCTGGTGGCCGCGATCGCGGCGCGGCCGGACTTGGCAAGCGCCATGAAATGATGCGGGTGCGCCGCGGAGCGCACCGCGTCCACCGCGATCTGCACATTGCCGCGGGTGCCGTTCTTGAAGCCCACCGGACAGCTCAGCCCCGAGGCCATCTCGCGGTGGATCTGGCTTTCGGTGGTGCGGGCACCGATCGCGGCCCAGGCCACCAGGTCGGAGATGTATTGCGGCACCGCGGTGTCGAGGAACTCGGTCCCGACCGGCAGGCCAAGCGCGTTGATGTCGAGACACAGGCGACGCGCCAGCCCCAGGCCTTCGTTGATGCGGAACGAGCCATCAAGGCCGGGATCGTTGATCAGCCCCTTCCAGCCCGAGATCGTGCGGGGTTTCTCGAAGTAGACCCGCATCACGATTTCCAGCTGCGCGCCCAGCCGCGCGCGCAGCGGCGCGAGGCGTTCGGCATATTCCATCGCTGCCTTGGGATCATGGATCGAGCAGGGACCAACCACCGCGACCACCCGGTCGTCGCGGCCATGCAGGACGTCCTGAATGGCGCGCCGTCCGGCCAGGACGGTCTGCGTCGCGGCGGCGGTGGCGGGCATCTGCGCCGCCAGGTCCTCGGGTGAAACCAGCTCCTGCATGCCGGTGATGCGCAGGTTTTCGGTCTGGGGTGTCATGTTTCAGCTTCCTTGTCGGGAGGCCCTTGGCGCTGCGGCGGATACGAAAAAACCGCCAGCGGGCTGCGGGCGGTTGGTGGTATCCTGGTGCGTTTCCTGACTGTCCTCAGAACGCGCTGACCCCTCCGTCCGCCATGTGGCGCGGATAAAAGAAATACCAGAATGCGGCATAGCTACGGGTCATGGGTCGGACGCTAGCGAAGATTCGCGCAGCTGTCACCCCCGAAAATCCGCGTCGTTCCTCCCCCACCTGCGAGCAGGAGATCGCGCAGCCGCACCCCCGAGGCGGCCCCCATGAAAAGGAACAGGCCCCCCGCTGCGGGAGGGTCTGTCCAAAACGTCGTGCGGTGGCTTCAGAAGTCCTGCCACAGATCGCGGGCAGCGTTGCCGCTGGTTGCGGCCACGGCCACCGGCGCCGGGCTGGCCTCGATCTGCCAGTCGGCCTCGCCATGGGCGGAAATCACCGCCTCGGCCGGAGCCTCCTCGGCAAGCGGCACCGCGCCCTCGGCGACCTGGAAGCGGGCCACCAGGCTCGCCAGCTTGTTGGCGTCGCCCTTCAGCATGTGGCCGGCGGCGGTGGCCTCTTCGACCATGGCGGCGTTCTGCTGGGTCACCTGATCCAGCTGGGTCATGCCGGTGTTGATCTCAGCGAGGCCGGTGGACTGTTCCGCGGCGCCCTCGGCGATCTCGGAGACGAGCTGCGAGATATGGCTGACCCGGCCCGCGATGGATTGCAGCGCCTGACCTGCGCGGCCGACCAGATCGACCCCCTGTTCCACCTGCCGCGAGCTGTCGCTGATGAGGGTCTTGATCTCCATCGCCGCATCCGAGGAGCGTTGCGCCAGGGCGCGCACCTCGCTGGCCACCACCGCGAAGCCCCGGCCGGCTTCCCCGGCCCTGGCAGCTTCGACCCCGGCATTCAGCGCCAGCAGATTGGTCTGGAAGGCGATATCGTCGATCACCCCGATGATCTGCGAGATCCGGTTCGAGCTTTCCTCGATGCCGCTCATGGCGGTCACCGCGCTTTGCACCACCTCGCCGCTGTCGGCAGCCTCGTTGCGGGCTTCCTGCACCGTGGCCTCGACGTTGCGCGCGCCTTCCGCGGCGGACTGAACGCTGGCGGTCAGCTCATCCAGCGCGGCGGCGGTCTGCTCGAGCGTCGCGGCCTGGCTTTCGGTGCGATGCGACAGGTCATCCGATGCCTGGCTGATCTCGGCGGCGCCATTGCGAATGCTGGCGGAGGCTTCGATCACCTGCTGCACGGTGGCGTTCAGATTGTCGATCGACCCGTTGAAATCCGCGCGCAGCTGCTCGTAATCCTCGGGGAACGGCTCTGCGATGCGGATCGCCAGATCGCCCTGCGACAGCCGGGAGAGGCGCTCGCTCAGCTGCTGGACAACGCCAGCCAGCTCGGCGTCCTTGCTCTCGGCCTTGCGCTTCTCGGCCTCCTGCATCTTGACCAGCTCGTCGCGGAACTTCTCCAGGGCCCGCGCCATCTCTCCGACTTCGTCGCCGCGGGACTGGCCATGGATCTCGACCGCGTTGTTGCCTTCTGCCAGCCCCCGCATCGACACCACGATCCGGCGGATGCCCTTGGCGATGCCGGAACCGGTCACCAGCGCCATCACCGCACCGATCAGGATGGCCGCCGCGATGGCCGCCGGAATCATGATCCGGGTCTGCGCCGCGATTTCCTCGCTGACGGCGCGGCGCGCGGCCTTGGTTTCCATCGCCTGCGCCTTCAGCGACTGCATGGTGGCGCGGAAGCTGTCAAAATACGCCTTGCCCTGCCCCTGCGCGACGAAATCCGCCATGTCATCCATCGTCGCCGCATCGCCGATCTCCTGGCGCAGCTGGATCATCGGCACCGCGACTTCCTTGCGCCAGTTGTCGATGGTCTCCGAGGCAGCGTTCAGCCGGTCCATCTGGGTCTTGTCCTCCAGCAGGGAGAGGCGCAGCGAGCTCAGCACCGAGCGCAACCGGCTGCTGCCCTCCATGAAGGGGGTCAGGAAGGCCCGGTCTCCGGCCAGCAGATAGCCCCGCATGCCGGTTTCCATGTCGACGGCGGCCGCCATCAGGTCCTTGGCGCTGCTGATCACCTCATGGGTCTGTTCAACCGCCTCCAGCGCGGTTTTCAGGTACTCCGGGTCGGCGATGCCCGCCGTGACCAGCGACGAGAACGTATTGCGGCGATCGGCGAGGTTCACCTCTTCCTCTTCGATGACGCGGGCAACCTCGGCGCGGAACTCCTCGAAGAACACCCGGCCGCGCGACTTCTTCACCTCGGCCGCCATGTCATTCATCGTCATCGCGTCGCCGATTTCCTGCCGCAGGGTAATCGCCGCGGTCGCAACGGTTTCCTGCCAGCCGTTGAGGATTTCCTCGGCTTCATCGAGATCCGCCAACAAGGCGTCATTGCCGGCCGCGAGGCTGCGCAGGGTCGCCAGCGCCTCGGCGACCTCGGCCTTACCGGCCTCGTAGGGTTCCAGGTATTCCTCGCGCCCCGCCAGAAGATAGCCGCGCAGGCCCGCCTCCATACCGGCGGCGGCAACAGCCAGTTCCTGCGCCTCGCCGAGAATTTCCTGGGCATGCGCCACATCGGCGGCCGCTTTTTCCATCCGGCCGAGATCGTTGACCGCCATCACCCCGACACCAAGAACCAGCAGCAGCGGGAACAGCGCGACTGAGACGATTTTCGACTTGGTACTGAGGTTTGCCAGAGAGAACCGCCTGGCCGCGGAAGGCTTATTCTTCTTCATCACATCCGTCCCGGTGCATTCACAGATGCGGCAGTCAAAACAGAAGAAACTTACCAATCCCTTTCCCGCATAGGTAATTTGTGGGTATGCATACTTTTGCCGCGCAAAAGAAAAACCCCCGCTCCGGGCGGAGCGGGGGCAGACAGTCAGACCCTGGGGTCCGGCACGTCTTATTCTTCGGCGTCGGCTGCCGCTTCCTCGGCTGCCAGGCGGGCCTTGTCGGCGGCGCCTTTGGCGGAGGTGTCACGGTCGACGAACTCGATGATCGCCATCGGAGCCATGTCACCGTAACGGAAGCCGGCCTTCAGGATGCGAACGTAGCCGCCCTGACGGTCCTTGTAGCGCGGGCCCAGAACCTCGAACAGTTTCGCGACGTCCTTGTCCTCTTTCAGGCGGGCTGCGGCCTGACGACGGGCGTGCAGATCGCCGCGTTTTGCCAGGGTGATCAGTTTTTCAACGATCGGGCGCAGTTCTTTTGCCTTGGGCAGGGTGGTCTTGATCTGCTCGTGCTCGATCAGCGAGCCGGCCATGTTGGCGAACAGGGCCTTGCGGTGCTCATGAGTACGGTTCAGGCGGCGATAACCACGTGCGTGACGCATTTTTCAGTTCCTTCACTTTGCGTTTTGCTTTGTCAGGCAGCTGATGCGTGTCAGCCACTCACCTTGGGGCGGGTGCCCATGTCTTCCCCGGCCGGTCCGGGCATTGAAGAGGAGGGCCGAAGCCCCCCTCAAAACGGTTTAGAAGCTGTCTTCGAACTTCTTGGCCAGATCTTCGATGTTGTCCGGCGGCCAGTCCTCGACGTCCATCCCGAGGTGCAGGCCCATGCCCGACAGAACCTCTTTGATCTCGTTCAGCGACTTGCGGCCGAAGTTCGGGGTGCGCAGCATCTCGGCTTCGGTCTTCTGGATCAGGTCGCCGATGTAGACGATGTTGTCGTTCTTCAGGCAGTTTGCCGAACGCACGGACAGTTCCAGCTCGTCCACTTTCTTCAGCAGAAGCGGGTTGAACTCGAGACCGTCGTCCTCGTCCTGGCGGCCAGCCGATTCCGGCTCGTCGAAGTTGACGAAGATCGACAGCTGATCCTGCAGGATGCGGGCGGCGAAAGCCACGGCATCATCCGGGGTGATGGAACCGTCGGTTTCCACCTTCATGGTCAGCTTGTCATAGTCCAGCACCTGGCCCTCACGGGTGGGCTGCACGTCATAGGAGACCTTCTTGACCGGCGAGTAGATCGCGTCGATCGGGATCAGGCCGATCGGCGCGTCTTCCGGCTTGTTCTTGTCGGCAGAGACATAGCCCTTGCCGGTGTTCACGGTCAGTTCCATGAACAGGTCGGCACCGTCGTCCAGGTGGCAAATCACGTGGTCGCGGTTCAGAACCTCGATGCCGGCGGTTTCGGCGATGTCACCGGCGGTGACGACAGCCGGACCTTTGGCATTGATCGACAGGCGCTTGGGGCCTTCGACTTCCATGCGCAGGGACACGCCCTTGAGGTTCAGGATGATGTCGGTGACGTCTTCACGGACACCGGCAACGCTGGAAAATTCATGCAGTACATTGTCGATCTGCACGCTGGTGATGGCGGCGCCTTGCAGCGAGCTCATCAGAACGCGGCGCAGCGCGTTGCCCAGGGTCAGGCCGAAACCGCGCTCCAGCGGCTCTGCTACAACGGTGGCCTGACGTGCAGGATCGTTGCCCGGCTTCACTTCCAGCTGTGCCGGTTTGATCAGCTCTGCCCAGTTCTTGTGGATCATGCGTACCCTCCATTCCTGTCCTTGCCCCATGTCCAAAAGGCCAAGGACGCCCGAGGTTTAAATGACGCACTGGGGCCCTGCGAATCAAGCGGGGCCCCAGCAAAAATATTATTCTTAGACGCGACGGCGCTTCGGCGGGCGGCAGCCGTTGTGTGCGATCGGGGTCACATCACGGATCGAGGTGATGTTGAAACCGATGGCGGCCAGCGCGCGCAGAGCCGATTCACGGCCCGAACCGGGGCCCTGAACTTCGACTTCCAAGGTTTTCACACCGTGATCCTGGGCTTTCTTGCCCGCGTCCTCGGCAGCCATCTGGGCCGCGTAAGGCGTGGATTTCCGCGAGCCTTTGAAGCCCATGGTGCCGGCGGACGACCAGGAGATCGCGTTGCCCTGCACGTCGGAGATCAGGATTTTGGTGTTGTTGAACGACGAGTTCACATGAGCAACGCCGGAAGCGATGTTCTTGCGCTCTTTACGCTTAATGCGAGTCTTATCACGTGCCATTGATCAATGCCCCCCTTACTTCTTCTTGCCGGCGATCGGCTTGGCCGGGCCCTTGCGGGTACGGGCGTTGGTGTGGGTACGCTGACCGCGGACCGGCAGGTTGCGACGGTGGCGCAGGCCACGGTAGCAGCCCAGGTCCATCAGGCGCTTGATGTTCATGGTCACTTCACGGCGCAGGTCGCCTTCGACGGTGTAGTTGGCGTCGATGTGCTCGCGCACGGCCAGAACTTCAGCGTCGGACAGTTCGTTCACACGACGGGTTTCGTCGATGCCCACGGCTTCGCAGATCGCTTTGGCCGAGGTTGTACCGATACCGGTGATGTAGGTGAGGGCGATGGGAACCCGCTTTGCAGTCGGGATGTTAACGCCGGCAATACGTGCCACGTGTCACTTTCCTTTTGGTTGCGGTTCCGTAATGCCGGAACCTTTTTTCACAACACTTGACCGTAGCAGGGCGCCAGAGGGTCCAGCATTTCGAGGTAGTATGGCAGGCAAACGAATCTGCCCGCCGGGAATCATTCCCAGAAGGGATGGGGCTGGGTATTTGGAAATTGCAGCAAGGTCAACCCGCGATCTGCCCGCAGCCGCCGACGCGGCGAAGCTGAAAAGCAAAACACCCCGCACCACGATGGCACAGGGTGTTCGATGTCCGGCGCTGGCCGCGCTTACTCGCCCAGGATCCAGGCGATGGATTTCTGCACCTCGTCGATCGAGGCCATGCCGTCCAGGCGCTGCAGGTTGCCCTTGGCCCAGTAATAGCCGATCAGCGGCGAGGTCTTCTTGTAGTATTCCATCAGGCGGATACGCACGGCCTCTTCGGTGTCGTCGGCGCGCGCCTCCTTGCCGGCAGCGCGGGCTTCGGCGGCGCGGTTCACGATGCGCTGCACCAGCACCTCGTCATCCACCTGCATTTCGATCACCGCGTCCAGCTTGAGGTCCATCTCCGCCAGCAACTTCTCCAGCGCGTCCGCCTGCGGCAGAGTGCGCGGGAAACCGTCGAAGATGAAACCGCCGTCGGAGCCTTCCTGCAGACGCTCGCGGATCAGGCCGATCACGATCTGATCGGTGACCAGCTTGCCCTCAGCCATGATGGCGGCAACCTTCTTGCCCATCTCGGTGCCCGAAGACTGTGCTGCGCGCAGCATGTCGCCGGTGGAAAGCTGGGTCATGTTGCGGGTTTCGACCAGGTGGCTGGCCTGCGTTCCTTTGCCTGCGCCCGGCGGGCCCAGCAGAATAATATTGGTCATCGGCGAGACGGTCCCCGTTTCGTACGTTTCTTATTGCGGCCGCGCAGCTGGCTCTTCTCGATCAGCCCTTCGTACTGATGGGCCAGAAGATGGCTTTGGGCCTGCTGAATGGTGTCCATGGTGACCGATACCACAATCAGGACCGAGGTACCGCCAAAATAGACCGGGATGGCGAATTGGCCGCGGAGCACTTCCGGCAACAGGCAGACCAGCGCCAGATAGGCCGACCCCAGGACCAGAATGCGGTTCACAACGTATTCGATGTATTCCGCGGTCTTCTTGCCCGGACGGATGCCGGGAACAAAACCGTTCTGGTTCTTGAGGTTGTTTGCAACGTCATCCGGTTTGAAGGCGACGTTGAAAGTATAGAAATAAGCAAAGAAGACGATCATCGCCACGAAGAACAACAGGTACAGCGGCTGACCGGGGCCAAAGTTGGCCAGCAGCCAGGACATCACCGGACCGGAGGTCGTGCCGGAGGAAAAGGTCGAGATCGTGGTCGGCAGCAACAGCAGCGAGGAGGCAAAGATCGCCGGAATCACGCCCGCCGGGTTCACCTTGACCGGCAGATGCGAGGAACCGCCGTCATAGACCTTCATGCCGACCTGGCGACGCGGGTACTGGATGTGGATCTTGCGCAGGGCGCGTTCCATGAAGACCACGAACATGATGATCGCGATCACCATCAGGATCACGCCGATGATCACCGCGGGGCTGATCGCGCCAGACCGGCCGGAGGCAAAGAACTGCGCGATGGCGGCCGGAACCTCGGCGATGATGCCGACGAAGATGATCAGCGAAATACCGTTGCCGATGCCGCGCTGGGTGATCTGCTCGCCCAGCCACATCAGGAACATGGTGCCGCCGACCAGGGTGATCATGCAGGCCATGCGGAAATACATGCCCGGATCGGTCGCGAGATCGCCGGATTCCAGAGACACGGCGAGACCATAGGCCTGCGCCGTCGCCAGCAGCACGGTGCCGTAGCGGGTGTACTGGTTGATCTTCTTGCGGCCCTGCTCGCCCTCTTTCTTGAGCTGTTCAAGCGAGGGCACCATCGAAGTCAGAAGCTGAACGATAATGGAGGCGGAAATATAGGGCATGATGCCAAGGGCAAAAATACCCATCCGGCCAAGCGCGCCACCGGTGAACATCGACACCATGCCGCCGATGCCCTGGCCTGCCTGCTCCATGAACTGACGCAGCGCTGCCGCGTCGATTCCCGGAACCGGAATGAAGGTGCCCAGGCGATAGACAATCAAAAGGCCGATGGTGAACAGGATGCGGTTGCGCAGATCCGTGGCCTTGCCCAGGGCAGCCCAGCTGGTGTTTGCCGCCATTTGTTCTGCTGCTGATACCATGAAAAGGTCTCTTCTTTAGCGAAAACGCCGCCCGGAACCGTTTTCCGGCTCGGGCGGCGTAATGGGAAAACTCGTAGGCCTATGTAAGCGGCATTGGCGCCGCTCACAAGCGCTTACTCGGTGGCGGTTGCGTTTGCCGCGGTGAGGGTGCCGCCCGCCTTGGCCACGGCCTCAACGGCGGCCTTGGAGGCGCCGGTGACCGCGATGGTTGCCTTGGCAGTGATTTCACCCTTGGCCAGCACGCGGATGCCGTCCAGCTTGCGACGCACCAGGCCGGATGCAACCAGCGAATCCTCGGTGATCGAGCCGGCGTCCAGCTTGCCTGCGTCGATGAACTTCTGGATCAGGCCCAGGTTGACGACAGCGTATTCCTTGCGGTTCGGCTTGTTGAAGCCGCGCTTGGGCAGACGCTGGTAGAGGGGCATCTGGCCGCCTTCGTAGCCGTTGATCGAAACGCCCGAACGGGATTTCTGACCTTTGATACCACGGCCACCCATTTTACCCTTGCCGGAGCCGGGGCCACGGCCAACGCGGGTGCGTTTCTTGGATGCGCCGGGATTGTCGCGCAGTTCGTGCAGTTTCATGTCGCTTCTCCTTGCCGGATGTGACCCCCGAAGCGTGATGGGCCAAACACGGCGTTTCTTGATTGGTGATTCCGTGGCGCATGACGCCACCGGGGGCGTATAGACCTGTTGCGCCACGGGATCAAGCCCCGCGGCCGCCAGCTGATGCGCCCGTGCTGCGCCAAAGCGCCCTGCGCTGGCGATAGCTCCCTTTTTGCTGTGCTTCCGCCTTGGTGTCTCTGCTTGTCGACCATTAAAGGGTGGCGGCGCCGCCGGGTGGAGATGGGATGGGGCGTAACCCCCATGCGAATAACGCGTCAGCCGCGCTCCGGGTGCCATGCCGAAGCCCAATTCCAGGTGCCGGGTGTGTCAGGCCCGGCGGTTGACCATGATCGGGTTTGAGACTGCCAGACCTGGGTTAACACCGCGTGGGAGCGGCGTACGCGACCCACGCAACGGCCCCGGGACGGGCACTGCAGAAAACAAAAACGCCCCTGCCGATTGGCAGGGGCGCTTTTGCGCCGGTTCCCGGAGAGGGAGGAGGATCCGGGGGCGGCGAAAGGGATTACTTGCCGTAGACATGTTCTCGCGCAGCGCCCGGAATGGCACAGCGGGTCAGACCGATGTCATCCAGCTCACGGTCCGACATGGACCGCAGCGCGTCGACGGTGAGGCGGTATTCGCGGCGCAGTTTCCATGCGCGCAGGGCGGCAGCGGCAAAACCGCCCACACGAGCCAGAATGCCCGAGGAAGCAGGTGCCGAAACAGTTGAATAAGCCATTGTTCTTGTTTCCTTTGCATCGGAGCCGGAAACGGTTTCCGGTCGCAGCTGATGATCTGTTCGCTTGTCGTGCAGCGGAAATAGGGACGCGACCGGCTGCCTTCAACCGCCGCTTTGGTCTGGCCGCCATGCCCGGAATGCATGGCTAGGGCCATTGAAATCCGGGCGCTGTCACCAGCCAAAAGAAAACGCCCCTGCCCGGCGTCGGGCAGAGGCGTTTTGGTCCGGACCTGAGGGAGGAGGAGAAAGGTCCGGGAAGGGGAATTCAGTGGCCGTAGACGTGCTGGCGGGCGATGTCTGCGATGTCGCCACGGCGGACGCCGATGTCGGACAGTTCGCGGTCGCTCAGGCCGTCCAGCTCGTTGTAGGTGCGCTGGTACTCGCGCGCCTTTTCCCAGCCGGTCTTCACGGCCTCAAAGGCGTGACGAATACGGGCGGTCAGGGACAGGGCGGGGGTGGAAGAAAGAACATGTGCCATCATTAAGATCCTTGTGTCTGAGCCGGGCCTATTCCCGGCGGTGCTTGTGTTGGTCTTTTCTTGTGACACCGAAATAGGAAATACCGTTGGCGATAACAATTGCCGGTTCGGTCTGTCCGCTATGCGGCGGATGCAAGGGCCCTTGCCAGGCAGTTAAGCCTCCGCTTCCCCTGCCCTCGCCCGCCGCTCAGGGCGGCGCAACGAAAAACGCCCCCGGCAGAACCGGGGGCGTTTTCCTAGATCAGTCGCGAAAGAGGGGCGTCTTAGCCGCGCTCTTCGATGATCTGAACCAGATGCGGGATCGAGTTGACCATACCGCGCACGGAGGGGGTATCCTCCAGCTCGCGGGTCTTGTGCATCTTGTTCAGGCCCAGGCCAACCAGGGTTGCGCGCTGTTTGGCGGGGCGGCGGATCGGCGAGCCGATCTGCTTGACGACGATGGTTTTTGCCATGGATCCGTCTCCTTACGCTTCTGCTTCCGCAGGTGCTTCGTCCCGCTTGGGCAGGATGTCGGCAACCTTCTTGCCACGACGCTGAGCCACAGAGCGCGGGCTCTGTTCTTTAGTCAGGCCGTTCAGAGTGGCGCGGATCATGTTGTAGGGGTTCTGCGAGCCGATCGACTTGGACACAACGTCCTTGACGCCCAGCATTTCGAAGACGGCACGCATCGGACCACCTGCGATGATCCCGGTACCTTCCGGAGCGGTACGCATGACCACCTTGCCGGCACCGTGGCGACCGCTGATGTCGTGGTGCAGGGTACGACCCTCTTTCAGCGGCACGCGGACCATCTGGCGCTTGGCCTGTTCGGTCGCCTTGCGGATCGCCTCAGGCACTTCTTTTGCCTTGCCCTTGCCAAAGCCGACACGGCCTTTCTGGTCGCCAACAACAACCAGTGCAGCAAAGCCAAAGCGCTTACCGCCTTTTACGGTTTTGGACACGCGGTTGATCGCAACCAGGCGATCTGCAAATTCCGGTGTCTCTTCACGGTCGCGGCGGTTGCCGCGGCGGTTTTCACGTTCTGCCATCAGGCATTCCTTTCAGAATGGCGCACTGCACAAAGCACGGGGCGCCGGTTTTCTCCAATCCTTGGTGAGATGGGCGCAGCCTGCGCCCTCTCCCGGATCATCGGGGCAGCCCCGGAGGGCTGCCCGCTTGGGACTTAGATCTTCAGACCGCCTTCACGCGCAGCGTCGGCCAGAGCCTTCACCTTGCCGTGATACAGGAAGCCGCCACGATCGAAATAGGCTTCGGTCACGCCTGCGGCCTTGGCACGCTCGGCGATCGCGGCACCAACCTTGGCGGAGGCCTCGATGTTGTTCTTGCCGACAACACCCAGATCCTTTTCCAGGGTGGACGCCGAAGCCAGGGTCACACCGCGCAGGTCGTCGATCAGCTGAACAGAGATGTTCTTGTTCGAACGGTGCACGGAGAGACGCAGGCGGCCTGCGTTCACTTTGCGAAGCTTGTTCCGGACGCGCAGCCGGCGCTTCAGAAACAGGGTACGTTTGCTGTTTGCCATTTTGCTGGTCCTTACTTCTTCTTGCCTTCCTTGCGGAAGATGAATTCGCCCTTGTAGCGGATGCCTTTGCCTTTGTAGGGCTCGGGACGGCGCCAGTCGCGGATTTTCGCCGCCACTTCGCCCACCTGCTGCTGGTCGATACCTTCCACAACGATTTCAGTCTGCTTCGGCGCGGTGATGGTGATGCCATCAGGCGCAACGAAGTCGACATCGTGGCTGTAGCCCAGGTTCAGCTTCAGGACATTGCCCTGCATCTGAGCGCGGTAACCCACACCCTGGATCTCCAGCTCTTTCTTGAAGCCTTGGGTCACGCCGGCCACCAGGTTTGCAACCTGGGTGCGGGACATGCCCCACTGCTGGCGAGCACGCTTGGACTTGCCGCGCGGCTCGACCTTGACGATGTTGTCCTCAACGGTGAGGGTCACGTCGTCGGTGGCAGTGAAGGTACGGGCGCCTTTCGGGCCTTTGACTTCGATGGTCTGGCCGGACACGCTGGCGGTGACACCGCTGGGCAGTTCGACCGGTTTCTTACCAATACGGGACATCGTTAAGGCCTCCTTAGAAGACGGTGCAAAGCACTTCGCCGCCGACGTTGGCTGCGCGTGCGTTTGCGTCCGACATCACACCCTTGGGGGTGGAGACAATCGACACGCCCAGGCCCTGGCGGACCTGCGGAATGTCATTGACGCCCATGTAAACGCGGCGGCCGGGCTTGGAGACCCGCTTGAGCTCGCGAATGACAGGTTCGCCGTCGAAGTATTTCAGGCTGATTTCGATGGCGGGATGGCCATTTTCACCAGTCACTTTCTCATAACCGCGGATGTAGCCCTCGTCCGCCAGCACGTCCAGCACCCACGCCCGCAGCTTGGAAGCCGGGGTCATGACGGTGGATTTGCCGCGCATCTGAGAGTTACGGATACGGGTGAGCATATCGCCGATAGGATCGTTCATATCAGTCTCTCCCTTACCAGCTCGATTTCACCATGCCGGGGATCTGGCCATTGGAGCCCAGTTCCCGCAGCGCGATCCGGCTGATCTTCAGCTTACGGTAGTAAGCGTGAGGACGGCCGGTCAGCTGGCAGCGGTTGTGCAGACGGGTTGCCGACGAGTTGCGCGGCAGCTTGGCCAACTTCAGGCGCGCCTTGAAGCGCTCTTCCATCGGACGGCTTTCGTCGTTTGCGATTTCTTTCAGCTCGGCACGCTTTGCGGCATATTTGGCCACCAGGCGCTCGCGCTTCTTCTCGCGTTCGATCATGCTTTTCTTAGCCATGGTCTCTTCTCTCCCGCGCTTAGCTGTTGAAGGGCATGTTGAAAGCTTTCAACAGCGCCTTTGCTTCCGCGTCGGTTTTCGCGGTGGTGGCAATCACAATGTCCATGCCCCAGGCTTCGTCGATCTTGTCGAAATCGATTTCCGGGAACACGATGTGCTCTTTCAGACCCATGGCGTAGTTGCCGCGGCCGTCAAAGGAGGTACCCGAAACACCGCGGAAGTCGCGGATACGGGGCATTGCGATGGTGATCAGACGATCCAGGAATTCATACATCCGGTCGCCGCGCAGGGTCACCTTGGCGCCCATCGGCATGCCTTCGCGAACGCGGAAGCCGGCGATGGAGTTCTTGGCAACGGTGGTCAGAGCCTTCTGGCCCGCGATCGCGGTCAGGTCCGCCTGTGCGGATTTGGCTTTCTTGCTGTCTTTGACAGCAGCGCGGCCACAGCCGATGTTCAGAACGATCTTCTCCAGCTTGGGGATCATCATATCGTTCTTGTAGGCGAATTCCTCTTTCAGGGCACCACGGATGGTTTCCTTGTAGAGAGCCTTCAGGCGCGGGGTGTAGGTTGCAGCGTCAAGCATCAGACAGTCTCCCCGGTGGTCTTGGCGAAGCGCACCTTCTTGCCGTCTTCCTCACGGAAGCCGACGCGGGTTGCTTTGCCGTTGCTGTCCAGCAGTGCCAGGTTCGACAGGTCGATCGGCAGTGCCTTGGGCAGACGGCCGCCCTGGCTGTTTTGGGTCTGGCGGGTGTGGCGGATCGCCATGTTCACGCCTTCGACAACGGCTTTACCGGCCTTGGGGTCGACGGAGGCGATGGTGCCTTCCTTGCCCTTGTCCTTGCCGGCCAGCACGACGACCTTGTCGCCTTTGCGGAGTTTAGCAGCCATGATTACAGCACCTCCGGAGCCAGCGAGATGATCTTCATGAAGTTCTTCGCGCGCAGTTCACGAACAACCGGGCCAAAGATACGGGTACCGACCGGCTCGTTGTTGTTGTTCAGGATAACGGCTGCGTTCCGGTCAAAACGGATCGCGGTGCCGTCTTCGCGACGGACTTCTTTGGCGGTGCGCACGACAACGGCCTTACGGACGTCGCCTTTTTTCACGCGGCCGCGCGGGATGGCTTCCTTTACCGAGACGACGATGATGTCGCCAACGGATGCGTATTTACGCTTGGAGCCACCCAGAACCTTGATGCACTGAACTCGGCGAGCGCCGGAGTTGTCAGCAACATCCAGATTTGTTTGCATCTGGATCATGTGGTTTCTCCCGACCTATGGGGCAGCGATGCGTGCTGGTATCCCCCAGGGTTTCGACTGACTGTAAAGTCTAGTCGCCAGGAGTCTCGAGACGAGACTCTTAGGCTTCCAGAACTTCCCAGCGTTTCGTTTTCGATTTCGGCGCGCATTCGATGATGCGTACGGTGTCGCCGACCTTGAAAGCGTTCTTTTCATCGTGAGCCCGGTATTTCTTGGACTTACGGATGGTTTTCTTCAGAACCGGGTGCGTGAAGCGGCGTTCAACCGAGACAGTTACGGTCTGGGCGTTTGCGTCGCTGGTCACAACGCCTTGCAGGATACGTTTGGGCATTGTGTCGCTCCTTATTCGGCTGCTGCTGCAGCTTTTTCGTTCAGGATGGTCTTGACGCGGGCGGCATTGCGGCGCGCCGCCTTGATGCCTGCAGTCGATTCCAGCTGACCGGTTGCCTGCTGAAAGCGCAGGTTGAAGCTCTCTTTTTTCAGGGATGCGAGGATATCGCGGAGTTCATCCACGGTTTTCTCGCGCAGATCATTGGCGTTCATCGCCTTTGTTCCTTGTCCAAAGCACCAGAAGGCCCCGAGGGTAACCTTGAACCTGGTGGGTTATGTCAACCGCGCCAAAAGCGCGGCAAAAAAGAATCACTTACCCCGGATCCGGCATGGATTGGGGCCAAGCGATGGGTTCCTATAGAGGAGACCGGGCGCAGGGGCAAGGGAAAGGTTGGCCACCGCCCCTGCCGCGCCGCGGTTCAGATGATTTCATCCTCATCGAACATCGCTGCACCGTCGAGCTGGGCGCTCAGATCCTCGATCCGCTGCTCCGCCTCGGCGGCATTCACCACCCGGGCGATGTGAAACAGCGCATCGCCTTCGTTGACGATCGGCATGTTGGCGCGACCGATGATCAGCCCGGCAGCGCCGGCCGCTAACTCCGCCTCGGTTTCGCCGAAGGGATCGGCAACCACGCCAAGGATCTCGCCCTGCTCGACCATGTCGCCGGTCGTCTTGAAGGCCCGCAACAAGCCGCCCGCGGGGGCGCGCTCCCAGCTGCTGCTGCCCGCGCGGACCGGGACGGTTTCGGCCAGCGGCACGCCATCCTCCGGGATCATCCCAAGCGCGTGCATCACGCGCAGGATGCCGGCGACCCCGACCCGGGCCGAGTATTCGTCGAACCGCAAGCCCTCGCCCGCCTCGTACAACAGGATATCGACGCCGACGTTCTGCGCGGCCTGGCGCAGCGATCCTTCGCGCAGGCCGGATCGGATCACCACCGGCGCTCCGAAGGCATCGGCATAGGCCAGAGTATCCTTGGCCTTTGGTGACACCCGGATCTGCGGCATGTTGGTGCGGTGGATGGCTGCCGAGTGCAGGTCGATGCCCAGGTCGCAGCGTGCCACCACCTCGGTCATGAACAAATGTGCGAGGCGACTGGCCAGCGAGCCGCCTTCGCTGCCCGGAAAGCAGCGGTTCAGGTCGCGCCGGTCCGGCAAGTAGCGAGAATGGTTCAGAAAGCCGAAGGTGTTGACGATCGGCACCACGATCAGCGTGCCCTTCAGCCGCGAGAACTTGCGGCTGCGCAGCAGTCGGCGCGCGATCTCGACCCCAATCACCTCGTCGCCGTGAATGGCGGCGGAGACAAACATGGTCGGCCCCGCCTCCGCGCCGTGGATCACATGAGCGGACATGGTGACCGGCGTGTGGTCCGACAGTACGCTGACCGGCAGATCCACCGTGCGGCGGGTGCCCGCAGGAATGCAGAAGCCACCGATCTCGAAGTCAGGACGGCGCGACATGGCAAGAGCCTCTCAAGGACGAACTGCAAAAGCCTTAGCAGGATTCGAGGCTTTGGCAATCGCGCCGATGCGATGCCCCTACTCCCAGCGGTAGTTGAAACTGACGGAAATCCGCTCTTCCTCGGCCATGTTCATCGGCACCTCGTGGCGGATGAAGCTTTCCCACAGCAGCACGTCGCCCACCTTTGGCGACTGGTAGACGAAGGTCTTCAGCTCCTGGCGGCAGGTTTTCACGCGCGGCGGATGCGCCATCATCATCGCGTGGCGCGGGTCCTCCAGCTTGAGCGCGCTGGCGCCTTCGGGCATCGACACGTAGGTGGTGCCGGAGATCACCGAATGCGGGTGAATGTGGCTGGCGTGGGTGCCGCCCTCGGGCAGGATGTTGATCCACAGATCCTCCAGCACCAGCTTGCGACCATCAAGATCCAGCTCCAGATCCTCGGCAAAGGCCGCCACATGCAGATCCAGCGATTTCACCAGGTCCGCGAAGATCGGGAAGCGCCACGGCAGATCGGTCAGGGATGCATAGGAGGTATACCCGGGATACCCGTTTTCCTCGCACCAATCCTGGCCTGCGTCATCATCACCGGCGATGACCAGGCATGAGTTTTCCAATTCCTGCGCGTCGATTGCCGGTCCGTGTTCGGACAGCGGCGCGCGGTAAAGTCGGGTCACGAAGAGCGATTCAATCTGAGCCATGCGCCCCTCCTACTCCATACGCCAAACAAACGCGAGAGGCTGGCAGCGCCGCTGAACAACCGGCGCATCAGGCGAATATCATCAAGACAAAATAAAATCTCTATCGGATTCCAACAGGGATTTAACCATTGGCGGCTAGGCTGACGGAAAAACAAGAAACGACAACAATCTCTCTCGTGAAAATGGTCCCAGTCACATGAAACTCAAAGTCACTGTTGGTTCGGCAATCCTGTCGATCATCGTTCTTGCCGGGGGGCTGATGGCCGTTCTGGTCAGCCTTCTTCTGTACTCGCACGGGGTGCGCGACGACATGCAGAACCGGGTGGCGGTCATCGAATCCGCCTATCGCAACCTCGACACGGTCGAGCTGGAAATGCTGATGGCGCGCCGCGCCGAAAAGGATTTCCTGCTGCGTCGCGACGACACGCATGTCGAACGACACGCCGCCACCATGGCGCGGATCAAGGACGCCTACGGCGCGTTGGAGCAAAAGGTTCCTAACATTCCGGAACTCGCGGAGAAACGCCGCGAACTGGCGACGCTTGGCGAGGTGATCGCCGCCTATGAAGCAAGCTTTCATGCGCTGACCGCCAGCAACCTGCGCCTTGGCCTTGATGAGAACAGCGGTCTGGAAGGCCAGCTGCGGAGCGCGGTCAAAAGCGCCGAAGCCACTCTGAAGGACCTCGGCCGCCCGGAAATGGAAGTGAAGATGCTGATGATGCGGCGGCATGAGAAGGACTTCATCATGCGCCAGGCGCCCAAGTACCTGGACCGGCTGAATGCCCGGGTCGAGGAGTTCGCCGCCTTCCCGGCCAGCTACTACAGCAGCAGCGCCCAGCAAAAAGAGGTGCTGGCGCTGATGACCGCCTACCAGAAAAGCTTTGCCGACTACGTGAGCGAGAAGCTTGCCGAAAGCGAGCTGCGCAAGGAGGTCTCGCAGCACTTCGCCACCGCGGAGCCGCTGCTGGCCGCACTGCAAGCCGAGGTGCGCACTGAGCTGGACGCCGTGCGCCGCGAAGGCGAGGCCGTCAGCTCCGCCGCGCAGACAAATGCCCTGCGTGCGGGCATCGTCGGCTCCCTGCTGTTCATCGCCGTCGCACTGTTGCTGGCCCGCGGCATCGCGCGGCCGCTGAAGCAGATCGACCAGGTTCTGAAGCAGATGATCCGGAACGACTTTACCGCCAAGCTGCCGACCACCCGTATCCGCGAAATTGCCGCCATCGGCGGCGCGGTCGGAGACTTCCGTCAGGCCGAGGTTGCCAAGCAGCAATTGAACGCCGAGATTTCAGAAGTCATCAACGCCTGTGGCGCCGGCGACTTCTCCCGCCGCATCCAGTGCGGCGACGGCGAGGACAGCGGCCTTAGCCGGGGTGTCAACACGATCGGCGAAGTCGCCCAGAAAGGCCTGGGAGACGTGCTGAAAGTGCTCGCCGCGATTGCGGATGGCGACCTGACCCAGCGCATGCCCTCGGGCCAGAAAGGCGTGTTCAAGGACATCGCTGACGCCATCGACAACCTGACCGGAAACCTGGAAACCATCGTCCGCCAGCTGGCAGGCAGCAGCGAGATGCTGAATAACACCTCCAACGAGATCGCCGGAGCGGTGGCGGATGCCTCGCGCCGCGGTGAAGCCTCGGCCGCGTCGCTGGAGGAAACATCGGCTGCCCTGCAGACCGTCAGTGATACGGTGCGTGACACCGCCGAGAGCGCGCAGGGCGCCCGCAGCTTCGTGAACGACGCCCAGTCCACAGCCGAAACCACCCGCAAAGTGGGGGAGCAGACCATCGCCGCCATGCAGCGCATCAAGGAATCCTCCGATGCGATTTCCAAGATCACCGGCATGATCGACGACGTCGCCTTCCAGACCAACCTTCTGGCCCTGAATGCCGGGGTCGAGGCCGCCCGCGCGGGCGAAGCGGGTCGCGGCTTCGCGGTGGTGGCTTCGGAGGTGCGGGCACTGGCGCAACGCTCCTCTGCGGCGGCGCAGGAAATCAGCGCCCTGATCAGCAGCAGCCAGATCGAGGTGACCAGCGGCGTGAAACTGGCCGATGAAACCGGTGCCGCCCTTGCCACGATCCATCAGATGGTCAGCCAGGCTGCGGAGAAGGTGAACGAGATCGCCGAAAACACCCACGAGCAGGCGAACGGGATCTCCGAAGTGAACGTGGCGCTCGAGGTGCTGGACCGGGATTCGCAGCACAGTGCCGCCATGCTGGAAGAAACCGCGGCCTCCGGCCAGATGCTGCGTGACGAGGCGGCGCGGCTGGCGCAAGCCATCTCGGGCTTCCGGCTGGATCACGACAGCGTGCCCCGGACCGCTGGCAACGATGTCACCGCCGCAGCGGACGACTTCATCGACCGCGCTGCCTGAGCCTAACCCGCGGGCCGCCAACCGGTCGGCCCGCGGACGTCACCCGCCGGGTTCCGCGGCCACCATCCGCTCCCCCACCATGTATCGGCCCGCAACCAAAGCAATTCGATGCCGCACGTTGCGGTGTCCGGCGTCGGAGACCACACTCCCCACCCTCAACGACACGGAAACCATGCAAAAAGCCCCCGCCGAAATCTCGGCGGGGGCTTTTTAGTCTCGTTCACGGTCCACCGGCCAGGGCGCAGCTGTCAGCAACCTGCCGGTGGGGTCGTGTATTACCAGTCTTCGCGGACCACGACGCGGGTCTTGACCGGCAGCTTCATCGCGGCAAGGCGCAGAGCCTCGCGAGCGACTTCATCGCTGACGCCGTCGATTTCGAACATCACGCGGCCGGGTTTGACCTTGCATGCCCAATAATCCACGGAACCTTTACCCTTACCCATACGAACTTCGACGGGCTTGGAGGTCACCGGAGTGTCCGGGAAGATACGGATCCAGACACGACCCTGACGTTTCATGTGGCGGGTCATGGCACGACGGGCAGCCTCGATCTGGCGTGCAGTCACACGCTCAGGGGTGGTTGCCTTCAGGCCATAGGTGCCGAAGTTCAGGTCGGAACCGCCTTTTGCCAGGCCGTGAATCCGGCCCTTGTGCATCTTGCGGAATTTAGTGCGCTTTGGCTGAAGCATCTCAAATCCTCCTTAGCGACGGCCGCCACCAGCACCACGGGGTGCAGGGCCGTCCTGGATTTCTTGTGCTTTACGGTCACGCGCCGACGGATCGTGCTCCATGATCTCACCTTTGAAGATCCAGACCTTGATCCCGATGATCCCGTAGGGGGTCATCGCTTCGGAATGTGCGTAATCGATGTCGGCACGCAGGGTGTGCAGAGGCACGCGACCTTCGCGGTACCATTCGGTACGTGCGATTTCGGCACCGCCCAGACGACCAGCGACGTTCACCCGGATACCCAGGGCGCCCATGCGCATGGCGTTCTGCACGGCACGCTTCATCGCGCGACGGAAGGAGACACGGCGCTCCAGCTGCTGAGCGATGGACTCACCGACCAGCTGCGCGTCGAGTTCCGGCTTGCGCACTTCAACGATGTTGAGGTGCAGCTCGGAGTCGGTCATCTTCGCCAGCTTCTTGCGCAGAACTTCGATGTCTGCACCTTTCTTGCCGATGATGACGCCCGGACGTGCGGTGTGAATGGTCACACGGCAC
The DNA here is from genome assembly GCA_019801415.1 of Nocardioides marinus. Classification (GTDB taxonomy): domain Bacteria; phylum Pseudomonadota; class Alphaproteobacteria; order Rhodobacterales; family Rhodobacteraceae; genus Leisingera. Next base: position 56,234 of record JAHVJD010000009.1, read on the forward strand.
TTCTTGTGCGGACGCTCGATGATGACGCGCGCAACGCCGGCTTGCTTGCACTCGGTCTTGATGAACTCACGGATCTTCAGATCCTCGAGCAGCAGATCACCATAGTCCTTGGTGTCGGCGTACCAGCGGCTGTCCCAGGTGCGGTTGACCTGAAGGCGCATGCCGATCGGATTGACTTTCTGACCCATTAGGCTTGCTCCTCAACTTGACGCACCTTGATGGTGATCTCCGCGAACGGCTTCAGGATTTTGCCGAACCGGCCACGGGCACGCGGGCGACCGCGCTTCATGGTCAGGTTCTTGCCAACCCAAGCCTCGGCGACGATCAGCTCATCGACGTCCAGGTTGTGGTTGTTCTCAGCATTCGCGATGGCGGACTGAAGGCATTTCTTCACGTCCTGTGCGACCCGCTTGTTGGAGAAGGTGAGATCGGTCAGAGCCTTTTCAACCTTCTTGCCACGGATCATCTGAGCCACCAGGTTCAGTTTCTGCGGCGAGGTACGGAGCATGCGCAGTTTTGCCATTGCTTCGTTGTCTGCCACGCGGCGGGGATTCTTTTCCTTACCCATGACTTACTTCCGCTTCGCTTTTTTGTCGGCGGCATGGCCATAATAGGTACGGGTCGGCGAATATTCACCGAACTTCTGACCGATCATGTCTTCCGAGACGTTGACGGGGATGTGCTTCTTGCCGTTGTAGACACCAAAGGTCAGACCAACGAACTGCGGCAGGATGGTGGAGCGACGCGACCAGATCTTGATCACTTCATTGCGGCCCGATTCACGCGCTGCTTCGGCCTTTTTCAGGACGTAAGCATCAACGAAGGGGCCCTTCCATACGGAACGTGCCATGGATTAGCGGCCTTTCTTCTTGGCGTGGCGCGAGCGGATGATGAGCTTCTGCGACGCCTTGTTTGTGTTGCGGGTACGCTTACCCTTGGTCGGCTTACCCCAAGGTGTCACCGGGTGACGACCACCGGAGGTCCGGCCTTCACCACCGCCGTGGGGGTGATCGATCGGGTTCATCACGACACCACGCACGGAAGGACGCTTGCCCTTGTGGCGCATACGGCCGGCTTTACCGTAGTTCTGGTTGGAGTTGTCGGGGTTCGACACGGCACCAACGGTGGCCATGCATTCCTGACGGACCAGGCGCAGTTCACCCGAGGACAGGCGGATCTGAGCGTAGCCACCATCACGACCAACGAATTGAGCGTAGGTACCGGCTGCACGGGCGATCTGGCCGCCTTTGCCGGGCTTCATTTCGATGTTGTGAACGATGGTACCGATCGGCATGCCCGAGAACGGCATTGCGTTGCCCGGTTTGATGTCTGCCTTTGCGGAGGCGATGACCTTGTCACCAACTGCCAGACGCTGCGGAGCCAGGATGTAGGCCTGCTCGCCGTCGTCGTACTTCACCAGGGCGATGAAGGCAGTACGGTTGGGGTCATATTCGATGCGCTCGACGGTTGCGGCGACATCAAATTTATTCCGTTTGAAGTCAACGATCCGGTAGAGACGCTTTGCGCCGCCGCCACGGCGGCGGGAAGTAATCCGTCCGGTGTTGTTCCGGCCGCCCGATTTGGTCAGACCCTCAGTGAGAGACTTGACCGGACGCCCTTTCCAAAGCTCCGAACGGTCGATCAGAACCAGCCCACGCTGGCCCGGCGTCGTCGGCTTATACGACTTAAGTGCCATGCTTTCTGTCTTCCGTTTAGCGTGCCGGGCCTTCGGTTGTTGTCTTTGGCCCAGCTATGTTTAAGGCCCCCGTAGGTGCCTGAGTTATAGGGCCCCGAAGGTCCCCAGTTCGAACATCCCGACAAACGTAACGACCCCGGAACGAATCCGGGGTCTTCAGGATTGGTGCGGCTTAACAGATGCCGCGCGGGCTGGCAATGGGGTGTTTGCCGAACCACCCGCCGAACCGCAAACCGGGTGAGCGGATCATCGGCTTTGTCAGGCCAGTCACCCTGAATTACGGGCTATATGCGGCGGAACTGATCGGCCGCCAAGGCGCCGCGCTCACGACTTCTTGCGCGGCAGGCCATCATGGTCGGTCGACGCCAGTTCCTCCAGCTCGTCCTCGCTCATCGATTCGTACATGTCCTTCGACGCCCCGGTGAGCTCGGACACCTTGGTGTCACCGCGCTTGGCCGACAAGGCGGCCCCTGCGGCCTTCTGCTGCGCCTTCGACTTGGCTTTCATGGCGTCCTCCTGTGTGGGCTGCTGAACGTGAAACGCCACGGCCCCCTGCCCGGTTCCGGTGCGCTGCGCGGCCCTGGAAGGCGGAACCTATCCGCGCTCCAGACGTTGTCGAGACAGGCTCACCAACCACAGGAAAGGACGAAGCCATGGACTGGAATCAAGTGAAGGGCCAATGGAAGCAGCTGAAGGGCGCAGCCCAGCAAACCTGGGGTGACATCACCGACGACGATTGGGACCGGATCAACGGCCGCCGTGAAGAACTGGCCGGCAAGATCCAGGAACGCTACGGCCGCGAAAAAGAAGAAGCCGAACGCGAAATCGATCAGTGGATCGCGCGCCTGTAACCCGGTTGGCGCGGGGCAGCTCCCTCCCCGTGCCTAGCACGTAGGCGCATGTAAAAAGGCCCTCGCTTTCGCGAGGGCCTTTCATGTTCTTCCAAGAAGGCAGATCTCAGAGACCAGTGGTCACGTCGATGGTGTTGCCTTCTTCCAGGGTCACATAGGCCTTCTTGACGTCCTTGCGACGGCCCAGCTGGCCGCGGAAACGTTTGACCTTACCCTTGGTGACGGTGGTGTTGACCGCTTTCACCTTGACGCCAAAGAGAGCTTCAACAGCTTCCTTGATCATCGGCTTGTTGCTGTCGATCGCCACTTCGAACACCACGGCGCCGTTTTCGGACGCCAGGGTGGATTTCTCGGTGATGATCGGCTTGCGGATCACGTCGTAGTGTTCTGCCTTCGCGCTCATTTCAGGCGAGCCTCCAGTGCTTCGACACCTGCTTTGGTGATCACCAGGGTGTCACGCTTCAGGATGTCATAGACGTTGGCACCGATGGTCGGCAGTACGTCCAGACCTTCGATGTTCTTGGCGGCGCGAGCAAAACCCTCGTTCACGGCAGCGCCGTCGATGACCAGAGCGCGTTTCCAGCCCAGGTTCTTCACCTGCTTGGCCAGAGCGGAGGTCTTGCCCTCGGCGCTCGCGTCCTCGATGATGACCAGCTCGCCCGCTTTCGCCTTGGCGGACAGCGCGTGGCGCAGGCCCAGCTTGCGGAACTTCTTGGTCAGCTCGTGGCCGTGCGACCGCGGGGTCGGACCCTTGTAGATACCACCCTTGCGGAAGATCGGCGCGTTGCGATCACCGTGGCGTGCGCCGCCGGTGCCCTTCTGGCGATAGATCTTCTTGGTCGAGTAGGAGGTCTCGGAGCGGGTCTTCACCTTGTGGGTGCCCTGCTGCGCGTTGTTGCGCTGCCAGCGAACCACACGGTGCAGGATGTCCGCACGCGGCTCCAGGCCGAACAGCTCTTCGGACAGTTCGATGTCGCCCGCTTTGCCGCCGTCCAGTTTGATCACGTCAAGTTTCATGCTTCACCACCTTCCGCGGGAGCTTCCGCAGTTTTCAGAGCGGCCGGGAAAGGCAGACCCTCGGGGGCTTTCTTCTTCACGGCATCCTTGACGGTAACCCAGCCGGATTTCGGGCCCGGAACGGCGCCCTTGATGAAGACCAGGCCGCGCTCGGCGTCGGTTTTCACCACTTCCAGGTTCTGGGTGGTCACACGGGCAGCACCCATGTGGCCCGCCATCTTCTTGCCTTTGAAGACGCGGCCGGGGTCCTGACACTGACCGGTCGAACCGTGCGAACGGTGCGAGATCGACACACCGTGCGAGGCGCGCAGACCACCGAAGTTGTGACGCTTCATGGCACCTGCGAAACCTTTACCGATCGAGGTACCGGTCACGTCCACTTTCTGGCCAGCCAGGAAATGTTCGGCCGAAATTTCGGCACCGACTTCGATCAGGCCTTCCGCGGGAACGCGGAACTCGGCCAGCTTGCGCTTGGGCTCAACCTTGGCTGCTGCGAAGTGACCGCGCATGGCTTTGCTGGTGCGCTTTGCCTTGGCGGTACCGGCACCCAGCTGAACAGCGGTGTAGCCGTCCTTTTCCTCGGTGCGCTGAGCAACAACCTGCAGGCCGTCCAGGGACAGAACGGTCACAGGAATCTGCTTGCCGTCTTCCATGAACAGTCGGGTCATGCCGACTTTCTTTGCGATAATACCGGAACGCATAATCTATACCCTCCGATCTTACGATTGCAGCTTGATTTCGACGTCAACGCCAGCGGCCAGGTCGAGCTTCATCAGCGCGTCCACGGTCTGCGGGGTCGGGTCGACGATGTCGAGAAGACGCTTGTGCGTACGGATCTCGAACTGATCGCGGGATTTCTTGTCGATGTGAGGGCCACGCAGAACGGTGAACTTCTCAATCTTGTTCGGCAGCGGGATCGGGCCGCGCACTTGGGCGCCGGTCCGCTTGGCAGTGTTGACGATTTCCTGGGTGCTGGCATCCAGCACGCGGTAGTCAAATGCCTTCAGCCGGATACGGATGTTTTGGCTTTGCATCGTACAGCCTTATTCTAGGCGTTGGGGTTGAGAGGAGGGCCTGCGCTCACCGCAATCCCTCATCGAACCCAAAAGGCGGGAATCATCCCGCCCCTGATCACACTCGGTGAACTCGCGCCCTATACGCGCTATGGCCCGGTCTGACAAGGGGGTGCGCCGCGAAACAAAAGGAATTCGCAGGCACGCGCCCTGCCGGAGGCATCCGGGCCGCGCAGCCAGGCGCAAATGTAGGGGCCGCTCGTGTCACCTGCCCTTTCCCTCTGCCACGCACAGAAAAAGGGCCTCCCGAGGGAGGCCCTTTCCATCCAGTATCAGGAGACCTGATTACTCGATGATTTTGGACACGACGCCGGCGCCGACGGTGCGGCCGCCTTCACGGATGGCGAAACGCAGACCGTCTTCCATCGCGATCGGAGCGATCAGCTCAACACCGAACTTCAGGTTGTCGCCCGGCATCACCATCTCGGTGCCTTCCGGCAGGGTCACGGTGCCGGTCACGTCGGTGGTGCGGAAGTAGAACTGCGGACGGTAGTTCGCGAAGAACGGGGTGTGACGGCCGCCTTCTTCCTTGGTCAGGATGTAGGCTTCGGCTTCGAACTTGGTGTGCGGGGTCACGGAGCCCGGCTTACACAGAACCTGGCCACGCTCAACCGACTCACGGTCAACACCACGCAGCAGGGCGCCGATGTTGTCGCCTGCTTCACCGCGGTCCAGCAGCTTGCGGAACATTTCCACGCCGGTGCAGGTGGTCTTGGTGGTGTCCTTGATGCCGACGATTTCGATTTCGTCGCCAACGTTGATCACGCCACGCTCGACACGGCCGGTCACAACGGTACCGCGGCCGGAGATCGAGAACACGTCTTCGATCGGCATCAGGAACGGCTGGTCAACCGCACGCTCGGGGGTCGGGATGTACTCATCCACGGCCGCCATCAGTTCCTTGATCTTGTTTTCGCCGATTTCCGGGTCACGGCCTTCCATCGCCGCCAGCGCGGAACCCGCGATGATCGGGATATCGTCACCCGGGAACTCGTAGGAGGACAGCAGCTCGCGGATTTCCATTTCCACCAGCTCCAGCAGCTCTTCGTCGTCGACCTGGTCAACCTTGTTCATGAAGACAACCAGGGCCGGAACGCCAACCTGACGCGCCAGCAGGATGTGCTCGCGGGTCTGGGGCATCGGGCCGTCGGCTGCGTTCACAACCAGGATGGCGCCGTCCATCTGGGCCGCACCGGTGATCATGTTCTTCACGTAGTCGGCGTGGCCGGGGCAGTCGACGTGCGCGTAGTGACGCGCTTCGGTTTCATATTCCACGTGGGCGGTGGAGATGGTGATGCCGCGGGCTTTTTCTTCCGGTGCGCCGTCGATCTGGTCGTAGGCTTTGAAGTCACCGAAGTATTTGGTGATCGCTGCGGTCAGCGTGGTTTTGCCGTGGTCAACGTGGCCAACGGTGCCGATGTTGACGTGCGGTTTATTACGTTCAAACTTTTCCTTAGCCATGATGGCCTCCTTTTGTTTCGAGAGGAGCCCGCGGATGCCGCGAACCCCTCAAAGTCTTGACGCTTACGCGTATTTCGCCTGGATCTCTTCCGAGATGTTCTGCGGCACCGGATCGTAGTGATCGAACTGCATGGTGAACTGGGCGCGGCCCGAGCTCATCGAACGCAGGGTGTTGATGTAGCCGAACATGTTCGCCAGCGGCACGAAGGCGTCGATGGCGATCGCGTTGCCGCGGTTCTCCTGGCCGGACACCTGACCACGACGGGAGGTCAGGTCGCCGATGATGCCACCGGTGTATTCTTCCGGGGTGATCACCTCGACCTTCATCACCGGCTCGAGCAGTTTCGCGCCGGCCTTTTTCAGACCTTCGCGCATGCACATGCGGGATGCGATTTCAAAGGCCAGAACCGAGGAGTCCACGTCGTGGAACTTACCGTCGATCAGGGCAACCTTGAAGTCGATGACCGGGAAGCCTGCCAGCGGACCGGAGTCCATGACCGACTGGATGCCCTTTTCGACGCCGGGGATGTATTCCTTCGGCACCGCGCCACCGACGATGCGGGATTCGAAGGAGTAACCTTCGCCCGGCTCGGTCGGCTGGATCTCCAGCTTGACTTCCGCGAACTGACCCGAACCACCCGACTGTTTCTTGTGGGTGTAGGTGTGCTCGATCGGCTTCGAGATGGTCTCACGGTAGGCCACCTGCGGCGCACCGATGTTCGCCTCAACCTTGAACTCGCGCTTCAGGCGGTCCACCAGGATGTCGAGGTGAAGTTCGCCCATGCCCTTCATGATGGTCTGACCGGACTCGAGGTCGGTTTCGACGCGGAAGGACGGGTCTTCGGCGGCCAGACGGGCCAGACCCTGGGACATCTTCTCCTGGTCGGCCTTGGTTTTCGGCTCAACCGCGATCTCGATCACCGGATCCGGGAAGGTCATGGTTTCCAGAACGACCGGGTCGTTGACGGCGCAGAGGGTGTCACCGGTGGTGGTGTCCTTCAGGCCTGCCAGCGCGATGATGTCGCCCGCGAACGCTTCCGTGATTTCCTCACGGTTGTTCGAGTGCATCATCATCATCCGGCCAACGCGCTCTTTCTTGCCCTTGGTCGAGTTCAGCAGGGTGTCGCCCTTGTTCATCACGCCGGAGTAGATCCGGGTGAAGGTCAGGGAGCCGACGAAGGGGTCGTTCATGATCTTGAACGCCAGACCTGCGAAGGGCATGTCGTCGTCCGCACGGCGGGCGATGTTACGCTCTTCGTTCTCGTCACCCGGCTTGAAGCCCATGTAATCAACAACGTCCAGCGGGCTGGGCAGGTAGTCGATCACGGCGTTCAGCAGCGGCTGCACACCTTTGTTCTTGAACGCGGAACCGCCCAGAACCGGAACGAAGTTCAGCGCCAGGGTGCCCTTGCGCAGCAGTTTGCGCAGGGTCGGCACGTCGGGCTCGTTGCCTTCCAGGTATTCCATCATCGCGTCGTCGTCTTGCTCGACGGCCGCTTCGATCATCTTGCCGCGCCACTCTTCAGCCATGTCCTTCAGGCTGTCGCGGATCGGAGCCTTGACCCAGCTTGCGCCGAGGTCTTCGCCCTGCCACAGCCATTCTTCCATGGTGACCAGGTCGATCAGGCCTTCCAGCTCGTTCTCGGCACCGATCGGGATACCGACCGGAACAGCGCGCGCGCCGGTGCGGTCTTCGATCATGCGAACGCAGTTGAAGAAGTCAGCGCCGATCTTGTCCATCTTGTTGACGAACACCATACGCGGAACCTTGTAGCGGTCAGCCTGACGCCACACGGTTTCGGTTTGGGGTTCAACACCAGCGTTGGCGTCCAGAACACAGACGGCACCGTCGAGAACCGCCAGCGAACGCTCAACTTCGATGGTGAAGTCAACGTGGCCGGGGGTGTCGATGATGTTCAGGCGGTGCTTCGGAGAATCGGCAGTCTTACCGTCTTCGGTGCGTTCCCAGAACGTGGTGGTCGCAGCCGAGGTGATGGTGATGCCGCGTTCCTGCTCCTGCTCCATCCAGTCCATGGTGGCTGCACCGTCGTGCACCTCACCGATGTTGTGGGATTTGCCGGTGTAGAACAGGATGCGCTCGGAGCAGGTGGTCTTACCTGCGTCGATGTGCGCCATGATACCGAAGTTACGGTATAGTTCGAGCGGATATTCGCGTGCCATAGGTCTAAGCCCCCTAGCTTACCAGCGGTAATGGCTGAAGGCTTTGTTTGCCTCGGCCATTTTGTGGGTGTCTTCGCGCTTCTTGACCGCGGTACCACGGGACTGGACGGCGTCCAGCAGCTCGCCTGCGAGGCGCTCTTCCATGGTGTTCTCATTGCGGCCGCGCGCGGCGGTGATCAGCCAGCGGATTGCCAGCGCTTCGCGACGCTCGGGACGCACTTCAACCGGCACCTGGTAGGTTGCACCACCAACACGGCGGGAGCGGACCTCGACGGAGGGTTTCACGTTGTCCAGCGCTTCGTGGAACACTTCCACGGGCGCGCGCTTGATCTTGGCTTCAACGCGGTCAAACGCGTTGTACACGATACGCTCTGCGACCGATTTCTTGCCATCGATCATCAGGTTGTTCATGAATTTGGTCAGAACGCGGTCACCGAACTTGGCGTCGGGCAGGACTTCGCGTTTTTCTGCGGCGTGACGACGGGACATCTCGCTCTCTCCTTCTTACTTAGGACGCTTCGCGCCGTACTTCGAGCGGCGCTGCTTACGGTCTTTGACGCCCTGGGTATCCAGAACACCGCGCAGGATGTGGTAACGGACACCCGGAAGGTCTTTCACCCGGCCGCCGCGGATCAGGACCACGGAGTGCTCCTGAAGGTTGTGGCTTTCACCAGGGATGTAGGAGATCACTTCGTAACCGTTGGTCAGGCGCACCTTCGCAACTTTCCGCATAGCGGAGTTCGGCTTCTTCGGAGTGGTGGTGTACACGCGGGTGCAGACGCCGCGTTTCTGCGGGCACTGCTCGAGGTGCTGGGACTTCGAAACTTTGCGTTTCGGCTGACGCGGCTTGCGGATCAGCTGTTGGATCGTTGGCATTCAGGTATTCCCCGTTTCGCAACATGTCATGCACGCCGGCGCGTGCGGGTTATTCTGTTGCACTTATGCGTCCACAAGCGCAAAAACCGCAATCGCTCCCATTCCGAGGTGAGACGACGCGGTGTGTTTACAGAGGAACCGGGTGGTAAAAGTGCCCGGTTCTTGAGCCACTGCAATTTTGAATTCGGCTTTCGGAGATACACTCCGGGTGCCGGATAAGCGGGCGTATATGGGGAGTCGCGGATGTTGTCAACAGGTGGCACCGACAACCCATGGTCGCCGACCGCCGGGCGCGGTTGCCAGCCTGTCGCCGCACCGCCATAGTCACTGCCACAGCCTTTGTGAAGATATGGATTTTCAGCATGCAAGTCATCGGATTGTGTCGGTTCTCCTACCCGGCCCTCGGCGGGTTCCAGGTGGTGCATGAAACCATTGAGGAGCGGATCGCCTACCTCTATTCCGATGCCCGCATGGAGGAGCGGTTTCGGCTGTTCGAGGCCGTCACCCTGCCCTGCCTGCGCAGGCAGAGCGACCCCGAGTTCGACATGCTGGTGGTGATCGGCGACAGCCTGCCCCGGCACCACCGCGACCGGTTGCACGATCTGACCGCAGACCTGCCGCAGGTGCAGATCCACGCGGAACCGCCGCGTCGGCACAGGGATGTCATGAAGGATCTTCTGAACGGCGCGCGCAAGGACCGGGATCAGCCCTGCCTGCAGTTCCGGCTGGACGATGACGATGCTGTGGCGGCTGAGTTCGTCGAGCGGTTGCGCGAAACGGCACGTGACTGTGCCACGCTGTTGGAAAAGACGCCGATGGCCGCCATCGATTTCAATCGCGGCTACATCGCCGAGTTCGGAGCAGACGGGATCCGCGCAACCGCGACCGTAACCCCCTATGCGACGGCCGCGCTCGGGATGTATGCGGCCGGAGGCACCCGCCGGACGATCATGAATTTCGCCCACCACCGGATTCACCATCACATGCCGACGCTGACCTTCAGCGATGTGCCGATGTGGGTGCGCAGCCACAATGGCTACAACGACTCACGCCAGGGCGGCGCAAAGCCCGTCGAGGTGGCGCCGTTGACGGCCCAGCAGGAACAGGAGTTCGCCACGATCTTCGGCATCCGAACCGACTCGGTGCGCGCCATCTTCCGCGATGCCTAGGCGGTGCGACGCCGCGCGATCCGTCGATCCCGGTACAGGGTGAACAGCCCCGCGGCGGCGACGATTCCGGCGCCCGTCATCGTCACCGCGTCCGGCCATTCGCCAAACACCGCCCAGCCCAGCAGCAACGCCCACAACAACCCGGTATACCGCAACGGTGCGATCACGGCGATCTCTCCCACCCGCATCGTCATCACCGAGCACAGGTAGCCGCCGAAGATGAAGAAGGCCGCGGCCATCAGGACCAACAGTTGGTCGCCGCTCACCGGTTGCCAGTCAACCGTGACCGAGCTGATCGCCCCAAAGGCCAGAACCGAAAGCGACGCGCAGAAGGTCACGGTCATCGACGGCACCTCGGGCGGCATCCGGCGCGTGACCAGATCGCGCGCGGTCACGAAGGCCACCGCGCCAAGGGCAAACAGGGCGCCGTCGCTGAAACCCTCCGGCCCCGGTCGCACGATCAGCAGCATACCACAGAACCCCGCGACGATGGCGGCCATCCTGCGCCAGCCCACCGGTTCGGAGAACAGCAGCGCCGCCCCCAGGGTGACCGACAACGGCAGCACCTGGAGAACCGCGGTGATGTTGGCAATCGGCATCCGCAGCAACGCCGTCAGAAACAGGTAGGTCGCGCCGACCTCGCACAGGCTGCGCAAGGCAATCATCGTCCACGCCCGGCGAGACAACCGCATCCGCAGGCTGCCCAGGTTCCGCGCCAGGAGATAGATCAGGAAGCTCGCCGCCAGTCCGCGAATGGTCAGGATCTGCGGCAGCGGCAGGGACGCGCCCACCAGTTTGACCAGCGCATCGTTGAACGTGAAGGCCGCCATGCTGACGCACATCAGCAGCGCCCCGGTCTGGTTGGCCGTCATCTTGGCGCCCCCGTTGCTGTGGCGTGCCAGCCGACCGCCAGATCGGCGGCGGGCGTCGCCCCCGGTTTGAAAAGATCTGCCAGGTCCAGGCCCGAAGAATTGCGCCGCCCCGGCTTTCGCATCAAAGGCCGCCCCTTGGAATTATGCAAGCGGGAGCCGCGAAAATCAGGACACTGCCGCCCTGCCGGGACAAAGAAAAAGCCCCCGCATGTCGCCATGCGGGGGCTTCTTCAATTCATGTCAGGCGCGGATCAATCCCGGCTTTCCGGCGTTTCCACCAGGTTGTCCAGGTCGCTGTCGTCGGCCACGTCGTCCATGACCGGCGCAGCCAGCGCTGCGGCTGCCTCGGCCTCTTCGCGGCGGGCTTCCAGCACCACGTTGTCGCGGCTCTGGGCGATCTGACGCACCCGCTGCGTCGCACCACCGGTACCGGCCGGGATCAGGCGGCCAACGATGACGTTCTCCTTGAGGCCGACCAGCTTGTCCTTCTTGCCCTGCACCGAAGCCTCGGTGAGAACGCGGGTGGTCTCCTGGAAGGAGGCCGCCGAGATGAAGGAACGGGTCTGCAGCGACGCCTTGGTGATGCCGAGCAGGATCGGTTCGCCCTGAGCCGGACGCTTGCCGCGGGCCAGCGCCTTTTCATTCGCGGCGTCGAACTCCTGCTTGTCGACATGTTCACCCTTCAGCAGGGTGGTGTCGCCGGAGTCGGAGATCTCCCACTTCTGCAGCATCTGGCGAACGATCACCTCGATGTGCTTGTCGTTGATCTTCACACCCTGCAGGCGATAGACGTCCTGAACCTCGTCGATCATGTAGTTCGCCAGTGCCTCGACACCCATGATGGACAGGATGTCATGCGGCGCCGGGTTGCCGTCCATGATGTAGTCGCCCTTCTGAACGAAGTCACCTTCCTGAACCGGAATGTGCTTGCCCTTGGGCACCATGTATTCGACGGGCTCCAGCGTGTCGTCGACCGGCTCGATCGAGATGCGGCGCTTGTTCTTGTAGTCGCGGCCAAAGCGCACGTAACCATCGATTTCGGCGATGATCGCGTGATCCTTCGGACGGCGGGCTTCGAACAGTTCCGCAACCCGCGGCAGACCACCGGTAATGTCCTTGGTCTTGGCGCCTTCACGCGGGATACGCGCGACAACGTCACCTGCCATGATCTGCTGGCCGTCTTCGACCGACAGGATGGCGTCGACAGACATCGGGTAGGTCAGCGGGTTACCGGCGTCGTTGCGCACCGGCTCACCGTTGCTGTCCACCAGGATGATCTCCGGCTTGAGGTCAGAGCCCTTGGGCGCCGCACGCCAGTCGATCACGATCTTCTGGGTCATGCCGGTGGCTTCGTCGGTCTCGTCGCGCACGGCGAGGCCCGATATCAGGTCGACATACTTCGCGGTACCCGGCTTCTCGGCGATGATCGGCAGGGTATAGGGGTCCCATTCGAACAGCTTGTCGCCGCGGCTGACCTGCTGGCCTTCCTTGACGAACAGCTTGGAGCCGTAGCCCAGCTTGTGGCTGGCGCGTTCCTCGCCGTGTTCGTCCTGGATGATCAGCTTCATGTTGCGGCCGACAACCAGAACTTCGCCGTTGGCGTTTTCCAGGGTCTGCGGCATCTCGAAGACGATCTTGCCTTCCTGAGAGGCTTCCAGGAACGACTGCTGGCCACCCTGCGCAACACCGCCGATGTGGAAGGTCCGCATCGTCAGCTGCGTACCAGGTTCACCGATCGACTGCGCCGCGATGATGCCGACGGCCTCGCCGGTGTTCACCTGCGTACCGCGCGCCAGGTCACGACCGTAGCACATGGCGCAGACGCCCTCTTCGCTTTCACAGGTCAGCGGCGAGCGGATACGGGTCGACTGAACGCCGGCCTCTTCCACCGCATCCGCCATGCGCTCATCGATGAGCTGGCCTGCGGCGACGATGATCTCGTCGGTGCCGGGACGCTTGATGTCGTCGGCGGCGACACGGCCCAGGATACGCTCACCCAGGGACGCCACGACCTCACCATCGTTCACGGCCGCTTCCGCGGTGATCGCACGCTCAGTGCCACAGTCGTGCTCGCGCACGATGCAGTCCTGCGCCACGTCCACCAGACGACGGGTCAGGTAACCCGAGTTCGCCGTCTTAAGCGCGGTATCCGACAGACCCTTACGGGCACCGTGGGTGGAGTTGAAGTACTCCAGAACGGTCAGGCCTTCTTTAAAGTTCGAGATGATCGGGGTCTCGATGATGTCGCCGTTCGGCTTGGCCATCAGGCCGCGCATGCCGCCCAGCTGCTTCATCTGGGTAACCGAGCCACGCGCACCGGAGTGGGCCATCATGTAGACCGAGTTCGGCTCCATCACGGCGCCGTTCTCGTCCCGCTTGTCAGCGGAGATGGTGCCCATCATCGCTTCGGTGACCTTGTCGTTACACTTCGACCAGGCATCGACAACCTTGTTGTACTTTTCGCCCTGAGTGATCAGGCCGTCCATGTACTGCTGTTCGAAGTCCTTGACCTGCTCGCGTGTCTCATCGACCAGCGACCACTTGTTGTCCGGGATCACCATGTCGTCCTTGCCGAAGGAGATGCCGGCCTTGAACGCTTCGCGGAAGCCCATGGTCATGATCTGGTCACAGAAGATGACCGACTCCTTCTGGCCGCAGTAGCGGTAGACGGTGTCGATGACCTGCTGAACTTCTTTCTTCCGCAGCAGACGGTTGACCAGCTCGAAGGGCGCCTTGGCGTTCTTCGGCAGCAGCGCGCCCAGACGGACACGGCCCGGGGTGGTCTCAAAGCGCTTGAGAACCTCGTTGCCTTCCTCGTCGATCTGCGGAATCCGCGCGGTGATCTTGGAGTGCAGGTGCACTTCACCGGCATTCAGCGCGTGCTCGACTTCCTCGATCGTGCCGAAGATCTTGCCTTCGCCCGGCATGCCTTCGCGTTCCAGGGTCACATAGTAAAGACCCAGAATCATATCCTGCGAAGGAACGATGATCGGCGCGCCGTTTGCGGGCGACAGAACGTTGTTCGTCGACATCATCAGGACGCGCGCTTCCAGCTGTGCCTCGAGGCTCAGCGGGACGTGCACAGCCATCTGGTCACCGTCGAAGTCCGCGTTGAACGCCGAGCAGACCAGCGGGTGCAGCTGGATGGCTTTACCTTCGATCAGCGTGGGTTCGAACGCCTGGATACCCAGACGGTGCAGCGTCGGTGCGCGGTTCAGCATCACCGGGTGTTCGCGGATCACCTCGTCGAGGATATCCCAGACTTCGGGACGCTCTTTCTCGACCAGCTTCTTCGCCTGCTTCACGGTGCTGGACAGGCCCTTGGCCTCCAGACGCGAGTAGATGAAGGGCTTGAACAGTTCGAGCGCCATCTTCTTGGGCAGGCCGCACTGGTGCAGCTTCAGCTCGGGACCGGTCACGATGACCGAACGGCCGGAGAAGTCGACGCGCTTACCCAAAAGGTTCTGACGGAAGCGGCCCTGCTTGCCTTTCAGCATGTCGGACAGCGACTTCAGCGGACGCTTGTTGGCGCCGGTGATGACGCGACCGCGGCGGCCGTTGTCGAACAGCGCGTCCACGGATTCCTGCAGCATCCGCTTTTCGTTGCGGACGATGATGTCCGGCGCGCGCAGCTCGATCAGGCGCTTCAGACGGTTGTTCCGGTTGATGACGCGGCGGTACAGGTCGTTCAGGTCGGAGGTCGCGAAGCGGCCACCGTCCAGCGGCACCAGCGGGCGCAGTTCCGGCGGGATGACCGGGATCACGGTCATGATCATCCATTCCGGACGGTTGCCCGACTCGAGGAAGGACTCGACGACCTTCAGACGCTTGATGATCTTCTTGGGCTTCAGTTCGCCGGTCGCTTCGGCCAGTTCGGCGCGCAGCTGCTCGGCTTCCGATTCCAGGTCGATCTGGGCCAGCATGTCACGAATTGCCTCGGCGCCGATGTTGGCGGTGAAGGCGTCCATGCCGTACTGGTCCTGAGCATCCATGTACTCTTCTTCGGTCATCATCTGACCATAGGTCAGGTCGGTCAGGCCCGGCTCGATGACAACGTAGTTTTCAAAGTACAAGACCCGCTCCAGATCGCGCAGGGTCATGTCCAGCATCAGGCCGATGCGGGACGGCAGCGACTTCAGGAACCAGATGTGTGCAACCGGTGCCGCCAGTTCGATGTGGCCCATGCGCTCGCGGCGCACTTTCTGCAGGGTAACCTCGACGCCGCACTTTTCGCAGACGACGCCGCGGTACTTCATCCGCTTATACTTGCCGCACAGGCACTCGTAGTCCTTGATCGGGCCAAAGATCCGGGCGCAGAACAGGCCGTCGCGCTCGGGCTTGAAGGTCCGGTAGTTGATGGTCTCAGGCTTTTTGATTTCGCCATAGGACCAAGACAGGATCCGTTCCGGGCTGGCCAGCGAGACTTTGATTTCGTCAAAGACCTTCGGCGGCGTCAGCGGGTTGAACGGGTTGTTGGTGATTTCCTGGTTCATTTTGATACCTCAAATCTTGCGGAAGGGGGGAGCGGGAGAAGGGCCCGGGGCCCTTACTCCTCAACCTCCGCATCCAGGAGTTCCATATTCAGGCCGAGGCCGCGGACTTCCTTCACGAGAACGTTGAAGCTCTCGGGAACGCCCGCCTCGAAGTTGTCCTCGCCCTTGACGATCGACTCATAGACCTTGGTCCGGCCGGCGACGTCATCCGATTTCACGGTGAGCATCTCCTGCAGGGTGTAGGCGGCGCCATAGGCTTCCAGAGCCCAGACTTCCATCTCACCGAAGCGCTGACCACCGAACTGCGCCTTACCACCCAGCGGCTGCTGGGTAACCAACGAGTACGGGCCGGTGGAACGCGCGTGGATCTTGTCGTCCACCAGGTGATGCAGTTTCAGCAGGTACTTGATGCCCACGGTGACCGGACGTGCGAACTGCTCACCGGTGCGACCGTCGAACAGGATCGACTGACCGGACTTGTCAAAGCCCGCCCGCACCAGCGCGTCGTTCACATCGTCTTCCTTGGCGCCGTCGAAGACCGGGGTCGCGATCGGCACACCACGGGTGACGTTGCTTGCCGCTTCCACCAGTTCCTCTTCGGACATGTTGGCGATGCCTTCGTCGTAGACATCGTCGCCATAGGCGTGATGCATCGCTTCGCGCACCGGGGTCAGGTCGCCGGACCGGCGATATTCCTGCAGCGCCTCGTCCACCTTGATGCCCAGACCGCGTGCGGCCCAGCCCATGTGGGTTTCGAGGATCTGACCAACGTTCATCCGCGACGGCACGCCCAGCGGGTTGAGGCAGAAGTCGACCGGGGTACCGTCGGCGAGGAACGGCATGTCCTCCATCGGCACCACTTTCGAGATCACACCCTTGTTTCCGTGACGACCAGCCATCTTGTCGCCCGGCTGCAGCTTGCGCTTCACCGCGATGAAGACCTTGACCATCTTCATCACGCCCGGCGGCAGGTCGTCGCCACGGCGGACCTTCTCGACCTTGTCCTCGAAACGGGCATCCAGGGCGCGCTTCTGCGCCTCGTACTGCTCGTTCAGGGCCTCGACGACCTGGGCGTCCTGCTCGTCTTCCAGCGCCAGCATCCACCACTGACCACGGCTCAGGCTGTCGAGCAGCTCCTCGGTGATCTCGGTACCGGCGCGCACGCCTTTCGGACCCTTCACCGCGATCTTGCCGACCAGCATCGAGCGCAGACGCGCGTAGATGTTGCGGTCCAGGATCGCCAGCTCGTCGTCCCGGTCACGGGCCAGACGCTCGACTTCCTCACGCTCGATCTGCAGCGCACGTTCGTCTTTCTCGACGCCGTGGCGGTTGAAGACGCGCACCTCGACCACGGTACCGTAATCGCCCGGCTTCACGCGCAGCGAGGTGTCGCGCACGTCAGATGCTTTTTCGCCGAAGATGGCGCGCAGCAGCTTCTCTTCCGGGGTCATCGGGCTTTCGCCCTTCGGAGTGATCTTGCCGACCAGAATGTCGCCCGGTTCCACGTCGGCACCGATGTAGACGATGCCCGCCTCGTCGAGGTTGCGCAGGGCTTCCTCGCCGACGTTGGGGATGTCGCGGGTGATCTCTTCCGGGCCGAGCTTGGTGTCACGGGCGGCGACTTCGAATTCCTCGATGTGGACCGAGGTGAAGACGTCGTCACGCGCGATGCGCTCGGAGATCAGGATGGAGTCTTCGTAGTTGTAACCGTTCCACGGCATGAACGCGACGACCACGTTCTTGCCCAGAGCCAGTTCGCCCATGTCGGTCGACGGACCGTCGGCGATGACCTCGCCCTTGACGACCTTGTCGCCCACCTTGACCAGAGGCTTCTGGTTGATGGTGGTGTTCTGGTTGGACCGCTGGAACTTGCGCAGACGGTAGATGTCAACGCCCGCATCACCAAGCTCGAGATCCTCGGTGGCGCGGATCACGATACGCTGCGCGTCGACCTGGTCGATGATGCCCGCACGCTTGGCCTGGATGGCCGCGCCGGAGTCGATCGCGACCTTGCCTTCGATGCCGGTGCCGACCAGCGGCGCCTCGGCGCGTAGCAGCGGAACCGCCTGACGTTGCATGTTCGAGCCCATCAGAGCGCGGTTGGCGTCGTCGTTTTCGAGGAACGGGATCAGCGAGGCCGCAACCGAAACCAGCTGCTTCGGGCTGACGTCGATGAGGTCAACGCTTTCGTTCGGTGCCAGCGTGTAGTCGCCCGACTGGCGGGTCGACACGAGGTCGTTCACGAAACGGTTGTTCTCGTCGAGGTTGGCGTTCGCCTGCGCCACCGTGTGACGCATTTCCTCGGTCGCGGACATGTAGTGCACCTCATCGGTGACCTGCCCGTCCTTCACCACCCGGTAGGGGGTTTCGATGAAGCCGTACTTGTTCACCCGCGCGAAGGTGGCGAGCGAGTTGATCAGACCGATGTTCGGACCTTCCGGCGTTTCAATCGGGCACATCCGGCCATAGTGGGTCGGGTGAACGTCGCGCACCTCGAAGCCTGCGCGTTCGCGGGTCAGACCGCCCGGGCCAAGCGCCGAGAGACGGCGTTTGTGCGTCACTTCGGACAGCGGGTTGGTCTGGTCCATGAACTGCGACAGCTGCGAGGAGCCGAAGAATTCGCGCACCGCGGCCGCAGCCGGTTTCGCGTTGATCAGATCCTGCGGCATCACGGTGTCGATCTCGACGGAGGACATCCGCTCCTTGATCGCACGCTCCATGCGCAGCAGGCCGACGCGGTACTGGTTTTCCATCAGTTCGCCCACGGAGCGGACACGACGGTTGCCGAGGTGGTCGATGTCGTCGACGTCGCCGCGGCCATCACGCAGGTCGACCAGCGCCTTGATACAGGCAACGATGTCTTCCTTACGCAGGGTGCGCTGGGTGTCCTCGGCATCGAGTGCCAGGCGCATGTTCATCTTCACGCGGCCCACGGCCGACAGGTCGTAGCGCTCGGAATCGAAGAACAGGGTGTCAAACAGCGCGGAGGCTGCTTCAACGGTGGGCGGCTCGCCCGGGCGCATCACGCGGTAGATGTCCATCAGCGCGGTTTCGCGGGACATGTTCTTGTCCTGCGCCATGGTGTTGCGCATGTAGGGACCGACGTTGACGTTGTCGATGTCCAGCACCGGAATGTCGGTGATGCCCGCGTCCAGCAGCTCCTTCAGGGAACCGCCGATCAGTTCGCCGTCCTTGTCGTATTCCAGGGTCAGCTCATCGCCGGCCTCGACATAAATCGCGCCGGTTTCTTCGTTGATGATGTCCTTGGCGACGAATTTGCCGACGATGTGATCGAAGGGAACCAGCAGCTCGGTGATGGAGCCTTCCTCGATCATCTTCTTGACGGCCCGCGGCGTGACTTTCTTGCCCGCTTCGCAGATGATTTCACCGGTTGCCGCATCGACCAGGTCGTAGGTCGGACGGGTGCCGCGCACGCGCTCCGGGAAGAACGGCGTGACCCAACCGCGGGATTTCTCCAGCTTGTAGTGCACGGTATCGTAATAGGCATCCATGATGCCTTCCTGGTCCAGGCCGAGGGCATAGAGCAGGGTTGTCACCGGCAGTTTGCGGCGACGGTCGATACGGGCGTAGACGATGTCCTTGGCGTCAAACTCAAAGTCCAGCCAGGAGCCGCGGTACGGGATGATGCGGCAGGCAAACAGCAGCTTGCCCGAAGAATGGGTCTTGCCCTTGTCGTGGTCGAAGAACACACCCGGCGAGCGGTGCATCTGGGACACGATCACGCGCTCGGTGCCGTTGACGATGAAGGTGCCGTTCGGGGTCATCAGGGGCATGTCGCCCATGAAGACATCCTGTTCCTTGATGTCCTTGACCGACTTGGCACCGGTGTCCTCGTCAACATCGAATACGATCAGCCGCAGGGTGACCTTCAGCGGCGCCGAATAGGTCATGTCGCGCTGCATGCACTCTTCGACGTCGTATTTCGGCTTCTCGAACGAGTATTTCACGAACTCCAGAACGGAGGTTTCGTTGAAGTCCTTGATCGGGAAAACCGACTGGAAGACTCCCTTGATGCCTTCGCCGTCCAGCGGCTCATCGGCGTCACCGGAGCGCAGAAAAAGGTCGTAGGACGATTTCTGCACCTCGATGAGGTTCGGCATTTCCAGCACTTCGCGGATCTTGCCGTAATATTTGCGTAGACGTTTCTGGCCAAGGAACGATTGAGCCATGTCAGATGTCACCTTTCCGAGTTCTCACCGGTCAAGGATGCCGCCGGGCCCCGGCACCTTGCCCATACGAGACAGCGCGTTCGGATCAATTCATGGCCACCGTCCCGAAGGTAGCCTCCCGATCCCTTGAACCTCGCCTGAAAAAGCACCCTCGCAAGGGCCCTTTCTAAGACAGGTTCGGCTGGGCCCGGAAAACTCCGGACCCAGCCAAAATTCCGATGCACCTGAAATGCACCAGTTGCAGGACTTAGGCCAGCTCGACTTCGGCGCCAGCTGCTTCCAGCTTGCCTTTGATGTCTTCTGCTTCGGCTTTGTCCACGCCTTCTTTGATCTTGCCGCCGGCTTCGACCAGTTCCTTGGCTTCTTTCAGACCCAGGCCGGTGATGCCGCGAACTTCCTTGATCACGTTGATCTTGGAGGCGCCAGCGTTCTTCAGAACGACGTCGAATTCGGTCTTTTCTTCTTCGGCTGCACCGCCGGCGTCGCCGCCAGCTGCCATGACAACCGCGCCGCCTGCTGCGGGCTCGATGCCGTATTCGTCTTTCAGGATGGTTTTCAGTTCTTGTGCTTCCAGCAGGGTCAGACCCACGATGCTTTCTGCGAGTGCTTTCAGATCAGCCATTGTATCAGCTCTTTCCGTTTACAGTATGTGTGTTCCAACGTGCGGGCTTCAGCCCCACGCCAGTCATTCAGTGCCAACCGCTTACGCAGCTTCCGCCTTCTCTTCGATGGTCGAAAGGATGCTTGCGATGTTGCTTGCAGGTGCGCCAATTGCGCCGGCGATGTTGGAAGCAGGTGCGCCGAGCATGCTTGCGATCTGAGCGATAAGCTCGTCACGGGAGGGCATTTTCGACACGGCTTCAACGCCTGCGCGGTCCAGAGCGTTCTCACCCATTGCACCGCCAAGGATCTCAAACTTTTTGTTTTCCTTGGCGAAATCCTCGGCCACCTTGGCGGCGGACACGGGATCTTCGGAGTAGGTCAGAACGGTCATCCCTGTCAGCAGGTCAGACATGCTTTCACACGGCTTACCCTCGAGGGCGATTTTGGCGAGCCTGTTTTTGGCAACACGCACGGAGCTGTTCGCGTCACGAGCACGTGCGCGCAGATCCTGCATCTCGGCAACTGTCAGACCGGCGTAGTGAGCAACCACCACGACGCCAGAGCTTTCGAAGATCTGGCCGAGTTCCTCGACCACTTTCTCTTTCTGGGCTCTATCCACAGTTCTCTCCAAGTTAGGGATGCTCTCGCATCCCGGCTCATGTTTGCCGATTCCGAGGAACCGGCGTTCAGGTCCGTTTTACGGGATCAGCCAAATCCGCCCGAGGGAATGAAAACCCTCGATCTTCATGGTCTTACCCGTCTCAGGAGGGAAATTAAGGCCCGATCGAGAGGCCACCCACCATCTTGGACGAAATGAAATAAAGCGCACGACGAATCGCACGCTTTATCTCAAGGCCGTGGATAGTCCTATTCGAGAGCTTTTCCAAGGGCAAAAACACCCCTACCCAAAACGGCTCCGGCAGCCTTGCAGGCGCAGCGCGTGGCACCGCGACCTTGAAGGCCACGGTCAGGGCCGGTCATCCCGCGCTCAAGCGGCGAGCGCCTGCTTCAGGATCTCGCTCCGGTCCCGGAAGACACTGTCCTGGTCAAACCGCTGCCCGTCCCGGCGCGCTGCCCGTTGAAGGTCCAGCAAGGCCCCACGCGCGTGCGACAGGTCGGAAATTACATCTGCGAGCGCTGCAACGCTGCCGTTTGCAACAAATCGACCGCCACCAAAGCCCTCCACCAGCTCACGCGCGTAAGCGCTGTCATAGCCTACGATCGGCGTGCCGGACATCAACGCCTCGATCAGGCAGCGCGGGCTTTCCGGCGTCTTGTGACAGAAGACAAACAGATGCGCCTGCCGCAGAGCCGCAATCACCGCTTCGCGATCTGCCACGAAACCGGGCATCGCAACGACGTCACCGATCCCCGCCTGCTCGGCCGCGCGCCGCATGTCTGCCAACATGGGGCCATCGCCCAGCCAGCGCGCGCGAAAGTCCACGCCCCCAGCCTTCAGCTGCGCCAAGGCCTCGAGCCACTCCAGCGGCCCCTTCATGTCGTCCGCCCGACCCGCATAAACGATCTGCAGCGGTCCCTGCCCGCTCGCGCGCTGCTTGGCCGCGAAGTCCTCCTCCGTGATCTGCAGACTGCGATCCAGCAGAATGTCATGCACGACCTTGGGGTTCCTGCAGAACGGGGCGTAGGTGTCAAAGGTATCCCGGCCATGAAACAGCCCCACGGCGGCGCGGCGAATGACCGCCTTCTCCAGCTGCCACATGGGCCCCGCAGTCAGGCGCTTGCGCAGCCGGGTCTTGAACGACCCGCTGGCCGCTGTCAGCCGCGTCACGGCGCTTTCGACACGATCCGTCCAGACGGCAAAGGGACGACCCTTGCCATGCGCCATGAAACTCGCCACCGCGCCCCAGTCGCCAAACAGCCCACCAATGGCAAATGACAGGATGTCGGCCTCATCAATCAACGCCGCGATCCGCGCCCGCGTCGGACCGAGACACCGGGCAAAACGCAACGGGGTATAGGCGCAGGGCAGCGGGTGCAGGACCACGCGATCGATGTTGCCCGCCGCGTAGGGGCTCCACCCCTCTGGTGGCGGCGCATCAATGACCGGCATCATCGCCGCGACGGTGGCGAAATTATCCACCCATAAACGCAGCCCTACCCGCGCCTGGTCCTCCAGAAACAGCTGTTCGCCCACCCGGTACAGGGGCACAGGCGCATAGATCAGGAGTCTGTTGTTCGCGGGCTGCCTCATATCGACCTTCATGTCGCTTGTCTTCTGGCGCCAAGATAGACCCTGCGCACAGCCCTATGTCCATGAAAAAAGGGCGCCCCGGCCGGGACGCCCCTACATAGCAGTCGCGTTATGTCGCGATTACTCGCTGACCGCGTTGTCGACATCAACCGTGACGCCCGGACCCATGGTCGAGGAGAGGTTGATTTTCTTCATGTAGGCACCCTTGGCACCGGTCGGCTTGGCCTTGGCCACGGCCGACACGAAGGCGCGGATGTTTTCGACCAGCTTGGCTTCGTCGAAGGACGCTTTGCCGACGCCTGCGTGCACAACGCCGCCTTTTTCTGCTTTGAACTGGACTTCACCGCCCTTGGCTGCTTCCACGGCCGCTTTCACGTCCATGGTCACGGTGCCGACTTTCGGGTTCGGCATCAGGTTGCGCGGGCCCAGGATTTTGCCCAGACGGCCAACGACCGGCATCATGTCCGGGGTCGCGATGCAGCGATCGAATTCGATGGTGCCGCCCTGGATGGTTTCCATCAGGTCTTCGGCGCCGACGATGTCTGCACCGGCTTCCTTGGCTTCGTCAGCCTTGGCGCCACGAGCGAAGACAGCAACACGCATCGCCTTGCCGGTGCCGTTCGGCAGGCCGACCACGCCGCGGACCATCTGGTCAGCGTGGCGGGTGTCGACGCCCAGGTTCATGGCGATCTCGACGGTCTCGTCGAACTTGGCGTTGGCGTTGGCCTTGATCAGGGCAACTGCTTCTTCCACGGACAGGTTTTCCTTGCCAGCGAAAGCTTCGCGCGCCGCGCGGGTACGTTTACCGAGCTTTGCCATCTTACTTCACCTCGATGCCCATGGAGCGGGCAGAGCCCAGGATGATCTGCATTGCCGCGTCGATGTCGTTGGCGTTCAGATCTTTCATCTTGGCTTCGGCGATTTCTTTCACCTGGGCCACGGTCACGGTGCCGACGGTCTCGCGCGACGGGTTGTTCGCGCCGGATTTAATCTTGGCAGCCTTCTTCAGGTAGTAAGACGCGGGCGGCGTCTTGATGTCCATGGTGAAGGACTTGTCCTGATAGTAGGTGATCACGGTCGGGCACGGCGCGCCGGGCTCCATGTCTGCGGTCTTGGCGTTGAACGCCTTGCAGAATTCCATGATGTTTATGCCGCGCTGACCCAGAGCGGGGCCAACCGGCGGAGAGGGGTTTGCCTGACCTGCAGGAACCTGCAGCTTCATCGAACCAACAAGCTTCTTAGCCATTTGGTTTTCCTTTCAACGAGGACAAGACGCGTCCTGCCCGGTGTGTGTTGCGTGGTCGGACGTCAGGGTCGCGACCCGTCCATCTCCCACGAGAGAATCTCGCCCGAAGACGATAGGGGCGGCATGTATAGGGGAATGGTGGGGTTGGCAAGGGGGCTGGCTGGGTCGGCTTCCACAAAGGCCGGTTAGGACTTTTTCCTATTCCCCGTCCTATGCCACGGGCCTTCGACCCCATATAAACCCGAACAATTGTGGGACCGCTGTTGGGAAGAATAATCCATGAGTGACGACGAAACGAGCGATGACCTACGGCGCTGGGTTCGGATTGTGAATAAGGGGCACAGTTACACCGGGGTATTCAACTCTGAAAACAGTGACGACAAGCGGATCGTGGAGATCAGCACCATTGAAGAATGGCGCAAGTCAGTTCTTGCCGAGTTTGGTATAGAAATGGCAACGCCACGCGCCAATCCGCAGCCCCCCCCCCCCCTGATTTCTTTGTTTCAATCGCGGATCGAGAGCTCAAGGTTGAACTGGTGCAATTGGTTGATCAGGACCTCAAACAAAGAGCCGCGTTGAAACCAACGCGGCGCCATGAATTCCACTGAGGGGCCAATCACCCCTGTTTGGTGACCTGAGTAAAGTCCAGCTCCACCGGGGTTTCGCGGCCAAAGATGGACACGGTGACCTTGAGCTTCTGGTTGTCGTCGTCGACCTCTTCGACCATGCCGTCGAAATCCTCGAACGGGCCGTCGTTGACCTTGACCTTCTCGCCCACTTCGAAGGTGATCAGGGTGCGCGGTGCCTCGACGCCTTCCTCGACACGGCCCAGGATGCCCTGCACCTCGGCGTCGCGCATCGGCATCGGGCGGCCCTGCGGGCCGAGGAAGCCGGTGACGCGGTTGATCGAGGAGATCAGGTGGTAGCCGCGGTCGGACATTTCCATGTGCACCAGCACGTAGCCGGGCATGAAACGGCGCTCGGTCGAGACCTTCTTGCCGCGGCGGATCTCGATCACCTCTTCGGTGGGGACCAGTACCTCGTCGATTTCGTCCTCAAGGCCCTGTTCAGCGACCGAGGTGCGGATCTGCTCTGCGATTTTCTTTTCGAAGTTCGAAAGAACGCTGACCGAATACCACCGTTTCGCCATGAACCGTCGTCCTTGTTCTGCCGGGCCGGCAAATGCCGCGCCGCTGCCTGTTCATACGTTGCAGCAAATGCTGCGCTCTTCAACAAAAAGCGGCGTGCAAACCGAATCGCTGCACGCCCGCCTCAATAGTTCCCGCTCACGTACCGCCCATTGCCGCCAAGATCAAGTGCCGCGCGGCGGGTGCGGGCCGGAGCCGTAATACTGCCGCAGGCTTAGCTGAACATCCCCAGAAGCCCCTGAAGGCCAAAGCGGATCAGGAGATCGACCAGCGCAAAAAACACCGCCGTAAGCGCCGCCATGATGAAGACCATGACCGTGGTCAGCAGCACCTCACGCCGGGTCGGCCAAACGACCTTCGACACTTCGGCACGAACCTGCTGGATAAACTGAACTGGATTGATAGTCGCCATGCTGGGGGGATCTCTCTGCTAGCAGTGTTGGCGATTTAACGCCTGCAGGCGGTGAATTCAAGCCCTGTGCAACGGCAGCCCCGCCAGCGCGCGCCCGGTCAATCCATTTTTAATCCACTTGCGACAGAACGGACGACAGCCCGGCCGCGCCGCACCACCGGCACGACGGCCCAACACTCGCGGATTTGATGAGATCGGATGCCATGACACCAGCCTATTCCCTCTCCCAAGCGGAACAATTCGAACGGGATGCCAAGCTCGAGAATGCGGTCCTCGCCTATTCGGGGATCTTGGCCCGCAACCCCAAGAACGCGCGCGCGTCGCAAGCCCTGACCTCACTGCGTGACCGGCTGCGCGAGCAGCGCGAACCCTCCGAAGACACCCGCGCGGAACTGGAGGGGGCCCTGGCCGCGGGTCAGCATTTCGAGGCTGCGGAAAGCTGCGGCGCGTTGCTCAAGACGTTCCGCGAATCGCATTTCCTATGGGATTTCCTCGGCCGCTGTCACCTGGCTGCCGGGCATCTGGACAATGCCGCCACCTGCCTGAACAGGGCGCTTGGCATCGACCCGCGGGTCGCCAGCACCCACGCAGCGATGGGCCGCGTCCACATGGCCCGCGGACAGCTGGACACGGCGGTCCGTCTTTACGAAGAAGCTCTGACGCTGGACCCGGCCTGCCTGCTGGCCCTGCGCAGCCTGGCCGAGGCGCTGACCTCTCAGGGGCGCACCACCGCGGCGGCGGCACATCTGCGCAATGCCGTTGCGCTGGCGCCGGAGGATGCCTCGCTGCATGCCGAACTCGCGAACCTGTATCTGCTACTGGGCCAGACGGAGGACGCCAAGGCGCTGTTCGATCAGGCCGCAACGTTGAACCCTGCCCTGACCGAGGCGCATTACCAGCTCGGCCTGCTGCACCTGGAGGCGGGTGAGCCCGCCCGGGCGCTGCCCTGCTTTGACAGGATCCTGCAGGAAAACCCGGCCCATGATCCGGCCCGCACCCAGCGTCTCGTTACGCTGGCGGCGATGAACGATTGGCGCTGGGGTGCGGAATACGACAGCCACCGTCGCCTGCTGGGTCTGCGCGGCGCCGGGTGTGAG
The DNA here is from genome assembly GCA_019801415.1 of Nocardioides marinus. Lineage (GTDB taxonomy): Bacteria > Pseudomonadota > Alphaproteobacteria > Rhodobacterales > Rhodobacteraceae > Leisingera. Next base: position 82,831 of record JAHVJD010000009.1, read on the forward strand.
CCCAGTGCGCTGATGCAGATGGAGGACAACCCGGACCTGCTGCGGATCCGTGCGCAGGCCTTCGCCAGCGATCAGCTGCCTACCCTGCCGCCCCTGTCCCACGCCCGACCCGAGCAGCGCCCCGAGCGCGTGCGGCTGGGATATTTCTTCGTCAGCTCGCAAGGCCCCCAGGTGCTGATGAGCCACGGCAAGATGCTGGCGGCCCATGATGCGCAACGCTTTGAGGTGCTGGTGTTTGCGCATGGCGGGCGCCTGGACGAAGCGACGCGTGAGGGGTTTCAGAACGTGGGCCTCAAGGTGCACGACTGCGGCGGCCAAGCGCCTGCCCAGGTCGCAGAGGCAGCACGACAGCAGCAACTTCACATCGCGATCGACCTCAGCGGCAGCGCCACGACGGCCCGCGCCCGCTTGTTCACTGAACGGCTCGCGCCCCTGCATGTCGCGTGGCCGGGTTACCCCGGCACGTCAGGCACCGCGGCATTTGACTATCTGCTGGGGGATGCGACCACCTGCCCACCCGGCAGCGAACGCTTTCACAGCGAGCATCTCCTGCGCCTGCCCGTAGGACATAGCGCGATTTCCGCACGTCCGGCAGCGCGTGACCCCGAGACCCTCGCGGAGCGTCGCGCCGAACACGGTCTGCCGGAAACCGGAGCCGTCTTCTGCAGCTTTGCCAACTCCAGCCAGATCACGCCGCGGGTGTTCGACATCTGGATGCGCGTGCTCGCCAAAGCCCCGGACAGCAGTCTGTGGCTGTTGGAAGCCAATGATCACGCGACGTCCAACCTGCGCCGTGCCGCAGCCAAGCGCGGCATTGACCCCGACCGCCTGATCTTTGCTGCCGACACCGATGCGGCTGCATCCGAAGACAGGCTGGCTGTGGCGGATCTGTTTCTCGATACCTTTGTCGTGAACGCTGGCACCGCGGTACGCGCCGCCCTCGCAGCCGGTCTGCCGGTCCTCACGCTGGCTGGACAGCAATACGCCGCCCGCACCGGCGCAAGCTTGCTTCAGGCCGCTGGCTTGGGCGAACTGATCGCCTCGGACGATGCGGATTACGAATCCAAGGCCGCGACGCTCGCGGCTGATCCGGACGCGCTGCAGGCCCTGCGCAACAAGCTTCTGGATCAGCAGGCCCTGGCTCCGCTGTTTTGCGCTGAAAGACAATGTCGTCAGGTGGAAGCAGGCTTTGATGCGGTCTTCGCACGCTACCTCAACGGGCAAGCGGCGGATCATCTCGACATCGCATCGCAGGCTGCCTCGGCGTGATGACCGAGGGCGGACGCAATTCGTATCTGTGGGAAATGGCAGGGGCAGCAGGGTTCGAACCCGCGACCTACGGTTTTGGAGACCGTCGCTCTACCAACTGAGCTATACCCCTGTGGTGCGGCATGTCCTACGGCAGCGACGCACTGGTGGCAAGAGGGAAAAACGGATTTTCTGCCAGCAACTGCAACCTCCACCGTTGCCGGGCTTTGCCCCGGCCAGGCCATGCAGTATGACGGGGCAAAACCGGCCCGGTTGACCCCGGCCCGACCGCCACCAACAGAAAGAGCAGCCTCCCGTGAGCCTGAGAAAGAAGATAGCCGACAGTCCGCGTTTCAATCGCACCGTCGAGGGGCTGCTTGCCGGCTACGTGCGATTCGCCTTTCGGACATCCCGGTGGCGGCGCAGCGGTTTTGAGGAGATGGACGCCTGCGTGCGCCGCGGCGAGCCGGTGATCTTCGTTCTCTGGCACCAGCGGCTGATCATGGCACCTTACCTGTTCGACACCTCGCTGGGACGTATCTGCGCGCTGACCTCCTCGGCACGGGCCGGGCGATTGGCCGGGCAAATCCTGGTGCGGCTTGGATTCGAGACAATCCCGATGTCGAGCCACAAGCGCCATGTGGCCCTGTCACGCGAAGTCCTGCGCCGCACCCGGGAGGGCTGCTCGATCGGGATTGCCGCCGACGGGCCGCGCGGGCCGGCGCGGGTGTCTTCCACCGTGCCCATCGTCTGGGCGCGGATGACCGGCTGCCGGGTCTTCACGGTGGCCTTTGCTGAACGCAAAGTGCTCAAACTGCCAACCTGGGATCAACAAATGCTCCCCTTGCCCTTCTCGCGCGGCGTGCTGATGTGCCAGGAATGGCGCGACGAAGTGCCGAAAAAGCCGACGGACGATGAGGTGGAGGCCCTGCGTCAGAGCCTGGAAGCCTCGCTGGAGGAAATCACCGATGCGGCCGATGCCGCAGTGAAGGGCGGCGTCCAAACCGGCTGACGTCAGCTCGCCGCGCCGCCTCGACCCCGGCTTGCAACTGGGTTTCCGTCGCCCCCATTTTCCTGTGCCTTGCCAATATTCTGGCTGCTCCCGTTCGAAGCTCCGCTGGAGGCTTTGAAGACTTTGGCGCGCATTCGACAGAAAGCCAAAAGCAGAGCGCGCTCGTGCGACCTGCCCCTGCCCTCTGCCACGCACAGAAAAAGGGCCTCCCGAGGGAGGCCCTTTCCATCCAGTATCAGGAGACCTGATTACTCGATGATTTTGGACACGACGCCGGCGCCGACGGTGCGGCCGCCTTCACGGATGGCGAAACGCAGACCGTCTTCCATCGCGATCGGAGCGATCAGCTCAACACCGAACTTCAGGTTGTCGCCCGGCATCACCATCTCGGTGCCTTCCGGCAGGGTCACGGTGCCGGTCACGTCGGTGGTGCGGAAGTAGAACTGCGGACGGTAGTTCGCGAAGAACGGGGTGTGACGGCCGCCTTCTTCCTTGGTCAGGATGTAGGCTTCGGCTTCGAACTTGGTGTGCGGGGTCACGGAGCCCGGCTTACACAGAACCTGGCCACGCTCAACCGACTCACGGTCAACACCACGCAGCAGGGCGCCGATGTTGTCGCCTGCTTCACCGCGGTCCAGCAGCTTGCGGAACATTTCCACGCCGGTGCAGGTGGTCTTGGTGGTGTCCTTGATGCCGACGATTTCGATTTCGTCGCCAACGTTGATCACGCCACGCTCGACACGGCCGGTCACAACGGTACCGCGGCCGGAGATCGAGAACACGTCTTCGATCGGCATCAGGAACGGCTGGTCAACCGCACGCTCGGGGGTCGGGATGTACTCATCCACGGCCGCCATCAGTTCCTTGATCTTGTTTTCGCCGATTTCCGGGTCACGGCCTTCCATCGCCGCCAGCGCGGAACCCGCGATGATCGGGATATCGTCACCCGGGAACTCGTAGGAGGACAGCAGCTCGCGGATTTCCATTTCCACCAGCTCCAGCAGCTCTTCGTCGTCGACCTGGTCAACCTTGTTCATGAAGACAACCAGGGCCGGAACGCCAACCTGACGCGCCAGCAGGATGTGCTCGCGGGTCTGCGGCATCGGGCCGTCGGCTGCGTTCACAACCAGGATGGCGCCGTCCATCTGGGCCGCACCGGTGATCATGTTCTTCACGTAGTCGGCGTGGCCGGGGCAGTCGACGTGCGCGTAGTGACGCGCTTCGGTTTCATATTCCACGTGGGCGGTGGAGATGGTGATGCCGCGGGCTTTTTCTTCCGGTGCGCCGTCGATCTGGTCGTAGGCTTTGAAGTCACCGAAGTATTTGGTGATCGCTGCGGTCAGCGTGGTTTTGCCGTGGTCAACGTGGCCAACGGTGCCGATGTTGACGTGCGGTTTATTACGCTCAAACTTTTCCTTAGCCATTCCTTAGGCGCCCTTTTGAAATGAGGGGTCAGCACTGACCCGGTTACCTCTGCGCGGGCGGATTATTTGGTTTGCACGCAAAAATCAACCCGTTCCTGCTTGACAGCTGCGGAATTCTGCGGACTCAGCCCGCAGGTGCTGCCGCTGCCGGTTCCACCTGATCTTCGGCACTGTCACGTGGTGCAAACCAGCCCTGTTCCCGGTGCTGCTCCGCCATCCATTCCTCGACCTTGTCGGCGATATTGACGGCCAGACCCTGGATCTGCTCCTGCTTGCTGCGGGCATGCCCGGAGCCGACCAGTGCGCTCTCGCCGGTGGTGCTTTCGAAGATCTCCATCTGGTGCTTCTTGGCGAGGAACCGCTCCTGTTCCACGTCGTAGACAAAGACATTCACGACCACGACGCTCTTTGGCGAGAACAGCACCGGCACCCCTGCCGGGGCAAGCATGAAACCTTCGAGCGTCACCGCGACATCATACTGCTGACCGCCTTCGTAGCGCCGCAGCCGGGTTTCAAGAGCCGACTTGATCGGATCGGTCCACTCGCTGTGATCGGCGCTGCGGGACATCGGCCATTGCAGCGCCTTCTCGGTATAGACATGCACGATGCGCGCCTGGAAGGCGCCCAGATCTTCTGGCGCCTCGTCGAGGCGGGTCTCGCCACAGGCGACCAGCAGGCTTAGTGCGGCGAAGAGGGCGATTATCCGGGTCATGTCAATTCTTCCAATCTTCAGGTCGTGTAACAGGGACTATCCGCGCCCGTTTATTTGAACTTGTAGTTGCGCGGGAAGCCATGCGGCGGGCGCTTGCCGACGCCGGCGCGCTTGCCCAGCCATTGGGTCAGGTCGGCTTCATGGCGGGTCTTGCCGCCGCCCATTTCCCATTTCAGACCTTCATCCCAGTTGAACGTGGTCACGTCGCTGAGACCGCCATCCAGTTCCAGCGCCCCCTGCTTGCCGCGGGCCATGTTGTACTTCTGCAACCGGACCCCCTTGCCACGGGTCAGCTCCGGCATTTCCTCGACCGAGAACACCAGGAACTTGCCGTTTTCCGACACGATCGCCACGTGATCGCCTTCCACGGGGATGCAGATCTTGGCCCGCTCGTCGTCCTTGACGTTCAGGACCTGCTTGCCGCTGCGGGTCTGGGCCACGATGTCCTTTTCGGCGCAGATGAACCCGTTGCCCGCATCCGACGCCACCAGCAGCTTGCCCTCGGGGTTGTGGATGAACAGATCGACGATCTCCACCTCGTTGGGCAGATCGACCATCAGCCGCAGCGGTTCCCCCATGCCACGCCCGCCCGGCAGATTGGCGGCAGACAGTGTATAGAAACGCCCGTTGGACCCGAACACCAGCAGCCGGTCGGTGGTTTCGGCATGGAAGATGAAGCGGGGGCCGTCGCCATCCTTGAACTTCAGGTCTCGCTTCAGATCGATATGGCCGGTCATCGCCCGGATCCAGCCCATCTGGCTGCAAACCACGGTGATCGGCTCGCGGTCGATCATCGCCTCCAGCGGGACCTCCTCGACCTCGCCGGCCTCGGCGAAGCGCGTGCGCCGCGCGCCGCCTTCGTAATCCTTGCCGAACTGCTTCTTCGTCTCCTTCAGCTGCTCGGTGATGCGGGACCATTGCAAGGCTTCCGAGCCAAGCAGCTCCACCAGCTCGTTGCGCTCCGCGCGCAAAGCGTCGCGCTCCCGCACCAGTTCGATTTCCTCGAGCTTGCGCAAGCTGCGCAGGCGCATGTTGAGAATCGCCTCGGCCTGCACCTCGGTCAGTTCGCCGACGCCGGGGGCCGGGGTGATGTATTCGGCCTCGGTAAGGGCGCGGGGGTGGTCCTTGCTCCAATCCTCGCGGATCAGGGCGGCCTTCGGGTCCTCGTCATAGCGGATGATGTCGATCACCCGGTCGAGATTGAGGAAGGCGATGATGAAGCCTTCAAGCACCTCCAGCCGGTGGTCGATCTTTTCCATCCGGTGGCGCGAACGGCGCTGCAGCACGTCGCGGCGGTGGTCGAGGAAGGCCCGGAGCACCTCTTTCATCGAGCAGACCTTGGGCGTCACGCCGTCGATCAGCACGTTCATGTTGAGGCTGAAGCGGATCTCGAGGTCCGAGTTGCGGAACATCATGTTCATCAGAACCTCGGGGTCCACGTTCTTGGACTTGGGTTCCAGGATGATGCGGATGTCGTCCGCCGATTCGTCGCGGACATCGGCGAGAATCGGAACCTTCTTGGTCTGGATCAGCTCGGCGATCTTCTCGATCAGCTTGGACTTCTGAACCTGGTAAGGGATCTCGGTGACGACGATCTGCCACTGGCCGCGACCCAGGTCCTCGACCTCATGGGTGCAGCGCAGACGGAAGGACCCCCGCCCGGTCCGGTACGCCTTGGCGATGTTTTCCTTGGGCTCGACAATCACGCCGCCGGTCGGGAAGTCGGGACCGGGCACATAGTTCAACAGCGTGTCATCACGGGCATCAGGTGTCTTGATCAGATGGATGCAGGCGTCGATCAGCTCGGCGATGTTGTGCGGCGGGATGTTGGTCGCCATGCCCACCGCGATGCCGGCCGCACCGTTGGCCAGGATGTTCGGGAAGGTTGCAGGCAATACCGCCGGTTCGGTCAGGCGGCCATCGTAGTTGTCGCGGAAATCAACCGCGTCCTCGTTCAGCCCCTCCAGCATCGCCTCAGCGACAAAGGTCATCCGCGCTTCGGTGTAGCGCGAGGCGGCCGGGTTGTCGCCGTCGATGTTGCCAAAGTTGCCCTGGCCGTCGACCAGCGGGTAGCGGACGTTGAAGTCCTGCGCCAGACGCGCCATCGCGTCATAGATCGCGGCGTCGCCATGGGGGTGGAAATCGCCCATGGTATCGCCGGAAATCTTGGCCGATTTCAGAAAGCCGCCCGTGGAGCTGAGCCGCAGGCGGTTCATCGCATAGAGGATGCGCCGGTGCACGGGTTTCAACCCGTCTCGGGCATCAGGCAGCGCCCGGTGCATGATGGTGCTGAGCGCATAGGTCAGGTAGCGCTCGCCAATGGCGCGGCGCAGCGGTTCCAGGATTTCACCCTGATCGGGGGCGTCGGGCATGTCGGGATCTTCTACCAAGTCGGTCATGGTTCGGTGATACTTGCGTGACCCGGTTTGGTAAAGCACGGCCTTGCGAAAAACCGGCGCGATCCTGCCCCCGGCTGCACGAAGGGGGAGAAGACGTCGGACACTCCCCTGTTTCCAGACGCCCGCCCCGCACTAGATAGTACGGAACCAAGCAGCCGCGTCCGGCGTTCAACTTCCAAACACTTGCAACCAGGACAGCGGCCATCTGCACGCAGAAAGCCTTGGCTGCTTAACAAGTTGGTCTGGGGGGACCGGATTCATGTCACGTTTCGTTGTGTTGTCTTTTGCTTTTCTCGGTTGGGGCTTCTACGAGCTGAGCGGCGGTGCCGATTTCAAGCCCCCGGAGCGCCCGAAACCCGTCGCCGAGACCAAACAGGCGGATCAGCCCAACAAACCCTCCCCGGAAAGAATCACCCTGGCCAGCCTCGACACCCGTCCGGTGCTGACCCGCCGCGCGGAGGGCCCGCGCCCGCAACGCCCGGCGGCTGACCCGAACCGGCGCGCCAAGGTCGCAGCCGAACATCTGGCCAATGCCTCCGGACTGCTGGCGTCCACCGACACCGCGTTCTCCCAGGCATCGCAGGGTGGCACCTTGCAGCTGGCTTCGCTGGATGGCGGTCTCGCGGCGATCAGCGCCACACCGGCAGCGACACCAGCCGTCGCCGAAACCCAGCCCGAAGAACAGCAGATCGAGGAACGCGTTGACCGGCGGACCATCCGCGCCTCTCGCGTGAACATGCGCCAAGGGCCGGGCACGCGCTATCCGGTCATCACCCGCCTCATGGGCGGCGACGAAGTGATCGTGATCGAGGACAGTGGCACTGGCTGGCTGCATCTTCGCGCCCCGGAACAGGGCCGGGTTGGTTGGATTGCCGCTTCCCTGGTGAGCCGGAAACGCCCATAACACCCCCGAGGTATTCCGCGCCGATCCCGGCGGGAAGCCGGGCAAAAGGGCGCGCACATGAAACGTACCATCCTGATCACCGGATGTTCCTCGGGAATCGGCCTAGACGCCGCCAGAGGCATGCGTGCCCGCGGCTGGCGGGTCTTCGCATCCTGCCGCCAACAGCGTGATTGCGATCGCCTGCGCGCCGAAGGCTTCGAAAGCCCCCGCATCGATTACACAGATCCTGCCAGTATCGATGCCGGGCTGGCGCAGGTGCTCGAGGCCACGGGCGGTACCCTGGATGCCCTGTTCAACAACGGCGCACATGGATTGCCCGGCGCGGTGGAGGACCTGCCGACGGATGCATTGCGCGCCATTTTTGAAACCAATTTCTTTGGCTGGCACGAGCTGACGCGCAAAGTGATCCCGGTGATGCGTGCGCAGGGCCATGGGCGGATCGTGCAGAATTCATCGATCCTCGGCTTTGTCACCATGCCGTGGCGTGGTGCCTATGTCGCCACCAAATACGCGCTGGAAGGCTTGACCGATACGCTGCGCGTGGAACTGCAAGGCAGCGGGATTCACATTGTTCTGATCGAACCCGGCCCGGTGACGTCGAAAATTCGAGAGAAATCGATTCCGCATTTCGAGCGGTTCATCAACTGGCAGGCCTCGCCCTTGCGGGAGCGGTACGAACAGCGCCTGCTGAAACGGCTGTATCACAGCAATGGCCTCGACCGGTTTGAACTGCCGGCCTCGGCCGTTACCGCAAAGCTCGCGCATGCCTGTGAAGCACGCCGCCCGCGGCCGCGCTACTACGTCACGACACCAACCCATGTGGCGGGCCTGTTGCGCCGGGTTCTCAGCACTAGGGCAATTGACCGCATCCTGCTGCGGCTGGGATAACGATTTCGCGGTCGCCATCGCCACGGACAGCAGATAGATGGGACAGGCAAACGTGATGTGGTTTTGGGGGACAGAATGAGCGATCCGCTGTATTATCTGGGACTGGCAGCCGTGGCTGCAGTGGTTGTGGCGCTGGTGATCGGCATCGGCGGCTTTGGCAAGGGCGGTAATTTCAATCGCAAGAACGCCAACAAGATGATGCGTCTGCGCATCATGTTCCAGTTCATCGCCGTAGTGTTGCTGCTGGCCTATGTCTATCTGCGCACGCAAGGAGGGTGATCAGCCATGGTGGTCCTGAACAAGATCTACACGCGCACCGGCGACAAGGGCGATACCGCGCTCGGCAACGGCGAGCGCGTTGCCAAACATGCGGTGCGGGTGAATGCCTACGGCACCGCGGATGAGCTGAATGCCTTTGTCGGCGTCGCGCGTCTGGAGGCCGAGGGCGAGATCGACCTGGCCCTGTCCCGGATCCAGAACGACCTGTTTGACCTCGGCGCAGACCTGTGCCGCCCGGAGATGGACAAGGACGCCGAGGCCGACTACCCGCCGCTGCGCATCGCCACGGCGCAGGTCGAACGGCTGGAAGCCGAGATCGACGAAATGAACAAGGATCTGGAAGCGCTGCGCAGCTTCATCCTGCCCGGCGGCACCCGGCTAGCCGCCCAGCTGCACGTCTGCCGCACGGTGGCGCGCCGCGCCGAGCGACTGGCGACCGATCTCGCCGCGTCCGAGGCGGTGAACCCGGCGGCCGTGAAATACCTCAACCGCCTGTCCGACTGGTTCTTCGTCGCAGCACGTGTCGCAAATGACGGCGGCAAGGCTGACGTGCTGTGGGTCCCCGGCGCCAACCGCTGACCCGCATCGGCCCGTTTTTCCCGATGGCTCCCAAGGCAGGCCAAACTGCGTCAAAATGACGTAGTTTGGCGGTTCCCTTCCTGTTTGCGACAGGTTTTCCGCCCCTCTTCCGCCCATCAGGGCCCAAATTTCCCAGCGGAAACATTCTTGCAAAATTGCTGCTTCAAATCAGCAAACGCGACGTCGCCGTGCGCTAACGTGACGATTTTGCCCTGTTGCCGCGCCACACCAGCCGGTATCAACACAGCGAGAGCATGGAGGGGAGTCGCCCTGAGGCGGCTTGCCGTTTGTTAAGGAGAGAACGCAAGATGAAGGTACTCGTGCCTGTCAAACGCGTGATTGACTACAACGTGAAGGTCCGCGTCAAAGCGGACGGCAGCGGTGTCGATCTCGCCAACGTGAAAATGTCGATGAACCCCTTCGACGAGATTGCCGTCGAAGAGGCGATCCGCCTGAAAGAGGCCGGCAAGGCCGATGAAGTGGTCGCGGTGTCGATCGGCGTCAAGCAGGCCCAAGAGACCCTGCGCACCGCGCTGGCAATGGGTGCCGACCGCGCCATCCTGGTGGTTGCCGCTGACGACGTGCACACCGACATCGAACCGCTGGCGGTTGCCAAGATCCTCGCCAAAGTGGTCGAGGAAGAGCAGCCCGGCATCGTGCTCTGCGGCAAGCAGGCGATCGACAACGACATGAACGCCACCGGCCAGATGCTGTCGGCGCTGCTGGGCTGGTCCCAGGGCACCTTCGCCTCGGAGCTGGACATCGAAGGCGACAGCGCCAAGATCACCCGCGAAGTCGACGGCGGCCTGCAGACCATCTCGGTCAAGATGCCGACCATCGTCACCGTGGACCTGCGCCTGAACGAGCCGCGCTACGCCTCGCTGCCGAACATCATGAAGGCGAAGAAAAAGCCGCTGGACGAGAAAACCGCCGCCGACTACGGCGTCGACGTCACGCCGCGCCTGGAAATCATCGAGACCAAAGAGCCCGCAGCCCGCGCCGCCGGCATCAAGGTGGGTTCGGTCGACGAGCTGGTTGAGAAACTCAAAGAAGCGGGGGCTGTGTAATGGCTGTTCTTCTCCTTGCTGAAGTGACCGACGGCGCGCTGGCGCTGGACGCAACCGCAAAGGCCGTGACCGCGGCTGCGAAACTGGGTGACGTGACCGTTCTGGCAGCAGGTGCCTCCGCGGCAGCCGCCGGCGAAGAAGCCGCCAAGATCGCAGGCGTGTCCAAGGTGCTGGTCGCCGAAGACGCCTCGCTGGGGCACCGCCTGGCAGAGCCGACCGCGGCGCTGATCGCCAGCCTCGCCTCCGACTTCGAGCACATCGTTGCTCCGGCCACCACCGACGCCAAGAACGTGCTGCCCCGCGTGGCTGCGCTGCTGGACGTGATGGTGATCTCGGACGTCTCCGGCGTTGTCGACGGCAACACCTTCGAGCGCCCGATCTATGCCGGCAACGCGATCCAGACCGTGAAGTCCAACGACGCCAAGAAAGTCGTCTCCTTCCGCACCGCGTCCTTCGACGCCGCGGGTGACGGCGGCTCGGCATCGGTTGAGACCATTTCGGCCGCGGAAAACCCCGGCCTGTCCGAATGGGTCGAGGACAAGGTTGCCGAGAGCGACCGTCCCGAGCTGACTTCGGCCGGTGTGGTTGTTTCCGGTGGCCGTGGCGTTGGCTCCGAGGAAGACTTCAAACTGATCGAAGCCCTGGCCGACAAGCTGGGCGCCGCTGTTGGTGCCTCCCGCGCCGCCGTCGACTCGGGCTATGCCCCGAACGACTGGCAGGTGGGTCAGACCGGCAAGGTCGTTGCACCGGATCTGTACATCGCTGTCGGCATCTCCGGCGCGATCCAGCACCTGGCCGGCATGAAGGACTCCAAGATCATCGTGGCGATCAACAAGGACGAAGAAGCACCGATCTTCCAGGTTGCCGACTTCGGCCTGGTTGCCGACCTGTTCCAGGCGGTGCCCGAGCTGACCGAGAAACTAGGCTAAGGCCCAGTCCTACGACCAACAAGAAAAGGCCCGCCGAATGGCGGGCCTTTTTCATACGGAAGATCCAGTAAAAACTAGGGGCGGCTCACCATCGGGGCCAGCTTGCCCGCCAGCGCCTCTGCAATCCGCAGATGCTCTTTCGGGCCGATCATATGGCGCGCAGTCGGCAGTTCCAGCTGCCCAAACGTCATCCCGGCGATGTCCCGCGCGGCAGCCGCGGAGGCCGTGTGAAATTCGAGGACCGCACGCACCTTGGTCCGCAGCGCATCTACCATCGACTGGTCGACCAGCACCGGTTCGTTGCGAAAGCCGGTCCCGCCATCCAGTTCGTAACGCAGCCACAAGAGCACGACGTGCTCCCCCACCTTCGCGATCAGGTCCGACATGCGCTCGACCCAGCTGCGTTGCAGCTGGTCCCGCACCTGCGCAAACCGTTGCGCGCAGACCTCCTGCAAGGTGCACAGCAGATGCTTGTTGAAATGGAATTCGGTGAAATCCACCTCGGGATACAGCGTCTTCAAGGCAGGTTGCGCCTGCAGGAAGCGATCGTTGCGGCGCGGATGCACCCGGTAATAGGGATTGGATATGTTCTGTGCGCTCAGCATCTGCAACACGCAGAGATCCGCCTCCTGCGCGATTGCGATCAGGGTCTTGTCCTGAACGAAACTGTCCAATCCGGCGTTCACGCTGCCAAGGTTGATGCAATCGACACCAAGTTGCGTTTGCAGCGAATCGACAAACGGAAATTCAACGAATCTGCCGTAGACTTCGGTTCCACCGAGAATGGCAACATACGGTGCATCCAGGGTCCTTTCAGGTCCCCGAACCAACAGCCGTGATTGTCCATATCTGCACGGTTCCCCCGAAAGCGCCCCCGCGCTTTTGAGTTCATAGCTCATTTCACCACCAATTTTTCACCCGAGACTCACCTTGGCGGGGAACAGTTGCAATTTCCCTAAACTGCAAATTTGCTTCAAATCCATCGCGCCCGGGCTTGTACCCAACCGCGCGCGACACGTATGGTTGCCGCAGATATTTCAGGAGCCCGAGGCATGGAAATTCAGAAAGTTGGCGTGATCGGTGCCGGTCAGATGGGCAACGGCATCGCCCATGTCATGGCGCTGGCCGGTTATGATGTTGTGCTCAACGACGTGAGCCAGCAGGCGCTGGACAGCGCCTTGAGTGTCATTCACAAGAACATGGCCCGTCAGGTCAGCAAGGGGAAGATCGCCGAAGAGGAGATGACCGCCGCGTTGGCCCGTATCACCCCGTCGCTGGCGCTGGCTGATGTCGGTGCCACGGATCTGGTGATCGAAGCCGCCACCGAACGCGAGACCGTAAAGCAAGCGATCTTCGAGGATCTGCTGCCACATCTGCAACCGCATACGATCCTCACCTCGAACACCTCGTCGATTTCGATCACCCGTCTGGCCAGCCGCACCGACAGACCCGAACGCTTCATGGGGTTCCACTTCATGAACCCGGTCCCGGTGATGCAGCTGGTGGAGCTGATCCGCGGCATCGCCACAGATGAAGAAACCTTTGCCGCCTGCCAGGAGGTCGTGGCGCGGCTGGGCAAGACGTCGGCCAGCGCCGAGGACTTCCCTGCCTTCATCGTCAACCGGATCCTGATGCCGATGATCAACGAGGCGGTCTATACGCTGTACGAGGGTGTGGGCTCGGTCAAATCGATCGACGAATCGATGAAGCTGGGTGCCAACCACCCGATGGGCCCGCTGGAGCTGGCCGATTTCATCGGGCTCGACACCTGCCTTGCGATCATGAACGTGCTGCATGACGGCCTGGCGGACACCAAGTACCGCCCCTGCCCGCTGCTGACCAAATACGTCGAGGCCGGCTGGCTGGGCCGCAAGACCAAGCGCGGCTTCTATGACTACCGCGGGGAAACCCCGGTTCCGACGCGCTGATCCATTCCGACAGGAGGGGGGCAACCCCCTCTTGCCTCACGGCCAACGCGCCCAAGCGCAATTCGGGATAGGCGTGCCAGTCACGACCAGCAGCCGCTTTGGATTGCGGGTCAGCCCTGCTTGCCAAGGTTGAGCGTGTGCTCACGCAGCCAAGCCATGAAGCCCCGCGGATCGCTGTGCAGGCGTTCCATCTGCTCATCCGTCAGCGGCTTGCCGACGATTGGCGCCTGCGGCTTGTTGCAGGAGCGCACGATTTCATGCAGCAGCAGCCCCTGGCGCAAGATCGGGGAGATCTGGCAAGCGATCTGGTACCAGCGCGAGTTGTGGCCGGGGAAGTAGATCGGCACCACCCGTGCGCCCGAGCGGCGGATCAGCTGCGCGGTAAAGACGTTCCATTCCCGCTCCACCGGCTCGCCGAACCAGCTGTCCGAGGACATCACCACACCCGACGGGAACAGCGCCACGGCGCCGCCTTCCTTGAGGAAGGCCATCGTCTTGGCGCGCATCTCCACCATCTTGCGCTGTGCTTCGGGATCATGCGGGAAGGGGACCGGGATCATGAAGGAGGTCGCCGCCTCGTCCAGACCGGTCAGCACCGACCGGGTGAGAATGCGGTAATCAAGACGCCGACGACCGATCAGGTCGGCGAAGATCATGCCATCCACCATGCCATGCGGATGGTTGGCCACGATCACCACCGGCCCGTCTTTTGGGATGTTGTCGATCTGCTCCTGAGGGGTCTGCAGTTCGATCCCCATGACGTCGAGCGCACCACGCCAGAACTTCTGGCCGCGGTATTCGGCGTTCCGTTTCTCGAACTTGTTGACCATGCGCAGGATCGACAGCTTGCCGGTCATCCATTCAATGGTCTTGATCGCCAGTGCGGTCCAGCGATCGTCGAAGGAATTGGCATAGGTCAGGGTGCGACGGTCATAGACCTCGCCCGTTTGCCCCGATGCTTCCGGCGCGACGCCGGTGTTCCTGTCGTGTGCGGTATCCGCCAAAGTGCCTGTTCCCGTTCCGCTGCCGAGGCTGGCCTAGTAGCCCTCACCGAACTTGTCGGCAACCAACGCCTCAAGCGCATGTGCCAGCGCGTCAGCATCGGGCCCCGAAGTTTCGACGTCAATAGTCGTTCCTTTCGAGGCTGCCAACATCAAAAGCCCCATGATGCTGTCGCCAGAGGCGGACATACCGTCCTTGATGACCTCGGCAGTGGCATCGAAGCCTTCGACAACCTCTACCAGTTTGGCCGAAGCGCGGGCGTGCAGCCCTTTTTCGTTGATGATTTTCAGCGTCTTCAGAGCCATTTAATGTGCCTGCTCTCCGTCGGGGTTAACGTTTTGCGCGTTTATATACTTGCGCCCGGCTTCCATGGCCTGGCGAACCGCATCGGCAACCGGAAGGTGGCGGGACTTTGCCAATTTGATCAGCATCGGCAGGTTGGCGCCGTAGAGAATGCGACGGTTCGCAGGGGCACAGGCCTTGAGACTCAGGTTCGACGGCGAGCCGCCGAACAGGTCAGTCACCACCACCACGCCATCGCCATTGTCCACCTCATTCGCGGCGGCACAGATTTCCCCCTGCTTGCCACCCCGGTCATCATCCGGACCGATGGCAACAGCAAGCAAACTTGGTTGCGGACCCACGACGTGTTCCACCGCAGCAAGATACTCTCTTGCCAATCCGCCATGTGCTACGATCACGATTCCGATCAACCCGGCCTCTCACTTCTATGCTGGCCTTGCAGCTCGCGGTGCCTAATTGACACCTGCAAGCCGTCTTCTGCAAGAGCCTTCGCCAGCGATTCCGCCAACGTAACAGATCTGTGCTGCCCGCCAGTACACCCAAAGGCGATTGAGAAGTGGGACTTTCCCTCTTCGCGATAAGCTGGGAGCAGCATGCGGGTCAGATCCAGCACCCGGTCGAAGAACGGGGCAAACCGGGTGTCCGCCCGCACATAGTCCTGCACGGCGGCATCGGTGCCGTTCAACCGGCGCAAATCCGGCTGCCAATAGGGGTTGGTCAGAAAGCGGCAGTCAAACACCATGTCGATGCCATGGGGCATGCCGCGTTTGTAGGAGAAACTCTGCACCGAGAGGGCAAGCGCGCGGCCTTCGGGGGCGAACCAGCGCTCGATCTCGGCCTTTAGCTGGTGAACATTCATGGCCGAGGTATCGAGCAGGATATCGGCCCGGTCCCGAATCGGCACCATGAGGTCCAACTCCCGCCGAACGCCTTCAGCGGGTGATTCGGCAGGTGCCAGCGGGTGGCGGCGGCGGGTTTCCGAATAGCGCTGCAACAGAACGTCAGGCTGCGCATCCAGGTACAGCACTGTCAGCTCGATCTCGCTACGGCCCGCCAGCATCTCGATCACGTCCAGCAAGGCCGGGGGCGAGAAATCGCGATTGCGACTGTCCAGCCCGAGGGCCATGGGTCGCGGCACGGCGGCCGCGTCGAACAGACCGGGCAAGAGGCGGAGCGGCAGGTTGTCGATGGCCTCGAAGCCAAGATCCTCAAGCACGTTGATCGCAGTGGTGCGTCCTGCCCCGGAAGGGCCGGTCACCAGCACCGCAGGCACCGCCTTGTGATCGGTATCAGGCATCGGGATCCAAAGCTCCGCATCTGAGAAACTGCATCAGCGCAGGTGCAAAATGGGGAGCGTCGACCCGCTTCACAAGAGGCAGCGTCTTGCCCAGAAGGCGAGTGGTTTGCCGTCGCGGCAGCCTTTCGGTTTCCAACTGTTCCAGGTCGACCATCGCCACCACCGGCACCGGGCTGCGAATCTGCGCCTTCAGCAACCCCATGCAACGCGCCTCGATCAGGCCGCGGATCGGGTCCGGGGCACGGGCGATCACCTGGCCATCCAGTACCTGGACCAGCACCCGGTCATCCGCCACCAACTGTGCACCGTAGGCCATCAGCTGCAACGCCAGTGCTGACTTGCCCCGCCCGGAAGCACCGGTGATCAAAAGCCCCTGCCCCTCCAGTGCGACGCAGGAGGCATGCAGGATGAGGCTTTCGGGCTCAGACATGGCTTACACCGGCAGGCCAACCACAAACCGCGCACCCAGCGGTTCCGAGGTCACATCGGCCTCGGTCGGACGAATGTTCTCGGCCCAGATCACCCCTCCATGCGCCTCGACGATCTGCTTGGAAATCGCCAGGCCAAGGCCGGAATTATTGCCGAAATGCTCCACCGGTCGCTGTGAGTAGAAACGTTTGAAAATCTTGGAGAGCGCCTGATCCGGGATGCCGGGGCCGGTGTCCTCGACCACCACCAGGACCCGATTGGCGCGACGGCGCGCCCAGACGCGGATGGCATCGCCTTCTTCGCAGAAGGAGATCGCGTTGGTGATCAGGTTGACGAAAACCTGTGCCAGCCGGGCTTCCAGACCCTGGAGGAGAATCGGCTGTGCAGGCAGATCGGTGATGTAGTCGATGCCCTTGGCGCGCGCATCCTCACCCAGATACTGGTTCAAGTTGCCGAGCATGGTCAGCAGGTCGAATTCCTCTTCTTCCTCTTTGACAAGCTCGGCATCCAGCCGGGATGCGTTGGAGATATCGCTGACCAAGCGGTCAAGCCGCCGGACGTCATGTTCGATCACGTCCATCAGCTTCTGGCGCTGATCCTCGCGTTTGACCATGCGCAGCGTGCCGACCGCCGATTGCAGGCTGGCCAGCGGGTTCTTGATTTCATGCGCGACGTCGGCGGCGAATTGTTCATTGCTGTCGATGCGGGTGTAGAGCGCCTTGACCATGCCGCGCAGCGCGCGACTGAGGCGCCCGATTTCATCCGGGCGACCGGACAGGTCGGGAATGCGGATGCGGCCCGGATTGGATTGCTTGCTGCCACGGTCGCGGCCGATTTCTGCCGCTTCGGCCAGATCTGCCAAGGGGTTGGCGATGGTCGAAGCCAGAACCAAGCTGAGCCCGACAGAGACCAGCAGGGCCACGATAAACATCTGCAGCACCCGCTCCTGCTCGGTCCGCACCAGGGCGTCGACTTCGCCGGTCGGCGATGTCAGCGCGATCACGCCAACCGGAACCCCGTTGTGAATGATCGGTGTCGCTGCCGAAATGATCCTTGCTCCGGTGGTATCCGCCACGGTCTCCACCCCGGTGCCCCCGCTGAGCGCCCGGTCCACCAAACCGCTGAGCCGGGTTTCCAACGCCGGGGCCGAGGCATCGGGGGCGGCCTCCGGGTCGCCGTCCGCAAAGGACCAGATCGCGGCCAGTGCATCGCTGATGAACGTCCGCCGCGGGCCACTGTCATTCAGGACGTTCAGCGCATCGCTGCGATCCACGCCCTTGACCGTCGAGATCAGATTGCCGGTGGTGTCAAAGACGAAAGCCTCGACGCCACCACGCAGGCTGAGCTGGGCCAGCGTATTTTCCACCTGGATACCATCCCCCGCCGCGAGGCTGACGGCCCCGGCGGCAGGCAGTTCGGCCTCGAAGACATCCGCCACCAGCATCGCTTCGGAGACCAGTGTACCGGCGCGCTGCAGAACCAGGCTCTGGCGCGAGGAATTCAGGTACAGGATACCGGAAACGAGGATGATCAACGCGATCAGGTTGAACGTGATGATCTTGCGGGTCAGCGGCGAGCCCTTGAGCGACAGCAACCCGCGCCGCGCGCGCTTGACCTGCATCTCCTGCGTCACGGTCTGTTCCGGGCTGACCCAGTCGTCGCCGAGCACGACGTCGCCGTCCTGCTGGCGGTTGGTCAAACTGGTATCGCGCATGCGCGCCTCTCCTTCGGTCGGGGCAGATTGCCCCGCTCAATCGTTCTGCGGGCGTATCGGTCCCGCGCCACCCTGCGCCCTATTCTTCGTTGTAACGGTAACCGATTCCATAAAGGGTCTCGATTGCCGCGAAGTCCGGATCAGCGCTGCGCATCTTCTTGCGCAGCCGCTTGATGTGGCTGTCGATGGTGCGATCATCGACATAGACTTGGTCATCATACGCCACATCCATCAACTGGTCTCGACTTTTTACAAAGCCAGGACGCTGGGCCAGCGCTTGCAGCAGCAGGAACTCGGTAACGGTCAGCGACACGTCCTTGCCCTTCCAGCTGACGGCATGCCGCAGCGGATCCATCCGCAGGTTGCCACGTTCCATGACCTTGGCCTCGAGGCTGGCGGTGCCTGCCTCATCATTGCCAAGCGCTTCCTGGCGACGCAGCAAGGCACGGATCCGTTCCACCAGAAGCCGTTGAGAAAACGGCTTTTTCACATAGTCATCCGCGCCCATCCGCAGGCCCAGAACCTCGTCGATCTCATCATCCTTGGAGGTCAGGAAGATCACCGGCATCTGGGTCTTCTGGCGCAGGCGCTGCAACAGGTCCATGCCGTCCATGCGCGGCATCTTGATGTCCAGGACAGCCATGTCGGGCAGCTTCTTGTTGAAAGCGTCCAGCGCCGCCTGACCATCGTTGTAGGTTTCGACCTCAAAGCCCTCGGCCTCAAGCGTCATGGAAACCGATGTCAGGATGTTCCTGTCATCGTCAACCAAAGCAATCTTTGACATCTGAATTGCCCCTAATCTGCTCTGTACTGTTCAGTTTTTAGCACTTTCATCGCCGTTCTCAGGCGGCGAATCAATCCAATTCGAAGAATCAGGCCCATGTTTGGACACAATTGGGGCAAAAATACCTTAGTATCTGCTGAACCGGAGAGCGACTTTGCCTGCTGCGCGGGATGGTTGCGCTAAACATCAACTTGGTGGCGCTAACTACCGGAAGCCACCCTGTTCAGCACCCGAAAGCCCATGTTAAGACCGCGCCACCGGCATCCTCGCCGTTTTCTATTGCCCCAGGGCGCAGCCGCGCTGATCGCGTGAAACCTGCGCCGCCACAGGAGAAAAACGCATGACATCTGGACGGGTTAACCCGCAATTTCGCCTCGAAGATCAGGGCATCGAGGGTCTGGGCAATGTCTATTACAACTTCATGGAGCCGGCGCTGATCGAAGCTGCGCTGAAGCGCGGCGAAGGCACGCTGGGCAATGGCGGCGCCTTCCTCGTGACCACCGGCAAGTTCACCGGTCGCTCGCCCAAAGACAAGCATGTGGTGAAGACCGACAGCGTCCGCGACACCATCTGGTGGGACAACAACGCCGCGATGAGCCCGGAAGGCTTCGATGCGCTCTATGCAGACATGCTGGAGCACATGAAAGGCCGTGACTACTTCGTCCAGGATCTCGTCGGCGGCGCCGATCCCGCCCATGCCATCAACGTCCGCATGGTCACCGAGCTGGCCTGGCACAACCTGTTCATCCGTCACCTGCTGCGCCGTCCCGAGCGCGAGGATCTGGATGAATTCATCGCAGATTTCACCATCATCAACTGCCCGTCCTTCCAGGCCGACCCCAAGAAGCACGACTGCCGCTCCGAGACCGTTATCGCGCTGAACTTCGACAAGAAGGTGATCCTGATCGGCGGCACCGAATACGCGGGCGAGAACAAGAAGTCGGTGTTCACCCTGCTGAACTACCTGCTGCCGGAAAAGGGCATCATGCCGATGCACTGCTCCGCCAACCACGCCAAGGGCAACCCGGTCGACACCGCCGTCTTCTTCGGCCTGTCCGGCACCGGCAAGACCACCCTCTCCGCCGACCCGGACCGCGTGCTGATCGGCGACGACGAGCACGGCTGGGCCGACAACGGCACCTTCAACTTCGAAGGTGGCTGCTATGCCAAGACCATCAACCTGAATGCCGAGGCCGAGCCGGAAATCTACGCCACCACCTCCAAGTTCGGCACCGTGATCGAGAACATGGTGTTCGACGAGGAAACCAAAGAGCTGGATTTCAACGACGACAGCCTGACCGCCAACATGCGTTGCGCCTACCCGCTGCATTACATCTCCAATGCATCCGAGAGCGCCCGCGGCGGTCACCCCAAGAACATCATCATGCTGACCTGCGATGCCTTCGGCGTGCTGCCGCCGATCGCGCGGCTGACACCGGCGCAGGCGATGTACCACTTCCTGTCGGGCTTCACCTCCAAGGTGGCCGGGACCGAGCGTGGCGTGACCGAGCCGGAGCCGACCTTCTCGACCTGCTTCGGCGCACCGTTCATGCCGCGTCGTCCGGAAGTCTATGGCAACCTGCTGCGTGAAAAGATCGCCCAGCACGGTGCCACCTGCTGGCTGGTCAACACCGGCTGGACCGGCGGCGCCTACGGCGTTGGCAGCCGGATGCCGATCAAGGCAACCCGCGCCCTGCTGACCGCGGCGCTGGA
The DNA here is from genome assembly GCA_019801415.1 of Nocardioides marinus. Taxonomy (GTDB): domain Bacteria; phylum Pseudomonadota; class Alphaproteobacteria; order Rhodobacterales; family Rhodobacteraceae; genus Leisingera. Next base: position 103,442 of record JAHVJD010000009.1, read on the forward strand.
CGGCTCGCTGGCCGAGGCCGAGTTCCGCAAGGATGCCAACTTTGGCTTCGACGTTCCGGTGACCGTACCGGGCGTGGCCGAAGTGCTGCTGGACCCGCGCCGCACCTGGGACGATCAGGAGGCTTATGACCGTCAGGCGGCCAAGCTGGTGCAGATGTTCTCGGACAACTTCGGCCAGTACCTGCCGCACATCGACGACGACGTGAAAGCCGCCGCCATCGGCTGAGCCGTAGCTCCCACCTGAACAAAAGAAAGCCCCGGCCGCTGTGCCGGGGCTTTTCGTTTTTGGCGCTGCGGCAGCGGCCTACAGAGCGCCGCTGATCATGTCGCGCACCTTCACCGCGTAGCGGTCGGTCATGCCCGAGACGAAATCCGCCAGCGAATGCATCGCACTGCTGGCATCGGTGACGCCGCGCAGGTCGAGGTCCACGGCACGGATCAGCTGCACCCAATGCGGATGCGCCCGGGCGAACTGCGCCTGATCCCAGTCGCAGGCTGCCAGATCGCCATAGAGCGCATGGAAATGGTCGAGGATCCGGTGCAACACCTGTCGGCCCGCCACCTCCAGCTCTGTCTTGCGGCGGGCGGCAAAGATGCGCTCAACCGACAGGCGCTGCAGCTCGGCGAAGGCATCCGCCTTGACCGACGCACCGATGAGGTCGCCGTCGAAATCGCCGCACATGATGGCGTCGTAGTTATCGAGGAAGGCCTGCACCGCGGTGCTGGTGGCCGCCCCGATCGCCAGGGCCCGCAACAGGGCCACCCGCTCGCCCAGCGGCATCGCGGCATCTTCCTCACGGTTGCGCTTGCCGGTGATGTCCTCCAGCACCGCCGCCACGTCAGCGCGGTCCAGGTCCCCCACCGCCCCGGCATCCTCGATATCCATGATGCGGTAACAGATGTCGTCCGCCGCCTCGACCAGGAAGGCCAGCGGGTGACGCCGGTACCAGCCCGCCGGTTCGCGCAGCATGCCTGTGGCCTCGCAAATCTCATCCAGCAAGGCGCTGTCGGCGCTGAAGGCGCCGAACTTCTTCAGCCCCGCATAGGGCGCCGGGCCGCCCGCACAGACCGCATCACGCAGCGGCCGGGTGCAGGGGTACTTCAGGAAAGCACCCAGCGTCGCATAGCTGAGCCGCATGCCGCCCTCGCGCCGCGCCATCTCCAGCCGTCCGGCGATGCGCAGCCCCTGCGCGTTGCCTTCGAAATGGGCGAACTCGGCCTGCTGTTCTGCGGGCACCTTCGCCGCCAGGCCAGTGCCCGCCCGGAACTGCGCCGCGAACCAGCCGCCGATGCTGTCCTCGCCGGAGTGACCGAACGGCGGGTTGCCGATGTCATGGAGCAGGCAGGCTGCCTGCACGTGACCCGCGATGCGCAGGACCTGATCCGGGGTGATCCGCCCCGCCTCCAGCAGCGCCTGTCCCACGCCAGCCCCCAGCGAGCGGCCGACGCTGCAGGTTTCCATGCTGTGGATCATGCGGTGATGCACGTGGTCGTGGCTATAGAGCGGATGCACCTGCGTCTTCTGCGCCAGCCGCCGGAACGGTTCCGAGAACAGGATGCGGTCGTAATCCTGCAGATAGGCCTCGCGGCCCGGCACCTCGGGGTAGTCCGGCCGACACAGCCGCCCCGCATTCAGCAGCCTGTTCCACTCCATCGCCATATGCCTGCTCCTTTGCCAGTCCTGCCGCGGTTAAACGAGAGGCGGCGGCGAAATGCAAACGCTTCAGCGTGGATGGATGCCTGCCGCTTCAAGCTTGTGTTCCGGCTCCACGTGAATCACCACCTGCGCGTCAGGCAAAGCGGTGATCAATGCTGCCTCCAGCCGGTCGCAGATGTCATGCGCGGCCCGCACCGGCATGGCGCCATCCACCACCATGTGGAACTCGATGAACAGGGCGCGGCCTGCGCGCCGGGTCTTCAGACCGTGCACCTGCAGCGCGCCGTTGCCGCTGTTGTGGATGATCTGTTCGATGCGGGCGCGCTCCTCGGCCGGGGCGGCGGTGTCCATCAGCCCGCTGACCGAGGCCGCGATCACCAGCCAGCCCTCGCGCAGGATGTTCACGGCAACCAGCAGCGCCAGCAGCGGATCGAGAATGCCCCAGCCGCTGGCCAGCGCCAGAGCGAGGCCAGCCAGCACCCCGGCCGAGGTCCACACGTCGCTCATCAGGTGCCGCCCGCCGGCGGTCAGCGCCGGCGATTTCAGCTGTCTGCCACGTTGCAGCAACAGCCGCGCCCAGACCAGGTTCACCGCCATGGCCAGCGCGTTCACCGCCAGCCCGGCGGCGCTCCAGTCGGCGGCGGCGGGCTGTCCCAGCGCCGCCACGGCCTGGTTCACGATGAGCAGCGCCGCCACCACGATCATGCTGCCCTCGACCACAGCCGAGACATATTCTGCCTTGTGATGACCGTACGGGTGGCCCGCGTCCGGCGGCCGCTGGGCATAGCGCACCGCGAACCAGGCCATTACCGCGCCGCCGATGTTGACCAGCGACTCCAGCGCATCCGACAGCAGCGCCACGGAGCCGGTCATACCCCAGGCCGCGGCCTTCAGAACCGCGACCGCCAGCGCCACAAGGATCGAGCCGGTCGCCATCTGGGCGGCTGTAAGACGCGTCAGCATGGCCCCGCTCCCGTCCGCCGCCCGCTCACATCATCAGCCCGCGGCGCAGCAGGTTCACGCCCGCGATCAGCAGAACAACCAGCGTCGCCCGCCGGAACATCGCCTGATCGATACGGTCATGCAGCCGCCCGCCCAGCCACATGCCGACAACGGCGGGAATGATCATCGCAACCGAGAACGGCGCCGTTTCGGCCCGCATCACACCCGAGCCCAGATGCGCCCCCAGCAGCGCCACCGCGCCCAGCCCGTAAATCACGCCCTGCACCCGGATCTGCTCTGTCTTCTCGGTGCCCAGCGCGGTCAGATAGGCCACCGTCGGCGGCCCCCAGACGCCCGAAACACCGCCGATCAGCCCGGCAATGCCGCCCACGACCGCCTCGCTGCGGCGGCTGGGGTTGGCAATGGTCAGCACCCGGCCCATCAGCTGCATTGCAGCAAAGACGGTGACCGGGAAACCGATGATCAGCAGCATCGCCTGCTGCGGCAGCAAACGCACCAGCTGCGCGCTCGACATCAGGCAGACCAGGCCGATCAGCAGGAACACGCGGAACCGGCGCACCGAGGCCAGCGCCGCCCCCGCGCCCTGCCGCAGCGCCTGCATGCCATTGGTCACCAGCGTCGGCAGAATCAACCCGGCCAGCGCCAGCTCCGGCGGCAGGAACATGCTGAGTCCGGAGACAAAAATCATCGGCATGGCAAAGCCCACCATACCCTTGACGGTGCCCGCCAGCAGGGCGATGCCCGCCGCGGCTGCCAGCTCTGCCGGGGAAAGAAGTGAAAACAATGCGCTCATGCCCCCGCTGTACCACATCCGACGCCTGCTGTACGGGCAAAATACTGGCGCAATTTTACGTCCAACCCAAACGTCACGGCGAATTTTTATTGCGCTGCACCTGCAAAATGATTTACCACCAAGCGAGCGGAAAAGGATCTGATTCATGGCCCACGACGGACAGGACTTGCATATGAAACCGACACTCATCCCCGGCCTGCTGCAACTGACGGCCGCGGCGCTGGAGCCGCTGGACCAGCTTCTGGAGACCGCCCGCGCCGCGGTGCGCGCGCAGGTCAGCGAGGAGGACCGCGTCTCGGGCCGCCTGATCGAGGCAAACCAGACCGCGGCCCACGGGCTGTCCTGGCTTGCGACCTATGTCTACAGCCTGCGGCAGATGCAGAAATGGGCCGAAAAGCTGGAGGCCGAGGGCAAGTTCGGCGAGATGGAGCAGCTGATTCACCAGATCGGCTTTGGCGAGTACCTGTGGCAGGTCTATGGCGGCATCCAGATGAACCAGGGCGAGATCGTGCGCCTGCAGGACCTTGGGCTGAGCCAGGACGACCAGCGTGCGCTGATGGTTCCGGCCGTGATGACCCTGTGCGAGCAGGGCAACAGCCAGACCGCCCGCAGCCGTCTCGTGGAACTGATGGAGGAGCAGACCGGCTCCACCATGTTCGGCGCATCCGGCCTGGAGGAAGAGCTGGAGATGATCCGCGACCAATTCCGCCGCTATGCGGTGGAGAAGGTCGAACCCCACGCCCACGACTGGCACCTCCGGGACGAGTTGATCCCGATGGAGGTGATCGAGGAACTGGCCGAAATGGGCGTCTTTGGCCTGACCATCCCGGAGGAATACGGCGGCTTCGGCCTGTCCAAAGCCTCGATGGTGGTGGTCTCGGAAGAGCTGTCGCGCGGATACATCGGTGTTGGCAGCCTCGGCACCCGGTCGGAGATCGCGGCGGAGCTGATCCTCTGCGGCGGCACCGAGGAGCAGAAGGCCAGCTGGCTGCCCCGACTGGCCAGCGCTGAGATCCTGCCCACGGCGGTGTTCACCGAGCCGAATACAGGCTCTGACCTGGGCTCTTTGCGCACCCGCGCGGTGAAGGACGAGAATGGCGATTACCGGATCACCGGCAACAAGACCTGGATCACCCACGCTGCCCGCACCCATGTGATGACCCTGCTGGCACGCACCGACCCCGCCAGCACCGACCACCGCGGCCTGTCGATGTTCCTGGCGGAAAAGACCCCCGGCACCGATGAAAACCCCTTCCCGACCGAGGGCATGACCGGCGGCGAGATCGAGGTTCTGGGCTACCGCGGCATGAAGGAATACGAGCTGGGCTTCGACAATTTTCACGTGAAGAAGGAAAACCTGCTGGGCGGCGAAGAAGGCAAGGGCTTCAAACAGCTGATGGAGACCTTTGAATCGGCCCGTATCCAGACCGCCGCCCGCGCCATCGGCGTGGCACAGTCTGCACTGGATATCGCCATGCAATACGCGCAGGAGCGCAAGCAGTTCGGAAAGAGCCTGATCCACTTCCCCCGGGTATCGGGCAAGCTGGCGATGATGGCGGTCGAGATCATGATCGCCCGCCAGCTGACCTATTTCTCGGCCTGGGAAAAGGACAACGGCCACCGCTGCGATCTGGAGGCCGGCATGGCCAAGCTGCTGGGGGCCCGTGTTGCCTGGGCCGCGGCTGACAATGGATTGCAGATCCATGGCGGCAATGGTTTTGCGACCGAGTACAAGATCTCTCGGGTGCTCTGCGATGCGCGGATCCTGAATATCTTCGAAGGTGCAGCAGAAATTCAGGCCCAGGTGATCGCCCGCCGCCTGCTGGGCTGAGTGTCCGGGGGGCAAAGATCGGGACTGTGACAGCGCATCGCTGCGGCTTTGCTGCAATGGCAACTGCAAAAGTCGCGGCCGCGCGACACCGCCCCCTGTACGGCCGCGTTCAGGATAAGGTTAACCTGCGGCATGTTCATGCTCCGCGCCCTTCTGATCCCGCTGGTCCTGCTTGCGGCCTGCGCCCCCCGCCCTGACGAAGGCCAAGCCTCCCGCATCTTGGTGATGGGGGATTCTCTGCTGGCCTGGCACAGCCTCTCCGGAAATTCCGTCGCCGATGCACTGGCGCGCGAGCTGCAGGAGCCGGTGACGGACCGCTCCGTTTCCGGGGCGCGTGTCCTCTATGCGCTGCCGGTTACAGGCGCAGCGGGGCTGAACATCGGCAAACAGTACCGACCGGGCGATTGGGAGTGGATCATCGTCAACGGCGGCGGCAACGATCTATGGCTGGGCTGTGGCTGCATGATCTGCAACCGCAAGCTGGGCAGGCTGGTGTCCGCAGACGGGCGACAGGGCGCGATCCCCGACATGCTGGCGCGCCTTCGGAAGACCGGCGCGCAGGTCGTCTATGTGGGCTACCTGCGCAGTCCCGGAACCGGGTCGCTGATCGAACATTGCCAGGATGAAGGCAAGACGCTGGAAGACCGCATTCAGCAGACTGCCGCGCGGGACGAAGGGCTGCACTTTCTGTCCCTTCGGACCATGGTGCCACATGGCGACCGCAGCTTTCACGCCGCCGACCGGATCCACCCTTCGATCAAAGCCAGCCGCGAGATAGCGCGACGGATAGCGGACATCATTCGCGAAAATTGACCTGCTACCCTGCTGCCCGTTCACCCGCCCCTGAAGCACTCGCAGATCTGTACAGAACCCTCAGAATGGCGGATCAGAGACGGCGGCTCAGCAAATCTGCCAACCGACCGCGTGCCTCGGGCAGCGGCTTGTCCCCCATGGCGGGTGCCAGATGCGCCTGCAGGAAATAACCGGTGGTTCGCAGCGCCTCCACGATCTCGCTGTCCTCAGCCGCCCCCTGCCCTCGCATCACCGGAGGCAGGGGCAACAACCGGCTCGCCCAATCGCCGGCGCCTTCACGTGAAACAGCGCGCCCCGTCTTCGGCGACACAAAGGCCAGGTCTGTCTGCTTTCCCGTCACCGCGCAGGCAGAGAGATCAAGACCAAAGCCCATCTCTTCCAACAGGGCCATCTCCCAGCGCAAATAGGCCAGCGGCCAGAGTGTCTCGTTCTCGAGCAGGTCCAGCAATTGTTCGCTGCGGGTGTAAAGCTCCGGGTGCGGTTCCCGTTCTGGAAGACAAAAGGCCAGCAGTGCCGTCACGGCATTCAATCCGGCCAACGCCACCCGACCCGAGAGCGCCGCCGCCGCCCGGCTGCGCAGCGGCTCTGCATGATAGCTGCCGATGTGATCTTCCAGCCGCGCTCGCCAGGCAAGATCCAGTTGAGCCCCCGGTTGCAAGATCGGAGCCATCCTGCGCCCGGCCCCACCGCGGACCACGCCAGCGTGACGCCCGTGATTTTCGGTAAACACGTCAATGATCGCCGCGCTCTCTCCGTGGCGACGCACCGAGAGCAAGATGCCGTGATCACGCCATTCCATCGTCGCGCCTCCCCGGTTTCTGATCCAAGTCAGCAGAGCCTATCGCAAAGACAGCCGCAAGCCGAAGCGTCACTCCAGTCCCGGTTCGTCCAGCAGGTGCCGCCCGGCGCGATCCTCGACCTCAATTACCCAAAGGTCGGGATCAAAGTCCCGCTGGCGACGAATGGAAGCATCTACCTCCTGCTCCGAACCTGTCGCCAGTTCCTGCCACCTGCGGGAGCCGGTCATCAGGTCGTAGGTCCGGTGAAACGCGCTTGCCTTGCCATCTAGCGTGTTCAGTTTCACCAGCACCGCGCCCGCGGTGTCATCGCCGTGGGACGTGACGAAGGCGGGAATATCCTGAAACCGCAGTCGAGTAAGGTAGGCATCTACCCAGAACCGGGCCGTGAGGCGGGTCATGCCGCGCCTCGGCCTGCGCCAATGCCCTTGGTGAGGGCGGAAGCCTCCGGCGGGAGTATTTTCGCAAAGGTGAAGGACATCAAGCGCTTCAGTTGCCGTCTTTGAAGTCGAGGCCCATTTCGGAATAGCGCTCGGCCTCTTCCAGCCAGTTGGGGCGCACTTTCACCTGCAAGAAAAGGTGCACCTTGCGGCCCAGGAACTCTTCCAGTTCGGCGCGGGCGGCCTGGGAGACGGATTTGATGGTCTCGCCGCGCTTGCCCAGCACGATGCCCTTGTGGCCGTCGCGCATGACGTAGATCATCTGATCGATGCGCGCGGAACCATCCTTGCGCTCTTCCCAGTTCTCGGTTTCCACGGTCAGCTGATAGGGCAGTTCCTGGTGCAGCCGCAGGGTCAGCTTCTCGCGGGTCATTTCCGCTGCGATCATCCGCATCGGCAGGTCGGCGATCTGATCCTCGGGGTAGAGCCACGGGCCTTCGGGCAACTTGCCGGCCAGCCAGCGCCGCAGATCGTCAACGCCGTGACCACGCTCGGCGGAGATCATGAAGGTCTCGGCAAACTCGTGGCGGCTGTTCAACTCCTGCGCCAGGCCCAGCAGTTTTTCAGGCTGCACCCGGTCGATCTTGTTGATGGCGAGCGCCAGGGTGCGGCCCGCGCCGATTTCCGCGAGCCCCTCGAGAATCTTCTCCACGCCTTCCGTGATGCCACGATGGGCTTCGACCATCAGCACCACAACGTCAGCATCGGCCGCACCGCCCCAGGCCGCGGCGACCATGGCACGGTCGAGACGACGGCGCGGGCGGAAAAGCCCGGGCGTATCCACGAAAACGATCTGCGCATCCCCTTCCATCGCCACGCCGCGGATGCGGGCGCGGGTGGTCTGCACCTTGTGGGTCACGATCGAGACCTTGGCCCCGACCATACGGTTCAGAAGGGTCGATTTGCCCGCGTTGGGCTCTCCGATCAGGGCAACGAATCCGGCGCGTGTGGTCATGGGTACTGATCCTGTTTGCAGAGCGGATCCCCTACAGGATTTTACCCACAGGGGCCAGAGGTGTTTTCCCCCACGGGGTGCAGCCTACAATCACACAAACTTGCCCCATGTCAAAGACCTGTGGCAGACCCACCGGCACAAGGGCAGCGCCAAGCAACGCCAGCCAGCCTGGTCGCCCATCCTGTCCCAAGCCCAAAGAGGTCCCCCGATGAAACGCCGTGAATTTCTACTGGGCAGTGCCGCCAGCGCCGGACTGGCAGGCGCCGCGACCTGGATCAATGCGGCCCCTTCGCAAAAGCGTCAACTGACCATTCAGCCTGCCAGTTTCAGGCTGCGCACCCGGCGCACCATGGGTATGGTGAGCCTGTCACCGGATGCACCGCCGCCCGTGCTGCTGGGCCGCCAGGGTAAACCCATGCAACTGCGGGTCATCAACGGCACGGAAGATTACACCGCAATGCACTGGCACGGTTTGCGAATTCCGAATGCGATGGATGGGGTGCCCTACCTGACCCAGATGCCAATAGCGGGGGGCGAAAGCTTCGACTATGAATTCACACCGCCCGACGCCGGGACATATTGGTACCACCCGCATTGCATGACCATGGCGCAAATGGCACACGGGCTGACCGGTGTCATGGTGATAGCCGAAGCCGAGGATCCGGGCTTCGATGCCGACCAGGTGGTGAACTTGCGGGATTTCCGACTGGATGAAAACGACGCCTTTCTCCCCTACTCCACGGCCCGGGGCGCGGCTCGGAGTGGCACCTTTGGCAATGTGATCACCGCCAACTGGCGGCAGGCCCCCGTTTACGACCAGCCCGCAGGCGGGCTGGTCCGATTGAGGCTGGTCAACAGCGATACCACACGGATCTACAAGCTTTACCTCAGCACCGACACCGCACGAATCATGGCCTGGGATGGGCACCCGGTAGAGGTGCCGGTCGCGCTACCCTCGGCCCAGGCGCCGCTGTTACTTGGCCCGGGGCAACGCGTTGACCTGGCCGTGAAGATGCCCGCGCATGAAGGCCAGACGGTAGAGCTGCTGGCCGACCTGCCCGGCCAGCCAGGGCGGGTGATGACCCAGTTGCGCGCGATCGGGCGTGATCTGGCACGAGATCTGCGCGATCTGAAGCCACTGCCCGCCAATCCTGTTTCACGTCCGGATCTGGCCAAGGCGGAGGTGCATGACTTCGTCTTTGGCTGGACGCCAGAAGGCCGCGCGCCGGATGACGGCTATTGCGGCTCTCTGGGCTATAGCTTCTGGTCGATCAACCGCACCCCCTGGCCCGGAGATGCAGCCCGCAATACCGGCCCGCTTGCCACTTTGGAGCGGGGCAAGAGCTATATCCTGCGGCTTCGCAACGAGTCGCCCAATCTGCATCCCATCCACCTGCACGGGCTGGCCTTCGTGCCGATCCGGTCGAACCGGCGGCAGCTGCCACCGCTGATGACAGACACGATTCTCCTGCTGAAGGACGAGGTGGTCGAAATCGCGCTGGTCGCCGACAACCCCGGAGACTGGGCTTTTCACTGTCACGTGATCGAGCATCAGAAAACCGGTCTCGCCGGTTTCCTGCGGGTCACCTGAGCCAGATTAGTCGAGCTTGCCCAACAGTGCCTTGGCCGCCGCCTGTTCAGCCTGACGCTTGGACCCTGCGGTGGCCTGGGCCTCGTTGCCGTCCTGCAACCGCGCCGCAATGGTGAACACCGGAGCATGATCCGGTCCGCTGCGCGCCACCTCGACATAGGCCGGAGGTTTCTGACCGCGTGCCTGTGCCCATTCCTGCAGGGATGTCTTGGCATCCCGCGCATCCGTGTCGACTTGATGGATCCGCTTGCCCCATAAGCGCAGGATCAGCTCGGCCGCCGCGTCGAACCCGGCATCCTTGTAGACGGCGGCAATCACCGCCTCCATTGCGTCTCCCAGCAGCGCCTGCTTGCGCCGCCCGCCGGACATCATTTCCGACCGGCCCAGCTTCAACACTGCGCCGAGGTCGATTTCGCGGGCGACATCGGCACAGGCCTCCTTGCGCACCAGCGCATTGAAACGCGGCGCCAGCTGGCCTTCGGTTGCGGTCTTGTCATGCTCCAGCAGCGCAGTTGCCATCACCAGCCCCAGCACCCGGTCGCCCAGGAACTCAAGCCGCTGGTTGTCCTTGCGGGTGGACGAGGAGACAGACGCATGGGTTACGGCGCGCTGCAGAAGCTCAGGCCGTTTGAAGCGGTAGCCGATCCGCTCCTCGAACGCGCGCAGGTCCTTTGAGAGTTTCACTGGATCCCCTTGAAGAAACGATCGCTGCGCCAGGTCCAGAAGAACAGCATGGAACGCCCGGCCGAGGAGAACATGATCCGGTCTGCCCGGCCGATCAGGTTTTCAAACGGGACGAAACCGACCCCGCCCGCGGATTGCGGCAGGCGGCTGTCCGAGGAGTTGTCGCGGTTGTCCCCCATGAAGAAGTAATGACCTTCAGGCACTTGGTAGACACCAGTGTGGTCCATCCCCTGGTTGGTGATGTTCAGAACGACGTGTTTGCTGCCCCCCGGCAGGGTTTCGATCTGGCGCGATTTCTTGCAGATGGCGCCCTGCCCCACGGGCGCGTTTTCACACCGCGGCAAGGAGCCTTGCGGACCCTGGCGCTCCATCACCTCCTCGAACTCGCCCGCGTCTTCCAGCTGAACGGCCGAACCGTTGATGAACAGCACGCCATTTTTCATCTGGATCTTGTCCCCGGGCAGGCCGACCAATCGCTTGATGAAATCATTGCCGTTCACCGGATGGCGAAACACCACCACGTCGCCGCGCTCAGGCTGATCGCCCAGCAATCGCGTGTTGTCGCCGTCCAGGAAGCCGCAGATATCCTTGGCGTCGATGTTCAGCCCGACCGCGGGAATACGCACGCTGGGGCATGAGGCGTAGGAATACCCGTAGGCCATCTTGTTGACGAAGAGGAAGTCCCCGATCAGCAGGGTTTCCTTCATCGACCCGGAGGGAATCCAGAAGGGTTGGAAAAACAGGGTGCGGAAAATACCGGCGATCAGCAGCGCGTAGACGACGGTTTTCACCGTCTCGATAATCGAACTGCTGGCCTTTGTCTTTGCCGTCATCAGGCTCTCCGGGTTGATACAGGGTCCGGGGCTACATGATCCCCCGGCGGGGGCAAGTCAAGTTCTGCCGGGAGAATCGGCGCTTTCGACCAGTGGGCGGGCTTCGATCACCACGAAGGCCTGCGCCCAGGGATGATCGTCGGTCAGGGTGACATGAATCACAGCCTCATGGCCCGGGGGCGTCATCTCGCGCAGGCGCTCAGCGGCCCAGCCGGTTACATGCATGACAGGCTGGCCGGTGCGCAGGTTCGACACCGCCATGTCCTTCCACGAGATCCCCATGCGCAGGCCGGTTCCCAGCGCCTTGGAGCAAGCTTCCTTGGCGGCCCAACGTTTGGCATAGGTGCCCGCCACATCGCGCCGACGCTCGGCCTTGCGCTGCTCGACCTCGGTGAACACACGGTTGCGGAAACGATCCCCGAAGCGGTCCAGCGTCCGCTGGATCCGCTCGATGTTGGCAAGATCGGTTCCGACGCCCAGAATCATCCGTGCCTCCAGTCGGCCATCACGTCACAGCGCGCCCCGGCCATGTCAGGCCCGCGCGTCATCCATCAGGCGGCGCATCTCCTGCACCGCAGGGGTGAGCCCGCGAAAAATCGCCTCGCCGATCAGGAAGTGACCAATGTTCAACTCGCGCACCTCGGGGAAGGCGGCAATCGGGGCGACGGTGTCATAGGTGAGGCCATGTCCCGCATGGACCTCCAGCCCCAGGGAATGGGCATAGGCGGACATGTCGCGCAGGGCCTCCAGCTCACGGTCGCGCGCCTCGAAGTTGCCTTCGGCGTGATAGTCGCAATAGGCGCCCGTGTGCAGCTCGATCACCTCGGCGCCGATACGATGGGCCGCCTCGATCTGCTTCTTGTCCGCGGCGATGAAGATCGACACCCGGCAACCCGCATCCCGCAGGGGCGCAATGAAATGGGCCAGGCGGTTTTCCTCGCGCGCCACTTCCAGACCGCCCTCTGTGGTCCGCTCCTCGCGCTTTTCGGGCACGATACAGACCGCGTGCGGCTTGTGTCGCAGCGCGATCTTCTGCATCTCGTCGGTGGCCGCCATCTCGAAATTCAGAGGAACGCTCAGCGCCTCCATCAGCCCATCGATGTCGGCATCCGTGATGTGGCGGCGGTCTTCGCGCAGGTGCGCGGTGATGCCGTCGGCGCCCGCCTCTTCGGCCAGTTTCGCCGCGCGGATCGGATCCGGATAGGCGCCACCACGGGCGTTACGCACGGTGGCGACATGGTCGATGTTCACGCCCAGGCGCAATTGGTTCTGTGTCATGAGAAATCTCTCATCCGTCTAAGTCACAACATTTGCGCAGAGACTAGACGCCCCACCGGCAAGAGCAAGGGCGCAGGCGATAATGGTACAATCCGGCGCGCGCTTCAGCGCTTGGCGGGCAACTCCGCGCGCTGCTTGATGGCGTCGAATTTGGCCTTGATCTTGGCCCTGCGGCGCTGCTGGTAGACCCGGATCACCGGCAGGCTGAGATAGTAGCAGACCGTGGCGCAAATGATGCCGGGGATGATGCCGCCGATCATGTAGGGATAAAACACCTCGTTGTAGAAGAGATGCAGCCCCTTCCAGTCGGCGGGCTGGTCCATGAACAGCGCAAAAAGGTTGTCCTTCAAGTCACCGCCAGCCGCGAGGAATTTGCCCACCAGCGACTTGTCGACGTCTTCATCGAATTCGGTCCCCAGCAGCCAATGACCGGTCTGCAGCGAGGCGACCCCGATCGGAACATAGGTCAGCGGATTGCCAAAAAACGTGCCGCTGAGCGCTGCAAGGATGTTGCCGTTGCACATCCGCGCGATCAGCGCCGCGATCACGAAGTGTATGCCGTAAAAGGGGGTGAACGTGGTAAAGACACCTGCCCAGATACCGCGGGCGATGCGCTCGGGTGAATCGGGCAGACGCCGCACCCTGTGTTTGACATACAGGAACGCCCGGCCCCAGCCGCCGCGCGGCCAGAGAAAATCCGCCAGCGCCCGCAGGGGCGAACGTCTGTCCCGGCGCCTGAATACCAAAGTTGCGCGTCCTTCCCGGTTTCCGGCTCAGAGGGTCAGCGGCTGGTCACGGGATCTGGCGCTCTTCCGGCTTGTCCCGGAACCGCGCCACCGCGGCAACATCGCTTTCCGCCTCGAGCGTCAGCATCAGCGAGTGCAACTGTTCCACATCCCGCAGTTCCACATTGACCATAAGCCGGTAAAAGTCTGGTTTCCTGTCAACAAATTCCAGATCCGAGATATTGGCCTTTTTCTCGCCGATCAATGTGCAAATGCGCCCCAGCACGCCCGCGTCATTGCCGATGGTCAGCTCCAGCGTCACCCCGTAGACGGCAGGGTGCGTACCGCTGTGCCAATGCACGTCCATCCAGCGCTCGGGCTGGTCCTCAAATTCGCTCAGCCGGTCGCAGTCAGCTGCATGCACCACCACGCCACGGCCACGGTAGGTGATGCCGATGATGCGTTCGCCCGGCAAAGGCTGGCAACAGGTGGCGCGCTCGAAGCTCTGCCCCGGCTCCAGCCCGATCACCGCGCGGCGCGGCGAGATCTCGTCGCCGTCGCCGGTGGTCAGCTCGGGGTACACCGACTGAACCACATCATGGGCCGTGATGACGGCTGCCCCCAGACGGGCCAGCAATTCATCGACACTGCCGACACGCAACGCGCGGGCCGCGGTCTCCAGCGCCTTGTCGGTGGCTTTCTTGCCGACATGTTCAAAGGCTGACCGTGCCAGCTCATGGCCCAGTTTCACAAAGCGCGCTCTGTCAGCCTCGCGCAGGGCCCTGCGGATGGCGGTGCGGGCCTTGCCTGTGGTGGCGATTTCCAGCCAGCTGGCCTGCGGCATCTGGCCTTCGGCGGTGATCACGTCGACCGACTGGCCGTTGCGCAGCCGGGTCCACAGCGGCACCCGGATGCCGTCCACCTTGGCGCCAACACAGGCATGGCCGATGCGCGTGTGGATCGCATAGGCGAAGTCGATCGGCGTCGCCCCCTTGGGCAGCTTGATCACGTCCCCCTTGGGCGTAAAGCAGAACACCTGGTCGGAATACATCTCGAGCTTAACAGCCTCGAGAAACTCGTCGTGGTCATCCTCAGCGTCGAACTGTTCGGTCAGCGAGGCGATCCATTTGGCCGGGTCCACCGCAAAAGGGTTCTCCGAGCGCACGCCGTCGCGGTAGGACCAATGCGCCGCAACACCCGTCTCCGCCACGTCGTGCATCTGACGGGTGCGGATCTGCACCTCGACCCGTTTGCCATCGCGGCCCGACACCGTCGTATGGATAGAGCGGTAGCCGTTGGACTTGGGCTGGCTGATATAGTCCTTGAAGCGCCCCGGCACGGCCCGCCAGCGCTGGTGAATGGCCCCCAGCGCGCGATAGGCATCTTCCTCGGAGGTCGTGATGACCCGGAAGCCGTAAATATCCGACAGCCGGGAAAACCCCTGATCCTTGGCCTGCATCTTACGCCAGATCGAATAGGGTTTCTTGGCGCGGCCAAACACCTCGGCCTCGATCCCGGCCTTCTCCAGCTCCAGCCGCATGTCGCCGGTGATCCGGTGAATCACATCGCCGGTTTCTCGCTGCAGGGTGACGAAGCGGCGGATGATCGACTGGCGGCCTTCGGGGTTCAGCACCCGGAACGCCAGATCTTCCAGCTCCTCGCGCATCCACTGCATGCCCATGCGGCCTGCCAGTGGCGCGTAGATATCCATCGTTTCGCGCGCCTTCTGGGCCTGCTTCTCGGGCCGCATCGCCTTGATGGTGCGCATGTTGTGCAGGCGGTCGGCGAGCTTGACCAGGATCACCCGCAGATCCTTGGACATTGCCATGAACAGCTTGCGGAAGTTCTCCGCCTGCTTGGTTTCACGGCTGCTGAGTTGCAGGTTGGTCAGCTTGGTGACGCCATCGACCAGCATCGCCACCTCGTCGCCGAAACGGCGCGCGACTTCCTCGTAGGAAGCCTTGGTGTCCTCGATGGTGTCGTGCAGAAGCGCGGTGATGATGGTGGCATCATCCAACCGCTGCTCGGTCAGGATCGCGGCGACCGCGACCGGATGCGTGAAGTAGGGCTCGCCCGAGTGGCGATACTGCCCGGCATGCATCTCCTCGCCGAACTTGTAGGCTTCGGCGATCCGATCCACATTGGTCTTCGGGTTGTAGTTGCGGACCAGTTCAAGCAGGTCGTCGGAAGAAATCATGTCTGGTCCGCAGCCTCAAGAATGCGAGCGCGTGCCTCAGCCCTGGCCCTGGGCCTCCATCAGCGCACGCAGCAGTTTCTCTTCCGACATGTCATCGTCGGCGGGTTTGTCATTGTCGGCACCCATCAGCAGCGCCATGGAATCATCTTCCGGCTCATCGACCTCGATCTGGGTCTGGTTGCTCTCGATCAGGCGCTCGCGCAGTTCGTCTGCGCTCTGGGTCTCTTCCGCGATCTCGCGCAGGGACACGACCGGGTTCTTGTCGTTGTCGCGTTCAACGGTGATTGGGGCACCTGCCGAAATCTCGCGAGCGCGATGCGCTGCCAGCATCACCAGCTCAAAGCGGTTGGGTACCTTGTCGACGCAATCTTCAACCGTCACGCGGGCCATCAGCGACTCTCCATCTCAATCCGGGTCCAGAGGGCAGACATTTACGCCCAAAGCTTTCTCTTGACAAGGGCGGAAAACGCCGCAGTGGGTTGCTAGAGCGGTTGCACTTCGGCCAACGCATGCTGGGGCAGCTCCGCCAGCAACTGCATCACGGTCTTGCCCAGCACCGGGTGGGACCACTGCGGCGCGATATCCGCGAGGGGAACCAGCACAAAGGCACGATCCTGAATGCGCGGATGCGGCAGGATCAACTGCCCCGGCGCCTCCTGCATCTGCTGCTCCAGAGGCAACCCTTGCCAGCGGGCGAATCCGTCCGCGTCCGGCAGCACCGCGCCGCCGCAGTCAATCAGATCAAGATCCAGCGTGCGCATCCCCCAGCGCTGCTCGCGCACACGGGCAAACTGCGCTTCAACCTCGTGCAGTCTCTGCAACAACGCCTCAGGATCCATGGAACTTTCGACGACAAGCGCCGCGTTCACATAATCGGGACCAGCCCCGGCCGGAAAGCACGGCGTGCGGAAGAAACGGGAGACACTCCGCACCCGGATACCCTCGCCGTTCAACATGCTGACCGCCCGCGAGAGGGTGATCTGCGGTGCCTCTCCGTCGTTCGGCAGATTGCCGCCCAAAGCAAGGAGCGACTTGTTACGATTCTCCGCCACTTTTGACCCTATTTCAGAATGCCCCTATACTTGCGGGACATGACAAATAACTTACATTAAGTCTACCTGTTTCGGCAATTTCACTCACCCACTCACACGCGCCCGAAACGGTCACACTGGAAGGAATTTTTTATGTTTTACAAGGACGAACGGCTTGCGCTGTTCATAGACGGTTCGAATCTGTACGCCGCGGCCAAGGCGCTCGGATTCGATATCGACTATAAGCTGTTGCGGCAGGAATTCATGCGCCGCGGAAAACTGCTGCGGGCCTTTTATTACACCGCCTTGCTCGAAAACGACGAGTATTCCCCGATCCGCCCCCTGGTGGATTGGCTGCACTACAACGGGTTTACCATGGTCACCAAACCGGCCAAGGAATACACCGACAGCCTCGGACGGCGCAAGGTCAAGGGCAACATGGACATTGAGCTCACCGTTGACGCGATGGAGCTGGCGCCGCGGGTGGATCACATTGTGCTGTTCTCCGGCGACGGGGACTTCCGCCCGTTGATCGCGAGCCTGCAGCGGCAGGGTGTGCGGGTTTCCGTGGTCTCGACGATCCGCAGCCAACCGCCGAT
Organism: Nocardioides marinus; assembly: GCA_019801415.1. Lineage (GTDB taxonomy): Bacteria > Pseudomonadota > Alphaproteobacteria > Rhodobacterales > Rhodobacteraceae > Leisingera. The sequence continues at coordinate 120,629 of JAHVJD010000009.1, forward strand.
GATCTCTGACGACCTGCGCCGCCAAGCCGACAATTTCATCGAGCTGGAAGAACTGCGCGACGTGATCGGCCGCCCGCCGCGGGAACAAAGCGAGCCTCGCCCGGCCAGCGCAGTCCACGGCTGATTGCCCGACACGCAAAACGCCCTGTTTCGCCGCCAGATGGGGAGGCGGCGACGCGGGGGCATTTGTTATGGGATCACGGTCGGGAGCGACGAGAAATCGTCGCCCCCTCCCTTTCCGCGACCGGCCGACGGCCGACCACTGGACCTTGCCCGCGGAAGCGCTTACCTCTGGGCGGCAAGGAGACGCCCATGACCAAGCCATCCCTGACCCTTTACCTCGCTGCGCCGCGCGGTTTCTGCGCCGGTGTCGACCGTGCCATCAAGATTGTCGAAATGGCGATCGAGAAATGGGGCGCGCCCGTCTACGTGCGCCACGAGATCGTGCACAACAAATACGTGGTGGATTCCTTGCGCGACAAAGGCGCCATCTTTGTCGAGGAACTGGACGAATGCCCCGATGACCGCCCGGTGATCTTTTCCGCTCATGGGGTGCCAAAGTCGGTGCCGGCCGCGGCCGAAGCGCGCAAGATGGTCTATGTGGATGCCACCTGCCCGCTGGTCTCCAAGGTTCATATCGAAGCCCAGCGCCATGCTGAGGCGGGCTTGCAGATGATCATGATCGGCCACAAGGGCCACCCAGAAACCATCGGCACCATGGGCCAGCTGCCCGAAGGTGAGGTGCTTCTGGTCGAAACGGTGGAGGACGTGGCCACCGTTGAGGTGCGCGATCCCGATCAGCTGGCCTATGTCACGCAAACGACCCTGTCGGTCGATGACACGAAGGATATCGTTGCCGCGCTGGAAGCCCGGTTTCCGAATATCATCGGCCCGCACAAGGAAGACATCTGCTATGCCACCACCAACCGTCAGCAAGCGGTGAAATCGGTGGCGCCGAAATCCGATGCGCTGCTGGTGGTGGGCGCGCCGAACTCCTCCAACTCGCGCCGCCTGGTCGAGGTTGGCGCCAAGAACGGCTGCGCCTACGCCCAACTGGTGCAGCGCGCCGAGAACATTGACTGGCGCGCTCTGGACGGGATCCGCTCCATCGCCATTACCGCTGGCGCCTCGGCACCGGAACTGCTGGTGAACGAGGTCATCGACGCCTTCCGCGCCCGTTACGACGTGACGGTCGAAGTGGTCGAAACCGCGGTGGAAACTGTCGAGTTCAAGGTGCCACGCGTGCTGCGGATGCCTGCCTGAACCACAAGGCGGGCAAGTCCTGGCAGCGCCGCTTCACGCAGAATTCGCCGGGCGGATTTGCACTTGCCCCGCTCGGCACCCAAAGTTAAGCCCGCCCTCCGGCGCGCAATGAGACCAAAGAATTCGAGGTAAGACTGGTGCAATTTATCGAACAGGCAGGATTTCAGCAGGGTAGCCCTTGCCGCTCTACAGGCACAGTCTTTGTCGGCGCTGCCACCTCGCAGATCGTGGTGACCGCCCATGGCTGACCTCTTTGCCTACACCGATGGCGCCTGCTCCGGCAATCCCGGCCCCGGCGGCTGGGGCGTTTTGCTGCGCGCCATGGATGGTGGCACCATCGTCAAGGAAAAGGAACTCAGCGGCGGCGAGCCGGAGACCACCAACAACAGGATGGAACTGCTGGCGGCCATCAATGCGCTGGAAAGCCTTGCACGGCCGTCCACGATCACGGTGGTGACGGACTCCGCCTATGTGAAAAACGGTGTCACGGGCTGGATCCACGGCTGGAAGAGAAACGGCTGGAAGACCTCTGCCAAGAAGCCGGTGAAGAACGTCGAGCTGTGGCAGCGACTCGACGAGGCCCAGCGCCGCCACAAGGTGACCTGGGAATGGGTGAAGGGCCACGCTGGCCACCCCGAAAACGAACGCGCTGATGAGCTGGCCCGCGCCGGCATGGCTCCGTTCAAGAAAAAGAAGCCCGCATGAGCTTTCTGACCCTGCTGGATTACGCCTCGGTGCTGGTTTTTGCTCTGACCGGCGCCCTGGTGGCCAGCCGGGCACAGCTGGATATCGTCGGCTTTGCCTTCGTGGCCTGCCTCACCGCGGTGGGTGGTGGCACCGTGCGCGATTTGCTCCTCAATCGCGATCCGGTCTTCTGGGTGGGCGATCCCAACTACATCCTGCTGGCAACGGCTTCGGCGGTGGCGGTGTTTTTCACCGCGCATCTGGTGGAAAGCCGCATGCGCTGGGTGATCTGGCTGGATAGTTTCGCACTGGCCGTCGCTGTTCCTGCCGGTACCGGGGCCGCGATTGCGCTCGGCAAGGAGCCGGTGATCGTGGTGCTGATGGGCATGGCGACCGGATCTCTTGGCGGGCTGATGCGCGATGTTGTCTGCAACGAGGTTCCCCTGGTCCTAAAACAGGGCGAACTATACATCACCTGCGCCATGGCCGGGGCCTCCTCCGCGGTTCTGGGGATCTGGCTGGGCCTTGAACTGCGCCATGCGCTTCTGATCTGCGCCGCCGTCTGCTGGAGCCTGCGGGCGGGATCAATCCTGTTCGGCTGGCACTTGCCCGTCTACAAAAGCCGCCCCCCGCGCAGCTGACATCGACAAACGCCCCCGAGCACCACTCGGCTCAATCGGAGTTCTGCCCCGTCTCCAACCGCTGTAGAAAGGCTTGCCCCTCAGCACTGAGCCGCGCCTTGCGCCCGCGGCGGCGATGCCAGACCTGCGCCGCATCGTGATACTCGCGCAACTTCGCATCCCGCAGCAGCTCCGCCTTGATGGCCAGGGCCGGAGCGAAACCGTCGGCCAGACGACGATCTTCCACTTCGTTGCGATCAAACCTGTGCCAGTAGTCGTGCTCGATCGTTGCCGAGACATGATTGGCGCGACCGCGCGCCCTCTTGAGCAAAAATCCCTCGCGGGAGCGGAGTGCATAGTGGTTGAGCTGGGCGGCCTCATAGCCGTATTCGCCACCGGCATAGAGCCCCTCCGCAACGCCTTCCTCTGTCAGGCGGGTGCCATCGGCCAGTTGCCAGTTCACCTGCCCCGCGGGGACGGCGAGAAACGGGCGGTGCACTCCCATGCGCTCAAATTTGCCATTGTTGCGAAACGCGGTCTTGAACGCCCGATAGTCCTCGGCACCGCCGTGGGCCGGTTCAGCACGGACAAACGCCTGCGGCACCGGGCCGTGATTAACCTCCTGCACACCGGCGTTCCCGAACACCCGCCAGACAAAGGACACGGCGTCGGCTCCGGCAGCTTGCCGTGCGGCCAGCAGCTCCGGCAGACTGTCGGCACCGTTGTTGATCTGCAGATACTCATCCACATCGATGACCAGCACCCAGTCGGCGGCTGCCACTTTCGGCTCGTACTCCGCCCACATCAGCGCGCTCTTGTGCGCCCCCCGGCGCATCACCCGGTTGAAGCGGTGTTCGACCACTCCGAGGCGGTGCAGACAGCGCAAGATGTGATCGGTCGGGTCCGAGCAGTCATTGGTGAAAACCAGGAAATCCTCGACCCCAAGTGCCTTGTAGTGACTGATCCAATCCAGGATATAGGCGCCCTCGTCCTTCATCGTGGTCACGACCACCACTTTCGGCGCATCTGTCTGGCGAAGGCCTGCTGGCATCTCCAACGTTCCCGTCCTCCCCTTTTCCCTGCCTGCGCAACCGCCTGAAGCGCCGCCGCCCGGGCGGAGGCCGCCGCAGGTGGAGGACAAGCTACCTCATCTGATATCGCTGCCACAGCCAGATAACGGCCGACGCGCCGAGGAAAGCCCCGAAAACACCCGCCAGCACACCGAGCACCGCAAGGACCAGCCGGAGAAGCAGTCCCCCCAGCACCGCGCCAACCATGCCAAGGCAGATCGCCGTCACCGTGCTCGTTTGCAGGCGCATCATGCGGTGGGCCGCAAAGCCGACCAACGCCCCGATTATCAACAGACCCAGTATCGGCATTACCCCTCTCGCGGTCGATCCTAGAGGCGGCTCCCCTTCGGAACGGGAAAGCCGCGCATAAACACATCTGGATCCTGCGCGCTTTTGCCTGCCCGTTGCAAGCGCAGCAGCTGCACCGCGCCCTCGCCGCAGGCCACGGTCAGCGCATCATCCAGCACCTCACCCGGGGTGCCCTGCCCCTGCGCCAGTCGTGATGCCAGCAGTTTCACCCGCTGGCCGCCAATCTCGCACCAGGCACCGGGAAAGGGCGACAGTCCGCGGATCTTGCGGTCGACCTCCGCCGCCGGACGGGACCAGTCGATCTGCGCCTCGCCCTTGTCGATCTTGGCAGCGTAGGTGACGCCGACCTCGGGCTGCACCTCAGGTGTCAGCTCGGGCAGGCGGTCCAGCGCCTCAACAATCAGAGCAGCGCCCATCTGAGACAGCCGGTCGTGCAGCTGGGCGGTGGTTTCCTGGTCCTTGATTGCCGTGGTCTCGCGCAGCAGCACCGGGCCAGTGTCCAGCCCCGCCTCCATCTGCATGATGCAGATGCCGGTTTCCGCGTCGCCTGCCATGATCGCCCGGTGGATCGGCGCGGCCCCTCGCCAGCGCGGCAGCAGGCTTGCATGGATGTTCAAGCAGCCCTTTGCAGGCGCATCCAGCACTGCCTGCGGCAGGATCAGCCCATAGGCCACCACGACCGCCACATCCGCCTGCAGCGCTGCGAAGTCGGCCTGCTCCTGCGCGCCCTTGAGCGACACCGGATGGCGCACCTCCAGCCCCAGCTCGGCAGCGCGGGCGTGCACGGGTGTAGGCCGGTCCTTCTTGCCGCGACCCGCCGGACGCGGCGGCTGGCAGTAAACGGCGGCAATGTCATGTCCGGCATCCACCAGCGCATCCAGCACCGGCACCGAAAACTCGGGTGTTCCCATGAAGATAGTGCGCATATGGTGCTCCTGCTTCCATGAATGTCCCGCTGTCGAGCACAAAGAGCTGCGCCGCCCCCGGGGGCGGGTCGGCGCGGCCCGGGCTGCCGGGCGGCTCAGAATATCAGCCGTTCAGTTTCTTTGCCTTGCGGATCAGCATGTCGCGCTTCACCTTGCTCAGCCGGTCGAAATACAGCTTGCCGTTCAGATGATCGATCTGGTGCTGCACCGAGGTCGCCTCGATGCCAACAAAATCGCGCTGCTCGATCTCGCCTTCCGCGTTCAGGAACTGCACGGTGACCGCGCGGGGCCGTTTGATCTTGGCCGACACGCCCGGCAGGTTGGGGCTGGCTTCTTCATGCTCGCGCAGCTCGACCGAAGCATGCAGCACCTCGGGGTTGGCAAGCCGCACTGCACGGCCGCGCTCGGAGGAGCCGTCGACCACCGCCAGCCGCAGCATCACGCCGATCTGCGGCGCCGCCAGACCGACGCCGGGCATGGCCTCCATCGTGTCGATCATGTCGTCCCAGATGGCCCGGATCTCGTCGGTGATCTCCGTCACCTCCTCGGCGCGGGTGCGCAGGCGCTTGTCAGGCCAGGGCAGGCAGGTGCGAACGGTCATCTGTGGCTCATCCTTCAGGCGCGGGCGCGTTCGCGCTTCAGCTTCTGCATCTTGCGGGTGATCAACTGGCGCTTCAGCGGCTTCAGATAATCGATGAACAGCTTGCCGTTCAGATGGTCGATCTCATGCTGCACACAGGTGGCCCAGAGCCCGTCAAAGGTCTCGCGCTGCGCATTGCCGTCGCGGTCCATCCATTCGACCTCGACCACCTTGGGGCGGGTCACCTCGGCGTATTGGTCCGGAATCGACAGGCAGCCTTCCTCGTAGACGTTGGTTTCATCCGACGACGACAGGATCTGGGGGTTGAACATCACCAGGGGACGCGGGTCGCCATCCTCTTCCTTGACGCAATCCAGCACGATCAGCCGTTGCAGGATGCCAATCTGCGGCGCCGCCAGCCCGATGCCGGGCGCGGCGTACATGGTTTCCAGCATGTCATCCGCCAGCGCGCGCAGATCGTCGCTGAGATCGGGCACAGGCACGCAGACCTTTTTCAGGCGGGGATCGGGGTGGATCAGGATCGGTCGTTTCATGAGCTTCATGTAAGCGATCGCCTGCAGCATCGCAACGCCCCTTGCGCGCAGCGCGATAGCCGCTAGCCTCGCTGCAAAAGAAACGGGAGTATTTTCACATGAGCTTTGATGACCTCATCGACCGCCACGGCACCCATTGCTCGAAATGGGACATGATGGAGCCGGTCTATGGCGTGCCCGCCAGCGACGGGCTGGCCATGTGGGTCGCCGACACCGACTTCCGCGCGCCGCCGCCGGTGCTGGCCAAGGTTCAGGAAATGGTGGACCACGGCATCTTTGGCTATGTGAACGCAGATACCCCCTACAAGGACGCAATCCGCTGGTGGATGCGCACACGCCACGACTGGGCGGTCGAGGCAGATGCGATCTTTACCACCACCGGACTGGTCAACGGCGTCGGCATGTGCCTTGACACCTTCACCCAGCCGGGGGACGGCATCGTGGTGTTCAGCCCGGTGTATCATGCCTTTGCCAAGGTGATCCGCGCCGCCGGGCGCGAGCTGGTGGAATGCCCGCTGGTCAACAACGACGGCCTCTACGAGATGGATTTTGACGCCTATGACGCGCAGATGACCGGCAAGGAAAAGATGGTGATCTTGTGCTCACCGCACAATCCGGGCGGCCGGGTCTGGACCCGCGAGGAGCTGCAGGCGGTGGCCGATTTTGCCAAGCGCCACGACCTGCTGCTGCTGTCGGACGAGATCCACCATGATCTGGTGTACCCCGGCCATACCCATGTGCCGATGCAGGTGGCAGTGCCGGACATCACCGACCGGCTGCTGATGCTGACCGCCCCGTCCAAGACCTTCAACATCGCCGGGCTGCACACCGGGCAGGTCATCATCCCCGACCCGGAGCTGCGCGGCCGCTTCGCCAAGCGCATGCAGGCGCTGTCGCTGGCGCCCAACTCCATCGGCCAGTTCACCACCGCCGCCGCCTATTCCCCCGAAGGCGCCGAATGGGTTGACGGGCTGCTGGCCTATCTGGAGGGCAACCGCCGGGTGTTCGACGAAGCCATCGCCGCCATTCCGGGGCTGCGGTCAATGCCGCTGCAGGCCACCTATCTCGCCTGGGTCGATTTCTCCGGCACCGGGATGTCGCGGGCGGAGTTCACCAACCGGGTCGAGCAGCAGGCCCGAATCGCAGTCAACCACGGCACCACCTTCGGCACCGGCGGCGAAAACTTCCTGCGCTTCAACCTCGGCACCCAGCGCGCCCGGGTGGAGGACGCCTGCCAGCGCCTGGCGCAGGCCTTCTCGGATCTGCAGTAGCCATGCGGCGGTTGCTGGCGCTGGCGCTTCTGGCGACCCTGGCCTGGGTCGCCTGGCAGGCGCTGGCGCCGCGCCCGCTGCCGCCGCCGGTGGCGGCAGTGGAGCAGATCGATCGCATCCTGATCGAAAAATCCGCCCGTCGGCTGACCGCCAGTCGCGGCGGCGAAACCGTGCTGGAGTTCCCCATCGCGCTTGGCTTTCAGCCCATCGGCGACAAACAGCACGAAGGCGACGGTAAAACGCCCGAGGGCATTTTCCGCATCGACCGGCGCAACCCGGCCAGCGCCTATCACCTGTCACTTGGCATAGATTATCCCAGGGCTGAGGACCGTGCCCGCGCCCGCGCCGCCGGTGTCAGCCCCGGCGGCGACATCTTCATCCATGGACAGCCAAACGCAGTGGGCAGCCTGATCACCCTGCCCGGCGACTGGACGGCGGGCTGCATCGCGGTCAGCAACGAGCAGATGGAGATACTGTGGCGGCTGGCGGCGATCGGAACCGAAGTGGAAATCCACCCCTGAACGCCCCCGCCGACACGCTGCGGATCAGATCTTGCCCAGCGACTGGTCCAGCGGGATCAGCCCCGCAGGCGCATCGGGTGACTTGTAGAAATCGAGAGGCGCAGTGTCGGATGCGGGCGTTGAACGCTTGAACTCATAGCGCATCTCGCCGCCCTCCTCTTCGCCAGCGATGATGAGGCACTGCGACAGGTGGCGCGCGCCCTCGTAGATGTCGACCAGTCCGCGCAACTGCGGCGCGGTTTCGGCATCCACCGAGAAGCCGGTCTTCCACAGCCGCAGCACCGGAACCAGATCCTCACCCGCCATGACCCGCAGGCGGCTTTTCTTGCGCAAACCGCGCAGGCGGGCGGAGTCCAGTGCTTCCTGCACGGCCTTGGGTACATAGGTGTTCATCTCTGGCAACCTTCCATTTGCGGGCGGATCTTCACATCCCTCTTTGCAACGGTGCGTCTCAAAGAAATAAAATCAAGTGAACATTTGTGGAAATTTGACGCCACCCCCGAGTTGTTGCCGCTGTGCGGTGATGCAGAGCCCGCGTGCGCGGCGCAGGATATTCAGCCTGCACGTGCGCCCCTATGTTGCAGGGGTACAGGAATGAAGGAGCGCGACATGGGGCTTTTGATCGACGGCGAATGGCACGACCAGTGGTATGACACGAAATCCACGGGCGGCGCGTTCAAACGCAGCGAATCGCAATTCCGCAACTGGATCACCGCTGATGGCAGTGCCGGCCCCACCGGCGACAGCGGCTTTGCTGCCGAAAGCGGGCGCTATCACCTCTATGTCTCCTTCGCCTGCCCGTGGGCGCATCGCACGCTGATTTTCCGCAAGCTGAAGGGCCTGGAGGAGCACATTTCCGTATCCGCGGTGCATCCCGACATGCTCGGCGAAGGCTGGACATTTGCAACGGACGATCACGGTGCCACCGGGGATGACCTTTTTGGTTTCACGCATCTGCACCAGATCTATACCCGTGCCGACTCGCAATATTCCGGCCGGGTGACGGTTCCCGTGCTGTGGGACAAGGCCCGCAACACCATCGTGTCGAACGAAAGCGCAGAAATCATCCGCATGTTCAACTCCGCCTTCGACGACATTACCGGCAACGAGGAAGACTTCTGGCCGGAAGCCCTGCGTGAGCCGATTGAGGCGGTAAACAGCCGCATCTACTCTACCATCAACAACGGCGTCTACAAATGCGGGTTTGCAACATCGCAAGAGGCTTATGACGCCGCAGTCGGGCCGCTGTTCGACAGTCTGGACTGGCTCGAGGATCTGTTGTCGCAACACCGCTATCTGCTGGGCGACCAGCTGACCGAGGCCGATTGGCGCCTGTTCACGACCTTGCTGCGCTTCGACCCCGTCTATCACGGGCATTTCAAATGCAATCGCCGGATGCTGAAGGACTATCCCAACCTCTGGGCCTATACCCGCGAACTGTATCAATGGCCGGGCGTTGCGCAGACGGTGAACATGCCGCATATCACCCGCCACTACTATTACAGCCACGATACGATCAATCCGCATCGTATTGTGCCCGTCGGCCCGGACATCGACTGGACCGAACCGCACCGCCGCGGCTGAGTCGAGCGCTGCGACAGGCCGGTCGGCACCGGCAGGGGGGATGAGGGACAGCGTTGCTTTCCGGCGGGTCGTGTTTCATACCGGGACAAACGCACGCAGATTCGCATCTCAGAAAAACAGTCGCGATGTCCCAGATCCCAACAGACCAGCCTGCGCTCCAGCGCGACCACGGTGGCAACCTCAGCGCGGCCATCGCCGAGTTCGGCGGCAGCCGCGAGGAGTGGATCGACCTGTCGACAGGGATCAACCCGGTCGCCTACCCTTTACCTTCTTTCTCGGCCGCCGACTGGGCCGCGCTACCTGATGCCGACGCGCTAGCGGATCTGGATAGCGCCGCGCGCAGTTTCTGGCAGGTTCCCGACGGTGCCGCGGTTCTGGCGGCTCCGGGCGCGTCAGCCCTGATCGCCACGCTGCCCGCCGTGGCTGACCCTCGCTGGGTCGAGATCACCACCCCCACCTACAACGAACATGCCGCGGCATTCGAGGCACACGGTTGGGAGGTGCGCCCGAGTGGTCCCACAGAGGCGCGCGTGGTGGTGCATCCTAACAACCCAGATGGCCGTCTGTGGCAAGCCGAAGCGCTGACCGCCCCCCTGACCATCATCGATGAGAGTTTCTGCGACGTCTGCCCCGAGCACAGCCTGATCCACCTGGCCGCGCGGCCGGGCACCATTGTCCTGAAAAGCTTTGGCAAGTTCTGGGGGCTGGCGGGGTTGCGCCTGGGCTTTGCCATTGGCGACCCTGCCCTGATCGCGCGCCTGTCGACGTGGCAAGGCCCCTGGGCGGTGTCCGGTCCGGCCTTGCGCACCGGCGCGGCGGCCCTTCGCGACACGGCCTGGGCAGAGGCCACCCGCCAAAGGCTTGCCCGGGATGCGGCGCGGCTGGACAGGCTGGCGACGGACCGTGGCGCCGTATTGGCCGGAGGCACCGACCTGTTCCGCCTGTATCACGTGGATGATGCGGCTGCCTGGCAGCGGCGACTGGCCCGAGCGCACATCTGGAGCCGGATCTTTCCCTATTCCGACACCTACTTGCGCCTTGGCCTGCCCCCCGAAGAGGGATGGGACCGGCTGGCAGCCGCGCTGTGAGTAGCGCCGCCATCCTTGCCGGCGCGCTGCTGCTCGACGCCATCTTTGGTGAGCCGGACTGGCTATGGAAACGCCTGCCGCACCCCGCCGTGCTGATGGGCAAACTGGTCGGCCACCTGGACCGAAAGCTCAACCAAGGGTCAAATCGCCGTGCCAAGGGCGTGCTCGCCGTCTCGGCCTTGGTGCTCTGCGGCCTGGCGAGCGGTGCAGTATTGTCGCTGTTCGGGCCAGTAGTGGAGTGCCTGATCGCCGCCATCCTGATCGCGCAACGCTCACTCTGTGCGCATGTGAATGCGGTAGCGCAGGGGCTGCGCAGCAGCCTCGCCGATGGGCGTCGGGCCGTGGCAATGATCGTCAGCCGCGACACCGGCACGATGACTGCACCGCAAGTGGCGCGCTCTGCCATCGAAAGCGGTGCCGAGAATCTCTCGGATGGGGTGATCGCACCTGCCTTCTGGTTCCTGCTGGCGGGTTTGCCGGGGCTGATCATCTACAAGATGGTCAACACTGCAGACAGCATGATCGGCTACCGCAACCTGCGCTATCGCGACTTCGGCTGGGCGGCGGCGCGGCTCGATGATCTGCTGAACTTGCTGCCCGCGCGCATCACTGCGCTGCTGATCGCCCTCGCTGGCGGCCAATTGCGGCAGTGGCGCGCGATCGCAGCCGACGCCCGGCAGCACCGCTCCCCCAATGCCGGCTGGCCCGAGGCAGCGATGGCGCGGGCCCTGAACTGCGCCTTGGCCGGGCCGCGGTCTTATGACGGGGAAATGCGCGACTTTCCCTGGGTTCACGCGGCAGGCGCCCGCAGCGCCAGCGCCGAAACCATCACCCGTTCGGTCCACCTGTTGTGGTACAGCTGGGCCCTGGCACTGGGGCTGACGGTTGCCTTTGCGCTGGTTTTCTAGCAAACAAGACCGGGTTCACGCGAAGAAGAACAAGGAGCGTCGAAACCATGCGCCTACTGCCTCTTGCCCTGGCGGCCTGCCTCTTTCCCTCTCTGGCAGCCGCGCAATGCGGCGGCGGTTTTCAACAGTTCGTGTCCCAATTGAAAGACGAGGCTGTCCAAGCCGGGTATGACACCAGCACGGTGAACGCTTTCTTTGCAGGCACCCGGCAGGACGAGCGTGTGTTGCGGGCCGACCGGGCCCAAGGGGTCTTTCAGAAGCCCTTCATCGAATTTTCCCGGCGACTGATCTCGCAGGACCGCCTCCGGCGCGGGCTGCAAATGTCGCAGACCCATAACAGCACCTTCCAGCGCATCGAACGCACCTATGGTATCAACCGTGGCGTATTGCTGGCGTTCTGGGCTTTCGAGACCGACTATGGTGGCTATCAGGGCGACTTCAACACCCGCGATGCGTTGGTCACCCTGGCCCATGACTGCCGCCGTCCCGAATTGTTCCGTCCCCAGGTCTTTGCCGCGCTGGAACTGTACCAGAAGGGGGACTTTGATCCCAAGCGAACCACCGGTGCCTGGGCGGGCGAGATCGGTATGGTCCAGATGCTGCCGAGCGACATTCTCGAACACGGCGTCGATGCCGATGGGGATGGCAAGGTCAGCCTGAAGACATCGCCCGCCGACGCGCTGATGTCCGGGGCGCGGATGTTGTCGCATCTGGGTTGGCAGCCGAACCAGCCCTGGCTGCAAGAAGTGACGATCCCTGCGGATCTGGACCTGTCAGACAGCGGCACTGGCCGCAAGCGCAGCGTGGCCGAATGGCGCGCTCTGGGCGTGACCGCCCGGCAAGGCGCGCTCGCCGATCCGGACCTGCCCGCCTCGTTGCTGCTGCCGCAGGGGCACAAGGGTCCGGCCTTCCTCGCCTATCCGAATTTCGACGTCTATTTCGAATGGAACCAGAGTTTCACCTACGTGCTGACCGCCGCCTATTTTGCCAATCGTCTCGAGGGCTCGGCGATTTATGATGCAGGCCAGCCCGACGAAGGTCTGAATGACGCGCAGATGAAGCAGCTGCAGGAAAAGCTGCAGGCACGGGGTCATGACGTTGGCGCCGTGGATGGCATCCTGGGCGCGCGAACACGCGCTGCCGTGCAAAAGGAACAGCAGCGCCTGGGCCTGCCCGCCGATGCCTGGCCGACAGCCGATTTGCTGCAACGGCTCTGAGGTCTTTTCTCTTCACCGGTTGCAAGCCCCGTCACCGCGTTCGGTGATCCGCCTCAGCCGACGAAACGACATCAAAAAGGAGGCATGATCCTGATCATGCCTCCTTCGGGTTCTTTGCCAACGCCGCGGCATCCGTCACCCTCTGGAGACGAAGTGCGAAGCGGCACGGCGGGTGCTCGGGCTTACCAGCCGATGAATTCCTCGAAATCCTGCATGGCACGCGTCCAGATGCTGACCGCCAGCGCAAAGTCGTCGGGGCTCATACCGTCTTCCGCGAGCAGCACATCCATTTCGATACGCGCCGCCCCTTCTTCCGAGACATAACCGCGAACAAAGCGGTTTTCGCTGTTCCACTGGTTGATCTTGGCGAGCCGGACGCTGCCGTCGGTCTGATAGCCCGAGAAAAACTGAACAGCATCACAATTGATGTTGTTGTCGCAGCCGTAATAGTAGACCGAAAAATCGTTGCCGTAGTATTCAACCTTCAGGTTCGGATCCCCGACGCTGTCGGTGGTGACCTCGACGGTGGCGCCCTCATCCCGGAAGAACGCGGCAACACTCTCGCCGGTCTTTGCGACGATATTCTCGGCGGCCGCGGCCACGGGCATCATCAGCACCACACCGGCGGCAATCGATTTGAGCATATTCATTTCCAACTCCAACAAATTCTTGCGTGATAAAATACAGACCCCAGAATGGCCGCCTGCTCAGGCGACCATTGCCTCGGCCTTTTTCAGATCAACCGAGACCAGCTGGCTCACGCCTTTTTCCTGCATGGTCACACCGAACAGCCGGTCCATCCGCGCCATGGTCACGGCATGGTGGGTGATGATCAGGAACCGCGTATCGGTCTGGCGGCACATTTCGTCCAGAAGGTCACAGAAACGGGTCACGTTGGCGTCATCCAGCGGCGCGTCGACCTCGTCCAGCACACAGATCGGAGCCGGGTTGGAGAGGAACACCGCAAAGATCAGCGCCATCGCCGTAAGCGTCTGTTCCCCGCCAGACAGCAACGACAGCGTCGACAGCTTCTTGCCCGGCGGCTGACACATGATCTCCAGCCCCGCATCCAGCGGGTCATCGCTTTCCACCATCACAAGGTTGGCCTCACCGCCCCCAAAGAGGTGGGTAAACAGCATGGCAAAGCTGTTGTTCACCTGCTCAAAGGCGGTCAGCAGACGCTCACGGCCCTCGCGGTTGAGGCTGGCAATGCCGTCACGCAGGGTCTTGACGGCGCCTTCCAGATCCAGCTTTTCGGCGACCAGCGTGTCGTGTTCTTCCTGCACGCTGCGCGCGTCTTCTTCGGCCCGCAGGTTGACGGCACCCAAAGCGTCACGCTGTCGTTTGTACCGGTCGACGTCACTTTCCAACTGTTCCGACGGCGGCATCTCATCCGGCGAAACACCCAGCTTCTCCAGCAGGGCCTGTGGCGTGATCTGCTGGGCCTCGATGATGCGGCCCGCGGCCTGGGTGACCGCGGCAAGGGCCGCGTCGCTACGCGCCTCAGAGCGCGCCCGCGCCTCACGCGCCTCCGAGGCCAAGCGCTCGCACTCCCGTTCCTTGTGAACCGCCTCACGCAGCTCCGCCTCGGCCGCAATCAGCGCCTCGGTGGCCGCGGATTTGCGCGCCTCGGCTTCGGCAATCGCCTCGTTCAACTCTTCACGTTTCTCGGCGATCTCGGCCGGAACGGCATTGGCTTCCTCAAGCTCTTCCTGCGACGCCTCGCGCCGTTCGACCAGCTCCTGGATCCGGGCCTCGGCACTCTCAAGCCGATGACGCCACCCAGACAATTCCTTGGTGACTTCCTGTGCACGCTTGGTTCGGGCCTCGCCCTCGCGACGCAGTTCGTCATGGCTGGAGCGATGCGTCAGCATAGTGATGCGCGCCGCTTCCACCGATTGCTTGATGTCCTCGACGGCGGCTCTTGCCTGCTCCAGATCGCCCAGATCGCGAAGTGCCTTTTCGGCCTCTTTCAACTGAAGGCCCGCGTTCAACGCGTCTTCTTCATGGCGCGCCAAAGCGATGCCAAGCGTCTCGAGTTTGCCTGCGGCCAGATTGCGATCCGCCTCGGCCCGGCTGAGCGCGCGGGCAGCATCGGCCATGCGCTGATCCGCAGCGCGACGCGCCTGGCGGGCGTCCTGATCGGCACGCGTCACCTGTTCCAGCTGTTGCAACAGGTTTTCATGGGCCGCGCGCGCGCCATCCGCAGTGGCGCTGACACGTTCCATTTCCTGTTTCAGCGCTTCCAGCTTGTTCAATTGCTCCAGCCGCAAAGCTGCGGCACTGGGCGCGTCTTCTGCCCAGGCGCGGTACCCATCCCAACGCCACAGGTCGCCTTCCACGGTGACCAGACGCTGGCCAGGTTTCAGCTGCGCCTGCAAGCCTGCTGCGGCATCGCCGTCCACCAGACCAATCTGCGCCACGCGCCGCGACAGGGCCGCCGGTCCGGAAACGAACATCGCCAAAGGCTGGACCCCCTCGGGCAGCGTGGCATCTTGGTCGTAGTCAGGGAGGGTCAGCCAGCCGGTCGGACCATCTGCCCCGGCGAGGGGCGCGCGCAGGTCATCCGCCAGCGCAGCCCCCAAGGCCTTTTCATAGCCCGGCGCGACCGTCAGCTCATCCAGCACCTGGCCACCCTCGGCAGTGTCACGCTCAACCAGCTTGGCCAACGTGGTGACCTCTGCCCGAAGCGCGCCCAGCTGACCTTCGGCTTCCGAGCGTTGCGCGCGGGCTTCCGCCTCGCGTCCCTGGGTCTCGGTACGGGCCTCATCCGCGGCCGCCAGGGCCTCTTCGGCCATTTCCGCGGCCTCGCGCGCCTCTTCCTCGGCGGTCAAGGCAGTGTCAAAACGCTCTGCCGCCAGGTCCAGTGCTTCGCGCGCCTCTGCCTGCGCCTCGCGGGCCTGAGCCGCCTCGCCTTCCGAACGGGCCAGAGCACGCTGGCAATCCTCAACAGCGCGGCGGGCCGATTGATGACGGGCGGCAAGACGGGCGACATCCTCTGTCACCTGCGCAAGATGATCCTCTCGCGCTTGCAGAACAGACGCGGCATCCCGCGCAAGATCAGCGGCTTCGGCCAGCTTGGCGTCATGGCCGTCGCCTGCCTTGGACAGCTCACGCTGTTCCCATTCCAGCCGCTCGATGGTTTCTCCGGCATCCTTGTTCAGCCCGGTCTCACGCTCGATATCGTTGCCGAGCTGCACGATCCGGTTGCTCAGCCGCTCTATGGTCTGCCGAGCCTGCGCTTCCTGGTCGCCCAGCGAATCCCGCTGAACCACCAAGCGCTGCAGAACGGCAGCGGCGATCGCTTCTTCTTCGCGCAGCGGAGGCAGCTTTTCCTCGAACGTCGCACGCTGGGCCGCCGCGGCGCGCACCAGCGCCTCAGCCTTGGACGCCTGCTCGACGCGCACACGCAGCTCGTCCTCTGCCGCCAGCCGGGCCTCGTCCGCCTCGCGCCAGCGACGGTACAGCAACATGCCCTCGCTCAGCCGCAAATTCTCGCCGATTTCCCGGTAGCGCTGCGCCTGACGCGCCTGACGCGCCAGCTGGCTCAACTGACCTGCAAGCTGTTCAATGACGTCATCGACACGCAGCAGATTGGCCTCGGTGTTCTTCAGTTTCAGCTCCGCCTCGTGGCGACGCTGGTAGAGGCCGGAAATCCCGGCAGCCTCCTCGAGGATGCGGCGGCGAGCCTTGGGTTTGGCGTTGATCAATTCGGCGATCTGCCCCTGCCGCACCAGTGCAGGCGAATGCGCCCCGGTGGAGGCGTCGGCAAACAGCATCTGCACATCGCGCGCCCGCACGTCCTTGCCGTTCGACTTGTAGGCGCTGCCAACGTCCCGGGTAATCCGGCGCACGATCTCGAGGATATCGCTGTCATTGAAGCCCGAAGGCGCCAACCGTTCGGAGTTGTCGATCTGAAGGCTGACCTCGGCAAAGTTGCGGGCGGGACGAGAGGACGTGCCGGCAAAGATCACGTCTTCCATACCGCCGCCGCGCATCGCCTTGGCGCGGGTCTCGCCCATCACCCAGCGCAGCGCTTCCAGCAGGTTGGATTTGCCGCACCCGTTCGGCCCCACAACCCCGGTCAACCCATCCGCGATAACCAGTTCGGTGGGATCCACAAAGCTTTTGAAGCCATTCAGCCTGAGTTTGGAAAACCGCAAAGCTGCCCCTTCATGATTCCGTATCGAGAAATTTCATCGGGTCTTATCCTGTGAGTCAACGGTCCGCACCCCCAAATCGAGGCGGATTCCCCGCAAACTCCACCATATCTTGTGGATAACCCCGGCTTTCCGGCGATCTCTTGCCACCCGGACGCCTCACGCGGCATACCCCCGGCGGGCATTCGCCTGACGCGGGCACCAACTGCCCTCATGGTCTCTCATCGGCAATATCCGACCAGTCGATGACATCGAACCGCGGTAGGGTGGTCCGCAGCCGAAATCCTGTCACACGGTCCACCAATCCTATACGCTGTGAAGTCCATCGCGGTCGGCCTACCTTGCGAATGCTGCCGCAGCGTGGTCATATGAGTTGACCAATATGTCAGAGACCCGAAATGCCGTTTCAGAAAGTCCAGCCCGAAAAACTGTCAGCCTCAGTGGTGCGCCAGATCGAATTGTTGATCCTGCGCGGCATCCTGTCCCCGGGTGAACGGCTTCCAGCCGAACGGGAACTGGCTGAACGGCTGGGCGTTTCCCGCCCGTCCCTGCGCGACGCGCTTGGGGAGTTGCAGGCGCGCGGCCTGCTGACATCGCGCGCCGGTGCGGGGGTTTTTGTGGCCGATGTTCTCGGCTCTGCCTTTTCACCGGCGTTGGTCCAATTGTTTGCCAGCCACGATGAAGCGGTATTCGACTACCTCTCGTTTCGGCGCGACCTTGAAGGCCTGGCGGCGGAACGGGCGGCACGCTTCGGGTCCGATGACGATCTGCGGGTCATTCAGGCGATCTTTGACAAGATGGAGGCCGCCGGGAACCCGGCAATCTCCGAGGAGGCCGCGCGGCTGGATGCGCAATTCCACTCCGCCATCATGGATGCCAGCCATAACGTCATCATGCTGCACATGATGCGCTCCATGTTCGATCTGCTGCGCGAAGGTGTGTTCTACAACCGGCGGATCATGTTCCAGCAACACACGACCTATGATGCCCTGCTGGAGCAGCACCGTGCCATCAACGCGGCCCTGCAGGCCCGTGATCCGCAGGCCGCCCGCACCGCGGTGGAAACGCATCTGGATTACGTGAAACAGGCGCTGACCGACCACCAACGCGCGGAACGCAACGCCGAGATCGCGCGCCAGCGGCTGGAGCACGAAACCGCCAAATCCTGAGCGGGGAAAGCAAAAACCCGGCCGCCTGGGCCGGGTTCTTTTGGTTTCAAGCGTTGTGCAAGCTTAGTGCAGCTTGGCGTCCACGTCAGCAATTGCGGCGTCGATCAGCTTGTTGGCTTCGGCGGCAGTCATCTGCTTCGAGATCACCTCATCCGCAGCAGCGACGGCGATGGTGATCGCCTGGTCACGCACTTCTTTCACGGCCGAAGCTTCTGCCGAAGCGATCTGCTCCTCTGCGGACGCCAGACGGCGCGCGATCGAAACTTCCAGATCTGCCTTGGCCTGCTCGGCCGCACGGGCGGCTTCTTCGCGGGCTGCGGTCACGATCTGCTCCGCCTGAGCCTGGACTTCCTGCTGCTTGCGCTCGTAGGACGCCAGAATTGTCTGGGCCTCTTCGCGCAGGGCGCGTGCCTCGTCCAGTTCCTTCTGGATGCCTTCGGCACGGTTGTCCAGTTGCTTGCCCAACATGCTGGGAACCTTGGCTGCCAGCAGGATGCCGACAAACAGCAGGAACGCCAGCAGGACGACAAAGTCGGTGTTGCCCAGCGAAAAGAACGGACCGGACGCGGCCAGCGCCGGGCTGGCGGCACCAAAGGTCAGGGCAAGAGCGAGAGTGTAGCGCATGTCCTTATCCCTTCGTCCGTTCGGCAACCGCGGCTGCGATTGCGTCTGCATCTGCGGTACCACCCAGCGCGGTCACCAGCGCCTCCGCGGTATCAGTTGCAACGACCTTCACGCTTTCCAGCGCACCGGCCTTGATTTCAGCGATGGCCTTCTCCGATTCCGCCGCCTTGGCAGCGATCTGAGCGTCGGCCTTGGCGATGGCCTCATCCAGGTCAGCCTGGATTTCGGCGCGGGTTTCGGCGGCAATGCGCTGTGCCTCGGCGCGTGCGTCAGCCAGGGCCTGGTTGTAGGCTGCTTCAGCCTCGCTTGCCTTGGCCTTCAGCTCTTCGGCCGCGGCGATGTCATTGGTGATCGTGCCTTGGCGTTCGGCCAGCACCGCACCGATGCGGGGCAGCGCGACGCGCGACAGGATCAGGTAGATAGCGACCAGAGCGGCCACCAACCAAAAGATCTGGTTGAAGTGAACGGCCAGATCCGGCGTCAGCTGAGGCATGCCCGATGCGCCGCCATGCGCCGCGTCGGCAGCGCCGTGTGCTACATCCTGCGTGTTAGATGCCATGTCGTCCTCCTTGGGAACTTGCCGTTACACCGGGCGGTGCGGGGTTCCGCACCGCCCGGCCGTAAGGAAAAAGGTTCCTAAGGTTCTTAGACAGCGAACATCAGCAGCAGAGCAACCAGGAACGAGAAGATGCCCAGTGCTTCTGCGAATGCGATGCCGATGAACAGAGTTGCGGTCTGGGAAGCAGCCGCGGAGGGGTTGCGCAGTGCGCCTGCCAGGAAGTTGGCAGCAACGTTACCAACACCCAGTGCCGCGATGCCGGTACCCATGCCTGCCAGGCCTGCGCCGATGTATGCGAGATCGCCTTCCATTGTGATATCTCCTTACGATTGGAAGTTGACTGTAGAGGTTCGGACCTTGCAGCCGCCCTTAGTGGGACGGGTGCAGCGCGTCTTTCAGGTAGACGCAGGTCAGAATGGTGAACACGTAAGCCTGGATGAAGGCCACGAGAACTTCGAGTGCGTAGACCGCGCTGATGGCGAAGATCGGCAGGAACGCCCCGGCACCCAGGGCACCGGCGAAACCTGCGAACACCTTCAGAACCGCGTGGCCTGCCATCACGTTGCCCGCCAGACGAATGCAGTGGCTGACCGGACGCACGAAGTAGGAAATCACCTCGATGATCGCCAGGATCGGGCGCAGCGCCAGCGGTGCCGAGCTGACCCAGAACAGGCCGAGGAACTTGGGGCCGTTCAGCACAAAGCCGGTCACGGTCACGGTGATGAACACCAGCAGCGCCAGCACCGCGGTCACGGTGAAATGCGAGGTGGTGGTGAAGGACATCGGGATCAGGCCCAGGAAGTTGGCCATTACGATGAACATGAACAGGGTCATGATGTAGGGGAAGAACTTGACGCCGTCCTTGCCGGTCACGTCTTCCACCATCTTGTAGATGAAACCATAGGCCAGTTCGGCCACCGACTGCGCACGCGACGGCACGATGGCACGGCGGGAAGACCCCAGAACCAGCAGAGCGAACACCGCGGCCACGGCCAGCGCCATCCACAGGGTCACGTTGGTCGGGGTGTACCAGGCCACGTGGTCACCACCGAACAGCGGCTTGATCTGGAACTGATCCATCGGATGGATCGCCAGTTTCGATTCCGCGGGCGCGAAAACCAGGCCCGAGATCAGCACCAGCGCGAGCGCTGCGTAAAAGAAAATTTTGCCCATCAGTCCGCTTCTCCTGTCGCCGGCTGCCGATCCCGTTGGATCAGTCCCGGTCCTGCGCATTCTTGTCGGCCTCATCGGCCAGTTTCTTCTCTTGGATCTCCTGCGCGCTGCGGAGCATTGTCTTCACCCCGGCCGCAAGCCCCAGAAATACAAACAGCACCATGAAGACGGGCAGGGTGCCAAACAGCAGGTCCAACCCGTAACCGATGCCAAAACCGATCCCGAGACCGGCCACCAGTTCAATCACCATCCGCCAGGCCAGATTGGCCATCGAATAATGTTCATCCACGCGCGGCTTGGGCTCCTGGGCCTTACGCGCCGCCGCCAGTTTCTCCTCCAGCTGCGCCAAGCGCTGCTTTTGGTCGTCGTCTGTCACGGGCGCCATCCTCACGCGAATTCTGACTGGGTTGCTAAGGCCAAGGGGCCGAGGAGTCAATTACAAGGATTGAAGATTCAAAAATCATACAGGGTATTGTTTTTGCGCAATTTTTCGCCAAACCCCAAGCGACGCGGCGCTCAGCCGCATGCGCCGAACTCCGCAAATACAACGCCGCAGCATATTCAACCAAAAGGTTGATCTTAGGCCGAGGGCCGGAACGGCAACCGCCAGCGCAGGATCCGACCGTCGATCAGCAACAGCCCGAGAAGGATCGCAACCATGCCCCACAGATGCTCCGCAAGAAGCGTCTCCCCCAGGACGGTCGTCCCGAGGAACAGCGCCGACATCGGGGCAATCAGGGTTGGTAGGGTGATGTTCGTGGGCCCCACCTTGGGCAATACCCAGTAGAAGGCGATAAAGGCGGCCGAGGTCAGCACGAAGCCCAGCACCAGAAGCGAGGCCCAGGTCTCGGGGCGGGTGATCTGCGGTGTGCCTTCCGACCAGAGCGCCAGCGGCGCGATCACGACGGTGGCCCCGGTCAGCGCAATCGCCACCAGAACCACGGGCTGCATGTCCCGAAAGCCCCGCGCAATGTTCACCGAGAACGCGTAGCACAACGGCGCGCACAGCGTGATCAATACCGCCCACAGGGCCGAGCTCTGCCCCCCGCCCAACATCGGCAGCGAGAGCAGCACGATCCCGAGAAAGCCGCACAGCACCCCAAGCGACTTGGTGAACGTCGCCCGCTCACCGCCGGGCCAGAAATGCGACACCACCACCGCCAGCGCCGGGGTGGTCGCATTGACGATCCCCGCAACACCGCTGGCGATATGCTGCTGGCCCAGCGCGTAAAAGGCAAACGGCCCGGCATAGCTCAGCGCGCCGAAGCCCAGAAGGGACAGCCAGCGTCGCGGGTCCCGTGTCACCGGCTTGTGCGCCGCCAGCACGTAGATCCAGCACCCCAGCGCACCAAAGCCCACCCGTCCCATGGAAACGGACAACGGCCCCAGTTCACGCAGAAGGATCGCGTTGAACATGAAGGACATACCCCAGCCGATGCCGAGGATGAAAATCACCAGCCAGTACTTCAATGCCATGGCCGTAGCCTCCCCCATGCCCAGAGAGCGCCACAATGGCGCTTCGGCAAAGATTGTCAAACCCCGATGTCGACAGTAGGAAGATCTGTATGAGCGCCTCCCTTGACACCGTCTTTGCGGCCCTGGCCGACCCCACCCGCCGCGCGATCCTCACGATGCTGCTGGAGGACGACATGGCCGTGACCGATGTGGCCGAGCCATTCGAGATGTCGCTGGCGGCAATTTCCAAGCATCTTTCGATCCTGACCCGCGCAGGATTGATCGCGCAGGAGAAACGCGGTCGAGTCAAATGGTGCAAGCTGCAACCCGATGCCATGCGCGAGGCCTCGGTCTGGATGCAGGGGTTCGGTCAGTTCGAACCCATTCACCTCGACGCCTTTGAGCGCTTCCTCGAGCGAGAGCTCGGCGAGGGGGATCTCGGCTGACAGGCAGCCCTTCGCTCAGGCCTTGGCGGCACGTTTGCCGGGTTTGGCGTCCCCTTCCAGCAGCATCACCAGCGCCGCGATGGAGGCCGCCACCCCGATCAGCACCATACCCGAAGGCACCCCACGGCCCAGCGCGATCTCCCACAGAATGACCCAGGTCGGGGTCAGGTAGGTGTAGGCCATCACCTTGGCCGAGGGCAGCCGCATTGCCGCATATTGCAGCAGAACGAAGGTCGCCGAGCTGGCGCAGATCGCCAGGTACAACAGCCCAAGCCAGACGATACCGGGCAGGTTCAGCCAATCGGTTGCCAGAATGTCTCGCCAGCCAAAGGCCACAAGCAACAGCGCCCCGGCGATCAGCATGCCAAAGGTGAACACCACCGCGGGCTCGCCCCGGTTCAGCTTGCGTACCATTGGCGTATAGATCGCATGCAGCACGCAGCCCCAGAAATAGATCATTTCGCCTTCGCCAATCTCGAAGGCCGCCAGCTGCGCCAGATCCCCGCGCACGATCACCCACACCGCGCCAGCCGCGCCGATGGCCAGCGCCAGCGCCATCCAGCGCGAGGTCACTTGCCGCAACAGAAGCCAGCCGAACACCGCACTCATCACCGGCACGAGGGTGAACACCGCGGCCGCACTCACCGGTGCCGCGGTTTGCAGCCCGTAGAACATCAGGACAAAGTAGCCGCCGAACAGCCCACCCAATACGACATAGCGCCAGGGGGCCCGGAAATGCGCCCGACGCAGCCCCTTTGTCGCCAGCGCCGCAGCGCCGATCACCACCGCCGCTATGGCAAAGCGCGCAGCATTCAGCGCCGAGGGCGCGATTTCATTCGCGACCATCACCCCGAGGGAGAACGACCCTGCAACCAGGGCCGAGAAGGTCAGCATTGCCAGATGCCCGCGCAGCGCTTCGCTCACAACTGCCACCCCTTCGCCTGCTCCTTGAGGAACTTCAGAAACGCCTGCACCTTGGTCGTCCGGTGCAGATCGACATGGGTCACCAACCACAAGGCCCCTTCCCACTCCGCCTGCGGGGCCATCATCTCGACCAGGTCAGGCTGCTGCCGCCCTTCCCAGGCGGGCATGAACCCGATCCCGGCGCCCGCATGCACGGCCTGCTGCATCGTGAAACCATTGGTGCAACGGAACGAAATCGCCTCTGCCGGTGCATGGGTCCGCAGCCAGCGCGAAAACGGTGCACGGCTGTTTTCGTCG
The DNA here is from genome assembly GCA_019801415.1 of Nocardioides marinus. Taxonomy (GTDB): domain Bacteria; phylum Pseudomonadota; class Alphaproteobacteria; order Rhodobacterales; family Rhodobacteraceae; genus Leisingera. Next base: position 144,031 of record JAHVJD010000009.1, read on the forward strand.
TCATGCCCCACAAAGCGGTGGTTGCCCAGATCCTCAATCCCTTTCAGCATCCCGTATTTCTCGACGTAGCTTTTCGAGGCATAGAGACCGATCTGCTGCTTCATGAAAGGTTGGACGACATTGTCAGGCTGATCTGGCGCATTGCCCGCGCGCACCGCGACATGGGCCTCGCCGTATTCCAGCCGAAACAGGCGATCACCGGTCAGATAGCGGATGATCAGGTCCGGGTGCATCTCCTGGAACTCCTGCAAGGCAGGCACCATCATCGGCGCAAAAGACGCCAAGGACGTCACCACCAATTCGCCCGAAACATCGTCCCCCTGCCCTTTCAGCCGACCGACAAGCTGGTTGAACTGATCATCCGTGGCCTGGGCCACGCGCAGCAGATCCTGCCCCGCCTCGGTGGGCGTGTACCCCCTGGCATGGCGCTGGAACAGCTTCACCCCCAACCGCGCTTCGATGGCGTCGATATGGCGGATCACGGTCGCATGGTGCACGCCCAGCACCTCTGCCGCACCGCTGACCGTACCCATGCGCGCCACCTGATATGCGGTGCGAACCTCATCCCAATTGTCCATGGCGGCCTCCTTGCCGATCCGCGCACTATGCGCACATACGCACAAGTGCTGTGACTTTCTCGGCGTTGCGTTCACAAATGCAATACCCCAGTTTCTGGTCAGCAACAAGCACAGGAACTCTGAAATGACCCGCACCGTTCTGCATATCGACTCCTCGGCCCGTACCGAAGGTTCGGTCACCCGCGACCTCTCCGCTCAGATCGTGACCCGCCTTGGCGCGGCCGATGTCATCCACCGCGACCTTGCCACGCCGCTGCCCCTGCTGGATGGCGCCTGGGTTGGCGCCAACTTCACCCCTGCCGACCAGCGCAGCGAGGAGCAAAAGCAGCTGCTTTCGCTGTCGGACACGCTGATCGAGGAATTGAAACAGGCCGATACCATCGTGATCGGTGCCCCGATCTACAACTTCTCCGTCCCCTCCACGCTGAAAGCCTGGATCGATCTCGTGGCGCGTGTCGGTGTCACTTTCCGATACACGGAAACAGGCCCGGTCGGCCTGCTGGAGGGCAAGCGCGCCATCATCGCCGTGGCGTCCGGCGGCACGCAAGCGGGTTCAGACATCGACTTCGCAACCACCTACCTGCGGCACGTGCTAGGCTTCATCGGCATTACCGAGGTTGAGATTGTCGCCGCAGACGCCATGTCGATCGACGCCGAGGGCGCCCTTGCGAAGGCGCAAGACCAGATCAAGGCACTGGCAGCCTGAGTTCTGTCCACGCGTTTATGAACGGTCGCCAGCCTTCGCCGGGCTGGCGACACGGTCAGACTTTCCGGGCTAGACGTATTTGACGTCAACGCCGATCTTTTCAAAAAATGCCAGTAGCGCGTCCCGCGCCATCACCACGGTCCGGTCGTTCACCAGTGGGTGCATGCAGATCACGTCGGCGTCTTGCGCCTGCGCGTCGAGGAAGAAGGTGACCCCCTTCTGCACGCCGGTAATCATGGCCAGCGGGCTGACAGCGCCGGGGCGGATGCCGAGGTTCTCCAGCAGTCTTTCGGTGGAGCCGAATGACAAACCGCCCACCCCGAGCTCCGCGCCCAGCGCCTTCAGGTCAATGGCACGATCCTGCTCCAGGGAAACCAGGTAATTGCGCTTCTTGCGGTCACGCAGATACAGGTTCTTCAGCCGCAGGGCACGCTCCCGCGGTGCCAGGAACTGATCCTCGACGGCCTTGGCGTCCTCGACCGTGCGCAGCGGCACGTGAGTATGCAGCTGGTAGCCGATACCCCATCCGTCCAGCTGCGCCAAAAGCGCGTCAGAGGTAACAGGCAAGCTGTCCTGATAGGCAGATGAGGCGTCCATGTCGTTGCTCCGCAAGCCGTTTCCGAGTTGCGGCGCAGATCACAGAAATCACTTGCGAAATGCAAGTCATAACCGCGCCATCTGCCGTACTCCCCTGATCACAGGGGGAAGAACCCGGTTTAGGCGTCCGCGAAGTCGGCCCGCCGTGCCTCCTCATAGTGGTCAAAATCCGTGCTGAACCAGCCGGTGCCGCGCGTTGCGCTGGCCAATGTGTTGCACAGCTCGTCTTGTGCAGCCATCGGCAGCAAGGTTTCGAAAACATCCCAGCCAACGGCCCCATCCTCAGCCTCGAAGCCGAGGATCTGGCCTTTCATGCCGCTGACCACGGGCACCAATCCACCGGTGAAGACCGAGGGCACATGGATCTGCACCCGCATGATCGGTTGCAGCAGCGTCAGCCCCGCCTCGGCCAAGGCCTCCTTGACCGCGTGGTTGCCTGCCGTTCGGAAAGCATAGTCGGAGCTGTCCACGGAATGATGCTTGCCATCCTTCAATGTCACGCAGACGTCAACCACCGGGTAGCCGTTCGGCCCCCGTGCCAAGGCTTCGCGTGCGCCCGCCTCGACCGACGGGATGTAGTTCTTGGGCACCGCGCCACCCTTCACCGTTTCCTCGAACACGAAACCGCTGCCGCGCGGCAAGGGTCTCACCTCGATCACCACATCGGCAAATTGGCCGGCACCACCGGACTGCTTGCGGTGGCGGTGGTGGATCTGGACCGAGCGGTTGATGGTTTCGCGCAGGGCCGGCGGCACCGGCGTTTCCTCGACCTCGACCCCGAATTCCTGCTGGAGCATCTGTTTCACCCGGCGCAGGTGCAGCGGCCCCTGCAGGTGCAGCAGCGCGTGGCCGCTCGCCTCATCCTGGGAGACCTCCAGCGCAGGGTCGACTTCGGCCAGCCGCTCCAGCGCCCCCGACAGTCGGGCATCGTCGCGCTCGTGCACGGGGGTAATCACCCGCCGGAAGGTCGAGGGACGCGGCTGCGCCCATGCAGGCAGCGGGGTCGCGCCCTCGGCAGCATAGGCGAACCCGAGATTCAGATGATCCGACTTCACCGCCTGGCCGACATCGCCTGCCCCCAGCCGTCCACCCTGTCCGCCGATGCTGCTGAGGCTGCCCAGCGTCTCACCGCCGACCGGCCGACCACTACCGACATCAGCGCCCATCGCGCGCACCAGCACCATCTTGCCCAGGTGCTTCACCAGATCCGCCATGCAGCCCACCGCCAGCACATTCCCCGAAGGCGACAACCGTTCCAGCGCCGCGCCCACGTCCGGGGCCTCGTGACGCAGCGACTTCATCAGCCGCAGGATTCCATTGCGATGCTCGGCCGACCCCAGCAGCGCCGGGAACAGGTCATTGTGCTGCAGCACCCTGGTGGCCACGTCATAGACTTCCTCGGCCATCACCTGCTGATCCTCGATCAGCTCCTCCAGCAGGGTGTCGTCGAAATCCGCCAGCGCCTCCAGCAGCTCGGCTCGCGCCTCCTGTTCGCGGGCGTACATCGTGACCGGCAACTCGATCAGTGCCGAAGGCTCGCCCTCACGGTATTGCCAGGCGCGCTCCGAGATCAGATCCACAGCGCCCACAACCTGCCCCTCCTCGCGGATCGGCACCTGCCGCAGGATGATGTTGTGGCTGCAATAGGCCTGAAGTGCAGCGACGATATCTGCCACCCGGTCCGCTGCCTGGTCCATCCGGTTGACAAAAATAAAGGCGGGGATCCCCGCCTCCTCCAGCTTGCGCAAGTACGGCGCGCTGAGGACCGCAGCCCCGGCATCGGCCGGCACGCAGAGCACCGCCGCATCGCTGGCCGCCAGCGCTGGCCCTGCATGTGCCAGGTTGTCGGCGCCGCCCGCGATGTCGATGGCGGCCCAGTCCTCGCCCATGAATGAAAAAGGCTGCAAGGCCGCGACCCCTTCGACCTCGTGTCGCTTCCCCGCGCCCCCGTCCAATTCGGCAAGTGCCGTGGCCAGCGTTGTCTTGCCGGATTGCGACGGTCCTAAGATAGTGAAAACGCGCATGTTCCCAGATCCTCCCTTGGCTGATACAGCTGCCCGTCAAAGGGGACCGGCCCCCTGAAACCGCCGGGACCAGCTAACTGCGCCTGTGCCAAAAGACCTGCCTCGATGCGCTGCCTGCCGATGCCGGGCACCAAAAGGGCAGCAGTCTGATGTTGGCCAGCTGCCCCTGCCCCTGTCAAGCGCGCAGAGGGCGTAGCGGCCAGAGCCCGCAGCAGACGGCTGGTGCCACGCACGCATAGCCGCCCGCCATCGCGGCCCGCGTCCCCCGACAAAGGTTGACTCCGCCACCGGTTTCGGCGTAACGCCTGCAGCAACACCCGGAAGATCTGAGTCTTCCGGTCCCTGCCCATGTCAGGGATCGCCCTCCACCAGCGTGTTACGCCCGTGGGGGCATTTGCGCATGGACCGCTTGTCCCCTACATACGGGGGCGCCACAGTTTAAACCGGCATCAGGAGGCCGCAGGCATGTTTGAAAATCTATCCGAACGCCTTTCCGGCGTCTTTGACCGGCTCACCAAACAGGGTGCCCTCAACGAAGAGGACGTGAAATCCGCCCTGCGTGAGGTCCGCGTCGCACTGCTGGAAGCCGACGTCTCGCTGCCGGTTGCCCGTGACTTCATCAAGAAAGTACAGGATCAGGCCACCGGCCAGGCGGTCACCAAGTCGGTGACCCCGGGCCAGCAGGTGGTCAAGATCGTGCATGACGCGCTGGTCGACGTGCTGCGCGGCGACGAGGATCCCGGCAAGCTCAAGGTCGACAACCCGCCTGCGCCCGTGCTGATGGTCGGCCTGCAGGGCTCCGGTAAGACCACCACCACCGGCAAGCTGGCCAAGCGGCTGAAGGAAAAAGAGGGCAAGAAGGTCCTGATGGCCTCGCTCGACGTCTACCGCCCGGCGGCGATGGACCAGCTGGCGGTGCTCGGCGCCCAGATCGGCGTCGACACCCTGCCGATCGTGCCCGGCCAGAAACCCGTCGACATCGCAAAGCGCGCCAAACAGCAAGCGACGCTCGGCGGCTATGACGTCTACATGCTCGATACCGCCGGTCGCCTGCACATCGACGAGACCCTGATGCAGGAGGTCGAAGACGTCCGCAACGTGGTCTCCCCCCGTGAGACCCTCTTGGTGGTCGATGGCCTGACCGGCCAGGTCGCCGTTGAAGTTGCGGAAGAATTCGACGCCAAGATCGGCATCTCCGGCGTGGTGCTGACCCGGATGGACGGCGATGGCCGCGGCGGTGCCGCCCTGTCGATGCGCGCCGTCACCGGCAAGCCGATCCGCTTTGTCGGCCTGGGCGAGAAGATGGACGCGCTCGAAACCTTCGAGGCCGACCGGATCGCCGGCCGCATCCTCGGCATGGGCGACATCGTGGCGCTGGTCGAGAAGGCCCAGGAAACCATCGAGGCCGAACAGGCCGAGAAGATGATGAAGCGCATGATGAAGGGTCAGTTCAACATGAACGACCTGAAGATGCAGCTTGAACAGATGCTCCAGATGGGTGGCATGGAAGGCATGATGGCGATGATGCCCGGCATGGGCAAAATGGCCAAGCAGGTGCAGGACGCGGGCATGGACGACAAGGTGCTGAAGCGCCAGATCGCCATGATCCAGTCGATGACCAAGAAGGAACGCGCCAATCCCGCCATCCTGCAGGCCAGCCGCAAGAGACGCATCGCAGCCGGCTCCGGCGTGCAGGTTTCGGATCTCAACAAGCTTCTGAAGATGCACCGGCAGATGGCCGATGTGATGAAGAAGATGGGCAAGATGGGCAAAGGCAAGATGCTGAAACAGGCCATGAAAGGCATGTTCGGCAAGGGCGGCATGCCGGATATGGGCGGCATGGACCCCAGCCAGATGGACCCCAAGGCACTGGAAGCCGCAGCCAAGGCCATGGGCGGCGGCAAGGGCCTCCCCGGCGGGCTGCCCGGACTGGGCGGCGGCTTGGGCCTGCCCGGCGGCCTCAGCGGGTTTGGCAAGAAGAAATAAGCTCGCATGACCGTTTCCTGCCTCCCGATTGCCTCCCTCGCAAACTCCCAGCGCGCTTTGCAGCCGTCGGGTGTCGCGGCGGCGCGCGCGCTGACCCGCGCGGGCATCGGGGATGGCAAGTGGCAGGGGCAGTCGGGCGCGTGTGGCCCGGCATTTCGGCGCGCCGGGGATCGGCGGGGCGCGAATGGCCGCAAAGGCTTTGTTCAAATTTGCGCCAAAAATACGGCCTCGCAGGCCGTGTCGGCGCCACATTTAACCGAAAATTACGCAGTCTCGAAAATACTCCCTCACCGGATGGGTGAAAATCATGCCGGGCGGCCTTCCGCCCGGTCAGAGGGGTATGGAATGATTGGATTGCACAAACCGTTCCCACGACTGTTGTCCAAGCGGCTGATGCTCATGTCTCCGGCCGATCCGGACTTTGATGCCAACGCGGCCTTCCTTGATGCCGATGCACCAAAGTTCATCGATGCCGCATCGGATCCGGATTCCCTGTGGTGGTCGATCGCGACCATCATCGGTCACTGGCATCTGCACGGCTACGGGCTGTTTGCAGTCATCGAACGTAACACTGGCCAGACTGTCGGCCTGGTTGGTCCCTGGTTCCCCAAGGGCTGGCCGGAGCCGGAATTGTCCTGGCACCTGATGGAACCCGGCCGCGGCAAGGGTTATGCCAGCGAAGCGGCTGAATGCGTCCTGCACTGGCTTTTCACCGAAGCCGGCTGGGACAGCATCGTGTCCTACGTGCCGGAGGAGAACCACGCCTCGGTGGCGCTGGCCCGCCGGGTCGGGGCGCGTCCGGAAAACCCTGTTTCGTTCCGCCTGCAACCCGCACCGAACATCCGGGCCTGGCGTCATGTTTCGCCGCGCGCGCGCCACGCCAAGGCGCCCGCTGCACGGGGGCTGCTTCACTGATGCAGCAGCGCGGGATCATATGTCGGCACCGCCGCGCCCTCCTGTCAGGGGAGGCGCGCTGATGCCCTGTGATATCCCGGTGATCGAGACCCGGCGCTTGCTGCTGCGCGGCCCCGAGGCAAAGGACTATCCCGACTTCAAGGCGACCTTCAGCTCCTACCGCTCGCGCTTCATGGGCGGACCGCTGAACCCCTACGAGGCCTGGATGCTGTATGCCGCGGAGATCGGTCATTGGCAGGTGCGCGGGTTCGGCATGTGGATGATCCACGACAAGGCCACCGAAGAAACCTATGGCATGGCCGGTGGCTGGCAGCCCGCAGGCTGGCCGGAGCGCGAAATCGCCTGGATCATCTGGCCCGGTGCCGCTGGCAAGGGCTACGCGCTCGAGGCGGCCCATGCCGCACGCGGATATTTTTATTCAAATCTGGGCTGGGAGACTGCGGTCAGCTATATCGACCCGAAGAATCTCGACTCGATCCGGCTGGCGGAGCGGCTTGGTGCCCGCAAGGACCACGAGGCCGCAACCATCGACGGAAATGATGCGGTCTATCGTCACCCGGCGCCAGACACGCTGAAGGACAGCCAGATGGCACATGGCATAGACATGGAAATTGCCCATTATGCCGACCCGCTCTTCAAACCCGAGGGCTGGGCCATTGACTGAGATGCACCGCCGACCCACCGCCCCTGCGCGGCCTGATGTTCCTGCAAACCCGATGCGGAGAGCCTTTTGATGACGACCGACACCCAAGATCCCGTCGCCCGCGCAGCGCAGTTGCTGAAGGGCCACCGCGAAAGCATCGACCGTCTGGATGCGATCCTCGTCTATACGCTGGGCGAGCGCTTCAAGCACACCCAGGCAGTGGGCCGTCTCAAGGCTGAACACGACCTTCCCCCGTCCGATCCTGCCCGCGAAGCCGCGCAGATCGCACGGCTCGAAGACTTGGCAAGACAGGCCGATCTGGATCCTGAATTCGCCAAGGCATTTTTGAACTTCATCATTGATGAAGTCATCCGACACCACAAGAAACACCAAGAATAACAACAAACAACAGGACAACCGGGGCATACCCCGGACAACGCCATCAAAGGAGATGTACCCATGGCAATGAAAATTCGTCTGGCCCGCGGCGGCTCGAAAAAGCGTCCCTTCTACCGCATCGTGGCTGCCGACAGCCGCATGCCGCGCGACGGCCGCTTCATCGAGAAGCTGGGCACCTACAACCCGCTGCTGCCGAAAGATTCGGAAGAGCGCGTGAAAATGGACATGGAGCGCGTGCAGTACTGGCTGGACCAGGGCGCCCAGCCGACCGACCGTATCGCACGTATGCTGGAAGCAGCTGGCGTCCGCGAGAAGGCCGAGCGCAACAACCCCAAGAAAGGCACCCCGGGCAAGAAAGCCCAAGAACGCGCCGAAGAAAAAGCTGCCAAGGCTGCTGAAGCTGCCGAAGCCGCTGCCGACGCGGAATAAATCCGTGGAGCTGCGGGATGCCTTTCCCGAGGAGTTCCGCAGCCAGCTTGATCTGCTGATGCGGCTTCGGCGCGATGTGCGCCGGTTCCGCAGCGATCCGGTGGACGAGGCAGTGCTGATGCGCTGCCTCTCTGCCATTCCCCTGGCCCCCTCGGTGGGGCTGAGCGAACCCTGGCGCATTCTACGCGTCGAGAGCGCCAAAGCCCGCGCCGCGGCGCTGGCGAATTTCGAGAAGGCCAATGCAGAGGCTCTGCAAGGCTATTCGGGCGAGCGTGCCGAGCGCTATGCCGGATTGAAACTCTCGGGCATGCGCGATGCGCCCGTGCAGCTCGCGTTCTATTGCGATGACGAGACCGCCCAGGGCCACGGCCTTGGCGCCGCCACCATGCCGGAAATGCGCCGCTATTCCGTGGTCACCGCCATCACCCTGTTCTGGCTCGCCCTGCGCGCGGAAGGGCTTGGTCTTGGCTGGGTTTCGGTGCTGGATCCCGAGAAACTCAACCGTGACCTGGCAGCGCCAGAGAGCTGGAAGCTGATCGGCTACTTCTGCATCGGTTACCCGGAGCGGCTTTCGGACACCCCGGAACTGCAGGAAAGCGGCTGGGAAAGCCGGATGGCGGATCTGCCGCTGGAAACGCGTTGACGCCGCGATGGGACGGTTGATACGGCTTGTGTTTTTCGTTGCGGTGGCTTTTACGGCTGGCATCTTCTTCGAACGCAACAACCAAAGCGAACTCTGCAAACAGACCGGCGGTCAATGGCTGCGTGCAGGGTTCTGTGCAAAGGAATGAAACGATGAGCGATCTTATCTGCGTCGGCGCGCTGGCAGGCGCCTTTGGGGTGCGCGGCGAGGTGCGTCTCAAGAGCTTCTGCGCCATCCCCGAAGAAATCGAAGACTATTCGCCCCTGTGCAGCGAAGACGGCAGCCAGAGTTTCAGCCTGAAGATCACGCGCGCCGTAAAGAACGGTTTTGCGGCCAGGATCGTCGGGGTCGAAACCAAGGAGGACGCCGACGCGCTGAAGGGGCTGCGGCTTTTTGCACGGCGTGACCAGCTGCCGACCTTGCCCGACGATGAATATTACCACGCCGACCTGATCGGGCTGGAGGTCTACGACACCGGCGGCACCCTCCTGGGCACGGTGCGCTCGGTACAGAACCACGGCGCCACGGATCTTCTGGAGGTGCATGGCCCGGGGTTGAAGTCCTCGGTTCTGCTGCCCTTTACGCTGGCCGCCGTGCCGACAGTGGATCTCGCGCAGAAACGTATCGTCGCAGACCCGCCTGACGGGCTGTTCTGATCGCGCCTCGGCCTGCCGCTCAGTCTTGCTCGGTTGCCAGCAGGTGATCGAGCACCTTGACCAGCAACATCAGTTGCCGCTCCCCCTTCGGGCTGACAGCCCGCTCTGTTACGGCCAATCTCTCCCACGCGGCCCAAAGCTTCATGGCGAAGAAGAACTGGAAGACGGGATCATTCGACACGGGCGCGCCATAGCCGGTTTCGAAGGCGTCCCAGTCGGCCTGGGCAATATATCCGTATCCATCCGGGCAGCCAGCCTCTGCCAAGTGGTGCAGCCCGTTGGCCAGGAACAGATTTGCCAGATCACGTTGGGGGACGGTGCCGCGGTGATTGGCAAAATCAATAAGGCTGATCTGATCTTCGGCAATCAGGATGTTGCGCATGTGCAGATCGCCATGTTCCACCGCGCCCTGATAGGTCTGCCCCCTTGCGCGCCTGCCGACCCGGTGCAGATAGGCACATAGACCAAAAAACCGCTTGGGCTTCCGGATTGGCAGCTCCCCCGCCCGCACCTTCTGGGCACTCTCGCCGACTTGTCGCAGATACGGTTTCGGCCAAAACCGCTTCGCCTCCGTGCGGGAACAATTATGCAGCGCCGCCACGGCATGGCCGATCCGCCGGAGGACGACGCCCCGGTTCTCAAGCCCCAGGCTGCTCATATCAAGCGCTTGGAACGCCGTTGCGCCGGGAGCGAACTCCATCAGCGCAACCTTGTCTCGCGGATCCCGCCATAGAATCTCGGGAACCGACACGCCCCGCGTCTCCTTCAGCCCCTCCGTCGCAGCCTGATGGCGGTCCAGGATGCGCCGGAACGTCTGAAAGCCGCGAGGGGAATAATCTGCACGCAGGACATAGTCTCGGCCATTTGCAGCCTGAATGTGCAACACGCAGCGCAGGTCCGCCCGGCCGCTATTGACCCGCAACCTGTGAAACCGGGCGGCCTCGGTGGGCAGGCCAACGCTGGCAGCGATGCGCGGCCACAGTGCCTGGGTGCGCTCCTGCACCTCGACCATCGCGTCGAACTGCGCCTGTTCTTGGGAATGCGCCCGTGAATTCATCAAAACCCCAAAGCTTGGTATTGCGCCCCACCGTCACTGGACTAAACACTCAATCCATGAGTGCTGCAAACAAATCCCACGGCCGCAAGGCCATCCGCCCGACCCTGAAACCGCGCGAGCTGATGACGCCGACGCCGGATTTGGCGGGCGTCTGGAAGGCCAAGATCATCACCCTGTTTCCCGATGCCTTCCCCGGCGTGTTGGGCGAAAGCCTGACCGGCAAGGCGCTTCAGCAGGGGTTGTGGCAACTGGAAACCACCGATCTGCGCCAGTTTGGCGTCGGCAAGCACCGCAATGTCGATGACACCCCCGCAGGCGGCGGCGCCGGCATGGTTCTGCGCCCGGACGTTCTTGGCGAGGCGATCGAGCACACGATGGCAGGCACCGGCGGCAACTGGCCGCTGATCTACCTGTCGCCCCGCGGTCGGCGGATGGACCAGCGGATGATGCAGGATTTCGCCCGCTGCGACGGCATCACTTTGCTGTGCGGCCGGTTCGAAGGCGTCGATGAACGGGTGCTGCAGCACTACGGCATCCAGGAAGTCTCGCTGGGGGATTTTGTCATGACTGGCGGCGAGCTGGCAGCCCAGGCGCTGATCGACGCCACCGTGCGGCTGATCCCCGGCGTGCTGGGCAACCACGCCTCGACCGAGGAGGAGAGCTTTTCCTCCGGCCTTCTGGAGCATCCGCAATATACCCGCCCCGCCGAATGGAAGGGCCACGAGATCCCCGAGGTTCTGATGTCCGGCCACCACGGCAAGATCGCCGAATGGCGCCACCAGATGAGCGAGGAGATCACCCGCCAGCGGCGCCCTGACCTTTGGGACGCCCACCAGGCCCGGAAAAACCGCACTTCGTAGACTGCTCCCCTGCCGCGAACCTGCCCCAAGCGCATCAAATCATTGCCGGATTGCGCAAGCCGTGTTTATCCTCGGTCATATTCATTGAACTATAGGAGAGATCAGGGTGGCAGGAAAATTCGAACTGTACCGGGACAAGGCCGGTGAGTATCGCTTTCGTCTGAAGGCAGGCAATGGCGAAAACATTCTGGGCAGCGAAGGCTACAAACAGAAAGCCAGCGCGGAAAACGGCATTGCATCGGTCCGCAAGAACGCCGTCGACGACGCGCGTTACGAGCGCAAGGAAACCGCCGCGGGCAAGTTCATGTTCAACCTCAAGGCCAGCAACGGCCAGGTCATCGGCAGCTCGCAAAGCTACACCAGTGCGTCAGGCCGCGACAACGGCATTGAATCCGTTAAGAAAAACGCGCCGGACGCAAAACTGGACGACCAAACCGCCTGACAAGCCGACACAAGCGACGCTCCTCGGCAGGCCGGTTGCGCCCCGGCCCGGCGGGAGCCCCGGTGAAACTCTTGCCGGATAGGCGGCTCGGCACTTGTTTTAGCAGTCTTTCAGCCGTATACAGCGCAGGTCTGGATTCGCTTTTGCGGACCCGGACCGTCGTGCGTTGGATCATGACTTGGAAACTTTCTTCGGTTTCACCATGGGATCCCGCGCCGACACGAAGGAACAGACGACGTGATCTCTGGCGGGCGCCTCGGCGGACCCGGTGAAGACCAGGAGCTCTCATGACGCGAAACCTCTGTGGAGCAAACCACAGGCAGATTTAGGAGAGTTGCGATGGACCTGATCGCACAGCTGGAGGCGGAACAGATCGCCGCCCTGGGGAAAGAGATCCCCGATTTCAAAGCCGGTGACACCATCCGTGTCGGCTACAAGGTGACCGAAGGCTCGCGCACCCGTGTGCAGATGTACGAAGGCGTCTGCATCAGCCGCAAGAACGGCTCGGGCATTGCCGGTTCGTTCACCGTCCGCAAGATTTCGTTTGGCGAAGGCGTGGAGCGTGTGTTCCCGCTGTTCTCGACCAACATCGACTCGATCGAAGTTGTGCGCCGTGGCCGTGTCCGCCGCGCCAAGCTGTACTACCTGCGCTCGCGCCGCGGCAAATCGGCCCGTATCGCAGAAGACGCGAACTACAAGCCCAAGAAAGCCTGAGGAGTGGTATCATGAAAAAAGACACCCATCCCGACTACCACTTCATCGACGTCAAAATGACCGACGGCACCATCATCAAGATGCGCTCCACCTGGGGTGCCGAAGGTGATCAGCTGGCACTGGACATCGACCCGACCGTGCACCCGGCCTGGACCGGTGGCTCCTCGCGTCTGATGGATGCCGGCGGCCGCGTATCCAAGTTCAAGAAGAAATACGAAGGTCTGGGCTTCTAAGCCGCCCGACGTATTTTGTCGAACTCCCGAAGGCTGCCCCGGACGGGCAGCCTTCTTTCTTTTTTCTTCTGACGCTGGGGCCGATGATGCCTCGCGGGAAAGACAGCTCTCCTCGTGAAACACGCCCTGGCAGCCGCCCTGCAAGAACGCGGATATGAAACCCTGACCCAAGTGCAGGAGGCGGTGACCCAGCCGGACGTCGCCGACCGCGATCTCCTGGTGTCAGCGCAAACCGGATCGGGCAAGACTGTGGGCTTCGGCCTCGCCCTCGCCCCCACCCTGCTGGGCGACGCCGAGGAATTCGGTGAAGCCGCCGCCCCTCTGGCGCTGGTGATTGCGCCAACCCGCGAGCTGGCAATGCAGGTCAAACACGAACTGGGCTGGCTTTACCGCGGCGCAGGCGCACGCATTGCCTCCTGTGTTGGCGGCATGGACATGCGCGACGAACGGCGCGCGCTGGAGCGCGGTGCCCATATCGTGGCGGCAACGCCGGGCCGCCTGCGCGACCACATCATGCGCGGCTCCATCGACCTCAGCCAGGTGCGCGGCGTGGTGCTGGACGAAGCCGACGAGATGCTGGACCTGGGCTTCCGCGAGGATCTGGAATTCATCCTGGGCGAAGCCCCGGAAGAGCGCCGCACACTGCTGTTCTCGGCCACCGTGCCGCCCGCCATCGCCAATCTGGCTGAGACCTTCCAGAAGGACGCGCTGCGGATCAAGACCGCGGGCGAGACCAAGCAGCACAGCGACATCGAATACCGGTTGATGAGCGTGGCGCAGGCCGATGCCGAAAACGCCATCATCAACGTGTTGCGCTACTACGAGGCCCCCAGCTCCATCGTGTTCGCCAACACCCGCGCCGCGGTGAACCGTCTGGCCGCACGGCTGACCAACCGCGGCCTGCCCGTGGTGACCCTGTCGGGCGAGCTGTCCCAGACCGAGCGCAGCCATGCCCTGCAAGCCATGCGCGACGGGCGTGCGCGTGTCTGCGTGGCCACCGACGTCGCCGCCCGCGGCATTGACCTGCCGGGGCTGGAACTGGTGGTCCATGCCGAACTGCCCTCGAACCACGAAACCCTGCTGCACCGCTCCGGCCGAACCGGCCGTGCGGGCCGTAAGGGCGTCAGCGCGCTGATCGCTCCGCCCAAGGCCCGCAGCAAGGCGCTGCGGCTGCTGAAATGGGCCAAGCTGAGTGCCGAACATTGCGAGGCGCCCTCGGCCGACGACATTCTGGCCCGCGACGAAGAGCGCATGCTGGCCGATCCGGTCTGGCAGGAGCCGGTGGCCGAGAACGAACAGGCCGGTGTTCAGACGCTGCTGGACACCTTCACCCCCGAGCAGATCGCGGCGACATACCTGCGCCTGTTCCGCAGCCGCCATTCGGCGCCGGAAGAGCTGCGCCCGGTCGATGCGCAGGAGCCGCGCAAGGAGCGCAAGGAACGCAAACCTTTCGGCCCCTCGGTCTGGTTCTCTCTGTCCGGCGGCCGCGCCACGGGCGCAGATCCGCGCCGGGTGCTGCCGATGCTCTGCAAGGCGGGCGGTATCGACCGCGACGCCATCGGCGCCATTCGCATTCAGGAAAACGAGACCTTTGCCGAGATCAGCCAGGACGCGGTCGAGGGCTTTCTGAAGGCGCTCGACGGCAAGACCGAGCTGGAGCCCGGCGCGGTGCTGACCCGTCTGGACCAGGCCCCCGACCTGCCGCCGCCGCCGCGCCGCGGTCCCGGCGGCCCCAAGGGCGGCTTCAAGGGCGACCGCGCCCCCAAACCGCACCGCGGCAAATCCGACGGCGCCAAGCCATACCACAAGAAGTCGGAAGGCAGCGATGACAGGCGCCCGCCGCGCAAGGACTGGAAGGACAAGCCGCGCCGGGACGACCGGCCGGAGCGCTCTGAACGCCCTGATCGCGCCGAACGGCCCGAACGCAGCAAACCGCGTCCGGCGGAACGCCCCCGCAAGCCCGCCCCGGCTGTCACCGCCAAACCCAAGGGCGCGTCGGATCCCTCCAAGCGGATGACCCGCCCCGGCAGCCCGGCAGGCAAACCGTCTGGCAAGCCCTCCGGCAAACCGTCCGGCATACCCGCAGCCAAGCCCTATGCAGCTAAGGGTCCGAAGCCGCCCGTCGGCAAGCCCAACAGCAAGAAGAACAAGGCCCGTGCAGCGGCGGCCAAGGGCGGCGACGCACGCCCCCGGCACAAGAGTGGCGGGCCGTCCAAACACAGGTGAAACACTAAATTCACCAGCCTGCGCCCGCGGCTTTTCTTGTCCGGTTTCAGAGCCTATACAGGGGCCAATAGGCAAAAACGTGCTCAAAGCACGAACAAAGGGACCGGAAAATGGCGCATATCATTGTCGTCGGCAACGAGAAGGGCGGCGCGGGCAAATCCACCGTCTCCATGCATGTCGCAACCACGCTGGCCCGTCTGGGCCACCGGGTTGCGGCGCTGGACCTTGATCTGCGGCAGCGCTCGATGGGGCGTTACCTGGAAAACCGCAAGGACTTCTGCGCCAAGGCGGGGCTGAATCTGCCGATGGTCGAGATGCACGAGCTGCCGGAAATCGACCCCGCCAGCCTGCAGCCCGGCGAGAACATCTACGATCACCGCTTGTCGGCTGCGGTTTCTGCGCTGGAAAACGGCCACGATTTCATCCTGATCGACTGCCCTGGCTCGCACACGCGGCTGAGCCAGGTTGCGCATTCCCTGGCGGATACGCTGATCACGCCTCTGAATGACAGCTTTGTCGATTTCGACCTGCTGGCGCATGTGGACCAGAAGGGCGAAAAGATCACCGGCCCCTCGGTCTACTCCGAGATGGTCTGGAACGCCCGCCAGCTGCGCGCGCAGGCCGGGTTGAAACCGATCGACTGGATCGTGATCCGCAACCGGGTCGGCACCCAGCGTATGGTCAACAAGGAAAAGATGGAACGCGCCATCAACATGCTATCCAAGCGGATCGGCTTCCGCGTCGCCCCCGGCTTCTCCGAGCGGGTGATCTTCCGAGAGCTGTTCCCCCGCGGGCTGACGCTGCTGGACCTCAAGGATATCGGCGTCAAGCAGCTGAACATCTCCAACATCGCGGCGCGTCAGGAACTGCGCGACATGATGAAGGAAGTGAACCTGCCCGGCGTCGAGGTCAGCATCTGACCCCGCGCCCCCAAGCGTAAAACCCAATGGCTGCTGCGCCCCATAAAGGGCGCAACGGCGTCAACTGTTACAGGAACAGTCGCCGCGGTAGATCGTGTAGAGCTCGATTGGCTCTGCCACGCCGCGCAGCATGTACCGCCCCAATGAAACCAGATCGTGGTTGGTGCCCTGCGCCGCCCGTTTCACATCTTCAGACATGATGATGTTCTGCCCGACGGACCGGTGCATCCCGGCGATCCGTGCGGTCTGGTTCACGGTCTGGCCGATCACGGTGAAATCCAGCCGGTTCTTGGCGCCGATGTTGCCATAGAGAATGTCGCCAGCGTGCAGCGCCAGGGTGAAGCCGGCCGTCGGCAGCCCTTCGGCCTCGCGCTCGGCATTGAAGCCGCGAATCTTGCCGCAAAGCTCATTGGCCGCGGCCAACGCGGCATGGGCGTCTTCTTCGATGCTGCCGAGGTTGAACATGGTCAACATCCCGTCGCCCATGAACTTCAGAATATTGCCGCCATGGGCCTGAATCGTCTCGACCGCCAGGCCGAAATACCCGTTCAGCATGTCGATCAGGTCAGTGCCCGGCAGGCGTTCGGCCAGTTCGGTGAACCCTTTCAGGTCAAACAGGCAAATCACCGCGTCAATCTCCTGCGACGACCCGCGCCGGATCTCGCCAGACAGCACCCGCTGACCGGCATCACGCCCCAGATAGACCTGCAGGAGATCCTTGGCGATCTGCCTGTTGGACGAGGATTTCAACGCAAGCCCGAGATGCGGCAATGTCGTGCGGATCAAATCCAGTTCACGGTTGCTGAAGCCGCCAGCACGGTCAGTCGTCCAGGACACCAGGATGCCCTCACCCGGGCGCCGCGGGTCCACGGGAGCCTCTTCCGGCGGGTGAAAGCGCAACCCTGCCGCGAAATAATCCGTCGCGCCAACGGCGTGAAACTCCTCAAGCACCGGGAAGTCAAACGGCGGCCCCGCTTCCAGGGACACCCGAAGTTCCTGCTTTTCCTGCTGTAACAGCTGGAAGAACGGGCTGTTGAGCCAGTCGTCACCGGGATTTTCCTGGTATTCGTAATGCTGGCTGGTGATGCTTTCACCACGCAGCCAACGAATGCCGATGCCGCCGAATTCCGGGTGATAGGCCCTCTGGGCCAGCTGGAACCGCATCAACGGCACCCCCGCCTCGGTCAGGCGCTGGCAATACCCATCCAGCAGGTCGTGCTGGCTGGTGCCTTGCAGCCCCTGCTCCATCAACCAGGCGATCAGCGGCCCGGAATTGACATCGATCTGAATCATACATTCACCTTTTGTACCGGCCCCTAATCTGGGTCTTGCCGGGCCAAAAGTCTATGGGGCGATGTCTGCTAATTTGCGCAACATGTTTCGCAAAATTGCAACCTCGCCCGCGCTGAACTGCTGGCACAGCTTCGCGTCATAGGCCACCGCGACCTTGCGCAAATCACGATAGGCCGCCTGCCCCGCCGCAGTCAGCGCGAGATGCTCTGCGCGGCGGTCCTGTTCATCGCGGGTGCGGGTCACGAAACGCTTCTCTGTCAGCTTGGACACGGCGCGGCTGATCTTGGTCTTGTGGATCTTAGCCCGCGTGCCGATGTCCTTGGCTGTCATCTGACCGTAGTTGCCAAGATGGAACAGCACCCGCCATTCGGTGCGCAGCATTCCGTAACGATCCTTGTAGTGGCGCTGAAACCCCAGAGAGCTCTCTTCCGCGGCGCGATTCAGCAGGAAAGGCAGAAAATCCTGCAGGTCGAAATCATCTTTTTCACTCATTGCGGTCTCCCTTCCCTTGTTAGTTACAAAATCAACTAATATCCCGCAAGCAGAGACAGGAGGAACGCGCTAATGACCCGGACCGCAGATTCCCATCAGATGACCCAGGCGCCTTCGCTGGAAGGGCCGAACACGGGCTACATGCCCGGCTTTGGCAACGACTTTGAAACCGAGGCGCTGCCCGGTGCGCTGCCGCAGGGCATGAACAGCCCGCAGAAATGCAACTACGGCCTTTATGGCGAACAGCTGAGCGGCACCGCCTTTACCGCCGATCCGCCGGAACGCACCTGGACCTACCGGATTCGCCCCTCGGTCAAGCATTCGCACCGCTACGAGAAGATTGACCTGCCCTATTGGAAATCGGCCCCCTGCGTGGACCCGGACGTGGTCTCCCTGGGCCAATACCGCTGGGATCCGGTAGCGCATTCCGATGAAGGTCTGACCTGGCTCACCGGCATGCGGACGATGACGACCGCGGGGGATGTGAACACCCAGATCGGCATGGCGAGCCACATCTACCTGGTGACCGAGTCGATGGTCGACAGCTACTTCTACTCGGCCGATTCCGAGCTGCTGGTTGTCCCGCAGGAAGGTCGCCTGCGCTTTGCGACCGAACTGGGGATCATCGACCTCGCCCCGCAGGAGATCGCAATCATCCCGCGCGGGCTGGTCTACCGGGTCGAGGTGCTCGAAGGCCCCTGCCGCGGCTTTGTCTGCGAGAACTACGGCCAGAAGTTCGAACTGCCGGCTCGTGGCCCGATCGGCGCCAACTGCCTCGCCAATCCGCGCGATTTCAAGGCGCCGGTTGCGGCCTTCGAGGACCGCGAGGTGCCCTCGACCGTGACCATCAAGTGGTGCGGCCAGTTCCACCAGACCCGGATCGGCCACTCGCCGCTGGACGTGGTCGCCTGGCACGGCAATTACGCGCCCTACAAATACGACCTGACCACCTATTGCCCGGTCGGGGCGATTCTGTTCGACCACCCGGATCCGTCGATCTTTACCGTGCTGACGGCACCGTCGGGCGTGCCGGGCACCGCGAACATCGATTTCGTACTGTTCCGCGATCGCTGGATGGTGGCCGAAAACACCTTCCGCCCGCCATGGTATCACAAGAACATCATGTCGGAGCTGATGGGCAATATCTATGGCCAGTATGATGCCAAACCCCAAGGGTTCGTGCCGGGCGGTATGAGCTTGCACAACATGATGCTGCCGCATGGTCCGGACAAGAACGCCTTCGAGGGCGCGTCGAACTCCAACCTCGGCCCCGAGAAGCTGGAAAACACCATGTCCTTCATGTTTGAGACCCGCTTCCCGCAGCATCTCACGGCATTTGCAGCCAAGGAAGCGCCGTTGCAGGATGATTACATCGACTGCTGGAGCGACATCGAGAAGAAATTCGACGGCACGCCCGGCCTGAAATGATCTTGGTGCGGGGGCGCTGCCCCCTCTGGACCCCAAGGGGTCCATTCACCCCGGAGTATTTCCGGAAAGATGAAAAGGATCCGCGGATCCGGAAACTGGAGACACCATGCCTCTGCTGAAATCCTGGGTGGCCTCGGCCAATGATGCGGCCCACCCGTTCCCGCTGAACAACCTGCCCTATGGCGTCTTTTCCATCGACGGCGATGATCCGCGCTGCGGCGTGGCGATCGGCGACCTGATCCTCGACATGCAGTCCGCCGAAGAGGCCGGACTGGTGCAGCTGGTCGACACGCCGCTGTTCGATGTGCCCTATTGGAATGACCTGATGGAGCAAGGCCCGGCAGTCTGGGCGGCGCTGCGCGAGCGGTTGACCGCCTTGCTGGCCGAAGGGTCGCCGGAGAAGGACAAGGTCAAGCCGCATCTGGTGGCGCAAGCCGACGCCGAGCTGCACATGCCCTTTGCGGTGAGCGAATACACCGATTTCTATGCGGGCAAGAACCACGCCTTCAACGTCGGTACCATGTTTCGTGGCCCGGAGAATGCGCTGCCGCCGAACTGGCTGCACATCCCGATCGGCTATAACGGGCGAGCCTCTTCGGTCGTTGTCTCGGGCACCGACATACGCCGCCCCTGGGGCCAGCTGAAAGGGCCGAACGACGACAAGCCGCGGTGGGCGCCCTGTGCGCGCTTCGACATCGAGCTGGAGATGGGCGCAATTGTCGGCACCCCCTCCGATGGCCCGATCACCGTGCAGGAAGCAGACGATCACATCTTCGGCTACGTGCTGCTGAACGACTGGTCGGCGCGCGACATCCAGGCCTGGGAATACCAGCCGCTGGGCCCGTTCCAGGCCAAGGCAACCGCGACCTCGATCTCCCCCTGGATTGTCACCAAACCGGCGCTGGAGCCGTTCCGCTGCGACACGCCCGAGCGCGAGGTCGAACTGCTGGACCATCTGAAGGACTGCGGGCCGATGCTTTATGACATCGATCTCGAGGTCACCATGGCCCCCGCAGGCAAGGCGGCGACCACCATCGCCCGGACCAACTACCGGGAAATGTACTACTCCGCCGCGCAACAGCTGGCGCATCACACCACCTCGGGCTGCCCGATGAACGCCGGCGATCTTCTTGGTTCCGGTACCATCTCGGGTGCCACCAAGGAAAGCCGCGGCTCCCTGCTGGAGCTCAGCTGGGGCGGCAAGGAGCCCCTGACGCTGGACAGCGGCGAGGAACGCTCCTTCATCGAGGACGGCGATACGCTCACGCTGAAGGGCGCGGCCAGGGGCGATGGCTATACGATCGGCTTCGGTGATTGCACAGGTACCGTCCTGCCCGCGCTTGAAGACCCCTTCGCAAGATAAGGAAGACCGAAATGGCAAAAGCATTTGCGTCCCAAGGGGACCTGACCGAAAAGAAGATCACCTTTGATGAGATCGGCGACGGGCTTTATGCCTTCACCGCCGAAGGTGATCCGAACTCCGGCGTCATCATCGGGGACGACTCCGTGATGATCGTCGAGGCGCAGGCCACCCCGCGGCTGGCCAACAAGGTCATCGAGTGCGTGCGCTCTGTCACCGACAAACCGATCACCCACGTGGTGCTGACCCACTATCACGCCGTGCGCGTGCTCGGTGCCTCGGCCTTTGGCGCGCAGAACATCATCATGTCGGACAAGGCGCGCGCCATGGTGGTGGAACGCGGGCAGGAGGACTGGGACAGCGAATTCCAGCGTTTCCCGCGGCTGTTCGAAGGCCATGAAAGCATCCCCGGCCTGACCTGGCCCACCACCACCTTCTCCGATGGCATGACTGTCTACCTCGGCAACCGCCGGGTCGACATCAAGCATCTGGGCCGCGCCCATACCGCCGGTGATGCGGTGATCCATGTGCCGGACCAGAACGTGATGTTCACCGGCGATATCGTGGAATACCACTCGGCCTGCTATTGCGGCGACGGGCATTTCAGCGACTGGGGCCGGACGCTCGACAACATCAAGGCCTATGAGCTGGACGCCATCGCACCGGGTCGGGGCGATGCGCTGGTCGGTCAGGAGATGGTCAACGCCGCCATCGAGAACACCCGCGACTTCGTCGAAAGCACCTACCGCCCGGCGGCCAAAGTTGCCGCCCGCAATGGCACCCTGAAAGAGGCCTGGGACGCGGTGCGTGCCGAATGCGATCCCAAGTTCGCCGACTACGCGATCTATGAACACTGCCTGCCCTTCAACGTCGCCCGCGCCTTTGACGAGGCCCGCGGCATCGACACGCCCCGCATCTGGACCGCGCAGCGCGATCTGGAAATGTGGGAGGCCCTGCAAGGCTAGGCGCGCAGACATCACGGCCGGGGCGCAGTGACCAAGATCCTTCCGCCCCGGGCACAGGCATGAGAGGTTGGAGCATCCTTCCGGCAGCCGCCTGCCGGAACGCGGGGATGCTGTTTCTAAAGGCGGCCTCAACCCGGGAGGAAAGCGGATGAACAAGATCTTTGAGGAGCCCATGTACCCCTATTCGCGCCACGCGGATCAGGACGCGGCCCGCCCCGTCCGCCACAAGGTTGTGGTGATCGGGGCCGGCCCCGTGGGGCTGGCGGCCGCCGTGGATCTGGCGCAACAGGGCGTCGCCGTGGTGGTGCTGGATGACAACGACAGGGTCAGCACCGGCTCGCGCGCGATCTGCTTTGCCAAGCGCCCGCTGGAGATCCTCGACCGGCTGGGCTGCGGCCAGCCGATGGTCGACAAGGGCGTGCAGTGGAACGTCGGCAAGGTGTTCTTCGACGAGCGCCAGGTCTATGAGTTCAACCTGCTGCCCGAAGACGGACACAAGCGCCCCGCCTTCATCAACCTGCAGCAATACTATCTAGAAGCGCAGCTGGTGGAGCGGATCCGCGAGCTGCAACAACAAGGCGCGCAAATCGAGATCCGGGGCCGCAACAAGGTGACCGAGATTGACGCGCAGCCAGATCACGTGGCGCTCGAAATCGACACCCCAGATGGGCCTTACGGCCTGGAGGCCGATTGGCTGATTGCCTGCGACGGCGCGAGCTCCCCCACCCGGCGCATGCTGGGGCTGGATTTTGTCGGCCGGGTTTTCGAGGATAATTTCCTGATTGCCGACGTGGTGATGGAGGCGGATTTTCCGACCGAGCGCTGGTTCTGGTTCGATCCGCCCTTCAACCGGGGCCAGTCGGCGCTGTTGCACAAGCAGCCGGACGGGGTCTGGCGGATTGACCTGCAGCTGGGCTGGGACATCGACAAGGAACGCGAGAAACGCCCCGAAAACGTCATCCCGCGGCTAAAGGCGATGCTGGGCGAAGAGGTCGAATTCCAGCTGGAGTGGGTATCGATCTACACGTTCCAATGCCGCCGGATGGAGAAGTTCCGCCATGGCAGGGTGATCTTTGCCGGCGATTCCGCGCATCAGGTTTCGCCCTTCGGCGCCCGCGGTGCCAACTCCGGCCTGCAGGACAGCGACAACCTGTGCTGGAAACTGGCGCTGGTGCTGGACGGCAAGGCGCCGGACAGCCTGCTGGACAGCTACGACGCCGAGCGCATCCAGGGCGCGGACGAGAACATCCTGAATTCCTCGCGGTCGACCGATTTCATCACGCCGAAGTCCGAAATGAGCCGCATCTTGCGCGACGCCGTGCTGGATCTATCGGAACATCATCCCTTTGCCCGACCACTGGTGAACTCGGGGCGCCTGTCGGTGCCCTGCATCCACGACGGGTCCCCGTTGAATTCAGCGGACGCGCTGGACGGCCCCGCCCGCAGCCGCCCCGGCGCCCCCTGCCCCGATGCGCCGCTGGACGACGGTTTTCTGTTGGACCACCTGGGCGGAGAATTCATCCTGCTGACCATCAACGCCGACGCCCCCGATCTGATCCAGGAAGCGGGTATCAGCGTGCGCAGGTTGGCGCTGTCCACGCAGGCCAACACCCACAGCGCGCTGAAAGAACGCTACCTAGGAGACAACGCCAGCGCCGTATACCTGATCCGGCCCGACCAGCACGTCGCGGCCCGTCGCCCCAGCTATGACGACAACCTCATCCGCCAGGCCATTCGACGCGCCACTGGCAAGGAGTAATCGCGATGGAAGACACAGATCACCTGATCCTCACGCCCAATATCGATGGCGCAGATGATTTCTACGCCGATCTCCTGGCGGCGCACGACGGGCTGAGCAAGGCCGAAAGCGATGCACTGAACGCACGGTTGGTGCTGGTGCTGGCCAATCACATCGGCGACCGCAGCATTCTGAAACAGGCGCTGAAGGCCGCGGCACGCCATCCGCAATAGGGCTGCGACCGCAAGCTTGCATCGCAACGGGGAGATACGAATGGGCAAGACAGTTTTGTTTGACTACTGGCGGTCCTCCGCCAGCTACCGAGTGCGGATCGCTCTTCACCTGGCAGGGATCACGTTTGAGAGCGTACCGATCGATCTGGTGAAGGGCGAACACAAGACCACGGCGCATCTGGAGCGCAATCCACAAGGGCTGGTGCCCGTTCTGGACATCGACGGGCTGCGTCTCACGCAATCACTCGCCATACTGGACTATCTGGACGAGACCCGCCAACTCGGGCTCTTGCCCGCTGATCCCGGAGACCGTACCCGAGCGCGCGCGCTGGCGCATTCCGTGGCCGTGGACGTCCACCCGGTCTGCAACCTGCAAGTTGCCAAACACGCAACCGGCCTCAGCGGCAACGCCGAAGACATGCCCAAAGCCTGGATGCAGCACTTCATCCGCCCCGGCCTGCAGGCGTTTGAACGTTTGCTCGCCGGTTTCGGACAAACGCCCTACTGCACGGGAGACACACCGGGCCTCGCCGACATCTGTCTCATGCCGCAACTCTACAACGCCCGGCGCTGGGAGGTCGATTTCGCCGACCTGCCCCGTATTTGCGCCGCCGAAACAGTCTGCGCCCAGCACCCGGCTTTTGCCGCGGCACATCCAGACCAGTGCCGCTAAAGCACAGCGGCCCGATACCTATGCCATAAGACGGCCCGAAGGGCCGAACCGCCCGGCATTGAGACAGTTCCGCTCACGTCGCCGCAACGTGACTGACAACACGTGGGCCGCGCTACGGGCCGATCTGAACAGCGCCCTAGTCCGCGATCACGTCCTGACGCTGCTGGCCCAGCCCTTCGATGCCCAGTTCCACGACGTCGCCCGCCTTCAGATAGCGCGGAGGCTTCATGCCCATGCCAACACCCGGCGGGGTCCCGGTTGAGATCACGTCACCGGGGTGCAGGGTCATGAATTGGCTCAGGTAGTGAACCAGGTAGGCAACTCCGTAGACCATCGTCGACGTGGAGCCATCCTGCATGGTCTCACCATTGACCTTCAGCCACATGGGCAGGTTCTGCGGATCGGCAACCTCGTCGCGTGTCACCAGCCAAGGCCCGATCTGGCCAAAGTTGTCGCAGCTCTTGCCCTTGGTCCACTGGCCCTCCCGTTCGATCTGGAAGGCGCGTTCCGAGACATCGTTGGCCACCGCGTAGCCGGCGACATGATCCATGGCCTCGGCCTCGCTGACATATTTGGCCGGTTTGCCGATCACCACCGCCAGCTCCACCTCCCAGTCGGTCTTTTGAGAACCTCGGGGGATGATGATGGGATCATTCGCACCGCAGATGGCCGAAGTCGCCTTCATGAAGACCACCGGCTCCGACGGCACCGCAAGCCCGCTTTCGGCCGCGTGGTCAGCGTAATTGAGCCCGATGCAGATGAATTTTCCGGTTCCGGCAATCGGCGGCCCAAGGCGCGGGTTGCCCTCAACCAAGGGCAACGCATCGATATCCGCGTCGGCCAACCGTTTCAGACTATCGGGATAGAGGTGGCTGCCGGACAGGTCGTCGATCAAACCAGAAAGATCCCGGATGCGGCCATCCGTGTGCAGAAGACCCGGTTTCTCGGCGCCGGGCGCCCCAAAGCGAAGCAGTTTCATGTCGTGGCTTTCTTCCTTGTTCCTAACGGTCCGATCTATACCGATACATCAGGCGCGCCCTCAGGGATAGAATACAGCCGCGTGGTATGTTGACGCCCACCGCGACGAAATCACTATCGCACGGAGCTTTGTCGCTGCATCAAGCGTCGGCCGCCTCGGAGGCGAGGGCTATTAGCTCGGACAGTTAAGGTTTCAAGAAGCTCAAACACGCAGGTTTTGCCCGAGTTTGGGACATGTCCCCGATGCCGTGCTGATAGCCCTCAGGACGAGGCAACTTGGCTACGGCCTGATTTCGCAGGTGCGCATGGTTCCGGATGCGGATGCGCACGGCGGGCACCAGCTTGAACTTGTTGGAGAATTAGCGGGACTGATGGCTTTGGGTGGGCTTGAATCGAAGAAGCCCCCGCTGTTTGCAGGGGCTTGGTCGGAAACGGTGGTTGCGGGAGCAGGATTTGAACCTGCGACCTTCAGGTTATGAGCCTGACGAGCTACCTGGCTGCTCCATCCCGCGACACTTTGTTTGGCCCACCGCGCGGATCGCTACTTGAGGCCG
>JAHVJD010000010.1 GCA_019801415.1 Nocardioides marinus
CCGCCCACATATCTCTTCAGTTATCCATCAATGTCAAAGAGCATACACCCGGAGGCAAAAACAGGACCGTTGCGCCATTCTCACAGCGCGCCCGCCTCGTTCCATCCAACAGATGCCGCCGTCTCTCCAGCGCGTCCCGCCGTCTCTCCGGCGTGTCAGCAGCGCCTCAGCGCCGCCGGTGAAGGGGCTTTTACGGACACCCCGGGATGCCCGCAACCCCAAAATTCACAAAAACGCAGATCCGCCGAAGAAAATCCCTGCAACAACAAAAAATCAATGACTTAGCAGGAAAGAAACCCGCCAGGACCTGGCGCAGGATCGCCGATGCCGCCCTCCCCTCCCGGCCCCGCGACCGCGACCGCCACCCAAACGCCCAGTTACCCACAGACTCGCAGGACTTGCCCACAGACAACGCCCGGAATCAGCCGAACATTGGACCACCTGCCCCGGGGACGACTCGCTCAAACGCTTCACTGGGCAGAAACGAAAACGGGCGTCCACTGGGGCCGCCCGAAAACTCCGCAGCGCAGCAACCTGCCCCGCTCCAACAGGAACCCTCACTGTGACAACAGCCAGCCCGCCTCCGCTTCACAAAATTTACGGCTGAGCTGGCGAGGCTCGTCACTGCCCTCGAGGTAGGCCTGATGGACCAGGGTCATGCAATTTCCCTGCCGCGCGCCAAAACGCACCTCCCCATGCGCACCGCTATCAGCGTTCTTCCAGCTCACCGCCCCAAGGCTGCCCGGTTGTGCCGCCCCCAGGATCCGCTGCTCCGTCTCGCGCATCAGATTTGTATCCTCAGGGGTGAAACCGGATTTGGACAGGATACGGCTGAGCGGGTTGGCCGCGACAGGTGCGCAGGCCAGCGCGGCGACAACGGCAAGAACAACTCCAGAAAGACGCATTTCAAATACTCCATGAGGCATGGGACACTGCCCCCCATGCTGTTCAACAAAACCTGCGAGCAGTAAGACGCAAGCTCACGCCGTTGTCCATGCAACCAATCCGATGCACGCGGCTCGCCGCTCAGGAGAACTTGCGGAACAGCCGCGTCATGTCGAACAGCTCGTCCAGCCTGTCGTATCGCTCCTTGGTCTTGTCCCAACTCTCCTCCTGAGTGGCCGCAATCATCGCCTCGAGCAACATCATGGTGGAAATGTTGGAGTCCCAAGCCGAGGGGATCTCCACCCAGCAATTGAAGACATGGTCCGCAACAGAGGCAATCGGGCTGGTCCACTGATCGGTGATCAACACCACCTTCACGCCCCGCTCGGCCGCCAGTTCAGCGAGGCGCTGCAGATTTGTCTCGTAGCGGCGCACGTCGAACATCAGCAATGTGTCGCCTTCGACCATGTCCAGCACGTAGTGCGGCCAGGTCGCCGAGGAGGATGTCATATGGGTGACCCGCTGGCGAATGGCCTGGAAGTGAGTAAAGGCGTAATCGGCCAGCGCCCGCGTGATCCGGCCGCCAACGACATAAAGACGCCCCTCCGTATTGGCGAGCTGCCGGGCTGCCGCATCGAATTGCGCGGAGTCGATGTTTGAAAATGTCTGCTGGAGGTTTTCGGTGACGGCAGTGGCAAAGCGGTTCAGCAGGTGCCCCTCAGGCGCTTCGGACGCCCAGTTGTCCCGCCGCTTGGTCGGCCCGGAGACCTTGGCCTCCAACTCCTTGAGAAGCGCCTGATGGAACTGCGGATACCCTTTGAACCCCAGCTTCTGCACCATCCGCGCCACCGTCGGCGTGGAGACATCCGCGTTGGCCGCAACGATGGTGATCGAAGCCAGCCCGGCCGCCGGGTAGTTTTCAAGCAGGCGATTGGCAAATTTCCGTTCGGACTGGGTAAGCCCGGCAAAATTCTCGCGGATCAACTCGCGTACGGTGGCTGGCGGCTTGGTCAACGTGGCACTCCCGCTTGTAAACTGGATCCCCCGCCCGGTTCACTCTGAAGAAAATCTTTCAGAGCCGTCCTGTCGGAAAACTTCCATGAAAGTATATTGACACAAAAATCTCTTCATGGAAACATTTTTCCAAGCCTCAGGGGGGACGATAAATGCAAGTGAGTGATTCTCACGCTCAGGATACAGCCGTGGAGGTGGTGAACGCGGACGGTAGCGGCCAGGTCTTGCTGCTGTGTGAACACGCCTCCAATCACATTCCGGACCGTTATCAGGGGCTGGGACTGCAACAGGAACACCGCCTGAGCCATGCTGCCTGGGACCCCGGCGCGCGGGCCGTGGCGCTGCACCTGTCCCGCGCCCTCGATGCGCCGCTGGTGGCGGGTCGCGTCTCGCGGCTGGTATATGATTGCAACCGTCCGCCCGAAGCCCCCTCTGCCATGCCGGAAAAATCCGAGCTGATCGAGGTGCCCGGCAATCGCGGCTTGACGGACGCCCAACGGCAGGAACGCGTGGCGACGGTGTATGCCCCCTTTTGCGCCGCGACCACCAAGCTGATCGAGGCGCGCAAGGCCGCAAATGTGCCGACGGTACTGGTCACCATGCACAGTTTCACCCGCCACTACTATGGCAAGGAACGGGCCGTGGAGATCGGCATTCTGCACGACAGCGACAGCCGACTGGCGGATGCGATGCTCGCTGCCGCTCCGGCCTTGCCGCACCGCCGGATCGAGCGGAACGAGCCATACGGGCCGCAGGACGGGGTGACCCATTCGCTGCAGATCCACGGGATCGCCCATGGGCTCGACAACGTGATGATCGAGATCCGCAACGACCTGCTGTCGACCCCCGCGGACGAGGAAGCGCTGGCAGAGGAGACGCTCACCCTGCTGCGCCCTGCCCTGGCCGCATTGACGCCGAAGGGGGACACCAATGCCTAAGGTAATCCGGGCCTACGTCCGCGGCATCGACGCGATGAACCGCTTTATCGGCCGCATTGCGATGTATCTGATCTTTGCCCTGATCGGGGTGCTGTTGTGGTCCTCGGTCTCCAAGACCTTCTTCAACCCGTCCCTGTGGACGCTGGAAACGGCGCAGTTCGTGATGGTCGCCTATTACATTCTGGGCGGCCCCTATTCGATCCAGATGGGCTCCAACGTGCGGATGGATCTGTTCTACGGCAGCTGGTCGGTGCGCACCAAGGCGCTGGTTGATGCCTTCACCGTGCTGTTCCTGATCACCTACCTCGTGATCCTGATGTACGGCGCGCTCAGCTCCACCGCTTATTCTCTGGGATACTTCGGGATGGAGCCGCTGCAGTTCTTCTGGGAGCTGCTCGTCACGCTGGTGACCGAAGGCTTCAGCGCCGCGGGCGAAAAACTGGGCTATCTCGAGCGCAGCTCGACCGCCTGGCGGCCCTTCCTGTGGCCGGTGAAAACCATTCTCTGCTTCGGCGTCTTCCTGATGCTGCTGCAATGCCTTGCTGAACTGTTCCGGGATATCGGACGCCTGCGTGGAGTTGAAATCTGATGTCCTACGAATGGATTGCGATCGTCATGTTTGCCGGCATGATGCTGATGCTGATGACCGGCCAGCGCGTGTTCGGCGCCATCGGCTTTGTCGGCGCGGTTGCGGGCATGCTCCTGTGGGGCACCGGCGGGGTGGAGATTCCCTTCTCGGCCGCGATGAAGCTGATGAAGTGGTATCCGCTGCTGACGCTGCCGATGTTCATCTTCATGGGCTACGTGCTGTCGGAATCGAAGATCGCCGACGACCTCTACCGGATGTTCCACGTCTGGATGGGCCCGGTGAAGGGTGGCCTGGCCATCGGCACCATCGGCCTGATGGTGTTGATCTCGGCAATGAACGGCCTGTCAGTTGCTGGCATGGCCATCGGCGCCACCATCGCGCTGCCGGAACTGCTGCGCCGTGGCTATGACAAGATCCTGGTGACGGGCACCATCCAGGCCGGGTCGTCGCTGGGCATCCTCGTGCCGCCCTCGGTGGTGCTGGTGCTTTACGCGATGATCGCCCGCCAGCCGGTGGGACAGCTGTGGCTGGCCGGCGTGGTGCCGGGTCTGCTGATGGCCACCATGTTCATCATCTACATCTACCTGCGCGCCCGCATGCAGCCCGACCTCGGCCCTGCTATGGCACCCGAGGACCTGGCCGAGTACGAGACCATCTCCGACCATCCGCTGCGGCTGAACTACATCGTTCTGGGCGCGCTGGTGCTGGTGCCGCTGTTGATCCAGACCGACCTGCTGGAGGCGAAACCCGCGCTCGGCCTGGCCGCGGCACTCGCAGCATTGTCTTTCGTGACCCGCAAGAACCCGCTGTTCTACAAAGACATCTTCATGAAGGAGAAGTACCGCCTGCTGTTCTCGGGCGTGCTGCCTCTGGCGATCTTTGCCGCCATGATGGTGCCCTTCGTGAACGGCTGGACCTCGCTGGTCGAAAGCTCTGCCATCGGTGCGATGACCGCCTTTATCGCTGCGGTGCTGAAAGGGCGCATGAACAAGGAGGTCTTCGAGATCTCCGTGCGTTCCACCCTGGGGATCTCCTGCATGTTCATGTGGATCATCCTGGCGGCACTGGCCTTTGGCGCGATCTTCGACGGGCTGGGCGCGGTCAAGGCGATCGAGGACCTGTTCACCACCAAACTGGGTCTGTCCCCCTGGATGATCCTGATCCTGATGCAGCTCAGCTTCATCGTGATGGGGACCTTCCTCGATGACACCGCAATGCTGGTGATCGTGGCGCCGCTTTACGTGCCGCTGGTGGGCGCGCTCGGGTTCGACCTGATCTGGTACGGTGTGCTTTACACCATCACCACCCAAATCGCCTACATGACCCCACCCTTCGGCTACAACCTGTTCCTGATGCGCGCCATGGCACCGCCGGAGATCGGGCTGAAAGACATCTATGTCTCGATCATCCCCTTTGCCGCGGTCATGGTGGTGGCACTGGCGCTGATCATGGTCTTCCCGCAGATCGCCCTGTGGCTGCCGGAATATGTCTACGGAAAATAATCAACGAGAGCCTTGCCAAGGGGCCGGATATTTCAACAAGGAGATGAGACGAATGACAACGAGACGCAAGTTTTTGCAAACTGCCGGCGTCGGCGCCATGGCAGCGCCCCTCGCCACCCCGGCCCTCGCGCAATCCACCATCAAATGGCGGATGCAGACCTACGCCGGTGCAGCACTGGCCGAACATGTGGTGAAACCAGCCATCGACATGTTCAACAAGGTTGCCGGAGACCGGATGCAGATCGAACTCTATTATGCCGACCAACTGGTCCCGACCGGTGAACTGTTCCGCGCCATGCAGCGCGGCACCATCGACGCGGTGCAGTCGGATGACGACTCGATGGCCTCGCCGACCGAAGTCACCGTGTTCGGCGGCTACTTCCCCTTCGCCTCTCGTTACTCGCTGGATGTGCCGGTGCTGTTCAACCAGTACGGCCTGAACGAAATCTGGGACGAGGAATACTCCAAGGTCGGCGTCAAGCACATCTCCGCGGGCGCCTGGGACCCTTGCCACTTTGCCACCAAGGATCCGATCAACTCGCTGGCGGACCTCAAGGGCAAGCGCGTCTTCACCTTCCCGACCGCCGGTCGCTTCCTCAGCCAGTTCGGCGTGGTGCCGGTCACCCTGCCTTGGGAAGACATCGAAGTCGCCATGCAGACCGGCGAACTGGACGGCGTGGCCTGGTCGGGCATCACCGAAGACTACACCGTTGGCTGGGCTGACGTGACCAACTACTTCCTGACCAACAACATCTCCGGCGCCTGGGCCGGGTCGTTCTTTGCCAACCAAGAGCGCTGGAACGAGCTGCCCGAAGACATGCAGACCCTGTTCCGCGTCTGCTGTGACCAGTCGCACTACTACCGTCAATGGTGGTACTGGGGTGGCGAAGCATCCTTGCGCGTGAACGGCGACAAGATGAAGCTGACAACCATTCCGGACAACGAATGGCAGCAGGTCGAAGACGCCGCAGTGAAGTTCTGGGACGAAATCGCCGCCGAAAGCCCGACAAAGGCCAAGGTGGTCGAAATCTTCAAGAAGTACAACTCGGACATGCAAAAGGCAGGCCGCCCCTACCGCTATAGCTAAGGGACCGCTTGAAAAGACGGAGTTTGGCCTGCACCCGCCGGCCAGGCTCCTGGACCAAGTAATTTGCCAAGGCTTTCATGAACACGTCTTGGCTCCAGCACGCAAAGGGCTGCTCATGCTCTCCTTCGACGATTTGAAAACCCAGGTGTCTTCCGGCCTGGTCGATACGGTTCTGGTCTGCCTGGTGGACATGCAGGGCCGCCTGATGGGCAAACGCTTTCATGCGCAGCACTTCATCAACGGCGCCTGGGAAGAAACCCACTGCTGCAACTACCTCTTGGCCACCGACCTGGAGATGGCGACACCGGACGGCTATGCCTCCACCTCCTGGGAAAGCGGTTACGGCGACTACGTGATGAAGCCGGACCTGGAAACCCTGCGTCCGGTGCCTTGGCTGGACGGCACCGTGATGGTGTTGTGCGATGTCCTCGATCACAACACCCACAAGGAAGTCCCGCATTCCCCGCGCGCGATCCTGAAAAAGCAGGTGAACCGCCTCAAGGCGATGGGCTATGACGCCATGTGCGCCACCGAACTGGAATTCTTCCTGTTCGAGCAGAGCTTTGACGAGATCCGCAAAGCGGGCTTCCGCAATCTGGCGCCGATTTCAGGCTACAACGAAGACTACAGCATCCTGCAGACCACCCGCGAAGAGCACGTGATGCGCCCGATCCGCAACCACCTGTGGAACGCGGGCCTGCCGATCGAGAACTCCAAGGGTGAGGCTGAGACCGGCCAGGAAGAGCTGAACATCAAATACGCCGCCGCGATGGACACGGCGGAATACCACACCATCGCCAAGCATGCGGTGAAGGAAATCGCCCAGCAGCAAGGCCATGCAGTGACCTTCCTGCCGAAGTGGAGCCACGAAAAGGTCGGCTCCTCCAGCCATGTGCATCAGTCGCTGTGGCAGGACGGCAAGCCCGCGTTCTATGACGAAAGCGACGACTTGGGCATGTCGGCGCTGATGAAGAGTTATATGGCGGGTCTGCTGAAATACGCGCCCGACTACACCTATTTCATGGCGCCCTATATCAACAGCTACAAACGCTTCATGAAGGGCACCTTTGCCCCCACCCGCATCATCTGGTCCGTGGACAACCGCACCGCGGGCTACCGGCTGTGCGGCGCAGGCACCAAGGCGATCCGGGTGGAATGCCGCATTCCGGGCTCTGACATGAACCCCTACCTGGCGATGGCAGGCATGCTGGCGGCAGGCATCGCGGGCATCGAGGAAGGCCTGGATCTGCAGGCACCCGCGAAGGGCGACGTCTACCAGGGCGACAGCGGCCTGATCCCCGGCAACCTGCGTGACGCGGGCGCGGCGCTGAAAGCGTCTGAAATGTTGCGCACCGCCCTGGGCGACGACGTGGTGGATCACTATGTCCGCGCCGCCGAGGTGGAAATCGAGGAATTCGAACGCGTGGTCACCGACTACGAGATCGCGCGAGGGTTCGAGCGGGCGTAAACCGCTACCGGGCGGCACCGGCGCAAGACGCGGGCCACCCGGGTATTTTGACCAGAAAGAAACAGGGGCAAGCTGCCCCTTGGAATGGAGTTGTTGGCATGGGCCAGACACTGAAGTGCATCTCGCCGATCGACGGATCGGTTTTTGCCGAACGCGAAACCCTGTCGCGCGAAGCGGCGACTGACGCCGTGGCGCGCGCGCGCAGCGCCCAGGCCGCCTGGGCGGCCCGTCCTCTTCAGGAGCGGATCGACCTGGTGATGGCCGGCGTCGCCGCCGTGGGCGCCATGAATGACGAGATCGTGCCCGAACTCGCTCACATGATGGGCCGCCCGGTGCGCTACGGTGGTGAATTTGGCGGCTTCAACGAGCGCGCCAGCCACATGGCGAAAATCGCCGAGGAAGCGCTTGCGGATATCGAGGTCGGAGACGACGCCAGCTTCAAGCGCTACATCAAACGCGTGCCGCATGGGGTTGTGCTTGTCGTTGCCCCCTGGAATTACCCCTACATGACCGCGATCAACACCGTGGCACCTGCGCTGATCGCAGGCAACACGGTGCTGCTGAAACACGCGACGCAAACCCTTCTGGTGGGCGAACGCATGGCGCAGGCCTTTGCCTCTGCCGGTGTGCCCGCGGATGTGTTCCAGAATGTCTTCCTCGATCACGACACCACGTCGGCGCTGATCGCCGAGAAGGCCTTCAACTTCGTCAACTTCACCGGTTCCGTCGGCGGCGGCAAAGCGATGGAACGCGCTGCGGCAGGCACCTTCACCGGCGTCGGCACCGAACTGGGCGGCAAGGATCCGGGCTATGTCATGGAAGACGCCGATCTGGACGCCGCGGTCGACACGCTGATTGACGGCGCCATGTTCAACTCCGGTCAGTGCTGCTGCGGCATCGAACGGATCTACGTGCATGAAAGCCTGTTCGACGCCTTCCTTGAAAAGGCTATCGCCATCGTCAAAGGCTACAAGCTCGGCAACCCGCTGGACGAGGCGACCACCATCGGCCCGATGGCCAACGTCCGCTTCGCCAAGGAAGTGCGCGAACAGATCGCCGAGGCCGTTGCGGCCGGCGCCACCGCCCATATCGAGACCATGCCCGAGGACGACGGCGGCGCGTACCTCACGCCGCAGATCCTGACCAACGTGACCCACGATATGCGCGTGATGCGCGAGGAAAGCTTTGGCCCGGTTGTCGGCATCATGAAGGTCACCTCCGACGAGGAAGCCATCAAGCTGATGAACGACAGCGACTTTGGCCTGACCGCCTCGCTCTGGACCAGGGATCTGGAGCGGGCACAGCGCGTCGGTGACCAAATCGAAACCGGCACCGTGTTCATGAACCGCGCCGACTACCTGGATCCGGGCCTGTGCTGGACCGGCTGCAAAGACACCGGTCGCGGTGGCGGGCTGTCCGTCATCGGCTATCACAACCTGACCCGTCCGAAGTCCTACCACCTGAAGAAAGTGGCAGGCTGAGGACACCCTGCCCGCTCCGAAGTCTCCTCCCGGAGCGGGCTGTTTGCATCAAAGGAAAACGACATGAGCCTCGTTGGAAACTGGTCCTACCCGACCGCAATCAAATTCGGCGCCGGCCGGATCAAGGAACTGGCCGATGCCTGCGCGGCAGCCGGGATCAAGAAACCGCTGCTGGTCACCGACAAGGGGCTGGCGGATCTGCCGGTCACCCAGTCCACCCTCGACATCATGGAAGCGGCAGGTCTGGGCCGCGGCATGTTCTCGGACGTGGATCCCAACCCGAACGAGAAAAACCTCGAAGCGGGCGTCGAAGCCTACAAGGCCGGCGGCCATGACGGCGTGATCGCCTTCGGCGGCGGCTCCGGCCTGGATCTGGGCAAGATGGTGGCCTTCATGGCCGGTCAGACCCGCCCGGTTTGGGATTTCGAGGACATCGGCGACTGGTGGACCCGCGCGGATGCCGACGCCATCGCCCCGATCATCGCAGTGCCCACCACTGCAGGCACGGGATCCGAGGTCGGCCGCGCCAGCGTCATCACCGACAGCGTCACTCACCAGAAGAAGATCATCTTCCACCCCAAGGTGCTGCCCACCGTGGTGATCTGCGATCCCGAGCTGACCGTGGGCATGCCCAAGTTCATCACCGCAGGTACCGGTCTGGATGCCTTTGCGCATTGTGTCGAGGCGTTCTCCTCGCCGCATTACCATCCGATGTCCCAGGGCATCGCGCTGGAAGGCATGCGTCTGGTCAAGGATTACCTGCCGCGCGCCTATGCTGACGGCACCGATATCGAAGCCCGCGCGCAGATGATGTCCGCCGCCGCCATGGGCGCCACCGGCTTCCAAAAGGGGCTCGGCGCGATCCACGCCATGAGCCACCCGATCGGGGCGCATTTCAACACCCACCACGGCACCACCAATGCGGTCTGCATGCCCGCAGTGCTGGAGTTCAACGCGCCGGTAATCGCCGACCGGTTCAACATGGCAGCGGCCTACCTGGGGATCGAAGGCGGCTTTGACGGCTTCCGCGCCTTTGTGCAGGAGCTGAACGACTCCTTGGGCATTCCGCGCAAGCTGTCCGATCTGGGCGTGACCGAGGCCTCGATCCCAGATCTGGTCAAGGGCGCGATCATCGACCCGTCCTGCGGCGGCAACCCCGTCGAGCTGACCGAGGAAAACCTGACCCAACTCTTCAAGGCGGCCCTCTAAGCCAACCACTCACGGAACTCGGAAACGCTCCCCCCGCGGGGAGCGTTTTACTTTACGCCAGTCTCCAGCGTCTCTTTTTCGCGGGTCAGAGCGTTTCGCCCAGGCTGATCGCAGGGTGCAACCGGTCGAACACCAGCTCTCCTCCCGCGTCACCGCTACGCGATTGCAGGATGATCTTCGCCGCGCGCTCGCCAATTTCGCGGCGGCAGGCGTCGGTGGTGGCCAGCTGCTTGGGCAGCCCCTGCAACAATTGCAGATTGTTGAACCCGGCCAACGCGATGTCGTCCGGGACGCTCAACCCGGTCGCGAGACAGTGCATCAGCCCGCCAACGCTCATCACGTCGCTGGAATAATAGATACAGTCCAGGTCCGGGCTGCGCGCCAGCATCTGCGCCGTCAGCTGGCGCCCGGTCTGGATTGAGCTTTCGCCGGAGTAATGCTCGCGATCCGCCAGCGTCACCCCTTGCGCCGCCAGCCCGTCGGTAAAACCGTCAAAGCGCTTACGGGCCCGGAAGTCCTGCGGCATCTTGGTGCCGATAAAACCAATCCGCCGGTAGCCTCGGGCGAGGATCTGTTCCGCCATGCCGCGCCCCGCGTCCAGATGCGAAATGCCGACGCAATGACGCACTGGTTCACCGTCCACATCCATCACCTCGACCACCGGGCAATCCGCCTGCTGCAGCATCCGCCGTGTCGGGTCGGAATGCTCCAGCCCGGCGACGATCAGCCCGGACGGCCGCCAGCTCAGCATTTCGCGGATGACCTCTTCTTCCTCTTCCAGTGCGTAGCCTGAAATGCCAACCACCGGCTTCAGCGGGCTGTCGCGCAGCACCGCGGAAATGCCGGACAGCACCTCGGGAAACACGAAACTGTTAAGCGACGGCACCACCACCGCCACCAGGTTCACCGACTGCGACGACAGGGAGCCCGCGATCCGGTTCGGCACATAGCCATGGATGCGGGCGATTTCCTCGACCTTGGACTTGGTCTTGGCCGAGACATCTGGCGCCCCGCGCAACGCGCGCGAGGCCGTCATCTCGCTGACCCCTGCGAGCCGGGCCACATCTTTCAGCAACAGTTTTTTTGTCATGACCCCATGGTCTTGCAGTTCGCCGCCAGCCGCAAGAGGAGAACGTTGCAACGCAGAGCTTGATTTACGCTTCCGTTATCGCTATCAGTGGCGCAGCCGTTATCGATACCGGATTTCACGCCGGTGCCACAGCCGGAGATCAGGAATGACACTGAAAATCGCAATCAATGGGTTCGGGCGCATTGGCCGCGGCGTGCTGCGCGCGCTGCTGGAAAACAACGTCCAGGATATCGAGGTGGTGGCGATCAACGACCTGTCCCCGCCGGAAACCCTGGTCCATCTTCTGAAATACGACAGCGTCCACGGCCGCCTGAAGACCCCGGTCTTCCTGTCCGGCGACGAAATCCGGGTCGGACATCACACCATCCGCCTGACCGCCATCCGCAACCCCGAGGAACTGCCCTGGCAGGACGTGGACGTGGCCTATGAATGCACCGGCCTGTTCACCACCCGCGATACGGCGGCGCTGCATCTGAAGAACGGCTCCAAGCGGGTGCTGATCTCGGCCCCGGGCAAGGATGCCGACCGCACCGTGGTCTTTGGCGTCAACCACATGGATCTGACCGCCGAGGATGTGATCGTCTCCAATGCCTCCTGCACCACCAACTGCCTGGCACCGCTGGCCAAGGTCATGGACGAGACCTTCGGTATCAAGACCGGCTACATGACCACGATCCACGCCTATACCGGCGACCAGCCGACCCATGACACCAGCCACAAGGATCTCTACCGCGCCCGCGCTGCGGCGCTGTCGATGATCCCCACCTCCACCGGCGCTGCCCGCGCCATCGCCGAGGTGCTGCCGCATCTGAAGGGCCGCCTCGAAGGCTCTGCCATCCGGGTGCCGACCGCCAATGTCTCCGTGGTCGACCTCAGCTTCGTGCCAGAACGCCCCGCCACTGTCGAGGCGGTGAACCGGGCGGTGCAGGCGGCGGCGGAATCCGATCTCGCCGGGATCCTGTCCTATGAGGAAGACCCGCTGGTGTCGGTGGATTTCAACCACGATTCGCATTCCAGCTGCTTTGCCGCGCCGCAAACCGCCGTCACCTCAGAGGGACTGGTGCGGGTGGTCAGTTGGTACGACAACGAATGGGGCTTCTCCAACCGGATGATCGACACCGGCCGCCGTATTGGCGAGGTGATGAAAGCCGTCGGCTAAGGTCGACAGCCTAGGCGCGCCAGCGGCAGCGGTCCTCTCCCGCCCGTTGCCAGTCACTGGCGTGCCTGCCGCCCGTTGGGCCCGGCGCCGCGCTGACGCGCGGCGCGGGTGCGTTCAGACCGGGCTGTTCCCCATGAAACATGGGTTTAAGCGCCCCTCCGACTGCGGTGCGTGCACGTCCGCTCCCTTCCCCAGCCAGCCAGGTTTCGGCCCGGCCCCCGTGCGCCGCGCAGCGGCGCCACGCCCAACTGTGAGGCGCATTTTATCAAATGCGCCGCAACAGGCGGGAGCCACGCCTGCCGAACAGACGTGGTTCAGGCGTATTTCTCCAGGAACGCCTCTGCCTTCAACGACCGGAAATCCGGCAACGCCTCTCGCAGGCGGGCGTGGTCCCAGTCCCACCAGGCCAGCGCCATCATCGCTTCGGCCACGGCCTCAGGATAGCGGCGGCGGATCAGCCGGGCGGTGTTGCCGCCCACGATCGTGTAGGGGGCCACATCCTTGGTCACGATCGCGCCGGAAGCCACCACCGCGCCGTGGCCGATGGTTACCTCTGGTTTGATGATCGCCGCATGGCCGATCCAGGTGTCATGTCCGATAGAGGCCGTGCGTCCGGCGCGGTGGCGGAACCAGTCTGCATCCGCCCCCGCATCCTCCCAATAGTCGCCGGAGCGGTAGAGGAAGTGATGCTGCGAGGCTTTCTCCATCGGGTGATCTGTCGCGCCGATGCGGGTGAAGCTGGCGATATTGGCGAATTTGCCGACCTGCGCATTGGCGATGTCGCAGCTGCGGTCGCAGTAGCTGTAGTCGCCGATCCGCGAGTTGGTGACCCGGCTGCCTTCACCGATTTCCACATAGGCGCCGAACGTGCTGTCCGCGATGCTGCAATCGGGGTGGATAAACGGGGTCTCTGCCGTCAAACGGGCCATGGAGCTGCCTTATCTGTGGTGTCTGTGCCGCCGCCCCGATCAGGGCAGCAGCATCGCCTTGCCCGCGCGCGTTTTGCGCTTGGCCGACCCGGTCTCGCCAGTGATCAGCCGCCGCCGCAACCAGCCCGAGATCCAGTCCATAAGCATCACCATCAGGATGATGAGGGTGATGTAGTAGGCCACCTCCTCCCAGTCCTTCTGGGTGATGATCGCCTGCGTCAGCAGCAGACCGATGCCGCCGCCGGTGATCGCGCCGATGATGGTGGCAGAGCGGGTGTTGGATTCCAGGAAATACAGCAGCTGGCTCAGCAGCACCGGCGTGATCTGTGGGATCACCCCGAAGCGGTAGCGCTGCGCCGGTTTCGCCCCGGTCGAGGCTACGCCTTCGATCTGCTTTTCATCGACGTTTTCCAGCGCCTCGGAGAAGATCTTGCCGAAAGTGCCAGTGTCCGTCACCAGGATCGCCAGCGCGCCGGTCAGCGGTCCGGGACCAAAAGCACGGGCCAGAACAACCGTCCAGATCAGGGAATCCACGCCACGGACGAAGTCGAACAGGCGGCGCATGGCAAAGCGCAGCGGCGCAAAAGGCATGAAGTTGCGGGTCGCGGCAAAGGCCAGCGGCAGCGCGATCAGCCCGGCGCCGAAGGTGCCCAGGAAGGCCATCAGCAGCGTTTCCGCAATCGCCCAGGCCACGTCCTGATGGCGCCACATCTTGTTGGTCCAGACGTCGTGCAGGATCGCCCCCGCCTCGCCACCGGCGGCGCGCTGCAACAGCTCGCCAATCCCAAGGCCATAATAGGGGCTGTCGAGGGTGAAGAAGAACAGCTCCCAACCGGTGAAATAGCGGAACACCTCGGCCCGGTTGCGGGTCACTGTCAGGCGGCCAGCATCCGTGGTAATCGCCAGCCGGTTCTTGGAGCTGTTGATCCACTCCGGCACCTCGCCTGCGGGCAGTTCCGCTTGCACCCCGGCGCTGCGGCTGGGGGTTGCGCGCACGGTGCCGTAACCCGGTATCACATATTCAATTGTTTCAGGACCAAGGGTGACGCGGTGGCCGTCTTCGAGGTCGATCACCGTGGTCTCACCCAGCGACACCCAGTCCGGCGCGGTGCCTTCGGGGTAGGCGCCCTTGCGCTCGCCCTCGATGGCGACGGATACCGCACCGCTGCGATTGTCGCGTGTGACATGGGTCTTGTAGCTGTAGCTGTCGCTGACAAGGGTGCGCGCGTTTTCGAGGCTGGCACGCTGCCACAGACCCGCCACGTCGAAAGCGACAAAGACATATGCCATGTAGGCCAGAACCGCAGCTGGCAGCACAAAGCTCAGCAGGCGCTTCTTCAGGAACAGCTGCGCCGCTTCCTGCTTCAGCTCGGCCGGTGTCAGATTGGTGTCAAAGGTGGTCATGCCTTCGCTCCATGGGTCAGACGGTCACGCAGCAGGCCGGACAGCTGATCCACGGCCACGATGGTGACAAACAACAGAAGGAAGATCGCAGCGGCTTCATCGTAGCGCCCCTGCCCCCAGGACATGGCGTTCTTCAGCTCGTAGCCGATACCACCGGCGCCGACGAAGCCCAGG
This sequence comes from Nocardioides marinus, assembly GCA_019801415.1. Classification (GTDB taxonomy): domain Bacteria; phylum Pseudomonadota; class Alphaproteobacteria; order Rhodobacterales; family Rhodobacteraceae; genus Leisingera. Next base: position 14,930 of record JAHVJD010000010.1, read on the forward strand.
ATCGCCGAAGCGCGGATGTTGATCTCAAAGCGCAGCAGCGCATAGCTCACATAGTTCGGCCCCACCTGCGGCAGCACCCCCAGCGCCATCCGCTGCGCCCAGCTGGCCCCGACCGAGGTCAGCCCCTCCACCGGCTTCAGCGAGGCATTTTCGTTCACCTCGGAAAACAGTTTGCCCAATGCCCCGGCGGTGTGGATGGCAATGGCGATCATCGCAGGCACCGGCCCGCCGCCCAGCACAAAGATCAGCACCAGCGCGATGACGATCTCGGGGATGGCGCGGCAGATGTCGCTGATGCGCCGGAACAGCGGGATCAGCGCAGGCCAGGGAGCCATGCCGCGGGTGGCCAGCATGGACAGCAAGGTACCGACAACCGCCCCCACGAGCGTCGACGCCGCGGCAATGTTCAGGGTCTCCACCAGCGCCGGGAAGAAATGCACCACATGGCCCGGGAGCTGCGCGGCCTTCTCAGCGGCTTCTGCAAGCACCTCGGCGGGGTAGTCGAAGATGCGGGTGAACCCTTCACCAAAGGAGCCGGCGTTGCGATCATCAGCGGTGCGGAACCCCGCCACCATCATGGCCACGAAAACCGCAAGTAGAATGCCGCCATACAGTCGCTTGCGTCGAGTATGGTCCGTGTATTGTTCCCGGATCTCGTCCAGCGTCGGCCGGGCTGCCGTCAGATCTGCCATTTAGGGGTCCTGGTCTTGCTGAGGCGACGCATCAGCGTGCCTTCATGGAAATTGCGGGGTCCGGGACGACCCGAACCCCGCAGACTGTGATCGAGAATTTACTCTCTGAAATTACTTGGATTTCAGCTTGCGCGCTTCGATGATGACCTCATAGGCCTCGTGGGTGATCGGCTCGAATGCGCGGGCTTCGCCGGCGGCAACGCCATAGAAGCAGTCACGGTCCTTTTCAGCTAGGCCCGCCATCAGCGCGGTCATCTTTTCCTTCACGTCCGCAGGCAGAGCCTTGCGCAGCACCACCGGGCCTTCCGGGATCGGCGCCGATTTCCAGATCTCGACCATGTCGTTCATGTCGACCAGGCCGGCATCCACCGCACGGCGCAGGGCGCCGGACTTGTAGCCATCTTCCCATTCGCCCAAGCCGTCGGCCCAGGTCACGCCACCGTCAACGTCACCATTGGCAACCGCCACGATGGTCTGCTCGTGACCACCGGTGAACTTCACCTCACCGAAATAGTCGCCAGATTCCATGCTGGCGTTGATCTTCTGCGGAATCTCGATCGAGGGGATCAGGTAGCCGGAGGTGGAGTTCGGATCACCGAAACCGAAGGTTTTGCCCTTCAGATCCTCCAGCGAGGTGATGCCGCTGTCCTTGCGGGCAAAGCCGACCGAGTAGTAACCGTAGCCGCCGTCAGTGTTCACCTTGACGAGCACCGGCTCGACCGCCTCCGGGTCGGACAGATAGGTCTTGGCATAGCCCGAAGCGCCCAGCCAGGCCATGTCGATGGTACCGCCGAGCAGCCCCTGGATCACACCGTTATAGTCGGCGGGGGCAAACAGCTTGGTTTCGACACCCAGTTCTTCTTCCGCGTATTTGCGCAGGCATTCGTTGTTGTTCAGACGGTCCTGGGCGTTTTCACCGCCCAGCAGGCCAATGCGGAATTCGGTGATTCCTTCGGCCGCGACCGGGGCGGTCAGGGCGGTGGAGGCCAGTACGGCAGCAATAATCTTCTTCATTTTACGTCTCTCCAAATGATCTCCCCGACAGGCAAACTGCCGGTTTGACGAATACGGTCAGGGGGTTATTCGGCGGGAACCACGGCACGCAGCGCGTCCGTCTTTTCCAGCGTTTCGATTTCGGTCGAGGTCGCGGCCTCCGAGAACTCCTCTCCGGCGCCGTAGATCTCGCGGGCAACGCCGGTGGTCAGCTGCTCGGGCAGACCGTCAAAAACGATGCGACCATCGCGCATGCCCACCACCCGGTCGCAATAGCGACGCGCGGTATCCAGCGTGTGCAGGTTGGCAATGACGGTGCGGCCGTCTTCCTCGTGGATGCGGCGCAGTGCCTCCATCACGGTCTGGGCATTCATCGGATCCAGCGAGGCAATCGGTTCATCCGCCAGGATGATCTTGGGGTCCTGCATCAATGCCCGGGCAATCGCCACCCGCTGCTGCTGGCCGCCCGACAGCGCCTCGGCCCGCTTGGCGGCGTGTTCGGCGATGCCCAGACGGTCCAGGATATCGATCGCCTTGTGGATGTCTGCCATCGGGTACAGGTTGAACAGCGTCGCCATCACGTTGCGGCGGTTCAGCGTCCCGTGCAGCACGTTGGACACCACGTCCATCCGCGGCACCAGGTTGAACTGCTGGAAGATCATCGCGCATTCGGACTGCCAGGCACGTTTTTCCTTGCCCTTCAATCGGGTAATGTCACGACCCTCAAACAGGATGCGGCCTTCGCTGGCGTCGCCCAGCCGGTTGATCATCCGCAGCAATGTGGACTTGCCGGCGCCGGAGCGGCCGATGATCCCTATCATGCAGGGTTTGTCGATATCCAGCGTCGCGGCCTCGACCGCAGTCTTGTCGCCGAAACGTTTCGTAAGTCTGTCAATGCGCAGCACGGCGGCGCTCCCTTTTCTTTCCGGGACTGCCTAGCGCTGCTGCTCAAAGCTCATGTGTCACAGCCGTGAAAGTTTTGTAACGCCACCCGCCCGCATCCATTAGGTGCAGGTGCCCTGCCCAGATGGTATGGATGCAAACTGCCCCTGTCCTCAGCCCGCCAGACCCGCTATACGGCCAGAAACTGCCTCTATCTTTGCTGCTGAAGGAAGCTGCCAGATGTCCTTTGACCGTTCCATCAAGATCGCCCCCTCGATCCTCTCCGCCGATTTCGCCAACTTCGGGCAGGAGATCCAGGCCATCGAAGCCCAAGGCGCCGACTGGGTGCATGTGGATGTGATGGACGGGCACTTCGTCCCGAACCTCACCTTCGGCCCGCAGGCGGTGAAGGCGTTCCGCCCGCATGTGAAGACGGTGATGGATGTGCACCTGATGATTGCGCCGGTGGACCCCTACATCGATGCCTATGCCGATGCAGGCGCCGATGTGCTGACCGCCCATGTCGAGGCTGGTCCGCATATCCACCGCACCCTGCAGGCAATCCGCGCAGCTGGCATGAAGGCTGGCGTCGCCCTGAACCCCGGCACCCCGGCCGAGGCGGTCGAACATCTGCTGGACCTGACCGATCTGGTCTGCGTGATGACCGTGAACCCCGGTTTCGGCGGCCAGAAGTTTCTCGACATGACCGCCAAGGTCCGCCGCCTGCGCAGCATGATCGGCGACCGCCCGGTACATATCGAGATTGATGGCGGCGTCGACCCCACCACCGCACCGCTGGTGGCCGAGGCTGGCGCAGATGTGCTTGTCGCGGGCTCGGCCGTGTTCAAGGGCGGTTCGGTCGACAATCCTGACGTCTACGGCGAAAACATCCGCAAGATCCGCAGCTCGACCCAAGGCACCTGGGCCTGAGCGCCAGACCGGGGCACTTGCGCCAATCGCTAGGGGCCTGCCCTTCGGCACATCTTGGTATTTGACACGCTTGTCTTGTTTGCCTTGTCAGGCCCAGCGCCGCGCGTTTCGCGCGGCGCTTTTGCATTTAACATCGGCCTCAGCGCGCCTGGCACGGCGTAGCCGGGCCGCGGCCTGATGGCCCTCGATGGGCCGGAAGGGCGCGCCACCGACGAGGGCGGCGCTTCCGGTGTCAGTCGGCCTTGTTCAGATCGTTAAACCGGCGGCCCTCGGCGACCAGCTGCTCCAGCAGCGGCGCAGGCTGCCAGAAGAAGTCATCCTCTGCTGCATAGGCCCGGATGTCCGCGAGGATCCCGTCCAGCCCCTGCAGGTCCGCCCATTTCAGCGGGCCACCCCAGAAGCGCGGGAACCCATAGCCAAACAGCATGACCATATCCACGTCCAGCGGGCGGCGGGCTATGCCTTCCCCCACCACCTTGGCGGCCTCGTTCACCATGGCACACATGTAGCGCCGCAGCACCTCGGCATCGCTGAACTCGCGCGGGGTCACGCCCTGCTGCGCCTGATCCCTGGCAATCAGTTCGGCCACCTCCGGGTTGGGCACGCCACCACGCTGACCTGCCTCGTAGATGTAGAACCCCTTGCCGGTCTTCTGTCCGAAGTCGCCGCCTTCACAGAGCATCTCGTAAAAGCGCGGCACACGTTCGCGCGGATCGCGGGTCGGCGCGCGGCGCTTGCGGGCAGCCCAATTGATATCGAGCCCCGCCAGATCCCCCATCTCGAACGGCCCCATCGGGAAACCGAAACCGCGCACCACCTCGTCCACCTGGTAGGGCGAGGCACCGTCCAGAACCACATATTCCGCCGCCTTGCGGTAAGCGTTCATGATGCGGTTGCCGATGAAGCCGTCACAGATGCCCGAGCGCACGGCGACTTTCTTCAACCGCTTGCCAAGGGCAAAGCCGGTGGCCAGCACCTCCGGCGCGGTTTTCTCTGCCACCACGACCTCGAGAAGCTTCATCACATGCGCAGGCGAGAAGAAATGCAGACCGATCACATCCTGCGGGCGGGAAGTCGCAGCCGCGATCTCGTCCACATCCAGATAGGACGTGTTGGTCGCCAACACCGCCCCCGGTTTGCAATGGGTGTCCAGCTTGCCAAAGACCTCGCGTTTCACGTCCATGTCCTCGAACACCGCCTCGACCACCAGATCCACCTGCGCCAGTGCCGTGTAATCGGTGGACACCGTCAGCGCCGCGCCGGTCAGTTCGGCGAACTGCGCCTCGCTGATCTTGCCGCGCTTCAGCGCGCCGCGCAGGTTGCCTTCGATCCGGCCGCGCGCCGCCGCCACCGCGTCCTCTGTCATCTCGATCAACACCACCGGCAACCCGGCCAGCAGGACGGCGGTGGCAATGCCCGCCCCCATGGTGCCGCCGCCGATCACCCCGACCGATGCGACGTCGCGCGGGCTGACGCCCTCCAGCTCCGGCAATTTGCTGACCGCCCGCTCGGCAAAGAAGGCGTGGATCAGGCCCTGGCGCTGATCCGAGTCCATCAGCTCCATGAACAGCGCGCGCTCGCGCTTCAGCCCTTCCTCGAAACTGCCCGCCTCGGCCGCAGCCTGAACCGCCCGTACCGCAGTGGCGGGCGACAGCTGGCCGCGGCCCTTCTTCAGCACTGCCGCGTAGGCCGCATCAAAGTCCACCGCCTCAGGCGCAGGCATCTCGCCCACCGCCCGGCGCGCAGCCCCTAGTTCCAACAGTTCGCGGGCATAGGACAGGCCGATCTCCCGCGGATCGCCGTCCACCACCCGGTCGACGATGCCCTTCTCCAGCGCTTCGGCGGCGCTGACGTGACGCCCCGAGGTGATCATCTCCAGCGCCGCTTCGGTTCCCGCCAGCCGCGGCAGCCGCTGAGTGCCGCCGGCACCGGGCAGGATGCCGAGGTTCACCTCCGGCAAGCCCATCTTGGCGGACGGCACCGCCACCCGGTAATGCGAGGACAACGCCACCTCCAGCCCGCCGCCCAGCGCAGTGCCATGCATGGAAGAGACCACCAGCAGAGGCGAGGCTTCGATCCGGTTGCACAGATCCGGCAGGCTCGGCTCCTGAGGCGGCTTGCCGAACTCGCGGATGTCAGCACCCGCGAAATAGGTGCGACCCTCACCGTAGATCAGCACCGCCTTGGCGCCCTCTTGCTCGGCCCGTTCGATGCCCGCGAGCAGCCCCTTACGCACCTCGACGCCCAAGGCGTTCACGGGCGGGTTCTGCGCTTTCAGGACAGCGATGCTGCCCTCACGCTCATATGCAATGGCTTCACTCATCCGGCTGTCTTCTCCCCTTCGGCGCTGCTTGCGGTGCAGCGCAGCTTACGTCTGATTGGGCCTCGCAGAACACCCTGCGCCAAGCCCCGATATCCTTTGGCAACCCGAGGGCACCTGGCAACTTGTAACAAGTTTCAGGCAGAAGTGAAACTTTTGAAACTCGTCACCCAAGCCTGCCATTCAGCTTTCCGCGGCAAGAAGAGCCGACGACGGCCGGAAAAGAAACCCCAAAGAACATCTGCGCCCCCACCCCGGCGAGCGTCAGTTCGGGAAAGAGGAGCCAGCCAGCCTGGCGTCGGAAGATCCCTTCAGGGGCGCCAAGACCCTTGACCCGCGTTCGGCCCTGACGAAACGATTGCGCATTTCCCCCTCGCCCACGGAGCCATGATGAACGCAACCAGGTCCCTCATCCGCACCGTTCAATCGAAGTCTGGTTGGGAACCTACCTGCGCCAAGGCGTTGCAGCGGCCTTTGCCGACTTCGTCCTCGACCATTTCACCCGATTGCACTTCGAGACCGCGCTGCAAGATCCCCACGACCGAATTCTGGTGTCACAGAACCAGCAGGGAATTGATGGCTACATTCGGCTGAGCCACAACCGCGCGCCCCCCACCGGCGGCGCGTCCCGCACCGAGATCTCGACGCTGTATGTTCAGCCACGCCACCAGGGCAGCGGTATCGGTCGCCGCCTGCTCCACGCCGGGCTGGAGCAGAGGCGCAGTTTGCACTGGGACGCGCCCTGGCTGACCACGAACGCTGAAAACCTTCCTGCAATCGAATTCTATCTGCGGCACGGGTTCAGTCGCGCTGGCATGACCCATTTTCAGATCGACGGTCAAAAATACCCAATCAGGTCTTTCAGTTCGTGGACGCTTGCTAGCCGCGATGCGCCCGCCCAATTGTTACAGAATTTTCCACCACAACCTAATTACGTTACATTTAACTTGCCGCGAATCATCATTCGGCGTATCACCGACCCTACGGTCGGGGAATTCCCGCCAGCACCACAGGAGACGCGAACACCCATGGATGCTTTCATCTGCGACGCCACCCGCACCCCGATCGGCCGCTACGGCGGTGCGCTCAGCCAGATACGCACTGACGACCTGGCCGCCCTGCCGATTGCCGCTCTTGCAGCGCGCAACCCGGATGTGGACTGGGGCAGACTGGACGACGTGATTCTGGGCGACGCCAATCAGGCCGGCGAAAGCAACCGCAACGTCGCACGCATGGCGGCCCTGCTGGCGGGCCTGCCCACCACGGTGCCGGGCACCACGATCAACCGTCTCTGTGCCTCGGGCATGGATGCGGTCGGCATGGCCTCGCGCGGGATCAAGGCGGGTGACTATGACATGGCCATCGCCGGCGGCGTTGAAAGCATGTCGCGCGCGCCCTTCGTGATGCCCAAGGCCACCGCAGCCTTTACCCGTGCCAATGCGGTCTACGACACGACCATCGGCTGGCGCTTCGTGAACAAGCGGATGCACGACATGTATGGCACCGATTCCATGCCGCAGACCGCCGACAACGTTGCCGAAGACTACGGCGTCTCCCGCGAGGATCAGGACGCCTTTGCCGCCCGCAGCCAGGCCCGTTGGGCTGCCGCGCATGAGGCTGGCATTTTCAAGGAGGAGATTACTCCGGTCACCATTCCCCAGCGCAAGGGCAAGGACCTGGTGATCGACACCGACGAACACCCCCGCCCCGGCACCACGGCGGAGAAGCTGGCGGGGCTGAAAGGCGTCAACGGCCCGGACAAGAGCGTGACCGCAGGAAACGCCTCTGGCGTCAATGACGGCGCCGCCGCGATCCTGATGGCCAATGAGGCTGCGGCTGCGAAGAACGGCCTGAAGCCGATGGCCCGCATCGTCGGCATGGCCGCCGCAGGGGTCGAGCCGCGCATCATGGGCATTGGCCCGGTGCCCGCCACCCGCAAGGTTCTGGCCCGCACTGGCCTGACCATCGAACAGATGGATGTGATCGAACTGAACGAGGCCTTCGCCAGCCAGGGGCTTGCCACCCTGCGCGAACTTGGCCTTCCGGACGATGCGCCCCATGTTAACCCTAATGGCGGCGCCATCGCACTTGGCCACCCGCTCGGCATGTCCGGCGCGCGGCTGGTGCTGACCGCCGCCTATCAGCTGCAGCGCACCGGCGGGCGTTATGCGCTCTGCACCATGTGCGTCGGCGTCGGTCAGGGAACAGCCCTGATCCTGGAACGCGTGTAATCTACCCCGCAGGAGGTCCCAGACATGTATGCTCAGATGATCAAATCCGAAGCGACCCAGGACGATCCGGAGAAGCTGGCCGCCTTTCAGGCCCGCATCGACGCGGGTGAGAAGATCGAGCCCAAGGACTGGATGCCCGAGGGCTACCGCAAGACGCTGATCCGTCAGATCGGCCAGCACGCACATTCCGAAATCGTCGGCCAGCTGCCCGAAGGCAACTGGATCACCCGCGCGCCGACGCTGGAGCGCAAGGCGATCCTGCTGGCCAAGGTGCAGGATGAGGCAGGCCACGGGTTGTATCTCTACTGTGCCGCGGAAACGCTGGGTATCAGCCGCGACGAGATGACGGAAATGCTGCTCGACGGGCGCATGAAGTATTCCTCGATCTTCAACTATCCGACGCTGAACTGGGCCGACATCGGCGCGGTCGGCTGGCTGGTGGACGGGGCGGCGATCATGAACCAGGTGCCGTTGCAGCGGACCTCCTACGGCCCCTACTCCCGCGCCATGATCCGCGTCTGCAAGGAAGAAAGCTTTCACCAGCGCCAGGGCTACGATGTCATCCGCCGAATGGCCGAGGGCACACCGGAGCAGAAGAAGATGGCGCAGGATGCGCTGAACCGGCTGTGGTACCCGTCACTGATGATGTTCGGCCCTTCGGACAAGGACTCGGTCCATTCCGCGCAGTCGATGAAATGGAAGATCAAGATGAACACCAACGACGAGCTGCGTCAGAAGTTCGTCGATCAGACCGTGCCGCAAGCGGAATACCTGGGGCTGACCATTCCGGACCCGGACCTGAAATGGAACGAGGAACGCGGTCACTACGATTTCACTGACCCGGACTGGAATGAGTTCTTTGACGTGATCAAGGGCAATGGCCCGTGCAATGCCGACCGTCTCGCCGCCCGCAACAAGGCCTGGAAGGATGGCCAATGGGTGCGCGACGGCATGCTCGCACATGCCCGCAAAAAGGCCGCGCGCAAACACGCGGCCGAGTAACTTTCGAACCTTCCAGCGCCCGCGGCGCCCCCTCAGCCAAGAGGATTAGAGATATGAAAAACGAATGGCCCCTGTGGGAAGTCTTCATCCGCGGCCAGCACGGCATGAGCCACCGCCACGTCGGCTCCCTGCACGCGCCCGACGCCGAAATGGCAATCAAGAACGCCCGCGACGTCTACACCCGCCGCAACGAAGGTGTGTCGATCTGGGTTGTCGAAGCCGCGGCGATCACCGCCTCCTCACCCAGCGACAAAGGTCCTCTTTACGAGCCGTCGGAAAGCAAGGTTTACCGTCACCCGACCTTCTTCGATATTCCTGACGAAGTGGGGGCGATGTGATGACTGCCGCCGCCGCCAAAGCTCAGCCCGCCCTCACCCAGCAAGAAGCCTTTGTGCAGTTCCTGCTGCGCATGGGAGACAACACACTGATCCTCGGTCACCGGGTCAGCGAATGGTGCGGGCACGCGCCGGTGCTGGAGGAAGACATCGCACTGGCCAACATCGCTCTCGACCTGATCGGCCAGACACAGATCTGGCTGGGGCTAGCAGCAGATGTGCAGGGCGAGGGGAAATCCGCAGACGACCTCGCGTTTCTGCGCGACGCTTGGGACTTCCGCAACCTGCTGCTGGTCGAGATGCCCAACGGTGACTTCGGCCAGACGCTGATGCGCCAGTTCCTGTTCGATGCCTGGCATGGGCTGATGCTGGAGCAGCTGAAAAGCTCCTCGGACGAGCGGGTGGCCGCGATTGCAGAGAAAGCTTCGAAGGAAGTTGCCTACCACTTTGAGCGGTCCGCCGAGACGGTGATTTCCCTCGGGGACGGCACCGAAGAAAGCCACAACCGCATGCAGGCGGCGCTGGATTACCTCTGGCCCTACGTCGGCGAAATGTTCCTCTCCGACGAGATCGACGCCGCGATGGAGCAGGCAGGAATCGCGCCGGACCCGACAACCTTGCGCGACGCATACGATACCCGCGTCTCCGACGTTCTGGCAGAGGCTACGCTTACCATCCCGGAGAGCCGCTTCGCCCAGAAAGGCGGCCGCACCGGCCAGATGCACACCGAGCATCTGGGCCATCTGCTGACCCAGATGCAGTGGCTGCAACGCGCCTACCCCGGCGCCAAGTGGTAACGCCACGGTACAAGAACTGAGGGCAGCACCCGGCCTCGGGTGGGGGTAAAGCCCCCTCCCGTGGGAGAGGTCGGGAGCTGCCCGGCCTAGCGTCCGGGCGAAACAGCCAATGAGGATTTCCGCATGAGCCAACTTGCCGAAAAGCCAGCCGAGAAGCCCAGCCTGGACCAAGTCTGGGAGTGGCTGGACGCGGTGCCGGACCCGGAGATCCCGGTGATTTCTCTTGTCGACCTTGGCGTCATCCGCGGCGTCGAGTGGCAGGACGACACGCTGGTCGTCACCGTTACACCCACCTATTCCGGCTGCCCGGCCACCGCGGTGATCCAGATGGATATCGAAACCGCCCTCAAGGCCCGCGGCATCGAGGATATGCGTCTCAAGACCCAGATCTCTCCCGCCTGGACCACCGATTGGTTGTCGGACAAAGGCCGCGCCAAGCTCGAGGCCTACGGCATCGCTCCGCCCGAGCCCGCGGGTGGCCCGGAAACATGCCCGCATTGCGGCAGCCGACATGTCACCAAGGTCAGCCAGTTCGGCTCGACCCCCTGCAAGGCCCACTGGCGCTGCCAGGACTGCCTCGAACCTTTTGATTATTTCAAGTGCATCTGAGGAGACCCTGATGGCGCGCTTTCACGACCTTGAAGTCACCGATGTCCGCAAGACCATTCGCGATGCGGTGGTGGTCACCCTGAAACCCTCGCCGGAGGCGGCCACTGCGTTCGATTTCACCCAAGGCCAATATCTGACCTTCCGGCGGGACTTCGACGGCGAGGAGCTGCGCCGCAGCTATTCCATCTGTGCCGGAAAGGACGAGGGCATCCTGCAGGTCGGCATCAAGCGCGTCGACGGCGGCGCCTTTTCGACCTGGGCCAACACCGAGCTGAAAGTCGGCGATACCCTGCAGGCGATGCCGCCGATGGGCACCTTTCACACACCGCTCGATCCGAAGGCTGAGAAACACTATCTCGGCTTCGCGGGCGGCTCCGGCATCACACCCGTCCTCTCGCTCCTGAAGACGACGTTGGCAACAGAGCCCAAGTCCTCCTTCACGCTGGTCTACGCCAACAAGGGCGTGAACACGATCATGTTCCGCGAGGAGCTGGAGGATCTGAAGAACATCCACATGGGGCGACTGAACGTCATCCACGTGCTGGAATCCGACGCTCAGGACATTGACCTGTTCACCGGTCTCGTGACCGAGGAAAAATGCGCCCAGCTCTTTGAGCATTGGATCGACATCACGTCCGTCGACACCGCCTTCATCTGTGGCCCAGAACCGATGATGCTCGGCATCGCCGCAGCCCTGCGCACGGCCGGGCTGGAGGACAGCCAGATCAAGTTTGAACTTTTCGCCTCTGCCCAGCCGGGCCGCGCCAAGCGCAAGGCGGGCGCCGCAGAAGCCGGTACAAGCGCCAATCAGACCAAGGCGGCCATCACACTCGACGGGGCCACTCAGACCATCCAGATGGGCAAGGACGTAACGCTGCTGGACGCCGCACTGGAAAACGCCATGGACGCGCCCTACGCTTGCAAGGCGGGCGTCTGCTCCACCTGCCGCTGCAAGGTTTTGGAGGGCGAGGTGGAGATGGTCGCCAATCACGCGCTTGAGGATTACGAGGTCGAAAAAGGGTATGTGCTGAGCTGCCAGGCCTACCCGGTGACGGATACAGTGGTGGTGGACTACGACCAGTAGCAACCGTTTTGGGGAGGATCAGCCGTGGCTGAAGATATGAGCATCGAAACCTACCTGGCCCGCGGGGGCGTGTTGACCACCCCGGCCAACGTCCCGCCCCGCTACCGGGCAGAGCTGCTGAAGCTGATGGCAACCTTCGTCGACAGCGAGCTGGCCGGTGCCGCAGGTTTTGCTGATATTATCAACCAGGGTCCCGGCATCCAGGCCCGCATCGCCGCGGCCCGTATCGTGCTGGAAAAAACCGCGCATGCGGACCAGGTGTTGCGCCTGATGGGGGAATTCGGTGCGGACACGGCCCGCTATGCCGATCACCATCCCTGGACCGCCCGGCTCGCGCGCGATGCCGACATCGGACAGAGCCGAAGCCAGCACGACATGCGACTGGCGGTCTTCAACTACCCGCTGCAAGGCTGGGCCGATGCAGTTGTGATGAACGTGTTGATGGGCCGCGCCGTGACCCTCCAGCTGGAGGAGCTGAGCCATGTCTCCTATCAGCCCTTGGCCGAGGCCTTCCGCACGATCCTGCCAGTGGAGACCCGCCACGCGGAACTGGCCGAAGAAGGGCTGATGACACTTGTGGAATCAACCGGAACCGAGCCTCTGCAAGACTTGGTTGACTATTGGTGGCCAAGGGTCGCGGCCAGCTTCGGGCAGGAAGCCTCGGACAAGTTCGAAGGGCTGAAAGCGATGGGACTGCGCCGCACGCCAAACGCCGAGCTGAAAGCCCGCTGGCAGCAAGAGGCAACTTCCATCCTGACGAAGGCCGGGCTGGCGCCAGGGAGCTGAGCCCGGCTGCGCCTGCGCGCCAGGCAGCCCGGCGCTCCCGCCCGTCCTTGCACGCAGTGTCATGCGCTGGTCCGCTTGGGCGCGGCGCGCCTGTCGGCGCGCGGTCACGATCACTGTGACAGTGTGAAACCGCACAGGGGAATGGTGCGCCCCTGTGGACTGGCACCGGCCCTGACTGTCGCCATAATCAAAGGGTCAGACTGCGCGGCGGCAAAGCACCTCAAGGAGACGAACATGAGCACTGGTTCCACATCCCTTCCCCAAGGCACCTGCATCGGCCATATTCACCTGAAGGTCTCCGACCTTGAGCGTGCAATCGGCTTTTACAGCGACGTTCTGGGGTTCGATGTCACCCAGCGGATCGGCGAGTCCGCGGCTTTCCTCTCGGCGGGTGGCTATCATCATCACATTGGCCTGAACACCTGGCACTCGCGCGGCGGGGCGCAACCGGCTCCGGGCACCACGGGGCTATACCATACTGCAATCCTGCTACCGGACCGCCCCAGCCTCGGTGCCGTGCTGCGTCGGGTCCTGGCGGCCAACATCCCGCTGGAGGGCGCCGCCGACCATGGCGTTTCAGAAGCGCTCTACATCCGCGACCCGGACGGCAACGGTGTCGAACTCTACCGGGACCGCCCGGTAGAGGAATGGCCACGGACCGCCGATGGCGAACTGGCGATGGTCAACGAGCCGCTTGATCTCGAGGCGCTGCTGGAGGCGGAAAAGGGTATGGACCTCTGACCCATTCCTGCCTAGCGTTCCGCCACCAAGCGAAAGGACAGATCGATGGCCGCAGGCAGCAAAATCCGGACCTATTTCAATGGCACCTGGCACGACGGCGACGTCGCCGTGATGCGGGCCGCGGACCATGGGATGTGGCTGGGCTCCTCGGTGTTTGACGGCGCCCGCTTCTTTGATGGCGTCACACCGGACCTGGACCTGCATTGCGCCCGCACCAACGCCTCGGCCCGTGCGTTGATGATGGAGCCGACCTTGCAGGCAGCTGAAATGGCCGAACTGATCCGCGACGGGCTCAAAGGGTTTGCCGCGGACGCAGCCGTCTACGTGCGGCCGATGTACTGGGCCACCGATGGTGATGCGACGCTGATTGCTCCGGACGCGGACAGCACGCAATTCGCCGTCAGCCTGGAAGAGATCCCGATGCCCGCCGCCGACGCCTCTGCCACGCTGACCCGCACCCGTTTCCGTCGGCCGGTGCTGGAAAACGCGGTGGTGAATGCCAAGGCCGGATGCCTCTATCCCAATAACGCCCGCATGCTGCGCGAGGCCCGCAGCAAGGGCTTTACGAATGCCCTGGCACTGGATGCCATGGGCAATGTTGCCGAAACCGCCACCAGCAACGTCTTCATGGTCCGCGATGGCGTCGTGTTCACGCCGATCCCCAACGGCACCTTCCTGGCCGGCATCACCCGCGCCCGCCATATCGCCAACATGCGCGCCGATGGAATGACCGTGACCGAATGCGTGCTGACCTACGAAGACTTCGAAACCGCGGATGAAATCTTTCTGTCCGGCAACATGGCCAAAGTGACCCCGGTCACCGCGTTCGACGATTGCACCTATGAGATCGGCCCGGTGACCAAACGCGTCCGCGCGCTCTACTGGGATTGGGCAGCAGGGCAGAAATGACGGCGCGGCAGCAGCTCTATTGCCTGATCGGCCTGCTTGCGCCATGATCCCGACGCAACAACACGTGAGGCGAGATGCGCAAATTCCTGGTGGTACTGGACGACAGCCGCGAATGTCTGAACGCGATGCGCTTTGCCGCGATGCGGGCTGCGCACACCGGCGGCGGCGTGACCATCCTGTCGGTGATCCCGCCGGATGAATTCAACCACTGGATCGGTGTCGGCGAGGTCATGCGTGAAGAGGCCCGCGAACGCATTCACGCCCACTTCGAGGTTTTCGCCAAGTGGATGCGTGACCGCCAGAATGTCGACCCCGAACTGGTGATCCGCGAAGGCGAGCCAGTGCCAGAAATTCTCGACTATATCGAGGGCGATCCAGAAATCGGCGTGCTGGTGCTGGGCGCGGGCATCGGGCGCAAGGGACCGGGACCGCTGGTCACCCAGCTGACCAAGAACTCGGGCACGCTGCCGGTGCCGATCACCATCGTCCCGGGCGATCTGTCCAAGGAACGGCTGGAAGCCATCACCTGATACCCGACGCGACCGAACACCACCGCGCTGCGCCTCGCTCCCATTGCCATTGCTCTGCCGAGCCCCGGCAATTTAGAATGGTTCCAAATCTTGACTTGCCGGGGCGCAAGGCGCATATCGGGAACACGCTTAACGGAGACCCGCCATGTTCATTCAGACCGAATCCACGCCCAACCCGGCGACGCTGAAATTCCTGCCGGGTCAGACAGTTCTCGAAGTCGGCACCGCAGACTTTGCCAGTGCCGAGGCCGCCGAGAAATCCCCCCTGGCTGCCCGCATTTTCGCCGTCGACGGCGTGACCGGCGTATTCTTTGGCAATGACTTCGTCACCGTGACCAAGGAAGACAGCGTCGATTGGGACCACATCAAGCCCGCCATACTCGGCGCGGTGATGGAGCACTTCCAATCCGGTCAGCCGGTAATGGCCGATGGCTCGTCCGATCCGGCCTCGGGCCACGCGGAACACACGGGCGAGGACGCCGAGATCGTCAACCAGATCAAGGAGCTGCTGGACAGCCGCGTGCGCCCGGCAGTGGCCCAGGACGGCGGCGACATCACCTTCCACGGCTTTGACCGCGGCGTGGTCTACTTGCACATGCAGGGCGCCTGCGCGGGCTGCCCGTCCTCGACGCTCACGCTGAAAATGGGCATCGAGAACCTGCTGCGCCATTACATTCCGGAAGTCACCGAGGTGCGCCCGGTTGCCGTGTGACGGCTGCGAAAGGACATTGCATGACCTCTGAACCACTGGTTCTGGGATTTGACACATCGGCCGCGCATTGCGCGGCCGCTTTGCTGCGCGGCGACGAGGTGCTGACCACCCGCCTGGAAGAGATGACCCGCGGCCAGGCCGAGCGACTGATGCCGCTGCTGCAAGAGGTGCTGTCCGAGGCCGACGCCAGCTGGGAAGACCTCGACGCGCTGGGAGTCGGCATCGGGCCGGGCAATTTCACCGGGATCCGCATAGCCGTATCCGCAGCCCGTGGGCTGGCCCTCGGGCTGGACATCCCGGCGGTGGGCGTCAACGGCTTTGAGGCCCGCAAGGCGGACGGCAGCCTGCCCGCGGTGCCTGCCCCCCGTGACCAGGTCTATGCCGCCCTGCCCGGCGAGGCGCCGCGTCTGATGCCGCGCCAGGAGGCCGAGGACGCCGCCCGCGGTGCCGGTCTGGCGTTTGCGCCCGAGGCGAGCCCCCCCGGGATCGCGGAAGCCATTGCGCGCATCGCCTCCGTACGCTTTGCCACCGCCACCGAGCCCCCCGCGCCACTTTACCTGCGGGCCGCGGACGCCGCGCCCTCGAGTGACGTAGCGCCGACCCTGCTCGATGACTGACGCACCAAACCCGTCACAGATGGCCGCGACCCATGCGGCCGCCTTCACCCAATCGCGTCCCTGGACACCCGGTGAATTCGCGGAGCTGTTGAGCAGCCCCCTGTCCCTTGTGGCCGGCGACGAGCGCTGCTTTGCCCTGTTTCGCCTGATCGCGGACGAGGCGGAACTGCTGACCATTGCCACCCACCCGGACCACCAGCGCCAGGGACTGGCGCGGGCCTGCCTGTCCCGCGCGGAGGTCGAGCTGCGGTTGTGTGACGTGACGGAGGTGTTCCTTGAGGTCGCCGCCGACAATGCTCCGGCACAGTCGCTATATCTCAGCGCGGGATTCGCGGAGTGCGGCCTGAGGCGGGAATATTACCCGCGTCCGGGCGCGCAAGCTGTCGACGCGCTGCTGATGCGCAAGGCTTTACGTTAGGCCACTTTGCGGTTCAGCCCGCTATTTCGCACCATTTGGTCAAAAAGCTGTTGACCCTCTCCCTGCCCTGCAGGCTAAATTGCCGCACCCTTTTGGCCTGAACGAGGCCGGGCAGCGGCAAACCCCGCTGCATATGAAAAAAAATGATAGTGGGAGTTTCCTGATGACCCTGATGAAATCGCTGATGGGCGCAGCCGCGTCGCTGGCGCTGACCGCAGGCGCCGCACTGGCAGAACCGGCGCTGATCTTCGACCTGGGCGGCAAATTCGACAAGAGCTTCAACGAAGCCGCCCATAACGGTGCCAGCCGCTGGGCCGAAGAGACTGGCGGCAGCTACCGCGAGATCGAGCTGCAGTCCGAAGCCCAGCGCGAGCAGGCCCTGCGCCGCTTTGCCGAAGCCGGCGCCAACCCCGTCATCACCATGGGCTTTGCCATGGCCGACCCGCTCAGCACTGTTGCCGCCGATTACCCGGACACCAAGTTCGTGGCTGTCGACGTCACCTGGCTGGAAGCGCCCAACATTCGCCAGATCGGCTTTGCCGAGCATGAAGGCTCCTATCTGGTCGGCATGATGGCGGCGATGGCGTCGAAGTCCGACACCGTCGGCTTCATCGGCGGCATGGACATCCCGCTGATCCGCCACTTTGCCTGTGGCTATGCCCAGGGCGTGAAGGCCGTGAACCCCGACGCCAAGGTTGTCGCCAACATGACCGGCACCACCCCGGCGGCCTGGAACGACCCGGTGAAGGGCTCGGAGTTGACCAAGTCGCAGATCAGCCAGGGCGCTGACGTGATCTATGCAGCGGCCGGCGGCACCGGTGTGGGCGTGCTGCAGACCGCCGCCGACGAAGGCATCCTGTCGATTGGTGTGGACAGCAACCAGAACCACCTGCACCCGGGCAAGGTTCTGACCTCCATGCTCAAGCGGGTGGACGTGGCCGTCTATGAAGCCATGAAGGCCGGCGAAGACCTGGAGACCGGCGTCTTCACCATGGGTCTGGCCGAAGACGGTGTGGGCTATGCCCTGGACGAGCACAACGCCCCGCTGGTCACCGACGAGATGAAGGCCGCGGTTGAAGAAGCCCGCGAAAAGATCATCGCAGGCGAGATCAGCGTCGCAAGCTACTATGAAAACGACAGCTGCCCTGCGCTGAGCTTCTGATCCGATTGTCCCAGGCCATGACGGATTGTCTGCATATTCTGCGTGCCGCCTGGGGCCAGCTATCACCCGCTTCCCGATCCGCCTCGGCGGACATGGGGGGCGGGTTCCTCTTTTTCCACTCCGATCCCGGCAGCGCCGGTTGGTCAGGCATCTATCCCGCCTGCCCGTCCCGCATCGCGCCAGCCGCCCTCACTTTGGGAGCAAGGATCGGAACTTCAGGCATGGGAGAGCCCGCTTGACCGCCCCCGCCATCGAACTCAAAGGCATTTCCAAAGCCTTTGGCCCGGTCCAGGCAAACAAGGACATTTCCATCCGCGTCGCCCCCGGCACCATTCACGGCATCATCGGTGAAAACGGCGCCGGTAAATCGACACTGATGTCGATCCTCTATGGGTTTTACAAGGCTGACAAGGGCGAGGTCTGGATCAACGGCACGCGCACCGAGATCCCCGACAGCCAGGCCGCCATCGCTGCCGGCATCGGCATGGTGTTCCAGCATTTCAAACTGGTGGAGAATTTCACCGTGCTGGAAAACATCGTGCTGGGCGCCGAGGACAGCGGCCTGCTGATGCCCTCGCTGCGCCGCGCCCGCAAGGAGCTGAAGGCGCTTGAGGAAGAATACGAGCTGTTCGTCGACCCCGATGCCCGCATCGACGAAATCGGCGTCGGCGCGCAGCAGCGGGTCGAAATCCTCAAGGCGCTGTACCGCAAGGCGGAAATCCTGATCCTGGACGAACCCACCGGGGTGCTCACCCCGTCCGAGGCCGACCAGCTGTTCCGCATCCTCGACCGGCTGCGCGCCGAAGGAAAGACCATCATCCTGATCACGCACAAACTGCGCGAGATCATGGAGTACACCGACACGGTGTCGGTGATGCGCCGCGGTCAGATGACCGCCACCGTCAAGACGGCTGAGACCAGCCCCGAGCACCTGGCCGAACTGATGGTCGGCCGCAAGGTGCTGCTGCGCGTCGACAAGGTGCCCGCAACACCAGGGGCCCCGGTGCTGGAGGTCGAGGGCCTGCGGGTGGTCGACAGCGCCGGCGTCGAGCGCCTGAAGGGCATTGATCTGACCGTGCGCGCGGGCGAGATCGTCGGCATCGCCGGGGTTGCGGGCAATGGCCAGTCCGAGCTTCTGGAGGTGCTGGGCGGCATGCGCGAAGGCACCGGCACCCTCAAGCTGCACGGCCAGCCGCTGCCACTGTCAGGTCATGGTGCCGACGGCAGGGCGCGCCGCGCCGCCCATGTCGGCCACGTGCCGGAAGACCGCCAGCGCGAAGGGCTGATCATGGATTTCCACGCCTGGGAAAATGTCGCCTTCGGCTATCATCGCGATCCGGCCTACCAGAACGGCCTGATGATGAACAATGCCGCCCTGCGCGCCGATACCGAGGCCAAGATGGAGAAGTTCGACGTGCGCCCGCCGGATCCCTGGCTGGCCGCCAAGAACTTCTCTGGCGGCAACCAGCAGAAGATCGTGGTCGCCCGCGAGATCGAGCGCAACCCCGACCTGCTGCTGGTGGGCCAGCCGACCCGCGGCGTCGACATCGGCGCCATCGAATTCATTCACAAGCAGATCGTGGCCCTGCGCGATCAGGGCAAGGCCATCCTGCTCGTCTCGGTCGAGCTGGAGGAAATCCTGTCCCTGTCGGACCGTGTGGCGGTGATGTTTGACGGCATGATAATGGGCGAACGCCCGGCTGATCAGACCAACGAGAAAGAGCTCGGCCTGATGATGGCCGGTGTCGCGGGGGAGGCCGCGTAATGGAAAAGATGCCAAAATGGGCCGACGTGGTCCTGATCCCGCTGATCAGCCTGCTGCTGGCCGCCGCGCTCTCGGCGCTGGTGATCCTTGCCATCGGCGAAGACCCGGTGGCCGCGGTCAAGCTGATGGTCGACGGAGCGCTGGGGTCCACCTATGGCTGGGGCTACACGCTCTATTACGCCACCAACTTCATGTTCACGGGCCTCGCGGTGGCGGTGGCCGCCCATGCAGGGCTGTTCAACATCGGCGGTGAAGGCCAGGCAATGCTGGGGGGCCTCGGCGTTGCCCTGGTGTGCCTGTTCATCCCCTGGCCGCATTGGTCGCTGGCGCTGATCTTTGCCGCCCTTGGCGCCGGCCTGTTTGGCGCCGCCTGGGCCGCGATCCCCGCCTATCTGCAGGCCAAGCGCGGCAGCCATATCGTGATCACCACCATCATGTTCAACTTTATCGCCGCGGCGGTGCTGAACTACATGCTGGTCAATGTGCTGCGCCCCAAGGGCTCGCAGGATCCGGCCTCGGCCCGCTTCCCGGAAACGGTCCACCTGCCCTCGCTGCATGAAATGCTGGCGCCGCTGGGGATCGAGTTCTCCAAATCCGGCCCCGCCAATGTCAGCCTTCTGGTGGCGCTGGCCGCCTGCGTGGTGATCTGGCTGCTGATCTGGCGCACCCCGCTGGGCTACGAGATTCGCTCCCTAGGCAAATCCGAACCGGCAGCGCGCTATGCGGGCATTTCCTCGGTGCGGATCGTGATGATCGCCATGCTGATCTCCGGCGCGCTGGCCGGGATGATGGCGATCAACAACGTCATGGGCGAGGCCGAGCGCCTCGTGCTGAACTCCACCGAGGGCGCCGGCTTCATCGGCATCGCGGTGGCGCTGATGGGGCGCAACCACCCCTTCGGCGTGTTCCTGGCCGCAATCCTGTTCGGCTTCCTGTACCAGGGCGGCGCAGAACTGGCGCTCTGGACCTCGATCCCGCGCGAGCTGATCGTGGTGATCCAGGCCTTGGTGATCCTGTTCACCGGCGCGCTGGACGACATGGTGCGGATGCCGCTCGAGAAGATCTTCATCGCGGTACGGAAGGGGCAGAACTGATGGAATTCCTGACGATCATCCAGATTCTGGACTCCACCATCCGCCTGGCAACACCGCTGCTGCTGGCCTGCCTCGCGGGTCTGTTTTCCGAACGCGCGGGCATCTTTGACATCGGGCTTGAGGGCAAGATGCTGATGGCGGCCTTCTTCTCGGCAGCGGTGGCCGCCGTCACCGGCAATGTCTGGCTGGGACTGCTGGCAGGTATTGCCGCCTCTCTGGTGCTGTCGGTACTGCACGGGGTCGCGTCGATCACCTTCCGGGGCAACCAGCTGATCTCCGGCGTTGCGATCAACTTCCTCGCCTCTGGCCTGACGGTTCTGATCGCGCAGGACTGGTTCAAGCAGGGCGGACGCACGCCTTCGCTGTTCAGCGGCGGCCGGTTCGAGGGCTGGGAATGGCCTTTTGCCATCGGCCCTGCGGATGCCGCGGCGACAGGCCAGCCGGTGTCGCGCCTGATGGCCGAAGCCAACCCCGTGCATCAGGTCTATTCCGAGCTGCTGTCGGGCCACTCGATCCTGGTCTACTTCGCCTTCCTCGCTGTGCCCGCAACCTGGTGGATCCTGTTCCGCACCCGTTTTGGTCTGCGGCTCCGGGCGGTGGGCGAAAACCCTGCCGCAGTTGATACCGCCGGCGTCTCGGTCGTGGGGCTGCGCTACGCAGCCGTTCTGATCTGCGGCTTGCTGTGTGGCATTGCCGGTGCTTACCTCGCCACCGCGCTTCAGGCCGGCTTCGTCAAGGAGATGACCGCAGGGCGCGGCTTCATCGCGCTTGCGGCGCTGATCTTTGCAAAGTGGCGCCCTTGGCACGCCATGGGGGCCTGCCTGCTGTTCGGCCTGTTGCAAGCCATTGCGCTGCGCTTTCAGAACATCGAACTGGGCGGCCTTACCATCCCGGTGCAGGCAATGGACGCGCTTCCCTATGTGCTCACGGTCGTGATTCTAGCCGGCTTCGTGGGCAAGGCGATCCCGCCCCGTGCCGGCGGCCAACCCTATGTAAAGGAGCGCTAAGGGGCATAACGCCCTGCCGCTACGCTCTGTCACTCAAACGCCCGGTCCCGCACCGGGCGTTTTCTGTTTTCCCGTCTGCGCCCGAAATTGCCGAGGCTCGATAGGTCCAGTTTCTCGCGTCAAATCAGTCCTGCACGCTGCATAGCAGCATCGGTCATTGATTTTTGAACGAACTCAGGTCTAACAAAGAACATGCAGATCTACCTTCCCATAGCCGAGGTCTCGGTGAACGCGTTCCTGTTGCTGGGCCTTGGCGGCCTGGTCGGGATTCTGTCGGGCATGTTTGGGGTTGGCGGCGGCTTCTTGATGACGCCGCTCTTGTTTTTCATCGGCATTCCCCCCGCGGTGGCGGTGGCGACCGAGGCCAACCAGATTGTCGCCTCTTCCTTTTCCGGTGTGCTGGCCCATTTCCGAAGGCGCACCGTCGATATCAAGATGGGGCTGGTGCTGCAGGCAGGCGGCCTCATCGGCGCCGCGCTCGGGGTGGTGGTTTTCAACTACCTCAAGGCACTGGGGCAGGTCGATCTGCTGGTGAAGCTGTGCTATGTCGTGTTCCTCGGCGTCGTCGGCGGGCTGATGTTCATCGAGAGCCTCAACGCCATCCGCAAAACCCGCAAGGCAGGCGGCACCACGCCCCCCACCCGGCGCCAGCGCGGCTGGGTGCATGCGCTGCCCTTCAAGATGCGCTTTCGCACCTCCGGGCTCTATATCTCAGTGATCCCGCCGGTGCTGGTCGGGGTCTGCGTCGGCATCCTGGCGGCGATCATGGGGGTCGGCGGAGGCTTCATCATGGTGCCTGCGATGATCTACATTCTCGGCATGCCCACCAAGGTGGTGGTCGGCACCTCGCTGTTCCAGATCATTCTGGTCACCGGCTTCACCACCATGCTGCACGCCACCACCAACTATACAGTCGACATCGTCCTGGCCGTTCTGCTGCTGGTCGGCGGCGTCATCGGCGCGCAGATCGGCACCCGCATCGGCGTCTACCTCAAGGCAGAGCAGCTGCGCATCCTGCTGGCGCTGATGGTCATTGCCGTCTGCGTCAAGCTGGGCCTCGATTTGCTGCTGCAACCGGCTGAGCTGTTCTCGCTGGGCGCGATGGGGGGGCACTGACAATGCGCAAGCTGCTGCTGCCCGCCCTTGCCGCTGCCGCGCTGCTGCTGCCGCAGACCGCCGCCAAGGCCGCCAAGGAAGAGGTCGTGCTGGGCCTTAGCCAAGACCGCGTCGCGATCACCGCCACGTTCGATGGCTCCGAAATCCTCGTGTTCGGCGCAGTGAAACGCGAAACACCGATCCCGGTGGATGACCCGCTGGAGGTTGTCGTGACAGTCTCCGGCCCGGCCCCCGCGGTGATGGTGCGTCGCAAGGAAAAGAAGCTTGGCATCTGGGTCAACGCCGACAGCGTATTGGTTGATTCCGCGCCGGCCTTTTATGCGGTGGCCACCAGCGCGCCGTTTGACCAAGTGCTGACCGACACCGAGGACCTGCGCCATCGCATCTCGATCGAGCGGGCCATCCGCTCGGTCGGCGCTGCGATGCACATTCGCGGCGCTCAGGATTTCGCCGATGCGGTGGTGCGTATCCGCGAGAAGAACGGTCTCTATTCTCTGCGGGAAAACACCGTGGCGGTTGATGAGCAGACCCTGTTCCGCACCGCCATCCGGATGCCCGCGAACCTGACCGAAGGCACCTACGCGACCCGCATCTTCCTGACCCGTGGCGGCGAGGTGGTCTCCAGCTACGAAACCGCCATCGACGTGCGCAAGGTCGGGCTGGAAAAGTTCCTCTACGCCCTGTCGCGCGAACAGCCCTTTATCTATGGGCTGATGTCGCTGGCAATTGCCATCGCCGCCGGCTGGGGCGCCTCCGCCGCCTTCAGCCTGATCAGGAACCGCTGACAGGGGCTCTGCCCCTCTTGGCCTTGCGGCCAATTCACCCCGGAGTATTTGCGAAAAGATGAAGCCCGGTGTTTCGCCTTTCCCGAAATACTCCGGCCGGAGGCCCGCAGCGCATCAGCGCAGCGCCACGCCCAACGGGAGCGGCGCATCCCAGATGCGCCAGCGACGGGCGGGAGCGCCTAGCCGCGGCCGATATAGGGCATTTTGGTGGCCATCACCGTCATGAACTGCACGTTGGCCTCCAGCGGCAGATTGGCCATGTGCAGCACCGAACGCGCCGCATCTTCGACTGCAAAGCTCTGCATCGGCGCCGCCTCGGGATCGGCGGCGGCCTGACGCTGGCTCAACTCCTCCACCATTGGCGTGCGGGCATTGCCGATGTCGATCTGGCCACAGGCGATGTCAAAGGGGCGACCGTCCAGCGACAGGCTTTTGGTGAGGCCCGTGATCGCCGCCTTGGTCGCGGCATAAGGCGCGCTCTGCGGTCTGGGGACATGCGCGGCGATGGAGCCGTTGTTGATGATCCGCCCACCCTGCGGCGCCTGCTGCCGCATCTGCCAGAACGCTGCGCGGGCGGCAAGGAACATGCCGTTGAGATTGACGTTCACCGAGGCGAACCAGTCGTCCAGCGGGATTTCGTCAATGGTGCCGGGCGGCGTGAAAATGCCTGCGTTGTTGAACAGCACATCCAGCCGCCCCGCGGTCATGGCAAAGCTGTTCACTGCGTGATCCACCGCTGCCGGGTCGGTCACATCGGCCGCCAGCACATGCGCGTTTGCATGGCCCTGCGCCACCTCCTGCAGCTTGTCGGCTCGACGCGCCAGCAGACCAACCTGCCAGCCTTCGGCCAGGAACAGCTCAGCCACCGCGCGGCCGATACCGGAGCTCGCGCCGGTAATCAGGATTGATTGCGTCATGCCGGGGTGTCCTCCTGTACTTCCAAAGTCAGTGCCGCCGCCGGGACCGCTTTCAGGTCATCCACACGCAAGGGGCCGCTGGGTTTGGCCAGACGATTACGCACCACCCAGATCAGCCGCTCCTGCGCGCGGGTGATGGCGACATAGGCCAGACGTTTCCACAAGGGCTGCCCTGCTTCGACCCGGCCCATTCGGGCGGCGGCGTAGATATCGGGTGCGAAGACCTGCGTGGTGTCCCACTGCGAGCCCTGCGCCTTGTGGATGGTAACCGCCGCGCCGTGCAGAAAAGTGGCCCCCATGCGCGCGGCATAGGGGATGAAGGGCTCTTCCTCATCCGGTTTCTCGATCTTGACGATCGACGCCGCCGACACCTGCGGATCCTCTGCCCCCATCACGTGCAGCCGCGAAAAACCGGGTTTGCGCCCTGCCCCGAGAAAAATCACCTGCGCGCCCTTGATCAGGCCGCGCGCCTCAAGATCGAGGCGTTTCTTGCGATGCTTGATCGGCAACTCGATGCCATCGCAGATCAGCGGCTCGCCCTCGATCAGCGCATCTTCCGGCGCGCCATGCACGGCGCGGAAGGCATTGATCAGCCGGATGCGGGTGTTGTTGCGCCACACCAGAACCGGTGAGCGCGCCATCAGGTCGACCTCGACCCGCTGGCCCCAGACCACCCGCTCATCGCGGCGGGCGGTGTCCTCGATCATCCGCTCGAAATCCTCGAACCCCAGCTGCGGATCGGCCAGCGCATGCGCCAGATCCAGGATCGGGTTGCCCGCCTCCTGCCGGTGGATGCGGTTCAGGATCAGGCGGCGCGGCTCCGGCAGCGCGTCGAACACCATCGAGCCGGACTGGTTGACCGGCGCCAGCTGCGCCGGGTCTCCGAACAGGATGAGGTTGGGGAAGATCTCCTTCAGATCCTCGAACTGGCGATCGTCCAGCATCGAAGCCTCATCGACAAAACCGATATCCAGCGGCTCTTCGCGCCGCTTCCAGCCGGTGATGAAGTCCGAGCCACGCAAACCCGCGGCAGCCAGCGCACCGGGGATCGACTTGTTCTTCTCGTAAAACGCCGCCGCGCGCGCCAAGGCTTCTTCGGTCAGCCCCTCGATCTCGGGCTGATCGCCCTGCCCGGCCAGCCATTCGGCGATCTTCTCGAACTCCGGGTCATAAACCGGGGTATAGAGGATGCGGTGGATGGTGGTGGCCGGCACCCCGCGCAGTCGCAGAACGCTGGCCGCCTTGTTGGTGGGTGCCAGAATCGCCAACGTGCGACGGTCGTCACTTTTCTTGCGGCTCTCGTAATCGCCCGAGACAACCTCGACCCCGGCCTGTTCCAGCGCCTTGTACAGTTCCGCCAACAGCAGCGTCTTGCCCGAGCCCGCCTTGCCAATCACCGCCATCACCCCGGCATCGCCGCGCGGCGGGTGCAAAAGCCCGTCATCAAGGTCAATCCCCGCCTGGCGCAGGAGCTCGGTCACGCTGTCATAAGCGGTGGCCTGGTCATCGGAAAACTGTACGGGCAAGGTGGTCATGGCGCGACACTACAGCCGCGGAGCCGGGTCCGCCAGAGGCTCCCGGCTCCGCCGTGTGCTTTGCGGACTGCGCCCGGTGCCGGGTCAGGCCGTGAGCGGCAGCGCCGGTGACGCGGCGACGCCGCCGAACGCTCGGTCGAACCACAGTTGCGACAGCTCGGGCGCGATCCCGGCCTTTGCCGCCACCCTCAGGTAGACCTCCGGGCGGTACTCCCACAGCCCCAGACAGATCCGTTCACGGCCTTCGCCGCTGCTGCCGATCACCTCGGGACAGAAGCCAAGGCCGCGATAGACCCGCACCATGCGTCGGTCAAAGACACCGGCGAAGTGGCGCAGATGGAAGTTGCGCATGATTTCCACGCCGCCCAGGGTCAGCGCCCCGGCAACAGATCCCCCCGCCTTGCGCGACAGGCAGAACCGGGTGCATTCCCAGATCAGCGGACTGCACACCGGCACCCCACCCGCCAGTTCCAGAAACACGTCGTTGACCATCACCGGCCCTGTGGTGGGCAAAAACCGCATCGAGCCGCCGTGACGGCCATCGGGCATCTCCCAGATCACATAGAGCGGATCCAGCGCATCATACTCATCGCGCTCCTCTCCCTGCGCGTCGACCTGCACCTCCCATCCCAGCCGGGTTCGGAACTGATCCGCCCGGTCGCGGAACATGGACCGGGCCAGCAAGGCGTGGTTGTTCAGGTCATGGCCATAGATGTAACGAAGCATGATATAGTCCCCTTCTGGTGAACAGTGGGGACAGCTTACGCGATTTCTTGCAATTTAAGGGCGTGTCGGATGTGGCGCACACACCCAAAGGTCACACGACGATCAACCCCAGGGACAAGGCACGCGCAATCGCGTGAGTGGTGTTGATCGCGCCCAGTTTGAAACGCGCGCTTTCGATGTAGACGCGCAGGGTATGTTCCGAGATTGCCAGCGTTTGCGCCACCTGCGCGCGGCTGTAGCCAATGGCCAGAAGGGTCAGCGCGTCCACCTCGCGCGGGGACAGCGGCTGGGTCTGTTCAGGCGTGCGGTTGGGTTCGAACTCCAGCGCCTTTCGGTTGAAGTAATGCCCCATCAGGATCAGCTCCCGACCGAATTTCTCGGTCAGTTTTTCCCAGGTTGCATCGTCGCAATTGTGGCTGACCGTGAAAACGGCGAACTGGCCGTTGGGACCGCGGATCGGGATCGAGTAGCCCTGGTTGCCAACCCCATGTTCCAACGCGTCTTTCAGGAATTCCCGCGCCGGTTTCGGCGACCAGTCAAGCCGCTTCCAGTCCACCGGGTGAAAGCGCTGGTAACATCCCACCACCACCGGGTCGACCCGCACATAGGCCCGCTCCTGGTAGCGTTGCACCCAGTCCTGCGGGTAGGTTCCGAAATAATAGTGGTCGCCGGCACTGTCGACCCAATGATACATGGCGTGGTCGACACCAAACACCTCGCAGACCTGCTCGATGATCTGCTGCAGACCGTCCAGCGTGTCGGTCGCGTCAAGTGCTTCCAGAATGCGATCCAGGTCTGCCTTGCTAGCCATGTCGTGCCGCTGTTGCCCTCGCGAGTCTGCCCAGTTGGTTTTTACAACCCGTGGCAGCATCCGGGCTGCGACGTGGTTCGATCACCTTGTGCCGCGCCCGACACGGAACAGTCAACGGCAAGCGCCGAGTTTAGCGCAAATCCGGACAGACCTGACGCAAATTCGAACAAGACGGTCGAAATCCGTTCAAGATGCGCGAGGCCCAAACTCCCCCGGAATAGTGAAAGCACTCAGCTCAAGCCGTTGAAATTGTTGCCTCAGTGAGAAAAAGAACCTGCGAATCACCTCAGTGATTCGCAGGTCGCCGACGACCCGAAGAGATCGCCAACCAGGCGCGGCCGACCCTTGGCTCGGCCGACAGGGAGATACGATCAGCTGTTGCTCTCCAGCACGTCCTGAAGCGTCCGCATGCCGGTTTTCGGCGCTTGCACCAGCACCGACATGTTGCCCGGCAGATGCTCGTTGCGCATCATCTTCATGTGGGCTTCGGGCAAATCGGCCCAGGCAAAGACCTCGGACATGCAGGGGTCCAGACGGCGCTCGACCATCAGCTTGTTGGCAGCGGCGGCCTGCTTCAGATGCGCAAAGTGCGAGCCCTGCAGGCGCTTCTGATGCATCCACATGTAGCGGACGTCAAAGGTCAGGTTGTAACCGGTGGTGCCCGCGCAGATCACAACCATACCGCCCTTCTTCACCACGAAGGTGGAGACCGGGAAGGTCGCCTCGCCGGGGTGTTCGAACACCATGTCGACGTTCACGCCCTTGCCGGTGATGTCCCAGATCGCCTTGCCGAACTTGCGGGCTTCCTTGAACCACTCGGCATATTCCGGCGTGTTCACGGTGGGCAGCTGCCCCCAGCAGTTGAAGTCCTTGCGGTTCAGCACGCCCTTGGCGCCAAGCCCCATCACGAAGTCGCGCTTGCTCTCGTCCGAGATCACCCCGATGGCATTGGCGCCGGCGGTGTTGATCAGCTGGATCGCATAGGAGCCAAGGCCACCCGAGGCGCCCCAGACCAGCACGTTCTGGCCCGGCTTCAGGTCATGCGGCTCATGGCCGAACAGCATCCGGTAGGCGGTTGCCAGCGTCAGCGTGTAGCAGGCCGACTCTTCCCAAGTCAGGTGCTTGGGCCGCGGCATCAGCTGCTGCGCCTGGACGTTGGTGAACTGCGCGAAGGACCCGTCCGGCGTCTCGTAACCCCAGATCCGCTGGCTGGGGGAATACATCGGGTCGCCGCCGTTGCATTCCTCGTCGTCGCCGTCGTCCTGGTTGCAGTGGATCACCACCTCGTCACCGACCTTCCAGCGGGTGACCTTGGAACCAACCGCCCAGACGATGCCCGAGGCGTCAGACCCGGCGATATGATAGGGGGCCTTGTGGCCATCAAACGGCGAGATCGGCGTGCCGAGGGAGGCCCAGACGCCATTGTAGTTGACGCCCGCTGCCATCACCAGAACCAGCACCTCGTTGCTGTCCAGCTCCGGCACGTCGACCACTTCCTGCACCATCGCGGTGTCCGGCTCGCCGTGGCGTTCCTTGCGGATGGCCCAGGCATACATCTTCTTGGGGACGTAACCCATCGGGGGGATTTCCCCCACTTCATAGAGATCCTTTTCGGGCGCCTCGTAAGACATGACGTCAGTCTGGGTGTCCAATGCCATGACGGCCTCCTTTGCATCCAGGTTTTGCCGCAGTGCAGAATCGCGGCGATTACCTAGTGGATAAAATTCACCAAGCAACATTGCAACAACTTTTGATCAGTTTGTGAAATTTTATAACCCAGCAGATGCAGCATTGCCTTTAGCAGGTGCAGCATCCCCCGCCCCGCAGCCGTCGTCTGCGGGCAACAGGTGGCGGATTGAATTGGCATAGAACTCCAGCAATCCCAGCCGCGCCGGATCCGGCACCAATCGGTCATCCTCGCAGGTCACCAGCCTCCGGCGGCGCAGATGCTCCACCCCCTTGCCCGCGGCTTTACAGGCCTCCTGTGGTGGCAGGTGCAACTTCGCCACTGGAAGAGCCGTGATCCACTTCTGCACTCGCGCCTCGATCTCGGCGCGGGTCTGGGGACCATGACGACACAGCGCCGCCGCAACCAATGGCACCGGCAGCACCGGCACAATGGTGCTGATCCGCGCCATCAACTCCTGTGCCAGCGGCTCGGTCGGGTCACCCGCCTGCGTGGCAGCAAACCCGCTGAGGCTCAGCGGTGCGCCAACCGTTACGGCAGCGCGGCCAGCCCGCCGATAGCGCCCTGTGAGCCAACGCCACAGCTGCCGCAGCAACCGCAGGGCCACCACGCCGATGCGGGCCTTGAACCGACGCTCCCCGGCGCGCGCGGCGTCCTGCAGGATCTGGTCCTCCAGCACCCGATCGTAATTCAGGGCCACCGGGACAAAGACCACGTCGCGCCCCTTTGGGTCCCGCGCCTCGACGATGTATTTCAGCAATCCCAGCCTCGGTGCAGCCAGCGCGCCATCCAGGCTCAGCCCGCCCTCCGGGAACATCGCCTGCGTCGAGCCACCGCGCGTGGCCATCCCCACATAGGCCGCCAGCACCTTGCGATACAAATCATTGCGCGAGCGGCGGCGGATGAAATAAGCACCCATTGCCCGGATCAGCCGCGACAGCGGCCAGACCCGCGCCCATTCGCCCACCGCATAGGACAATGCCGACCGCCGTGCGGCCAGGTAGGTCACCAGCACGTAGTCCATGTTGGAACGGTGGTTCATCACGAACACGACCGTCGCCTCGGGATCGATGTCATTCAGCGCACCGGGCTGCTGCTGCGCCAAGCGGACGTCGTAAATGCTGTTTGACAGCAATCGCGCCGCCCGCGCTGCAAAGCTGAAATAGGCAAAGGCGGAAAACCCCGGCACGATTTCGCGCGCATAGCGGCGCACCTGCTCAAAGGCGACGTTCTCGGGAATCCCCTCGGCACGGGCATGATCCGCCGCCGCCTGGGTCACCTGCGGATCGTGGATCAGCCGCTGGATCATGTCATAGCGCCGGATCAGCTTGAACGGCTCGATCGGGCGCTCCAGCCGCTGGTTCAACCGCGCCACCGCGCGCTCCAGCCGCCGCCGCACGAACCAGCGCACGGAAGGAAACAGGAAATGCGAGGCAAAGGTCACCGCGGCGAAGCCGAGGATCAGCACGAAAAGCCACAGCGGAAGTTCCACGGTCTGCGTCATACACCGACAGTTGCCGATGGCTGCCGCCATTACAACCGCCAAGCCTCCAGCCCCTCAGATCTGCGGCTTCGCTCGACATTGCCGCAACGCAGCGAATTGACATGGGTCTAAAATTGCAGTTTAGATCCCATTAGAGAAATAAAATTACCCACCAACCGACTCGCGAGGTCCCCGATGCCGCAGATGCAAAAAGACCGCCCCTGGCTGATCCGCACCTATGCCGGACACTCCACCGCCAAGGCCTCGAACGCACTTTACCGCTCAAACCTCGCGAAGGGGCAGACCGGGCTGTCGGTCGCCTTCGACCTGCCCACGCAGACCGGGTATGACAGCGATCACGTGCTGGCGCGCGGCGAGGTCGGCAAGGTCGGCGTGCCGATCTGTCATCTCGGCGACATGCGCACACTGTTCGACCAGATCCCGCTCGAACAGATGAACACCTCGATGACGATCAACGCCACCGCGCCGTGGCTGCTGGCCCTGTATATCGCGGTGGCCGAGGAACAGGGCGCGGATGTGTCCAAGCTGCAAGGCACGGTTCAGAACGACCTGATCAAGGAATACCTGAGCCGCGGCACCTATGTCTGCCCGCCCAAGCCCAGCCTGCGGATGATCGCGGATGTGGCCGAATACTGCTACACCAACGTGCCGAAATGGAACCCGATGAACGTCTGCTCCTACCACCTGCAGGAAGCGGGCGCGACGCCGGAGCAGGAGCTGGCCTTTGCATTGGCCACTGCGCAGGCGGTGCTGGACGAGCTGCGACCGCGCATCGCGCCAGAGGATTTTCCGGCCATGGTCGGGCGCATCTCCTTCTTCGTGAATGCGGGCATCCGGTTCATCACCGAGATGTGCAAGATGCGCGCCTTCGTCGATCTGTGGGATGAAATCTGCCGCGAGCGTTACGGCGTGGAGGACCCGAAGTTCCGCCGCTTCCGCTACGGCGTGCAGGTGAACTCCTTGGGGCTGACCGAACAGCAGCCGGAAAACAACGTTTACCGGATCCTGATCGAGATGCTGGCGGTGACGCTGTCGAAGAAGGCGCGCGCCCGCGCAGTGCAGCTTCCCGCCTGGAACGAGGCGCTTGGCCTGCCCCGCCCCTGGGACCAGCAGTGGTCGATGCGGATGCAGCAGATCCTCGCGTATGAGACCGACCTTCTGGAATACGGCGACCTTTTTGACGGCAACCCGGTGGTCGATGCCAAGGTCGAGGAATTGAAGGCGGGGGCCCGCGCCGAACTCGCCAATCTGGAATCCATGGGCGGCGCCGTCGCCTCGATCGAGTATATGAAAGGCCGCCTCGTCGACTCCAATGCCGAGCGTCTGAACCGTATCGAACGCAATGAAACCGTCGTGGTCGGCGTCAACAAGTGGACCGAAGGCGAACCCTCGCCGCTGCAAACCGAGGATGGCGGCATCATGGTCGTGGATCCCGCTGTGGAACAAGAGCAGGTCGACCGCCTGAACACCTGGCGGCGAGAGCGAAACGAGGACGCGGTGCAATCGGCCCTCGCCAGCCTGCGGGCGGCGGCGCAAAACGGTGACAATATCATGGAGCCTTCAATTGCGGCGGCCAAGGCCGGGGTGACCACTGGCGAATGGGCCGAGGAGATGCGACGCGTACACGGCACCTACCGCGGCCCCACCGGCGTGTCGGCCTCGGTATCGAACAAGACCGAAGGGCTGGATGAATTGCGCGCGGCAGTCGACAGCGTCAGCGATGCACTCGGCCGCCGGATCAAGTTCGTGGTCGGCAAACCGGGCCTGGACGGCCATTCCAACGGCGCCGAGCAGATCGCCTTCCGCGCCCGCGACTGCGGTATGGACATCACCTATGACGGCATCCGCATGACCCCCGCCGAACTGGTCGAGGCCGCCCAAAAGGACGATGCCCATGTGGTGGGCTTGTCGATCCTGTCCGGCAGCCACCTGCCACTGGTCGAGGATCTGATGCAGCGCATGCGCGATGCCGGCCTCAGCCACGTCCCGGTGATCGTGGGTGGAATCATTCCCGACGACGATGCGAAAAAGCTCAAATCGTTCGGCGTTGCCCGGGTCTATACACCCAAGGATTTCGAGCTCAATGCAATTATGAGTGACATTGTCGAACTTGCAAAGCCACCGGAAATTGCAGCCCACTGATCTTTCCTGCGCAAATTTCCGCGAGCGACAAAGAAAAAGCTAAACCGAATTTGAAATTCGGTCCATAAAGAATGGCACACCGGCTTTTCCGGAGTGCCATTTATCATGGAGTAAGAAATGACGCTCGATCTTTCGAAAATGACAAGAAAAGAACTGCTCCAGCTGCAAGGTGATGTAGAGGAAGCCCTGCGCACCGCCGAATTGCGGGAACGTCAGGAAGCCCTGAAAGCGGCCGAAGAAGCGGCCGCGAAATACGGTTTCTCGCTGGACGAAATTGCCAATGGTCCCCGCCCGGGTGGCAAGAAAACAAAAGCAGCCCCCAAGTATCGCAACCCGAACAATCCCGAAGAAACCTGGACCGGTCGCGGTCGCAAACCGCATTGGGTCCACGCCGCATTGACCGCCGGAATGGACATTTCCGATCTGGAAATCTGAACCAAGGGAAACGCAAATGACAGTTCATATCGGCGCTGCCAAGGGTGAAATCGCGGAAACCGTGCTGATGCCGGGGGATCCCTATCGCGCCAAATGGGCGGCGGAGACCTTTCTCAGCGACGCGGTTCTCGTCAATGAAGTGCGCGGCATGCTGGGCTACACCGGCACCTGGAACGGCCACCGCGTGACCATCCAGGGCAGCGGCATGGGCATGCCCTCATTGTCGATCTACGCCAACGAGCTGATCCGCGACTACGGCGCAAAGACCCTGATCCGCATCGGCTCCTGTGGCGGCATGCAGGAAAAGGTCAAGGTCCGCGACGTGATCCTCGCCATGACGGCGACCACCGTTCACAGCCCCTCCAGCAGTATTTTCCGCGAGGTGAATTTTGCCCCCTGTGCCGATTGGGGCTTGCTTCAGGCTGCTGCAAAAGCCGCCGCAACCCGTGACGTGGCCACCCATGTCGGCGGGATCTATTCCTCGGATGTCTTTTACGACGAGCGTCCGGATTTGAATGAACAGATGGTGCGGCATGGCATTCTCGGCGTCGAAATGGAGGCCGCGGAACTTTATACTCTGGCCGCGCGTTACGGCTGCCGCGCCTTGGCGGTCTTGACCGTTTCCGACCATTTGCAAACCGGCGAGGCGCTGCCATCCGATCAGCGCGAACGCAGCTTTGGCGACATGGTTGAAATTGCACTCGAGGCCGCGTTTCGCTGAATGCCCCTGTCACGCGCGGCGTAAGAGCCCGACCCTGGCATTGTTGATTATGGGCAGAGGCGCGACCTCTGCCCTTTTCATTTGCCCTGTGGGGTCGCGTCAATTGCAACATGCGAACTGTCGGGTTTTCGAAACTCAATCACCTGCCGGGCCGCGGCTTCCCCCTCTGTCCTGTCTCACCCTCGCCCGTGGCTGCGGTCATAGCCATTGACCGCGGGCGGGCGCCAGTTCGCCAGTTCATCGGAAGATGGCGCAAAAACCTCTACCAACATCGGGTAGCAGGCGGCGGTGTCGCTGGAATGCTCCGCCGAACAATCACCACCCGGACAGGCGCTGAGCGCGCCCAGCAGGTCGATCTCCGCGAAAAACTCAAGGTAGTCACCCGGGCGGACCGGACTTGCCTTCATGAAATACTGGCCGGTGTCGCGGGTAAAGCCGGTGCACATAAAGACGTTGAGAACGTCGTGCACATGCGGCTCGGCCTCCGCCAGCGGCAGCCGCAGGTGATCCGCCAGCGCCCGGGTCAGGTTGGAGTGGCAGCAGTGGTGATACTGGCTGCGCGACAGCAGGTTGCCGGTATAGGGGTCACAGCGGGTCCCGATCACGTCGTGAACCGAGCCGCCGAATTCATCAATGCCATACCACCCCAAGGTGTCCTCGACGATGGTAGCGATCGGGCGCAGGTAGGGAAAGCTGCTCCACAGGCGCTCGCCGGTGCTGACATGGGTGCCGTGCAATGCGCGGGTCTTGCCGGAATAAAAGCGCTCTGACAGGTTGTTGCGGTTCCACAGGTTGAGATCCCCCACCTGTGGCCCCTCGATCGAGGTGATGCGGAAGAAATGCCCGGCAGGCACCTCGAAACAGGCCGCCTCGCGGGGGGCGACGCGCTGCTCCGCCGTTTTCACCGCCCCCTGTCGCGCCCGTCGGTATAGCGGCAGATCCGGCTCCGGCAGGCTGTCATTGGAATAGCAGATGACCGGACGCACGGCGCGTCGGGCCTGCGCATCATCGGGCGCGGAGGGAGTGTCTGTCATGGGGCAAACCTTTTTCAATGCTTGCCCCATCAAGACTGCTTCGCGGCCGGGCTGCAAGCCCCGCTGCCAGTCTCAGATTACCACGACATCCAGCGGCGGGAAGCCATTGAAGCCAACCGAGGCATAGGTCGAGGTATAGGCCCCGCAGCTGTGGATCACCACGCGGTCCCCGGCTTTCAGGCCCAACGGCAGCTGGTAGGGGATGCGCTCATACAGCACATCGGCACTGTCGCAGGACGGGCCGGCCAGGATGCAGGGACCTGTCGGCTCATGGTCGCGCTCGGTGGTGATGCGATAGCGAATTGCCTCGCCCATGGTCTCGGCAAGACCCGAGAACATGCCGATGTCCAGATAGGCCCAGCGATGCAGGTCATCGGCGTCCTTCCGCGACACCAGCAGGACCTCTGCCGCGATGGCACCGGCCTCGGCGACCAGACCGCGCCCCGGCTCGGCCATGATCTGCGGCACTTCGCCAAAACGCTCCGTCACCAGCGCCATGACCGCACGGGCATAATCCTCTGCGGGCAGCATTTCGGCACCGTAAGAGGCCGGGAAGCCACCACCGATGTTCAGCAGCTGCAGGTCATGGCCGGCCGCACGCGCCTGGTGCCAGACGGTCGCCACCTGATCCAGCGTCCCCGCCCACATCTGCGGCGCCCGCGTCTGGGAGCCGACGTGGAACGACAGCCCGGCCACCACCAGACCGGCGTCACGCGCCTGGTCCATCAGCTTCAGGACCATCTCGGCCGAGCTGCCGAACTTGCGGCTCAGCGGCCAATCGGCCTCGGTGTTGTCGACCAGCATGCGCAGGTAGACGCTGGCCCCGGGCGCATGCTCGGCCAGCTTCTCCAGCTCCTCTGCCGCATCGGCAGCAAAATGGGTGATCCCGAGGCGGTGGGCATAGGCGATATCCGCCGGCCGTTTGATGGTGTTGCCAAAGCTGATCTGCTCCGGCTGCGCCCCGGCGGCCAGGCACATGTCGATCTCGGCACGGCTTGCAGCGTCAAAGTTTGCGCCCTCGGCCACCAGCCGCTGCAGGATGCCCGGAGCCGGGTTGGCCTTGACCGCATAGTGGATGCGCGCACGTCCCAAGCCACGCGCCAATGCGTGGTATTTCGCAGCAACGGCCTCGGCGTCGACCACCAGCGTCGGCCGGTCGAACCGGTTGGAGGCGATGTAGCTCAGGGTGCGGGATACGAATTCACAGTTGCGGGCGGTCAGCCCGGCTACGTTTGCGTTCATGGTCATCTCCAATAGACCCGGCCGAATACGGCCGCTCAGTGCTGTCAGAGACGTTACCGTCGCTACGTAACCTTAGGGGCGTGACCCCTTTCGCCAGAGGCGCGTGCGTTGGCGTCTTGGCGGCCCATATCTGGCAAACCGACGAGTCGTTCAAGTGTTTTTTGCATTGCTCCACCGGTTTTGCAGATCAGTGATGCGCTCCCGCCTGCGCCCCGGTCCTTTGACAAGGACCGTCGGCAGTTGGGCCCGGCACCGCGCCGGGGCGCGGTGCCGGGCCCAAGGCCGCACGGAAGGGGCTCCGGCGCAGCCGGTGCACCTGCGGGCGCGGGAGCGCACCGGTCTGTTATCGCCCCTGGGTCGGGTTGAGGCAGACGGTCGGCTCTGCGTCAGACGGCGCAACAGCGCCACAATACTGGCACCGCCATTGGCCCTCGGCACGCGCCTGCCGCCAGCGACAGTTGCGGGTAAGGCTCGTAGTTCGTCTCCGCCACAGCAAGTAGCCCAGAACTGCAGCCAGCAGAAAAATCAGAAGAATCGGCATGATAGCTGTCTATGCCTCCGCAGGCGGCGGCTCAACCGGCTCTGAGCGGGCAGCAGGTCTCTCAGGCGGCAGCGTAGTAGTCGAACAGGCGATCCGTGTCCGCGTCCGGCGTGTCTACCGCGGCAGCCGACAACGGCGCGGGCGTATAGTATTCAAAGCTCTGCTCCAACGCGGCCAGGGCCTGTAGTGCCGCGGTCTCGACCTGCTCGGACTTGGTCTGCGGCGCGTGAAGTGCGGTGATCTGGGTCATGGAATTGCCTCCTTGGGCTTGGCAAGATCCTCCCATGGCCGACAAGATAGCCCCCAGCGCCGGGGCCCGCAGCCGGTGAATGCGCAAGTCCGCCATGCAGCCAGCGCATCCCCCGCCGAGGTCAACTGATCAGCATTTCCCCGGCCAGCCCCAGCGCAAAGCCCGCAACCGCACCAAGGGCCGGCAGGCTCTTTTCGTTCGAATGGGCCTTTGGCGCGATGTCCTGAAACAACAGGTACAGAATGCCCCCAGCGGCAAAGATCATGATAGCGGCGAGCAGCGCATGCGCCTGGGCCAACCAGACAAGACCCACCAAGGCGCAAACCGGTCCCAGCGCCGCCAGCCCCAGAAACACCAGCAGGACATGCCCGGCAGAGCTGTCCCCCTGGCGGATCTCGCGGAAAGCGGCAAAGCCTTCGGGCAGATTCTGCAGAAAGATCATCAATGCCAGCAGCCGCGCGGTTGCCGCATCCGCCACCAGCATCGCCCCCAGTGCCATCGCCTCCGGGACGTAGTCCAGCAGCATCGCCAACAGCAGCGCGCCACTGCCGCCTTTGCGTTCCAACAGGCTGTCGACGCCGTAAAAGACCACGCCCCCCGCCACGAACAGGGCCACCGCCAGCAAGGGCGGCAGCGTCTCCGCCGCCTCGGGGACCAGCACCAAAGCCACGGCGGAGGCCAGCGCGCCGCCGCCAAAAGCGGCGATCAGGTGCAGCACCTCGTCCCGCAGCATCGGATTGTGGATATGCTCCCGCGCGGCGAGAAACCCGCCGAGCGGCATCGCAAGACCGGCAAATCCGGCCAGAAGCATGGCAGAAACAACAGGTTCCATGGGGCCAGCCTAGCGCCCGCCCGCGCGCGTCTCAACCATCTATTGTGTCTGTCGTGGCGCGGTTCAGCCTGGCAGCCACAGCGGCAATCACCCCGCGACGGTCACGCATTCAGGCAGCGGGTCATTTGCGCCGCCTGCGCCGCCGTCACCGTGTCGCTCGGACGAACCTCGCGCACCACGGTTGCTCCCGGCCCATGGCCCAGCACCTCGGTCCAGACCCGATAGGGGCCGGTTATCCCGGCCGCACTCGCGCACCCGGCAAGCCGCGCATCCGAGGCCGCTAGCTGCGCCCCCAACCGGTCGCCGTCCGTCGCCATCATGCAACCACCCAGAACCATCGTCACAGCCACCGCCGGGATCATCGGTTTCATCGCCGCGCTCCACACTCTGTTGCAAAGAACATGCCCCCGGTCTCGCAGGAAACCGGGGGCAGCGCAATTTTCAGATTGGCAGGCAGGCGGAACGCCGCGGATCCCCTGCCCGACGGATCAGACCGTGCGCTCGACCATCATCTTCTTGATGTGCGAGATCGCCTTGGCCGGGTTCAGGCCTTTGGGGCAGGTCTTCGCGCAGTTCATGATGGTATGGCAACGATACAGCTTGAAGGGATCTTCCAGCTGATCCAGACGTTCGCCGGTGGCCTCGTCCCGGCTGTCGATGATCCAGCGGTAGGCATGCAGCAGCGCGGCCGGGCCGAGGTAGCGATCGCCGTTCCACCAGTAGGACGGGCAGGACGTCGAGCAGGACGCGCACATCACGCATTCATACAGGCCGTCCAGTTTCTTGCGGTCCTCAATCGACTGCTTCCATTCCTTGGCGGGACGGTTGGTCTTGGTTTCCAGCCACGGCATGATCGAGGCATGCTGGGCGTAGAAATGCGTCAGATCCGGGATCAGGTCCTTGACCACCGGCATATGCGGCAGCGGGTAGATACGCACATCGCCCTTCACCTCGTCCAACCCGTAGATACAGGCCAGCGTGTTGATGCCGTCGATGTTCATCGCGCAGGACCCGCAGATCCCCTCGCGGCAGGAACGGCGGAAGGTCAGCGTCGGATCGATCTCGTTCTTGATCTTGATCAGCGCGTCCAGGACCATCGGACCGCATTTGTCCATGTCGAGGAAGTAGGTATCCACCTGCGGGTTTTTCCCGTCATCCGGATTCCAGCGGTAGATCTTGAACTTGCGCACGTTGGTGGCGCCTTCCGGCTTGGGCCAGGTCTTGCCGGTCACCACCTTGGAGTTCTTGGGGAGGCTGAATTGAACCATGGTCTGTCTCCTTAGAACGTCCGCGCCTTGGGCGCGATTTTCTTGAGGCTGATGCCGCCTTCGTCTTCGGAGGTCAGCGGATCGGTGATCACCGGACGGTAGCTCAGCTCGACCTTGTTGCCCTCGACACGGGACACGGTGTGGACGCGCCAGTTCTCGTCATCACGCTCGGCGTAGTCCTCATGCGCATGGGCGCCGCGGCTCTCTTTGCGGGCTTCCGCGCCCACGATGGTGGCCAGCGCGTTGGGCATCAGGTTGGTGAGTTCCAGCGTCTCCATCAGGTCGGAGTTCCAGACCAGCGAGCGGTCGGTTACGTGCAGGTCGTCCAGCTTGGCCGCGATTGCGGTCATCTTCTCGACGCCTTCCTTCAGGGTCTTGTCGGTGCGGAACACCGCCGCGTCGGCCTGCATGGTGCGCTGCATTTCCAGCCGCAGATCGGCGGTCGGAATGCCGCCCTTGGCGTGACGCAGCGCATCGAACCGGTCGAACGCCTTGTCGACGGACGCCTTGTTCAGCACCGGGTTCGGCGCCTCCGGGTCGACAACCTTGCCCGCGCGAATGGCGGAGGCGCGGCCAAAGACCACCAGGTCGATGAGCGAGTTGGAGCCCAGACGGTTGGCACCATGCACCGAAGCACAGCCCGCCTCGCCCACGGCCATCAGGCCGGGCACGACCGCGGTCGGATCCTCCTCGGTCGGGTTCAGCACCTCGCCCCAGTAGTTGGTCGGGATACCGCCCATGTTGTAGTGTACGGTCGGCAGAACCGGGATCGGCTCCTTGGTGACGTCAACGCCCGCGAAGATCTTCGCCGACTCCGAAATCCCCGGCAGCCGCTCCGCCAGCGCCTCGGCCGGCAGGTGGTTGAGGTTCAGGTGGATGTGGTCGCCATGCTCGCCCACGCCGCGACCTTCGCGGATTTCCATGGTCATCGAGCGGGAGACGTAGTCGCGCGGTGCGAGGTCCTTGTACTGGGGCGCGTAGCGCTCCATGAAGCGCTCACCCTCGGAGTTGGTGAGGTAGCCGCCCTCGCCGCGCGCGCCCTCGGTGATCAGACAGCCAGAGCCGTAGATGCCGGTGGGGTGGAACTGCACGAACTCCATGTCCTGCAGCGCGAGGCCAGCGCGCGCCACCATGCCGCCGCCGTCGCCGGTGCAGGTGTGCGCCGAGGTGGCGGAGAAATAGGCGCGGCCGTAACCGCCGGTCGCCAGCACCACCATCTTGGCGTTGAAGACATGCATGGTGCCATCGTCGAGCTTCCAGCACACCACGCCCTGGCACTGCCCGTCTTCGGACATGATCAGGTCGATGGCGAAATACTCGATGTAGAACTCGGCGTTGTTCTTCAGCGACTGGCCGTAGAGCGTGTGCAGGATCGCGTGGCCGGTGCGGTCGGCGGCGGCGCAGGTACGCTGCACCGCAGGACCTTCACCGAACTCGGTGGTGTGACCGCCGAAGGGGCGCTGGTAGATCTTGCCTTCCTCGGTGCGCGAGAACGGCACGCCGTAATGTTCCAGCTCGTAGACCGCCTTGGGGGCCTCGCGGGCGAGGTACTCCATCGCATCGGTGTCGCCCAGCCAGTCAGAGCCCTTGACGGTGTCATACATGTGCCACTGCCAGTGGTCCGGGCCCATGTTGGCCAGCGACGCGGCGATGCCGCCCTGTGCGGCCACAGTGTGCGAGCGGGTCGGGAAAACCTTGGTTACGCAGGCGGTGCGCAGACCTTGCTCGGCCATGCCCAGCGTCGCCCGCAGACCCGCGCCACCGGCGCCAACCACCACGACATCATATTCGTGGGTTTCATATTCATATGCTGCTGTCATCGTTTCTGTTCCTTGCCGCGCATATATCAGAGGGCGAGTTTGACGAGGGCGAATAGGCCCGCCGCGATCAGCGTGTAGGTAAACGCCGCAACGGCCACCAGGGCCAGTTTCTGCGCCACGCCATGCACGTAATCTTCAATCGCTTCCTGCGCCTCGCGCAGCAGGTGCAACAGGATCACCACCAGGCTCAGGCCCAGGATGATCGCCGGAATCGGACGGCTGAAATAGGCCAGCACCTCTTCATGGCTGCCGCCCAGCGCGCTGCCGAAAATGAAGATGAATAGCGGTACCAGCGGCACCAGCAGAATGGAGCTGACAATCATCTGCCAGTGGTGATGGGTGCCAGTGCCCCCGGCGCCCAGGCCCTGAGCGCGTTTGCGGTCCGTCAGAAATTGCATGTGAAGCCCCCCTTACACGACCAGAATGGTCAGAACCGCCAGCACGGTGGCGCCGATGAACATGCCCATGCCCATCTTTTCGGAAATCGCAACTTCCAGGCAGTAGCCGAAGTCCCAGATCACGTGACGCAGGCGGCCCAGCATGTGGTACCACAGCGCCCAGGCCCCTCCGAGCATCAGCAGGTCACCCAGCCAGCTGCGCAAGAGCCCGTCGATGAAGGCAAAAGCGGAGTCGGATGTTGCGGCGGCCAGCAGCCACCAAACCACCAGCACGGCCAGGATCAGTGCCGCGATGGCTGTAATACGAACCATGATCGAAGAGATGGAGGTCATCTGCGGCCGGTAATATGGCCCGATCATGAATGGCGAAAGCGGGCGGTTGCCCCGATTGACATCGGCCATGTTGGCTCCTTTCCGGTTGGCTGACGACGTTTTAGCCGATTTTCACGGCATGTCACCCGAAGGAAGGATTAAAACACGCCGGAAATCGCGCCGGTGACGCGAAAAGACCACGCGTTGTGATCACACAAAATATTTAGTGATCACAAAACGCCTGTTTGGATATTTTTTGCAGAATCAGCGGCCGGATTGCAAATCACTGCAAAGGCAGGCAGCGGTCGGATCAGCCGACGTCAGCGCCGCGGTCTGCTGGGCCACCTCTCGCACCAGCTTCTTTCGGATCCGGGCCGGGTAATCGGCAAAGCTGGCGGCTGTGACCACAAATGCCCCCTCGCCCCGGATCACGTTCTCGAAGAAGTAGGCGGTCAGCCCAGGCTCG
This sequence comes from Nocardioides marinus, assembly GCA_019801415.1. Classification (GTDB taxonomy): domain Bacteria; phylum Pseudomonadota; class Alphaproteobacteria; order Rhodobacterales; family Rhodobacteraceae; genus Leisingera. The sequence continues at coordinate 57,088 of JAHVJD010000010.1, forward strand.
CTCTGCTCGATGGCGATGGCATTCACGGTGACGCCCGCCGCCGCCAGCGGCCCATGCGCCGCGCGCGGCTCCACGCCCTCGTTGGAGAAGCCGTCACCGGAAATGTCGATCACCCGGCGGCGACAGTCCGGCACCGCCGCGAATTGCTCCAGCGCCAGGAACAGCGCCTCCCCCACCGCTGTGGAATAATTGCGCCAGGGCCGCGGCGCGGTCTCGATCCGCTGCGCCAGGGTTTCGACATCCGCAAAGCTGCGCAGCTGCGCCCAGCCCAGGGACACTTCCTGCCGCGACCGCCCGGACCATTGCACCAGCGAAACCTGCGCACGCGCCCGCACCAAGGCTTCCGAGACCACGCCATCGCGCAGGCCCGCCGCCAATCCGTCCATCTGGATCCGGTATTCCTCGGCGTCGACCGAGCCGGAGACATCCACCGCCAGCACCAACGCAAGGTCACAGGCAAGGGCCCGTGACGGCCCCTGAAGCCCCAGCAGCAATACGACTAGCAGCACGATCCGCATGCCCCAGCCTAACCGTCACCGTGCCGCCGGGTCACGCCTTTTCACCTGTCCCCTCGCCGCTCAGGCAACCCAAGCGCGGCAAGGAAGGGGCAACGCCCCGCGTGTCACTTCGGCATCAAGGCCCAGTAGTCCAGGTCCAGCAGCACGCCGGGCAGGTATTTGCCATCGTCGCCCTTCAGCTCAAACGGTGCGCCGCCCGCGGTCGCCACCAGCCGCAGCCGGATCGCGCCGACACCCGGCGCGGCCGTCTCGGCCTTGTCCAGAACTTCGGACCAGGCCCGCACCGTCATCCCCGCAAGGCACGGGTTGGCATGGGCGCCGCCGTTCAGCCCGACGATCATCTGCGCATTGGCCAGCCCGTTAAAGCTCAGCGCCCGCGCCATCGAGATCACATGCCCGCCATAAATCAGCCGGGTCCCGTCGGGGCGCGCGGTAGTGTCGAAATGCACCTTGGCAGTGTTCTGCCACAGGCGGGTGGCCAGCATATGCTCAGCCTCCTCGATGGTGACACCATCGACATGGTCAATGGTCTCGCCCACCTCATAGTCGCCCCAGCGGTGCGGCTCGCCCGCCAGGGTGAAATCATAATTGCTGAAATCCAGCTCCGCCGGAACCGCCAGCTGGTCGGCCGGGATCGCCTTGGTCAGCTCGGGGATCACCGTCTCGGGCGCCGGCGCTTCGGGGTCGCGTTTGCGCACCATCACCCAGCGCACGTATTCCAGCACACACTCGTCGCGCTGGTTCAGCCCGCGGGTGCGCACATAGACCACGCCCGACTTGCCGCTGGAGTTCTGCTTCAGCCCGATCACCTCGGATTCGGCGCGCAGCGTGTCGCCGGGATAGACCGGCAGCAGCCAGCGCCCCTCGGCATAGCCGAGGTTCGCCAGCGCGTTCAGGCTGATGTCCGGCACCGTCTTGCCGAACACCAGGTGGAAGGCCGCCAGATCATCCAGCGGCGCCGAAGGCAGACCAGCCGCGCGCGCGAACTCATCCGAGGAATAGATCGCATGACGCGCCGGGTAGAGCGCGTGATACAGCGCCCGCTCGCCGCCCGATACCGTGCGCGGCACCGCGTGGGCGATCACCTCGCCAACGGTATAATCCTCGAAAAAGCGGCCCGGGTTGGTCTTGGCCATCAGTGTTCTCCCAGTTTGGTCTCAGGGGTGTAGGTGCCGTCGACGACCTTCACCACCGCCTGACCGCAGCGCATGACGCCCTTCACGGGATCAAAGGCCTGGGTCGGGCTGCCGTGCAGCTCCCAACCCTTGTTCAGCGCGTCGGTCACCTTGTGGCAAAAGGCAGACGTGTCGTCTTCAGACAGAAATCGGTACAGTTTCATGGTGTTATCCTCCAAAGGGCGATGGCCCGACCATCCCGTGGACGTAGCCGATCACCCCCAGCAGCACAATCGAGCCGCCAAGGAACATGGCATCCTTGGCCAGGCTGCCCTTGGGGCCGGGCTGCCACTCGGGCTCCGAGCGGTTGATGACGATCACCTCTGCCACCGCCCAGGCCAGCAGACCGCCGAACAGCACGAAGGACGCCAGATCCCAGTTCACCAAAAGATGCGCCAGTGCCCACAGCTTGATCCCTGCCAGCATCGGATGGCGCATGCCATGCAGCAGCGCGCCTTTCTTCGGTGCCGGGCTCATCAGGAAGATGGCGATCAGCACCAAAAGGTTGTTGATATGGCGCAGCACCGGCGGCACCGCCGCGATGTCGTAATACTCGGCACTGCGGTAGCCGATCACCATCAGCACCACCGACAGCAGCAGCACCAGCGCCACAAGCGGCCGCCCCTTGCTGCCCAGCGCAGCGCGCATGTCCGGGGCCAGCCGCTTGAACAGATGCGCGCCCCACCACAGCAAAAGTCCCAGAATCAGTAACGCCATGCCGGCCTCCCTCAGATGTTAATTCGATTAACACCTATTCGGAAAGCGCGGCGATTGCATCCGCTTTTGCAAGTATTTCGCGTGCCGTCGCCACATGCAGGTTCTCGACGATCTTGCCGTCCACCACGGCAACGCCCTGCCCCTCGGCTTCCGCCGCCTCGAACGCCGCGATCTGGCGCTGCGCGAGATCAATCTCCGCCTCCGACGGCGCGAAGGCGGCATTCGCGATCTCCACCTGCGCCGGGTGGATCAGCGTCTTGCCGTCAAAGCCCATGTCACGGCCCTGCTCGCATTCCGCGGCCAGCCCCTCGGCGTCCTTGAAGGCGTTGTAGACACCGTCGACGATCACCACGCCCTCGGCCTTGGCCGCCAGCAGGCACAGGCCCAGCCCCGCCATCATCGGCAGCCGGTCGGCGCGATAGCGGCATTGCAGCTCCTTGACCAGGTCATTGGTGCCCATCACCATGCCCTGAAGCCTGGGGTGCGCTGCGATCGCCGGTGCGTTCAGCATGCCGCGCGGCGTTTCCATCATCGCCCACAGCGGCATATCCCCGGTGATCTCCGCCAGCGCGTCCAGATCTGCCGGGCTGTCCACCTTGGGCAGCAACACCGCGTCGCAGTCCATCTGCGCCGCCGCCGCGGCATCGGCGCGACCCCAGTCTGTGTCCAACCCGTTGATCCGCACGATCTTCATACGCGCACCGTAGCCGCCCGCCGCCAGCGCCTCGGCCAGGGTCGCGCGCGCATTCTCTTTTTCCTCGGGCGAGACCGCGTCCTCGAGATCAAAGATCACCGCATCCACCGGCAGCTGCCGCGCCTTATCCAAGGCCCGCGGCTTGGAACCGGGGATATACAAAACCGAACGATATGGGCGGGTGCGCGGATCCATCACGAGCCTCCAGAAGTTATTTTATTGCGCAAACGGCTACAGATTCGGTTGCAACCTTTCAAGGGGAATTTTGCCGCAGCGCAGAAACGCGCCAAGTGGATGACGCCCAATATTCTGAAAACAAATGTGAAATTGCCGGGTACGCGCCATTAACCACTTGTCAGCACCTGCCCGGCACAGTGTAAGGTACCACGGCACCGGACCCAGGCCGCCATCTCCGGCCGCGCCCGACGCCAGCAGGCATGGGGCCTGCACCTGCAACTTCGTCACTCACCGGCCCACCCAGGGACGCCGGGGGCAGCGTTTCGCCGCCCCGCCCTGTCCGGCCGTTCCGGAAAGGGTAAAACAGTATGAAACCGACATTTCCTGCACTGACGGCCGCCTGCGCGGTGGTGACCCTGGCGGCCGCCCCGGCGATGGCTCAGGGGCGCAACTGCGCCCCCCGCGACATGGTCGTGAAACGCCTGGCCGAGAAATACGGCGAAAGTCGCCAGAGCATCGGCATGGGCCAGCAGGGCGCGGTAATGGAGACCTTCGCCTCGGGCGAGACCGGCAGCTGGACCATCACCGTGACCACGCCGAACGGGATGACCTGCCTAGTGGCCTCGGGCCAAGCCTACGAAACCCTCGCCGAGGCGCTGCCGCAATCCGGCGACGACGCCTGATCCGAGTGCCCGCGTCACCGCCCCGCGGCGGTGGTCCTCCCCGCGTCACTGTGCTGAGGTCAGGGATGCTGCAGCGGACCGAGGCTGTCGCCGGTGTCAGACAAACCCGTCCCAGATCAGCTTGATCCCGGTGATGGTCAGCAACACGTAGGTCAGCCCGAAGAACCAGCGCTCGGGGATCCGGTGATGCAGCCATACCCCCAGCGCAGCGCCCCCCAGGGCAAAGGGCACCAGCATCAGATCCAGCAGCAATGTTTCACGTGTGAACAGCCCCAGCCCCGCATAGGGCACGGCCTTGGCCAGGTTGATCGCCCAGAAGGTCAGCACCGTGCTGGCCTGAAACTCTGTTTTCCGCAACCCAAGGCTGAGCAGGTAGACCGCCGCCGGCGGCCCTCCGGCATGGCTGACAAAGCTGGTGAAGCCAACAATCAGCCCCGCCAGCGCCCCTGCGGCCCGGCCCAGCGGGCGCGCGGTGACCACTGGCCAGCCCAGCTTGGCGCGCAGCTGCCACAGCACGAAGCCGACCGATACCGCACCAATCAGCACCCGCATCACATCCGCGTCCACTGCGCTGTACAGCCACGCCCCCAGCGCCACACCGGGCAGACCGCCCGCGATCAACAGCAGCGATGCGCGCAGGTTCCAGCGCCCCCAATAGGGTTTCAGCGACACCAGGTCGATCAGCATCAGCAGGGGCAGCATCAGCGCCAGCGCCATGCCCGGCTCCAGCACCAGCGCCAGAATCGCCGAGGACGCAAAGGCCGCGCCCGACCCGAAGCCACTTTTGGACACGCCTGCAAACAGAACCGCCGGAACCGCAAAGGCGAATATCGTGACATCCATCACCGGGCTGCCCTCTTTGAAATCCTTTTGTCCCAACAGCCTTAGCCGCAAAATTTCGGCATACACAAGTATGCCAAACACAATGCCGCAGCGCAGAAGACTTGCACCAAGGGGCGATTGGACGTAGGCATCAGGAAATTTCAACCGGACCGGAGACTTTTCCCAATGGCACGACCCAAAATCGCCCTTATCGGCGCAGGTCAGATCGGCGGCACCCTCGCGCATCTCGCAGCTCTCAAGGAACTTGGTGACGTCGTTCTCTTCGACATCGCCGAAGGTATCCCCGAAGGCAAGGCGCTGGACATCGCAGAATCCGGTCCCTCGGAAGGCTTCGACGCCTCCCTCAAGGGCACCCAGTCCTACGAGGACATCGCAGGCGCCGATGTCTGCATCGTCACCGCAGGCGTGCCGCGCAAGCCGGGCATGAGCCGCGATGACCTGCTGGGCATCAACCTGAAGGTGATGAAATCCGTTGGCGAAGGCATCCGCGACCACGCGCCCAACGCCTTCGTGATCTGCATCACCAACCCGCTGGACGCGATGGTCTGGGCTCTGCAGCAGTTCTCGGGCCTGCCCACGAACAAGGTCTGCGGTATGGCCGGGGTGCTGGACAGCGCCCGCTTCCGCCACTTCCTGGCCGAAGAGTTCAACGTCTCCATGAAAGACGTCACCGCCTTCGTTCTGGGCGGCCATGGCGACACCATGGTGCCGTCCGTGCGCTACTCCACCGTGGCCGGCATCCCGCTGCCCGACCTGGTCAAGATGGGCTGGACCAGCCAGGAGAAACTGGACGCCATCGTTCAGCGCACCCGTGATGGCGGCGCCGAGATCGTCGGCCTGCTGAAAACCGGTTCCGCCTTCTACGCTCCGGCAACCGCAGCGATCGAGATGGCCGAAGCGTTCCTCAAGGATCAGAAGCGCGTGCTGCCCTGCGCGGCCTATTGCAACGGCGAGCTGGGCGTGAAGGACATGTATGTGGGCGTGCCCACCGTGATCGGCGCCGGCGGCATCGAGAAGATCGTGAACATCCAGCTGACCGAAGAAGAGCAGTCCATGTTCGACAACTCGGTCAACGCGGTGAAGGGTCTGGTCGACGCCTGCAAGGGCATCGACAACTCGCTGGCGTAATCGCGCCCACCCTTTTTCTGAGACCATCGCAAAGGCCCGGTCATCCGGGCCTTTCGCAATTCAGGGCCTGTACCCCAGCTGCCGTTGCTACTCCGCTTCGCCCGACCGGCGGACTTTGCCCCCCCAAGGCACGGCGCCCGCGTCCCCACTGATGCCCGTCGCACGGTATTTCACACCCAGCACCGCAGATCGCCCGCCGCTGACCGATCTTCAAGATTCGTTCCGCAAGCTGCGCAGCCCGCGGCAGGCCTATTTGTGATCACACGCGCAAAAACTGTGATCACAAAAGTGAAAAATCTTCGGCATTTCCCCGCGCCCGGTCAAAAAAGCCTTTAACACTTGGCCCTAAGACAGCCTATAAATCGACAGATAATTGCAGCCAGACGGGACCGTTTCACATGAACATCCACGAATATCAGGCCAAAGCCCTTCTTCGCAGCTATGGCGCGCCAGTGTCCGACGGGCGCGTGGTGCTGAAAGCCGAAGAGGCCAAGACCGCAGCCGGTGAACTGGACGGCCCGCTCTGGGTCGTCAAAGCCCAGATCCATGCGGGCGGCCGCGGCAAGGGCTCCTTCAAGGAGGCAGATGCCGGCGAAAAAGGCGGCGTGCGCCTGACCAAGTCGGTGGAAGAAGCCGCCGAGGAAGCCAAGAAGATGCTGGGCCGCACCCTGGTCACCCATCAGACCGGCCCCGCAGGCAAGCAGGTGAACCGTATCTACATCGAGGCCGGTTCCGGTATCAAAACCGAACTGTACCTGGCGCTGCTGGTCGACCGCCAGACCTCGCGCATCTCCTTCGTCTGCTCGACCGAGGGCGGCATGGACATCGAGGAAGTGGCCGAAGCCACCCCCGAGAAGATCCTGTCCTTCTCCGTTGACCCGGCCACCGGCTACCAGCCCTACCACGGCCGCCGCATCGCGTTTTCGCTGGGCCTGCAGGGCGCGCAGATCAAGCAGTGCGTCAAGCTGATGGGTCAGCTTTACAAGGCCTTCGTCGAGAAGGACATGGAGATGCTGGAGATCAACCCGCTGATCGTCGGCGATGACGACAACCTCAAGGTTCTGGACGCCAAGATCGGCTTCGACGGCAACGCGGTCTACCGCCACGCCGACATCGCCGAGCTGCGCGACACCACCGAGGAAGACCCGAAAGAGCTGGAAGCCTCCAAGTACGACCTGAACTACATCGCGCTGGACGGTGAGATCGGCTGCATGGTGAACGGTGCGGGCCTGGCGATGGCCACCATGGACATCATCAAGCTCTACGGTGCCGAGCCCGCGAACTTCCTCGACGTTGGTGGCGGCGCCACCAAGGAGAAAGTGACCGAAGCGTTCAAGATCATCACCTCTGACCCGAACGTCAAAGGCATCCTGGTCAACATCTTCGGCGGCATCATGCGCTGCGACGTGATCGCCGAGGGCGTGGTCGCCGCGGTCAAGGAAGTCGGCCTGAAGGTGCCGCTGGTTGTCCGTCTCGAGGGCACCAACGTCGAGCAGGGCAAGGAGATCATCAACAACTCCGGTCTGGACGTGATCGCCGCCGACAACCTGTCCGACGGTGCCGAGAAGATCGTCAAAGCGGTCAAAGGCTAATCCCGATTTTCCGTGGGACGGGCTGCGGCCCGTCTTTCCGTAGAATTCTGGCAGGCTGCGCCTGCCTAAAACAGGAGAACGCCAAATGGCAGTCCTCATCGACGAAAACACCAAGGTCATCTGTCAGGGCTTCACCGGCTCGCAGGGCACCTTCCACTCCGAACAGGCCATCGCCTATGGCACCAAGATGGTCGGCGGCGTCACCCCCGGCAAAGGTGGCCAGACCCACCTGAACCTGCCGGTCTTCAACTCGGTGCATGAAGCCAAGCACGTGACCGAGGCCAATGCCTCCGTGATCTACGTGCCGCCGCCGTTTGCCGCCGATTCCATCCTCGAGGCGATCGACGCCGAGATGGAGCTGATCGTCTGCATCACCGAAGGCATCCCGGTTCTGGACATGATGAAGGTGAAGCGCGCGCTGGAAGGCTCCAAGTCCCGCCTGATCGGCCCGAACTGCCCCGGCGTCATCACCCCCGACGCCTGCAAGATCGGCATCATGCCCGGCCACATCCACAAGCGTGGCTCGGTCGGCGTTGTGTCCCGCTCCGGCACCCTGACCTATGAAGCGGTGAAACAGACCGCCGACATCGGCCTGGGCCAGTCCACCGCCGTGGGCATCGGCGGCGACCCGATCAAGGGCACCGAGCACATCGACGTGCTGGACATGTTCCTGGACGATCCGGAAACCGAATCCATCATCATGATCGGTGAAATCGGCGGTTCCGCCGAAGAGGAAGCCGCGGAATTCCTCGCCGAGCAGAAGAAGAAGGGCCGCTGGAAGCCGACCGCCGGCTTCATCGCCGGGCGCACCGCCCCTCCGGGCCGCCGCATGGGCCACGCAGGCGCGATCGTTGCCGGCGGCAAAGGCGGCGCCGAGGACAAGATCGAAGCGATGAAATCCGCAGGCATCGTTGTCGCTGACAGCCCGGCCGGTCTCGGCGAGGCCGTTCTGAAGGCGATCGGCAAGTAAAATGCCTTCGGCAGCACATCACGGCTGCATCCGGCGCCCGTCCTCGTGGCGGGCGCTGCTGATGCATCAGGCCTTGCTGTCGCTGGCCGCGATCCGGCGGCGCGCCTGCCGGACATGGGATACCGCTGTCGATGCGGCCTTCGCGGCCGCATCTGCTGTGCGATCCACACCGCACGTCACCATTTAGAAACCTGTGCAGGCCACCCTGCCCTGGTCCCGGCCTTACTGATTTACGGTCCCAACGCGCAAGAGGCACCCAAATGACCGACCAAAGCCCCAACGACCTCTTCCACGCCTCCTCCTTCATGCAGGGGCACAATGCGGAGTATCTGGAGCAGCTTTACGCTCAATACGCCAATGATCCGGGCGCGGTAGACGCCGCCTGGGCCGAGTTCTTCCGCCAGATGGGCGATGCCGAACTCGACGTTAAGGCAGAAGCCAACGGCCCGTCCTGGGCGCGTGGTGACTGGCCGCCCGCCCCGCAGGACGATCTGACCGGCGCGCTGACCGGCGAATGGCCGGCCCCGGAAGAGGCGCAGGGCGCAGGCAAGAAGATCAAGGAACAGGCCGCCAAGAAAGGCGTCGAGCTGACCGATGACCAGGTGCAGCGCGCGGTGCTGGATTCGATCCGCGCCCTGATGCTGATCCGCGCCTATCGCATCCGCGGCCACCTGGCCGCAGACCTCGACCCGCTGGGCATGCGGACCGCCGCCAGCCACCCGGAACTGGACCCCAAGACCTACGGCTTCACCGATGCCGACATGGACCGGCCGATCTTCATCGACAACGTGCTGGGGCTTCAGGTCGCCACCATGCGCCAGATCGTCGACATCGTGAAGCGCACCTACTGCGGCACCTTTGCCCTGCAGTACATGCACATCTCCGACCCCGAGCAATCCGCCTGGCTGAAGGAACGGATCGAGGGCTATGACAAGGAGATCCGCTTCACCCGCGAGGGCCGCAAGGCGATCCTGAACAAGATGGTCGAGGCCGAGGGCTTCGAGAAGTTCCTGCACGTCAAATACACCGGCACCAAGCGTTTTGGCCTCGACGGCGGCGAAAGCCTGATCCCGGCGATGGAGCAGATCATCAAGCGCGGCGGCGCGCTGGGTGTGAAGGACATCGTGATCGGCATGCCGCACCGCGGCCGCCTCAACATCCTCGCCAACGTGATGCAGAAGCCCTACCGGGCGATCTTCAACGAATTCCAGGGCGGCAGCTTCAAGCCCGATGACGTGGACGGCTCCGGCGACGTGAAATACCACCTCGGCGCCTCCTCGGACCGCGAATTCGACGGCAACAAGGTGCACCTCAGCCTCACCGCCAACCCCTCGCACCTCGAGGCGGTGAACCCGGTGGTGCTGGGCAAGGTCCGCGCCAAGCAGGACCAGCTGAACGACGTCGACCGCACCCAGGTGCTGCCGATCCTGCTGCACGGTGACGCCGCCTTTGCAGGCCAGGGCGTGGTGGCGGAATGCTTTGCGCTCTCGGGTCTGCGTGGCCACAAGACCGGCGGCACCATCCACATCGTGGTGAACAACCAGATCGGCTTCACCACCGCGCCGCATTTCTCGCGCTCCTCTCCCTACCCGACCGACAACGCGCTGGTGGTCGAGGCCCCGATCTTCCACGTCAACGGCGACGACCCGGAAGCGGTGGTGCATGCCGCCAAGGTGGCCACCGAGTTCCGCCAGAAGTTCCACAAGGACGTGGTGCTGGACATCTTCTGCTACCGCCGCTTCGGTCACAACGAAGGCGACGAGCCGATGTTCACCAACCCCTTGATGTACAAGAAGATCAAGGGCCACAAGACGACGCTCAGCCTCTATACCGACCGGCTGGTGCGCGACGGGCTGATCCCCGAGGGCGAGATCGAGGACATGAAGGCCGCCTTCCAGGCGCACCTGAACGAGGAATTCGAAGCCGGCAAGGATTACAAGCCCAACAAGGCCGACTGGCTGGACGGCCGCTGGTCGCACCTCGACAAGCAGGACGCCGACTATCAGCGCGGCCGCACCGCGATCGAGCCGGACACGATGGCCGAAATCGGCAAGGCGCTCAGCGGCGTGCCGGAAGGCTTCCCGATGCACAAGACCGTCGGTCGTTTCCTGAACGCCCGCGCCAAGATGTTCGAAACCGGCGAGGGCTTTGACTGGGCCACCGGCGAAGCCCTGGCCTTCGGCTCGCTGCTGCTCGAAGGCTACCCGGTACGCCTCTCCGGTCAGGACGCCACCCGCGGCACCTTCTCGCAGCGCCATTCCGGCATCGTGAACCAGGAAACCGAGGAACGCTTCTACCCGCTCAACAACATCCGCGCAGGCCAGTCGCAGTTCGAGGTGATCGACTCGGCGCTGTCCGAATACGCGGTTCTGGGCTTCGAGTACGGCTACTCGCTGGCCGAGCCGAACGCGCTGACCCTGTGGGAAGCCCAGTTCGGTGACTTTGCCAACGGCGCGCAGATCATGTTCGACCAGTTCATCTCGTCGGGTGAATCGAAGTGGCTGCGGATGTCCGGCCTCGTTTGCCTGCTGCCGCATGGTTTCGAGGGCCAGGGCCCCGAGCACTCCTCGGCCCGCCTCGAGCGCTTCCTGCAGATGTGCGGCCAGGACAACTGGATCGTCGCCAACTGCACCACGCCCGCGAACTACTTCCACATCCTGCGCCGTCAGCTGCACCGCACCTTCCGCAAGCCGCTGATCCTGGTGACCCCGAAATCCCTGCTGCGCCACAAGCTGGCGGTCTCCAACGCCGAGGATTTCACCACCGGCTCCAGCTTCCACCGGGTGCTGTGGGACGACGCGCAAAAGGGCAACTCCGACACCCAGCTGGTGGCGGACGACAAGATCAAGCGCGTGGTGATGTGCTCGGGCAAGGTCTACTACGACCTGCTGGAAGAGCGCGATGCCCGCGGCATCGACGACATCTACCTGATGCGGATCGAGCAGTTCTATCCCTTCCCGGCGATCTCCATGGTGAAGGAGCTGGAACGCTTCAAGCAGGCGGAAATGATCTGGTGCCAGGAAGAGCCCAAGAACCAGGGCGCCTGGACCTTCATCGAGCCCAACATCGAATGGGTGCTGACCCGCATCGGCGCCAAGCACACGCGGCCCGTCTATGTCGGCCGCGCCACCTCGGCCTCGCCCGCAACCGGCCTGGCCAGCGAACACAAAGCCCAACAAGCAGCCCTCGTGAACGAAGCGCTGAGCATCTGAGGAAGACAGAGACATGACCACCGAAGTCCGCGTACCCACCCTGGGTGAATCCGTGACCGAGGCCACCGTGGCCACCTGGTTCAAGAAACCCGGCGACAGCGTCAGCGCCGATGAAATGCTCTGCGAGCTGGAAACCGACAAGGTGACGGTCGAAGTGCCCTCGCCCGCCTCCGGCACCCTCGGCGAAATCGTTGCTGCCGAAGGGGAAACCGTCGGCGTCGATGCGCTGCTGGCGACCCTGACCGAAGCCAACGGCGCCGCGGCGCCCGCCCCCGCCGGCGGCAGCTCCGACGCCAGCACCAAGAGCGCGGCCCCGGCCGCCGCACCCGCTGGCGACGGCGGCGCACCGGTGCCGGTCATGGTTCCCGCGCTCGGCGAGTCGGTCACCGAAGCCACCGTTTCGTCGTGGTTCAAGAAGGTCGGCGACACCGTCGCCCAGGACGAGATGCTCTGTGAGCTGGAAACCGACAAGGTCTCCGTAGAGGTTCCCGCGCCGACCGCCGGCGTGCTGACCGAGATCATGGCCGAGGAAGGCGCCACCGTGCAGGCCGCTTCGCAGCTGGGCGTGATCGCAGGCGGTGCCGCGGGTGCCGCTCCGGCCGCCCCCGCCGAAGGCCAGACCCCGGCCGCGGCTGACGCCGCCGCGGGCAAGGACGTGGCCAATGCGCCCTCCGCCGAGAAGGCCATGGCCGAAGCCGGCCTCAGCGCCGCCCAGGTCACCGGCACCGGTCGCGACGGCCGCATCATGAAGGAAGACGTCGCCGCTGCCATCGCCGCCGCCAAGTCCGCGCCCGCCGCCGCGCCCGCCTCGGCCCCGGCCCAGGTCCGCGCGCCGGTTCCGGCCGATGACGCCGCGCGCGAAGAGCGGGTGAAGATGACCCGCCTGCGCCAGACCATCGCCAAGCGCCTGAAGGACAGCCAGAACACCGCGGCCATGCTGACCACCTACAACGAGGTGGACATGACCGAGGTGATGGAGCTGCGCAAACAGTACAAGGACCAGTTCGAGAAGAAGCACGGCGTGCGCCTCGGCTTCATGTCCTTCTTCACCAAGGCCTGCTGCCACGCGCTGAAGGAAGTGCCCGAGGTCAACGCCGAGATCGACGGCACCGACATCGTCTACAAGAACTTCGTGCACATGGGCGTCGCCGCCGGCACCCCGACCGGCCTGGTCGTTCCGGTCATCCGCGACGCCGATTCGATGTCCTTTGCCGAGATCGAAAAGGCGATCGCCGAGAAGGGCAAGCGCGCCCGGGAAGGCAAGCTGTCGATGGCGGAAATGCAGGGCGGCACCTTCACCATCTCCAACGGCGGTGTCTACGGCTCGCTGATGTCCTCGCCGATCCTGAACCCGCCGCAGTCGGGTATCCTCGGCATGCACAAGATCCAGGACCGCCCGGTGGCGATCAACGGCAAGGTGGAAATCCGCCCGATGATGTACCTGGCGCTGAGCTACGACCACCGCATCGTCGATGGCAAGGGCGCCGTGACCTTCCTGGTCCGCGTCAAGGAAGCGCTGGAAGATCCGCGCCGCCTGCTGATGGATCTGTAAGGCACACACCGCCAATCCGCATCGGGCCCATAAGCGGCCCGATGCACCGTCAAAGCACTGCGTGGGCTGGATGAGCTATCAACCCGAACCGGATCCTGAAAAGGAATACCCAAGGCTGTTCGCGCTTAAACACCGCGTGATCGCATGGAAGGCTCAGCGCCCGATAACCTTTTGGTTCTGGGTCTGGATCGTCTGCACCGGCGCAACGCTGTTCGGATTCGCCGGCGGATCCGAACATCAAATGCAGCGTCCTTCGACCAAGCTGTTTGCACTCTATGCCGCCCTCGGCTGGATTTACCCGTTCTACCTATGGGTAAAAGCCCGGACACACCGCACATGACCCCCGAACTCACCGCCCTCACCCTCGCCGCGCTCCTGCAGGTCTTCCAGATCGCCCTCATGGCGGTCCCGGCCAACCTCGAGCTGAAACCGGGCCAGACCCTCGGCCCCCGCGACCGCGACCGGCTGGGCGGCGATCTGCAGGACCAGGTCTCGCGCCGCACCGCGCGGCTGTGGCGGGCGATGAACAACCATTTCGAGGGGCTGATCCTGTTCACCATCGCCTGCGTGGTGGTCACGCTGGCGCAGAAATCCTCGCCCCTCACCGCCGCCTGCGCCTGGCTCTACCTCGGCGCGCGGGTGCTCTACATTCCCGCCTATGCCTTTGGCTGGACGCCCTGGCGCAGCCTGATCTGGCTGGTCGGCTACCTCGCAACCGCGGCCATGCTGGCCGCCTGTCTCACTTGACCCTTCACCTTTGCCCATACACTCCGGGGGAGGCCCGCAAGGGCCGGGGGCAGCGCCCCCTCCCCGCTCAACCCTAAAGGAGCACATGACACATGGCATCCTATGACGTGATCGTAATCGGCGCTGGCCCCGGCGGCTATGTCTGCGCCATCCGCTGCGCCCAGCTGGGCCTGAAAACCGCCATCGTGGAAGGCCGCGAAACCCTCGGCGGCACCTGCCTGAACGTGGGCTGCATCCCCTCCAAGGCGCTGTTGCACTCGACCCACCTGCTGCACGAGGCAGAGCACAACTTCGCCCATATGGGCCTCAAGGGCAAAAGCCCTTCGGTCGACTGGGACCAGATGAAGGCCTACAAGGACGAGGTCATCGGCCAGAACACCGGCGGTGTCGAGTTCCTGATGAAGAAGAACAAGATCGACTGGATCAAGGGCTGGGCCTCCATCCCCGAGGCCGGCAAGGTCAAGGTCGGCGACGATCTGCATGAGGCCAAGAACATCGTGATCGCCTCCGGCTCGGTGCCCGCTTCGATCCCCGGCGTCGAGATCGACGAGAAGATCGTGGTCTCCTCCACCGGCGCGCTGGAACTGCCGAAGATCCCGAAGAAGCTGGCCGTGATCGGCGCCGGCGTGATCGGGCTCGAGCTGGGCTCGGTCTATGCCCGCCTCGGCTCCGAGGTGACCGTGATCGAATACATGGACGCAGTCTGCCCCGGCATGGACAAGGACGTGCAGCGCAGCTTCAAGCGGATCCTGGAAAAGCAGGGCCTGAACTTCGTGATGGGCGCCGCCGTGCAGTCGGTGGAAACCTCCAAGACCAAGGCCAAGGTCAAGTACCAGCCCAAGAAGGGCGGCGACGAGGTGGTGCTGGACGCCGACGTGGTGCTGGTCGCCACCGGCCGCAAGCCCTATTCCGAGGGTCTGGGACTGGACGCGCTTGGCGTCAAGATGACCGAACGCGGCCAGATCGCCACCGACGACCGCTGGTCCACCAACGTCAAGGGCATCTACGCCATCGGCGACGTGATCGAAGGCCCGATGCTCGCCCACAAGGCCGAGGATGAGGGCATGGCGGTGGCCGAGGTCATCGCGGGCAAGCACGGTCACGTGAACTACAGCGTCATCCCCGGCGTCGTCTACACCACGCCCGAGGTGGCCACCGTCGGCCAGACCGAGGACGCGCTGAAGGCCGAGGGCAAGAAGGTCAAGGTCGGCAAGTTCATGTTCATGGGCAACGCCCGCGCCAAGGCCGTGGGCCAGGCCGAGGGCGGTTTCGTCAAGATCATCACCGACGCCGAAACCGACCGCATCCTGGGGGCCGCCATCATCGGCCCGGCAGCCGGCGACATGATCCACGAGCTGTGCGTTGCGATGGAATTCGGCGCCTCCGCCGAGGACGTGGCACTGACCTGCCACGCGCATCCGACCTATTCCGAAGCCGTGCGCGAAGCCGCACTGGCCTGCGGCGACGGCCCGATCCACAGCTGATCGAAACTGCCCGGCCCCAATGCGGGGCCGGGTCTTTGGCAGGGCCAGCGATTGAAACTCAGAATATTGCTCACGGTATGCGCAGCCGGTCTCGCAGCAGGTTTGATGCTTGGCCGTATGCTGAAGCACGAACCCAGCCGCCCTGAACGCACTGTCCAGCTTTTCACAGACATTTGTGTGCCATTTTCGCGCGGTCAGCTCAGTGCGCCACCAGAAGGGCTGGGGCTGGTCAGGACTGACCTGTTGCCACGGGAGCGGCGATGGACAGATCCTGTTTCGGCAAGCTACCTCCTTCTGGATGAACACACCTGCTCCATTTCGACGAATGCGCCGAATGCGCTCACAAAAGCCGAAGGCGACGTGCTGGCCGCGGACATCGAGCAGGTTGTGGCCGTGGCTTTCCCGGAACTGGCCTTGGACCCAAAGGCAACCATGGGCGACGATGTTCTGTTTCGGGCATGGATGACTGGGAAGGTGGCCTCGCCTCAGCGCTGGGGCGTATCCGTTTACATGTTTCCGGAATGGGGAGATGCCTCAGGTAGCCACGTGAGCCTCACGCTCCCTCGCTCAAACCGCCAATAGGCAGCAAGTTACCGCTGCGATCTGAGACCATCTGTACGCGTCCGCTGGACAACTCCCGAAGCGGCTCTATTGGCCACGCCGCGTATAAGCGTTACCACATGGTCTTGGCCGCGCGGGCGTCCCAACCCGCGTCATAGGCGGCACCGCCCTCTTCTCCCGCGGTCTGCTCGGCCAGGATATCGCCCATCGTGGGCAGGCCTGCGCTCTCGTCCTGACCGCTCCAGGTGCCCGCCCGCATCAGGGCGCGGGCGCATTGGCTGTAGATCTCGCCGATCTTGATGACGATCACCGTGGCGGGCAGCTTGCCGTTCTTCTCGAACCGCGCCCGCAGGTCCGCATCTGCGGTCAGCCGCGCCATGCCGTTGACCCGCACCACGTTGTTCGATCCCGGCACCAGGAACATCAGCAACACCCGCCCGTCCCGCACGATGTTGCGCAAACTGTCCAGCCGGTTGTTGCCGCGCCAGTCCGGCAGCGCCAGGGTGGCGGGGTCAAGCTCGGCCACCACCGGCCCGTCATCGCCGCGCGGGCTGCCGTCGGTGCCCTCGGGGCCAACCGTGGACAGCACGCAAAGTTTCGACGCCATGATCCACGTGCGGTACAGCGGCGTCTTCTGCCGGGCCACCTTACGTAAAGAAGGCGCTCCCGGTGTCCCGTAAAGCGCCTCCAGCTCGTCAATGCTGCTGAGATAATTCATGTGGTCCCTCAAACCCCGCTGCGGCCATCAACGCATCCGAGCGCCGCTCCACTTCATGCTCCAGCCGCGTCATGAAATCCGCCCGCGCGACGCCGGGCTGGATCGGCTCAAGGAACTCCACCACCGCCAGTCCCGGCTTGCGGTAGATCCCGGTGCGCGGCCAGAACACGCCGACATTCGTCGCCACCGGTACGCAGGGCTGGTTCAACCCCTCGTACAGCACCGCGGTGCCGATCTTGTAGGGTTTCTGCGCCCCCGGCGCGACGCGGGTGCCCTGCGGGTAGATCACCAGCTGCCCCGGCTCGCGGTTCTCGGCCGCGACATCGCGCACCATCTTGGTGATGGCGGCACCGCGCTTGCCGCGGTTCACCGGCACGCAGCCCAGCCGCTTGGCATAGACGCCGATCACCGGCGTCCACATCAGCTCGCGCTTCATGATGAAGCGGGCCGAGGGCAGCGCGTTGAAAATGATCAGGATATCCAGAAAGCTCTGGTGCTTGGCGGCAACGATCACCTCGCCCTGCGGCACCTCTCCGCGCACCTCGGAGCGGATGCCGACCATCCAGGTGGCGGTCCACAGCACCCAGCGCGCGTAGCTTTTGCAGGCCATCCGCGCGCCCTTGCGCGACACCGCCGCCCAGGGCGCAAACAGGATGCCCATCAGCAGCATCATCAGGTACATCTGCACGGTAAAGACCGCCGAACGCAGCCATTGGATCGCAAATTTCACGTAAGTTCCCCCAGACGTTTGGTGGCCGCGCGGGTGGTTGCGGCAAAGGCGACCAGCGCGCCGAGTGGCGGGATCGCCAGCGGTACCAGCCAGCCCCAGCCCTGGAACCCCAGACCGGTGAGGAAGCCGCCCTCATCCGAGGCTTCGGGCATCAGCCAGACCCCGATCATCCCCAGCAGCACGCCCACGGCCGCGCCGCTCAGCGCGCGCAGGGTGAACCGCCGGATGAAGGCCTGGGCGATATAGCTGTCAAGCGCGCCGACCAGCCGCAGGACTTCGATCACCTGGGCGTTGGCCGCCAGCGCCGCATTTGCGGCCAGCGTGATCATCGCGGCGGTGGCGCCGCCGATCAGCAGGATCGACACCCAGGCGAGACGCCGCAGCGAGCGCGCCGCGTCCACCAGCGGCTCGCGCCAGCGGGTGTGGTCGTCCAGCACCGCGCCGGGCACCTCGGCCTGCAGCCGCAGCCGCAGCCCGGTGGCGTCATAGCCGTTGCCATCCGCCGTCACCTCGATCAGCTGCGGCAGCGGCAGGCTGCCCGCGGGCAGGGTCGCGCCGAACCAGGGCGCCAGCAGGGCCGCCTGCTCCTCTCCGGACAGGGCCCGGGCGGTGGCCACCCCCGGCGTCTGGCGCAGGATCTCCAGCGCCGCCTCGGTCTGGGCCACGCGCTGCTCTGCCGGTGCGTTGATGCGCAGGGTGGCGGCGCGGGCCAGCTCCTCGGCCCATTGGTCCGCCAGCCGTCCCGAGGCCATCGACAGCGCCAGCGCAAACACCGCCAGAAACGCCATGGCGCCGGATACGAACAGGGTCAGATGGGCGGTAAATCCGCTGGGCGGCACCACCCGGTTGGCCTGGGTATCGCCCAGCACCAGCTTGCGCAGCTTGCCCTCGGTCATAGGTCCGCCCCCGCCAGCTGCAACTGCCGGTTGGAAATCCGCAGCACCCGCGCCTGCACCTGGTTCTTGGCGGCACGGATCAGCGACAGGTCATGGGTGGCCACCAGGATCGTCTTGCCCATCCGGTTCAGCTCCACCAACAGCTGCAGCAGCCGCTGCGACATTTCCCAGTCGACGTTGCCGGTGGGTTCATCGGCAATGATCACATCCGGCGACAGGATCACCGAACGCGCCAGCGCCGCCCGCTGGCGTTCGCCGCCCGACAGCTCCGGCGGCAGCGCATGGGCACGCTCGCTGAGCCCGACCCAGTTCAAAAGCTCCCGCAGGTTCGCCTCCTCATGGCTCAACTCGCGACCTGAAACCAGCAGCGGCAGGGCAATGTTCTCGATCACCGGCAAATGGTCCAGAAAGCGGCAATCCTGATGCACCACGCCAACCCGACGGCGCAGATAGGCCATCTGGTCGCGGTCCAGTCCCTGCACGTCCATGTTGAAGGCTCGCACCCGCCCCGCGGTCGGGGTCAGCGCGCCGTAGCACAGTTTCAGAAGCGTGGTCTTGCCCGCGCCGGACGGGCCGGTCAGGAAATGGAACGACCCCGGCGCCAGCTGCACGGACACGGCATTCAGCAGCTCTCCGCCGCCGTAGTTGTAGCCTACGTTCTCCAGCTCGATCACGGCTGCCCCCTGGTTACGTCCCGCGTTCGGGACCCGGCTGTTTTGCCCCAAGGGGCACGCAGTTTCAATGGGGGCTCTGTTGCGCGGATACCGCCGCGCGGCGCAGGCCGGGCCAGCCCCCGTGATTGACCCTTTCACCGGCGCACGGGTGCACATATAATCCCTTGAAAAACAACCCGCCGCCCGCAGTTGCAACCGCGGCTGGCGGGATGGTGCCGAGGAGAGCATGATGCGCCTGACCTGCCCGAATTGCGCAGCCCAGTACGAAGTCCCGGAGGAGGTGATCCCGGCCGAAGGGCGCGATGTGCAATGTTCGAACTGCGGTGAAACCTGGTTCCAGGCCGCGGCCGCGCGGGCCGCGGAGCCGACGACCACAGACGCCGACAGCGCCGCTGCACCGCAGGAGACCGAGGCGGAACACACTGCCCCGGCCACCGCAAAGCAGCCGTCGCAGGCAGCGCCCTCCACGCCTGAGCCAGAGCCAGCGCCGAAACCGGCCGCCGCACCGGAGTCCCCCACCGCCACCTCGGCGCCCACCGAAGAGCCCGAGGCCAGTGACGAGCCGACGTCCCGGCCGGACCCGGCTGAGCCCGCCGCGCCGCAAGAGGTGGAAGAGGAGGACGAGGACACCGCGCCCATGCAGCCGGACGAGACCCCGCCGGTGCGCAGCCGCAGCCTGGACCCGGCCCTGTCTGAAATCCTGCGCGAAGAGGCCGAGCGCGAAGCTGCCCTGCGTGCCAAGGAGGCCGAAAGCCTCGAAAGCCAGCCCGACCTCGGCCTGCAGGAACCCCGCCGCCCGGCACGCGCCGCCGAAACCGAGGACGCGCAACGCGGGCGCGAGGCCCGCGACCGCATGGCCCGGTTGCGCGGCGAGGATCCGCGGCTGGCCGCGGCTGCCGAAACCGGCAAGCGCCGCGAACTGCTGCCCGATATCGAGGAAATCAACTCCACCCTGCGCGCCAGCGGCGCCGGAACCGCGCCGTCGGCATCACAATCCGATCCGCACCCGCCCGCGCCGCGGCGGCGGAGCGACTTTGCCCGCGGTTTCACCCTGTCGGTGGTGGCCGGATTGCTGCTGGTGCTGGTCTATGACAAGGCCACGGTGATCTCGGACACGCTGCCGCAGGTGGAACCGGCGCTCGACAGCTATGTCGCCTGGGTCGATCAGGCGCGGCTGTGGCTGGATACCCAGGTGCGGGGCATGACCACGCAGTAACGCGGCACAGAAAAAAGCCGCCCGCGTTTTCTGCCCAAGCGCGCCGCCCTTCCGTCACCTTTGCTGGCCATCGCCTGTGGTCGCGCTCGAAAGACTGCGGGTTGCCCGGCGCGATGCGCTATCGGAAGCGGCTCGCACGTCCCTATCCCCCGGGCGGCTCCGCGACCGGAGCGGCCCCTGCTATCAGAAGCGGTCCAGCAACCTTTGCAGGTAACTGCGCTCCCGCTCGCTGCGCTCGCGCTCTCCGGCCCGGCGGCGGATATCCTCCAACAGGTCCCAGGCGCGGCGATAGGCCTGCCCCTCGCCAACCTTGCCGCCATCATCGATGCCGCCGTTGCTGCGCCCCAGCGGGTCGAGGCGCCCGCCTTCGGCTGTTGCCGAGGGCTGCCCCTGACCGTTGGGCTGGCCGTTCTGCTGCTGCTCGGCGAGCGCTTCACCCATGCTGCGCATCCCTTCCCGCAAGGCTTCCATCGCCTCGGACTGGCGGTCGATCGCCTCGGCCCGGTCGCCGTCCCGCAGCGCCTGTTCGGCGCCCTCCATGGCCCGTCCGGCCCGATCCAGCGCCTCGCGCGCGGCCTCGCCAGCCTCGCCGCCCAGGTAGGGCAGCCCGTCGCGCTGACGCTGCAGCTGCTGGCGCAGCGCCTGTTGGCGGTCCGCCAGTGAGCCGCCCTCGCCGCTGCGACCGCTGCGGCCATCGCTGCCCTGCCCGTCACGACCGCTGTCCGCGCCCTGTCCCCCCTGGCCACCCTGATGCTGCTGGCCACGTCCCAGGCCGCCGTCGCGGCCCTCGTTGCCCTGGCTTTCGCCGCTGCGGGCACCGGGGTTGAACTGTTCCTGCAGATCGCGGAAGGCCTGGTCCGACAACCCCTGCTGCTCCCGCAGGGTTTCGCCCAGCCCCTCCATCGCCTCGCGGCCTTCGTTGCCGCCGCCCTGCCCCTCCTGCGAGCGGGTCATGCGCATGTTTTCCATCATTTGCTGGAATTCACGCAGGGCCTGCTCGGCCTCGGCCATGCGGCCCTGCTCCATCAGCTCCTGGATGCGGTCCATCATCGCCTGCAGGTCATCCTGGCTGAGGGTCATCATGTCCTGGGGATTGCCACCCGGCGCGCCCATCTCGCCCTCGGTCTCGGCCTGACGGCTGAGCTGGCGCAGATAGTCCTGGGTGGCCTCGCGCAACTCCTGCATCAGGCGGGCGATTTCCTGCTCGCTAGCGCCATCGCGCATCGCCTGGCTCAGCTGCTCCTGGGCGCGGCGCATCCGTTCCAGCGCATCGCCCACGTCGCCCTCCTCCAGCTGGATCGCCAGATCCCACAGCGCCGCCGCGATTTCCTCCTGCCGCTCCTCGGCTATGCTGCCCTGCACCGTGTGGGCCTCCAGCCGCCGCAGGATCGTGCGCAGCCGCAGATAATCCCCATAGTCGCGAAAGACCCCTTCGGGCCGGTGCGACAGGGTGCGCAGCACTTGCGCCACCCGCGGCGCATTGGCGCGCGCCCACAACAGGTCGCGGCGCTGCTCGGCCACCGCCGCCGCCAGCGGATCAAAGAAGCGCCGCGTCACCAGCGGCGCACCGAAACCTGCCGCCGCCGCGGATTGGCCAGCTTCATCGACGACGGAAAACGTGAACACCACCGGCAGGTTGGCCCAGGGGTGTCGGGCAAAATCCTCGACCAGCTGCTCGGTGAATGCCTGCCGCGAGCCGGTGATCGGCAAGGGCAGATCCAGCACCAGCGGCTCACGCGGGTCGGGGTCGATGGCCAGCCCGTGGCGTCGCTCCACCGCGGCCAGGTCCAGGGTAATCCGCGCTTGGCCCGCTGCCACGCCGTAATCGTCCCGCGCGGAGAACGCCAAGGTGGTCACCCCGTCCTCCGCCAGCTGCGGCTGCCCTGCCGCCGCGATACGCGGCGGCTGATCCGGGATCATCTCGACCTGCCAACTGCGCCCGCCCGGACCGTCGATTTCCACGGACCCGCTGCGCGCCACGGTGAAGGTCGGCGCGGTGCCATCCACCGCCGTCCCCTGTCCGCCATCCGCGCCGCCCGAGACGTCCTCGACCAGCGTCAACGCCCCGGTTTCCCCATAGAAGCGCAGCGTAAGGCGACTGCCCTGCGGCAGCGCCAGTACGCCTGCGGCCTGATCGTTCAGGTAAAGAACCGGCAACCGGGTGTAGGCCGGTGGCTCGGCCCAGCCTTCCCAGGCAGGGCCGGTCAAACCGGCGCTGCGACCGAGGCCCAGATCCCGCACCGTTGTCACCTGCCAGACAGAGCCGAACAGAAGCGCCACCGCCAGCATCAATGCCGCCATGTAGCGCAAGGCATAGGGGTCAGCGGCGGCAATGTTCAGATCCGGCTTGGCAGGACGCGCGGCGCGTGTCGCTTGGGCCATGCGCCGCTGGTGCGCCTGCCACAGCGCCGCCGAGGCCGCGTCATCGGCGCCACTTGCCTGCCGGTCCAGCAGCGCCGAAACCGGCCGCCCCGGCAGGGTTTCATCCAGTCGCGCCAGCGCAGCCATGCGACCGGGCCAGCGAAACCGCCACAATCCCCAGCCCAAAGCGACAGCGCCAGCCAGCAGCGCCACTGCTGCCGCGCCCCAGACCAGCTCCGCCGCGAACCACTGGTGCACTCCCAGTATCAGCGCCGCCAGCACCACCATCAGCACCGATGCCAGCGGCCAGAAGGCACGCAAGCCCCGCTCCGCCACCATCCCTGCCTGCGTCAGCCGCAGCGGCCAGCGCAGGTGGCTCAGCTCCGGTTGCGGCGGGCTGTTGCGGGTCTGGTTGCCGTGACGGTCACTTGGCATGCGGGCCTCATCTGCAGGTGGCCCGCGCAGGGTCGCGCCAGTTCAGGCCCGGCCACAGCGGACCGGGCTCAGAGCCACTGGGGGATGGTATCGCGGTTTATCATTTCGTCAAAGGTGGGACGCGCGCGAATAACCGCGAATTGATCTTCATGCACCAGCACTTCGGGGATCAACGGGCGCGAGTTGTACTCGCTGGCCATCACCGCACCATAGGCGCCGGCGCTGCGAAAGGCGACCAGATCGCCCGCCGCCAGCGGCGGCATGTTGCGCTGCTTGGCAAAGGTGTCGCCTGTCTCGCAGACCGGGCCGACGATGTCATAGGGCTGCTGCTCGACACCCGCCGCCGCTTCCTGCACCGGCACGATGTCGTGATGGGCTTCATACATCGCCGGGCGGATCAGGTCGTTCATGGCGCCGTCGATGATCAGGAAATCGCGGCCCTCGCCGGATTTCACGTAGATCACCTTGGAGACCAGCAGTCCCGCATTGCCGGCAATCAGCCGCCCCGGCTCGATCTCCAGCTCGCAGCCAAGGTGACCCAGCGTCTCCTTGACCATCTGCCCGTATTCCACCGGCAGCGGCGGCGCGGTGTTGGAGCGCTCGTAAGGAATGCCAAGGCCGCCACCCAGGTCCAGACGGCGGATGTCGTGGCCATCGGCGCGCAGGGTTTCGGTCAGCTCGGCGACCTTCTGATAGGCCAGCCGGAACGGCTCCAGCTCGGTCAGCTGCGAGCCGATGTGGACATCGATCCCCACCACGTCCAGCCCCGGCAGGGCGGCGGCGCGGGCATAGACCTCGCGGGCGCGGGCAATCGGGATGCCGAACTTGTTCTCGGATTTGCCGGTGGCGATCTTGGCATGGGTCTTGGCGTCGACATCCGGGTTCACCCGGATGGTGATCGGTGCCACCACGCCCAGCTCTTGCGCCACCGCGTTGATCACTTCCATTTCCGGCTCGGACTCGACGTTGAACTGGCGAATGCCGCCGCTCAGCGCGACGCGGATTTCCTCCGCCGTCTTGCCGACGCCAGAAAACACGATCCTGTCGCCCGGCACGCCCGCGGCCTTGGCCCGCAGGTATTCGCCCTGGCTCACCACGTCCATGCCCGCGCCCGCCTGCGCCAGCGTCTTCAGGATGGCCTGGTTGGAGGCCGCCTTCATCGCATAGCAGACCAGGTGGTCGGTGCCTTCCAACGCCTCGTCGAACAGGCGGAAATGGCGCAACAGGGTTGCCGTGGAATAGACATAGAACGGAGTGCCCACCGCCGCGGCGATCTCGGAGATGGGAACGTCTTCGGCGTAAAGCGCGCCGTCGCGGTAGAGAAAATGGTCCATGCCCCGCGTTTAGGGCAAAACGGGCTGGCGGATCAATTGAATTCCCGCGCGACCCGCCGCGCCGACGCCTGCGGCAGGCGTTGGTTTTTTGAGTATTTGAGGAAAGATGAAAACGCCGCCGCGCGCTTCATCTTTCTCCAAATACTCACTGCGCAGGGCTATCATCAGGCGCGCCGTTGCGGCGGCAGCGCACGCCCCTCTCACCCGATGTTAAAAGCGGTTGTGTCATTGTGTCCCGGATCGCGATCATGTGCCGGGCTGACACCCCCGGCCGCTTGGAACAGGGCCCCGTGGCAGGGGCACGCAGAGACAACGTTCAGCGTGCGGGCGGATACGCCCGTCCCGCCTCCGCCCTCGTGGCGGCGCCGCCATTCGCAACCGTTGCGCGCTTTCTCCGGATTTCCGCAACAGATCAAGCCGACCACATCGACGGCGTTTTCGCTGACCCGGCGCCCCTCGGCGGACCGGTTCAAAAGCTGTGCGAGACCCCTATCCGCGCATACCCCGAAACCGACACCCCGCTGTTGGGTGCGGGCTTCTGCGACGCCGCGGCGCGGTCTCCGGAGGCGCCGGTATCACAGGCGGCCAACATCGTGGTTGCGGCCAGTGCCAGCGCCAGAAGTGCAGATTTCATCGCGACGTCTCCAACAAAAAACCGTCCGGACATCGGCCCGGACGGTTTTGGAGGTGGGGCGTGATACGCCGCCGGTCAAGGGGGCGTGCGCTCAGAACCCCAGGGCCACGTGCAGCGGACCTTTGCTGAGACCAACCGCGCCGCCGACATGAACACCGCCACTGCCAATACCGACCCCGGCATTCAGCGACGGCTGCACCGGCTCGCCATCGACACCGCAGGCACACAGCATCGCCAGCCCCAGCACCGCAATAATCCTGTTCCGCATGTTCTGCCTCCTTGCAGCTGGGCGGGTGGCCGGGCCTCAGCCCTCCAGCATCTCTTTCCACCGGGCCACCTGCGCGCGCACCTGCGCCGGGGCGGTGCCACCGTAAGACATGCGCGAGTTGACCGAATTTTCGACCCCGAGCACCGAGAAGACATCTTCGGTGATGCCGTCGTGTACGCCCTGCATATCCTCCAGGCTCAGATCCGGCAAATCGCACCCGCGGCTTTCCGCCATGGCAACCAGCGTTCCGGTGACATGATGGGCGTCGCGGAACGGCACCTTGAGCACCCGCACCAGCCAGTCGGCGAGGTCGGTGGCGGTGGAGAAGCCGGAGCCCGCCGCCGCCGCCAGCGCCTCGCGGTTGGCGCTCATGTCCTTGACCATGCCTTCCATCGCCGCCAGCGCCAGCATCCAGTTGTCGGCCGCGTCAAACACCTGTTCCTTGTCTTCCTGCATGTCCTTGGAATAGGCGAGCGGCAGCCCCTTCATCACCATCATCAGCGCGGTGTTGGCGCCGAAGATCCGGCCCACCTTGGCGCGGATCAGCTCGGCGGCGTCCGGGTTCTTCTTCTGCGGCATGATCGAGGAGCCGGTGGAGAAGCGATCCGACAGGGTGACAAACCGGAACTGCGCCGAGGACCAGATCACCAGCTCTTCGGCAAAGCGGCTGAGGTGCATGGCGCAGATCGACGCCACCGACAGGAACTCCAGCGCGAAGTCGCGGTCAGACACCGCATCGAGCGAGTTGGCGGTCGGCCGGTCAAAGCCCAGCGCGCTTGCGGTCATCTCCCGGTCGATCGGGAAGGAGGTGCCTGCCAATGCCGCCGAGCCCAGGGGTGATTCGTTCATCCGGACGCGGGCATCGCGCACCCGGGACAGATCGCGGCCGAACATCTCGACATAGGCCATCATGTGGTGGCCCCAGGTCACCGGCTGCGCGGTCTGCAGGTGGGTAAAGCCCGGCATCACCCAATCGGCCCCCGCCTCGGCCTGCGACAGAAGCGCGCGGATCAGCGCCAGCAGGCCCGATTCCGCCGCGTCCAGCTGATCACGCACCCAGAGTTTGAAATCGGTCGCCACCTGGTCATTGCGGCTGCGGCCGGTGTGCAGGCGGCCCGCAGGCTCGCCGATGATCTCTTTCAGGCGGGCCTCCACGTTCATGTGGATGTCCTCAAGCGCGGTGGAGAACTGGAAAGTTCCGCCCTCGATCTCTGACAAAACGGTGAGCAGCCCTTCCCGAATGGCCTCTGCATCATTATCCGTAATGACACCTGTGGCGGCGAGCATCGCCGCATGGGCCCTGGAGCCGGCAATGTCCTGCGCCGCCATCCGCTTGTCGAACCCGATCGAGGCGTTGATCGCCTCCATGATCGCGTCCGGGCCAGCGGCAAAGCGGCCGCCCCACATCTGGTTCGAGGATTGATCTGTCATGGTGTGGAACCCCGGAGATAATATGCGTCTGTTTCGTCAGCTTTCCCTTTATATGGCCCTTGCCTTGGGTGCAAATGCGGCCTTTGCCGCCGAGCCGGCGCAGCTGGAGGCGCTGCGCGACGGTTCCATGAAGAAACTTGTGGTGCATGCCGAGCCAAAGCCGGTCTCGGCCACCGCCTTCCACCTCGCGGATGAGGCCGGGATGACCAGCCTCGAGGACTACCGCGGCAAGGTGGTGCTGGTGAACTTCTGGGCCACATGGTGCGCGCCCTGCCGCAAGGAAATGCCGCAGCTGGCGGAACTGCAGGCGGAGTTCGGTGGCGAGGATTTCGAGGTTCTGACCATCGCCACGGGCCGCAACTCGCCGGTGGGAATCCAGAAATTCTTTGATGAAACCGGCATCGACAACCTGCCCCGCCATCAGGATCCGAAACAGGCGCTGGCCCGCGAGATGGCGGTGATCGGCCTGCCGATCACCGTGCTGCTGGACCGCGATGGGCAGGAGGTTGCCCGGCTGCTGGGCGATGCCGAGTGGAACTCGGAGAGCGCCAAGGCGATCATTCGGGCGATGATCGACAGCTAGGGTTCTGCCCCTGGCCCGCCTTCCCTGCCTGATGGACGATAGCCGGGCTGTGCCCTGACCCGGCGGGCAACTGCACTATCTCTTTTCCATGGAGGCCGCCGCTGTGCGGCGCGAATGGGAGAACGAGATATGAAACCTGTCGTGTTACTGATCGGCAAGTTGCCACATGTGATCGGCGATGTGGCCAGGCAGCTGGACCATCTGCCGATTCACTGGCTGGGCGCGCATGACCAGCCCGAGGTGGTGCGCCAGCTCGAGAGCGAGCCGCGCATCGCCTGCGTCATCATGGGCGCGGGGCTGGATGACCGCATCCGCGGCGACCTGATTGGCATCATCGCCGCGCTCCGGCCCGATGTCTGCATACACCTCAAGGACCGCGCCTCGGGCTCGGAAGGGTTGGTGCCCTTTGTCGAACGGGTGGTGCGGATGCAGCTGCTGTCGCCACCGCAGCACATGGCAGTGGCGGTCTGAGCCAGCGCCCGAACCGGACGTCGCCTCAGCCCCCGCAGCAGCCCGAAACGGGTCTTGGGGGCGCGGCATCCGGATCATTCAAATGCGATCTTTAATCCCGCATCAACCCTTTTGCCCGATGCTGCGGCAAGCATCATACTGTGTTACACCTTTGCCGGAATGGGGCCGCAGCAGAATGAGAAAGAAACACGGCAAGGCCGTATTGCCCGAAGGGGCGGAAAACCCGCTCAGCGCCGCTGTCGCGGGGCGCGATCAGTCCACGCTCGACATGGTGGCCGAGGCGATCAAGCACGACCAGACGGTGCTGGCCTATCAGCCGATCATGCAGGCGCTGGAGCCGCACGGGGTGGCCTTCTACGAGGGCTACATCCGGGTGCTGGACGCCACCGGCCGGGTCATCCCGGCCCGCGAATTCATGCATGTGGTCGAGGACAAAGAACTGGGCCGCGAGCTGGATTGCCTTGCGCTGCAACATGGCCTGCGCGCGCTGGAGCAATTTCCCCAGATCCGCCTGTCGGTCAACATGTCGGCGCGCTCCATCGGCTACCAGCGCTGGACGCGGGTTCTGGAGCGCTTCCTGAAACGCGACGAGACCCTCGGTGAACGGCTGCTGCTGGAAATCAGCGAAGCCTCGGCCATGGCCGCGCCGGAACTGGTCACCGATTTCATGGGCCGGATGCAGCCGCATGGCATTGCCTTCGCCCTGGATAATTTTGGCGCCAGCACCACTGCCATCGGCCATTTCCGCCAGTTCTTCTTTGACGCGGTCAAGATCGACGGCCAGTTCGTGCGCGGCGTGCACGCCAATCACGACAACCAGGCCGTGGTCCGCGCGCTGGTCGGCATCGCCAAGCAGTTCGACATGTTCTGCGTCGCGGAATCGGTGGAGACCCAGGCCGATGCGGAGTTCCTGGTCTCCAACGGCGTCGACTGCCTGCAAGGCTACCTGTTCGGCGCCCCCTCCGTGTCGCCCTCCTGGATCGACGACATGAAGCACCGCCAACAGGCCGGCTGATTTCTTCGCGCCCGCCGCGCGCGACGTCGGCCGGGGCGATCCCGGTCCCGACAGCCCGCGCGGCGGCGCTTGCTGCACCGCAGCGTCAAGGCAGACTTTTTCGAAAACTCCGCAGAATCCTGCTGCATCGACCTGTGCTGACGGTTGACTCGGCGCCTGCCCCTGGGACACCCTGTCAATTGCTGCACGTGCAGCAATAGATTAAGCCGGTTCCTGGAGGAGACGAAAAGACTGTTGCGCACATGACCGTGAACGCCCGGCGCAGCTCCCCCCTCCCTGAGACCTGAATTGATGGCTGAGGATCAAAACCAATGACCAATGTTGTAATCGCATCTGCCGCGCGCACCGCTGTCGGCTCCTTCGGCGGCGCATTCGCCAACACCCCCGCCCACGACCTGGGGGCCGCGGTACTGGAAGCCGTGGTAGAGCGCGCCGGCGTCGACAAATCCGAGGTGTCGGAAACCATCCTGGGCCAGGTGCTGACCGCCGCACAGGGCCAGAACCCGGCGCGCCAGGCGCATATCAACGCCGGTCTCCCCAAGGAAAGTGCCGCCTGGGGCATCAACCAGGTCTGCGGCTCGGGCCTGCGCGCCGTGGCGCTGGGGGCCCAGCACATCCAGCTGGGTGATGCCTCCATCGTCGCCGCCGGCGGCCAGGAAAACATGACCCTGTCGCCCCATGCCGCGCATCTGCGTGCCGGTCACAAGATGGGCGACATGAAGTACATCGACACGATGATCCGCGATGGCCTGTGGGACGCTTTCAACGGCTATCACATGGGCCAGACCGCCGAAAACGTGGCCGAGCAGTGGCAGATCTCCCGCGACATGCAGGATGAATTCGCCGTGGCCTCGCAGAACAAGGCGGAAGCGGCGCAGAAGGCCGGCAAGTTCGCCGATGAGATCACCCCCTTCACCGTCAAGCACCGCAAGGGCGACATCGTGGTCGATCAGGACGAATACATCCGTCACGGCGCCACCCTCGAAGCGATGCAGAAGCTGCGCCCGGCCTTCACCAAGGACGGCTCGGTCACCGCGGCCAATGCCTCGGGCCTGAACGACGGCGCCGCCGCCACCCTGCTGATGAGCGCCGACGAAGCCGAACGCCGCGGCATCGAGCCGCTGGCCCGCATCGCCTCCTATGCCACCGCGGGTCTCGACCCGTCGATCATGGGTGTCGGTCCGGTCTATGCCTCGCGCAAGGCGCTGGAGAAGGCCGGCTGGTCGGTGGACGACCTCGACCTGGTCGAAGCCAACGAAGCCTTTGCCGCCCAGGCCTGCGCGGTGAACAAGGACATGGGCTGGGATCCGGCGATCGTGAACGTGAACGGCGGCGCCATCGCCATCGGCCACCCGATCGGCGCGTCCGGTTGCCGGGTGCTGAACACGCTCTTGTTCGAGATGAAGCGCCGCGGCGCCAAGAAGGGTCTGGCCACCCTGTGCATCGGCGGCGGCATGGGCGTCGCCATGTGCGTGGAGCGCCCGTAAGTGGCGCGTTTTTGCTGATACGCGGGGCGCCCCTTTGGGGCGCCCTTTTTCTTTTACATTCGCACGTTATCTGAGTCGGAAGGCCCGAGGGTGCGACAATTTTATGCGGCAGTGCAGAATTTCCTCCGCGAAATATTGTTGCTAGATTGGACCTGAGTTTACAATAAGATTACCACTCGAAGACTAACTGGAGGACTTTTGAATGGCACGAACTGCACTCGTCACCGGCGGCTCCCGCGGCATCGGCGCAGCTATTTCCGAGGCGCTGAAGGCGCAAGGCTGCACCGTTGCAGCCACCTATGCCGGCAATGACGAAGCCGCGGCGAAATTCACCGAGGAAACCGGCATCAAGACCTACAAGTGGAATGTCGGCAGCTACGAGGAAAGCGCGGCAGGCATCGCCAAGGTCGAGGAGGAGCTTGGCCCGATCGACATCGTGGTGGCCAATGCCGGCATCACCCGCGACGCGCCATTCCACAAGATGACCCCGCAGCAGTGGCAGGAGGTGATCGACACCAACCTGACCGGCGTGTTCAACACCGTGCACCCGGTCTGGCCCGGCATGCGCGAACGCAAGTTCGGCCGCGTCATCGTGATCTCCTCGATCAACGGTCAGAAGGGACAGTTTGCCCAGGTGAACTATGCCGCGACCAAGGCCGGCGACCTCGGCATCGTCAAATCGCTGGCCCAGGAAGGCGCCCGCGCGGGCATCACCGCCAACGCCGTCTGCCCCGGCTACATCGCGACCGAGATGGTCATGGCCGTACCCGAGAAGGTGCGCGAATCGATCATCAGCCAGATCCCGGCCGGTCGCCTGGGCGAACCGGAAGAGATCGCCCGCTGCGTGGCCTTCCTGGCCTCCGACGACTCGGGCTTCATCAACGGCTCGACGATCTCCGCCAACGGCGCCCAGTTCTTCGTCTGAACCGCGCCACGGATTGAAACGGCAAGGGCCGGTCCCGAAGGACCGGCCCTTTTCCTATCCCGTAAGAACCCTGCGCGCTCAGGCTCAGCGGGAAATCCTGTTGCGGCGGGCGCTCAGGCCCAGCGCGAAACTCTGGGACGAAGACCCGGCTGGGTGCATTTCGACACCAGCCAGCGCAGAGCCTGTTTCAGCACCGCCCCACGGGCCGCATGGGCACGGGTCATGGCGATTTTGACGGCGGCATTGGCGGAGTATTCAAGCATCTCGGGCCTCCTTGGTTCGGATCAGTATCCTTGGATGTGTTGAATATGCGCGCGCCGAGAGAAACTGACAAACGAGACTTCTCCGCGCTTCGGTTAAGTATTACTTATGTGAACATGTCTGATCGCCTGCCCCCGCTGACCGCCTTGCGCGCCTTTGAGGCCGCCGCCCGCCACATGTCCTTTGCCAAGGCGGCAGAGGAGCTGCACGTCACCCCTGCGGCTTTGTCCTTCCAGGTGAAATCGCTCGAAGAACACCTGGGGGAGCCGTTGTTTCACCGGCTGAACCGCGCCGTGGAGCTGACCGAGGCGGGCAAGACGCTGGCCCCCGGCACCCGCGACGGCTTCGAACGGCTGAGTGCCGCCTGGCGCGCCACCCGCAGGCTGCAGGACAACACCACGCTGACGGTGACAGCCGGGCCTGCGCTCACCTCGAAATGGCTGGCGCCGCGCCTCTATGAGTTCGC
Organism: Nocardioides marinus; assembly: GCA_019801415.1. Classification (GTDB taxonomy): domain Bacteria; phylum Pseudomonadota; class Alphaproteobacteria; order Rhodobacterales; family Rhodobacteraceae; genus Leisingera. The sequence goes on from JAHVJD010000010.1 coordinate 89,046, forward strand.
CCGTAGCCACCCGGAAATCGACCTTCGGTTCTCGGCCACGCTGCGGCAGATGGATTTTGCCCGCGACGAGGTCGATGTGGCGATCCGCTTTGGCTACGGCCCGGACGAGGGCGTCTGGGCGATGCCGCTGCGCAAGGATTGGCTGACGCCGGTGATGACGCCGGAAATGGCCGAGCGCTACCCCACCCCCGAAAGCCTGACAAAAGCACCGCTGCTGTTTGACGAGTCGCTGAACTTCCTTGATCCGCCGTGCGACTGGCCGGTGTGGTTCCGTTCGCAGGGGATCGATTTCACCCCCACCCACGGCGCCTGGTTTTCCCAGGCCGACCATGCCATCGACGCTGCCCTTGCCGGGGTCGGCGTGGCGCTGGGGCGGCGGCCGATCATCGTGACCGACCTGCACGCAGGCCGTCTGGTGGCGCCCTTCAAAACCGCGATCGAGACCGACGCGCATTTCCGCTTCCTCTGTGCCAGCGGCACGGAGAACCGGCCGCAGATCGCTGCCTTTCGCGACTGGTTTGTTGCCGAGATCGAAAAAACCTCTTACATATCAGACGCTTTCGAGATCATCCCCGCAAAGGACCTGCCCCCACCATGACCCGTACCCGCGCGACCGCCATTGGCTTCATCGCTGTTCTCCTGTGGTCGCTGCTGGCGTTGCTGACCGTGGGCTCGGCCCCGACCCCGCCGCTGCTGCTGAACGCGCTGTGCTTTACCATCGGTGGCACCCTTGGGCTGGTCTGGACCGCTGCCAGCGGCAAGCTGGGCCAGCTGCGGCATGTGCCGGTGCGGGTCTATGTCTTTGGAACGTTGGGGTTGTTCGGCTATCACGCCCTGTATTTCTCCGCTCTGCGGCTGGCTCCCGCGGCCGAGGCCGGTCTGATTGCCTATCTCTGGCCGCTGCTGATCGTGCTGTTTTCCGGCCTGCTGCCGGGGGAACGCCTGAAGGCCGGGCATCTCATCGGTGCGGTGCTCGGCTTTGCCGGTGCGGCGACGATCATCTCGGGCGGCGGGGCCGGGTTCCAGGCACAGTATCTGCCGGGCTACGGGCTGGCGCTGTTGTGCGCGCTGACCTGGTCGGGCTACTCGGTGCTGTCACGGCGTCTGGGCGGCGCGCCGACCAGTTCGGTGGCGGTGTTCTGCCTCGCGACCGCCGTGGCATCGTGGGGGCTGCATTTTGCACTGGAAGAGACGGTCTGGCCTGCGGGCACGCTCGGCTGGGTCTCGACCCTGCTTCTGGGGCTGGGGCCGGTGGGGCTGGCGTTCTATGTCTGGGACATCGGCGTGAAACAGGGGGACATCCAGATGCTGGGCACCAGCTCCTACGCCGCGCCGCTGTTGTCGACGCTGGTGCTGGTGCTGGCAGGCGTCGCCACCGCAAGCTGGGGCCTGGCGGTCGCCGCGGCGCTGATCACGGCGGGGGCGCTGATTGCGGCCCGTGCCAGCGCCGCGCGCTGACACCTCCCGGCGACGCCAGCTGCTAAACCTCCGGCCCAATCAAGAGGCCCAAAAAACAAGGAAGGGTCGCCGTATCCGGGCGACCCTTCTCGTCTACATGCCGGGCGCGAGGCCCGGCCGGAACCTCAGACGGCCTCTGCCGTCAGGCGCTCAATCTCTTCCTTCAGCTTGAGCTTTTGTTTCTTCATTGTCGCGATTTGCAGACCGTCGGTACTCGGCGATCGTTGGGCCTGTTCCACTTCCATGCTCAGATGCTCGTGCTTCTTCTTAAGTTCGGTCAGGTGCGAGCTGAGGCTCATGGCACTCCTCCTTCGTTGAGCTAGATGTGTTCGGACAAGAAGAGTGGAGCACAAGTTTGCGCGTCTGTCACGCCGCAGCCGCAGCATTTTTGTCATGAAATATTCATATCGGCCGAGTGCCGCCCATCCGGCGCCAATTGCCCGCAAATTCCGGCTGCACCCCGCATCCACCCCCACCGCAGAGGTTGAAACCGCATCGCCGGATCCCTATCTGGGCACGGCTGCCAAAAGGCGAGGCAGCCCCCGGTTCAGGGCCAGGGCAAGGCCGCCCCGTCCCGCAGCACCGCGCGAATTTGCGGGCTGTAGCTGTCTCCGTCGCGCTCATGTCGCGCACCTTCGTGCAGAATCAGCGGCGCATGCAGACGGAAATCTGCGCGCCCGCCCTTGCGGGCCCGCAGGATCACAAGCTCTGCCGCGCGGTTTTGCCGCGGCGCCAGCGGCAGCACCTCGAGCGAGCCCAGACAGTCCGCGCAGGCCGTGAGCATGTCCGGCAGCCGATCGGCCCGCTGGATCATGTGCAGGTAGCCCCGGTGCGCCAACCGCCGGGCGGCGGTGCGGATCCACGCGGCCAACGGGGTGCGCTCGCCCAGCGCCACCTGCCGCCCGGCATCGCGGGCCGGGCTGTGGGCGCCCGGCTTGTAATAGGGCGGGTTGGCGATGACATGGGTGAACTGACGCTGCTTCAGCGCCGCGGGCAGCGCCGACAGATCCGCCTCGAAGACCTCCATCTGCTGGGCGTTGGCGGCGGCGTTGCGCCGGGCGAGATCGGCGTAGGACGGTTGCAGTTCGACGCCGGTCAGCGACAGCTGCGGCACCCGTGCGCCCAGACACAGCAGGGCCTGGCCCGCGCCACAGCCCAGCTCCAGCACAGCATCCTTGGGCCGCGCCGGAACGCTGGCCGCCAGCAGCACCGGGTCCACCCCGGCGCGGTAACCCGCTAGGGGTTGCCACAGTTGCACCCGGCCGCCCAGAAACCCGTTGCGGCTCAGCTCGTTGTCGGCAAAACCCGTCATCTGCCCAGGGGAATGTCGTTGTCGCGCATCACCACCAGCGCCGCGTCGTAATCATCCGCACGCACCATCAGGCGGCGGGGGAAAATGCCGATGCCACCTTCCAGGATGCTCATATTTACGTCCATTTGAAAGCAGTCTATATCCTCACCCTCAAGAAGGGCGGAGGCAAAGGCCATGATCGTCGGATCGGTGCTGCGCAAAAGCTCTTTCATGGAACAGGATCTAAGGGCAAGGCGCCTGCCTTGTCGAGCCTCGCAGGCGGGAATGTGATGGACCAAGTGATGACCAAGAAGCCGCATGAGATGCTGGCCGCCACGCTGAGCCAGGAACTGGAGGCGGTGAACGCGCTGATCCGCGACCGGATGGCTTCACGTCATGCCCCACGCATCCCCGAGGTCACCGCGCATCTGGTCGAGGCGGGCGGCAAGCGGCTGCGGCCGATGCTGACGCTGGCGGCAGCGCGTCTGTGTGGCTACGAAGGCGAGCATCACCTGAAGCTGGCGGCGACGGTGGAGTTCATCCACACCGCCACGCTGCTGCATGACGACGTGGTGGACGAGAGCGGCCAGCGCCGCGGGCGGCCCACCGCGAACCTGCTGTGGGACAACAAAAGCTCCGTGCTGGTCGGCGACTACCTGTTTGCCCGCAGCTTCCAGCTGATGGTCGAGACCGAGAGCCTGCGGGTGCTGGACATCCTTGCCAATGCCTCGGCCACCATTGCCGAGGGCGAGGTGTTGCAGATGACCGCCGCGTCGAACCTGAAGACGGACGAGGATGTCTATCTGCAGGTGGTGCGCGGCAAGACCGCGGCGCTGTTCTCGGCCGCGACCGAGGTGGGCGGCGTCATTGCCGGGGCGCCGGAGGACCAGGTGCAGGCGCTGTTTGATTATGGCGACGCGCTCGGGATCGCCTTCCAGATCGCCGATGATCTGCTGGATTACCAGGGCGACACCAAGGCGACCGGCAAGAACGTCGGCGATGATTTCCGCGAGCGCAAGCTGACGCTGCCGGTGATCAAGGCGGTGGCGCAGGCGACGGAGGAGGAACGCGCCTTCTGGACGCGCACCATCGAGAAGGGCAAGCAGCGGGACGGCGACCTGGAGCAGGCGCTGGCGCTGATGGCGAAATACGGCACGCTGGAGGCGACGCGGCAGGATGCGCTGGCCTGGGCCGCCAAGGCGCGCGCGGCGCTGCAGGCGCTGCCCGATCACGCGATCCGCGGCATGCTGAGCGATCTGGCCGACTACGTGGTGGCACGGCTGCACTGACGGGATCCTGAGGGGCGCTGCCCCTCGCGCCTCTGGCGCTCACCCCGGAGTATTTTTGCAAAGGTGAATGGACGGACGATTACGCGCCGTGCGTCAGCGCGGCGCGCGGCCCAACGGCGGACAAGCATCCGTGATGCGCCGCGCCGCGGGCGGGAGCCGTCGGTCCGTGGAGGGGCGGGTCAGGTCAGGGTGACCGCGCTGCACCACCAGTCGGGATGCTCCGCGCCGATCTCATAGGCCGCCATATGGGCGGCCTTTTTTGTCGGATACAGTGCAAAGCAAGTGGCGCCGGAGCCGGACATGCGCGCCAGCAGCGCCTGCCGGGAGTCGCGCAGGTCGGAGAGGGTGCGGTCGATCTCCGGGGCCAGTCGGCGCGCCGGGGCCTCCAGGTCATTGCGCTGCTCCTGCAGCCAGGCGGCGCAATCCTCGGCGCCGGTGAAGGCGGGGAGCGCCTCGGGCATCGGCGGGTTTTGCCGCATCTCCAGCCCGTTGAAGACGGCACCGGTGGGCACATGCACGCCCGGATTGACCAGCAGCGCATGAAGCGGCGGCAGGTCGGTCGGGGTGACGCCTTCGCCGATGCCCTGCATCCGGGCCGCACGGGCGGCCATGCAGACCGGCACATCGGCGCCGAGCGACAGCGGCAGCTCTGCGGGGATCTCTGCTCCCTGCCCCGCGATGGCCTTCAGCAGCGCCGCGGCATCAGACGACCCACCGCCGATGCCCGCCCCATGCGGCAGGTGCTTGTCGAGGTGAATGCGTCCGCGCCAGCCCGCGCCCTCGGCCGCGCGCCACACGAGGTTGCGCGCATCCGTCGGCACGCCCCGGGCAAACAGGCCGGAGACCTCCAGCGCCAGCTCCGGTCCCGGCTCCAGCCGCAGCCAGTCACCGACATCGGCAAAGACCACCAGCGAATCCAGCAGGTGATAGCCGTCATCGCGGCGGCCGGTCACATGCAGGGTCAGGTTGATCTTGGCCGGGGCAAAGACCTCAACCACCATTGGCGACCTTCAGAGGTTGGGCCCCCTCCTCGGCCAGCAGCGCATCGAGACCGATTTGCAGCTTGCGACGGATGCGGTCCGGATCGGCCTCGCCATCCGTGTCGGCGGGGTCGATGAAGGACAGGGCCCGCTTCCACTGGAACTCCGCCTCGCGGGCGCGGCCCACCGCCCAGTAAACGTCCCCCAGATGGTCATTGACCACGGGGTCCACCGGCATCAGCTCGACCGCGCGCTCCATATGCGCGACCGCCTCTTCGAAGCGACCGAGGCGGAACAGCACCCAGCCCAGCGAGTCGACGATGTAGCCACTGTCGGGCCGCGCGGCGACGGCGCGTTCGATCATGTCCAGCGCCTCGTCCAGCTTGATCTGCTTTTCCACCAGCGAATAGCCGAGATAGTTCAGCACCTGTGGCCGGTCCGGCTCCAGCTCGAGCGAGGCGCGGAAGTCGGCCTCGGCCTGCTCCCACTGATCCAGCCGTTCATGGCAGATGCCACGGGCATAAAGCAGGAACCAGCGGCTGTCGGACTCTTCGGGGAGATGTTCAAGCGCGGTGTCATAGGCGTCGATGGCCCCCGCGTAGTCTTCCTGCTGGCGCAACAGGTCGCCAAGGCTGATGTAGACGCTGGCCTGGTCGGGGAAGGCGCGGCTCAGCTGGGTCAGCACCTCGGCGGCGGCCTCGGGTTTCGCCGCGCGGCGCAGCGCCTCGGCGCGCCCCATTTCGGCCGCGTGGTAGTCCGGGTGGCCACTGGGCACCTGCCGGTACGTGGCGACGGACAGTTCGTAGCGCCCCATCTGGTCCAGCAAGCTGGCGCTGAGCAGAAGCGCGTCCACGTGGTCGGGTCGCATCGCAGCCGCGATGCGGGCGTACATCAGCACGTAGTCGTTGGCGGTATCGCCATTCAACGCCGCCCCCAGCGTAAAGAACACCTCGGCAATGCCATCGCGGGGCGTCGGAGCAATGGTGAAGGCGAGGGTTTCACCGGCCTGCAACTGCGCCTCCAGCGCCGCCAGCCCCGGGTCGAGCCGATCGGAGAAAGCCGCGTGCAGCGCCTCGCGGGCCTCGTCATTGCGGCCCAGCTGCGACAGGATCTGCACCCGCGCGATCGCCGCCCGGCGGCTGAGCCCGCCCAGGCGTCCCTCGTCCGCGGCAAACAGCGTATTGGCGCCGCCGTAGTCACCCGCAGAGGCCAGCGCCAGCGCCCGGTGATAGAGCACGAAGGGCCTGAGGCTGTCGTCCTCGGCCAGCTCATCGAACGTCTTCAACGCGTTGGATACCGACCCCACGCCGACATGCGCCCAGGCTTCGAGCAAGCCGTCGACCAGCGGGTGGATCGCCTCCAGCTCAGGGTCGCGGGCCAGGATGGCCTCGAAATTTTCTTTGACGGCATGGCTGCCAGCGATCACCACATTGCCGACCTGGCTGCGCGCACCGGCCTGCAGCAGCCGCTTGGCCACCGGTGTCGCGGCGTCAATCCGGCCCATGGCGAGCTGGGCAAAGACGACGTTTTCCATCAGCAGCGGGTTCTGGGGATCGCGCGCCAGCGCCTGCGTGTAATAGAGCGCAGCCGCGGCAAAATCATTTTCGTATTTGGCGGCGCGACCGGCCAGGTAGGAACCGGCCAGCCCGCTGGCCTGCACGGCAGGCGGAAAGACGGCGCAGACGGCGAGAAGAGCCGCCCCGGTCAGGCTGCGGTAGATGGATACGGGCACGCGGGACCCCCTTTGAGATTTACTGCTCTGGCGTTACCCCGAAAGCGTAGTCCGCTGCCCGCGAACACGCAATGGGGCGGCCCGAAGGCCGCCCCGAATTTCCGGCAAAACCACGCCGAATGCGTAAAATACGCGTTACATGTTGGGGTAATTCGGCCCGTCCCCGCCCTGCGGCGTGGTCCAGGTGATGTTCTGGCTGGGATCCTTGATGTCGCAGGTCTTGCAGTGGACACAGTTCTGGAAGTTGATGACGAACTCCGGCTGGCCGTCCTTTTCGACCACTTCGTAGACACCGGCCGGGCAGTAGCGCTGCGCCGGCTCCGCGAATTTCGGCAGGTTCACCTTGATCGGGGTGTCCTGGTTGCCGAGCCGCAGGTGGCAGGGCTGGCTTTCCTCGTGGTTGGTCATCGAGAAGCTGACGTTGGTCAAGCGGTCGAAGGACAACACGCCATCGGGCTTGGGATAGTCGATCGGCTGGTGCTTGGAGGCTTCCTCGGTCGCTTCGGCGTCGTTCTTGCCGTGGCCCAGCGTGCCAAAGAAGGAAAAGCCGAAGGTGTTGGTCCACATGTCCAGACCGCCCAGCATCAAGGACGCGGTGAGGCCCCATTTGGACCACATCGGCTTCACGTTGCGGACCTTCTTCAGGTCTTCGCCGATGGCGCCGTTGCGGACCTCGGCCTCGTAGGCGGCCAGCTCGTCGCCGGCCCGGTTCGCCTTGATCGCCTCATAGGCGGCTTCCGCCGCGGCCTTGCCCGACAGCATCGCGTTGTGATTGCCCTTGATGCGCGGCACGTTGACCATGCCCGCGGCACAGCCCAGAAGCGCCACGCCCGGCGCCACCAGCTTGGGCAGCGACTGCCAGCCGCCCTCGGTGATCGCCCGCGCGCCATAGGCCACGCGCTTGCCGCCTTTCAGCAGCTCCGCCACCATCGGGTGATGCTTGAAGCGCTGGAATTCCATGTAGGGGAACAGGTGCGGGTTCTTGTAGTTCAGGTGCACCACGAAGCCGACATAGACCTGGTTGTTGTCCAGGTGGTAGATGAACGAGCCGCCGCCCGCGTTCTTGCCAAGCGGCCAGCCCATCGTGTGGGTCACGGTGCCTTCCTTGTGCTTGGCCGGGTCGATCTCCCAGATCTCCTTCATGCCGATGCCGTATTTCTGCGGCTCCTTGCCGTCCGACAGGCCATATTTGGCGATCACTTCCTTGGACAGCGAGCCGCGCACGCCCTCGCCGAGGAAGACGTATTTGCCGTGCAGCTCCATGCCGGGTTCATAGGCCGGACCGGGGGTGCCGTCGGGGTTCTTGCCGAACTCGCCCGCGATCACGCCCTTTACCTCGCCATTGTCGCCATAGACCAGTTCGGAGCAGGCCATGCCGGGGAAGATCTCGACCCCAAGCGCCTCGGCCTGTTCGGCCATCCAGCGGCAGACGTTACCCATGGAAACGATGTAGTTGCCGTGGTTGTTCATCAGCGGCGGCATCGGGAAGTTGGGGATGCGGACCTGCCCCGCCTCGCCCAGCATCAGGAAGTTGTCTTCCTTGACCGGCACGTTCAGCGGCGCGCCTTTTTCCTTCCAGTCGGGGATCAGCGCATCCAGGCCGCAGGGGTCCAGAACCGCGCCCGACAGGATATGTGCGCCCACTTCGGACCCTTTTTCCAGCACCACCACTTCGAGGTCGGAATCCAGCTGTTTCAAGCGGATGGCAGCAGACAAGCCGGCGGGACCGGCCCCGACGATCACCACGTCGTATTCCATCGCTTCGCGTTCAATCTCGGCCATTTGCGGCGCTCCTTGGCTTTGTCTTCGCTACCGGCTCCACCACGAGAGGTAGGTGGGCGCAATTTTCTTTCGCGGTTGCTTAGCTGGTGGCAGGCTGCCGGGTCAATCCAAACACCGCGTCACGGGTTGTAAAACAGGCAACTGAGACAAAAAGTGCGTCCAAATTCGCCATTCAAGGATCATTTTCCGTCTCGGGGCTGTCTCCCATCAGATATCTTGGCCCCTTGCCCTTTGCCGCGGCGCGGTCGTCAGGGTTGTAGAGCTTGCAGGAAGACAGCGACAGGCAACCGCAGCCGATGCAGCCGTCCAGATTGTCGCGCAGTTTCACGAGAGTTTCGATTCGCTGGTCCAGCAGGTCGCGGAAGTTTTCCGAGATCTCGGCCCAGTCCTGCTTGGTCGGGGTGCGCCCGTTCGGCAGGCCGCGCAGGAAGCCGCGGATCTGCGGCAGTGAAAACCCGAACTGCTGCGCGATCATCACAAAGCTGAGCCGCCGGATGTCGGCGCGGTGAAAGCGACGCTGGCCGCCCGCGTTGCGCCAGGGCTCCACCAGCCCTTGCGCCTCGTAATAGCGAATGGCCGAGACGGCGAGGCCGGTGCGCTCGGCCAGGTAACCGATGGATATGCCTGCGGACGGGGGCATCGGACCTCCTGAAGAAAATGCTTGAGCTAAAGTTAGGTTTAGAAATTACGGTGACTCGCATCAACCGTTTTTCAAATCCAAACACAGGAGATTTCAGATGAGCGCAGTTCTGGAACACGCCAATGTCACCGTCGCCGACCCCCATGGCACCGCCGCCTGGATGCAGAAAGTCTTTGGCTGGCACATTCGCTGGGAGGGCGCGGCCAAGAACGGCGGCTACAGCGTGCACGTCGGTGAGTCCAACAGCTACCTGGCGCTCTACGCGCCCCCCTCAGCCGCGGGCAAGGCGCCCGAAAGCTATGGCATCATCGGCGGGCTGAACCATCTGGCGGTGATCGTGCCGGACCTCGACGCCACCGAGGACGCGGTCAAGGCCGCGGGCTTCACCCCGATCAACCACGGCGACTACGAACCCGGGCGCCGGTTCTATTTCCACGATGAAAACGGCATTGAATTCGAGGCGGTGCAATATGATTGATCTGATGTGGCAAGCGGCGCTGCGCGGCGGCGGCGCAGGCGGCATTATTCCGCGCAAAGCTGTGGAAAACCCGCGTAAAATCCCCCGTTTGCGGCAATAAGCGCCCGCAAGCGGCCCGCGCCCACTTGAAATCGGGCGCGGGATTGGGTCAGGTATCTGTCAACCGGATCGGACGCCCCGCGGCTTATGCTGCGGGGCTCCGGTTTTCCACCTGACAAGAACACTAAGCGACCTGGACCAATCTCATGGAAAAGATCCCGATGACCCCCACGGGTCACGCCGCGCTGGAAAGCGAACTGAAGACTCTCAAGTCGGTCGAACGTCCGGCCATCATCCAGGCCATCGCCGAAGCACGCGAACTGGGTGACCTGTCGGAAAACGCCGAATACCACTCGGCCCGCGAAAAGCAGTCCTTCATCGAAGGCCGCATCAAGGAGCTGGAAGGCCTGCTGTCGCTGGCTGACGTGATCGACCCGGCCAAGCTGTCCGGCTCGGTCAAGTTCGGCGCCAAGGTGACCGTGGTCGACGAGGACACCGACGAGGAAAAGTGCTGGCAGATCGTCGGCGAGCACGAAGCCAACATCGAGGCGGGCCTGCTGAACATCAAATCCCCCATCGCCCGCGCCCTGATCGGCAAGGAAGAGGGGGACAGCGTCGAGGTGCGCACGCCCGGTGGCGAGCGGTCCTATGAAATCCTCAAGATCGTCTATTCCTGATCCGCAAAACGGCAGCCCAGATGACAGGCCCCAGCAGCACAGGCCCCAACAGCAGTTCCGGCAGCGGCAGCGCCTTCAGCAGCGGTCGCCCGCTGCCTCGGCTTGACGCCCCTCCCGGCAACGGTCTGGGCGGTGCCGAACTGGTCGCGATCGGGTTGGGGGCCGTGTGGCTTACGGCGGCGGCGGGGCTGTACCTGTTTGCGCCGCCGGACAGGGGACTGGCCGAATGGGGCGACCGTATCGTCGCCATCCTGGCGCTGGTGCTGCCGCTCGCGATGCTGTGGGTGGCGGCCTCGGCCGCGCGCTCGGCCCGCGTCGTGCGCGAGGAATGCGAGCAACTGCAAGCCGCCATTGACGGGCTGCGCCAGACCTATCTGACCCAGGCGCAGCAGCAGGCCGCGGTGGCCGAACCCTCGGTGGCCAAGCGGCTGGAAGAAATCGCCGAAGCAACCCGCAAGACCGAAACCGCCCTGGCCACGTTCCACACCAGCCGCCGCAACCAGCCGACCCGGCCCGCGATTCCCGCCGCTGCTGCCGAAATGACGGCCGCCGAGCAGGGGTCCCTGGCGCTGGACACCCCCACCGAGGAAGCGGCGCCGCCGCTGGCGGCGGACCAGTTCATCCGCGCGCTGAACTTTCCCGAAACCGCCGAGGACACCGAGGGCTTTGCCGCCCTGCGCGCAGCACTGAAGGACCGCAAGACGGCGCAGGTGATCCAGGCGGCGCAGGATGTCCTGACCCTGCTGAGCCAGGACGGCATCTACATGGATGATCTGCGCCCCGACATGGCACGCCCCGAGGTCTGGCGCCAGTTCGCCCAAGGCGCCCGCGGCCGGGCGGTGGCGGCGCTTGGCGGCGTGCGCGATCGCAGCTCGCTGGCGCTGACGGCCGCGCGGATGAAGCAGGATCCGATTTTCCGCGACGCCGCGCATCACTTCCTGCGGCGGTTCGACCAGATGTTTGCCGACTTCGAGGCCGAGGCCACCGACAGCGATATCTCGGCCCTGGCCAATACCCGCACCGCGCGCGCCTTCATGCTGCTGGGCCGGGTGGCCGGAACCTTCGACTGAGCCACACCCGATCGCAGTCAGTTCGCCCCTGTTGCCCGCACGGGCGCGGCTGTCGACGACGAATGTATGAATTCAGAACCATGAGGCCTGCCCGCCGCGCCCAAGCGCGGCGCCCGGCCCAACGGCGGGCAAGCATCTGCGATGCGCCGGCCCGCGGGCGGGAACCCCACCGTTACATCGCGAAACTGCCATAGGGGATGAAGCGCACCGGATCGCCCGGTTTCACATGCACGGCACCGTCCGGCAGCTCGACCAGCCCCTCGGCCCAGCTGAGGCCGCTGATGCGGCCGGAGCCTTCGGAGGCGAAGACCTCCGCGCGGCCATCGCGCATCCGGGCACGCAGGTATTCGCGGCGGCCCGGTTTCTTGCGTTTCTCGAACCCGGCCGGCACCTCAAATCCCTGCGGGCGCTGCCAGCCTGCCCCCGCCATCAGCCCCATCGCTGGGCGCGCAAAGATCAGCGTGCAGACCAGCGCCGCCACAGGGTTACCCGGCAGGCCGAAGACCGGCGTGCCCTGCCACATCCCCAGCGCCAGCGGGCGGCCCGGTTTCAGCGCAATGCGCCATTCCTGCATTGCACCAGCCTCGCGCAGCAGCGCAGAGACATGGTCCTCGTCCCCGGCTGAGGCGCCGCCGGAGGTCAGGATCACATCGGCGCGCGCCGCCGCATCGTCCAGCCGGGCGCGCAAATCGCCACGATCATCCGCGGCCCGCCCCAGATCCAGCGCCTGAAATCCCATCTGCCGCAGCAAGGCCAGCAGCATCGGCCGGTTGGCGTCATAGATCTGGCCCGGCCCCGCGGGCATCCCCGCCTCGACCAGCTCGTCCCCGGTGGAAAGCACACCGACACGCAAGGGCTGGCGCACCGGCAGCTCTGCCAGCCCCGTGGCGGCGGCCAGTGCCAGATCGGCGGGGGTAATCACCCGGCCCGCGGTCAGGATCACCGCGCCTGCCTGCACGTCCTCGCCCGCGCGGCGGGTGTTGGCGCCTTGCTTCAGCGGCCCGTTGAAGGCGATCTGGCGACCATCCGTGTTCACGTCCTCCTCGAGGATCACGGTATCGACCCCATCGGGCAGCGCCGCGCCGGTCAGCACACGGATCGCCTGCCCCGCAGGCACCGCGCCGTCAAAGGGCACGCCCGCTGCCGCCCGCCCCTCAACCAGCGGCAGCACATGCGCGCCTGCGGGTCGTCCGCCCGCAAAGCCGTAGCCGTCTACCGCCGTGTTCGGCTGCGGCGGGTTGGCGCGCCGGGCTGCCACATCCTGCGCCAGCACCCGGCCCAATGCGGCCTCCAGCGGCACGGTCTCAGCCCGCGTAACCGGCGTCAGCCGGGTGCGCAGCAGCTCCAGCGCGTCATCCACCGGCGTCCAGTCGACCCCCGCGGGCAGGGCAAAACAATCGTTGCTGAAAGGGGGCGGGGTCAGGGTCATCTCGGGCAGCCTCAAAGGGTTGGAGCCATCACAGCCTGGAAGTCACAGGCCAGTTTCAAAGGCCGGTTTCACAGGCCGATATCGGCCAGCAGGAAATCGGCAATGGCCACGGTATCATCCAGATCGAACACCGGCCGGTCGAGGTCCAGCGGCACATCGCTGGCAACCGCGCGAATGCTGTCATCCCCCGGCGCGATCAGTTCGGTCCCGGCCGCCTGGCGGTGGGCTTCGATCTTGGGGTGGGCTTCGCGCTTGTAGCCCTCGACCAGCACCAGATCGACCGGAGAGAGCCGTGCCAGCAAGTCCGCCAGCGGCGGCTCCGGCTGGCCGCGCAGCTCCTGCATGAGAGCGATGCGGGCAGGGCTGGCCAGCACCACCTCTGCCGCGCCGGCCATGCGGTGGCGGTGGCTGTCGGTGCCGGGCTGGTCGACATCGGCACCGTGATGGGCGTGTTTGATGGTGGAGACCGTCAGCCCGCGGGCGGTGATCTCGGCCACCAGCCGCTCCATCAGACCGGTCTTGCCGTTGTTCTTCCAGCCAGTGACGCCGTAGATCTTCATGCCAGCAGCGCCTCGGCCCGGGCCAGATCCTCGGGCGTGTTGATGTTGAAGAAAGGGTCGAAAGGCTCCGCCTCGAACAATGCCTCGCGGCCCTGGTGCCGGTCGGTCCAGAGCACCACCTTGCGCAGACCGTCCTGCAGTGCCGCGCGCAGGTCGTCGCGCAGGGCAACGGGCCAGAGTCCGAAGGCCGGGTGGCGGTTCACACGCTTGCCGCCGCCGGATTTCAGCGCCTCGTCGCCGCTGCGCGGGGTGGTGGCGAGCACCAGCGGATGCGCCATCCCTGCCCCGGCTTCGGTCAGCCGGGCTACCAGATCAGTGGGAAAGAACGGCGTGTCGGCGGCGGCGGTGACAATGGTGTCTGCCCCCTGCTCTGCCGCCCAGTCGAGACCTGCGAGTACGCCCGCCAGCGGACCGGCGAAGCCCTCGATCGAGTCGGCAATGACCGGCAGGCGGAGGTCGGCGAAACGTTCCGGGTCGCCATTGGCGTTGAGCGCCATGCCCGCGACCTGCGGCGAGAGCCGGTCAATGACGCGGCAGATCAGGCTTTGGCCGCCGACCTGCAGGCGACCTTTGTCGCCACCTCCCATCCGGGTGGCGAGGCCGCCTGCGAGGATTACGCCGAGGGGTTTGGTCATCTTTCGGGGTCTCCAGCTTTTGAGAAGCCGCCCGACCGGTAGGCCGGGCAGCGCCCGTCACGCCCCCCACGGCGCGGGCGCTTCACGCCCTCCCCGTCGGGCCGAGCGCTGCCCTCGTCTCTATGTGACCGAACAGTCATTCCGCACTCTTCCGACGGTGCTTCTTTTCCTCCACTGGCGCGTCCTTGGGGTCCATGTCGCGCACCAGCCGCTCCTCGCCGGAGAGGCAGATGAACCGCTGGCCTCGCATCCGGCCGATCAGGGTGAGGCCGACCTCGCGGGCGATCTCCACGCCCCAGGCCGTGAAACCGGAGCGCGAGGCCAGCACCGGGATGCCCATCATCGCGGTCTTGATCACCATCTCCGACGTCAGCCTGCCGGTTGTATAGAGGATCTTGTCCGCGGGATCGGCGCCTTCGGACAGCATCCAGCCGGCGATCTTGTCCACCGCGTTGTGGCGACCAACGTCCTCCATATAGACCAGCGGGCGGTCCTGATGGCACAGCACGGTGCCGTGGATCGCCCCTGCCTCGAGGTACAACGAGGGGGTGCGGTTGATCTTGTGCGCCAGCGCGTAAAGCCAGGAGGTGCGGATCTCGGCTTCGGGCAGGCGCACGTCCTCCAGCCCCTCCATCATGTCGCCGAAGACGGTGCCGACCGCGCAGCCGGAGGTGCGGGTCTTCTTCTTCAGCTTTTCTTCGTGGCTGGTCTCAACGGCGGTGCGCACCACCACGGTTTCCAGATCCTCGTCATAGTCGACGCGGGTGACCTCATCGCCGTCGCGCAGCATCCGCTGATTGCGCAGAAACCCCAGCGCCAGGTATTCCGGGTAGTCGCCGATGGTCATGGCGGTGACAATTTCCTGCGAGTTCAGGAAGATGGTCAGTGGGCGCTCCTCAACCACGGCGATCTCGAGGGCGTCGCCGTTCTGATCGGTGCCGGTGACAGCGCGGGTCAGCCGGGGGTTCGAGACCCCGGGGGCGATCAGATATTCTGACGTGATATCCATGCTCACCAATTGCAATCCTCCTGCGTCCGGCGTAGGCCGGATGCAGGCAATCTAGGACGCACAGATGGCAAGCTCCACCACCAAATCTGCCTTTTGGCAAGGCTTTCGCGACAGCGCGCCGTTTCTCTTCATGGCCTCGCCCTTCGGTTTCCTGTTCGGGGTGCTCGCCGCCGAGGCCGGGTTGATCGTGCCGGAAGCCTTTGCGTTTTCGCTGGCAGTCTTTGCCGGCGCCGCCCAGTTTACCGCGCTGCAGCTGATGCAGGAGAATGCGCCGCTGCTGATCGTTCTGGTATCGGCGCTGGCGGTGAACCTGCGGATGGCGATGTATTCCGCCTCGCTGACGCCCTACCTTGGCGATGCGCCCATGTGGCAGCGAGCGCTGGCGGCCTATTTCGTGGTCGATCAGTCCTATGCGCTGTCGATCGTGAAATTCGAAAACGAGCCGCGGATGACCACCGCGCAGCGCATGGCCTATTTCCTGGGCACCAATGGCATTGTCACCCCGGCCTGGGTGATTGCGACCGTGGCCGGGGTCATGGCCGGCAGCCGCATCCCCGAGAGCTGGGGCGTGGATTTCGTACTGCCGCTGGCGTTTCTGACGATGATCGGGCCGATGCTGCGCACCCCGGCGCATATCGTAGCCTGCCTGGTGGCGGTCGCGACATCCCTGCCCGCGGCGATGCTGCCCTACAACCTGGGTCTGATCGTTGCAGGGATCGCGGGCATGATTGCCGGGGCGCAGGCCGAATTGTGGCTGGAGCGGCAGAAATCGAAGGCGGAGACCGTGAAATGAGCAGCATCCCCACCCCGGTCCTTTGGACCGTCATCGCCGGACTGGCGCTTGGCAGCTATGCGCTGCGCTTCGTGTTTCTGGGTTTCATGGGGGGACGCCCGATTGCGCCCTGGCTGATGCGGCATCTTCGCTATACCGCGGTTGCGGTGCTGCCCGCGCTGGTGGCGCCGCTGGTGGTCTGGCCTGCCCCGACCGACGGCACACCGAGCCTGATCCATTTCGCGGCCGCGGCCGCGACCTTCACGGTCGGCTATGTGACCCGCAACGTTCTGTACGCGCTGGCTGCGGGCGGCGTGTCATTGCTGTTGCTGTATCTCGCCGCATGACGCGCTGCGCGCCGGGCCGCCCTATCAGTTGACGGTGGCGGCCAGCTCGGCGTTGCTGCGGGCGATCCCGTCCTTGAGATCGGCGCTGTCGTCTTCGTAATAACGGGTGGTGCGCACGCCCGGCAAAGTGGCAAACTGCTCCGCCAGTTTTTCCGGATAGAAGGTGCGTTCAACGGCTTCGAACCCCGGGATCTGCTGCAGGATCGCCGCCGTGGCCTGGGCACAGAAGGCGCCCGGCACCCGACCGTTGGTCACCGCCAGCTGATAGGCCTGCTGGGCCTGCTCCGGCGTGACCTCAACCTCCTGAACCATCACGTGGAAGGTGCTGCGGGCGTGCGACCCGCGGTAGGCCTTTTCCACCGCCGGGGTGATCCCGTAAAGCACGTCGTTCCGCTCCGGTACCACCGGGGCATAGAAAGAGCCCGCAGGGTCGAAGATCACCCGCTCGGAGGCATTGATCATCAACGAGGTGTGACCGCCCCTGCCGGTGCGGTTGTTGATCATCGTGTAAAGAGTGAGCTTGGGCGGGCCGGGGTGGCGATAGGCCACCTGCGCCAGCGTTGCGGCGTCCGCATTGGGTTGCTGCGGCGCAGCGCAGCCCGCGAGCGCCAGCAGCGCCGCGCCAAGACACAGCAGTTTGCGCATCGGCACCGTCCTTGGATCAGGAGATCAGGTTGCGAAGATCGCCAGGAACAGCGCGAAGAAGACCAGCGCGATGCAGGAGCGGGTGATGAAAGTCAAAAACCCTGCATAGACCTTTTCCTGAGTGGTGATGTCCATGGAGCCGTGCTGATGTTCAGCCATGTGCGTATCCCTCAAAATTCGCGTGCGTTTTGCCGCTGATTACTGGATTTGGCCCGGGCTGTCACCACGTCATTCCGGCGCAGCTGCCACAAATCGCCGCCACGGCACGAGCTGACAGGGGCCAGTGGGCCACAATTGCCACCGAACAGCGTCGAGCTGGCCGTTGCGGCCAGCCCTGCCGCCGCGTTGGTGCGAATCGGACGCGCCTCAGACCGCGTCCAGATCGGACGCCAGCCGGAAGCCGATCCGGTTTGCCGGTTCCGCCTGCCGCAGCTTGGGCACCGCGCGCAGCATGACGTTGAGCTGGCTGACATGCTGCACCAGCTGTGTCTTGGTGCCGTTGGCCTCGCTGCCGTAGAAGGTGATGATGTCGGGATCGAAATAGCCGATGCCCTCGATCCGCAGCACGCCCGCGTCGCCACCGGCAAAGCCCATGGCCACTTCGTGTTCGCTGTCCAGCTGCTTCTCGAAATTCTGGATGTAGAGGATCAGCCGTTCATACGCCCAGCGCGACGCGCTTTTGGTGGCATCCGGCTGCTGCAGGCGTTCCGGCACCTTGGTCAGCCCGGCGCAGGCCTCGGGATCGGCATGGACCTCGTGCACGCAGGGCAGGATCGCGGCCTCGGCCGCCTCGGCGCTGGTTGAAATTTCGTTGTCCATGCTTCCCCCCGATGGTGATGTCGCCCGAAGGTGCGTTACCCCCGGTTCTGGTAGAGCCAGGCGCCGTCCTCGCGTTTCCAGCGGGTCACCTGACCAATGTGGTACAGGTGATTTACATGGGCCACCGACTCGACCAGTGCAAGGCCGTATTCCCCTTCGCCAATCGTGCGCTTGAACAGAACGGAGAAGCAATCCGCAGCGGTGCGGGGCTGGTTCAGATGCTCGCGCAGCCGTTCCAACGCGCCGTGGTGGTTGCCGATCAGCTGCTGCATCCGGAGCGGCAGGCGTGAGAACGGCAGCTTGTGCCCGCCCAGCGCCAGGTGCTCGGGGCGCGCCAGCGGTGCCAGCCGCTCGCAGGCCTCCAGCCACTCGCCCAGCGGGTCGGCCATCGGCTCGGTGGCATAGACGCCGATGTTGGGGCTGATGGTCGACAGGATCTGGTCGCCGGTCAGCACCAGGTTGTCATCGCGGCTCCAGAACGTGGCATGTTCAGGCGCGTGGCCGTTGCCGATATGCACGTCCCAGTCGCGTCCGCCCATGCGGATCACATCATCCTGCCGGATGCGGGTAAAGCCCAGCGGCATGGGATGCACGGTGTCGGCGAAATTGAAGGGGCGCTCAGCCGCGCGCTTGTCGTAGAACGCGCGGTCCATGCCCGCACTGCGATAGAAGGCGAGTGTTTCCTCCGGCCAGACGTCCTGCACATCCAGCGTCAGCATGCGGGCAAACAGCCAGGCGGTGCGGGTGGTGACCAGCTCGGCCCCGTGCGCGCGCTGGAACCAGCCCGCGAGGCCGATGTGATCGGGATGGTGATGGGTCACCACCACCCGGCGCACCGGCTTGCCGCCCAGCGGGCCGGTCATGAGCCGTTCCCAGATCGCGCGGCTGCGGCGGCTGTTCATGCCGGTATCAATCACCGTCCAACCGTCGCCGTCATCGAGCGCATAGACGTTGACGTGATCGAGCTTCATCGGCAGCGGCAGGCGCATCCACAGCACACCTTCGGCCACCTCGATCGCCTCCCCCTCGGCCGGAGGGTCCTGCCAGGGGGTGCGCGGGGCGACGTCGGGAACGCTGGTCATCGGGCTTACCCTGCCAGCTCGTCCAGGCTCAGAGCAAAGGCCCCTTCCGCCCCGGCCTGCGCATGGGCCAGCAGGCCAGCATGTTCGGGCAGTATCCGGTTGATGTAGAAGCGCGCCAGTTTCTCGCGCGCGCCGCCCGGATCGGCCATCGCGGCCGCAAGGTGGTAGTGACCGCCCAGAACCCGAGCAAAGGCCTTGAGAAACGGCACCGCTCCGGCAAACCGGTCCTGCAGGTCTTGCTGGGCCACCAGCCATTCGGTGGCCTCGCGCAGGGATTCGCAGGCCTGCCAGACAGCTTCGGCCATGTTGGGATGGCTGGCGCGGGCGCGTTCGGCCTGCTCTTCGATCTCCTCGATCAGGGCAAAGGCGGCCTCGCCCCCGTCCATCATCTTGCGCGCCACGAGGTCCATTGCCTGGATGCCGTTGGTGCCTTCGTAGATCGCCGTCACCCGCACATCACGGTAGAACTGCGCAGCGCCGGTTTCCTCGATGAAGCCCATGCCGCCATGCACCTGCACCCCGGTTTCCGCCACCCGGATGCCGGTGTCAGTGCCAAAGGCCTTGGCGATCGGCGTGAGGAAAGCGGCCCGCGCGGCCCAGCCCGCGTCCCCGGTGGCCGTCTGCATGTCGATGGCCTGCGCACAGGCCAGCAGGATGGCCCGCGCCGCGAACAGATCCGCCTTCATCTCCATCAACATGCGGCGCACATCGGCGTGGTCGGCAATGACGCCGCTGGCGGATTTGCCCTGTTTGCGCTCCAGCGCATAGGCCAGCGCCTGCTGGTAGGCCCCTTCGCCCGCGCCAACGCCCTGGCCGCCGACCCCCAGCCGCGCGTTGTTCATCATGGTGAACATCGCCGCCATGCCGCCGTGCTCCTTGCCGACCAGCCAGCCGGTGGCGCCGTCATATTGCATCACGCAGGTGGGCGAGCCGTGCAGGCCCATCTTGTGTTCCAGGCTGACCACCTTCAGATCGTTGGCCTTGCCCGGATTGCCGTCAGCATCGGGCAGGTATTTCGGCACCAGGAACAGCGAGATGCCCTTGGTCCCCGGCACGCCGTCGGGCAGCCGCGCCAGCACCAGGTGGCAGACGTTCTCGCAGAAATCATTGTCACCCCAGGAGATGAAGATCTTCTGCCCCGTCACCGCGTAGGTGCCATCGCCATTCGCCACCGCCTTGGAGCTGAGCGCGCCAACGTCGGAACCGGCCTGCGGCTCGGTCAGGTTCATGGTGCCTGACCATTCGCCCGAAATCAGCTTGGGCAGGTACAGTTCCTTCAGCGCATCCGAGGCGTGGTGCTCCAGCGCCTCGATCTGGCCCTGGCTCATCAGCGGAGCGAGCTGCAACGACAGGCAGGCGCCCGCCATCATCTCGTTCACCGCGGTCGCCAGGGTCAGCGGCAGCCCCATGCCGCCATATTCCTCTGGCGCGCTGATGCCGATCCAGCCCCCTTCGGCAATCGCCTTGTAGCCCTCGGCAAAACCGGGAGAGGTCCGCAGCACCCCGTTTTCCAGGCGGGCCGGCGTCAGATCCCCGTCGCGCTGCAACGGAGCCATCACGCCGTCACACATCTTGCCGGCCTCGGTCAGGATGGCGCTGACGACATCCGCAGTTGCATCGGCAAAGCGGTCGGTCGCGGCGATCCGGTCGTAGCCGGCAACATGTTTCAGCAGAAATTCATACTCGGCAACGGGGGAACGGAAGGTCATGGCGCATCCTTTGGTGGTCTGGACGGGTCGTTTGCATCGGGCGGTCTTGGCATCCCCGAGCCGGCCCATTAAGGTCTGGGGCTTGATCGATTACCTACCCGCCCCCCCGTTTCAAGCAACCAAAACGCCGCGTCACACGCAATGCCCCAGTTGAGCACCGAAATTCTTGCCGCCGACGGCCCCGGCTTCGCCCGCGCAACCGAGCTGCTGCGCCAGGGCGCGCTGGTCGCCTTCCCCACCGAAACGGTCTATGGGCTCGGCGCGGATGCGCGGCAGGGGCAGGCCGTGGCCGCGATCTATGAGGCCAAGGGGCGTCCCAGCTTCAACCCGCTGATCGCCCATGTGCATTCTGCCGAGGCCGCGCGGCGCTACGTGCAATGGAATGACGCTGCGGAACGGCTGGCGCAGGCCTTCTGGCCGGGGCCGCTGACATTGGTTCTGCCGCTGCGCGACGGGCACGGGATTTCTCCGCTGGTGACAGCAGGACTGGAAACGCTGGGGCTGCGCGTGCCTGCGCATCCGGCTGGTCAGGCCCTGTTGCAGGCACTGGACGGGCCGGTTGCGGCGCCTTCGGCCAATCCCTCGGGCCGGATCAGCCCGACCACCGCGGCGCATGTTGCCGGAGGACTGGGCGGCCGCATCGCCGCCATCCTCGATGACGGTGCCTGCGGCGTCGGGCTGGAATCCACCATCATCGGCCTCGCCGGGCCAGAGCCGATGCTGTTGCGGCCCGGCGGGCTGGCGGCGGAGGAGATCGAAGCGGTGCTGGGCCGGAAACTGGTGATGCGCAACGTTCACGACCCGCTGACTGCGCCGGGTCAGCTGCTGTCGCATTACGCCCCCGGTGCCTCGGTGCGCCTGAACGCCAGCACCGCTGCCCCGGGCGAGCTGTTTCTGGGCTTCGGCCCCATGGGCAATGCGCAGACCTGTGACCTCAACCTGTCGGAAACCGGTGATCTGGCCGAGGCCGCGGCCAACCTGTTCGGCCATCTGCACCGGCTGGACGCGCTGGGACAGCCCATCGCGGTGGCACCGATCCCGGATCATGGACTGGGCGCGGCCATCAACGACCGCCTGCGCCGTGCTGCCGCACCACGAGACTGAATAGACGGCGCGCAGGCGCGACTGGATCCCGGTAGCCGCGTTCATTGGCGGTGGCCACAGACCAGGACAACAGGCGAAACCGCCGCCTGCCCGCTCTCAATTCACTCGGACCCTCTCGGACTGGGGCGGGAGCGCCGTGCGTAGCACGGCGCCGGGCCCAACCTTTGCCCGGTCATCCCTGATGACTGGTTCAAAGGGCGGGAGCCCATGTTTCTGTCGGGGTCCGGTCCATAAACCGGGCCAATCGGCGTTTTGGGGGAAGGAGGCTCCGGATGCGGCTGCGGATACCTCGGTCAGGCGTGACCTGCGCTGGCCGACAGGTTCAGCGGATCAACGCCCAGCGTCTTCAGCGCCGCGCCCCATTTACTGTCATCCGCCAGGGTAAAGACCAGCTCGGGGCTCGCGTCGGCCGTCAGCCAGCCATTCATGGCGATTTCCGACTCCAGCTGTCCCGGTCCCCAGCCGGCGTATCCCAACAAGACCAGAAGGTCGCGCGGTCCCTTGCCCTGGGCGATATCTTCCAGCACGTCCAGCGTCGCGGTCATCGAGAAGCCGCCAGACACCTTCAGCGAGCTGACGTCTGATTCGTAATCCGGCGAGTGCAGCACGAAGCCGCGCTGGGTTTCGACCGGACCACCAAAGCGCACCGGCAGCGTGGCGGCAGAGCTGGCCTCGCCCCCCATCTCGAGCTGTTCCAGCAGATCGCCCAACACCACACCATCGGCCGGCTTGTTGACGATCAGCCCCATGGCGCCTTCTTCCCCATGCGAGCACAGGAAGATCACCGAATGTTCGAACCGGGGGTCGCCAATTCCGGGCATTGCAATCAAGAGCTTGCCAGTAAGATCCATGACCGTCCATCTTTCTGCTGCGTTCTCCCACCATGCCGCCCAGCCCGCCGGCACGCAAGGGGCGCATCGGCGCGCGGCCGCCAACTCTCCGGCAAAATTGCCGCAAACACAGCACGATGACTGCAACGTGACTTGGCAAACCCCGCCGCGCGGCGCATGTATCCGGGCATGAGACAACGACTTTCATCCGTCGCAACCGCGCTGGCGGTAACCGCTGCGCTGGCCTGCGGCCTCTTCAGCCTTGGTGCCACCGCGCGCGCCGGAACCGGGGAAATCGTGCGGGTCGAGGTGCTGGACGGCGGCACCACCGCGCGCGGCACGCTGCAGGCGGCACTGCGCATCACCTTGCAGCCGGGCTGGAAAACCTATTGGCGGGCGCCGGGCGATGCGGGCATCCCGCCGACCTTCTCCTGGCGGGGTGCGCGCAACCTCGGCGCGGTCGCCTTCACCTGGCCGACGCCCGAGGTTTTCCTGACCTCTGGCTTTCGCACCATCGGTTATCACGATCAGCTGGTGCTGCCGGTTGAGGTGACGCCACAGACCCCGGGCAAGCCGGTGCGCCTGAAGGGGCGGATGGAACTGGGCGTGTGCAAGGATGTCTGCGTGCCCGCAGACGTGCGCTTTGACCACCAGCTTGATCCGGGCGCGCCGCGCCACCCGGCGATAGCCGCCGCCCTGGCCAGCCGCCCCTGGTCGGCCAGCGAGGCGGGCGTGCGCGCCGCCACCTGCAGCCTGCGCCCCACCAAATATGGCATGGAGGCCACCGCCCGCATCACCATGCCCTCGGCCGGTGGCGAGGAGATCGCGGTGATCGAACCCGGTAGCCCCACCCTGCACGCCGGGGAAACCAAGACGCG
This sequence comes from Nocardioides marinus, assembly GCA_019801415.1. Lineage (GTDB taxonomy): Bacteria > Pseudomonadota > Alphaproteobacteria > Rhodobacterales > Rhodobacteraceae > Leisingera. Next base: position 112,301 of record JAHVJD010000010.1, read on the forward strand.
GCGCGAGGGCAACCAACTGATCGCACAGACCGAATTCCTGCCTGCCGAGGGCCGCGCCTATGCCATCGACCGCTCGAAACTTCGGATCACGGTGCTGGGCCGCGACCACGCGGTGGACATCCGCGGCTGTGACGCGGGGTGAGTCGACGCATGCCCGAGGACAAGACCCTGCCCACCGTGGACGCAACCCCCGAACCCCTGCCCGATCCAGTCGTGAAACGCCCGGTTCTGGGGGCCATCGCGGTAGTGTGTCACCGGATTGACGGACAGGATCACGTCATCCTGGTGCAGCGCGGCAAAACGCCCAACGCGGGTTGGTGGGGCTTTCCGGGGGGGCACGTGGAATTGGGAGAAACCGCGCTGGAGGCGGCGGCCCGGGAGCTTCTGGAGGAAACCGGCGTCCACGCGCGGCCAGTCGAATACCTGACCAACATTGACGTGATTGCCCGGGACGCGGACGGCGCAGCACAGCAGCAATACCTGCTGTGCGTGGTGCTCTGCGAATATTTGCACGGCACCCCGGCACCGGAGGATGACGCCGAGCAGGCCGAATGGATCCCGGTGACGGAGATCGCCACCCGCGGGCTGCAACTTCTGGACAAGGTGCCCGAAGTCGCGCTGGCAGCTCAGGCGCGCTGGCGGGAGCTGGCCCGCAACGCCAACCCGCCGACAAGGTAGGTCAGCAGCGCCAGAACCAGCGCGCCGAGGACAAAGGCCAGCAGTCCCGCCCGCACCGGCTCCATCGCTGCCAGCGATGGCAGCGACCGCAGGACCGGATGCAGCGCACCGGTGGCCATCGGCCAGCCCAGCGCCAGAACCAGCCAGCCCAGTTGCACCATTGCAGCCCCCGTCATCAGCCAGCGTAGCCGCCCTGCACCGCGTCGCAGCGCGCGCCGGAAGGAGGTCACCGGCCGACTGAGATCGCGCTGCACCGCCACCAGGGCAGGCACCACGAGAAGCACGAGGAACATGCCGAAGCCCAGGCCGTAGACCAGTGTAATCACCGTGGGTTTCAGGAACTGCGCCTGCTGCGAGCGCTCGAACAACAAGGGTGCCAGCCCCAGCACCGTGGTCATCGTGGTCAACATCACCGGGCGCAGCCGGTCCGCCGCCGCGTCGATGATCGAGGGAATCAGCCCCCGATCCCTGGCGTATTCGTCGATGGTCGTCACCAGCACGATGGAATCATTGATGATGATGCCGGTCATGCCGAGAAGCCCCACCACCGTGAACATGCTCAGTGGCACCTCCCACATGTAGTGGCCCCAGATGGTCCCCACCAGGCCGAAGGGGATGATCGCCATCACCACCAGCGGCCGGGTCCAGCTGGCAAAGATCCAGGACAGCACCAGGTAAATGCCGGTCAGGCACAGCACCAGCCCGGTGCCCGCCTCCTGCAGGAAGGTCTGTTCCTGCTCGGCCAGACCGGACAGTCGCCAGTCCACCTGCCGTTCGCTGGCGATCTGCGGCAGGATTTCCTGCTGCAGCGCCTGCATCACCGCCTCGGCACGGGCGGGGTCATCCTCGGAGATGTCACCGGTCACACTGATCACCCGCACGCCGTTTTCGCGCCGCACGGTGGAAAAGCCGCTGCGCCGCTCGACCGAGACGATGTCAGCGAGGGGCACGTAAATGCCGCTGGGGGCGCGCATCAGGGTGCGTTCCAGGAAATCAGCGGTCAGCTCGCCCTCCGGCAGCTCGACCCTAATGGTGGCGCTGCGCGGCCCGTCCGGGTAGGTCGCGGCCTCGATCCCGTTCAGCCGCGCCCGCAGCGCCTGACCCAGGCTGCCGATGGTAAAATTCAGAGCCTGCCCCTGCGGGGTCAGGTCCAGGATCAGCTCTTCCTTGTCATAGGCGAGGTTGTCCTCGACCGCGGAGACTTCGGGGAAGCGCAGCAGCGCGGTCTTCAGATCCTCGGAAGCGTTTTTCAGCACCTGCACGTCAGCGCCGGAAAACTGCACGTCCAGCGCGTCCCCCCCCGGCCCGGAACGCCAGCCGCGGAAGGACACGGTCTCGACCAGCGGGTGACGCACCACCCGCTCCTGCAGTTCCGCAACGAAGGCAAAGCTGGAATAAGGGCGCAGGTCAGCCTCGATCAGCTCGATCGAGATGCCGCCAAGGAGATCGGCATCCTTGGCTTCGACGCCGGACAGCCCGCGCCCGCTGTTCCCGCCGACCTCGGCCATCACGAAGGCCAGCGGATTGCGGCCATACCGCGCTTCATACTCGGCGCCCAGCGCCTCGGTCGCGCGCTGCATCTCCTGCATCATCGCCAGCGAGTCGGCACGGGTGGCGCCCTCGACCATGGCGAAATTGCCGGTGACGGAGCCGCGTTCCGGCGCATTGAAGAAGCGCCATTTCACGTCTCCGTTGATGAACAGGGCCGCCTGGCTCGCCAGCACCGCCAGTGCCCCCGCCAGCACCGCGTAGCGCGCCCGCACCACCAGCGCCATCAGCGGGCGGAAGCCATGGTCGCGCAGCCAGCGAAAGCCGCGGTTCACCATCCGGTTGGGCCAGTCGTACCAGTGCCGCGCCTGCGCGTGGGTCAGCGCATGGGCGAGGTGGTTGGGCAGGATCAGGAAGCATTCCACCAGCGAGGCCGCCAGCACCGCGATGACGGTGAAGGGGATGTCACGGATCAACTCACCAAAGCGCCCCCCCACCGACACCAGGCCAAAGAAGGCAATGATGGTGGTCAGTGTCGCCGCAAAGACCGGCATCGCCATGCGGCGGGCGGCGTTCTCGGCGGCCTCGACCGGGCTTTCGCCTAGGCGGCGCACGCGGAAGTCAGCATGCTCCCCCACCACGATGGCATCATCCACCACGATCCCCAGCGTGATGATGAGACCAAAGAGGCTGATCATGTTGATGGTGATGCCCGCGGCATACATCAGCGCCACGGCGGCAAACATCGCCGCCGGGATGCCCGCCGCAACCCAGAAGGCGATGCGAGTGTTCAGGAACAGGAACAGCAGGCACATCACCAGCCCCAGCCCCGCCAACCCGTTGTCGACCAGGATATCCAACCGGTCAGTGATCGCCTGCGCCCGGGTGCGGATCAGCTCGGCGGTTACCCCCTGCGGCAGGCTGGCCTGCAACTGGTCCACCACCTCCTGCACCTGCGCCTGCAAGCGGATCGCATTGCCCTGGTCCGAGCGGTCGACACGGATCGACATCGCCGGATTGTCACCGACAAAGTAGGAGCGGTTGCGGTCGACACCTTCGACCCGTAGCTGCGCCACATCGCCAACAGTCAGCACCGAGCCATCGGCATTGGTGCGCAGCACGATGGACGCCAGCTGATCGGGTTTGCGTTTCTCGCTGCCGGTGCGGACCCGGGCATTGGCGCCGCTGATGTCGCCTGCCGGGTCTGCATCGACCTCGGCGGCGATGGCATCGGCGATTTCGCGCATGGTGATGTCATGGGTAATCAGGCTGGCGGTGGGCACCTCGACGATGGTTTCGGGCGCCGCCACGCCGCGGATGGTGGTGCGGGTCACCCCGGCCTCGAACAGGCGCACGACCAGCTCATCGGCGAATTGCCCGAGCTGCCCCGGCGCCACCGGGCCGGAGATCACCACGTCTGTCACCCGGTCTCGCCAGGCGCCCCGGCGCACGCTGGGCTCCTCGGCCTCCTCCGGCAGCGTGGTGACGCCATCCACGGCAGATTGCACATCATCGGCAGCCTGCCCCATATCGGTGCCCGGCTCGAATTCCAATGTCAGCGTGGCGCTGCCCTCGCGCGAGGTGGAGGTGGTTTCCTCGACCCCGTCCACCGCGAGCAGCACCGGTTCCAGCACCTGCACGATGGCGCTGTCGACATCCTCCGGGCCTGCCCCTTCCCATTCCACGGAGACGGTGACGCTTTCGACGATCACATCGGGAAAGAACTGCGCCCGCATGTTGGGGATCGCCATGCCCCCCAGCACCAGCATCAGCACCAGCATCAGGTTGGCGGCGGTGCGATGGCGGGTGAAGTAGCTGAACAGCCCGCGGGCGGTGTGCGGCAGATCGCGGACCATCGGGATCAGCCTCCCATCCGCGATTCAATGCGGCTGACTAGCCCCGCTGGCACCCGCGCCGCGGCCAGTTTCTGCAGCATCTGCTGCTTTTCCTCCGACGGCATCGTGCCACTGGCCTCGACAAAGGCCACCAGCCGTGCGCGGCGCTCGTCGCTGAGTTCGATCAGATCCGGCAGGTCCGGACGCGCCTGCGCCTCGGCGCCCTGGCGCAGCGGGCGGACCTTGATGCCCGCCCCCAGCAGCGGCGTGCGCCCGGTGACCACCGCGCGCCCGGCGAGACCGGCCCCGCGGATCAGCACATCGTCGCCCTGGCGGCGCACCAGCTCTACCGGCAATGCCTCCAGCCGGTTGTCGGCATCCAGCACCAGCACACTGCCATCCGCGCCCAGCGCCGAAGCCGGGACGCGGGCCACGCCCGCGACTTCCGGCTCGGTCACCCGCACGGTGACGAAATCACCCGGTTTGAACCCCGGCGCGGCGTCCAGTTCAGCGTAGATCAGTCGCCCGGTCTGCCCATCGCCCGCCGCGCCGCTGGCGCGCGTGATCCGGCCTGTGGCGCTGAGCCCGGCACCGGCAGCATCCAGCGTCACCCGCACCGGCGCTGTCAGCACCCGCCCCTCGGCATCCAGCAGCCGGGCATATTGCGCGGTAGACACACGAAAGGCGACCTCGAGCAGGTCTGGATCGACGAGCTCGGCCAGTTTTTCATTGGCCGACACCAGCCGCCCCTGCACCAGGCTGACGCCCTGCAGGGTACCGCTGAAACCGGCGGTGATGGTGGTATCCTCAAGGTCGCGGCGAGCCTCGTCCAGCGCGATCTCGGCGCGCGCCACCCGGGTGGCGGCCTGGTCGGCGCGGGCCTCGGCCTGGCTGACGGCCTGACGGCGCGAGATCACCGCCTGGCGGGCCTGCACCGCCGCCAGCTCGGCGGTTTCAACGGTGGCGGCGGTGCCGACGCCACGTGCCTGCAGATCCTGCTGACGCTGGAACGCCCGCTCGCGCAGTTGCGCCTGATCCTGCGCCGCCTGCAGTTCGTCCTGCGCCAGGATCAGCGCCCGGCCGGCGTCGCGTTCTTCGGCGCGGGCATCCATCATGTCGGCCTCGGCGCGGTCCAAGGCGGCCTGCGCGTCCGCCGGGTCGATCTGCACCAGCACTTCGCCCGCGCGCACGCTGCCGCCTTCAACGAAGCCCTCCGCCAGCTGCACCACCCGCCCCGAGGTGGCAGTGCGCAGCTCGAGCGTCCGGCGGCTCTCGATACGGCCAAAGGCGGTCAGCTCCGGGGCCACGGTCTGCATCTGCGCAGTGACGACATTCACCGCGAACACCCGCTCGCGCGCCGGTGGCGCGGCACGTTCGGCCCCCAGCCGCGATTGCACCGCGTCAACAATCAGCTGCGCGGCAAAGATCAGCAGGGCCGCCGTCACCGCCACCAGCAAAAGGCCTGTCACACTCTGCCGCAAAAAGCGCATCTTCAAATCCTTCCGGTGGCGGTTGCTTCCGGGGCCGCCGCATTGCTGTGTCTGGGCGCGAACGCCTTGAACCCGCTTGCAAACATACCGTTTTGCGCAGGGGTTTTCGAGCTTACACGCAAGCCACCGTCATTTCCGACGCAGATGTTCGTCCAATCTGGGCATTATTTCCACGAAATTGCAGGGCCGATGCCGGTAATCGAGCTGTTTGCAGAGGATCTCGTCCCAGCCGTCCTTGCAGGCGCCGGGGCTGCCGGGCAGCGCAAACAGATAGGTCCCGCCTGCGACGCCGCCCGTGGCACGCGACTGCACCGCGCTGGTGCCGATCTTCTGCATCGAGACAATCGTGAAGACGGTGCCGAAGGCCTCGATCTCCTTTTCGTAGACGTCACGGTGCGCCTCGACCGTGACATCGCGCCCGGTCAGACCGGTGCCGCCGGTCGAAATCACCACATCAACCTTGGGGTCGGCCACCCAGGCGCGCAGCTGCGCCGCGATCTCCGTGCGCTCATCCGGGATGATCTTGCGATCTGCCAGCACATGGCCTGCGTCGCGCAACCGGTCCACCAGCACCTGGCCGGAGCGGTCGTCCTCCAGTCGGCGGCTGTCGGAGACCGTCAGCACGGCGATGCGTACCGGGATGAACTCCCGCGTTTCGTCGATCCGGGACATGAGCGTCACACCTTTTCCATGATGGCCAGCCGTACCGCCAGCGCTGCAAAAATCGTTCCCGACACCCGGCCGAGCCAACGGGCAAAGACCGGCGAACCCGTCAGCTTGCGCCCGGCCTGCCCGGCAAAAAGACCGACCAGCCCGTTGATGATGAAACCGCCCAGCGACAGCACCGCGCCGTAGATCAGGAACTGGCCGAACACCGGCCCGGCTTCGGGCACCACGAACTGCGGGATGAAGGCCAGCACGAAGAGGATCACCTTGGGGTTCGTCAGGTTCACGATGAACCCCGCCCGGAACGCCCGCGCCGCGGGCACCGGCACTCCGGCGGCGGCCACCTGCCGGCCGCGCCACGCGCCCCAGGCCAGGTAAAGCAGATAGCCGACACCGACCCAGCGGATCACGTCGAACAGCCCCGGCAGCGCGGCCACCACGGCCCCGAGCCCCAGCCCCGCCAGCACCACATGCACCATGCACCCGGCGGTGATGCCCGCACTGGCCGCCACCGCAGCACCACGCCCCGAGCGCAACCCCTGGCCGAGGCAAAACATCATGTCCGCCCCGGGGGTGAGATTCAGCGCCAGCGCCGCCGGAATGAAGGCCAGCAATGTCAAAAGATCGATCATCTTTCCACCTCGAACCACGTCACGCCGGGGCCGAGGTTGACCACCTGCGTTTTTCCGATCCGGCCGCGTTGCCCCCAGCAGTCATGCACGTGTCCGCACAACAGCAATCGCGGCTGGATCCTCTCGGCAGCAGCGCGGATCGCGGTGGAGCCCACCGAAATCCCGCCGGATGTCACATCGGCAACCCCCTTGGGCGGGGAGTGCGTTATCAGGATATCGGCGGCGTCGCAGTTCGCCAGCATCGCGTTCGCCTCTACCTCGCTCAGATCGCAGGACCAGCTGCCAAAGGGCGTTTGCGGCACGCCATATCCAAGGCCGAACAGGCGCAGTCCTGCGCTCTTTGTCCCCTCACCATGCAGAACCGTTGTCGCGGCAAAGCCCGCAGCGCGCAGCTCCTCGGCGCTTTCGCCATTTCCGGGCACAGCCACCATCGGCGCCTGCAGGTCCGCCAGCATGGCCGCCGCCCGGTCGAGCCCCCGCCGCATGTTGCAGAAATCTCCGGCCCCGATCACCAGATCCGCCTCGGCGCTGGCCGCCACCAGCGCCGCCGCGTGCGGCGCCGACAGGTGCAGGTCGGAAAAGGCGAGGATCTTCATCGGCTCCCCCCTGAGATCAGCTGACGGCATCCAGCCGGGCGCGAAGCGCCAGCAGATCCGCCCATGCCAGCCGCTTCTGACGTGGCTGGCGCAACAGGTCGGCCGGATGGTACATGGGTACGACGGGCTTGCCCCACGCCTGCTCCCACTTGCCACGCAGCCGGGACAGCCCCCGTTTGCCAAGCACCGCCTGACAGGCGACATTGCCCATCAGCACCAGCACCTCCGGCTCCGCCAGCGCCACATGCCGCTCCAGGAACGGTGTCAGCATGGCGATCTCCGCAGCCGTCGGGTCGCGCCCCTGAGGCGGGCGCCATGGAAGCACATTGGTCATGTAGACCTGGGCGTCACGTTCAAGATCAATGGCCGCCAGCATCCGTTCCAGAAGCGCCCCCGCCTGCCCCGCGAACGGCAGGCCCGAACGATCCTCCTCGCGGTTGGGCGCATCCCCTATAAGCATCACCCGCGCCCCCGGCGCACCAGCAGAAAAAACCAGGTTGCGGGCGCCGAGTTTCAATTCGCAATGGCTGAAGGCCTCCATCGCCGCGCGCAGGGCAGCCAGGCTGTCGGCAGCGCGCGCCGCCTTGCGCGCCTCCTCGACCGGGTCGACCTCCTTCGGCTTGGGCGGCGGCGCCGGGGCCGCCCCGGGCTTGGGCTTCGGCGCCGGGTCCTCCAGCGCGTAGCGATCCACTGGCGCCTCGCACAGGGCATCGGTGGCGCCAAGCTCCACCTGCCACTCCAACAGCGCCCGGGCGCTCCAGTAATCCAATGCCGATTCCATAGGCCCAAGCTACTCCGCCCCGCCCCCGAGCGGAACACCTCTCGGCCCCCTCACCCCAACTTTCAACCCCTTCACCTTTCTGGAAATACTCCGGGGAGCGCGAGGGGCCGGCCCCTCGCCTGCGCGCGCGGCGCAAACTGCCGCAGCGCTTGCCGCACGCAGCCGCCCCGCCTATAACAAGCCGCAAATCACGCGGAGCCGCCCCCATGTCCTTTGAACACCGCCACCTGCTTGGCATCGAGCCGCTGAAGCCGCATGAAATCACCGCGATTCTCGATCTTGCCGACGAATATGTGGCGCTGAACCGCCGCCCGGAAAAGCACTCCGACGTGCTGGCGGGGCTAACCCAGATCAACATGTTCTTCGAGAACTCCACCCGCACCCAGGCCAGTTTCGAACTGGCGGGCAAACGACTGGGCGCGGATGTGATGAACATGGCGATGCAGGCCTCCTCGATCAAGAAGGGCGAGACGCTGATCGACACCGCGATGACGCTGAACGCGATGCACCCGGACCTCCTGGTGGTGCGGCATCCGCATTCCGGTGCGGTGGATCTCTTGGCGCAGAAGGTGAACTGCGCGGTGCTGAACGCCGGCGACGGCAAGCATGAGCACCCGACGCAGGCGCTGCTGGACGCGCTGACCATCCGCCGCTCGAAGGGGCGCCTGCACCGGCTGAACATCGCGATCTGCGGCGACATTGCGCATTCCCGCGTGGCGCGGTCGAACCTGATCCTGCTGGGAAAGATGGAAAACCGCATCCGCCTGATCGGCCCGCCGACGCTGGTGCCCGGCCAATTCGCCGAGTTCGGCGCCGAGATCTATGACGACATGCGCGAAGGTCTGAAGGACGTCGACGTGGTGATGATGCTGCGGTTGCAGAAAGAGCGGATGGACGGCGGCTTCATCCCCTCCGAGCGCGAGTACTATCACCGCTACGGCCTCGACGCCGAGAAGCTGGCGCTGGCCAAGCCCGATGCCATCGTCATGCACCCCGGCCCGATGAACCGCGGCGTGGAGATCGACGGCACGCTCGCCGATGACATCAACCGCTCGGTCATCCAGGAGCAGGTGGAAATGGGCGTTGCGGTGCGGATGGCGGCAATGGACCTTCTGGCGCGCAACCTGCGGGCGGAGCGCCAGGAAAAAGCGGGGTGATCTCATGACCGACGTAATCCATATCCCGGCAGGCGAGCGCGGCGTCGTGCGTCTGTTTGCGCTGGACATGCGCCCCGAGCAGGCGATGTTCCTCAAGGAGCCCGGCGCGCTGGCGCAGGTGCTGGGAATTGAAGACATCGACCTGGAGCAGGTGGAGATCTTCCCGGTCAGCGACCTGGAGGACATCGGCCTCGCAGGCTACCTGCGCGAAGGGCTGGGAGTGCCGTCCGAGCAGATCGAGGCCGACCGTGACAGGCTGGACGCGCTGGAGGGCCATGTGCTGCTGATCCGCTCCCGCGCTTTTGACGGGCGCGAGACCCGGCTGACACCGGCCAGCCAGATCACCCTGATCGGCAGCTACGGCGAGCGCGCCACCGACTGGAGCGGCGCCCCGCTGACCGCCGAAAGCGCCAAGCCCAACTCGGCCCCGCCGCTGCCGCCGCGCGAAGCCCGCGCCAAGGCGCAGCGCATCGGCGCAACGCTGTTCGCAATCGGCATGATCCTGATCGCCCTCCTGGTCTGGGCGCTGGCGACGTGACGGCGCACCGGATCTTCAGAAATTCAGTCAAGGTACGCACATGACCACTCTCTTCACCAATGCCCGCCTGATTGATCCCGAAGGCGGCACCGATGCGCCGGGCCAGCTGCTGGTCCGCAACGGCCGCATCGCCGCGGTCGATGCGGCCTCTGACCCGGCGGCGCTGCTGGCGGCGCAGGGCCTGCGCGCCGAAGACGTGACCGTGCAGGACTGCGGCGGCAAGTGCCTGGCGCCGGGGATCGTGGATATCGGCGTCAAGGTCTGCGAGCCGGGCGAGCGGCACAAGGAAAGCTACAAGACCGCGGGCCTCGCGGCGGCGGCGGGCGGGGTCACCACCATCGTCACCCGGCCCGACACCGCCCCCGCGATCGACAGCCCGGAGACGCTGGAGTTCGTCACCCGCCGCGCCCAGGCCGACACGCCGGTGAACGTGCTGCCGATGGCCGCCCTGACAAAGGGGCGCGAGGGGCGCGAGATGACCGAGATCGGCTTTCTGATGGATGCCGGCGCGGTGGCCTTTTCCGACTGCGACCACGTGGTCACCGACACCAAGGTGTTCCAGCGGGCGCTGGCCTATGCGCGCTCTTGCGGGGCGCTGGTGATTGCCCACCCGCAGGAGCCGGTGCTGAGCCGCGGCGCCGCTGCCACCAGCGGCAAGTTCGCCGCGCTGTATGGCCTGCCCGCGGTGTCGCCGATGGCCGAACGCATGGGGCTCGACCGCGACATCGCCCTGCTGGAGATGACCGGCGCGAAGTACCACGCCGACCAGATCACCACCGCCCGCGCCCTGCCCGCGCTGGAGCGCGCCAAGGCCAACGGGCTGGACATCACCGCGGGCACCTCGATCCACCATCTGACGCTGAACGAGCTGGACGTGGCGGGCTACCGCAGCTTCTTCAAGGTAAAGCCCCCGCTGCGGGCCGAGGACGACCGGTTGGCGGTGGTCGAGGCGGTGCGCACGGGGCTGATCGACATCATCTCTTCGATGCACACGCCGCAGGACGAGGAAAGCAAGCGCCTGCCGTTCGAGGAAGCCGCCGCCGGGGCGGTGGCGCTGGAAACCCTGCTGCCGGCCGCGCTGCGTCTGTACCATGCCGAGCTGGTGGATCTGCCAACCCTGTTCCGCGCCATGGCCCTGAACCCGGCCAGGCGGCTGGGGCTGGACAGCGGCCGCCTGGCCGTCGACGCGCCTGCCGATCTGGTGCTGTTCGACGCCGATGTGCCGTTTGTGCTGGACCGGTTCAAACTGCGTTCGAAATCGCAGAACACCCCTTATGACGGCCAGCGCATGCAGGGCCGCGTCGAGGCAACATTTGTGGCGGGTGAAGCCGTCTACCGGAGGGACTGATGCCCGTTATCGAAAGCTCTGCCGCCACGCTGCTGCTGTGGGCGCTGATCGGCTACGGCCTTGGCTCGGTGCCGTTCGGCATGGTGGTCACCCGGCTGTTCGGCCTCGGCAACCTGCGCCAGATCGGCTCCGGCAATATCGGCACAACCAATGTGCTGCGCACCGGCAGCAAGACGGCGGCGGCGCTGACCTTGCTGCTGGATGGCGGCAAGGGCGCGGCCGCGGTGCTGCTGGCGCGGGCGCTGGCGGGCGAGGATGCGGCGCAGGCCGCGGGGCTTGCCGCCTTTCTCGGCCATTGTTTCCCGGTTTGGCTGGGGTTCAAGGGTGGCAAGGGCGTGGCTACCTTCCTGGGCCTGATGCTGGCGCTGGCCTGGCCGGTGGGCGTGGCCTGCTGCCTGAGCTGGCTGGCAACCGCGCTGATCAGCCGGATTTCCTCGCTCAGCGCGCTGGTTGCGGCGGCACTTGCGGTGGTCTGGTCGATCCTGCTGGGCTATCAGTCGGTGGCACTGCTGGCGGCGGTGCTGGCGGCGGTGGTGTTCATCCGCCATTCCGCCAACATCACCCGGCTGCGCACCGGAACTGAGCCGAAAATCGGCCAGAAATGACCCCCGGCGGCGGGCTGGCGGCATTCCTTGCCGCCTTTGATGCGCTGCCGCCAGGAAGTTTCACCGGCACCGCCGAGGGCCGCAGATACCGGGTCAGCCGTCAGGATATGGCCGATGGCAAGGCGCAGAAACTGATCGCGCATGAGCTGGGCGGCAAGGATTACATCAGCCTGAACCTTTACCGGCTGGCCAGCGGCGCGCGGCCATAGGCCCAAATGCCTTGCACTTCTCTGCTGGGCCTCAGCACATGGAGCACCGGTGGCTGCCACCGCTTGACGCGGTTCACCTCGCCGATCCGGGTGTCGTGCCAACGAGTTCTTGGACCGCTATCTCCCCGCCTTCACGCCCGCGTGTGCGCAAGTGCGCACAGGCCAGCCGCGCCGCTGCACAGACAATTTGAGTTGTTTTGAACGTGATCGCCCGATGCCCCACTTCGGTTGCGTGACCCGCACTGATGTGCGGCACGAACAACAGAACATGTGACCCTCTGGCCGGGGTAGGTATTTTCAGCCCCCGGCGGATTTTCAAAAGGACGGAACAATGAACAAGGTAAAAGCGCTCCTCGGCGGTGTGGCCCTGTCGGTGGCCCTGGCAACCTCGGCGCTGGCGGCCGGTGTGGAGATCAACGCCTCCTCCACCGGGCTGGCGATGCAGGGCTATGATCCGGTTGCATATTTCACCGATGGCGCCCCGACCAAGGGCAGCTACAAGATCACCTCGATTTACAATGACGCGACCTACCGCTTTGCCTCGGAAGAGCACAAGGCGGCATTTGAGAAGAACCCCGAGGCCTATGTGCCGGCCTATGGCGGCTATTGCGCCTTCGGCACCGCTATGGGCTTCAAGTTCGACGGCGACCCGAACCACTGGAAGATCGTCGACAACACCCTGTACCTGAACCTGTCCGAGGACATTCAGGAGCGTTGGGAGGGCGACATTCCCGGCTTTATCCAGAACGCCGACGCCAACTGGACCGACATCGCCGAAAAGTCGCCGGAAGAGCTGCAGCAGTAAAGATCTACACCACTCAGCCGGAACCGTCGGCGGCAGGGCGACCTGCCGCCGACTTTTTCATGCGGGGGCTGCTGACACGAAAAAGGGCCGCGTCATCGACGCAGCCCCGTTCGTTGGGCATTGTGCGGTATGCCGCTGATCAATAGGCAAATTCGCCGTAAATCCGGCTCAGGTCCCCGCCCCATGCGCCGTTGTAGCGCTCCAGAAGCTCATCCGCGGGCACCTTGCCGCTTTCCAGACTGTCCTTCAGGGCATTCAGGAAGTGGGTCTCATCCGGGACCAGGCCACCGGCGCCGGGACGCGCACGCGCCTTCAGGCCGCTTTCGGAGATTGCCACTACTTCGCGGGCCAGCTCATGCAGGTTGATGCCGCCGACCCGCGCCTGCAGGCCGTGCTCGGATGCGGCGGCGCGCAATTCTTCGCGGGTTTCGGCGTCCCAGCCCTTGACCAGGTCCCAGGCAGCGTCCAGCGCGGACTGGTCGTAGGTGAGGCCAACCCAGAACGCGGGCAGCGCGCAAAGGCGACGCCAGGGGCCGCCGTCGGCGCCGCGCATCTCGATGAATTTCTTCACCCGCGCCTCGGGGAAGATGGTGGTCAGATGGTCAGCCCAGTCGCTGAGGGTCGGGGTCTCGCCCGGCAGCGCCGGCAGCTCGCCCTTGAGGAAGTCGCGGAACGACATGCCCAGCGCGTTGATGTATTCGCCGTTGCGGTAGACAAAATACATCGGCACATCCAGCGCGTATTGCACCCAGGCCTCGAACCCGAAGCCCTCTTCGAAGACAAAGGGCAGCATGCCGGTGCGCGCCGCGTCCAGGTTGCGCCAGACCAGCCCGCGGGTGGATTTCACCCCGTTCGGCTTGCCGTCCAGGAAGGGTGAATTGGCGAACAGCGCATTGGCCACCGGCTGCAGCGCCAGCGCCACGCGCATCTTCTGCACCATGTCGGCCTCGGAGGAGAAGTCGAGGTTCACCTGTACGGTGCAGGTGCGGCGCATCATGGTGGTGCCCATGGTGCCGACCTCTTGCATGTAGCTGTCCATCAGCTTGTAGCGGCCCTTGGGCATCAGCGGCATGTCCTCGTGCCGCCAGACCGGGGCTGCGCCGAGGCCGATGAAGCCGACGCCGATCTTGTCGGCGATGTCCTTCACGTCGCGCAGGTGGGCGTTCACCTCGTCGCAGGTCTCGTGGATGGTTTCCAGCGGCGCGCCCGACAGCTCCAGCTGGCCGCCCGGTTCAAGGCTGATGTTGGCGCCATCCTTGGTCAGACCGATGAGGTTGTCGCCCTCGACCAGCGGATCCCAGCCGTGGCCGTCGCGCAAACCTTGCAGCACCGCCAGAATCGACCGCTCACCCGCATAGGGCAGCGGTTTGAGCGTATCCTTGCAATAGCCGAACTTCTCGTGCTCGGTGCCGATGCGCCAGGCATCCTTGGGCTTGCAGCCCGCAGCGAGGTATTCGGCAAGCTGTTCGTGGCGTTCGATCGGCCCGCCGCCGGACTGGGGAATGGACATGCCTGGCACTCCGTCCTGTTAGGTCTGTCATGAAGGGTCAGTGGTGAGCGGAATCGCACCCGGTGTCAATGCAGCCGCTGATGTTCCGGTCGGCTCGGGACACGCTCCCAGATCACGACCTGGTGAGGGCCGCCCTTGCGCAATTCGCTCAGCATCCGCTCGGTCCTGAGACCGGGCAGCGCCGCAAAGACGTCGAACAGCGCATCCGATCCTTCGGCGTTGACCGGGATCGCCAGCGGTGGCTGGCCGGGCTGTTCCAGCACCCAGTGTGGCGGGCGGGCGGATTTGTCCAGCGCCAGCCGCTCCAGTTCCGAGGCTGCCACCGCGCCGCCGGTGAGCGGCCCGAAATAGGCGATCTGGCCCTCGTCCACCTGCACCACGCCGGGGCCGCCCGTGCCGCGCCGGAAGCGCATCCGCTGGGCACCGATGACAGCGGTTACGAGGCCGGTGGCGATCAGCGCCCAGCCGGTAATGGCGGTAAATCCAAACGAGGTGAACGCCCACTTCAGGCCGAGAAGGGTCATCAGCGCGGCGCCGATGACCTCGCGCCATTGCCACAGGGTGGCGCGGGCTTCAGGTCGGATGAAAGTCATGTTTCCTCCTGCGACTGCGCAGAGATACACAGTGTCTGTGCGGCATCAAACAGCAGCAAACCATAGGCTCCGGCCGGTTGAAACCCGACGGCCTGATAGGCCCGTGCCGCGGCCGGGTTGCCCGTGAACAGCACCGCCTGCTCTACCCCGCGGGCCCGGGCCTGCGCCAGGTGCAAGGCCAGCGCGCGACGGGCGTAACCGCGCCCGCGCAAGTGGGGCGGCGTGTAGACGCCCCCCACCTGGACGACACCCGGCACCTCGGCGTTGAAGCCGGTCATCGCAACCGGCTGTCCCTCCACCGTCAGCACCCGGTGGCTGTCGCGGCTCAGATACGCGTCGATGTTTTTCACGGCCGTGACGGCGGCCTCGTCGACAGGCGTGCCGAGCGCCTCGGACAGATAGGCGCTGCGCCAGGCCACCGCCGTGTCACGAGGCATGGCAGACAATGGCAGAAGTGTCGTGCCCTCGCATTCCGGCAGAACAAGCTCGGACAGCTCCAGACGGAAGCTCCGTTCGTCCTCATCCTTGCGGGCCGCGAGCTGATCCAGGCCCGTGGCCTGCAGGAACCGCCGCAGCTGGGCCGCCTCGCCGCTTGCGCCACTCAACCGACGGTCGGCAATCAGGGTCGCAGCCGCCTGCCACTCGCGGCTGGTGGCATCGGGGGCCTGCATCAGGACCATGCCGGAATTGGTAATCGCAAAGACGCCCCTGCAAGGCTCCAGCTGCCACAGTGTCAGGCCATGGCGCGCGCCCGAGCCCAACCCGTGATCCAGCAGGTTGCCCAACAGGAACATGGAGCTTTGGACATGCTGGCGCAGCAGGTGTTCAACCTGCGCCAGATCCTCGGTCTGCGACAGTCGCCACGGCATCAGCAGCCCCGAGTTCCCAGCACACCACCCAGCCCTTGCACGGCGCGCTTCACAGCCTCAAAGGGTTTGGCCTGCCTGTGGGTCCGGCCTTGCGGCTCCGCTCTTGGTGCACCAGCCCGGCCCGTTTCCGGCGATGGCACTGCAGAGCAGGTTTTTGATGGCGCCGACCTCACGGCAGGATCTTCCTGCCCTGGCGCAGGTCCTTGAGGTAGGCCTCGATCCTTGCGCGGCGCATTCGCATGCGGCGCACGCGTTTGGTCTTCTTGGAGTACATCCGGAGGAATGTCAGACCGACAAAGAAGATGAAAAAATTCTCGACCTCCTCCTCGGGCGCATTGCCGTATGCGAGAAACTGCCGCATCTCGGCTTCGTCCAGCCCGTAGATGAACTCGCTCTCCCTCTTTCTGCCCTGGAAGTCCTTGGAGACCAGGAAAATGGCTGCCTGCCGGGATCTGAAGAAGGTTCCGCCGCGGTGAATATCAATCGCGGCGACACCCCCATCCGGCCGCAGGATGAGATTGCGCGGTGCGAAATCCGGGTGACCCGGCCCTCTGAGAGCGGGGCGTTCGCCGAAATCCGCGAGCATCCCCAGCAATTCGTCTGCCAGCTCGGCCAGCAGCGCGGCATCAGGGTGATCCGCAGAAGTTGCCAGCACGTTGTGGATTTCACCGGCGAACCGATCCGCTGGCAGGGCGGTGGCGGCAACGTCACCCTGTCCGGCCCAGTCATGCCACGCGCAGCATCGCCGGATCACGTCCGAGCGGTTCGCTGCAGGTTGCCGGAACAGCTCATCCACTGGCGTGCCTTGCTCGAAACTCACCACCACAAGGCCGAGATTGCCGGAACTGGCAAAATACCTGTTCACGGAGTAGTCGCTGTGCCCCCCCAAGCCGTCGAAACGCTTCAGCGCGTGAACGGTGCCGCCCACGAACTCGCGACGGGTGCCGCGGTCCCAGAACTTCTTCACGACCACGGGGTCCGACCCACGGCAGCCACGAAAGACCGAGGCTTCCGCCGCGATCTTCAGCGGGCTTTCCAGCCGGATGCGCCCGAACGGCCATTTAAGCAGCGCCTGGCGCTGCACCCGCTGCATCTGGCGCTCGGCACCTTTCGGCGCGGCCGCCTGCGGCAAACGCTGCAACAGCCCCATCACCAGTCCCCCAGCGCCTGCTGCCACAGGGTCAGCGCCGCGACGGCCGCCGTATCGGCACGCAGGATGCGGGGACCGAGGCTGACCACATGCGACTGCGGCAGATCATGCAGGCGTTTGCGCTCGGCCTCGGAGAAGCCGCCTTCGGGGCCGATCAGGATCGCCCAAGGCGCGCCTTTCCGGGTCTCTGCGGCAAGCTGAAGCGCATTGCCAACCTCGGCCTCGTCGCAGAACATCAACTGCCGGTCGGCAGGCCAGTGGTCCAGCAGGCGCGACAGCTTTTGCAACTCGGCCACGTCCGGCACGTAGGTTCCGCCGCATTGCTCGGCGGCCTCGACCGCGTGGGCCTGCAGGCGATCCTGGCGGATGCGTTCGGAATTGGTGAAATCGGTCTGCACCGGCAGGATCCGTGCCGCGCCCATCTCGGCGGCCTTTTCGACGATGAAGTCAGTGCGCGCCTTCTTGATCGGCGCAAACAGCAGCCACAGGTCGGGGGGCAGCTGCAGCGGTCTGGTCTGTTCCAGGCAGGCCAGCGTGCCGCCGCGTTTTCCGGCTTCGGCGACTTCGGCCAGCCATTCCCCATCGCGCCCGTTGAACAGGGCCACATGGGCCCCGGCCGCCTGCCGCATCACCCCGAACAGGTAATGCGCCTGGTCGCGGTCCAAAGGAACCGTTTGCCCTGCCCCCAGCGGGTGATCTACATACAGTCTGATTTTTGCACTCATG
Organism: Nocardioides marinus; assembly: GCA_019801415.1. Classification (GTDB taxonomy): domain Bacteria; phylum Pseudomonadota; class Alphaproteobacteria; order Rhodobacterales; family Rhodobacteraceae; genus Leisingera. The sequence goes on from JAHVJD010000010.1 coordinate 129,977, forward strand.
AGGTCCTACATATGCAAGGGCAACAGCCAGCGCCAGAGGGTCAGGTCGCGGATGCGGTCGCGGGAAACTGGGTCGACAGATACGCCCCCGGCTGGAGCCGCCCCTATCTGCGCCTCAGCCGCGCCGACCGGCCGATTGGCACCTGGCTTTTGCTGATCCCCTGCTGGTGGGGACTGGCGCTGGCGATCCTCGCGGACCAGACACCGCGCTGGCAGGATCTGTGGATCGCCGTCGGCTGCGCCGCGGGTGCCTGGTTGATGCGCGGCGCGGGCTGCACCTGGAACGACATCACCGACCGCGACATCGACGACAAGGTGGAGCGCACCCGCTCGCGCCCGATCCCCTCCGGCCAGGTCACGGTCAGGGGCGCGCTGGTCTGGATGGGGCTGCAATGCCTGGCCGGGCTTGCCATCCTGCTGACCTTCAACCAGGCGGCCATTGCCATGGGCGTGCTGTCGCTCCTGCCGGTGGCGGTGTACCCGTTTGCCAAGCGCTTCACCTGGTGGCCACAGGTCTTCCTGGGGCTGGCCTTCAACTGGGGCGCGATGCTGGCCTGGGTGGCGCATACCGGCACCTTAAGCTGGCCGCCGGTGCTGCTGTATCTGGCGGGCATCGCCTGGACGCTGTTCTACGACACCATCTATGCCCACCAGGACACCGAGGACGATGCGTTGATCGGGGTGAAATCCACCGCCCGGCTGTTTGGCAGCGACACCCCAAAATGGCTGCGCCGCTTCATTACGGCCTTCGTTTGCCTGATGGCGCTTGCGGTCATCCTTGCGATGCAGGCCAGCGCCTCGGTGCTGGCGCTGGTGCTGGCGCTGGCCGGCCCCTGGGCGATGGGCTGGCACATGACGTGGCAATTGCGCATCTTTGACGCCGACAACAACCCGAGACTGTTGCAGCTGTTCCGGCTCAACCGGGATACCGGCCTGATTCCGCTCATCTTCTTCACCATCGCCATGTTCGCATGATTGAACCTCGGCCGCCTGCACGGTATGAGCGTTCAACGCAAACTGGAAAGTTGTTGCCATATGCGCCTGTCTAAGCTGTTCATCCCGGTCCTGGCCTTTGCCTCAGCCGCGGGGCTAAGCCTCGTCGCCGCCGGGTTCGCAGTGACCGCGGTCGAACGTGGCACCGAAACCGAGGTCCGACGGGCGCTTGATGCGCGGGGGTACACCTGGGCAGAGGTGACCGCCGACGGCCTGCAGGTTCTACTGGAGGGCACCGCCCCGGATGAAGCCACTCGGTTCTCGGTGAAATCCACGGTTGGCACGGTGGTGGATGCGGCGCGCATCCTTGACGGGATGGAAGTGCCGCCAGCCGATGGCCTCGCCCCGCCGCGGTTCTCGGCAGAGATTTTGCGCAACGATGGCGGCATCTCGATCATCGGTCTGATCCCGGCCGGGTCCGGTCGCAGCACGCTGGTCAGCCAGCTGGTTGACCTGGCTGGCCCCGACAGCGTCGCCGACCTGCTCGAGGTCGCCAAATACGACATCCCGGACGGCTGGACCGAGGCGATGGACTACGCGGTCGAGGCCCTGAAACTGCTGCCCCGGGCCAAGATCTCGGTGGCGGCGGGCGAGGTGTCGATCACCGCGATTTCCGGCAGCGAGGAAGCCAAGGCACGCCTGGAAGAGCAGCTGGGCCGCAACGCCCCGCCGGGATTGCGGCTAGCCCTGGACATCGCGGCGCCGCGCCCTGTCATCACGCCCTTCACGCTGCGGTTCCTGCTGGACGAGGATGGCGCCAGTTTCAATGCCTGCTCCGCCGAGAGCGAAGAAAGCCGTGATCGCATCCTGGCCGCCGCCCGCAAGGCCGGGCTGACCGGCAACGCCGACTGCGTGATCGGCATGGGCGTGCCGTCTCCCAATTGGGCGCGGGCCGCAGAGCTGAGCATCGGTGCCCTGGCAGAGCTGGGGGCGGGGTCGGTGACCATCGCCAATGCCGACATTACCCTGGCCGCCGCCGAAGGGACGCCGAATGCCCGCTTCGACCATGTGGTGGGTGAGCTGGAAAGCGCCCTGCCCCGGGTGTTTGCCCTGCATGCGGTGCTGCCAGTGCCCGAAGCGCAGGACGCGGACGGGGTGCCGGAGTTCACCGCCACGCTCAGCCCCGAAGGCCAAGTGCAACTGCGCGGGCGCCTGTCCGACGCCGCCCTGCGCCAGGTCGTCGACAGCTATGCACGGGCCCGCTTCGGCTCTGCCAATGTGCACAGCGCCGCGCGGGTGGTGGCCGATCTGCCTGCCGACTGGCCGGTACGGGTGCTGGCCGGGCTCGAGGCGCTGTCCTATCTGCAGCGCGGGGCCGTCACCGTGACGCCGGAAAACCTGGAGCTGCGCGGCATGAGCTTTCGCAAGGATGCTCCGGCCGAGATCGCCCGTTTCCTGTCGGCCAAGCTCGGCGAGGCGGAGACCTACGACCTCGACATCAGCTACGAGGAACCGCCCGCCCCGAAGGATCAGCCGATCCCGCCGGAGCTCTGCGAGGCCCAGCTGGTCAGCGCCCAGAGCGAAACCAAGATCACCTTCGAACCCGGCTCCGCCACCATCGCGGCCGACAGTGCCGACACTATGGACCGGATCGCCGAGGTTCTGGCGCGCTGCGGCCCCGTCCGTCTGGAGATCCAGGGCCACACCGACAGCCAGGGGCGCGAGACGATGAACCAGAACCTCAGCCAGGCACGCGCGCAGTCGGTGCTGAACGAATTGCGGGCCCGGCGCATCGTCACCTCGACCTTCACCGCCAAGGGCTACGGCGAGAGCAACCCGATTGCCGACAACGGCACCGAGGAAGGCCGCGAGGCCAACCGCCGCATCGAGTTCAAACTGATCCAGCCCACGGGTCCGCAGGCCGAGGCAGACGGCGAACAGTCCGAGGATGCCGAAGCGCAAGACGCGCCGGAGACGGATGAAGAGGCCGCGGACGGCACAAGCGAAGACGCACAGGAGACCTCAGAGTAATGAACAGGACAGAGTTCATCATCACCACCGCGATCATCCTGTTTGTCGCCTTTGCGCTTGGCTGGTTTGCCAACTGGCTGGTGCACCGTTTCACCCGCGTGCGGCAGAGCGACGTGGCAGATCTCGACCGGATGAGCCAGGAGCTGCACGAGGCCGAAGAGACCCGTGACCAGGCGATCACCTATTTGCAGCAACGCGAGGCGGAGCTGACCAACCAGCTGACCCAGACCGAAGCCGAGCTGCGCGCCGCGATGGACGGTCTGCGCGAGGCCCGCCGCGAGGCCGAAGAGCTGCGCGCCCAACTGCCGCAGTAAGGCGGCGAGGCCGACCGAAGGCAGGCGGCGGAGCGCCTGCGGCCTGCGCTGGCTATGCGCCAGCACCGGCCGAGCAGCCTTGGGCCGAGCGCCGTGCTGGCGCACGGCGTGGGCGTTTATGTGGCGGCCCGGCGGATGGCCCCAGGCATCGCGCTTGCTGTAGTCACAGAGAGATGCAGCGACGGGAACCGGGGCTGAATGCCACCACCCGCTTTTGCCGCCGGCAAATCGGCAACAGCATGGCTCGCCTGTTTGCGGGCACGGCTCTTTCATGCTGCGTAGGATTTTCGCTGCTGGTGCATTAGCCGGACCGCCCCTCTTGTCGTTCTGAGACGCCGAATTCAGCATATCAGCCGGTGACACTCGAGAGGAACTCTCGGGCGACCGAAATGGTGCTTAGGCACCTGCACTTGAAATCGGTCAGGTTCGTCGCTGGATCAGCACGCATTGCTCCTGCACAGCTCGTGTAACTGATCATGTCTCTGACGGGTAAAGGGCTGCGAGAGTAGTGGTGTTGAACGGTCAAATGGCCTCGACCTGTTCGCGGCCCCTGCTGGAAGGGGCTGCAACGCGGTGCAGGAGCATAGTCAGCCAATTCCATCGGACACGCGAGCCACTGCCGAGCAGCCGCTCAGAGCGCTTGGAACGCGAGTCCCTGCGCATTCAAAAGCCCGGCCATATTGCCGGTTTGGTGCCAGCGGAGCGGGAATAGCCGCTCGTGTCCGAAAGGCAGTACACCACGCAAGATCCGTTTTGGTCTCGGCACAAACGCCCCCACCCTGCGAATACGCAAGTAACGGCGGCAACGTGCTGAGAAACGCCTCCCCGCAACCGTGCACACCAAACCCCGCGACGTTATCGCCGACAGACAAACCTGGTCTCGCCAGAAATTTCGACCTCATGCCGACAACAAACGCTCTTTCGCACGGCGCGCGGCGTTCGAGGGGCATCTACAGGCGTTCCCAGAGGAGCAACAAAAGGTGCTACGGGAAGTACGCCAGCGCTACCCTCGCATCGGCCCCTTCGCAGGAGGGCCTCATCATTTTGTCCGGCCACCTTAATCGCACCCGGCCCAAGCATGACCGCGCTTCCTGAGACCACCACCGCCGCCAATCGATCCCACCCCGCCGCGCGCAGCGCGGCGCCGGGCCCAACAGGCGGAGATCATCCTTGGATGGTCGAACACCTGGCGGGAGCTCGCCCGGTGATGCGAGGACCTACCAGCGTTTCAGCGCGTCCTCGTCGGCGTCCTTGGCCGCGACCCAGTCGGCACTGCCGCCGGACAGGATCTCTTTCTTCCAGAACGGCGCGCGGGATTTGAGGTAGTCCATAAGGTACTCCGCCGCCTCGAAGGCATCCTTGCGGTGGCGCGCGGCGGTGGCGACCATCATGATGCGCTCGCCCGGCGCCAGACGGCCATGGCGGTGGATCACCAGCGCATCCGCCAGCGACCAGCGGCGCATGGCCTCCTCGGCGATGGCGGTCAGCGCCTTTTCGGTCATGCCGGGGTAATGCTCGATCTCCATGGCCACCAGACCGCCCAGATCGGCATCACGCACCACGCCGGTGAAGGTCACCACCGCGCCAGCACCCGCGACACCGGCGGCAAAGGCGTCGCTTTCGGCGCCCAGCTCAAACGGTGCCTCCTGAACCGCAATCCGCATCGGCTCAGCCGCCCGTCATCGGCGGGAAGAAGGCCACCTCGCGCACGCCCTCAAGCGGCGCGTCGAAATCCGACAGCTCCTGGTCCAGCGCCACCCGCAGCGCCGAGAGGTCAGCGAAGGCCGCGGCATAGCGCTCCTCGCGGGCGCTGAGCTCTGCCACCAGCTCGGCGACGGTGGCGGCCGAGGTTTCCACCCGCTCGCGCGGCAGGCCGATGCGCTCGCGCACCCAGGCGAAATACAGGATCTCCATCAATGCGCCTCCTTCAGATGCGGCATCGCCTTGCGCAGGTAGTCCGCGCCGGTGATCACCGTCAGCGCCGCCGCGATCCACAGCAGCCACAGGCCGATGCGGCCGGTCCAGAACACGCCCGCCTCTTTCCAGCGCAGGCCGAACAGGTCCTCCAGCTCGCCCGCGATGATCTGGGTATAGATCTGGTCGTCCATGCCAAAGGAGGACATCACCAGATAGTGCTCAAAGATGCCTTGCGAGAACAGCGTGGCGATGGCGATCATCTGGGTAGTGGTTTTCCACTTGGCCAGCTTGGTGACCTTCAGCGTGCCGGCAGTGTCGCCGAGGTATTCGCGCAAGCCCGAGACAAAGACCTCGCGGAACAGGATCACGGTGGCGGGCAGCACCAGCCAGGGGGTCCAGTGTTCGGCGGCATAGCCGACGATGATCATCAGCGCGATCACCACCATCGCCTTGTCGGCGATCGGGTCGAGCATCGCGCCGATCTTGGTTTCCTGTTTCCAGGCCCGTGCCAGATAGCCGTCGAACCAGTCGGTCACCGCCGCCGTGATGAACAGCAGCAAGGCAAACCAGTCCGCGTAGGGGCGCGAGAAGTAGAGGAACATCACCGCAAGGCCGGGCGCGGCAAGCAGGCGCAGCAGGGTGAGGATATTGGGCAGGGTCCATTTCATGGGCGCACATTATCCGGCTGTTTAGAAAGTGGAAAGCGCATGCGCTGAAAAATCCGCCCCATCCGGGGCGGATGCCCCCGGCGGGGATAGGTTGGGCCAGATGAAAGGCCGGGCGTTTCAGTTTTCAAGAGGTGTTCTCAGCTGCTGGCGTGGAAGTGGTCGTAGATCCGTTCGGCCAGCGCCGCCGAGATGCCCTCGACCGCCTTCAGATCCGCAAGGTTGGCGCGGCTGACGGCCTTGGCGCTGCCGAAATGCGCAAGGAGCGCGCGTTTGCGGGAGGCACCGACGCCCGGCACCTCGTCCAGCGGCGTGGCGCTGACCGCCTTGGCACGCTTGGCGCGGTGGGTGCCGATGGCAAAGCGGTGCGCCTCGTCCCGCATCCGCTGGATGAAATACAGCACCGGGTCATTGCGCTGCAGCGCAAAGGGCCGCGCACCGGGACGGTGGAATTCCTCCTTGCCGTGGTCGCGGTCAACCCCCTTGGCGACGCCAACCATGGGGATGTCCTGCACGCCGTGCTCTTCCATGATCTCCGCCACCGCCGAGACCTGGCCCGCGCCGCCATCGATCAGCAGCAGATCGGGCCACAGCCCCTTTTCGCGGTCCGGGTCTTCCTTGAGCAGGCGCGAGAAGCGGCGGTTCAGCACTTCCTTCATCATGCCGAAGTCATCGCCTGGCACCAGGTCATCACCGCGGATGTTGAACTTGCGGTAGGCGTTTTTCATGAAGCCCTCCGGCCCCATCACGATCATGCCGCCCACGGCGTTGGTGCCCTGGATGTGGGAGTTGTCGTAGACCTCGATGCGCTGCGGCGGTGCCTCCAGTCCGAAGGCCTCGGCCAGGCCGCGCAGGAGCTTGGCCTGGGTTGCGCTTTCGGCCATGCGGCGGGCGAGGCTTTCGCGGGCGTTGCGCACGGCAAAGGCCACCAGCTCGGTCTTTTCACCGCGCTGGGGCACCAGCAGTTCCACCTTGCGGTCGGCCTTGTCGCTCAGCGCCGCTTCCATCAGGTCGGCATTCTCGATCGCGTCCGACAGGATCAGCTGCCGCGGCGGCTCCTTGTTGGCGTAGAACTGGCCGAGGAAGGCCTCCATCACCTCTGCCGGGCTCATGTCGGCATCGACGCGCGGGTAGAAATCCTGGTTGCCCCAATTCTGGTTGGCCCGGATGAAGAAGACCTGCACGCAGGCCTGCCCGCCTTCCATGTGCAGGCCGATCACATCCGCCTCGGCCACGCCGCGCGGGTTGATGCCCTGGCTGGACTGCACCTGGGTCAGCGCCTTGATGCGGTCGCGCAGGGCGGCGGCACGCTCGAACTCCATCGCCTCGGAGGCAGCCATCATCTGCTCCGCCAGCTCTTCCTGGATCTTGGTGGAGCGGCCCGACAGGAATCGCTCGGCATCGCGCACGCTTGCTGCATAGTCCTCTTCCGAGATCAGCCCCACACAGGGGCCGGAGCAACGCTTGATCTGGTATTGCAGGCAGGGGCGCGTGCGGGTCTCGAACATGGAATCCGAGCAATTGCGCAACAGGAATGCCTTTTGCAGCTGGTTCAGCGTCCGGTTCACCGCACCCGCACTGGCGAAGGGGCCGAAATAGCTGCCCTTCTGCTTGCGCGCGCCGCGGTGCTTTTTCAGCTGCGGAAAGTCATGATCCTTGGCCACCAGAATATTGGGGAAGCTTTTGTCATCGCGCAGCAGCACGTTGTATTTCGGCTTCAGCTGCTTGATCAGGTTCTGCTCCAGCAGCAGCGCCTCGGTTTCCGTGCGCGTGGTCAGGAACATCATCGAGGTGGTCAGCGCGATCATCCGCTCGATCCGCGGACTGTTGCCGGGCCGGGTATAGTTCGACACCCGTGCCCTCAGGTTGCGCGCCTTGCCGACGTAGAGCACCCGGCTCTCGGCATCCAGCATCCGGTAGACGCCGGGCGAGGCATCCAGAGTTTTCACGTAATCCTGAATCACCGCGTAGCCACTACGCGGCTTTGGGGTCGGCGAATCCGGGGCTGTGTCGGAGGGCTGATCAGTCATGCGCACAGACATATGATTCCCCGCTTTGGGCTGCAATGTTTGACCCGCGGGATCAAGAGAGAGGAAATCCACGCAACATGTGGATAACTACGAAGATAACTTTGGGCTATCTGCGATTTTTTCTTATTTTTACGCTATTCCAGCCAAATGCCTAAAATTTAAGCAATTTACCAAATTGTTGAAAATAAACAAAACTTTTTGCGACCCCTGACAAGGTTATGAAAACAAAGGGGTTTTTGTAACGCTTCCGTGACACCCCTCCAGCCGGTGTACAACTTTCCGGGCCGAAGCCCAGATCGTCACCTGACACGCTACTCCAGTCCGTCGCTGTCGGGGGTCTGCCAGGCTAGGTGCTGACCGCCATCCGGGCAAATCATCTGGCCCGTCACGGCCCGTGCGCGTAAAAGATACGCCAGCGCAGCCGTGACATCTTCGCTGCTGGCCCCCCGTTGCAAAATGGTGGCCGCGCGTTGCCGCGAGAACTGGTCTGCTGTTTGCCGCGCTCCCCTCAGGGTTGGTCCCGGCCCGATGGCATTGACCCGGATCCAGGGGGCCAGCGCCTGTGCCGCGGTGCGCGTCAGCGTCCACAGCGCCGACTTGGCCAGGGTGTAGGACATGAAATCGGGGGTCAGCTTCAGGACCCGCTGGTCGATCATGTTGACCGCCAGCCCCCAGGCCAGCGGCTCGCCCTCCGCGTCGCGAAGCTCGCGCACGCCCTGTTGCGCGGCCATTGCCTGCAAAAGGACAAAAGGGGCACGCAGGTTGCTGGCCATGTGACGATCCCAGCTGTCGCGGGTGGCGCAGGTCAGCGTGTCGCGCTCAAACACCGAGGCATTGTTCACGAGGCACGTGATCGGCCCACCCAGCGCGTCCACGGCACGTGGCAGCAGTGTCTGGCACTGCGCCTCGTCCAGCAGATCGGCCTGCAAGGTCACGGCCTGCCCCCCTTCGTCGACGATCTGGCTGGCGACCTCTTCGGCGGCCTCGGCCGAGGTTCCGTAATGCACCGCAACCGCATGACCGCCCCGGGCCAGCTCCAGCGCCATGGCACGCCCCAGACGTCTGCCCGCTCCGGTCACCAATGCCCGCATCGCTGTCTCCTTCCTGCCCCGGCCCATGGGACAGCAGCCAATCGACGGCCCCTGCCCCTTGCCATGCCGGAGGTTAGAGCAGCACCGCCAGATACGCCAGATAGAGCGCGCTGAGGATGATCCCCCAGATGCGGGTGATGTCCTGTTTGAAGAACACGAACGGGATCAGCAGCAGCGACGCGGCCAGCATCACCCAGAGGTCAAACCGCAGGAACTCGGGATCCACCGAGATCGGTCCGACAAAGGTGGCGAGCCCGACGATGGCGAGGAGGTTGAACATGTTGGAGCCGATCACATTGCCCAGCGCGACATCCGCCTGCCGACGCAGCGCCGCCATGACCGTGGTGGCCAGTTCCGGCAGCGACGTGCCCACCGCCACCAGCGTCAGGCCAATCACGGTTTCGCTCACGCCATAGGTCCGGGCAATGATGGTGGAGTTGTCGACCAGAAGATCCGCCCCGAGCGGCAGCCCGACCAGACCCAGCAGGAGGTACAGCCCCACCCGCCAGTAGGGCATGTCCGGGTCGGCTTCCTCGATGTCTTCCAGGTCATCTTCCGCGGCCTTGCCGTTGCGGCGGTGGTTGCGGGCCTCGCGGAAGGCGATGCCCAACACCACCGACAGCGCGGCCAGCAGGATCAGGCCCGACCAGATGGTGAAGGTGCCGCAGAAGGCGAGGCCGATGAACAGCACCGATGCGATCAGCATGAAGATGTAATTCTTGCGCGTGCTGCACTCGCTGGTGTGCAGGGCCCGCATCAGGGCGGGAATGCCCAGCACCAGCAGGATGTTGGCGGTGTTCGATCCCACCACGTTGCCCAACGCGATCCCATCCGCATTGCGTGCGACAGCCTTCACGGCGATCAGCAGTTCCGGTGCCGAGGTGCCAAATGCCACGATCGTCAGGCTGACGATCAACGCGGGCACACCCAGACGCAGGCTGAGATTTACCGCCCCACGCACCAGGGCGTCCCCTGCCAGCAGCAGAATCACCAGCCCCAGGGCCGAGTACAGCCATGGCATCATTTGCCAGACCCTCCGTTCTTGCAGGCGCAGACGCCCCTGCCGATCTTGAAGCGGCCACAGGACGGGCACCGCTTTGAATTGATATGTTTCTGGCCGGGAAACCGCAGCTTGCCGAACATCGCAAGCACCACCATCACCACCAGAAAGATTGCAACGATCTTTACCAGCACGTCAGAGCCCGAACCGCGCGAACTCGGCGCGCTCCTCGATTCCGGCCAGCGCGTCCTGGGCGATCTGCACGCCAAAGCGGCTCAACAGCGGCTTCTTGACGCCATAGCGGCGGAAGCGGACCTTTTTGCCGAAACGCTCCTGCATCTTGGGCTTGAGATGGCCGATACCGTCGATCAGGCCCAGCTCGGCCGCGCGGCGTGCCAGCCAGATCTCGCCGGTGAACAGGTTCTGATCCGTCGCCAGCTTGGCACCGCGGCGTTCGGTGACATGGTCGATGAAATTGGCGTGGATGTCGTTCAGGATCACCTTGAGACGCTCCACGTCCTCCGGGTTTTCCGGCCGGAACGGATCCAGCATCGATTTACTCTCGCCCGCGGTATAGACGCGCCGCTCGACCCCTTGCCGGGCCAGCAGCACATGGGCGCCAAAGCCGGCCGAGATCACGCCGACGGACCCCACGACAGAGCTGGCGTCCGCCCAGATCTCATCCGCCGCGGCCGCCAGCCAGTAGCCGCCCGAGGCCGCCACATCTTCGACGAAGGCGTAGACAGGGATCTCCATCTCTTCGGCCAGGCTGCGGATGCGCGCTCCGATCAGGGAGCTTTGCACCGGCGAGCCACCGGGAGAATTGATCTCCAGCGCCACCGCGGCAGGTTTGCCTTTGCGGAAGGCACGTTCGAGCACGGGCGCCAAGGTTGTGTCGCTGAGAGAGCCGCGGCCGGTCATGCCGATGGCACCGTTCAGTCGCACCACGGCGACCAGCGGCTGTTTGTTCAGGAAAGGCAGGTGAAATCTCATGGCGCCGATGTAGAGGCCCGCCCGAGGTGAAACAAGATGCGGTGCCGGGGGAATTGCGGTGAAATGCAAAAACCACACAGCCACAGGCAAAAATGCAACGCTGCCCCGACCACCTGCCGGTCCAGGCCCGCGTGCCGCCAGATCAAAACGCTCCCGCCCGTCAGGCCATCTGCCGCGGCAGCTGCCTTCCCGTTGGGCGGCACGCCGCGCGAACGCGCGGCGCGGCACGCGCAGCGTGCCGGGCCCAACTGCAAGGCGGCCGCCAGGCCGCAGGCGCAGGCGGGAGCATATGCTGCCCCGCGCCTGTCGCGCTCAGGCGCGGATGCGCCAGCCGGTCTTGAAGATCCACCAGATCACGCCCATGCAGGCCAGGGTGAAACCGCCGATGGCGCAGAGGCTCAGCAGCACCGGCACATCCGCCTGGCCAAAGAAGGCCCAGCGAAAGCCCGACACCAGGTAGACCACCGGGTTGAACAGGGTAATGGTCTGCCACACCGGCGGCAGCATCGAGATCGAGTAGAAGGACCCGCCGAGGAACACCAGCGGTGTCACTACCAGCAGCGGCACCAGTTGCAGCTGCTCGAAATTGCCAGCCCAGATACCGATGATGAAGCCCATCAGCGCAAAGCTGAGACAGGTCAGCACCAGAAAGGCCACCATGGCGATGGGGTGCTGGATATGCAGATCAACGAACAGCGAAGCGGTGCACAGGATCACGGTGCCGATGAACAGCGACTTCGTCGCCGCCGCGCCGACAAAGCCTGCGACCACCTCGAGGAAATTGATCGGGGCCGACAGGATCTCGTAGATATTGCCGATGAATTTCGGGAAATAGATCCCGAAGGAGGCGTTGGAGATGCTCTGGGTTATGACCGACAGCATGATCAGCCCCGGCACGATGAAGGCGCCGTATTCCACGCCGTCGACTTCCTCGATGCGGCTGCCGATGGCGCTGCCGAAGACCACGAAATACAGCGAGGTCGACAAAACCGGCGAGATGAAGCTTTGCAGGAAGGTGCGCCAGAACCGCGCCATTTCCGCCTTGTAGATGGTGGCCACTGCCGTCCAATTCATGCCGCGTCTCCTGAAACTGCCGCTGTGCCGCTCCGGTCAGCGCCGTTGCGTGCGACGAGACCCACAAAGATGTCCTCGAGGCTGGATTCCCGGGTCTGCACATCCGCCAGCACCAGTCCGGCCTGCGCCACGTCATTCAGCAAGGTGGTGATCCCCGTACGCTCGGCCCGCGTGTCGTAGGTATACAGCAACCCGTAGCCGCCATTGACCAGCTCGAGCCGATGTGGCGCCAATCCGGCCGGGATTTCCGATATCGGAGCGGTCAGCTGCACTTCCAGCTGCTTCTGACCCATCCGTGCCATCAGCTGCTCCTTCTCCTCCACCAGCAGCAGCTCGCCGCCGGTGATCACCCCGACACGGTCGGCAATCGCCTCGGCCTCTTCGATGTAATGGGTGGTCAGGATGATGGTCACGCCATCGGCCTTCAGCTCGGCGACGATTTCCCACATGTCCTTGCGCAATTCCACATCGACCCCCGCGGTCGGCTCATCGAGGAACAGGATCCGCGGGTCATGCGCCAGCGCCTTAGCGATCAGCACCCGTCGTTTCATGCCGCCGGACAGTTCCATGATCTTGCTGTCGCGTTTCTCCCACAACGACAGCTTGCGCAAGACCGCCTCGATCCGGGCCGGATCGGCGGGTTTCCCGAACAGCCCGCGCGAGAAGGTTACCGTGTCCAGGACCTTGGCGAAGGGCTCCAGCGTGATCTCCTGCGGCACCAGCCCGATCAAAGACCGGGCGGCCCGAAATTCCGTCACATTGTCGAAGCCGCCGACGCTGACCTGACCCGAAGACGCGGTGGTGATGCCGCAGATGGTGGAAATCAGCGTTGTCTTGCCCGCGCCATTGGGCCCGAGGAGGGCCAGGATTTCACCCTCTTCGATATCCAGAGAGACGCCCTTCAGCGCCTCGAATCCGCCGTCATAGACCTTGCGCAGGTCGCGGATGGACAGGATGGCTGCCATGATGCCTCCGGTGTATGCTCAAATCCCGGCCACCCTAGCGGCAGTGTGCCGCATCTGCCAGCCCCGCAACCCGCATATGCAACTGTGCATCAGCGCAGAGAGCGCGCGCGAAGGAGCCGACCTCACCCGCGACCGGTCACCTTGCTGAACCAGCCCTTCTTGTCGGCGCCATCGGCTTCTGCCTCCGACGCCTCGGCCGCATCGTCCTGGGCGTTCTCAGGCGAGAGGTGAGACTGGAGATTGGCGAAGAACTGATCCGCCATCTTCTTGGCGAATCCATCGATGATGCGGCTGCCCAGCTGCGCCAGCTTGCCGCCGACCTTGGCCTCGACGTCATAGGACAACAGCGTGCCGGTCTCTGACGGGGCCAGCGTCACCGTGGCGCCGCCCTTGGCAAATCCGGCCGCGCCGCCCTTGCCTTCACCGCTGATCTTCAGCTGCTCGCCCGGCACCATGTCCGACAGCGTCACCTGCCCCTTGAAGGTCGCCTTCACCGGGCCGACCTTTTGCGTGACCTTGGCCTCGAATCCGTCTTCCGGGGTGCCGGTCACCTCCTGCGCGCCGGGCACGCAGGCCTTCAGGGCCTCGGGATCCAGCAGGGCCGCATACACAGTGGCGGGATCGGCGGCGATTTCCTTCTGGTCAGTCATCTGCATGGCTTGGCCTCCCTGGCGTCATGGCGTGTTTCACCAGACCTAGCCAACGGGCCGCGGCCTGCCAAGCCATCTGTCACGGGCTGCGGGCGGCAGCGCTGCATTTTTATCTTGACGTCAAGATTATCGGCAATTATCTCGATGTCAAGACAACTGAAAGGAGCACCCCAATGAAAATCCTCATCCTCGGCGCCACCGGCGATGTTGGCGGCGCGGCCCTGCGTGCGGCCGTAGCCCGCGGCCATCAGGTCACAGCAGCCGCCCGCAAGCCGCAGGTGCTGGCAGCGATCAGCCCGCTGGTCACCCCCTGCCCGCTGGACCTGCTGGCCCGGCCGCGGGCGGCGGCCGAGGCGGCTGTCGGTCACGACCTGATCATCAGCGCCCTGCGCCCGCCGGTGGGGCGCGAGGCCGACCTTGTGCCCCTGACCCGCGCGGCGCTGGAGGCCGCCACGACGGCCGGTATCCCGGTGCTGGTCACCGGCGGCGCCGCAACGTTGAAACTGGCCGATGGCAGCGGCCACACGGTGCTGACCGCCCCCGGTTTCCTGCCGGACAGCGTGCGCCCGATTGCCGAGGCCTGCGCCGCGCAGGACGCGGTGCTGGATGCCGCCACCGACACCGAATGGACCTGCCTGCGCCCACCTGCGATGCTGATGGAGGGTCCAGCGACCGGGCGCTACCGCTTCGGCACCGACACGCTGGTGGTGGATGAGGAGGGCAACTCGCAGATTTCATTCGCTGATTTCGGCTCTGCGCTGATCGATCTCGCCGAAGCGCCCCGCGACAATCATGGCAAGCTGACCGTTGCCTGGGGCGCTCCCGCCCCGGCCCTGGCGGCCGACTGACGCCGGTACTTGGGCCGCGTTGGGCCCGGCAGCGCGCCAAGCGCGCTGCGAGGCGCGCACCGAACCGCTTCGGAAAAAAGCTGACGGGCAGCGCGCGCCAGCGCGCTGCCCGGCCCAAGGCTTTGGCATGTATCTGTGATGCAGGGCAAAGGCGCGGGAGCCCCTCGCCGCAGCGGCACGCGGCTCAGCTCAATACGGCAGCCCGACGTAATTCTCCGCCAAAGAGGCCTGCGCCGCGGCGGAGGAAAACAGATAGTCCAGATCGGCCTGCTGAAGCCGCAGGTCGGTGTCATTGCCGTCCGGTGCGCGGTGCAGCAGGTTGGTCATCCACCAGCTGAACCGTTCCGCCTTCCAGACCCGCGCCAATGCCTTTTGCGAATAGCTGTCCAGCCCGGCGCTGTCGCCGTTCAGGTAGTGATCCTGGAACCCGTGATACAGATAGTAGATGTCCGAGGCCGCCAGGTTCAGCCCCTTGGCACCGGTGGGCGGCACGATATGGGCGGCGTCGCCCGCCAGGAACAGGTTGCCATAGCGCATCGGCTCAGCCACGAAACTGCGCAAGGGGGCGATGGATTTCTCGATCGACGGCCCGGTCTGCAGCCCGGCTGCCACGTCCTGCGGCAGGCGGCGTTTCAGCTCGGCCCAGAAGGCGTCATCGCTCCAGTCCTCCGCACGGTCGCTCAGCGGCACCTGGATGTAGTAGCGGCTCAGGCATTTGCTGCGCTGCGAGCACAGGGCAAAGCCGCGCGGATGACGCGCATAGATCAGCTCCTTCGCCACCGGCGGCGTCTGCGACAGAACTCCCAGCCAGCCAAAGGGATAGACTTTCTCGTACTCGGTCAGCACATCCGCCGGGATCGACTTGCGGCTGACGCCGTGAAAGCCGTCGGCGCCGACGATGAAATCGCAGTCGGCCCGATACGTGCCGCCGTCCTGCTGCCAGGTCACGTAAGGGCGGGTGTCCCGCAGCCCGTGCAGCTCAACCTCCTCGACACCGTGGAGGACAACGCCCCCCATCTCATCCCGCGCCGCGTACAGGTCCCGGGTCACCTCGGTCTGGCCGTAGACCATCACCGTGGCGCCGCCGGTGGCAACCGCCAGATTGATCCGATCGAGCCGCCCCTGATGGGCGATGTAGAAGCCTTCGTGGGTCTCTCCCTCGCGGTCCATGCGCGCGCCGCAGTCGGCCTCGCGCATCAGCGCAACAAGCCCCTGCTCCAGAACACCGGCGCGGATCCGCCCCAGCACATGCTCCCGACTGCGCTTTTCCAGCACGATGCTGTCGATGCCCTTGCGATGCAAAAGCTGTGACAGCAGCAACCCCGAAGGCCCGCCGCCGATGATGACAACCTGGGTCTCGTAACTGGTCATATGGCTCCCCCCAAACCATCGGTCCGCCGCAGGCAGGACCAAACAAAGTGCTGGCGGCCATAATGCGCCCGGAACGCCGCTTTGCGAATGGACCAACTGCGCCAGTTCTTGTACATTTCGAACATGCCCTCCGCCGCCCGCATCAGCAGCTACAACCTGTTCGGCGAAACCGCCGAACTGGCGGATGTCCTGCATGTGGAAACCATACGCGCCCGATCCGAGCTGCATGACTGGCAACTGAAACCGCACCGCCACGACCGCCTGCACCAGCTGCTGGTGCTGATGCGCGGCGGCGGCAGCGCCGAAATTGACGCAAACACCCATCCGCTTTCCCCGCCGTGCCTGGTCAATGTGCCGCGCGGTGCAGTGCATGGGTTCCGCTTTGCCAGCGGCACCAGCGGTTGGGTGCTGACGCTGACCTCCGACCTCCTGGACCAGGGGCTGTCCGCCCAGGAAGGCGTGCAGGCGCCGCTGGACCTGCCCGCGGTGCTGCCGCTGCCGGACGGCATGGAGGCGCTGGCGCGGCAACTGATCGCGGAGTACCAGCGCCGCGACTTTGGCCGCGCGCAGATGCTGCGCGGGCTGGCGCTGGCGGCCACTGCACTGGCCGCGCGCGCCATCGCCACCGCGCAGCCCACCACGGGCACAGCGCAGACCAGTCCGCTGTTTGCCCGTTTTGAAGCGCTGGTCGAGGAGAGCTTCCGCCAACGCCTGCCGCTGGCCGACTACGCGCGGCAACTGGCGGTCTCCCCCACCCATCTGAACCGGATTGCCCATCAGGCCACCGGCCAGCCCGCCTCGGCGCTGATCCGCGCGCGCACCCTGCGCGAGGCGCGGCGCCTGCTGATCTACACCAGCCTCAGCGCCGCCCAGATCGCCTATGAGCTGGGCTTCTCCGACCCTGCGCATTTCAGCCGCTTTTTTGCCAGGGGCACCGGTATGCCGCCACGGAAGTTCCGCCAGCAGCTTGCCCGCGGCGGCTAGGCTGCCGCAGGCTGGCAGCAGCACGCCGACAGGGAGGAGCAGGCCGCATGCTGCAGGGAATTCGTATACTGGAGGTCGAGGGGCTGGGCCCGGCCCCGTTCGCCGCGATGACACTCGCCGATCTGGGCGCGGAGGTGATCTGCGTCCACCGTCCGCGCGCGCCGCCCACGCCGGGGATGCCCGAACGGTCGCTGCTGGACCGCGGCAAGCGGTCGATCACCCTGGACCTCAAGGCCCCTGCCGACGCCGAGGTCTTCCTGAAACTGGCCGCAACCGCGGATGGGCTGATCGAGGGCTTCCGCCCCGGCGTGATGGAGCGGCTGGGCCTTGGCCCGGCAGAGTGCCACGCGGTGAAACCGGGGCTGGTCTATGGCCGGATGACCGGCTGGGGCCAGGACAGCCCGCTGGCCCAGACAGCGGGGCATGACCTCAACTATATCTCGCTGTCGGGCGCGCTGTGGTACGCCTCGAACCCCGGCGATGCGCCGCTGACGCCCGCCACGCTGGTCGGCGACATCGGCGGCGGCGCGATGTACCTGGTGGCGGGGATGCTGGCCGGTCTGCTGAAGGCCCGCGCCAGCGGCGAAGGCTGCGTAGTGGACGCGGCGATCTATGACGGCTCGGCCCATATGATGAATCTTCTGATGAGCATCCGCCAGGCCGGGCATTTCGGCGTCACGCGCGGGGCGAACCTGCTGGACGGCCCGCATTGGAGCCGCACCTACGCCTGCGCGGACGGCGGCCACATCTCGGTGCAATGTCTGGAGCCAAAGTTCTACGCGCTGTTTCTGGACAAACTGGGACTAGCGGAGGACCCCGCGTTTCAGCTGCAGTTCGACCGGGCGCAGTGGCCGGTGCTGACGGCACGGCTTGCCGGACTCTTCGCCGCCCAGCCGCGCGATCATTGGGCGACGCTGTTTGACGGCAGTGATGCCTGCGTCGCCCCGGTGCTGAACCCCGAGGAAGCCATGGCGCATCCGATGAACGCCCGCGGCACCTGGGCCACACCGGACGGCGTGCTGCAAGCCGCCCCCGCGCCGCGGTTCAGCGGCCAGCCCGAGTGGGAGCCACCCCAGATCCCGGAGCGCGGCCAGCACGGGCAGGACATCCTGGCCGAGCTGGGCTTGCGCTAGGCTCAGTCGTTTTTCTTGGGCTTTTCGGCGGCAGCCTTCATCCGCTTCAGCAGCTCGGCCTTGCTGGCCTGCTTGCCAAAGGGGTTCTTTGCCGTGCCCTTGGCGTTATGCTCGGCATGGCGCGGCTTGTTGCGGCCCATGCGGGCGCCGCCCATTCTGCTGTAGTCCATGGTGTGACCTCCGGGTCTGTGCGCACAATGCGCGAGGATGCAGCTCTTGCCGCATCCTGCGCATCAGCACAAGATCAGCCTTCGCGCACCGTGTCGATCATCAGCTGCACATTGTCCGGATCCGCGTCCGGCGTGATGCCGTGGCCGAGGTTGAAGATATGCGGGCCATTTCTGAAGGCGGCAACGATGCGGCGGGTCTCGTCGACCAGTTCCTGACCGCCGGTCACCATGTGGCGCGAGGCGAGATTGCCCTGCACACAGCCGTCCACCTGCACATGTGCCGCAGCCCATTCGGGATCGACCGAGTTGTCCAGCGCCACGCAGTCGATGCCGGTCGCCTTGGCAAAGCCCACGTATTTCTCGCCCGCTTCGCGCGGGAAGCCGATCACCGGGATGCCTGGATGGCGCGCCTTCAGCGCGGCGGTGATCTGGCGGCAGGGTTCCAGCGCGTATTTCTCGAACGCCTCGCCCTGCAGCGAACCCGCCCAGCTGTCAAAGATCTTGACCACCTCGGCCCCGGCCTCGATCTGGCAGGAGAGGTATTCGATGGTGGCTTCGGTGATGCGGGCCAGCAGCGCCTCGAACAGGGCGGTGTTTTCCTCGCGCAGCGCATGGGCCGGTCCCTGATCCGGCGTGCCACGGCCCGCGATCATGTAGGTGGCGACCGTCCAGGGCGCACCGGCAAAGCCGATCAGCGTGGTCTCGGACGGCAGTTCGCGCGACAGGATGCGCACGGTCTCATAGATCGGGTTCAGCGTCTCGTGGATGTCGGCCACCGGGCCAAGCTTGGCAAAATCCGCCTCGGTCGTGATGGTCGACAGCCGCGGACCTTCGCCGGTCACGAACCACAGATCCGCGCCCAGCGCCTGCGGCACCAAGAGGATGTCGGCAAACAGGATCGCCGCGTCAAAGCCATAGCGGCGGATCGGCTGCAGCGTGACCTCGGCCGCCAGATCCGGGTTGTAGCAAAGCTTGAGGAAATCCCCCGCCTCGGCCCGTGTCGCACGGTACTCCGGCAGGTAGCGGCCCGCCTGGCGCATCATCCAGATCGGCGGCACATCCTGTTTCTCGCCCGCCAATGCACGCAGCAGCTTCTTTTGTCCGGCCATGTCACCCTCGCTATCATTCGCCCCCTGAGGTCACGCCTGCGCGGGCGAATGTCAAGGGCAGGGGCGATCTGCCGCGCCCCCGGCCCGGGCACTTTGCCCCATGGCAAAGCCGCCCGGCACAGGCCATGCGAGGGACAAAACCTGTTTCCACCGGGGCGCAAACTGATTTAAGGCTTCTTTCCATGACACTGACCCTGCCCACCCCCGCTTCGCCCCTGAAAATCGGCACCCGCGGATCGCCGCTGGCGCTGGCCCAGGCGCATGAAACCCGCGACCGTCTGGCCGCCGCCTTCGACCTGCCGTCCGAGGCCTTCGAGATCGTGGTGATCAAGACCACCGGCGACAATCAGGCGCTGATCGCGGCGGACAAGCCGTTGAAGACGCTGGGCGGCAAGGGGCTGTTCACCAAGGAGATCGAAGAGGCGCTGCTGTCCGGCGGCATCGACATCGCGGTGCATTCGATGAAGGACATGCCGGTGGCCCAGCCCGAAGGGCTGCAGCTGGATTGCTACCTGCCGCGCGAAGACGTGCGTGATGCGTTCATCTCGCCCGCGCTGTCCTCGATCCATGATCTTGCGCCGGGCGCGGTCGTGGGCACCTCGTCGCTGCGCCGCCGCGCGCAGCTCTTGAACCGCCGCCCCGATCTGAAGGTGGTGGAGTTCCGCGGCAACGTTCAGACCCGGCTGCGCAAATTGTCCGAGGGCGTGGCCGAGTGCACCTTCCTCGCCATGGCCGGGCTGAACCGGCTGGCGATGGCCGATGTGCCCGCCACCGCGATTGAGACCGCCGACATGCTGCCCGCCGTGGCGCAGGGCGCAATCGGTATTGAATGCCGCACTGACGACAGCCGCGCGCGCGACATGCTGGCAGCGATCCATGACGGGCTGACAGGCCAGCGGCTGGCGGCGGAACGCGCCTTCCTCGCGGCGCTGGACGGCTCTTGCGAGACCCCGATCGCGGGCCTTGCGGAACTGGACGGCCCCACCCTGCGCCTGCGCGGCGAGGTGCTGCGCCCGGACGGGTCCGAGGCAATCAGCGACGACCAGACCTGCCCCGTGGAGGACGGTGCGGAGCTGGGCCGCGAGATGGCCGCGAAACTGCTGCAACAGGCAGGCCCCGGCTTTTTCGACTGGAAATCGTAAGCGAGCAACGCACCGCGCTCTGGCCTGAAAAATCGAGGGGTAAGCGCCCATGGCGCGCGGGGGCAAGGCCCCCTGCCGGCCCTCGGCTCAGATCTGTCCCGACCACCTGAGCCAGCTTTCGGGACTGCCGCGGAAGGTGTTGAGGTCAACGTTGCCCGCCACGCCCGGCACCGCGCCGGTGCCGGAATATTGCCAGAAGCTCCAGCTTTGGCCCGGGTAGACCTGCTGCGGATGGCCCGCGACCGAGCGCAGCCAGAACTCGGTGCCGCCAAGCCGCCCGATGCCGGTGTCGCGGTAGAAATCCACCGTTGTGTAGATCACCGGGCGCTTGCCGTAGTGGCGTTCCAAGATGTTCAGGAACTTGCGCGCCTCGGCCCGCACCGTCGCGCCGTCGGGCCGAGTGCGGCAGGTGCGGGAGCGGTGGTTCCACTCCATGTCCAGCACCGGTGGCAGCGCGTTTGCGTCGCGCGGCACGTGTTTGATGAACCAGCGCGCCTGCTCGGCCGCCGGGCGGCAGAAGTAATAGTAGTGATAGGCGCCGCGCTTCAGTCCTGCCCGGTGGGCGCCGCGCCAGTTGTCGCGGAACTTCGCGTCGGTGTGGTCGCCGCCCTCGGTTGCCTTGATATAGGCAAAGGAGACCCCGGCGCGGCGCACCTGGTGCCAGTCCACATTGCCCTGGTAGCGCGACACGTCGATGCCGTGGACCGCGTAGGTCCAGGGCGCGCGCCCGTCCCAGTCATGCGGATCGTTGTCGCCGAACCGCGGATAGGTGCGCAATCCAGCGAGCGCGCCATTGGCAGGCTCGCCGCGGCTGACCGCGGGCGCCTGTGCCGAGCGCTCGGACGGCGCACCGCAGCCCATCACCAGTGCCACCGCCAGCAACCCCGAAACCCATCTGCGCATGTGAAATGCCCCTGCCCTGATACCTGAAACCGCGCTTATGCTTGCGCCTTTGTCCATATCTTAGCGCGCGCACCGGCAAAGTCGCGCGTCCCGGCATGAAATCAGCGCAAATCCGCCAAAGTCAAAACGCGCTGTCCAGAGCAGGCCAGCGCGTTCAAGATTTCAGGACAGGCAGCAGGACCGGTCAGGTCAGACCCATTTGGCCAGCGGCGGCAGGCTCATCAGCACCGCGTTGGCGTCATGGCCGGTTTCCAGCCCGAACTTGGTGCCACGGTCATAGACCAGGTTGTACTCTGCATAGAGCCCGCGATGGATCAGCTGGGCGTCCTTGTCGGCATCGTCAAAGGGCTGCACCCGGCGCTTTTCCACCAGCGGCACAAAGGCGGGCAGGAAGGCGCGACCGATGTCCTGAGTCAGGGCGAAATCCGCCTCCCAGCTGCCGCTGTTGCGGTCATCCATGAAGATGCCGCCAACGCCACGGGCCCGGCCACGATGGGGGATGTAGAAATACTCATCCGCCCAGGCCTTGAGCCGCGGATAAAGATCGCACCCATGCGGGTCCAGATGCTGTTTCTGAACCCCGTGGAAATGCGCGGTGTCCTCCGCGTATTCGATGCAGGGGTTGAGGTCCGAACCGCCGCCGAACCACCAGCCATGCGGGGTCCAGAACATGCGGGTGTTCATATGCACCGCCGGCACATGCGGGTTGCGCATATGGGCGACCAGCGAGATGCCCGAGGCCCAGAAGCGCGGATCTTCCTTCATGCCCGGCAGCCCCTTGCGCGCCGCCATCGCGGTCTGCGCCCGCTCGCCCAGGGTTCCGTAGACCTCGGAGATGTTGACGCCGACCTTCTCGAACACCCGGCCGCCGCGCATCACGCTCATCAGTCCGCCACCCGCGTCAGAGCCATCTTCGGCGCTGCGTTTGGTCTCGGTCACCTCAAAGCGCCCCGGCTCCTGGTCGCTGAACGGGCCTTCGCCGTGATCGGCTTCCAGCCGTTCGAACGCCGCAACGATCTGGTCGCGCAATTCACGGAACCAGGCAGCCGCGCGGGCCTTTTCCTCTGTCATCTCATGCGTCATGGCAATGTCCAATCAATGTACCGGCGCCGCCACCGGATCCAGAAGCGTGCGGCCGCCGTCCAGCGTCAGCACCTGCCCGGTCATGAAGCCGGAGGCGTCCGAGGCCAGGTATTGCGCGGTTTCGGTCAGCTCGTTCGGAGAGGCGATGCGGCCCAGCGGGGTATGCGCCTCGATGTCCTGACGGTAGCTGCGGTTGTCTTTCAGCGTGCCCTGCATCGACGCGCTCATGACCGAGCCGAAGGCGATCGAATTCACCCGAATCCGGTGCGGTGCCAGCGCCACCGACAACGAGCGCGTGGCCTGATCCAGCGCCGCAGAGGCCACCGAGTAGGCCATCAGCTGCGGGTGGGTGCGCCGCGCCGCGATCGAGGACAGGTTGATGATGCTGCCCAACGGCCCATCAGCATCCTCGTTGTCTTCACCCTGCTTGATCATCCGTTTGGCCACCTGCTGCGACAGCCGGACCGTTGGCAGCAGGCTTTGCGTCAGCAACTGGTCCAGCGTGTCATCGCTCGGGTCCAGCGGATCGGTCGCCACCATCTGCCGCGCCCCGTTGACCAGGATATCGACCCCGTCAAAGGCGTCGATAGTGGCCGACAGAAGGTTGGCGATGGTCAGCCGCTCGCGGAGATCCCCGGCAAAGTACCGGATATTGCTGTCATCCGCCTGCGCGCCCAGCTCGGCCAGCAACTGCGCCTCCTGGGTGTCGGCAAACATCACGTTGGCGCCCGCCGCCGCGAATTGTTTGCCGATGGCCAGACCGATGCCGCTGGAGGCCCCGGTCACGATGGCGGTCTTGCCAGAAATTGAAAAGGACATGCGAAAGGCTCCCTTGGCCGTTTGACTGGCGCGTCTTGCAGGCACGTTAGGCCGGGGCGACCGGATTGCAACCCGGCATCCCCCCGCGGCCACTTTGGCTATCGGCGCAGGCGCCGGGGCTTGGAGGCGGTCAGGATCTTGAAGCGGTTGTCGCCACCCTCCTCGCGGACATGGGCAAAACGTTCGCCCAGCACCGCCTCGTAGGGCAGATGACGGTTGGCAACCATCCACAGGCTGCCGTTGGCCGCCAGCATCGACGCCGCCGCCGCGATAAAGGCCTGCCCCAGCGACGGTTCCGCGGCGCGGCCGGTGTGGAACGGCGGGTTCATCACCACCGTGTTGACCGTGGTCGGCGGCGTCCAGCCGCGCACGTCGACCCAGTGGAACTGCGCCCGTGCGTCGGTCAGGTTCTGCCGCGCACAGGCCAGGGCGTGATAATCCGCCTCGGCCAGATGCAGCTCCTCGACCCCTTCGCGTTTCAGCACCTGCGCCGACAGATACCCCCAGCCCGCGCCGAGATCGGCCACGCAGCGGCCAAGTTTCTGCGGCAGCGCCGCCGCCAGCAGCGCCGACGCCGGGTCGATCCCGTCCGCCGAGAACACGCCGGGCGCGGTGACAAAGCCGTCGACCTTCTGCTCCGCTGCGGGCAGCCAGTCCGACAGATCCAGGCTGCCGTCGATCCAGAACACCTTGCCATGCGCCTTGGAAATCGGGTCGGAGGGCGTGCCGCGCTGGCGCAGTGCCTTCAGCAGCGAATCAACGCCATCGGTCTTCGCGCCATCGATCAGTACCGGCCCATCCGTCGCCGCGACCGCCTGCGCCACCAGCATCCGTGCCAGCGCCTTGGCACGCGGCAGGAACACCACCGCGGCAGCGAACGGCGCCTGCGGATCGGCCTGCGGGGTGCAGTCATACCCCTGGGCGGCAAAATGCTCGTGGTCAGGACGCAGCGGCTGGATCACCTGCAGGCGATCCTTTGGCAACGGTGACAGATCGTGATCCGTGCGCGGGTGAAACACCGCTATGCGGCCTTCGGACGGCACGGCAAAGCCGCCCGTCTCGACCGCCAGTGACAGGCGTAGGGACATCGTGCAGCCTCTTGATTAGTCTTCTTTTTCCATGGTGCATTGCAGCGGATGCTGCTGGCGGCGGGCAAAATCCATCACCTGGCCCACCTTGGTCTCGGCGACCTCGTGGCTGAACACGCCAACCACGGCAACGCCCTTCTTGTGCACCGTCAGCATGATTTCGAACGCCTGCGCGTGGGTCATGCCAAAGAACCGTTCCAGCACCATCACCACGAATTCCATCGGGGTGTAATCGTCGTTCAGAAGCAGCACCTTGTAGCGCGGCGGGCGCTTGGTCTTGGGCCGCGTCTTGGTCAGGACACCGGATTCGGTATCGTCGTCTGAATGATCGGTCATCATTACGGTCTGCAGCGGCATAAGCAATTTGATCCAGTGATGCATGGAATTTCCTTTGACGCTTATATAGCCTCTTGGGTGGGCAGGAAAAGACACTGAGGCACAGAGATTGGCACGTAATTTGACAACAATCGGCTTCGATGCTGACGATACCCTCTGGCACAATGAACGGTTCTTTCGGGTGACGCAGGAACGGTTTGCCGAACTGCTGATGGATCACACCCCGGATGACCTCGGTCCCGAGCAACTGGACCGGCTGCTGCTGGATGCGGAAAAACGCAACCTCGGGCGCTACGGCTACGGGGTGAAAGGGTTCACGCTGTCGATGATCGAAACCGCGATCGAGGTGACCCAGGAACAGGTGCCTGCCTCGGTGCTGAAGGAACTGCTCGTCGCCGGGCAGATGATGCTGTCCTACCCGATCGAACTGCTCCCCCACGCGCAGGAGGCGGTCGAGGCGGTAGCAGGCCGCTACAAGGTGGTGCTGATCACCAAGGGCGATCTGCTCGATCAGGAGCGCAAACTGGCGCAGTCCGGCCTTGGCGAGCTGTTCGACGCGGTGGAGGTGGTCTCGGAAAAGACCCCCGAGGTCTACCACGGCATCTTTGACCGCCATGGCGACGGGGCCGCCCGCGCAATGATGGTGGGCAATTCCATGCGCTCCGACGTGGTCGCCCCGATCGAGGCCGGTGCCTGGGGCACCTATGTGCCCCACGGGCTGGTCTGGGAGGTCGAGCAAGCCGAGACGCCGTCCGACAATCCCCGCTACCGCGAAATTGCCGACCTGGGCGAATTGGCTGCGCTCTTGGACCAGCTGGGCTGAGCCGGACCCGCGCTGGACGCCGCGCCGACGGGGCGCTATCCGGTTGCAAACCTGAAGGGAGCCGCCAATGCCGCATGCAGAACTGAAATTCTCCAGCGACCTCGACATCGATGCCGAGGCGATTCTGGCAGAGATCGACACCATCATTCGCCGCCATGACGATGGCTCAGGCGCCTGCAAGGGGCGCGCCTACCCTGCGGAGCGGTTTCACCGCAGCCATTGCGCCGTCCGCGTCACCCTGCTGCGCAAGCCGCACCGCGACGAGGCGTTCTGCATAGCCCTGCTCGAAGAGATCGAATCCCGCATCAGCAAGCGGATCACACAACCCTGCGCCTTCACCGTTGAGCTGGACTTTTTCAGCCCGTTTTTCACCGCGCGCGACATCAGCAGCTGACCCTGCCACCGGCGGTGACAGGGGAAAATCCCCCTGTCCCCCCGGCGAGGCACCCGGTCTTGTCACGCAAAGCACAAGTTTTTTTGGTAACCTTTTGTTAGGACTTGGCGCATCTAGAGGCCACACCAACGCCACCCACTAAATGCCGGCCAAAAGCCGCCAGCCCTTGCGGCGACGCCCTGCGCCACCTGTTTATTCCTCGTAAACCCTGTGGTACGATTTCGGCATCAGGCAAAATCGTCAGCCGGAAAACCGGCGGCATGAGGCAAACATGGCAGTGAACACGCAGGTCAATCCGGCGGCGGGTCGGTTTACCCGTACCCCGCGAGTCGGTTTCCGGTCTCTTCGCAACCGGTTTCTTCTTCCCCGTTTCGACGCGTTTCGGCAGCGATTTGCAGCGCCGCCTTCCCTTCCTCGCCCGTCCGCGGGTTGGCACACCGCGGGGCTGCGATGGGTTGCTGTCCTGCTTCTGCTGACGCTGGCTGCAACCTGGTTGCCCGCGCAACAGGCGTCCGCCGCGCCTTATGCCGCGATGGTCATCGACGCGCGCACGGGTGAAGTCCTGCATTCCCGCAACGCTGACACCCGTCTGCATCCGGCCTCGCTGACCAAGATGATGACGCTCTACATCGCGTTCGAAGCGGTCCGCAACGGCGAGATCACCCTCGACACCAAGGTCACGATCAGCCGCAAGGCCGCCGCGGAACCGCCCTCGAAGCTGGGCCTGAAGGCGGGGCAGAAGATCGCCTTCCGCTACCTGATTCGCGCTGCCGCGGTGAAATCCGCCAATGATGCCGCCACCGCCATCGGCGAAGCCCTCTCGGGCAGCGAGGCCGCCTTTACCCGGCGCATGAACCGCACCGCCAAGGCGCTCGGGATGACGCGCACCACCTTCAAGAACGCCCACGGCCTCACCGCCAGCGGACACCTGTCCACCGCCCGTGACATGACCACGCTCGGGCGGCACCTGCTGTATGATTATCCCGAGTATTATAACCTGTTCTCGCGCCGCTCGACCCATGCAGGCATCCGCGAAGTGCCCAACACCAACCGCCGCCTGCTCGCCGCCTACCGCGGCGCCGACGGCATCAAGACCGGCTACACCCGCGCAGCGGGCTTCAACCTGGTGGCTTCGGCCAAACGGGGCGACGAGCGCATCATCGCAACCGTGTTCGGCGGCAAATCCTCGACCTCGCGCAACGCCAAGGTCGCCGAGCTGCTCGATCTCGGCTTCCGCCGCGCGCCGTCGCGCGCCAAGCTGCGCCGCCCGCAACGGCCCGCCTACATGGGCGCAGATGTGGTCGTGGCCGACAGCGGTGACATCTCCGCATCCGAAGCCGTCGGCAAGACGATCCGCGTCAGCGGTCAGGTTTCCACCAGCCTGCGTCCCAAGCTGCGCCCGGCCAGCGGCGACTCCCCGGTTCTCGTGGCCGCCCTGGAAGAAGCCCTGCAGGCGCCTGAGCCGGTTCTGGAACCGCGCCCCCGGCCGGAAGACCTGTCCGCGGATGCGGATGCGGTCGCCGTGGCCGTCGCCGAAGCTGACGCCACCACAGAAGACGCCGACACGCCACCGAGCGCCCAGATCGAGAAACTGCAGACGGTCAGCGCCGCCGGAGCCCCGGTCAAGGACGCCGTACTCAGCAGCATCGCCGCGGCCCTGGCCGAGACCGAGGTGCAACCCGCCGCCGCCGCGCCGCTGGCGCCAAAGATCCGCCCCGCGGTACAGAAGCAGCCCTACACCGGCTTGCGCCCCGTCGCGCGTCCGGCCCGCCTGACCCAGGCAGACCCGGAGCCCAAGCCGGTCGTGGTGACGCGCCTGTCGACCTCGGGCGGGCGCTACTGGGGCATCAACGTCGGCCTCTACACCAACCGCTACAAGGCCGAGAAAGTTCTGTTGCGCACCGCGCTTTCCGAACTTGAAACGCTGGATGGCACGCTGCGCAAGGTCGCCAAGACCAGCCGCGGCTTCGAGGCAAACTTCCTCGGCATGAGCCAGGAACACGCAGAGCTGGCCTGTCGTCGGCTGAACGCCCGCAACATCGCCTGCAAGACCATCGGCCCGTCCTCCTGACTCCGGCCCGGCGAAGCAGCCGGGCCTCCCGCTCAAGCGCCAGTGCGACGCCCTCCGCTCGCCTCGCGCGAAGCACGGGTACGGGACAGCGCCCGAGTCTCCTTTTCTCGATTTGATTGATGAACCACTCACCGGTGTCCCAGTCTTGCGGACTAAAGCCGCGTTGGCGGGCGCTGGACCTTCCGGCACAATTATCAGGGCCGTACCGTAAGGCTTTCCATGAGGTCGCTGCCGGCGCAACCCTGGAGCGCCAGAAGCCGGAAGCCTCCCTGAAGAAAGTGGAGGGAAAGATCGCGGGCATTCTAAAGGCCATCGAAGACGGCATGTACCATGCGTCATTGAAGGCCAAGATGTCGGAACTGGAAGAGGAGAAGGCCCGGTTGGAGGCCCTCATCAAGGAAAGCCCGGAGCCCCCTACCCTGCGGCTGCACCCCAGCCTTTCGCAGCGCTACCGCGAGATGGTCGAGGATCTCGCCCGGTCGCTGAACGCGCCGGAGGTGAAGCGGGAAGCCACGGCAGAGCTGAGGGCGCTGATTTCGCAGGTGCGGATGGTTCCGGACGCGGATGCGCCCGGCGGCCATCGGCTTGAACTAATTGGGAGAATTGGCCGGGCTCATGGCTTTGGGGAGCGCTGACTCGAAAAAGCCCCCCGCTTTTTGCGAGGGCTTTGTCGTGAAGATTGGTTGCGGGAGCAGGATTTGAACCTGCGACCTTCAGGTTATGAGCCTGACGAGCTACCTGGCTGCTCCATCCCGCGACACTTTGTTTGGCCCACCGCGCGGATCGCTACTTGAGGCCG
>JAHVJD010000011.1 GCA_019801415.1 Nocardioides marinus
AAGCACATCAACCTGCCGCAGCTTCTGAACTATTTCCTCAGGCTTGTGTCGCTTGTTCGCCATTCTCAGTCCTCCGTTTCCTAAACATAACGGTGGGCCAATTCAGATGGGGCAATCCAGGACGGAGGAATACGCCCCTGCGAAACGGCCGTTCATCGGTTTTGCCAGCAACTGCATCAACGAGCGGCTGAAGCATCCCAAGAAATCCTTGGATAATCTGTTCTGGAAGGAGCTTGTCAATTCGACCTACGGCAAGACCGCCCAGGGCCTGCGGGAGCGCCGCATATACGATTTGCGGGATGCCGAGACGAAACCGTTGGAGCCAAGCAAGATCACCAACCCGGTCTTTGCTGCATTCATCACAGCCTTTTGCAGGGGCGTCTTGGGGGAAATCATGAATGCCCTGCCGCCGGAGGTGCAGATCTTCAGTGTCACAACCGACGGCTTTCTGACAACGGCCACAGACAAGCAAATGCGGGCGGCTGCATTCGGGTCTCTTGGGCGCAGGTATCTGGATGCACGCCGTATGCTCGCCGGGGAATGGGGCATCTACGAGATCAAGCACATCATCCGTCAGCCCGTAGGGTGGCGGACACGGGGCCAAGCAACATTGCAGCCTTCGGTTCCCTCCGATTGGGACGGCACTGGAATGGCGCCAAAAGATGACGAGCGCGTTGTGCTGGCCAAGGGTGGCATTAAGCTCGACGGCCTCTTGTCCAAGGCTGAACAGAACGCCAAGATCACCAGTCTGTTTTTAGAGCGCAAACCCACGGACAAGCTGCTGGTCACTATGGGGGCAGGCATACGGGAGATGTATGAACAGGGCATGGATTTCGTTGACAAGACGATGGACCGGCGGCTGTCCATGGAGTTCGACTGGAAACGGCGGCCTGCCCAGGCGGGTGACGTGTCAGCGTCCTACGGCAACGGCAAAACCTGCAAGCATCTGGCGTTCTCGACCGGTCCCTGGGACACCGTGGAGCAGTTCAACACCGTCCGCGCGATCTGGTCCCAGTACAACAAGGAAGCTCCGCATTGCTTGAAGACCTTACAGGACTACCAAGCCTTCGCTGCCTATTTCGAAGGCAAGCTAGCCGCGCAGGGGGAGGCTGGAAGATACTTGGCTAAGGCGGGCGGCCCGCTGAAGCGGCTCCGCCGGGATTTGGCGATTGCCCACAAACTGCGGAAGGCTGGCACACATGAACTGAAACCGAAGGCCTTCGGGCGGGAGCATCTGGCCAAAGGTTCAAAGCTGAAGGTGAAGGAGCTTGCCGAGTTCCTTGCGGTCGAGCTGGATGTGCCGTGCACAAAGACCGATCTGGATAATGCCCGCAAGAAGACGGTGTTCACACCGCATCAGGTGCCACGTACTACCGAAACGGTTTCGGTGCTTGAGGCCGCGCGGCGAGAGCTGTTTCCGCTGCTGGAGATTGAGCAGTTCCTAACGCCGGAGGCCGCGTTCAGCCTGGATGTGGAAAAACGCTGACATGACGCTGCATCGCAGTGCCCCAAGGAGGAACTGGGTTGCATCGTTCAGCGAATGACCCAGGGGCCCATCCGGTCAAATAATAGTAAAAGCACTATATGGGTGAGAGCGCCTGACAATCACCATTTTTGCCAGTTTCGCTGGGGCATCTTAGACCTTCGCAACTTCCCATCTATACGCTAGGCTGCAATCCATCTGCGAGAGCGACACACCCAACCATTCGAAGACCACCCAAAAAATTCCGCCGAAAATTAGTTTTGCCCATGAGGTCCTGAACTTGCTGCCGCAAGTCGGCTCTTACCTTGTACAGCTTCATTTGCACTTCCAAACGTTCCTCATAAAATTCTGCAAATGTGCGGGTGCTGTTTAAGCGGTAAATCGTTTCAGCGTCGGCCAGCTCTTCTTCGGACAACTCACTCACAATGTCATTGATGACCTGTTGCTCAATCTGGCGTTCGTGCTGCAGTTCACGGAAGCTCACTCTCGCCAAAAAGTCAGTGCCCAACGCGTCTGTATTACGAGGTGGATGAAGGGTATCCCACTTGCCCAACAGAAATTCTGCTTTTTCATTTGTTAAGTGGATGGGTGTGCTGTTGATTCCGACGATCCCTGCCAACTCACGTGTCTCTTGAATTTTGTCTAGTGCGGCAGTGAAGTTCCGGTTGCTCAGTACATACCGCGCTCGAATGCGGTTCTTTGCCTCTTCGAAATCCGGAGAGCCCCATTCACTACGCTGTGGCAGGTTGCGAGCTATCTCAAGCAAATCTTGCCGTGAGCAATGTGCAGTCCTAGTTCCTGTTTTCCATTCATCACACAGAGAATAGGCACGGTTCTTAAGTTCTCCAAGTATCGTCGACAGGCTGTCGAGGCTTTTATAGATGACCAGAATGTTGGCTAAAGCCTTTTTGTCCATGCTTTGCTTGCCGTCGCGGTTGGTGTGATAGCGCAATTCCTGACCATCGCTATCGACCTGGGTTAGGCTATCAATGTACGGCCTAAGACGTGTAAGCTGTGTTCGGAAGCTTTCGTCAGGTATTTGCTTTTCTTCGAGAAAGGACGCATGAGAAGCAATATCATGGTTAGCTTTGTGACCTTCGGTCAAGACGCCGCGATTCACAAATTCCCTGATGACAAGCTTCAGTGTTAGCTCAATTGCATGGCGTGCGTTGTACAGTATTGGTAGGACGAGTGTGTCGCGCTTTTCATACAGGCTCTTGTCGATTACGGCTGCGGCGAGCTCCATCGCCGCTTCGATGTATCCGTCTGCATAGTTCTCTTCGTCACCTTGCTTGCCGATGCAAGCGTTCCAATCGCTATCTTCCGTCAGTGCGAAGAATGGGTCAGTGGTGGTCATACTGGGTGGCCTCGAAGGGGAACTCTTCTTCAACCTTAAGAAGCAATTTCGGTTTGCTGGCAAGTGTACGACGTGACTGTTGTACTCTTAGGTGTTCTCAGATTTCCCGGACGCGCAGCAGATGACGTAGTTCCTGACGGTTTGTGGATACCACTTCCCGCCCTTTGGGGTCTTCACGCCACGGTCGTTCAGCAGCCTTGCAGCCCCGGAAAATGATCCTGCGTCGGCAATCGCTCTCTCGAACTCGGGGCGTATCGTCTCGAAGAATTCCCGCTTCTCTAGCCGCCGTCGGGCTGCCAAGGCTTGGGCGTTCCGGCCAAGCACGGTTCCCCGCTTCTTGGCGGCTCTGAGCGCGGCTCTGGTGCGTTCTGAAATCTGGCGGCGCTCCTCCTCAGCGAAACAGGCCAGCAGGTGCAGAAAGAAGGTCGAAACGTTCGGGTGTTCGCAGACGGTCAGCTCAATGCCCTGGTCGATGATCCCTGATATGAACGACACCTTCCGGGAGAACCTGTCCAGCTTCGGGATCAGCAGCTTGGACCGGGTTTTCTTGACGAGGTTGATCGCGTTCCACAGTTCCGCCCGGTCGTCCCGTTTGCCGGATTGGATTTCGGTGAACTCGGCAATCACGTTGTCGGCGGGCTGAAGAAACTGCTCGACCATCGCCCGCTGCGCTTCCAGCCCCAGGCCAGACCGCCCCTGCCGTTCCGTCGAAACCCGATAGTAGACAACATATTCCGCCATTTCGCTCCCTCCGTAGCCGACAAACGTTGGTTTGTCGTAGACGGCGTCCGGCAGGTTGGCGAAGATCTCAACGGGACGATGAGGTTTTTAATTTCGGGACTGAGCGCGACAAAGCTCCAGACCTCACAGCAAGCGTGACCGATCAGAACCTTTCGAGGGGGCTTCTTACGTTAACTTTTTTCATGCTCGTTTTAAGTATTTATCCGCCTTTTCAACCGCTTACGGATGTGCTCTACTGCGGGAAAATCACAACGAAAGGTCCCCCTATGAGCGAGTATTTCGAAATCGCTTACGCTGCTGCTTCGAAGCGATTGTGTCTTTTTACGGGAACCGGGTTTTCGATGGCGCTAACCGAAAACGAGATGCCTGGCTGGCAAGAGCTGCTTGAAGAAGTCTGCGACAAACACTTCAAAGACAGTGAAATTAAAGACACGCTTTTTCCTGATGAAGAGAACAACCCCCTTCAATTGGAAGAGGCCGCTGAGGTGATTGGCCTTGAGCTTGAAAGAAATGAAAAAAACATACACGAAGAAATATCAAAGATTGTCGGTGACGTGAAGGTCGCCGGCAGCATTGAGAATGTGTCAGAGTTTTTTAAAAAGCGCTCTTTTCGTGTTGTCACCACTAACTACGATAAAATCTCCGAAGAGCTTTCTGGGTCGGACTGTCAATCATTAAGCCCCGGGCTTCCAGTTCCGAGATCTAACAGTCGGGTCAAAGTTTTCCACGTTCACGGCTCCATTGATTATCCATCTCGTATGGTGGTAACATCAAGCGACTATTTTGAATTTATGGGCGGTGACTCTTATTTCTCTCAGAAGCTAAGTACTATTCTCCATGAAAACACTGTGGTGATCCTTGGTTACTCCCTGGGTGATACAAACCTGAAAACGATATTGAACAACTATAGTGGCTTTATGAAGAGCCACAATGTTAGCAGCAGTATTTTCTTTGTTTCCAGGAAGGCTGTTCCTCAGCCAATTGCCGACTATTATGCTGCTTGCTACGGCATACGGGTTATTGGAAAAACTGAAGTTGATGAGTTCTTTCGAAAGGTGGAGAATAAGTACGCATCTGCTGAGAAAGTCATCGACAGGTCGATTAAGGGCATTAAGAAGGTTCTTCATGAGGGCGCCACCTTCAAGGACACATTTTTGCAGCAGGATTATTCATTTTACCAAGTCATATCCGCAATTGGCGCCATAGGAGAAAGCTTGGAGAGTGGACCGGTCGTCGAAATGTTTGGACATATTATCGACACGAAGAAAAAGCTATGCAAGGCGGATGGGGCTTGGGAGCAGTATGTTCAACTTGCTTCCTGGCTTACTCATTTGGGATCTCTCATCGAAATTAAAGGCAGGTCAATCGAGGACAACTACCTCAGCGCAGTCAAGTTTTCGATGGAAACAATGACCAGCACTCGGCTTCTCGGGTATTCTTGGCATGCTTATTCTAAATGGGATAGGCGTTGGAGGAACATCACCGGCAAAAACCGTGCAATGATCAAAGGTCACATTGAAGCTATATCAAAAGATCCTGACGCTTTGAAAATCGTATCCAGGGGTTAAGCAGGCCTTCGAAATAAATCACTAGCTACAATTGCTTTGGTGATCCGCTCTGCCACTAGAATGGTTTTTGGGGTTGGTGATCATCTTTAGGAGGCAGGGTTCGGAGCGATGGTCGCCACCGGAAATAGGTCAAAGTCACTCCGGAAGACCTTATACAGCAAGATCTGGTTCTGGTCGAGTATGTCCGTCCCGGCCTAGTCTTTTCAGACTGTATTGCCTCCAGCCGTCTTTGAGCTAGTAGATTTCAGCTATCAAAAAAATTGGGATTCGTCAGAGTCTCATAAGGTGAAGTGAAAACTAATGAATTTCAATGAGACAGGGGTAAGTTTAGCTCCGGATGAACTTGCCTTTTACTTTGCTTGTGTCGATGGCGTTGAAGCCAGCGCGCTAGGCTCATTTCTGAGTCGGGCGTCGACAGTTGCAAAGAGAAAGGGCGCGGATCTTCATATTACTGCTACTCACAATGGTAGCCTTGTAGTTGTTGCGCGAGCTGCAAAGAGGGGCGGCAGTACCGTTGGAAAGGAGTTCGCCTCGAGTCCAATGCAAACTGCAGCTGCAACTACAGTCGTCGTTGGAATTGTTGTTGCTGGCATCAACAACGCTGTAAGCTCAGACAACAAGGAGATTTCCCCCCTTGCGAAAGCTTGTATTGCGCTAATTGAAGAGCACGAGATTGAGAAAATTCAGCTGGTTACGGCTGAAACCACTACTCTCTTAATGGACAAAGAAAAGGCTTCCCTTATTGCTCCCAATTCAAGGAGTTCCATGTTCGAAATCGCTGACGAGCTTCCTAGGACGGTCCTTTTCCCTACCGCAACGGATGTTGATCTTAAGCTCCGAACCCTATTTCAGAAGGGTCTCAGCGGCGACCTCACTGGTATAGCGATATATGCAGGCCCTGATCTGCACTTTAGGCCTGATGGCCACAGATATTTGGTACCGGTGGAGTACAGCTCTAACTATGACGGTGTTAAGTTGTCTCCCAGCAAACACTATCGGGTGCGTGGCGCTATCAAGTTTCACGATGGGGTACCTGAGCGAATTGAAGTTGAGGCTGCTGAACCTGAAGGACGTTAGAGCCGGTTGGTGAACTGGACCAATGGCTCAATTGTAGGTGCATTGATGAGATTTCCTCATCCTGTCTGCGAACCGGACACCCTCAAGATTTGATCTTGAGAGTTTGGCTGCCAGTTTTGGCAGCCGTTCCTTAAGAAATAGGGTTCGGAGCGATGGTACCCTCCGGAAACAGGTCAAAGTCGCTCCAGAAGACCTTATACATGAGGCACTGGTCCTGGCCGAGTATGTCCTTGCCAGCTTCGATGCACTCAGCTCGTACGCGCTCACCGGTCTCAAAGCGGAACCCAATATCGCCTAGATTGTCGTCAAACTGGTACTGCGCTTTGCCGAAGTAGTTGACGTCATCGATCACCAGAAGGTCGGGTAGCATTTCGCCGCCCGGGTAAAACCATACCATCAACGCCTCTCCATCAGCGTTTCTGATAGGGACCGATGCCGGGATACATGCCTGTGTCGTCAGGAGCGTTGCTGTTGCCGCGGCGAGTTTGAAAAACCTTGTCATTGCTAGATGCTTTCCTGGTTTGAAATCTGGGAGGCCGGGTGCCTAGAAGCCATCGAAACGCACGTGGAAATAGTACTGACCGTCCTGCTCGGAGATCGTGAGAGCGATTGGTGTGTCGATGCCGCTGGTGTTGGTCACTACGGCCCGGCACTTTCGCTGTCTGGAAGCTTCCGAATATGAAACCTGCTCGACGTCAGTGATGCTGACCGCCTTCGCCTTGCCGAAATTGATTGGGATATCAGGGTAGAGGTCCTCAACCATGTTCAAGGACGTTTTGCTGTCGCATTTCGGCAGGCCCGCCCCGGCATAGACACCTCCTGGCCATGCCGCTGTGATGAAGCCACCAAGCACCAAGGCAACAATCCAGGCGACCAACGGCCCGCTGCCTAGACCTGTCCGCTTCGAACGCAAGTAGATGTATGCTGGGACGAGCAACAGAATCCAAAGCAGCAAGCCGTTCACGGCATCCCTGCGGCCACTCCGTTCAACAGCGTTCTGGTCGAGCAGCGCACAGATCGTGTTGGCAAAGAAGAACAGCAGGAACGACAGTCCAGGCAGGCCAGCCATGTTGAGGGATTCTGTGCCGTGCCTCAGCAATATGACCTCGGCAAATGACATCACCAATGGCACCGAGATCAGCATGTACAGCCAATGGTTCTGTATCTCGGTTGTCGGCACCAGAGGCGGTTCACTCGCCTCTCGCATTCCCGGAACCTCGGCAGCCCTCTTCCACTCGTCGGCAAAACCCTTGGTCCAGACAAGCGTTTTCTCTGTCAGCTCGCCGGTCTCGTATCGAGCCTTCAGATCAGGGAAAGTGACCGGCCCCAGACGCTCGCCGCCGATGATGTAAAACCATTCTGTATTCGCTTCAGTCACACAGGACCTCCGTATTCGCTCGATTGCCAAAAATCAGCTTGCCAAATTGCAAATGCCTCCTTGGACAGCACTGCTCCTTGGCCCCAGAAGGCGATCCCTCGTGAGCGGCTGGAGGCCAACAGGTCAAAATGTGCTGTGGTCGGAAAAATTGGGACGGCTGCGCAGCACAGATCACTGTCACGCCGATCCGCATTGCAGCTCCGCGCGTCGTTCACCTGGTTCGGACTCGGTGTGCTTGGCTTCATGCGGCCCCGATCAGCGAGCGCCCTCGCGGTTGACTGGTGATCGGGGTGTTGGAAATCCGCTCTGACACGGACCCTGTGCCTTTAGCCGGAGCCTGTTGTATAACACAGGCACCCCGACCATAGGTCAAAGGTGTTCAGCCGAGTTTACGGCCTAGTCAGAGAAGGGGTTTCCACGCCCCAACATGGCCGCGTCTGCCATGTCGAGAGCAGTCGTAGCAGCTAACTTACTGGAGCAAAAGCCTTCTGTTTGGCCTTGAAGGAATGCTGGCGGCTATTGGTCAGCCCGGCGAATTGCCGACATTGGCTTCACATGCAACAATCGGCAGCTGAAATCCTCCACATCATTGCAAACCGGATTGTGTGCTGCATGCGCTCGGGGTCAGGCGAAGCCCTGAGCAGACCTGTCACGGAGCTGTTCTTGCAGAGGGGGGGCGTATTCGACAGGCTGGCGGGCTTCGGACATACGCTGCACTTAGAATCAACGTTCGCCAACCACTTCCAACTGAAAAAGCGGGAGGTTGATGCACCGTTGGGGTCTAACACGGCGGCCCTGAGGCTGAACCGAGTTCGATCTGCCGGGAAGCCAGCCCTTTAACCCAAGAGGGGCAAAAAATTAACCTCGAAGGTTGACAGCCGGAGGAAGCTACCACATATTGTGTTGTGACCCCAAGGAGACCCACCATGACCACAGAAATCGGGAAGGAGCTGCGGAAACTGCGAATTGATGAGGATGAGCGACTGTTGGATATGGCCGCAAGGCTTGAGAAGTCCTCCGCGTTCATCTCCGCCGTGGAGCGGGGCACCAAGACCCCGCCCGAAGGCTTCGTTGAGCTTGTGATCAAGGCCTACAGGCTGGCAGAGGATGCCGCAGCATCCCTCCGCCGGGCCGCCGATAGATCACGCAAAAACTTCACTTTGGAGGCTGACAGCCTCCTTGCGAGGGACACCGCTGGACTGATGGCACGCCGGATAAATTCGCTGTCTGAGGAGGAGCTCAACAACATCTTCCAAATCCTCAGCAAGAAGGACGCGAAATGACTGAAGCAAGTGACTTTATCGTGCCCCCCCGACGCTGGTCGGAAATCGGCGGCATTGCCGACAACCTCCGTCACCAGCTCGGACAGGCAGAGACGCCAAGGGTGCCGGTGATCGAAATCATCGAGCGTGTGCTGGATCAGCGGCTCGGGCTCCTCAACTTCGAGGTCGGCAGCCATGAGGAGATGGGCCGCGCAGAGGGCTACACATGCCCCAAGGGAGAATTCATCATGCTCCGCGAGGATGTGTACGAGGGTGTATGGGCGGGCGAAGGCCGAGCCCGGTTTACTACCGCTCACGAG
Source organism: Nocardioides marinus (assembly GCA_019801415.1). Lineage (GTDB taxonomy): Bacteria > Pseudomonadota > Alphaproteobacteria > Rhodobacterales > Rhodobacteraceae > Leisingera. The sequence goes on from JAHVJD010000011.1 coordinate 9,187, forward strand.
CTGGGCCATTGGGCTATGCACACCAACATCCCGCTCGCCAGGGCGCGGAGGGGGGATGGCACTCCTTCCTACCGCCTGGCAGAGCCGCAGGCAAACCAGTTCGCTGCAGAATTCCTGATGCCTGAGTACTTCATCAACGCCTTTGACGATGAGGATGACTTGATGCTGCGCTTCGGCGTCTCCTGGGAGGCGGCGCGCAACCGGCTGCGCTATCTCCATAAGAACAGGAGACTTTAACGAAAGAAGGCTCAGGTTGGCGCCCGAGCCTCCTCACAGATTTCTTCATCGTGCGTCAGGGGCTTGACGATGCAGAGCCTCCCAGAAGCGCAAATCAGTCTCCTAAGCAGGACTGGATTTAGCGCATTTTGGGCCAAAAGGCAACATACGCCCCGAAGTGGAGAGTGTGATGACCAAGCGTTGCACCCCCCCTCCGCCGGGATACCGGTATGTCTTCCGCCCTTGGCGGACATGCCCGAAGACCGGCACCCGGCTCTACGCGAAAGCGTTCGGGCTGCGGGCGTGGCCTATTCTGATCCCGGAATAGCCACCCACCCAGATCGAAGGGAGGCGCGGTGAGCGCGCCCCCCACCCTAAATGCATAAGTGAAAGATCGAAAAATGAAATCGAAAACGTTTAAAATTGGCCGCAGCGCAAAGACCGGCCGCTTCACCACAGTCAAAAAGGCAACGCAGCGCAAGTCCACCCACGTGGTGGAGACCATCAAGAAAAAATAGTGCGCACCACTTGAGATCGTCGTGTCCTGTTCGAGGGGCACGGCGGCTCACGCCAACCTACACGAGAGCAATATGGTAGAATACATTGACCTGCCGCCCGAGGCGGCTGAGCTGATTCAGCACCAGCATGATACCGACCGTGCCGCCGCTGGGCCGAAAGCCCCAGTGTCCGGCTTCACCTACCGGGGCGTCCAGATCGAGAGCCGCTGGGCGGTGCTGGCTGAACTGGATACGATGCGCCGGATCATCGATACAATGCCTGAACTCTTGGCTCGCCGCCTTGAGGACATCTGGTGCGACTCAAATGCCGGGGCTTGCTACACGGTGACTGTGCGATCCGGCCTCTGGGTGCCCGAACTGCGCTGGGCTATCTCTGACGCCGTGATGGAGGCAGGGGGTGGCCACAACGGCATCATGGTCGAGGCTGACGGCGGCAACGGCTTTGACGTCGACCCAAACTGGGGCGAGCAATTTTGAAACGGCAGTACAGGCTTGAATGTCTGTTGGGGGTGGCTACGAGCCTTTGGCACACCGACTATGGATGTCTGGCTTAGGCCACATCCCAGCTCAACTAGAGCTTATGTTGGCTTCGGCTTTGCAAAGGTCATTCCCTGCACTTGCTCCAAAGAGTTCTGACACTCTCCGGCTGGCAATTACTCCAAAATATTCATTCATTTTCAATACATTAGGCAATCTCCTGAGGTGGTCTGAAGAAAAGTTACACACTGACCTTTGCAATACATTGTAACCACTTGAAATCACAATTGGTAATGTGATTGAAAATCCTCGTGTCGGTGGTTCGATTCCGCCCCCGGGCACCATTTATTCAGATCATAAATTGTACTTTCTGCATATTCTGGCGCGTGCAATGGGCCGTAGGCCATGTAAGAGACCGTTTCGCCCGCGTTCATCCCTGTGAAGGGTGGCGTTTTCTACTTCAGCTGCCGCATCCCCAAAGACTTGAAGGGGCGCTACACCTCATCTCGGATCGCCTACTCATTGAGAACGCGGTTTGCGCGCATCGCCGAAGCGTGGGCCAAATGAGCCGCTGATCGGTTGGGTGAATGTTGGTGTCACACCCGCTCAAGGGATGTGGAGCTGCCGGGAAGGCATATGCTGAGAATGCGAATAGAGGGGCGCGCTGTGTCCAGCAAAGAAGCTCCCGAGATCTCCTCTTCATCTGTACTTATGTCCGAAGCTGTTGGCGTCTGCCAGCGCCTGAAAGGGGGGTAGGACTAGAGGAATCCCATCGCGAAGCGGAGCGCTCTTTCAGTTATGTCATCGACACCTGCGGTGGCAAATACCTCGATGCCTTCGTCAAGGTCGATGTCAACAAGTCCGGTGGGGGCGCTCATCGAACATGAATTGGCTGGCAGCAGTTTAGCACGCGTGTTCGGGACCGTTCACCTGGTCACAAAGTTTGTGGCCAGCGAGCTTGGTTAGCCCCTGACAAATCCTTTGAGCGGGGTCTGCTACGATCGGGAGGCCGACGGAAGTGATCGTGACCCAATCCCAGCGGATGAACTCAAGATGATTCAGGATCAGTGTCGCTAGCTGGCTGATGATGACCTCCTTGCAGATATGTTAAAGGGAGATCGGTCTATTTCTGTGTAATGGAAAAGAACTTAGGGTTGCTAAGGGCTCTCCAGAAATCCGTCGCCCGCTGCGAGAGGTTTCTGCGGTCTTTCGTCTGATGAGAAAATCCGCTTATGGAGTTGGGCGGGGTTCAGTGGTCGATCAATCTTGCGACACTGCACCACCTCGAAAGGGCTTCCGCAGAATGGTCACCACCCCATCGGAAGATATTTTCCAAAGATATTGTTGGAAGGGTGGTAGCGGAGGAGGGACTTGAACCCCCGACACGCGGATTATGATTCCGCTGCTCTAACCAACTGAGCTACTCCGCCGCTCGCTGTGTGGAGGCGATTTACGGAATGGCGGGGGGCGGGTCAAGCGGAAAAATCCGAAAAATCCAAAACTCGGTAGAGTTTTTTGCATTCACCGGCAGGAGCGGGAAAATACCACGTCAGGCGCAGGTCGTGTGCCCTGTCAGGGCGGCTGTGTATCAGCCCTCGGCGACGTCCAGGGCGGCCAGCGGCGGGCGCGGCAGCTGGTCCAGCAGCTCGAACACCAGGGCGCGGCAATGCTCGCCCACCCAGTCGGACGGATGAAAGTATGGGGGCAGGTCAGGGTGCCGCAGGACCACACGCCGCCAGCGGTGCACGATCAAGGTGCGCAGTGTGCCCAGCTGTTCTGGATTGAGAGTGCCCGGGGGCGGCGGCACAAGGGATAGGTCGCCGTGCAGCGTGGCGCAGGCCTGCCGCAGGTGTTCAGGGTAGAGACGCGTCTTGAGCCACTGCGGGACGGCAATGGACTTGACCTCCACCGCCAGAACCCCCTCCAGATTGCGGGGCATCGGCCCGTGGCCCAACGCCGTGCTGCGGTTTACGGGCACGTAGTTCGGCAGCACCAGCACCTCGTCGAGGCCGTCCGGGTTCGCGCCGTCCTCGCAGATCAGCAGGTGCCAGTCCTGCGGCGCCGAGACGGTGCGCTCATAGATCCGCGGGGTGACCGCGGCGGATTGGTTGCGACCGTATTCGGTAAGGTAGTGGATCGAGGCGCGGCCGGAGCGGGCGCTCTCGATCCAGCCGTCCTTGCGCAGGCGGTGCAGAGCGACGCGGATGGCCTCGGGCTTGATTCCCATCGGCGTGATGATCCGGGTCAGGGCGCTGCCGCTGATCTGCGCGCCCTTGTCCTGGGCCAGATCCCCGAACAGCGAAACGATCACCGACCAGACCCGCTGATTCTGCGGGTCGTTCAGCTGCTGGACCGCGCTTTCGAACCAGATGTCATTGCTGTCGCTCATAAGTTTCAACATAGATCGCCCGGACGGGTTAGACCAGTCCGGGCGGTTTGCGGCCTTAGTAGGCGTTCATGGTCAGCAGCTCATACTCCGCGGCAATGTCGCCGTCCTGATTGGTCAGCGTCACATGCCAGCGGACTTCGCCGTATTCGTCGTTGCGCGGGGTCTTTTTCTTGACGGTCAGGCGCACCTGGATGCTGTCACCGGCCGAGACCGGTTTCATGAAGCGCAGGTTGTCCAGTCCGGTGTTGGCCAGCACAGGGCCTTCGTCCGGCTGCACGAACATACCCGCGGCGAAGGACAGCAGCAGGTAGCCATGCGCGACCCGGCCCGGGAAGAACGGGTTCCGCTTGGCGGCTTCTTCGTCCATGTGGGCATAGAAGGTGTCGCCGGTGAAATGGGCGAAGGTCTCGATGTCCTCCAGCGTGACGGTGCGCGGCGCGGTGTGCAGGGTTTCACCGATCGCCAGCTCGCCGAACCTGCGGGTGAAGGGGTGGGCCGGGCCTTTGATCTCGGTGCCGCCGGGGACCCATTTCTCACCGATGGCCGACAGGATGTCGGGTGAGCCCTGGATGGCGGTGCGCTGCATGTAGTGTTTGACGCCGCGCACGCCGCCCATCTCCTCGCCGCCGCCGGCGCGGCCCGGGCCGCCATGCACCATGTGCGGCAGCGGAGAGCCGTGGCCGGTTGATTCCTTCATCGAGTCGCGGTTGTTGAAGTAGAGGCGGCCATGGTAGGCGCCCGCCCCAATGGCGACCTCGCGCGCGACGACCGGATCATGGGTGATGACCGAGGCCACCAGCGAGCCCTGGCCGCGGTTGGCCAGATCGATGGCGTGGTCGAGGTCGCGGTAGCCCATGATGGTGGAGACGGGGCCGAAGGCCTCTGTGTCATGCACGCGCTGCGCCTTGTCCGGGTCGGCGCAGTGGAGCAGCATCGGCGGAACAAAGGCGCCTTTGTCGGCGTCGGCACCGTCGACGGAGAAGTTGTCCGGGTCGCCAAAGACGCGCTCAGCCTCCTGGCCGATGATTGCGGCCTTCTCCAGAACGTCGCGTTTCTGACCGTTCGAGACCAGCGCGCCCATGCGGGTGGTCTCCAGCCGCGGATCGCCGATTTGGGTTTTCGCAAGCCGCGCCGACAGCGCTTCGATCACCGCATCGACCTGTGCTTGCGGTGCGATGATGCGGCGGATCGCGGTGCATTTCTGGCCCGCCTTGGTGGTCATCTCGCGTTGCACTTCCTTCACAAACAGGTCGAACTCCGGCGTGCCGGGCTGCGCGTCGGGGCCAAGGATCGAGGCGTTGAGGCTGTCCTGTTCGGCCACGAACCGCACCGAGTTCTTCAGGATCACAGGGTTTGCGCGCAGCTTCAGCGCGGTGTCGGCGGAGCCGGTGAAGCTGACCACGTCCTGCATGGTCAGATGGTCCAGCATGTCGCCCAAGCCGCCAGAGACCAGCTGTAGCGCGCCTTCGGGGAGGATGCCGCTGTCGAGCATCAGCTTCACTGCCAGCTCGGTCACGTAGCAGCTGTTGGTGGCCGGTTTCACGATGGCGGGAACACCGGCGAGCAGGGTGGGGGCCAGCTTCTCCAGCATGCCCCAGACCGGGAAGTTGAAGGCGTTGATATGCACCGCGACGCCGCGCAGCGGGGTGCAGATGTGCTGGCCCAGGAAAGTGCCGTTGCGGGAGAGCTGCTCGACATCGCCATCAAGATAGACATGCGCATCCGGCATCTCGCGGCGCCCCTTGGAGGCAAAGACGAACATGGTGCCGATGCCGCCGTCGATGTCGATCATGTGGTCGGACTGGGTGGCGCCGGTGTTGAACGACAGATCGTAAAGCGCCTGCTTGTGCTGGTTCAGGTGGCCCGCCAGCGCCTTCAGCATCCGGGCGCGGTCGTGGAAGGTCAGCTTGCGCAAGGCGGGGCCGCCCACGGTGCGGGCGTAGTCGAGCATTCCTTGCACGTCGAGCGCGTCATTGCCTGCGCTGGCGATCACCTCGCCGGTGATGGCGCTGGCGATGTTGCGGGCACCTGCGCCCGGTGCGACCCATTGACCCGCCGCAAAGCTGGAAATCTCAAGAAGGCTCATGATGCTGTCCTTTTCGTCAGGCCGACACAGGGCCGGCTGTCTGGAAACCGATGCTGAGATATATTGACCGTCCGGTCGGTTTATGCAAGGAATTTGTCAAAGGCACCGCTGACAAGGTGAGGGAGCGATGAGCGATACGATTCTGGTGGAGGATCACGGCACCTGGGTGGAGATCACCCTGAACCGTCCGGACCGGCTGAACAGTTTCAATGAGGAGATGCACAACGCGTTGCGCGCAGCACTTGAGGCAGCGCGGGACGGCGGAGCCCGTGCGGTGCTGCTGACCGGTGCCGGGCGCGGCTTTTGCGCGGGCCAGGATCTGGGCGACCGCGACCCGCGCAAGCTGGACGGGCCGCCGGACCTTGGCAAGACCGTGCGCAGCTTCTACGCGCCGCTGGTGCGGCTGATCCGCTCGCTGGATTTCCCGGTGATCTGCGCCGTCAACGGCGTGGCGGCGGGGGCCGGGGCCAATCTGGCACTGGCCTGCGACATGGTGCTGGCGGCGGAAAGCGCCAAGTTCATCCAGTCGTTCTCCAAGGTCGGCCTGATCCCCGACACTGGCGGCAGCTGGCATCTGCCCCGGCTGCTGGGCGAGGCCCGTGCCAAGGGGTTGGCGCTGACGGCCGAGCCGTTGCCTGCGAAGAAGGCCGAGGACTGGGGGCTGATCTGGAAGGCGCTGCCGGACGGCGACCTGATGACAGAGGCCCGTGCCATGGCCGAGAAATTCGCAAACGGTCCGACGCTGGGCCTAGGGCTGACCAAGCAGTGCATTCAGGCGGCTGCGGTCAATACCCTGTCCGATCAGCTGGAACTGGAAGCGGATGCGATGAAGACCTGTGGCGAAAGCGCCGATTATGCCGAGGGCGTTGCCAGCTTCCTGGAAAAGCGCGCCCCTGAGTTCAAGGGCAGATGACCATGACCCCGAAAGAACGCGCCGAGAAATCCGCGGCTGCCATGTGGGCGGACGACCATGCCTCCAAATGGGCGGGCATGGAGATCACCCATGTGGATGAGGGCGAGGCCACGCTGGAGCTGACGGTGGCGCAACACCATTGCAACGGCCACGGCATCTGCCACGGCGGCGTGACCTTCATGCTGGCTGACAGCGCCTTTGCCTTTGCCTGCAACAGCCGCAACCAGGCAACGGTGGCGCAGCACAACGTGATCAGCTTCACCGCGCCGGGTCGGCTGGGCGACCGGCTGATCGCCACTGCTCGCGAGGTTTCGCTGACCGGGCGCAGCGGTATTTACGACGTGACAGTGACCAATCAGGACGGCCAGCAGATCGCGGAGTTCCGGGGCTTTTCCCGCGCGATCAAAGGCCAGTTGTTCGACGAATAAGGTGTGGAGGACGCCATGGAAGATCTGAGCCCCAAGAAGGGTGAACTGGACCCGATCGAGATTGCCTCGATCGACGAGATTCGTGCACTTCAGCTGCAGCGTCTGCAGTGGTCGCTGCGCCACGCCTATGACAACGTGCCGATGTACAAGCAGCGCTTCGATGACGCGGGCGTGCACCCAGACGATCTGCAGCAGCTGTCGGACCTGGCCAAGTTCCCCTTCACCTACAAGAATGACCTGCGCGACAACTACCCGTTCGGCCTGTTCGCGGTCCCGCGCGAGCAGATCCTCCGCCTGCATGCCTCCTCAGGCACCACGGGCAAGCCGACGGTGGTGGGCTACACCGCGAATGACATCTCGAACTGGGCCGACCTGGTGGCGCGGTCCCTGCGCGCGGCCGGTCTGCGCAAGGGCGACATGGTGCACAACGCCTATGGCTACGGGCTGTTCACCGGCGGTCTGGGTGCGCATTACGGGATCGAGCGTCTTGGTGCGACCGTGGTGCCGATGTCGGGCGGGCAGACCGAAAAACAGGTCGGGCTGATCACCGACTTCCGGCCCGACGGGATCATGGTGACCCCGTCCTACATGCTGAATATCCTTGAGCAGTTCCACAAGGCTGGACTGGACCCGCAAGACAGCTCGCTGAAGGTCGGTATCTTTGGCGCCGAACCCTGGACCGACGCGATGCGCCGCGAGGTCGAGGAGGCGTTCGACATGCATGCGGTCGACATCTACGGCCTCTCCGAAATAATGGGGCCGGGTGTCGCCAGCGAATGCGTCGAGACCAAGGACGGCCCGGTGATCTGGGAGGATCACTTCCTGCCCGAGATCATCGATCCCGAAACTGGTGAGGTGCTGCCGGACGGTGAGCTGGGCGAGCTGGCCTTCACCACGCTGACCAAGGAAGGCCTGCCGATGGTGCGCTACCGCACCCGTGACCTGACCCGGCTGCTGCCCGGCACCGCACGCAGCATGCGGCGGATGGAAAAGATCACCGGCCGCAGCGACGACATGATCATCCTGCGCGGCGTCAATGTCTTCCCCAGTCAGGTCGAGGAACAGCTGCTGGCCACCGGCGGCCTGGCACCCTATTACCAGATCGAACTGTACAAATCGGGTCGTATGGATGCGATGCGGGTGCATGTCGAGGCAACCCCGGATGCTGCTGACGAGCTGAGCCGCACAGCGGCGGCGCGTATGTTGACCAAGCGCATCAAGGACATGATCGGCGTGTCCAGCGAGGTCATAGTCGGCGATCCCGGATCGGTCGAGCGCAGCCAGGGCAAGGCCAAGCGCGTGACCGACAACCGCAACCCGACCTGAACAAAAGAGAGGTGAGCCTTGGCCCGCACGATCGCAAAAGACCATGACCAAAAACGCGCCCAGATCCTGAAATCCGCCGCCAAGGTGTTTGCGGTTTCAGGCTATGACCGCGCGTCGATGACCCAGCTGGCGCGAGAGTGCGGGATTTCCAAGGCCAACATCTACCACTACTACGACAGCAAGGAAGCGGTGCTGTTCGCGGTGCTGGACACCTATCTGCGGGATCTGCGCGACCGGGTCTGCACGATTGATCTGGATGGCTGCGGTCCCGAAGACCGCCTGCGTCGCATCATCAACGAGATCCTGCTGGCCTACCAGGGCGCCGACCATGAGCACCAGGTGCAGATCGGTGCGATGGGAGCTCTGGCAGAGGAACAGCAGGAACATCTGCGCAGCTATCAACGCGAGTTGGTGCAATTTGTCAGCCAGGCCATCAAGGCGGTTGCCCCCGATGCCTTTGACGGGGATGCGGCGCGGCTGCGGGGGACCACGATGTCGGTCTTTGGCATGCTCAACTGGTATTACATGTGGAATTCCGGCGCGGGTGCGGCCGCAAGGTCCCAGTATGCCGAGCTGGCAGCCGATCTCATCCTCAAGGGTATCAAGGGGCTGTAAGGTCGATGGTCGCAGCGCCGGATGGCGGCTGCGACCTCGTATTCCCAGTCTGCGCCTAGAAGTCCTGCCAGCCGCCGGTGCCCGTCATGCGCGTCGGTTGTGGGGCAGCGGGCTTTTCGACTTCAACAGGGCGTATCTGCACGTGTGCCGCTGATCCCGCGTCTGCCGTGGTCCGGAAGCTGGCGACTTGCTCAGCCAATGCGCGGGCATCGTTGGCCAGACGCTGGCTGGCCGCAGTGGATTCCTCCACCATCGCGGCGTTATGCTGGGTCACGCCATCCAGTTCCCCCATACCACTGTTGATCTCTTCCAGAGTGACGGACTGTTCTTCGGCGCCGCGGGCGATATCAACGATGTGGTCGGAAATGGTCGAGACGCTCTCGACGATGGCCTTCAGTTCGTCGCCGGTGCGGCCAACAAGCTTTACGCCGTCCGCGACCTGTGCCGAGCTTTCGGTAATCAACTGCTTGATTTCACCGGCCGCGTCGGATGACCGCTGGGCCAGCGCCCGGACTTCCGATGCGACGACCGCGAAACCGCGCCCCGCCTCGCCGGCGCGCGCGGCTTCGACCCCGGCATTCAGGGCGAGAAGGTTGGTTTGAAAGGCAATGTCGTCAATGACGGAAATAATGGTGGAGATCTTGCCGGCGGAGGTTTCGATCTGATCCATGGCCCGAATAGCATCGGAAACCACCTGGCTGCTGGTTTCGGCTGTCTTGCGCGCACGGGTCACGATGGTCGCCACCTCCTTGGCGCCGTCGGCGGCGGCCTTGACCGTTGCCGTCAGCTCTTCCATCGCGGCGGCCGTCTGTTCCAGCGTTGCGGCCTGGGTTTCTGTCCGCTGGGAAAATTCGCCCGATGACTGGTTCAGCTCATCCGCCGTGGACGCCACGGTTGCGGCGACGGCTTTGACCGTGCCGACGGTTTCATTCAGCTGCCGCAGCGCGGAATTGAAGGCCGCGCCCAACTCGGCAAGCTCGTCCACCTCCGACACGGGCACCTGGCAGCCGAGGTTTCCGGCGCTCAATTGGCGCAGCCCATCGGTGATGTCTTCGACCACCTGCTTGCGCTCGGCGGCGTCTGTGACGTCGGTGGCATATTTCACAACCTTGCTGACGCTTCCGTCGGGCCCCAGGACCGGCGCATAGGTGGCCTGGATCCAGACCGTGCTGCGATCCTTGGCCAAACGCTGAAACATGCCGGTAAAATGCTCACCCTCGGCCAGCCTTGACCAGAATTGCCCATATTCAGGCGACGACGCATAACTCTTGGCGACAAACATGGAATGATGCTTGCCGGCAATTTCCTGCAGACTGTACCCCATGGTGCTGAGGAAATTGGAATTGGCCTGAAGGATGGTGCCGTCCGGTTTGAATTCGATGACAGCCTGAGTGCGATCGAGGGCATCCAGAACTGCCTTGGCCTCGTTCAGCTTCTGGGCCGTGCTCGGTGTCTTCCGTCGTAGGAACATTGGCGTTCTCCGCATGGGAAATTTGGTAACAAGGTAAAGTACAAACTGCGGCCACGCTGGACGGCCGATCTGGGTTAAGCATGCGGGGCAACCGTTTCCAGGTTGTTAAAAATAGAAATTCAATCAACCAAAGCGTGCTATTTCACTCGTATGGTGATCGGTTTTGACGCAACACTCTGCCTGTTGCTTTGTGCGGGGAATAAATTTCCACCTTGTTTCAGGTGGCTGAATGAAAATACCCGCGCCTGTGGTAGGCGCGGGTATTTATCTTTCGCTCCGAAAGTCGAGGCTGTTATTAGATTTCGACGGGGGCAACCATGCCGACGATATCGTAAGTTTTGCGCAAAATCGGTGCGGTGATCGCGCGGGCGCGCTCTGCACCCCGTGCCAGGATCCGGTCGATTTCGTCTTGCTCGTTCATCAGGCGGGCCATTTCCGTCGAGATCGGAGCCAGTTTTTCCACGGCGAGTTCCGCCAGCATCGGCTTGAATTCCGAGAACTGTTTTCCGCCCACCTCTGCCAGCACCTGGTCGACGCTTTGATCGCTCAGCGCGGCGTAGATGTTGACCAGGTTGCGCGCCTCGGGGCGGTCCTCCAGCCCCTTGGCCTCTGAGGGCAGGGCATCGGGGTCGGTCTTGGCCTTGCGGATCTTCTTGGCCAGGGTGTCGGCATCATCGGTCATGTTGATGCGGCTGGCGTCGGAGGGATCCGATTTCGACATCTTCTTGGAGCCGTCGCGCAGGGACATCACACGGGTCGCGGCGCCTTCGATCACCGGTTCGGTAATCGGGAAGAAATCGACGCCATAGTCGTGGTTGAACTTGGTGGCGATGTCGCGGGTCAGCTCCAGGTGCTGCTTCTGGTCCTCGCCCACCGGCACATGGGTGGCGTGGTAGACCAGGATGTCGGCTGCCATCAGCGACGGGTAGGCCAACAGCCCGAGAGAGGCGTTCTGGGCGTTCTTGCCTGCCTTGTCCTTGAACTGCGTCATGCGCTGCATCCAGCCCATGCGGGCGACGCAGTTGAAGACCCAGGCCAGCTGCGCGTGCTCGGGCACCTGGCTTTGATTGATCAGGATCGATTTCTCCGGATCAAGGCCCGCGGCGATGAAGCCCGCGCAAAGTTCGCGTGTGGACCGGCGCAGATCCGCGGGGTCCTGCCAGACGGTGATCGCGTGCAGGTCGACCATGCAATAGACGGTTTCCACGTCATTGGCCTGCCAGTCGACGAAACGTTTCAGCGCCCCCAAGTAATTGCCGAGGTGAAGGTTGCCCGAGGGTTGAATCCCCGAGAACACGCGCGGGGTGAAAGTGGTTTCGCTCATATGGGCGTAACTCCCGTCTGGAAATAGCAGCCCCGGTGGCTTACCCATGGGGCCAAGATACGTCAACAGGCGCGTCACGCGCAGGAGAGCAGATGAGCAGCCCGAACAATACCGCCCCCATCAACTCGCTGCCCGCCGCCGTGGTGGCGCTGGTGATCGTCATCATGGGGGTTGAGGCGGTCTTCTCTCTCGGCGCGCGCGGCATCCTGGGCGGGCCCGAAGCGATTGGCTGGCGACTTGAGGCGCTGAACGCCTATGCCTTCTCGCCCGAGATCTTCTGGTGGATGCAGGACAGCGGCCGCTGGCTGCCGGAGCATCTGCTGCGGTTCGTGTCCTACGGCTTTGTGCATGGGGCCTTCACCCAGGCGCTGTTCGTCTGCGTCTTCGTGCTGGCGATGGGCAAGATGGTGGGCGAGGTCATGGGCGATCTGGCGATGGTGGTGATATTCCTGCTCTCCGGCGCCGGGGGCGCGCTGGGCTACGCGGTGCTGATCCCGGGCGGCGCCCCGCTGGTCGGCGGCTTTCCCGCGGTCTACGGGCTGATCGGGGCCTTCACCTTCTTGCTGTGGCGTTCGCTGGCGTCGGTCGGGGCCCAGCAGAGCCGGGCGTTCTCGCTGATCGCCTTTCTGATGGGGATCCAGCTGTTGTTCGGACTGCTGTTCGGCGGTCAGAAGGACTGGGTTGCGGATCTGTCGGGCTTTGCCACCGGCTTTGGGCTGTCGTTCTTCCTGGCACCGGGCGGCTGGGCGCGGATCCGCGACCGCGTGCGCCGCGACTGAGGCCGCCGGAGCGCCGCGGCGGTACTCCCGCCCGCTGTCAAAGCCCCTTGCGGGGCATTTCCAGCCGTTGGGCCGGGCCGCGCTGGCGCGCGGCAGAGGGGAAGATGCTGAGAGGCGCTTCAGGGGCAGGCCTGCCCTGAAGGCGCGGTCTCCAGTGTCTGTTCGCCACACCGCGCCTCAAGGGTGAACCGCGCCTGCAGCGCGGCCGCTGGCGCGGCCCTTGACCCGCAGTGCGGCGGTCGGCGCTAGGCCTGTTTGCGGCGGCTGAGGGCGGTGCGGAATTCCGACAGGCGGAAGGCCCCGAGGAGCTGGCCCACGGTGAAGTAAAGTACGCCGCCCAGCACAACCAGGCCCAGCAGCGCAAGATAGCGCCAGTAGTCCAGCTGAAACAGCCAGCTGCCCCAGCTGGCGGCAGCGTAGAGCCCGCCGCCCATCACGGCAGACGCCACCAGGATGCGCCAGGCGCGGCGACGGAAGCGGGGGTCGAACTGCGCCTCGGGCCCCATGCGGCGGGCACCAAAAGCCAGCAGCGCCACCATTGCCCAGCCCGCGGCGGATGCGGCCACAGCGGGCGCGATCCAGCCCAGCACCGGCTTCAGCCCAAAGGCCAGGCCCGCGTTCACCACCATTGCCACCAGCGCATAATGGAACGGTGTCCGGGTGTCCTCTCGGGCGAAATACAGCGGCTGCAGCACTTTTTGCAGCATGAAAGCGGGCAGGCCGGCACCGTAGACGGCAACCGCCAGCGCGATGGCGGCGACGTCCTCGGGTCCGGTGGCACCGCGCTCATACAGCACGGATACCAGCGGCAGCGGCACAGTCAGGAAAGCCACGGCGGAGGGCACTGCCAGCAGCAGCGAGAACTCGGCGGCGCGCGACAGGGCGTCCTGCGAGCCGGCGCTGTCGCCCGCGCGCAGGCGGCGCGACAGGGCGGGCAGCAGCACGATGCCGACGGCAATGCCAACTACTCCAAGCGGCAGCTGGTACAGCCGGTCGGCGATGAACAGCCAGCTGGCCGCTTTTTCGATGTCGGAGGCCACGTACTGGCCGATCACGAGGTTGATTTGCGTGACACCCATGGCCAGCGCCGCGGGCAGGGCCACAGCGGTGAGGCGGCGCATCTCCGGGGTCCAGCGCGGCAGACCCGGGCGCAGAACGATGCCTGCCCGCGCCGCCGCCGCCCAGACCAGCGCCAGCTGCGCGACGCCCGCTACCGGGATGGTCCAGACCAGCCAGGTGATCACCTCGCCGCCCAGGATGGCGGCCACGGCCATCGCAAAGCAGGTAAAGATGTTTAGCAGCACCGGCGCGGCTGCGGCGGCGGCAAAGCGCCCGGTGGCGTTCAGCACGCCGGAGAACAGCGCCGCAAGCGACATGAACAGGATATAGGGAAAGACGATGTGGCCGTAGCCCACCGCCATGTCAAAACGCGCATCACCCACGAACCCCCCGGCTGTGAGCCAGACCAGGCCGGGCATGAACAGCATGCCAAGCCCCACCAGCGTCAGCACCGCCGCCGCCAGCAGGTTGAAGGCCTGCTGGGCGAAAGCGCGGGCGTCCTCGCCCGCCTCGTAGCGTTTGGCGAAAGCGGGGACGAAGGCCGCGTTGAAGGCGCCTTCGGCAAAGAAGCGACGGAACAGGTTGGGCAGGCGGAATGCCACGATGAAGGCATCCAGCACCGGCCCCGGCCCGATGAAGGCGGCAATGAGGATCTCGCGCGCAAAGCCCAGCACACGGCTGGCCAGCGTCCAGAACCCGACGGTCAGGAAGCCCGAAAGCAGTTTGATGGGTTTCATGTGTCCGCTCGTTTGGCCCCTTCGGAGATCGCCTCTCGCAGCTTCTTCTCCAACATGCGCTGTTTGGATGCCGTGTGGTACTTCAGGCCGAACATGTCCTTGACGTAGAAAGCATCCACGACCTGTTCGCCATAGGTCGCGATCACCGCATTGGCAACGTAGACATTGGCCGAAGCCAGCGCGCGGGCCAGGTCATAGAGCAGGCCGGGCCGGTCGCGGGTGTCCACCTCGATGATGGTGTAGATCTCGGAGCCTTCGTTGTCGAAGGTGATGTGGGTCGGCACCTTGAAGGCCCGCTCGCGTTTCTTGATCTTGTCGCGCGACTTCAGTGCTTCGCCGGCGATGACCTCTCCCTTGAGGGTCTTTTCGATCATCTGTTTCATCCGGTGCAGGCGCGAGGGGTCGAAGGGGTGCCCGTCGGCGTCCTGGATCCAGAAGGCATCGGTGACGTAACCGTCCTTGGTGGTGTAGGAGCGCGCGTCCACGACGTTGGCCCCGACCAGCGCCAGCGCTCCGGCGATGCGGGCGAAGATGCCGGGATGGTCCTCCATCACGAATGTGGCGCGGGTCGCATCGCGGTCCTCGTCCGGGTAGAGGCGGATCATCACCTCGTCCGGGCTGCCGCGACTGACGAACTCGCGCAGCATCTCGGCGAAATCCACATGCGCCGTGACATGCAGACCGTGCCAGTACGGTGGGTAGTGGCGGGCGGTTTCTTTCTTGAGGTCGGCCTTGGACCAGTCCGGCAGAGCTTTACGCAGCGCCTTCTTCGCGGCGGCGCCGCGGTGCTCGCGATTCAGCGCTTCCATGCCCCCCTCAAGCGCAGCACGGGTCTGGCCGTAAAGCGCCCGCAGCAACGCCGCCTTCCAGTTGTTCCAGGTGTCCGGGCCGACGCCACGAATATCGCAGACGGTCAGCAACAGCAGCAGGTCCAGCCGCTTCACCGTCTGTACCGCCTTGGCAAAATCGCGCACCGTGCGCGGGTCGGCGATGTCGCGTTTCTGCGCCATGTCCGACATCAGCAGGTGATAGCGCACCAGCCATTCCACGGTTTCGCACTCCGAGGGCTTCAGCCCCAGCCGCGGCGCCACCTTGCGCGCGATCTGGGCACCCAGAATGGAATGGTCCTGCGCCCGGCCCTTGCCGATATCGTGCAGCAACATGGCGACCATCAGAACCTTGCGGTTAAGCCCCTTGCGCAGCACTTCAGACGAAAGCGGCAGCTCCTCCTCCAGTTCGCCGCGCTCAATGGCGGCGAAGTTGGCGATCACCTGAATGGTGTGTTCGTCCACCGTGTAGGAGTGGTACATGTTGAACTGCATCATCGCCACGATCGGCTCGAACTCGGGCAGGAACGCGGACAGCACGCCCAGCTCGTTCATCCGGCGCAGCGCGCGTTCCGGGTTGCCGTGCTTCAGCAGCAGGTCAAGGAAGATCCGCCGGGCTTCCTTGTCGTTGCGCATCTCGTCGTCGATCAGGTGCAGGTTCGCGGTGACCAGCCGCATGGCGTCTGGATGGATCAGCATGCCGGTGCGCAGCGCCTCTTCAAACAGGCGCAGAAGGTTGACCTTGTCGGCCAGGAATTCCTCGGGGTTGGCGACGTCCAGGCGGTTGCGCACCACGCGGTAACCCGGCTTGACGCGGCGGCGGCGGCGAAAGATCCGCTCCAGTAATGGCTCGCTCTTCTGGTGGCTTTCCTCCAGCTTGGACAGGAAGATCCGGGTCAGATCCCCGACACGGGTCGCATGGCGGAAATACTCCTGCATGAAGATTTCCACGCCGCGCCGTCCGGCTTTGTCCTCGTACCCCATGCGCGCCGCGACTTCGACCTGCATGTCGAAGGTCAGTTGTTCGCTGGCGCGGCCGGTGGCCAGATGCAGATGCGCCCGCACCGCCCACAGGAAATTGGCGGCTTTGGCGAACAGTTCCATCTCCTCGGGGTGGAACAAACCCAGTGGCACCAGGTCTTCCGCGTCCTGCACCTGGTAGAGGTACTTGGCGATCCAGAACAGGGACTGCAGATCCCGCAGCCCGCCCTTGCCCTCCTTGACGTTGGGCTCAACCATGTACCGCTGGCCCTGCTTCAGGTGACGCGCGTCGCGTTCGGCCAGTTTCGCTTCGACGAATTCGCGGGTGTCGCGGGAGAACAGCTCCGCCTTCAACCGCGCGTCCAGCTCCTCGGCGAGGGGCGCATGGCCGGCCAGAAAGCGGTTTTCCAGCATGGCGGTGCGGATGGTGTAGTCTTCGCCGCCCAGACGCAGGCAGTCCTTGATGGTGCGGCTGGAATGGCCGACCTTCAGGCGCAGGTCCCACAGGATATAGAGCATGGATTCGATCACGCTCTCGGCCCAGGCGGTGATCTTGTAAGGGGTCAGGAACAGCAGGTCGACATCCGAGGCCGGTGCCATTTCCCCCCGCCCGTAGCCTCCCACGGCAATGACCGCGATCCTCTCGCCGCGGGTCGGTGTGGCCAGCGGGTGCAACAGGGTGCTGGCCACGAACATGGCAGTGGTCACCAGCCCATCGGTCAGAAATGTGTAAGAGCGGGTCAGTTCGCGCGCCGAAAAGGGGGCCGCGGCAAAGGCGTCCGCAATCGCGGCGCGGCCGGACTTATTGGCCTCCCGCAGGATCTTCACGGCGGCGGTGCGCAGCTCCGTCGGCGGGACGTTTTCGGCCTCGGCGCGAATCTTCTGGCGCACCGCGACCGCGTCGAAGATATCCGCCGGATCGCAGATCAGCGGCCCCCGCGGGGCGGGGAAGCCGCTTTCGGTCTGCCCTGCGGTTACGAGGGCCGGATCAGAATCCGGCACCGGCGAAGCTGCTTGGGGCTGGGTCAATGACTACGACCTTCTGTTCCTGGATAGTGGCGACGGCCAATCCGCGCTCGTTGGTGCCGTCCGGGCGCAGCCGGAAGATGCCGCCAGCGCCCTGGAAGCCGGCGCCCTGGGTCAGCGCCGCTGTGGTCAACGCGTCGGATTTGCCTGCGGCCACCAGCGCCCCGATTGCGGCGATGCCGTCATAGGCAAGGCTGCCGATGGTGTGCGGAGCATTGCCGTAGGTCGCCTGATAGCGGGTGCTGAATTGCTGAACTTTGCTTTGGTCGGGCAGGGCAAACCAGCCACCCTGAACGCCCGGCAGCGACAGGGTTTGCGACGGGATGTCCCAACGGGTCAGACCGATATACTGCTTCTCGGCCGGGTCGACGCCCGCTTCCGGCATCAGCTGCGCCAGGAGCGGCAGGGCTCCGGCAGTGGTGGAGGTCAGGAACACCGCGTCCGCCTTGGCGGCCTCGCTGCGGATGGTCGGGATGGCGTTGATCACACCCTGCTGAGACAGCTCATACCCGACGCTACCGGTGATCGTGGCACCGCTTTCTGCCGCGGCCTGCTGGATGGCGGTCCGCCCGGCCACGCCTGCGGCGTCATTGCCGCCGACGATCAGGATGTTGCGCTTGCCATTGCGGGCGGCGAATTTCGTCAGACGCCGCGCGGTGTTGTCAAAGGTCGGTCCCAGAATGAAGACATTGCCGCCAGCGATCGCCGTGTTGTTGGAGAAGGCCAGTACGTTCACGCCGCGCTGCCGCGCCGCGATCCCGGCGGCATTGGCCGCTTCTGCATAAACGGGGCCAAGGATGATCCGGGCCCCGTCATTCAGGGCTTGCTGCGCCGCGCTCGAGGCCACCTCGGGAGTGCCCGCGGTATCATAGACACGCAGGTCGATCTGCACGCCGTCGAGGTCTGCAATGGCAAGGCGCGCCGCGTTTTCCAGGCTCTTTGCCAGCACGCTGTCACCCTGCTGGGCAGACCCGCGCGGCACCAGCAGCGCGACCGGAACCGGCTTGGAGGTGTTGATGGTCGGGCCGCTGCCGATGGTTGCAGGGTCGCAGGCGGCCAGGGTCAGGGCAGACAGGGCTGCGGCGGCAGCAAGTGTTGCCTTGCGGGCCCGTTTGAAAACAGCAAACATAATGGCTTGAAACTCCGTTCTCCCGGCGCCAGAGCACCGTGTGAATTTAAGGACGGATCATAAACGACCAAAAAGGCGGGTCCAGCGTTGAATCATCTGAATGTCAAATTGGCTCCCGGGCTGTACTTTGTTGCCACGCCGATCGGCACTGCGCGCGACATCACTTTGCGGGCGCTGGACGTGCTGGCCTCGGCAGACGTGCTTGCGGCAGAGGATACGCGCTCTTTGCGCAAGCTGATGGAGATCCATGGCGTGCCGCTGGCGGGGCGGCGGATCATCGCCTATCACGACCACAGTGGCGGCGGTGCGCAGGCCAAGCTGCTGGAAGAGGTCGCCGCGGGCAAATCCGTGGCCTACGCCTCGGAGGCGGGGATGCCGCTGATCGCCGATCCCGGATTCGAGCTGAGCCGCGCCGCCGCCGAAGCCGGCCACATGGTCACCTGCGCGCCCGGACCCGTCGCCGCCGCCACCGCGCTGACGCTGGCGGGGCTGCCGACGGATGCGTTCTTCTTTGCCGGTTTCCTGCCGAATGCCTCGGCCGCGCGCAAGCGGCGGCTGGAGGAGCTGCGCGAGATCCCCGGCACCCTGATTTTCTATGAATCACCGAAGCGGGTGGCCGCCTCGCTGGCGGATATGGCCGCCGTGCTGGGCAACCGCCCGGCCGCACTGTGCCGCGAGCTGACCAAGAAATTCGAGGAAGTCCGTCGCGCACCGCTGGCGGATCTGGCGGCTAACCTCGCCGAACATCCGGTGAAGGGCGAGATCGTGCTGCTGGTCGACCGCGCCCAGGCGGCCGAGGTCAGCGAGCGCGATCTGCAAAGCGATCTGCAGGCCGCGCTGCAGGACAATTCGGTCAAGGACGCCGCCGCCATCGTGGCGGAACTGCACGGGCTGCCACGGCGCAAGGTCTACCAGCTGGCGCTGCAGCATACCAAGGAGGGCTGAGCGGTGACGCGCGCCCGCCAGCATCGCGGCGCCCGCGCCCACCATGCGGGCGAGGCGGCAGAGGACATCGTGGCGCGCCATTATGCAAACCTCGGCTACCGCGTGGCAGAGCGCCGCTGGCGCGGGGCGGGCGGCGAAATTGACCTGATCCTCAAGGGGCCGGACGGGCTGGTTTTCGTCGAGGTAAAGCACAGCAGAACCAGCGCCGCCGCCGCCCTGCGGATCACGCCGCGGCAGATCGAACGCATTTATGCCAGCGCCGGGCAATATCTGGATACCCAGCCGCAGGGCCAGCTGACGCCGGTCCGCTTTGATGCCGCGCTTGTGAACGGCAACGGCGCGGTCGAGGTGATCGAAAACGCCTTTGGCATGGGCTGACGCATCGCTGCCCCATTGAACATGCGGCCCCGCTGGGCCATGTATCTGACCAGTTTATAAGGGATACTGCCAATGAAAATCGCCTTTCAGATGGACCCGGTCATGGGCGTGGACATCAACGCCGACAGCAGCTTCCGCCTGGCCGA
This sequence comes from Nocardioides marinus, assembly GCA_019801415.1. Lineage (GTDB taxonomy): Bacteria > Pseudomonadota > Alphaproteobacteria > Rhodobacterales > Rhodobacteraceae > Leisingera. The sequence continues at coordinate 28,957 of JAHVJD010000011.1, forward strand.
GGAAGCCCAGGCGCGCGGTCATGAGCTGTTTTACTACGCCCCCGACCAGCTGGCCTATCAGGAAGGCCGTATCACCGCACGTGGCCACGACATGACGGTGCAGCGGGTGGCGGGCGCCCCCGCGGTGCTGGGCGAAGAGCGCGAAGTGGATCTGGCGGAGTTCGACGTGGTCTGGCTGCGCCAGGATCCGCCGTTCGACATGCACTACATCACCTCGACGCACCTTCTGGACATGCTGAAGGGCAAGGCGCTGGTGGTGAATGATCCCTTCTGGGTGCGCAACTACCCGGAAAAACTGCTGGTGCTGAACTTCCCTGACCTGACGCCGCCGACCACCATCGCCCGCGATCTGCAGACCATCAAGGCGTTCAAGGAAAAGCACGGCGACGTGATCCTGAAGCCGCTCTATGGCAACGGCGGCGCGGGCGTGTTCCGGCTTGATGCCAATGACCGCAACCTGACCTCGCTGCACGAGCTGTTCACCGGCTTCAGCCGCGAGCCGCTGATCGTGCAGAAATTCCTGCCCGACGTCAGCAATGGCGACAAGCGGGTGATCCTGGTCGACGGCGAGGCGGTCGGCGCGATCAACCGGGTGCCGGCAGCGGGCGAGACGCGCTCCAACATGCACGTCGGCGGCCGCCCAGAAAAGATCGGGCTGAGCGAGCGGGATCTGGAGATCTGCGCCGCCATCGGTCCCCTGCTGCGGGAAAAGGGTCAGGTCTTCGTCGGCATCGACGTGATCGGCCACTACCTGACCGAGATCAACGTGACCTCGCCCACCGGCATTCAGGAACTGGAGCGGTTTGACGGCGTCAACATCGCCGAGAAGGTCTGGCAGGCGATCGAAGCCAAGATCAGCTGATGAGCTGGCAGCGCCGGACCATCAACGCGTGGATGCGTCATGGCATGAAACCGGTGCTGCGGCGCGCCAGCAGCCCTGAACTGGCGCGGCGCGTGTTCGAATTTGCCGCGCCGCGTCTCTACCCGGCGCTGCCCTTTTCCCGCCTGCTGCCGCTGCGCGCGCCGGTGCCGATGACGCTGGTCAGCTGCGGCAGCCCGCGCGTGGGGCAGATCATCCTGTTTTTGCACGGCGGCGCCTATCTGGCGGGCAGCGCGCGGGCCTATCAGGGCATGCTGTCGCGGCTGTCCCAGGCCGCCGGTCTCGAGATTGCGGTGCCGGACTACCGGCTGTTGCAACAGGCCCCGTTCCCCGCCGCCTACGAGGACGCCCTGCTGGCCTGGCAGCACTTGCGCCAGCGCGGCTATGCGCCGGGCCGGATCCTGCTGGCCGGGGACAGTGCGGGCGGCGGGCTGGCGCTGGCGCTGCTGGCGGGCCTTCTAGCAGAGGGAGAGCGCCCGGCCGGGCTGATCGCCTTTTCGCCCTGGTGCGACCTGACGCTGTCGGGGGCCAGCCTGCACGACAACCGGGCCTGCGATGTTCTCATCCCGACGGGGCGGATGCCGGAGGTTGTGGAGCAATATCTGGCCGGGGCCGACCCAGCCGATCCGCGGGCCTCGCCCCTGTTTGCCGATTTCCCCGGCCCGCCGCCGGTGCTGATCCAGGTGTCCGACAGCGAGGTGCTGCGCTCGGACGCCGAGCGCATGGCGGCCCGGCTGCAGGCCGCCGGCAGCGCGGTGCAGCTCCGCCTGTGGCACGGGCTGCCGCATGTCTGGCAATTCATGGCAGGTCACCTGCCGGAGGGGCAGGCGGCGCTCGAAGACGCCGCGGTATTTGCCCGTGCGGTGCTGGACGGCGGCACCTAGTTACCGGGCTGCGGGCAGGCGGAAGCTCAGCGCCTCGGCGAAATGGTGGCGTTGCACGCGCTCTTCGCGGGCCAGATCGGCGATGGTGCGGGCCACGCGCAGCACCCGGTGATAGCCTCTTGCGCTGAGACCGAACCGCTCGGCAGCTCGGCTCAAGAGGTCGCGGCTGTCGGGGCCGGGGGCCGCGGCGTCTTCCAGCAGCTGCCCCTCAGCGTCGGCATTCTGCTCTATGCCGGGATGGTTTGCATAGCGGGCCTGTTGCAGCTCGCGGGCGCAAGCCACCCGCTGTGCGACCTCGGCCGAGCCTTCGGCACAGGGCGGCAGATCCAGATCCGCAATGTCGACGGGCGGAACGTCCAGATGCAGGTCAAACCGGTCCAACAAGGGGCCAGAGATACGGCCAAGATAGTCTGCGCTGCACCCCGGCGCGCGGGCGCACGCCCGGTTTGCATCAGCCAGGTAGCCGCATTTGCAGGGATTGGCCGCGGCCACCAGCATGAAGCGGCTGGGATATTTCACATGCGCATTGGCGCGCGCCACCATGACTTCGCCGGTTTCCAGCGGCTGGCGAAGGGTTTCCAGAACCGGACGTGCGAATTCCGGCAGCTCATCGAGGAACAGAACCCCGTTGTGGGCAAGACTGATCTCGCCGGGCTGCGCCCGTCGTCCGCCCCCGACAATGGCCGCCATCGAGGCGGTGTGATGCGGTTCGCGGAACGGGCGGACGCGGCTGATGCCACCATCCTTGATCAGCCCAGCCAAGGAGTGGATCATCGAGGTTTCCAGTGCCTCCCTTGGTGTCAGCGGCGGCAACAGGGAGGGCAGGCGCGCCGCCAGCATCGATTTGCCGGAGCCGGGTGGTCCGACCATAAGCAGGTGATGGCGCCCGGCGGCTGCGATCTCCAGCGCGCGCTTTGCCTGCTCCTGCCCCTTCACGTCGCGCAGATCCTTGGTTGCTGGGGCGTTGCCGACCTCGCCCGGCGTGGCGGGTTCGATCAGGCGCTGGCCGGTGAAATGCTGAACGGCTTCGGCCAGCGTGGTGACGCCGAAAACCTGCGCCGCATCCACCCAGGCCGCCTCGGCGCCGGAATCCTTGGGGCATATCAGCATCCGTGCCTGTTCAGCCGCGGTGACGGCTGCGGGCAGGGCGCCCACCACCGGCATCAGCTGTCCGTCCAGTGACAGCTCGCCCAGGGCGATGGTGTCCTCGGCCTTTTCAGCAGGGATGATCCCGATCGCGGCGAGAAGCGCCAAGGCAATCGGCAAGTCGAAATGGCTGCCTTCCTTGGGCAGATCGGCAGGCGACAGGTTTACGGTGATCCGGCGCGAGGGCAGGGCAATCGACATCGCGGCAAAGGCGGCGCGGACCCGTTCGCGCGCCTCGCTCACCGCCTTGTCGGGCAGACCAACCACCGAAAAGGCCGGAAGCCCTGGCGCGACGGCGCATTGCACTTCGACCAGGCGTGCATCGACCCCCTGAAAGGCCACGGTGTAACAGCGTGTGGTCATCTCTCCCCGTCCCGTTCTGGTCGGAAAGAGGCTTGGCAATCATGGTTTCCGAATGGTTAACGCGGGGCGGGTCGCGCTTGGAATTCACGCAAAATTGGCGCTGGTCGCCCCGCCCCGGCACCCGTCAGTCCAGCGACCAAGCACGCTTTGGCAAATCCACCGGGTAGGGCTCCGGGTCGTAGGTGACCTCCTGCGCCTGCTGTTGCCAGCTCTGAACCGTTGGGTCGGAGAGCAGCAGCTTGCAATAGGCGCGGGTTTCGGCGCTGACGGGCAAGTCATAGCCGATGATGCGGGCAGCGACCGGCGTGTAGAACGTATCAGCCAGAGAGTAGGCCCCGAACAAGTGACCCGTCGCGGCGCCGGACACGAGGCGGGCGTGGGCAAACAGCGTTTCGATACGCGCGAGGTCGGTCCTGACCGCCTCGGATGGGGCAAAGCCCTCGTAAATGCCGCCCAGCTGCATCGGGCAGTCGCCGCGCAAGGCGGAAAAACCGCAGGCCATTTCGGTCACCAGCCAGCGCGCAGTGGCGCGATGTGCCGGATCGGTCGGCCACAGCCCGGCCTTCGGGTGCCGTTCGGCCAGGGTTTCCGCGATTGCCAGGCTTTCGCCGACCACGGTGCCGTCCGGCAGTCGCAACACCGGCACCAGCCGCGCCGGGGCGAGATGCGCCAAATCCGCCGCCATGCGCCCGGAGTACAGCCCGACCATGTGGACGGTGTGGGGCAGATTGAATTTCTCGAGCATGAGCCAGCCGCGCAATGACCAGCTGGAATACATGCGGTCGCCAATATAGAGTTCATATGTCATAAGGCGAGGGTAGCCGCGGTGAAAATATTCTCAAATGGAATGTTTGTGATAGAGATTATCACGGATTGTGATTAATCTTGCCGGCGATCCAGCCGTCCGGACCGACAGACACCTGACTGACGGAAAGGTTGTCGATCTTGTGCCCAAAGGCCTCCAGCGCGGTGAGGCGTGCAGCGCGCTGGATCTGGCTGAGAATCTGTCCGAAATGCCCCACCACGATCAGGTCGCCGCCCTCGTGCGCGGCCACCAGCCCGTCGATCGCAGCATTCACGCGGGCGCAGAGCTGGTTCCAGCTTTCGCCCCCCGGCGGCGTGCTGTCCCCCGGCGTATCCCAATAGGCGCGGATTCGGTCCGGGTCTTCGGCGTCGACCTCGGCCCAGCTGCGCAGCTCCCAGGCGCCAAAGTGGATTTCGCGCAGCCCCGGCAGATGCGGCAACCGCTGTCGGTTGCCTTGGATGGCATCCGCGGTGGTCACCGCCCGCGACAGGTCCGAAGACACAACCAGCGCGTCGGCGGGCAGATGCGCCGACAGGCGGGCCAGCGCGGCCGAATCAGAAAGATCCGCGGGCAGGTCTGACCAACCGACCATACATTTGGCGTGAGTCGGCCCGTGCCGAACCAGGAACAGGCGGGTGGTCACAGGCTGCCTTTCAGGACCAGGGGCAGCCCGGCGGTGACTTGCACCACCCGGTCGGCGCGCGCGGCCAGAGCGATGTTCAGCCGCCCCTGAGCCTCCCGGAACCTCCGGGCCAGCGCGTTTTCGGGCACGATGCCCAGTCCGGTCTCGTTGGACACGATCACCAGATCCGCCGCGCAGGTGTCGATGGCGGACATCAGTTCCGACTCGGCGGCGGCAAGATCGTGTTCGGCCAGCAAATGGTTGGTCAGCCACATGGTGGCGCAGTCCATCAGGCAGATTTGCCCGGATGTCAGCCCCGGCAAGACTCGCCCGGCTGTTTCCGGCTCTTCTACAGTGCTCCAGCCAGCCCCTCTTTGTGCGAGATGGCGGGACACTTTTTCGCGCATTTCGGCGTCAAAAATTTGTGCAGTTGCCCAGTAAACTCTGTCTTTTGTGCTGTTTACGCACAGGCCTTCGGCAAATGCCGACTTTCCTGAGGCCGCGCCCCCAAGAATTAAAGTTACATTTGCAGGCATTTTTTGCTAACCTGTATGTACGAAGCCGTTCCTGTGGGTAACTGCAGGGCCCGGTAAAGACAAGAGACCGCAGCGCCCGGGGTTCCAATGTTTCCAAACCGGGGAGGCTGCGCAGGGGCCAAATTACTTTTTACGTTTCCCGTTTGGCCTGTGGATGTGGCGAAAGTTGCACCCGATGCGCTGTTGCTGTTGGCCCAAGGGCGATCCGGGCCCCCAATTGTTCCAAGTTAAGTCCCCAGACGGCAGTTTGTTAATTAGTTTCCGGGGGGAAATCTTATGGCACTAGATCACACACATGAAAACCCATTGCCGAAACAGGCCATGCGGGCAGAGCTGCTGGATGCAGAGACCGAGCTGCGCCTGGCCTATGCCTGGCGGGATGAACGGGACGTGCAATCACTGCACCGCCTGATCAACGCCTATATGCGGTTGGCAATCTCCATGGCGGCAAAATTCAAACGCTATGGGGCGCCGATGAACGACCTGATCCAGGAAGCTGGGCTGGGTTTGATGAAGGCGGCCGACAAGTTCGACCCGGATCGCGGTGTGCGGTTCTCGACCTATGCGGTGTGGTGGATCAAGGCATCGATTCAGGATTACGTGATGCGCAACTGGTCCATGGTGCGCACCGGCTCGACCTCTTCGCAAAAGTCGCTGTTCTTCAACATGCGCCGGGTTCAGGCGCAGCTGGAGCGCGAGGCCCGAGCGCAGGGGGCGCGGTTGGATCAGCATCAGCTGCACCAGAAGATTGCCACCGAGATCGGTGTGCCGCTGCGCGATGTGCAGATGATGGATGGGCGTCTTTCGGGGGCCGATTTCTCCCTCAACGCGGTGCAGTCGACGGAGGATGAGGGGCGCGAATGGATCGACGCGCTTGAGGATGACACCACCCAGGCAGAAGAGCTGGTTCAGCAGCGTCACGACCGCCGCCAGCTGCGCAAATGGCTGGTCGGCGCCTTGCAGGCCTTGAACGACCGCGAGCGGTTCATCATCACCGAGCGCAAACTGCGCGAACGGCCGCGCACGCTGGAAAGCCTGGGCACGGAACTGGGCCTGTCCAAGGAACGCGTGCGCCAGCTCGAAGCCGGGGCCTTCCAGAAGATGCGAAAATGCCTTGAAAACAAGTCGCGCGAGGTTCACAGGCTCCTGTCCTGACCAACCCGACGGGCCATAGTGTCTGGTGAAGCGCCGCCATTTCGGTGGCGCTTTGCCGTTGGATCCGGGCGCAGGTGATACACGCGCGCTGACGGCTGCCTTGGCATCCTTCGTTGCGGGCGAACGCCGGCTATTCAGCCCGCCCGCGTCATGCGGCCCCGCTTGCGGGAAAAGCGTTTCACACTTCTGGCGCTGCACAGTACAGTCGCCCTGAAGGTGGCAGAGGACCCGCAAATGCTGGCTGGCAAACATATTCTTCTGATTATCGGTGGCGGAATCGCGGCTTACAAATCGCTGGAGCTGATCCGGCGCCTGCAGGATCAGGGCGCGCGCGTGACCCCCGTCCTGACGAAAGCGGGCGCCGAGTTCGTCACGCCGCTGTCGGTTTCGGCCCTGGCAGGGACACCGGTGCATCAGCAACTGTTTGATCTGACCTCCGAAGCCGAGATGGGCCATATCCAGCTGTCACGCAGCGCCGACCTGCTGGTGGTGGCGCCCGCGACGGCGGACCTGATGGCCAAGATGGCGCAAGGCCTCGCCAATGATCTGGCCTCGACGCTGCTGCTGGCCACCGACACGCCGGTGCTGCTGGCGCCCGCCATGAACGTGCGCATGTGGGAACACCCCGCTACCCAGCGCAACATCGCCCAGCTGAAGGCGGATGGCGCGGACTTTGTCGGTCCCAATGATGGCAGCATGGCCTGCGGTGAATTCGGCCCCGGCCGCATGGCCGAACCGGACGAGATCGTGGCCGCCATCACAGCCAAACTGTCCGACGGGCCGCTGCGGGGCAAACGAATCGTGGTGACCTCCGGCCCCACGCATGAGCCGATCGACCCGGTGCGTTATATCGCCAACCGCTCCTCCGGGGCGCAGGGCACGGCACTGGCGCGGGCCTTGCGTGACCGCGGTGCCGAGGTGGTGTTCATCACCGGCCCCGCCGAGGTGCCACCGCCCGAGGGCGTGCAGGTGGTGCCGGTCCAGAGCGCGCGTGACATGGCCGCCGCGGTAGAGGCCGCCTTGCCCGCCGATGCCGGTGTCTTTGCCGCCGCGGTGGCGGATTGGCGGGTGGCGAGCGCCTCGGACCGCAAGCTGAAGAAATCCAAGGACGGCCTGCCGGTGCTGGAATTCGCCGAAAATCCCGACATCCTGAAGGGGGTTGCCCAGATGACGTCGGGACGCCCGGCGCTGGTGGTCGGCTTTGCCGCCGAGACCAACGACGTGGTCGACAACGCCACCGCCAAGCGCGAGCGCAAGGGGTGCGACTGGATCGTCGCCAATGACGTCTCGCCCGCGACCGGCATCATGGGCGGCAGCGAAAACGCGGTGACTCTGATTTCGGAAGACGGCGCGGAAAGCTGGCCGCGCATGGGCAAGGACGAGGTCGCCGCGCGTCTCGCCGACCGGATCGCCGCGGCGCTGGCCGGGTGACAATGAGTATTTTCAGAAAGATGAAGGGGCAGCGGGGATGGTGACGATCCGTGTGATCCATGACGAGGGCGCGGACCGGGATGTGCCGCTGCCCTCTTATGAAACGGCGGGGGCGGCGGGGGCCGACATCCGCGCCAATCTGCCGGACCGCGGCTGCCTGCAGCTGGCGCCGGGTGAGCGGGCGCTGGTGCCGACCGGGCTGCGCATCGAAATCCCCGCAGGCTACGAGGTGCAGATCCGTCCGCGCTCCGGCCTGGCGTTGAAGCATGGCATCACCCTGCCCAACACCCCCGGCACCATCGACAGCGATTACCGCGGCCCGTTGGGGGTCATCGTGATGAACGCAGGCCAGGAGCAGTTCGAGATCGCCCACGGTGACCGCATCGCCCAGATGGTGGTGGCGCCGGTGCTGCAGGCCCGCTTCGAGCTGGCCGATGCCCTCAGCAGTTCCGCGCGCGGCGCGGGCGGCTTTGGCTCCACCGGGAGAGGCTGATGCTGCGGATCCTGTTCCTTGCGGCGCTTATCTGGTGGGGCGGGCGGTTTCTGGGCTTGCCGCGCAACCTGCGCATTGCGGTTCTGGCGGTGCTGTTTGCCGCGGTGCTGGCGGTGCAGCTGACGCTGCCGGTCGGGCATCCCCTGCGCGAGGGCACCGGCGGCTCTGCCGGGGCCTGGCTGCTGCTGGGCGGTGTTGCGCTTGTGGCTGGCTTCTATGCCCGCATCGTTGCTGCCCTGAAATCCCGCGCCCAGCCGCAGGATACAGCCGCACTGCAGCCCGCGGGCCGTTTTTCCGACAGCGAGCTGGACCGCTACGCCCGCCATATCGTGCTGCGCGAGGTCGGCGGCGCGGGCCAGAAGAAGCTGAAACAGGCGCGGGTTCTGGTGATCGGTGCCGGCGGTCTGGGCGCGCCCGTGCTGCAGTATCTGGCCGCGGCCGGGGTGGGTACCATCGGGGTGATCGACGATGACGTGGTCGATAACGCCAACCTGCAGCGACAGGTCATCCACCAGGACGAGGATATCGGCAAGCCCAAGGTTTTCTCGGCCGCGGCGGCGATGCGCGCGCAGAACCCTTATGTAGAGGTGCGCCCCTACAACCGCCGTCTGACCGATGACATCGCGGCGGATCTGTTCGCGGACTACGACCTGATCCTCGACGGCACCGACAATTTTGACACCCGCTACCTGGCCAACCGCCACGCCGTGGCGCTGGGCAAGCCGCTGATCTCCGGCGCGCTGTCGCAGTGGGAGGGGCAGATCAGCCTGTTCCATCCGGCCAAGGGCGGCCCCTGCTATCAGTGCATCTTTCCCGAAGCCCCGGCTGCGGGGCTGGCGCCCAGCTGTGCCGAGGCAGGGGTGATCGGCCCCTTGCCGGGGGTCATCGGCGCGATGATGGCACAGGAGGCGGTCAAGCAGATCACCGGTGCGGGCCAGGTGCTGCGCGGCGAGATGCTGATCTATGACGGGCTTTATGGCGAAACCCGCAAGATCCGCCTGTCCCCGCGCGCCGATTGCCCGGTTTGCGGCTCCGGCCACTAGGAAACCGGAAGCCCCCTGATTTGAACGAGGCCTTCTTCATCTCTGCGCTGTGCGGTGCGCTGTTCGGCGGCAGCGCGGAAACCGTGCATGAGTTTTCCTACCCCGGCGGCGCCGCGTCGATCCGCACCGATTGCGAGAACTCGCGGCGGGTGGTGGAGTTCGGTCTCGACAAGCGCAGCAGCCTCGACAGCATCCAGCAGGCGCTGTTTGCCGCTGAGATCACCGGCAAGGAGGCGGTGGCGGTGCTGATCGATACCGACGGGCGCTTTGGCCGCTATGAATGGCGCATCGCGCGCGCGGCCAATATCGCAGGCGTGCCGATCCGCATCATCCCGGCGGCGCTGGTTGCGGATAGCGACAGCGTGCTGGGGGCGGGCGGCTAGGGCCGATTGCAGCCGCCCGGCTTTGCCGCTAGCGTCGCGGACAAAGGAGATCCGTCCATGTCCAACCCGCTTTTGTCCAACTGGGACACACCGTTTGAAATCGCCCCCTTCGCCGAAATCTCGGACGAGGATTTTGCCCCTGCGCTGGAACAGGCATTGGCCGATCACGCGGCGCAGATCGAGCAGATCGCGACCAATTCCGAGCCGCCAAGCTTTGCCAATGTGATCGAAGCGCTGGAAACACCGTGCCGCGCGCTGGAGCAGGTTCTGGGCGTCTTTTTCACCGTGGCAGGCGCGGACAGCAATCCGCGGCGGGAGGAGCTGCAGCGGGAGTTCTCGCCGAAACTGGCGGCGCATTTTTCGGCCATCACCGCGAACAAGGCGCTGTATGCGCGGGTCAAGGCGGTCTGGGATCGGCGCGACGCGCTGGATCTGACACCGGAGCAGCAGCGCGTGCTGATGCTGACCCATCGCGGCTTTGTGCGTGGCGGTGCGGCGCTGGAGGGGGCTGCCGATCTGCGGATGCAGGAAATCAAGGCACGGCTTGCGACCCTGGGCACCCAGTTCACCCAGAACCTGCTGGCAGATGAGCGCAGCTGGTTCCTGGAACTCTCGGAAGAGGATCTGGAGGGGCTGCCCGCCTTTGTGGTGGATGCGGCCCGCGCGGCCGGTGCGGAGAAAGGCTGCGATGGCCCGGTGGTCACCCTGTCGCGTTCGCTGATTACGCCGTTCCTGCAGTTCTCGCCTCGCCGCGAGCTGCGCGAGAAGGCTTTCAGGGCCTGGGCCGCCCGCGGCGCCAATGGCGGCGACACCGACAACCTGGCGATCGCTGCCGAGATCCTGGCGCTGCGCCAGGAACGCGCGCGGCTGTTGGGCTATGACAGCTTTGCCGCCTACAAGCTGGAAACCGAGATGGCGGGCACGCCCGAGGCGGTTCGCAAGCTGCTGATGGACGTCTGGGGGCCCGCCAAGGCGCAGGCAGATGCCGATGCCGAGGTGCTGACCCAGATGATGCGGGCCGACGGCATCAACGGCGATCTGCAGCCTTGGGACTGGCGCTACTACGCCGCCAAGCGCCGCCAGGCCGAGCATGACCTGGATGAGGCCGCGCTGAAGCCCTATCTGCAGCTGGACCGGATGATCGAGGCGGCCTTTGCCTGCGCCAACCGCCTGTTCGGGCTGGAATTCGCACCGCTGGATGTGCCGCTGTACCACCCGGATTGCCGCGCCTGGGAGGTGACCCGCAACGGCGCGCATGTGGCGGTCTTCATCGGCGACTATTTCGCCCGCGGCTCCAAACGCTCCGGTGCCTGGTGTTCGGCGATGCGCCAGCAGGCCAGGTTCCCGGAAAAACAGACGCCTGTGGTCATCAACGTCTGCAACTTTGCCAAGGGCGATCCGGCGCTGCTGTCTTGGGATGACGCCCGCACCCTGTTCCATGAATTCGGTCACGCGCTGCACCAGATGCTGTCGGACGTGACCTACGAGAGCATCTCGGGCACCTCCGTCGCGCGCGACTTTGTCGAGCTGCCGAGCCAGCTCTACGAACACTGGCTGGAAGTGCCCGAAGTGCTGCAGGAATTCGCCACCCATGCGGAAACGGGCGCGCCGATGCCGCAGGAGATGCTCGACAAGGTGCTGGGGGCCGCGAATTTCGACATGGGTTTCCAGACGGTGGAATATGTCGCCTCGGCGCTGGTGGATCTTGCCTTCCACGACGGTGCTGCCCCGGCAGATCCGATGGTGAAACAGGCCGAGGTTCTGGCCGAGATCGGCATGCCGGATGCCATCACCATGCGCCACGCCACGCCGCATTTCGCGCATGTCTTTGCGGGCGACGGCTACTCCTCGGGCTATTACAGCTACATGTGGTCCGAGGTGATGGACGCGGACGCCTTCGCAGCGTTCGAGGAGGCAAGCGGCGCCTTTGACCCCGAACGCGCCAAGGCGCTGGAGGAGCATATCCTGTCCACCGGCGGCTCGGCTGACCCGGCAGAGCTCTACACCGCGTTCCGCGGTCGCCTGCCGGGGGTCGAGGCGCTGCTGAAAGGGCGCGGGCTGGCCGCAGAATAGGCCCCGCCGCGCCTGCCCCTAGTAGCCGAGGCTGCGGTCGACCAAATGCAGCATCGGCTCACCTGCCTCGCAGCGGCGGATGTTTTCGGCTATCACCTCGGCGGCGGTGCTTTCGCGGGTCTCCGAGGCGATATGCGGCGTCACCGTCACGTTTGGATGTGCCCAGTAGGGGTGCTCCGGCGGCAGCGGCTCCACCCGGAAGACATCCAGCGTGGCATGGCCGACCTGGCCGCTGTCCAGTGCTGCCAGCAGCGCGTCGTCATCGATCAGCGGTCCGCGCCCCGGATTGATGATGCGGGCGCCGCGGGGCAGCATCGCCAGCGTTTCGGCATTCAGGATGTTGGTCGTGGCGGGCGTGTCCGGCAGCAGAAGCACCACGATTTCCGCCTGCTCCAGCGCCCGGCGCAGCCCATCTTCGCCTGCGTGGCAGGTGACGCCGTCCAGCTGTTTCTGCGTGCGGCTCCAGCCGGTTACCGCAAAGCCCAATGCCGCCAGCGTCTCGGCGACGGCGCGGCCCAGGGCTCCAAGGCCCAGAATGGTGACCTTGCGGTCGCGCGCCAGCGGTGGCACCTTCGGCTCCCACCTTCCGGTCTGGCCCTGGATATGCGCGTCCATCCCCAGGTGATAGCGCAGCGTGTGCCCGGCCACCCATTCGCGCATGCCCAGCTCCAGCCCGGCATCCACCATCCGGGTCAGCGGTGCGGTCAGGGTGGTGTTGGGCACGATCTTCTCGACCCCGGCCCAGAGGCTCAGCACCGCTTTCAGCCGGGTGAAGGGGGTGAAATCGCTGACGGGGCCGGTCGGCGCATAGATGATGTAGTCCACCTCCTGCGGGGCAAACTCGCAGCCGAGGTTCACAGTCAGCCCAAGCGCATCAAAGGCGCGTTTCAACTCGGGTTCGTAGGCGGGCCAGCTGGCCGCACGGCCGGCAAAGAGAACGTTGACTGTCATGGGAACTCCGAAATTCAGCGTGTTGAATGGCGCGGCCGGTGGATGTGGGCGCTCTGCACGATGCCGAAGGCGCCCAGCAGCACCAGCATCGCCGAGCCGCCATAGGACACCATCGGCAGCGGCACGCCCACCACGGGCGCCAACCCCATCACCATCGACATGTTGACCGCGAAGAACAAAAAGAAGTTGAGGCCGATGCCCATGATGACCAGCGACGAAAACCGGTCCTTGGTGGCAATGGCCGAGGCGATGCAGAACAGGATGATCAGCATGTAGATGAACAGCAGGGTCACGCCACCGATAAAGCCGAACTCCTCCGCCAGGGTGGTGAAGATGAAGTCGGTGTGCTTCTCCGGCAGGAAGTTCAGCCGTGACTGGGTGCCCTGCATGAAGCCGCGCCCGGACCAGCCGCCGGACCCCAGCGCGATCTTCGACTGGGTGATGTGATAACCGGCGCCCAGGGGATCTTGCGAAGGATCAAGGAAGGTGTCGATGCGGCGGAACTGGTAGTCCTTCAGCAGCTGCCAGTCGGTGCCGCGGCTTTGGAACACCGCGCTGACCAGCCCCACGCCGGAGGCGATGACGGCGACGAAGTAGGCCCAGTGCACGCCTGCCAGAAACATCACCCCGCCGCCTGCCGCCATCAGCAGGATCGAGGTGCCGAGGTCCGGCTGTTTCAGCACCAGCGCCACCGGCAGCAGGATCAGCGCCACGGGCAGCATAACCCACAGAGGCCGCGAGGTTTTCTCCGGCGGCAGCCAGTCGTAATAGGCGGCCAGCAGCATCACCAGCGAGATCTTTGTGACCTCGGATGGCTGCAGCCGCATGAAGCCCAGATCAATCCAGCGCTGCGCCCCCATGCCGACGGAGCCGAACAGCTCCACCGCCACCAGGAGGGCGAGAGAGCCGAGATAGGCCAACACCGACACGTTGCGCCAAAACCAGATCGGGACCATGGCCACCACGAACAGCAACACCAGGCCCAGGGCAAAACGTTTGACCTGCGGCTCGACCCACGGCGTGAAGGAACCGCCGGCAACAGAATAGAGCATCAGGAAACCGACGCAGGCCACCGTCACCAGCAGCAGCAGCAGACCCCAGTTCAGGTAGAGGATCTTGCGAAACCCGGAGGGCATCGATTTGGCGTGGTATTCCAGATAGCTCATGCCTTGCTGCTCCGGCTGCCCAGGGGGCGTTTGACGCGTTCGCGCTCCAATCGTTCCTGCTGTGCCTTGATGCGGCTGCGATCGGCCTTCGGGTAGGCTTCCAGCGGCGGGGTGCCATCGTAGAGCGCCTGCAGCAGCACGTCGCGGGCGATCGGCGCCGCCGCCTTGGAGCCGCCGCCGCCGTGTTCCACCACCACCGCAACCGCGTATTTCGGGTTGTCGTAGGGCGCGTAGCAGACATAGAGCGCGTGGTCGCGACGCTCCCACGGAAGGTCCTCGTTGCGGATCACCCCGGCGGCGCGTTCGGCGGCGGTGATGTTGCGCACCTGGCTGGTGCCACTCTTGCCGGCCATGCGGATTCCGTCGCCGATGATGCGCGAGCGGTAACCGGTGCCGCGGCGGTCGTTGCTGACCGAGTACATTCCCTTACGCACGGTGCGCAGGTTGTTTTCCGCGACATCCAGCGGTTCGCCCGCGCCGCTGGGCTGCTCGACCCCGTCGATGGATTTCAACAGCCGCGGCGTGACACTGCGCCCGGTGGCGATACGCGCCGTCATCACCGCCAGTTGCAGGGGCGATGCCAGCATGAAGCCCTGACCGATCGACGCGTTCGCGGTATCCCCGATCAGCCAGTCCTTGCCATAGGAGCGCAGCTTCCACTCCTTGGTCGGGGTGATCCCCTGCGCGACCGCGGACATCGGCAGGTCATGTTTGACACCGAGGCCGAACTTGTTGGCCATCGCCGAGATCTTGTCGATGCCGGTCTTGATCGCGATGTCGTAGTAGTAGACGTCGCAGGACCGTTTCAGCGAGTTGTTCAGGTCCACATGCCCGTGGCCGGCCCGCTTCCAACAGTGGAAACGACGTCCCGCGACGGTCAGATGGCCGGGGCACCAGACGGTTTCCTCCGGTCCCACCACGCCTTCTTCAAGCGCTGCAAGCGCGGTGATCATCTTGAAGGTGGAGCCGGGCGGATAGGTGCCTTGCACCGTCTTGTTGGACAGGGGGCGGTAATTGTCCTCGGTCAGCATGCGGTAATCGGCGACCGAAATGCCGCGCACGAAAAGGTTGGGATCAAAGCTGGGAGAGGAGCAAATGGCACGAATGTCGCCCTCCTCGCAGTCGATCACCACCGCGGCGGCACTTTCGCGACCGAGCCGCGCCTGCACGTAGTTCTGCAAGGCGGCATCGACGGTCAGCTGCATGTCCGCCCCCGAGATGCCCTCGCGGCGGTCCAGCTCACGCATGACGCGGCCGGTTGCATTGACCTCGACCCGTTTCGCGCCGGCCTTGCCGCGCAGCATGTCTTCGCGCTTGGCCTCGAAGCCGACCTTGCCGATCTGGAAGCGGGGGATCATCAGCACCGGCTCGGGGTCGTCCATCTTGCTCAGGTCGTAATCCGAGACCGGTCCGACATAGCCCACCACATGGGCAAAATCCTCTTGCTGGGGATAGACCCGGGTCAAACCGACCTCGGGGGTCACGCCTGGCAGCGCCGGGGCATTGACCGCGACCTTGGAAATGTCCTCCCAGCCGATCCGATCCGCAAGGGTGATCGGAAGAAATGGGGGCGAGCGGCGCATCTCGGCACGGGCGCGCTCCAGGTCCTCGGGGTCCAGCGGCAGCAGGTTCGACAGTTTGGCGATGACCGCCTCGACGTCGCCCGCGTCCTCCGGCACCAGGGTAATCCGGTAGGAGGGGGAGTTCTGCGCAATGATCTGCCCGTTGCGGTCAAAGATCTCTCCGCGGGCCGGGGGCAGCAGGCGGATGTTGATACGGTTTTCTTCGGCCAGCAGGCGGAACTCATCGGCCTGATCGACCTGCAGAAACCGCATCCGGGCCGCCAGCCCGCCGGCAAAGGCCAGTTGAAGCCCGCCCAGGAACAGGGCCCGGCGGGTCATCTTGCCATGTGTGGCATCAAGATCCTTGGAGGAGCGTTTCATCGGCGGTGTACCAGGGTTTCGGCTTCGGCCGGAGACAATTTGCGTACGCCCAGAATAGTCTGGCTGAGCCAGACGACCAGAGGGTAGGCGAGAATGGTCATCACGACCTGGATCACGGTCAACCCCAGGGGCGCCTGCTCGACCGCGAACAGCGCCAGCGTCAGCCGGTTGAGGGCGGCAATCACGGTCAGCACCGCAGCGATGGCCAGCCAGTCGCTGACAAAGGTGCTTTCGCGGTGGGGGGCGGCACGGGCCTTCAGGACGCCACATCCCAACACCGCCAGCAGCGCCATCAAGCCGGGCGGGCGCAACAGCAGCAGGTCTTCCAGCAGGATGACAAGGGCAATCGAAATCGGCGGCACGAATTCCGGACGCCGCATCGACCAGGTCAGCGCGATCAGCAGCAACAGGTCCGGCGGCGCCCAGAAACGCGGCTCGGTATCCAGCGGCAGCAGGTGGAAGAACATGATCAGCACGGCCAGCGCCGGAAAGGCCGCGCGCATGGTCCAGATCCGGGCGGTCGAGGTGCTAGCCATTCTCCGCCCCGGCTGAAACACTCGCGTCGTCCCCGCCCAGGTCCTGCGGACGGGGTTGCGGCATCGGATCGCCGGGTTTTGCGCCGACCAATGCGCCCGGCGTGTCGATGACCTCGGTGCCGTGATGGCGCAGCACCCGCAGGAACTCCAGCCGGCTGTAGTCGGCCGACAGCCGCACCCGCATGCGCCCCGAACGGTCCTTGGCGACCTGGCCGATCAGCAACCCGGCCGGGAAAACCGATCCATCGCCCGAGGAGATGACCCGGTCACCAGGGCGCACCAGATCGGGGTTTTCCAGGAAGCTCAGCAAGGGGGCTGCGCTGTTGTCGCCAGTCACCAGGGCGGTCTGGCCCGAAGGCTGGATGGTGGCGGGAACCGCGCTGGCGGCATCCGTCAGCAGGATCACCCGCGCGGTGTTGCGACCGGTGCCGGAGATCCGCCCGACAAGCCCGATCCCGTCCATCGCGGCCCAACCATCGTGCACGCCGTCACGGCTGCCGACGTTCAGCAAAACCGACTGCCGAAAGGGGGAGCCGCTGTCCGCCATCACCACGCCGGTGATATAGGTCAGCTGCGGGTCCAGCCGCACGTTGTTGAGGTCCAGCAGCCGGGCGTTTTCCTGCTCCAGCTGCAAGGCGGCTTCCTTCCAGGCGCGCATCTGGCGCAGCTCGCTGCGCAATTCGCGGTTCTGTTCGGCCAGCCGCTGGTAACTCTGGAAGTCGCGCAGCAGGTTGATCGTGGCCGTCACCGGCACCATGGCCCAGTCCATGCTGGGCACGACCCGGTCGACCACCTGGGCGCGGAAGCGTTCCACCCGTGGACTGTCGATGCGCCAGACGATGAAAATGGCCGCCAGGCACAGGCACAGCACCACGGTCAGCAGGCGCCGCAGCGGGGTGGCGTAATCATCGCGCTGTGACTTGTCCTTTGCCACGTGTCTCCTTCCTGCCTGCAGGCCGATGCCCTGTCAGGTGCGGCCCGATGGCAGAGGTATCAGCTGTCGTAGTCGATCGCGTGGGCCAGCTGCTTTTCGTATTCCAGCGCCTTGCCGGTACCAAGCGCCACGCAGTTGAGGCTTTCGTCGGCGATCGAGACCGCAAGGCCGGTCTGCTCGCGCAGGGCCAGATCCAGATCGCCCAGCAGCGCGCCGCCGCCGGTCAGCATCACGCCGCGGTCGACGATGTCGGCGGCGAGATCCGGCGGGGTGGTTTCCAGAGCGGTCATCACTGCCT
The DNA here is from genome assembly GCA_019801415.1 of Nocardioides marinus. Lineage (GTDB taxonomy): Bacteria > Pseudomonadota > Alphaproteobacteria > Rhodobacterales > Rhodobacteraceae > Leisingera. The sequence goes on from JAHVJD010000011.1 coordinate 46,599, forward strand.
CGCAGATCTGCTGCACCGGTTCGGCCAGCGCCTCGGCCACTTGGGCCTGGGAGATCTCGATCTCCTTCGGCACACCGTTCAAGAGGTCGCGGCCACGGATCTGCATCGACTGGCCGCGGCCGTCGTCGGGCATGCGGGCGGTGCCGATCGAGGTCTTGATGCGCTCGGCGGTCGCTTCACCGACCAGAAGGTTCTGCTGACGGCGCAGGTAGGAGATGATCGCTTCGTCCATGCGGTCGCCGCCGACGCGGACCGAGCGGGCGTAGACGATGTCGCCCAGCGACAGAACCGCCACCTCGGTGGTGCCGCCGCCGATGTCGACGACCATGTTGCCAGTCGGATCGGTGATCGGCATGCCGGCCCCGATGGCGGCCGCGATCGGCTCGGCAATCAGGCCGGCGCGGCGGGCACCTGCGGACAGCACCGACTGGCGGATCGCGCGTTTTTCAACCGGGGTGGCGCCATGCGGCACGCAGACGATGATCTTGGGCTTGGAGAAGGTCGAGCGCTTGTGCACCTTGCGGATGAAGTGCTTGATCATCTCCTCGGCAGTGTCGAAGTCGGCAATGACGCCTTCGCGCATCGGCCGGATCGCCTCGATCGAGCCGGGGGTGCGGCCCAGCATCAGCTTGGCGTCTTCACCCACGGCCAGCACCTTCTTGACGCCGTCCTTGACGTGGTAGGCGACAACCGACGGCTCGGACAGGATCACGCCTCGGCCCTTCACGTAGACCAGCGTGTTGGCAGTGCCGAGGTCGATGGCCATGTCCGAAGAGAACAGACCGCCCAAGTTTCCGAAAAGCGCCATGTAGAAGGGATCCTGTGAGTGCTGCCAAATATTCCTTGGGCGACTCCGGGCGGAGCCGCCTGTTCCCACCTTATAAGCGGCACGGGTTGAGCGCGAAAGGGCGTATTATGGTGAAACAGCGCCTTTCCGCCAAGACCGGCCGCCAAAGGCTGTTTCAGCAGGCAAAGGGCACAGCAGTGCCGCCGCGTCGCGGTGCTGACCGGCAGCGGGGTGCGGTGACGGGACGGCCGACAGGCCCCTGATCAGCCGGGGAAAATCCGTGCCATCTCGGACTTGAAATGGGCATAGGTCAGGCTGGCGCTGTTGCCGGCATACCCTTCGTAGTAGGATTTGCCACTTGCCACCGGCAACCCGGCCCAGATCTTGGCAAGGTTCAGCATGAAGGTCTTGCGGGGCATCTCGGATGCAAGGAAGGCGCTGTAGCCCGCTTCTTCGATCAGCTGATGCGCCAGCTGGTCCTGCAGTTCGGGCGAGAAGCGCGCCTGCGGTTTCACCCCCTGGTGGCGGACGAGCCGCCGCAGGGTTGCCGGAATGAACTGATAGCGACCGATGGCATGGGGCTGGCCGGGGGTGGCATCGATCCAGGCGTTGATTTCGGCAATCGTCATCTGGGTCGGCTTTTTGGGCGGCTTGCGTCTGGCACCGTATTGCACCGCGTCATACTGCGCTTTGCCGGCCTCGGCGCTGGCAATCAGGTCCAGCAGACGCTTGATGCTGGGCGGTGCCCGCAGGATCGGCGCGAACAGCCCGCCGCCACTGCGGCCGCGGAACAGGCTGGACGCCCCCGGGTTCAGGGACACCGCGCCGCGGCCGGTGTCCGCCCCGGGCAGCGTGTCCGGCAGCAGGCTGGCCACGGCCTGCGGTGCAGGCGCGGCGGCAGGTGCCGAGCCCGGCATCGGCGCCGAGGCCTTCTTCATGAAGAACTGGTTGTTGATCAGCGAATAACCCTGCGCGCTGACAACGGTCGGGCCGCACGTCAGCGCAGCCAGAAAGGTCAAAGCCAGGGCAAGGGCACTCGTTCTGAGGGGCATGGGAACCTGCGTTCTGCGGCATCACTACAGCGGGCAGTCTGCCGCAGCGGGGTTGAGATTCCGTTTACCCGCCGTACGCCGCCCCTTCCGCCGTCGCGCAATTGTCGCTACAGGAAACAGATGCTCTCGTATCAGCACATATACCACGCCGGAAACCTGGCCGATGTCCAGAAGCACGCGCTGCTGGCCTGGATGCTGGCGTATCTCACCCGCAAGGACAAACCGCTGAGCTATATCGAGACCCACGCGGGTCGCGGGCTGTACCAGCTCGACGCGCCAGAGGCGGTCAAGACCGGCGAGGCGGAGCAGGGGATCACCCGCATTCTGGCAGGGCAGGCGCTGGCTGCGGATCATCCGCTGCATCACGCCATTTCCGAGACCCGCAAGCAGCACGGGGAGGCGGCCTATCCCGGCTCGCCGTTGATCGCGGCCTCGCTGCTGCGCCCTGCTGACAGCCTGCATTTTGCCGAGCTTCATCCGCAGGAAAACGCCGCGCTGCGGGCAGCACTTGCCCCTTGGCGGGCGAATGTGCACCAGCAGGACGGGTTCGAACTGGCCCAGTCTCTGGCGCCGCCAACACCCCGGCGGGGGCTGTTGCTGATCGATCCCAGCTACGAGATCAAGGCCGACTATGCCCGCATTCCGGGCATCATCGCCAAGCTGCACCGCAAGTGGAATGTCGGCATCATCGCCCTGTGGTACCCGATCCTGAAGGATGGCAGCCACAAGACGATGCTGACCGCGCTGGAGGCCCAGGAACTGCCCGGTGCCCTGCGCCACGAGGTGTCCTTTCCGCCGGTGCGCGAAGGCCACCGGATGGTCGGCAGCGGCATGTTCGTGGTCAATGCGCCCTTCGGGGCCGAGGAAGAGGCCGCACGGATATCGGCCCTGTTCATTGCCGCCGCCGGTCGCTGACGCGCCGCCTCTCCGCGGCAAAGGCACGCCACCCTGTCAGGGAACCTGAAAAAGGGCACCGCAGCGGGTGCCCTTTGTTGTGTTTGGATGTTGTGTGCCGAGCGGTGATTGGCTCAGCGCGTGGCTTATGCCAGATCCTTGTAGGAAATCTCACGCGCGTCAGCGCCTTCGCCCACGCGGCCACGGCGCACGATCACGCGGTTGAGCGCGTTCACATAGGCCTTGGCAGAGGCAACCACGGTATCGGTGTTGGCGCTTTCCCCGGTGGCGATGACGCCGTCTTCCTCCAGCCGCACGGACACGGTGGCCTGGGCATCGGTGCCCTCGGTGACCGCGTGCACCTGGTAAAGCTGCAGGCGCGCCGAGTTCGGATAGATCTTGCGGATCGCCTTGAAGGTGGCGTCCACCGGCCCGTCGCCCTCGGCGGTTTCGGTCACGTCGTTGCCGTCGATCTCCATCTCGACGGTGGCTTCGGCCGGGCCGCCAGTGCCGCAGACAACCTTCATCGACACCAGCTGCAGGTAGTCGTTCTCTGCGTCGCTGCCCGTGCGCATCAGCGCGATCAGGTCGTCGTCAAAGACTTCCTTCTTGCGGTCGGCCAGCTCCTTGAAGCGGACAAAGACGTCTTTCAGCTGGTTGTCGCCCACCTCGTAGCCGAGGTGCTGCAGCTTGTCGCGCAAAGCGGCGCGGCCGGAATGCTTGCCCAGCGGCAGTGAGGTACCGGACAGGCCCACATCCTCGGGGCGCATGATCTCGAAGTTCTCGCGGTTCTTCAGCATGCCGTCCTGGTGGATGCCGCTTTCATGGGCAAAGGCGTTCTTGCCGACGATCGCCTTGTTCGGCTGCACCACGAAGCCCGACACGGTCGAGACCCGGCGCGAGATATGCATGATCTTGGTGGTGTCGATATTGGTGTGCCAGGGCATGATGTCGTTGCGCGTTTTCAGCGCCATCACCACCTCTTCCAGCGCGGTGTTGCCCGCCCGTTCGCCAAGGCCGTTGATGGTGCATTCGATCTGCCGCGCACCACCTGCGACAGCGGCCAGCGCGTTGGCGGTCGCCATGCCGAGGTCATTGTGGCAGTGGGTGGCAAAGATCACCTCATCGGCGCCCGGCACCGTCTCGATCAACCGCTTGATCAGGTCAGCGGATTCCATCGGCGCGGTATAGCCAACGGTGTCGGGGATGTTGATGGTCGTGGCACCTGCCTTGATGGCGATCTCGATCACCCGGCAGAGGTAGTCCCACTCGGTCCGGGTGGCGTCCATCGGCGACCACTGCACGTTGTCGACCAGGTTGCGCGCGTGGGTCACGGTCTCGTGGATCTTGTCGGCCATCTCGTCCATGGTCAGGTTCGGGATGGCGCGGTGCAGCGGCGAAGTGCCGATGAAGGTGTGGATACGCGGCTGCGCGGCCTTGCGAACGGCTTCGGCGCAGCGGTCGATGTCCTTGAAATTGGCCCGTGCCAACCCGCAGATCATCGCATTTTTCGAGCGTTCGGCAATCTCGCTGACGGCGGCAAAGTCGCCTTCCGAAGCGATCGGGAAACCGGCCTCGATGATGTCGACCCCCATGTCATCCAGAAGCTCGGCGATCTCCAGCTTCTCGTGGTGGGTCATGGTGGCACCGGGGCTTTGCTCACCGTCGCGCAGGGTGGTGTCAAAAATCAATACGCGGGATTTGTCGCCGGAAATCGCGGAGGGATGGGTCATGTTGGTATCTCTTGTCTCTGTCCTAGGCCCGGTTGCGGGCGGAATAGCCTTGTTTGGCGCGCATGCGGCAATCCTCTGAGCGGGCGCGCCGGAAGGGCACGCTCAGAGGCGGGCTAGGATCAGTAGGGCGCGCAGCGACGCACCGCGGAAGGCGGCATCGGCGTGGGGGATATCTGCGCAGAAGTTCATGGGAAGGATTTATACAGAGGCAATTCTAAATGAAAAGCCCATCGGTTCAGAAAATCGCGCCCTCTGCCCGCCCGCTTGCTTCGATGATTTTCTGCAGCCGGGCAATCTGCTGGGGGAGGTCCTCCGCCGTGCCCTGGCAGAAGCCGATCAGCAGCCCGTTCGTCCGGCGCTCCGGGTCATGCGGTGACAGCGGGCGCAGGGCAAAGCCCTCGCTGGCGGCGGTTTTGCAGATGTCCTTATCCGCAGGGCCTGCGGCCAGGTGAAAGGCGATCTGCATCCCCGCGTTGTGCCGCTCGAACCGTCCCAGCGCGGCGGGCCAGCGGGCCAGCGCATCCGCCGCCGCCGCGTAGCGCTCGGCATACAACCGGCGGGCGCGGCGGATGTGGCGGTCGTATTGGCCAGAGGCCATGAATTCCGCCAGCGGCCGCTGCGCGGTGATGGCGGCCCCGGCGCTGGGGTGCTGGAACAGGGCGCGGAAAGGTTCCACCAGCGCGGGGGGCAGAATCGCATAGCCCAGCCGCAGCGCATGCGAGAACGTCTTTGAAAATGTGCCGACGTAGATGCAGCGTCCGTCGCCATCCAGCGCCGCCATGGCCGGAACCGGCAGGCCGGCGTAACGGAATTCGCTGTCGAAATCATCCTCGATGATCCAGCCATCGCGCTCCCTGGCCGCCTGCAGGAAGGCCTGCCGCTGCGGCACTGGCAGGGTGCCGCCCAGGGGGAACTGGTGCGACGGCGTCAGCAGCGTGACCTTGGCCATCTGCCGCGGCACCTCGGCACCGCGCGCACCGGCGCGCAGCCAGCGCACCGGCCAGCCTCGGGCGCTGGCAAAACGCTGGGTCGGAATGAAGCCGGGGGCCTCCAGCGCGATGTCCTCGCCTTGCACCAGGAAATCCATCGCCAGTTCCAGCGCCTCGCGCGCGCCGCTGGTCACCAGAACCTGTTCGCCGCTGCAGGTTATGCCGCGCCAGCGCCCCACATAGGCGGCGATCTCATGGCGCAGCCGGGGGTCGCCAAACGGGTCTTCCTGGTGGCTGAGGCTGTGGGGATCGATGCGTGCCACACGTGAAACACACCGGGCCCAGGAACGCGCCGGGAAGACTGCCGGATCGGGCGCGCCGGGCAGCAGCGCGCCGGGTTTCGGTGGCGGCGGCGGTGCGGTGGAGGCGGGCGGCACCTGAGGCGTCCGGATCGGCGCCACGTCGCAGACAAACAATCCCGCGCCGCGCCGCGCCTCGGCATAGCCCTCGGCGATCAGCTGATCATAAGCGGTGACAACGGTGGCGCGGGATACGCCCAGGTCCTGGGCAAGCGCCCGGCTGGACGGCAAACGGCTGCCAATCGCCAGCGCACCGCTGCTGATCTGCTGGCGCAGGGCAGTGACAATCTGGCGGTAGCGCGGCTCCTTGCCGGGGGTGACGATCAGCTTGTCCAAATTGGTATGCTCATTATTTCGGAAAGTGGACATTTATTATGGACCAGTTTGCGCATAGCCATCAGCCGGAGACAAGACGCAACACCCAGAACAAGAGGTCAGCCAATGAGCCAACCCGAGACCAGCCGCCCCGATGACGCCGCCGAACTGAAGACCAACCGCAGCCGCCTGCGCCGCGCGCATGAGCGCGGGCTCTATGACCGCGAAACCGTCTACCGCGTGCTGGACGCAATGCCGCTGGGCCATATCGGCTACCAGATCGACGGGGCGCCCTCGGTGCTGCCGACGCTGCAATGGCGCGAAGGGGATCATGTCTACTGGCACGGCTCGGCCGCCAGCCGGGCGCTGCGCGCGATGGACGGGGCCGAGGTCTGCCTCACCGTGACCTGCATGGACGGCTACGTGCTGGCGCGTTCGGCCTTTCACCATTCGGTCAACTTCCGCTCGGCAATGTTGTTCGGCACGGCGGAACGGGTCACGGATGCGGATGCCAAGGCCGCCAGCCTGCAGGCGATGGTCGAGCATATCTTCCCCGGACGGTGGGAGACCCTGCGCCCGATGACCGAGCAGGAAGTGAAGGCAACGGCGCTGATGCGGATGCCGATCACGGAAGGCGCGGCCAAGATCCGCACCGGCCCGCCAAAGGATGACGAGGAAGACTATGCCTTGCCGATCTGGGCCGGCGTGGTGCCGATGGCGATGGAGCTGCAGGCGCCGGTCCCCGATCCCGCCAACCTCGAAGCTGTGGCGATGCCCGATCACCTCAGCCGTATCCGCATCGGCTGAGCCGTGGGGGGGGCGTCAGCAGGATCGAGATCACAGGTAAAGGCAGGAGCGCGCGCAGAAGGCGCGCTCTTGCCCGCGTTGTGCGATCCCGTCGACCGTAAATGTCTTATTCGGTGTCGTTGACCAGGGCACCGTTCTCCCAGGTGCCTTCCGCCTGCTCGCCGCTGGCGTATTTCATCGTGCCGGGGCCCTGGCGCTTGCCGTTGACGAACTCGCCCTCGTAGACGTCACCATTGGCATATGTCGCCACGCCCTTGCCGAAGATCTTGCCGTCCTGCCAGCTGCCTTCATAGGTAAACCCGTCGGGCATCACGATCTTGCCCTGCCCGTGGCGCTGGCTGTTGGCGAACTCCCCGGTGTAGACCGATCCGTCCGCGTAGGTCACCTTGGCCTGGCCGTGGCGCTGGCCATCCTGCCAGCCCCCCTCGTAGCGGTAGCCATCGGCGTAGGTCATCACCCCGTGGCCGTGGTTCTTGGCGTTCTTGAACCCGCCCGTATAGGTGATGCCGCTGGGGTAGGTGGCGGTGCCTTCTCCCTCGATCACGCCTGCGACCCAGTCCCCTTCGTAGGTGGAGCCATCGGGGTAGGTGATCTTGCCCTTGCCTTCGGGCAGGTCGTCGCGGAAGGCGCCCTCGTATACCGAGCCATCGGGGTAGGTCATCTTGCCGATGCCCTCGATCTGGCCGTGCGCCCATTCGCCGGTATAAGTGTAGCCGTCCTTTTCGGTGATGGTGCCGGTGCCGTGGCGCTGGTCGTCCTCGAAGGAGCCGACGTACACGTCGCCGTTGGCATAGGTCATCTTGCCGTGTCCGTGGCGCCGGGTCTCTTTCAGCTCACCCTCGTACACATCGCCGTTGGGGTGAACCTGCCGCCCGGTGCCATTCATCTGGCTGTTGGACCATTCGCCCTCGTAGATCAGCCCGTCCGGAGTCTCCAACCGGCCCTGGCCCTGCAACTGGCCGTCAACCACCTCGCCTTCGTAGACGGTCCCATCGGCATAGACGATCCTGGCGTTGCCTTCCTGGCGCCCCTCGACCCAATCGCCGTCGTAGCTGTAGCCATCGGGGGAGGTCATCACACCGCGCCCGTCGCGTTTGCCGTGGGCGAAACTGCCCTCGTAGCGCACGCCGCTGGCATAGACAGACAGGCCGTCACCGTGGATCTGCCCCTCCTGCCAGCCGCCCTCGTAGGTGCTGCCGTCGGCGCGGGTCAGCTTGCCCTGCCCGTGGGGTTTGCCCTGTGCGAACTCACCCTCATAGACGGACCCGTCGGGAAAGCGTGCAACGCCCTGGCCGCGGACCTCGCCATCGACCCATTCGCCGGTGTATTCATAGCCGTTGGGCAGCTTGTAGGTGCCGGTGCCATGCTGCAATCCGTTGCGGAAGGTGCCCTCGTAGACGCCCCCGATCTCATCCTGCGTGGTGATGACCTCGCCCTCCTGGGCCAATGCCGGTGTAGCCAGCGCCAGGATGGTGGAAAACGCGAGTGCGGTGCCGAAACGGGTCATTCAAAACCTCTGCCTGCCCAGGGAAAACGGTGCTGCTGCCATTTTGGGTTGCTCGCCCGGAAACTAAGCTACCGCAACCCGGGCCGCAATGTCTTTTCCCCGGCGGCGGCCCGGGGCTCTTTTCCTTGGGCGGTAATCTGGATAGATGGCTGGGGTAAGGAACTTGCAGAAGGCCCAAGCAGCATGGCAGACCGTTTCCGCGTGACACTGGCGCAGCTGAATCCCACCGTCGGCGACCTGGCAGGCAATGCCGCCAAGGCCCGCGAAGCCTGGGAAGAGGGGCGCAAGGCGGGCGCCGACCTGGTGGCGCTGCCCGAGATGTTCATCACGGGGTACAACGCCCAGGATCTGGTGATGAAACCGGCCTTCCACACTGCCGCCATCGCCGCGGTGGAAAAGCTGGCGGCGGACTGCGCCGACGGTCCCGCGTTGGCGATCGGCAGCCCATGGGTCGAAGGCACGGAGCTGTTCAACGCCTATCTGATCCTGAAGGACGGCAAGATCGCCGCGCGCAACCTCAAGCACCATCTGCCGAACGAGACCGTCTTTGACGAGGTGCGGATCTTTGATGCCGGACCGCTGGGCGGCCCCTACTCGGTGAATGACACCCGCATCGGGTCTCCCATCTGCGAGGACGGCTGGCACGAGGACGTGGCGGAAACCATGGCGGAATCCGGTGCCGAGTTCCTGCTGATCCCCAACGGCTCACCCTACTACCGCGGCAAGCTGGAGGTGCGCTTCAATCACATGGTGGCGCGCGCGGTGGAGACGCAACTGCCGGTGATCTACCTCAACATGGTGGGCGGCCAGGATGACCAGGTGTTCGACGGCGGCTCCTTCGTGCTGAACCCGGGCGGCGCGCTGGCGCTGCAGATGCCGGTCTTCGACGAGGCCTATGCACATCTGGATCTGGAGCGTACCGACGACGGCTGGCGCGCCATTGAAGGCGAAAAGGCGCATCTGCCGGATGCCTGGGAGCAGGACTATCGCGTGATGGTCGAATCCCTGCGCGACTACCTCGGCAAAAGCGGCTTCAGGAAAGTGCTGCTGGGCCTGTCCGGTGGGGTCGACTCGGCCATCGTGGCGGCGATTGCCGTCGATGCGATCGGCGCGGAGAATGTTCGCTGCGTGATGCTGCCTTCGGAATACACCAGTCAGGAATCCCTTGATGATGCCGAGGCCGTCGCCAAGGCGCTGGGCGTGCATTACGACTATGTGCCGATTTCCGAAGCCCGCGCCGCGGTCACCAACACCCTTGCGCCGCTGTTTGCCGGTCGCGACGCCGACGTGACCGAGGAAAACATCCAGTCCCGCCTGCGCGGCCTGCTGCTGATGGCGATGTCCAACAAGTTCGGAGAGATGCTGCTGACGACCGGCAACAAGTCCGAGGTCGCGGTCGGCTATGCCACCATCTATGGCGACATGAATGGCGGCTACAACCCGATCAAGGATCTCTACAAGACCCGCGTGTTCGAGACCTGCCGCTGGCGCAACGCCAACCACCGCCCCTGGATGAAAGGCCCGGCGGGCGAGGTGATCCGCCCCAACGTGATCGACAAGCCGCCCACAGCGGAACTGCGCGAGGATCAGAAGGACAGCGACAGCCTGCCCGACTACCCCGAGCTGGATGCCATCCTCGAGATCCTGGTCGACCGGGATGGTTCAATCGCTGATTGTGTTGCGGCAGGGTTTGATCGCGACGTGGCCAAGCGGATCGAGCATCTGCTTTACATCAGCGAATACAAACGCTTCCAGTCCGCACCGGGCGCTCGGCTGACGCCGCGGGCGTTCTGGCTGGACCGGCGCTATCCGATTGTGAACCGCTGGCGCGACCCCTCCTGACGCGGGCGTTAACCCTTTGGAGGGGCTCCATTTTTGACCCGCGCCGGTCAGTTTCGGCGCGGGGGCGTTTCCGATAACGGCCTGATATGCGGCGGAAAAATCACAATGCGCCGGTTGACGTCAGGCTGCGTCATCCGGGCGCTGGACGCGTGTCTTCCCAGCGGGCATAGATGCCTTCATGCCCGGACCCCGACTGCCCCATTTCCAATCTGATCTGGCCCTGCCAAAATCTGTCGACGCCGTGGTGATCGGCGGTGGCATCATCGGTGCGGCCACTGCGCTGGAACTGGCAGAGCGCGGCCATTCGGTGCTGCTGTGCGAAAAGGGGCAGATTGCCGGAGAGCAAAGCTCGCGCAACTGGGGGTGGGTGCGGATCTCCTGTCGCGACCCGCGGGAAATCCCGCTGATGGCGCGGGCGCTGACCCTGTGGGAGGGGCTGAACGAACGCACCGGGCGAGATACCGGATATCATCGCTCGGGCATCCTGTTCACGGCCGAAAGCGCCAAGAAGGAAGCCCGGCTGGAACGTTGGCTGCGCAACCTGGACGGTTTGGGGCAGCAGGCGCATATGGTGCGCGGCACCTCGCTTGCAGCCTTGGTGCCGGGGCATCCGGCCAGGGTCCGGGCCGGGCTCTACACGCCGCTGGACGGGCGGGCGGAACCGCAGTTCGCGACCCATGCCATCGCCGCGGCGGCGCAGGCGGCCGGTGCCAAGGTGATGACCGAATGCGCCGTGCGCAGCGTCGAGACCTCCGCCGGTCGCATCAGCGGGGTGATGACGGAACGCGGCCGCGTGGCCTGTTCGGCGGTGGTGGTGGCGGGCGGCGCCTGGTCGCGGCTGTTTCTGGGCAATGCCGGCATCGACCTGCCGCAGCTCAAGGTGCTCAGCTCGGTGCTGCGGACCTCGGCGGTGCAGGGCGGGCCAGGGCCGGCGCTTTATACCGACAAGCTGGGGCTGCGCAAACGGGCCGACGGGGGCTACACCATTGCCGATGCGGATGAAAACGTCGTGGACCTGGTGCCGGACAGTTTCCGGCTGGGCTGGAAATTCCTGCCCAGCTTGCGGCAGGAATGGCGCAGCCTGCGGTTCCGCCTGTCACACCGCTGGCGCGAGGAGGCCGCGCAGGAGCGCCGCTGGCAACCACATCAGACCACCCCGTTCGAACGCTGCCGGGTGCTCGATCCGGCCCCGTCGCAAACGGCCTTGAAACGCGGCTGGGCGGCGGCGCAGGCGGATTTCCCGGTTCTGCGCAGCGCCGATGTGGTGCAAAGCTGGGCCGGGATGATCGACGTCACCCCCGACGCGATCCCGGTGATCTCGCAGGCCGATGATCTGCCGGGGCTGTTTGTTGCCACCGGGTTTTCCGGCCATGGTTTCGGCATCGGCCCGGCGGCGGGTCAGCTGGCCGCGGATCTGGTCACCGGGGATGCGCCGGTTGTCGATCCGCATCCGTTCCGGCTGTCGCGGTTTTCCGACGGTACGCGCTACGGCCCGCAGCCCGGCTGCTGAGCACTGCAGTCGGCGGCGTCGCGTATGCAGTTGCGCCCGCCCGCCTTGGCGGCATAGACTGCCCGATCGGCGGCGTTCAGCAGATCCTGCGGCGTGCTGCCATCCTCGGGGAAGCTGGCAACGCCCACCGACACGGTGACCCGCGGCAGCGTGCCTGCCCCGTAGCGCAGCCTCAGACTCTCGATGGCCTGCCGCAATGCCTCCGCCGCGTGCAAGGCCTGCTCCTTGTCGGTGTCGGGCAGAAAGACCGAAAACTCCTCGCCGCCGAAGCGGCTGCAGATCTCGCCATGGGTGAACAACCCATGCAGCCCGTCGCCAATGGCCCGCAAGACGGTATCACCGGCATCGTGGCCATGGTTGTCGTTGAACAGCTTGAAGCGGTCGACATCAAAGCTGAGCACTGCAGCCTGTCCCATCTGCCGTTCTGCCATCATCAAACCACCGCGCAGAGCGTTCAGCAGGTGGCGTCGATTGTACAGACCGGTCAGCGGATCGCGGGTGGACTGGTCGTGCAATTCGTCGCGCAGTTTCACGTTCGCGATCGCCAGCGAAATATGCTCGCAGCATTGCAGGGCCAGCCGGTGACTGGCGTCGCGGCGCTCGGCGCTGTCATCGGGAGCGAACTTGACATGCATCAGCCCCACCGTGTTGCCATGGGCGACGATCGGCACGCAGCCGTATTCCTCTGGCGTCTGGGGCAGTCTCTGATCCTGGACATGCGCGCAGGCAAAGGATATCCGGTCCTGACGGTATCGGTACTGTCGCCCGCGCCGCAGCGACCAGCAGCTGTCCGGCAGGATATGGTCGCGCATGGGGGTGCTGCCCCAGCTGCACACCCCGTCCAGAACATCGCGGGAATTGGCGTAGATATAGATTTCCCCGGCCGAGCCGGGCAGGATCTGGGCCATGAAGGTGGCGGTGATCTTGTACAGCTCTTCCAGCGACTTGCAGCTTTGCAACCACTCGTCCAGCTCCGACAGCAGCCGGGCTTCCTTGCGCCAGGCCTGTTCCGCCGCCAGCGCCCGCAAGGCCGTCAATTCAGCCTCCTCGGCCTTCTGCTTGGCCTTCGTCAGCTCCTCCGCATCGCGGCGATACTGAGTGACGTCCGTGTAGCTGGTGACATGGCCGCCGTCGGGCAGGCGGCGTGTCTCGATCGACAGGATGCGCCCCGATGCCATGCGGCGATCGGCGCTGAAGCGATCCTTGCCCGAGTGGAAATCGATCCGGGCCTGGGCTGCGCTGGCCGCGGTGACGTCCCCGCGTGCCACCGCCGCGGTGAAGAAGTCCTCCCGCGACAACCCGATGCGCAGGTCAGTCTCGTGCAATTCCAGCACTTCCAGCACGCGCTGGTTGAACAATTCGCAGCGGCCATCCGCGGACCAGACAACAATGCCTTGCGACAGCCGGTCAACAATATCGCGAAAACGGTCCAGCGAGGGCTGGACCGGGTCGGCGACATGCCGTGGCGCGTCCGGCGCAGAGGCGCCGGATGACTGTCGTTGGGTGAAGGTCGATTGATCGTTCACGGGCAACCCTGGGCTAACTGGCATTCAGTCGCCTCAGGGTAGCAAAGGGGGTGTGCCCTTTCTAAATGGCACCCGGCGATCTGCTTGAAATTTGACTCAAGCGGTAGGGGTCTACCCCATCAGTTGATAGCTGACCGGCACATAGCGGAACCCGTCTCCGCGGGTCTCGACGAAACCGGCGGCGGGGAAGGGCATGTGGTAGCCAATCATCGGCACCCGATCCGCGGCCAGCATGCGCAACACCTGCCGCCGCGACTGGGTGGCGGCGGGTTTGTCGGCGTCAAAGCTCACCGCCCAGTCCGGATGCGCAAAGCTCCAGACATAGTGGTTGGCCAGGTCCGCGGTCAGCATCAGTTGCCGCCCGCCGCTGTCCAGCATGAAGCACATGTGCCCCGGCGTGTGGCCGTGGCTTGCCACGGCAGTGATGCCGGAGGCGACACGGGCACCATCCTCGATGAAGGTGGTGCGTTCCGTCAGTGGCGTGACATTCTGCGCCACGAGATCGCCGACGCGGTGGCCGGGGTCCATCGCCGACCAAAAATTGTACTCGGTCGCCCCCATGACGTATCGGGCATTGGGGAAGGTCGGCGCGCCATCCGTCATCAGCCCGCCGATATGGTCGGGATGCATGTGGGTAATCACCACCACGTCGATGGCCTCGGGTGTCACCCCCGCGGCTGCCAGGGCGCGCGGCAGCCCCCCCTGGCCGAGGCCGGTGTCAAACAGCACCAGCTCGCCGCCAGTTTCCACCAGCGTGGGCGTGAAATAAAATTGTGCGGCCTCAGACGAGATGAAGTTCTCCTCGGACACCTTGCGGAACTCCTCTTCGCTGACATTGCCGCCAAAAATCTCCTTCGGGCCTTCGCGCAGGGCCGTGGCGTCCAGCAACGTGGTGACCGGCATCTCGCCCAGGGTGAAGGTGCGCGCGATCGGCATTGCGGCACCGGCGTCGTCTTGCGACTCCGAACCCGCCAGGACAGGTGTCGCGGCACCGGCGAGGGGGAGGGTGGCCGCGCCGGTCAGAGCCGCGCGCCGGGTCATTGAGACAGTCATGGCAGGTCCTCTCTTGTGGGTCGATCGGGCCTATCCTAGGCCAGTTGCCGTGCAATTCTTCAAACATTCGCGTGAACGGCGCGGCGGATGCGCCTCCGACGCCGGTCCCGGATTGTGATGCGCTCGGGCCAAAACGGGTGCGACGGCCTCCGGCTGCGTGCGGTCATCCCGACGGGCGGCGCACCACAGCCTGCCTGGGCTTCTGCGGTGCGGGGGGGGCGCCTTGCGTGAAACTGGACAATTGCCTGCCCATGTGACAAGCCAGCGGCAACAGGAGACATGTGATGACCACCACCCGTTTTGCCCCGTCGCCGACCGGCTATATCCACGTCGGCAACCTGCGCACCGCGCTGATGAACTACCTGATCGCCCGCAAGGCCGACGGCACCTTCATCCTGCGCATCGACGACACCGACCCCGAGCGGTCGAAGGAAGAATACGTCGATGCCATCAAGGAAGACCTGGAATGGCTGGGTCTGACCTGGGACAAGGTGGAGCGCCAGTCCGAACGGCTGGATCGCTACCATGAGGCTGCGGACCGCCTGCGCGAGATCGGCCGCTTCTACGAGGCGTTCGAGACCCCGACCGAACTCGACCTGAAGCGCAAGAAGCAGCTCAACATGGGCAAGCCGCCGGTCTATGACCGCGCCGCGCTGGCGCTGTCGGACGAAGAAAAGGCCGCCCTGCGCGCCGAGCGTGGCGACGGCGTCTGGCGCTTCAAGCTCGACCACGAGCGGATCGAATGGACCGACGGCATCCTCGGCGATATCTCGATTGATGCGGCCTCGGTCTCCGACCCGGTGCTGATCCGGGGCGACGGGCAGTTCCTGTACACGCTGGCGTCGGTCGTCGATGACACCGAGATGGGCGTGACCAACGTGGTGCGTGGCTCGGACCACGTGACCAACACTGCCACCCAGATCCAGATCATCGAGGCGCTCGGCGGCGCCGTGCCGTCCTTTGCGCACCACTCGCTGCTGACCGGCCCGCAGGGCGAGGCGTTGTCCAAGCGTCTGGGCACCCTGGCGCTGCGCGACCTGCGCGAGGCGGGTGTGCAGCCGATGGCGCTGTTGTCGCTGATGGCGCGGCTGGGGTCGTCCGATCCGGTCGAGCTGCGCTCGGACATGGCCGAGCTGATCGAGGGCTTCGACATCACCCGCTTCGGCGCCGCGCCGACCAAGTTCGACGTCGAGGATCTCTACCCGCTGACCGCCCGCTACCTGCAGTCGCTGCCGCTCGAGGCGGTGCAGTCCCACGTGGATGCGCTGGGCGTGCCGGCAGAGAAACAGGCGGCCTTCTGGGACATGGCCAAGGAAAACATCACCACGCTGAAGGACCTGGCCGGCTGGTGGCAGCTGTGCCGCGACGGCGCCGAGCCGCTGGTGGCCGATGAGGACAAGGAGTTCATCGCCGAGGCCATGGCGATGCTGCCCGAAGGCCCCTATGACGCCGACAGCTGGGGCAAGTGGACGGCAGAGGTCAAGGCCGCGACCGGCCGCAAGGGCAAGGGCCTGTTCATGCCGCTGCGCAAGGCGGTGACCGGCATGGAGCGCGGCCCCGACATGTCGGCGCTGCTGGCGCTGATGGAGAAGGTCCGCGCTCGCGGCTGAACCGCCAAAGCCATCAAGAGACACAGGGGCGGTGCCAGCAGGCGCCGCCCTTTTTCGTGCCGCTGACTGGTGCTGCGGAGATCTCCCGCCCGCCGCAGCTGCATCAGAGATGCCGCCGCTGCAGTTGGGCCGGGCGCCGCGCTGATGCGCGGCGCGGCACCGCCTCCCCCGCGGGGGAGGCGGTGCCATGCCCAACGGTGAGGGCGCATGAATTTCATGCGCGCAAGCGGGCGGGAGCGTCTCGCAGCAGCTGCGGGGGGTGGCCGTGGGTCAGCCCCAACGGCCGTCGTGCACCTCCTCGCACATCTTTCTGGCGGCCTTGGCCATTGCCGGGTTGGGATGGCTGGCCAGCGCGTCCAGTGACTTTTCCATCCAGCGCATCACCGAGGGCGAGTCGCTGCCGCAGCGGGCGATTGGCGGGAAGGCGCAGTGCAGCAGGTGCCCGGCGGTGACCGGCGGCACGCTGACATGGGGATAGGTCGGCTTGCGGGTGTCGCTGGTCTCATCTGCGGGCATGTTCTCCCACAGCAGCCGCTCCAGTCGGCCCATCACCTCCACCGCGGTGCCGGGATCGTTGACGCCGGGCGACAACGCGCGTTGCGCGGTTTCCGCCAGCAGCAGCAGGCCGAACGACGGATCCTGGTCGAAACTGCGCACGTCGCCGATGTCGATGGCAGCCGAGGCGGCCTTGCAGAACTCATTGTCGCCACCGGTTGCCCAGGCCACGGGCTGGCCGCGCAGGATGTAGTCCCCCGCTGCCCGCGTCAGGGTGATCTCGACCCCGCTGTCCTTTGCCAGTTCGTTCAGCCGCGAGAGGCCGATGAAGCGGACAAACCCGCTTTTGGCGGCGGGGATCTCGACCGCGTCTTCCGGTCTGTCCGCATCTGCGGCGCAGCGCCCGCCGAGGCAGGGCTTGTCCAGCCGGTCGCGCAGGCTGTCGCGGGTGCGGCGTTCGATCAGGCGCAGGGTGTGGTCCATGCTGCCAAGACTCGACAGGTGATCGATCCAGCGCAGGATGGCGCCGACGATCAGCACCACCACGATGACGGTCAGGCCAAAGACCACCAGCGCGCCCTCCGGCGTGAAATACCGCGCGCGGAACAGGATCACCGCGCTGAGCGAATAGATGAAGCCGCTGACGAAGGTCGCCAGCACCCGGTGGGTAACCGTGTCCTCCAGCAGCAGCCGGTAGACCCGCGGCGTCGCCATCGAGGCGGCGGTGCGGTAGGCGCTGACCATGACGTTGAGCGAAAAGGTGGTCACCGCCAGCATGCCCGAGGCGAGGATCGTCAGCACCGGCAGCACCGCCTCGCGGCCGAAATCCTCGCTGACGCTGCCGGGCAGCAGCGGTTTTGCCAGGGGGGCAAGGAGCAGCGCCAGCAGCGAGGCCAGCGAAATCACGACAACCCTGAACCAGAGCTGCCGGGCAATCCGGCCCAGGTGCAAAAGCGCCTTTTCGATCATGCCTCCAACGCTATCCGCCGGGCGCCGGTCCTGTCGACCAGTTTGTCGAACAGGGCGCGCTCTGCCGCGGCGATCGGCTGGTGGCGCGGATAGCGCGGCGCGGCGCGGTCGTCGAGAATGGGCGCATCCCAGCCGTCGGTGGTGGCGATGAAGCCTTGCACGCCGGCCTCGCCGAACTGCTGCAGGTAGCCCTGCAGCACCACGTCCAGGTAGCTGAGCAGGATCGGGTGTTTCCGGGCCGCCTTGCGGTGGTGCGCGGCGGGCACCGCGTAGACCGACACGTCCGGTGCGCCGTCCAGGTCATGGGTCACCCGGTCGGCGGCCGCCAGGCGTTCATAGGCGAATTCGCGCGCATCCAGCGCCGCCCAGTCGGCCCCCGGCACCTCTGCGATCAGCCCGTCGATCTCGCTGGCGTCGCAGGGCACCGCCGACAGAATCGCAACGTCGCTCAGGTCGGTATGGACCCAGGCCCGCCGCCAGCCCCGCAGCCGCGCCGTCCGCGCGCCGCCATAGCTGTGCGTTGCGGTGTTCACCAGGCTGCCATAGCCAAAGAAATAGGGGGCCGTCATGCACTGTGCCTTTCTGCGCCTTGTCTGATTGATGTATGTCAAACCGGTTTTTGCGCCCCTATGCAATAACCGATGCAGCACAGCTGCGGGAGCCACCCATGCGCATAACCAAAAGGACCAACATCGCCGTCAGGCTGCTGATGTATTGCGCCGCCCATGCGGAGCGGCTGGTCACCAAGGCCGAGATCGCGGAGTGCTGCAATATCTCGGAGAACCACCTGGCGCAGGTCATCAACCAGCTCAGCCAGCTGGGCTATCTCAGCACCCAGCGGGGCCGCAACGGCGGGATGAACCTGGCGCGACCGCCCGCGCAGATCCGCATCGGGGATGTGTTTCGCGACGTGGAGGGCAATCTGCCGATGGTCGAATGCTTCGCCGATGCCGACAACACCTGCCCGCTGACGGATGCCTGCCGACTGAAGACAGCCCTGGCCGATGCGGCGCAGGCGTTTTATGCGTCGCTCGATGACATCTCGCTGGAGGCGCTGGTCTGTGACAACCATGACCTGCTGCGGATCCTGCAACCGATGGCCTGCAGCGCCCGGTGACGGGGAAGCGCCCAACTCCGCCTGGACCTATTCGCGGGCGCGCAGGATGCGGGCGGGTTTCGCCGCCAGTGGGCGCAGCGCAAAGATCAGCCCGGCCAGCAGCGTTGTCAGCACCCCGCCGGAAATCACCAGGATCGCGTTGGGCCAGATCACCGCATAGGAGGTCTCGAACACATAGGCGTTGATCGCCCAGGCGCCGCCGATCCCCGCCGCCAGCGCCACCAGCCCGGCCGCCGCGCCCAGAAGGGCAGAGCGCAGCGCAAAGCTGGCCAGGATCTGCCGTCGCGGCGCGCCCAGCGTCTTCAGCAGGGCCGCCTCGTAGCGCCGCGCAGGCTCACCCGCGGCGGCGGTCCCCAGCAGCACCAGAAAGCCGGTCAGCAGCGTCGCCGCCGCGCCATAGGCGGTGGCGGCGGCCAGTTGTTTCAGGATGTCGGCAACCCGGTCCAGCGCGTCGCGCACCCGGATCGCGGTGATATTGGGCATCTCGCGGGCCAGATCGCGCAGGATGGCGGCCTCGGCCTGTTCCTCGGCATAGACGGTGGCGATGAAACTGTGCGGCGCGCCCGCCAGCGCGGCCTCGTTCAGCACCATCACGAAGCCCATGCCCGCGGTCGAGAAGTCGACATTGCGCAGGCTGGTGATGGTGCCGGTGATGTCGCGGCCCAGGATGTTCAGCGTCAGCGTGTCGCCAAGGCTCAGCCCCAGCTCCTCGGCCTCTTCGGCGGCAAAGCTGATCTGCGGCGGCCCGCTGTAGTCCTCGGGCCACCATGTGCCGGCGGTGACGGTGGTGTTCTCGGGCTGGGCCGCGGCATAGGTGATGCCTCGGTCGCCGCGCACCACCCAGTGATCGCCGGCAACCTCGGTCGCGGGCTGGCCGTTGATCCGGGTCAGCACGCCGCGCAGCATCGGCGCGTTTTCCACCCGCGTCACCGCGGGGTCATTCTCGACCCGCTTCAGAAAGCCGGGCATCTGTTCGCGCTGGATGTCGACAAAGAAATAGCTGGGCGCCACGTCGGGCAGGTTGCCTGCGATGGCGCGGCGCATGTTGCCGTCGATCTGGCCGATTGCCGCCAGCACCGTCAGCCCCAGCCCCAGCGCCAGCACCGCGGGCACCGCGCCGTCGCGCGCGCTGCCGATCGAGGACAGCGCCCATCGCAGTGCCGGGAGGCCGCGCGCAGGCTGGGCGCCGCGCCGCGCCAGGTAGCCGATGCCAAGCGCTGCGATCAGCAGCACCACCAGCGCCCCCATCAGCCCGCCCGCGGTCCACAGCGTCAGCTGCGCCGAGCCGCTGAACCAGGCTGCCAGCCCGACCAGCAGTCCCAGCGCCAGCGCGGTCGCCAGCAGGTAGCGCGGCGCGGGCAGCCGGGTGCGGCTGGCAAAGGCATCGCGGAACAGCGAGGCCGCGCGGATCCGCTCGGCCCGTGCCAGCGGCCACAGGGCAAAGACAAAGGCGGTCAGCAGGCCATAGAGTGCAGCCTCGGCCAGCGCCGAAGGGTAGATCGAAAACACCGCCGGGAACGGCAGCTGGGCGGCGATCAGCGGCCCCAGCAGGACAGGCCCCAGCCCGCCCAGCCCCAGCCCGATGGCAACGCCGAGCAGTGACAGCGCGCCGATCTGCAGGAAATAGGTCAGAAAGATCACCTGCCGCTCGGCGCCGAGAGTGCGCAGGGTGGCGATGGTGCCGGTCTTGGTCGCAAGATAGGCGCGCACCGCCGCCGAGACCCCGACGCCGCCCACGGCCAGCCCGGACAGGCCGACCAGCACCAGGAACGCACCCAGGCGCTCCACGAAATTGGTGATCCCCGGCGCGCCGTTGCGCGCATCGCGCCAGCGCAGGCCGGTGCTTTCAAAGCGCGCCTCGGCATCCGCCTGCAGCGCGTCCAGATCATGCCCAGCGGGCAGGTCCATGCGGTACTTGGTGTCAAACAGCGTGCCCGGCTGCAGCAGGCCGGACGCGTCCAGATCGGCTGTCCGCACCATCGTGCGCGGTCCCAGCTCAAAGCCGGAGGCGGCGGCATCCGGCTCCAGCGCGATCAGCGCCGTCAGCCGGAACTCCTGCTTGCCGAGGCGGAAGCTGTCGCCCGGCGCCAGCCCCAGCCGGTCGGCCAGCACCCGGTCCATCACCGCGCCGGGCAGACCCTGTGCGCCGTCCAGCGCCGCCGCCAGCGGCATCGGTGGGGTCAGCTGCATCTCGCCCTTCAGCGGATACAGATCATCCACCGCCTTCACCTGCGTCAGCCCGCGTTCCTCGCCCACCACGGCCATGGATCGGAACTCGGCAATCTCGGAATAGCGCTCGGCGTTCTGCTCCAGCCAGGCGCGCTCGTCCTCGGTGGCGAACCGATAGGTGAAGTTCAGCTCGGCATCGCCGCCCAGAATGGTGGCGCCCTCGCGCGACAGGCCCGTCTCGATCGACGCGCGGATCGAGCCGATGGCGGCAATCACCGCCACCCCCAGCGCAAGGCAGGCCAGAAAGATACGAAACCCCTTCAGCCCGCCGCGCAGCTCACGCAGGGCAAAGCGCCAGGCAAGGCGCAGATTGGCAGCGCTCATTCCGCGGCCTCACGCGCGGCGGCCTCGTCGATGCGCCCGTCGCGCAGCCGCACCACCCGGTCGCAGCGCGCCGCCAGTTCCGGCGCATGGGTGACCATCACCAGCGTCGCGCCGTAGCGGTCGCGCAGCCCGAACAGCAGGTCCATCACCGCCGCGCCGTTGGCCTCGTCGAGGTTGCCGGTGGGCTCATCCGCTAGGAGGATCGCCGGCCGCGGCGCCAGGGCCCGCGCCAATGCGACACGCTGCTGCTCGCCGCCCGACATCTGCGCCGGGAAATGGTCCGCCCGGTGGCCGAGTCCCACGGCCACCAGCTCAGCCCGCGCGCGTTCAAAGGCGTCGCGCTCGCCCGCCAGCTCCAGCGGGGTGGCGACGTTTTCCAGCGCCGTCATCGTCGGGATCAGGTGAAAGCTCTGGAACACCACGCCCATGTTGTTGCGGCGGAACCGCGCCAGCGCGTCCTCGTCCATCGCGGTCAGGTCCTGTCCCAGCGCGCGGATCTGGCCGCCGGTGGCCTGCTCCAGCCCACCCATCAGCATCAGGAGCGACGATTTGCCGGAACCGGACGGGCCGACCAGCCCCAGCGTCTCCCCCGGTTTGACCTCCAGCGAGATCCCATGCAGGATTTCCACCGGGCCGGTATTGCTATTCAGCGTCAAACACGCATCTAACAGATGGAGAACGGGGCTGTTGGTGTCTGTCATCGGGCCTGCCTGTTTGAAACCATCTATCGGATATGGAGTTTCTGCGGCGATGCGCAAGATACTGGCACTGTTATGTTTGATGCTGTTGTCCGGCGCCGCGTCGGCGGAGGCTCTGCGGATCACCGTTTTCGGCGACAGCCTGGTGCAGGGCTACGGGCTGCCGCAGGGCCGGGGGTTGGTGCCACAGCTGGAGCGCTGGCTGAACGAGAACGGCGCCGAGGTGCAGCTGCAGAATGCGGGCGTGTCGGGCGACACCACCGCGGGCGGCGCGGCGCGGGTCGCGTGGACGCTCTCGGACAAGCCCGACGGGCTGATCGTGCTGCTGGGCGGCAACGACATGCTGCGCGGCCTGCCGCCGGCCGAGACCCGCGCCAATCTGGCCAGCATCCTGCAGGCGGCCAGCGACAGCGGTATCGAGACCCTGCTGGTCGGCATGGTCGCGCCGGGCAACTACGGGCCGGACTACAAGGCGGAGTTCGATTCGAATTACCCGGATCTGGCCCGCCGGTTCGATGCGCTGCTGCACCCTGACGCGTTTGCGGGCATTGCCGGCAAGGTGGCGGGCGACATCGCGGCGGCGCAGGTCTATTTCCAGCCCGACGGCATCCATCCCAACGAGGAAGGCGTGGCGCTGAACGTGGCGGCGCTGGGACCTGCCGCGCTGGAGCTGGTGGCGCGGATCCGAAACTGAAAACAGCCCCGGCGGGCGGGGCTGTCGAATGTCTGTTCTGGTGCCGTCAGGGCGGGCCGGTCAGGACACCAGCGCCAGATCCACTGCGGATTCACGGCCGTCACGTCCTTCGCGCAGCTCGTAGCTCACTTTCTGATTGTCAGCCAGGCCGGTCAGGCCAGAGCGTTCAACCGCGGAAATGTGGACAAAGATGTCCTTGCCGCCATCATCGGGTGCAATAAAGCCGTAGCCTTTGGTGGTGTTGAACCATTTGACGGTGCCAGTGGCCATCGTCTGTACTCCTAAGTCGTCTCAATTCTCTGCCCGCGCATGCGGCAGCTCGGCAATGTTTGCAAATGCTCATGACCATGCCTGTGGGGTACAGTGATGCCAGTTGCGTAACGTCGCCATGACACAATTGAGGATGAGAGCCCCTTCGTGCAAGAAAAATACGGAGGCTCAGGCACAAACCGGCGCAAACCAGCACACTTGCGGCCGCCCGAAGGCGCCTGACCTGCCTACAGAACCGTGACGACGGTCCCCAGCGGCACCCGGTTGTACAGGTCCACGACGTGCTCGTTCAGCATGCGGATGCACCCGTTGGAAACGGAATGGCCGATCGTCTGCGGCTGGTTGGTGCCGTGAATGCGGAAATAGGTGTCCACCCCGTTCTGATAGAGATACAGCGCCCGTGCTCCCAGCGGATTGTCCGGGCCGCCGGGCTGGATGTAGTCGTTGTCCACGAATTTCGCGTAGGCGCGCGGGTCGCGCTCGATCATCTCGGGGGTGGGGCGCCAGCTGGGCCATTCGCGCTTGCGCTCGATGACCGCCTGGCCGGTGAATTCCAGCCCGGCCTTGCCGACGCCGACGCCATAGCGGATCGCCTTGCGCGGAGCGGTCACGAAATACAGGTAGTAGGAGCGGGGCAGGACCAGGATCTGGCCCGGTTCGAACTGCTTCTTGATCCGCACCTCCTGCGGCACAGGGTCGAATGGCTCCGGGTCGCGGGTGCGGGCAAGCGCGGGCAGGGGAAGCAGCGCGGTGGCGGCAGCGGCGGTGGTCAGCAAGTCGCGGCGAGAAAGCATGGTGAGGGTCCAGATCTTTTGTTGCCTGTGGCGGGTATCTTCCGGTGCCGGACGACATGGGTCAACCACCCCTCTCCGAGCCGGCTGCAAACCTGATGCCTCTCTGCCACCCGCGCCGTGACTGCCGGTTGCCCGTGGCAAAGCCCCTTTCGGGGGCGGCCGTGGGGGCGTATGTCTGCGGCAGATGACCGACGGAGGAGCTGCCATGGGCGCCAAGACGCTGACCTGCCTGAGCTGCGCGCAATTGAATCGCCTGCCCGCGGACAAACCCGCCGCCGCGGCCAAGTGCGGCACTTGTGGCGCGGCGCTGTTGCCGCGCGGACCGGTGGACGTGGACCCGGCCGTGCTGCAGAAGGCGATCCGCCACGACGAGCTGCCCTTGCTGGTGGATTTCTGGGCACCCTGGTGTGGCCCCTGTCGCGCGATGGCGCCTGAATTTGCCAAGGCGGCAAAGACGCTGGCGGGCCAGGCCCGGCTGGTCAAGCTGAACACGCAGGATCACCAGTCCACCGGTGCCCGTTACCGGGTGCGCGGCATTCCCACCTTGGTTGCCTATGCACGGGGCAAGGAGCAGAAGCGCCAGTCCGGGGCGCTGCGGCAGGGGCAGATTCTGGCGTGGTTCCGGGGGTAACGCCCCAACGTGGGATTCCAAGGATCGCCGGACGGTTTGGCGCTCCACAGGTCAGGCGGGGTAATTGCAGATACAGGCCAGGGACTGCCGGGCGGCGATAACAATCACCGAAGCAGGCGCGACAGATCGCGATATGGCAGGTCAGGCCGGGGCGATTTCACCGTGGGAAGCAAAGCGGCGCGGGGTCGGCCCGCCGGGTGTGTTCCGCAGCAGCAGCACAGCAATCACGAGCAGGGTCATGACCGTGCCGGTCGCCGGATACATCAGCAGGCTCAGCCACAAGGGCATCCCGGCAGCGGTATAGCCGAGAACCGTGGCGAAGATCCCCGCGACCATTCCGATGATGATGCCTGCCCAAGCCATGATGCCTCCTGTTCACTGCACTGGCCGGGTCAGCATAACCCGGCGTCCGGTAGTGATCTCAAGGAAATCTTGCGCGAGATTTGGTTCAAATTTGGTTTATTTTGTGAATTGTGTCGCTGTCCGGTCGACCCGCGGTCGGCGGATGCCCGCCCCCTGCCCAAAAAACCGTCAGAGGCTGGTGCCCCCGGTTGCGTGAACAAAAAGGGAAGCCGCAAAGAAAGATGCGGCCCGCGAGGGGCCGCATCGACAGGCTTGGGTCAGCGCACGAATTTCTTGTGCTTCAGACGCTTGGGCTCCAGTGCGTCGGGACCGAGGCGGCGCTTCTTGTCCTCCTCATAGTCCTCGAAGTTGCCCTCGAACCATTCGACATGGGCATCGCCCTCGAAGGCCAGGATGTGGGTACAGATCCGGTCGAGGAAGAAGCGGTCGTGCGAGATCACCACGGCGCAGCCAGCGAAATCGACCAGCGCGTCTTCCAGTGCGCGCAGGGTCTCCACGTCGAGGTCGTTGGTCGGTTCGTCGAGCAGCAGCACGTTGCCGCCTTCCTTCAGCAGCCGCGCCATGTGGACGCGGTTGCGCTCACCGCCGGACAGCAGCGACAGCTTCTTCTGCTGGTCGCCGCCCTTGAAGTTGAAGGACGAGCAATAGGCGCGGGAGTTGACCTGCGCGTCACCCAGTTCGATGATCTCGGCACCGCCGGAGATCGCCTCCCACACAGTGTCATTGTCGTTCAGATCGTCACGCGACTGGTCGACATAGGACAGCTTCACGGTGTCGCCGTACTCAACAGTGCCCTCGTCGGGCTGCTCCTGGCCGGTCAGCATCTTGAACAGGGTCGATTTACCGGCGCCGTTGGGGCCGATCACGCCCACGATGCCGCCCGGCGGCAGCGAGAAGGACAGGTTCTCGATCAGCTGCTTGTCGCCATAGTGCTTGGACAGGCCGTTCACCTCGATCACCTTGGAGCCGAGGCGCGGGCCGTTCGGGATCACGATCTGAGCGCGGCCGACCTTTTCGCGCTCGGACTGGCTGGCCAGCTCGTTGTAGGCCTGGATACGGGCCTTGGATTTCGCCTGGCGGGCTTTCTGGCCCTGGCGCATCCACTCCAGCTCGCGTTCCAGCGTCTTCTGTTTGGCCTTGTCCTCGCGGGCTTCCTGCTCCAGCCGCTTGGCCTTCTGCTCCAGCCAGCTGGAGTAGTTGCCCTCGTAGGGGATGCCGCGGCCGCGGTCGAGCTCGAGGATCCAGCCGGTGATGTCATCCAGGAAGTAACGGTCGTGGGTGACACAGAGGATGGTGCCCTTGTAGTCGATCAGGTGCTGCTGCAGCCAGGCGATGGTTTCCGCATCGAGGTGGTTGGTCGGTTCGTCGAGCAGCAGCATGTCGGGCGCTTCGAGCAGCAGTTTGCACAGCGCCACGCGGCGGCGCTCACCACCCGACAGGTTGGCGGGCATCGCATCATCCGGCGGGCAGCGCAGCGCTTCCATCGACACGTCCACCTGGCTGTCCAGGTCCCACAGGTTCTGGGCGTCGATCTCGTCCTGCAGCTTGGCCATCTCCTCGGCGGTCTCGTCCGAGTAGTTCATCGCCAGCTCGTTGTAGCGGTCGAGGATGTCCTTCTTGGCCTGCACCCCCAGCATGACGTTTTCGCGCACGGTCAGGTTTTCATCCAGCTGCGGCTCCTGCGGCAGGTAGCCGACCTTGGCGCCCTCGGCGGCCCAGGCCTCGCCGGTGTAGTCCTTGTCGAGACCGGCCATGATCTTCATCAGGGTCGACTTACCGGCGCCGTTGACGCCGACGACACCGATCTTCACGCCGGGCAGGAAGGACAGGTGAATGTTTTCAAAGCATTTCTTGCCACCGGGGTAGGTCTTGGAGACCCCCTGCATGTGGTAGACGTACTGGTAGGAAGCCATGTGATCGCTCCGTTAAGGGGGAAATTCGCTGGCGGGAGTGATAGCGGATGGGCGGCGGCGGGGCAATGCGGGAAGCGGCGGCCTCGACCGCGCTGCGCCGCCGCCTCGGGCACCGTGGTGCCTGCCCTGGCAGCGCCGGCGACCCGTGCGCCGTTCGGTGCAGCGGCCAGTGTCCTTCGGGGCTGGTCCGCGGGGCAGGCGGGCATGTGATTGATCTCCCCTGCAAACTATGCGCATCAAGGCGGCGATGATTTGCAAGTTGCCGCATATCCAACCGGGCCAGAGCGTCGGGCTGTTGGGAGGGTCATTCGATCCGCCCCATCACGGCCATGCCGCGATTTCCCACGCGGCGCTGAGGCGCTTCGGGCTGGACCACCTGTTCTGGCTGGTCTCGCCCGGCAATCCGCTGAAACGCCGTCAGCCGGCATCGCTGGCGCGGCGGATCGCGGCCAGCCGGGCGCTGATGCAGCATCCGCGCATCCATATCAGCGGCATCGAGGCGGATCTTGGCACGCGCTATACCGCCCAGACCCTGCGCCATCTGCGTCGCCGCCATCCCGGTGTGCGCTTTGTCTGGCTGATGGGGGCGGACAACCTGGTGCATTTCCATCACTGGAAGGATTGGCGGCAGATCCTCGACACGGTGCCCGTCGGGGTGCTGGCGCGCCCCGGGGACCGGATCGCCGCGCGGCTGTCACCGGCGGCCCGGATCTACCGCCATGCGATGCTGAAGGGCGGCCAAAGCCATTTGCTGGCGCAGGCCACCAGCCCCGCGTGGTGTTTCGTGAACGTGCCGATGGTGGATGTCAGCTCCACCCAGCTGCGCGCCCGCGGCGCGTGGTCAGCGGCGCAGCAGGGCTGAGCCCAGCCCGGCCGACAGCACCACCGCCAGCCCGGCCCAGGTCCAGGCGTCGGGCAGCTGGTTGAACACCATCCAGCCCAGACCCACCGCGGCGACCAGCTGAAAATAGACCATCGGCGCCAGTTTCACCGCCTGCACCCGCGCATAGACATGGAGCAGCAGCAGGTTGCCCAGCATCGAAAACGCCGCGCTCCCCACCGTCAGCGCCGCGGTGGAGGCGGAGAACTCCGGCAGGCTGGTCAGCCCCAGCGGCAGCAGCAGCAGCGCGCTCAGCGCCAATTGCGTCAGGCTCAGCTCCAGCGCGCTGCCGAGCCCGGCCAGCCAGCGCGAACTGGTCAGGAACGCACCGTAGAAACAGCCCGCCAGCACCGCCCACAACAGGTTGAGCGAGCCGCCAAAGCCCGGACGCACCACCAGCAGAACGCCGATGAAGCCAACCGCCATCAACGCGTTGCGCGTCATCGTCGCCGGTTCGCGCAGCAGCAGCACGGACAGAACGTAGCTCACCACCGGACCGATGAAGAAGGCGGCAAAGACATTGGCCAAAGGCTCGGTCGACAGCGCCATCTGGATCGAAAAGATGCCCCCGGTCAGCAGGGCGGCACGCAGCCACAGGCGCCAGTCGCGCAACAGCGCATAGGCCCGGCGCGGCACGAAGGGCAGGATCAGCAGCGCGCCGATGGAAAATCGCGACCAGGCGACAAAGGCGGGTGTGGCCAGGCCGCTGCCGGTCAGCAACTTCCCGCACAGATCCCCGGCCGGGATCATTGACATGGCCACAAACATGAGGATCACTGCCTGAAACATAGGCGCAAGCGGTAGCAGGAACTCTCATGGGACAGAAGCCCTGATTTCTGCAGCGGCCTGTGGCAGAACGCAAAAACGACATGAGCAGCCCCCGACCGTGAAACAGACCAAGATGACGTCTCGCCGGACATTCCTACTTTCGGGGCTCGCCGCCATGGCGGGCTCGGCCGCGCTGGCCAATGCGCCCACGGTTTCCTTGCGGCCGGTTTCGCGGCGCAACAGCATATTCGCACCGGGGGCCGAGGGGCTGAAGGCGCTGCTGGCGCAGGCCGATCTGCCGGGTGAGGTCGTCTGCGCCGTGGCGGATGTGAACACCGGACGGCTGTTGGAGTCCCATGGCGCGGGCCAGGCCTTGCCTCCGGCCAGCGTCGCCAAGGTGATCACCGCGCTCTACGCGCTGGAGACATTGGGGGGCAGTCACCGGTTCGAGACCCACATCCTGGCCACCGGCGGGGTCTCGAACGGCGTGGTTCTTGGCGATCTGATCCTCGCGGGAGGTGGCGACCCGATGCTGGACACCGATGATCTGGCGCAGCTGGCCGCGGCGCTGAAGGCCGCGGGGGTGCGCTCGGTGCGCGGCGATTTCCTGGTCTGGGATGCGGCATTGCCGACCATCCGCACCATTGATCCGGGACAGCCCGACCACCTCGGCTATTCGCCGGCGGTGTCCGGTATCGCGCTGAATTTCAACCGGGTGCATTTCGAATGGAAACGCGCCGCGGGCGGGGGCTGGGCGACCACGATGGATGCCCGCACCGAGAAGCACCGCCCCGAGGTCAGCATGGCGCGGATGCGGATCGCCACGCGGTCCACGCCGGTCTACACCTACGCGGAACAATCCGGCACTGACAATTGGACCGTCGCCTCCAAGGCGCTGGGCAAGGGCGGGTCGCGCTGGCTGCCGGTCCGCAATCCGGGGGCCTATGCGGGGGATGTGTTCCGGACGCTTGCCGGGGCGCATGGCATCCAGCTGGGCGCGGCGCGGCAGATCCGCACGCTGCCCGCGGCCCAGCTGCTGGCGCAGCACCAGAGCCCGCCAATGGCAGAAATGCTGAAGGCGATGCTGAAGTATTCCAACAACCTGATGGCGGAAATGATCGGCATGTCGGCAACCGCGGCCCGCAGCGGTCGTCCCAGCTCGCTGAAGGAGTCTGCGACGGAGATGAGCCATTGGGCCACCGCCAGATACGACATGCCGGGCATCAGGCTAGTCGACCACTCGGGCCTTGGCGAGGAGTCCCGGATGACGCCGCTTGGGCTGCTGTCGGCGTTGATCGCGGCGGACCGGAGCGGGCAGTTGAAGCCGCTGCTGAAACCCTTCGATCTGCGCGATGCCAAGGGCCGTCCGATCAAGGATCACCCGATCAAGGTGGCGGCCAAGACCGGCACCCTCAACTTCGTTTCCGGTCTCGGTGGTTTCATGACGGCGTCAGACGGAACGGAACTCGCTTTTGCGATCTTCAGCGCCGACGAGGCCACCCGGGCCAGCATTCCGCGCGCCCAACGCGAGCGACCGCGGGGCGCGAAGGGATGGAACCGCCGCGCCAAGGCGCTACAGCAACAGCTGATCGAGCGCTGGGGCGCCGTCTACGGCAGCTGATCTGCGCGCCCCTGACCTGATGATTTTTTCAGCCCGTTACATCGGGGCAGCCGCCGGATGGGGCGCCGCGCCCCATGCCTTCTGACGTCGCGGCCTCCTGACGTCGCGAGTGACGTCGCGAAACGGACTGGCGGTTGGTCAGACCGTGTGGCGGGCGCGTGCGCCGCGTTCGATCGCGGCGGCGTGCAGCCGGTCGATGTTCAGCTCGTAACGCACCTCGGCCAGGAACTGCAGTTCGGTCTCGCCCAGGATGCCGTCGGCGGCGGCCACGTCGCAGGCCAGCGCATAGGCGGTTTCGAACAGCCGCTCCGGCAGGTCG
Organism: Nocardioides marinus; assembly: GCA_019801415.1. Lineage (GTDB taxonomy): Bacteria > Pseudomonadota > Alphaproteobacteria > Rhodobacterales > Rhodobacteraceae > Leisingera. The sequence goes on from JAHVJD010000011.1 coordinate 76,608, forward strand.
CCGCGAATGAGGCCGAACAGCGCCTCCAGCCCGTCTTCCTGTTCGAACAGATCCAGCACCGTCTGCGAGATCCGCGCCACCCGGTCGATGTCGTAATCGGCGAAGACCGGCAGCATGTTGACCGCCGACTGGATCTTGACCAGTTCCGCGGTGCGGATGTTCTCATCCGAGGCAGACACCGCCACCATCAGCGCCACCAGGCAGTCCTGCGGGGACATCGGGTGCGGGGTTTGCTCACTCATGGATGAAATCCTTGCTTGTTCAAATCGGGTTTTGCGCAGGATAGGTGGCCCCGACGCCCGGTTCAATAACCCGCTGCGGCAGTGCGGCATTTTTCGGCCGATGCCGCGTCGGGCCGCGCCGTGAAACCAAGCGGGCACCGGGCTTGTGATGTTGACTCGTGCTGCATCAGCACAATAGAGAGGCATGCCGGTCCGCGCCCCTGCGCCTGCCGGTGATCCCGAAACAACAGACGCCGTTGGAGAACATCATGTCTGATCTGCGCGAAGAAGCTCTCAAGAGCAAAGCCTGGCCGTTTGAAGAAGCCCGCCGGGTTCTCAAACGTTATGCCAAGGGCGCGCCGGAGAAGGGCTATGTGCTGTTCGAAACCGGCTATGGTCCCTCTGGTCTGCCCCATATCGGCACCTTTGGCGAGGTGGCCCGCACCACCATGATCAAGAAGGCGTTCGAGACCATCTCGGACATCCCGACCAAACTGATCTGCTTTTCCGATGACCTCGATGGCATGCGCAAGGTGCCGGGCAACGTGCCCAACCCCGAAGCGCTGCAAGAGCATCTGCAAAAGCCGCTGACCGCGGTGCCCGACCCCTTTGGCGAATACGAAAGCTTCGGCCACCACAACAACGCCATGCTGCGCCGCTTCCTCGATACCTTCGGGTTCGAGTACGAGTTCTACTCGGCCAAGGAGTTCTATGAATCCGGCCAGTTCGACGAGATCCTCAAGCGCGCCGTCGAGAAATACGACGAGGTCATGGCGATCATGCTGAAGTCCCTGCGCGAGGAGCGGCGGCAGACCTATTCGATCTTCCTGCCGATCCATCCGGAAACCGGCCGCGTGCTCTACGTGCCGATGAAGAAGGTCTGCGCCGAGACCTACACCGTCACCTTCGACGACGAGGACGGCAAGGAATGGACCCTGCCGGTCACCGGCGGCAACGTGAAGCTGCAGTGGAAGCCGGACTTCGGCGCGCGCTGGGCGGCGCTGGGCGTCGACTTCGAGATGTACGGCAAGGACCACTCCACCAACACGCCGATCTATGACGGTATCTGCCGGGTGCTGGGCCACCGTCCGCCGGAGCATTTCACCTATGAGCTGTTCCTCGATGCCAATGGCCAGAAGATTTCCAAGACCTCCGGCAACGGCATCTCGATCGACGAATGGCTGACCTATGCCTCGACCGAGTCGCTGGCGTATTTCATGTACCAGAAACCAAAGACCGCCAAGCGGATGCACTTCGACGTGATCCCCAAGGCGGTGGATGAATACCACCAGCAGCTGCGGGCCTATCACACCCAGGATCTGAAGGCGCAGCTGAACAACCCGGTCTGGCACATCCACGGCGGCGACGTTCCGCAGTCTGACATGGTGGTGCCGTTCTCGATGCTGCTGAACCTCGCCTCTGCCTCCAGCGCTGAGGACAAGGCGACCATGTGGGGTTTCATCAACAAATACGCCCCCGACGCCACCCCGGAGACCCATCCGGGCATGGATCAGGCGGCGGGCTTTGCGGTGGCCTATTTCAACGACTTCGTGAAACCGGCCAAGACCTACCGCCTGCCCACCGATCAGGAGCGTGCGGCGCTGTCCGATCTGGCCGACGCGCTGAAATCGCCCGAGGCCGCACTGGCTGCGATCGCCAGGAAGAACGAGATCGTCGGCAACGACGATCCGCTGCCCGAGGCCAACTTCGCGGACGAGGAGTTCCTGCAGTCGGTGGTCTTCGCGATCGGCAAGATCCACGGGTTCGAGCCGCTGCGTGCGTGGTTCTCGGCGATCTACGAGGTGCTGCTGGGGGCCAGCCAGGGTCCGCGCTTTGGCGGGTTCATTGCGCTCTACGGCGTCGAGGACACCATCGCTCTGATCGACAAGGCGCTGGCCGGCGAGCTGGCCTGATCCGCCAGTCATCGGAAATGAAATCGCTTCAGGGGGCGCGGGCGACCGTGCCCCTTTTGTCATTCCTCCTCCTGTTCGCGGCGCGAATTTATGATGGCTTCACGCGGGGGCGGCGAAAAAACTTTGTTGACGTAGCGTAATGTGCGCCTAGCTTGACTCCCACGGCATGGGAGAGCCGGGCGTGCAGGCCGTTTGTTCCGTTACGAGTGTTTTTTGGTACCGGCTCTCTCCATTGCCAGCGCAACCGCAGCCGCAACAGGCGGGTTGGCAAAGGGTTAATCCTGTAATCTTCATTTGATTTCATGCGGTTGGGTGCGAGTTCCCGGCGCGCCATCCCCTGTCCTGAGGCGGGCAGCGTACGCTATTCTTGCCGGATCTTAAGGCCGCTTGGGTAAAACCTGATCCCCGAACGCGACAGGCGTAGCAGGAAAGGGTTTTCCATGAATAAGGCGATTACCGATGGCGTGCAGCTGATGCCCCCCGCATTTGCAGAGGGGTTGGATGTGTGGTCCAGCGGCGACGGCACCCCCGGCTCCGACACCTATGATGGTGCGGCTAATGCCGTGCTGGTGGCGGCCGATGCCGATTTCGGCAGCTGTCTGGAATTGCAGAAGACGGCCAACACCCAGAAGCTGCGCTTCATGGGGCAGACACCGCTGGAGCCGGGCTGCTACCTGCAGATCAAGGTGCGCATCAAGGCGGTCAGCGGCGCCCTGCCAACGGTGCGCATCGCGGGCTACGCGGCCTATGCCACTGGCAGCAACATTCCGGGGGCACCGCAGACCGCCTCGGAGGCGGCGTTGCAAACCTATGGGGACGTGGTCGAGATCACCGCGCTGGTCGGCAGCGGCTACCGCAGCGGCGTGCAGATGCCCTGGGGGCGGCTGGCGGCCTACGGGCATTTCGGCCTCGACCTGATCGGCGCAAATGGCGGCGTGGTGCGGATCGACGATATCGAGATCACCGACGCAACCCATGTCTTCCTGCGCAAAATGCTGAGCCTGGTGGATGTCACCGACTACGGCGCCGTCGGCAACGGCAGCACCGACTGCACCGAGGCCTTCGAGGCCGCCGATGCCGCTGCCGATGGCCGCAGCATCCTGGTGCCCGCCGGGGAATTCCACCTGGCCGACACCGTGTCGCTGAACAATCCGATACGCTTCGAGGGCACGGTGTCGATGCCCGACGACAAGATGCTGCTGATGACCAAGAACTTCGATTTTCCCAGCTATGCGGCGGCCTTCGGCGACGAGGAGCTGGGGTTCAAAAAGGCGTTTCAGGCGTTGATCAACAATGTCGACCATGAATCGCTGGACCTGAAGGGGCGCAAGATCAGCATCACCGCGCCGCTGGACATGGCGGCGGCGGTGCCCAACAAGAGCTCCTATGCCACCCGCCGCCTGATCCGCAACGGCCAGCTGGAGGCCGCCGACAGCACCGCCTGGGACACCGACGTGGTGACCTCGCAGGCGACCTACAGCAGCGCCGCGGATTCGCGCAAGCTGACCAATGTCGCCAATGTCGCCAACATCCCCGTCGGCGCGCTGGTCGAGGGTGCGGGCGTGGGCCGCGAGATCTATGTGAAATCGCGCAACGTCGGCGCGGGCGAGCTGACGTTGAACGCGCCGCTTTACGATGCCGAGGGCATCCAGGTCTTCACCTTCCGGGATTTCAAGTACCTGGTGGATTTCAGCGGCTTCAGCTCGCTCAGCAAGTTCTGCGTCGAGGGCATCGAGTTCCAGTGCAACGGCCGTTGCAGCGCCCTGCGGCTGGCGCCTTCGGGCTCGGTGTTTTCCATCGACAGCTGCTTCATCTCGCGCCCCAAGGACCGCGGCATCACCTCGATCGGGACTGGCTGCCAGGGGCTCCTGGTGGACAATTGCCAGTTCCTGTCGCACGAGGATCCGCTGGACGTGCCGGATCGTGTCAGCATCGGTCTCAACGTCAACAACAACGACGCCAAGCTGCGCAGCAACCGCGCCACGCGGTTCCGCCATTTCGCGGTGCTGGCGGGCGGCAACAACACGGTGACCGGCAACCATTTCTTTCAGGGCGACAGCGTGCCCAACGGGGTGCGCACGGCCGGGCTGGTGCTGACCTCGAACAACTGCACCTCCACCGTGTCCGACAACTACATCGACAACTGCTTCATCGAATGGACCAACGAGCGCGATCCCTCGCCGGATTTCACCGGCGGGTTTTCCTTCAGCGCGCTGTCGATCAACGCCAATGTGTTCCTGTCCGGCGATGTGGCGCCCTGGTTCAGCTATATCGTGGTGAAACCCTACGGCAGTGGGCATTACCTCAACGGCGTATCGGTCACCGGCAACAAGTTCCGCTCCGTCAACGGCAACATCGACCGGGCCGAGCGGGTCGATACCAGCTTTTCCGACCTCAATCACGGGCGGGCCAAGAACGTGCTGTTCACCGGCAACATGTACCACAACGTCACCGTGCAATCGGCCAATCCGCTGCGGGTGCTGCATGACCAGTCCTCGGCCGCGTCCAGCTGGACGGTGCAGACGGCGGCTGAGCTGCCGTTCCAGGGGTATGCCCGCTATGTCGACAGCGTGATGCCGCAGCGCGCCCTGCGCAGTGCCAGCAACAGCATCCGCTATCTCGCTCCCTATGCGGATGTCGAGCAGGGGGCCGGGCGGGATCAGATCGTGTTGCGCTGGCCCGAGGCGGTGCGCGGCGAGGTGCAGGTCACGCTGCGCATGGACAGCTGATCCGGTGTCGCGAGGTGGCTGGCTCAGAATTTCTGCCACAGCCCCAGTTTCAGACCGAAACTGCTGCGCTTCTCGTGGCCAAGGGCCAGTCCGATCAGCAGTTCGCGGCGTTCGGGCAGCTGGTAGCGCAGCGACGGGGTCAAGGTGTAGCTGGGCTGGCCCCCTTGCGGCCAGGCGGTTTCCAGCTGGATCATCGGCGCGAAGGCTGCGCCGGTGTTCAGCCCGAGGGTCCCATCCAGTTTCCATATAGGCTGCGTCCTGCTGTTGCGCAGCTCATAGCTGGCATCCACTGCGATCCAGCCGCTGTGCCCCGCGCCGGTCTGAAAGCCGCGACCATAGGACAGCGTTGCTTTCTGCATCATGTGCCAGCGGCCCTCCACCCGGTTGCCGCCAAGGCCAAGCTCGGCGGCCACGCGGTGCGTGGGGCCCTGGTGCAGTGGCAGCCGCGCAAAGAGCACCGCGTGACCGGACAGGGCGCGGTTGCTGTTCAGGTCCACGCCCAGCGTCACCCCGGGCGTGAGGCCATAGGCGCCGTAAAAGCTCAACTCCGGTTCGGGGTCCGCCTGCCGGGTCCGGAAGGTCGCGCTGGCCGAGGTGAAACCCGCTCCGACCGGCTCCAGCCAGGCGCCTGCCGCGACGGGAGGCGCCAGCATCAGCGCCGCTGCGGCGCCACGGGCGAGGCGGCAGGCTGCGCACCCGCTGCGGTGTGTCGAAGGGTCGGATCTGCGCCGCATGAATAAATCATAGGTTGATTTGATTTTTCCATAAATCACCTTTTGGGAGTCTTGGCGTAAAAAATCGTGCGCTTTTCGCGCAATCGGGCGTAGGCTGGAAGGGAGTCACCGGAGGAGCCAATGCCGCAAATCGCCAAAACCGCTGATATTCAGACCGTTATCACCACATTCGAGATGACGCCCGGCACCTGTCAGGACCTGCTGGAAGCACTGGAGGATGCCTATGCGGAATTCATCTCGAAGCAGCCCGGGTTCATTGCCGCCGGCCTGCACGTCAATGACGCGCAGACCCGCATCGCGAACTACTCGCAGTGGCGTCGCCGCGAGGATTTCATGGCGATGTTGCGCAGCCCCGAGATGCGCGCGCGCAACCGCAAGATCAACGAGTTGTGCCGCAGTTTCGAGCCGGTGATGTATGACGTCGCCGAGGTTTTCGGCGACGGCTAACGGGTGCTGTGAAGGGGCGGACCGGGCGTTTGGCCAAGGCGCGGCAGGGGCCGGGGGAACTTCTGGTTCCTGCCTCGCGTAGGTTTGGTGACGTCACCGTAGCCCGGGCAAAACCCCAAGGAGGTCAGCCATGTATCACAACATTCTCGTCCCTATTTCCTTTGACCCCGAACGCGATGTGACCGGCCCGCTGAAGGTGGCGCGGCTGCTGTCGGCCCCGGGTGCGAGGGTGACGTTGCTGCATGTGATCGAGCAAGTGCCGAGCTATGCGATATCCTACATCCCCGCCGATTTCATGAAGGACACGCGCAAGGCGCTGAAGGCAGAGCTGGACGGGCTGGCGCAGACCCTCCCCAATGCACGGGGTGAGCTGATTGAGGGGCACTCCGGCCGCACCATTCTGGACTGGGCGGAACAGAACGGCCCAGACCTGATCATCCTCGCTTCGCATCGCCCCTCGATGCAGGATTTCCTGTGGGGATCGACCTCGGGTCACGTGGTGCGGCACGCGTCCTGCGCGGTTCATGTGGTGCGCTGACGACTGACGTGTGATCCGGCGGTGTGATCCGGGCGGCGTCTGGTCTCATCCGGCCTCAGGGGGGGGCAAAATGGGGGATTTCCGCCGGTTATCCGGATGCGCTTGGCGGCCTGCCTTGTGATGCCCCCCGCGCCTACCCACCTGTAACAGCAGGAGAGAGTGGAAACGCGAATGGAGGTGCAGATGCAATGTCCTGTTGATGGCAGCGAACTGGTGATGGCGGACCGCGCAGGGGTCGAGATCGACTACTGCCCAAAGTGCCGCGGGGTCTGGCTGGACCGGGGCGAGCTGGACAAGATCATCGAACGCTCCACCCAGCCGGTGCAGGCCGTCCCGCCGCAGCCGCACCGCTATGATGACCGCGGCGGCGACTACGACCCGCGGTTTGGCGGCAAACCCTACAGGAAGAAAAAGAAGAACTTCCTCGAGGATCTGTTCGACTTCTGACGCAGATGCGGACGGCCCGTCGAGGGCCGTCACCGGCAACCGGTCAGTGCAGGGTGCTGAAGGAGCCGTGGCGGGCGTCCTTCATCAGCCGGTCGAAATCATTGCCTTTCATTTCCACCAGTGTCTTGTGGTCACCGGCCTCGAACCAGACGGTGTCCAGCCCGGTCAGGCTGTCGTCGATCACCGTCGGCACGTGATAGGCGGCGCCGACGCAGGGTGCGGCGCCGGGGTCGCAATCGTCGAAGACCTGGGTCAGCTCCTGCTCGGGGGCGAGCCCGAGGCGGCGTTTGACCAGGGACTGAAGAGCCCGGAGGTCGACGCTGTGGCTGGCGGGAATCACGGCCAGCATCGGGCCTTCCTCCATGTGGATCAGCACCGACTTGGCCAGGTGGTCACCGGGCACATGCGCGGCCTCGGCGCATTCCGATGCGGTGGCGGTATAGGGGTGGCGCACCGTTTCGAACGGCAGGCCGCGGGCCTCGAGGTGATGTTTCAGGCGTGAGGCGATCATGGCAGGATCCTCCGATTGCCGGAGCGCCCGCAGGGCCGCCTGGGAGACCCGTCGCACGGGGCCGCCTGACCGGGCTGTGCGCCCTGACCCGGCGGAGACGGGCGCAGCCGACGGCAGGCCGGGCGCCCAGATGGGTCTGGTCCCTCCACTGTGACGCAGGAGGGGTGAGTCGGGCAAGGGTCGTGGTCGCGGCGGTGGGCGCGGGCGGCCGCAGTGCGGACCGTCAGTGCGGATCGCGGATTTCGCCGGTGTCGAGCACGGGGGCCGCGTCGATTTCCTCGGCGTCGAGCATCGCGGCAACCCGTTCCAGCGCGGCGATCAGCCCGGCCTGTTCCCAGTCGGGCAGGGCGGAAAACTTGCGCACGAACTTCTGCTGGAGCGGATCCGGTGCCTCGGCGATGGTCTGGCGGCCCTTCTCGGTGATCAGGATGTTGGTCTGCCGCCGGTCGGTCTGCGAGCGTTCCCGCACGACCAGTTCCTTGCGCACCAGCTTGTCCACCACCGAGGTGACAGTGGCCTGGGTGATCCGCATCTGCTGCGAGATGACGGTGGCCGTGCAGTGCTCGCGATCGGCAACGATCTGCAGCACGCGGAACTGCGCGGCGGTCAGATTCACAGACTGCGCCAGCTCGCGGCCAAACAGTTCTGTTGCACGCAGGATGCGGCGGAGGGCGATCAGGCTGGTGTCCACGCGGTTCATGAGAGTCTTATTGGCAGATGCCAGGGCGCAAGGCAACATGTGCCGCGCCATATCGGTAGTTTGAATATCTAATGTGTATATGCTTTAGTTTATTTTGCAAACAAGAAAATATCACACCTGTTTTGCCATTTATGGATATTTTTTACTTTGATCTTGAAAGCATTCAGATTGCTCGCTACTTAGATAGCCAAAGCAATTTGGAGGTTCATAGCCCAATGGCAAAGACGTTGGAGTTGTTCCGCAAAGCCGCACCCGCCCTGAGGGCGCCCGTGGCCGAAGACGGCGCGGATATCTGGGAGCTGGTGCGTGCGTGCAAACCGCTTGATGAGAACTCGATGTACTGCAACCTGGTGCAGTGCGACCATTTCAGCGACACCTGCGTGGTGGCTGAACTGGACGGGGAAATCGTCGGCTGGATCTCCGCCTACCTGGTGCCCAAGGACCCGGAAACCCTGTTTGTCTGGCAGGTCGCGGTGTCCCCGAAGGCCCGTGGCCTGGGGCTGGGCACGCAGATGCTGAACGCGCTTCTCAAGCGCAAGGCCTGCGCCGACGTGAAGCGGATGCAGACCACCATCACCGCCGACAACGACGCCTCCTGGGCGTTGTTCCGCAAGTTTGCCAAGGGCCACGAGGCGGCGATCGACTCGGAGGCCCATTTCAAGAAAGCGGAGCACTTCCGCGAACTTCACAACACCGAACACATGGTCACGATCGACCTGGGCGAGCGGATGCGCAAAGCGGCGTAACGGCCGTGGCCTGACTGCCGGCGTGCTGCCTGCGGCCCTCAGGGCTGCGGCGGCGCCTGCTCTCCCACCTTCTTTTCACCAATCCCAAAAGGATCTGAAATGCCGACTGACACGTCAGCCGAAATCTCTGTTTTCAAACGCCGCGAATCCGAGGCCCGCAGCTATTGCCGCGGCTTCGACACGGTGTTCACCTCTGCGCAAGGCTCGGAAATGACCGACGCCGACGGGCGCAGCTACATCGACTTCCTGGCGGGGTGCTCCTCGCTGAACTACGGCCACAATGACCCCGACATGAAGGCCGCGCTGATCGAGCATATCTCCGGGGACGGGCTGGCGCACGGGCTGGACCTGCACACCGACACCAAGGCCGACTTCCTGGCGGCCTTCGAGCGCCACATCCTGGAACCGCGCGGCATGGACCACAAGGTCATGTTCACCGGCCCGACCGGCGCCAATGCTGTCGAGGCGGCGATCAAGACCGCGCGCAAGGTGACCGGCTGCAACAACGTGGTGGCTTTCACCAACGGCTTCCACGGCGTCACCTTGGGCGCGCTGGCCGCGACCGGCAACGGCTATCACCGCGGCGGCGCGGGCACCACGCTGAACGGCGTGACCCGGATGCCGTTCGACGGCTACATGGCCGGCGGTTGCGACACGGCCGATTTCCTCGAGGCGATGCTGGCGGATGCTTCCAGCGGTATCGATGCGCCGGCCGCGATCCTGTTGGAGACCGTGCAGGGCGAGGGCGGCCTGAACGCCGCCAGCGCCGAATGGGTGCAGCGCATCGCCAAGCTGGCCCGCGACCACGGCGCGCTGCTGATCATCGACGACATCCAGGCGGGCTGCGGCCGCACCGGCACCTTCTTCTCGTTCGAGGAGATGGGCGTCACCCCGGATATCGTGACGATGGCGAAATCGGTGTCGGGCTACGGCCTGCCGATGGCGCTGATGCTGGTGCGCCCGGAGCACGACGTGTTCGGCCCCGCCGAGCACAACGGCACCTTCCGCGGCAACACCCATGCCTTTGTCACCGCCCGCGTGGCGATCGAGAAGTTCTGGGCCGACGGCGCCTTCCAGGCCGAGCTGGTCGAAAAGGAAGCCCTGGTGCGCACGCGCCTGTCCGACCTGGCCGCCCTGGTTCCCGGCGCGCGGCTGAAGGGCCGCGGCCTGATGCAGGGCGTTGATGTCGGCTCTGGCGAGCTGGCGGGCGAGATCTGCGCCCGCGCCTTCCAGAAGGGGCTGATCATCGAGACCTCGGGCAACGAGGATCAGGTGGTCAAGGTGCTGGCACCGATCACCACCCCGGCAGAGACCTTCACCAAGGGCTTCGACATCCTGATGGAGGCCGCCCGCGAGGTGCTGGCCGACCAGAGCAAGAAAATCGCAGCGGAGTAACAGACCGATGATCGTGAGAGATTTCAACAAGATCGTGGAAAACGAAAAGTCCCGCGTGGTGTCCGACGCCCAGTGGACCTCGGTGCGGATGCTGCTGGCCGATGACGGTATGGGCTTTTCCTTCCACATCACCACGCTGGAGAGCGGCTCGGAGCATACCTTCGAGTACAAGAACCACTTCGAGAGCGTCTATTGCATGCAGGGCAAGGGCTCGATCACCGATCTGGCCACCGGGGAGACCCACGAGATCACCCCCGGCGTCATGTATGCGCTGAACGAGCACGACCGCCACATCCTGCGCGCCGAAGAGCAGCTGGTCATGGCCTGCGTGTTCAACCCCCCGGTGACGGGCAAGGAAGTGCACCGGGAAGACGGCTCCTACGCGCTGCTCGAAACCTGAATGGAGGCCCCGGGCAAGGCCCGGGGGACACATCCCGTGACATTACCTGACCATACTGTCGAAAAGATCGGCGGCACCTCGATGAGCCGCCTGTCGGAACTGACCGGCACTCTGATCATCGGCGACCGCAAGGGGGAGGATCTGTATCACCGGATCTTAGTAGTCTCCGCCTTTGGCGGCATCACCAACCTGCTGCTGGAGCACAAGAAAACCGGCGAGCCGGGGGTCTTTGCGCTGTTCAACAACGACGACAACGACCATTCCTGGCTGGATGCGCTGACCCGCGTCGCCACCGCCATGTGCGAAGCGCATGACGCGGTGCTGGACGAGGCCGCCGACCGTTCGCTGGCGGAGGATTTCGTGCGCGAGCGCATCGAGGGCGCGCGCAGCGTGCTGTTCGACCTGCGCCGCCTGTGCTCCTACGGGCATTTCCGCCTGTCGGCGCATATGCAGATCGTGCGCGAGCTGCTGTCGGGCCTGGGCGAGGCGCATTCCGCCTTCGTCACCACGCTGCTGCTGCAGCGCAAGGGCGTGAACGCGCGTTTCGTCGACCTGTCCGGTTGGCGCGACGAGACCGACTGCACCCTGCAGGAGCGCATAGCCGGTGCCATGGACGGCGTCGATCTGACCCGCGAGCTGCCCATCGTCACCGGCTATGCCCAGTGCCGCGAGGGGCTGATGCAGGAGTACGACCGTGGCTATTCCGAGGTCACCTTCTCGTCGCTGGCGGATTTCACCGGCGCGAAAGAGGCGATCATCCACAAGGAATTCCACCTGTCCTCGGCCGATCCCGGCCTGGTGGGCGAAGGGGCGGTGCGCAAGCTGGGGCACACGAACTATGACGTCGCCGACCAGCTGTCGAACATGGGGATGGAGGCGATCCATCCGAATGCCGCCAAGACCCTGCGCCAGGCGAATATCCCGCTGCGCGTCACCAATGCCTTTGACCCGGATGATCCGGGCACGCTGATCGATGACGCCCCGGCGGACACCCCGGCGGTGGAGATCGTCACCGGCCTCAACGTGGTGGCGCTGGAGCTGTTCGAGCAGGACATGGTCGGCGTCAAGGGCTATGACGCCAATGCGCTGGAGGCGCTGCGCCGCTTCAACGTGCGGATCGTGTCGAAGACCTCGAACGCGAACACCATCACCCATTATGTCGAGGCGCCGCTGAAATCGGTGCGCCGCGTGGTGGCGGAGCTGGAAAAGACCTATCCCTCGGCTGACATCAGCGTGCGCAGCATGGCGATTGTCTCCGCCATCGGCCGCGACCTGACCGGGCTGCATGCCTTCAGCAGCGGCCTGCAGGCGCTGGAGCGCGCGGGCATCGAGGTGATCGCCGCCCATCAGACCCCGCGCAACGTCGATATCCAGTTCGCGGTGGCCCGCGACGACGCCGACCGCGCGATCGAGGTGCTGCACGGTGCGCTGGTCGACACCGGTTTGGAACAGGTGGTGGACCAGGCCGCCTGAGCCCGCACTCGTTTCGTCCTTGCCCTGCCGTCCGGCGCATCCCGCGGCGGCAGGCGGCGGCCCGACGCGCGGTAAGCGCGGGGAGAGGGCACGAGGCGACAAATCCCCCTTTGCATGATAGGCTGGCTTGCGGAGGTCGCGGCGCACGGACGCTGCGGCCCACCGAAGAATGAGGCAGCACGACTGCCGGATAGGTGCGGGGGCGCCGATGGCCGCGGAAAGACACATCGGGACGGGGAACGGCCGCGCCAGCGCGGCTGGTACCGTGGCTGACGGTTTTTCGGGCGCCCCGGCGACGGACCAGGTCCGTGCCGCGGAAATTCCGGCCCCTGCGGCCTGCGCCCCGTCGCAGCTGTTCGACGGGATCGCCAATTGGCTGATCGAAGAGGGCCTGGGCGATGCCGCTTTCGGCGACATTCTTGGAGGGCTGGGGCGACGGCTGCTGGCCGGAGGCGTGCCCGTTCACCGCATCAGCACCGGCGGGCTGTTCCTGCATCCGGTTTTTGGTGCGATTGACACCGCCTGGGACTCCCAGTCCGACCGGGTCACGGAAACGGTGCAGCCGCGCAGCAAGTTCGATTCGGCGGAGTTCCGGAACTCGCCCTTTTTCCAGGCCGCGCTGCACGGGATCAGATACCAGCGCTTCCGTCTCAACCAGGCGGCGGACCCGGGGGAATACCCTCTGCTGAATCAGCTGCGCGCGTCCAATGTGACCGATTACCTGGTGTTCTACCGTGATTTCGGGCGCCGCGACCTCAGCCTGTGGAACGGTCTGCCGCAGGGGATGGAGGGCGCGCTCGGATCCTTTGCGACCCGCCGCACCAGCGGCTTCCACGACCGGGAGATCGCGCATCTGTTCAATCTGTCCACCGTGCTCAGCATGGTCATCAAAAGCAAATCGCGCCACATGCTGACGGGCACCCTGCTGCAGACCTATCTCGGCGCGCATTCGAGTCGGCGGGTGCTGCAGGGGCTGATCGAACGCGGCAGCGGCAGGAAGATCGACTGCGTGATCTGGCTGTCCGATCTGCGCCAGTCGACCCGGCTTGCAGAAACCCTGAGCATGGATGACTACCTGTCGCTGCTCAACACCTACTTCGATTGCACCGCGGGGGCGGTGCTGGATCACGGAGGCGAGGTGCTGAAGTTCATCGGCGACGCCGTGCTGGCAATTTTTCCGTTTGAGGACAGCCAGAGGCCGGCCGAGGACATGTGCCGCGCGGCCCTCTGCGCGGCGCGGGAGGCGCATGCGCGCACCTCTGGCGAAAACCGCGCGCGGCGGCAGAACGGGCAGAGCGAGATCAGATTCGGCGTCGCACTGCATGCGGGAACGCTGATGTACGGCAACGTCGGGACTGATCGGCGGCTCGATTTCACCGTCATCGGCCCCGCAGCGAACGAGGTGGCCCGGCTGGAAAGCTTTTGCAAGACCGAGCAGAGCGACATTGTGGTCTCCACCCGTTTTGCGGATCTCTATCCGGGCGATCTTGAAGACATTCCCGCCCGGCAGATCCGCACAGACCCCGTAGCCAAACCCGCGGACTGATGCGTCCGGCTGCGGTCGGGGCGCACACGTCCTGACAGTTGAATGGAGCCTGGCGATCCCTGAAGGACTCGAACCCTCAACCTGCTGATTAGAAGTCAGCTGCTCTATCCAGTTGAGCTAAGGGACCGCTTGCAGCCTGTTATGCCATGCGCGTTGCGGGGGTCAAGCGGTGCCGCGCAGGTCGAGGTGCATAAACACGGACCACGGATCAGGCGCATAGTCGCCAAAAGCCGCGCATTCGCGAAACCCCATCGAGCCGTAGAGACTGCGAGAGGGCAGGAAATCCGCGGTGGAGCCGGTCTCGAGATAGATGTCGGTGCCGCCTTCGGCGCGGGCAAGGTCGAGAAGATGGGTGAGCATCGCCCGTCCGGCACCGCTGCCGCGGGCCTCGGCGGCGGTGTGCATCGACTTCAGCTCGAAACTGGCGGCATCCAGCCGTTTCAGCGCGCCCATGGCCACTGCCTCGGTGCCCCGGTAGAGCAGGAAGAACCGCACATCCGGGCCTTCCAGTCCGCTGGCGTCCAGCGCGTGGCAGCTGTCTTCAGGCGATTGCGCCGCCATCTGCGACAGGTGCCGCCGGATCAGCGCCGCGGCGGCGGGATCGGACGGGCTGGCCCGGCGGATCTCGAAACCGTTCATCGTGGGTGTCTGGGGCAAGTTGGCGCCAATCTTCTGCGTTTTCCATTGATTTTCAATGATAAATCCTATCGCAAATGGGGGCTTGAAACAAGCCGCGGCGCGAGCGGACCAGGATCGGGCATGAAGCCGCCGGTGGCCTTGGGGGCGGTGGTATCAACCGGCATGCCCCCCGCGGCCGGGAAACCACGCCAGCACAGGCCGCTAGCCTTGATCGGAAACTGGCGGCAGCCGGTGGCAGCGTGATGCAGAGGTCGGCGCTGTGGCCACGCGCAATCCTTTACCGTTGGGCGAAAAGCTGGCTAACCTTTGGTCTGAAGCGGCTCGCGGAGGAGAAGACGCCCACATGTATCAGTCCACAGCAGGCCTCTCCAATGCACCGCTGTGCCGGGCAGACCCGAGGCCCCGCGCCGTCGAGTCTTTTGCGCGCGACATCGAAACCGTTTGCGGGCGGTTTGCGGTTGAACCGGTTGCCGCGGCGCGCGGGCAGGTGGACGGAGATGTCTCGACGATGCGCGTGTCACGATTTGAGACGGCGATCGTATCCCTCGACGCCCAAAGGGTTTTTCGCGACCGGCGGATGATCCGTTCCGACCCGGGCGAGCATCTGTTCCTGTTGATCCAGGACAAGGGGCGGTGCCGGATCCACCAGAACGATGAAACCGTGCTCCTGACTCCGGGCGACATGTACCTGGTGGATAGCTCGCGCAGTTCCGAGTTCTTCTACGACGGCATGTGGAGTGCCCCATCTGAATTGGCCCACCGTTATGTTTAGGAAACGGAGGACTGAGAATAGCGAACAAGCGACACAAGCCTGAGGAAATAGTTCAGAAGCTGCGGCAGGTTGATGTGCTTGTCGGACAGGGGATGCAGCGCGTGGATGCGATCCGCGAAGTGCGCATCACTGAGCAGAC
>JAHVJD010000012.1 GCA_019801415.1 Nocardioides marinus
TAAGCGCCCCCACAGCGCCTTGGGATACCGGCCCCCTGCGCCAGAAACCATCGTCCCGATGGACCAAAGGCCAGTCATGCACTAACAATCAAACCGGACCAGTCGGATCAGGCTCCCCATGTGGATGGTTTGTCAGACCTTCGGGTCTCACAGGCTTCTCCTCAACGGATAGGAGAAGTATGTCCAAAATCCAAGAATAACAGATAGATACAAACGCAGTTCTTGATCACGAAGTGATCAAGCGATCGGCCAAAGATCGGCTATGGCTTCACTTCGTGAAGTGCTTCGCAAGTGTCATAGAACTTACAGGCTGGTTGGGCTGGGCGGGCTGAGTTTAAAGTTCGGCCTGCGGCCAAACTGGTTCTGCAGCCCGCCAAAGACCATCATCCTCTGAGGCTGATTTCCATGAATACACTTTCGCCAACGCCTCCTAGAACGTCATCGAGTTCTTGGGTGTTCAATCCATCGACCCCCTCTACGATTTGGCTGCTCAGCTTCTTGGGGTCATCCGATGCCAGGTAGGACCAATAGAAGGCTGTCCCTCCGGGGAGCTCAACTTTCTTTTGTTGATGCAAGTCCCGAACTTCTTGTTCTGTCAAACCGATTGCGAGGGCAAAATGAACCCTGCGGCCTTCCACCCGGCCCATGCCCTCGAAAATCGCTTTCTTGGTGGTCGCAGCGCCACCGTTTTCCTCCAACCACTTGCGGGCAAGACGGTTGCCGGGAGCCGAACGTATGACTGCTGATGGAGTGAACGTTATGATATCAATATCGGCCATTGAGAAGATTTCCTTGGGATAGTCGCTGCGCACGATGCAGATCCGGGATGTTAAATCCGATACCAACACCGCGACCGTGTACCTGATGAAGTCACACATCCCAATTGAAATGTCACTTGCCGAAGCGGCTGCGGATGGCCGAGGCGGCACCTTCCAGCACCTCATCCAGTTTGCCTTCGCTGGCGAGGGTCTTCAACTTCTGAAGGTTCCCGGCCACGTCCTTGGCATCGGTGCATTTGATGGCGTTCAGGCCAGGGGCCAGCTCAAGGGGAGCTTTCCCGTAGCGGGGAGAGATGAACCAATCCCCCTGATCCGATTTCCACACCCAAGTGCTTTTGATCGTGTTGGCATCACCATCCGGCATGCCTGCGAGCTGCTTGTCGATGGCGGCAATGAATTTCTGACGGCGCTGGCTCGACGGCTGGCTTGCCTTCGGCTTCTCGGCGGCTTCAAGTTTGAACTGTTTCTCAAGTGCCATTGGGGTCTCCTTTGCTACCCCAACGGCGTCCTCTGAAACGACGGTCGCAGACAACACTTGCGGTCAACATTCGGAAAGGCTTTGCGATAAGCTGCAAAGCAAAGCTCTACACCCCTCGTCTAACGGATAATCATCATGCGTTTCTTACCAAGCACGCTGTTTGGCTCGACTCCCACACTTTCGGCAATTTTAACAAAGAGCCGGTCGGCACGCTCCGACATGGCAAACTCTTCTAGAACGTCAGGTGCCGAAGAGATCGGCACCGGCCTTTGGCGTTGTGAAAAAGATATGAAGCGTGTGCGGCAAGCACTGAGATATAGTCCAAGATCTGATCTGGTAAGGGGGCCAGTTTTGCGAAGGAACGCCTTTAGGATGCATTCGGCGTTCAAGTCTATTCTGTCCTGATCAACATCTATGAGGAGGGGGTCTTTTTCCATCATTGCGCCGATTGACTGGTTTACCGAGCTTTCTACGAGGATCATGTTTACCCAGGCCTCAGGCCAAGCTTGCATCAAGCGTGTTTTGCTAACCGCATGATCGCCATCGTAGAGATGGACATCTTTGATCGATCCCTCTGTTGTCTTCAAACGAAACTTCACCGCATCCCTATAGCGCCGATAATTCGCGGCAACCCAGACCTGCTGATAGCTGTAGCCTTCCGGATACCCCCAGGGTTTCACTCGCCCGCTGACAACAATTGCTTTCCGTCTCCTGCCGATAGGTAGGGCATCTAGGTCATTTTCTCTCCTCCAGTCGTCCAATGCCGCTCTGGTCTTGAATGCGATGGGAAGGGGGGCGCCGCCTTCGACTGCGGTTACAAAATCCATTTCAGTCGAACTAGTCATGTGGATGTTATCTTCGAAAGGTTTTGTGGAACCTTTTGTCATATTTCTTGAACTCTTGGGCTGATTGGCAGGAGGGAGCTTTGTAAAGCTTTGGGCACACCATTGGCGACTGAAAACTCTGCTCAATTCAACTAATGGGGTATCTTACTTGGAGGACAGCTATAGCTTGAACCGGCTCACCTCCTCAGTCGTCCCCACGGGTTTACAGGTTCTCAATCAGCTCCTTCGTCGGGGCCATATTTTTGAGGTAGAAGCGCTCCAGCTGGTCCACCGACGTGCCAGCATTCTTTGCAAGGGTATAAAGGTTTACCTTGCCCTGAGAGCCCCTGAGGCGTGCTTGGATGGCATAGTGCCGGAGGGAGTACGGAGACAGCTTCCTGTCCTCGTCCAGCAGCTCGGCCTTTTCAAGGATATGGTTGAACAGACGCCGGGCCGTGTTGATGGCCGTCCTGCGGTTGGAATATTCCGGCATCCACACATAGCCGTTCCGATCTGGGCCGCTCTCATCGAAAGGGTTCAGGGTGCCCTGATAGAGGGGAACAGCCAGCGGCATGGTCACGCTGCTGCGCCCACCGGTCTTGCCGCCACGGACGTTCATCTCCAAGTGCGGTGGGTCGCCTTTGATCTGAATGTCCTTGTGCTTCAGCCCGAACAGCTCGCCCTCTGTAGGCCGGAGGAACGTGTGAACGACGAAACGGAACATCTTGGCATGGTGGCCGGTGATCTGGACGCCACGGACGACATCCCCACGCTTGGCACATTCGCCAGCAGCCTTCATGAACCGTTTGTACTCGTCGTCCGTGAAGGTATGCCGAGGGGTGTCCACGGTCTTCTGCTTCGGCATCACCGGCAGCACATTCAGAATGCCGTCTTCCACCGCCAGGGTCAGGACCTTGCGGATGATGATCGTGTGTTTGGCCTTGGTCGATTCTGCCAGCCGCTTTGGCCGGTTCTCGTCCAGATGAATTAGGTAGTCTCGGACTTTGCCGGTGGTGATCTTCGTGACGTCATACTTACCGAAATAGCAGATCAGGCCATCCTTGGACCGGTTCAGCAGCTTGTTGTCACCGTCCGACCACTTGGACTTGCCTTTCTGAATGCCCATCAGCTTCTTGGCATAGTGCTCGAAGCTGGTGGCCTTCTTCTGAGCATGGTCGCTGTTGGCTTTGCTGCGGTATGAGTCGGCAAACTCATAGGCCACTTCAATCGCATCCAGCCGTGATGTCTCCTTGGACGACCGGTGGACGTATTTCCCTGCCAGGGGGTCTCTGAAACGAATAAGCCAGTACGGGCTTCGGGCTGTCAGCACGATGGCCAGCCCTTTCCGGAGATGCTTGATCTTGAGTATTCGGTTTTTGGAATCTTGGGACAAATCGAGCCCGTCAGAGGAGTGTATAACTGTGTGTAACTTTTACGGGTGAAATCTGACGATCTCAACGGACCAAATAAATCAACTATTTCAGTTATTTAGTGGTGCCCGGGGGCGGAATCGAACCACCGACACGAGGATTTTCAATCCACTGCTCTACCCCTGAGCTACCCGGGCACGGGAAGGCTGTTCGCCTTGGGTGTGGGCCTTCTATGCTCTGCACGCGGCGGTGTCCAGAGGCTTTTTCAAAGAAAATCACTAATGCCGCGTTCCAGGGGATTTTTCTTGCACCTCACCGAGGCGATCAGCCTCTTCCAGAGCCTTTTCAACATCTTCGGGATCCTGGCTCGGCACCGCGTAGGACCCGTTCAGCCATTTGCCGAGGTCAATATCGGCGCAACGAAGCGAACAGAACGGGCGGTAGGCTTTCTCCGTCTTGCCGCCGCAGATCGGGCAACTCATTTCAGCACCTCCGACACTGCAATACGGCCGCGCTTGCGTTGCAGCTCGTAGTGACCAAGGTTGGTCCAGCCGACCAGGACTGTTTCCTCCGGATCGGCACGCAGGGCCGCGCGCAATGCCGTCTCAAAGCTGCGACGGTCCTTCTTGGGCATGGGAGCCAGATCCAGCACGATCTGACCGCCCAGCCCCCGAACGCGCAAGGCCCGCGGCAACGCCTTGGCAGCGGACATGTTCGCCTTGAGCCCCGCCGCCATCGAGGTGTCCGACCCCGTGTTCACATCTACCGCCACCAATGCGCGGGTCGGCTCGATGAACAGGAACGCGCCGCCCGGCAATGGCTCGCGGATGCTGCGCGCGGTCTCCAGCGCGTCCAGAACGCCCAGCCGCTCAAACCCTCCGGGCGCGCGCTCGACATCGGCGGGCTCCACCCAGTCGCGCCAGGCAAGAAAATGCGGGCCATCCCCTTCGGTCAGGACCTCGGTCTCGGCGCCGGTATCGTCCATCACTTGCGTGGCCATCGAGAGCATGGCGGCAATGTCTTCCGCGATCTCCTCGCTGGGCGCACCGGCGCAGGCGGACCGCAGGATCAGCCCGTAGGCGGATTCGGCCATTTCCTCATGGGCGATTTCCAGCAGGCGGTCGCGCTCGCCCTCATCGCGGATGCTGCGCGAGATGTTCAGCCCCGGCGCATCCGGCGTCACGATGGCATAGCGGCTTTTGAACAGCAGCTTCTGCGTCACCGGGATGGCCTTGCCCGGCTCGGCGTAGCCGGTGACCTGCACCAGGATCATCTGACCCGGCGACAGGCCCTTGACCTGGCGCAGGAAGGCCGGGCCGTCCGGGGTGGTCAGGAACATGCCACCCTGCCCCTTGACCGGCCGGTCAGCGCGGGCGCGGTAAATGGTTCCGGGCGCGGGCGCGTCGCTTTCGACCAGGAAGTCTTCCAGCTTGCCATCCACCATCAACGCCGCGGCTTCGCGGTCCTGGATGTGGTCGAGGATAATGGTACGGCCCTTCATGCGGCAGTCTCCTGATACAGCGGCAGCCCAGCGGCGCGCAAAAGATTGGCGGTTTCTGACAGCGGCAAGCCCACGATGCCGGTGAACGATCCGCTGATCCATGGGATGAAGGCCCCCGCGGGCCCCTGAATGGCATAGGCACCCGCTTTGCCTTCCCAGTCCCCAGTGGCAAGATAGGCATTCAGTTCGTCGTCTGACAGGCGCTTCATCTTGACCTGGCTGACCACGTCCTTGGCCCAGACCCGGTCCCCCCGGCGCACAGCAACGGCCGTGATGACCCGGTGGCGTCGGCCGGACAAGGCCAGCAGAAACTCGGCGGCCTCCCCCGCATCGCGCGGCTTGCCCAGGATGCGGCGACCAAGGGCCACAGTCGTATCGGCACAGAGCACGACATCATCCGCACCGGCCGCGACTGCGCGGGTCTTTTCCCGGGTCACGCGGGCACAATAGGCCCGCGGCAATTCCCCATCCAGCGGGGTTTCATCGATGTCAGGCGGTGAGACCGCATCGGGATGAACCCCCAGCTGTGCCAGAAGTTGCAGCCGCCGCGGACTGCCCGATCCCAGGATAAATG
The DNA here is from genome assembly GCA_019801415.1 of Nocardioides marinus. Classification (GTDB taxonomy): domain Bacteria; phylum Pseudomonadota; class Alphaproteobacteria; order Rhodobacterales; family Rhodobacteraceae; genus Leisingera. Next base: position 5,527 of record JAHVJD010000012.1, read on the forward strand.
CCATTCCGTAGCCCCTTTGCCGATTTACGCCTGTCTTAAGGTGAATGCCGTCCGCTTTAAAGAGTGGCTCGCTCTTTCGCCCCACCAAGCCCCGCTGACGACAGCCGAGACGGGAGATCGCAGCGAAGCAACCACCGAAAATAACAAAAGCCCGGCAGGAGGCCGGGCTTTGCATCTTTTGGCAGATCGAACACTTACTTGAAGCGATAGTTGATCCGACCCTTGGTCAGGTCATAGGGGGTCATTTCCACCTGGACCCGGTCGCCAGCCAGAACACGGATGCGGTTCTTGCGCATCTTGCCTGCCGTATGTGCGATGATTTCATGGCCGTTTTCCAGCTCGACCCGAAACGTCGCATTAGGCAGGAGTTCCTTCACGACACCGGGAAATTCGAGCGTATCTTCCTTGGCCATGTTGTCTCCATCGTTGCGTTACCCCGCAGAACGCGGGATGTGCGCTTAAATGAGCGCATTTTCCCCGCATTTCAAGGCCTCAATCAGCATAACAGCGCTTTTGTGACCGATTTGATGCGTGGCACCTGCTCGTCCCAATGCAAGCGGTTGAGAACCCCGCCATCGGCCCGAACCTGGGCGATGGCGGCCAGATCGGCCTCGCCATAGGTCCAGCCGGGCTGGTCCATGGTGCCCTCGGCAATTACACCGGTGCCGGGGAAGCCATTGTCGGGCGGGCCGAAAATGCCACCCATGCCGGTGTTCACATCCACCGCTTCAGACCAGGTGTTGGCCCCCACGACAGAGGCCATCGCGGTGACGCACTGGCACTCCAGCGCCCGTGACATCGCCCCCAATCGCACCCGCCAGTAGCCCGCAAGTGCCTCGGTGCAGGAGGGCACGAGAATCACATCCACTTCGGCCAAAGCCCGTCCCAGCAGGGGGAATTCGCTATCATAACAGATCAGCACGCCGATCTTGCCCAACGCGGTTTCAAAGACCTTCAATGGACCGCCACCAGCGACTCCCCAGTCCTCCCGTTCGAATCGGGTCATGATTTGCTTGTCCTGATGGTCACGCCCGCCCGCCGGAGTATAGAATTCCGCCCGGTTCACGACCTTTCCGGCATCGTCCAGCACCGGCGCCGATGCGCCCAGAATATGCACGCGATGTTCGGCCGCGAGCTTGAGGTGCAGCGCCGCGGCGTCCTCCATCCGTTCCGAAACCGCGCGGATCGAGCCTTGCAGGTCGGCGGCCGTCTCGGCCCCTGCGAGCGTCGACAGCTCCATCGCGCCGTATTCGGGAAACAGCAACAGCTCCGCCCCGTTGCCAGCGGCCTCGGCCACCCATGAGGCCAGCTTGTCCTCGTATTGCGCCCAGCTGTCGAGCCAGTCGAGCGGATAGGCAGAAGTAGCGATTTTCATCCAAATGTCTCCTGTTGCCTTCATGAGCCGCAGCATGGCGCTGCGACTGGGACCAGCGCAAGCCAACCGGCTGGTACTATAGGTCCCGAATCCAGAACTGCAGAGATTTTGAGCTCTCGGTGGGCTGGTCCACGTCCTTCCAGGAGAAACGTGCGGCGACATTTTCCAGCGGAGCATAGCCGCGCTTGCGCCAGAAGGCATCCAGCGGCCTGTAATCTGCCGGGCGCAAGGGATGATCCGCCGGGCGCTGCACGGCGCAGAACGCCGATTTCAAATAGCCCAGCTTGCGCGCATGTGTCTCGCGAAGGTCGAAGAATGCGTGACCCACGCCACGGCCGCGATAGTCCGGCAGCAGCACCGATTCGGCGCAGTAGAACACCGTCGCCAGATCAATGCCGCTCCCGCGGAAGGCGGCTGCAAAATCATCGGCATGGTCGCTGAGCGGCGTCCCGGTTGCCACCCCAACCAGGGTGTTTCCGTCAAAGGCCCCCACGATGACAGCCTTGTCGCTGTCCCTATAGCTTTGCAGATAGCTGCGCTCATATTCCAGATTGCCATCGTAGAGGTATGGCCAGTCTCGGAACACCGTGATGCGCAAGCGGGCGACATCCTCCAGCGCGGCATCCAATGCCGCGCCGGTCAACGCCCCGATCCGCAGGCTCATCAGGCCGCGGCCCCCTTGCCGGAGACCTGCGCGATCCAGTCAGCAAGGTTGTAATAGGTGGTGACGCGAGAAATCTTGCCGTCCTTCAGCTCGAAAAACGACCCGCCGGGCAGACGGTAGGTCTGGCCCTCGGCCTCCGGAAGGCCTTCGTCGGTCACCAGGTAGGTGCCGTTGACGATGAACTCCGCCGCCGCGCGGGTGCCGCAGGGGCTGGAAAAGATCACCATATCGGTCAGCTCTTCCTTGTAGCAGCGGCTCATATGGGCGCAGAATTCAGCGAATTTTTCCTTGCCCAGACGGATCTTACCCTCGTTGACGTGATGGGCAATACCGTCGTCCAAGCAATCCAGCATGGCTGCGGTATCGCCGGAATTGAAGGCGTCGAAATAGCGCGCGATGGTCTCTGTCATAGTCTCTCCGTCGGTTCGCCCCAGCGACTTTTCAAGTGCTGGATGATCTGGTCCCGTGTTTGCCGATAACTGTCTAGCTTGGCTTCGCGCGTCTCGCCCAGTCCGGTTGGGTCCATAATTGGCCAATATTCGACATCGAGGTGAAAAAAACGGGTCAGTTCCAGCGCCCGCCGCTGGCTGGCCGGCGACAGCGCAACCACCAGGTCGAAGGAGGAGAGATCGTCGCCCCAGCGCTCCATCTCGTCGAAAGACCGCGAGCGGTGGCGCGAAAGTTCGACGTTCATCTCCTGGCAGACAGCGATACAGAAACCATCAATCTCCATATCGTTCTTCACGCCAGCCGACTGTACGTAGGTGCCGGTGCCGTAAAATTTCTTCATGATGCCCTCCGCCATCGGAGAGCGGACCGAGTTGTGGTCGCAACAGAACAGGATGGACTGTGGCAGCTCCTCCACGCATCAGCCTCCGAAATGCAGAACGCATATCAGGGTGAACAGGCGGCGCGCCGTGTCGGTATCCACCTCGGCTTTGCCCGCCAAGCGTTCCTGCAACACGCGGCTGCCCTCGTTGTGGATGCCACGACGCGCCATGTCGATCGTCTCGATCTGGCTGGGCGGCAGGGTCTTCACCGCGGTGAAATAGCTTTCGCAGATCTGGTAGTAATCCTTGACCACCTGCCGGAACGGCGACAGCGACAGATGGAATTCGGCAGCCTTCTCGCCCGCCTCGGTATTGACGTCAAAGACCAGCCGCTTGTCGCGGATGGCCAGGCCCAGATGGTAGGGGCCATCGGGCATGCCACGTTCCTCTCGACCGGGCAGCGCAAAGCTGTTCTGCTCGATCAGATCATAGATCGCCACCTTGCGCTCCTGATCGATCTCGGGGGTCGGGGGCGGCAGGTTGCGGTCATCGAGTTCGATGTGACTGATACGGCTCATGGCTTTGATCTCTATATGCGCGACGGCGTCCCAACCTGACTAGCGTACGACCGCCTGCGGAGCAATGCGGCAGTGCTTGACAGCCCAACCAACTGCGCACAGCCTGAAACAAAGGAGAGGCTTGCATGACTGGACTGGATCCTCTGCCGCTGAAGGGTCAGCGGGCGCTTGTGACCGGCTCTACCGACGGGCTGGGGCTGGCAGCAGCGCGCCTGCTTGCCCAAGCCGGAGCCGAGGTCTGGATCAATGGGCGTAGCGCCACACGCGTCGCCAGGGCCATGGAGGATTTCCCGGGCACCGCCCATCCCCTGGTGCTGGACATCGCCGACGAAGCCGCCGCCTGCGCCGCCTTCTCCGAGCTTGAAACCAAGGGCGGTATCGACATTCTGGTCAACAACGTCGGCCAGCGTGACCGCCGCAGCCTGCCAGAATTCACCCGCAAGGACCTGCAATCCCTCTGGGACGTGGATTTGCTGTCCCCCTTCCGCCTGTGCCAGCTGGCGGCGGCGCAGATGGCACCGCGCGGATACGGGCGCATCATCAACATCTCGTCCATTGCCGGTCTGATCGCGCAGGCAGGCGATGCGGCCTATACCACCGCCAAGGCCGGGATAAACGGCATGACACGCGCCTTGGCGGCAGAGCTGGGGCCAAGCGGCATAACGGTCAATGCGGTGGCGCCCGGTTTCTTCAAAACTGCGCCTAACATGGCCGCTGCCGCTGATCCTGAGGTTTCTAACAGACTGAAGTCGGTAACGTCGCTCGGCCGCTGGGGTGAGCCGGAAGAGCTTGCACCGGCGATCCTGTTCCTGGCGTCCCCTGCCGCCTCCTATGTGACAGGGCAGGTGCTGGCGGTGGACGGTGGCTACACCGCCCACTACTGAGGGTCACGACTGTAGGCGCAGGCTGCCGCGGCGATCCGCCTCAGCCTTTCTGCGTATTGAGCGCATCCAGACGCGCGGTAACCGACAGCCCGTGCGCCTCCAGGCTTTCACTGGCGGCGAGCGCTGCGGCGGCCGGGCCGATGGCACGCAGCGCGTCAGGGGTCATCTGGCTCAACGTTGTGCGCTTCAGGAAATCCATGACCGACAGGCCCGAGGAGAACCGCGCAGAACGCGCCGTCGGCAGCACGTGATTCGGCCCACCGACATAGTCGCCAATCGCTTCCGGCGTATATTGTCCCAGGAAGATTGCACCCGCATGCACGGTCTTCTCGCTCAAACCCTGCGGGTCGGCGACGCAGAGTTCCAGATGCTCCGGCGCGATGCGGTTGGACAGATCCGCCGCCTCGTCCAGATCGCGCACGACAATCACCGCGCCGAAGTCACGCCAGGATGCGCCTGCGATCTCGCGTCGTTCCAGGGTTTCGAGACGCTTGTCCACAGCATCCGCCACCGCACGACCGAATCCCGCATCATCAGTGATCAGGATCGACTGCGCGCTTTCGTCGTGTTCGGCCTGGCTCATCAGGTCGAGCGCGATCCAGTCGGGGTTGTTGTCCTTGTCCGCAATCACGAGGATCTCCGAGGGGCCGGCAATCATGTCGATGCCAACCTTGCCAAAGACCCGCCGCTTGGCGGCGGCAACAAAAGCGTTGCCGGGGCCGGTGATCTTGTCCACGGGCGCAATGGTTTCGGTGCCATAGGCCAGCGCGGCCACCGCCTGTGCACCGCCGACGCGGTAGATCTCATCCACCCCGGAGAGGCGGGCCGCCAGCAGTACCAGCGGATTAATCAGCCCGTCCGGCGTCGGTACGGTGATCGCCAGCCGCGACACCCCGGCCACCTTGGCCGGAATTGCGTTCATCAGAACCGATGATGGATAAGACGCCAGGCCACCCGGCACATAGAGCCCGGCCGCCGCGACCGCCGACCAGCGCCAGCCCAATGTCGCGCCCGCCTCATCGGTCCATTGCGCGTCTTCAGGCATCTGCCGCGCATGGTAGGCGCGAATGCGCTCGGCGGCCAATTCCAGTGCGGCGCGATCCTCGGCCGACACCGACGCCACGGCCGCGTCCACCTCGGCCTCGGATATGCGCAGCTGGTCAGCCTTGAGCTGCATGCGATCGAACTTCGCCGTCAGCTCCAGAAGCGCGGCATCACCCCGCGTACGGACATCCTTGATGATTTCGGCAACGACGGCGTCCACATCCGGGCTGTCCTCGCGCTTGGCCCCCAGAAGCGCGGCAAAGGCCTGTTCGAAATCGGAATCAGCGGTGTTCAGAAACTGCGGCATCGGGATCTCCTTTGTGCCCCGCATAGCGGCATCACCCGGCGGCCTCAAGAAATATGCCACCCGGCAGGTTGCTTTGCCGCGACATCAGGGGCGGGGTTAAGCGACCGGATCAGGTGCCGTGATCAGGTGCCTGACCGGACGGGGCCCGGTAGGGGCGCGTTACATCTCGCAAAGTAACCTCAAGCGCCTCGACAGACAGGCGGATGGCACCGTCTCCGGCCAGCGTCAGCAGCACGTGGCCCGCACCATCCTCTGCGGGCTCAAAGGAAATCGACAGGAGCGACAGCACCAGTTCGCGGTCACTGCGGTCTACCCCCTGCGAGGCAACCGCCAGAACATTGTCCACCACGATCAGCGACTGAACCCGCTCATAATCGCGCCCCCGGCGCTCCGCTGCCTCGCGATCCTCCCAGCGGAACCTGTTCACAAGCAATACGAACTGCCGCTTTGCCTTGCGCCACCGCATTTCGGTGATGGGAAAGACCGCATCCTGAGCCAGTGACGACAGGATCTTCAGATCCTCGGCGTCCCATGCGCCGAGGTTCAAGGGCACTTCGCGACCATCCTCAAAGCTTGCGTCCTGCATCACTGATCCCGGACCCGTTCGATGCGCGCGCCCACACCGGAGAGTTTGCGCACCACATGTTCGTATCCCCGATCAAGGTGATAGACCCGGCTGACGACCGTTTCGCCCTCGGCCGCAAGCCCCGCGAGAATCAGCGAAACAGAGGCGCGCAGGTCGGTCGCCATGACCGGTGCCCCTTTCAACCGCTCCACCCCGGTGACAGTGGCATGGCCTCCGTGGACATCAATACGTGCCCCCATCCGGGTCAGCTCCGGCGCATGCATGAAGCGGTTCTCGAAGATTTTTTCCTCCAGCACCGACGTGCCTTCGGCGGTGCACATCAGGGCCATCATCTGCGCCTGCAGGTCAGTGGGGAAACCGGGGAAGGGTTCCGTCACCACGTCCACGGCCTTGACCCGGCCATTACGGCGACTCACCTTCAGCCCCTTGTCGGTTTCGGTGACCTGAATGCCCGCCGCGTCCAGCTTTTCGCAGAACGCACCGACGAGATCGATGCGCCCACCAAGCAGCTCCACCTCGCCGCCGCAGATTGCCGGAGCCAGCATATAGGTGCCGAGTTCGATCCGGTCCGTCACCACCTGATGAGTCGCGCCGTGCAACCGGTCCACGCCCTGGATGGTGATGTCCGGGCTGCCGTCGCCCTCGATCTGGGCGCCCATCTTGCGCAGGCAGTCGGCCAGATCGACGATCTCGGGTTCACGCGCGGCATTCTTGATGACGGTTGTGCCCTTGGCCAAAGTCGCGGCCATCATGATGTTCTCGGTCGCCCCGACCGAAGCAAAACTCAGCTCGATCACTGCGCCCTTCAGACCTTTGGGCGCCTTGGCATGCAGATAGCCATCCTTCAGTTCGATCTCGGCGCCCAGCGCCTCCAGACCATGAATATGCAGGTCCATTGGCCGGGCCCCGATGGCGCAGCCGCCCGGCAGCGAAACCACGGCCTGCCCCAGCCGTGCCAGCATCGGTCCCAGCACAAGGTTCGACGCCCGCATTTTGCGCACAATGTCATAATCCGCGACATGGCTGGTCAGGTCGTGACTGGACATCGCCAGCACCTGACCGTCCTGCAGACTGGACACTTCGGCGCCCAGGGACTGCAGCAGCAGCGTCATTGTCTTGATGTCGCTCAGCCGCGGCGCGTTGGTCAACGTCAGCGGCTCCTCGCTCAGCAAGGTTGCAGGCATCAGCGTGAGACAGGCATTCTTGGCGCCCGCGATCGGAATTTGTCCGTTCAGCGGTCCACCGCCTGTTACCAGAATCGAATCCATCAGCCCTGTTCTCCGTCTTTGCCTGTTTTGGGGTCCCGCTGCACCGCCCGCGCTTTGGCCTGTGCCTTTCGGCGTGCCATATTTGCCTTCAGCGCGGCCTTCAGCCGGTCTTCGCGAGAGGCTGCGGAGCCAGCGTTTTTGGGTGTTTTCTTCTCTGCCATAAGACTTCTGTAACTTAGTGCGAAAAAACCGTCCAGAATGCTCTTGCACCCCTCCGCGTTTATGCCTAAAAGCCCCCTCACCGGCGCTGCTGTAGCTCAGAGGTAGAGCACTCCCTTGGTAAGGGAGAGGTCGAGAGTTCAATTCTCTCCAGCAGCACCAGGTTCCCCACAAAATGATGATGACCCGCCCAGCCTGTTGAAGCGCAAGGCTTTTTCGCTGTCTGCCGCAGCGACAGGTTCACGCTAAAACAGGGTTTTGAACGGGTTGGATCGCTTTTTTTGCCAGTCGAAGCGCAGTTTTCCGCACTTGTATGCACGAAGTGACGCCGACGAGAGGCCAACGCATGGCGCGCTTGCCTCACCCTAGGCTACCCGCCCCAGGCCAAGCTGCCCGATCTGCACTGGGAAATCACCGCAACCTGCGAATCACAGCCTGCCTGTCCCATCCGGAAAAATTGATTCGGGACCGAATCAGGGAATCCTCATTATCAGCAACAACGCTTTGTGAGCGAAGCGCGGGGGCACGGGTTTACCCCCCTGCCCCCGCGCTTGTCCTCACGACCACTTGTTATCTTCAATGCCCAGATAGCTGCGCAGCGCGGCCTCACTGCCTTGCGACCAGATCAAGGTCAGCCATCGCGTGAACTCTGACACGAACAGGTCATTTTCAATCAGGTTGCCGTAGATATGCTGTTGCTCCAGCCACGCCATGGGGCGGGACCTCGCATCTGACGCCGCGGCGGTCAGATTGTCCCAATCAGGATCATTCGGAGCGATCTCGCTGCCGTCCTCCCGCGTGCCCGCACACATGCGTGCCCACAGGGCCTCTACCAGGCTGAGGCCCGCAACCGGGCCACCAGCCGCCAATGCATCCCGTAGCGCCGGGTGCACGAAGCCCGGGTGCCGGGCGGAGCCGTCGAAGGCAACCCGCCTGACAGTGTCGCGAATCGCGGGGTTCGAGAACCGCTGCTCGATCAGGCCGACGTAGGCCTGCGGAGTGATTTCGGGAACCGCGGCAACACCTGGAACGATTTCTTCGTGCTGAACCTTGCGGAACAGGGCTGAAATCAGCGGATGCGCCATGCAATCGGCAATGGTCTGCACCGACAGCAGCTCCCCGGCATTCGCAAGCACTTGGTGGCCTGCATTCAGGATGCGAATCTTCATCGCTTCGTAGTCATGAACCGCAGGCGTGAACACCGCACCAGCCTTGTCCCAATCGGGCCGCCCAGCACAGAAATCATCCTCGATGACCCATTGCCGGTAGTTTTCATGGGTCACCGGCGCAGTGTCCGCTATGCCCAACTCCTGTACCAGGGCGATTTCCGCCGCGCCGGTGGCGGGGACGATGCAATCGACCATGGAGTTCGGAAAGCTGCACCTCTGATCAATCCATTCCGCCAACTCCGGGTCGGACAGCCGGGCCAGAGAAACAACGGCCTGACGGGCGACTATTCCGTTTCCGCGCAGGTTGTCGCAACTCTGCACGGTAAACGGACCAGCGCCACTGTCACGTCTGACCGCCAAGGCTGCCACGATGGCTCCGAAAACCGTCCGGGGGCGGCGCGGGTTGTTCGCGTCATGTTGAATATCCGGGTGGCCGATGTCCAAACCGCCGCCATCCGGATCGAGAAAATAGCCGCCCTCGGTGACGGTCAGGGACACGATGCGGATCGCCGGTTCACACATGGCACGGATCAACGCGCCATTCCCTTCCTCGATCGGCAGGTAACCCACCATCGGGCCGATCACCTCCGCCGCGACACTCCCTGGCGACAGCTCGATCAGAGTGGTGAGACAGTCCTGCGCCAGCAGCTTTTGCCGCATGTCCGCATCATAGGGCCGCACGCCAGCGCCGAGAATCGCCCAATCCTGCGCCAGCCCCTGCTGCATCAACCGATGCAGGTACCAGGCCTGATGCGCGCGATGAAAGTTGCCAAGCCCGACATGAATGATCCCCGGTGTGAGGGCGGCACGGTCATATGCCGGCCCCGAGATGCCCTCAGGCAGTGACTGCAAGGCTGCCTGACCAAGCCTGACCGGGGAGCGTTTCGCCATATGCCGTTCCATCAGCTTCTCCATTTTTCACCTGTCCTTTTGCGGCGGAAGCGCAACGTCATGCCAACCGCAATCCATCCGCGCCGAAGCGGTGGATCACATCGGCCCGCGGGGTCATGAAAATGCGGTCGCCGTGGCGAAAGCCCACCTCGCCGTCGGCACGCACCGTGATGGTGTCCGCCAGCCCCGTTTGATGGACGTGAAAGAAGGTGTCCGATCCCAGATGCTCCGAGACACTGACAATTCCCGACCAAGTCCCCGACTCGCCCGAGACCTCGATATGCTCCGGGCGCACCCCGATCGTATGGGCGCCATGTTTGGCCGCCTCCTCGCCTTCGATAAAGTTCATCTTGGGCGAGCCGATGAAGCCGGCCACGAACTTGTTGCGCGGGCTGTGGTACAGTTCCAGCGGCGAGCCGACCTGTTCGATCACGCCGCCTTGCAGCACCACGATCTTGTCGGCCATGGTCATCGCCTCGACCTGATCGTGGGTGACATAGATCATCGTGGTCTCCAGCCGCTCATGCAGCTCGGAGATTTCCAGCCGCATCCCCACCCGCAGCGCCGCGTCGAGGTTCGACAGCGGCTCGTCGAACAGAAAGGCCGAGGGTTCGCGCACGATGGCCCGGCCAATCGCCACCCGCTGGCGCTGGCCGCCGGACAGCTGGCCCGGGCGGCGGTCAAGGTAGTCGGTCAGATTCAGGGCGCGGGCCGCGGCCTCGATGCGGCGCTCCTGCTCCTCCGCCGGGATGCCCGCCATCTTCATCGGAAAGGCGATGTTCTTGCGCACCGACATATGCGGATAGAGCGCGTAGGACTGGAACACCATGGCCAGGCCGCGCTTGGCCGGCGGCACATGGGTGGCGTCCTGTTTGTCGATGCGGATCTGGCCGGATGTGACATCCTCAAGCCCGGCGATCAGCCGCAGCAGGGTGGACTTGCCGCAGCCCGAGGGGCCGACGAAGACGGTAAACTCGCCATCTTCGATGGTCAGGTCCAGGGGCGGGATGACTTGCACATCGCCAAAGCTTTTGGAGACTTTGTCCAGAGTGATGCGTCCCATATGCGTGTCTCCTTATTTCACAGCGCCGAAGGTCAGGCCGCTGACAAGTTGTTTCTGGCTGAACCAGCCGAGGATCAGGATCGGGGCGATGGCCATGGTCGAGGCCGCGCTGAGCTTGGCGTAGAACAGGCCCTCGGGGCTGGAGTAGCTGGCGATGAAGGCCGTCAGCGGGGCCGCCTTGGCCGCGGTCAGGTTGAGCGTCCAGAAGGCTTCGTTCCAGGCCAGGATCACGTTCAGCAGCAGGGTTGATGCGATGCCGGGAATGGCCATCGGCGTGAGGATAAACAACACCTCTTCGCGCAGGCCGGCCCCGTCCATCCGGGCGGCCTCCAGGATCTCGCCGGGGATTTCCTTGAAGTAGGTGTAAAGCATCCAGACGATGATCGGCAGGTTGATGAGCATCAGCACGATCACCAGCCCCAGCTTGGTGTCCAGCAGCCCCATTTTGATGAAGATCAGGTAGATCGGGTACAGCACACCGACCGCTGGCAGCATCTTGGTGGACAGCATCCACAACAGGATGTCCTTGGTCCTCTTCGAAGGCACGAAGGCCATCGACCAGGCGGCAGGCACCGCGATCAGGATACCCAGGAGGGTGGAGCCGCCGGCGATGATGATCGAATTCCACAGGAACCGGCCGTAGTCGGAACGCTCCTGCACCACCGAGTAATTCTCCAGCGTCCAGTCGAAGAACAGGAATACCGGCGGATCGGAGATGGCCTGGGCTTCGGTCTTGAAGCTGGTCAGGATCGTCCACAGGATCGGAAAGAAGATCAGCAGGCCCACGCCCCAGGCCAGGGCGGTGTTCAGGGCTTTGCGTTGCGGTGTGATTGCACGTGCCATGCGGGCCTCCTTAAGCGTCCAGGTTCTTGCCGACGATGCGCATCAGGAAGATGGCAACGATGTTGGCGAGGATGATGGCGTAGACACCGCCAGCGGATCCCAGCCCGATGTTCTGGCTCTCCAGCACCCGCTGGAAGATCAGGTAGGTCAGGGTCTTGGTGCCAAAGGCGCCCTGGGTGGTGACAAAGATCTCGGCGAAGATCGACAGCAGGAAGATGGTCTGGATCAGCACCACCACGGTAATCGCGCGCGACAGATGCGGCAGGGTGATATAGGCAAAGCGGCTCAGCGGCGGCGCGCCGTCCATCTCTGCGGCTTCCAGCTGCTCGCGGTCCAGCGACTGGATCGCGGTCAGCAGGATCAGCGTCGCAAAGGGCAGCCACTGCCAGCTGACGATCAGGATGATCGACTGGGTCGAGGCCTCGGTCAGCCAGACCAGCGGCTCGGCCCCGAAGGCGCGCCAGACGTGCGCCAGCAGGCCGTTCACCGGATCCATGAACATGTTCTTCCAGACCAGCGCCGAAACGGTGGGCATCACGAAGAAGGGCGCGATCACCAGGATGCGGACCACGCCGCGACCCCACATAGGCTGATTGAGCAGGATCGCCAGCAGCACGCCCAGCACCACGGTGATCGCCAGAACGCCGCCGACAATCACCAGCGTCGCCTGCACACTGGGCCAGAAGGCGCTGGAGGAAACGAACCGGACGTAGTTGTCAAAGCCAACCCAGCCCAGGTCACCGCCGCGCAGCGGCAGGAACTTCTTGAACGAAAAGTAGAGCGTCATCGTCAGCGGCACCAGCATCCAGCCCAGCAGCAGGATGACGGCGGGGGCCATCATCAGCCGAGCCGCGGTGCGCGCGTGCCTTGTGCCAGCCTGGTGATCCGCGGTGGCGGGCTGGGCGGCGGCCTTGGGCACCGTCGCTCCAAGCGCCATTTCCTGCGCGGGTTGTTGGGGTTGCGTGGACATTGGATGTACCTCCTCCGTTGACGGCAACGGGCCGCCTTGGACGATTATGCGCTCTGGGGGATTGTTTGGGCCAGAGGGCGGCGCGGTGGCCGCCCTCCGGGATTGATCCGCGGGATCAGTAGCCTGCGGCTTCCATCTCGTCGGTGGTCAGCGCCTGCGCCTTGGCAAGGGCTTCGTCGACGCTCTGCTGACCGGCCAATGCGGCTGCAAATTCCTGACCAACCTGGCCTGCGATGCCGGCAAACTCCGGGATCGCGGCAAATTGCACACCGACATAGGGCACTGGATCGACCGTGGGGTTGGTCGGATCAGCCGACAGGATGCTCTCCAGAGTCATCTTGGCGAAAGGGATGTCCTTGTAGTTCGGGTTCTCGTACAGCGAGCTGCGTGCACCCGGCGGAACATTCGCCCAGCCTTCGTTCTCGGCCACCAGTTCGATGTACTCCTTGGAGGTTGCCCACTGGATGAACTCCTTGGCGGCGTCCTCTTTCTGGGTGCCCGCCGGGATGGCCAGCGCCCAGGCCCACAGCCAGTTGCCGCGCTTGCCCTTGCCGGTGTCCGGCGCCAGCGCAAAGCCGACCTTGTCGGCCACGGTGGAATCCTCGGGGTTGGTCACGAAGGAGGCCGCCACGGTGGCGTCGATCCACATGCCGCATTTGCCTTGCTGGAACAGCGACAGGTTCTCGTTGAAGCCGTTGTTCGACGCGCCCGGAGGGCCCGCGTCATTCATCAGGTTCACGTAGAATTCCAGGGTTTCCTTCCACTCCGGCTGATCGAACTGGGGCTGCCAGTTTTCATCGAACCAGCGCGCGCCAAAGGCATTGGCGGTGGCGGTCAGGAAGGCCATGTTTTCGCCCCAGCCGGCCTTGCCGCGCAGGCAGATGCCATAGATGCCGGCATCCTTGTCGGTCATCGCGCGGGCGGCTTCGGCGACGAAATCCCACGTCGGTGCCTCGGGCATCTCAAGGCCCGCCTGCTCCATCAGGTCGGTGCGGTACATGATCATCGAGCTTTCGCCGTAGAACGGCGCGGCATAAAGCGTACCATCCACGCTGAGACCGCCACGCATCGCGGGCAGGATGTCGTCGGCGTCATAATCGGCCGGCAGATCGTCCAGCGGCACCAGCCAACCGTTCTTGCCCCAGATCGGGGTCTCGTACATGCCGATCGTCATGACATCGAACTGACCGCCCTTGGTCGTGATGTCGGTGGTCACGCGCTGACGCAGCACGTTTTCTTCCAGCGTCACCCACTCGACCTCATGGCCGGTTTTTTCGGTGAAATCATCGGTCAGACCCTGCATGCGGATCATGTCGCCGTTGTTCACGGTAGCAATGGTGATGGTTTCGGCGGATGCTCCCCCCGCCGCGAGCAACGAAACCGCCGTTGCAGCGCTCAAAGCATGTCTAGCAAACATCTTCTACCTCCCTGTTGAGATGTTGTCTACCAAGCTAGCGCCGAACCCTACCTAGCGTCAAATTATTTCTTTACGCGCGTAAAGTTTATACGCCTAGCACATCAAAACAGCACCTTACGCCGACCCTCGCATGACGAGACGGCCATCAAAAAGCGTCTCATGCCGCGAATCAGCAGGGCTGTCGGCATCGATAACGGCCATCAGGGTTTCGGCACTTTTCTGCGCGATGGCTTCGTAGTCCTGCGAGACGGTGGTCAATGTCGGGCAGGTATAGCGGGAGAACGGGTGGTCATCGTGACCGGCAACTCGCATGGTGCAGTCATCCCCCAGACCAACGCGAATCCCAGCCTCATACGCCGCCGACAAAAAGCCGATGGCCAGACGGTCGTTGCTACAAAGGATCGTATTGGTCGTCAGCTTGCGGTCGCGCACGACACGGGAGCCCTCGCGAAATCCGATTTGCTCGAATTCCCAACCGGACCCGGATGCCTGAATGAGCTGAGGCGTGTGGTTCAACCGCTCCATCGCCTTGATATAGGCCTGACGGCGCTTGTGAGCGTTCGGGTTTGCCGGGGTCTTCATTTCAAAGAAGGCAGGCGGTTCCCCTGTGCGGCAGAGGTAATCGACAATCAGACCAATGCTCTGCTCGTTGTTTGATCCGACGAAGGCCTCACCGACAGTGCCAACGCTTGCGTCAAACAGCACCGTCGGCACGTCCTGGCAGAAGGCAGCGATCCTGTCGTGATCCGAGGTCCGTCCGAGTGGCGCCAGCAATACCCCGGCCGGTTTCAGCAGACGCAGGTTTTCCAGATTCTCGATCTCCTGCTCGGGATTGCCATGAGAGCCAAGCAAGACCGGCCGATAGCCCATGCCCAGGATATGTGCCTCGATGTTGCGGGCGATCTCGGCAAAGAACGGGTCGGCCAGATACGGCACGACAATGCCGATGTTCTTTGTCAGTCGGCGGTTCTGATTGATTGCGTACAGATTGGGGCGATAGTCATAACGATCCAGCGCCGCTTCGATGCGCTGCCTCGTCGAAGCTCTGACGCTTGACGGGTCGTTGAAGAATTTCGAGAGCGTTGGCCGCGAGATGCCGCTAAGCGCCGCAAACTCTTCCATGTTTTTTATCTTCTTGGCTGCCATGCACGCGCTCGCTTCATTACTGCGGAAATGGGCAAGGCCGATTGCGGCCTTGCCTGGGATCATCGAGCAATGATAGTTTACGCGCGGAAATTTTCACAGCCCGTTTCGGGAAAAGCTGCGCGGCACCCGGCTACCAGGTTCAAAAGAAGCCCAATTTATTCGGATTGTAGCTCACCAGCATGTTCTTGGTCTGCTGATAGTGATCCAGCATCATCTTGTGCGTTTCCCGCCCGATACCGGATTGCTTGTACCCACCAAAGGCGGCATGGGCCGGATAGGCGTGATAGTTGTTCACCCAGACCCGCCCCGCTTCTATGTTTCGCCCAAAGCGATAGGCCCGCGTGCCATCGCGCGTCCACACGCCGGCGCCGAGGCCGTACATGGTGTCATTGGCTATTTCCAGCGCTTCCGCTTCGTCCTTGAAGGTCGTCACCGAGACAACCGGCCCGAAGATCTCTTCCTGAAAGACGCGCATCTTGTTGTGGCCTTTCAGAATGGTCGGCTGCACGTAGAAGCCGTTGGACAAATCACCGTTGAGCCTTGCCGCTCCACCACCGGTGACCACCTCGGCCCCTTCTTCGACCCCGATCGTCAGATAGGACAGGATCTTGTCCTGCTGTTCCTGGCTGGCCTGGGCCCCCACCATCGTGGCCATATCCCGGGGGTCCCCCTGCTTGATCGCCTCGACCCGCGCGATGCAGCGTTCGATGAAGGCTTCATAGATGTCTTCCTGAATCAAAGCACGCGAGGGACAGGTGCAAACCTCCCCCTGATTGAAGGCAAACAGCACGAAACCTTCGACCGCCTTGTCGAGAAAGGCATCATCTTCGGCCATCACATCCGAGAAGAAGATATTCGGCGACTTGCCGCCCAGCTCCAGCGTGACCGGGATCAGGTTTTCGGTGGCAGCCTGCATGATGACACGGCCCGTCTCGGTCGATCCGGTGAAGGCGATCTTGGCGATTCGCGGTGATTTCGCGAGCGGCCCCCCGACTTCCGGCCCCATGCCGTTGACGATGTTCAACACCCCCGGCGGCAGCAGGTCAGCAATGACCTCGACAAGAACCATGATTGCGGCAGGGGTCTGCTCGGCCGGTTTCAGAACGATGCAATTCCCCGCCGCCAGTGCAGGGGCCAACTTCCACGCGGCCATCAAAATCGAAAAGTTCCAGGGAATGATCTGGCCAATCACCCCCAATGGTTCGTGAAAATGATAGGCAACTGTGTCGTGATCGATTTGCGACATCGTGCCTTCCTGGCCGCGCAGTACCCCTGCAAAATATCGGAAGTGGTCAACCGCAAGCGGGATATCGGCGGCGGTGGTCTCACGGATCGGCTTGCCATTGTCCCAGGTTTCCGCTGTCGCGATGAGCTGCAGATTCTCCTCGATCCGATCCGCGATCTTCAACAGCAAGTTGGAGCGTTCAGCGGCCGAGGTCATGCCCCAGGCCTCCCTGGCGGCATGGGCAGCATCCAGCGCCAGCTCAACATCCTCGGCCGTGGACCGAGCCACTTCACAGACCATGGCACCGGTAATCGGGGTGATGTTGTCAAAGTACTGACCTTTGACCGGGGCCACGAATTGGCCTCCGATGAAGTTGTCGTAGCGTTTCTTGAATGGCGAAATATGCTCGCCCGCGATTTGCGTCTGTTCGTTCATGGGTTCCTCCTTCGGCATCCCGGTCCTCCACCGGGATGCCGAAGAAGATGCGCAGCCCAGACCGCGCAGTCAGCCCGCCCACGGCTGCTGCCGTCGCCACCTGTCTCAGAACTGAGACAGATCAGCCCTGACGTCCGCCGATACCAAGCCGCTTCATCCGCCGGTACAGCGTTGCCCTGCCGATTCCGAGATTGCGAGCTGCCGCAGAAACATTGCCGTTTGCCCGAGACAGTGCCCGGATGACCGCAGCCCGTTCTGCCTTCTCAAAGCCCGAGGGCCCATCCTCCCGCCCGAAGAGATCCGAGGCCGGGATGGTGGCGATTGGTCCGGAGGAACGCAGACCAAAGGCGCGGCGGGCGCCCCGGGTCGCGCCCAGCACCAGATCGTCCTGATCCACCGCCAGCAACATTGCAGTCTCGCTGTCGGTGGTGTCAGCAACGATAATCCGCGCTTTGGGAAAGGCGGCCCGGAAAGTATCCATTTCGATCTGGCGGGCGGTCTGGGTAACCGTCGCAGAGATCAGCCGATTGAAGGCTTCGGTCTGATCCGCCCGCGCGGAAGAGACGTCCAGCGCGCCGATCAGCTCCCCCTCCGGACCAAATATGGGCGCATCCATGCAGCTCATGCCGGTGTTGCGAGCGTGAAAATGCTGTTCACGGTGGATGATCACGCGACGCCCCTCCGTGAGACAGGTGCCGATGCCATTGGTGCCTTCGGATGCTTCGGACCAATCCGCCCCCGGCGTCAGCCCCCAGGCATCAAAAATCGCGACATCGCCACCAGCGATCCTTTGATCCAGCACAACGCCCTCGGCATCGGTGAGCAGCACGCCACAGCCCGACCTGTTCACAAGCTGAAACAAGGCATCCAGTTTTGACGCGGCCAACCGCATCATCGGACCGCTGCGATCCCGTCGCTCCGCCAGCTCCTGCGCGCCAACTCTGCGCACACAGCGTTTTTGATCGGGGTTCAATCCGTGGTGATCCAACGAGCGCCGCCAGGAAGCCGCTAACCGAGATCGAGCCGCGGCTCCCGGCTGGCGAACCACTTCGATCACCCGAGCGGCATGGTGCGTATCAAAAACCAAATCAACCTTCCTCCCGCCGCCAGCATAGTCGCTTTTGCGAGAAGTCGACAAAAACCTTTGCTCCAACGTCCTCGGCAGCTGCCGCCTGACTTTCCAACGCCAGGGAGAATCTGCTCTTGCAGTTTTCGTACAGATCGGTACACCTTCAACATGGTTAACAGATCGGTACACAAAATGACTGAACTCCCCCGCCCCCCGCTACCACCCTTCACCCGCGAAACGGCCATCGCCAAGGTTCGCGCGGCCGAGGATGCCTGGAACAGCCGCTGCGCCGACACGGTTGCGCCTGCCTATACGCTGGATACAAATTGGAGAAACCGGGCTGAATTCCCGCAAGGTCGCGAGGAAGTGCATCGTTTCCTGACCGCGAAATGGCAGCGCGAGCACAACTACCGCCTGATCAAGGAACTCTGGGCATTTACCGAAAACCGAATTGCCGTGCGCTTTGCCTATGAATGGCAAGACGCCGCGGGCCAGTGGTTTCGATCCTATGGGAACGAGAATTGGGAGTTCGACGCGAAAGGCCGCATGGCGCATCGCTTCGCCTCGATCAACGATCTGAAAATCTCCGAGGATGAGCGACTGTTCCACTGGCCGCTGGGTCCGCGGCCTGCGGAACATCCCGGCCTCAGCGCGCTCGGGCTCTGATCCTCGCCGAAAGGTCCGGGGCCGCCAAAGGGCCCCGCCTCAGCGCGTGTTCGTCGCTTCCTTGACCCGCTGCATCGACCGGCGGCGGGTCAGGGTCAACCGCCGGATCAAGGCTATGACGAAAAGCGCACTCAGGATCAGCACGATTGTCGGTGCCGGAGCGCTGTCGAGGAAGAAGCTGGCGTAGGTGCCTGCCACCATCGAAACCATGCAGACGAACACCGAAACCCACAACATGCTGCGGAACGTCCGCACCACCAGAAAGGCAATTGCCCCCGGCGCGATCAGCAGACCGATAGCGAGGATAAGTCCCGCCGCTGACAAGGTCGCGACGATGGTCAGCGACAGCGCTGCCAGCAAGCCGTAATGCAAGAGCGTCACCGGCAGGCCAGACGCCCGCGCCTGGGCCGGATCAAAGCTTTGCAACAGCAAATCCTTCCACTTCAGAAGCAGCAGCGCCCCGACGCCGACCGAAATCACCAGCGCCGTCCACAGTTCATCCTGTTCGACCCCCAGCATATTGCCAAACAGGATGTGATCCAGATGCGCGTTGGTCTCCACCGAGACATAAAGGACGATGCCAAGACCGAACATGCCGGAAAAGACCACACCCATCACCGTGTCTTCCTTGACGCGGCTATTGCCGGACAGGAACCCGGTCGCAACGGCACACAACATGCCCGCGCCGAAGGCCCCCAGTATCAACGGAAGGCCCGCGATATAGGCCAGCACGATCCCCGGCAGCACCGCATGGCTGACCGCATCGCCCATCAGCGCCCAGCCCTTCATCACCAGAAAACATGACAGCAGCGCTGTCGGCACCGAAACGATGACCGAGATCAGAAAGGCGTTCTGCATGAAGGCGAACTGAAACGGCATCAGCAGGGTTTCCAAGTCCATCATGCGCCCTCCTGCTGGGCTTCGGGGCCGCGCCGCAGCGCCTCGCGCGCCTTGCGCCGGGCCGCCAACAGCCCGTGTTTCGGGGCAAGGACAAAGACCGCCAGGAAGATCAGCGTCTGCAGCGTCACGATGATGCCGCCAGTGGCCCCGTCGAGGAAATAACTGGCATAGGCGCCAAGGAAACTGGTCAGCGCGCCGATCAGCACCGACAGCAGGATCAGCCGCGGAAAACGGTCGCAGAGCAGATAGGCTGTGGCACCGGGCGTCACCACCATGGCGATCACCAGAAACGCGCCCACGGTCTGCATCGCCGCCACGACGGAGGCCGACAGCAGCACGAAGAACACCGCCTTCAGCAGCCCCGGACGCAGGCCGATGGTGCGGGCGTGGTTCTCGTCAAAGAAGGTGACCATCAGGTCTTTCCATTTCGCCATCAGCACCGCCAGCGAGACAAAGCCGATGATCGCCAGCTGCAGCGTGTCCTCCGGTGTGATCGCCAGGATGTTGCCCATGGTGATGGTCTGCACCGACACCGACATCGGGCTGATCGAGACGATGAACAGGCCGAGCCCGAAGAAGGAGGTGAAGATCAGCCCGATGATCACATCCACCTTGAGGCCCGAGCGTTCGGACAGGAACAGCATCGCACCCGCCGCCAGCCCGCCCGCAATGAAGGCACCCAGCGCAAAGGGCAGGCCCAGAATGTAGGCGCCCGCCACCCCCGGCACCACCGAATGCGAAAGCGCGTCGCCGATTAGCGACCAGCCCTTGAGCATCAGATAGGCGGAGAGAAACGCGCAGACCCCGCCGACCAGCGCAGAGACCCACATCGCATTGGTCATGTAGCCATAGGCAAAGGGTTCGAGCAGATACTCCATCACGGCTTGCCCTTCGCCTTGGAGCGGCCCTTGCTGGTCTGAGTCTTCTCACCGTACTGCACGAAGGGGCGCTCGTCGTCGGTCAGGATGGTGACCTTGCGGGTGTCGCCGTCCTCGTGCAGCGCGTCGCCGCCGAGGGTAAAATGGCGCAACACCCCGCCAAAGGCATGTTCCAGATTGGCGCGGGTGAATGTCGTCTCGGTCGGGCCGAAGCCCAGCACCGTGCCCTTGACCAGAACGGTGCGGTCACAGAATTCCGGCACCGATCCCAGATTGTGGGTGGAGACCAGCATCACCCGGCCTTCGGCGCGCAGTTCGCGCAGGAGGGCGATGATCTGCTCTTCGGTTTTCACATCGACGCCGGTGAAGGGCTCGTCCAGCAGGATCACCTGCCCGTCCTGCGCCAGGGCGCGGGCCAGGAACACCCGCTTGCGCTGGCCGCCCGACAGCTCGCCGATCTGGCGGTGGCGGAAATCCTGCATGTTGACGCGGGCCAACGCCTGATCGACCGCCGCGTGGTCGGCCGCCTTGGGCCGGCGCAGGAAGCCCATGTGGCCGTAGCGGCCCATCATAACCACGTCCTCGACCAGCACCGGGAAGGCCCAGTCGACCTCCTCGGACTGGGGCACATAGGCAACGAGGTTCTGCCGCAGCGCCTGCTTCACCGTCATGCCCAGAATGCGAATCTCGCCCTCGGCCGCGGGCACAAAGCCCATGATCGCCTTGAACAGGGTCGATTTGCCCGCGCCGTTGACCCCGACCAGCGCCGTGACGGTGCCGCGCGGAATGTCAAAGCTGGCGTTCCACAGGGCGGTATGACCGTTGCGATAGGTGACCGTGACATTGCTGGCGGAAATCCCGCTGTCGGCGGCGCTGGTGTTCATCTTGAGGCTCTCGCTGGCGTCTAACATTCGGCAGTCCCGCAGAGTTACACACAGAAATCGTGCTTTGTGAAATGAAACACCCCGCGGATCGGCTCCGCGGGGTGAAAATATGCTGCAATTGACGTCAGTTGGTGACCTCCGTCAGACCTTTGACCACAGTCTGCGAGGTGACCTTAAGAAGATCGAGATAGGTCGGCACCGGACCGTCCGCCGCACTCAGCGAGTCAACATAAAGCTCCCCACCATAAGAGGCACCAGTTTCGCGTGCGACTTGCTGCGCCGGAGCCGTGTTGACGGTGCTTTCGCAGAACACCACGGGGATGTCATTGGCCCGCACCCCGTCGATGACGCTGCGCACCTGTTGCGGAGTACCCACCTGATCCGCGTTCATCGGCCAGAGGTACAATTCCTTCATTCCGAAATCCCGCGCCAAATAGCTGAATGCGCCCTCACAGGTCACCAGCCAGCGTTTCTCCTCCGGGATTTCGGCAATGGCACGGCGCAGCGGTTCGATGGTGGCCCGCAGCTGATCCTTGTAGGCATCTGCGTTCTTTACGTAGGTTGCCGCGTTCTCAGGATCGTGTTCGACAAATGCCTCGACGATGTTGTCGATGTAGATCAAGGCATTGTCGAGCCCCATCCAGGCATGCGGATTCGGCTTTCCTTCGTATGCTCCAGCAGCGATCGGGATCGGGTCGATACCTTCGGTCAGGGTAACGGAGGGCACCCCCTCGAGGTTCGACAGAAACTGTTCAAACCACAGCTCAAGGTTCATGCCGTTCCAAAGGATCAGATCGGCGTCCGAGGCGCGCACGATATCGCGCGGCGTTGGCTCATAACCGTGAATTTCCGCCCCGGGCTTGGTCACTGAAACGACTTCCGCAGCCTCGCCTGCCACATTGGCGGCCATGTCGGCCAGAACGGTGAAGGTTGTCACCACCTTCATCTTTTCCCCGGCAATGGCAGCATTCGCAGCGAAGGTCGCCAAGGCCACCGCCGATGCTGTCTTGAGCAGATGAGTGAACATGCGATTCTCCGTGTTCTGGTGTTCTCAAAGCATCGTTAATGCAAATCATTCTCAACTGTCAATGAAATTGAGAATGATTTGCAACTATGACGTCCGAAGGAGATCAACCCACCTGGTGCCTTCTCCACCGGTTATGGGACGCCTCGGCGGAGCGGACGGCTGGCCTCGATCTCCCACCAGCCGCTCACGCCGTTCAGACTGTTGTGGGTGCGTGACGCGGCTGTCGCTTCACCCCATCGGGCGTTACGGACATCATGGACAGCATGTGATCCGCGTTCTGCATGCGGTGCCGCAGCATTTGCCGCGTCAATCGAGCAAGATCCGCGGCATATTCGGGCCGATGGGATACGTCCTCCAGCTCGCCCTGCCCGGCCCGATCGAACAACAGCGGCGGCAAGTCGGCCGCAAATTCCACGAGGGTGAACCTGTCATCGCGCAAAATGCCAAGGCAACTGTCACTGGCCGAGGTCCCGAGGTCCTGCTGCCAGCGGGTCGGCGCCACAGGATCTGAAAAATCCAGTTCTGAGAAGGAATACTGCCGCCAATCGTCCGGCCGCTCCCCCCGCAGCAACGGCAGCAGCGACCGGCCATCCATCGCATCAGGAATGTCCTGCCCGATCCAATCCAGAATGGTCGGGGCGATGTCGATCGACTCGGTGATCTCTGTCAGTTCGGCCCCGGCGTGGGCCTGATTGTCCGGCAACCGGATGATCAGCGGCGTGTGATAGGCCGCATCATAGACCGACATTTTGCCCCAGGCATGACGATCACCAAGCATTTCCCCGTGGTCTGCGGTCAGCACCAGCATCGTGTTGTCGTACTGACCACTGTCTTTCAGGAATTGGATGACCCGCCCGATGTGATAGTCCACCTCAGTCGCCAATCCCAGGTATACGGCCCGCAGCGTGCGCACCGCGTCATCCGTCGGCTCAAGATCCGGAAACCCCTCGACGAAGCTTGCCGCGGTGCCTGCCTGCAGCGCCGGGCCGAAAAACGGGTGCATCGCGGCTTCCTGCCCCGCCGTCTCCAGACGGACGGGCAGAGGCAAGCTGGCCGGGTCATACATGTCGTTATACGGGGCCGGAGCCACGAGCGGCGGATGCGGACGTATATAGGTGAGATGCGCAAACCAGCTGTCCTGGTGGTAGCCTGCCATCTTGCCCAGGAAGGAATCGGTCAGGAAAGCGGTATCGCTGTCTTCTGCCGCGTAGAGCGCCGGATCGTTCAACCGCGGTGCACCACCATCGGGCGAAACCGGGCGGTAGATATCCCAGTAGTCGTCAAAGGCATATCCCCGGCGCAGCAGATGCGACCGCCAAGGGTAGGACATCTCCATCCGCATCTCGGTCATTTCGTGGAACCCATGCATCAGATATTCATAGGTTCTCAGCGCCGGATCATTGGCATCGAAGACGCGCGGATCCTGGGCAGTATCGGTGTAGCCGAAGAGCATCGGCAGGTAACCGGCCTTGCGCATCTCGGTGGCGATGTTGGGGGTGTCGTGGCGCAGCGGTGTTCCGTTGCGCACCGACCGATGGTTCATCGCATATTGTCCGGTGAGAATGGATGCCCGCGATGGCCCGCACGGATTGGTCACCGAAAAGTGCCGCGAGAACGACACGGCTTCCTGCATGAACTCACGGATGTTGGGCAGCGCAACGTGTTGGGCCAGCGCACCCGAAAGACAATCAGCGCGCAGCTGGTCGATGATCACGAACAGGACGTTGCGGGGCTTTGACCGGGTGGCGGGCATTCAGGGATCCTCGCGGGCGCGAATCGAGTTCTAGTTACGCCCACAGTGAAGAAACACGTTGGAAAGACAAGGATCACCACGCGGCCTGCCCAGCAGCGTGGCTTCATCGGCGGTACCCGTCCCTGCCGCGGAATGCGGCTGACAGCCGGAAATCAGGCCTCGGTCAGTCGGACGGGTGCCTGCGCTCTTCGATCACCGCGAGCGCCGTGGCAAGCGCCTCTTCGATGCTCAGATCGCTGGTGTCGATCAGGACCGCATCATCGGCCGGCCGCAGCGGCGATTCCGCGCGGTTCATGTCCCGGTCGTCACGCGCCTTCACATCCGCCAGCACCTCATCCAGGGTGATGACCTTGCCAGCCGCGGTCAATTCCAGGAAACGCCGCCGCGCGCGCACTTCGGCGCTGGCGGTGACAAACAGCTTCACTTGGGCATAGGGGCAAATGACGGTCCCGATGTCGCGCCCGTCAAGGACAGCTCCGCCAGCCCGCCGCGCGAAGGCACGTTGGAAATCGACCAGTGCCGCGCGCACCTCGGCGATCACGGCAACCTTGGAAGCGGCCTGCGCAACTTCCGGACCGCGCAGGTCCTCGCGGGCCAGATCCTGCGGTGTCAGCGACTGGGCGGCCTCGACCGCCGGAACACCTTCCATGGTTTTGGCGCCAACCGCCCGGTACAGCAGCCCCGTGTCAAGGTGACCGAACCCGTAATGAGCCGCGACCGCCTTGGAGATTGTCCCCTTGCCCGCCGCGGCAGGCCCATCAACGGCAATGGTAAACGTCTCGCTCATGTGCGCTCCAGCTTGGCTCCGAGGCTGCCCATCAAGCTTTCGAAAATCGGGAAAGATGTCGCAATCGGGCTGCCGTCATCGACCGACACCGGGTTCTTTGCCCCCATCCCCATCACCATGAAGGACATGGCGATGCGGTGATCCAGGAAGCTTTCACAGGTGGCGCCGCCCGGTACACCGTCGATGCCGAGGCCGGTGACTTCCCACCAGTCCTCGCCTTCTTCGACGGTGACACCATTGGCGCGCAGGCCCTTGGCCATTGCATCGATGCGGTCGCTCTCCTTGACGCGCAGCTCCTTGACGCCCGCCATCATGGTCTTGCCTTCGGCAAAGGCCGCCACCACCGACAGGACCGGGTATTCGTCGATCATCGACGCCGCGCGTTCCGGCGGAACCTCGATGCCCTTCATGTTCGGAGAAAACTTGGCGCGGAGGTCGGCAACCGGCTCGCCGCCCTCTTCGCGCATGTTTTCAAAGGTCAGGTCGGCTCCCATGTCCTGCAGGGTGTAATACAGTCCCGCACGCGTCGGATTGAGGCCGATGTTCGGAACCAGCACGTCCGATCCTTCGGTGATCAGCGCGGCGCACACCGGGAAGGCTGCCGAGGACGGATCGCGCGGCACGGCGATCTCCTGCGGCGTCAGCTCCGGGCGACCGGTCAGGGTAATGACGCGGCCCTCTTCAGTTTCCTCGGTGGTGATCTCGGCGCCGAATCCCGCCAACATCCGTTCGGTATGGTCGCGGGTGGCCTCCTTTTCGATCACCACGGTCTTGCCCGGCGCATTCAGCCCCGCGAACAAGACGGCCGACTTCACCTGTGCGGAGGGCACCGGCACTTCATAGCGCACTGGAACCGGGTCTGCAGCACCGACAATCGTCATCGGTAGCCGACCACCGCTGCGCCCCACGGCTTGGGTGCCGAACAGCGCCAGCGGATCGGTCACACGCGCCATCGGTCGTTTGTTCAAGGAGGCATCGCCGGTGAACGTCGCGGTGATGGGCGATGTCGCCATCACCCCCATGATCAGCCGCACCCCGGTGCCGGAGTTGCCGCAGTCGATCACGTTGTCCGGCTCGGCAAACCCACCGACGCCGACACCGAACACCGACCAGTTGCCGCCGCCGTGGTTCACCACCTCGGCGCCAAAGGCCTGCATCGCCTTGGCGGTGTCCAGCACGTCCTCGCCTTCCAGCAGTCCGGAGATCTTGGTCTCGCCCACCGACAAGGCCCCCAGGATCAGCGAGCGGTGCGAGATCGACTTGTCGCCGGGCACCTCCGCCACGCCGGTGAGCGGGCCAGAGCGGTGCGAGGTCATCGGGATGGGCGTGCCGTGTCCGGACATGGGGCTTCCTTCGTCTGTCGGTCGTTCGTCTGTTTTGTTTGCGTTATCGGTAGCGGATTGGCCGGAACCGGTCCAGCGCAATTGCCCACCGCGGCGCGGTGCCTCAGCCCAGGCGGCGGAAGGTCAGGTAATGCGGTGTGCGGCCTTCGCGCAGGGCTTTCTGCTCGTAGCGGGTCGAGATCCAGTCATCCCAAGGCTGGCGCCAGTCAGTGGGCCCTTCGGCCAGCCATTCGAACCCCGCCTTGGGCACCTCTTCCAGCGTCTGACGGACATAGTCTGGAATATCGGTGGCCACGCGGAAGATCGCGCCGGGTATCAGGCAACGGGCCAACGGCTCCAGATGCTCTTGCGTCACGAACCGGCGGCGGTGGTGACGGGCCTTGGGCCAGGGGTCCGGGTAGAGCAGGAACGCGCGCGAGACCGACTGCGCGGGCAGAACATCCATCAGATCACGGGCATCGCCGGGATGGACCGCGATATTGTCCGCCTTGGCACTGCGGATCTTGCCCAGCAGCATCGCCACCCCGTTGATGAAGGGCTCGGCACCGATGATGCCGACATCCGGGTTTCTGACGGCCTGGTGTACCAGGTGTTCGCCGCCGCCAAAGCCTACCTCCAGCCAGACATCCTTGCCTCCGAACAGCGCCTGCAAATCCAGCGGCGTGCGGTCCGGGTTCTCGTCCCACCCCACAGCACCGGGGCTCAGTTTGCCCAGATCTTCATCCAGATAGCGCTTCTGGCTGTCCTTCAGCGTCTTGCCCTTGAAGCGGCCATAGAAGTTGCGCCAGGGCGCACCACTGGCGTGTTTCTCGGCTGCGTTGGTGGCGGCGGGCTGGGCTTGCGCGGGCTGATCTTGGCGGGGCTTCTGGTCGCCGGACATACGTCTGGCCTCCTGTTCAGGGTGTTGTCAACGGGCTGGCCGCTGCTGTGCCGCAAGCAGGCGCGCGGGTCAACCCGGCATTGCCGGACAACCGCCCCCGTGCACGCGCCCACACTTCCCCGGCCCCTCGCCACGGCCCTAGCGATGTTTCACTGGCTCGCGGGCAGCTCGCGCAGCACACCAGCTGCGGTCAGGCGCAGGCGACTGGGATACCACTCCGCCTGGGAAGGCGTGCGCAGCGTTTCAATCGCAAATGCCGGGTCGACCCCGCGCATCACCATGTAGGTGAGATAGTCGTGAATCTCGCGTTGGGTGTCAGAGTAGATCCACGAACCAAATTCAAAGGGAGTCGACCAGCGCTCCGCCTTACGCTCTGACCGGTAAAAACTGTGCACCGCTTCAGGCGGCCAGCTGCGTTGATGAAACCCGATACGAGATCCCGGCGTCATGCGTCTTTGGTTGCCAGCCAGAAAGACATCGACACAGGCACTGACGCAAATCCCGTCAACCAGCGTGTGCAACCCACGCGACAGCACCAGTTCTGCCAAGGCTTCCCCCGCATCGACACTGCCGCCGGCACTGTTCAGCTGCAACTGGGTGATTTCCGGGTGATCCGCCAGGATCCGGCGCATACGCTCCACGTCTTCTTCCGATATTTCATCGGGTTCGCCCACGACACCCGTTTCGGTGTCATAAACCAACGTGCCATCGGCCAAACCGAACTTCTGGGGCAGGTTTTCCGCCAGGGCCGCCACGCCGCTCCCCAGCCAAAGCGCAACAGCAGCGCATACCGAAATGACGCCCCTGAAACCGGGGCACGAAACAGCGAAACTCTTGAACATACCAGGCGACCTTTCTCAGAGCGAAGCTCGCAGAATCCTAGTGATACTATGGCGCAGAGTTCAAAAACGCTCCAGTCCGAAGCGCTCGCCCACTGCCGCAGGACGTCGAAAAAGAAAGAGCGGCCCGCGCGGACCGCTCTTCCTGCTGAATTTGGGTGCGTTTCAGGCGGTTCACACCGCCTTCTTCAGAGCCTCGGCCAGATCGGTACGTTCCCAGCTGAAGCCACCATCCGCCTCGGGTTGGCGACCAAAATGCCCATAGGCTGCGGTGCGCTGGTAGATCGGCTTGTTCAGCCCCAGGTGCGAGCGGATGCCGCGCGGGGTGAGGTCCATGACCTGATCAATCGCCTTCTCGATGGCTGCGGGCGCGACTTCGCCGGTGCCGTGGGTGTCGGCATAGATCGACAGCGGTTTGGAGACGCCAATGGCGTAGGACAGCTGGATGGTGCATTTCTCTGCCATGCCCGCGGCCACCACGTTCTTGGCCAGATAGCGCGCGGCATAAGCGGCCGAGCGGTCCACCTTGGTCGGATCCTTGCCGGAGAACGCCCCGCCACCATGCGGCGCGGCACCACCATACGTGTCGACGATGATCTTGCGACCGGTGAGGCCAGCGTCGCCATCCGGGCCGCCGATCACGAATTTGCCGGTGGGGTTCACGTGCCAGACGGTGTCGTCTGTCAGCCAACCCTCGGGCAGGGTTTCGCGGATGTAGGGTTCTACGATCGCGCGGATATCCGCGGAAGTCAGGCTTTCGTCCAGATGCTGGGTCGACAGCACCAGCGAGCTGACGCCCACCGGCTTGCCATTTTCATAGACCACGGACAGCTGCGACTTGGCATCCGGGCCCAGTGCGGGCTCGGTGCCATTTTTGCGAACCTCTGCCAGTCGGCGCAGGATCGCGTGGCTGAACTGAATGGGCGCGGGCATCAGCGCGTCGGTTTCGTTGGTCGCAAAGCCGAACATGATGCCCTGATCGCCGGCACCTTCATCCTTGTCGGCTGCCGCATCCACACCCTGTGCGATATGCGCGGACTGCTCGTGCAGCAGGTTGGTCACTTCCACGGTTTCGTGGTGGAACTTGTCCTGCTCGTAACCGATGTCCTTGATGCAGGCACGGGCGATCTCATCGATCTTGCCCATGTAATCATGCAGCTTGGCCTGGTCGGACAGGCCAACTTCCCCCCCGATGACAACACGATTGGTGGTGGCGAAGGTCTCGGCTGCCACGCGTGCTTCGGGCTCTTCCGCCAGAAACGCGTCCAGCACCGCGTCTGAAATGCGGTCACAGACCTTGTCCGGGTGGCCTTCGGAAACCGATTCCGAAGTGAAAGTGTAGTTCATACGGGTCATGAAAGAGTGCTCCATTGGGTTCAGCCCGCCACGCCAGGAAGCCGTTGTGGCAGGTATCAAGCCGCATAACGCGGCACGACCGCGGGGGTCAATCTATATTCGATCTACGTTAAGCAGCTATGACCACAGTGCAAGCGCCCGCATCCGCCATCCGATCCCCACCGCCGCGATAAGGCAGACCAGTAGAACCGGCCAGTCTCCGGTCCGGCTGTACAATGTCGCCGCGAAAGGCTCCGGCAACCGGACATCGATGCTGCCCGCCTTGCCGAGCGGCAGACTGTCGAGCAGCGCCCCATCCGGGCCGATCATCGCCGAAACCCCGGTGTTGGCAGCGCGGATCATGGGCAGCCCCTGCTCCAGGGCGCGCATCCGCGCCTGTACCAAGTGCTGATGGGGCCCAGACCGGGTGCCGAACCAGGCGTCATTGGTGATCTGCACAAGCATCTGGGGCCGCTCGTCAAAGGCACCGACATCCTGAGGAAAAACAGCCTCGTAGCAGATCAGCGGAACGGCTCGTCCGATGGGGAGATCCATCACTTCGGCCCCGGGCCCGGCGGCATAACCCGCCCCGGCCTGCGACGCAAAACCATGGATACCAAACCGCGCCATGAAATCGCCGAACGGCACGTATTCGCCAAAAGGCACCAGATGCGCCTTGTCGTAGGTGCCGACGACTGCGCCGGTCTGATCCAGAAGGACGGCGGAGTTATAGTAGGCTCCGGCCTCCTCGCGCTGGATGCCGAGGAGAACCGGCACCCCGGCCGCACGCTCAGTGATCGCCCTCAGGGTCTCGTCGGCCCGGTTCAAAAGCAGCGGCACGGCTGTCTCCGGCCAGACGATCAGATCCGGGCGCGGGGTCACGGCTGAAAATTCCACGGCTCGGCGGACGAAATCCCAACGGTAATCTGGATGCCATTTCAAATGTTGTGGCGCGTTCGGCTGAACGATTCGCACGACAGTTTCCGTGAAGCGCGGCTCAGGTGGCGGGGGGGCGATAAACGCGGCGCACGCCACCAGTGCCAAAGGCAGCAACGCCGCCAGCAGGCGTCGTTGCGCCAGGAGTGCAAGGGGCACAAAAGCCACCAGCGTCGCGAGCGCCACTCCCTGTGGTCCGATCCAGGGCAACAGGTCGGCCACCGGTGTGTCCAGCCAGAACTGCCCAAAGGCGGCCCAGGGGAAACCGGTCAGCACATAGGCGCGGGCAATCTCTGCCAGCGACCACAGCACCACCAGCATCGCAATTCGCCAGGTCCCGACGCTGAAGCGCGCAGCCAAGCCGAATGCCGCCCCCCAGAAAAGCGCCAAGCCCGCCGCGAGGAACAGCAATGCAAACGGCGCCATCCAGGCGTGGCGCTCCGGGTCGATCTGAAAAGGTTCGACGATCCACGACAGGCCAAAGGCGAAATACCCGAGGCCGAACAACCACCCCATCAGCGCAGCATGGCGGGCCGAAGAGGCGCGCAGCACCAGCCAGCCGGATACGGCCAGTGCGAGGGGCAGCACCGCCAGCACATGCCACGGCGCCAGCGCCAGCGATGCCAAAGCACCATTGCCAAGCGCCAGCACCCCGGGCAGCAAGCTGCGCGCGTGCCGGGCAGGCCGCAGCCTCAATGCGATCATGCGGCAGCGTCCGGCAACCGCACCCGCAACCGCTTGATGCGGCGCGGATCGGCATCCATGACCTCGAACTCGGCGCCCTCCGGATGCTCGATCACCTCGCCGCGGGCGGGAACACGGCCCGACAGCATGAACACCAGACCACCCAACGTGTCGATCTCTTCCTCGTCCACATCGTCATGGCTGGTCAGCGAATGACCGGTTTCCGCTTCGAACTCTGGCAGCGAGGTCCGGGCCAACGCGATGTAGCAGCCGGGCTTTTCCTCGAACCAGGTTTGCAGCTCGTCCGCGTCGTGCTCGTCCTCGATCTCCCCGACCACCTGTTCGATCAGGTCTTCAATGGTCACCAACCCGTCCACGCCACCGTATTCATCGATCACCAGCGCCATGTGGCGGCGCTCGGCCTGCATCTTGGTCAGCAGAACCCCGATGGGCATGGAGGGGGGCACAAAGAGCAACGGACGCAACATCTGCGACAAATCGAAATCCGATGCGTCGCAGTTGAACCCGTGGGTCAGCGAAAAATCCTTGAGATGCACAAAGCCCAAAGGCGTGTCCAGCGTGCCTTCATACACAGGGATGCGCGTGCAACCGCTTTGGCGGAAGACGTCAACCAGGTCTTCTTGGGAAATCGTGACCGGAACCGCCGAGATCTCCGCGGCCGGAATCGCCACATCTTCAACCCTCATGCGGCGCAGGTTCATCATGCCATGCGACGCGGAGCCTGATGCACGTGGCGGGCTTTCGGCCAGTTCCACCGGCTGCTCGGGTGTGCTTCTGCGTCCCAGTAGCCGCGCCCAAAAGCCTGGTTTTGCGGGGGCAGGCGCCTCTGGTGCCCTGCCGTTGATATTGTCCAGCGCGCCATGCGCCGCGTTAGAACTGCCTTCTATGTCGCCCATCGGTCCTATCCAAAAGCCCCGTTCAGGGGGTATCCTCATCTATGATATATGGGTTCGCGATACCCATTTTGCCAAGTATCGCCACCTCAATATCCTCCATTAATGCAGCATCACGGTCCCGAATGTGATCATACCCGAGGAGATGCAACAATCCGTGAACGGTCAGATGGCGAGCATGATCGGCCAGCGACTTGCCCGCCTCCTGCGCTTCGCGGGCGCATGTGTCATAGGCAATGGCGATATCGCCTAGTGGAATTTCCCCGGTAAAATCGGCCTCAGGAAGCGAGGGCACGCCCCCGTCCTGCGCCGCCGCAAGCTCCTCGGCTGGCCAGCTAAGCACATTGGTCGGCTTGGCTTTGCCGCGGAATTCCACATTCAGCTCGGCAATCCGCGCGTCATCGCAGCCCAACAGGGAGACTTCGCAAACCTCCGGGTCCAGTTCGAAATGGGACAGCACAACGGCGATCACCTCTTGCGCCATATGCTCCAGCCCGGCGTCCTGCCAGCGCTTGTCCTCGATGCTGATTTCAAGGGTCATCTTGTGCCTGCCAATGCGGAGACCGGTCGCGCACGCGTCCCGGCAAGTCGTGTCAATGGGGACCGCTCGCGCGG
This sequence comes from Nocardioides marinus, assembly GCA_019801415.1. Taxonomy (GTDB): domain Bacteria; phylum Pseudomonadota; class Alphaproteobacteria; order Rhodobacterales; family Rhodobacteraceae; genus Leisingera. Next base: position 37,831 of record JAHVJD010000012.1, read on the forward strand.
TCCCGTCCGGCCTCATGCCGGTTTTGTATCCGCGTCATAGGCTTCGATGATCGCCGCCACAAGCGGATGCCGCACGACATCACGGGCGGTGAAATAGTTGAAGCTGATCTTGGGGATCGTTTTCAGCAATCGTTCCGCATCCGCCAAACCGGACTGCACGCCACGGGGCAGATCAACCTGACTGCGGTCGCCGGTGATCACCATGCGCGAGCCTTCACCGAGACGGGTGAGGAACATCTTCATCTGCATGGTGGTGGCATTTTGCGCCTCGTCCAGCACCACAAAGGCATTCGACAGCGTGCGGCCACGCATGAAGGCAAGCGGCGCGATTTCGATGCGTTTTTCCTCGATCAGCTTGGCCAGCTGCTTGCCGGGAAGAAAGTCGTTCAGCGCGTCATAGAGCGGCTGCATGTAGGGATCGACCTTGTCCTTCATATCGCCGGGCAGATAGCCAAGCTTTTCGCCAGCTTCGACCGCCGGACGGGACAGGATGATGCGATCCACATGGCCGGTGATGAACATGGAAACACCCACGGCAACGGCCAGATAGGTCTTACCCGTGCCTGCAGGACCGATGCCAAACGCCAGTTCATGCTCGAACAGGGACTGCACATAGGCCTTTTGCGCCTCGGTGCGCGGCTCCACCAGTTTCTTGCGCGTCTTGATTTCCACCCGGCCGCCGCGGAACATCTGCAACTGGCCGTCCGGCTCCGCGCTGTCTGCTTCGGGGCTCATCCGCAATTCGCGGTCGATATCACCGGTTTCGACGCTTCGGCCGGTTTCCAGGCGGTCATAAAGCGCGGTCAGCACCCCAGCGGCCTGCTCGCGTGCCGAATCCTCGCCCATCACCGACAGCTGGTTGCCGCGGCGGACGATCTGCACGCCCAGTTTCTGTTCGATGTCAGCCAAGTTGCGGTCGTATTCGCCGCACAGGTCGATCAGCAAGCGGTTGTCGGGAAATTCCAGAAGCACTTCGTGGGTGGCGGTCTGGTCTTGCGCGTCATTCAGGGCACCGATGGCCAAGCTGATCTCCTTTATCAGGGTTACAGCTTCAGTCTGCCTGCGAAGTGGAAGTTGCGCAAGATCCGGCGCGTGAATTTCACCGCGCTGAAACAAATCAGCCGCCCCGGAGGGCGGCTGGAAGACAGGCGGCAGCCGGGCTGGTTACAGCGCGTCGGCCAGGGTCGAGCCGGATTTGAACGGGCCAGTGGCCACATTGCGCGGCAGGTTGCTGTTGCAAACTGGCAGGCCATCCGGCGTGCGGCGCAGGTCGGCATAGCCTTCCAAGCCGTCGTCGATGATCCAGTGTTCACAGCCCTGCGGGTCCACCCAGATACCCGCGGTCATGTTCGACAGGTGGCTCGAGGAGCCATCGCCGAAATGCTGGTCGCGGGTCTTGTCAAAGGTTTCGGAACAGGCTGGGATCAGGGCCGCAGCCGCGAGGAGCAAAAGGGGTTTACGCATCAGCATGGGGTATGTCTCCTCAGCGCAGGCAATAGATTTCGACACGACGGTTCTGCGCCATGTTGGAGGCACTGGTATTGGGCACCCGCGGGTCACGCTCGCCGTAGGCCCGCACATCGGCGATCCGGGCACCGACCGAGCGACCGACCTGCGCCACGGCATGGGCGCGACGTTGCGACAGACGGATGTTGTATTCATCCGAGGCGCGGCTGTCGGTGTGACCTGCCACGACGAAGGCCCGGGCCCCATTCGATCGCGCCTGCTGGAAGAATTCCGCCAGTCTCTGGCGGCCAGCGGCGTTGATGTGATGCTTGTCGGTTGCAAAGAACTGATCGGTGGGCATCACGCCACAAATGTTGCCACGGCGACAAACCGGCTTGCCGTCCGGGGTGACATGGGGAGTCATATACCCTTCGGCGCCGTCATCCATGACCCAATGTTCGCACCCATCAGGATCCACCCAGATCGTGGGAACGTAACGCTCCCCCTTGATGGTTCGCTGCCCGGTCTGCGCGCTGGCAGGCGCGGCTGCGATGCTCATGGCGGCGGCCGCGGCGGCGGCCAGCGCAAGCGCCTTGTTCAGTTTGAATGTCAACACAACCAGAATTCCTTCACCTAAGTTGCCCCAGGGCATTCGCCGCATATTGACCTCGAATATCAGGCCATAAAGGCAAAACTACCTGAATCTGATGCAGTTTACCTGCTAAAATTTTTATTAATCTGCATATATTGAGCGCGATTGCAAAACACTCGCGCGCTCTTTGGGTGAATTGTTCATCAAAGCGATGCAATTCCGCCGCGCCCCCAAAATGCATCAGGGGCGTCTCAGCCTGGCCAAGTGGCAAAGGTCGCGAACGACACGGGATTCGCGCCCCGTGTCGCGGCGGGATCAGTCGATGAGCTCTCCGGCAAGCGAATTGGCACCGGAAGACACGATGCGGACCCGCGCAAGATCACCGATCTGCCGGTCGCAGTCGGCAACATGAACCGCATGCAGGTAGTCGGACTTGCCGACCATCTGCCCCGGGAAACGCCCCGCCTTTTCAAACAGCACGCCCACCTCTCGGCCGACCATGCTGTCCTGAACTTCACGCTGCTGCCGCGTCAGCAAAGCCTGCAGGCGCTGCAACCGATCATCAGCCGCGGCAGGATCGACCTGCGGGCGCTCGGCCGCCGGGGTGCCGGGACGGGTGGAATACTTGAAGGAGTAGGCGGTGCCGTATTTGACCTCTTCCACCAGGTCCATGGTGGCCTGGAAATCCTCCTCGGTCTCCTCCGGGAAACCGACGATGAAGTCACCGGAGATGAGAATATCAGGCCGCGCCGCGCGGATGCGTTCGATCAGGCGGATGTAGCTTTCCGCGGTGTGGCTACGGTTCATGCGCTTGAGGATCTTGTCCGACCCTGCCTGCACCGGCAGGTGGAGGTAGGGCATCAACTTGGCACAGTTGCCGTGTGCCTCGATCAGATCATCCTGCATGTCGTTGGGGTGAGACGTGGTGAAACGGATGCGCTCCAGCCCGTCGATCTTGTCCAGTTCCCAGATCAACTGGGCAAGCGTCAGATCGCCGTTGGGACCGGCGCCGTGGTAGGCGTTCACATTCTGGCCCAGCAGAGTGATTTCGCGCACACCCCGTTCCACCAGGTCCTGCGCCTCGCGCAGGATGCGGTCGGCCGGGCGCGAAACCTCGGCACCGCGGGTATAGGGCACCACGCAGAAGGCACAGAACTTGTCGCAGCCTTCCTGCACCGTCAGGAAGGCTGTCGGGCCGCGCTTGGCCTTGGGACGGTTCTTCAGCTTCTCGAACTTGTCCTCCTCGGGAAAATCGGTGTCGAGAACCTTTTCACCCGCGCGCGCCTTGGCCTCCATCTCCGGCAGGCGATGATAGCTCTGCGGGCCGACGACCAGATCCACCAATGGCTGGCGACGCATGATTTCTTCACCCTCGGCCTGGGCAACGCAGCCTGCCACGCCGATCTTCAGGTCCGGCTTTTCGGCCTTCAGCCCCTTGAAGCGGCCCAACTCGGAATAGACCTTCTCCGCGGCCTTTTCCCGGATATGGCAGGTGTTGAGCAGGATCATGTCGGCGTCCTCGGCCGACTTGGTCTCCACATAGCCCTCACCGCCCAGCGCCTCTGCCATGCGTTCGCTGTCGTAGACATTCATCTGACAGCCATAGGTCTTGATAAACAGCTTCTTCGGAGCGCTCATGCGGGTCAGCCTTCCAGCCAGGGTGGGTAAACAGCGGCCTGCAATACAGGCAAATGCCGCCGCTTGCAATGCGCTGCCATTTACCCGATTTTGTCCACAAAGGCCAGAAAGGCAAAGGGCAGACAGGCATGATGTATTCTTCGCTGCAGGCATTCCTCAAGGAAAGCAGCCCGCTCTTGGCCGAGGGGACGGTCGCAATGATATTCGTCGAGGATGAGATCGAGATCGCGACCACCTTGCGTCATCACCTGCAGTGCGGCTTTGACAGCGTCGTCGTGCTGATGCCGGATGCCTTTGATCTGCCGCAGGATGTAAACGCCAAGGTTCACAGGGTGCCCTATGACTGCCGCGGCGCAGAGGCGGTTCCCCGCGCCGTCAACGCCGTCATCGCCGCCGCGCAACCGGGCTGCTGGCTCTACTACTGCTACAACGCGGAGTACCTGTTCTATCCCTTCTGCGAAACGCGCAGCGTTGGCGAGATGCTGGCCTTCCACAGCGAAGAACGCCGCGATGCCATGCTGACCTATGTGGTCGACCTTTACGCAGGCGATCTTGAGGCCCACCCGAATGCCGTTTCCCTGGAGGCCGCCTACCTGGACAAATCCGGATATTACGCCCAGGCGCGAAAGGACCCTGCGACTGGCCACCCCAGAGAGCGGCAGCTGGATTTCTTTGGTGGCGTGCGCTGGCGCTTCGAGGAGCACATTCCCGCCCAAAGCCGCAAGATCGACCGTATCGCCCTGTTCAAGGCCCGGCCCGGACTGCAGCTGTTGCCGGACCACACTTTCAACGAGCAGGAATACAACACCTATGCCTGCCCTTGGCACCACAACCTGACGGCCGCGATCTGTTCCTTCCGGACAGCCAAGGCGCTCAAACGCAACCCGGGCTCCGCCTTCGAAATCGACACGTTCCGCTGGCACAACTCCGCACCGTTCGAATGGCATTCGCGCCAGTTGCTGGACCTCGGCCTCATGGAACCGGGACAATGGTTCTGACCGCCCACTGAACGGCCCACCACATCAGTGCTTTGCACCACTGATGTTATGTGTATATTTATCCAGCTTAAACGACATTATTCCCCCTGAGAGGCAGCATGGCCGCACCGCGCCAGAACATGAGCTATCGCGACATCAAGAAGGTCGTTCTGGACCGGATCGAAACGCAGATTTGGGCGCCGGACAGCCTGCTACCAAGCGAAACGGAACTGGCCGAGGAATTCTCCAGCACCCGCACCACGGTCAATCGCGCACTGAGAGAGCTGGCCGAGGAAGGCTACCTTGAGCGCAAACGCAAGGCCGGCACCCGCGTGCTGAACGCGCCGATCCGCAAGGCGCAGTTCTCGATCCCGCTGGTGCGCGATGAGATCACCGCGACCGGCGCCAGCTATCGTTATGCCCTGGTCGAACGCAGCCTCATCCCGGCTCCGGCGTGGATTTCCGCGCGGCTGGAGCTGCGCCCCGAACAGAAGCTGATGCACGTGCGTTGCATGCATTATGCCGACAACGCCCCTTACCAATACGAAACCCGCTGGATCGTCCCGGACAGCGTCCCCGAAGTTCTCGACGCGGATTTCACCGAGTTCAGTCCGAACGACTGGCTGGTCAAGAAGGTACCTTTCACCAATCTTGAACTCAGCGTCATGGCGACAAAGGCCGATCAGATCGTGTCCGAATTTCTCGAAGCGCCGATCGGGGATCCGATCTTTACCGCCGAGCGCATCACCTGGTTGCGCGGAACCCCGGTGACATTGGCAAAACTCTTCTTCGCGCCCGGCTACAAGATGACCACACATCTTTAACAGTCTAACAGACGGGACGGCACCGCGCGCAATTACCCTTGGGTAAATAGCTGATATCCGGGATGCGCCACCGCGCGCAGGCTGGTGATCGGGGCCTCGTCAATCCAGGTCGTGCGCTCCATCACGAATAGCGCGTCCCCAACTGCACTGTTCAGCACGCTTCGATCTGCCTCGGTGCCTCGCCGCGCATAGAGCCGGAGGTCGCATCGACTGTAAGGACGATTGCGGACCAACCACTCATTCGCATTTTCCACTTCAAGATCAACCGTCTCGATCTCTGGCACGGTTTCGAGGCAGATCCAGCGGTCCTCGAAGATGTAGGGGGCCTCGTCGCATAGATGCAGGGCTTCGACGCGCAGCATCCGGCGCGGCTCGGGCAGTGCGAAATTGGCCATGATCGCCGGAGGCGTGTCCTGCACTGTCTTGCGGATCAGCTGATACCGGTAAGCGCAGCCTTTTTGCTCCACCTCCAGGCGTGTAATCGGAATGTTCAAAGTGGCCCGGGTCACGGGATCGCGCCGCACCATGGTGCCGCCCTTGCGGCGACGTTCGACAACACCGCTTTCGGCCAGATCGCGCATTGCCCGATGAACGGTGGAGCGGGCGCAGCCGAAACGCGCCGCGAATTCCTCGTCTCGGGGCAGCTTGTCACCCGGTCCATAGGTCGTATCCAGGATCATCTGGCGGATGCTGTCGCGGATCGATCTCCAGGAATGGCGTGGCTTACCCGTCATGCCCCTCTCCCAACTGCATCACAAATAGGCGCGAATGCGGAATTTGTCGTCACTTGTTCACAGGTGAAACAACACCGTATAAACCGTGATTGACATTATTATGTAGCTACATATTAATCTAAAGCACCGACAAAACAAGGCTGATTCTGCGCGGCCCAGCCCCCGCGGCAACAGATGCAACAACAGACGGAGGATTGCAGAGATGCAAAGACGTGAGTTTTTGAAGGCCGGCGCCGTGGGTGCCGCGGCAACGGCCCTGGCCAGCCCCGCCATCGCCCAGGACAAGATGCAGTGGAAAATGGTCACCGCCTGGCCCAAGAACCTGCCCGGACCCGGCGTGGCGGCGCAGATGCTGGCAGACCGGATCACCACCCTGTCCGGCGGTCGCATCGAGGTCAAACTCTTCGCCGCAGGCGAGCTGGTCCCGGGCCGCGGCGTGTTCGACGCCGTCTCCGAAGGCACCGCCGAGATGTATCACGCGGTTCCCGCCTACTGGGGCTCCAAGTCCAAGGGCATCCTGCTGTTCGGCTCGCAGCCCTTCGGCCTGCGCGCGGATGAGCAGTTCGGCTGGCTTTACCACGGCGGCGGCCAGGCCCTGTACGACGAAATGTATGGCCGTTTTGGCATCAAGCCCTTCCTGTGCGGCAACTCCGGCCCGCAGTGGGGCGGCTGGTTCAAGAACGAGATCAACTCGGTCGAGGATCTGAAGGGTCTGAAGTTCCGCACCACCGGTCTGGCGTCGGAAATGGCCTCCAAACTGGGCATGGCAGCCGAGGCCACCAGCGGCCCCGCGATGTTCCAGGGCCTGCAGACCGGCGCATTGGACGCGGGTGAGTTCATCGGCCCCTGGACCGACAGCGCGCTTGGCTATTACCAGGTTGCCAAGAACTACTACTGGCCCGGCGTGGGTGAGCCGTCCTCGGCCGAGGAATGCGGCGTCAACGCCGATGTCTTTGCCGCCCTGCCCGAAGACCTGCAGCAGGTCGTTGCGCTGGCCTGCGAGAGCCTCTACAACCCGGTCTGGACCGAATACACCACCAAACACGCGCTGGCGCTGAAGAAGATGGTGGATGAGGACGGCGTCCAGGTGAAGATGTTCCCGCAGGATGTGATCGACGCGATGGGCGTCGCCGCCAAGGAAGTGATCGCAGAGCTGCGCGAGGACGAGGACGAACTGGTGCGCCGCATCACCGAGAGCTTCATCGCCTACCGCGACAGCGTCGGCGGGTACATGACCTTTGCCGACAACGGACAGATGAACGCCCGCGCCGCGGTGATGGGTTACTGATACGCTTGACTGGAACCGGCGCCCGATCCTGTCGGGCGCCGGTTTTTTTGATGGGAGGACGCAGAATGCTTTGGGTCGCTGACAGGCTGGATGGCCTCAACCGGCAGCTGGCGCGGGTGATCCGCTGGCTGGCGCTGCTGATGGTTCTGGCGCAGTTTGCCATCGTCGTCGGACGCTATGTGTTTGGGGTGAACTCGATCGCGGCGCAGGAAAGCGTTCTGTACATGCACGCCACCCTGTTCATGCTTGCGGCGGGCTATACACTGCTGGTCGACAAACATGTGCGGGTGGACGTGTTCTATGCGGGCCTCAGCCCAAGCGCGCAGCGGCGGATCGACATCTTCGGCCACTTGTTTCTGCTGCTGCCATCGATGGCGGCCCTGCTCTACTGGTCCTGGCCCTCGGTGCGCAACTCCTGGAAAATCCTCGAAGGTCCGATTGCCGTGGGCGGGATCGAGGCCGTGTTCCTGCTGAAATCGCTGATCCCCGCGTTCTGCGTGCTGGTCATGCTGCAATCCGCCGCCCTGCTGATCCGCCTGTTTGCCGAAAGACCCGCCAATGACTGAATATCTCGACGTGATCATGTTCGCCGCGCTGATGGCGGCGATCCTTCTGGGCTTTCCGGTGGCCTTCAGCATTGCCGGCACCGCCATCCTGTTTGCCTATCTCGGCTGGCTCCTGGGGGTGATGGACGTCACCCTGCTGGGGGCGCTGGGGCAGCGGGCCTTTGGCCTCATCAGCAACGAGGTGCTGATCGCCATTCCGCTGTTCGTGCTGATGGGCGCAATCCTCGAAAAAAGCCGCATCGCCGAGGAGCTGTTGGACACCATGGGGCGGCTGTTCGGGCAGCTCAAAGGCGGCTTGGGCATCTCGGTGGTGCTGGTGGGCGCGCTGCTGGCGGCCTCCACGGGCATTGTCGGGGCCACGGTGGTGGCGATGGGCATGATCGCCCTGCCCGCGATGCTGCGTGCAGGCTATGATCCGCGGGTCGCATCCGGCATCGTCTGCACCGCGGGCACCCTGGGTCAGATCATCCCGCCCTCGACCCTGCTGATCATTCTGGCCGACGTGATGTCCAACGCCTATCAGCAGGCACAATACGAGCAGGGAAAATTCTCGGTCGAGGCGCTGTCGGTGGGGCAGTTCTTTGCCGCGGCGCTGATCCCCGGACTGGTGCTGGTGGTGCTGTATCTTCTGTACATTCTGGCACGCGGCTTTCTGCGGCCGCAGGACATGCCTGCCGCCCCGGCGGAGATGGCCCGACCCAGCCGAGGTCAGGTTCTGGGTGCCGTAGTGCCGCCGATCCTGCTGATCTTTGCCGTCCTCGGGGCCATCTTGGGCGGCATTGCCACCCCGACCGAAGCCGCATCAGTAGGCGCCATCGGCGCGCTACTGATGGCGGGCTTGCGGGCGGGCGGGCCTGCGCGGATCATCATGCTGGGCGCGGCGGCGCTGATCCTGCTGGGCATCCTGTCCGGGCTGCACCCGGTACGGCTGCAGCGCAGCGATCTCAGCACCACGGACTTCGCCGCAGGCATCTTCTATGCGCTGCTGACCGCGCTGGGAGCCATTGCCATCCTCATGGCGCTGCGCAGCGGGCTCAAGAAACGGGTTCTGCACGAGGCGGTGACCTCCACCACCACGATGACGGCGATGATCTTTGCCACCATCCTGGCCGCGGGCATGTTCTCGCTGGTATTCATCGGCCTTGGCGGAGAGGAACGCGTGGCGCATATCCTTGGCGACATGCCCGGCGGCCCGACCGGCGCGCTGCTGTTCTGCATGCTGCTGATCTTCGTGCTGGGGTTCTTCCTCGATTTTGTCGAGATCTCGGTGATCGTGCTGCCGCTGGTGACGCCGACGCTGATCCTGATGGGGCATGACCCGGTCTGGCTGGGCATCCTGATCGCGATCAACCTGCAGACCAGCTTCCTGACGCCGCCCTTCGGCTTTTCACTGTTCTACCTGCGCGGCGCGGCGCCCAGCGAGATCACCACACGCCATATCTACCAGGGGGTAATTCCCTTCATCGGGCTGCAGGCCGTCGGGGTCTTGCTTGTCTGGCTGGTCCCCAGCTTGGCCACGTGGCTGCCTTCCGCGATCTTCTGATCGCGGCGCAGCCCGTTAAGCACGCACAATCGATGACCGGGCTCTGAGCCCGGTCACCTTGCCACACGCGGCATGCGGCGCACTTGCGACGGGGCAACGCCAAAATGCCTGCGAAACGCAGTGGCAAAATTGGCCGCGGAGCTGTAGCCAGCCAGCCGTGCCGCCTCCTCAACGCTCGACTGGTCCGCCTCCAATCTGCTGCGCGCCATCTCCAGCCGAAGCCGCCTCACATGTGCCAACGGAGCGCAGCCGTGGACGGTGTGGATCAGCCTTCGCAAACCGGACAGGCTCAGCCCGGCCTCGCGGGCCAGATCCTGAAGCGACGGCAAGGGGCCGGAGTGCCGGGCAAGCGCATCAATCCGGCGTAGCTGCCTCTGCTCCCGCGCGGTAAGTCGGCAGTTCTGCTGCTGACCAGAGAGGCTGGCAAAACTTCCCGCAACCAATCCAAGCGACATCGCCTCGGCCTGCAGCCGTTCGACCGGTGTGGCAAACCCCGGTGTCCGCACCAAGGCTTCCAGCAGGCGGATATCCTCGTTGGTCGCAAGCCATTCAAAGCGTTGAAGATCCTGCCCCTGCTCTGGCAGCGTCAGCCCGTTTTCATCCAGCCACGCATGAGACATCTGGATACTGATCTTGCGCACGTAATCCTCGGGCCACGATCGCCGCACGAACGGCTGACACTCGTCAACCGAGGTCAGTACCAGCTTGACGGGCTCGCCGGGCCGTCGCCCCAGCTTCATCGGTTTCCCCGCAAGCTCTGCGTCGGCAATGCCATCCAGAAAGCAGTGCAGGATCACCCCCGGCTTGCGATAGCTGTTCACTTCGAACCGCTGGCGTGCCGTCGCGTTCAAGGTATGCAGCCCGAAGCCCTCTCGCAGCTGAAGCGCCGTCACCACGCCGTCAAATACCCCCTGCCCCGGGCAGTCGGTCGCGCTCGACCAGTCCAGATTTCGTTCGAAATCAACTACGTTGGGAAGAGTATCTGCACGCCCGGCCATGTATGTGCTCCAGAGAGGTCATCACCCCAGTTGGCTGGGCAGCGATACATTTGCGCGTTCTGCAAAGACTTTTGAACAATGCGCAAAGATGGCTGTCTGGCAGGGAACCGAAAAGCAGTCTAGTTATCCGAGTTAAATAGTCAACTACTCTAGGATAGCACCATGCCACGGATGACACTGCGTTTTTTGATGCTGGCAGGAACGGCCTTGGTCGTCCCCTTGTCGGCCTTCGGCCAAGACAGCCCCCCCCTGTGGCTGGACACAATTCGCATTGAGGCGTCGGATGCACAGAGCGTATTGGGCAATGACGTGATTACCGAAGAGGAGCTGGACGCCCGCAACCCCTCCAGCACCAAGGATGTCTTTGTCGGCGAAAGCGCTGTCACCACAGGCGGCGGCGCGGCGATTGCGCAGAAGGTCTATGTGAACGGGATCGAGGAAAGCCTCTTGTCGGTCACCATCGACGGCGCGCGGCAGAACAAATCAGCCTTTCACCACACCGGCAATGTGCTGCTGGACCCCGAATTGCTGAAATCGGTCGAGATCACCAAGGGCCTGGCCCCCGCCGATGCTGGCCAAGGCGCGCTGGCGGGCTCCATCGCCTATGAAACCAAGACCGCAGGCGACCTGCTGGAAGACGGCGAAACCTTCGGCGGCCGGGTGAAACTGGGCACCAGCGACAACGGCACCGACCTGGAAAGCGCGCTGGCCATCTTTGGCCGCCAGGGCGGATTTGAATACCTGCTGAATGCCACCCGCCGTACCGGTAGCGACTATGAGGACGGCGACGGCAACACCGTGCTGGGCACCGGCGCTGACCTCACAGATTACGTCGGCAAGTTTGCCTATCAGTTCGACAGCGGTCACCGGTTTGAATTCGCCGCCTCACAGACCGAGGACAACGGCCTGCGCGCAGCCCAGGCGGGTCCCGGCGGCATCCTCTTCATCCGCCCGGATTTTGCCGGGGTCGCCTCTGGCCCCAGCGTCCTGACAGAGGGGCTGTCGCGCCGGACCTCCTATACGCTGACCTATACAAATGCCCAGGCGCAGGGGATCTGGGATCCCACCATCCAGCTGAGCCACAACGAGCAGGAGATCGATGCCAGCGGCGTCTACGGCACCAACAAGAGCCTGAGCGGCACATTCAAGAACCGATTTGCCATCAGCGGCGGCTCTCTCACCGCGGGCTTCGAATTCTTTAACGAAACCGCCGAGGGCGAAGGCCGCGGGCCGGGGCCCTTCGGCAGCTCCGGGCGCGAGAAACTGCGCAACCTGGGCGTATTTGCTCAGGCGCGTCAGGACCTGGGGACACGGGTCTCGGTCAGCTATGGTGCAAGGTATGATGCTCAGAAGTTCACCGGTGCTGATGATGGGCCGGACGGCCCGACCAAACTCTCGGAAAGCGGCTTCAGCGCCAATGGTGCGGTTGACGTGATCCTGTCGGACAACTGGACCCTGAACGCCGGTGTGGCGTCGACCTGGGGCGGTTACGAGCTCGGCGAGGCGGCACTGGTCAACTTTGGGACCGCCTGGAACTATGACGGCTTCACCGCGTCGCGTGCCAAGGCGGGCCGCATCGGTCTGCGCTTCGACAATGGCGTCTGGAAGGCCAGCGCAGCCCTGTTCCGCACCGATGTCGATGACATCACCGCGGTGCTGCCCACGGCCGGTGCCCGCGGAGCGACCGCCGACCTGACCAGCCAGGGCATCGATGCTTCGCTGGAATACAACTGGGGGCCCGGCTTTGCGCGGCTGAACTGGACCTATGCGGATGTGACGATGGACGGCGATGCCGTCGGCTCCACTGCCTACTACCTGGGCCGCCCGATGGGGCAGATCATCGCGCTGGAAGGCGGCTGGGCTCTGGACGACCAGTGGCAGTTCGGCGGCACCGCCGAGATCGCCCGCGAATACAGCGACGCCGCGGCGCCGTTGCCCGGCTATGAGGTGGTGAACGTCTATGCCTCCTACACGCCGCGCAGCCTCGGCAATCTGGAAGTGCGGCTCGATGTGCGCAACCTGTTTGACGAGACCTATGCCAGCCGCAGCTCCGACGGGGTGGATTCCAGTCGCGTGATCGCGCTGAATGAGCCTGGCCGCACCATCGGCCTGACCGCACGGCTGAAGTTCTGAGCCGCCGCGAAACAGTCAAGTCCGGGGGCGGCTGCCGTCCCCCGGCCCTTCCAGCCAACGAAGGCCAGAAATCATGATCCGACAGACAGGCCGGTTTCAAACCGCCCACGCCAGCAAATACATGCGCCAGCTGTGCAAGCATTTTGCCCATAAGGTTCCGGCCGCGTGCGACAAAACAGAAGGACGCGTGCAATTCCCATTCGGCCCGGCAACCCTGCACGCCAGCGCAACCGAGCTGCAGGCCGAGATCACCGGCCCGGACAACGCCGCGTTAGAGCGGGGCCGCGCCGTGATCGACTCGCACTTGAAAACCTTTGCCTTCCGCGAAGGCTTCACACAGATGGACTGGGCGGCACCGACGGAGGGCTGACAGCTGGCCACCCGTGCCGTCTGCGTCAGGCCCGTCGCCGCTGCGACTGCTGGTGGATCGGGCCGGTGATGGACAGCACATTGCCGTGGAACTGGCCGTCCACCAGGTAATGGGTCATCAGGTTCTGCCGGTTCAGAACCTCCAGCGGGCGGCCGTGTTCGACAATGCGCCCGCCCGCCATCAGGTAGACATGATCGCAGTAGCGCACCGCCAGGTTCAGGTCATGCATCGTCATCAGCACAGTGCGGCCGCGGCGCCGGACCTCGTCCAGCAGTGCCAGCTGGTAATGCAGGTCCAGGTGGTTGGTCGGCTCGTCCAGCACATATATTTCCGGATCACAGGCCAGAAGCTGGGCGAAATAGCAGCGCTGCAGCTCGCCGCCCGACAGCTTGCCCGCGGGCTGATCCTGCTTGTCCGCAAGGCCCGCAAGCTCCAGCGCGTCCTGGCGCCGGCGGTCGAATTCGCCGTGCGGCAGCTCCAGCACCGACAGGCCGATCTCGACAATGTCACGCGGCGTCAGCCCGTCCAGCAAGCCTGCGCTCTGCACCAGCGCGCCCAGCTTGCGGGCCCATTCGTGATGGGCATGATCGCCGATTGCCCGGCCCTGTGCCCGGATCTGCCCCGCCGTGGGTGCCACCGCGCGGTAAAGACTGCGCAGCAGCGTTGTCTTGCCCGCGCCGTTCGGCCCCAGCAGCCCGTGGATCTGCCCCTCGGGCACTGCCAGAGACACATCGCGCACATAGGCAGCGCCCGCGATCTCTACCGTCAGATTGTCGATTTCCAGCGCGAACTCAGACGGCACGGCGCAGCCCTCTCAGGATGATGATGAACGGCGGCGCCGCGAACAGGGCCAGCAGCACGCCCAGCGGCAGCTCCTCCGGAGCAAGCAGCACCCGGCACATGAGGTCAACCGCAATCAGCACCGTCGCCCCCAGCACCATGGTGATCGGCAGCAGAACCCGGTGGCGCGCGCCGACCAGCAGCCGCGCCATATGCGGCACGATAAGGCCGACAAAGCCGACGATCCCCGCCACTGCCACCGCCAGCCCGGTCAACAACACGGTCGCCACGAAGATCATCGCCCGCAGCCGCGCGGTGCGGATGCCCAGCGCCTGGGCGCGCTCCTCTCCCAGCAGCGTTGCGTCCAGCGCGTTGGCCTGGGTCAGGAACACCAGCCCCAGCGCGACCACCGCCACCGCCAGCAGCGGCACCTCCTGCCATTCTGTTCCGGCGGCGGTGCCCATCAGCCAGCCCATCGCGTTGCGGGTCGCATGCGGATCGCCAATATAGAGGAAGAAGGCGGTCAGCGACTGGAACATCAGCGACACCGCGACTCCCGCCAGCACCACGATCAGCGGATCCATCGGTTGGCCGCGCCGCTGCGACAGCCCCATGGTCAGCGCAAAGGCAGCCGCCGCGCCCAGAAAGGCGATCAGCGGCACTCCCAGCCGGTCGGTGACTGCCGCGGGCAGCCAGATGATCGCCGCCACCGCTGCCGCCGACGCCCCCGAGGAGAGCCCCATCAGGTAGGGATCCGCCATCGGGTTGCGCAGCGCCGTCTGCATCAGCGCACCGGCCAGCGACAATCCCGCGCCGATCAGCCCGACGGCCAGCACCCGCGGGATGCGCCACTGCCACACGATCAGCGAGAGGCCGCGGGGTGCCTCCTCGCTCCGGCTCAGAATCGCAAGGCGGTCCGCCCAGCCGATGTCGGCCGTGCCCCACAACACCCCGGCGACGGCCGCCAGGACCATCGCCACCAGGGCTGCCGGAAACAGAAGCGAGAAGCGGGCCGGCATTCAGCGCAACGCCGCCAGCTGCGCGTTCAGGTTTTCAACCCCGTCGGCAAAACGCATGCCCAGCAATGTCTCGGAAAACGGCACCACCACGAAACGCCCGTTCTGAACCGCCGTCAGCTGCGACAGCACGGGATCGTTTTCCAGATACTCCCGTTTCTCCTGCGCCGAGGACCAGCCAGCCTCGATCAGCAGGATCACATCCGGGTCGGCCTCGACCACGCGTTCCCAGGCGAGGTCAACCCAGGCGCCTTCGACGTCCGCACTGATGCTGGTCAGCCCTGCGGTTTTGGCGACCAGTGCCGGGCCGCCGCAGCAGCCGATCGAGAACGGCGTATCGGTGCCACTGTCATAGATAAAGGCGCTGCGCCCGCCGCCCGCGGGATTGTCCTGCACCGCTTCGATGCGCGCCCTGGTCTCGGCGATCAACACATCCGCGCGATCCTGAACGCCGAAAATGTCGCCAATCACTTCGATGTCGCGCAGGATCGGTGCAATGGTCAGCGGCACGTCCTGAGGGTGCGCAGACTTGCACGACGCATCCACCAGATAGGTCCCCACGCCCAAGTCGTGCCACTTTTGCACCGATCCCAGGTTGTCCTCCGAGAAGGCAGAGGCAAAGCCTGCGAACAGGAAGTCGGGTTCTTGGGTAAGCACGATTTCTGCAGCCGGATATTTCTCGGCGAGAACGGGGACGCTGTCGAATGCATCCCGCCACTGGTGCGGGATCTCGTCGTCGAGATAGGCGGTGCCGACCATGGCGTCCTGCAGACCGAGTGCCAGCATCACCTCGGTGGCCTGCTGGTTCAAGGTAATGGCCCGCTTCGGCGGCGTTTCGTAAGTGTAGGAGCTCCCACAACTTTGAACGGTCACCGGATCGGCCTGCGCCGCAGCGACGGCCGCAACAAGGCACAGCGGCATCAGAACTCTAAGCAAATTCATTGGTTTCTCCTGATTGATGAATAAGCAGGGACTGCGGAACATCCCCCGCGCAAAGAACCCGGGCCACCAGGCTGCGCACGTCCGCCAGATCGCGGACCCGGTACCAATCCCCTTTTGGATAGTGCACGATCACAGGCCCGTTGTTGCAGGGAAACAGGCAGCCGGCCGCCGTCACAAGACAGTCAGAGGCCAACTGCTTGCGGCCCAACTCGGCCTTCAGCGCCGCCAACAGGTCGGGTGCATCCTTCAGATGGCAGCGCGGTCCAGTGCAGACCAGCAGGTGGTGACGATGGGGCGGAGGACTGTTCCAGCCTTTGCCCAATTCGCCGTCTGGTCTCGGTTCCACTTCCGTCAGCGGCACCTCGGCCCGCGCAACATGGCCAAGGACCGAAGGGTCAGCTTGCGGAGCCTCAGCCAGCAGAACCTTCGGGCGTGTCCCGGTCTGGCGCGCCAGCCAGGCCCCCACTGCGCCGGGCAGCCAGGCCTCTATGCTCTGCGAAAACGGGAGGCCAACCGGACGTAGTTCGATCCGCGTCGCTCCCAACGTCGCCATATCGTCCAGCGCCCGCCAAAGCCCGTCGCCGCTGGCTTCGAGCCGGACCGCCACCGCCGCACAGGGCGCCGCTGCCGCCAGCCCTTCGGCCAGGGCCTGAAAGCGGGATTGGCTGACATACGAAGCGGAGATCAGATAAATTCGGGCGTCCATGCAAGCCTCTCAAGCGGAGGCAGGCAGGCGCTGGCGCGAAGCGCTGGGGACACTGTCATCTCTTCCTCCACGGGCCCTCCGCCCGATTGGTTACGGTTTACCGATGGCAGGTCTCCTGACTTGCGGATCAAAGCGTGCCGTCCCTTCCCGGATCCGCCGGATCCAGTGGTTCTGACGGGGTACTCTCCGCTCACAGTTGCGGGGGCAGTTCTGGACTTGGGCCGCTCAGCCCGCACCAGATTCCCTTTTCATCCCATTGCCATACTCGGCCGGGAACCATCGGTTTTTGTCTGCGCAAATCGGCCTGCCCTGTCAACCGCTATATGCCGCCACGCAACCACGCCCTTCGAGCAGGGAGGATGCGTCGGAACATGGTCAGGTCAACCCCCCGAGGCGGCGCACCTGCGCGCCAACGCGCTCCCCGTCTACGGTCGCCATTGTTGCGGCGATGCCTGCGGCTTCCCCGGTGGCAAAAGCCGTCCCCATGACACGGACCGAGCCGTACGCGACAGGATCGGCCCCGATGACGCGGCCAGACACAAACAGATTGTCGAGGCCGCGCGCCCGCAGACTGTCCAGTGGAACCGAGGCATAGCCATGCCCGCCAACCGGGTGGTAGACCGGCTTGCCGGCTTCACCGTGTAACTCTGCGGGCCACGCCGCCCGGGCGACGCTGTCGGAGCGTTGCCGCCCGCAGGCGAGATCCTCGGCCGTCATCTCATACCGCGTGGCAGGGTGCCTGCTTTCACGAATGCCAATCTGCGGACCAGACTGGGCCAAGAAGCAATGCTCGAACCCCGGCACGTGATCGCGCAACATCTGCACATAGTCATTCGCCATCTCCCGCGCGCACCGCTCCGCCCGCGTAAAACTGGCGGACGTGAGGTCGGGTAGCGCCAGATCGATAATCATCCACCACATGTCGCCAGTGCCGGGAATGCGCGTATAGATGCCGCCATCCTCGCGCCGGATCGGATAGGCGCCGGTCTTGTTGTAACGCTGGATGGCCGCCTTGATCGCCGCCCGGTCAAAGGGGACCCGCGGATCCAACCCGGAAATCCGGATCGGGGCAGAGACGGCCTGCAATTGGCCGTTCATGTCGCCCTCACGCATTGTGATTCCAGACACGAGGGACAGATTGGCGTCGCCGGTCGCATCGACAAAGCCCTCAGCGATGATCCTTCGGCGGCCCTCCATCCCGGCGACGGTTACAGCTTCTATGCGGTCAGCCGTTCTGGTTGCGGCGGCGATACGAGAGTGCAGCAACACATCCACGCCGTGATCGGCAAGCACCCGGTCGAACGCCAGCTTTGCGATCTCGGGGTTCAACAGGATAATCCAGTTGCCCGTGGTTTCGGAATTATGGGCCTCGGTATTCATTCCGCAGGCCCGCATGGCGTCCAGCACCAGATCCCCGGCCCCACCGACCGCTTTTACCGGCTCAGGCCCTTGCTGGAAGAATCCGCAGTAGGCGAGAACCTGCGATGTGGTCGCCGCGCCGCCGAGAAAGCCGTATTTTTCCACCAGGCACACCTTGCCGCCTGCGCGGGCAGCGCCGAGCGCCGCCCCGATGCCAGCAGCGCCCCCACCGGCCACGACCACATCATATTCGCTCTCGGTCTTCCGGCTCATGTCCGCCAACCCAGAACGTGCTTTTCCACCAGCCCGACGGTGGTAGACAGCAGCACCCCCAGCAGCGACAGGATCGTCACCCCGGCAAACAAACGTTCAAGGTCGTACAGCGATCCGGCCTGCAGGATGTAGGCGCCGATGCCATGTTCGGCGCCCAGCATTTCCGCCGCCACCAGCAGGATGATCGCGATGGCCAAGCTGACACGCAGCCCGGACAGGATGCCGGGCATGGCGCCGGGCAGCACGATCCGCAGCACCACCGTCGACCAGCGCAGGCCAAAGCTCTGGCCCATCCGGATCAGCGACCGGTCGACGTTGTCGACCGCGCCATAGGTGGCAACAACGGTTGGTGTGAAGGTGCCAAAGGCGATCAGCGCGTATTTCGACGCCTCGTCAATGCCGAACCAGATCACGAACAGCGGGAGCAGGGCGATCTTGGGGATCGGGAATATCGCCGCCACAAGGGGGACGAGCCCGGCCCGAACAAACGAAAACAGGCCAATCATCACGCCTACGGTGATACCGGCAACGGCACCGATGCTGCCGCCCACCAGAAGCCTCATCAGCGACGGGGCCAGGTTGGTCCACAAGGCACCGGATGCGGCCAGATCCCACAATGTCAGGAATACGTCCGACGGGCGCGGCACCGTCAGCGAAGAGATAAAGCCGGCACGCGTTCCCCATTCCAGCAAAGCAATCAGAACGATAAACACGACCAACCCCACCCAGCGGGGCGATGACGGACGGAAACCGCCGCCCCGGAATTCCACCGGGCGGACGTCTGAGGTCTCGGTTGCGCTGTCAGTCATCGATCAATTCCATATCTGCAGCCTCAGCCTCGGCACGCATCAGCGCCCAAAGATGCTGCTGGGTGCGTTCCAGTTCAGGGTCGTTGGCGCGACGCTCTGCAAGCGGGGTGTCGATCTCGATCACCTCGTTTATAGCGCCGGGACGGCGCGACAGCACGACAACCTGATGGCCGAGGCGCACCGCCTCGGCCAGGTTGTGGGTCACATAGACCGCGGTGAAGGGCGATTTGGTCCATAGATCCACCAGATCATCCATCAGCAGTTCGCGGGTCTGGCTGTCGAGCGCCGACAGCGGCTCATCCATCAAGAGCACCGCGGGATTCACCGCCAGTGCGCGGGCGATCGCCACCCGCTGCTTCATGCCGCCGGACAGTTGCTTGGGCAGCGCCTTGCGGAAATCGCTCAGCTTGGTGCGCGCCAGAACGTCCTCGATGATCGCATTGGCCCGCTTTGTCGGCACGCCGTGGTCGGAGAGGATCAGCGAGATGTTCCCTTCCACGGTGCGCCACGGCAACAGCGCAAAATCCTGGAACACATAGGTCAACGGGTTGATGCTGTCGCTTGGCGGCTGGCCGACCTGGCTGACCACCCCTTCGGTGGGGCGTTCCAGCCCGCCGAGGAAGCGCAGCAGGGTGGACTTGCCGCAGCCGGAGGGGCCGACGATGCAGACAATGCGCCCCTTCGGGATGGAGAGGTCAATATTGCGGATCACCTCGACATCGCCATAGCGATGCGAGACCCCTTCGAGTCTGAGTTCCATAGATACTTCCGATGGCAGGGCGTCCGGCCGCCCTTGGGCGGGCAGCCGGACAATTGGGATCAGGCGCGGGCTTCGACGTAGCTCTCGTCCACCAGCGTCTCGTATTCGACGCTGGATTTCACCAGACCTTCCGATTTGAACCAGTCGAGCTGGTCCTTGACCGACGTACGGTTCAGCGACAGGCCCGGATTGATGCGCATCGCACCGTTCACGATCGGCCCGCGGGCGTCTTCCAGCGCGCGGTCGGGATAGATATGCGCGGCCAGCAACGCGATGATGGCGTCCTGCTCGTCCTGCTCTGCGGTTTTGTCGACCAGCGCGGCGTTGAAATCATCCGCACCGCGGGCCAGCGCCGCGAGGAAAGCGCGGGTCTGCTCGGTTTCATTGGCCGCGTTCTGCGCCGAGGTGAAGACCGTCGTCACCTGGTAATCGGGGATGTAGTCCGCAACCTCGCCGATGATCTTGACGGCACCGGCATCGGCCAGCGGCTTGGCAATATGCGGCACGATCGACCAGGCGTCGATCTGGCCGGACTTGATGGCGCCAATCACCGCGCCGGTCTTCTGCAGCGGTTTGAACTTCAGCTTGGCGTTCTCTGCCGCGGCAATGCGCGAGCCCATGTAGTGGAAGGACGAGCCTGCCTGGGTCATGCCGAACGTCTTGCCGTCCAGGTCCGCGGGGCTTTGCAGGCCCGCCTCATAGGCCGCGTTGGAGGCGAGGATCTTCTGGCCGGAAATGCCTTTCTCCTCCGACAGCGCGCCGCCGATCACCTTGGCAACGCCCTTGTCGGCCAGCGAGATCAGACCGCCCGAAATCGCGGTCATCGCATAGTCGGTATCGCCCGAGGCAATGGCGACTGCCATCGGCTGCGCAGCCTCGAAAAAGTCAAAACTGACGTCCAGCCCGGCCTCTTTGAAGTAGCCCCGCTCATAGGCGATGTAGCTGGGCGCGTGGCTGACAAAGCGCAGCGCGCCAAGGTTCACCGCGGTTCCGGCCCGCGCCGAGCGCACCAGATAGGGTGTCGCCAGTGCACCGCCAAGGGCGGCCAGCGTGGCGCGCCTGGTAAGAGTTTTCATCTGAGTTCCTCCTCCTCTGAAGTTTGCGCCCCGGACGGGGCGCAGCTTTTCACGTGTTGCCATTTCCCCGAGCTTGCGACGCGTCCAGCTCATGCCGGATATCGCGGATAAGATGCTCGGTTGCAGTGTCGGCATCCTTTGCAAGAATGGCCGCGACCATGCCGCTGCGCAGTCGGCTCAGCTCAAGCGGATCGCAGCGCCCTTCGCGCAGCGCCGCCAGGCGAAAGCGCCGGGATTGATCATAAAGCTGGCCAAGCACGCGGATCATCCGCGGCGAACCACAGGCCGACATCGCCTCCTGGTGCAACTCCCTCGCCGCTTCGTCCCACATCATCACGGCACCATCGGGATCTTGCAGCAGGCTTTCGGTTGCGCGTTCGGTCGCATGCAGCGCGGCAACCAGCCTCCCCTCCCAAGCGATTTCAGAATTTTGCAACGACCACTTCAGGGCCAGCGGCTCCAGTTCGGCGCGCAACTTGATGATATCCTGAAGATCCGCCTGCGTGGCCGACGCCACCCGAAACCCCCGCTGCGCCGTCGCCTCCACAAGCCCTTCTGACGCCAGCTGCGTCAGCGCTTCGCGCACGGAATGGTTCGACCCACCGTAGCGGCTGCGCAGCGCTTCGATCTTCAGTTTGGAATCCGGAGCAAGGTCGCCGAAGGCAATGTCCCGACGCAGCGATGCCGCGACAACCGAAACCACGGTCTGTGAATTCGTCTTCTGAGGCTTGCGACCGAACACGCTCCACCGCCCCTTTCATTACTTGATCCCAAAAATGTGTAACATTATTAGAATCGTTCAACAGCAGCCGTCAATAGACGTCCTGTGATCGCAGGGGGGGAGCAAAATGAAGACGAACCGGAGCGCGACACAGGTGATCCCAATCCTGGGAGATCCCGTGGCACAGGTAGCAACCCCTGCGTTATGGAACGCAGTTTTTCAGGATAGAGGTCAGGACGCGATCTGCGTTCCCCTCGACCTTCCAGCCACCGGGCTTGAGCCGTTCCTTGCATGGGCAAGGCAGGCACGGAACGTGCCGGGGTTCCTCAGCACCACTCCCCATAAGGCCGCGCTCGCGCAGATGTGTGACCGTCTCTCCGAAACCGCGCGCAGTCTTGGCGTGGCAAATACCTTCCGCCTGACGGATACCGGTGATCTGATCGGAGAAATGCTTGACGGCCACGGCATGCTGGATGCGATCGAGCACAAGGGCATCAGCATCGCACATAGCGCCGTCGTGATATGCGGTGCTGGCGCAGCGGGTGGCGCTATCGCGATCGAGGCAGCACAACGTGGCGCTTACAGCATCGCCGTCATCGACATTGATCCCACGCAGGCGTCGAACTTGGCGGAGAAACTTTCCCTGGTTCTGAACGTTCCGGTTGCCACCTCTCTCCCGGCCAAGGCAGACATTGTTATAAATGCGTCCCCCGCAGGAAGTCCCGCCATCGCCCCGCCCCCCTTCACGCGAGACCTGATTTCCAATGCGCTTTGTGTGGCAGACGCCCTGACCGAGCCGGAAGAAACCGAGTTGCTGCGTATGGCCCGCCAGGCTGGTGTTGCCGCCGTGACTGGCAGGGATATGGCGGAATGCCAGGCGAGCCGGATGCGCAGCTTTCTCGGGTTAGAGCCGACCTGAACGTCGTCCTGTTGCCCCGCACGGCTTGAATGCGCGGTCCAGGACCACAATCCGCTGGGCGCACCTGGCGCGTTCTCCTGATACAACAAGAAGGCACCCTGAGCATGCGAATCCATCGCTTCTCTCAGTCCTGAAAACTTGGCACCCTTGCGCCAGATGGCATCAGCGTATGGGAGCACGACATGAAAGTTGGATTCATCGGCCTCGGCAATGTGGGAGGCAAACTGGCCGGCAGTCTCCTACGCAACGGCTTCGACCTCACTGTGATGGATCAGAAAGCAGAATTGATGGACAATTTCGCGGCCCGCGGAGCAGGTACGGCCGAGACCCCTGTGGCGCTGATGCGACAAAGCGACGTGGTGATAACCTGCCTGCCCTCGCCCAGCGCCTCCGCTGCCGTCATGGATGAAATGCTGCCGGAAGTCGGCCCGGGAAAGATCTGGCTCGAAATGTCGACAACGGATGAGGCCGAGATCCGCCGCCTTGCCACTCTGGTCCAGGATAAAGGCGGCGCGGCTGTCGATTGCCCCGTCTCAGGCGGCTGTCACCGGGCCGATACCGGCAATATCTCTATCTTTGCAGGCTGCGAACGCCCCACCTTCGAGACGGTTCTTCCCCTGCTGACCTGCCTTGGCCGAAGGGTTTTGCATACTGGCCCCGTCGGCACGGCTTCGACGCTCAAGGTGATGACCAACTACCTCGCCACTGCGAATCTTCTGACATGCTGCGAAGCCTTGGTGACCATGAAGGCGGCCGGAATCGATTTGGCCACGACCTATGAAGCCATCAGGATATCCTCTGGAAACAGCTTCGTGCACGAAACAGAGAGCCAGCTGATCCTGAACGGGTCGCGTGACGTGAATTTCACCATGGACCTGATCCTGAAGGATCTCGGCTTGTTCGAGGCAATCGCCCAACGCGCCAACGTGCCGCTGGAGATATCACCCATGATTGTGGAGATCATGAAGGATGGGCAGGCTCGTTATGGCACCCGCGCCAACACCGATGACATCATTCGCCGTCTGGAAGAAGCAACCGGCCTGTCAGTCCTTGCTGACGGTTTCCCCGCCGAGCTGGTGGACGACGAACCCGAAGAGCCGGGCTATGAGGTCTTCCCTCCCGGCGCGCAACGTCCTGTCGCAGCGGAGTAACCACCATGCCCGACACGTCCGGATCGAACCTGAGCCATTGGCAGGAGCGCACCGATTTGGCCGCCGCCTTTCGTTGGACGGCCCGCCTGAACATGCACGAGGCGGTGGCCAATCATTTCAGCCTCGCCGTCAATGATGACGGCACCCAATTCCTTATTAATCCGAACCAGGCGCATTTTTCGCGCGTCCGCGCCTCGGACTTGCTGCTGCTGGACGCCAATGATCCTGAAACCCTCAGCCGCCCCATGGCCCCGGACCCAACCGCATGGGGGCTGCACGGTGCCGTTCACCGGCGTTGCCCGCACGCGCGGTGCGTCATGCACGCCCATTCGATCCACGCGACCGTTCTGGCCTCCCTTGCAGACAGCCGCCTGCCGCCCATCGACCAGAACACGGCCACCTTTTACAACCGTGTCGTGATCGATGAGCAGTTTGGCGGGCTGGCTTTCGAGGACGAAGGGGAGCGTTGCGCCACCTTGCTGACCGACCCGTCCAAGAAGGTCATGATCATGGGCAATCACGGGGTTCTTGTCCTTGGCGACAGTGTCGGCGATGCCTTCAATCGCCTTTACTACTTTGAACGCGCGGCAGAAACCTACATCCGCGCTCTCCAGACCGGGCAACCACTGCGCCTGATCCCGCCCGACATTGCCGAGAAAACTGCACGCGAACTCGAGGATTACCCCGGACAGGCCGCCGCGCATCTGGCGGCCATCCGCGAAATCCTCGACCATGAAAACGCGGACTACGCCACCTGACGGCGAACTCCGTCCGCTGTGCCACCCCGTGCGGGCTGCCCCCCTTCTTGGATGCACCACTGACGCGGTCCGCTGTTATGCCAAGGGAATTGGGTAACAAGACGGGCGGCACAGCACAAACAGCGGTGCAGGGTCCGGGTTTATGGCTGTCGCTTAACTCAACCGAAGGCTCGGCGTCACCACGCCGAGCCTGTTGCGCCTCATGCCCGGCGTAAGGGCAACAGGATGTCTCAGGAAACGAATGGCGGCTGAACTTTCAGCTCAAGGTAATCTTCCAACCCGAAGATACCGCCTTCCCGACCGTTGCCTGACTTCTTGTACCCCCCGAACGGGGAGCCATATGCCGTTCCGCGCCCGTTGATGGAAATCACGCCCGCCCTAAGCTGGCGCGCGACGCGGGCTGCTCTCGCCCTGTCGCCGGTCTGAATGTAGGCCGCCAGCCCGTATTCGCTATCATTGGCGATGGCGATAGCTTCTGCTTCTGTGTCGAAGGGGATCATCACCAGAACGGGGCCAAAGATTTCCTCACGCGCAATTCGCATATGGTTTTCGACATCCGCAAAGACCGTGGGACGGACATACCACCCCTGCTCCAGCCCCGCAGGCTTGCCCAGACCACCCGCCAGCAGGGTCGCCCCCTCGTCGATACCCGCCTTGATCATTTCCTGCACGCGGTGGAATTGGATCTCGTCAAACAAGGGGCCGATGTGATCGCCCTCCCGTGCCGGGTCCCCCACTTTCTGCGCCTCGGCGGCAGCACGGGCCAGTTCCAGGGCGCGGTCATAGCAGGACCGTTCCACCAGCATCCGTGTCGGTGCATTGCAGGACTGGCCGGTGTTATCGAAACACTCGGCAACACCTTCCGCAATTCTCTGCTCCAGATCGCAGTCCGCAAAAACCAGGTTGGGCGACTTCCCCCCAAGTTCCAGCGTCACCCGCTTGATCCCGGGGGCCGCAGCGCGAGAGACTTCGATCCCGGCCCGCGTCGACCCGGTAAAGGAGACCATGGCGACATCCGGATGCGCCGAGATGGCCGCCCCCACCACAGGCCCATCCCCGTGTACAAGATTGAAGACCCCGGCCGGGTACCCCGCTTCCTCTACGATCTCAGCATATAGATTGGCCGAAAGCGGCGTGTGCTCCGATGGTTTCAACACGCAGGTTGCCCCTGTAGCCAGGGCAGGAATGACCTTGAGAGCGATCTGATTGATCGGCCAGTTCCAGGGCGTGATCATGCCAACCACGCCGATTGGTTCGCGGGTCAGAATATCCCCATTGGGCATAACTTCCTCTTCGGCCAACTTCTCCAGCGCCTCGATGAAGGAAACGAGATGCCCAATTCCGCTCTCGGCCTGCACGTCGTGAGACATGGTCGCAGGCGCTCCCATTTCCGTGGTGATCGCCCGGGCCAGATCCCCCTGACGACGGCGCGTGACCTCAAGCAGGCTGCGCAACAAAGCGAGACGCTCCTCTTTGCGCGTGCGGGAGAAGCTCTCAAAGGCTTCTCTGGCTGCCGTCACCGCACGGTCCACGTCCGTAACGCTTCCGAGCGTCAGCGTGCCGACCTGACTGTTGTCGGCGGGGTTCTTGATGGGCATGGTCCGGTCTCCATCCGGAGTGACCCAGGCGCCACCGATGTAGAATTTGTCGAGCTGTTGCATCGTCTGCCTCAGTTGTTCAGGGGGTTACCGGTTGGGTTTCCATCGTCAGGTGCAAGGCGCTGTCGCAATAGGGCGATGCCGCGATGGCCGCATCGTCGAGCTCAACCCCAAGACCGGGCGCATCAGACGGGATCACATAGCCCTCCTCCCAGGTAATGCCGGTCTTGAGACAGGACATATAGGGGCCTTCAAATGTGCCGATGCTTTCCAGGATCAGAAAATTGGGACTGCACGCCGCGAGTTGGATGTTGGCGGCAGCGACCACGGGACCGCAATAGAGATGCGGGGCGATCTGGGCCGACCGCGTCTCCGCCATGCCCGCGATCTTCTTGGCCTCCAATAGCCCGCCGACGCGACCGAGGTTCATTTGCAGGATCGAGGCCGCGCCGGCCTCCAGCATGCGCGCGAACTCATGCTTGGTGCACAACCGTTCACCAGCGGCCACAGGGATCGACGTAAACCGGGCGACTTCGGCCATGTCCGCGGGATTTTCCGGCGGGATCGGCTCCTCGAACCAGAGCGGATCATAGGCCTCCAACCGTCGCGCCATGCGTCTGGCACCGGAGACCGTGAATTGGCCATGGGTCCCGAACAGCAGGTCGGCCCGGTCGCCTACGGCTTCGCGGATGCGGCTGCAAAACTGTTCCGAGCGGGTGAGATCCGCCATGCGTGGCTGGTGGCCATCATGGATCGTGTAGGGGCCGGCCGGGTCGAACTTCACCGCAGTGAACCCCTTGTCCACCATCTGAACCG
This sequence comes from Nocardioides marinus, assembly GCA_019801415.1. Classification (GTDB taxonomy): domain Bacteria; phylum Pseudomonadota; class Alphaproteobacteria; order Rhodobacterales; family Rhodobacteraceae; genus Leisingera. The sequence goes on from JAHVJD010000012.1 coordinate 64,624, forward strand.
CAACCTCAGCGGCCAGATCGGGGTCGTCGTAGACACTCGGCTCGCCCGGCGATGGATAGACATCGCCCTGCGGAGGATAGAGATAGGTATAGCTACGCAGGCGATGGTTCACCTTGCCGCCCAGCAGTTGGTGGACAGGTTGGTCCGCAGCCTTGCCGATGATGTCCCAGCAGGCCATCTCAAGCCCGCTCAACACGCCCGCGACGGTGACGTCAGGACGCTGCGTGAAGCCCGCTCCGTAGGCCTGCCGCCATAGCTGTTCGATGTGGTGGGGATCAGCCCCCTCGAACTGGCGCTGGAACATGTCCACCGCCATCGCCGCCACGAGATCCGGGCCGAATGTAGCATTGTAGATCTCGCCCACGCCGCTGATGCCACAGGCCGTCGTCAGCCGAACAAAGACAAAGTAACGCCCACCATGACGTGGCGGCGGATTTCCGAATACAAAGGTTTCGATCGTTTCAAGATACATAAGATGTCCTTTTTTCGCTGGTCGCCGCGGCATCCTCGAGGATCATCTCGGCGGCGCGAATTGCCAGCATCATGGTCGGTGCATTGGTGTTGCCCGAAGTCACGGTCGGAAAGGCCGAGCTGTCGACAACCCGCAGGCCAGCCACACCGTGAACGCGCAACCGGGCATCCACCACCGAATCCCGCGCGTCCCTCCCCATCCGGCAGGTCGATGTCGGGTGAAAGACGGTCGAGGCCCGCGCGCGAAAATCCTCCATCAGCGCGTCGGCGTCCTGCACGGTCGGCGCCGGTATCAGGCGGGTGCGCGTCACATCGGCCAAGGACGAGGAGGTGGCGAGCCGGTTGATCACCGCGATGGCGCGGCACGCACCGGCGCGGTCATATTCGGTTGCAAGCGAATTGGGCCGTATCAGTGGAGGGTCCTTGGGGTCGGCGGACCGGATCAGGATCTCTCCGCGACTGGTCGGGCGGCAGAGTTGCGCGCTCAGCAGGTATCCAGGTTCGCGTTCAAGCACGGGGCGCCCGTCCGGCCGACTGACGTAGGACAACGGATTGCAGTAGATCTGCATGTCCGGGTGTTCGCTGCCTGGGTCCGTGCGCAGGTAGCCGCCCACTTGATTGACAGGCACCGCCAGCGGTCCACGTTGGCGAACCAAATATTGCACGCCTGCCCGGAGCCGTGGGAAAAACCGCCCCAACGTGTTGTTCAGGGTCGGTGTCGTGGCCCGGAACATATGGGATATCGCCAGGTGGTCCTGCAGACCTCGTCCCACCTCCGGCATGGCGCGGCGAACGGCCAGCCCCAGCCCCTGCAAGAGCGGGACGGGACCGATGCCGGACAGCTGCAGCAGCTTGGGCGAATTGACGGCACCGGCACACAGGATCACCTCGCGTCCCGCGGTGACATCACGGTGCCTGCCTTTGTGCCGCAGTCGCACACCGGTTGCCCGCGCCCCCTCAAAGAAGATGCGGTCGACCTGCGTGTGTTTCATGATCCTCAGATTTGCGCGACCGCGTGCTGGCGCAAGAAAGGCATCCGCCGCGGAACAACGCAGGCCATTGCGCACCGTGCTTCGGTAGTAGCCGACGCCCTCGACCGTTGTGGTGCTCAGATTGTCGCAACGGCTCCAGCCACATTCTTCTGCGGCCGCAAGAAATCGGTCCGAGAAGGGCGACATCTGGTCCTGCAGGTCACTTACTGCAAGCAGCCCGTCACCGTGACTTCGCAGTGCACCATCGGCCCCGCGTTCCAGATGCCGTTCCATTTCTTCATAAGCCACTCGGACGTCACTCCACGCCCATCCAACGGCCCCTGCATGGGCCCAATCGTCAAAATCATTCGGAAGCCCCCGCATGTACGCCATCGCATTGATCGAGCTCGACCCGCCGATCACCTTGCCGCGCGGCCAGTAGACGCGGCGACCGTTCAAGCTGTCGTCCGGCTCTGCGTGGTAGCTCCAGTTGAGGCGCGGATTGGCAAAATTGACACCATAGCCGATCGGCACCTTGATCCAGAAGCGCCGATCCGATCCGCCTGCCTCGATCAGCAGCACACGCGTGCGACCATCTCGCGTCAGTCGCTCAACCAGCGCGCATCCAGCAGACCCGGCACCAACGACAATGTAATCATACGAGGGGGAAGACATCCCGATACGCTCCCTTGCGATACCCGCTCGTTTTGGGGGATCGCGGTGGGCGGTGACAAACAACGGATCTTTCGCCAAAGGGGCGGTTCAATTATCGGGTCACGCTATCCACATTGCTGCCGGGGTGTGCATGATGACGAAATCACCCTGCAAGATGGAAGCCACCCCATGCGATTGCCTCATGTGACCTGGCTCAGAGCCTTCGAAGCCGCCGCCCGGCACAGCAGTTTCTCTGACGCCGCAGTCGAATTGAACCTGACCCCAGCCGCTGTCAGCCAGCAGATCCGTCTCTTGGAGCAATACCTGAGCGTCCCCTTGTTTCGCCGTCTTCCGCGGGGGGTCGAGCTGACGGACATGGGACAGGCCTACGCGCTGCCAATTCGCAAGTCTTTTGCCGAGATGAAGGACGCGACTGAGGGATTGTTCACCGTCAGCCGCAAGCGCAAGATCCGCATCCGGGCGTCGATCAGCTATGCTGCCCTGGTGCTCGCGCCGCGCCTGAAGGCCTTCCACGACTTGCACCCGGAAATCGAAGTGGTCCTGTCCACCGCCGTCTGGTCCGACCGGATGGATCCCGAAGCCATTGATATCGATATTCGCTATGGCACGGGGCATTGGAACGAAAGTGATATCTGGAAACTGGGAGACGAAGTGGCAACGCTCGTATGCCACCCCGAACACTTGCGGAGCTTTGGGGATACACCCGATGTGAGGGACCTGCTTTCCGCGGGGACCGTTCCTGTTCTCGGCTCCGAATTGGAATGGCGACGGCTCTCGGACCGCTTCGGCCTGGACTTCCCCGAGCCTCCGGTCTGGCTGACGGCGGACTCGTCCCTGATTGCCCTGCAAACCATCACCGCAGGGTTTGGAACCGCGCTCATCCACAAAAGCTTTACGAAACCATTCGAGGCACGCGGCGTTCTGGTCTCCCCCTTTGACTACAGCCTGCCGATCCGCGAAGCCTACTACCTTGTCATGCGCGATGGCCCCGCCGGACGAGCCGAGATGGAAGCCTTCCGCCAGTGGCTGATGACTGAATCCTGATCTCGGGAGCGACACCTCTCCGGCCCCACTGTTCGATCTAATGTCGGCGTAATTTCGGCGGGAGATATCGGGATGCCCCGTGCGAGATGAAGTGCGCGCGGCAGCAAAACTCCGCGCATTTCATAACGCCGATGCAACCTATCCCTCGCTCGGGCGTTGTCTCTCAAACTCGAACTGCGTGTTCAGGAAGGGAGCAAACATGAAGACCGAACCTTTCAAATCGACCACCGCCCTTGCGGTTATGTTGTCTCTTGCGGTGCCCGTGCCTGCCATCTCGCAAGGCAAACGCGCGCCAATCGACATCTCGGCGATGACCGAGGCGGAGATCTCGGACTTGGTTGGCAAGTGCAAGAAGCGGGCGGATCGTCGCGAACGCAAGCTCGACGCAGGCGAGGAAGTCGCGCAGAAACGCGGGCCGATCGCCCAGTTTTGCGAGACCTACGAAAACGGCGCTTTCGATAAGCTCCTGCCTGAAAACCTGCAGTCCGTCGCTGTTTTGGGCGCAGATGTAGACGCAACAGCCGAGATCTTGGAAGAGGAAGGTGCCGCCTCCGACGCCCAAGTCGAAGCAGAAACCTCGACTGACACCGGAGCCGAAGCCACCGCATCGAACGACGACACCACGTCGGCAACACAACAGACCGACGCACAGGCCGAGGTAGGCGAGGACGCCAAAATCGAAGCAAATGCAGCTTCGGCAGAGACTGAGACTGAGACTGAGACTGAGACTGAGACTGAGACTGAGACTGAGACTGAGACTGAGACTGAGACTGAGACTGAAGTCGAAGCGGAAACAGAAACCGAATCCACTGAAACGACCGAGACCACAGGTTCTTCCGAGCAGTCCACCGAAGATGCGGGGTCAGCCGACGCAGGTGAGGCGCAAGCCACAGACGCTTCGCAGAACGAAGGCGAGATGAAAGTCGAGCAGTCGGAAACGGACGGCCAGGAATTGCAGCCCGTGGACAGTCAAGCCCAGGCAGACACGGTCGCGGCTGCGTCTGAAGCCGCCGCTGCCGCAGCGGCGACCTCGTCCGAGGCGGACACCACCGCCGAGGCCGAGGTGATCGAAGAAACCGTGACCGAAGAAAACTCGCGCAGCTCTGACGAGGAGTTCGAAACGTCCGTCAACGAATCTGCCGCGCCCAGTGCCGCCGCTGCCGCACCTGCAGAAGACGATGAGGGACTGTCGGACATCCAGCGTGCTGCCCTCTTGGGTCTTGGAGCCCTCGCTGTCGGCAAATTGCTCAATTCCGGTGAAAAGGTGGTCAGTAACTCCGGCGACCGAGCCGTGGTGGAGCAGAATGGGCAATACAGGGTGCTGAAGAATGACGACGCACTTCTGCGTCAGCCCGGTTCGGAGGTCACCACTTACCGTTACAAGGACGGCTCGACCCGCACGGTCGTGGAACGCGAAAACGGTGCCAAGGTCGAAACCATTCGCGCCGCCGATGGCCGCGTCCTGCGTCGCACCCGTATTCTGCCGGACGGGCGCACGGTCGTATTGTTCGACGACACCCAGCGTGTCGAGGAAGTGGTGGTCGAAGATCTGCCGCAACGTGACACCACCGAGAAGAAGGTCATCAATTATCGCAGTGTCGATGCTGAGGACCTCGCCGCCGCTCTCGCCGCCGAGGAAGCCGCGACGGCCCAACGCCGGTTCTCCCTCTCGCAAGTCCGGGGCATCGATGCAGTGCGGCGCCTGGTGCCTGAAATCAACGTGGATTCCATCAACTTCGAAACCGGCTCGGCCGTGATCCGCCCCGAGGAAGCCCGAGAACTCGCGGCGCTGGGGAACGCGCTGCGGGACATGATCGAGCGAAACCCACGTGAAGTCTTCCTGATCGAAGGCCATACCGACGCCGTCGGCGCTGCGTCCTATAACCTCGCGCTGTCGGATCGTCGGGCAGAAACCGTCGCGTTGGCACTCAGCGAGTATTTCGAAGTGCCGCCGGAGAACCTCGTTGTACAAGGCTATGGTGAAACGGATCTTGCGGTCCAGACAGCCGCCGCAGAACGCGCCAACCGCCGGGTCGCCGTTCGCCGCATCACCCCGCTGCTGCATGGCGAGCAGTAAACCGCAAAGACCAGGCAACTCTCTGAGTTTACGTCAAAAAATTTCGGGGTCCTGTAACACGCAGGGCCCTGTTGCCGCATCATTCATCCCCGCGGCCCGCGGTTACCACACCTTCGGGCGAGCACCAGCTTGAACTTGTTGGAGGATTGGCGGGACTGATGGCATTGGGTCAGCCGGAATCAACAAAGCCCCCGCTTTTTGCGAGGGCTTTGTCGTGAAGATTGGTTGCGGGAGCAGGATTTGAACCTGCGACCTTCAGGTTATGAGCCTGACGAGCTACCTGGCTGCTCCATCCCGCGACACTTTGTTTGGCCCACCGCGCGGATCGCTACTTGAGGCCG
>JAHVJD010000013.1 GCA_019801415.1 Nocardioides marinus
GTCTTGACGATCTCGACGCCCGCCTCGGCATAGGCGGCATCCGAAAACCCCGCCGCCGCCCCGGCCCCGGTCTCAATCGCGCAAGCGTAGCCCAGCTTCTGCAGCTGACGCGCAGAGTCCGGCGTCAGCGCAACGCGCGCCTCTCCATTCGCCGTTTCCTTCGGCGTTCCAATAAGCACTTTGATGTCCTCCCGTTGCACGGTGTTCCCAGCGGGACCGGGACGCCGCGTTTGCCGGAAAGTATTTGAGCGTTTTACTTGGTAGTCAATATTTTTCCGAGATCATATTTTTTGCAGTTTAAAAACAGCCAAGTAGATAGGCGAATTCTCTGTTTGCGGTATTTTTTTTGATCTAGTGATAAAAAAATATTTGACAGCCGAGGCCCTCCTCCACAGTCTGAGAGCCACAGGGAGGACCCCATGAACACTGAAATGCTCAGCACAGGCACGGCCTGGGCGGAGACCGGAGATCTGCATGCCTTGATGCGGCGTGCCGCCCGGATCCGCGACACCCACTGGGGGCGCACGGTCACCTATTCGCGCAAGGCCTTCGTGCCGCTGACCAACATGTGCCGCGACACCTGCGGCTACTGCACCTTCGTCAAGCACCCGGATTCGCCGGAGGCCAACATCATGACGCCGGAGCAGGTGCTGGCGACCGCCCGGAAGGGCGAGCGCGAGGGCTGCAAGGAGCTGCTGTTCAGCCTCGGCGAAAAGCCGGAACTGCGTTATGAGAAGGCGCGCAAGGGGCTGGAACGGCTGGGATATTCCCGCCTCACCGACTACTTGCGCGACATGTGCGAGCTGGTGCTGGAGGAAACCAGCCTGCTGCCGCATGTGAACGCGGGCACCCTGACAGACGACGAGATCGACGTGCTGCGGCCGGTCTCGGCCTCGATGGGCATGATGCTGGAAACCGTCAGCCGCCGCCTGACCCGCAAGGGCCAGCCGCATTACGCCTGCCCCGACAAGGTGCCGGTGCAGCGGCTGCGCACGCTGGAGCGGGCGGGGCAGAAACAGGTGCCCTTTACCACCGGCCTGTTGATCGGCATCGGCGAGAGCTTTGCCGAGCGGATCGAGGCGCTGCATGCGATCAACGCGGCGCACGCCCGCCACGGCCATATACAAGAGGTCATCATCCAGAACTTCCAGCGCAAGCCGGATATTGAGATGGCCAACCACCCGGAGCCCTCGCTGGAGGACATGCTGCGCACCATCGCGGCGGCGCGGATCATCCTGGCGCCGGAGATCAGCCTGCAGGCGCCCCCGAACCTCAGCGCGCGCCACATCGCCTATCTGGAAGCGGGCATCAACGACTGGGGCGGAATTTCCCCCGTGACCATCGACTTCATCAACCCCCAGCATGAGTGGCCGGAGATCCGCGCGCTGGCGCAGTCCAGTACCCAGGCCGGGTTCGAGCTGCGCGAGCGGCTGACCGTCTACCCCCGCTACCTGACCCGCGATCAGGACTTCATCAACCCCGCCATTCTGGCCCGTGCCGCAGGCATGGCCGGGGCTGGCGGGCTGGCCCGCGACCAACGCCACATCGGAGAGACAGCATGACCCTTCAGCCCGCATCCGAGAAGTTTGCCGCCCCGCCTGCCGCTCTGCCCGCGGCCGTCGCCGGGGCCTCCGCCCCGATCCGCTCCATCCTGGAAATGGCGCTGGAAGGCGGCGAGGTGTCAGAGGCGGAAGGCGTCGAGCTGTTCCGCACCAGTGGCGCCGATGCCGAGGCGGTCTATGCCACCGCGGATGAGCTGCGCCGCCGCGCCAATGGCGACCAGGTCTCCTTTGTGGTGAACCGCAACATCAACTTCACCAACATCTGCTACATGGGCTGCCGTTTCTGCGGCTTTGCCAAGCGATCCGAGGACAAGGACGCCGAGTGGCTGGAGCCCGAGCAGATCGTCGAGCGCGCCCAGCAGGCTTGGGACCGCGGCGCGACCGAGGTCTGCATTCAGGGCGGGCTGCACCCCAAGATGGAAGGCACCTATTACCGGGACATCGTGCGCGCCATCAAGGCAGCGCTACCGGACATGCACATCCACGCCTTCTCGCCGTTTGAGATCTGGTACGGCGCGTCCAAGACCAAGATGTCCTATCACGATTTTCTGGCGGATCTGAAGGAGGCGGGCCTCGGCTCGATGCCGGGCACCGCGGCGGAGATCCTCGATACCGAAGTGCGCATGCAGCTCACCAAGAACAAGCTGAGCGCCGAGAAATGGGTCGAGATCATCCGCGCCGCGCATGAGGTCGGCATCCCGACCACCGCCACCATCATGTACGGCCACATCGACGCGCCCGAGCATTGGGCCGCCCACATCCGGCTGCTGCGCGACATCCAGAAGGACACCGGCGGCTTTACCGAGCTGGTGCCGCTGTCCTTTGTGCACACCGAATCGCCGCTCTGGGCCAAAAACCCGGACAAGGTGCGCCCCGGTCCCACCGCGCTGGAGGTCGACCTGATGCATGCGGTCTCGCGCATCATGCTGCACGGCTGGATCGACAACATCCAGGTCAGCTGGACCAAGCTGGGGGCCGCACGGGCGCAGCAAATGCTGTCACGCGGCGTCAACGATCTGGGCGGCACGCTGATGAACGAGAGCATTTCGCGCGCGGCAGGCTCTGCCCACGGGCAGGAGATCACGGCGCGCGAGCTGGCCCAGATCATCCATGCTGCGGGCCGGGTGCCGGTGCGCCGCAACACCATCTATGAAATCCGCGACATCTATGATGACCACGACCCGGAGGAGCTGGCCCCTCTGGTGGACCGTCAGGGCCGCAACCCGCTGGATTTCCTTGAAATGTTCCCCGAACGCAACGCGCTGGAGGCGGCGGAATGAGCGGCGCTGCGAAGCATAAGGTCACCCTGCTGGCGGGCGGCGTTGGCGGGGCCAAGATGGCCGAGGGGCTGGCGGCGCTGCCGGATGTGGAGCTGTCGGTGATCGGCAATGTCGCCGATGACGACGAATTTCACGGACTGTGGGTCTCGCCCGATATCGACACGCTGACCTACAGCCTGGCGGATGTGATCGACCGCAACCAGGGCTGGGGCGTGGCGGATGAAAGCCACCGGGCGCTGGACACGCTGACGAGGCTTGGCAATGACACCTGGATGTCGCTGGGCGACCGCGACTTTGGCCTGCATATCCACCGCACCATGCGGCGGTTGCGCGGCGAGCGGCCCAGCGTGATCGCCCGCGACGTGGCACGCGCCTTCGGGGTCGCGGCAGAGATCCTGCTGCCCACGGACGACCGGGTGCAGACCCGGGTGCGGACGGACGCGGGCTGGCTCAGCTTTCAGGAATATTTCGTGCGCGAACGCTGCGCGCCGGAGGTGCGCGAGCTGGCCTTTGACGGCATCGAACAGGCCCGCCCGACGCCCGAGGCGCTGGCGGCGATTGCCGGGGCGGATCTGATCGTGATCGCGCCCTCCAACCCGCTGGTCAGCATCGCACCGCTGCTGGAGACCCCGGGCATCCGGGACGCGGTGCGCGCCGCGCCCGCCTTCAAGGTGGCGGTCAGCCCCTTCATCGCGGGCAAGGTGGTCAAGGGACCGGCCGACCGGATGATGGCGGCGCTGGGGCTGCGGGCGGATGCGGCGGGCGTCGCCGAACGCTATGCCGGTGTCGCGCAGACCTTGGTGATCGACCATCAGGACGAGGGCCTGGGCGATGCGATCCGCGCCCACGGCATGACGCCGATCTGCGCCCATATCCTGATGAAGGACAAGGCCGACAAGGCCCGGCTGGCGCGCGAGGTGGTGGACCTGTGCCTGGCCCCCGCAGCGGCGGAGGCCGTGGCATGAGCGCCGCGGCCCGCAGCGGCAAGCGCCTGGTGGTGATCCCGATGAAGGATCCCGCCCGCGCCAAGACCCGGCTGGACCCGACGCTGAGCCCCGAGCGGCGCGCAACGCTGGCGCTGACCCTGTTCCGCGCCACGGTGGCCCGTGCGCAGGAGGCGCTGGCGCTGTTGCCCGGCGGCGGGGTGGAGATCGCGGTCGTGACCTCCAGCCCGAAGATCACCCGGCTGGCCCGTGCCATGGGGCTGATCCTGATCGACGAGGGCGCCCCCCGCGGCCTGTCGGAGGCGCTGGAGACGGCAGCGGATTGGGCTGCGGGCCGCGGCTACGGCGCGATCTGCGTCCTGCCCGGTGATCTCGCGGCCCCGAAACCGACTGAGCTGGCCCGGCTGCTTGCGCATGATCTGAGCGGCGGCCAGATGGTGCTGTGCCCGGCCGAGGATCTGGGCACCAACGCGCTGCTGGCGCCGCTGCCCTGCCCGTTCCGCTTTGCCTACGGGGTGAAATCCGTGGTTGCCCACCGGCAGGCGGCCGAGGCCGCGGGCCTGTGCCCGGTGATGCTGCCGCTGGCCAGCCTGCGGGCGGATGTCGACACCGCTGATGACCTGCAGCACCTGCTGGCGCATCAGCCGCAGCTGCTGATGCAGGAGGCCGCGCGATGAGCCTGTCCGTATCCATCACCGCCATTCCCGGCATTCCCGACATCCAGGACGGCGACGATCTGGCCGCGGTGCTGGGCGACTGCATGGAGCAGGCCGGGCTGGTGCCGCAGGCGGGCGACATCCTGTGCATCGCGCAAAAGGTCTTCTCCAAGGCCGAGGGCTGCATCATTCCGCTGTCCACGGTCACACCCTCGGCGGAGGCGATCAAATACGGCGAGGAGCTGAACAAGGATCCCCGCAAAGTCGAGATCGTGCTGCGCGAAAGCACCCGCGTGGTGCGCGCCTTCCGCCGCCCCGATCAGGTCAGCGGCACGATGATCTGCGAGCACCGGCTCGGGTTCATCTCGGCCAATGCGGCGGTGGATGAATCCAATTTCGGCGAGGAGGACGCCGCCATGGTGCTGCCCGCCGACCCGGACGCCAGCTGCGCGCGCATTCAGCAGGCCTTTGCCGAACGATTTGGCGTGCAGACCGGCGTGGTGATGACCGACACCTTCGGCCGCCCCTGGCGGCTGGGCCAGATCAACGTGGCGATCGGCCTGTCGAAAGTGCCTGCCACCATTCAGGAACAGGGCAACCTCGACGCCTGGGGCCGCCCCCTGATGGTTACGGAACCGGCGCTGGCGGATGAGATCGCCGCCGCCTCGGGTCTGGTGGTGCGCAAAAACGGAAAAACACCGGCGGTGCTGCTGCGGGGGCTGGAGTGGCAGCCGACCGACAGCCGCGGCGCCGACATAATACGGAAAAAACAGGAGGATATGTTCAGATGAAAATCGCAATCATTGGCGGCACCGGGCCGCAGGGCCAGGGTCTGGCACTGCGCTTTGCCCGCGCCGGGATCGCCGTGGCGCTGGGGTCGCGCGATGGCGCGCGCAGTGCAGGCATCGCCGCCGACCTGATGGCCAAGCTGCCCGAAGGCGCCGCGAAGATCGAGGGGCTGGACAACGAGGCCGCCACCAAGGCCGCCGATGAAATGGTGATCCTCGCGGTGCCGTTCTCGGCCCATAATGCCACGCTCACGGCGCTGAAGCCGCATCTGGCCGGCAAGATCCTGGTCGACATCGTGGTGCCGCTGAAAGAGGGCGACCCCAAGAAGGTGGACATGCCGCCCGAAGGCTCCGCCACCGAGGCCGCACAGGCGCTGCTGGGTGACGATATCCCGGTGATCGGCGCGCTGCACAACGTCTCGGCCACCACGCTGAACAACCTCGACTGGCCGATCAACTGCGACATCCTAGTCTGCGGCAACAGCCTGCCTGCCCGCAAGAAGGTGATCGAACTGGTCCGCGCGCTGGACGTCGAGGCCTACAACGCCGGCGACGCCGAGGCCGCCCGCTGCATCGAGGCGATCACCCCGATCCTGATCCGCCAGAACATTTCCAAGGCAGTGCCCTTTACCCACGCCGGTATCCGCATCTGTCCGCCCGAACACTAAAATTCCAACAGGGAGAAAACACAAATGGAATTCGGTATTTGCTTCAAAGGCTTCGTTGAGCCCGACCGCGCCCGCGCCCTGGTCCGCCAGGCCGAGAACGCAGGCTTCACCTACTGCTGGTTCTACGACAGCCACATCCTGTGGCGCGAAAGCTTCGTCGCCATGGCGATGTGCATGGAACACACCAAGAAGATGCGCTTTGGCCCGCTGGTGACCAACCCGAACTCGCGCGAGTGGTCGGTGGCGGCCTCGCTGTTCGGCTCGCTGGCGAAACAGTCAGGCGGCCGCTTCGACATCGGCCTCGGCCGCGGCGACAGCGCCGTGCGCGTGATGGGCAAGAAGCCCTCGACCATCAAGCGGATGGAAGAATTCACCCATGTGGTGAAATCGCTGATCCGCGGCGAGGAAGTGCAGTACGGCGAATGCCCCGAGCCGGTGAAATTCCCCTGGGCCCAGGGCTATGAGCTGCCGGTCTGGATCGGCGCCTATGGTCCCAAGGCGCTGGCCTCGGCGGGCAAGGTCGGCGACGGCGTGGTGCTGCAGATCGCGGAACCCAAGATCGTCAAATGGCTGGCAGATCAGGCCAAGGCCGGCGGTGAAGCGGAAGGCCGCGACATGTCGAACTACCGCGTCATGGCGGCCGCGCCCGCACACACCGGCCCGATCGAGGAAGGCATCGAGAAGACCAAGTGGTTCCCCGCCATGGTCGGCAACCATGTCGCTGACATCGTGGAGAAATACGGCACCGACGGTGACCACGTGCCGACCAGCCTCACCGACTATATCAAGAACCGCAAAGGCTACGACTACTCCAAGCACGGCCAGAGCGATAACCCCTACCTGGACTTCATCACCGAAGACATCGTCAAGAGCTTCTGCGTGCTGGGCACCCCGGATGAGCATATCGCCAAGATCCGCGATCTGGCCGATGCCGGCACCACCCAGTTCAACATCTACCTGGACAGCGGCGACGAGGAAAAGATCATCGCCGATTACGGCGAAAAGATCATCCCCGCTTTCCGCTGAAGTCTCTCCCTCCTGCCCGGACAGATCCCCGCCGGGCAGGGGCATCCGGCGGGCAGCCCCCACTGCCCGCCGCTTTTACCGGCCCCGGATCACCGGCAAAGATGATAGTTTAGTGATATCGCCCGCCTTCCCGGCGCAACCGCTGGCACTGGGATTTGACTTGTGCCAATAGGGCGCCACACTGATTTTTTGAAACTGGCGGATTTTGCATGGCGCGCATGGCAGCTGAAAAGCCCAAGACTCGGATCCAGCGGAAGAAGACCGAACAGATCCTCGCCTCTGCGCTGGAGGTATTTGCCCAGCATGGGTCGTCCGGCGCGTCGATCAACCTGATCGCCAAGAACGCCGGGCTGACGACGCCCAACCTACTGTATTACTTCGAGAGCAAGGACGCGATCCGCCGCGAATTGCTGTCGCGCACGCTGCAGCTGTGGATGGCGCCGCTGAACATGCTGAGCCCGCACGGCGACCCGATCGACGAGATCCGCCAGTACATCCGCCGCAAGCTGGAAATCTCCAAGAATTTCCCCAAGGAAAGCAAGTTTTTCGCCAACGAGGTGCTGAGCGGCCTGCCGCAGTCCCACAGCGAGATCTTCGGCCCGCTGAAAGAGCTGTACAACGCCAAGATCATGGTGCTGGAGGACTGGATGCGCGACGGGCGGATCAACACCACCGACCCGCACCACCTGCTGTTCTCGATCTGGGCGACGACGCAGCACTATGCCGATTTCGATGTCCAGATCGAGGAAATCGCCCCCGCCAAGGCGCAGAACCGCTACGCCGAGGCCGAAAGCTTCCTGCTGGAAATGTACGGCAAGCTGCTGACACCAACCGACACCTGACCCCGGGGCTGCCCGGCCCATGGGCCGCGTCAGGGGATGCGGGCGCGGTCGATGAACTTGCGCAGCGCAAAGCGCGAGCGCACCGCGCGGATGCCGGAAATCCTGAGCAGCTTGGTCTGCAGGAAGGTCTCGAATTCCTCCAGGCTTTCGACCACGATCTCCAGCAGGAAATCCTGCGCCCCGGTCATCAGCGTGCCGGTGATCACCTCGTCGAAGCGGCTGACTTTCTTCTGGAATTCGGCGATCTCGTCACCGTCCTGGCGCTCCAGCTCGACCGAGACAAAGGCGGTGATGCCAAAGCCCGCCGCCTTGCGGTCGATGCGCGCCATGTAGCCGGAAATCAGCCCGCTTTCCTCCAGCCGCTGCAGACGCCGCTTGCAAGGCGTCTGCGACAGGCCGACCCGCGCCGCCAACTGCACGAGAGACATCCGCCCGTCGTCGCGCAGGGCACGAAGTATCTCCCTGTCGACCTCATCCGTAGATATTTTCGCCACGGTTTTCGCCTTTCGTGGTGATTTTCACTCTAATTTTGCTCTGCTACCCCCGGATTCGAGATTTTTCAACCAGCCGGGTTTGCTAATCTGAAAGGAACGGCGCAGGTGCGCGCGGTCCGCCGCGCGCCCGCCCCGGATGCATCCAGAGCAAAGAGGATCCGCATGAGTGATGACTTTCCGCCGCTATCGCTGAATGTGCCAGAGCCGGGCTGCCGTCCGGGCGACACGCCTGACTTCTCCGATTTCGAGATCCCGCGCGCCGGTGCCGTGAAGCGCCCGCCGGTCGATGTCGAACCCGACGAGATCCGCGAGATGGCCTTCTCCATCGTGCGGGTGCTGAACAAGGACGGCGAAGCGGTGGGCGACTGGGCCGGGGCGCTGACCCCCGAGGAGCTGCGCGAGGGCCTGCGCCACATGCTGACCCTGCGCGCCTTTGATGCGCGCATGCTGATCGCCCAGCGCCAGGGCAAGACCAGCTTCTACATGCAGCACCTCGGCGAGGAGGCGATCTCCTGTGCCTTTGCCACAGCGCTGCAGCCGGGGGACATGAACTTTCCCACCTACCGGCAGGCGGGGCTGCTGATCGCCGGCGGCTATCCGATGCTGACGATGATGAACCAGATCTACTCCAACGCCGAGGATCCGCTGCACGGCCGCCAGCTGCCGATCATGTATTCCTCCAAGGAGCACGGGTTCTTCTCGATCTCCGGCAACCTCGGCACCCAGTTCGTGCAGTCGGTCGGCTGGGCGATGGCCTCGGCCATTTCCGGCGACACCAAGATCGCCACCGGCTGGATCGGCGACGGCTCGACCGCGGAGAGCGATTTCCACTCTGCCATGGTCTTTGCCTCGACCTATGACGCGCCGGTGGTTCTGAACATCGTCAACAACCAGTGGGCCATCTCGACCTTCCAGGGCATTGCCCGCGGCGGCGTCGGCACCTTTGCGGCGCGCGGCCACGGATTTGGCATCGCCTCGATCCGGGTGGATGGCAATGACTACCTGGCCGTGCATGCGGTGGCGAAATGGGCCGCCGAACGCGCCCGGCGCGGCTATGGGCCCACCCTGATCGAACACGTCACCTACCGCGCCGGCGGGCATTCCACCAGCGATGACCCTTCCGCCTACCGCGACAAGAACGAAGCCGCCGCCTGGCCGCTGGGCGATCCGATCGAGCGGTTGAAAAAGCACCTGATCACCATCGGCGAGTGGAGCGAGGAGCGTCACAAGCAGGCCGAGGCAGAGGTGATGGACACGGTGATCGCCACCCAGAAAAAGGCCGAGGCCATCGGCACCCTGGGCGATGGCCAGGCCCCCAGCCCGCGCGACATGTTCGAGGGCGTATATGAAACCATGCCGCCGCATCTGATCCGGCAGCGCCAGGAAGCGGGGTACTGAGATGGCCAGCATGACCATGATCGAAGCCATCCGCGAGGCCCATGACGTCGCCATGGCAGCGGACGACCGGGTTGTCGTCTTTGGCGAGGATGTCGGCTTTTTCGGCGGCGTGTTCCGCTGCACAGCGGGCTTGCAGGCGAAATACGGCAAATCGCGCTGCTTTGACACGCCGATCAACGAATCCGGCATCGTCGGCACCGCCATCGGCATGGCCGCCTACGGGCTGAAGCCGGTGATCGAGATCCAGTTCGCCGACTATGTCTATCCCGCCTATGACCAGATCGTGTCGGAGGCGGCGCGGTTGCGGCACCGCTCCAACGCCGATTTCACCTGCCCGATCGTGATCCGCATGCCCACCGGCGGCGGTATCTTCGGCGGCCAGACCCACAGCCAGAGCCCGGAGGCGCTGTTCACCCATGTCTCCGGCCTGAAGGTGGTGGTGCCCTCCAACCCGCGCGACGCCAAGGGGCTGCTGCTGGCCTCGATCGAGGATCCCGATCCGGTGATCTTCCTCGAGCCCAAGCGGCTCTATAACGGGCCGTTTGACGGCTACCACGACCGCCCCGTCACCAGCTGGAAGAAACACCCCAAGGGCGAGGTGCCGGAGGGCAACGAGATCGTGCCGCTGGGCAAGGCCAGCATCACCCGCGAGGGGTCGGATGTGACGGTTCTGGCCTATGGCACCATGGTGTACGTGGCCGAAGCCGCCGCTGAGGCCACCGGCGTCGATGCCGAGGTGATCGACCTGCGCACGCTGCTGCCCTTGGATCTGGACACCATCACCGCCTCGGTCGAGAAGACCGGCCGCTGCGTGATCGTGCATGAGGCAACGCGCACCTCCGGTTTCGGGGCCGAGCTGATGTGCCTGGTGCAGGAAAGCTGTTTTTACCACCTCGAGGCGCCGATGATCCGGGTGACCGGCTGGGACACGCCCTATCCGCACGCGCAGGAGTGGGAATATTTCCCCGGCCCGGCCCGCGTCGGCGAGGCCTTGAAAAAAGTGATGGAGGGCTGACACGATGGGTGTTTTTGCCATGCGCCTCCCCGATGTGGGGGAAGGCATTGCCGAGGCCGAGCTGACCGAATGGCACGTGAAGCCCGGCGACATCGTCCAGGAGGATGACATCCTTGCGGCGGTGATGACCGACAAGGCCGCGGTCGAGGTGCCCTCGGCCGTGGCGGGCAAGGTGCTGGAGCTGGGCGGCGAGATCGGCGAGATGATGGCGATCGGCTCGGTGCTGATCCGCATCGAGGTCGATGGCGACGGCAACGAAAGCGCCGATGCCGCCGCGGCGGCGCAGGCCGCCAAACCTGCCGACCCGGAAGAAGCCGAGGCAACTCCGGAGCCGGAGGACAAACCCGCTGCCGCACCCGCAGCCCCGGCCCCGGTTGCCGCCCCTGCGGCCAAGAAGCCCGGCCACCGGTTGCCGCGCCCGGAAGGCGCCAAGCCGCTGGCGGCACCCTCGGTGCGGGCGCGGGCGCGCTCGGAAGGGGTGGATCTGCGCCACGTGCCGGGCACCGGCCCCGGCGGGCGCATCAGCCACGAGGATCTCGACAACTGGATCGCCTCGGGCGGTATCCAGCAGGGCAGCGTCAAACGCGGCCGCAACACCGGCGTCGAGGAAATCCGCGTCATCGGCATGCGCCGCAAGATCGCCGAGAAGATGGCGCTGTCGAAACGGCAGATCCCGCATATCACCATCGTCGAAGAGGTCGAAATGGGCGCGCTGGAAGACCTGCGCGCGGCGTTGAACAAGAAGCACGCGGGCGACCGCCCCAAGCTGACGCTGCTGCCCTTCCTGATGCGCGCAATCGTCGAGGCGGTGCGCGAGCAGCCCGGCCTGAACGCGCGTTTTGACGACGAGGCCGGGGTGATCCACCGCCACGGCGGCGTGCACATCGGCATTGCCACCCAGACGCCGCAGGGGCTGAACGTGCCGGTCGTACACCACGCCGAGGCGGGCAGCCTGTGGGACAACGCCGGTGAACTGGCCCGCCTGGCCGAGGCGGCGCGCGAAGGCTCCATCAAGCGCGAGGAGCTGTCGGGCGGCACCATCACCATCACCTCGCTCGGGGCGTTGGGGGCGATTGCCACCACCCCGATCATCAACCACCCGGAGGTGGCGATCGTCGGCGTCAACAAGATGCAGATCCGCCCCGTCTGGGACGGTCAGCAGTTCCAGCCGCGCAAGATGATGAACCTGTCCTGCTCCTTCGACCACCGTGTTGTCGATGGCTGGGATGCGGCGGTGTTCGTGCAGAAACTGAAAACCCTGCTGGAATCTCCGGCAATGCTGTTTGTCGAGGGCTGAATGACTGATCTGAAATGTAAACTGCTGATCATCGGTGCCGGGCCCGGCGGCTATGTCTGCGCCATCCGCGCAGGCCAGCTGGGCATCGACACCATCGTGGTGGACGAGGCCGCCCCTGGCGGCACCTGCCTGAACGTGGGCTGCATCCCCTCCAAGGCGCTGATCCACGCGGCCGATGAATTCCACAAGATCGCCCATGCGGGCAGCGGCCCGCTCGGCATCACCGCAGGCGCGCCGCAGATCGATCTGGGCAAGACGATGGCGTGGAAAGACGGCATCGTGCAGCGGCTGACCGGCGGGGTTGCCGGGCTGATGCGCAAGGCCGGCGCCAAGCTGGTCGAGGGCCGCGCCCGCTTCCTGGATGGCAAGACGGTGCTGGTGCGCAACGGCGAGACCGAGACCCGCATCCGCGCCGAGCGCATCGTGATAGCCTCCGGCTCGGCCCCGGTGGAACTGCCCTTCCTGCCCTTTGGCGGCGACATCCTGTCCTCCACCGCGGCGCTGGCGCTGACGGAGGTGCCCAAAACCCTCGCCGTGGTCGGTGCCGGCTATATCGGGCTGGAACTGGGCACCGTCTTTGCCAAGCTAGGCACCAAGGTCACCATCGTCGAGGCCGAGGGCAGCATCCTGCCCGCCTATGACAAGGCGCTGACCCGCCCTGTGGCCAAGCGGCTGGAAGAGCTGGGCGTCACCGTGCTGACCGGCGCCAAGGCCAGCGGCCATGCGGACAGCGTGCTCGCCACCAGCGCGGGCGAGGTCGCGGCGGAGAAGGTACTGGTCACCGTCGGCCGTCGCCCCCGCACGGTCGGCATCGGCATCGATGAACTGGCGCTGACCCTGAACGGCCCGTTCGTTCGCATCGACAAGACCTGCCAGACCTCGATGCGCGGGATCTACGCCATCGGCGACGTGACCGGCGAGCCGATGCTGGCCCATCGCGCCATGGCGCAGGGCGAGATGGTTGCCGAACATGTCGCAGGCCACGCGGTCGAGTGGGACAAGCGCGCGATCCCCGCGGTCTGCTTCACCGATCCCGAAATCGTCACCTGCGGTGCGCTGCCGGGCGAGGTCGAAGGCACCAAGGCAACCGACTTCCCCTTTGCCGCCAATGGCCGCGCCATGACCACCGAGCGCGAGGATGGCTTCATCCGCGTCGTCTGGCGCGAGGCGGATCACGCGGTGCTGGGTATTCAGGCGGTCGGTGCCGGGATTTCCGAGATGTCGGCGGCCTTCTCGCTGGCCATCGAAATGGGCGCCTGCCTTGAGGACATCGGATCCACCATCCACGCGCACCCGACCCAGTCCGAAGGTCTGCAGGAAGCCTGCCTGCGCGCCTTGGGTCACGCGCTGCATATCTGACGGGGGCCGCCGCCGCCCGTCCATGGAACGAGGCCGGGGCGCTGGACTGTGCCCCGGCCTTTCTTGCTTGCATAGACCCTGTTACTCGCCCGGAACCGCCTGCAGCTCCGGCTCATCGTGATGGTGATGCGCCTTCACTGGCCGCATGAACAGGTTCGCGAAGAAGGCCACCACCAGCAGCGCCGCCATGCAGTACATGGTGGTGTTGTAGAGGCTCGGCGTCGGATCGACGGTGCCCGCGGGGGCGATCTCCATCAGCTTGGCGATTGTCACGGTCTTGGCCGCCACCAGCTGGTCCAGCTGCGTCACCGGGGCGCCGAACTTCTCGGCAAAGGCGGCGGGATCGATCTTGGCGGCCAGGTCCTGCACCGCGCTGTTCACCGACATCTGCCGCAGCGAGGTGATCGCCAGCGGCCCCAATACGCCCGCGGTCGACCAGGCGGTCAGCAGACGGCCGTGGATGCCGCCCACATGCATGGTGCCGAACATATCCGCCAGATAGGCCGGGATGGTGGCAAAGCCGCCGCCATACATCGAGAAGATCAGCATCGTCGCCAGGTAGAAACCGCCGAGATACAGCAGCGAGGGGTTGGCCGCCGCCGCCGAGGCGAAATAGGGGATCGACAGGTACAGCGCCGTGCCCAGCACGAAGAAGCACATGTAGGTCGCCTTGCGCCCGATGTAGTCCGAGGTCGAGGCCCAGAAGAACCGCCCGACCATGTTGAAGACCGAAATCATCAGCACGTAGGTCGAGGCAAAGGCCGCGGTCGCCACCAGCGGCATGACCGAGCCGAAGATCTCGGACATCATGGTCTTGGCGACGCCGATCACACCGATGCCGGCGGTCACGTTGAAGCACAGCATCACCCACAGCTGCCAGAACTGCGGCGTCTTCAGCGCCTGGTCGATATGTACGTTGTTCTGCGTCACCAGCCCCGAGGCCGCGGGCTTTGGCGCCCAGCCTTCAGGGACCCAGTCCTTGGCCGGAACCCGGTACTGGAAGGCGGCCAGGATCATCACCACGAAATAGACGATGCCCAGCGTCATGAAGGTCTGCGCCGCACCGGTGCTGCCGGTGCCGACCACGTAAGCGCCTGCTTCGCCGCCGAAGGGGGCCGCCTGCGCGGCGCTGGCGATCACCACCTCGACCTTGCCTTGCGCGGTTTCGGCAAAGACCCGGCCGCCTTCGACCACGGTCTGCACCGCATCCTGCGCGCCCAGGTAGGTCGGCGCGGTGGAAAACAGGTCCAGCAGCCAGCCCTTGACCGGGGCCGCAATCATCGCGCCGCCGCCAAAACCCATGATCGCCATGCCGGTGGCCATGCCGCGGCGGTCCGGGAACCAGCGGATCAGTGTCGACACCGGCGAGACATAGCCAAGGCCCAGCCCGCAGCCGCCCAGCACCCCGTAGCCGAGATAGACCAGCCACAGCTGATGGCTGGAAATGCCGAAGGAGCCGACGATGAAGCCGCCGCCCCAGAGGATCGCCGCCACGACGCCGACCATGCGGGGGCCGACTTCCTCGAGCCACTTGCCCGCAAAGGCGGCCGCGAGGCCGAGGCAGACGATGGCGACCGAGAAGATCCAGACCACCGAGCCGAGGCTCCAGTCATCGGCGCTGGAGGCGACAACGCCCAGTTCGCGGGTCAGCGGCGGGTTGAACACCGACCAGGCGTAGACCGAGCCGATGCACAGGTGGATGGCGATGGAAGCCGGCGGCACGCGCCAGCGGTTGAAGCCGGGTTCGGCGATGATGTGGCGTTTGTGCAGAATGCCCAGCCCGCCGGGTGATGGGTTGCTCATGTCGTGTCCTCCCTAGTGCTTGCAGCCGCCGCTGCCGTGCCCCGCGCTCTCCCAAAGCGGCATTTCAGGGACGACATGCGACAGCGTGCTGACGCTTGACAAAGGCGGGGAAGGCTCCAACATGTCAATAAATAATTTAGTGATAACAATGGCTTATCGTGACAATCCGTCCAGCGGTTAGGCCGCCGAACAGCCCCGATCGGGACATTCTGTCCCGCCGCGGATCAGCCGCCTCGCCGAATTTGCGTCAAAATGTCCGGATCAGCCCTGTTCGGGCTCTGGCAGAAAAATTTCGAAGCGGCTGCCCTGTCCCGGCTCCGAGCGCACGGTGATCTGGCCGCCGGCCCGACTCAGCAATTGCTGGCTGATCGACAGGCCCAGCCCGGTGCCGCGCGCCTGTTTGGTGGTGAAGAAGGGATCGAAGATCCGCCCCAGCACATCCTTGGGAATGCCGGTGCCGCTGTCCTCGACCGCCATCAGCACGCCGCCGCCTTCCGCGTCGCGGGCCTCCAGCCGCAGGGTGCCGCCGCCGGGCATCGCCTGCACCGCGTTGCGGATGAGGTTGACCAGGACCTGCTGCAGCTCGGTCCGCGACATCCGCACCTGCCGCTGGCTGGGCAGATCGGTTTCGACCTCGACCATTGCCTGTTCGATCTGGTGGCGGGTCAGCACCAGGCAGTCGGCCATGACCTTTGCCGGGGAGATCAGCGCCGAGGCACCGGAATATTCCTCGGGGCGGGCAAATTGCAGCAGTTTCGACACAATCACCCCGATCCGGTAGACCTGATCGTCGATCAGCCGGAACTCCTCTTCGACCGGTTTGGCGTGTTCGCCCAGCGTCATCCGCGCAACGTCCAGATTGCCCTGGATCACCGCCACCGGGTTGTTGATCTCATGCGCGACCGAGGCGGTGATTTCGCCCACCGCCGCCAGCTTTTCCGATATCACCAGCCGCTCGGTGGTCTGCTCCAGCCGCCGGTTGGCCTCGCGCAGGTCGCGCGTGCGCTCCTCCACCTTGGCTTCCAGGCTCTCTCCCCAGTGGCGCAGCTGGCGGTCGCGCTCCTGCAGCTGGTCCAGCAGATCATCCAGATGCGCCGCCACCTGGGCGATCTCGCCGCCATCGCGGGGTTGGGCATTGCGGGCGGTCAGATCACCCCGCTCCACCCGCGCGATGGTGCGGGTCATCGCCTCCAGCGGGCGGAAGATGCGGCCCGCCCAGCGCAGGAAGATCGGCACCGACAGCGCCGCGATCAGCAGGAAGGCGGCGGTCAGGCTCAGCACCAGCTCCTGCCGGGCCTGGCGGAAGGGGGTTTCCAGGAAGCCGACATAGAGCATGCCAACGCGCTCCCCCCGGCTGTCGAGGATCGGCTCATAGGCGGAGATGTACCAGTCGTTGACCACGAAGGCGCGGTCGAGCCAGATCTGCCCCTGCCCCAGCACCTGCGCGCGCACCGCGGCCGAGACCCGCGTGCCCAGCGCCCGGACGTTTTCGAACAGGCGCACATTGGTCGAGATCCGGACGTCCTCGAGGAACAGCGTGGCGGTGCCCTGGCTGCCCTCCGGAAGGCCCTGCTCGCGGTAGACCAGCGCGTTGATGGTGTCGATGAAGTCGAGGTTGCGGTTCAGCAGCTTGCCGCCCGCCAGCAGCCGCAGCTGCCCGTCCGGCAGGGTCACCGGCGCGGCGGAGTGGATCACCATGCCGCGGGTCTCTGCCGTGCGGTCCGTCGGCACCGCGGCCTCGGTCGGCACCAGCGGGATGGCGGCGCGGGCGGCAAGGCCCGGCGCCAGCGCGTCGAGCTGGGGGGCGGCAAAGATGTCCACCGCGCTGTGCCACTGCCCGTCCAAAGCGCGGCGCAGCACCGGCCAGTCCGCCGGATCAAAGCCCGCGCGGCCCTCGGGCCCGGCCAGGTACAGGAAATCCAGCCCCAGACGGAGCCGCTCCTGCTCCAGAAACTCCTGCGCCTGCCCGGAGGCCAGCGCCGTGCGGAAACGCACCGACTGGGCGACCGCGTCCAGCTGCTCGCCCGAAGTGTCGACCAGCCGGGCCAGATACTGGTCGGCGATGGTCAGATCGCCGGTGACCTTGCTGACCAGCAGCCCGTCGACCTTGTCCGACCATCGCCACATGGTGCCGCCCAGCAGCAAGGGCAGCAGCACCAGCATCGGCAGCAGCGCGATGACCAGCAGGCGCACCCGGACGGACCGCAGCATCTGCATGGGTCTAGAGCCCCCAGGCGGCGCATTTGCGGTCGATGGTCTTGCGCGAGACCCCCAGCTGCCGCGCCGCCTCGCTGCGGTTGCCTCCCAGCGCCTCCAGCGCCTGCAGGATCTCGCGACGCTCGACCTCCTCCAGCGGAGTGATGCCGGAGGGCGGCGGCGCGGGCGCCAGCGTGTCCAGCGGGAAGCTGCCGAAGATCAGCGAGCGCTCGATGAAATTGCGCAGCTCGCGGATGTTGCCCGGCCAGCCGTGGCGCAGCAGGGCCGATTTGACCGGCGCCGTCAGCTCCAGCGGCGACAGCTGCATCTGGGCCGCCAGCTCGCCCAGGAACAGCTCCGCCAGCTCCAGCACATCGGTGTCGCGCTCGCACAGCGGCGGCATTTCGATCTCGACCACGTTGATGCGGAACAGCAGATCCTTGCGGAAGCGTCCCTGCGCCACCGCATCGGTCAGGGAGCGGCTGGAGCTCATCGCGAAGCGCACGTCCAGCTGCACCAGCCGCTCGGTCCCGAGCGGGCGGATGCGACCGTCCTCCAGCACCCGCAAAAGCGCGGTCTGGGCGTTGGGGCTGAGCTCGCTGATCTCGTCAAAGAACACGGTGCCGCCCTGCGCCGAGGCCAGCAGCCCCTCGCGGCCCGCAGGCGCGCCGGGTACCGCGCCCGGCGCGTGGCCGAACAGCTCATACTCGATCATGTCGGCGGGGATGGCGCCGCATTGCACCGGCACGAACGGCCCGTCGGCGCGAGGGGAATGCGCGTGCAGATGCCGGGCCGCGACTTCCTTGCCGGTGCCGGAGGCGCCGGTGATCAGCACCGGCGTCATCAGCCCCTGCACCCGGCCCAGCAGATCGCGCACGCGGCCGATCGCCGCCGACTCGCCGATCAACTCCCGCCGCCGCCGCCGCCCCAGGCCGACGGTCTCCAGCTCGCGGCGCAGCAGCATGTTTTCCCGTTTCAGCCGGGCGGTTTCGATGCAGCGGCGCAGCGCGTTCAGGATCTGGTTGGAGCGGAACGGCTTGAGCACGAAGTCCGAGGCCCCGGCGCGCAGCGCATCGATCGCCGTCTGCAGGTCGGCATAAGCGGTGATCAGGATGGTGTCGGTGAACCCGCCCGCGCTGCGCTGCTCGGCCAGCCAGTCCAGCCCCTTCTGCCCCGGCATGATGTTGTCGAGTATCATCACGTCATACTGCTGCGCATCGAGGCAGGCACGGGCGGCTTCGGTGTTCTCGGCCTCGTCCACGCGCTGGCACAGGGGGCGGAGAGTCTTGACCAGGAAATTGCGCATGCCCGGCTCGTCATCGACGATCAGGATGCTGGCCTGCGCCAGCGGGTCGGTAAGCCGTGCCAAGTCTGCCTGTGTCATGCCTGTCGTTCTTTGATGGGACGACCGGGCCACGTGCCCCGCCTGCTGCGCATATTTATGAGAAGCCGAACCGGTTTCGTAAAGGTCGCACGTCACGGGCGCCCCAATAGCGTGCCGCGCCCGGAACTGGTCGCATTCGTTCAGTCCCTGTTCATCGCCACCTGCTAAGGCGGGCGGAACCGGTCCGAACAGGGCCGGACGTATCCAGCCTCTCCGCAGGTCGGCGGCCGACGCTGAGGCATCTTGCCACTGCAGGATGGCTTGCAACCCGGTCCACCATGGTATACAGCCGCATACAATCAGCTTCCCGGACCTGTCAGCCCGTCTGCGGTCCGGGGCTCAAGCTTCATCTAACGCTTACTCGCCGGGATAGCCATGAGCCTCTATACAGATTATTTGAACGAGATCGAAACGCGCAAGGAACAGGGGCTGAGCCCCAAGCCCATCGACGATGGCGCACTGCTGGAGGAACTGGTTGCCCAGATCAAAGACCAGAACAGCGAGCACCGCGACGACTGCCTGAAGTTCTTCATCTACAACACCCTGCCCGGCACCACCGGCGCGGCCGGTGTCAAGGCCGCCTTCCTCAAGGACATCATCCTGGGCAAGGAAGAGGTCGCCGAGATTTCCGTCGAGTTCGCTTTTGAACTGCTGTCGCACATGAAGGGCGGCCCCTCGGTTCGGGTGCTGCTGGACCTGGCCCTGGGTGAGGATCAGGAGATTGCCAAGCAGGCCGCCGATGTTCTGAAGACCCAGGTCTTCCTCTACGAGGCTGACACCGACCGCCTGGAAGAAGCCTTCAAGGCAGGCAACCCGATCGCCCGCGAGATCCTGGAAAGCTACGCCGAGGCGGAGTTCTTCACCAAGCTGCCCGACATCGAGGAAGAGATCAAAGTGGTCACCTATATCGCCGGCGAAGGCGATATTTCCACCGACCTCCTGTCGCCCGGCAACCAGGCGCATTCGCGCTCGGACCGCGAACTGCACGGCAAGTGCATGATTTCCGAGAAGGCGCAGCAGGAAATCGAGGCGCTGAAGCTGCAGCACCCCGACAAGCGCGTGATGCTGGTCGCCGAGAAAGGCACCATGGGCGTTGGCTCGTCGCGGATGTCCGGCGTCAACAACGTGGCGCTGTGGACCGGCAAGCAGGCCAGCCCCTACGTGCCCTTCGTGAACTACGCGCCGATCGTCGCGGGCACCAACGGTATTTCCCCCATCTTCCTGACCACCGTCGGCGTGACCGGCGGCATCGGTCTGGACCTGAAGAACTGGGTCAAGAAGACCGGCGAGGATGGCGCGCCGATCCTGAACAACGACGGCAACCCCATCCTCGAGCAGAAATACTCGGTCGAAACCGGCACCGTCCTGACCATCAACACCAAGACCAAGAAGCTGTACAACGAAGACGGCACCAAGGAACTGGTCGACGTGGCAGGCGCCTTCACGCCGCAGAAGATGGAGTTCATGAAAGCGGGTGGCTCCTACGCCATCGTCTTTGGCAAAAAGCTGCAGACATTCGCCTGCGAAACCCTCGGCATCGAGCTGAAGTCGGCCTTCGCGCCGTCCAAGGAAGTCAGCCACGAGGGTCAGGGCCTGACCGCCGTCGAGAAGATCTTCAACCAGAACGCCCGCGGCACCACGCCGGGCAAGGTTCTGCACGCAGGCTCCGACGTGCGCGTCAAGGTCAACATCGTTGGCTCGCAGGACACCACCGGCCTGATGACCGCCCAGGAACTGGAAGCGATGGCCGCCACCGTGCTGTCGCCGACCGTCGACGGCGCCTATCAGTCCGGCTGCCACACCGCCTCGGTCTGGGACCAGAAGGCGCAGGCAAACACGCCGCGGCTGATGAAATTCATGAATGATTTCGGCCTGGTCACCGCCCGTGACCCCAAGGGTAAGTATCACGCGATGACCGACGTGATCCACAAGGTGCTGAACGACATCACCGTGGACGACTGGGCCATCATCATCGGTGGCGACAGCCACACCCGCATGTCCAAGGGCGTGGCCTTCGGCGCCGACTCCGGCACCGTGGCGCTGGCGCTGGCGACCGGCGAGGCGTCGATGCCGATCCCGGAATCGGTCAAGGTGACCTTCAAGGGCAAGATGGCCGACCACATGGACTTCCGCGACGTGGTGCATGCCACCCAGCTGCAGATGCTGGAACAGCACGGCGACAACGTCTTCCAGGGCCGCATCATCGAGGTGCACATCGGCACCCTGCTGGCCGACCAGGCCTTCACCTTCACCGACTGGACCGCGGAGATGAAGGCCAAGGCCTCGATCTGCATTTCCAACGATGAAACCCTGATCGAAAGCCTGGAGCTGGCCAAGCACCGCATCCAGATCATGATCGACAAGGGCATGGAGCATGAAAACGGCATGCTGCACCGCCTGATCGGCCTGGCCGACAAGCGCATCGCCGAGATCCGCTCGGGTGAGAAGCCCGCGCTGGCGCCCGACGACAACGCCAAGTATTTCGCCGAAGTGGTGGTCGACCTCGACAAGATCAACGAGCCGATGATCGCCGACCCGGACGTCAACAACGCCGATGTCTCCAAGCGCTACACCCACGACACCATCCGCCCGATTTCCTACTACAAGGCGGAAAAGAAGGTCGACCTGGGCTTCGTCGGCTCCTGCATGGTCCACAAAGGCGACATCAAGATCGTCGCCCAGATGCTGAAGAACCTCGAAAAGGCCAACGGCAAGGTCGAGTTCAAGGCACCGCTGGTCGTGGCCGCGCCGACCTACAACATCATCGACGAGATGAAGGAAGAGGGCGACTGGGAAATCCTGCAGCGCTACTCCGGCTTTGAATTCGATGACTTCATGCCCAAGAGCAAGGCGCGTACCGAGTACGAGAACATCCTCTATCTCGAACGTCCGGGCTGTAACCTGTGCATGGGCAACCAGGAAAAGGCCGCCAAGGGCGACACCGTTCTGGCGACCTCGACCCGCCTGTTCCAGGGCCGGGTGGTGGAAGACAGCCCCGAGAAGAAGGGCGAGAGCCTGCTGGCCTCGACCCCGGTGGTGGTGCTGTCGGCGGTGCTCGGCCGCACGCCGACGCTGGAGGAGTACAAGGAGGCGGTCGAAGGGATCGACCTGACCAAATTCGCTCCGCCGCTGGAAATTCCGGGCACCACCCGCTCGGTCCACTTCTGATCCCGCGCGGCGGCGCCCCTGATGCGCCGCCCGCCAAGCGAACAAACGAAAACCGGGCAGGTGACACCACCTGCCCGGTTTTTTTTTCTGCCCGTTTTTTTTTTTCGTGCCTCGCGCCGCCGGTCGGAACCAGGTCTGAACCGGGAAGGACGCCGCGGACGGCGCCCCGGATCGCCTAGGAATACTTCTTCTGCGATTTGCCGCGGTAGGCGCGGGTGCCCGCCTTGCCCGCCGTGGAACGGCCGCGCGACTTGACCGCCGCGTCCGACGCGGCCTCGATCGCGGATTGCCGCGCCAAGGGGTCGTCGGAGATGGCCAGGTCCACCGCCTCCAGCCGCTTGATCTCGTCCCGCAGGCGGGCGGCTTCCTCGAATTCCAGGTTCTCGGCCGCCTTGCGCATCTCCTCGCGCAGCCCCGCCAGATGCGCCTCCAGGTTGGCACCATGCATCGGCTTGTCGACGGTCGCGGTGACGCGGTTCATGTCGACGTCGCCTTCGTACAGGCCCGCCAAGACGTCCTCGACGTTCTTCTTCACCGTTTCCGGCGTGATGCCGTGCTCGAGGTTGTAGGCGATCTGCTTTTCGCGGCGCCGGTTGGTCTCGTTGATCGCACGCTCCATCGACCCCGTGATGCGATCGGCATACATGATGACCCGCCCCTCGGCGTTCCGCGCCGCGCGGCCGATGGTCTGGATCAGCGAGGTTTCCGAGCGCAGGAAGCCTTCCTTGTCGGCATCCAGAATGGCGACAAGCCCACATTCGGGAATGTCGAGCCCCTCGCGCAGCAGGTTGATGCCGATCAGCACGTCAAAGGCCCCAAGACGCAGGTCGCGCAGGATCTCGATCCGCTCCAGCGTGTCGATGTCGGAGTGCATGTAGCGCACCTTGATGCCCTGCTCGTGCAGGTATTCCGTCAGATCCTCGGCCATGCGCTTGGTTAGCGTGGTGACCAGCGTGCGGAAACCGTTGGCGGAGACCTTGCGGATCTCGTCCAGCAGATCATCCACCTGCATCTCGACCGGGCGGATCTCCACCTCCGGATCCAGAAGCCCGGTGGGCCGGATCACCTGTTCGGTGAACACGCCGCCTGCCTGCTCCAGCTCCCAGTCCGCCGGGGTGGCAGAGACAAAGACCGACTGCGGCCGCATCGCGTCCCATTCCTCGAACTTCAGCGGTCGGTTGTCCATGCAGCTGGGCAGGCGGAAGCCGTGCTCCGCCAGGGTGAACTTGCGCCGGTGGTCGCCCTTGTACATGCCGCCGATCTGCGGCACGGAGACATGGGATTCATCCGCAAAAACAATGGCATTGTCGGGAATGAACTCGAACAGGGTCGGCGGCGGCTCCCCCGGGGCCCGCCCCGTCAGGTAGCGCGAGTAGTTCTCGATCCCGTTGCAATGGCCGGTCGCTTCCAGCATCTCGATGTCGAAATTGCAGCGCTGCTCCAGCCGCTGCGCCTCAAGCAGCTTGCCTTCCGCGGTCAGCTGCTCGAGCCGCTGTTTCAGCTCCTCCTTGATCGAGATGATCGCCTGCCGCAGGGTCGGCTTGGGCGTCACGTAGTGCGAATTCGCATAGACGCGGATCTGGTCGAAGCTGCCGGTCTTCTCCCCCGTGAGCGGGTCGAACTCGGTGATCGCCTCCAGCTCCTCGCCGAAGAACGACAGTTTCCACGCCCGGTCCTCGAGGTGGGCCGGGAAGATCTCCAGCGTATCGCCACGCACCCGGAAGGAGCCGCGCTGGAACGCCTGGTCGTTGCGCTTGTATTGCTGGGCAACCAGATCCGCCATGATCTGGCGCTGGTCGTACATCTCGCCCGCCTTCAGGTCCTGCGTCATCGCCGAGTAGGTCTCGACCGAGCCGATGCCATAGATGCAGGACACCGAGGCGATGATGATCACGTCGTCACGTTCCAAGAGCGCCCGGGTGGCCGAGTGGCGCATCCGGTCGATCTGTTCGTTGATCTGGCTTTCCTTCTCGATGAAGGTATCCGAGCGCGGCACATAGGCTTCGGGCTGGTAGTAGTCGTAGAAGGAGACGAAGTATTCCACCGCGTTGTCCGGGAAGAAGCCCTTGAACTCGCCGTACAATTGCGCCGCCAGCGTCTTGTTGGGGGCAAGGATGATCGCCGGGCGCTGGGTTTCCTCGATCACCTTGGCCATGGTGAAGGTCTTGCCGGTGCCGGTGGCCCCCAAGAGCACCTGGTTGCGCTCGCCCTCAAGCACGCCCTGTGACAGTTCGCGGATCGCGGTGGGCTGGTCGCCCGCCGGTTCAAAAGAGGTATGCATCACGAAGCGCTTGCCGCCCTCCAGCTTGGGCCGCTGCTGCGGCGCACGCTGGGTCATCATCGGCATCGACTTGTCGGAATGGGCATAGGGCATCAGGTGTCTCCGTGGGGCTGGCGCAGATTTTGGTCTGTTTTTGTTCCGGTTCAAGGGCCAAGTGAAGAAAACCCCGGCAAACAGCTGTGGCGCCGGTGCAAATCCCGCCAAACCGCGGCATTTGCCACCTTGCCGCAGGGCGGCTTCCAGCGCATAAATGCGCGGACATCAGGACTCACCGTTGCAGATCATCAGGAGACAGCCCATGCAAGCGCGGATCTACCGGCCAGCACGCAATGCCATGACCTCGGGCATGGCCAAGACGCGGAAATGGGTTCTGGAATTTGCCCCGACCTCGGCCCGCGAAGTCGACCCGCTGATGGGCTGGACCTCCTCCTCCGACACGCAAAGCCAGGTGCGGCTGCGCTTTGACACCAAGGAGGCGGCGCTGGAATATGCCGCCGATCACGGTATCGACGCCCAGGTGATCGAGCCGAAGACACGCAAGCCCAACATCCGCCCCGGCGGCTATGGCGACAACTTCGCCACCTCGCGCCGCGGTCCCTGGACGCACTGAGGGTGTAAATCGGGGCAAAGTTGTCTCGGAATCGGGGCAAGGATATCGCGACGTCGAGTTCCAATCAACGTGTAGGGAGCTCACTGGGTGCCCTGTCTACTTTTGGTAAGGCTGCGGCGGCAGTTGCAAATCGGGATGAAGTTGCGGCCGAATGAGCTAAAAGACCCGGCAGACGCAAATTTCTAAGGATACAAACCGAGCCAGAGGGTGCCCTTTGGGGTTCAAAACCTGAGCAATTCCCAGGCGCGAACATTAATCAGGGTTCAGGGTTTACACCAGATTTTCGGCAAAGCATCTCGTATAGCGGCTCAGTAACACTCATGCCTCGCCAGCATCGGCGCCCTCTCTTGTGACGGACTGCTCCTAAGCGGCGGCAATAGCGCGACCGGTCTTGCTGTGAGTTCCATTGTTCAGCAACTCTAGGAGGTGACGTCAAACTCCTGGGGCTGATTTTACACGTTTCTGCCATCCGTGCTTTGCGAAGCTTCCGCCCGTAGCAGGCGCAACAAATCCCGGCAGCCCCACATAGCTGTCGTCCAGAGAGACGTGGCAACCTTGGCTGATGCTGGGGTCGGCACCAAGGGGACCGCGAAGCGCAGGGAGCGACCTTTTGAAAGCCGGAGCGTTCACCAAAGGCCCAAGGGACGCGATCAGCCCATAGCTGCCCTTCGTGCCAGGCGCAGCGGATGACGGGTCGCAGCCCAATTTGGACGTTCGAGCCGGACGCAGAGGTGGCTTCGCTGCAGGCTCAAAACCATCCCAACAGCGGACCTTCGAGTCGCTCGGATGGCCAAGGCCATGCCGCGTCTGGCAAGGCTGCAAGCGAAACGCAGCCAGCAGAATTTGAAAAGCAGGCCAGTTATTACAAACAGACAAGATTTTATGCTGCATAACTTCGTGGTTTCCGCCGTTCGCTGCGACCGCAAGGGATTGGAGCCTATGAGCTCGAACACCTTGGAAGAGCCTGCTTGTTAGCAGACAGTTTCTCTGGGAGTGCGGTCCCAGGGCGCCGAATATCACTGTTGTATTTCCAGTCGCGCGCCAGCGCTGTAGGAAAAATGGTTGCTGTCCCTAAGAATTACGTAAAAAAAACTCAAACGTACTCTTAGTTAGTGGAAGTAGTAGTGTTTGCACCATTGGCTTTGGTGATCAGAGCTATGACGCCTGCGGCCGCGATTGCTCCTGGCCTTACCGGCCCAGCTGATAGGCCGCCAAGATCGGAGAGCGAACCGTTGCCTGGGGAGGAATTAGATGGACAACCTGGGCCGGGACAGTCATCAATCGGATGATACAATTGCGACACGGTACTGTGGTGATCCTGTTGGGAACATGAAGCCAAATATAATGCTGCTAACGCGAGGATGACCTTCTTCATCTCAGCTCCTTTTTCATCCGGGACACTAACTCATCGGCCCAGAGGTCCCATTCGCCGTCGGAAGTATTTAAGTGATAGTGGTTTTTTTCTGAACGACGGTCCCATTTTCGAAACTCATTCATCTTTTTGGTGGTTTCATTTGAGAAGTATAAATCAGCTATCTTCAATTTTGCCTCTAGACCATCGCGTGCTTCATCTCGTGTTTGGATGTATCTTTCTTTTCTTTCTGCCTGTGCATCTGGAGACGACAACTTTGCCAAGTGAACTTTTCGCTGAAAATCAGATATCTGTTTCAGCCTCCGGCTTGAAGCGCGCAAAGTTTGAAAATAAGCGGCCACATCTTCAGCAATTTCGAACTTTCGCTTATTGAACTCTTGCCTGACTTGATGCTTATGAGATATCCGGTTGATCAAAAATGCACCGACACCTACAGATAAAAGCACCGGCGACCAATCGCTTAGAATTATTGAAGCTAAAGTGTTTTCTTTCACCTCAATGTTTAGCAGCAGGTATTGCATCATGATTTTTCTTTTCACTCCGCACTGTTTGCCATTCGGCGACACTTTTGGCCGACGTTAGCAAACGGAAAAGTAATTCGTATCGATCAATGTTTCACAAGGTTTCGGTCCCTGATGTACGATGACGGGGGTGGGCATGTAAACGGCTCTGTTGCACAAATCCCGTGTGGGATTCATCTCGTGAATCCAGAGTGGTGGCTGGGATGCATGAGCAGACCTACCCCGCCTGACCTACAGGACCAGAAACTGACCAGCCTACAATCAAGCACTCGAGCGCCACAGCTCGCTGACGATCTGGTTTGACCCGGAGCTGAGCTGGGATGACGCGCCGACAGGCAGGCGTGGCCGCCGGCAGACCTACAGCGATGCCGCCACCCAGACATGCCTTTCAATGAAGGCGCTGTTCGGCATGGCGCTTCGGCAGAAGACAGGCTTCGTCGAAAGCCTGCTGCGGCTGGCCGGCCTGGACTGGGCGGTGCCCGACTTCAGCCCCCTGTCCCATTGCCAGAAGACCCTCGCCGTTAACATCCTCTACCATGGCGCGAAGGACCCGCTGCACCTGTTAATCGATAGCACTGGGATCAAGGTGGAGGGCGAAGGCGAGTGGCTCGCTCGCAAGCATTGTTGGTCCCAAGCGGCGCGTCTGTCGCAAGATCGACTTGGAGCTTGATGAGGAAACGCTGGAGGTTCTGGCCGTAGAGATCACAGGGAGCCATATCGACGCTGCACCTGTGTTACCTGACCTGCCCAACCAGATTCCGGGGTACGAGCAGACCAGCAACGTTGCTGCCGACGCGGCCGCACGAAACGAAGATGTGCTGTGTGAAACTGCTGGGGTAGCGCCTCATGGCACGGGACTTCGACCGACGGGTCGCGGAGCTTCAGGTCCGTATCGCCGTTCTGAACGGCTACACCGCGCTAGCCATCCCTGCCACAGAGCCCGTGGGATAAGCCTGTCCGGGGAAAGCCCCCCCGGACATCAGCCAATTTGTGCAACAGAACCCACTTGACGCAAGGAAGGTGCTTGAAACCTTCCTATTTAGGGTCTCTTTGCTAACGCCCTTTTGCGTGTTTGGGGGCGTTTTTTGCTTCTAGTAGAATTCTTATTGTCGTTCGAGTTTCTTACAGGAACCCGTGGGCCAGATATGCGAACCATGCCGGTGTTCTTCTGATCGTGCATCTCATTATCTCCGAATGCCTCGCTTGCATAAAGCTTAATGTGTTCCCTGTTCAGGAGGCGCAATGTGGGAAGGTTGTCGAATAGAGCGTGCTTTTCCACATATGGCTTCATCTTCGATCCTGCTGGACTGAGACAGTTGTAGAAAATCAAAAGCAGCTCTTGATCGCTAAGCTGAGCGCGCAATAAACGAACATGGTGAGGTCGACCATTTTTGTTTTCGTCAATATACCGTATTATATTGTAAAGAAATCTGAAATATGTCGCCAGCTCAAGCTGGTGGTCTCGCCAAAACTTCTGAAAAGCGTTTGCCACTTTCTCGCTTTCAAGCCCTTGTGGGTATTCCGCCTGATTTCTTCGGTAGATCTTTGTGAGTCGGGTGTAAAAAGTGGTGAAACAATCCTTGCCGGTTTGGGTCGATTGCAGCTTCTTATTGTAAAGGTCTATCTCCGCGACAATCCTATCCAAAGCGGCGAGCATATTGAAGAATGAATTTTCAAACTTCTGCTGCTCGCTTGCATTAATTTGAGCCTCCAGAGCGTCAGCGGATCGCTTAAGTTCTGCACTGGAGTTGGCTAACTCTTTGCGCTGCAAAGCGATGGTGATAAGAACCCCGGAAAAAGCTAGAAAACTCAAGATTGGATTTAGTGTTCCACCTATGAAATCACCTAAAACACCGATCTGCCAATTCTTGACATTATCAAAAAATAGGAAAATGAAAATAACAGCGATGTAGAAGAGCGCCAAACCTGCGATGAGGTATAAAAGCAATCTCTTTAAGCCACCTTCGATCTCCAAGTCGCCCTCAAGCTGAGAGTTTATTCTTGATGCACGCGCTTTAATGAATGCCCCAAGCCTACCAACGTAGGTCTGAGCCTCCTTACGCAACCTCCCAAGGTGTTTCATGATATTCACTTTGCGCAAAATCTATTCCTTCCATTAACCCGCATCACTCTACTAGAAGAGGTGGCAGCATCGATGCAAGTTGTAAGGGTGTTTTCATCTGCGTTAGACTAACTGACGTCGACCTGTGGAGACTAAGCCACGTTCGCTTGACAGTTATGGGCTGCGACCGGTCAGCCCCGGCGCCCGGCGTGAACGGCGGCAATGAGCCGCGCGCGTCGAGAAGGCAGACCATGGAAACCGGCTTTGCAAAGGTCACTTTCTGCGCCGAGTTGACCTTGGATCGCCGCACCAAGTAAGACAATATGGCCGGGATGGAAAGAGCACTTGCGGATTTCGATGCTATGGTGGAGCAGGTTGATAGCATCGTCGCCAAGCGCTGACCCTTCGATCTACCGCTGGTCTTGCTGGGCGTTGATCGGGCTTCCTGCAACCATGAACTTTCTGCACCAATACGATTGTTTCGAGGGGGCTTGTGCCATCTCGTATTGTTCAGAGTGGGGGCGAGGCCTCCTCACCCCGCCCCCGTTTATCCGCTTCGCTTTCAGCCCTCACCGGCCGCGTGTCGCCCGGCCAGATAGCCGAAGGTCAGAGGCGGCCCAAGCGTGATCCCGGCACCGGGGTAGGTGCCGGCCATAATCGAGTTCATGTCATTGCCGCAGGCATAAAGCCCGTCGATCACGCTGCGGTCCGCGCGCAGCACCCGGGCGTCCGGATCTGTGGCGAGCCCCATGCTGGTGCCGATGTCTCCCGGGAAGATCCGCACAGCGTAAAATGGCCCGGTATCGAGCGGGTTGAGGCAGGGGTTCGGACGATGATCGGGATCCCCGAGATAGGTCTGATAGGCGGTAGATCCCTTTCCGTACTGCCGGTCAATCCCCTCTGCTGCATCAACGTTGAAGGCCTGAATGGTCCGGTTAAGAGCCTCTGGGGGCAGGTTGATCCGCCGCGCAAGCTCCGCCGGGGTCGCAGCCTTTATCAAGTACCCCGAGCGCAGATGGTGGCGATAGGGCGCAGGCGCCGGACGCACCGGCCCAAGACCGTAGCGGCGCAGGGCCCGATGATCACAGATCAGCCAAGCCTCCTTCAGCCCGGCGTGGTTCATGCCCGACACGAAGTCATGATAGGAGACCGCCTCGTTGACGAAGCGCTCACCCCTAGGAGAGACAGCGATCACCCCTGGCTTGGCACGATCCAGGAACAGATGTGGAAAAGGCCGCGTGGCACCGTTGCCCTCCGGGATCAGCGAGACCGGCGCCCAGAAACCCGCGTTGTGGTTGGTGTCGAGGAACTGTGCCCCAATCTTTCGGGCCGCATTGATGGCGCCACCTGTGGCGGGACGCGGCGACATGGAGAAATGCTGCCCCCCCTTGGCTACATGGGGCATCAACTCCGCCCGCATCTCGGCATTGGCCGGGAAGCCGCCGGTCGCCAGCACTACGCCGCGCCTGGCGGTAATCTGACCTCCGGCTTCAGTCCTGATCCCGATGACGCGGCCCGCATCGTCGGTCAGCAGGGCGGTGAGCGCCTGATCGGTAAAGATCGGAATGTCGCGTTCGAGAACCGACAGGGCTAAACGTCCGGCGACCGCCTGACCCAAAGTGAGCCGTGTACCGCGGGAATAGCGCAGTCGGTCACGGCCATGACGCAACATAAGCCGAATTGCGTGCAACGCAGAGGCCGGCTTGCGCGTCATGTTCATGAAGTGCCCGATGTCGAAACGGTTGAGCATCATCCCCCCGAAGAGGGTGAAATCATCGATCGGCGGTTTCAGCCGGTCGAATTCCTTGCCCAGACGACGGCCATCGAAGGTCTGCGCATCAAGCACCCGCCCGCCCATTGATGCTCCTGGCCTATCTGGGTGATAGTCCGGTGAGACGGCGCGATGTTCGAATTGCAACGCGGTGTTGTCCCGAAAAAAACTGACCATCTCCGGGCCAGCCTCGAGGAAGCGGCGCACAAGATCCGCATCCATCAGATTGCCAATCTCGCTCTGTAGATAGGTATAAACCGCCTCTGTATCCTCTTCCATTCCCGCCGCGCGCATCAATGGGTTGTTGGGAATCCAGATAGCGCCGCCAGAAACCGCAGTGGAGCCGCCGAAATGGCTATCCTTCTCGAAGATCGCCACATCGAGTCCACCGATCTTTGCAGTAAGGGCCGCTGCCATACCCGCCGCACCGGAACCGACGACAACTAGATCATAATCTCCGGCAGGTGTGTTATCCTGACCGCTCATGTCTGCGCCTCGCGCGGGTAGCGTCCCATGGCCCAACCGCCATCGACACGCAGGCTTTCACCGGAGATGAAGGCGGCCTCGTCACTGGCTAGAAACGCAATGGCCTGCGCCACATCCTGCGCTTGACCAACGCGGCGCATCGGCGATTGCTCGACGAAGATTTCGTGGCGCCAGGCCTCGGTGCGGATACGCTCGGCGGTGAGAGGCGTTTCGATCAATCCCGGCGCCACCGCATTGACCCGGATTCCGTCGGGGCCGTAGTCCGTCGCCATTTGGCGGGTGAGCGCAGCCACTGCCCCCTTGGAGGCGGAATAGCCAGAAGAGTTTTGGGCACCAACCTCGGCATAGATCGACGCGACATTGACGATGCTGCCCGCGCCTGCGGCCCGCATTTGACCAACGGCAAAGCGCGCGAGGCGGAACAGGCCGATCACATTGACCTCCATGTAGCGGCGCAGTTCGTCGTCGCTGGTCTGGTCTAGACGGCCGCCGCCGCCGATGCCGGCGTTATTGACCAGAATGGCGAGCGGTTTGCCAATCCGGGTGATCTCTGCCGCGATGGTTTCGGGGAGCACCGGATCAGTCATGTCACCGATGATCGTGGTGATGCCGGTTTGCGCCAGCTCCTGCAGAAGCGCAGCATCGCGATCCAGCGCAATAACCTGCGCACCGCGGGCGGCGAAAAGCTCTGCCGTGGCGCGGCCGATCCCGCCCGCCGCTCCGGTGATGAGGGCGAGTTTGTTCTCAACTGTCATGTCTATTTCCTCAGATTCCGAGCGCACCGCCAAGCGAGCGCCCGCCGTCGACCAGCAGGGTCTGGCCGGTGATGAACCGTGCCTGCGGTGCAGCAAGAAAGGTCACCGCCGCAGCGATATCGTCAGGGGTGCCAAGTGTGCCGCCCGGTTGCAGCGCACGCAGGGCGTCCAGATTTGTATCAGAGCGGGCCCGCAGCATGTCCGTTTCGATCACTCCAGGTGCAACCGCATTAACGGTTATGCCCTTTGGGGCAAGCTCCAGCGCCAGCGAGCGGGTGAAACTGGGGAGCCTGATCCGACTGGTCCGGTTTGATTGTTAGTGCATGACTGGCCTTTGGTCCATCGGGACGATGGTTTCTGGCGCAGGGGGCCGGTATCCCAAGGCGCTGTGGGGGCGCTTA
>JAHVJD010000014.1:2500-5968 GCA_019801415.1 Nocardioides marinus
AACAAGTTCCTGGTCACCGACATGACCGGGAGCGGGATAGTTTGCTTTTTGGTTCAGAAACAGAGGCGCCGGTTTCTTACCAGCTTCCGGTGCCGCGACGTGCAGATGCACTGTCTCTTTCTGGATCAAATCAAGCGCGAGAAGGGCGTTTGGTGGATGCCTTGGCAGTAAGAGGCGATGAAAGACGTGATACCCTGCGATAAGCCATGGGGAGCCGGGAATAGGCTTTGATCCATGGATCTCTGAATGGGGGAACCCACCTGAAAGTTCGTTATTGTTACCTTCGGTAATCAATAATGGGCTTAACCAGGTACTTAAGGACTGAATACATAGGTCTTTAAGAGCAAACCCGGGGAACTGAAACATCTAAGTACCCGGAGGAAAGGACATCAATAGAGACTCCGTTAGTAGTGGCGAGCGAACGCGGACCAGCCGAGCCTGATGAGTGAGAAGAACATGTTGGGAAACATGGCCAGAGAGGGTGACAGCCCCGTATTCGAAGCTCTGAAGGACGTATCAAGTAGGGCGGGACACGTGAAATCCTGTTCGAAGATCGGAGGACCACCTCCGAAGGCTAAGTACTCCTTACTGACCGATAGCGAACCAGTACCGTGAGGGAAAGGTGAAAAGCACCCCGACGAGGGGAGTGAAACAGTACCTGAAACCGAACGCCTACAATCAGTTGGAGGCCCCTTGAGGGCTGACAGCGTACCTTTTGTATAATGGGTCATCGACTTGGTCTCACGAGCAAGCTTAAGCCGCTAGGCGGAGGCGCAGCGAAAGCGAGTCTTAATAGGGCGCATGAGTTCGTGGGATCAGACCCGAAACCGAGTGATCTAGGCATGGCCAGGTTGAAGGTGCGGTAACACGCACTGGAGGACCGAACCCACATCTGTTGAAAAAGATCGGGATGAGCTGTGCCTAGGGGTGAAAGGCCAATCAAACTCGGAGATAGCTGGTTCTCTGCGAAATCTATTTAGGTAGAGCGTCATCCGAATACCCCGGGGGGTAGAGCACTGGATGGGTAATGGGGCCCCACAGGCTTACTGATCCTAACCAAACTCCGAATACCCGGGAGTACTAGATGGCAGACACACTGCGGGTGCTAACGCCCGTAGTGGAGAGGGAAACAACCCTGACCTCCGGCTAAGGCCCCCAATTCATGGCTAAGTGGGAAAGCAGGTGGGATGTCCAAAACAACCAGGAGGTTGGCTTAGAAGCAGCCATCCTTTAAAGATAGCGTAACAGCTCACTGGTCTAAATAAGACGTCCTGCGGCGAAGATGTAACGGGGCTCAAGCCATGAGCCGAAGCCGAGGATGCACATAGTGCATGGTAGCAGAGCGTAGTGTGACATAGTCTCATTCCTCCTTAGTTCCTCCGGGAACATTGGAGGAGAGAGGCTTTCGATGAAGCCGGGGCGTGAGCCATCCGGTGGAGAGATCACTAGCGAGAATGATGACATGAGTAGCGACAAAGAGTGTGAGAGACACTCTCGCCGAAAGTCCAAGGGTTCCTGCTTAAAGCTAATCTGAGCAGGGTAAGCCGGCCCCTAAGCCGAGGCCGAAAGGCGTAGGCGATGGGAACCAGGTTAATATTCCTGGGCCAGGAGGATGTGACGGATTGCAAAGGTAGTTCACTCTTATCGGATTGAGTGGGCTGCTCAGCAGTCCCTGGAAATAGCCCTCCATCAGACCGTACCCTAAACCGACACAGGTGGACTGGTAGAGAATACCAAGGCGCTTGAGAGAACGATGTTGAAGGAACTCGGCAAAATACCTCCGTAAGTTCGCGAGAAGGAGGCCCGGGTTCAAGGCAACTTGGATCCGGGGGCACAAACCAGGGGGTGGCGACTGTTTATTAAAAACACAGGGCTCTGCGAAGTCGCAAGACGACGTATAGGGTCTGACGCCTGCCCGGTGCCTGAAGGTTAAAAGGAGGGGTGAGAGCTCCGAATTGAAGCCCAGGTAAACGGCGGCCGTAACTATAACGGTCCTAAGGTAGCGAAATTCCTTGTCGGGTAAGTTCCGACCTGCACGAATGGCGTAACGACTTCCCCGCTGTCTCCAACATCGACTCAGCGAAATTGAATTGCCTGTCAAGATGCAGGCTTCCCGCGGTTAGACGGAAAGACCCCGTGCACCTTTACTACAGCTTCGCACTGGCATCAGGATTGTGATGTGCAGGATAGGTGGTAGGCATCGAAACCAGAACGCAAGTTCCGGTGGAGCCTCCCTTGAGATACCACCCTTCGCACTCTTGATGTCTAACCGCGGTCCGTTACCCGGATCCGGGACCCTGCGTGGCGGGTAGTTTGACTGGGGCGGTCGCCTCCTAAAGAGTAACGGAGGCGCGCGAAGGTTGGCTCAGAGCGGTCGGAAATCGCTCGTTGAGTGCAATGGCAGAAGCCAGCCTGACTGCAAGACTGACAAGTCGAGCAGAGACGAAAGTCGGCCATAGTGATCCGGTGGTCCCGCGTGGAAGGGCCATCGCTCAACGGATAAAAGGTACGCCGGGGATAACAGGCTGATACTGCCCAAGAGTCCATATCGACGGCAGTGTTTGGCACCTCGATGTCGGCTCATCTCATCCTGGGGCTGGAGCAGGTCCCAAGGGTACGGCTGTTCGCCGTTTAAAGAGGTACGTGAGCTGGGTTTAGAACGTCGTGAGACAGTTCGGTCCCTATCTGCCGTGGGTGTAGGATACTTGAGAGGAGTTGCCCCTAGTACGAGAGGACCGGGGTGAACGATCCACTGGTGGACCTGTTGTTGCGCCAGCAGCAGTGCAGGGTAGCTATGATCGGACAGGATAACCGCTGAAGGCATCTAAGCGGGAAGCCCCCCTCAAAACAAGGTATCCCTGAGGGCCGTGGAAGACCACCACGCCAATAGGCCGGAGGTGTAAGCGCAGCAATGCGTTCAGCTGACCGGTACTAATCGCCCGATAGGCTTGATTTGATCCAGTAACAGACAGTGTTACAGGAAACAGAAAGCAAACCATCCAAAACACAAAACCTGGACAACGTTGATTGTAACGCCTTCCGCTTTTGGAAACGTCCCTGTGACGTAACAAACCAGCGGCAACGCATGTTTGCTTCGCAAACACGCTGCCTGCCGCCAAATCCAAAAGCCGAAGGCTTTTGGATTTTCCTCGGTTTGGTGGCTACAGCACAAGTGAAACACCCGGTCCCATCCCGAACCCGGAAGTTAAGCACTGTCGCGCCGATGGTACTTGGGCTCAAGCCCTGGGAGAGTAGGTCACCGCCAAACCTAGTAAAATCCAAAAACTCTCTTGAACGATACAATATTACCCGGAAAACGCGCCGATACGGCAAGTCACCGGATAATAACCGGCCTCAAGTAGCGATCCGCGCGGTGGGCCAAACAAAGTGTCGCGGGATGGAGCAGCCAGGTAGCTCGTCAGGCTCATAACCTGAAGGTCGCAGGTTCAAATCCTGCTCCCGCAACCA
>JAHVJD010000015.1 GCA_019801415.1 Nocardioides marinus
CCGACAAGCACATCAACCTGCCGCAGCTTCTGAACTATTTCCTCAGGCTTGTGTCGCTTGTTCGCCATTCTCAGTCCTCCGTTTCCTAAACATAACGGTGGGCCAATTCAGATGGGGCACTCCACCATCGCCGCATCAGCCGGGGTCCCGTTGATCCAAGGATCGTTTGGCGCCTGGCAGGCCAACGGCCGCCTTGGCGATATGCTTGCCGCCATGCTGACCTGTTTCCGGGACGCCAAATCCCGGAAGCCTTGCGTGCTGTTCATTGATGAGATCGACAGCTGCGGATCTCGCGCCGACACCGGTGACCGCAACCAAGCCTACCGCCAGCAGGTGATCAACGAGTTCCTGCGGCAGATCGATCTGCTGCACCGGGAAGAGGGTATCCTGCTGATCGGCGCTACAAATTTTCCCGGAAAAATCGACCCGGCTATCCTACGCCCTGGCCGTTTCGACCTGCATCACGAGATGCCGCTTCCAACCCGGCAACAGATCCTGGTCATGCTTGAGCAAGCCTTCCCGGACTCCGGGCAAGATCTGCGCCCCCTGTCCCGTAAACTGGCCGGGCAAACCCCCGCCGTGATCGATGCCCGCCTTCGCGAGGCCCGCGCCAAGGCGCGGCGCCAGGGGCAGAGCTTCGATCCCGGATTCCTGGAGCAAATCCTCGGACAGGAACAAGGATACCGGAAGCAGCTGGATGAACGCATCGC
Source organism: Nocardioides marinus (assembly GCA_019801415.1). Classification (GTDB taxonomy): domain Bacteria; phylum Pseudomonadota; class Alphaproteobacteria; order Rhodobacterales; family Rhodobacteraceae; genus Leisingera. The sequence continues at coordinate 711 of JAHVJD010000015.1, forward strand.
CGTGCATGAATGCGGCCATGCAATCGCCGCCTGGCTTTACGGGGAAGAGATCAAGCGCGTCTGCCTCTCCCCCGACGGAGGGTTTACCGAGCGCACGACACCGCCGGGGGCGGGACTGGAGGCGGATTTCGACCGGCAGATGTGCATCCATCTCGCCGGGCGCGCAGCGGAACGGTTGTTGTTCGGGACTGTCTCGGCCGGGGCAGGCGGCAGCGCGGCATCCGATCTGGCGCAAGCTACACAACTTGCTTTGTCAATGGACTATGAGCTGGGACTGGGCATTCATGGAAACGCCTGGCTCGGGACGCCGGACTTTGCCCGTTTGACTGCAGAAGAACGCAAGCGCCTTCAAGACCGGCTCAACCATGCCGAAGACTGCGCTCGCGCTCTGCTGTACCCGCACCGGCACCTGCTCCGGGAAATGGCTTCGGTGCTGAGGCGTGAACGGGAATTCGACAGCGACGCCATCAAGTCCTGGCTCAAAGACCTGCCCCGCAGGAGCATTTCGGCTGATGAACCGGAAGGTACCGGAGATGATATTTCAAACGCAGCCACTGCATTTGGCGCAAATTCCGGATAACTCACTGCCGGTAATAGTTTGCGCCCGGTGACCTCCCGGAAGCAAACCTCCCGGCACCGCCTCGCGGAGCCAGACAAGACCCTCGCCAGCGGGGTTATCCACATAAACCCGGCCCGGGGCGGCATCGTTCCCGCTTTCACCAGGCCCGTCGCCCTCCCGCTCCCGTTATGATGAAGTCAACAGCCGCCGGGACAGATCCCGGCCATATCAGCATCATCAAGTGACCGCCCTGGCCAGCCGTTCGGGAGCGGCGGGAGAACTCGGCCTGTGGCACGGGACCAAAAGAGCTATGTCAATTGCCAGCGGGCAGCGGATACGCCCGCTGATAAAACCACCCTCCGCCCGGCCGATGCACCCGGCACTCAGGCGCAGTTGCACGCGTTGATGCGCGCCCTGGCCCGGGAAGCCGCTCGAGCCGACCACCGGGATGAGAACAAGCCAGATTAGAGCCAGCAACTGGAGGCCTTCCATGTCCAAGTCGAAACTCCGCGCCGCCATCTACGCCCGGTATTCCAGCGATCTGCAGCGCGACGCTTCCGTCGAGGACCAGATCCGCAGCTGCACAGATTACGCAAAGGCGCAGGGACTTGAAGTCGTTGCTACCTACTCCGACCGCGCTATCTCGGGCGCAAGCCTCATGCGGAGCGGCATGCAGGCCCTGCTGCGCGATGCGCGCGGCGGCACCTTCGATGTGGTTATCTCGGAAGCCCTCGACCGGCTGAGCCGCAACCAGGCCGACATCGCCCACATCTACCAGGAGTTCTGCTTCAACGGCCTCCCGATCGAGACCCTCGCCGAGGGGCTGATTTCGGAGATCCATATCGGGCTCAAGGGGACGATGAATGCGCTCCAGCTCAAGGATATCGCGATGAAGACCCACCGCGGCCTCAAGGGCCGCGCGCTCGAGGGCAAATCTGCGGGCGGCAAGGCTTACGGCTACCGGATGAAGCCGCAACTCACGAGCAATGGCGACGTGATCCGCGGCGAACGCGAGATCAACCCGGAGGAGGCCGCGGTCGTGCGCCGGATCTTCCAGGATTATGCCCGCGGCCTGTCCCCGAAGGGGATCGCCGAAGCGCTGAACCAGGAAGGTGTTCCCGCCCCATCGGGCCGCCACTGGGGCGCCTCCACTATCCATGGCAACCGCCAGCGCGGCACCGGAATTCTCAACAATGAACTCTATAATGGCCGGCAGATCTGGAACCGGCTGCGCTACGTGAAGGATCCGCAAACGGGCAAGCGCATCTCGCGGCTGAACCCGGAAAGCGAGCGGACGGTCACCGACGTTCCGCATTTGCGGATCGTCGAACAGGATCTCTGGGATGCGGTCCGGGCACGCCAGGGCGACCTGAAGACCGCGGGCACCAATGTGCCGGTCTGGGACCGGCGCCGCCCCAAGACCTTGTTTTCCGGCCTGATGGCCTGCGGCTGCTGCGGCGGCGGCTTTGCCAAGATCTCCAAGGACAGTTTCGGCTGTTCCCCGGCGCGGAACAAGGGGGCCGCGGTCTGCAGCAACAAGCGCACGATCAAACAGGCCGATCTGGAAGCCCGGGTGCTGGATGCACTGGCGAACCACCTGATGGATCCGGACGCGGTGCAGGTCTTCTGCGAAGAATACACAGCCGAGCGCAACCGGCTGAAGGCGGCGGCCGCCGGGAGCCGCAAGGAAAAGGAACAGGCACTCGCCCGTGCCAAACGGGATCATCAGAAGCTGGTGGATGCGATCATCGCAGGCGTGCCCGCAGAGCAGGTCAAAGACCGGATGATCGAGCTCGAGACGCGGCGCCAGAAGCTGGAACGGGAGTTGGCGCAGACCCCTGCCCCGGACCCGGTGGTGTTTCACCCGTCGATGGCAGAGGCCTACCGGGAGCGGGTCTCCCGGCTAATCAAGGGGCTTGGCTCCGCCGAAGGCATGGAAGAGGCCAAGGAGGCGCTGCGCGCATTGGTGGAGCGGATCGTGCTGACGCCCGCAGCGGAGGGCGACGGCCTAGATCTGACCCTTGAGGGCGATCTTGCCGGGCTGCTGCGGCTGGCGACGGGTGCGGAAGGCGCGAACACGAAGAAGGCTTCGGGCGACACGACAGAAGCCCTTGATATATATGAGGAAATTGTTTTGGTTGCGGGAGCAGGATTTGAACCTGCGACCTTCAGGTTATGAGCCTGACGAGCTACCTGGCTGCTCCATCCCGCGACACTTTGTTTGGCCCACCGCGCGGATCGCTACTTGAGGCCG
>JAHVJD010000016.1 GCA_019801415.1 Nocardioides marinus
TAAGCGCCCCCACAGCGCCTTGGGATACCGGCCCCCTGCGCCAGAAACCATCGTCCCGATGGACCAAAGGCCAGTCATGCACTAACAATCAAACCGGACCAGTCGGATCAGGCTCCCCATTCACATAAAGCTCATAGGTTTCCCCTTTTGTAAGCCGAACCGCGATCCAGTCCGCATCGCCGTCTGTAAGGGTGCCAGAGAATCTTCCATCTTTCCCAAGACGGTAGGGGGTCGAGGTATCGCCAGGCGCATCATGCACTTCGTCCAGACGTGTGGTTTCAGCCAAGGTAAAGCTATAATCGCCCGGCTGCGAAGAGTTATAGCTGCTGCCGTCCAGCGTGAAGAAGATTTTGCCGCCTTTTGTTGCCACGAAGTGAGTTGTACCTAACGAACTGTTGTAGACGCCCTTCGCTTCGTGGGGGGAGAAGCCGCCGCTTTCCAGAGGGTTGACCCCGCTTCCCGTGTACCAAATCGTGTATGCGGTACCGGCCTCCACTTTAAAACCAACTGTGTCTCTGTCCTCTTCATGCAAGCTGCCGATCAACGTATCGCCGGGCTTCAAAACAACCGATGATGTATTTTCAGGGAGGTCGTCAGTCTCAATATAAGGCGAACTGTCTACCGGGCGTGTCTCATCATATGGCCAATCTAGAGGCTTGTCCCGATCAATTGGACCGATGTATTCTAAAGACAGCTCATATTCCCCACCCTTGGAGTTTTGGCTGTTTGTGATGACTGCATGCCTTTGGGTCGGCCCAGCAATCTCCAAAACCAGTTCGGCACGGTTATTCTTCACAGCAACGGGGGCGATCACCTGTACATCGCCGACGTTAAGCACCAAAGAAGCCCCGTTGTTCGCACCCGTCTGGGTCAGGATCACTTTGTATTGGCCTGAGCGCTCAAAATTCAGCCAGATCCCATCTCCTGCATCCCCCGTATTGGTGTCTGCATCAGCCAGAACCGTCGAACCGGCGAATGTCTCGCCTTCGGACAACTCATACAAATGGATCTTATGAAAATAGGGAGCGTCTATCGTTTCTGACAGTCCAACCGTACCATAGTCTTCGGACTTCAGGGTATAGTTTCGGTACTCTTTCGGGAAAGCGTAATTGGGGTCCAGTTGCGGTTCCAGAAAGTACACCCCGGTTGCTTCCGCTGTAAAAACAACCCGGCGCGGAGCATTCGAAGGCATACTGTAGGAGGAATCTTCCGGAGTTAGCGCCTGACCACTCGAGTCCCGCAGGACAACGGGCAGATTGAAATACGCACTCATCCCCTCCAACTCGGCGGAAAACTCATAATTTCGGCCAGCTTCAAGGTTTACGGCGATCCAATCCGCCCCACGCCGTTCCAAATGGCCCCGAAAGACCTCTCCGTGTTCAAGGAGATAGGGGGTAGAAACGTCCCCTGGCGCATCTTTTTTTTTTCAAGCAAGCTTCCGCCTCCCAAGGGGTTCCGAAACAAATCTTTAAGGTGATTCATGAAATCAACCACAGCTACAGCGGGAATGTCTGCCTTGTCTACCTGCTTTGGCTCTTGAATTTCGACAGAGGTGTGTGATTGTCCGTGAGAAGCCGGTTTGTAGATATGTACAGTCTCAAGGGACACTTCCTGTGGCAGTCCCCCGTTTTTTTCGGGGGCCTGATCGTAGAATTTACGTGGCCATCTTCAGTTCCTGTGCAGGTGTCATCCCGCGTTGCCCATGTTCGGGCGTTCATGGTTGTAGGACCAGAGCCATTCGTGGCGGACCGTCGGGTTGTAGCGCTCGACATAGGCGTTCTGCTGAGGCTTTCCGGGCTGATGTATGCCAAGGCAATGCCCCGGTTCTCGGCCCATGCCATGAGGCTGCCACTGATGTATTCCTGACCGTTGGCGACTCGAATTCTCCCAGGGACACCACGCCATTCGATGATCTGGTTCAGGGCTCGAACAACCCGTTCCGCAGGCAGTGAAAAGTCGATCTCAATGCCCAACCCTTCGCGGTTGAAGTCGTCCAGAACGTGCAGCAGCCGGAATTGCCGTCCATCCCCCAGCCTGTCGGCCATGAAGTCCATCGACCAGACCTCATTCGGGGCCTCAGGCACAACCAGTTCGTCCGGCTTTTCCCGCTTCAGACGCTTGCGCGGCTCGATGCGAAGGTTCAATTCCAGCTCACGGTATATCCGGTACTTCTCTCGAACCAGTGGCGTTCAGGATCTCACTTATCCGAGCGCCTCCTTCAGCCGGTCATTCTGCATGCTGACGTCGGCGTACATACACTTCAGCCGCAGTTTTCCTCGGCCATAGCCTTCGTCTCGCTAATGAGGCTGGCGTCCATGCCGCCGTACTTCGCATGCCATTTGAAAAGCGTGGCGCTGCTCATACCATGTTCGCGGCACAGTTAAGCGGCAGGCACGCCGTCGGCCATCTGGCGCAGCACACCCATGATCAGGGCCTCGGTGAATCGTGTCTTCTTCATCGAAATCTCCTTGTTCATTCTGCCGAGAATATTCTACTTCCGCATCCCCTTAAGATCGGGGGGACTACCCAGCGGCTGGCGACGGGTGCGGAAGGCGCGAATACGAAGAAGGCTTCGGGCGGCGCGCCGGAAGTCTTTGATATGTCTTAGGAAATTGTTTTGGTTGCGGGAGCAGGATTTGAACCTGCGACCTTCAGGTTATGAGCCTGACGAGCTACCTGGCTGCTCCATCCCGCGACACTTTGTTTGGCCCACCGCGCGGATCGCTACTTGAGGCCG
>JAHVJD010000017.1 GCA_019801415.1 Nocardioides marinus
ACCGCGGCGAGGCCGACCAGCGAGTGCATCGCCGCCACCAGCTGCGGCATCTCGGTCATCTGCACCTTCTTGGCAACATACATGCCGATGATGCCGCCGCCCGCGATCAGCAAGAGCGACAGCAGCCACAGGCCCGAGCCGGGGCCGATCAGCGTGGCAAAGACCGCCAGCGCCATGCCCGCGATGCCGTACCAGACCGCGCGTTTGGCGCTTTCCTGGTTCGACAGGCCGCCCAGCGACAGGATGAAAAGAACAGCCGCAACGACATAGGCGGCGGTGGTGAAACCGTAATCCATGTGTCCGGCCTCCTTAGGATTTCTGGAACATGGCGAGCATGCGCCGGGTGACGAGGAAGCCGCCGAAGATGTTGATCCCGGCCATGAAGACGCTGAGCGCCGCCAGCAGGATCACCAGCCAGCTGCCCGAGCCGATCTGCATCAACGCGCCGAGGATGATGATCGAGGAGATCGCGTTGGTCACCGCCATCAAGGGCGTGTGCAGGGAATGCGCCACGCCCCAGATCACCTGGAAGCCCACGAAACAGGCCAGCGCAAAGACGATGAAATGCTGCATGAAGCTGACCGGCGCAAACAGCCCGACCAGCAGCAAGAGCGCGCCGCCGCCTGCCAGCATGGTCACCTGCGCCTTGGTCTGCGCCTTGAAGGCGGCCACTTCGGCGGCGCGTTTTTCCTCCGGCGTCGGCTCCTTCACCTCGGGCTTCTTCTGCGCCGCGATCGCCTGCACCTTGGGCGGCGGCGGCGGGAAGGTGATCTCGCCCTGATACGCCACGGTGGCGCCGCGGATCACGTCGTCTTCCATGTCATGCACGATCTGCCCGTCCTTGCCCGGAGTCAGATCACTCATCATGTGGCGGATGTTGGTCGCATAGAGCGACGAGGCCTGCGCCGCCATGCGGCTGGGGAAATCGGTGTAACCGATGATGGTGACGCCGTTGTCCGTGACGATCTTCTCGTCCGCGACGGTCAGCTTGCAATTGCCGCCCTTCTCGGCCGCCAGATCCACGATCACCGAGCCCGGCTTCATCGCCGCGACCATGTCCTCGGTCCACAGCTCCGGCGCTTCGCGGTTGGGGATCAGCGCGGTGGTGATGACGATGTCCATCTCCGGTGCCAGCTCGCGGAACTTGGCCAGCTGCGCTTCCCGGAATTCCGGGCTGGACACAGAGGCATAGCCGCCGGTGGCGGCCCCGTCCTGCTGCTCCTCCTCGAAATCGAGATAGACGAACTCGGCGCCCATCGATTCCACCTGTTCGGCCACCTCGGGGCGCACGTCGAAGGCGTAAGTGACCGCGCCCAGCGAGGTCGCGGTGCCAATCGCGGCGAGGCCCGCAACACCCGCGCCCACCACCAGCACCTTGGCCGGCGGCACCTTGCCCGCGGCGGTGATCTGGCCGGTGAAGAAGCGGCCGAAGTTGTTGCCCGCCTCAATCACCGCGCGGTAGCCCGCGATATTGGCCATCGAGGACAGCGCGTCCATCTTCTGCGCGCGGCTGATCCGCGGCACCATTTCCATCGCGATGACATTGGCGCCCTTCGCCCTGGCGGCCTCCATGCCCGCCTCGTTCCCGGCGGGATTGAAGAAGGAGATCAGCGTCTTGCCCTTGGTCAGCCGCTTCAGCTCGGTCTCATTGGGCTGGCGCACCTTGGCGATGATGTCGGCCGTCTTCCACAGCTGCGCCGCGGTCTTGACGATCTCGACGCCCGCCTCGGCATAGGCGGCATCCGAAAACCCCGCCGCCGCCCCGGCCCCGGTCTCAATCGCGCAAGCGTAGCCCAGCTTCTGCAGCTGACGCGCAGAGTC
>JAHVJD010000018.1 GCA_019801415.1 Nocardioides marinus
CCGCCCACATATCTCTTCAGTTATCCATCAATGTCAAAGAGCATACACCCGGAGGCAAAAACAGGACCGTTGCGCCATTCTCACAGCGCGCCCGCCTCGTTCCATCCAACAGATGCCGCCGTCTCTCCAGCGCGTCCCGCCGTCTCTCCGGCGTGTCAGCAGCGCCTCAGCGCCGCCGGTGAAGGGGCTTTTACGGACACCCCGGATGAGTCGCAAGACCTAATTCAACAAAATTCGACAGCTTCTGCGAAATCGTTTCTGCGAGCCGCCTGGCAAAGATCTGGAGAGAATTCTTAGCCCTTACACAAGGCAGCTAAGCGCAGGGCGGCTATGACGGGCGCCCCTTTTAAGGGGGCGCCTTACGGGTATTGTTTTGCAGATCCGATCAGCTGATTGAATTCAGCAGCGTGTCGAGGCTCTGTTTCGCGTCGCCGTAGAACATCCGGGTGTTCTCCTTGAAGAACAGCGGGTTCTCGATGCCGGAGTAGCCGGTGCCCTGGCCGCGCTTGGAGACGATCACCTGTTTCGCCTTCCAGCACTCCAGAACCGGCATGCCCGCGATCGGAGAGTTCGGGTCTTCCTGCGCCGCCGGGTTCACGATGTCGTTGGAGCCAATGACGATCGCCACATCCGTGTCCGGGAAGTCGTCGTTGATCTCGTCCATCTCCATCACGATGTCGTAAGGAACCTTGGCCTCGGCCAAGAGCACGTTCATGTGGCCCGGCAGGCGGCCCGCCACCGGGTGGATGGCGAAGCGCACCTCCTTGCCCTTGGCGCGCAGACGGCGGGTCAGCTCGGCGACGTTCTGCTGCGCCTGCGCCACCGCCATGCCGTAGCCGGGGATGATGATGACGCTGTCAGCTTCCTCCAGCGCCTGCGCCACGCCCTCGGCGTCGATCGCGACCTGCTCGCCCTCGACCTCCATCTGCGGGCCGGTGCTGCCGCCAAAACCGCCAAGGATCACCGAGACGAAGGAGCG
>JAHVJD010000019.1 GCA_019801415.1 Nocardioides marinus
TTCTGAGCCCCGCCCGTCGGCGCGCCTGCATCGAGCTGATACGCAGCGAGATGAAAGTGTCGGAACGCCGGATCTGCCGGGTGCTGGGGCAGCATCGATCAACACAAAGGTATCAATCGCGAGGCCGGGAAGATGAAGACCGGCTCGTGGCGGACATGATTGAACTGGCCAGGCAATACGGCAGCTATGGCTACCGCCGGGTCGCAGTGCTGCTTAGGGACGCGGGATGGCAGATCGGCGACGGCCGTGTCGAACGTCTGTGGCGGCGAGAGGGGCTCAAAGTGCCACCGAAGCAACCAAAGAAGGGGCGGCTTTGGCTGAACGACGGATCATGCATCCGCCTTAGACCGGAGAGCCGCAACCACGTCTGGAGCTACGACTTCGTTCATTGCCGCACTGACGACGGTAAAGCGTTCCGCACATTGAACATCCTCGATGAGTTCAGCCGGGAATGCCTGGCAATCAGGGTGAAGAGGAAGCTGAACTCGACCGACGTAATCGACGCCCTGACCGATCTATTCATTCTGCGGGGGCCTCCAGCCTATGTCCGAAGTGACAATGGCCCAGAGTTCGTTGCCAAGGACGTCAGGGCCTGGATCGAGGCGGTTGGGGCAAAAACAGCCTTCATCGCACCTGGGAGCCCATGGGAGAATGGATACATCGAAAGCTTTAATGCCCGGCTCCGGGACGAACTGCTGAACCGAGAGCTCTTCTACTCGCTGAGGGAGGCTCAGATCATCATCGAAAGTTGGAGGAAACACTACAACACTAAGCGCCCCCACAGCGCCTTGGGATACCGGCCCCCTGCGCCAGAAACCATCGTCCCGATGGACCAAAGGCCAGTCATGCACTAACAATCAAACCGGACCAGTCGGATCAGGCTCCCCA
>JAHVJD010000020.1 GCA_019801415.1 Nocardioides marinus
ATCAAACTCTTACGGCAGCCAACACCCTGGCAGATGAAGACGGGCTGGGCACGATCGCTTACCAGTGGAAACGCGATGGCGTCGACATCAGCGGCGCGAGTGGCAGCACCTACACGCTTACCCAGGACGATGTCGGCGCGGTCATCACCGTCGCAGCAACCTATACCGATGGTGAAGGCACGACCGAGAGCGTGACCAGTGCCGCAACGGCCACCGTGACCAACGTCAACGACGATCCGACCGGATCCGTCACCATCGCCGGAACCGCTGCTGAAGATCAAACTCTTACGGCAGCCAACACCCTGGCAGATGAAGACGGGCTGGGCACGATCGCTTACCAGTGGAAACGCGATGGCGTCGACATCAGCGGCGCGAGTGGCAGCACCTACACGCTTACCCAGGACGATGTCGGCGCGGTCATCACCGTCGCAGCAACCTATACCGATGGTGAAGGCACGACCGAGAGCGTGACCAGTGCCGCAACGGCCACCGTGACCAACGTCAACGACGATCCG